>NZ_JCACET010000010.1:0-2693033 GCF_059502485.1 Paraflavitalea sp.
AATTACTTAAAAATGATACAATAGGAATAAATGATAACTTCTTCGAACTAGGAGGCGATTCAATCAAAGCTATACAAATCATTTCACGGCTATATCATAAAGGGTTGCAACTAGAAGTAAAAGACATACTTCAATTTGCCACAATAGCAGAATTGAGCCCAAGGGTCAAACAGGCACATACTGATATTGATCAATCAACAATAACAGGCGCAATTCCATTAACACCAATCCAAAAAGAATTCTTTCAATTTACCAACATAGACAGGCATCATTTCAATCAGTCTGCGATGCTTTTCCGGAAAGAAGGATTTGATGAAAATATTATCAGAAAAGTATTCGAATTCATACAAACTCATCACGATGCATTAAGAATGACATTTACTCAAGGAGATAGAACAATTATCCAAACCAACCAAGATCTTTACCTTGAGTTGTCATTAACCTCTATCAATCTATCAGATAAGGAAGAATATACAGACAGTATATTATCTGAAGCCAGCAAAATCCAAGCAAGCATTAACATAGAGACAGGTCCGCTGATGAAGCTGGGATTATTTCACACAAATGCCGGAGATTTTTTATTAATTGTCATTCACCATCTTGTAATAGACGGTATTTCATGGCGTATTCTTTTCGAAGACATAGACAGGTTGTACAAACTATCCCTTGAGCATGCTAAGCTTGTTTTACCTCCTAAAACAGCATCCTTTAAGCTATGGGCCGAACGTCTATCTGAATATGCTACAAGCAAACAATTACAAGACGAGAAAAAATATTGGATGGACATTCAAGAAAACATGCATATCAAGATCAACAAAGCAGACAATACACCTACCACCAGGGAGCAGACAAAAACAACTTCATTTACATTATCATCGGATCAAACAAAACAACTGCTCACTTCTGTTCATCAGGCATACAACACACAAATAAACGACCTCTTACTCACGGGCCTCGGTCTCGCTCTTAGTAACTGCTTTGGAACCCAGAAGGTATTGATTGGATTGGAAGGACATGGAAGAGAGAATATTACACCTACTACTAATATCAGCAGAACAATTGGATGGTTTACGACCATATTTCCAGCCTTACTCGATATGCAATACACAGAAGACCTATCCAGACAGATAAAAGAAGTGAAGGAAAAATTACGCGCAATACCAAACAATGGAATCGGATTTGGCCTACTTAATTATATAGCAGAGGAAGAACACAAACTAAACTTACCCGATCCAAACATTAGCTTTAATTACCTTGGTCAGTTTGACGCAGATGTTTCCGGCCACCTATTTGAAGTATTTAATTACTATACAGGTAACACAGAAAGCCTTGCAAGGCCAAGAAAATATGACATGGAAATAGTTGGCATGACAGTACTGCAACAATTAAACATTGCCATTATTTACTCCCCTTTGCAGTTTGAAGAAACAGAGATCGATTTATTAATTAAAGACATGAAACAAAATCTTGAAAGAATAATTCAGCATTGCATAGAAAAAATAAGCATGGAGTTAACCCCAAGCGACTTCAACTACAAAGGTTTGACCATGGAAGATCTTGATTCAATGTTTGATTAAAAAGTTTTTATGCTAACAAAAGAGAATATTCAACAGATATACAGGCTTTCCCCAATGCAGGAAGGTTTATTTTTTCACTCCTTGTTTCTTAAGGATTCTACAGCTTATCATGTCCAAATTACCTACCGCGTACAAGGCAGGCTTGATATATCAATCGTAAAAAGAAGCCTGGATCATCTTTTTAAAAGATATGATATTCTGAGAACTGTTTTTGTACATAAAAAGTCTGACAAATTACTACAGGTGGTTTTGAAAGACAGAAATTGCGACTTCACATTCATCGAACTAACGAACAATCCAAATGGAGAAGCAGCAGCATTACAATACAAACAAAATGATCGAAATAAAATATTCGACCTCACCCGAGATGTATTAATGAGGGTAACTGTATTGCAACTTGCTCATAATAGCTACGAGTTCATTTGGACTTATCATCATATACTGATGGATGGTTGGTGTATGACTATTCTGCGGGATGAGTTCAGCAAGATATATACAAATCTACTAAACGGCAATGTTACTCATTTACCTCCTGCCCGACCATATAGTGATTATATAAATTGGCTTGAGACCTACGATCGGAATAAAGGGCTTGCTTATTGGAAGGAAAACTTATCAGGGTATACTCAAAGCAGTGGACTGCCAAAGAAGAGCTCCGCGGCAAGCATACAATCGGGCATTGAAATAAAGCGACATCTTTTTAGAATATCTCCTGAACGGACCAGAAAGCTTCACTCGCTTGCAATTTCCTCTAAAGCTACGTTGAATATGATCATCCAATGTATCTGGTCAATTCTTTTAAGTAAATACAATGGAGTAAGGGAGGTCGTGTTTGGAATCGTGGTATCCGGGCGTCCCCCACAAATCGCGGAAATAGAAAGAATGATAGGGTTGTTCATTAACACGTTGCCAATAAGAATCCAATACAATCAGCAAACTACCTGGAAAGACCTGGTACAGATCATTAAACATCAGAATATTCAATCTGAGGAATACCAATATTGCTCGCTGGCAGAAGTACAATCGCAGTCGGCACTTAAGCGAGACCTGTTCGATCATATATTCATTTTCAACAATTACCCTCTTGATCAAGAACCGCAAGCAACGGCAGAGCGTGATCAATCCTCT
The DNA here is from genome assembly GCF_059502485.1 of Paraflavitalea sp. NCBI lineage: Bacteria > Pseudomonadati > Bacteroidota > Chitinophagia > Chitinophagales > Chitinophagaceae > Paraflavitalea > Paraflavitalea sp. The sequence goes on from NZ_JCACET010000010.1 coordinate 2,706, forward strand.
GTATTGATATCAGATGTACAAGGCGTAGAAAGCACTCAATACGACCTTACTATTGAAGTATTCCCAGGCAATACGATCGCAATAGCATTGGACTTCAATATCAACTCCTACGAGAAATGGTTCATCGAATCGGTCAGTAGCCATTTCAACCAGATCATAGATCAGTTAGATGAGACAACTATAAATCGAATCGACGACTTAGAGTTACTAACTAAAGATCAGAAAAACGGCTTATTAAAAAAGTTTAGCCGAACAGGATATATCGAGCAATCCAGCGGATCAATAATAGAAATATTTCAAAAAAATGTCCAAGTTCAGCCGTATAAAACCGCAGTCGTATTTGAGAATCGTGCATTAACCTATTCAGAGCTTAATATAAAATCTGACAGATTTGCCAGGCATTTGCAACAAGCAGCAGTAAAAAAAGAAGATATTGTTGCAGTATTAATGGAACGTTCTGACGATATGTTAGCATTGCTGCTGGCAATCTGGAAAGTTGGCGCCGCCTATTTACCATTAGACACAGCCTATCCAGTCAAAAGGATACAAGGAATACTGGAAAACTCGAAAGCAAGTGTGCTGGTAATTGCTGGTCTGGATGCGCAGTCCTATAGGGAAAGTAATAGTCAAATTACAATCTTTGACCTGCAAGCATTACAGTCTGAGCATTTATCTGACGGGCAGCCTCTCCACTACATTTCAATCAATCCATGTGATCTTGCCTATGTAATATATACTTCTGGTTCTACGGGCGCCCCCAAAGGAGCTATGATCGAGCATAAAGGAATGCTGAATCACCTGTATGCCAAAATAAACGAGTTGCACCTTGATAAAAATAGTATTATCGCTCAAAATGCTACACACACTTTTGATATATCAATCTGGCAATTCCTTGCAGCTTTATTGGTAGGAGGATCGACTGTTGTTTATCCCAGAAAAGATATTCTTCAACCAGAACGCTTTATCGAACTGTTGACCAGACACAAAACCACAATCCTTGAAGTAGTTCCTTCTTATTTATCCATGTTATTGCAGGTCATACAGCAACTGCAGGAGCGGCCTGAAATTTCACTCAAATACCTTATTGTAACAGGAGAAGAGCTAAAAGGTGAGCTTGTAAAAAGGTTCTACAAGACCTTTGATAAAATCTATGTGGTGAATGCTTATGGACCGACAGAAGCCTCTGATGACATTACACATCACATTATGGCTGCCTCACCAGTTGAAGATCTGCTACCCATCGGCCATCCAATTCAGAATACATGTATATATATAATAGACCCGATAGGTCATCTTTGCCCTCCTGGAATAAAAGGGGAGATTTATGTTTCAGGGGATGGAGTAGGAAGAGGCTACCTGGGAAATGAAGTACAAACCAAGGCCAGTTTTCTGCCTGATCCATATATTCCTTCAAGAAAAATGTACAAAACAGGCGATATCGGGAGTTATCATCCAGATGGCAATATTTACTTCTTCGGACGAATAGATCACCAGGTTAAAATCAATGGCTATAGGATTGAATTGGGAGAGATAGAAAGTCAGTTAATGAAAATTGAAGGGATTGAAATAGCTGTAGCAAAGGTTGATGAAAGCATACAACAGATTGTCTCTTATTTTGTAGGAACAAGAGCCTTTTCACCTATTGAATTGCGCACACAACTTGAATCGTCGCTACCAGTTTATATGATTCCTTCTTTTTTTATTCAATTGAAGAATATACCACTTACTGAAAACGGAAAAATAGATATCAAGTCATTATCTCCAATAAATCGAACAGAAATATCTACTGCAGAAACCGGTACATCTATTAGTGAATTACAAAAAAACTTAAAAAATATTTTTCAAGAAGTGCTTGCGTCGGGCAATGTCAGCTTATCCGAAAATTTTTTTCTTATTGGCGGGGACTCACTAAAAGCCATTCCGGTCGTTAATAAGATCAGAAAAAAAATAGACCTGGCAGTAGAGATTCAAGACATATTCTTGTATCCAACTATCGCTCAACTTGCTTATGCATTAGAATCAAGGCTGGAAGACAATAAGAGAAATGAGCAGTTAGAAAGTGCATACGCATATCTTGAAGAATGGAAAGAAGCAATACTAACAAATGCGGTTCAGGCAAGCAGATTACCCGTAGGGTGGGAGGATTTTTACCCCATGAGTGACATTGAGAAAGGCATGGTCTTTTATAGTGTTTCATTTCCGGAACAACATTATTATATCGACCAGTTTTTTTACCAGTTTGAAGATGACTCGTTCGAGTTACCATTATTCAGAAATGCACTTCGATTACTTGTAGACAAACATGAAATTTTAAGAACCTGCTTTCTATTGGATGAATTCGAAGTCCCGGCTCAGGTAGTTATGCGAGACATCGATACCTCTATTGAATACAATGATCTTTCGGAATGGGAGTCTGCGAGGCAACAAGAGTTTCTCTTTCGGCATTCACTACAGCTTAGAGACAAACCGTTTGATTTTAAAAAACCCGGGCTATGGCGAGCCAAGATCATAAAACTATCCTCCAATAGTTATGGATTTTTTTGGATGTTTCATCATGCTATCCTCGACGGCCTTAGCAATGCATTATTGATGACAGAGCTTACTCAAGTATATTACGGAACAAAGAAAAACCCAGGACTTGGAGTTCAACCACTAAAAAACACCTATAAGGACCTGATCGTTGATCAATATCTGGCAAGGATTAATCCAGAAATAAAGGCATATTGGAGAAAAACGCTTGACAACTTTCAGCGCACCCAGCTTCCGCTCCAAAAAAGCATCGAGAACTTTAAAGGCAAAGAAGATAAGCTATTCTTTGAAAGACTCGACAGATCACTAGTAAGTAGTATCACAGAACTATCAAGAAGATTAAATACATCAGTAAAGGAAATTTATCTTTCTGCGTTCCTATATCTTATAAAATTTACAACTAACACCAACGACCTTACTATCGGACTCGTTACCAATACAAGACCACAAATTGAAGATGGTGAAAAACTGGTAGGATGTTTCCTGAACACAGTGCCATTTAGGATTTCAATACCCGACAATATTACAGCTGAAGAGTTAATTCTAACGACTGCCAAGAACTCAACCGAATTAAAATCCTTCGACCGCCTTTCATTATCTGAAATATGCAATATTACGCAGCTTGAAAAGAGTGCATTCAATCCTTTCTTTGACGTCATATATAACTACATAGACTATTATGTTTATGAAAGTGTGCACGAAGAATCGAGGCCACAGCATGGTATTATTGAGGGCTATTTCCGTACGAATACGTTCTTCGACTTTAATGTAAATGGTACAAAGGGGCAGGAAGAAGTAACAATCGCCTATAACTCTGCTTTTTTTTCTACCGACGACCTAACACGACTTTTCAACTACTACTGTCAAATATTACGGTTACTGGCAGGCAATCTCCCTTTAAATAATATCCTTAATGATAGCGAAAAGAAGCAGATTCTGATTGACTTCAACAATACATCTTTTGACATTGAAGAAGATCAAACCATAGTCGACTTATTTGCAAAACAAGTTAGTAGTACGCCAAGGGGAATTGCACTGATATTTAAGCAACAGCAATTGAGCTACTACGAAGTACATGAAAAGAGTAACCAAATAGCACATTATCTCAGAAATAAAGGAGTTACCCGAAACAGTTTAGTTGCACTATGCATGGAACGGTCACTTGAACTAATAATTAGCATTTTCGGCGTTCTTAAATCAGGGGGGGCATATGTACCTATTGATCCGGATTATCCGGCAGATCGCGTACGCTTTATTTTAGAAGATATCGACGCAAAATTTATAATCATCGATAGCAGTGCAAAAGGAATCCCGGATGAAATTGAATGCATCAATATAGCTACAGCATGGGAAACAATATCACACCACCCAGTAACGGATCCGGATAAACTTGCTGACGCCGGAGACCTTTGTTATGTATTGTACACATCCGGATCTACAGGAAAACCTAAAGGTGTTTTACTGGAGCATAGAGCCGTTGTAAACTGTCTACAATGGTCACAACAATTATATAAGTTGGGAGCGCAAGATACTGTGTTGCAAAAGACCACTTTCTGTTTCGACGTGTCAGTAATGGAATTGATCTGGCCTTTATTAACAGGCGCCAAACTGGTAATAACTGAGCCAGAAAAACATAAAGACAGTTTTTACTTGAAGGAGATCATTAACCGGTATTCGGTCACCATGGTCCACTTTGCACCATCCATGCTCGAAGTTTTTTTGAAAGATATCAATACCGGAGAGATCAATTTATTGAAACATGTTATTTGTATTGGAGAAGCACTACTTCCATCGCACGTAACTGCCTTTAAAAGTAAACTACCGCACACCCGTTTACATAATATGTACGGTCCTACAGAGGCAGCTATAATAGTTACTCATTATCCGGCACTTCAACATACTGCAGGCAAGAATGTTTCCATTGGAACTCCTATTGGAAATACACAACTCTACATCCTTGATGCGCAACTTTCGCCGTGTCCGGTTGGCGTAAGTGGTGAATTGTATATCGGAGGAGTCCAATTGGCCAGAGGATATCTGAATCGACCAGAACTGACAGCAGAACGTTTTGTAATAAATCCCTTTGACAGTAAAGAAGGAAATCGGCTATACAAAACAGGAGACAGAGCAAGGTGGCAGGCTGACGGCAACATAGAGTTTTTAGGCCGACTCGACGACCAAGTAAAAATCCGCGGTTACCGTATTGAATTGAATGAAGTAGAAAGCGCTTTACAGGAGGTAGAAGGCGTGCAAGATTGTTGTGTAGTTGCAGGCGAAAACAGGCTGACTGCTTATTGCGTGACCGACGAACTTTATCTGAGCAGCCAGGAAAAAATATTGTATACAAAGCAAATAGAAAGCTGGCTGGAAGTTTACGATAGAAAATATGAAGACACTTTTGATGCAGAAAATATTCAGTTTAATATAGGTATATGGAATGACAGCTTTACCGGATTACCAATACCGGCAGCAGATATGAGACAGTGGCAGCACGATATTGTGCAAAAAATATTATCATATCAACCACAACATATTCTTGAGATAGGTAGCGGTACAGGATTACTCTACTTCCCTCTTGCCCCACATATTCAGTCCTACACAGGTACCGATCTTTCAAACGTTTCCATCAATCAGCTCAGACAGGCAATAAAACAAACAGGAGTACACCAGCCACTCACAAAACTATATTGCTATCCCGCTCATCTGGTTGCAGATATTGATACAGGGCCTGTTGATACCATCCTCATCAACTCCGTTGTACAGTATTTCCCGGGGCTTACCTATCTGTCTCAGGTCATCTCGCAATGTGTCCAACGATTACTTGACCACAATGGCGGCCGTATTATCATAGGCGACGTACGGGATTACAGGTCACTCAGGTGGTTCAAAACAAGATTACTACTGGACAAACAGGCACTTACAACTACAGAAGACTTCATGTGGAAGGTGGAGCAAGAACTCCTACGGGAAGAAGAACTATGCATAGACCCGCTTTATTTTATATCCCTCACAGATACCATACCAGAAATCAGCTACGCAGAGCTTGAATGGAAACAGGCAGACTATGATAATGAACTATCCCGTTACAGATATACTGTTACCCTTCATATAGGTAATACCCTACCTATTCATATGCCTGACTGGCAGCAGTGGGATGCAGCCAGACTGCTTCGTTATTTACAGCAGGGACAACAACAGATTGCTATGCAGGAAGTCCCTAATCCACGGCTATTTAGGGAAGCAAAACTCAGCAGCATGCTGCACGCTGCTCACACTTCTCTACCAGAAATACAGCAACAACTCCAAGCCACCGAACAGGATAATACCGGCGTCAGTCAACTCCTTCATCAGGCAGCAGCACTCGGATATTCCTGCCGCTGGTTCCTCAACCAAGATCCATTGCTTGTTGATATCCTCCTTGAAAAACATCCCACACAACAGGGGCCTGTTGTGGCACGGATTACAACTGCCCAGGCGTTTGCCAATCAAAAGCTCAGTAATCGTCCATTATTGCGAGACATCAGTACTGCATTGCAGGAACTGTTTCGAAATGCACTTTTGCAAAAACTCCCGGAGTATATGGTTCCTTACCAATACGTGATCATAGGAGCTGTGCCGCTTACCTCCAATGGAAAAGCCAATAGAAAGCTGTTCGCAAGACAGCAGCAACAGGACCAGTGGGGAAGAAAAGGATACATAGCGCCGCGAACTGAGCTGGAAAAAGTACTTATAGAAATATGGAGTGAGTTATTGAAAGTTGAACGCGTTGGCATTCAGGATAACTTCTTTGAGCTCGGCGGACACTCCCTGCTTGCCACAAGAGTATTATCAGTCATCCGACGACGCCTAAGCATCGAAGCAGGGGTAAAGGACCTGTTCTTATATCCTACCGTTGAAGAGCTGGCCCAATATCTGACCGCGAAAGCACCGGTAGCATTGTTGCCACCCGTAGTAGCAGTGCCCAAACGACCGGGTGGCCTGCTGCCTGTATCCTTTAGTCAGGAACGACTGTGGTTCATCGACCGGCTACAGGGGAGTGTGCAGTACCATATGCCAGCTGTGATGCGATTGAAAGGTAATATAAACGTACAAATGCTTGAGCAGGGGCTACGCACCATCATCACCAGGCATGAAGTACTCAGGACTGTGCTGATTGAACAGCATGGAGTTTGTTATCAACAGGTCAAAAATCAAGAACAATGGATGCTTCCTATCGTTGCTTTTGAAGATAGCGATGATACTGCCATCAGACAATACATTGCACAAAATATCAGCCGCCCCTTTAATCTGTCGGCCGACTACATGCTAAGAGCTGAACTACTGAAAATATCCAGCCAAGAATACATCCTTATTGTGATCATGCATCACATTGCTTCCGATGGATGGAGTCTGCCTATATTGATAAAAGAGCTGTCTGCAATATACAGTGCAGGTATCACAGTCGGAGAGCCAGGATTACCTGAGCTGGAAGTCCAATACAGTGATTATGCCATCTGGCAGCGCACCTACCTAGAAGGAGCTGTATTGCAACAACAGTTACTGTACTGGAAAAATAAGCTGGAAGGTATTCAGCCACTTAATCTGCCACTCGATCATGCAAGGCCTGCCCTGCAGAGCGGAAAAGGAGCCAGTATCTCGAAGGCCCTAGACAAGGGGCTTGTAAAAGGACTCAGGGAGCTCAGCACACAGGAAGGGGCTACCCTTTACATGGTGTTGCTCAGCGCCTTCAAGGCACTCCTCTATCGATATAGCGGGTCTGAGGATATTGCCGTAGGCACTTCCATTGCCAATAGACGTCAACAGGAGACTGAATCTCTCGTAGGATTCTTTGTCAATACACTTGTAGTCCGCAGCGAATTGAAAGGTGAGTTATCCTTCCAAGAGTTGCTCAGACAGCTAAAGGCAACATTACTGGAGGCATATGAGCATCAAGATGCACCGTTCGAAAAAGTAGTAGATACAGTGGGTACAGAACGTGACCTGAGCAGGTCTCCTTTATTCCAAGTAATGTTCACTTATCAAACCAACGCATCTATAGACGAAAATGCTTCGCTAGAGCTACAGGGCGTAGAACTGAAATGGGAAAACTTTGATAACGAGTGGGTTAAGTTTGAAATAGATATTACAATAAGCGAATGGGAAGACGAGCTATTGCTGAATTTGGAGTATGCTACCGACTTGTTTAAACGATCAACAATGGAACGGTTACTTAACCATTACGAACAATTATTGAAAGCAGTAACAAAAGATCGTCATCAGCCATTATGGTCGCTTTCATTGCTTACTGAAGCAGAACGAAACAAAATATTGTATGAATTCAATAAAACTGAGCTGTATTACGATAAAAGCCAAACAGTCATCGATCTCTTCGAGAATCAGGCAATTGTTACACCCAACAATATAGCAGTCATAGCCGGTCCAGAAGTCTTAAACTACAAGAAACTGAGTGATCAAAGCACTCATTTGGCACATTACCTTACAAAAAAACATGGTGTCGCTTCGGGAATAAAAGTGGGTATTATGCTGAACCGTTCAGCAAACATGATAATAGCTATACTGGGTATATTGAAAACAGGAGCGTCATACGTCCCAATAGATCCTGCTTATCCTACAGAACGGATAAACTACATGTTATCAGACAGTCAATCAGCCATTGTAGTGTGCGATTCAAAAAATACACAGTCTATACAGGAAAGAGCAGCAACTATTGTTACTATGGAAGATTGCCTTTCAGCCTCAGTAGACAATACACCTCTCAACCAGTCAAACCCAAAGGATGTTGCGTATGTGATCTACACATCTGGATCAACGGGCCAACCGAAGGGCGTGGAGATTACACATAGCAATGCAATGGCATTCATCAGTTGGGCACGAAACGAGTTCGATGCGAACAAATTTGATAGTTTACTAGCCGTTACTTCAATATGCTTTGACTTATCGATATACGAGTTTTTTTATACGCTATCGACAGGTAAATGTATAAAAATACTGGAGTCCGCATTAGCTATAAAAGAACAGCTGTCATCAACTGCCGACAACACAGATAGGCACTTACTCAATACGGTACCTTCTGTAGTTGACATGCTTTTGAGGGATGGCATCGATCTGAGTTCTATTACAATATTAAATATTGCAGGAGAACCGATCCCTTATCCTCTCAAAGAAAAAATCGATTATAAAAGAATAGAAGTACGCAACCTCTACGGCCCAACAGAAGCGACTACTTATAGTAGCTATTACAGATTTAGGGAAGAGGATGAACTTATACCAATTGGTCGTCCAGTAAGCAATACACAGTTATACATATTAGATACGCATGGCGGATTATGCCCTATAGGCATTGCAGGTGAATTACATATTGGCGGTGATGGCATATCACGTGGATATCTAAATCGCCCGGAACTGACTAAAGAACGCTTTATTAGTAATTTATTTAGTGCCCATGACAAAACCCTCCTTTACAAAACAGGAGATATAGCGCGCTGGCATCCGGACGGAAATGTAGAATTCCTGGGTCGCTATGATGACCAAGTAAAGATAAGAGGGTTTCGTATCGAATTGGGAGAAGTGGAAAATGCGCTGCAATCCTGTGATGGGATAAGTCAGTGTGTAGTTATTGCAGACGATAATGGTTCAGGAAGTAAAAGGCTGATTGGCTATTTGGTGCCCTTGGCAGATTATGATCATTCAACAGTATATGATCAGTTACGCAGCCGATTGCCGGATTATATGATCCCGACAGTTCTCCTGGAGCTGGATAGCATTCCTCTCACCGCGAATGGCAAAACAGATAAACGTGCGCTTCCAAAGCCAGATATCTCATTGAAACCCGGCTATGCAGCACCACGATCAGAACTGGAAAAGCAATTAGCCGAAATATGGGGCGAATTGCTTAGACTGGAGCGTATAGGTATTAAAGACAACTTCTTTGCGTTGGGAGGACATTCGTTGCTTGCCACACGGGTATTGTCACTCATCCGTCGCCGTCTGAGCATGGAAGCAGAAGTCAGAGACTTATTCTTGTATCCTACCATTGAAGTACTGGCTTCCTACCTGACCACAAAAACACCTAAAGCCATATTGCCAGGCGTGATAGCAGTCACCAAACGACCCGGCGATCTATTACCTGTATCGTTCAGCCAGGAACGCTTGTGGTTCATCGATCGTCTGCAGGGCAGCATACAATACCATATGCCGACAGTAATGAGGCTGAAAGGAAAGATTCGAGTTGACGTTCTTGAACAAAGTTTACGCACCATCGTAGCCAGGCACGAAGTACTCAGAACCGTCCTGGTCGATCAGGATGGCACATGTTTTCAACAGATCAAAACTGCAGCCCAGTGGACATTGACTGTAAAACCCTTCAAAAATAGTACTGAGACAGCCATCAATCATTACATTACACAAAGCACCAGTAGTCCCTTTGATCTTTCGACAGACTACATGCTACGAGTTGAACTGTTGGAACTTTCTTCAGAGGAATACATCCTCATTGCGGTCATGCACCACATCGCTGCTGATGGTTGGAGCTTAGCGATACTTGTAAAGGAACTTGTAGAACTGTATGCCGCCGGCAGTGAAGAGAGACAACCAACTTTGCCTGAACTCGAAGTGCAATATAGCGACTATGCCATCTGGCAGCGCACTTTCCTGGAAGGAGCGGCACTAGAGCAACAGCTGCAGTATTGGAAAAATAAGCTTGAAGCCATCCAGCCCCTCGATCTGCCACTCGACCATCTTCGACCTGCTGTGCAGAGCGGCAAAGGTAATAGTATTGGCATGGCGCTGAATAAAGAACTATCCAAGGCCCTTAAAGAGCTCAGCATTCAAGAAGGGGTCACACTCTATATGACCCTGCTTAGCGCATTTAAGATACTACTATACCATTATAGCGATTCCGAGGATATCGCCATAGGTACACCTATTGCCAACAGACGCCAACAGGAAACAGAATCACTGGTAGGTTTTTTTGTCAATACACTCGTGGTCCGCAGTGAAATAAAGAGTGAATTATCCTTCAAGGAATTGCTCAAACAGGTAAAAGACAATCTACTCGAAGCTTATGAGCACCAGGATGCTCCATTTGAAAAGATAGTAGATGCTGTAGGCATAGAACGAGACCTGAGTCGTTCTCCACTATTTCAAGTGATGTTTGTACTTCAGAATATTCCTAATGCTCCGGAGTTACAACTTGGGCAACTGGCATTACATTTTGAAGGAAACCAAAACGGGACTTCCAAGTTCGATCTTAATGTCATGGCCATAGAAGGAAGGGAACAGCTATATTTTGAAATTGAGTACTCAACTGACCTATTTGAGCAGGCCAGCATTGAACGAATGGGACAGCATTATGAGGAGTTACTAAACAATATCGTAGCAAATCGTAATCAAAAGATATCAGCTCTTCGCTTATTAAACGCCAGAGAAAAGCAACAGGTAGTAAAGGAATTTAACAACACATATACCAATCATGGCATTGTAGCAACAGTAGCAGACCTGTTTGAAGAGCAAGCGGCAATGACTCCTGATGCTATTGCGGTGACACTTAATGACACTCACATCAACTACAGGGAATTAGAAGAAAAAAGTAATCAGCTTGCACATTACCTCCACACTAAGGGGATTGGCGTAGGAACCCTGGTACCGGTCTATATGGATCGGTCTATAATAATGCTCACAAGCATTATAGGTATATTAAAGTCCGGTGCAGCATATGTGCCTATCGACATCAGCTATCCTGATGAAAGGATACAATATATACTCAGTGATGTCGATGCTGGCATTATATTAACTGATGGAAGCATAAAATATCTGCCTGAAAACATAATAGAAATAAACCCATACAAAGACATAGAATTATCTACACAATCTAAAGGCCGGATAAAATACACACGACACCCTGACGATATTTGTTACATAATTTACACATCAGGAACTACCGGTAAACCTAAAGGTGTACGAATGTCAAATGCAGCACTTGTCAACCTACTGCAATGGCAAAGACAGGAGTTTACTTCTTCCAATAACCGGATACTGCAATTTGCCAGCATCAATTTTGATGTAAGCTTTCAGGAGATCTTTACCGCCCTTAGCACAGGAAGCACCCTTGAACTTATCACTGACAATGACAGAAAAGACTTTGGTAAGCTGGTAGCCAAGGTCAACCAGACCGCAGTCACTCATCTATTTGTTCCTTATATTGTGTTACAGGGTGTAGCCGAATATTGCAGTGAAACAGGATATTATCCGCAGACTCTTAAATCGATCATTACAGCAGGCGAACAACTGAAGCTAACTCCTGAAATCAGGTTACTTACCGAAACTACAGGGGCAACATTAATCAATCAATATGGACCGACAGAAGCTCATGTGGTCTCCTCATACAGGATACAATCAGAAGATTATCTCTATCGCCAATTGCCACCTATTGGGCGTCCTATCAGCAATACACAACTATATATTCTCGATAAAAATCAACAACCCTGCCCCATAGGAGTACCAGGAGAATTATATATAGGAGGAATCTCTGTAGCAAAGGGATACCAAAACCTGCCGGAGCTATCAGCTGAAAAGTTCATTCCAGATAGTTTCACCCAAAAACCGGGCGCCCGGCTCTACAAAACAGGCGATAGGAGCCGGTGGTTAGCGGACGGCAATATAGAGTTCCTCGGACGCCGCGATGAACAAGTAAAAATCAGAGGATATCGAATAGAACCAGGAGAAGTAGAAAGCGCTTTGCAATCGTGTCATGGAGTAGGGCAGTGTGTTGTAATTGCCGATACCGATGGCACAGGAAGCATACGCCTGATAGGTTATATAGTACCGCTGGCAACATACGATCGCTCAACAGTGTTGGACCAATTACGGAGCAAGCTACCCGACTATATGATACCGGCAGTGCTTATGGAACTTGACAATATACAACTTACTTCTAATGGTAAAGTAGATAAACGTTCGCTACCTAAACCAGACGTTTCTATCCCGAAAGCAGGCTACGTAGCACCACGTACAGAATTGGAAAAGCAGATAACGGAAATCTGGAGGCGGGTTTTGGGGTTGGATCGAATTGGCATCAATGAAAACTTCTTCACTATAGGAGGCCACTCGCTTAAAGCAATGCAATTAACCTCCCGCATTCATAAAATACTCCACGTAGAGGTATCCCTGCAAGAGCTTTTCAAGTATCCAACGATCCTTGAGCTGACTGCTGTTATAACCTCAAAAGAGAAAGTTGGGTACAATCCAATTACTAAAATAGCAGAAAGGTCGTATTATGAAATATCCAATGCTCAAAAAAGAATATGGATCCATTGCAGCCTCGACACAAAGGGTTACTCTTATAATATGCCGTATGCCTTTGTTATAGAGGGCGAGTTGAATATTGAGATTCTAAAAAACTCATTGGATGCACTCCTCGACAGGCATGAAAGTCTTCGTACTACTTTCATCACAATAGATGGCATTCCCAGACAAAGAATCAACACCACTCAAGAATTAGGTTTTAACCTCGAAATAGTAAAACTTGAGAACGATCCTGCTAAAGAAATACTTAGCAAATCGATGGCTGATCAGTATGCCATTATGCCTTTCCAATTAGAAGGCGGAGCATTGATCAGATCGAAATCGATAAGATTGTCTGAGCAAAAGCATATCTTGCTACTAACATTACATCATATTATTTGTGATGGCTGGTCGGCAAGAATATTGATAGATGACCTGACCAAGATATATCTTGCTTATTCGCGAAATGAAATACCTTCACTTTCTCCGTTACAGATCCAGTACAAAGACTATACTTACTGGCAGCTTAACAAACTCAACTCTCTTCAGGTAAGCGCTTATATCGATAGTTTGCAAGGAAAAATACAGAAGGTCAATCTTCCTTACGACACACTAAACATCAATCAGATCAGTTTTCGCGGAAAAACCAGTGTTCTTGAATTGAGCACAGCACACACAACAGCATTATGGGGCATCGCCCGAAAACTGAATTCCAATATCTCCAATGTGATACTGGCTATTTACATTGTTTTTCTACATAAACTAGGTAATCAAAGAACGATAAGTTTGGGTATCGGCCATTCGAATCGAACTAATGCCGACATTGAAAATCTGATTGGATTCTTTGTCAATATCCTTGTCATCGCTATAGACCTCGAAGAGGATATAACTTTTGAGGAATTGGTGAACAAAGCCAGCGTCAGCCTATCAAGAGCGCTCGAATATGTAGACTATCCATTTGATCTATTGGTAGAAAAAACGATCAAACAACGCACTGAACAAATGCCACTCAATGTAATGTTTGATTATGCAACCTATGAAGACATTGTATTCCATGACAAAGAAGAACAATTCCTAAAACATGACGCCACAACAGAGCAACGATTATACGAAATGGATGTAAAGTTCCCAATTGCTAAGTTTGATCTGACATTATTTGCATCAAACCGGGGCAAAGACATCCATATCAGGCTGGAGTACAATGCAGACTTATTTTCCGAAAACACGATCGACAAGCTACAGCATTTTCTCTTACAAATTATAGAAAGTGTGACAAATCATTAAAAGGTAAACTTTTAAATAAGAGCTGAACTATGAAATTGGCGGATATATCCCTCGGAAATTTTCAAAAAAAAGATAACCGTTCATTTTTTGACCGGCTGAACGAAACTGCCACAGCATATCCAAGAGATAAAAGCATTGTGGATATTTTCCATGAAATGGTAACAAAATACCCTAACAAAACAGCGATCATAGATCAAGAAGTTAATATGTCCTACAGAGAGCTGGACATATCTTCCAATAAGTTGGCCAACTGGCTGCTGCATCAACAGGTAGTCCCTGAATCGATTGTAGCCATTCGTCTTAAAAAATCCTGCGATGCGATTGTTTGCATTATGGGCATCTTAAAAGCCGGCGCAGCCTATCTGCCTATTCATACCGACACGCCCACTGAGCGGATCAGGTATATCTTAAATGAGGCAGCAGCCTGTATACTAATCTCATCGTCAGAGTTTGCAAAAAGTAATATAGAGATTCAATGGCTTTGCCCTGCTTTGCATTCGATATTGCATATTGACAGCACTACTATTTTTGATGACCAGGAGAAAAGAAACGATCTGATGGATCAATCTCTATGGGAATTTATTGGCAGTTCCAGTGAAGATGAAATAGCTGCCGGGGGATGGTATAGCAGTTACACAGGAGAAAAATTTACGCCTCAGGAAATGGACGAGTACAGCGATAATACATTATTTAAGTTAGATCCATATCTCAATACAGGCACAAAAGTTTTGGAGATCGGTTGCGCTTCAGGATTGACTATGTACAAAGTCGCGGCAAAAGTGAACGAATACATAGGAACGGACTTATCAAAGTCTATCATAGACTATAATAAAGAAATATGCCGGACTAAAGCCTTTAAAAATATAAAACTGAGATGTGTTGAAGCTGAAAATATTTTGACAATTGGAGAAAGCGGTCTTGACCTTGTGATCATCAATAGTGTTATTCAAGCATTCAATGGTTTAAACTATCTACGGCATATCATTAACTTATCCATCACTTTATTGAAAGATAAAGGGCAGATATTTATTGGAGATGTTATGGATCTAGCAAAAAGAGAAGAGTTGATCAAATCAGTACAGGACTATAAGAGCAGGAACCCTGCAGCCAAGTCCAAGATGAGTTTCCAGCAGGAACTTTTCGTACCGACTGGCTTCTGGGAAGATCTACGATTTGACATAGCCGGGATTGCCGATGTTCAAATTTCAAGAAAAAGATATAGTATCAGTAATGAACTTACAGAGTTCAGGTATGATGTGTTACTCTTTATTGACAAATCTATTCAACCAAGGAAAGGAGATGGCAAAAACAAATGGCAATTCGACCGGTCTATAATCGAAAAATTCTCTGCTGACTTTTCGCCACTAACAATAAAACCTTCGGCCTTGTCCAATGTAATATTCACCTCGGGAACCACAGGGGTTCCCAAAGGAGTAATGATTGAACATCGAGCCATCGTAAGAACAGCCGTCAATGCAAAGCATATTTTAACTCATTCAGGCGATGTGTGGTCACAAACGGTGGAATTATCGTTCGATCCATCAACGATGGAGATATTCTCATCATTACTGAATGGGGCAACTCTTTGCATCATTTCTACAGAATTGCTACTAGACATAAACAAATTAAAACCGTATGTTGAAAAGAACAAAATATCCATTCTGCTATTAATAACCCCTTTATTCCACGAATATGCAGATGTATGTCCGCCGCTATTTCAGATACCAGAGAAAGTAGTGATAGGAGGATCAGTTTTATCGGCCAGGGCAGTGAATAAAATCAAAGCGATAGCCCCTGCCGTAAAAATACTGAATGCTTATGGTCCAACAGAAAACGCTGTTGTATCTACAATATTTCATGCAGAAGGAGATTTGCTTCAGGTGCCAATAGGCAAACCTTTCTCTAATTCCGGCGTATACATAGTAGATGAAAAAGGCGGACTTCAATCACCCGGACTACCCGGAGAACTGTATGTATTTGGCGATGGGTTGGCAAGAGGTTATTTAAACGATCAGCAACTAACAGACCAAAATTTTATGCCAGACCCTTTTACACCTGGCCAAAAAATATATAGAACCGGGGATTATGCAAGGGTAAGGGAGGATGGCAACCTTGAATTTCTCGGCCGCGTCGATGATCAAGTAAAGATTAGAGGACATCGTATCAGTCTTTTCGAAATCGAAAGTGAATTGAAGTCGCTTCCATACGTAGAGGAAGCTGTAGTAACGGCAATTCAACAGGAAGAAACACTTTCACTTTGTGCTTATTACCAGGCTCATGGTAATATCAGTGAAATTGAGATAAGGACACAGCTTGAACAACAACTACCAGGCTATATGGTTCCTGATTACTTTGTTTCCCTTCCAAGTTTCCCATTGAACAAACACGCCAAAATCGACCGCCAGGCATTGCCACGACCAACCAACCGTACTGCCAAATCATCCTACGAAAGAAATTATGAACCACCAGTAAATGAAACGCAAAGGCAACTACTTACCATCTGGAAAAAAATCCTAAAAACTGAAGCAATCAGCATCACTGACAATTTCTTCGAGCTAGGTGGAGATTCAATCAATGCAATCCAATTTGGTGCGTATGCAAAAAAGGAAACTCTGGATATTGAAATAAGCGAATTATTCAAGCATCCTACCATTACTGAATTGGCAGAATACTTGCGCAATAAGGAAGGAAAATCGACCAAACAAAATTCTCACATCATTGAATTCAATACAAAAGGTACAGGCACACCTATATTTATCATCCCCGGCATCCGGGGCAGAAGCGAATTTTACTCAGACCTTGGAGCATCACTTGGTAATGACCAGCCGGTATTTGGCGTTCAATACTTTGGGATTTTACCTGGTGAAGATCTGTTACCTACTACTATAGAAAAAATTGCCCATTTTATTGTAGGGTATATCAGAAGCAAACAATCATCCGGTCCATACCGCCTCATAGGTCATTCGTTTGGAGGAATAGTAGCTTATGAAATTGTAAGACAACTAATCAAGCTGGAACTTGAAGTTGAGCAAATAGTAATTATAGACA
Source organism: Paraflavitalea sp. (assembly GCF_059502485.1). Taxonomy (NCBI): domain Bacteria; kingdom Pseudomonadati; phylum Bacteroidota; class Chitinophagia; order Chitinophagales; family Chitinophagaceae; genus Paraflavitalea; species Paraflavitalea sp. The sequence goes on from NZ_JCACET010000010.1 coordinate 19,848, forward strand.
CGTCCATAGAGTTATTTAACAAGGAATCTAAATCAGCGCTCAGTTCCTGGATGATATCAGAAGCAATCACAACACTTTCTGGAAATGCATTAATCATCCCTCCGCATGAAATAGAATCCATTAGCGCTATTGAAGATGCCTGGAAGTTTATTGAAGATAAAATATCCCCTTTTGATATAGACACTGAACAACTACAATCAGCATGCAGACTATTCAAACTCGAGTTTACCAATCGTAATATGCATTATCATCCAACCGACCTGATCCAGCTTCCTGCATTATTGATCATGGCCCAAGACAGCAAATCTGAAGATATGGCAACAGGATGGGACATATTTGCCCCTTCAGGGCTAATTGCTTATTCACCAGGTGATCACTTCAGCATGTTAGAGAAGCGCAACGGTAAGCTCCTCGCCTCAATCATTCAGCAACCTTTTAATAAGCCCGCTGAACCATAAAATAATACCATTAACCTTAACTTATCAGAAATGATCTCCTCTAAAAAAACAATAGGCAACAAGCTCGAGTTTATCAGTGCTCGTATTGGACATACTCCCCTTGTAAAACTAGACTTTGAGTACTGCAATTTGTTTGCAAAGCTGGAATGCCATAATCCTTTCGGGAGCATTAAGGACAGACCTGCTTTTTACATACTGCAAAATGCCCTCACCAATAAAATTATCGATTATAATAGTATAGTGATTGAATCCACCTCAGGGAATTTCGGTATAGCGCTCGCAAATATCTGCAAATTGCTGGGCATTAAATTCATTGCTGTGATAGATCCCGCAATTTCAATGCAAAAAGAGCAGCTCCTACGTTTCGTTGCTCATGATGTGATCAAAGTGAAAGACAGAGATGAAACAGGTGGGTTTCTATTAAACAGAATAAAAGTTGTAAAAGAATTCCTTACCGCCAACAGCAACGCCTATAATCCCAATCAATATCAAAATCCGGACAATTATCTCTCTTACTACCACACATTGGGCAATGAGATAGGCAGCAGTTTTACAAGACTTGATTATGCATTTATCAGTGTCAGTTCCGGAGGTACAATAATTGGACTGTCTACCAGGCTAAAGCAACTATTCCCTAAAATAAAGATCATAGCAGTAGACATTGAAGGTTCAATGATATTCTCCGATAATAAAAAATTCAGGCATCTCTCTGGTATCGGCGCCAGCATGCGTTCCCCATTAATGGATAATGCGTTGATAGATGATGTTATCATTTTATCCCATCTTGATATTATAAACGGCGCACATGAGTTGCTCAACCGACATGCCATTTTCTCCGGAGCATCTTCCGGTGCTGCATATATAGCAGCAAGGAACTACCTGAAATATCATTGCCACACCTATGACAATGCTGTATTTATTTCTCCCGACAGCGGAGACTCGTATCTCGACACTATTTTTTCAGACAACTGGATCAAAGAAAAAATACTAAAAGACCAATAATGATTTACCTAAACAGTGAGCACATTAAGCAGATCGGAATTAACTGGCTGGATATTAAAAACGTAATTGAAAACGCCATCGATCTTCTAAGCAACAATGATTTTAGTCAACCAATCAAGCCGTATCTACGCTATAAGAATCCGGCAAACCGTATCATTGCCATGCCAGCCTACATAGGAGGAAGATTTAATATGTCAGGTATTAAATGGATCGCTAGTTTTCCCGGGAACATTGCCATGGGTAAGGCCAGGGCGAACTCTGTGACAATATTGAATGATGCAGAAACCGGGATTCCCGTAGCCATTATTAACACAGCTCTGATCAGTGGAATCAGGACAAGTGGTGTATCCTGTTACATATTAGATGCATTGCTCAATAATACTCAAAGTAAGATGTCAACATTTAACGTTGGCATAATTGGATTTGGGCCAATAGGACAATTACATCTTGACATGTTATTAGAGATATTCGGAACGCGTATTGAAACTGTTTTAATATATGATCTGGCTCCCATTGACCCATTGACTATACAGCGCTATAATGATAAAGTAAAAATTGTGCTGACAGGGTCATGGGAAGCAGTACACAACAATACCGATATTTTTATAACCTGCACAGTATCTAAAGAGAGATATATTTCTGCGCCTGCCAAAAAAGGAAATATCTACTTAAATGTATCACTAAGAGATTTTGCAGATAGTTTTATGCAAACTATTGATCAGCATATTGTAGATAATTGGGAAGAAGTATGCCGAGAGCATACAGATATAGAACTGGCCTACAAACATGGCATCCTTCAAAAAGAAAATGTATGGGAAATTAATAATTCGTGTATACATGACATTTCCTTAACTTTGAATCAAAGCATCATGTTCAGCCCTATGGGAATGGCTATTTTCGATATAGCAGTGGCAACTCACTATGTTGAACAGGCCAAGTCTGTAGGAATAAACATTGAATTACCAGATTAGCATAAAAACAACCAGCCTTTCTCCTATGCAAATAAGCTCCAAGTACTTATCGTATCCCATATTATTTTCATTTTTATTATTCTTTTCTTTTATTTCCAATGCACAGTCAGAAGGCAAAATAGAGGGCAAAATAAACTCACAAAAAGGAGGAGCGCTAATTGGAGCTACTATTTCCCTATTCACCATTGCTTCAGAACCTTTGCAGGTAAAATCGACTGACAGTACCGGTTATTTTCTTTTTTCCGGCCTCAAGAATGGCATTTTTTCCATCACCATCAGCTATACTGGCTATGACACTTACCGGATAGACAGCATCATTATTGATAATAATAACCGGATCGTTGTCATCAACCAGACATTAAATCCATCAGGAGATAAGATGCAGGAAGTAGTAGTAACTTCGCGGAAGAGATATATTGAACAGAGAATAGATCGTACTATCGTCAATGTTGAGGAAAATTTGGCCAACGCAGGAGTAACAGCCCTGGATGCATTGAAAAACGCACCAGGCGTAACAGTAGACCAGAATGAGAATCTACTTTTGAAAAGTAAAGCGGGCGTGCAGGTTTATATTGATGATAAGCCAGTCAATCTGTCCGGTGATGAATTAGCCAGTTATCTTAAATCTATCCCAGCAAGTACTATTTCGAAGATAGAGTTAATGACCAATCCACCCGCCCGCTATGAAGCAGAAGGTACGGCTGGCATCATAAATATCCGCACCAAAAGAAGCAAGGGTCAGGGATGGACCGGAAGTTTTTCTACCAGTTACGGACAGGGCATCTATTGGAAAAATACCAATAGCTTGAACCTTAGTTATAAACAAGGTAAAATAAATACTTTCCTTAATATAAGTTATATCGCCAATCGTAATTACCGAAAGATAAACATTGCCCGACAATTCGAAAAAAGCGACCAATCTATTGAGTCTATTTTTGAGCAGGATTCTAAGTTTAGGCTAAAAAGAGAAGCATGGAATTTGCGCACCGGTTTCGATTATTTCCTAAATAAAAAAAATGTCTTAGGACTGGTATTCAATTACAATGTCAGCCCATTCGAACAAGACATATACAACTCCAACTATTTAATGAATGCAGAAAGACAAATAGACTCAACAGTACTGGCTAACAACCTACAGGACAGCAAATCTAAAAACCCTGGTCTTAATATAAATTACTCACATACTTGGGATGAAAAAGGTTCATCCTTGAACCTTAACCTTGATTATATTGGTTATGATTACAAGAACGATCAGTTCTTTATGAATACAACCTACTATCCCAACAAGCCGCCAGGTGAGCCGGAAGAAATAATAGCCAATCTGCCAAGCAAGATCAATATCTACTCATTTAAAGCAGACAACAGCATTATCATGGAAAATGAAACATCGCTGGATGGAGGTTTTAAGTTTAGCTATGTAAATTCGGATAACATAGCAAGTTTTTTCAACATAAAAAACAACATACCGATTCCGGATTATAATCGTAGTAATCAGTTTAAATACGAAGAGTATATCAACGCCGCATATATTAACTTTAATAAAACCCTAAAACAGTTTACTTTTCAGACAGGTTTGCGTTTTGAAAACACTATTAGCAAAGGAGACCAGACAGGGAACATACAGCGTCCTGATTCTTCTTTTAAAAGAAACTACAGCAACCTATTCCCAACAATCTATATGCTCTACAAACTGGATTCTTCAAGCAAACACCAACTCTCCTTTTCTTACGGCAGAAGAATTGACAGGCCATATTATCAGGATATGAATCCTTTTATTACCATAGTTGACAGGTTTACTTATTTTGCCGGAAACCCCTATTTACGTCCACAATTCAGTGACAAAGTGGAATTATCACACATTTACAACAACACGCTAACTACGACAGTATTTTACAATACAACAAAAGACATAAGGGATGAAGTCATCAGGCAAGATGGCAACATTTTCATTAGTACTTTCGGCAACATTGGCAAAAGAGTTACAGTCGGAGTTAACCTTAGTGCTTATTGGCAACCAGTAAGATGGTTGATCACTAACTTTTATACAGAAGTAGCCAATACCCGTTTCGATGCAGTGATAAGCAATATCCCCATAGACATCAATCGCACCTATTGGAGAGTCTATCTGGATAATCAATTCGATTTAGGCAAACAATGGAATGTAAGTATGAGTGTTAATTACAATACTAAAAATATCCAGGGACAGTTCCTTAACGATCCACTGTTGTTTGTACAGATGGGGGGCGGCAAGAAAATCCTGAAAGGCAAAGGAAGCATCAGGCTTAATTTTACGGACATTTTCTATACCTGGCAACCCAAAGGCACCATAAATTTCATTCCAAAAACAAGAGCCAGCTTCAAAAACTATTTTGATAGCAGGGTAGTGAATATATCATTTAGCTACAACTTTGGCTCCAAAGATAAGGTCAATCGCCAGCGACAAAGTGTTGACGAAGAAAACAGGATCAAAACAGATTGACAATCTCCGTGCTCTACTACTGCACCAATACTATAATATTTGTTATTGTATTTCTCTCCGCGGTAAGAGATAATGTATACTGTCCTGCCGGCAAGCGAACTGTGCTCATTTGAATCAGGCCGTTGATGGCGGTGTATTGTTTTTGTTGTATGATGCGGCCGTCGGCGGTTGTCAACTTTGCTGTTACAATGCCGGTGATGCCGGGCAATTGTACTGTCAATGGTTGTCCTGCGCGCACGGGGTTGGGGAATACCAACCAATCTCTTGTTTCATCAAATACTACCAGTGCTGTCTTTGAATATTTCTTGCGGTCGCGGTCAACTGCTACCAGGCGGAAGTAATTCTTGCCGCGCATCGGATGCTCATCGCGCCATTGGTATTGTGTGACGTTGGGCAGGGCAGGGGTGCTATAGACCGGTGTATAATCGCGGCCATTGCTGCTACGCTCCAATGTAAATTGTGCACCTTCTTCATAGGAAGCCACTGTCCACCTGATCAAGACCGTCTTTTGTTGTTTTACTCCTGTGAATGTGAGTATGTCTAATGGTAATAAAACACCTTCGGAACGGCCAACGGTTAATGGGTAACGCCAAGGGCCAAACCGCTGTCCGGTCAATGATGTGGTTGGGCTGTATTCTACCCGTGCACGCAGCAGGGTGGACTTGCCGGTCTTCGTTATCTGGCTTTTCAGTTCAGTACCTGTCAACCCGATGTTTGTAAAGGCTGCCTGTCTGCCCGTGTAAGCCGTGCTGTTGGTAACCGGGTTGCCACTGAAGGAGTTTCCTGTTGTGCGGGTTTCCCATACCAACCGGGCTTTTTGCAAGCCTTGTGAAGAGCGCACCAATAATCCGGCACCAAGGGTTCCTTCCGGTACATTGGATACGCCTAATGGTGTTGTGAGGTTGGCATTGTACAGGCGCAGGTTGTTGCGCTGGCCGGTGTGGTTGCCACCGCCATAATACAGGTACACGTTGCCCATGGTTTCATAGTCCAGGTTGCTCACGAGTATATCTGAAAAGCCGTCGCCATTAACATCTCCGGCAGTACTGGCTGAAGTTCCAATGCCACTGCCCAATTGCCAGGCATGGAGACTGTCGGGCACCGCTGCTAATCCTGTCGGTGTTCCTTTGTAGATGTAGGTTATTCCTCCATTACCTCCTCCATAATGTGGATCGCCGATCAACACGTCTGCATAGCCATCAGCATCGATATCTCCGGCGCCAGCTATTATGTACCCAAACAGGGTACTTGGGGGCTGTACTTTGATCAATGTATCGGAAGGCGTGGTACTGATACCTCCCGTAGATCCCAGGTATATATATACCCGCCCTTCGTCGTAGCCGCCTGCATATTCTACTGCACCGACCATTACATCTGCATATCCATCCGCATTGATATCTCCGGCGCCAGCTACGGATATTCCAAAGAATGCTAACTCCTGGTTGGCATTATCGAGGATCACCGGGTTGGCAGACACCAATCCGGTATCTGAGCCCATGAATATGTAGGCCCTGCCTTCTCTTGCATGGCTGCCATCAGTAGACGCGAACGCGCCGATAATCACATCGCCGTAGCCATCTCCATTTACATCGCCAGCGCTGGCCAGTGAACGGCCAAAGCCTGCCATATCGGGTTCATTGGTTCCTTGTATAATATGATCAGGTGTAGCCGGTAGTCCTGAAGCTGATCCATAATACACAAACACTTTTCCTGTATCGATGGTGACTACTTCATTGTAAGCGCTTATCAACACATCTCCGTATCCGTCGCCATTCAGGTCGCCCGCACCGGCAACAGCATATCCAATGCGTTGGTCCGGCGCACCTGTGATCGTTGCCGGTGTCATTATCAATCCGGCTGATGAGCCATAGTAGATGAATACACCGCCTTGTGTACCGTTGTAGCGAGGTGCGCTCACGATGACATCTGCATAGCCGTCGCCATTCACATCGCCACCGGATACGGAATAGCCCAGTTTGCAACCGGGTTGATTGACATCAAGGGTGATATCGGGTATTTCCGGTAATCCATTCGCCGAGCCATAATACACATAGGCCCTGCCTTCGAAATTGGTTGTTCCTTTTATGAAGTTGTGGTCTCCAATCACTACATCCGAAAAGCCATCGCCGTTGATGTCGCCCACGTGTTGCATCGATTTACCAAAGCTGATCAACGTAAGGCCCTGGTGGTTCATCACTACCGCGGGCAGCACATTGTTCAGGCTGTCGGGTTCGCCATGGAATATATACGCTCTTCCGGCATTGAGGCTATCTCCGGCATCATAGTCTGCATCTCCTGCAACAATATCGGTGTAGCCATCCCCATCAATGTCGCCGGCGGCGGCCAGCGCCGTAACGGCAACACTGTGGGGAGAATCTACGATATAATAAGCTGTATCCTGCAGTCCTGTGGCGGAGCCATGCATGATCAACAGGCGCGGTACGTTGTTGATAGTGTCCTTGCCGCTCACTACGATATCTGCATACCCATCTCCGTTTATATCGCCTGCGCTACCTACAGGCCCGCTGAAGGCAAGGCCTACACGCGTGGTGCTGTCAATGATAACGGGATCGGCCGGCAATCCTGTCGGGGATCCATAATATATCAATACGCGGCCAATGCTATGGAAGGGATTGGGACCAAACATATCATCATGGTACCTGGATTGCCCCACTACCAGATCTGTATAGCCGTCTCCATTGAGGTCGCCACCGCCTGCCATCGACCGACCGAAGTGTGTAGATTCAATGGGTTGTGTGTTGGTGTACATGTAAGCAGGGGTGAGGGTAAGTCCTGTAGCGGAGCCGTAGTACACAAACACAGCGCCATCATCCTGGGGAACGAATATGTCGTAATCGGGCGCGCTCACGGCAATGTCGGAATAGCCGTCGCCGTTGACATCGCCCATACCTGTGACAAGTGCACCAAAGTGACCCATGTATTGATCGCCTTCCACATAATCATTTCCTGAAAACCCTGTAGGCGATCCATAAAAAACGTACGTGCGCCCTGTCATTCCATTGGGAAATCCTCCCGAGTACCCATATCCCGGGGCGCCCACAATGATATCTGAATAGCCATCGCCGTTCACATCTCCGGCTCCTGCTACCGACTCTCCAAACATAGAAAATCCAAAGTCCTCTTTCAGTATGGTGTCGGCTTCGGATGCGATACCGGTGGGTGAACCAAAGTATACCAGGGCTTGTCCTCTTGCCGCATTGTATCCATCATCGCTGGCATACATGGCGCCTACAACGAGGTCGCCATATCCATCTCCATTAACATCTCCTGCACTGGCTACAGACGAGCCAAAGCGTTCTCCTTGATCTATATTGCAGTGATACTCCAATGTGAGACTGGGTATTACCGGCAATCCTGTAGCGGCACCATAATATACATAGACTCGTCCTTCATTGTTAAACCAATCGATGCTATCGTATATGGGTGCGCCTATCACTACATCGGAATAGCCATCACCGTTCAAGTCTCCTGCACTGGCTACGGAAGCGCCAAATGTCGCTTCTGCTTTGCCTGGCCCCGGCAGCACGCTATCATTGAACAGGTTGGCGAAGGAAAGGTCGTAAGAACTTATCCTGTTGCTGGCAGCGTCCTGTTGCCCGATGTGCTGCAAAGCGGCGTTGTACCAATCTGTTTGTGCCGGTGGCACCGATTGGTCATAACGGATAAGAACGGGAGTAGTGGCAGGCTGATACAGGAAAGCGATCAGCAATGACAATAGCGGGGTCATCATCATGCGCATGGCAATAAGGTTTACGTGTGTTAAAAGGAAGGGCGGGTAGAGATGATGGCTATTGGAAATAGTTTGCCAGGGGCGGTAAGCAAGAATTGATGGAGGATTGAATTATAGGCGGGTGCGCGGGGATATTCAGATATAATTGCAATTTAAGGCTTCTTTTTTTCTCAACCAATACCATTTACTGGGGATAAAGGAACGCCCGGTGTAGAAACACCGGGCGTATGCTACTTGTGAACTAACTATAACTGCCGTTACTTTGTTGTCAACTCGAATGGAATGGTATAGATTAATTCGGCTACACCGTTCGTCTTTACCCCCACACGCACAAAAATGGAGGCTTTTGTCTGCAGGGCTGCGGGTACATTGGCCGTTATCGTTACCGGCTGCGTCAGATCTGTGATCTGCGCTGCGGGTTTTGATACGTTGGCCGCGTTGTTGTTTTGGTCAACGATGGTGGTTTGTCCAATGTACAACCTTGCTGCTTCCAGTGTCCTCGTCTGGTTTACACGTTGCAGGTTGAACGTAGCTGTTACTACGTTGTTGCTTCTTGTGTAGGTGGCATTGCTGATGATGAAGAAGGGATCTACTGTTACATTGATATCTGATGTTCCTCCCTGTACGTCGATGGAATCAGTTTTGTCTGCCCAGGGGCCGTTGCCTCTCAGCAACGTGAGTTTGTAGTTTCCGCCAAACACTTTTGCGGAAAAGGTACCGTCCTGTTTTACGTACACTGCTATTTTATTGCGGAGCTGATAGCCATATTGCCATAGCTCCAGTTCAACGCCTCCCGACCTTACGCTCAACGCCTGGTTCTGGTAAACTATCTTGCCACTGATGACGGCAGATGGCGGCTCTTTGTTATCTTTTTTGCAGCCGATAACAAACAGCAGGAGGGTGATGTATAATAGATTAAGACCTTTCATATAATGAGTTTTATGCTTTATTGTAATGGATTACGCACAATGAGCGGATTGTTGTCCAGTACAGCCTGTGGTATGAATGTATAGTAGTTCCTCACCTGGAAGAACCTTGGCCCGATGAATCGTGGCGCCTGTATTTTATCGAATACGAATTTACCATCAGCAGGATGGCCGGGGCGCACTACACGATAAGGGTACAGGGCATAGACAACAGACGAGGGGTTGGTGGTGTTACCATTCCATACCTGGTCGGCTATTCTCCAACGCTTGAGATCCCATACGCGATGGTCTTCAAAGGCCAGTTCTACCCTTCGCTCGTTCCTGATCTTATCGATGTTGATGGTGGCCAGACTGTTCGCGGGGAAGCCTGCTCTTTCTCTCAACAGGTTCACATATTTCAGGGCATCGGCTGTGTTGTTCAACTCAAGGGCTGCTTCTGCTGCATTGAGGTAAACTTCTCCCAGCCTCATCCATACGAACCATACGTCGCTGAGGATACCACGGGTGCTGGTACCGCCGCCATCGTCAATGTACTTACGCATGTAAAAGCCGGTATTGGATACGTCCTGGATGGAGCGGTGTGGACCTGATGCTGCTACCAGCGTTTTTCCATCTGTGTGGAGTGAACCCAGTTGGCTACCTTCCACGGTTTGGTAGGCGGAACCATTCCAAACTTTTACGCCTGCCTGCATTTCGATGGTGTATCCTTTGAATGCACTACCGGGATAAAGGATGGTGCCAAGGAGGCGACCGTCTTTGTTGGCAAAGATGTCCTGTGGCCTGTCGTAGTATATGTAATCTGTGTTGCCTGCGTTCATGTTCTTGAGTACGCCAGGTGAGCCGTCGAGGTAATCAGACGCTTCTACGAGGTTGAGTGAAGGCACTACCTGTGAGGAGGACAGGTTGTCTTCACGGATGCCACGTGCAATGTTCTCATAGGTGAAGCCGTGGCGTTTGTTTTTTGCCGAGAGGTAGTCTTTCACGAAGATGGCTTCGCGGTTGCTGGCTTTTTTGGTCACAGCTTCATAGAATGCCGTTGCCGGGTTGGCAGGATTCGTTTTCAGGAAGTAGGCATTGCTATTGATCACTTCCATAGCTGCGTCGTAAGCTTTCTGGTAATACTCATTGGCCCTGTTGGCAGGGATACCTACTTCGCCACCGGCAGTAGTAATGGGAACGGGGCGCAGGTTGTTGTATTTGGCCAGTGAACCAGCATAAAGCATGGCGCGGCTTTTCAGGGCCATCGCTGTATACTTATTAGCTCTGCTGGCGCTTGGGATATTATTGGTTATGTTGCCCAGCAGTCCTTTGATCTCATCCAACTCTTTTGCGATGAAGTCATATACTTCGGCTTCTTTAGCTCTTGGCTGACGCAATGGGGTTACATCGCCACTGTAGTCATAGATCAACTGTTTGGTAACGATGGGTACTCCGCCCATGCGGCGCACCATTTCAAAATAGATCCAGGTCCTGATGAACCTCAGTTCTGCCTTTGTTTGTGTTTTCACTTCTGCATTGAGGTTAACGCCCAGCTCGTCTATTTTTTCCAGCGACAGGTTGATATCCCTGATGAGGTCATAATCCCAATAGGACCATCTGTCGGCTGCATAGGATGCGATGTTGTTGCGTCCTTCATCGTTGGAGTTGCCCGACCACATGGCGTCGTCGTAATCGGCCATGTTGCGCCAGTTGCCATCGATACTCATATCGCTGGGTATGCGGTTGTAATAGTTGGCCAGCAATGCGAGTAATTGTTTGGGGTCGTTCCACACCTGGGCGTCGGTCAGGATATTTTTCGGCTGCCGTTCCAACCAGTCTTTTTTGCAGGAAAGCAGCATCGTACTCACTATGACTGCATATAATGCTATATGTATTTTTTTCATGATCGGAATCTTTTAGAATGACAGGTTAAATCCAAAGGTGAGCAGCTTTTGTGGTGGGTACACGAGGCCACCGCCAGAAGTGATCTCCGGATCGATTTCCAATTTGTTCACATTGTCGAGGGTGATCAGGTTGGTTGCATTCACATAGAAGCGCAGTTTTTTGGCTCCTATGCGGCTGATGATGCTTTTGGGCAGATCATATCCCAACTCGATGTTGCGCAAACGCAGGTAGGTGATATTGGTTGTCCAGAAGGTATTGTTCTGGTAGTTGATGTGGCTGTTGCCTCTGCGAATGGCGGGATAGGTTCCTGCGACCCATTTGCTGTTGGGATCGTAGGGGTCTTCACGATGCCAGCGGTCCTCAAACATGTAATGGGGTGAGGTACCGTTGTTCTGGAACATGATCTTCAACTCTACTGCGCGCTCGAACGACATCATGGAAGCTCCGGCCAACACCATATTCAGGCTGAAGCCTTTGTATTCGGCATTGATGGTAGCACCAAACTGGAGGAGTGGGTTTTCACCACGTGCCCAACCGAGGGACTGCCTGTCGAGGTCATTGATGAGGCCATCGTTGTTGAAATCTTCGTAGATAAAGTCGCCGGGCAACATCGTTCTGTTACCTTGTCCGTCAATGTTGACAGGGTATTTGTCGATCTCAGCCTGTGACTGGAAGCGTCCGATCACTTTGTACATGAAGGTGGCGCCTGCACCTGCCCAACGATCCTGGTTGGTAGTACGGTATTCGTTGTATGCGTTACCGAAGGGTTGTTTGTAATCGAGGATCGACCTGTTACGCGCCAATGTTCCATTGACTCCGATCGAATAGTTGAGCTGTCCTTTGTTGTTGTTGTAGGTGATCAACATTTCGACGCCGCGTGTAGCATCTTTGTTCAGGTTCTCCAGTGGCAATCCATAGCCTGCTTCGTTGGGCAGCAGCACATCGCGCCTTACTGCGGGCACACCGGAGCGTCTGCGTTCAAAAACATCGATCTGACCGGTGATCTTACTATTGAACAGCGAGAAGTCGACGCCGACGTTCATTGTTCTGTTGGTGATCCAGGACAGGTTGGTAATAGGCACGCCTCTTGGGTCGGAACCTATGATGTAGGCGCCATCCAATACTGCATTGCCGGCGGGATAGGTGTAGCCTGGCAGGTAATCGAAGGCATTGATGCTGGCTTCGCTACCTGTTTCTCCGTAGGATGCTCTCAGTTTCAACTCATCTACAAAGCGTACGCGTGAGAAAAAGTTTTCCTGTGAGATGCGCCATCCTGCTGACACGCCTGAGAAAAAGCCCCAGCGACTATCAGGATTGTACAGGTATGATCCATCATAGCGGCCGAGCAACTCCAACAGGTACTTCTGCTGATAGTTGTAGTTCAACCTGCCAATGTATCCTGCACGGGCTTCTATCCTCCATTCATCGGCCAGGAAATCCTGTTCTGAGAATGACATCAAGGGGATATAGTTGTTGGAAGGGATGGTATGTATCGCCACATATGCGTTCTCATAATCGGATCTTTCATAGCCCGCTACTGCAGTGACGGAGTGATCGCCAAATTGTTTTGAATAGTTCAAGGTGGCTTGTACGTAACGGTTTATCACGTTGCGTTTGTGCTTTTCGCGCCAGGGGTTCTGGTTGCCATACAGGGCTCCGTTGGGCGCTCTGTCTTCATATTTACCTGTGGTAGGATTGTAGATATAAGCAGCATAAGTGTACTCCATACCATCGAAATCCTCGTTCATGTAGTTATAGGCCAATGTTGCTTTTGCCGATAGTCCAAATGGCAGGTCGTATTGGGCATTGACCTTAAGATCCATGGCATGCCAGTTGTTCTGGATCCAGCCCGTAACATCGGCTTTGTAGGTGGCCGGGTTTACGTTTACGTTGTGGGTCTGGTTAATGTAGTTAGGATTGTTATTGGCATAGGGTGCTTCGGTGGGCCACATGCTGAAGATACTCAGGAAGGGGTTGAAGTAGTCATCTAATCCCGGAACGCCTATCTGGTAGTTCTTCTCCAGGCGTAATCCTATCTGTGCGCCCAATTGCAGCCTGTTGGCCAGCTGTGTGTTCAGGTTGGCCTGTACGTTGGTACGCTGGTAGTTAAAATCTTTGAGGAGGGCATCCTGGTCGAGGTGTGATATCGATAGGTGATAGGTTGACCGTTGTGAGCCTCCGGAGGCGCTGGCGCTGATGTAGCGTTGAGGCACGTTTCTCCGTGTGACCATATCGTAATAATCATAGCTCTGATAGCCACTGTCAGTTCCCAGTCTCCATTTTTCCAGTTCTGTTTTGCTGAGTGTGGGTGATGGATCACGACCCGCGTTCTGCTCTGCTTCTACTACTGCACGCTGGTGCACATAGGCAGATGGTGGTTTGGGATAGCGGGTAAAGTCCTGGAAACCGTAGTAGCCGGAAACATTGATGGAGGGTGTTTCCCGACGACCTTTTTTGGTTGTTACCAATACCACACCGTTGGCGGCACGCAATCCATAGATGGATGCGGAGGCATCTTTCAGAATCGTAATGTTCTCAATATCTTCCAGGCCGAGGGTATTGAACACATCCTGTCCGGAACCCTGGTTGAATCCAAATCCGGTAGTAGCCGTATTTCCTCCTGTGTAGGGTACTCCATCGATCACAAACAAGGGGGCTCCCATGTTCCTGATCTGCAGGTTGAGACCACGGCCGGGGCGTGAGTCCGGGGCACGTGTAGTGATGCCGGGCACTTTACCTACCAACGCTCCTGAGGTAGTACCCGCAGGTGTTGTGGTAAGGCCTGCCGAATTGATGCTGCTGACAGCGCCGGTTACGGTAGCTTTTCTCTGGGTGCTGTAACCTACGACTACCACATCATTGAGCTGCGTGTTCTGTAACTCCATCGTTACATTCAATGCTGCACGATTGTTCACAGCTACCTCGCGTGGTTGGTGTCCTATGAAACTAAACACCAGCGTGGCGGTAGGCGATGCGCTGATAGTGAAGACGCCTGAAGAATCGGTGGTAGTGGAAGTAGCAGTTCCTTTCACCGTTACGGTAACTCCTGCGAGCGGCAGTTCTCCGGATGTCACCCTACCAGTGACAGAGGACTGAGCGAACAGGCCCGAGCTAATTAAAAGAAAGACCAGGAAGCACAGGAACCTTGCATGCAGGTAAGGTCCTTGCAACCGATCTTTCCGCAAACAATAGATTTTCCATTGTAGCAAGAATCGTTTCATGACAGTTAGGTTTTGTGAATGAAATAGATCAGTATTGGCCTTGAAATGCATTTTCTCAGACCAATACTTTTCTTTTCCGGCAATTGCCGGTACTATTTTTTAAACATAAGAGAGCCCTTACCGGTATTTCCGGTTCATAACCATTTAAGCTTTTTTAGATCAGAATGAGCCGTCCTTCATAAGTTCTTCAACAGGCTCAGGGTGACAGGCTACTCAGGATTAAGGTAATGGGGCTTTCTCTGTTTGTTTTTTTAGTGTAAATGCTGGCAGCGGTATAACTTTTCCGCCTTGCAGGGCCGATTCATGGGCCAATATGCCCACGCAGGTTATGTTCGCTGACTGTCGTGCATTGGGAAACGGATCGCGCTTATCGTACAGTGCGCTTACAAATTCATGTACCAGGTGCGGATGTGAACCTCCATGTCCTGCACCTTGTGTAAATGATAGATGCTGGTTATCGTCTGTATCGTAAACTCCTTTCGTTGTAAATCTTTGTATAGGCTCTGGGAGAAGGTGTGCATAATCAGGGCTGTGTACTTCCGATGGTATTTCGGGCTCCGGCTTTTTGGCGGTGTGCACGATCAGTGGTTCTCCTTCGATCAGTGGCCATTCTACGGATTTCTTTGATCCGTATACTTCAAAGCTTTCGCGGTATTGGCGGGCCGTATCGAACAGAGAGCGGTAGATGTGTGCGCTGAGATCTGAATTGCTGAATTTGATGTGGGTGCTTTCTACTGCAAAGGGTGAATTGTAATGCTGGTGTAATTCTTTTCTGATGGTGCCTGATCCAAAGCAGGAAACTGTTTCTGCATCCGCATTGGTGAGGGCAAGGACAGGTCCTACGCAATGGGTGGCATAATACATGGGTGGCAGGCCGGGCCAATAGTTGGGCCATCCATCCATATCCTGCTGATGGCTTGCTTTCAGGAACTGCACTTTACCGAGTTCGCCTGTGGTGTACAGTTCTTTCATGTACAGGAACTCGCGTGCGTATACCACGGTTTCCATCATCATGTAAGTGAGGCCCGTTTGGTTTACGAGCTCTACAATCTGGCGGCATTCTTCTACCGAAGTAGCCATTGGTACCGTGCAAGCTACGTGCTTACCTGCTTTCAGGGCTTTGATGGATTGTATTGCGTGGTCGGGGATGGGGGTGTTGATATGTACTGCGTCGATATCGGGATCTTGCAGTAACTCATCATAATCCGTGTAGCGTTTCTTAATGTTGAAGGCGTCGCCAATTTCGTTCAGCTTTTGTTCATTGCGCTGGCAAATGGCAACCAGTTCGGCATGGGGATGCCGCTGATAAATGGGAATAAACTCTGCTCCGAATCCGAGGCCGATGATGGCAACTTTTATCTTTTTATTTTCCATTTTCAACTATTTTATCGAATAGACTTCGGTTAACAATCGTTTCTGTGGTGGTGGCCCAATGTTTTAAGAACTGCAGGCCTTCCTGTGCAAAGCCGTCCTGGCTTTCGGCCATGGGATGCCAGAAGCAAACGGCCCCGGCCAGTTCAATATTCTGTGGCGTAAAGCTTTCGATGGTGACTATTCCTTTGTAGCCGATGGCTTCGAGCCCTCGCCTGTAAGCGTCCCAGTTCGTTTGTCCTGTGCCCGGTGTTCCGCGGTAATTCTCCGCCACCTGCAGGTGTATGAGCTTATCGGCTACTGTCTTTATCGCTTTTTCTACATCTTTTTCTTCGATGTTCATGTGAAAGCCGTCCAACATGATGCGTGCAGCGGAATGATTGATATCGTGTACCATGCGCAATGCATCTTCTGCCGTGTTGACCAGGTCGGATTCAAAGCGGTTCAATGGTTCGATGGCGATCTGCAATCCGCTCTGTGCTGCCATGTCGCTCACGATGCGGAGGTTCTTTACTGCGAGGTCCCATTCTCTTTTGCGTTGCTCATCGGGCACCATCCTTGCTTTGCCTACAGCCGAATACATGGGGCCTCCGAAAAAGCCAGCGCCCAATGCCACGCAGATGTCGAAGCAGGCTTGTATATAAGCAAAGCAGTTGCGGTGTACTGCCGGGTCTTCATTTGTCAAATCTCTCGAAGGGCCGAAGGCTCCACAGATAGATGCTTTCAATCCGTATTTCTTCAATGCTTCTTTTACTGTCTTTACGTCGATCAATGTGGGATCTTCTACTGCTATCTCCACTACATCGTATCCCATTTGGGCAATCTTTGGGAAAAGTTCTTCGATGGATGCTGTTTTGAACGGAGAAGTCCAAAGCCAGGTGCTCACTCCGTATTGTATGTTCAATGCCATTTTCTATATGCTTTCGTATACGGATGTTGTTGCTGCCTGTTCCTGTTTCAACAGAACCACTTTATATCCTCCTTTCCATCTGAAGTATGCTATGAGGAGCAGGTAGCTCACCAGCATGATGATGGGGAATATAACGATGTTGCGGAGGGCTTCTTTCTTAGCGCCATCCCTGATCGTGTTGACCGTGGCTATTTCCTGCGGACTGGCAGTGGATAGTTTTGCCTGGTCCAGTGCCTGGTAGGTGCCGAAGAGGCTTTCTTTGGCTTCGGTAACATATGTTTCGTGGATAGCGGTGTTATTGGATTTGTCGTAGGCCAGGATATTGGAGTCGATGGATTTGTCTTGTATAAATCCAAGTATGCCTGCTCCGATAACGCCTGCCGCGATCATGCCGAGGCCGCCCGTAATGTTCAGCGTCAATGCGCCGCCTTTGGGGAAACGCTCTGCTACTACGCCCAGCATCGTTGGCCAGAAGAAGGTCTTGCCCAGGCCGTATACTGTTGCGGCAACCAATATGCCTACGCCCACCGACATGGACAGCAGGTATAATCCTACGCCTGCGATCAATGAGCAGATGGCCAATAATCCGAGGGGAGAAATTTTGTGTATGATAGGACCTGCGAAGAACCGCAGTACAAACATGATGGCTGAAGTGTATACCAGTACCCAGCCCGGATGGAATCCCAGGTCGCTCATAACTGGTGTCATCAAATCGGTGATCCAGCTATCCGTGCCCAACTCCGTAGTGGCCAGCGGTATCATGATCAGCAGCAGGACTATAAATAGTGGCTGTCCGAAGCTGCGCGTGTACCAGCCAAACAGGAGGGTGATGATGGCGATGATAATGATATTGGCTACTGTAGGCCATCCGAATACGGCGCCCAATTGAAATACGATGAGTGACGTGATGATCAATGCTCCGATGGCGCCTACTTCCTGCAGCATTTCTCTGTAAGAAACACCGGCCTGTACTCTTTCGTTGAGCGGGAAGCGACGGGATATGATCATGATGCCATAAGCTATGGTTGGCAACAGGATGAGGGCGATCTTGTATTCCCAGCGGGTATCGGCTCCCATCAATATGGCAATGATGCCGCCCAGTACCAATCCACCCGGCCATGCAGCGTGCAGGATGTTCAACCATTTGGTTTTTTCTTTCCGGAACATCGTGGCTACTACCGGGTTCACCACTGCTTCGACTGTTCCATTGCCGATGGCAACGATGAACGTTCCTACATAGAGCATCCAATAGCCATTGGCAAAGATGGTAAGGATGGCAGAGGTGACGTGGCAAAAGAAGGCGAAGTACAGGGCTGTCTTATAACCAATCTTGTCGATGACAAGACTGAACAGCACAATGCTGATGGCGAATGGCCAAAGGCCTACGCCGGCGATCTCTCCCAACTGGGTTTGCGACAGGTTGAACTCTTGTCCCCATTGTGGCAGTATTACTGCCCGAAGTATGAACCCGAAGGAGGTGGTAACCAACGCCACGAAGCAAGCGTAGAACAGCTTCATGTCGGGTGGTCCTTCGGATAATTGGTTTTGTGTACTGTTAGCTGGCAAGTTTGGTTCTCTCATACGGCAATCGTTAGTTAGCAATCGTTGGTTATTTCGTTACCCGGAGTATTCCATTCATGATCCTCCAGTGACCGGGGAATGTACAGAGGAAAGGATAGTCTCCCGGTACATCCGGCAACTTGATCGTGAGTGTATATTTTCCAGCCGGGTTCACCAGTGGTGTAGCGGCCAGTACTTCGGGCATTTTAGGAACGTATTGGGATTTTGCACCATCACCATCACGGGCCAGCAGATCGGCTGCTGCGCCTACTTTGTTGCTTGTGCCGGGCTTGATCAACACAAAGTTGTGTTGCATGAAATCGGGGTTGTTCAGCACGATGCGGATCGTAGTACCGGCTTTTGCTGTGAGCAACTGCTTATCGTATTTCATGATATCCTTGACTACGTTCAGCGTGATGGTTTTATCGACTGCGCCTGCAGCGGTAGCAGCTGTGGCAGCGGTTTCTTTGCCGAGTGTTTCCAGTTTTTGTTTGGTTACATTGGCGCGCAGGATAAATATAGTGTCGGGATAATCGACTACTCTTTCGTCTCCTTTCTTATTGTCCATTCCAACGCGAACAGGCTGTGCTAATTCTGCTTTGAACAGGCCAGCTACTTTGGTAGTGGCAACTTCGCTGCTGTCGATATACAGTCTTATGGCGCCATCTTTATCGAGGCCTGCTCTGAAAGCAAATTTTGCGGGGAGCTCTTTGGGTGTAACAATGCTATATGGCTTTCCATCCTGGTTGACCTGGAAGTACATTTTATTATCCTGGACGTACAGGGTATAGCCGTTTTTCCTGTCACCTTGTGTAGCGATAACACCCGACAACAGGCGGTTGCCACCCTGGCCTTGCTGATTGTTGCCTCCACCACCGGGGCGTGGTTGCATGCGCTCGAGTTCTCCGGACAAGAGTATTTCTTTATTGCTTACCTCCGGTGATACAGCATCTGTTTGCTGCTGCCTGCCAAATGTTCTGCGCAGGGTAACTGTATTAAGTCTTGAACCAACAACGAGGCGTTGTACAATGGATGCTTTTGATAAAGGGTCATTATCTTTAAGGCCACGGCTCTTTGAAGCTGTGCGGAATCCTTGTTCATGTACTTTGCTGGCAATCGTCAATGCCTGTTTCAGCCAGGCGTCTGCTAGGTTCTCCTCTTTTGCTGCCATGCTTACCAGTACGTTGCCAGCTTCCTGTGAAGGCTTCATATCGATGGTGGCCAACAGGGCTGCCATTCTGATGCGATAATCGGCATCATCAAATACTTTTGCTTTTGCAAGGGCCGCCAATGTGGTAGCATTCTTAGGCAGCACTTCTATGGCTGCTTTGCGCACACCAGTGGATGGACTGCTCAGTGCTTTTGTGGCTACTGCCAGCGCTTCTTTGTTTGTTCCGTTCAATGCGTTCAGGCCATGTATCGTCCACAGGGCATGAACAGCTGGTGCGTTAACACCTATTTCATCTGCTTTGCTTTCTTCTACCAATTTATATAATGCAGGTAAAACTGTTTTATCTCCTTTTTCAACCAGCAGGCGCTGGGCAGTAAGGCGCCAGAACATGTTCTTATCTGACAGGGCGCTTACCAAGGCTTTCGAGTCATTCTTGCTTAATGACAAGGTATTCTTCTGGTCATTGCCTTTGTAAGTAAGGCGGTATATGCGTCCACGCTCATGATCGCGTAATGGATTAATGTAGGCGTTGCCAGCTCCGTTCTTCGCATCCAAACCAGATGAAGCGATGCTGGGGGTAGGGTTGTGCTGAATGATGAAATCGTACCAATCGGTAACCCACAAAGCGCCATCGGGACCAACTTCTGCCTGGATGGGGGCAGCCCACTCGTCGGCGCTGGCGAGCATGTTCCAACCGTCGCCCACTTCTTTGAAGCCTGCGCCATTTTTCTCCAGGACTGTTCTGTGAATCAAACGTCCGGTAGGTTCTGTTACGAAAGCAATGCGGTTCCAGTATTCTTTGGGGAAATTTCTTGCTGTGTAAAGGCTATGACCAGCGGCAGCTGTGAATCCGCCATGTACATCTACCTGGCGCAGGTTTTTAGTGGCTACGTGCATACCGTAGTGGGCATCCAGTTTTTCTACGCCTGTTTCGTTTTTGATACCTACTTTATCGAAGTATCTCTTAGGTAATCCTAAAAAGCCCGTGTGAGTATTATTGGCAGTAGAAATGAATACATCGAACTCTTCTGAGAAGCCGAGGCCCCAAGTGTTGTTACTCGTAGTAGAGAGGTATTCGAGTTGTTTGCCATCGGGTGTAAAGCGGTAAACGCCTTGTCCGAAACGGAGGGTGTCTTTGCCCACTTTTCCTTCGAAGCCAGAATAACCTACAACACCCCAGAGCATGTTGTCGAGTCCGTAGCGCAGGTTGGATGCCTGTGCGTGGGTGTCGCGCTTGCCCCAGCCTTTCAGGAGTGGCTGACGGATATCGGCTTTGTCATCGCCATTGGTATCTTTCAGGAACAGGAAATTGGGGGCCATGCTCACTATGATGCCACCATTGGTAAATACAAAGCTCGTAGGAATGTTCAGTTTATCGGCAAAGATCGTCGTCTTGTCGGCCTTACCATCGCCATCGGTATCTTCCAGGATCTTGATGCGGTCATCTCCTTTGTCTTCGTCTTTTATTTCGTTGGGGTAGTCTACTGTTTCTATTACCCACAGTCTTCCACGCTCATCCCAGTTCATGTAAATGGGATTCACCACCATTGGCTCGGCAGCAAACAACTGCAGTTCGAAGCCAACGGGCACCTGTATCAATGACATCGACTGTTCGGGAGTGAGGGATGCCTGTACTTTGGGAGCAGGATCTTTTTTCTCGTAGTTGGGAACCGGGCCGTCGGAATAGGAAGGATCGGCCAGTTTGAAGTTGGAAAGGTTATTCCTGGCGTCATCGCTCACAGCCCACAATATACCATTGTATACCAGCTTCAGGAAGCCGGGATTCAAAAAGGTCTTTTCATCATGTCCATAGGCAGTGTAGAAAACTCTACCCGCGCCGAAAGGCCGTACCCAGGTGTAGGGCTCGTGGTGACTGCCTTCGACTCTTTCTGAAAGTACCTGTATGTTCTTGCTTATCTTATCGTGCACGTAGGTTTCATCCAGTGTAGTAAAGGATGGCACGTTCGCCATTACCGGGTGCTCAGGCTTGGTGATCACCGCAGGGAATGAATCGTAGCGGTGACTCTTGAACTGTCCGCCGATCATCTCCACTACTTCGGGTGAATTGCGGAAGCAGAAGGAAGCGCTGTGTAAAGGAATGAATCCTTTGCCGTCTTTTACGAAGTTGAGTAACGCTTTTTCCTGTGAACGGCTGATCGTATCATGATTGGCATATACAATGAGTCCGTCGTATGGCTTGAGGTTTTCTTCGTTAAGGTCGTTGGGATCGGTGGTATAGGTGATGTTGATACCGTTCTTAAAGTATTCAGCAGTCAGGATGTCGGCCAGTCTTTCGGAGTCGTGGTGTTTACTTTTGTGGCCCAGAAACAGGATCTCTAACCTGCGTGGGGCCTGCCTGACCTGGTTGTCTGAGGCGGCGATAAAAAGGAAAGATAGCAGCAGTAAGCTGTTAAGCAGCAAGCGATGATTTTTGAGCATGGCAAACGTTTGAATCGTTGTTCAATATAAAAGTCCGTCTTTTTTTTTCGAAGTGCTGGCCAAATAATATCAATTTCCGACTGTATTTTATCATCTTTTTCCTAAATTCATCAAAATAAAAGGCAATATTTACTTTGAAGCAAGCATTACACAAGTCTGGCATTCCCCCCTCGCATATTTTCGTGAGCAAACGTTTGCGGGATAAACATTTTGATCCGATATGGCATGCGCATTCAGAATTCCAGCTTTTTGTGGTGCTGGAGGGAACAGGCACCCGCTTTATTGGCGACAGCATCAAGAGCTTCCGCCCGGGTGAACTGATCTTTACTGGTCCCCATTTGCCTCACCTGTGGCGAAGTGACGATTCTTATTTTGAAAAGAAAAGTCTCCAGACCATTGATGGCATTGTAATTTACTTCAATGAGCATTTTTTGGGCGAGCATCTTATGGAAAAGGAAGAGCTGGCCGTGCTGACCAAGTTGTTTGCCAAATCGATGCGAGGCCTGGAGTTTTATGGGGAAACAAGGGACAAGGTAATTCAAATGATGGAAGCACTCACCACACAGCATGGCATTGCCAGTGTAGTATCCCTGCTGCAGATACTCGATCTGCTGGCCGCCTCCAAGCATTATCATTATATCTCTTCGGTGGCGTATGAAGATATTTTCAATGAGGATGAAACTGACCGTATCAATATTGTGTATGAGTTTGTGATGAAGAACTTCAAGCAGAAGATACTATTGGATGAAGTGGCAGACCTGCTGTATATGACGCCTACTTCTTTCAGCCGGTATTTCACCATGAAGAATAATAAGCCTTTCTCCAAGTTCATTTCAGAGATCAGGATAAAGCATGCGTGTAAACTGATTGCCGAGACGGATCTTTCCATGGAGCATATTTGTTATGAGTGTGGCTTCAACACGCTTTCTAATTTCAATAAGCAGTTCAAGGATGTGGTGGGGCAGCAGCCTACGCATTATAAAAAGGAGATCAATAGCCTGTGAGGACCTTAACGAGGCACAAGTACGCGGGGCACAGGCCCTGGCGGCATACTTGCGCCAGTATAAAGCATTGAACTCTTAATTTTATAAATAAACCAGCCATGATCTACAATATTTTAAACGGGGATTCTCTTGCCTACAGTTTTCCTGAAGCTAAGATTGAAGGTGATATAATCGTTGTCAGGGAGGGGCTTATTGACGGAGACTTATCAGGTAATGATCTGCCAGCATTCTGGCGCTCACGGGCCAACTACATGGAATTACCGGGAACTGAATACCAGGATAGGGTTGTGAGTGAATTTGAAAAGATACTGAATGCTCCTGACGATTCCGAGTTCAATCTTTGGTTTGAGTATGATCTATTTTGCCAGGTCAATATGTGGTTTGTTATTTCTATCATCAATGGGTTGGCAATAAAGAAAAAGGTTTATGCTGTTTACACCTCTCATTTGGACAGGAACAGCAACCTGTTTTGGAATGGCTTTGGGCCGGCAACCTCCAATGAACTTGCCATATGTTTTGCCAACAGAACGCCTTTAAGTAGTAGTGACTTACAATTGGGGCAAGACCTATGGACAGCTTATCAGCATGGGAATTTTGAGGAGTTGACCCGTCTTGCGGAGCATCCATCTCCTGCGTTTCCCTATCTGCAAGAGGTAATTAAAGCTCACATTGACCGTTTCCCCAAAGACGGAACAAAGGGGAGGCCTGAAAGGGTCATTGAAGATATCATTCAGCATGGTACTACGGGATTTGATAAAGTATTCCGCGAGTTTTGGAAAAGGGAAAGTATTTATGGTTTCGGCGATACTCAGTTAAAGCATCTGTATGACAAAGTAATCAATGAGGCATAAGCAAACTGACCGAAGTCGCTGATTGCCTATTTTCGCCAGTACAGAGGCAGCATTATTTAAATTCCATATACAATGCAGTTATGACAAGTGAAGACGTAGAACAATTAATCAAAGTAGAAATCGAGGATAAAACATATACATCAAATTTGCATGGAATCAACTTGTCAGCATGTCTCATAAAGCCAGTCAAACAGAAATATGTTAACGCGTTAGACAATTCACAAACATTCGAACTTTGGACGGTTTTAATTGAGAGTGACGACGGATACAGGATCTTTTATGACGAAGAAGAACACACGTTGGGACTTGCAAGTAAATCTCCAAATAAAGACTTAATATATTTGGGCAATTACGGTACATTCTTAGAGACACTTGCGGGCATGTAGGGTAGACGATGACACAAAAGCTGTTCAATTATTTCCAGATTCGCCCGGTGCATACGGTAGGATTGACGTTTATCTTAATGATAAAATAATTGAATAACAACAGTTTCTCCGAAGACCGCCCATAGCAAACTAAACACATAATTTATAGTTCTTGCATATATTTGCGGAATGTCGTACCCAAAAATTGTTGCATTCTTCCTGTGCATTTTAGTTATCAACTCTATTTACGCTCAAACTGATTGTAATTGTAAGACCTCGTTAGAGAAGCTTATCCAAAAAATCGAGACAGAATACCCTGGCTTTGAAGAAAAAGTGAAGCAAGACAAAAGCTTCTATGACAGTAAAAAGGGTATTTTACTAAACAAGAGTAATACTGTCATTACCGATAGCTGCATTTTTGTGTTACAGGATTATATTTCCTTTTTTAAAGACGAACATATTTTTTTACAGCCACGTGTGAAGACAACTGCCAAGCAAGAAGATACCCCAGGCAAGCAGGCGCGTATTGAAAAAGAGGTTGACAGTAAAATAATCAATGGCAATATATTTTATATCCGGCTTTCCAGTTTCCAATATGCCAATGTAATTCCCTTACAGGAACTGGTTCAGCATAATAAGAAAAGTATCGAGCAATGCAAGGGAATGATCATCGACATCAGGGGCAATGGGGGAGGAACGGACGATGTTTATCAACCTTTATTACCCTATATTCTAACTAATCCGTTACGCATAATGAGTGTTGAGTTTTTCTCTACTCATACGCTTATCAAAGGGCTCAGGGACTATGCTATTCAACAAATCAAAACAGACTCTTTGAATGAGGTCAAGAAAATAGATAGTGGTTTAAAAGAGTACAGGGACAATATGGGGAAATTTGTTTTGTATGGTGACAGCAAAGTGCTTATCGATAGTATAAAAATCAGCAAAAAAGGGCCTTCTCAAGTGATCGTTCTATCCGACAGGAGGGTTGGCAGTGCAGGAGAAAACTTCTTATTTTCTGCCCGCCAAAGCAAAAAAGTCAAGATCATGGGAACACCGAGTATGGGTGTGTTGGATTATGGCTCTATCAGGGAATTCAAGTTTGACTGCGATAATTATGAGCTGTATTTACCTACTTACAGATCAACACGACTTCCCAATTACCCCCTTGACAATATTGGCATACAGCCTGATATTTATTTAGATGAATCAATTAAAGACTGGATAGACTTTGCTATAAAGTACATTAATGAATAGCTTAGTATATCATGCAAACAAACCGCCTCATCCATCTACGGGACGCTACACCAGACGACCTCGCTTTATTGCGGCATTGGGATGCCCAGCCGCATACGGTAGCCTCAGACCCCGACAATGACTGGAACTGGGCGACAGAGTTGCACCACAACCCCTCCTGGCGGGAACAACTGATTGCCGAACTGGATGGCCGCCCCATCGGTTTTATGCAGATCATCGATCCGGCGCTCGAGGAAACCCACTATTGGGGTGATGTACCGCTTCACCTGCGTGCTATCGACATCTGGATAGGGGAGGCGGACGACCTTGGCAAGGGTTATGGCACCGTAATGATGCAGCTGGCACTGGAACGCTGTTTTGCACCTGCCGACGTTACGGCGGTGATCATCGACCCGCTGGTAAGCAATGTACGTGCCCAGCGTTTCTACCAACGGCTTGGGTTTAAATTTGTAGAGAACAGGATGTTCGATGAAGATCATTGTGCTGTTTACCAACTAACACGCAGCGATTGGGAAAACTCCCGGGGATGAGCCAGTTACATAGGTTTTAACGATCTTTGGCCGATATGAGCCATGATCCTTTTGCAAAGCTGGATAATCCTGCCTGGTGGGCACTAAACGGTGTGCAGCAATCCTTCGCCACTGTCACTACACATGTTACAAGATACCAGCGTGGCATTCTGCCTTTTACTGCTTATGATCATGAAGCTAAGGGAGACATTGCTGCGTTGGACGAATTACTGGAGCCGGGCGAGGTGTTCTTCCTGATTGGCGAGTTGCCTGCTTTACCAGCTAACTGGACATTGCTTAATGAACTGCCTTGTGCGCAGATGATCAATCAGTCTGCAGTGACACCGTCGGATGGCGATGTGACTATCTCCCGTCTTACCATTGACGATCGTACAGAACTATATAATCTCATTCAGAAAGTGCAACCGGGTTATTATGAGCTGGACACTTACCAGTTGGGCAATTATTATGGTATCCGGCAGGAGGGGAGATTGGTGGCCGTTGCCGGTGAACGTATACGTCTTGAAGAACTCACAGAGATCAGCGCGATCTGTACTGATCCTGCTTACAGCGGCCGGCAATATGCACAACACCTGATCGCTCACTTGTGTAATACCAACCTGGAAGCTGGTAATATTCCTTTTCTGCATGTGTTGGAAACTAACCAGCGCGCTATCGGTTTGTATGAATATATAGGGTTTGTCAAAAGAAGGACGATCAGTTTTTGGAAGTTGAGAAAGAGTCCTGCTCAATAGCGTGCCGTAATTCCCCCTCATTCTGTCGTTCTCACACCCCTTGTAAATGAACCGGGCTCATTAATTTGCACGTGTAAAGTATAACAAATGAAAAAGATCGTATTGTTCTTACACGTCTCATTGGATGGATTTGTAGCCGGCCCTAATGGAGAAATGAATTGGATAAAAGTGGATGCCGATATCTTCGATTATGTTGGTAAACGTATTCAAGGAACGGATACTGCTTTGTATGGCAGGAAGACGTTTGACATGATGGAGGCTTATTGGCCTACAGCCGCTGATAAACCTAATGCCAGCAAGCACGACAAAGAACATTCTGCCTGGTACAGTACTGTGCATAAAGTTGTCGTGTCGAAAACGATGCAGGGTAAGCAATTGCCCCGTACCACTGTCATCAGCGATAACGTAGTTTCTGCCATCCGGAAACTGAAGCAAGGTGATGGCAGGGAGATCATCATCTTCGGCAGTCCTTCTGTAGGTCATTTGCTTGTAGCGGAAGGACTTGTGGATGGCTTGTGGTTGTTTGTAAACCCGATCCTACTGGGTGAAGGTATTCCTGTGTTTGCGGGGATCAAAGAAAGGGCGCCTCTTAAGCTCGATACCTCACATACTTTTGACTCCGGCGTTATTTGCCTGCATTACGAAAAGGCTTAATTCATGACAGCTACCAAGAAAAACCTGCGGACATGTGCAAAGGGGCATCAATACTATAAGAGTAGTGATTGCCCTACCTGTCCCATCTGCGAAGCGGAAAAGAAACCGTCATCGGGCTTCCTGTCACAGCTTTCGGCACCTGCGCGGCGGGCGCTGGAAGGTATTGGCGCTACCACTTTGCAGCAACTGGCTCAGTATACTGAAAAAGAGATCCTTCAACTTCACGGTATGGGTCCTGCTTCCCTGCCGAAACTGCGTGAAGCGCTAAAGCAGGAAGGTTTGTCATTCCGCAAAACATAATGCCCAACTGAGCCGGTAATTTCGTAAATTCAGGTAGACAAAACCGCCCCTTTATGACTGCCCGGCTTCTTATCCTTTTTACTTGCTTCTTCCAGTCCAGCCTGGCACAGGATTCTGCGCTCGTCAAAAAGCAAACGGATTCTATCGTTGCAGGTATTGAAAAGGCTACCGGTACCACGCAAAAGTTCAGGGGCATCCGGTTTCAGCAATATGAGTATAAAATGATCGATGATTCAGTGGTGAAAGTTATTCTCGTATCGCAGCGCGGGCCGGGGCAGGTGAAACAAATCTGGTACCAGCATCAGGGGGCTCTCTTATTCGCTACAGAGTATGAAACTTCTTATTATGGCCGGGATAGCATAATGTGGGGCGGCACCTTTTATTTTCAACAGGGTTCGCTCATTCACTATGTAACATTGGGTCATGGCAAATCTGAATTGGATTCCTGGGACCCGCAAAAGGAAGTGCTGGCCGCGTGGCTAAAGGCAAGGTCTGCTGTTTTGGACCATCTCAGAAGAAGGACTACGCGTATTTCGCGGGAAACGCCGTGATGCTGGTGTCGTGGAGACACGAACCAGGGCTGGGAGGCTTCGACAAGCTCAGTCCCGCAGAGCGGGATAAACTCTGACAGTCGTTGGTTAATTCAACGATATTGTATACACGTCTTCAGTTCCGTTTTGTACAATTCCATCATTGTGACTGCTTCTATTTTTGTGCATGCTATGATGCATAGCATGAAAAACAAAACAGTTAATTATGAAACAGTACCATGTAGTCACATGCATTCCTCTTGTAATCTTTTCTTTTTTATTATTCAGCTGCGGCGCCAGCTCATCGCAGTCATCAGCAGCGCTGGAAGAAGCAAAGCAAGCTATTGCGGCCAGCAATGCTATCTATTTCCAGGCTTTTGAAAAGGGTGACTCTTCGATCTTCATCGACCGCTATGCAGAAGACTGTTGTATCATGGCGCCCGACGGACCGGCATTGTGTGGACCTATTGCGCCACTTGAGTTTTTCCGCGTAGCGTATTATGGTCTTGGTCTCAGAAATGGAAAGTTCACTACCACTGCGGTGTATGGTGATGGAGCGGAGTATGTAACTGAAGAGGGTTTATGGCAATCGTTCGATGCCAATGGTGCTCAGTTTGACAATGGAAAGTTCCTGGTGTTGTGGAAGAAGACAAAAAAGGGTTGGAAAATGTACAGGGATTCGTTCAGCAGCAATAATAAGCAGCGGTGATCGTTTATAAGCCGCGTATAGCCATGAAAAAAGGGTAGTGCAGTTTGCATTACCCTTTACTTTTTTTATATGTGACGTAGAACTACGTATGGTATACACAATAAAAAAGGGCCAGCATAAAAATACAGCCCCGTTTTAAAATCCAATATCCTATGAAAAACCGAGACAAAAATAAGGGTTTCATGCGTTCTACCAATACCCCCTTCGTAGTATTTTAAAATAAAACTGTTAAAATGGTAATGCAATCGGTAACATTCTCCCAAAATGGGCCTACTCATGAGGGTAAGATTGTATATGACTATCCACAATGGTGGATAGTATTTACTTTCTATTGTTCTCATTAGCGCGTAAATTCACCTACAGGATTCAATTTTCCTTCCCAACCCCCATGACCACTTATACTACTGCCCGTAAAAGCTATTGGCCTCACATTCTACAACGATGGGCTATACTATCAATACCAATTCTTCTGATCATTATCATATTGAGCTTTTTTATCACTGTAAAAGGAGTCACTTATTGGGTCTTTGGGACGCTCTCATTGATGAAACTTGTAGACCTGATGGACACGCCAAGGAACTACAAAGTTGTTATCGATGAAGATAGCAGGACGCTTACTCAATATCATCGCTGTCCGCTCTCGGGCGAAGGGGAAAAGATGTTTACCTTAAGTAAGGTGCGGCTTTATGTTATCACTCATACATCATCTTCGAACATCTCTGCTGCAGATGTTAAAGCGCTAAAGTTGTATAAAGATCACCGTGAAGCATTAAAACTGGATATCAAAAGTGATGGCTTCAAGGGCGAAACTTTGTATGAGATAAGCCAGGCGCTGGAGAAGCTGGGTGTGCCAATATCGATATAAAAGAAAGCGGCGACACTTTCCCTTGCGACGTAGGGTGTGTCACCGCTCAACATGCATATACATATAACTACTGCGCCATTTCTGTGCGCTCGTTGAACACGCCAAACTCAGCTATCTGTGGCGGTGCGTCGAATCCATCGATCAGTATTCTTACACGCTCACCATATATCCGACTGAAACGGTGTACTTTGATGCGGCCGGTATTCTCGCCGGCAAGGATGGGCTTCCACACGCCGTTCTGGTAATATTCCAGCCTGTATTTCTTGATGCGTGGCCTTCTCGACTCGGCAATAACGATCATATTAAATGCCTGATCGCCTTTAAAGGTTATTTCATACCAGGGCTGTTTCACGGTAGGGTTGGATATCCAGGACTTGCCAAAGTCGTCGTCGTTCCCAAAGTCCATAATCCACATGTCATCGCTCCAACTGGCGTTGGTGGGCTGGAACTTTGCGAGGTTGTGGGAAATGATGGGCACCTCAGCGGCAGGCAACTTGGCGGTCGGGCCCTGGTGTTTCCAGCTTTGGCCAATCTGCTTCAGGGCTGCCAGTGCATTGTCATCGATCAGCCCCTCGCGGTTGGGAGCTACGTTGAGGATGAAATTGCAATAGGCATTGTTGAAAGGTACGAGGTTGTCGTTCACCAGCTTTGCCGGGTCTTTTACCGGTGAGGTGGGGAAGGATGTCTTCCAGAACCACGCATCGTTGATCGGCAGGCAGGAAAGGGCCGGCAGCTTGTTGCTTTCTTTGGAAATGTGCTGGCCAGCTCCCTGCTCGTAGGACTTGATATCAGTGTAATACAATGCCTCGGCCGGGTATTTTGCGGCATTCAGGTCCATCACCAGGCAGTTGGGCTGCAGGGATTTTATGAGTGAATACACTTCTTCGAAGGGAATGTCATCGTAGGATATCCTCGACCAGGGTGCATCCCATCCGTCGATGATCAGGGCTGCGATCTCACCATAATTCGTCAACAGCTCCGTAAGCTGGGCTTTGACCATGGCAATATGCTGGGGTGTGATGTGGCCCGGACGCAGTTTGTGGTGGGTATCGAGGATGGAATAGTACAGCATTACCTTCAATCCGTTGGCCCGGAAGGCGTTCACATACTCCCGCACGACGTCTTTTTTATACGGGCTGTTCATGACATTGTAATCGGTTGTTTTCGTATCCCAGATGGAAAACCCGCTGTGGTGCTTGGTGGTGAGGCAGCCATAGGTCATGTTGGCCGATTTGGCGGCTTTGGCCCACTGGTCGCAATCCAGCTTAGTGGGATTGAAGATAGCCGGGCTGGCTTCCGGATCGGCCCAGTCCTGGTTCATGAACGTAGGGATATTGAAATGGATAAACATGCCGAAACGGAGGTCTACGAATCCTTGCTGTAATGTTGCAAGGCTTTGTCCGGTCTTCGCTTTGGTTGCCTGTGCGCTTGCTGCAGCAGGCCGTAACATAGTGGTACAGATCAATACAAACAGTAGAAAATACCTGGTGGTCCTTGTGTGCCTCATTTTTGCTTTATTATGATTTAAATTTATGGATTATACCAGAACGAAATCTCACTCATGTGGCTGTCGATATCGTGGTCGATGGTCTCCAATACGCGGATGCGAATGTAGCGTACGGGGGGAATGCCGGGTAACAGGTCTACTTTATAGGGGGCGGTTCCATTGTCGGGCCGAGCCACTTCTTTCAGCAGTGTCCATCCTTTGGCAATGGCTTCATTTTTCCAGCCCGGATCACTGCCAGGCAGGGTAGTGGCGGCATTGGTAATGTCCGCAATGCCCCATACTTCAAATTTTGTGGGATTATGGTAGGGATTGGCGTTCGTTCTGCCGATGTTCTCAAACTTCGTGAGGTTGTAAGCTGCTCCCAGGTCTATCGTAAAGTGATGGGGCATTCCTTCTCCGCCTGTGTGGTAGATCTCGGGGTAATCGCCTCCTTTGCCATCCCAGATCCAAGCCAGGTCGGTGCCCCAGGCATCGCCTGCCACATCGTTGGGGAGGTTCACTTTTGTCCAGGCTGCTTTGGAAACCGGCACATCTTTTACGGTAATGGAGTCTTTGGTCAATACGCTGAAGGAGTCGATGGCGTGGGCTGAAGGTTTGTATTTCGATTGGTAATAGATCTTAGTGCCTACCTTCCAAGGGAAGGATGTTACATTGGCAGCCACATCCACCGTCATTTCTTTAGCGGCTCCCTGCTCATCGGTATACCACAACTGTGTGCCTACATTCACCGTATCCGGTCTGCCCCAGGTGATGGTGATAAGCTTTGTATCACCTGAATAGTTGACGCTTTGTACGGCACGATTGAGTAATGTGCCATGGTATTTGGCGCCATACACGCGGCCTGATACATAGGCCGGCACACTCTTGTTGCCTTCTTTATCGTAGGTAAATATCTGGAACGTGTAAGAGGTTTCCTGCAGGTTGCTGACAATGATGTTCACTGTGTCGACGCCTTGTTTGCGGGCTATCGCTACACCGGCTGAATCGTGGCCATTGTTCCAGAATACTTTTGCGCTTGTGATGGTTGGATCAGATACCAGCAGCCAGGATATTTTTAGTCTGTTGTTGCCTGGATACGTGGTGATGTCTTCTGCCATGCCGGGGTACACTTTGGGTGAAGCCGGCAGGTATTTTTTCCAGTCGTCCTGTTTGGAGCAGGACACCCAAATCAGGGTTCCTGTCATTATCAGGGCTATTATTAGTTTAACATGTTTCATGTTCTGATAAGTTGATGTTTTGGTTAATTACCTATGGTTGTCCCCAGATCGACATTTCTGCAATGTTGATGGCTGAGTTGGTAAATGTTTCCAGGACTTTGATGCGGATGTAACGCACGGGTTGTTTGTCGAGGGGCACCATCAGCTCTTCGCCTTTTGCAGCGGCTGCAATGTCATCTTGTGTTACTTGTCCCAGGGGCAATCCTGAAGGTTTCACAATCTCGTGGCTTAGCAGTAATGTCCAGTTGCCCCAGCTACCATCGGCGTTGGGATTATTGGTGCCATATATCTCGAACTTCCTTGGGTTGTTGGCATTGTAGATCCAGTCCTGCGCGGGTGTCTGGCGCTGCCATACTGTGATGCGGCTCAGCTTTACCGTTACGCCCATATCGAAGGTGAACCACATGGGGAAGGGCTTTGCCTGTGTATGGAACATGTCCCAGAAACCTACATAGGAGCCATTCCACAGGTTTTCCATCGGGAGTCCCCAGTCGTCGCCCACATCGGTGTTCAGCTGCATCTTCCTGAAGAGGGCTTTATCGAGCGCCTTCTCATATAAAGGCTTCCAGGTACCTCTGAGGGTATCAGAGGTATTGCCAAACCTGTCTTTTACGTAGAAGGAGAATTTACGGGCGGAGCTGTCGAAGCCACGCATGGTATACACGCTGGCTGGCAGGGTGGTGTAATTAACGTTGGCTTGTTCCATTTTACCCTTGCCATCGTCGGCCAGTGTATAGATCGCGACGTCGGCTCTGGCGTCGTTGGTATAGGAAATGCGCAGGCCACCGAAATCGGGCGTAATGGCGAGGCTTCTGAACACAGATACTACGGGTGGTGTCAGAGGTTTCACTTTCACTGTTGTGGCGACGCTGACCTGTTCGCTCCTGTTTACAACGAACAGTTTTATTTCATGTTCCAATGTATCGCCGAAACCATCAACAGTGAGTTGATTGGTGTAGTAAGAGGTCTTTACTTCTCTTTTTACACCGGGTTGGTTCTCGTATTCTGCTTTTACGTACAGGATGTTGTTATCGTGTGGAAGGGAATAGGTGATCTCTGCAGCGCCGGGCAGGTTCTTTACCGTGGCGCTGGTGAGTGCACCGGGTGTGTT
The DNA here is from genome assembly GCF_059502485.1 of Paraflavitalea sp. NCBI lineage: Bacteria > Pseudomonadati > Bacteroidota > Chitinophagia > Chitinophagales > Chitinophagaceae > Paraflavitalea > Paraflavitalea sp. The sequence continues at coordinate 53,625 of NZ_JCACET010000010.1, forward strand.
GCCTTCACCGTATAGCGATGCATGCTCTTCTTTTTTGCAGGCACTCATGATGAGTGTCGTTATTAGTATTATATATACTCGATTCATGTTTTCTCTTTTAAGTGCGTTAGTGTTGTTCCTTACCAACCTGGGTTCTGTACCAGTTTGGGGTTTACCAGGATATTGCTGCTCCTGATGGGCCACAGGTAATCTTTTACCTGGAAGGTTTGGCTCCAGAGGGGGCGGGTGCGGTAATATCCAGCGGGTGAGGATTGTGACACATCCCAACCGAGGACCAACTTGTTCTGTTCTTCAATGGCGCGTTTCCAGCGGCGGAGGTCCCAGAAGCGGCTGGCCTCACAACTCATTTCGATCAGCCTTTCCTGTTGGATGATGGCACGCATACCATCCTGCGTAGTGTATTTGGAAGGGTTCTTTGCATACTGGCTCCAGGAGTCCTGCACGCTTTTCAGGCCGGCTCTTTCGCGCACCAGATTTACGTATTTGTATACATCGGGATTCGTAGGTCCTTCTGCTTCATTCAATGCTTCGGCATACAGCATGTACAGATCGGCCAGACGGAAAAGCGGGAAGGGATATGTTTCGGTAGATGAGCTTTGTCCGTCCTGTATTACAAACTTCCAGCTTACCGTCTTTTTAGTAAAGTACCCAGTAACGGAATAGCCATACACGTTCTTTTGTGCCTGAACCTGTCCCCAGCGGGCCTGGATATTCCAGGTACCGTTTTGCATATACCATTTGGCGCCGTCGAATGATAGGTCGGCATAGAAACGGGGCTCGCGGTCGAAGTGCAATAGGGCTGTTTCATAACCTACCTGCATTTTCTCTGATTCAGCTGCGGATACTGTGCGCAGGGCATAGCGATTGGCATAATCATAGTCTTTATCTTCTTCGATGGGCACGCCATTCTTTGTATAGAATTGCTCGGCAATTTTGAGGGTTGGCGCCAACTGGCCCATGGGGTCCTGGTTGCCGATGCGTGAGGGATCGAGCCTGGGACATGCGAGTCTTTGCATGTAATGGTCTGACGGGCTGTTGGATGAACCCCAGATCAGCTCTTCGTTCCATTTTTCACAAACGCTGTTGCGGATGCTCATCTCGATCTTCATGTAATCGGTGAGGTTGGTGATGTTGTCATCAAACTTGTACAGTTGTATGCCGGCAGCATGGCAGGCATCGATGGCTGCTTTGCAGGCAGCGGCGGCCTTTACCCATTTTTGTTTGTCGTAGGTCGTATTGAAGAGTAACTTACCATCACTGTTCTTGAACCCTGTGTAATCGGCGTTGCCGTTGTACAAGGGGCTGGCGGCAGTGACCAGTACACGGGCTTTCACGGCCAATGCAATGGGGGCTGTAATGCGACCCAGTTCGGTAGTTCTTGCCTGTATAGTAGGCGGCAACAACTTTGCTGCTGAATCCAACAGAGTAGTGATGTAATTGACTGCTGAATCGACCGGCACACGGGATATTTTTGCAGCTTCAGCACTTACATCGGTTGGCAGGTTCTTATCGACAATGTGAATGGGACCGTACATCTTCAGCAGGTGCCAGTGGTAATAGGCTTTGAGGAAAATCACTTCGCCGATCCACCTTGTTTTCATATAGGGCTCGAGGTCTACTACTTTGTCTACATTCTCCAAGAAGATGTTACAGTCGCGTATACCTGCATACATGGTAGCCCAGCTTTCCATGAGGGGATTGCCAGCTGTTTGCAGTCCCATGGCGATCTGTAAGGGATCGGTGCTGATGGTATGGAAGCTAAGGTCCTGCCAGGTTTCATCGCCGGCGCCAAAGGCGGGGTTGCCACCGTACTGGCCTTCATCGGGGAGGTAGGAATAGCAGGTGAATAAGTACTTTTCGGCTTCTGTGCGAATGCTGAAAGCATTATCTATGGTTGGTACATTGTCGGGCACCACATCGATGAACTTCTCACAGGAGGAGAGGCCCAGGATGCCTGCCACGAAGTATAGCAGTAAGAAAAAACGTTGTTTATAATAGTGTCGCATACTGTTTCAATAATGAATTAAAAACTAAGGTTGACGCCTACGTTGTACACGCGCTGCAGGGGATAGGCCAGGCCATTGTTGCCCATTTCGGGATCCCATAGCTTAAAGCTGCTGATGACAAACAGGTTATTACCATTCAGGTAAAAACGGGCATTGGTCAGTCCCAGCTTCTTCATCAGGGTCTTTGGTAATGTGTAGCCCAACTCTATCGATTTGAGGCGGAGGAAAGCGCCGTTGCGCATCCACCAGGTAGAGGTCCAGCTATTGTTGAGGATCGTTCTGTCGCTGAGGCGTGGCCAGAAGGCATAGATGTTGCGGTTGCTTTCGGACCAGTGGTCATCGGCAATGATCTTCAGGAGGCCGCTTTCATAACCTCTGCCTTCATCGTCTCTTTTAAAGGGCTGGATGGCATTGTTGTCGATGAAGATGGAAGAGCGTGCAGAGCCTTGTACAAAGGCGCTAACGTCAAGGTTCTTGTAACCAAAGGAGAAACCTCCTCCGTATACGATCTCAGGAGTTTCAGGATAACCGATGGGCACCTGATCGCCATTGCCATCGATGATGTTGTTGCCATCTATGTCGAGGTATTTGAGATCGCCACCGCTTACGATGCCAAAATCCTGCAGGGGTGAATTCTTTACTTCATAATCATCTACAAAAAGGCGTTCTGCGATCAATCCCCAACGTTGGGAAAGGGGGTAGCCTACTTTGCTGGTCCAGGAAGAAGGGTATATGGGTTCTTCATTCACCAGCAGTTTGCTGGCAGCATAGGTGAAGTTGCCGCGCAGCTGGAGCCACATGCCATTGCTGAATGATTTGTTGTAATCCATTTGCAGGTCGATGCCTTTGCCTTCTGCTTCTCCTACATTGGCCTGGATGGGGGCGCTGAGGCCCATAGAAACGGGGATATAGGCTCTGCTCATGAGGATGTTCTTGCGGTGCTCCCGGTACACGTCGACCGTGAGGTTGAAACCATTGGTGAACTGTACATCCAGGCCGATATTGGTCTTGAATGCTTTTTCCCAGGTGATGGAGGTGTTGGAATAGCGTTGTACGGTAACGCCGTTGAGCCCCGTGCCAAAGTTCTCACCAAATACAGCGCCTTTGTTGGGATCGTTCATCGCAACGCTCGACAGGTAGAAGAAACGGTCTTCGGCTCTGCCGATCTGGTCATTGCCCACCAATCCATACGTGCCGCGTACTTTCAACAAGGATATAGTATTGGACAGTTTATCGAAGAATTTTTCATTGTGCACATTCCACGCTAATCCTGCCGAGGGGAAGAAACCAAAGCGGTTGTTCTTTGAGAATCGTTCGGAACCATTGTAGCCGAAGTTGAACTCGGCGAGGTAACGGTTGTCATATCCATAGGTAAATCTGCCCGACACGCCCTGGTTGCGATAGGGCAGTGATTGTTGCAGATCGCCGATGGCCGAGTTGGCCGTCAGGTAATTTCTCATGGTGGTGATCAGCATGCCTGATACGTCATGATCGCCAAATCCACGGTTATAGTTCACGGCAGCTTCGAGATAAGAAACTGTGTTCAATATTTTGGCGCCGGGTATGTAGCTCAGGTACTCGGTGCCATCGGTGTTGATGGGTGAAAGCTGCGGTTCTTTGCCATCGGGCGAGTAGGATAGTGAATAATAAAACGGAGTATAGGCTCTTGTAAGGCTGAATGATGCGTAGCGCTGTGTAAAGGTCATCAGGCGGGCAGAAAGACCGCTGGTGATGAAGCTCAGGTTTTGCCGCAGGTCGAGCTGGGCCACCATGGTAGAGGTATTGGATTGCTCGTAGCCTGATACCATGTTGGCATAGGGATTATTGTACCGGATGGCATTGGCATCGAGAGCACTTCCAAATAGCGGGTGGTTCAACCGTGGCAGGAAGGAAGCAGGATAAACTGCCGGAAACTGGACCGGGTTGCTCTTCAATGCCTGGTTGAAGATATTGCCACCGCCACCAACAGGGCCGTTGTAATCATCGAACTGTCCTGACACCCGGATATTGGCCAGGGTGGTGGGTGTTACGTTGATGGTAACATTCGACCTGATCTGATAGCTGCGGAGCTTGATATTGCTGTTGAAATTGTTAAGGCCATTTTCTTTCAGTACACCGTTGTCGATATTGTACGTGCCGGATACGTAGTACTGGGCGATCTTGCCGCCACCGCTCATGTTGAGGTTGTAGCGCTGGTTGTTTGTGTAGTCTTTGATCAGCATCTTCAACCAGTTATTGTTAGGGTACAGCAGCGGGTTGGCACCGGCTTCTGTTTGTGCGATCTTCTCCTGTGAATACAATGGTGCGCGCAAAGGATAGCGGGTTACCAATGCTTCATTGGCCAACTTCATGTAGGTGATGTTGTCGGCAAAGCGGAAGTTCTTCGTATTGCTGGAAGTAGAGTTCTCTGCACGCAGACCAAATTTGGTCTTTCCTTCCACGCCCAGTTTGGTTGTTACAAGTATAACGCCATTGGCGCCGCGTGCGCCGTAGAGGGATGAAGCGGTGGCATCTTTCAACACGGAGAACCCTGAGATATCATCGGGCTGCAGACGGGCGAGGTCATTGGAAGTAGACTCCATGTTATCGATGAGGATCAGCGGGTCTACTTTACCAGCACCAAAGGTGGTGACGCCACGGATGAAAAAGCTGGCATTGTCTCTTCCCGGCTCACCGCTACGCTGGTAAGCGATGATGCCCGATATTTTACCGGCCAGCATGGTGGTGAGGTTACTCGTAGGGCCTTTCAATTCTTTAGGATTGATCGTCGTTACCGCACTGACCATACTCTTCTTCTTTTGCGTACCGTAGGCTACTACTGCCACTTCTTCCATGGCTTTGTCGCCGGCCTTCAGTACCACATTGACGATGGGTTCTCCCTTTACGTCTATTTCCTGTGTGGCAAAGCCTACATAGGAGAATAGCAATGTGCCATTGGATGGTACTTTGATAAAGTAATTGCCTTTGGCATCTGTGCGGGTGGCCACTTTGGGATCGGCTTTTAAGGTAACGGTCACACCATCGAGCACTGTCGTGTCGGAGCGAACGGAGCCTTTTACGATGATCTCACTGGTCTGGGCATCCGAACCGGCCGCCACGCCCAGGAGTAAACAAAACAAAAGGATTGGCTTGATCCTTTTGAATACGTAGCAATACGTGTTCATAAGCAGTCTTGAGTTTTGGTTTTATAAGTAGTCATACAGTTGACAATCGTGTTCTTTCGAATCTCGCCAGAGGCGAGGGAATAGGCGTCACCAGCCAGAGGCTGGCGACTGATGGGAAAAAATACTTCGATAGCTCTTCGATAGGGTTACGGGCTTGTTAGGGTAACAGTTTTATCTGTCGTAAATTGATCGGATTCCAGCCTTCGCCGGGATAGATGGCGATGGTATGTTGTCCTGCTTTATCGATCGTGATCTTTCCGAGTGTTACTTCCTGGTATTCGTTGTAATCGCCTGTACTGTTGAGGGTGGCTTCCAGCGCCTGATCGCCTGTTTCTATCCTGAACTTGCTGGAGGCTGCCGGTGTTGCTGCAATGGCTTTGATGGTATAAGTACCGGGCTTGTGAATGTTTACTTTCCAGGAAACCCAGCAGCGAGGATTGGTCCAATAGCCAATGTTGCGGGCATCCCAATCGCCCTCTGTCATAGCTAAGCCCTCGTTGCGGTAGCTCTTAATATTTGCCAGTTCCGCGTCCAGTATGAGTGTACCATCCTGCTTTTGTTGTATAACATAAGGTTGTATGGTCAATGGCTCTTGTGTGGTAAGGACAATGACTGAAGCAACCGGATCTGGTGCCTTGGCAGGTACATCGATCACCAGTCCTTCTGTTGTAGTGGCTGTTTTCAGGGATTTGCGATTGGCCAACAGTTTTGCTGTTTGTATTTTACTGGTTAAGCCCGGCACCAATAGTTTACCGTCTTTAGGCCAGGCGAATACATGGAGGTACAACGTGGTGGTATTGCCTTCTACTTTTTTGGTAGCGCGGCCCCAGGGGAGTATCGTAAAGGGGCTGGCCGTGGTGCCATAAATGGCTTCTCCATTTGCTTTGGTCCATTTGCCAATGGCCTGTAGCCGCTCAACGATGGGAGCGGGGAATTCACCTTCGGCAGTAGGCCCCACATTCAGCAGGTAGTTGCCGCCTTTCGATGCGATGTCTATCAGGTTTCGGATCAGCGTAGTGCTGCTTTTCCAATTGTCGTCATAAGTTTTGAAGCCCCAGGTATCGTTCATCGTCATGCAGGTTTCCCAATCGCGTCCTGGAATGCCGGTGGCTGGAATATATTGCTCGGGTGTGGTAATGTCGCCATCATGATGGCCTCCGAGGCGGTCGTTGGTGATGATGCCAGGCTGCAATGACATCAGGGCTGCCAGCTTATCGGCGCGTTCACGATTCATATCTGTTGGCACATCCCACCAGAGTTCTACTACGTCGCCATAGAGGGTGAGGATCTCACGCACCTGCGGGATGGCTACTTTATCAATGTACTCATCCATGCTTCCTTCCTGGGTTTTGTCCCAATGTCCGCGCGCAGCAGCGCCACCAGGATTGTACCAGTCATTAGCCTGTGAATAATAGAAGCCGAGTTTCATGCCTTGTTTGCGGCAGGCTTCTACCAGGGGTTTCAGCAGGTCTTTGCCATATGGTGTGGCTTTTACCACGTTCCAGTCGCTGGCTTTTGAATCGAACAGGGCAAAGCCATCGTGGTGTTTGGAGGTGATGACGATGTATTTCATGCCGGCGTCTTTGGCCATGCGTACCCAGGCTTCGGGGTTGTATTTCACGGGGTTGAACTGGCGGGCAAATTGTTCGTACTCTTTGCGCGGGATGCTGGCGTCGTGCATGATCCATTCGCCCAGTCCACCGATCTCCTGGCCTTTGTAGGCACCTGCTGGTACAGCGTACACGCCCCAGTGGATGAACATGCCGAGGCGCGCCTTGCGCCACCAGTCCATCTTCTTATCGTGGTCGCTGGCTGCCTGGCTGGAATAGGCGTTAGGGGCATCCTGACTGGGTTGTGCCTGTACAAGGCACACCGGCAGGAATATCATCAACAATAACAGGCTACGGATTGAAATCTGTTTGTGCATATAAATTGGTATGTGGAAGGTGTAATTGTGCAGGATGAAGGCCGGATTAAAATTAACAGTGAATTAATCCCCTGCTTGTCAATAGAGTTCAAACGAATTGTTAACGGATATTAAACGGGGCGGCAAAACAAGTAGATACACATTATCTTTAATGCTTGCTTTGACTGTAGTGTCACCTGAAAGGTGACGCTGCGGAAGGTGTAGCCAGAGGCTACAAAATACCCTCACTCGCCAGAGGCGAGCGAGTGAAGAGCGTCTTAGACGCGGGGAAAACCATTACTAATGAAGTACATTTAATGAAGTACACTATAACTGCTCATAAGACTATCGCTATTGTCAGCTTCGTGATCCTTACTGCCGTGCAGTTTTTCCTGGTGTACAATACTTATGAATTGAAGAACCGGCAATACTACATTCAGGAAAAGGAGATCATCAAGAAGGATTATGGGACCAGTATTCAATCGGACCTCATCTTCCCGGGCGGCGGTAAGATCCTGGACTCGGCTATGTATAAAAACATGGCAGAAATGGAGCGGCTGTACCGTTCGAGTGAACTGGAGTTTCATGCGTTTGCTGAGTACTTATTGAACAAGACGGTGCCTGTTTTGCGCCAGGCAGAGAACATCGATAGTGTGATGGCTTATATACGGGAGAAGCACAATATCCGCACCGACCTGGATTATGGTTTGTGTATCGATGTGCTCGAAGTAAGTTTTGGCAAGCGACAGTTCATCAATATCTATAATAAAGAGACACATTATGCGCGCATTGCCGATTCGCTGCAACAGCCATCGGGTTTGTGGCTGGGCGGCGGCTTGAAAGCGGTGAATGAGAATAACAAGATCGTGACTGTTTCTGTTGGTGGCACTTCCGAACAAACTTACCGTATTGCTTATAGTTTTTATGTTGATACCAAGCATCGTAAGATGACCATTCTGCGTAGCATGATACCTACTTTTGCGCTGTCGGTGTTTTCGATACTGGTGGTGGTGTTGTTGTTCTTTATCACTTTGCGCAACTGGATACGGCAAAAGAAGTTGTCGGAGATGAAATCGGATTTCATCAACAGTATTACGCATGAACTGCACACCCCGCTGGCTGCTATTATTGTTGCCAATAAAACGCTACAGAACAATAAGGTGACTGTGAGCCGGGAAACCGTGAAGCCGCTCACCGATGTGATCGAGCGGCAATCGGACAGGTTGAAAACGCTCATCAGCCAAGTGCTGGACATCACTGCTATGAGCCAGGTACCTGTCAACAAGCAACCACAATCGCTGCATGCTTTGCTCGATGAAATACTGCTGGATTACAAGATAAAACTCAATGGCGCTCCGGTAGCGCTTACACTGGAAAAGAATGCCTCCCGTGATGAAGTGCAACTCGATGCATTCTGGTTTACCACTGCGTTGCTGAATATTTTGGATAATGCCATCAAGTACAACCGGCAGGAGCAAAAGGAAGTGACTGTCACTACTGAGAATGATAAAAGGAATTTGCTCATTCGGATAGCAGATAATGGTATTGGCATGACAGCGCAAACGAAAGAGCATTTATTCGACAAGTTTTACCGGGATGCGGAAGTGTTGGATGGACAGGTGAAAGGGTTGGGGCTTGGTTTGTATTATGTGAAGCAGGCTATCGACGCTCATCACTGGAAAATCGATATCGAGAGCAGGGAAGGGGCGGGTAGTGTGTTTACTATAACTATCCCATTGATGTAATCATGAGTGCAAAGTCAAAAATATTACTTGTAGAAGACGAAGCGGACCTGGGTAATGTGGTGAAGCAATACCTGGAGCTCATGGATTTTACTGTTGACTGGAGCAAGGATGGCCAGTCGGCTTTGGTGCAATTTCAAAGCAGTCAGGGTAAGTATGATATTTTGCTGATCGACGTGTCTATGCCGGGCATCGATGGCTTTGAGCTGGCTAACCGCATCATGAAGATCAACCCGCTGGTGCCTTTTCTTTTTTTGACAGCGCGCAATGAACGGGCTGACCGGTTGTATGGTTTAAAGATCGGCGCAGATGATTATATCACCAAGCCGTTCGACATCGACGAACTCGTACTCCGCATCAGGAATATCATCAAACGTAATTTTCATCATGCAGAGCCTCTCAACCGCTCCATTATTGAACGGGGCGATGTGAAGTTCTACAAGGATTCACTAAAACTACTTATTGGCAACCGTCCCGAAATAATACTTACTCCGAGGGAATCTGAATTACTGGAATTCCTGTTCAATAACGAGAACAAGATCCTGAAGCGGGAAGAGATATTGACGCGCTTGTGGGGTGAGAATGATTACTTCCTTGGCAGAAGTCTCGACGTCTTCATCTCGCGCCTGCGCAAGCATCTCAATCACTCTGACTACATCAGCATCAACAATGTGTATGGGGTTGGGTTTGTGTTTAACGTGAAAGGTGATTGAGCCTTCGCTTTTCACGGACACAAGTTGCCCTGCCCTTTTTTGTAAATTGCACCTGTTTTAGGGGTTTGTGCTATTAGCATGGACTATCTATGGAGTATCCCAGGAGTATCTATGGAGTATCCATGGACTATCCCCGTACCATCCTCTCCTCATTTTCCGTTCCGACTCCTCGTTTCTTCCCTTTTCCGGAATTTTTCCCATTTCTATTCTATCGTTCGTTTCTAACAGCAAGCGTCGAATATACAATACCGGTAATGCGGTTTCCAAATTTTTATTGGCCCTATTTGGGCATTTTGAACAAAATGAAAAAAATAGTTACTAAAATTCCCAATATTCCCATTTTTCCCAAAAGCTGGTAAAATAAATTTGGAAACGGGTATCGCGAAGTTGTACGTTTGTCTGGAGCAGTAAGTCATGACTCACTTTCTTTAAAAAAGTTCATTCGTGCTGATGCTGTAATTCATAAACTGGTAACTGATCAATGCCTGTTTGGGGTTCAGTAAAAGCGTGATGAACGATGTGCAGCATTTATCTTCAGTTGTTTCCTCTGGCCACGGCCAACTCAATATATCGTTGCGCATTTTAGCCGGGAAGACGGGAAGGCGTTATCCTCCGTCTTCCACATTTTTCAACTCATCAGGATGACGCAAGCAGCACCGGCAACGGTAGTACACTGCTACCTCGCCCTTACTCCGGCAATCGTTGTTCAGTAGTTGTTTTAAAGTAATGACCCTATACAGGTATCATACTTTTGACAGCGCCCAGAACAACAGCCAACCGAGATGCTTCCTGCAATCTCTGATGGTTTTGCCGGGGCCTCGTTTCAGCAGGAACTCCGTTGCCGGGTATAGACTGTGCCGGGGAGACGGGAAGTAAGGATGAATAAAATCGACGTTTTATTTTTCCTGCTTTCCGGCGTCCTGGTTATTTTTTTATCTGCTACTTTTTATTCCCCAATACGGGGATTTATTTGCACAATTTTTCCTTGACTTTCTTTCCTTCTATCCGGTAATCAAGCTATTGTTTATGTCTTCACTATCATTCTGGTAGGCATAGGTTTTGAGAAAATTCATATAAAACGCCATGAACAGATCAGATCAAATGACCACCCTGGTGCAGGTAATGGAAAAACTGCGCAAGGATAAAAAAGATAATGAGTTCCGCTGGACACCTGAAGGTTTTACCATCGGACGCGGAAAGCATTACCAACCGGAAGACCTGAAGATCATCAAGACCTTCCGTTTTGAAGGGGAATCGAACCCGGCTGACTCATCGGTCCTGTATCTCATAGAAGCGAATGACGGACTGGTGGGTTATACGCTCGATGCTTATGGTGCTGCCAGCAGCCATGATGACGAGGAGGGGTATGACAACTTCCTCCGGAAGATACCGGTTGAAAACCGGGAGGATCAGTTGATATTTGAATTATAATATAAAGGAACATTGTGCTCTATTTGATGAGTTGCAATGTTCCTTTTTCTATTTGTGTCGCCTCATTGCGGAATTTATATCTGCACATCCATACATAAGTGCCGCTATGTTGTTGTATGCCTTTGATAGTACCATCCCAACCGGATTGTGGATTGGTTGATCTGAATACAACGCCTCCCCATCGATTGTATATCATCAATTCAAATGATTCCAGTTGTCCCTGTACCACGGCTTTAAAGATATCGTTGACTCTATCGCCATTAGGACTAAAGCCGGTAGGTATCCGTATTCTGCGGGGGCATACTTTAGCCGTAATGGTAATTGTATCGCTGGCTTTGCAACCACCGGCGTCTGTTACTGCAATTGAATATATACCGGGCTGTGTGATGGTGATCGCAGCTGTACTTTCTCCCGTACTCCACAGGTATTTGGCGAATCCTGTCCCTGTTTTGAGTGTGAGCTCACCTTCTGTACAGACTGTTGTATCGTTGCCCAGGCTCACGCGGGGTTTAGCTTTAACCTTTATATCCACGGTATCTTTCAACTGGCAGCCGTCGGTGGTTTCGGAGAAAAGAACATAAAAAGTGTTTTTATCAGGATATACCCGTGCTACTTCGTTGGACACATGTTCTATCCGATAGTCGGGCTCCCACCTGTAGTTGATAAATCCTGCCGGCGCCTGCAGTAACAGTGTATCATTTTCACAGATCGTCCTCTCACGATTCAACAGACCAGTTCTGTCGCCAAAGGCATCCACTGTATCGGTAATGACCTCATTGCAATGAGTGGTGAGTTCTACGATGTACCGGCCCGGTTGTGTAATGGTATAAACCGGATTGGTGGAACCATCCTGCCAGCGATAGGATTTAAACCAATTACCAGGGTCTACCTGTATATTATTAGTACAAATGTTTACAAAACGGGGCAGCCGCGAAGCAGGGTATACAGATATCTCCAAAGAGTCCTGTACCGGTTGGCAGGTGCCGCCATAAGCATACAGCTTCACTTTATATGGGCCAGTGGTGGGATTATTGAACACAATGGAAACGGTAGAATCATTGACTGTTACCAGTGATTGGTAGGCGGCAGCATCCATGCGCCACTGCACAGGTTTGTTTTCTTTCTTACTGGTCTTTACCTGGTAGCTGAAAGGCGTTGAGGTGGCTGTACATATATTATCACTACCGGTAATAGTAAATGTTTTGACCGGCCTTACAGGTGCACAAATGTCCGTGACGGTAACAGGAAGGTCTGCCGGCGAAAATGGATAAGGATTGGACACCACCTGATTGTCTCTGGTGCTGGCCCAACTCCATGTTGTATTGCTGCTTTGCCAGGGCAATGGCGTAATAAAAGCGGTATCTATGCCCATACAGGAGGAAATATTATTGTCGCCATTTCTCACCTGTGCAATATCTACCTGGTAGTTGAAGACCAGGAAGTGACTTGTAAAGTATCCGTAATTGTCCGAACCCATCTGGAACACGCGGTCACCATTAAACAGGATGCTTCCTGTATAGGGTGTCTTTTTTTGTCGTAGAAGGGTACCATTTTTATCGGCTGCATAAGCATAATAAGTAGCCGACTCATATTGCGGGCCTGTAATGTGGGTCTGCCCATTACGGAATACTGTGATCTTTGAGAACTTCTGGCCAATCGAAGTGGAGGTGGAATAAGCCTGCGACTGTTTGATCGACAGGTCCTCATTGACGATCAGTTTATAATAGTAGAATGTTTGCTGGGTGGAGCCTGCAAATATACCAAACAAGGCATAGGTGTTATCAATCAGTTGTTCTGCATCAAAATGGATCTTTGCCTGTGTGAACAATACTGTTTGTCCGGCAACGAATTCTGTAAGGTTATAGGCCTGTTCTTTTTCTATGTTGCCGTTGTCATAGTTAAGGATCATGCTAAACAACCGCTTGACGGGAGTAATGAAATTACCAACGTATTTCTCATGGCCCATTACAACAATCTTATTGTTTTTATAAAAAGCCTCGATAGCATAATAATAATCACTGTTGACGCCATAGAATGTTTTATTCCATACAAGGCCGCCTGTATTGTTGAGCCGGCAGATCGTGGATGAAGGATTGCTTCCCTGTTGATGGGCAAATAATGACAGAATAATATCCCCATTTTTTCCTTCTTTCAATCCACCGGAAGTCAGGTATTTCCGGCCTAATGCAGGATCGAGGCTAAGCTTGTTGCTCCACAACACATTTCCCTGGCAATCGATCTTCATGGTCAAAATATCTGACCCAGAGGTAGTGGCAGTTGCGTACCATAGGTCCGATGCGACAACGATAGTGCCATCGCTCATCTCCGTAATGGCCATATTCTCCAGTCGACCCGTAGAGGGATATATTTTATTCCACACCACGCTGCCAAATTCATCCAGCTTCATGACTACTAAATCTGCAGAATCTTCGGGAGCTCCTGCCTTGCCGACCAATACCATTCCCTGATCATGGGATTGGACCTGATCTTTTATATAAAAATATCGCATCGAGGTAGCATACCTCGCTTTATAACTAACGGATTGGCCAACACAATGCTGAATTGAATACAGTAATAGCAGGACGGTCAGTAAGAATAACGGGCGAACAGGGGGCATACAGCGCTTAAGGGATTAGGGTAGGAACAAAAATATTCTTTTTTATATAAATATTCTCTTTCCTGAAAAGCTTTCCCGGAACTCCCTCGGCGTGCAGCCTTTCTTTTTCCGGAAGATGCGGTTAAAGTTGGAAATGTTGTTGAAGCCGCAGTGGTAAGCAATCTCTGCTACCGACTGTGTGGTGTCGATCAACATGCGGGACGCATGACCCAATCTTATTTCTGTAAGGCTATCTATAAATGTGTTTCCTGTACGCTGTTTGAAAAAACGGCTAAAGGCTACTTCCGACATATTGGCCAGCCTGGATACCTCACTTAATGCAATGGGCTTATCGAAGTGCTGGTTCATGTATTCTATAGTCTTTTCTATGCGCCTGGAATTGTAGCTGAATGATTCAGCGGCATTGAAGGACGGGTCGGAGAGGGTGCGCATGTTGCGCGATGTGGAGAGGTCGTGTAGAATGGACATCAACTCCAGTACGGAATCAAAACCCTGCCTGCGGGTGAGCTCAATGATCCGTGGGGCTACCTGCTTGGTTGTTTCACGGGAGAATAAAATGCCGCGTACCGACATCCCGAACATCGTACGGATGAAACTCAACTGGTTCCGACGCAGGAATTTCTCATCGAAGAGGTCTTTGTGAAATTGAATGGTGACCTCATGAATCTCCTGCCCCTTACTTTTATGGGTGAACCAGGCATGTTGCAGGTTGGGCCCCACCAGTACCAATTCGATATCATCGATCTCTTCCATATGATCGCCAATTACGCGCTGCGCTCCTTTGGCATACTGAATGAAGTTCAGTTCAAATTCTTCATGGCTATGGAGGGGAAAGTCGAACTCCGTTTTTACCCGGCTGAATAGGGTAAAGCAGTCACTTTGTGTGAGTGGTGTAATTTCCCGGAGGATGTTATGCCTGATTGCTTTGCTCATGCAAATGCAGTATATTTACTTGTAATGTATTAAAATTATGACGAAACTGCCGAAAGGGCACCTGCTGCCAACAAAACTCTTTCTCCTGAGTACATTGATAATCAATAGTCATTGTAATAGATTAACTTGCACCCGTTTCCGGGAACTGATATAAATCAAATTTAACAATAGTCAATCCTTCTCCGTACTTGTACTTATTGGTTTTATTGTTCATTACTTATATTTACGCATGACAACCCCTGTTATACAGGATGAGCCTGTACGTCACAAGTTATTGCTGTTTCGCCATGAAATTGACACTGAATTCCGTTCCATCCTGTCGTGGTGGACAAAACACGCCGTTGATGAGCAATATGGCGGTTTTTATGGAAGTATCGATCACCAAAATACCATCGATATCCTGGCGCCGAAGGGGATAGTGTTGAACAGCCGCATTCTCTGGACCTTTTCGGCTGCCTATAACCTGACTCACCAAACTTCTTACCTGATCATTGCAACGAGGGCCTACGAATATATCGTTACTCATTTTGCCGATGACGCGCTGGGTGGCGTTTTCTGGACGGTAGACCATTCGGGTCACCCCTTCGACACCAAAAAGCAGATCTATGCGCAGGCATTTACGCTCTATGCTTTTTGTGAGTACTTCAAAGCTACTGGTCAGGCGATGGTAAAAGACCGTGCCATCGAATTGTATACGCTTATCGAGCGGTATAGTTATGACCGGGAGCAGGAAGGTTATTTCGAGGCGTTCGCCCGGGAATGGGGCCCACTGGCAGATCTGCGCCTGAGCGCCAGAGACGCGAATGAGAAGAAGTCCATGAACACGCACCTGCATGTACTGGAAGCTTATACTAATTTATACAGCATTTGGCCTGAGGAGGGTCTGCGCAGGCAGATCACCCGGCTCATCAATAATTTCCTGAATCATATCATTCATCCAGTTACGCACCACCAGGCGCTGTTTTTTGATGAACGCTGGCATACCAAGAGTACACTGATTTCTTTTGGCCACGATATTGAGGCTTCCTGGTTATTGGTGGAAGCAGCCAATATCATCTCCGACGGAGAGCTTGTGATCCGTGTTAAGAAGTCTGCCCTGCAGATGGCTTATGCTGCAGCCCGCGGGCTGGATTATGATGGCGGCATGTGGTATGAACAGGACAGTGCTACGAACCTGTGGGTAAAAGAAAAGCACTGGTGGCCACAAGCTGAAGCGCTTGTAGGCTTCTTTCATGCCTGGCAAATGAGCAATGACCACGCCTTTCTGCAGCATACCTTCAACAACTGGGCTTTTATCCGGGAAAGTATCATAGATAATGAGCTTGGTGAATGGCGCTGGGGCGTGCTCAATGAAGCCACCGGCACAGACAAGACCGTCATGTCATGGGAAGATAAAGCGGGGCTTTGGAAATGTCCCTACCACAACGGCCGTGCCTGTATGGAGTTGATGAGGAGGATTGATGGCTTGGTTTAGTCGGCAGCCGGCAATCGTGAATCGGCAATAAGTCGTTGATATAGCAAGAGGCTGATTAAACTTAACAGTTTAATCAGCCTCTTGTGTTGTTAGTACTATTCGCTATTGTATCATCACCAAATGCTTCGCCCATTCAGCAGGCAACTGATCTTTGTTCAGTATCTGTAAAGAGGGTTGATTGTTTGTCGGCATGAAGGTCGTTCCTGTGCCTTTGGTCAGTTGTTCTTCAATGAAATCTTTCTCTAATTTAAACATGGCTCCTGTAGCAGGGTCTATGACCAGGAAACCTATCAAGCCACCGAATACCAGGTTACCGAAATACCAGCCGTTGAGCTTACATTCCAGTGTTATTTTCTTCGTGTCATAGCCATCCATCTTAAATGTTACTGTATACGACTCTTTGCTGAAAAAGCCGGCACCAGATTTCAGTTTCATGGTAGCAGGTGTTTTACCGCTGTATACTTCTACACCTTTTTTGTTGGTGATGGAAATATCTGCGCCGGTAGGGTTGGAGTGAAACGTTACCGGCCAGTTGCTTTTACTTACAATGGAAGCGCAGCCCGGGAAGATGGCAATGGCAAGGCCAATACCAAGCAATGTAGTCAGGGTTTTCATATGTGTTTTTAGGGGTTAAGGGGACTAATATACAAAAGGCTCCCGTATTGGGAGCCTTTTGGGTATGCGAAAAACTGTTAAATTATCTTATTGCTTTACTACCTGCTGCCTGTATTTCACGGTTTCACCGGAAAGTTCCAGGGTGTAGTTACCCTTCGGCAGGTTGTTCAGGTCGTTGATCGTGTAGGTGTTAACGCCAGTTCCGCCACGTGTAGTGTATTGCTTAACGGTGCGGCCTGACTGATCGTACATACGAACTACTACCGCCTCATCTTTTTCCAGCTGGTAATAGATATTGATGTTGCTGCTGAACGGATTCGGACCTGTCTTCACAACAAATTTATCCAGGTCGCTTCTCAGGATCAATATTTTGCTGTACATGAACCGTCCGTCGAGGTCCACTTGCTTCAGGCGATAATAGCTAATGCCGGCAGCAGGCGCCGCATCAACAAAGTCATACTGGTTGATAACGCCGCTCTTCGGATTTACTCTGCCAATGGTCGTATAGCTACCACCTGTGGTGCTGCGTTGTATTTCGAAGTGATCGTTGTTTTGTTCTTCGGCTGTAGACCAGGTCAGGTAAGCTTTACCATCTCTGATGCGTCCGTTGAATGATACAAAGTGTACAGGCAGGTTGGTTGCAGCCTGGGTGCCGCCGAACTCAGAAGTGTTGCCTGGTCCGGTAGCGTTCTGATAGGCCAGTGAAGTGATGCCGGTGCCAGCAGTAACTGTTGCGGGCAGGGAAGACAGGGCAACGCGGAACGTGAACCTATTTTCTGTACGGGTGCCGCCAGCGCCTGATCCTTCTTCTGTTCCTGTATATGTTCCTGTAGTGTTGTCGTCATCATTGATGGTGCTCAAGGTTGCTCCTTCCTGTGCACGGAAGAGGAATGTCTGTCCTTGTCCGAAACTCTTGGTAAAGCCACCGCCGGGGACAGTTGTTCCATCAGGGATATAGAACTCTACCATGCTGTTGGGGCGTGTAAAACCTGAGATCACCAGGTCGCTGCCGTCAATACTTACTGAAGTGATCACGGGTGCGTTCATCAGGTCGTTGGCTCCGCCATCCGCATCGCCGTCGTCATTGATGGTGATGCCGGGAGGAAACTCTGTGCCACCTTGCAGATCGATACCTGCCTGTGCATTATCATAAATAAGGTTGCCAGAGAATTTATTGCCGGAAACGCTTGTACCAGCACCAGGTGTCAACACCCGGATACCATAACCAGCGTTGTTGACAATGATATTTCTTTCTATGCCATCGCTAACACCATCGTGGTCGGTGCCAAAGAAGTTGTTGTTCACATTGAGACCGGAAAGCGAGGCTTGCAGCTCAACACCGTTGCCCACGTTGCCGAGGGGGTTCAGTGCAGCATCGGCACCGATGATATTTCCTTTGATGACATTGAAATCGGAAGAAGATTCGAAAGCAGCACCGAAAAAGCTTTCCGCAGAGATCTTCAGACCGGCACCACCGTTGGCGCTGATAATATTTCTTTCGAGCAGATCGCTCACACCGTCGCCGTTTGTACCGATGCGGTTGGTAGAAGCGTTGAGCAGGTAGATGCCAGTGCCCGCGTTGCCGGCTGTGCCACCTGAAGCATCGAGGCCCACCGTGTTACCGGCTATGATGTTGCTGGTAGAGATACCTGCCAGCTGAATACCGTTGCGGACGCTATTGCCGATCAGGTTTCCTTCGATGGCATCAGCAACGCCATCTCCATCAGTACCGATCACGATACCCGTACATGATACCGTTACCACGATACCATCACGGTTGTGCTGAATACCAGCTGCGCTGGCGCCGTTCTTATCAAAACCGATGATGTTTCCTGCTATGGTTGAGTTGGAACAACGCCATAAGAGGATACCATCGCCGTTGTTGGCGCTGGTGCTGGGGCTGCCAGTGATCAAGTTGCCTTCATTAGCATCTGTCACTACGTCATTGTCATCGATACCTATATAAATACCTGTAGAGACGTTACCTGCACCAAAGTTTACTTCGATGTTGCCGGCATTATTGCCCAGGCCGCCAGTAAGACCTGTATTGTCTGTACCGATATAATTACCCCATACGTGCAGGTTGCTGTTGGGAGTGGTATTGGATACCAGTTTGATACCAAATTCCGGCGCGCTGTAAATGGCCAGACCGGCAATCGAAACGTTGCTTGCATTGACAGTAAAGGCGCTATTACCTGCGCCAATAGCCGCTGCATTGATGTTTATCATTATCGTGCGACCGGCAATGGTACCTGCTACCGCATCTGACTTCGAATAACCATCAATAAATACAGCATCTGTAATGACAGGTAATGCGCTGGTAAGTGTGATGGTGGCCAGGCCTGTTGGTAAGTTGAAGGTAATTACATCCGCCCCGCCGGTACCGTTGGCATCGAGAATGGCTTGCGCCAGGGAACCTGCACCGCTGTTGTTGGTGTTGGTAACAGGAAAAGTAGCTGCCAAAGTGGATAATCCGGAGAAAGTAGCAAGCAGGAGGACAGATAACCTCGATAGGCTCTTGTAGAGTTTTGTCATAATTTGATTTTAGTGGTTCGGAAGAAACGGGTTCCTGCTAAGGAGAATGGATTCTATGAATTGGAAATTGGGGAGGATATTCGACAGTGCTAATATAGAAACGTTCGCGCAATATTCATAACTTATTTTACTCACTTACCGGTTAGCGAGAACGATAATGGCCTAAAAATTAAGAAAATAAACATATAAAAACGGCACATACCCGGCCGGGTAGTGCTTTCTGTGGGTTCATATACGCAATTTTAGCGGCTGCGGTTGGCTGCCAGGCGGGGCCACAAAATATGGAGTAAAATCTTTATTTGTCGACTCAGTGCAGTCGAACTGCCACGATGACGAGGACGAGAAGGATGAGCAGGAGGATGCTTACAATAAATATTACCTTATTTACAAACCGGGTCTGTAGCCGGGAGGCTGCCGGGGAATTGAATGAAGTTGCCGGAGGTTGCGAACTGTTGTTGGAAATCATGAAGGGCGGGGGTGTTGCCGGGGGTAATAGTTCCTGTAGTTCCTGGACCGTCCCTGCTTTCACCCATTCGTTGAGTCCTTCGTACCAAACATGTGTATCACGATGCAGGTTTTGGTGTTTTAACTGGGCCAAGGTAAAAGGCCCGAATTGGCAGGTGCCATTGTACAGGTAGTACTTTTTCATAGGACAAAAAGGTTAAGGTATAAGGCTGGCGAAATTTTACATGCTGCACCATGCTTCGCTTATATACAAACGAAATACTTCAATCTGCTATTATCGGCAGCCTGTGTTAATTGCCGGCTACTGCTTGTTATTGCCGCTTTTTTGATATGAATCAAGTGTACTTAACCGATAGTACAAAAAGACCGTGGGCATTGCGCCGCACGGTCTTTGGCTGGTAAGGAAAAAGCCCGATCAAAAACTAAAGCCTTTCATGTATATCATTCATCGTCCCGTTTGAGGTAAGCACCTTATTTGATCCTTATTGTGCGCTGGTAAACACAGCGGCTGCTTTTCGTGCGCGCTCTTTTGATATTCTTCGACCCCGGAAGAACAAGTAGAGGTTGAAGAACAAGCTGATGCCGAGGTAGATGCAATAACCGCCTATCTTGGCGCTCAACACTTCCAGCATGCCGCGGGTAGCGGCAATATCTTCGACGATCTCCATCACCCAGAAAGCAAAACCAAGATTGAGCAGGTAGAAACCGGTCTCGAACATCTTATTGGTAGCGATGGCAATCTCCGCCTTGCCGTTGAATATGTCGAGCATAAATGCTTTGCTGTTTTTGAACAGGGTATGCGCCACATACCAGGTAAGTATAATTACAACAGGCAGATAGATGAGGTAGGCGATAAAATTATAGGAGGTGTTCATACAACTATATTTTGGGGTTTATAAAATGATTGTTTCTTTTTCCGATCAAGTAAATGACTGCCATGTTGCAGAAATGTATCACCGCAAGTGTCAGGATGATCTGACCCGTCATAGTCACAATGCTCGATACCAGCTCTGTCCAGGTGTGGATCGTATCCCAGCTTCGCAACATCATCGCTGCATAACCCAGGTTGAGCAGGTAATAGCCGATAAGCAACACACGATTGATAAACAGGGTAAGCTGGACGTCGTTGTGCAGCAGTTCCAGTATGAAAACATGACCATTGCGGTAAAAAATGAACCCCACCCGAACAGTAATGATGTAAGTAATAAACAGGTAAAGGATGTAGGCGATGGTGTTCATACCAGCAGGTTTTAGGTGATTGGCATTGGAACGTTTGCTGACACAAAACTACTTAATCATTCCAAACTTTCAAATATTTCTGAAAGTTTATTTTAAAAACAAATCCCTTTACAACTTTTGAGCTGCCGCAAATACCCCTATATATGTCGCATTGACACCACTATAACCTATTGTCAACCTGCTAATTTTGAAGCTTATATAACAAACTACCCGTGACCATGAAAAAACTAAAACTACAGGTGCAGCTCTCATTGGATGGCTATATGGCAGATGCGCAAGGTAATTCTGATTGGATGGTATGGAACTGGGGGCCCTTGTGGACCTGGGACGAAGCGCTGCGACAACATTTTATTGACCTTACCGCCATTATCGATACTGTATTACTGAGCCGTAAAATGGCGGAAGAAGGTTTTATCAATCATTGGGCAAGGGTAGCGGCCGACACTACCGGACCGCAACATTTGTTTGCCCGTTCGATTGCGCAGGCGCGCAAAGTGGTGTTCACGAAAACACTTCACGAGGCAGTATGGGAAAACACCCACCTCGCCAAAGGCAATCTGATTGAAGAGGTCAATAAGCTGAAAAAGGAACCCGGAAAAGATATGATCGTGTATGGTGGTGCATCATTTGCCGCCTCATTGATAGAAGCCCGGCTCATCGATGAATATCATTTGTTCATCAATCCTGTGGCATTGGGCAACGGACTGTCTCTATTCAACAACCCCGCACATAAGTTTAAGCTTACGCTAACTGATGCCCGGTCATTCGACTGTGGGGTAACGGTGCTTACGTACCTACCGTCACCTACGGCGCCGGATCGAACAAGGTAAGACTTTGCTACAAAGCTTTAGCACCTAACGGTGCTTCCATCATCAATCTACCTACTATTTCTTCGGAGACAGATCTTTCAGGTATATACGCCTGAAGTCGACCGGCTGCCCTTCGCTTTGGAGTGCAATAAACCCTGTGTTGAGCATTTTACCATCCTGCTTGATAGCAGGATCGTAGCGATTTACAACAGGGCCACCGATCTGCGGTTTGGAGTATTGCATGACTGTATCGCCATTGATGATATGTGTGATCAACGAATCGCCCAGTACGATCAATTCGGCTTTCACCCACTGGTCGCCGTCGTAGGTTTTGGAAGTAGAGTTGATGCAATGGCGTGTATCCAGCTTGCCTTCGTACACGATGTGTGTGCCGGGAGAGCACATATTGCCTGTGGTGCGTGGTTTGCCATCGCTCAGTCCTCCCAGGAACTGCATTTCGATGGAGATGGGCCAGTCCTGTTCTTTGGGCATGGTGCGTGGGTCCTGTGAATGGTACATTACGCCACTATTGCGCAATGTATAGCTGGGCGCGCCGCGCTGCAGCTCACCCACAAAACGGTACTCCAACTTCAGGTGATAATAAGAGAAGGGTGTCTTATAATAGAGATGGCCAAACTGGTCATTGAACTCGCCATACTGGTCATAGTTTACCCTGATCATACTGTCTTCGATGCGAAAGGTGTTACCGAAGTTGACGCCCACGTCGTGGTGCTGGATCTTTACAAACCAGTCGTTGAGGTCTTTTCCGTTGAAGAGGGGTATCCATTTACCGTCGCCGGCAGTGGTCGTTTTAGAAGATTTGCAGCCGGCGAACGCAATCGTTATACCAAGGGCAATAAAAAGGAATGGCTTCATGTGACTAAAGATAAGCAAGAATATCGATCCTATAGAGAAAGTACCTCTCCTGCCTTTTTTATCACTGAATGGTCAAACCCTGCATTACGGAAATATTCAAAATCATCTTTCAAACTTTTGCTTAACCCGTTCCCAGTGTGCGCTGATTTTAAATATTGTCGATATAGCTCAATCGCTTTGGTAGGATCCCCCTTAAAGAGATAGGAGTGAGCTAAGTTTTTTACCAGCGACGAGTCGGAAGGTTCGCTGGCCAACCCCTTCGATAAAAAGGCGATCGCCTTGTCGTAATTTTTTGTTTCCAGCAAATGACGACCAAAAAAAGACCATTGCCCGGGTCTTGGCTTCAACGTATCCAAGGTGGTTATCCTTTGTGCAGTTGGGCGGGGCTGACCATTAAATGTTCTCGAAAAACCGGTTACTGTACCTGCCTGATCGAAAAGAAAAGTCTCTACGCCCGGATATTCAACGATGCGAAAACCGGTGGTGGACGTGAAATACATTTTGCCGGTGTTGCCATTCAGCCAATAGTAGAACCCGTCTTTTTCTTTTCTTACTTCTGAAAATATTCCGTTTGTTATGTATTGGCCGATGTATTTATCGCTGAGGCTGTCGCTGACCGGCACGGTGGTTATTTGCTCAAGCTTTTGAAACCCTTCCCAATTATATACCTGTGCTACGCTGTTGAATAACTCCATCATGAGATCACTATTGTCAGCATTTACAAATATCGCTACTCCTTTTCCATTGGTTAGTCCACCAACGAATATGCCTGTAAACCCTTCGTTACTCGCCGAGTGATTGAAGTATTTCTCGCCATTCCAGTTCCATACGAACGTACCCAGAGCGACATCATATTTGTAAGGCGTAGTATGCAGTTTAACCATTTCCTGGTTTAAGACTTTTGATGATCTTCCCTGATAAGCCTGCTGCATTTCAACAATGTACTTGCAGATATCTGTTGGTGTGGTCCATAATCCTGCGGCTGCTTTTTCCGGGTACACATGATACTTTCCCGGGACTTCATTGCCGTTGCTTTTGTACCCTGTTGCGAGATCTTTTCGTTGGCTAACTGCAGGTGGCTGATTGTAAGAACTGTTGTTCATTCCCAGTGGCCGGAACACCTGTTCATTCATGTATTGCTCATATTGTTGTTTTGTAAGATCGGTAAGCATTTGTTGCGTTATAAGGGTGCCTCCCCCGGAATAGCGGGGTCCCGTACCCGGCTCAGCCAGCGATCGTACAGCTTCCGTGTTGGAAGGAGCCCGGCCGTCTAAAATATCGATGACTGATGCAATTGTACTATCCCGCTGGTAACCGGGGAAACCGTGAACCGTGAGGCCTGCGGTGTGGCTGAGCAACTGGGCGGTGGTGATTTTCTTGCCGTGGGATACGGTGTCATAAGGAAATTTCCAGTTGACGAGGTACTGGTTGATGTCCTGGTAGAGATCGAGCTTTCCCTGCTGTGCCAACAGTAAGATACCAACAGCATTTAGTGACTTGCTGATCGAGCCGGGTTCGAACATGGTATTGGTAGTTACTTTCCTGCCTTCTTTTTTGTCAGCATAACCATAGCCTTTGGCCCACACAATCTGGTAATTGTCGATAACGGCAACACTCAATCCCGCCACATTGTAATGTTTCATTCTTTCAGCAAGGCTGTATAGTTTACCGTCGATGATCAGGGCACCCGATAGGTGGGCTTCCACCCGGGCGATCTGCTCGTTTACGGCTTTAGCATACTGCTGCTGTGCGGTGACTGTTGTAAGACAATGGAACAAAAGGGCCGCTAAAATGATCTTTTTCATAGTTGACAAACCTATCCGTTTTACTGTCAACGCAGCCTTGCGGCATGTAAAAAGGTTGTAAACCAATGTAAATTCTTTTTAAAACCGATTTACATTAGTGGTTTACATTTCAATCAGGCAGAATCGGTCAACCAGATGGCCTTTTATTGACCTTTAAAAGCATTTATCTACCTTAACAATAAAAGTTTTGGTAAGTGAACGCTTACCTATATATTTGCGTAAGCGTACGCTTATCAATTATGACTACTGAGTCCAGAAGAGACATATTTCAGGCAATTGCCGATCCAACCAGGAGAAAGATAATAGATATTATCTCGAAGCAACCCATGAACCTTAAAACGTTGGCAGAATATTTTGATATCAGTCGCCCCGCTATTTCTCAGCAAATTAAAATTCTGGATGAATGCGGGTTGGTGGAAATAAAAAGAGAGGGCAGAGAAACATTTTGCGCAATTCAACCTAAGCAATTGAAAAAGATTGCAGATTGGGCAAGCCAATATTCAGTATTGTGGGAAGAAAAAATTGACTCTTTTGAAGCATACGTAAACAAGTTGCACGCTAAAAAAAACAAACAAAATGGAAAATCTAAATGAAATTAGCAAAAGGATACTGACAATAAAAAAAACGTTCAATGCATCCAGGCAAACTGTTTGGGAAGCGTGGACCAGTCCTGAACATATTGTTCAATGGTGGTCGCCTAAAGGAATGAGGGTTACAGTAGTTCACCATGAATTTAAAGTGGGTGGCAAATGGAAATATACTATGCCGATGCCTGATGGCAGTGAATTTATTTCTGAGGGTATCTATTCTGAAATTATTGTCCCCGAAAAAATTGTAACTACCGCAGACTTCAAACCAATGACTGAAGGTGTAACAATACACGTACTGTTTGAAGAAAATGGAGACAAAACCAACTTTACTTTCAGTGTTATTCATCCAACAGAAGAATATGCAAGGCAACAAGAGCAAATGGGTTTTTACAACGGCTGGGGGGCTGCTTTTGAAAGGCTGGACAGCCTTTTGACTTGAAGCGCCTTGTAAATTTTATTATTGATTCTAATTGTTAATCAGTTTCCTATTTGAACATATTTACCCGAACAAGTCTGAGACGCCGAGGCCTCCCCAATAATTTTCTATGCAAATAATCTTCGTACCTGCTTTAACTGTGTCTCATCCACCCGTGTTTTATCATAGGCGAGGTAAATGGTATTGGTGGTAGGAGCCAGCCCCTTCCATATCTCTTTCAGCTCCTTCTTTTTCAGCAATTCTTTCACCAGGTAATCCGAGACTACGGTGACCCCATTGCCCTGACGGATGGCGCTGATGATGGAATCGAAGTCGGGAATAATATAGGTGGGCTTGATAGGCGGGCGTTTTTTAAAGTTCTTGAGCCAGAAGCGGCGGATGATCATCAGGTCGCTGCTATAGGCAAACCACTGGCGGGTGCACAGCCAATGTTCTACCTTGTCCATATCTTTTTGCGCCAGCGCTTTTTTGAGGCCGGAAGTATCCAGCTCAGGACTGCCGACGAGGTGAAAGGTTTCGTGCAGGGCCGGTTCATACACTATGCTCTTTTCATCCATCTTAGAAGTGGCAAATACATAGTTAAGCTCGCCCTCCGATAGTTGTTGCATCAGGTCTTTGGTAACCCCAAACTTAACTGCCATGTGGAGGCCCGATGCGCTAACGCGCGGCGCCAGTATCTTATGGAAATATTCACGGGGGGCGCCAATACAAACGAGTGGGGGCGTACTCTGCAGGGTAGTATGCCTGAAATCTGTTTCCACCTTCTCCAGCCTTTCCACCGCACCAATGATCTGCGTATAAAACAACTTACCATACTCTGTAGGCACCATCTTGCGCGGCTTGCGCTCAAACAACTGCTTGCCGATGTAGGCTTCCAGCGAAGAGAGGTGCTGGCTTACATTGGGTTGGGATATCAGCAGTTCCTGTGCCGCTCCGGTCAGTGTGCCGGTCTGGTAGATCGCCTTAAAAGTTCTGTACCATTCGAAGTTTACCATGTCCAAATCTATAAATTTATTTATAGATGTCTATAAATCATATTATTTTATTTA
Source organism: Paraflavitalea sp. (assembly GCF_059502485.1). NCBI lineage: Bacteria > Pseudomonadati > Bacteroidota > Chitinophagia > Chitinophagales > Chitinophagaceae > Paraflavitalea > Paraflavitalea sp. Next base: position 80,030 of record NZ_JCACET010000010.1, read on the forward strand.
TACTAGTAAAGCATGGACCTTTGCTGTCAAATTTTACAAGGATGGACTTACAACTTAAAGGAAAAACGGCGCTGGTGACCGGTTCTACGCAAGGGATCGGGTTTGCCATTGCGCAACAGCTATTACAGGAAGGCGCTACTGTGATTATCAATGGCCGTACGACGGCCCGGATCGATGAGGCGATTGCCCGTCTGAAAAAAGAAGTGCCGGGTGCAAAGGTTTCGGGCGTACCGGCAGACTTTTCGAAAGCAGCAGAAGTGGAAGCACTCTTGAAAGCTGTGCCTGATGTGGATATACTCATCAACAATGCCGGTATTTTTGAGCCCAAGGCTTTTGTCGATATTCCTGATGAAGAATGGTTCCGCTTTTTCGAGATCAACGTGATGAGCGGCATCCGTCTCTCCCGTCATTATTTCCCCAAGATGCTGGCGAAGAACTGGGGCCGGATCATATTCATCGCCAGTGAGTCGGCCATCATGATACCCAAAGAAATGATCCATTATGGTTTTACCAAAACAGCGCAACTGTCGGTAAGCCGTGGGCTCGCCGAACTTACTGTGGGCACCGGCGTAACCGTCAACTCTGTATTGCCTGGGCCTACCCGCTCGGAAGGGGTTGATGAGTTCATCAAACAACTGGGCGCCTCCAAAGGCATGACTCCGGAAGAAGCAGAAGCAGACTTCTTCCAATCCGACAGACCTTCCTCATTATTACAACGCTTCGCTACCGTGCAAGAGATCGCCAATCTTGTGACGTATACTGTCAGTCCACTGGCTGCTGCTACCAATGGTGCAGCGCTGCGTGCTGATGGAGGTCTTGTACGTTCGATCATTTAATCGTTTTCCTATATCTGGAGTTTTCTCAGAGGTGGTATTTTCGTTTGCAACGCAGGCGAAAGTGCTGCCTCTTTTTTGTATCCCATATTCGGGGGATAATCCTGCAAATTCGTTTAGAGCTTTCCGAAATGATTTGTGTCATTCGCACTTCAGTCTTCGCTTTTCACATACAATCCTGTGTCGTTCGCATACAACATTCCCACCTCCGGTTTCTGTCAGAGTAGTTTAGCGGTATCGCTCTTTTAACCACCCAAACTAACCTGATATGAAACGGTCATTATCATGTTTCTTTCTGCTGCTGGTCTGCTATTGTGTGCAAGCACAGTCGCCCCGTAAATTCAATTACCAGGCTGTTGTGAGGAATGCCAATGGCACTATTGTAGCCAACCAAAATATCGGACTGCGTTTCAGCGTCCGTAATACTACTGCTACCGGCACCGTGGTGTACAGTGAGCGGCATGCAGTGACGACCAATGCTTTTGGTCTGGTGAACCTGCAGGTAGGTGGAGGCACTGTGCTCTCGGGTGTGATGGCTGACGTGCCATGGGGAGTGGGCGCCAAGTTTCTGCAAGTGGAGGTGGATCTGAGCGGCGGCACCAATTATACCGCACTGGCGACCATGGAACTCATTGCCGTGCCTTATGCTATACAGGCAGAAAGAGCTGGCACTTTCACCGGTTCACTCATCGGTGATGTGAGCGGACCTCAAAGTGCTACACTGATCGGCGCCAATGCAGTTACTACGAATAAAATTGCTGATGGAGCAGTAACTACTGCCAAGTTGCCTGATAATGTAATTAGTACAGTTAAAGTGGCTGATAATGCCGTTACGACATCTAAGATTGCTGACGCGGCCGTGAATACTGCAAAGCTCGCGGACAATGCTGTTGGAACAATCAAAGTAACAGATGGGGCTATTACAACTACCAAGATCGCAGATGCAGCAATCAGCAATGTGAAGCTGGCTGACAATGCTGTTACTGTGAATAAAATAACGGACGGGTCGATTACCACTCCTAAACTATCTGACAATGCGGTCACGACGCCCAAGCTTGCCGATGCAGTGGTGAGTACAGCGAAGCTGGCCGATAATGCAGTGGTTACGGGAAAGCTGGCCAACAATGCCGTCACCACACCGAAAGTGGCGGCGGGCCAGTTGGTAAAAAGCCTTAATGGTTTAAAGGATGACATCGTGCTTACCGGTGGTGGTGGTACAACACTGAACGTTACCGGCAATACTGTTGCCATTAGCAGTGAGGCGGATATTACAGCCGTCACTGCCGGCCCTGGATTGCAAGGTGGCGGCACCAGCGGCGCCCCAACGCTGAGTGCTGCTTTTGGTGGCAGCGGCGGCGCCAACACAGTATCGCGTACAGATCACAACCATATAGGGCATACCTGGTCAAATCCCACTGGTACTATATTGACCCTGGCGAGTGCCAGCGACCCTTATGTTGTTACACTACGTACTACCAGTTACGCAACAGACTATAACGGCGGCACGATATACGCTCAGGCTTTAGCTACTACCGGATCAGCTGTAGGCATATTCGCTGGTACGAGTTCTAATGACGGTAATGCAGCAGGAATCTGGGGCCAGGCCAGCAGCAACGGCTCAGCCAAAGGAGTGTGGGGTTATGCGCGAGGAGCCAATACGTATGGTATTTATGGGCAGGCTGTTGGAGCCAATTCCTGGGCGGGTTATTTTCAGGGCAGGGTGCATGTAAATGGTACGCTCTCCAAATCGGCCGGCAGCTTTAAGATAGACCACCCGCTCGATCCACAGCGTAAATATCTTTCGCACTCGTTTGTAGAATCGCCTGACATGATGAACATCTACAATGGCAATGTGGTGTTGGATAGCAGGGGAGAAGCCACGATCCAATTGCCCGATTACTTCGAAGCGCTCAATATGGAATTCCGCTACCAGCTTACCGCTATGGGTAAACCTTCTCCCGGCATCTATGTATCACAAGAGATTACGGGCAACCGGTTCAGCATTGCTGGCGGCACACCCAATGGTAAAATATCATGGCAGGTGACCGGTATCCGTCACGATGCTTACGCGAAAGAACATCCGATCGTTGTAGAGGAAGTAAAACCAGCAGCAGAGCAGGGAACTTTGTTAAATGACAATACACGTAAAGCGCCGCAGCGTGAACGTGGCGAAGTGGTTCCTGTAAAACAATAATCATGTTTGCTTACCAAACACTTCACGTTATGCAACGCATCTTCAACAGGGGCCTGGCTTGTATGGTACTCATCGTACTATTTACCATGCGGTTGTCTGCGCAGGAGGCCAAACAGGCCGTGATTGCCAGTGGTGGTACGGGGACCGTGACCAGTGGCAGTTATACCATTGAAAGTACTGTAGGGGAGGTGATCATTGCTACAGCTGGTAGCGGACCGATATGCACGCAGGGGATTCATCAACCCAATTCGCTTAAAGTGGATTTCTCCATCGATGATGGGTTTGTGAAGGTGTTTCCCAACCCGGTATATACTACTGCGCAAATGAACATCTATGTAGAAGAAAGGACTACTATCACGTTTGCGCTGCACAATGCGGCAGGGCAGCAGGTGTTTGCCCGTACGCGTGAACTGACGCCAGGCGTTCATACCGAATACTTATACTTTACCGGTTTAAAGAATGGCATGTATATACTTAGTTTGAAAGAGTCTGCACGGGGCAGGAAATTTCATGCAAAGATGTTGAAGTTGTAAGGTTGTGCGTTTGCTTCGTGGTTCTTTTGCTTCGATAGCAGATTTCTCACTGCGCCGCCACAGCCTGTTTTTTAAGGTCTCTAATGGCTTCGTTCGAAATGACAGAAAAGGGAGTTATTCTGCTGGTGCAACTGCACCCTTTGCCACCCATGCTTTGAATTGTTTTACGAACTCGGCATGTTTCAGTGGTGGGAGTGTACGTCCTTCGCCGGGGTTCCAGCCCCACAACACCAATGAATCTTTGGATACGTGGTGAATTAATTGCTGCATTGTTTTATGGCCGTTCTGTTTTGGGTCTTTTAGCTGTAAAGCCAATTCCCTCGGTGATTTTCCTTCGAATACCATCGGCATATCGGCAGGAGGGAGGTGCCAGTTGGGATTGCCTGGTGGCATGTTCGCTCCGGGTACATTCTGCGGCTGGTGGCAATTGGCGCATTTCATGGCATACATTCCTTTACCATCTTCACCGCGCTGCACATCCATTACATGCAGGTGGTTGTCGTCGCCCTGCAATGGCTGATCGCCTTTGGGATGGCAGTTCATACAACGCGGGCTCATCAATACTTTGTATACTTCGAGGAAGGCCGATGCGGAGGCAAGGCTGTCACGTAGCGCACTGCTTTCTGCAGTGCCCGCATTCATTTTCAACTTTTCCATCAAGCCTTCTTCGTGAGGTTTTGACGGGAAAGAAGATTCATCTGCAGGTTTAATGCTTGCTGCAGCCACTGACAGTGCCGCTACTATGACCACTGTATAAATAGCTTGTTGCATATTCTATCAGATATGTTATTACATTTTTTTCTTACCCGGCAAAGGTGAGCCGCTCCCGCAACGCTGCAAAAGCCGGACGGCAGAGCGACCCACCTTTTGCCTTATGCATTTCCTGCCAGGTCGCTGGGCTGTATGGGCAAACTGCGTATGCGCTTGCCGGTGGCCGAAAAGATGGCGTTTACAATGGCTGGTGCTACAGGTGGTACACCCGGTTCGCCAGCGCCGCCCATCTTCTCTGTGCTTGGCGCTATATGTACACTAATAACAGGCGTTTCATGCATACGCAGGATTCGATAGTCATGGAAGTTGCGTTGCTGTACGCGTCCTTTCTCCAGTGTGATCTCACCATACAGTAAGGCAGTCAATCCGAATATGATACCGCTTTCCATTTGCGCTGCCACACCATCGGGGTTTACTGCCAGTCCACAATCTATTGCGCAAGTGATACGGTGTACACGTAAGTTGCCTTTATCGATCGATATTTCCGCTACCTGCGCCACCGTGCTGCCAAAAGACTCATGTACTGCCACCCCTCTGTAACGACCTGCAGGCAATGGCGTACCCCATCCGGATTTCTCCACTGCGAGGTTCAATGCCGACAGGTGGCGTGGATGCTTCTGTAATAAAGAGCGGCGGTAAGCCACCGGATCCTGCCCGGCAGTATGTGCCAGCTCATCAATCAGTGTTTCCATTACAAAGGCTGTGTGCGTGTGCCCCACGGATCGCCACCACAATACCGGCACTTTGTTTTTTGGTGAATGCAATTCAACCAGGTGATTGGGAACAACCGCCATATAGGGTGAATCATTCACACCTTCCACAGATGCCGGATCGATGCCATCTTTTACTCCTCCTTCAAACGGCGTGCCCGCCATAATGGATTGTCCCACGATGCTATGCTGCCACGCAATGGGTTTCTTATCAGCGTCGAGGCCAATGTGTACGCGGTGCATAAAGGCGGGCCGGTAATAACCGCCGCGGATATCATCTTCGCGAGTCCACACGGTTTTCACCGCCTTGCCGCTGGCTTTGGCTACTTCTACTGCTTCGGTTACAAAATCGGAGCTGCCGGTGGCACGACGACCAAAGCCACCGCCCAAGAATACCGTATTCACCGTTATCTGCTCTGGTTTAAAGCCCAGTATTTTGGCAGCATTGTTTTGGTCAACGCCGGGCCACTGTGTGCCTGTCCATATTTCACATTTATCGCCCGTGATCTTAACTGTACAATTCAATGGTTCCATAGGAGCATGCGCGAGGTAGGGCAATAGATATTCTGCATCGATCACACTGGCTGCTTTGGGCAATGTACCGGCCACATCACCAGCTTTTGCAGCGACTGATCCTTTGGTGTTAGCTACCTGGCGGTAATCATCCCACATGCCTTTGGAATCTATTACGAGTGCAGGATCGATGTCCCATTCTACTTTCAATGCTTCCCGTCCTTGTTTGGCAGCCCAGAAGTGATCGGCGATCACCGCCACACCCGATGGCACTTTTACTACTTGTTTTACACCGGGTATCGCTTTTGTTTTGCTAGCATCGAATGACTTTACCTTGCCGCCAAACACCGGAGAGCGCAATACCAATGCGGTGAGCAATCCGGGAAATTGTACGTCCATGCCAAACTTCGCCTGTCCGTTTATCTTTTCAGGTGTATCGAGCCGCTTGGCTCCTTTGCCAATGTATTTCCATTCACTCGCAGGCTTTAGTGGTACATTGGCAGGCGGTGGTTGTTTCGCTGCTGCATCGGCCAGTTCACCATAGCTCAGTTTTTTATCGCCAGCGATCACATAACCATCGGCTGTGCTGCATGCTTCAGGGGCAACACCCAGCCGTTGTGCAGCGGCTGTTACCAACAGGGCGCGTGCTGTGGCGCCTGCCTGGCGGTAGCGATCAAACTCAGACCAGGTGGTAGAGGAGCCGCCTGTTATCTGTAAACCAAATGCTGTATGGAAATAAGGAACATCCGGTGGTGCATGTTCTACCCTGATCTTTTTCCAGTCGCAATCGAGTTCATCGGCAATCAACATGGGTAATGTAGTCCATGCTCCCTGTCCCATTTCCACATGGGCCAGGATGATGTGAACCGTATTATCTCTTCCAATGCCGAGGTAGGCGTTGGGTGCAAAAACAACGGCGCTGTCATCAACGGCGCCAGTGCCCAACTTTGCCATGCGTCTGGCACTTGCCGGCACCATGAAGGGGATGAGTAATCCACCCGCAAAAACAGTAGTAGTGCGTAAGAACTTACGGCGGTTCATATCAATAGTACTCATGATTTACCTCCTTCTTTTTGCATTTGAGCTGCCAGGTGAATGGCTTTGCGCACGCGCGGATAAGTGCCGCAGCGACAGATGTTACCACTCATGGCTTTATCGATATCATCATCTGTCGGGTTGGGATTTTCGCGCAACAATACTGCCGCCGACATCAGCTGTCCGCTTTGGCAATAGCCGCATTGTAGCACATCTTCCGCCAGCCAGGCTTTTTGCAGGGGATGGGTAAGATCAGGAGAAAGCCCTTCGATCGTCGTGACCTGCTGATTGGCAGCACGCGCCACAGGCGTTACACAAGAACGAACGGCTTCACCATTCAGGTGAACGGTGCAGGCGCCGCATTGCGCCATGCCGCAACCAAACTTAGTTCCTGTGAGACCGAGCATATCGCGCAGTACCCACAGTAAGGGCATTTGCGGACTTGCATCAACGGAATAGCTTTTACTGTTGACTTGTAACTTTATCATGGTAGGTAGTTAAGATGTGGCGGTAAAGTGATAAGGGGGAAGCTTCAGTAAAGGTAGGGGGATAGCGAACCCGATCGCTTACAAAATTCAAAGCTAAACTTGAATAATTCAAACTTTTATGAGGGGAAGGGGTATAGGAATTGTCAGTTTTTTTCCGTATATAAGAATGAGGAGTTATCGGGCCAAAGGCCCGGAAATAGGGATGCGAGGCTGCAAGCCTCGCATAGCTAAAAGACAATCGCAACTCACAAATTCTTCCTAACTTTAAGACAGTTCTTTCTCTCAACACCAAAATCTTACAATATGAATCTCCTGCAACGCATCGAGCATTGGGGTGATACGCATCATCCAAAATGGGTGGATATTGTACGGATAGCATTAGGAGCTTTCCTTTGCTACCGCGGAATTGTTTTTCTGGAGAATATGAGTGACGAGCTTGGACGTATCTCCAACCATGTATCCTGGGGTGCTTTCTTCCTGCTTTCCCTGGGTCATTTCATTGTTTTTGCGCATTTACTGGGTGGCGTATTGTTGGTATTAGGCATTCTTACGCGTTTTGCGTGCCTCATCAACATACCTATTCTTATTGGCGCGATCCTCTTTGGCGGTTCGGCTTCCGGCTTGTGGACTCCATTTGCGGAAGTGTTGCTCGCCATTGTAGTGTTGCTACTGTTGTGTTACTTTCTAGTAGCAGGTAATGGACGCTGGTCGTTCAACACTTATATGGATGCTACGAGTAAATGAGTTCAGGACCGGGAGTCTCCGTAGCACCATTTCACTATGTGCTTGTCATCATGCATTTAAGTCTGTTTGCGCAAAGCGCAACAGGCAAGGCCCTTTATTTGCCAGCGAATGAGATTTTTACTATCATTACAGCATGACCCAAGATGAAATAAAACGAACCTGGAGAAACTTATTAATCCCTTTTATTGCAGGCTTACTCATATTGGCGGCTGGTATATCGCTTTATAAATTCGGCACCAACTCATCCTCCGTCTATGGCATTTACATCTCCATATTTGGGATCATGCTAACCGGTGCTGCCGCATTAAAAGTGAGAAAGTTCAGGAAATATTTAAGAGACAACAATCTTTAGCACATTAACGAGGATGGGCTAAAGCCCAGTAAGGTTGGAGATCTTTATCCCGGCCCTAAAGGGCCGGGCAATTGGCGTGAAGCGGCGAAGTGTTTAAGTATTTAGCGAAAAAGAGCAACGCCAGAATAGCGCCCGCCCTGAGCATTAAATGTTCGACACAAAGGAAAGTCTTCATCGGCTTGTCAATACTTTCTAATCAACCAACGCAGGTTGCTCCATTGGCTGCCGCTGTTGTAAAGGGAATTTTACTTCAAAAACGGTAAGTACTTTGCCTCTGACCACACCGATCTGGCCGTGGAGTGTTTCGACGAGGTTGCGGGTGATGAACAGGCCAAGGCCGTTGCCTTCCATGTTGATGCCTGTGCGTACGTGTTGGTAGGGATAGAATATCTTTTGGAGTTTCTCGTCTGAAATATTTTCTCCTTCATGGATAACGGCCAGTTGCCAGGTATTCGGCCCACTCAGGTCGACCTTCACAATGATATCGCATCCCACGCGTACAAACTTGATCGCATTATGGATGAGGTTATTGGCAATCTGCCGCAACTTAATGGGATCGCATTGCACTACAGGCGGCACAGTTTCTTCCACCTGCAACAGGATCAATGTCTGTTCTGCATGGGCCGTATACTGAAACTCATCTACGACCTGCTGCATGAATGACCTGATCACTAATGGCTCTACAATGGGATCATCATTCTTGCCGTATTCCAGCTTGGAGTATTCTAACAGATTTGAGAGCAAACGCCGGTAGCTAAAGCAGCCGCCTTTGATGTGGGCCACCAGTTGGTCGGCAGACACTTTTGCTTTTTGCAGCCGCTCGTTTTCCGAGAGATAGGACACCATGCCTTCAATGGGATTGAAGCCGCTTTTTATTTCATGCACTACTTCGCGGATGAAGTTTTTCTTGCTGTCGTTGGCATGGAGTGCTTTGAGCAGCTGTTGCTCCAGTTCTTCTTTTTCTACTTCCAGCTTGCGTTGCTGCTGCTGGTTGCTGTACCAGTAAACGCAGAAGAAGAGCGAGGCCAGTATGTTGAAAATGACAATGAGCACAGTGGGGTTGGCGGTCATGTAGTATAACCATGGGCCAAGCATCAGGCTAAAGAGGATGAGACCTACCAACAAGCCATTTACCCGCTTGCTGACAATACGCTGTCTAAATGAATTATTGATGCCAGGGCCAACAATTGCTTTCGGAAAAGCTTTCATTGTTTTCATTTCGTGATGTAATGGATAGCTGAATCCAGTTCTTAATAGGACTAATCAGAAATAAAAAGGGGTTACGTTGGGATAACTGGTATTTGACGTGATAGTGAAGATATAAAAAATATTTTACTAAAAACTAATATTGACCTTGCTCATCTTTTGTCTTTTACAGCTATAAAATAAATGTTCAGGATGATGCAGGATAGTTGACGTTACAACTATGTTAACTTCAATTATTGCTCATCCTTCAACGATTGCCTGTATGTTTTTTGCCTTCCGCCGCCTGCATATACCTGCTATTTCCCACTTATTGCTCATATTATTTTTTTGTTTCCTGCTGCTGCTGCCAGCCGTTATACAAGCCCAGATTGGCCGCCGCTTTCCTTCGGAACGTAAACAGGTAAAAGACCCGGTAACGGGCACCATGCTCACTTTTCTGACCAGTACGCCAGGTGGCGATTCCAAGATATACCAAACGCATAACCAGTGGACCTCGGATGGACAGTGGCTCATTTTCCGGTCATCACGCGTAAAGGGTGAAGCAATGGCCGTCCATGAAACTACCGGTGAAATGGTACAGGTATCTGAAGGTGGTTATACGGGTATGCTGAACATCGCCCGCAAGTCGATGAAGTTGTATTTCATGCGCGATATAAAAAGAGAAACATCTACTACAGGCAGAGATACTACCGGCAAACCTCTACAAATAATCGAAGTAGACCTTGGTAAGTTATTAGCAGACAGCAAAGCAGGCACTCTTAAACCAGCAAGTACTTATCAGCGCATCTGCGGCACAACACCACCCGAAATAAAGGCAGGTGGTGATATGGCACTGGATGGCGATGAGGAACGGGTGTACTTCCGCGTGGGGCGGGAAGAAGCGGCGAGGCACCTGCCTGCCGATGCGAAGCTGGAAAAGAACTTTGGTCCCCGTAATATGGGCGCTGGCCCTTCGGGTATTGCCTCGATGAATATCCGCACCGGCGAAATAAAGTATGTGGTATCTGTTCCTTTCCAGGTGGGGCATATACAAACGAACCCCTGGGTGCCGGGACAAATTGTTTTCTGCTGGGAAACGGGTGGTAAATCGCCTCAACGTACCTGGATCGTCAATGCCGATGGAACCGGTTTGCGTCCTTTGTACCCTGAATCTCCTTATGAATGGGTAACGCATGAAGCCGTAATCGGTCCCGAAGAAGTGGCCATTGCCATCATGGGGCATCGCAAAATTGCAGGTACCACCGGCGATGTAGCTCCGCCCACAGGCGTAGGTGGCGCCAATCCCGGTCAGGAAGCTGACTGGGGTCCTTCGGGTACCCGTGAAAAGCCTACCGGTCTGGGTATCGTGAACATTCGCACCAGAGAAATGCTCATAGCCGGTCAAACGAAACAGGGTAGTGGCCTTTGGCATGTAAGCGGTTCTTCCGATGGCCGCTTTGCTGTGGGTGATGATTTCTCGCGCAGCCTGTACCTCATCGACCGGCGTACCAGCGAGATGCTGTTGCTCACCACAGGACATAAAACCACCGCGGCCGATCACCCGCATCCTACTTTCAGTCCTGATGGTACGCGTATTCAAATACAATCTGCGATGTTATCTGCAGATGGACGTTCGATGAACATTTGCATTGTACCAGTGCCTGAAGCATGGCTAAAGAGAAAATAATAACTACAGCAGTCTGGCCGCTTGAGCGGCCTGACTAATTGAGCGAGCTATATGCTATACTCGTCGACATAATTGGTCATTGATAGATTGCTGCGTTCAGTATACATCCTTGTTCTGCAACTTGCAGCCGCAGGAGAACACCCCCTTCTGAAATTCCTGTAAAACAGGGATTGTCTGCGCCTCCAATATTTCGTTTTATTGTATCGTCTAACGACGCCCTGCCATTTAGCCACTCCTTGCCTGGCTATCGTGTTATACACCTAATTAATCATTTTCGTTAACATCAAATCTGTTTTATGTATCAGATCGACCTGGCTATTACCGGGGTTTCTTCTTTTGTTGCTGACCCGATCAGCATTGACGAATGGGCAGCTGCTTACAAAGTGCCCGACAGGCAAGCTGAAGGCAAGTTCTTAGATGGCAAGATGGTGGAAAAGATATTGGGCATTAAATCCAAGAGCTGGGCGCCGGATGTATTCAAAGATCCACAGGTGGTGGTGAACACGACCAGAGAAGCACTGAACAAAGCGGGTGTAGAGCCCGGCGATATCGATGCTGCGATCATTGTTACGTGTTCACCCTTCATGGTGCAGCTGGACCAGGATGCTTTTCTTTTGTACAAAGAGATCGGATTGAATGATGATATTGTACCTGTACTATTAGGAGCAGGTTGTGCAGGCTTTGCCCGCGCGATGGCACTGGCAGCGAAGATGACTGCCAAGAAGATATTGGTTATTTCTTATAGCCTCAGCAGTCTTTATACGCAGACCGGTGTTTACAAACAAAACTCCACGCATCCTTATGGCAAATCATTGTGGATGTCGGCAGCGTTGTTTTCCGATGGCGTATCGGCCGTAGTACTGGAAAAGAAAGATGGACCTACGGGTTATTCTTTTTACTCGCGCGACTCCCTGCAGTTTGGACAGGAGGGCGGTTTCGATGACCCACTTATTCACTATACCGGCAGCGGCGCCTGGGCACCTCCCGGCACCGAAGGCTGTGAAGAGCTTTCCTGCTTTGCCATGGCCGGTCCCAAGATCAAAGAATACTACATCAAGGGTATGACGCTAAACCATCAGCAGATGCTGGCTTTACAACCTAATTACCTGAAAGAAGTAAAGAAACTCTATACGCATCAGGCGAGCCCAATGCTCACCAATGCTTTCCTCGATACGTTGATCAAAGATTATGGCATCAGCCGCGATAAGATGGGCATCAACGTGGTGAAGTATGGCAACCTCGTGAGCACCAGTACCATCAAGCTGCTGGATGATGACCTGAACGCAGGCTTGTTGGAGCCAGGAGATAAAATATGCATCTCCGTAGTAGGAGCTGGTCCTGAGCGGGGCGCTTTTATCATCCCCGTAGAGGTCAGCAATAGCTCATTTTCTTCAGCAGGCGCAGGTGAGAAACAACACCACCCCAATACGATGTTTGATTTGGTGTAATGTTGTGCTGGGATAACACCTTGTACAGAATCCTGCTCAATCGTGGATAATGGATATGGTGTATATGCGGGAAGAGGTGATGGGCAATGTGGTTGTTGAAACCTCCCAGCAGGAAATTGGCGGATGTACTGAAAGGATGCATGTCGTTGGAGCTTTTCACCTGGTTCATGAGCCAGGAGGTGTTGATGAACCCATGATCATCCGTTACCGGGTAGGCCGTGCTTTCCACATGGTGTGTCATGAAGAAGGTGAACAAGAGGAACAATGACTGAAACAGGTGCATGCACAAAAAGCCAATCATCACCACATACCAGGGTTGAGGAGCAAACAGGACGGGCAATACCAATGCGATCAGCAGGTAAACCGTTTTTTGTATCCAGAACGATAAATGGTACGCAAAACCTTTCCTGGCATTATAGGCATCTTTTGAAAACAGGATAACAAAGTCTTTAATGAACACCCAGAACAGCGAATAACTCATGTAAGCGATAGGCGCATAAAAATGCTGGTACCGGTGATACCACTTGTATTCGCTGTGTGGTATTACCCGTATCAGCTTGGTGATCTGCAAGTCTGAATCATAATCCTCTACATTGGGAGCATAATGGTGGGAGTGGATATGCCGTTGCTTCCAGGCTTCAGCATGTGCGCCCACCAGCGTGTATATGATCGTGAAGCAAAGGTTGTTCAGTGGCTTGCTTTTAAAGACGGTATTATGGGAAAAGTCGTGCGAGAAATTGAACGCGAACAGCAGCAATACAAAACCATACACCATAAAGCACGCAATGAAGAGCAAGGGCTGTGTAATCACATACAGCGTGGCGTAACTCAATGCCGATAAAGAGAAGTATACGATGAACTTCAACAGGATCAACCGTCTGGCAGACCGCTTGTCGATAGCCAGTTGATCTTCTACCTGCCGGTAAATGACTTTCAGCAGTTCACTGTCCTGCGGAATATGAATATGTTTATCGCGCAAAGGGGAGTGGTTTGATGTGTTCATGACGGCCCATGGCTTTCAGGAACCGGAAATGTGATGCCAGGGCTTCGGGGTAAGACATTTCCATGTAGGTCAATCCATACTTGCTGCACAGTTCCCGGAAGATGGGCAATATTTTCAGGTAATGAACATGCGATACATTGGGCAATAAGTGATGCAACGCATGGGCATTGAAGCCGCCCAGTGTCCAGTTGAAGAACACACTGCCCGGGTGATAATCTACCGATGTCATCAGTTGCAACTTGGGCCAGCTTATATCCAGTTTGTTGTCGGCATCGCCTACGGGATGGGATACATAATCCGACACATGTGATACGCCGAGCACGCCCACAAATATCCAGGAGATCATAAAGTGGTTGGCCACGAAAGCCAGCAGTACCGTTCCCCATCCAAAAGGTAATAACATAGCCGGCAGCACAATCATATAACCGATGTACAATATCTTATAGATGATCAGCTTTATTACTTCATTCCGGGGAATGGATATTTTAATGGTTCTGCTTGAGTAATTGAATAACATCAGTGTTTCGCGGAAAAAGAACCAGTTGAGTGAATATAGTAGGTACAGAAAAGGGGCATACAAGAATTGGTAGCGGTGGTACCCTTTCAGCGGTTGCGACTCCGTCATACGAAACAACGGATTATTCAATACATCGATATCACTACCTTCTACATTGGTATACAGGTGGTGTGATTCGTTGTGGTTCTTTCCCCATACATAGGCATTGTTGCCCTGAAGGTTGAAGCTGACAGAAAACAAGACTTTGTTCCAGAACTTACTTCTTACTGCCACGCCATGTGCCGCATCATGCGAGATATTGAATGCTGTCAACAATACAGACAGGCCCATGAGCAGGTAAAAACTATAAAACGCCAACACTGATGTGCTGGTAATCATGAGTGCATAAAATAATACATCGAGGAAGAAATACAGGCATATCTTGAAGATCATCTTGCGATTACCATACTTCTGAGCGCTGTTTTCGGCGAAGTACTGGTCGATCCGTAGGGTTAGTTCTTTGTAAAACGCAGAGCCTTCATCTTTACTGAACTTTAATTTATTCATGGGATGACTGCAGGGGTTTGGTTGATCCAATTTAGGTAAAACAACCCATAGGGCGCTTTAGCGTTTTGTTAAAAACAGCTCCTAAGACCAGGGGGAGCCGTCCCGTCTACGGACGGGAAGGGCGACCCACCCTTTGAGACTATCAGGCGTTCTGGTACGCCTCCCACAATTTCACTGCCTCCATCGCTTCTTTTACATCGTGTACGCGCAGAATGTTTGCACCGTTTTGCAGGCTGAGTGTGTTTAATACCGTAGTGCCATTCAGCGCTTCATCGGCTGTAATGCCGAGCGTTTTCCAAATGGTTGTTTTGCGGGAGAGCCCTACCAGGATAGGGAGGGAGAGTATATGCAGTGCCGGTAGTTTTTTCAGCAGTTCGAGGTTTTGTGTGGCGTTCTTACCAAACCCAAAGCCGGGATCGAGGGTGATATCTTTGATGCCTGCCTTGCGACAACGGGCTGTTTGCAAGATGAAGAAGTCCAGCACTTCGCGAATCATGTTTTCATATACAGCTGGCTGTTTGATCGTTTCGAGCGTGCCCTTCATGTGCATCAACACATAAGGCACTCCCAGGCCAGCTACCGTACTGATCATCGCCTCGTCGATGCTGCCCGCACTGACATCGTTGACAATGGAAGCACCGGCGGCCACCGCTTCTGCCGCCACCTTTGCATGGAAAGTATCAATTGAAATAACCATATCCGGAAAACGCTCATGAATGGCACGGATGGGTTCTACCACCCGTTTCAACTCTTCTTCCACGGTTATCCTTTCGCTGCCGGGACGGGTGCTCTGGCCTCCAATGTCGAGGATGGAGGCCCCGTCGGCGATCATCTTCTCCGCCTGCCGCAGTATATCGGACTCCTGATAGCGGCTGCCGGCGTAAAAAGAGTCCGGCGTCACGTTCATAATGCCCATAACCAGTGGTTTATCCACCACCAACAGCCTGCCTTTACAATTGAGTGTATACATTTAACCTTTGTTCATTATTTTCGCGGCTTAAAGATATACAGAAGTAAGAAGTCTGAGGTAAGAAGTCTGAAGATTCAGACTCATATCGTTTAACACCCTTCTGTAACAGTTTTTGATCATCATGAGCAATACAAATCAACAATACGACGCGGCCGTTCAATCGTGCAGGGATATTTTTATTAAGAAGACCAAGGACTACGGTACTGCCTGGCGCGTGCTGCGGCCTATTTCCATCGTAGACCAGATATTCATCAAAGCGCAGCGCATCCGCACCATCCAGGAGAAGAAGACACAGCGGGTAGGGGATGATATTGCGGGAGAATTTAAAGGCATGTTGAACTACAGTGTGATCGGCCTGATACAACTGGAGCTAAACAACAGCGCTTCTGAAGAGTTGCCCGTAGCTGAAGTGGAAAGACTGTATACCGAAAAGATCGCTTTTACCAAGGCGACTATGCTCGATAAGAACCATGATTATGGCGAGGCGTGGCGCGATATGAGCCAGGAAAGTTTTGCCGACCTGATCCTCATGAAGCTCATGCGCATTCGCCAGATACTGGCCAATGAAGGTAAAACGCTTATCAGCGAAGGCATCGACGCCAATTATGTTGATATCATTAATTACTCTGTGTTTGCGCTTATTCTTATTGAGGAAGGCAAGCATAAAGGATAAATGATCAAAGGTGACACCTTCTTTTGCAACGCAAGCGAAAGGTGTCACCTTTGATCGTTTAGTTATTTCAACGCCCATGTTACTACGTCCTTCTTATTCTTCGACACCGGTACCTGGTGGCCGTTATCCAGCAACAGGTAACCGCCGTCTTCTTTCACCCAGCTTTTAACGTACTTCCGGTTCACCAAATGTGATTGGTGGCAACGAATGAAGCCGTAGCTTTTTAACAGCTCCTCATATTCGAAGATAGGACGGGAAGCCGTGAGCTTTTCGCCATTGGAGAGAAAAAAGATCGTGTAGTTATTGGATGATTCACACCGCACAATGTCTGTAGTGCGGATGAAGCGGGTTTCTTTGATGGTGGCCAGTGCAATGCGGTGGTCTTCTTTTTGCTCCTGCAACAATTGCAACAGGTTCTCCAGTTGCAGGTTTTTCTTTTTCTCACTTCTTTTGTCCAATGCCCTGCTTACGGCCGCCTGTAGCTCATCGATGCTCACCGGTTTCAGCAGGTAATCCACGGCAGCAAAGCGAACCGCCTGAATAGCATATTGATCAAAAGCTGTCACAAAGATCACTTCAAAATCGTACTGGTGCAACTCGCGCAAGAGGTCAAAGCCACTTTTGCCCGGCATTTGGATATCGAGGAATATCAGGTCGGGATGGTGTTGCAAAATGGCGCTTCTACCTGCTGCTGCATCAGCAGCCATAGCGACTACCTCCACGCCGGGGCAGTATGTTTTCAACAACTGCTCCAGGTTTACCAGGTTGTTCTGTTCATCATCTACCAGTATTGCCTTCATCGTGTTCATGCCAGCCAGTTTTTAAACAACAATTCTATAGTGGTCCCTTTGCCGGATACACTGTTCACCTGCATCTGTATTTGTTCCGTGCCAGCCATTTCATTCAACAAAGCTATGCGGTCTCTTGTGAGCTTCAGTCCATAACCGGTGGTTTCTTTTCCTGACTCAAATCCCGGCCCGTTATCACCGATACGGATGACCATATCTTTTTGTACCTGCAATACCTCTACCCGGATCAGTCCGTTTTCCTTCAAAGTGCTTACACCATGCTTTACCGCATTTTCGGCCAATGGCTGCAGCAGGAGGGAAGGTACTTCTGTTTCGGCTACCGGCATAGCTGCTGCTACCTGAATATCGTACGTAAAGTTAAACCGTAATTTCTCCAGCTTAAGATAGGTATCCAGCGTTTGTAATTCACGCTGTAAAGGAATAGAAGGGTTTTCACTATCTGCCAGCGAATGCCGCAACAAGCTACCAAATTCAGACAGGTAGTTATTAGCGCCCCTGATATCGCCGCTGTTGATGAGGCCCTGTATAGAAGAGAGTGCATTGAACGTAAAATGCGGGTTTAGCTGTGCATACACTGATCTCAACCCCTGTTCAAAGCGTTCTTTTTTGGCCTGCTCGGCAGCCGTTTTTTCCCGTTGCCTTCTGAGCTTGAACAACAATACCAGGAAACCAATAGACGCTAACAGCAATACAATAACGATCAGCCGGAAAGTCCAGGTCTGGTACCAGGCGGGTTTCACTGTAAAAGGATAACTGGTAACGTTATGCCGTTGTTTGCGGTAACGCATTTCCAGCACATAATCGCCGGGACCGGGGTTGTCGAGCCAGATGTAACTGTTGTTCGCTTTATTGCCCGTCCAGTCTGAAACAACGCGGCCATTGTTGGTGACCCTGTATTCTATCGTTCCTTTCTTGTATACTCTTGCTGCGACCTGAAATATCAGACCATTCTGTCCCGATCCTACCATCCAGTGTTTGGGAAGCCCCGTCACCGAGTCCAGCTTTTCGGGAGCATACTTACTCATCAGTTCTTTCGTCAACGTTGCATCAAACCGGTAATCATTGGTAAGACTCAACATGGTGGCTGTTAACTCGCCGGTTGTGAACACTGCTTGCAGGGAAGGCCGGGTAGGCTGCCAGTACACCGAAGAGACAGCAATAAGGCCAGTATCTTTTTTCCGGCGCAGTTCTACCACAATGCGGTGGCCCCAGGTGGTTGAAAAACCGCCTATAAAGGCAAACTGTGCACGAAATGCATTGAGTTGAAAAGTAGCGTCCATAAAGGAGGACACCTCTCCCCAGGGCTGGATGACCGTTGAATCTTCCAGCACACGGCATTCGTACAAATGTGTATTATGCCTATAAATACCCGGCGTCAGAAAATATACCATACCTGAATCATAGGTATATAATTTCTGCAAGCCATGACTAAGATGAGAACGGAACCGGTAATCGCCGAATGACATATCCATCGGTGTGTTGCCCAGATCACCAACCTTATCGTCATTGTGGTCATACACGCCATTGTAAGGGATCGCTGATACAATCATGGGCAGCGTGTCGCTGTCTTTGCCAAGGTAGGTAGTAGAATAATTTTGCCAGGCAATATCGGCCGTCTGCTGACTGATACCCTTGAGGTTTATCTGTGCTACCAGGCTGGGCAAACAGCAAAAGCAGCAGCACAGGATCGTTAATAGTTTTTTCATATCAGGGTATTTGCCAGAAGCTGGTAGAGTTATTGGTATTGTAATATTGATACGTGGCGCCACTCTTTGGACCGGTGGATTCTTTCTTATCCGGTCCTTGTTTGAAATAGTCCAGTGGCAGCAGTTGAATGTACTGAATGAGCTTCCCCCGTTCGGGTGTTTCATAATTATAGGTACTGTTTACAGCGCATTGCAACATGTACAGGTTTTTAGCCATATAGTTGTATAGGTAATGCTCTTTTGTGGTGGTGGACCGGTGGTTCCAGTTGGCCGTTGGGTTCAATAGCAGGGGCTGGTTGTTGATCAGTCTTTCCCTTACTTCTCTTATATCCAGCAATTCTCCTTTTTCATTCATCACATAGGCATCGTGGGTAGGATCGGCCCATATCCATTTCTTCAGGGAAGGCACAAACACCATATTGATGACGTGACAATCGGGGTCTACTTTCAGGCTGTCTTTGGGGAGGCAGGTCACCATGCGCGATGCAAACCCCATGGCCAGGTAACATTCATTCAACACCGTAGCCAGCCCCCTGCAATTTAAACCCCGGCCTTCTTTCCGGCAAACGTCGATCATCGACAGCGCATTTTTCACTGCCGGATTTTCATGGTTGCCGTCATGCGGTATCAGCTCATGTATCCAGTGCAGCAGGTTCAGCACTTTCGATACATCATTGCCTTGTCCGGCAATGGAGTCCAGCTTAAAGCCTTTGCGCAAGGCAACGAGGTTGGTATCGCTGGCTGGCTGATAAGTAAAGGCCGGCAGGGGACGTTTATCCTGTTCATTGTATGTTTTGGCCCGTTGCAATATGTAAAGATAATCGCCCGTAGCACGTAAAGGTTGCACGATTGCTTTGAAGGAGGGCTTTTGGCGAATGCTTACCAGGTCGGCATCCTGCATGATGTGCGTGTAATTGGTAAACCCGGCTTTTACTGCCAGCGACAAGTGGTTGAGGGATTGCTCCGGCTGGCCCACCAGCGCATACGCGCAGGAAAGGTTGTATTGGGCACTGGCCAGGTAGCGTGTGTACTGTTTACGAACCGTGTCGGGCAGCTCCTGGTACCGGTTTAGCCAGGTATCCAGCAGGGTAGCAAAGTTTTTCACGTCTCTTTTTTCGTACAGGCTTACAAACACTTTGTTTTGTTCTTCGGCATAGGCGCCAAAACCTTTCTGTTCATCCTGCCGGGCCATCAGCAGCAATGGCCCCAGCAATAAAGTGGTTACAATAATAATATTCCTGTAATGTATCATCATAGATGCTCTTTGGGGTTGAATAATTGTTATTACCGGTAGCAAATCTCCTTCGCCGGCCGGTACTTTTCCGGCCTGTTGTGAATAGAGGCATAACGATTGAGAATTGAAGCGGCAACGAGGTGACACCTTTCGAAAAGGTGTCACCTCGTTGCCTCATAACCCTTATCTTGCATGCTTTATTCAAGTATCCGGTAATCATGAAATATCTGCTAACCTTCGCCCGCATCTTCGTAGGAGTACTGTTTATTTTCTCCGGTCTGGTAAAAGCCAATGACCCCCTCGGACTCAGCTATAAAATGCAGGAGTTTTTCGAGATATGGGGCATGGGATTTCTCGACAACTATACGCTGGCCATGTCTATTGGCATGAATGCTTTCGAGATCATTGCCGGTGTGGCGGTACTGGTAGGCTGGCGGATGCGCCTGTTCAGCTGGCTGTTATTACTACTGATCATATTCTTCACGTTCCTGACCGGCTATGCTGCCTTATCTGGCAAGGTGCGCGAATGTGGCTGCTTTGGTGATTGTATACCGCTTACGGCTCACCAATCGTTCCTGAAAGACCTGATACTGCTGGTGCTGATCGGTTTTATATTCATTTACCGCAATAAGATAAAGCCCATCATGCCTTTTACCGGCAGCATTGCCGTACTCTTCTTCTCTGCAGTTTTCTCTTTCGCTTTGCAATGGTTTGTATTGCTGCACCTGCCCGTTGTTGATTGTCTTCCTTATAAAATTGGTAACAACATCAACGAGAAGATGCAGATACCTGCAGGCGCTATTCCCGATAGCACCGTGATCAGCTTCGTGTACCTGAAAGAGGGCAAGGAAGTAGAGTTCACCGCCGCGCAGTTCCCGGAAGACTTTGATGACTCTTTATACAAGTTTGTAAAACGGTATGATAAGCTGGTGCGCAAAGGCAATGCAGAGCCCAAGATCAAAGATTTCGCCCTACAAACTTATTACAAGAATGACACTACCAAGACGTTGATGCAGGAGGACAAATACCAGCTTTACCTGTTCCTGAGAAATGATTACAATTCAGGCAACTGGCCTGAGCAACTGGAAGAGGTGATAAAATCGGCTGCACTAAAAAATGTAAAGACCTTCCTGGTCACGAGCATTTCCATTGACGACCTATACACTAAATCGGTGCCTCCTGTGTTCAATATGATGCTGCCGCTACAGTGTGATCCGGTGGTCATCAAAACAATAGCCCGTACCAACCCGGCGCTGTATCTGATCAAAAATGGCACTGTGCTTAACAAGTGGAGCTATGCCGATCTGCAAAAAGCGCTGCCCGTGATGGTCACGTTACCGGCGCAATAAAAGGCATTAGCTGTTAGCCTTTAGCGATTAGCTAACAGCCAATGCTCAACAACTAAAAGCTAATACCTAACAGCTAATACCTCATTCATTGATTAAGTTCTTTACCAAACGGGTGTTGTATGGTCTCCTGGTTATGCTGGGTGTAGTGGTATTGGTGTTCTTCCTGTTTCAGGGCTTTGGCGACCCGTCGAGGCTAATGCTGGGACAAAGCGCCGATGCTGCCACGCGCGACAATATCCGCAAGGAGCTGTACCTCGATCAGCCGGTGTGGAAACAATTTGTATTGTACCTCAATGATGTTTCGCCTGTGGGTGTACACAGCCAGCAGGAAATAGACAAGAAAAAGCTGAACGGCTGGTTTGCCGGTGATGAAACGAAAGTGGGGGTGAAGGTGCCTTACCTGCGCCGCTCGTACCAAACGAAGAAGGACGTGTGGGAAATGCTGATGGCAGCTTTACCCCGTACCATCATCCTCGCACTGGCTGCTATCCTGATCGCCATTGTACTGGGCATACCATTGGGCGTGATCGCTGCGGTGAAGAAAGATACCTGGATGGATACCTCGGCTATCTTCACCAGCGTATTGGGTATTTCAGCGCCGTCGTTTTTTATGGGCATCGTGATCGCTTACCTGTTTGGTTTTGTATTGAGCAGCTACACGGGCCTGAACATGACCGGTAGTTTGTTCGATACCAACTATCCCTTCGATCACAAAGAGCTACAATTAAAGAACCTCATACTGCCCGCCTTTACATTGGGCATACGTCCGCTCGCCATCATTACTCAGCTTACGCGTGGCTCTATGCTCGATGTGCTGAACCAGGATTATATACGTACTGCTTATGCCAAGGGGCTCAGCCGTCGCACTGTGATCTGGAAGCATGCATTGCGCAACGCGCTCAACCCCGTGATCACGGCTATCACAGGCTGGTTCGCCGAACTGCTGGCTGGTGCTTTCTTCGTAGAATATATCTTTGGCTGGAATGGCATTGGCAAGCTGACAGTAGATGCGCTTGAAAAGCTCGACTTCCCCGTAGTGATGGGGTCGGTATTGATCACCTCTTTCTTCTTTATCGTCGTGAACATGCTCGCAGATATTCTCTACGGCGTGGTGGACCCGCGGGTAAGACTGCAGTGATTATTTAATGACAACTTCTTTAACGGAATTTTCTCCAAGGCGTTCATTGACGCGTTGAATGATCTGTTCTTTCTGGTAAAGCAATTCCTGTTTGAGTGGAGCTACTGTGGTAGTAATGTATAACGTAGTGCCGTAGATCTGTATCTTGTCTGTGTATTTGGCAATGGTCTTGCCCATGATCTGTTCCCATACATCCTCTATTTGCAATGCCTGCATTGGCCCTTTGTAACGGGGGTTGCGCATGAAATGCTTCAACGCATCGCTCATTGAATATTCTCCCATGGGTGCAAGTTAAGAAGAAGTTTACAAGTTGAACGGTTTAAAAGTTGACAAGGCCTATATGCATGCTTGCCAACACGTGAACTTGTAAGAATGGGGAACTATTACACATTAATGTATCGTCGCGGGGGCTCGAAGGATGACATGATCACATCGCGAGGATGATATTGTGGACGTACACAACTGATCAGGTGGTAACCTGTTTCGCTGATCATCCACTCACGCGGGCACAGCATCAAACTGCGTTGTGCAGGTCCCTTTTCCATTTCGAGTGATTTTTTCAACAGTTCGAGTGCATAGAGTCGTAAACCTTCTTTGTTGGCGCTGATCGCACCTGCTTCTCCAGCCTCATCAGTAGTGTAAGAAAAAAATGCTACGTGGGGGTCGTTCGTTTCTTCCAGAAACGCAATAACAGATTCAATAGAATTAATCATAAGCAATCGCCTTCTCCTGTTGTAATATACGTTTTAATCATCATTGTTGGATGGGTAAAACTACTTTTTCATTTCGGTAAGTGCAATTGATTAAAGGCAAATAACCTGGTAGGTGCCGATGAGCTGGCCAAAATGTTTGCGAATACGTTCTTCATGCGTGTCGGTGATAAATAATTGCCCGGCATTTTCGACGCAAACTTCCCGGAGCAAATTGTGCATGCGCTGTTCGTCCAGCTTCTCGAACACATCATCGAGGAGTAAAAGTGGCGCAAATCCTTTGGCCGTCTTTAATGCTTCAAACTCAGCGAGTTTGAGGGCAAACAAGAGACTTTTCCGTTGCCCTTGGGAAGCGATGCTTTTAAAAGTTTGTTGCTGCAATTGGATATCGAGATCATCTTTGTGAATACCACTGGTCGTTCTTTGCAGCAGGATGTCTTTTTCCCGAAATCGGAAAAACAGATCAGGGAAGGAATATTGCAATAGCTGGCTTTCATAGATAATATCCAACTGCTCGTCTACTCCAGCAATCTGCCGGTAGAATTTTCTTACTGCCGGAATAAAGCTGTGCAGAAATGTTTTCCTTTTCTCATGCACATAGCTACCATAATGTACCAACTGCTGATCATACACATCGAGCAGACTGGTATCGGAGAGCCTTCTTTCGGCCAGCGATTTCAGAAAGCTGTTGCGTTGTTGCAGTACCCTGTTGTAATCTATCAGGTGTAGCAGGTAGGTAGCGTCCAGCTGACACAACAGCGCATCCAGGAAACGCCGCCGCTCTTCGCTGCCACCGGTGATGATCTGTATATCATCGGGCGCAATGATCACGCAGGGGAATTTGCCGATATGGTGGGCAAACTTTTCGTAAGGCTCATCGTTGAGGAGAAATTCTTTCTTACCGGTTTCGCGTAGTATGCAAACCACTTTCAACGGCTCGCCATGTAGGGTAAAGTGTGCTTCGATGCGGAAACCAGCGGCGCCCTTCAATACATTCTGTCCATCGGAACGGGCGAAATAGCTCTTGGTAAAACAGCAGTAATAGATAGCGTCGAGCAGGTTGGTTTTGCCAATCCCGTTATTGCCGGCAATACCTACAACGCGGTCATTGAAAGAGAATGAGGCCTGTGGGTAATTCTTGAATTGAACCAGCGATATGGAATCCAGCTTTAGCAAGGCTGCAAGATAAGACAGCCATCACACTTATTGCCCAAATCGATACACTTACCAGCCAAATCGTTGCACTTATAAACTCATCATTGCTCATGCTTCAACTTAATGCGTACTTACCGCCTCAACAAACCTTCATTAATATGAAAAAGATCGTCTTCATTTTTTTGCTGTACGCAACAGCCGGTTATGGGCAGGGTTGGATGGGCAAGCGCCCCTCTTTGTATGCCCTCAACGATTCCCTACAACTTACGCCCCTCAACGTTGGTATCGGGACCAATGCACCCAGCGCCCAGTTTCACACCACCGGCAGTGTGCGGCTGGCTGGCATTACCAACAACAATACTTTCAACAGGGTGCTTACGCAGGATAGCAATGGGGTATTATTCTGGCGAAACGCAGCCACGCTGGGCGGAGGGAACAGTTGGTTGCTCACTGGCAATGCAGGCACCAATCCATCTACCCATTTCCTGGGCACTACTGATTACAATAGGCTTGTATTGAGGACCAACAATGTGGAACAGGCTACCATATTGCCCAATGGTTTCACAGGCATAGGCACTTCCACTCCCCAGGTACGATTGCATGTGATCAGCGACAATAATCCTGGCTCGATGGGATTTCCCTATGAAGGTGAAGTGTTTGAAAGAGATGGCGATCATAAGTTTGGCATCTATTCCACAGCATCAACCAACGATATGTCTACGGCTGGCGGGGCATCCGTAGCACTTGGATATTCTAAATATATCGACCCGCATACCATGATGCATCCAGGCTATGAAATGCAGTATGGCATATTTCCGGGCAACACTTCTTATTTTCTCCGCTTCAATGCGTTGTCCAGGGGTTTGGGAGGCCAGGTCTATGATTCTTATGCCAATGTATTGCTGCTGGACGATAGCGGCAGGGTAGGGATCAATCTTTTTAATGGCAACCCACCTGTGCCACCCACGGCCAACCTGCACGTAAATGGCACCGTACGTTTTGAGAACCTGCCGGCAGGTGATGGCTGTCCGCTGGTAATAGATGCGCTCGGTAACGTATTTGTGAGCCCCTGCGACCAACCGGGTGAAAAAGTAGCCGGTAAACCCCATAGCACGATTGCTCAATTGGAAGCGAAAGTAAGTACACTGGAACAACAACTTAATGAATTGCGCACGCTGGTCAACGCGATGACCGTAACAGGAACTGCCAGCAAACCTTATTCGGTTTTCCCCAATCCTGCGGGCAGAGAACTAACCATTACGCCTAATGCGGGCAAATCAACCGAAACCAAAAGTGCTGTAGTGCGGGACCTGAGTGGCAAAATTGTATTGGACAAGATAGCCTTCCAGCATACAGCCCGTGTTACCCTGGGCCATATTGCGAATGGCGCTTACCTTGTTTCGATCTATGACAAAGAGAATAAACTTATTCAAACAGAAAGGATCATCGTGCAGCAATAATTACTCTCTTACATGGTACGCCAGTTGGCAGCATGATAACACAAGGAGGTCGTCTTGACGGGAAGACGGCCTTCTTCTTTGCCTGCATCAATGCATGCGGTCGCCGCGTACTTCCAATTTGTTCATGACATCTGCTTCGTACGTCAGCCATTCCTGCCAGCGTTTACGCACCAGCGCTTTGTCGATATAGGTTTCAGCCAATTCGATGAACAGGTGATAATGCCCTGCTTCGCTTTCCATGAAACGGCGGTAGAAATTGCGCAGGTAGGCATCATCCAATCCTTCACTCAACCGTTTGAAGCGTTCGCAGCTGCGGGCTTCTATGAGGGCAAATATGAGTAGTTTGTCAAGGAAACGGTCATCCTGATGGCCGTCTTTCTTTTGAAAGTCCATCAACGCGTTCACATATGCATCCTTCCGCTGTCTGCCGAGTTTCAGCTTGCGCTTATCCAGTTCGGCCAGCACCAGCCTGAAGTGTCCCCATTCCTCGGTGACAATGGGCGAAAGCTCACGTACCAGTTTCTCCTTTTCACTGTATCGCTGGATCAGGGAGATGCAGCTGGTGGCCGCTTTTTGCTCACAATATGCATGGTCGGTCAGGATATCCTCCAGGGAAATCTCCGCCAGGTTTACCCAGCGCGGATCCGTAGGCAGGTGGAGACCGAGGATATTCTTTACGTCATTCGTTTCCATAGGCCGCAAGTTAGGAAAAAAGCGATGAGCCATGAGCTGCCCAACAACAGGAAGCCTTTATCTTTACCGGCTCAAATAGCCCTTCCCAAACGAATACAGGCGCTACCGATGAACGACGACTTCCTCCATAAAAAACTCGATGAGCGCAAAGCGGCCCAGGCTTTCCGGGAGCTGCGGCTGCCGGATAGTAAAACAGATTTCTGCTCCAATGACTACCTAGGATTGATACACCACGGACTGATCGAGCAGTATATAGCGCTCTCGAAGCTATCCTTTAAACACGGTTCCGGCGGCTCGCGCCTGCTGGCTGGCAATTATGGCCGGGCAGAACAGGCAGAACAAGCGCTGGCCGCCTTCCATGCGGCACCGGCCGCCCTGTTGTTCAATTCGGGCTACGATGCCAACCTTGGCCTGCTGAGCAGCGTGCCGCAGCGGGGCGATACTATTATCTATGACTCCCTCAGTCATGCCTCCCTGCGCGATGGCATCCGCCTCAGCTTTGCCCAATCCTTCGCATTTGCTCACAACGACCTCGATGCGCTGGAAAAAAGACTACAGACTGCTACCGGCACTATATTCGTGGTCACAGAATCGGTATTCTCGATGGATGGGGATATGGCGCCGCTCGAAGCGATGGTGCAACTGTGCCGGCAATATGAGGCACACCTCATCGTAGATGAAGCGCACGCCACCGGCGTGGTAGGGGACCGGGGAGAGGGGCTGGTGCAACAGCTGGGATTGCAGGATGCCTGCTTTGCCCGTATCCATACTTTTGGCAAAGCAGTAGGTTGTCACGGCGCAGTGATACTCGGCAGCGAAACCCTGCGCAACTATCTCATCAACTTTTCCCGGGCATTCATTTATACAACGGCTCTGCCCGAAAGCAGTGTGGCCGCCATACAGGCAGCCTATCATCTTTTTCCTTCCATGCGGGCCGAAAGGGATCACCTGCATCAACTGATACAGTATTTTCAGCAAACGCCGCTGGTATTTGAGAAACTGCCCTCTATTACTCCCATACAAGTGGTCATCATTCCCGGCAACGACAAGGTAAAAGAGATCGCCCGCCGGCTACAGTCGGCGCAACTCGATGTACGTCCCATCTTATATCCTACGGTGCCAAAGGGGAGTGAAAGGTTAAGGATCGTGGTGCATGCGTTCAATACGATGGAAGAAATAAAGAAACTCCAGGAAGTGCTCTCGAAAGAACCTCACTTCACATAAAACGTTTCATTGGGCCCTATGCCCTCGATCTGCATCGTGCATTCTTCCGTGAACCACTCATAGTGTGGCTGGTCGGCTTTGATGATGATAAAGCTGCCGGGGCCATACACCGGTACTTTGGCTGTGGTATCATACCTGTCGCTCATGCCAATACGAACAGATCCACTGATGATGGTTACATAGATATCGCCGTTGTGAATGTGGGGCAGGCCTTTATAGCCCGGAGGAAAAGTGCTGCGCTCTACAAAGAAACCGTGCTGGTTGCGCATACCGGCCAGGTAAACATTCCGGCGCCCGCTGGGCAAAGTGGTATCCAGGGCAGGCGGAAGGATCATCGCTGCTACATCGGCGGGAGGGGGAGCAGATAGTTTTGCATGTTCTGGTTCGGCCTGATCTTTACAGGCCAGCCATGGAATCAGTAACAATGCCATGGCATGACAAGCTGATCTTTTCATAGCAAAACAATTTGAGGTGAGGAATATGGAAAGAACTACCTAAAAGTTACGACATTTCAGGCAATACTCCACACGCTGCCAATTAAGGCACATCACTCAAGTTGGGTGCTGTAGAAAAGCTTGCTATAAACTGCCCCGGGATGAAGGGCAGCAAAAGAAATCACATCCCGGCTTTATGATCAAAAGCCGGACATTGCACGGACAGTAAATGTTGTAGTAAAGACCGGTCTTACATCACGAGGCCTACCACGAAGAGGCAGCATACGAGTGTTACACCAGCTAATTTTTTAAGACGGAACATGTTGATGGCGGTAGATTTCTTCTTCATACAAAAGCGGATTTAGGATTGGAAAATTGGATTTATATGCAAGATAAAATACCAACATTAATAATGCAAACACTAAAACGTATAAATTATAATAACAAGTGTGGGGGCTATACAGCTCGGAGTGAGCGATTTGCAGTCACAAGCCAGAGGCTTGTAAATAGGCGTCATCCCGCCATGCGGCGGGAACGCTGACGACTGAAGAACAAAAAACCGGCCTTACGGGGCCGGTTCAATTTAACGACGGATTTAGCAACCTATGACCGATTTGAGTAAAAAACGTTGGAAAGTGTTGTTTTAAAAACCGGTCCCGAAGGACCGGTTTTCGATGACAGATGAGCCACCCAGTTTCATAAAGGCGTTCGGTTAAAAACGACGACTGTTTAAATGTTCCCTCAAACTCTGGTGTAAAATTGCGCGCTAAATGCTTGCCGCACAATACAATTTTGTGGTATTACCAGTTCGTGTTACTTTTAAATCGATTTCTTTAAACCCCTTCCGGTAGTATGAGAATTGTCCCCTTTCTGATATCCGCTGCAGTGACCATAGGATTGGTCGTTGTCTTAAGTATGTCCTTGGGAAGCATCCCCCCATTGGGCAGTTTCCTGAGTCCCCAGGAAGGCTTCTGGCAGAATGCCGAGCCCACCGACCTGGACTACAATACCACCTTGCGCCTGCCGCAACTGAAAGAGAAAGCGTCGGTTTACTTCGACGACCGGCTGGTGCCCCACGTTTTTGCCCAGAATGATGAAGACCTGTATAGGATACAGGGTTACCTGCATGCAAAGTTCAGGTTGTGGCAGATGGAATTTCAAACGCATGCAGCAGCAGGCAGGTTGAGCGAAATAATAGGGAAGGGGGAAGACAATCTGATCCTTAGCTTCGACCGCAATATGCGCCGCCTCGGCATGGTATACGCTGCTAACAACTCTCTGCAGGTGATGGAAAGCGACACCTCCACTAAAAAAGCACTGGATGCCTACACGGCAGGTGTAAACGCTTACATCGATCAACTCACTGCCAGCAGCCTTCCATTGGAATACCGCCTGCTGAATTACCGGCCCGAGCATTGGAGCAACCTCAAAACAGCGCTGTTCCTGAAATACATGAGCTATGACCTCACCGGCTCAGAGAACGATATTGAATATACCAACGCCAAAGCGGTACTGAGCAAAGAGCTCTTCAATAAGTTCTATCCCTTTACACAGGATTCGCTGAGTCCTATTGTTCCCAGGGGCACTGCATTTGCTCCACCAACCGTTCACCCCGTAGCGCCTGCTTCTGCCGACTCCCTGTATTTCCAATGGAAAGACAGTGCCGCCATCACGCTGCTTCAAAAACCGGATAAAGACAATGGCAGTAATAACTGGGCGGTGAGTGGACAAAAGACACAGAGCGGACGCCCCATTTTGTGTAATGACCCTCACCTTGGATTGTCATTACCATCCCTCTGGTACGAAATGCAACTGCATACCCCGGAAAGTAATGCCTATGGCGTTAGCTTCCCCGGTTCTCCGGCTATCATCATTGGCTTCAATGATCATATTGCCTGGGGCGTTACCAATGGCACCCGCGACGTGAAAGACTATTATGCCATCCGCTTTAAAGATGAATCCCGCAACGAATACTGGTTCGATAGCGCCTGGAAACCGGCAGACATGAAAGTGGAAGAGATCAAAGTGAAAGGCAGTCCGAGTATTTTCGACACCGTGTCCTATACCATCTTCGGCCCCGTGCAATACGATGCTTCTTTTGATGGCTTTGGACGCGCCACTGCCTCTACCAACTTTGCCCTGCGCTGGAAAGCACATGACGGCTCCAACGAGTTCAATACTTTTTACCTGCTCAACCGGGCCAAAGGATATACCGATTACCTGGAGGCTATCAAAGGGTTCAGCTGTCCCGGGCAAAACTTTGTGTTTGCCAGCAAGGATAACGAAGTGGCCATCTGGCACCAGGGGCAGTTCCCCGCCAAATGGCAACGCCAGGGCGATTTCATCATGCCTGGCACCGACAGCAGCTACATGTGGCAGGATAACATACCACAATCTGAAAACCCACACGTGGCGCCCGGCAGCGAGTTTGTAAGCAGCGCCAATCAATTGCCTGCCGATACGGCCTATCCTTACTACATGGGCGGCGCTTATGATCTGTACCGCGGTCTTATCATCAATCGTCAGCTGCGTTCTATGAACGGCATTACGGTAGACGATATGAAACAGCTGCAAACCGATAACTACAATGTGTTTGCAGAATCAGCCCGGCCCATACTTCTTCGATACATCAAGGAACACATGCTCACCAACGAAGAGAAGAACTTCTTAGCCGTGCTGCGCTCCTGGAACCTGCGCATGGATACGGAAGAAAAAGGCGCGCCCATCTTCGTTACCTGGTGGAGCAACCTGGAAGCCGAAGTATGGAGCGATGAGCTGGAAGCAGCGCCCAAGCCGGTCATCTTCCCTGAATCGTATACGCTGGTGGAGGCTGTCCTGAGGGATTCTTCCGCTTTTGCACAAGCCGATAATATCAAAACGCCTAATAAGGAAACCATTGCCGATGCAGTGACGACCGCCTTTAAAAAAGCAATACCGGTACTGAAAAAGGCCGACGGAGAAGGCAGACTGGCCTGGGGTAAATTCAAGGATACCGGTATCCGTCACCTGCTGCGCCAGGGTCCGCTGGGCCGCCTGCACCTGAATACAGGTGGCGGCGACAATGTGATCAATGCTACCAAACAATTCCATGGTCCGAGCTGGCGCATGATCGTTCACCTGACTGATAAAACTGAAGCATGGGGCATCTATCCCGGCGGCCAGCAGGGCAATCCCGGCAGCAAATACTACGACAATTTTATAACCAAGTGGGCAGCTGGTGAATACCATGCTTTGTGGGTAATGGAGGAAGGAGATACGAAAGCACCACAGGTAAAATATACCATGACCTTTAATAAGTAATGCTCAAATACTACCAATGAAATTCATTGTTTCCATCCTATTGATTGCCTTATTAAGCTTCGCAGCCGGCATGTACCTGGGCTGGTGGAGCCTGGCTGTGGCAGCCTTCATTGTCGCTGCCCTCATTCCCCAAAAGCCCTGGAAGTCTTTTCTTTCCGGTTTCCTTGGTTTATTCCTTTTATGGGGCATACTGGCTGCCTGGATCGACATGAAGAACCAGCATATCCTTTCGCAAAAGATGGCACAAATATTTCCTGTTGGCGGTTCTTATATTCTGCTCATTATCGTAACGGCCCTGGTGGCCGCTATCGTAGCTGGTTTTGGCGCACTTACCGGAAGCTATGTGCGGAAAAAGTAAGATGCATAGACATCAACATCATGAAGTCGTTTCCCAGGCAGGATCATACTTAACGAAAAACGACAACCATATAGCGCGCGACAGGCGCATCAGGTAGGGTTGCAGCAGGATGAGCGCTGCTGTATTGATGCCCAGCCACCAGAAAAAACGGTTGTCATGGACGGAAAACCCTATCAATACCCACCACGCTACAAAGGTGGCAACAGAAATGGCTACGGTAACCGCATAGCTCACATAGCTGGTGCCATAGTAAAATCCTACTTCAATTTCCATGTGCTGACTACAAACAGGGCAATGCGTATTCATCTTCATGAACTGCTTCAGGTCATAAGAATTTTTCGTTTGGAACATATCGCCCTTTCTGCAACGGGCACATTTGTGCAATAAGAGGCTCCTTATATAACCGGGCTTATTGTCTTTCTTCGACATTGGTAAGTAGTTGTTTTTAAAAATCTGTATCCTTTGTACCCAACTCCTGCGGACGGTTTTTACGTCTTTATCCAGAACTTCAGCAAAGTACCTACATGTGATTCGGCCAGGCAATAACGGGGTGGCACCCTGTCTTCCAGCGTGTGAAAAGTGGCCAGCCGTGTGCCGGCAGGCATTGCATCCAGCTTTTTATAGAGATAACGGTTGTAATAATTATAAAGAGCTGTAGAAAAAGTAATGTTCTCATCTATCTTATCCGTATCGGTAAGATGTTCATAAAAGGAATTGTAGAAATAAAAATGGTCATACTGTGCAAAATCAAGCTGCGTAAAATTGCCGTGTATAAAATGTACGTTGGTCAGTCCCAATATACTCTTAGCGGCATTGGCATGATCTACCAGGTCCTTGCGCTGCTCGATACCATAAAAATGAGCGGCAGGATGATGGTAGCCGCCGGAAAGGCAGCACTTGCCCACGCCACTGCCAATATCCAACACCTTTGCGCCCGGGGAAGGAGAGAGGAAGTTAGTCACCATTTCAGCAATGACCAGAGAGGTCCAATGCCTGCGCGCCAATTGTTGCATGGCCAATGGATACAGATGATGAAACTGCTCATCCGAACTGAACCAGACCGCCCTGCGTACGCGCAAATCAGTAGCCGGTGTCTTCATATTGCAAAATTACCTGCTATGCCAAAGGGCTGCTATACATCTTTATCAACTCAAAAAGTGACATTTGTCAATTTTTTATATGGTAACTTCGAACATAGTATGAGTATCAGTGGCATCTTTCCCATCGATAAATGGAACTTTAAAAGCCAGTCGGTCCTGGCCAATTTACCGGCAGAAGATCTGGCTATACTCACAGCCCATCAAAGTGAACAGGTCTATGGCAAAGGGGAAGTGATCTTCCGGGAAGGCGCTTATCCTTCCGGCATCTTTTATGTGAAAAAGGGGAAAGCCAAGAAATATAAAGTGACCAAAGATGGAGGAGAACAGATCATTTATGTAGCCAACCCCGGCGAGTTGCTCGGCTATCACGCTGTATTGGAAGGAGACCGTTATCCTGACTCTGCCGCCTCGCTTGAAAACAGCACTATTGTTTTTATCCCCAAAGAAGACTTCCTCGAAGTATTGCAACGTTCCCCTGTATTGAGCAGCAGGTTGTTGAAAACACTCAGTCATGAATTTGCCGTCATGGTCAACAGTCTCACCCTGTTTACCCAACGTACTGTACGGGAAAGACTGGCGCTTCAACTGGTAGTGCTCCGTGAAAAATACAAAGTAGACTTTCAACCGGGCATGCCGGTTGAGATCAACCTGTCTCGCGAAGACCTGGCCAACCTTGTAGGCTCCACGCGCGAAAACATTGTACGCATACTTAGTGAGTTTAAAGAAGCAGGCATCCTCGAAACAAAAGGCAGGAAGATCATCGTACAAAACGTAGTGGCGCTAATCGATATCGCCAATTACAAATAGGCAGACAAAGGTTGTTAAATCTAACTAAAATATGCCTTGCGGGGCATCGTCTGTAAACAAAGCCATTATTTTCGCCACACAACTACAGCTATGAGCAAAACCTTACTCGCTTTAACCGTATTACTATTATCCTCTATTTGTTCGCAGGCCGGCCGTATAACCGGCACCGTAAAAAACCAAAAAGGCGAAATATTACCGTATGCCTCCGTGTTTGTAAAAGGAAGTACGCTCGGTACCACCACCAATAGCCAGGGCAACTATTTCCTCGACCTTGTTCCCGGCACTTATACCATCACCTGTCAGTATGTAGGTTATACCAAAGCAGAAAAGACTGTTACCGTCACTGCCGGTAACCTCACCCTGAACTTTGAGCTGGATGTGCAGCAAACTACCATGAAAGAAGTGGTGGTGAAGGCCAATGCCGAAGATCCGGCGTATGAGATCATCCGCAATGCCATCCGCAAACGAAAGGATTACCTGGCGCCGCTGGACTCCTTTACCTGCGAAGCTTATATCAAAACGCTTGTCAAAACACGCAAGATGCCCAAAAAGGTGTTGGGCAAAAAGATCGAAGACAATGACAAGCAGGAGATGGGGGTAGATTCTACCGGCAAAGGCATTATACACCTGTCGGAATCGCTCACGAAGATCGCTTACAAAAAGCCCGATAAGGTAAAGCTGGAAGTGCTGTCGGGACGTGAGAGTGGCTCCTCCAGTGGTTATGGTTTCAACTTTCCCACGTTTATCAACTTCTACAACAACAATGTCAATGTGTTGACATCCCAGCTGAATCCGCGTGGCTTTGTATCGCCCATTGCGGATGCAGCACTCAGCTATTACGCTTATAAATATTTAGGTTCTTTCTGGGAAGATGGCAAAGAGATCAATCAGATACAGGTGACAGCGCGTCGCAACTTCGAACCATTGTTCAACGGCACCATCAACATCACCGAAGGTGACTGGCGCATACACAGCCTGGAGCTTACGCTCACCAAGAAGTCGCAACTGGAATTGCTGGATACCATGCGCATCAAACAAATACATGTGCCGGTGACCAAAGATGTGTGGCAAACGAAAGACCAGGTAGTATACTTCACCTTCAACCTGTTTGGCTTCGATGCGGTAGGCAACTTCCTGAACGTGTACAACAAGTACGAGACTACGCCCACTTTCAACAAGAAGTATTTCAACAACGTGGTGATCAAATACGATACGGCTATCAACAAAAAGTCAAAAGCTTATTGGGATTCTATACGTCCGGTGCAGTTGGAGCTGGAGGAAGCGAAAGATTACAAGATCAAGGATAGCATGAACCAATACCGCCGTGACTCTGTGTGGACCAAGGCGCATATCGACTCCATGCGCAGGAGACAAGGCAAGATCACGCCTATGAAAGTATTGTACAATGGTTTCTCCCGCTATAACTACAACCCCAAAGCACCTACCTGGTTTACCTGGAAGCCCTTGCTGCAACTGGTGCAGTACAATACCGCAGAGGGCCTTGTGGTAGGTGCGCAGGCTACCATACAACGTTCTTTCCCCAAGCTGAAACAACAGATCAGCTTTACGCCGAACATACGCTACGGGTTCAGCAACCAGCACCTCAATGCCTGGGCCACCTTGCAATGGTGGAAACGCAGCTTTACCTGGGCAGAAGACGGTGGCACCACCAGCCGGTCTGTATGGTCTGTATCAGGCGGTAAAAGAGTGAGCCAGTTCAACCCCGACAATCCTATTACACCGCTCATCAACAGCTTATACACGTTGTTCAACAGGCGCAATTACATGAAGACCTATGAAAACTATTTCGGTCAGATGACCTTCAATAAACGTTTCGACAGTGACCTGCGCATCACAGGCGATGTGCTGTATGAAGACCGGATACCTATCGACAACACCACCGACTATTCCATTTTCAAGGATAAGGACAAGATATTTACCCCCAACTACCCCTGGGAAAAGATCGGTTCCCAGTTCATCCGCCACCAGGCGTTGATAGCAGGCGTTACCGTGCAATACCAGCCCGGTCAGCGATACATCCAATATCCGAACTCCAAACAGGCCATCGGCTCAAAATATCCCACTTTCTCGGCTTCCTATAAGAAGGGGATAGAAGCATTGGGCAGTGATGTGGATTTCGATAAATGGTCTTTCTCCGTTTGGGACGATATGAACTTCAAACTGCGCGGCGCCCTGAAATACCGCCTCAGCATTGGTGGCTTCATCAACGACAATAAAGTGCCGATACAGGACTACCGTCACTTCAACGGCAACCAGCTGCTCTTTGCCAGCAAGTACCTCAACAGCTTTCAGCTGGCGCCTTATTACGACAATAGCACTACTGCCGCATTTTATGCAGTGGGGCACCTCGAACATCATTTCAATGGATTCCTGACCAATAAGATCCCGCTGTTCAAAAGGCTCAACTGGCACCTTGTGGGCGGCAGCAATGCCTTCTTTGTAAACAAGAATAACAACTACGTGGAAGTGTTTGGCGGTATCGAGAACATCTTCAAACTGGTGCGGGTAGATGTGGTAGCCTCTTACCTCAATGGCAACAAAGGCCAGGTGGGCATACGCCTTGGATTGGGAGGGTTAATAGGCGGAGCGATACAGCTGCCGCAGTAGCTATTTTCCCATATTCAGAAAATCGTTCCCAGGGTGGGAGCGATTGGCGGGTCTGGCACGGCCTTTCCCGTTTAAAACTGGATTGGCACGCGGATTGAAATAGACTAATCGGTTTTTCATAGGATATTGGATTTTGAAAACGGGGCTGGATTTCTATTCGGGCCCTTTTTTTTTACATACTGCTGAAGTCTTACCTCTGACCGCCGGTTTTCTCACCACCACCACGGCGTCATCATACCGGCAAACGAAAGACCGGTGATATACACAAAGCACACCACCACGATCAGGGCGATAATCGTAAACGTATGTTGCCAGCGGCGTGAATACGTTGTCCGGAAGAAGAAGCTATACACCAATGCGAGATACGTGAAATAAATGATCAGGAAAGGGGTATAAGATACCTTATCGGTATTGAAGATGCGTAGTAAGGAAGCTACCAGCAATAGCAGATTGAACTGTGCGGTGAGGTACGTATTCAGGATCACATTCTCCCAATAGTTGTACCCACTTTTGCGAAAGAAAAGCCAGGTGATCAGGCTGATGATGGGAATCATGAAGAAATAGAAGAAGCTGGGGTATTTATCGAAGAAATGCCCTGTATTGATCAACACCTTGTTGAGCAGCGAAGGTTCGACAGAGATCGTGCTTTCCACACCCTTTTTAAGCAGGTAGCCATCTACCAGGTGCGCCGCGAAAGTGCTCACTGCGGTAAGGATAAATACATAAGCCAGGGGCTTGAAGTGCTTTACCCGTCTGCCAGCCATATACTCCCGCATGCTGGCTGCCGGTCTCACGAACAACTCCTTCATCGTAAAGAAGATACCTTTGTCTACATGGAAAATACTGTGCGGTATTTCATGCGCCAGCGAGTGGTAGGTGATCCGCTCCGTGTCTGCCTTTTGGCCGCAGTGGGGACAATATTTGCCATCGAAGTCGTGCAGACAGTTCTTACAGGTAATACTCATGCAACAGGGTGTTGGTTTGGGAGCTTAAAAATAAGGGGGAAAAGTGGTATCTTTGCGGCGTTTCAAAATTTTGACTGTCAGGCATACGGTCACAAAATTTTACCCATGGCACTATTACACAACAGAGTCTCCCAAAAGGAGCTGAAGGAACGTTTATACCAGGAGACAGAACCCCGCACTACCATTTCCTTCTACCAATATTTCCCCATTCCGGAGCCCCAGGTTTTTCGCGATACACTATATGCAGCATTGCACACCCTGAAGGTGTTTGGCCGCATCTATGTGGCCCATGAAGGCATCAACGCACAGATCAGCGTGCCGGCCGGCAACTTCGAAGCGCTGCAACAATACCTGTATTCCATCCCGGCATTGAATGGCCTGCGCCTGAACATTGCGGTAGACGATGATGGCAAATCATTCTGGGTGCTTAAAATAAAAGTGCGCGACAAGATCGTGGCCGACGGCATCACCGATCCTACTTTCGATATGGCCAACAAAGGCAAGTATGTGAATGCACAGCAGATGAACGAGCTGCTGAAAGATCCCGACACCATCGTGGTGGACATGCGCAATCACTATGAATACGAAGTAGGGCATTTCGACAAAGCCATTGAAGTGCCCAGCGATACTTTCCGCGAACAACTGCCCATGGCGGTAGACATGCTGCAAGACCAGCGTGATAAGAACATCATCATGTATTGCACCGGCGGCATTCGTTGTGAGAAGGCCAGTGCCTATATGCTGCACAATGGTTTCAAGAACGTCTTCCACCTGGAAGGCGGCATCATCAACTATGCCCGCCAGGTGAAGGAGCAGGGCATGGATAGCCAATTCATCGGTAAGAACTTTGTATTCGACGACAGGCTGGGAGAGCGCATCACAGAAGATGTGATCGCCAAATGCCACCAGTGTGGCAAGCCTGCCGATACCCACACCAACTGCGCCAACGAAGGCTGTCACCTGCTCTTCATCCAGTGTGAGGAATGTGCCAAACAATACGAAGGCACCTGCAGCACTGCCTGCCTTGACTTCATCCATCTGCCTGAGGAAGAACAAAAAGAACTGCGCAAGGGCGTGGACAAAGGCAGCAATATCTTCAATAAATCGAGGGCGAGGCTCAGGCCAAGGCTGGAGTAATCCCCTCATTCGGTGATAGGCTACGCTGCCGCCAAAGCGGATATTTGACCTTCATCAATATACAGTAGCATGTCGCAGTCATCCTTATTGTCGAGGGTTTCACACCGCATCATATCATTCCTTGACCAGCGGGTGTTTGAGGTAGATCCGGATTACAACGATGAGATCGTTTCGGCCATGTACAGCCTGCACAAGATATTCCCGCAGTGGCTCATCATGACCTGCCCGGTACAACACAACAGCTTCTTCTATGTAAGTAACAACTGCTCCGATATCATTGGCCACATGTCGGAACAACTACAGCGCCTCCGGCCCGAAGGCTTGATAGAATTGATCCACCACGCCGACATGGCGCATCTGCAAACCTGCTTCAGCTATTGCGAGTCCATCGTGAAAAATGAGCCCAAAGGCCACCAGCATATACGCTGCACTTTCAACTACCGCCTGCAACATGCCAATGGGCACTATCTTCATATGCATGATGAAAAGGCGGCATTTCTACTTTCCAATGGCAGCATGGTCTACTTCTGCATGATGCGCGACATCACCCATGAAAAGCCCTTTGCAGGCGTGCGGGTAGAAGTATTCAAGCAAAACGGGACCACCACCACTAAGCTCGGCGAATGCCATCCGGCCAGAACGGAGCAGAAGCTATCTCCCCGTGAGCAGGACCTGATCGTATTGATCAGACAAGGCCTTACCACCAAAGAAATTGCCCACCACCTCCATATCAGCCACAACACCGTACGCAATATCCGCAGCAAGATGTTTGAGAAATACCAGGTCAACAATGTAGTGGAGTTGCTAAACAGGACCATGTCGTTCAATCCCAAAAGTCTGGTTGAACATTAAGCGCTTATTCCGCCAAAGCGGGAGCCCCCCTTTCAGGAGACTCCGCTGGGAAAATAGAAACGCCTCACAGGGTAGGAGAGGGCACTGTTGCAGCCCTGCTCGTCTTCATCAGCGTACTGCGACCAGTTCAACACTTACGCCATCGGGGTTACCACCGATCTTTAGTATCATAGGGAGTTTTTCATTGTTGGCAATCCATAAACCGCTTTGCTTATCTGTCGATTCGAGATACAGACAATCGATAGCGATGCCTCCAACCTCATACCGGTCAAACTTTTTGATCACATGATAGCGTGTCGACCCAAACACCATAGGCTTGTTCAACTGGATATCCTTCCAGCAGGCTTTCGATAATTGCAATAAACTTTGAGAGGGGTCGAGTATTACATCTTCGCCATCCACCGGTGGGTTCCAGTAGCCGTGGCGGGCACTGTCGAGCGATGCTCTTTGTACCCGGAACGTTCCTGCAAGCTGGTGCATGAGCCAGTCGAATCGCACTTCCTCATCACTCACTTTAGACAATACTGTACTAACAATCACGTCACCATTGGGTGCATGCACAGTATAATCCAATGTACTTCCCTGTCCGATAACAACCATTTTAGTCTGAGCAAAACTGCTGCCTGCAGTGATCAGCAATAAAGCAGCAATGACAAATCTTTTCATACGATCGTTCTGTTTTTAATGATACAATAAACCATATAAGCTACCAGGCCACACCTGATGATGCCCATCAACTCGCGTAACCAGAAGCTGGACACGATTAACTTGTCAACCAGCACCTCATTATACGATTCACTCAATTGCATTTGAATGGGTATCTGTATGAAGAAGCTGGACAAGGTGCCTACCAGTAACAATAATAACGTGCTCCATACCAGCCATCGGGCAATGGCAGGTGGCCTGAAAAAAAGCAATAAAATGTTGGAAACAAGCGATAACCCCAGAACGGGAATTACCAGTACAGCAACTATCTTAGGCCCCAAAGCCTGGTGATAAGCCTGCCACTCATCGGCCTTTCCGATGATACGCCAAAGCGGATAATTCACAAACGCTTCCAGGAAACCAGCTCCCAGTGTATAAAAAGCGAGTGCATTGAATACGATAAAATGCCAGGTAGTAAAAACGAGTCTTTTGCGCGCGCCCCTCACCGGTTCTCCCGAAGTTTGCATGTCTCTTTTTACTTGCAAACTTCCCCTTTATGCGAGGCCAATACAATAGTACTTTGCTACTACTACAATAACACAAGTTCATGTCATTACTTAACAGGGATCCATTTCAGGCACACCGGCTTGTCCAGCTCGATCTTCTTACCAGTTTCGGTAAGTAAACCGGTAGCAGCATCGCGCTTGAAGATCACGATGTCGCCACTGTTCTGATTAGCCGACAGCAGGAACTTGCCAGTAGGATCGATGCTGAAGTTGCGGGGTGTTTTACCCAACACAGACTGATGACCTTTGAGTGTAAGTTTACCAGTTGATTTATCGACTGCGAAGATGGCGATATCATTTTCATCGCCACGATTGGAGGCATATACGAATTTGCCATCGGGTGATACATGGATGTCGGCGCTGCCAACAGCTCCTTTGTAGCCTTCCTTGATAGCCGAGATGGTTTGCAGGAATTGCAATTTGCCTTTCTTATAACTATAAGCTGTTACATTACCGCCCATTTCATCCATGAGGTACACATAATCGCCGTTGGGATGAAAGTCGATATGACGTGGACCAGCGCCGGGCAAAGTAGAATAGGAGGGGATCTTAGCCGCTTTCAGCTCGCCCAGTTTGGCGTCGAAATCATATACCATGATCTTATCGATGCCCAGGTCCTGTACCAGCAGGTGGCTGTCATTTGGATCGAATACGGTGGAATGCACATGGGGCTTTTCCTGCCTGTCCTTATTGGGACCGCTGCCGGAATGGTTGATGGTGCGCTCTGCCGCCCGCAGCCAGCCATCGGGACTGATGCCCAGCAGGGAGAAATTACCACCGCTATAGTTGGCCACGGCTACCCATTTGCCACTTTTATCGATGTCTACATAGCAGGGGTGGTCACCACCGCTTGACTGCTTATTGAGGAATTGCAAGGTGCCGGCCTTCTTATCGAAGGAAAAAGCCGCTACACTGCCTTTGTCTTCACCATCCTCAAACACAGAATACACATATTTATTATTTTTTGATACTACGAGGTAGCTCGGGTTACTGGCAGGCGCCTTACTGACGAAGGTTGCCTCCCCGGTAGCACTGTTGAATTTGTACACATAGATACCCTCGCTTTTACCCGAAGTATAAGTTCCAATGAGCAGGTAATGGTCCTGGCTGATGGCAAGAGCCGGTAATGTCATGATCAGAAGATTGAAGAGCATCTTTTTCATGCCCGGAAATTACATGATATAATCATGCCACGGAAATCTGGTCGCCGGGCAGCATGGTTCTGGCCATACAATCCACAAATAAACTATTCTTCTTCGCGGTTGCTCAGCCTGTCGGCATAAGCATCAATCGTCACTTGCGGTTTCCCCAGCTCATCCCAGGTAGCGGTGCTTTCAAATTGCTCGGGATATTTATTCAGCGCTTCGGAGATCTTCGCGCCATAATCGACCAATGGCACAAGTGTGCCCATTACTTTAAACACGCCCAGCGGCGCTTTCAAGATCTTTAGTGGTGCTTTGGCATAATGCTCTATAAAAATGCGGGCGCCTTGCACCCAGGTGTAGGCGGCAGGACCCTGAACGGGATACTCTTTATTGATGGTAGCCGGTTGCTGAAAAGAACGTACTACCTGCTGTGCATAATCATCAGCCGCTATAAAGTGCATGGGCGCTTTGGAATCGCCAGCGAGCATGATCCGGTTGCCCTTCATCAGCAATTGATCGAAGCACTCCATAAAAGTAGACGGATAAAAGATGGTGTAAGGTATGCCGCTCCTTTTCACCTTCTCCACGGCAGCCTGCTTCACATCAAAAACCCACCAGTGAAAGCCATTCATGCCGTTGTAATGCTGCACCAGAGAGGAGAGGAGCACCAGCCTGTTGATGCCCGTCTTTTGCGCTGCGGCAATAATGTTCTCGATACCCTCTCTTTCAGGCAGGCGGTCTTTGCGGCGCGCAGTACGTGGTGGACTTAAACTAATGTACACCGCCTCTTGTCCCTCGAATGCTTTGAGCAGGCTGAGCGGATCGAATACATCACCCGGCACCACGGTGGCATCAGGAAACAACTGCTGCGCCTTTTGCGGATTGCGCGCCAGCATCGTCACCTTAAACCCAGCATTGATCAGCGCCCAGGTCACTGGCTTACCAATCATACCGGTACCGCCTACCACCAATATCTTTTGCATGCGATGAATTTGCGCGAAGGTACTCCGGCACCTCAACGCCACAAAGAGTAAGTTGTATGAATTGAAGCTTTATAAGTCTATTTCAATTTTTCCAGTGCCTTCACAATAACATCATTCGTCTTTTGCTGATCCCAGAACTCGGGTACAAACTTTTGCCCGATCACTTTTTCATACAGCTCGATGTAGCGGCCGCTGATCGTATTGATCCAGCTATCGCTCATTTCAGGCACCGTTTGGCCTTCTTTGCCCATGAAGTTGTTTGCAATGAGCCATTCGCGCACAAACTCTTTGCTCAATTGCTGTTGCTTTTCACCGTTGGCCTGACGTTCTTCAAACCCATCGGCATAAAAATAACGGGAAGAATCGGGCGTATGCACTTCATCCATCAGGTACACGGCACCTTTGTATTTGCCAAACTCATATTTGGTATCCACCAGGATCAATCCCTGACGGGCAGCAATTTCCTTACCACGGGCAAATAATGCCAATGCATATTGCTCCAGTATTTTCCAATCAGCTTCTGAAGCCAATCCCTGCGCAATGATCTCTTCTTTGGAAATATCTTCATCGTGACCCGCTTCAGCCTTGGTAGAAGGCGTAATAATGGGGGTGGGGAAATAATCATTCTCCTTCATTCCTTCCGGCAGCGCAACACCACACAGCGTTCTTTTGCCGCTGGAATAAGTGCGCCAGGCATGGCCTGTGAGGTTACCACGCACCACCATTTCAATCTTGAAAGGTTCGCAACGCTGACCGATTGATACATTCGGTGCCGGCACATCCAACAGCCAATTCGGGCAGATGTCACGGGTAGACTCCAACATATAAGCAGCAATCTGATTCAACACCTGACCTTTATAGGGTATGGGTCGGGGTAATATTACATCAAATGCAGATATACGGTCAGACGCGATCATCACCAGCCATTCGTCCTGTATGGTGTACACATCTCTCACTTTTCCTTTGTAAAACCTTGTTTGTCCGGGGAATTGATAGGCATTCATGGCGCGAATATAGAGCAGCCCGTCAAATGGCAGAAAAAAAGAATGGTTGAGATATTAACATATCAGCAGCACCTGTTTAAAAATTAAATTTTAAGTTGATGTTTACAATACGTAGATTAGTAATCAATAAACAAAAACTGCCATCATGAGAAGCTTCCGATCACTGGCGGGCATCCTATGTTTTTTATTAATGCTTGCTGCCACCTCTTTTGCTCAAATTCAATCTTACACAATTACCGGAACGATCCGGAACAGTACCAACAAAGATGTCGTTCCGGCCGTCTCTGTTGCCATCAAAGGATCTTCGATCGGAACATTTTCAGATGAAAAGGGCAACTTTAAACTCGTCACCACTCAGCGCCCACCCTTAACCCTAGTTTTTACTTCCATCGGGTTCGAATCACAGGAAGTAACCGTCAACACTGCTACCGAAGCAGTGGAAGTAAACTTTGTGCCTGCTTCAGTACTCGGTCTTGAAGTAGTAGTATCTGCCAGCCGCGTGGCTGAAAGAATACTGGAATCGCCCGTATCCATCGAGCGTATGAGCGCTGCCAACGTGCGCGCTTCTGCTGCGCCCAGTTTTTACCAGGGCATAGCCAATTTCAAAGGTGTGGACATGGTTACTTCCAGTATCACTTTCAACACCCTCAGCACGCGGGGTTTCAACGGCAGTGGTAACCTCCGCTTCAACCAACTCGTGGATGGAATGGACAACCAGGCGCCCGCCCTCAACTTCTCTGTAGGCATCATCACAGGCCCCACTGAGCTGGACATCGACAACGTGGAGCTGCTGCAAGGCGCTTCTTCGGCTCTGTATGGCTCAGGTGGGATGACAGGCACTTTACTGATGACCAGCAAAAATCCTTTCAAATACCAGGGGCTTAGCTTTCAGGTAAAACAGGGCATCATGCACATCAACAGTCCACGGGGCAATGCCGCTCCTTATTATGACTGGGCCATGCGCTGGGGCAAAAAGATCAGCGATAAGCTGGCCTTCAAGATCGGCGGACAGTTCATCTCTGCCAAAGACTGGCAGGCCAACGACACCCGCAATCTGGCCCGCAACAACGTATTGAGCTCTATTAAAGATGGCACCCGTGCCACTGATAATAACTACGATGGTATCAATGTATATGGTGATGAAGCCAGCGTAAGCATGAACAGCCTGGCGCAGGTAGCAAGAGGCCAGTTGGCTGCCGGCGGCGGTGGCGCTATACTTACGGCAGTAGATGGAATGCTGGCTGCAAACATGTCGCCGCAGCAAATTGCCATTAACTTTGCCATCAACCCTGCTTTGGCACCTTATGCATCAGCACTTCCATTTTTGATCCCTACCAGCCCGGTGGCCAATAACCCTTACAGGAACACATTTGGTAGTCAACTGGT
The DNA here is from genome assembly GCF_059502485.1 of Paraflavitalea sp. Lineage (NCBI taxonomy): Bacteria > Pseudomonadati > Bacteroidota > Chitinophagia > Chitinophagales > Chitinophagaceae > Paraflavitalea > Paraflavitalea sp. The sequence goes on from NZ_JCACET010000010.1 coordinate 125,020, forward strand.
GAGCCGTACTGGTTACGACGAAAAAGACCTCGTAAACTATGACGCCTATAGTATTAAACTGAATGCTGGCCTGTATTATAAGATCGCGCCCAGTATTGAAGCCTCTTTGCTCGCTTATTGGGGAACAGGCACCACGGTTTACACCGGGGCCGACCGCTATTCGCTGAAAAACTTTAAGCTGGGCCAGTACCAGGCCGAAGTAAAAGCTAAAAACTGGTTCCTGCGCGCCTATACCACCCAGGAAAACTCTGGCGACTCCTATACTGCTACCACAGCAGCCTTTGCGGTCAACAACCTCTGGAAAGGCAATACTGCCTGGTTCCAGCAATATGCAGGAACATACGGAGCAGGCAGGCTCGGTATTATTCCAGGAGCTACTCCAGGCAGTTTTTTACCCATATTTCCTGATGCACAGGCCCATGGATTAGCAAGGACTACAGCCGAACAGGGAAGGCTATTACCGGGTACAGCAGCTTTTGATGCCGCCCTCAAAACTGCCACGAACACCAATATCAACGATAAAACGGCAGCAGGCGGCGCCAAATTTGCCGACAAATCGGCCCTGTATCACTTCGAGGGCCAGCTAAACCTGAGCGAGTATGTGAAAGTGGTGGAAGTAATGGTGGGCGCCAACTACCGCATCTATCACCTCAACTCCAAGGGCACCATCTTCTCGGATAGCAGCAGCCCAATCGACATCAGTGAATACGGTGGCTATGTCCAATTGCAGAAGCGACTGTTCAATGATGTGTTGAAGCTGACAGCCTCCGGCCGTTACGATAAGAACGAGAACTTTGACGGCAGGTTTACCCCCCGGGTAACGGCCCTGATCAAAGTGGCCAATGACAATAACCTTCGTTTGTCTTATCAAACAGCTTACCGTTTTCCCACTACACAAGACCAATACATCAACCTGAACGTGCCGGGTGCTAAACTGATTGGTGCATTACCACAGTTCCAGGCCGCTTATAACTTTGCTACCAATCCGGTATATACCGCCGAAAGCATTGGCGCATTCCGGTCATCAGTAGCAGCAGGAACACCCAATCCCGGATTGTTGCAGCAGGCAACCTTCAAACCATTGAAGCCGGAAACAGCCAACTCTTATGAGTTTGGCTATCGCGGTCTGCCCACCAAAAAGTTGTTGGTAGATGCTTATGTATATTATTGCGAATACAAAAACTTCATTGGCCGCCGGGCTGTAGGTAGACCCACAATTCCACCGGTAACCAACTTAGCCAACCCGCTGCTCACAGAGAACTACTCTTACGCCGAAAACTCAACCGAAGCTGTAAAAGCCTATGGTTGGGGTATAGGTGGAGAATACCAGATAAGAGGTGGCTATAACATCAGGGTCAACGTATCGGGCGATCAGCTCCGTGATGTGCCTGCAGGGTTCATCACCTTCTTCAACACACCCAAAGTACGTTTCAACATCGGCCTGAGCAATGATGGCATTGCCAAAGGTCCCTGGGGTTTCAACTTTGTATATCGCTGGCAGGATGATATGGACTGGGAAGGTACATTTGCCGCCGGCAAGGTTCCATCTTACGGCACACTCGATGGACAGGTTAGCTATAAGCTCCAAAAGATCCGCAGCATCGTGAAGCTTGGCGCTTCCAACCTGTTGAATAAGTACTATTACAGTTCATTGGGTAATCCTTATATCGGTGGTGTGTACTATGTGTCGTTTGCTTATAACGTATTCTAAATCTCATATGTCGCCCTGAGCTTGTCGAAGGGTTGACGAAGCCTTTATAACTAACTAAAAATGCCCACTGAGTAGTGGGCATTTTTTATCGCATTTTAGTTAATTGATTCAACTTACTACCGGATATCTTAAGCCTGTAATTTCTGATCGGAATGTATTCACTCAACAAAAAGTCGACTTGTGCTATACAAAGCATATACATAAAGTCCTGGCGGACTATTGGTATCCATTTACTTTTATTATTACCACCAAAAGTAAACCTGACTCTTTCAATTCTGTTATAACTACCTATACAGGTATCAAAATAGGGAAAGCAATAAGTGCTGTCATTATTGATACGGGCCATACCATCCGGAATCGATTCATTCTTTAAGTTGAAAAGCATCAGAAACTTTGTACGGTTAACTGGTGGATAGTCGGCTACATAGCCACGCAGCTGTAAAAATGCAGCCTTTGCAGAATCCGTATCGAAATAATAAACCTTAACAGGAATATTATTACTGTCGATATCACTATTCAAAACAATAACATTGCCACTCATGGTCCATTTTCCTACACTGATACTCCTGCCAATATGTTCATTGAGATATTCAAACCGGTGGTTCTTGTACAAGGTGAGTCGAACAAACACCTCAAAATGTGGAAGTATATAAATGCCATATATTCCCTTTTCCTCATCCTGCTTTGTTAGCGGCCGCTTCTCATATTGCCGTGCCGCTAAAGACAGGGGTAAACATAAAAGGAGAATGAATGCCAATTTAAGCATACGGGCTTTTTACTTGCGGGAATCAAATATTTCTGCCAGCTGTTTATCCAGTGGCTCTTGCTCTTCACCATAACGGCCGATAATTTTACCAGATGGATCGATCAATATCTTGGTAGGAAAATAATGAACACCATAATGTGTTGACAAGGCATTACGTGAATCGTAACCTCCATCGGCCAAAGGTGTTTTACCATTTAGGATATGCTTCCATAACCCAATCTTATCCTTTGCCACTGCTTGTTTCCAGGCATCGACAGTTTTATCATCATCAGCAATCCCAATAAACTCAATACCCTTACTTTTATATTTCTTATACAGGCTTATCAGATGCGGATTGCCTTTTCGGCAAGGTGCACACCAGCTCCCCCAAAAATCGAGCAGCACATACCTGCCTTTATAATCTTCCAGGCTCAGCTTAGCGCCATTGATATCACTGGAGGAAAACGTTTTGGCTATACTACCAGGCGAGCCGGCGAGCAATTTTGCCATAGACTCCCGTAGACCGGCCGCCTGTGATGACTGTTGCAATACAGTACCCAGCCTATTATAGTGAAATGCCAACGTATCAAGAGGAAGGTCTATCGAATGAGAATTTAAAAGGAAAAGCGATACTGGTGATTGGGGATGAGCATTGATAAAATCATACTCCCCCTGGTACCACTCCTGAAAATAAGGGGGCAGTCGTTCACGTAGCTTTGCCATTTGGGCCTTATCCTTAGTGGCATTCAGGGAATCAAGCAATGACTTGTATTTCTTGTCTGCCTTAGCCTTGGATTGCAATGCTTGCCGGTATTCGTCCTGTACAGCAGAGCCTGTAACGGCTATTTTCTCAAATGCCCCGGTCACCAATTTAACTTCCATCGCGCCAGGCTGCATAAAAAAACGGGTCATGTTCGCCTCGTTATGTTTCTCTTCTTTCAACCACAGGGATGTAAGATAAGGTATGCCCATTTTGCCTTTGAACTCAAAGCGGCCATTGGAAATGACCGCACTGTCGGGAAGGCCACTTTTCCCATCGATGTAACGCAAATACATCAGCCCTTCGCTCGTGCCCTCGATAGTGCCTTTCAATACAAATGAATTATCGTTTTGGGCATGAACCAGCAAAAAGCCTGTCGATAGGAGGGTGGTTGCTATAACCTTACTTATTTGCATAACTGAATGAGTGTGTGGCAGGTAAATTATAGCAAAAGAACCATATGAACATATATTAGAGATGCTTATGCGAAGGGGGGGGTGCCAGTCCAGAATCTCTGTCATCCTGAGCTTGTTGAAGGGTTATTCGAAGGGGTACCCTGCAATGCTGTCAATTCCGTGTGGCAAGAATTGTTTGGGAGACACTTTCACGGAAGAATACTCGTATCAGGTCATGCATACTGTAGCTGTATGAGCAAGGTTAGGGTTGTCGGCTTCCTTGACGTATATCAAACAGGAATTTGGCATTTTGTGTGGAGTGGAATAACTTATATCTTCAAGGGATACCTGATGTATAATCAACATAAAACCGTATTGCAATGAGTGAAATGGCACTTAAGCGAATTAATAAGTGTTTTAGTGCAAAGAATCTGTATTTAGATTTAGGGAGATGTGGATTGAAGGATATTGATTTTATTACAGGAAGCCCAATCGATAAAGCGTTGAGAAGCTGCATCCACATTAAACGTCTTACATTAAGTAACGCAGTGGAAGGTCGTAAGCCAACAATGCTCGCAATAAATGAGAACAATTCCATTAGTAACCAATTAACAGCTATCCCACCGGCAATTACTGAATTAATTAACCTTTCGGAATTTCTTTGTGCCGGAGACGCCAATAAACCATGGGGGATTACTTGCTTATCTCCACTTTCTAGTTTAACTAGTCTACAGTTAATAGATTTAACTAGCAATGCAATTGATGATCTTAAAGGATTAGAGAACCTAGTTCATTTAAAGCAATTACGCTTAAGTTTTAATAAAATAAAGATAATCGAAGGCTTAGAAAAGTTAATCGAATTACAGGAGTTATATCTCAGTGCGAATGAAATTCAAGAAATCGAAGGTTTAAAAAGCTTAGTAAAACTACAGGAACTTTATCTCGGTAATAATCAAATAAAGATAATCGAAGGCCTAGAAAGCTTAACGAACTTAAAAATATTATTTCTTAATGATAATGGTATATCTAAAATTAAACCAATAAATACACTAGTTCAGTTAGAAGAACTGGACATTAGCGGAAATGCAATAAAAGACATTTTCCCTCTTCTTGCAATACTACAAAAACGCATTGCAATCAAATTAACAACAGATAAACTATCCGAATCAGATTTTAAAGGAATTGATATCTCAAGAAACCCTCTTGTTAGACCACCAATAGAAATTGTTAGGCGAGGATATCCAGCCATCGCAAACTATTTCAAGGAATTAGAAAAGCAAGGAAGAGATTTTTTGTACGAAGCTAAAATGTTAATCATTGGTCAGCCAAGAGCAGGTAAGACATCTCTTAGATATAAGCTATTTGATACTCATGCTCCTTTGCCAGGAGAAGATGAAACAACAAGAGGCATTGATATTAAGAGGCTAAGCTTCGATATCAAAGACAAAGATGGTGAGAAACGAAAGTTTTATTACAATATATGGGATTTTGGAGGACAACATATATATCAAACCACTCATCAATTTTTCCTCACACACCGATCGTTGTATGCATTAGTCATGGATACTGGAAAAGATAGCACCGGCAATGATGAGACTACAGTAAATTACTGGTTGCAAGTCGTTGAATTGCTGGGAGGCAACAGCCCATTATTATTGATACTTAATGAAAAAAATGAAAGAAAAATAAGTATTGACGTTCCTCAGAAAAAGGCCCGATTTGATTTTTTGACAAGAGAATACAACATTGATCTTAATGCTCTAGTTCCAGATACAAAGACTTTTAATATAAAAAAGCAAGAAGAGTTCGAACACTTAAAAAAAGACATTGAAACAGAGCTTATCCGTCTGCCCTTGGTTGGTTTCCCTATGCCTTCCAACTGGATTCAGATAAGAGAAGAATTACAAAATCTATCAGTAAATTACCCATATATAAATATAGACAGATATAGATCGATTTGTATACGCTATGATGTGAACGAATACGAAAGACAACTAGAACTTAGTAGTATTTTTCATGACCTAGGCGTATTCCTGCACTTCCAGGATTATGGTATATTAGATGATTTCATTGTATTACAAAATACCTGGGCAACAGATGCTGTTTTTGCTGTCCTAGATAATCAAACCGTGAAACAGAACAATGGGCACTTTACAGATAATGACTTAGCAGGAATATGGGAGCCCAAAGGCTATAACAAATTCGTACATAAAAAGCTACTTGGCTTAATGATGCAATTCGAGCTATGTTACCAAATTGATAAATCACCTAAACAATCTTCTTATATCGTACCTGAGATGTTGCCAGATACTCCGCCAGAAGGCTATAGTTGGCAACCAGTCAATGACCTCCCTTTACAATACCGATATGACTTCATGCCAAAGGGGCTCCTCACCAGACTAATCGTTCGTTTGCATAGGCATATTTATACTGAAGACAACCAGCAATGGGTATGGAAAACCGGAGTCAAAATAGATAGCAGCCAAATGGACTATCTCAAGACTTACGCCGAGATCACTGAATCATGGGACAATAAACAATTGAACATACGAACACAAGGACGATTTTCAAAAGAGCTGATGAATATAATATCATACGAAATAGACGAGCTAAATAAGAACTATTTCAAACAAATAGACAAACAGCCGAAAAGCAGATGGTATAAAATGATCCCATGTAGTTGTATAACCTGTAAAGACATTGATGATAAACATTTTTATGACTACAGAGAGCTTTTGGAAAGAAAAGACTATGGCAAGGAAACCATTGAATGTAAGAAAAAGCCCTTCGCTACATTAAATATCAATCAACTAATGGATGGAGTATTTTCAAAAGAAAAAAAACAACCAATTCGTACTCAACAGGATAATCCGAAAAAAGTATTTATCTCTTATTCGAAAGACGATCTACTTCTCATTAACAAATTCATCGAACACCTCTCCGCCCTACAACTTGATGGCAAAATATCTCATTGGTACTGCACTGAGCTAACAGCCGGCATAGATTGGCATTATGAAATACAGGAGCACTTCGATCAATCAGACATAGTGTGCTTCATGGTAAGCCCTAATTTCATGCGCACCAAGTACATCCATGAGCACGAAATCAAAAAGGCATTCGAACGCCAAACTAAAGACCCGAAATTTAAAATAGTTCCCATCATCCTCGATTTTTGCAAATGGACAACCAATAATAATAACTTGGGACTGTTTACAGCCTTACCTTATACAGCCAAGCCAGTGATGGATTTCAAAAACCAGAACATGGCCTGGTATATCATCCAGGAATGTCTCCGCCTCATGATCGAAAAAGATTTGCACCCAACAGGTGAAGACTTCTATACCAGCCAGGCACTGCCCAAAGATGTATTAAAACTACTGGAACGAATTGTACAAGGTAAAGCAGATGCCTGATATCCAGACAAACGTAGAACCATCGAAACAAACCCCATGAATCACACCAAAGCCGACAAATACCTCCTCAAAGCCTTCTCCATACTCCACCTTCTCGCAGGTATCAACATGATCTTGTCCGGCCTCACCTGGTCCTTCTTCATCTTCAAAGGCTACCTTAGAGTAGACCACCTGCCCGTATACGGCGACCCTGAAGTAGTATCTTTCAATGGGCTGGACAGGCAATTGGTCAACTACGCCCTCATAACTGCTTTTATCGCGTTTTGCATTTGGGGATTCCTGACACTGATCAGTATCGTATCCGACCTTAAGATCATCAGCCGGACAAGCGTCACCAGCGGTTTGATCGGAATTGCTATTTGCTTCGTAGTTTTCCGGGGTCCACAGTTTGAATGGCTGCTCGACTAAACATTCGGGAGTACCCTTGGCAATTTGACCGGCAATTCAGAACTTACGCCAACATTAACCATCAACATGCACCCCAGCCGTATCTTCATCCTTTCCATGATCGCATTCGCATCCTGTAAATCCCCTTCGTTTACCAGCTACTTTCCTGTACAAAAGGACAAGACCTATACATTTCTCAAGCACATCGATTCTACTAATCAATCATTTACAGAAACATTGATCTGCCGGGAAACAAACGCCCGGGTATGGCCGGGAGACAGGCACACGTTTAGCCTCGTGGAACCTGAAAACACGAACCCTAAGTTTAAAAAAGTCGTACAGTTGTATTACTTTCAAAAACCCACCCCAGCACCAGATAGTACCGATTTCCGCGACAATTCCTTTACCCGCCTCCTGTATTGCTTTCAGGGCAAAAAAGTATATAAGGTTGAGTCCTGGAGCAAAGACCTGCAAACGATGGCACAGCGTGCATGGTTGCTATTTCCAAAAAAACTAAAACCGGGCATCCACTACAAATACCGCAACGGTGATTATCATAGAACGTTTGTCTACATCGGTAAAGAACCAACAACAGTAAACGGCATACAGTACAAAGATTGCATCAAAATGGATGTGTTTGAAACATTCTACGACTCGAGAAAGACTGGTACTGTATGGTTGGCAAAAAACACGGGAGTCGTAAGGTGGGATGTAAAAAATGAACAAGTAACACACATCTCCCGGCAACAATGGTATGAGCCGGACAAGTACTGATCCCCCCCAACAATATCTGCACAATAGCATAATCCTTCCACTTAATAGTTTGGTAACATGCCCTTATTACTTTTGCGGCGCTTCAATCGCCTGCATGCACATTGCCCATTCTCAACATCTCACAATTACAGCCGCTGTACTCTCCGCTTTCAAAAACGGGTCAGAACCTGCATTCAGGGAAATATTCATGACCTACGACGCCCGCCTGATGGCCTACGCCGCCAAAATATGCATCACCCGGCAGGATGCCGAAGAAGTAGTCCAGGATGTCTTTGCCAGCCTGTGGGAAAACAGGACCACCATGGAAGGAGATGACATTACCGGCTGGCTCATTACAGTTTGCCGCCACAAAGCACTGAAATCCCTACGCAGGCAGGTACTCCATACAGATATCGGCACCCTGCCCGAAATGCCTACCCACCAGCTCAACCCACTGGAGCAACTCTACTTCGAAGAGATCGAAAAACACATCCAGACTGTCATCCAATCACTGCCACCGGTACGCAGGAAAATATTCCTCATGAGCCGGGAAGAAGACAAAAGTTACCAACAGATAGCCGATGAACTGGGCATCTCCGTGCTCACCGTCAAAAAGCAGATGAGCCTCGCACTGGCTTACCTGCGCACGCAAGTTACCCCTTACGCTTACTCACTGGCCCTGCTGCTTTTCTCCGAATATTAACTTAATGTTACGGGTACTACTCACGCTACATCCCTGGGTACTTCTTACAAAATCCACCCGTAATGTCCATCACGCCGGAACTATTAAAACAACTGCTGCGCAAACAAAAAGAGCAAACCATCACCGCCCGTGAAATGGTTTTGCTACAACTTTACCTCTCCACGCCCGAGGCAGAAGAAGCGTTGGCAACGATCGACTTTGCAGATATGCCGGAGGCCAACGATCAGCCCGCCGCTGATCAGGAACTGCGTTATCAACAGCTATGGCAAAAGATAGAACAGGTGCCACAGCAACACCGCTTGCCCTGGCGCAAATGGGTGGCAGGCGTAGCGGCCGCCATAGTAGTGATCATAGCAGGTGCAGGATTGCTATTCCGTTACACAGGCAATAAATCAGCACAGACAACTGTGGCAATGCTCACAAAGCATACAGGCAATGGAGAGTTGAAAGAGATCATACTGCCCGATAGTTCGCACGTCTGGCTCAATGCCCGCTCGGTCATCAGCTATCCTGCAGCCTTTACCGGCAACGAGCGCAAAGTATTCCTGCAGCAGGGCGAAGCATTCTTCCAGGTCACCCACAACGCACAACAACCCTTCATTGTACAAAGCAGTGAAGGCATGCAAACCACTGTATTGGGTACTTCCTTTACAGTTACTACCGACAGTCTGGCGCGCCACGTGCAGGTGGCCGTTAAGACGGGTAAAGTAAGAGTAGGGCGGCAGCAGACAACCATCGCCACCTTGCTGCCCGGCGATGCAGTCAATTATACTATCAGCAGCAACACAACTCAGCTTAGTAAAACACCTGTCGATGCAATAGGCTTATGGACAACAGGAGAGATCAGGCTTTCACAAGCCAGCTTTAAAGAAATGGCGTCCCTTATGCAACAACTGTATGGCATTAAGGTCGTAGCCGGCAATCCTGCCATAGGCCGCAACCTGTACAGTCTGCCAATAAAATATGGTACTGATCCCAATAATCTGATAGAAGTCATCAGCGCCATCAACGGCAACCGCGCCAAATGGCAGCCCGGCGATAGCACCCGCGTAACTATTCACTAAAATAAAAAGCGCCTGTTGGAAGCAGGCGCCGCAGAAACCCCGGTATTGGAAGTACCGGCATTCCTAATAATATAAACTAAAACGAAGGTATGGATTTTTTACACCGTACAAAACCACGACAGCATTTATGGAGATGGTTCCTATTATTTGCATCACTAATGCTATGCAGTCTGCTGCACGCACAACAACCGGCATCCCCTTTATTAAAAAAGATCACCATCAGCTTTTCCGGGGAGAACATGGCAGCCGCTTTGCAGAAGATCGAAAAAAGCGCCAACCTGAAGCTGGCCTTCAATGCAGAAAACACAGCAGGCTACAAAGCCCCGGTTATATCCTATAATGATAAAACGCTGGAGCAGGTGTTGAAAGGTCTGTTGCAGAATACGCCACTCGCATTCAAAGAAGTAAACGGATACATCATCATCAACAAAGAAGCAGGAGCAAAACCTGTAAAGACTTCTCCCACCAAAGATCCCGGCAAGGTATCGGGTAAAGTGACAGATGGAGAAACGAAGCAACCGGTAGCCGGCGCCAGCATCCGCATTGGTAACAGGGGAGCTGTAACTGACGACAATGGACAATTCACCCTCACATTATCACCCGGCACTTATACCGCTACCATCAGCTATGTAGGATATGCCTGGAAGGAAATCCCCAACATTACCGTGCAGGATGATTCTACGATCACATTGAGCATTGCCCTGCAAAAAGATAGCCGTCAACTGGGAGAAGTAACCGTGCAGGCCGACCGCATGATCACGACCACCGACAAGAAACTGGTGAATGAGATCAGAATGGCCACCGGCGTGGTATCCGGCATCTCTTCGGAGCAGATCACCATCAGCGTAGACAGGTCAGCCTCGGAAGTGGCCCGCCGTGTGGCCGGCGTCACCCTGCAAGATGGGTTCATCAGTATCCGTGGCATGACGCCCCGCTACAACCCCGTATACCTCAACAATGCTTTCCTGCCCTCTACCGACCCCAACAAGAGAGCCTTCAACTTCGATCTACTACCTTCATCGGTGATCGACCGAATGATCGTATACAAATCACCAGCACCTGAACTACCGGCAGATTTTGCCGGAGGGGTGGTAAAAGTATATACCAAAAGATCGGTGCCCATTCGCAGATTCGAAATAAGCCTCAATGCACAATACCGTACCGGCAATAAATTCTTCGACAACCACACCCAGGCAGGCACCGGCAAATACGACTGGCTGGGCTATGATGATGGCTCCCGCACCATGCCCATCAACATGCCGCGCAATCCTTTTGGTCAGGTTATGCTGCCGGACATTCCGAACGCTCCTAACAACTATACCCTTACCAACGAAAACATCACCAGGGCGCTCCTCACACGCAGTACCAAAGCCTGGAACCTGCAGCAGGTCTATCATCCCACCGACATACAAGGAGACGCAACATATTACACGTACGTCAACCTTGGCAAGATGAAGCTCAACAGCGTTACAGTAGCCCGTTATGAGAACCAGCGCACTTACTATCGTACCAACACGTCCCGTCACGCCAACAGCTATAGAGATACTGTATTCCCCGCGCCAGGTGTGCCACTCCAGCTTTTACAGGATTACAACTACCGCATTAGCTACGACTCGGTATATGCCACCAATGTACGGCTCGCAGGCATGCAACACCTTTCGCTGATCATCGATGCAAGAAACGAGATCTCTGCCATGGGCTTGCTCAATCACAGCACCAAACAAATATTGCAGATCAATACACTGCAGGAGTGGTTTGCTTCCGAAGCCGGCTCCCTGTTTTTGCGTCGCATGGAAAACGCTTACAACACACAGGATCTATACCTGGGTATGCTCAGCGGTAATCATAAAACAACAAACAATAAACACCACATCGAGTGGACCACCAGTTATTCCGAAGCACAGTCGAAAGATCCCAACCAGTTTTCCAATGTATTTATTCCCGATGACGCATCGATCGTTGGAGACCGGGCAGGCTTTGGCAAACTGAATATTACAGATTCCACCACCTGGCAACTGTATACTGGTACCCGCAGAAACACCGTGGTGGGTCGTTTCTATGATGGAGAAGGCAATGAAAAACGCTGGCAGGGCAGCCTCGACTATACCCTCAAACCACTTTCAAAACATAAAGGGTTTCTTATCCGGACCGGCGTTTACTTTGAAAGCCGCCGCAAAGACTACTACTTCAGTTCGCTGGCCTATCGCGATTTCCCCCCCTTGTCCTTTAGCAAGGACCCATGGACCAACCTGGGCGACTCCATACGGGACAAGCTCAACAACGGCGCTGTGCGCATGCACACAGCCATACAGCAGGTAGGCGTAGGCGGTGCTGAAACCAACGGCTACAAAGCCATTTTTGATAACGTGGCTGGTTACCTCGCCACCAATCTGCCACTCAGTTTCCAGTGGCCATTTGGCAACAAACCCGTGATGAAACTCGATATATATGGTGGCGCAAGATTTGAATATTCCAAACGCCGCGTACTCACTACCAAAGGAGAACAAATATTGCACGAATACCTGCCCGATGGCAACGGCCAGCAGGTGCTGGTTGGAACGGCGCCTCCCACCAACCAGTATTTCTGGTTGCCCTCCGTTTCCGCCAACCTGCACCTCGCTGAAGACTGGCAGCTAAGAATGAGCTATGGCAAAACGCTCAATCGCCCTGAGCTGCGTGAGCTATCACCTTTCATTACCTATAATCCCTCCGAAGGATTTACCTACCTCGGAAAACCTACTCTGCACGATGCCCGCATCGACAACTACGACCTGCGCCTCGAATGGTACCCTTCAGCCGGAGAAATGGTATCGGCAGGCATCTACCACAAGCGCCTCAAAGAGCCTATCGAAGAAACCATGGCCACTACCAATACAGGCATTCCCGGCTTTACGCACGCCAATTTCCCTTTTGCCCGTATTGTTGGAACAGAAATAGAAGTACGCAAGCAATTGGCTTTTCTCGGTGGCAATATTTTCCGCCACATGGGCCTTATCGTCAATGCCTGCTACAACTTTACAGAAGCAAGCAACAAGGCCATGTTAATTACCGCACTCGATAAGGACAACTATTATCCGGGAGGAAAAACCCGGCCCTTCATAGGAGCAGCACCCTGGATCGTGAATGCCGGTTTATTTTATGACCACAAAGCCAGTGGCAGCAGAATATCAGTCCAATACAATGTCATTGCCGACCACATCATCACCAACACATCAGGAGCCAATATATGGGATCTCGAACCCTGGGTGTGGGAGCGCAGCAGACACCTGCTTGATCTGTCCATCCTGCAAAAGATCAACAAATGGATCAGTGTACGGGTGGCAGCACAGAACCTGCTCAATGCACCGTTACGGCAGTACGTAGACAATGATTTCAATAAAAAATTCAATACCACACCTACGTATTTCGAGTGGCACGTACAAGGCCGGCTCGGGCCTGTTACAGAGAAATACATCCAGGGCGATTACTACGTGCGTGATTACAAGCCCGGTGTATACTATACACTTGGCTTCCAGTTCAGCCTGTAAAAAACCAGCTAAAAAAAGAAACAATGAAAAAACAGATATTCCTGCTTATAGCCACCGCCCTCACTTTGCTGGCAGCCTGCCACAAAGAAGTGGTCGATGTGCGCGATTTTGGCAAAATAACCATCGACAGTATCTCACCCGGCACTGGCCCTTCAGGTATATACATTATGGTATATGGCAACAACTTTTCCTACCATCCTGGAGAAGCAACAGCACACATCAACAACACCAAAGTACAGATAGTGCAAATGTCGCCCCGCCGCATGATGCTCTACATTCCCGAAGGAACAACAAGCGGTAAGCTGCGTTTCACCTTCAGCAGGCAAAACCCTATCAACGATCACTACAACTACACAGGACAGATGGATTCTGTGGCAGATGGTCCCAGCTACACCATCAATGAATCGATCATACCTGCGCCAATTATCGAACAGATAATACCCGGGCAAGGCAAAGCAGGCGACACCATCACCATCAAAGGCTATAATTTTGAAGAAGGTAATTGCAAAGTGTTGTTTGGTACCGACGAAGGCCTCATCACCCAAAGCACACCTACACAACTGAAGGTGAAAATTCCGAAGACCACGCCCGGCACAGTATCGCTGATCATAAAACAAGGTACACATACCGTACCCGCTGGCAACTTCATAGTAGAAGAAACACCTGCCGGTGTAAAAGACATATACTTTAATGCTTCCGATGGCAGCGAAGGCCACATCTACAAAGCAGTTGTAGACGAATTTGGCAATGCCACCGTACAGGAATTATATGGCCCCGCCGATGGAGTAGCCTTTACAATGTTTGGCTTAAAAGCCGATGCGGCAAATGGATTTATCTACTGGGCAGACAACAATGTTATTTATCGCGGGTCAACAGACGGTACAGCCCCCATGGCCCTTGTTTATACAGATCCGGCCGGGAATTTCATTGCAGATATGGACCTCGACAAAAATGGAAGACTCTATTTTACCAGTTGGAGTAGTACCCAGCCCGGTCACCATAGCATTAAAAGGATCAAAGGCGATGGCACAGGCCCCGTAGAAGAATTATACCAGCTTCCGGGTGACCCGATGGCCGGAGGATTCAAATTAGATGCGGCTGCCGGCAAGCTATACTGGGCGGAATATATAACAGTGTCGGTATTCGAAGGCAGCATAGATGGCCAGTCGGTCCAGCCTGCAAAAGTGTTATTCGACGGATCAGATGGACTTGCATCACCTGCTAATTTAGCTTTAGATCCTGCCAATGGTCATATATATGTTATAGATAACGGCAACGGTGCTATCTATAAAGGAGCATTGGATGGTACAGGTACTTTGGAAAAACTACCCATACCGAATACCGATATTATCGGATCAGGCGATATAGAGATAGATCCCGTAAACCATTTTGTGTACTGGATCACTTCATACTTCGATAAGAGTACTGTCATGCGCTCTAAAACAGATGGCACCAGTGTACAAAAAGTGGTAGATAACCTCAAATATGCATCCAACCTGGATATCGTACTGTAGAAAGGCGATCCATACCATAGAAAAGGCGCTGCCGGAACAATTGTTCTGCAGCGCCATTCTTCTATACGCAATGCCATACTTTTTATGCGATAGCGCTGGTCACCAAGCTGCTATTGCTGCGGGAAACGTCTGCTTTCTGCTCCAGCAATTTCTTTCTCTTCACATACAGGAAATATACAAAGAACATAAATGCGATCATAACGAGCATATACATCCAATCAGGCTTACCGATCGAGTATACGGAGTAAGTGGCGCCAATCAGGTCGAAAGCAAAGCCGGCATACGCCCATTCCTTGATACGGTGAAAACCAGGCAACAGGATAACAATAGCCCCGAGCATTTTCAACACACCAATGAAAGGAATAAAATAGAGCGGGTAGCCCAGTTCGGTATGCATACCTTGAATAGCGATTGGGTGACTGATAATGTCGTAAAATGCACCCATGGCCATAAAGGCGGCAAAAATAATGGTGAAGATCCAGTAGAGAATGTTTGTTGTTTTCATGACTAATAGTTTTTTGTTTTTCGTAGAACAAAGCTATAAATCGCATTTATCACAGAAGGGGTGTGGCTCTGTCATTTTAGAGGGGTAATTGCGACCACGTAAACCTTTTCGATTACCTTAGCATGTATTCAACAGCCTGACTATAAATCACCAGCGCACCGCCCATGAGATCATTGCCCATTTATGAGACCATCTATGTTGTCATCGTAGCCCTGGTATGCCTGCGCATCATCTACGACACCCGCAGCACCACTAAAACAGTAGCCTACATGCTGCTGGCCATCTTTGTTCCCATCGTTGGCATCCTGGTCTATTTCTCCTTTGGTATTAACTACCGGAAAAGGAAGATCTACAATAAGAAACTGGTCAAGGACAACAACCTCGAAAAGAAAATACAGGATGCCATTGTCCATTATACCCTGCACAATCTTGAAAGGAAAAACCCGGCCATTGCCGATAATAAAGAACTGGCACGGCTGCTGTTGAAAGACGGTTCCAGCCCCCTCACTGCCAACAACCACGTGCAGATACTGGTAAATGGTGAACAGAAGTTTCCCGAAGTACTGAAAGCCCTGGAGCGGGCACGCTATCATATTCATATTGAATACTACATCTATGAAGATGATGAAACAGGACGCGCCATTGAAGAAGTGCTGATCCGCAAAGCGAAGAGTGGGGTAGAGGTGCGTTTCATCTATGACGATTTCGGCAGCCGCTCCATTCGCAAGAAAATGGTGAGCCGACTGCGCAACGCCGGCGTTAAAGTATATCCCTTCTACAGGATACTCTTTATTTTCCTGGCCAACCGTATCAACTACCGTAACCACCGCAAGATTATCGTCGTGGATGGTAAGGTAGGCTTTGTAGGTGGTATCAATGTGAGCAACCGCTACGTCAACAAGTCCAATGAACCCAACGACCTGTTCTGGCGCGATACCCACCTGCGCATCGAAGGACCGGGCGTATTGTACCTGCAATACCTATTCCTGGCCGATTGGAACTTTTGCGCCGATGATCATCTCGAGCCCGACAGCATCTTGTTTCCCAAAGCCCATATACTATCCTCCAAAAGCGATAAGCTGGTACAGATAGCAGCCAGCGGTCCGGACTCTGACCGGCCAACGATTCTATATTCGCTGTTACAAGCCATTTTCCTGGCGCAGGAAGAAATCCTGATCACTACTCCATATTTCATACCAGGCGAAAGCATCGTCGAGGCATTGATCGTAGCAGCACTGAGTGGATTGAAAGTAAAACTGCTGGTGCCCGGTATTTCAGATTCCGTATTTGTGAATGCCGCTGCGCGTTCCTATTACAGTGAGCTACTGAAATCAGGCGTAGAGATATACCGGTACCAAAAAGGGTTTGTACATGCCAAAACAATGGTCACCGATAGAAAGGTAGCCATCGTAGGTACGGCAAACATGGACTACCGCAGCTTCGACCTCAACTTTGAAGTAAATGCCATTGTCTATGATGAAGCAGTGGCTACAGAGTTAACCAACATCTTTTACGAAGACCTGAAAGATGCAGAACAGATAGATCCGATACGATGGGAGGCGCGCCCCTGGTATTATGAGCTCACCGAAAAGACGGCACGGTTGGTAGCACCGATGTTATAGAAAAAAAGATATACGTATACACAATAAATTCCGGAGTGAAACAAAGCAGCCCATTAACGTGAAAACCACGCCCATATTGTGGTTCCCCGTGGAACACCACATTTTTCTTGGTTTCACACGGCGTTCCACTTTATAACCCTTATGCACCGCAGTCTGCAATAGCCTTTACTTAATTACCATTCGACGCCCTGGCTTTTCGGGTAATGAATATGCGGGGCAACAACAGACATTGAGCAACGGTGAGTAGCACACCTGCTACATCAAGCAAATTTTCTTTTCCTAAACGGAGCACCACGAATTGAACAGGCAGCATAGCCGACAAGATTAACAACCATTTCCTGTTTAAACCCGGCTTATAAGTAATAACCCTTGGCTCCTTTCGGAGCACCTGCACGATCAATACAACAATAAGCAGCAGGAAAAAGGCAAATGGGATCAACAAAGAAAACTTCATATGCAAGGTATCGCCCTCCAGCACATAGTCATCCGGATGCCGCATCATTTCGTAGAGATTGGAGAGATCATTGGTAAAATGAAAAAGAGACACTGCCTGCATAAATATTAATCTCCCAGACGATGATAAAACCTAAGGAAGCATGGCTAAAGTAGATCGAAACGCTTTATCGCAAGCCGCTTTATCCGCCCGGACTTTGACATTTGACAAACAAAAACAGGCCTTTCATTTGACTAATATCAAATCAATCATTGTGGATTACTTCTTTTTGAGGATTTTTGCCCTCAACGTGAAAACCACGCCAGTATTGTGGTTCCCCGTGGAACATCACAACATCCTTTCTTTTTTTTCACACATATTCCACGGATTGTGATGAAATTAGATAAGCCAGAAGAGGAGAGTTAAGCAGAAAAGACGCACATCAGATCAATCAATAATTACATCATTTTAGGCTTCGCGCCAGCACTCAAAACGAAAAAGGCTCAAACTGTTGCTATCAACAAGTTTGAGCCCTTTTATATTTTTTCTATCTAATATCCTCTCAATCCGCAAAATCGTGGTTCAGACAGATTATACGTTGAACCTGAAGTGCATCACATCACCATCCTTCACCACATATTCCTTCCCTTCAATACGCAGCTTACCCACTTCACGGGCAGCAGCTTCAGAACCATAGTGCACGAAGTCGCTGTAAGCAATCACTTCCGCTTTAATAAAGCCCTTTTCAAAGTCGGTATGGATCACACCCGCAGCTTGCGGCGCTTTCCAGCCCTGGTGAATAGTCCATGCACGCACTTCCTGTACACCCGCGGTGAAATAGGTGAACAAGTTGAGCAACTTATAAGCTGAAGTAATAAGACGGTTCAGCGCAGGCTCTGTCATCTTATATTCTTCCATAAACAACTGGCGGTCGGCCGGATCTTCCATTTCTGCGATCTGCGCTTCGATGTTATTACTCATCACGATGATCTCTGCACCTTCCTCTTTAGCAGCCTTTGCCAGCACTTCAGAATACTTATTACCAGTATGCATAGACGCCTCATCCACATTGGCTACATACAACACGGGCTTTTCTGTCAGCAGGAACAGATCGGCAATAGCTGCGCGCTCTTCTTTGGAAAGATTGAGTCCGCGGATGCTCTTACCTTGTTGCAAATGCTCTTTGCAGCGCACCAGTATCTCCAGTTCGGCTTTCATCTTGGGATCAACACGGGCAGCTTTCTCCACGCGGCCAATCTTACGCTCCACGCTGTCCAGGTCTTTCAACTGCAATTCAGTATCGATGATCTCTTTATCACTTACAGGATTGATGGCGCCTTCATCACGCAGGATGTTTTCATCCTCGAAACAGCGGATCACGTGGATGATCGCATCCACTTCGCGGATATTACCCAGGAACTGGTTGCCCAGACCTTCACCCTTGCTGGCGCCACGCACCAGACCAGCGATATCTACGATCTCTATCTGAGTAGGCACGATACGATTAGGGACTACCAGTTCGGCCAGTTTGCTGAGGCGGGCATCCGGTACATCCACCAGGCCCACATTGGGTTCGATGGTACAAAAGCGGTAATTGCTCGCCTGCGCCTTGGCGCTGTTGCTCACCGCGTTGAACAAAGTTGATTTTCCTACGTTCGGAAGTCCTACGACGCCTGCTTGTAAAGCCATATTTGTTTAGTTTTCTGTGATCAGGTGCTACCTGCAACCTGCCTTTTAGGCGCGCAAAGATAAGCCGAAACAGCTAAACCGGGATGGTTAAATAAGTAATTGAGAATAAGCTCGAAAGAGCCGGTATTGCCGATTGCCGATTCACGACTGCCGCAAAAGAACGAGCCCCCAGGCACTGATGCAGCAGTACAAGGGGGACTCGTAAAAAAGCAGACCTGTTTTTATTGGTCGCCAAACCGTCTGCCACTATTTAGAAAGGGCGGCTACCGGCTTCTTCAGCTCCTGCAGCTCCTTTTTCAATTGCTCTATTTCCTGTTGTTGCTGCTTCATAGAAGCTACCAACACCGGTATCAGACTTTCCATATCCACTGTTTTTACAGTAGCAGTACGGTAAGTATTCTTGCCATACATATAAGTGTGGGTCGTAGTCTTTATCAACTCCGGAAAAACAGCTTCAATTTCTGCCACAGTAAAACCATAATGCTTACCTGCAGGCAGTTTCAATTGCTTTGATTGCAGCTGATCATATTCAAAAACGCCGGGCTCCAGTTGTACCAGGTTTTGCACCGGGTTATCGATAGTAGCAACTTTCTTGTGAGTAACACCATTCTTCGCATCTTGACCAATCACAGTTGCAGTTGACAATAATAGGAAAGAAAAGAATAGTGATGCAATAATATATTGAGTTTTATAACGCATGATTTAATTTTTAAACGGGTAGAAAAATTTCTATGACGATAATTTTAACTATCGACAAGTAACAAAGCATCAGCCTTGCGCTGACGGAAACAGATTAAACAATAGTTACATTGGGTGGGGGAGTAGGCACGGGTAACACCACTGCCTGCAGAAAGTCTGTATTCCTGGGAATATTCTTATCAGAGATGACAAACAACTGTACCGGATGAATATAAAAAGATGCATGCGCACCGGGCAGGTATTCAGTACGTGGATCAGCTTTTGTTTCTTCAGCACCACGCTCAGCGTTCTTCGCTTCCTCCTGTTCTTCCAGCGCGGCCTTTACTACTTTAGTAGAAAGATGGCCCGACAAGATCATTGCATCCGGTACCACACTATGGAAGAGGAATGCCAGGAAAAAGAAATAACCGATGATATATGTTGCCACACTGATCTTCATAACTATGACCTAAGATATATGCTACACGTAAATCCTTTATTCTGTGGTGCAAATGTACGACGTGGCTCTTATTTTCTAAAAAGATGAGAGAATTATTAACAATCGAATAAGAAGAATTACTTAGTATAAAAACATGAAGCAGTGATTATGAAGATCACTGAAACTTCATTGGATAATTAGCTTTAACCTTTCCTTCTTTAACTTTTTGCAATTTTGACTTTAGCAGCGTACGTCGTAGCGGCTTCAGGTAATCGAGATAAAGAATACCTTCTGTATGATCATACTCGTGCTGTATCATACGGGCAGTAGAACCACTGAAGGTGCGAATGTGCGATTGAAAGTTCCTGTCAAGATATTCAACAGTCACAGCCCAGGGCCTTTCCACTTCTCCGGCCAGCGAAGGGATGCTAAGACAACCCTCTTCATCTGTCCACGTATCAAAAGAACGCTCGATGATCTTCGCGTTGATAAAAGTCTCCTGAATACCACCATGCGTATCGAAATACTTTTTACGGCTACGCTGTTCCATGTTCTCAAACGTTTGCACACTATCTACAATAAACAACCGTATCGCATGATTCACCTGCGGAGCAGCCAGCCCACAACCATTGGCCACATATAAAGTCTGCCACATATTGCCAATCAGTGCATCCAGCGCAGGATATTGGGCATCCACCGGCGTACAGGGCTGGCGCAGGATGTCATTTCCATATGCCACAATGGGTAAAATCATCTTATCAGGTTTTTCTTAATGTTGCCCGGTTAAAATACAAAGATCCCGGCAACTGCGCAAAAGCAGTGTACCGGGATCTTTGAGTATTTTGTTAAAGGTAGTTGTCGCAGTTTAGGTGTAGCTGGCGCACTCCTTTATCTCCTTTTCTGTATACGCCAGGTTGTATTGCTTCAATACATCATCAGGCACCCCATTCCATTTATTGGGTTTGTTACCAGCATAGCCAATATCCTTCACGCCGATCTCGGAAGTATAAAAGCCGGTAACAGTGAGGTTGCGGATCAGGTTGAAGAAAGCAACACCTTGCGCCATTTCAGGCTTGGCCTTGGCGGGCCAGGCGATCTCATCCACCATTTCCATTTGCTGCTTTTGATCGCAATCCTTGAAAGCCTTCTCATAGCGTTTCAGGCACTGCATATCGAGCCAGCGCAAGCCGCCGCGCATAGGAATCTGATGCTCGGGCATATCCTTTACGATAAACTCGATCCATTCAGGCACCTTGGCATCGGAGGCGCTGCCACTTACCTCATCCTTGGGGATAATGATATCGCCCAGGATTGTGATGGTAGCCAGCTCAGCTGGTGTAAAGAAAGTAGAGGAGGTAACAGCCTTATAATGCGCTTCCTCTTCCTTCATACGGTCGATGGCGGAAGCAGGCTGGGAGGAGGCAGCTTTATCATCTGCAGGCTTTTTATCGCCATCACCACAGGCTTCCAGCAACACACCGGCAGAAAGCGTTCCTAACGCTAATGCTTTGAGGGATTTTCTTCTATCCATAACTTATTGCATTTATTCTGGATTCAGAATACTGAATTCTGGATTCTTAGTAATTAAAGATTCTGTTTCTTCATCTCATCGATGATATATTCACTCGCTCTCATAGAAAGCGCCAGGATGGTCCACGTGATGTTCTTATCGGCTTGCGATACAAACTGACCGCCGTCAACATTAAACAGGTTGGGACAATCGTGTGCCTGGCTCCACTTATTAAGAGCAGAACGTTTGGCATCATCACCCATACGGATGGTTCCTGCTTCATGGATGATTTTACCCGGCGTATCGATGCCATAGTTGTTCTCCTTCGTACCATCATCACCCCAGGTAATGATCGCACCCATGTTGTGCATGATCTCCCGGAAGGTTTCCTTCATATGCTTCGCCTGGTTGATCTCATGCTCAGACCACTTCACATTGAACTTCAATACAGGGATACCATATTTATCAACCACATTGGGATCGATTGCGCAATAGTTGCTTTCCAGCGACAACGCTTCACCACGACCGGCCATACCTACGCTGGCACCATAGAAGAAACGAACGTCCTCTTTCAGCGATTTACCATAACCACCAGCCTCTTTCTTCTGGCCATTCACGGCATATTTGCCATTCATGCCTTCAGTACCCCAGCCAACGCCATAAGCAGGCTGACCCATGCCACCCCAATATTCAATGTGGTAACCACGGGGGAAGTCGAGCTTCTTGTTATCACCCCACCATGGAGAATAAACGTGCATACCACCAACACCATCTTCATTATAGCGCTTGCGGCCGAAGAGCTGCGGCAGCACACCACCCATCGCCGTACCGGTAGAGTCGTGCAGGTATTTACCTACCACGTTGCTGCTATTGGCCAGGCCATTGGGATGACGTTGAGATTTGGAGTTCAACAACAGGCGGGCACTTTCACAAGCACTGGCAGCGAGGATCACTACGCGGCCATTCACCTGGTATTCCATCAGGTCGTCCTTATTTACATAAGAAACGCCGGTAGCTTTACCTTCTTTATTAGTTAATACCTCACGCGCCATAGCATTTACCACGAGGTCAACATTACCTGTGGCCAGCGCTGGCTTCACCAATACGGAGGAAGAAGAGAAATCTGCGTAAGCATAAGAACACGCACGACCACACTGCGCACAGAACATACATTCACCACGATCTTTATTACCGGGCAATGCCTTGGTAAGGATCGACAGACGAGAGGGGATCACAGGTACACCAGCAGCAATCCCTGCTTTCTTGATCATCAATTCGTGCAAACGTGGCTTGGGAGGAGGGAGGAAGATACCATCAGGATCATTCTCCAGACCTTCGTTAGTGCCAAATACACCAATCAGTTTATCGACACGGTCGTAGAAAGGTTTGATATCCTCATAACCAATAGGCCAGTTTTCACCCAGACCATCGATGCTACGACGCTTGAAATCTTTAGGTCCAAAACGGAGAGAGATACGGCCCCAGTGATTGGTACGGCCACCCAACATGCGCGCGCGCCACCAGTCCCATTGCGTACCACTTTCCTTGGTATAAGGCTCACCATCGATTTCCCAGCCCCAATAGCAAGCGTCAAAATCACCGAAAGGACGGTATTTCGTACTTGCACCACGACGGGGAGACTCCCAGGGATTCTTGAATTGCGTAATATTCGTCTTAGGATCATAATTGGGTCCCGCCTCGAGGAGACAAATTTTCAATCCGGCATTAGCCAGGATATACGCGGCCATACCACCGCCGGCGCCGGAACCCACGATCACCACATCATACTGCTTTGCACTTTTTTTAATCTGCAGATCGCCCATACAGCAAGTTTAAAGGATTAGTGTAAAAAGGTGGCGTAAATGTATTGGTTTTAGGTGTTTAAAAGCAAAAACGGGGACACTTTTTTATAAAAGGGCAACCTTTCTTAACTTTCTATTCAGTTTTCACCACCAAAGGCTGAAGATAGCTATCTAAAACCATTTAGCAAAGAACCAACTTCTTATACTAATGCTTTTTTAACCCGCTTTATTGACTAATTTGACCGGGGTTTCCTGATCAACTTGAATAGTTCCATCACGACTACAATACTGCAGGCAAGTGCCAGTAAAATGAGCCATTCATTGAGGCGAACAGGCTCCAATTGAAGCGTGGTATTCAGCCCCGGAATATAAGCCGCCAGGATATGTACCCCCTGCGCCAGCAACACGCCGACCACAATAAGCTTATTATTGGAAAATGGAATGCGGAACAAAGAGCGGGTTTCGGAGCGGCAATTCAGCACATGAAAATTTTGCAGCAGCACCATCAGCATCATCACATCAGTCCGCGCATGCTTTGCTTCCATCCCCTGAAACTCCACCAAATAATACCAGGTGCCGAAAGCAATGACAGTCATCACAGCGGCGGAAATAAATACCTCCTGCAACATCAGCGCATCGAAAATACTTTCACCGGGCTTGCGCGGTGGCTTTTTCATCACCGCCATATCGCCCTTTTCAAAAGCCAGCGCTATTTCCTGAATGCCGTTGGTCACCAGGTTCAGCCACAACAGCTGCACCGCCAACAGGGG
Organism: Paraflavitalea sp.; assembly: GCF_059502485.1. Taxonomy (NCBI): domain Bacteria; kingdom Pseudomonadati; phylum Bacteroidota; class Chitinophagia; order Chitinophagales; family Chitinophagaceae; genus Paraflavitalea; species Paraflavitalea sp. The sequence goes on from NZ_JCACET010000010.1 coordinate 149,440, forward strand.
AATAGGTAATCCCATAATCAACGGAATGGCCACTAACAGAATTTCCGCCACGCCTGTAGAGATCAGCAGGTAAATGATCTTGCGCAGGTTGTCATACGTAAAGCGCCCTTCCTCCACACCGGCAGCGATAGAAGCAAAATTGTTATCCGTAACGATGATCGAAGCAGTTTCCTTGGCAAGGTCGGTACCGCTGCCCATAGCAATACCAATATGCGCTGATTTCAGCGCCGGCGCATCATTAGCCCCATCACCAGTCACGGCAACAAAATGCCCCTGGTTTTTCATGCTTTCCACAATACGCTTCTTCTGCAGCGGCGCCACGCGCGCATACACCTTTTTATCTTTGAGCTGCTGATCGATCGCCTGCGCATCCTGTTGCTCCAACGTGCCCAATTCTTTACCGGTGATCACCTGCTCCTTATTATCAGCAAGTCCCAGCTCTTTGGCAATAAACAATGCAGTAGCAGGGTGGTCGCCGGTGATCATTACAACCGATACACCTGCTTCCTTACACTCTTTCACTGCCTGTATTGCTTCTGGTCTCAGCGGGTCGATCAATCCGGTCAACCCCGCCCATTGCAATACCGGCAGCGATTCCAGCTTTGTATCCGTTACCTTGCCCCTGGCAAAAGCCAATACCCGGTAGCCATCCGCCGCCATTTGCTCAGACTCTTCATGCGCCTTCTTTTGTTCTTCTTCCGGCAGCTTTTTGATGACTATCTCCAATGCACCCTTCATAGCAAACCACAACTCACCACCTTGCTTATAATAAACACCGGAGAATTTATTCTCCGATTCATAAGGGACCATCTGCACAATCTCCACATCCTTTTTAAAATCGTCCGGAGATTTACCAGCCTTGTAAGCCATGGCCAACAATGCCACGTCCATCGCATCACCCGTATGCTCCCAGCCATCCTGCTTTTTGCGCAATACACCTTCATTAGACAACACAGCAGCCTGAACAAAAGCATGCAATGACTCCGGCAATTCTTTGACGTCTTGCTCTTTGTCATCCTGAATACTTCCATCTCCATCATATCCCTCACCGGTTACTATAAACGAACCTGCATCCGGCAGTACAATCTTTTTTACCGATTGCTGATCCATGGTAAGCGTACCTGTTTTATCAGAAGCGATCATGGTACAACTGCCGAGTCCTTCCACCGCAGGCAGCCTGCGCACGATCACGTTTCGTTTTGCCATCCTGCGCGTACCGATGGACAAAGCCACTGTCAATGCCACAGGCAACCCTTCAGGAATAGCAGATACACCCACAGCAATCATCAGGAAAAAGATCTCCATGATCGGCATACCACGATACCAGCCGATGAATCCCAGCAACACACACACTACCAGTACCGCAATACTGATCTTTCGCGAAAAAGCATCCATACGTTGTATCAACGGCGGCTTCTCCGCTTTGCCTTCCGATAACGAGCCAGCAATACGACCGATCTCTGTATTAGTACCAGTAGCCACTGCATAACCCCATCCACGTCCTTTCACCACGGTGGTTGCCGTAAAAGCCATATTGGTTTGATCACCAAGGGCCAGCTCTTTATCAGTTAATGGCTCTGTTGTTTTGGTGACAGCCTGCGATTCTCCGGTAAGCAATGCTTCTTCCACACTTAGCTCACGCGCCTCTGCCAGACGAAGATCGGCAGGCACTTTTACACCCGACTCCAACAGAACCACATCACCCGGCACAATCTGCTCTGCATCCACTTCCAGCACTTGACCATCACGTTTAATATGAGCTTTAATAGTCACCAGGCTTTTCAAAGCAGCTGCGCTGTTCTCCGCCTGCCATTCCTGCCAGGTGCCCAATACAGCATTGATCACGATAATAGCAGTGATAAAAATAGCATCACTGACCTCGCGTGCTATAGCAGATAAAATACCCGCGCCGATCAACACGTATATGAGCGGACTTAAGAATTGCATAAGAAAAATACGCCAGATACTTTTCGCTTTGGGAGGAGGGAGGGCATTAGGACCATGCTGCTTCAACCGTTCGGCTGCTTCTGTGGCCGACAAACCATCGGGAGCAGCAGTATTTTGTGAAGCAGTTTCTTCTATAGATTGGTTATACCAGGCTGTGGAAGTTTTGTTCATAATAAGAGGTTTCTATTAACAATAAATCCGGTGCCATGGTTGAGCTGATTACCAGCGTTTTCTACATCGTACTTTTTCTGTTAAAGACACACAATTTCTACATTAAAGCCACGTTAAATAACGGTAAGGCTTTTGATTAACACATTCAATCCCTATGAACCCAAATATCCAAAACGACCAGGATTACCTGGCAGAGAAGTATAAGTTGTTGGAGAACCATACCATCCATGCCAGTAAAATTGCGATCCTGAAGATACAAAGCTGGAAGTTTGCTTTGAAAACACCGGAAGTAGGTACCCGCTATCAGCAGGCTGCTGAAGACATGGTAAGGGAATCGCTGTTACGCTTTATACCAAATGAACACGTTCTTAGCGAAGAAGGATTCTTTTTCGCTGCGCTTGATAATTAACGCTTGCTTGCCCTGCTTTTTAAAAGCTAAAGGTGATGCCTTGTGAAGGGGGCGTCACTTTTTTATTTACTGGCAGCCTTATCCATACTTCGCCCCACCAGGAAACCAGTCGCCGCCCCAATGATCAATCCTACGGCAAGCCATAACAAGTCAGGCCCTGCCGACACATATGCTACAAACAACCCCAATACACCCATAAAGATCATCATGATGCTGATAGCCTTGCGTTGAGCCTGATGCCGGCTGCCCACGCCAGGATGAGGAGGATGCGCATGATGGTGCGCATGCTTGTGACGATGCCTGCTTTGCGCCATACGGTAGATTTCCCTAAAAGTTACGAAGAATTCACTGCATTTGCAGCCACATGCGGGCGCTGTCTTTCACAACATCCTCTTCCTTCTGCAAAGGATCGGACTTTACAAGATCATCCGGAACAATTTTACCCTCGCATATCCGGCCATGCCGGTCGGCCTCCTGGCAAATGGTGAGCACCAGGGTAGAGCCATCTAAAAGATCATAAGTAGTATTAGCGGTAGTGAGACCAGCAGTAGGTTCTCCCATCAATCGGGCACGCGGCATACCTTTAAAAGCCAGCGCCAGTATCTCGCCGGAACTGGAAGTTTTAGGCCCCGTGAGCACTACGATCTGTTGTCGCTGTTCGTCGGTAAGCGTTACAGGATTGCTGACCTTACACATCACGGTACTATTATGCAGCGCCACGCCATCCTGGTAGCGGATGCTGGTTACACGGGCTTTACGCACGAAATAGCCACAGGTACCATTACCAAGCAACGGCCCCATACCAGCCAGCATAGGCCAGCAATTGCCTCCACTGTTCTTGCGCAGATCGATGATCCAGCGCTTGGCTCCCTGAGCAGCCAGCCTCCCAATGAGCGATTGCAGGCTATCTGCTACCTGCATACAAACAACAGGGTCGGTAGAACTGATCCAGGGAACAGCAATATAGCCGATACCATCATCCACCATTTCATAGTCGATGGAGCCCATCAACTCCCGCAATGCAGGAGCACGTTTAAGCCGGGCCGTATCATTATGGTATAAAGCTGCATGACGGGCAGGCATCACAAAACTGTGCGGTCCTTGCACCTGCTTCAGGCATTGATTAATGACAGTATGTGCCTCTTTAAGTGTAGTAGCGTCCGACAGTTGCTCCCGTGCCGATGACACCAATGAATCCCAGGAAACTTCCCTTTTATTAAAAGGATTCTTTTGCATCAGTTCCAGCGCCTGTTCAAACAAAGCAAAGGCACTATCCTGTGCCGACACCAGGGTAGTAGTGGTCATAGCTGCCACCTGACGGCTGCCAGACTGGCCATAGCCAGCGAATGCGATAAAGAAAAGCAACAGGACTAACAATCGGTGCATAAGCAAACAGGTAGGTGATAAATGGGCACTAAAATGAACTAAGACTCAATTCTTCCCAATTTCCACAAATTCCGGCTATTAACCAAGAGGTACAGCGGGAGAAAACTGTTGCCCATATTCCCCATAACTGATTGTAAATAACCACTGTTCGCATAGGCAGGGTTTTGGTAAGCTTTTACCCAAAAAGTGTATATGAAAGACTATAATGCAACGGAAACCTGGATGGACGATCCGGTTTTACCCAATAATATCAAAGGAAGCAATGTGATCAATGTGAGTTGGCCGGAAAGATTGCTTTCCGCCACGGCCGGCGTAGCCCTCATAGGACATGGCGTGCGCCATTTTACCAAACACCCGGTAAAAAGCTTCCTGCAAAGCATGGTAGGCGGTTTTCTGCTTTACCGTGGTGCATCAGGTAGCTGTCCGGCCTACGCAGCCATGGGCAAAACAAAAAATGTAAGGCGTACGTCTGCTATCAACGTTCGCACCACCATGGTCGTAAATAAACCCCGCCATGAAGTATACCGCTTCTGGCGCAAACTGGAGAACCTGCCATCCTTTATGAACCACCTCGCCAGCGTACGTGAGGTAGACCCGCTGCACTCCCGTTGGGAAGCAATTATTCCTGCCAACCTGGGCAGGGTTCGCTGGAATGCACAGATCGTAAAAGATGAGTACGGCGTATTGATCGGCTGGCAATCCATTTCAGGATCGGCGATCGAAAATGCTGGTAAAGTAGAATTCAGAGATGCACCGGAAGGAGGCACAGAAGTTCAGGTAACCATCACATACCGCCCACCGGCAGGAGATATCGGCGTAGCGATTGCAAAGCTGATAAACCCGGCGTTTTCAAAGATCGTGGAAAGAGACATTCACCAGTTCAAAGAATATATTGAAGGCATTACACCTGCCGAATATTCGTCCCTGCAAACGCGTTAGTTTTTCATCCGTACCGTATAACAAAAAAGCTGGTCGCTTGTGCGATCAGCTTTTTATATTAGGAAAGGGACGGATGGGAAAAAGTAGCTGTTGATACTTATTTTAGGTCTTTATGGATAGCTTTCGCTGAATCCAGGTGAACACGCAAAGTGGGCAGCGTCCGGGCAGCAAAATCCCTGATAGCCGGATCGGTAGCATCAGTAGCTGCTTTCTCAAACTTCTTTACATTATCCTCATGATCCTTCACCATTGTCTTCATATAAGCCTTATCGAAATCACTGCCTGTTTTCTTGCTCAGGTCATCTACGTCTTTTTGATGCTTTTCAGGCAACATAGCAGGAAGCGTAAAGCTCTTGGCATTGGCAATAGCCTTTAGCTCATCACCTGCCTTTGTATGATCCCTTACCATCATGGAGCCAAAATCTTTCACCCGCTGGCTCACAGCCTGCTGTTGTGCTGTCTGTCCCAAGGTTACCTCCATCATGCCACCATTAGCTGTTTCAGTGGCCCATTTACCAGTCTTTTCATCAAGCGGTGTTGCATCGATATTACTACTTGTAGATTGTTGAGAAGAATCTGCAGGAGTCTGACTTACTGTAGAACTGTCGGCTGCCTTATCAACAGATTCAGTACTGCCATCACCACAGGCGGCCATAACCGTAATCGCCATAAAAAGAGGAATACAAACTTTTGTTTTCATATTAATTGTGTTTACAACAAGATCATAATTCCTGTGCCACGAATCGATGCTACATTGTACACCTTTAGGGGCAATTTAAATACCGCAAGTATCGGGTGGGAGATGCTGCAGGCTAATATTACCTTTAGGCATAATTTTTATGACGATGACGCCCGCATTGCACCTTGACGATATTCACATACGCACCACTTTACAGCCCGGAGACATTGGCTATATAACCTACCTGCACGGCTCCCTGTACAGCCGGGAATACAACTATGGAGTAACGTTTGAAGCCTATGTAGCCGAAGGATTAGCTGAGTTCTGCAAACAATACGATACGGCAAAAGATCGTATATGGGTGTGTGAACACAACGAACAAATAGTAGGCTTCCTCTTATTAATGCACCGCGGTGCATCAGCCCAGCTACGATACTTCATACTTCACCCTGACTACCGTGGTATTGGCCTCGGCAAAAAGCTAATGCAGCTATATATGGAATTTCTACATGAAGCAAGTTATACCTCTTCCTACCTGTGGACCACCAGCGAACTTCCCGCCGCCGCATCACTATACAAGAAGTTTGGCTTTGTATTAGCAGAAGAAAAACCCGCCACCACGCCCTTCGGTAAACCTGTTATCGAACAGAAGTATGAGCTAAAAATAGGATAATGCATAGCCTCTCAATATAAAGTCAACTTATACCCGAAATTAAAATCTAAAAGCTTCAGCAATTCGTTTATTGGTTACCAAATCTAACGATGCATGAATCTTGACCGGTATGAATTTTCAGTTGGAAGAAATTTCCTTGATTTTGAGTTTTGCAGCGAAGGCCCGAAAGGTAAAATTATAAAAGTTATCCGTTTTACCCCACAAAACGCCAACGGTATTACATATTTCAGCCTTGGCTTTGGCGACGTGAATGAAGAAGCTAATCGAATTGATGACCAATCAATTAGCAAAAACCAGGATAGAACGAAAATCCTCGCTACTGTTGCGTATGCTGTATTAGAATTTACAAGTTATTTTACTGATGTTATGATACATGCGAAGGGCAGCACTCCTGCAAGAACACGTTTATATCAAATGGGTATTTCCGCCAATTTAGATGAAGTTCAATCTGTACTACATGTTTATGGATTTATCAACGGGGAGTGGCAACCATTTAAAAAGAATATTAACTATGAAGCTTTTTTAGTTAAACATAAAAAATCGTAACTTTATATTATAGTATCAAATAATACTTATGAATTATAATGAACGAAAAAAACAGAAAAAATTAGGTAATACTACCATCTCTGACAAGATCAAGGATTATGGTAATGAGCCTTTTTTTATCAAAAAAGCCAAAGAATCAAAGGAATTCCTGGAAAAACACGGCTTCCCCAAAGAACTCTTAGAAAAGAGATAGAAATTCCAAGTCACCATATTACCAACCCACATGTCACCAGCATGTGGGTTTTTCTTTCCTTTAAGGTTTGCAGCAGCCTCTTCCATTCTAAACTAACAATCGTTATCTTTGCAGGCATCCCATTGTTAAAAACCTTATAACATTCTAAAGATCAGCTATATGAACAAACGTGAAGTATATATTATCTCGGCAGTTCGTACCCCGATAGGAAGTTTTGGAGGAAGCCTTAAAGAATTCAGCGCCACCCAGTTGGGCGCCTTTGCCATTAAAGGAGCGGTAGAGAAAGCAGGCATCAAGCCCGAACAAGTACAGGATGTATACATGGGCTGCGTGATCCAGGCCAACCTCGGCCAGGCGCCCGCACGTCAGGCAGCCAAGTTTGCGGGACTACCCAATGAAGTGAATTGTACTACTATCAATAAAGTATGCGCCAGCGGCATGAAAGCCATTGCACAGGCCGCGCAAAGTATTGCACTCGGCGACGCAGATATCGTGGTAGCCGGTGGCATGGAAAGCATGAGCAACGTACCCTTTTATGTAGACCAGATGCGTTGGGGTAATAAATATGGCAACACGAGTTTGATCGATGGTCTGGCCAAAGACGGCCTCACCGATGTATACGATGGTAAAGCGATGGGCAATGCTGCAGAGCTGTGTGCAAAAGAGTGTGGCATCAGCCGCGAAGACCAGGATACCTTCGCAGTTGAAAGCTACAAACGTAGTCAGGCCGCCTGGGCTGCTGGTAAGTTCAATGATGAGATAGTTCCCATATCCATCCCACAACGCAAGGGCGATCCCATTTTATTCAGCAAAGACGAAGAACCATTCAACGTTAAGTTCGATAAGATCCCCGAACTGAAACCTGCCTTCCAAAAAGACGGTACGGTGACAGCAGCCAACGCCTCCACCATGAATGATGGCGCAGCAGCACTGGTATTGATGAGCAAAGAAAAAGCCGAAGAGTTGGGACTGAAACCACTTGCCAAAGTTGTTTCCTATGCAGATGCTGAACAGGCGCCGGAATGGTTTACGACCACACCAGCGATTGCCTTACCGAAAGCAGTAGCCAAAGCAGGTCTTAGCATAGACCAGATCAATTACTTCGAGCTCAATGAAGCCTTCTCTGTAGTAGGCATTGAAAATACACGCCGCATGAAACTGGACCCCGCCAAAGTAAACGTACACGGTGGAGCAGTGAGTATCGGTCACCCCCTTGGCGCCAGCGGTGCCCGAATCATCGTTACGCTGATCAATGTGCTGAAGCACAACAAAGGCCAGTACGGCGCTGCAGGCATTTGTAATGGAGGCGGAGGCGCCAGCGCCATGGTGATCAGCATATGAGCGCCGTCACCATACGCATAGCCACACAGGCCGATGCAGCAATGATTGCCGACCTCAGCCGGCAAACCTTTTACGACGCCTTTGCAGCCGACAATACCCCGGAGAATATGGACAAGTTCATGAACGAACAGTTCACCCGGGAAAAACTCATCGCAGAAGTATCAGACCCGGCCAGCATCTTCTTGCTGGCCACCATAGGCAATGACATTGCCGGTTATGCCCGTCTGCGGGACTCAGCCAATCCACCGGAACTGCGCGATCTGACCTCCATAGAAATCGCCAGGATATATGCCGTTACAACGACCATTGGAAAAGGAGTGGGCAGCGCTTTAATGCAACGATGCTTAGCCATTGCACAGGAAAAACAACGATCAGTAATATGGCTGGGTGTATGGGAACATAATAAACGCGCAATAGACTTTTATACTAAATGGGGATTCCATAAGTTCAGTGAGCACATATTTGTTGTCGGCGATGACCCGCAAACCGACTGGCTGATCAAAAAGGAATTATAAAGAGTAAAGTAGCTGACTCCCCGGACTTAACAACAAAGGACCATCTTCCTATTTTTTGTCTGCGAAATAATCATGCTTATTGGCTTTACCAGTGGCAAGATCTATACACAACAATACATTACACTGGCTGCTGCTTAACTCAGGATTGTCCACACCCATCACGAACAATTGCTTGCCATTGTACAGCCAGTCTACCCACGAAGAAAGACCCGTAGCATACGTCCAGCTTACTTGTCCCTGCTCATTCAGCCTGCTCAACAGAATCTTACCTTCCTGCCCGATCTTATCCTTGTGAACGATCAGGTAACCACGCAAGCCTGCAAGTTGCATCGGCAGCCCGGTTGATTTATCAAGCAGGAAACCACCATGCAGAAAATAAGCCGATGGAGAAGGCCGGCTAGCTGTTGTCTTTTCAATGATCATATCACCATTGCTGGCAGGCGAATAAGAAGTCATATACAACTGACCGCGCGCTGTTTCATCATAAGTACTCTGTTGCTGTACACGTCCATACAACTGCGCCCATTCATCAGCAGCATATAAGCCGTACCATTTGCCACCCATAGTATCCTGGTTAGTCTTGATCTGAGTATAAGAAGGATTCAGGCGCTGCAAACTACGCCAGGCAGACAACCTCCGTACCTGGTGCGAATCAGCATCAGCAGGTGTTCTATTGGGATCGTAAGGAGTGGTAGTAGCAGTGGCCAGCAGGGTAGAAGTGTTCAATTGCCACTTGGTACCATCACTGGCTGTAAAGTAAAGTTGCTTATCCTCATTATTGAACTGGTAAAACCTTTTTTCTCCAGGAAAGAGCCCTTTCAGAGAAGGATTTTTGCTTTCCAGTATAGCAATGTCAGCTTTCTTTTCCAGCGTAAAAGGGTCAAAAGCCATCAGTTCCCCCAGGAACACCCATGCAAGGTCTTGCGACGCCCCCATGGTTTCTATCGGATGATACTTGATATCACTGTGGTGCTTTACTTTTTGCTGAGCTGTTCTAACACCACTCACCGCATCATTCTGTTGCACATAATAACTGGTACTGACAGATTTCCTCACCATACTGCCGCTCTGGGAATAACTCGTGGTATTATCATATTGCACGAGGCTGAAGAGCACAGCCTTCCTGCCTTTCTCAAAATACAATACCGGCGCCAACGCAGAACGTTCGTCATAACGTGCCAGGCAGCCACGTATCAGTAAGAAGAACCCAATAACCAATAAGGCAATGAAGAGGAACCCTCCGATAAATACACGGCCTAATCGCATAAGTATTCAGTTTGGCGGCCGCAACATACTGAAATACCCCCAAAGAGCAAAGTACGCAGACGATGCACAATTACCCGGAGCGCAGGCTGCGCACTTTGCAAGCAGCTGATATAATTTATACGGCATGTTCAACAACATCCCCGGCAGGCTGCAACTTGCCGCCCAACAACAGTATCTCACTAACCAGTATTTCTGTAGTATACCGCTTGATGCCATCCTTATCTACATAACTGCGATTGACCAGTTTACCCTCGATAGCCATCTCCCTACCTTTGTCAAGGTACTTCTCAGCCACCTCAGCCAGCCTGCCCCAGGCTACCAGCAAATGCCATTGGGTTTCTGTCACCTTCGCCCCAAGGGTATTCCTGTACGTTTCATGCGTAGCAATGGAAAAACGCGCCCATTTCTTTCCCTTTTCTGTAAGCTTTACATCCGGTACATTACCCAAACGTCCGATCAACTGAACCTTGTTTCTAAGTGCGTACATACTGCTAAGTTTTAATGATGATGATTTTTTATTCCGGACCGGCATCTCAATCGCTGCCTGTCACCACAAAAATGCACCTCCCGGAAATCCATAGTCGGTTATTAGTCGTTTATACTCGGATGTAAGTGTTTGTAAACGCTTGTAAGCGCTTACAAATGGCTTTTTTCGATCAAAGACTATAGATAATTCATTGACTATGAACCAGGAAACCAGAAACTGCCCAACCTGCGGTAAAACCGTGAAAGGCCGGGCCGATAAGAAGTTTTGTGACGATTACTGCCGCAATAACTACAACAACCAGCTGAACAGTGACGGCAGCAACTATGTACGCAACGTAAACAACATCCTTCGGCGCAACCGGCGTATACTGGAAGAAACAATGGAAGGCGTGGAGAAAGCCACATCAAGAACCAAAACAGAGCTGGCCAAAAAAGGATACCGCTTCGATTACTTCACCAGCATCTTTACCAACAAAGAAAATGAGACGTATTACTACTGCTATGAATATGGCCTTAAGGAAGTAGCGTTCGACAAATGCATCATCGTACGCAATAAGACCCAAAAGCTGGCGGGTATCGGTAACAGAGATTAACAGCGCCAATTTATCTGGCAATGTTTTATATTGTGCTATCCATTACCGTAGAATTCATGAAAGCAATCTTATTGTTCCTGGCATGCAGTTATGCCTTTTCCCTGGCAGCACAGGATACTGCCACCACAATCTTGTGGTCAGAGAAAAAACTAACCTGGGAGGACTTCAGGGAAGACAACACAGACGAGAAGTATTATAAGAAAGCAGCCGCCAGAATAAATTCCGGCATCCGTGTACGGCGTTATGATACGATCAGCAACAGCCAAATAACGGTAGGGATATATGCTGTTATGCACCCATACCGCTCCTGGGTACGCAAACGAGCCGTAGGCAACGGCAAAGTATTGGCCCATGAACAAGACCATTTCGAGATCACAGAGCTATTTGCCCGGAAATTGCGGAAGGCCTTGAGTGAAACGACATTCACCGGGAAAAGCTATCCCAAAAAGATGGAGAAACTGATCAAACAGTTCCGTAAAGACCTATCCTCCATGCAATACCAATATGATCAGGAAACCACTCATGGCACCAACGAGCAGCTACAACGCTGGTGGCACTACTTTATCATTAACAGGCTGGAGGAACTGAACGACCACAAAAATGCCATCGTCAAGGTAACAATCAACATGCCTTCCTGACGATACCACAAAATAAAAACCGGCTCTCTCTTAAAAAGAAAGCCGGCCATTCGGCAGGTCAAACCGACCTGCATTTACCGTAACACCTACATACCCTTTCTTGTGACAGTTACAGATAAAAGAAGTGTTTTCATGGCTTTACTTGTATATGAAGATGCTATATGTATAGTAGATAAGTTCACAAACCATTTCGCTGCACCATAGAATCCCCTATTCAACGAGGGGAGGAATAAGTCCTACGAGTCCATCATACCAGCAATAGTATCGCATTGGTATGGCAGAAAGCGCATTTCGTAGTACAGAAATATCCCTTCACTACCCGGCGCTCTTCTCAAGTATAGATTGCACCAGCTCTTTATAACTGCGACCTATAGGGATGAGTTTGCCGCTTACCTCCACATCGGTAGCTGTAAAAGCATCGATCTTATCCTTGGCTACAATGAATGAACGATGTACCCGCAGGAAATTATTCTTCGCCAGCAGCTCTTCGATCTGCCCCAGTTGGAACTTCGTCAGGATATTCTTTGTCCTGGTATAGATACGGATGTATTCTTTCAGGCTTTCGATATACAAGATATCGTCGAGGTACACTTTTACCTTCTTCTTGCTTACGTTGAAGAACAGGTAAGGTCTTTCCACAGAAGGCATCAGGGAAGTGATGTTCACAGCTGGTACGGGACTTTGCTTTAGCTTGTTGACGGCCATCAGGAAACGGCTGAACTCAATAGGCTTCAGCAGGTAGTCCACCACATTATATTCATAACCCTGCAAAGCATATTCATGATAGGCAGAAGTAATGATAATATGAGGCGGCTGTTTCAGCGTGCGGATGAAGTCGAACCCCTTCAACTTGGGCAGGTGTATATCCAGGAAAATAAGGTCGATCTTTTGCTGCTGCAGCAACTCCATAGCAAAAATCGCATCACTGGCAACCCCTTTCAGTTCCAGGAAAGGCACCTGCCGGATATAATCCTGTATCACTTCAGCCGCCAGCGGCTCATCTTCAATGATAAGACAATGATAGCGTTGCATCGTTGTTTAGATTAATAGTGAGGTGAACGGCAAAACGGTCTTTCTGGTTATCGACCTGCAAAGTATGCTCCTGGTACATCAGCTCCAGCTGACGCCGCACATTACTCAGCCCAATATTGTCGGTAACCGTAGTATCGCCCGTCTCTTCCTTTGAATTTTCAATACAGAACTTCAGCCAGCCACCTTTCAATTCCACCCTGATATGAATATATGAGTCAAACCTGGTCTCACTCGCCCCATGCTTAAAAGCATTTTCAATGAAAGGCAGCAGCAACAAGGGAGCTATAAGCTGACCACAATCGTCGATATCCTTTTCCAGGCTAATAGAGAGCCGTTCATTATACCGTATCTTCTCCAGCTCGATGTAGTCCTCGATCATCCGGATCTCAGTACTCAGGGGAATCCGCTCCTTACGCGATTCATACAACATGAAACGCAACAGCTTGGACAATTTCATCACCACATCAGCCGTATCATCCGATTTTTTACGCGCCAGCGCATATATATTATTCAGCGTATTGAACAGAAAGTGCGGATTGGTTTGCGTGCGCAGGAACTTGAGCTCCGTTTCCAGCTTTTCCTGCACCAGTTTCTTTTCACGCACCCGGCTCAGCCAGTTCATCCGCAACAGCTTCATCGCCACAGCACAAGCCGCAGCAAAACCAATATCGAGGAAGGCCGACAAAACCGGGCGTAATTTCAACAGTTGATTATCAACCCAGGCATTCTTTAGAAATATGGGCACTACGTAATAACGCAGCGTAACACGGTATAGCAGAATAGCAACTAACAATGCCGGAATAGCCTTAAATATCAATAAGGGGATTGGCTTATTCCTGTTGAGCCCACGATCTATAATAACCCATATCAGGAAATACGCAAACAGTATTTTGAAGGGGATAATTAACCATACGGTACGTACCGCCAGCCACAGCCTTTCAGCCACCGTAACATTCGGAAAATAAGAGTTGAACCAGGCGTATTCAAGGGCCGATTCATGCAGCATATAAGCCACCCAAAAGAAAATGTGCAAGCGCAGTCTGTTCTTCACCCCCTAAAAATCGTAAAAAGCAGCGTGAATACCGGCAAAATTGTATCAAATGCAGGCTGAACCCTATGAATAGCAGGAAGTCCTCACTTCTTGTACCCAATCCGCTCCATCACTTCCTCCCGCAGGTACTTCGATACCGGCACCTGGTATCGCCCGAGGTGCAGGATATTGCCCTCCACGGCGCCAATAGCTTCCACATTCACCAGGTACGATTTGTGCGGCTGTATAAAGCCGGCAGCCGGCAAGCGCTCCTGCAGCCCCTTTAAGGTAGAGTGGGTGATATGCTTCTTTTCCGCCGTATACACCGCTACATAATTCTCCATAGCCTCTACAAACAGGATATCCTGGAAGTAGATCTTCTCCAGCCGGGTATCAGTTTTAATGAACAGGTAACGCTGATCAGTAGCAGGCGTATCGGCAAAATAGTCATAAGCTTTATTGGCGGCCTTCAGGAAGCGCTCAAAAGAAATAGGCTTCAACAGGTAATCCAGCACATCGAGCTCATACCCTTTGATGGCATATTGCTCATAAGCTGTAGTAAATACTACTTTGGGAGGATTGGTAGCCTGCTGCAGGAAATCGATCCCTGTGATATAGGGCATCTCGATATCCAGGAACAGCAGATCGACAGGACCCTGCTTCAGCAGGGAGTTCAATTGAACAGCATCTTCACAAACGCCCGCCAGTTCCAGGAAGTCGATCTTTTCTACATACCCTTGCAGCCCTTTACGGGCCATGGGTTCATCATCTGTGATAATACAGGTTATTTTACGCGCCATCAATCCAGTTTTATTTGTAACGCAGCCTGGTATTCATCAGTCTGCTTCACAGTCGTTAAAGTGCTTTTGCCCGGATACAACAACTCCAGCCGCCGTTTCAGGTTCTCCAATCCAATACCACTATTCGCCTTTACGGGAATATTTACCGGCACAGAATTGACAACTGTAAACAACAGGTTATCCTGCTCCAGTTTGGCATTGATATCGATCCGGTAGTTTCCACCTACATATTTAAAGGCGTTCTCCACCAGTGGCAGCAAAAGCAGGGGATACACCTGCTGACCATTGAGGCCCGGGTCAAAATGAACAGACAATTGCAACTTATCCGAAGTACGCACCTGTTGCAACTCTATAAAGTTGGTAAGATATTGTATTTCCTGGCTCAGAGGCACCGTTTGCTGCTGGTCGTATAGTTGGTAGCGCAGCAGACCTGAAAACTTCTCAATACTTCTCTTGGCGGCCTGCACATCATCATCCATCTGAAAATAGATCGTATTGAGCGCATTGAACAGGAAATGCGGATGATATTGCGCCTTCAGGAATTTCAGCTCCGTTTGCAAATGGTCGTTGGTGATCTTTTCCAATTGCACCTTACTGTCCACATAAGCCTTCAGTAGTTTGTTACTGCGCACCACGGTATAATACAGAAAATTGTAGAGTAGGGGGATCACATTGATAATGGCAAAATCACCCTGACTCAAACCATCATCCGTAAAGGCA
Organism: Paraflavitalea sp.; assembly: GCF_059502485.1. Classification (NCBI taxonomy): domain Bacteria; kingdom Pseudomonadati; phylum Bacteroidota; class Chitinophagia; order Chitinophagales; family Chitinophagaceae; genus Paraflavitalea; species Paraflavitalea sp. The sequence goes on from NZ_JCACET010000010.1 coordinate 164,804, forward strand.
GCCATTGGTGTCACAGTAATATTGATAATAACCGTCGATACCACAAACACCCACCACATTTCAAGCAAGATGGTTTTATAACCGATCTGCACCGGCAGCGACCTGTCGAACCACCGGAAAAGCCAACGCAGACAAAATATTTCAATGTACCCGGTGAGCAGGCACACCGTCATCTCAAACGCATTCAACTTCCAGGAACGCTCCCAAAAAGGATCGTGGGCCAACGTATCATTGATCAGCCGTATGGTAAAGTAATTGAGCAAACCATACAAAGGCGGGAACAAGTATTTCCAAAACCACTTCATGAATAGAAAGTTAAGATATTACTACCGGTTCACGATTCTCAATTATTGACGCCTTACCGACTCCCGGATCTGAGCTTTCCACTCCCGACTCTGAACTCCTGACTCGCGACTCGCTACTCTTCACTCCCGACTCCTTCTTCGGCTTCATCCCAAACAAAAACCGCATTACGCCAAACGGTTTGATAAGCACATGATAGATCCCCATACAGATCACCAAAGTACCTACTACGGTAAACAGGTATTTCATCAGGATGGTATCGGTAGTCTGCACCACATAATACACCAGGATGATAATGACAGTCTGGTGCAGGATATAGAAAGGATACACCGCCTGGTTCACATAATCCAATACCCGGTGTTGTTTGTTCAGGTACCTTTTACCATAACCCACAGCGGTAAGCAACCAGCTCCAGGCAAGGATAGGACTGAGTGCCAGGAAGCCATACGTGCGCCAGTCGGACCGCCAGTTGACAATATTATCCCAGGGCTCGTGATCATTCCAGCGGATATAATTAAACAGCAACAAAGCCAGGAGCGCAATCGTAAAAGATATCCGCCGGTTTCTTTCAATACTGTCCATGAATACCGGATTGGCGATACAGAAAAAGCCGACCAGCAGGAATTGAAGCCAGTAGAAATTATCACACCAGTCGTGAATAAAATCATGCGTGCTGGGAAAAGAAAGACGCAAACAGGTATAGATGATAATACCAGGAATGGTCAACACATATACCCATGCGCCTTTCGCTAACCCATACAGCTTACTCATGGCTTTACTCCCCTTTTCACTAAGACACCATTTAAACAGGGGCGTGAACGATACATCGTATATGAACAGATACAGGATGAACCACAGGTGATGCCAACTGAAATTGCCTTTGGGGTAAGGCTCGAATTCAAAAACTTTATTGTAAAAGCTGAAGTAATTACCTTGATAACCTTGCGTCACCCGCTCCAGGTATACCTGCGGTGGCACGATCACGAGTATGCCAAACAGCAGCGGCAGAAACAACCTTCTGAACCGCAGTCCCACGAAAGCAAGACCCGATTTGCTCTTCAGCATGAAATACGCCACCGTACCGGAGATAAAGAACAACAGCGGCATCCGGAACTTACTGAGCCATAAACATACCTCCATCATCAGGTTGCTCGTCTCCTTATTCTTGATATGCCATTCCCATTCGGCCACAAAAGCCATAGCCGAATGAAAGAACAGAACGCCAACAATGGCCATAATACGTAGCCAGTCGAGATAAGCCTGGCGGGAGGAGGATGTTTGCATGGTTATTTATTTTCTACAAACCTATCAGACAGCACAGGTGTATAGAAATCCGTTTGACGTATGGACAGAAAACAGCGGTCTGAGGACAACATTGTATCAATGTCAACCGGTCTATTGTATCAAAACCGAACATACCCATATATTTTACAAAATGACAATCAACAACTTACAGAATGGCACGCTTTTTCAAACACATAGATCGATACCGTACAAAAGCACTGCAGGCTTCAACTACGGGATCACCAATCAACCAAATCATTGTAAACACGAATACTATGAACCCTCTTATAGCATTACTGTTGATCATAGGCGGCACAATAGCCGCGCAGAACAAACCAGTTACCAGGCTGGATGGCAGCAAGATTTCCACGGTGGAAATTGATAAAACAGTTCAGCGCTTGATGGATACGATGAATGTACAGGGACTGAACCTCGCCATCATCAACAATCAAAAAACGACATTCATTAAATCCTACGGCTTCAGCAACAAGCCCGCCAATACTCTGTTAGACACATCTACCATTGTGTACGGAGCATCCTTCAGCAAAGCAGTTTTCGGTTACCTCATCATGAAGCTGGTAGAGGAAAAAACAATCGATTTAGACAAGCCCTTATACCAATACCTGAAAAAGCCTATTCCCGATTACGAATACTTTGCCGACCTGAAGAACGATCCCCGTTGGAAACTCATTACAGCAAGAATGTGCTTAAGCCACACAACAGGTTTACCCAATGTAAGATGGTTCAACCCAACAGAATGGGAACCGGCATTCGATTCACTGGGCGTCATCAAGCTTTATTTTACACCAGGCGAGAAATATGCTTATTCCGGCGAAGGATTCAAATTGCTGCAGCTGGCAATAGAAGAGATCACGCAAAAAAACACGGATGAACTGGCCAGTGAAAAAATATTCATCCCGCTGGGAATGACAAGGACCGGCTTTATATGGCACGAATCATTTGGCGATGACAACGTAGCAGTAGGGCACATGAACGATGGAGGCATCGACAAAAAAAGAAAACGCACCGAACCCGTTTCGGGTGGCTCTTTGGTAACCACCATTGCCGATTACGCACGGTTCATAGAATGCGTTATGCAACGGAAAGGATTGCGCAAGGAAACATTCGGAGAAATGATCGCCCCGCAAATTGCCATACATTCCAAAATACAGTTCCCGCCCGTAACGACAGAGACAACGACCGAAAATGATGACATTCATTTATCCTATGGACTGGGGTGGGGAACCCTGCAATGCCAATATGGTAAGGCATTTTTCAAAGAAGGCAATGGAGGCTCCTGGAGAAACTATAATATCAACTTCATCGATAAAGGCATTTCCATCATTATTATGACCAACAGCGAAAACGGAGAAAAAGTATTTAAAGCACTTATTGATACATTGCTTGGAGATTCCTGCATTCCCTGGAAATGGCAGGGCTATTATCCGTATGATAATAAGAAATAATCTGTACACAAGACTTGCCATACAAAGCAATCCTACGGCTTAGCTCCGGCTTCCGACTTCCGATTTGTTTATCTGCCTCGCAACCAATAATTTTGCGTCGCCCGATGAAACATTTGTGTAGTCGGAACATAGAACAATAAAACCAAATAACCGGATGGCAAGATTAATAGCATTTCGTGAAGCGCTCCGCGAAGCAATGAGCGAAGAAATGAGAAGAGATCCTAATGTATTCCTGATGGGTGAAGAAGTAGCAGAATACAATGGCGCCTATAAAGTTAGCCAGGGTATGCTCGACGAATTTGGCCCCAAAAGAGTAATCGATACCCCCATCGCCGAGTTGGGTTTTACTGGTATCGCAGTAGGTGCTGCCCAGAACGGTCTGCGCCCCATTGTTGAGTTCATGACCTGGAACTTTGCTGTACTGGCCTTAGATCAAATTTTAAATACAGCTTCTAAAATGCTGGCAATGAGCGGTGGACAAGTTAGCTGCCCCATCGTATTCCGCGGACCAAACGGTTCAGCCGGTCAGTTGGGTGCCCAGCACTCTACCGCATTTGAAAGCTATTATGCCAATATCCCCGGTATCAAGGTGATTTCTCCCTCCAACCCATACGATGCCAAAGGATTGATGAAAGCGGCCATCCGCGACAACGATCCGGTGATGTTCATGGAAAGTGAGGTGATGTATGGCGACAAGGGCGAAGTACCCGAAGAAGAGTACATCATTCCAATCGGTAAAGCAGACGTTAAGAGACAAGGTCGCGACGTGACCATCGTTTCCTACAATAAAATGATGAAGGTAGCCCTCGGTGCTGCCGCAGAGTTGGAAAAAGAAGGCATCAGCGCCGAAGTGATCGACCTGCGCTCTATCCGTCCCCTCGACTGGCATACCATCGTGGAAAGCGTTAAAAAGACAAACCGTCTGGTGATCGTGGAAGAGCAGTGGCCAATGTGCTCAGTATCTTCTGAAATTGCTTACCGCATCCAGAAAGAAGCCTTCGATTACCTCGATGCGCCTATCCGCCGCATCACGGCTGCCGACGCACCGCTGCACTATGCACCCAACCTGGTTGCTGCTGCACTGCCCGATGTGCCCCGCACCATAAAACTGGTGAAAGAGGTAATGTACCAGAAGAAGTAACACATACAACTTAATAATAGAGATCCCGGAGCTTCAACTCCGGGATTTTTTTTGCGCGAGAATGCCATTCATTGATACCCTTACGCAATCCATTGCGCTAATTTGGCAAGGAAAGAATAGTAAACCAATTAATACCTAATTTCCAATATCCAAATCACCCGCTATGCGATCAATAACGTTTGCCATTCTGCTAATTGCAACTACTATCCACACGTTCAGTCAATCCAACTATACACCCTCCCCGCAAAACCTCGAATCGCGCAAGTGGTTCGACAGCGCCCGCTTCGGCATGTTCATCCATTGGGGAGCCTCCAGCGTATTGGGCCACGGCGAGTGGGTGATGAACCAGCGCAATATCCAGGTTAAAGAATACCGTCGACTCATAGACATTTTCAACCCCATTAGCTTCGATGCAAAAGCCTGGGTAAGCACGGCCAAAAATGCCGGCATGCAGTACATCACCCTGATCACCCGTCACCACGACGGCTTCAGCCTGTGGGATACCAAACAGTCTGACTGGAACATCATGAATACGCCTTACAAAAAAGACATTGTAAAGCAGATTGCCGATGAATGCCACCGCCAGGGTATTAAGCTGTTCTTCTATTATTCCCTGCTCGACTGGTACCGCACCGATTACCAATACGAAACAGGCCGCACCGGTAAAGGCACCGGCCGTACCGAGAAAAGCAACTGGCCCAGCTATATCAACTTCATGAAAGCCCAGTTGACAGAACTGCTCACCAACTACGGAGAAGTAGCAGGCATCTGGTTCGATGGCCATTGGGATCAATTAGAGAACGATCACAACAAGGCTGCCGTTTCCAAAGTAGACTGGAAGTACGAAGATATCTACACCCTCATTCACCGGCTGCAGCCACAGTGCCTGATCAGCAATAACCACCATCTTACACCCATACCTGGCGAGGACTTCCAGGCTTTTGAAAAAGACCTGCCCGGTGCTAACACCAGTGGTTTTGGCGGAGCATCTGTATCCCAACTGTCATTGGAAACCTGTGAAACGATCAACGACTCCTGGGGCTTCAACATCACCGATCGCAACTACAAATCCACAAAGAAACTGGTACAGTACCTCGTGAAAGCAGCTGGCTACAATGCCAACTTCTTATTGAACATCGGCCCAATGCCCAATGGAGTCATACAACCCGAGTTTACAGAACGGCTGGGTCAAATGGGAGCGTGGTTGAAGACATACGGCGAAACCATCTATGGTACAAAAGGAGGATTTACCCCACCACAAAGCTGGGGAGCTGTAACAGAGAAAGGCAACAAAGTGTACTTACACCTGTTGGACGCTCAGGAAGAAAAACTGTTCCTGAAGATCCCTTACAAGATCAAAACGATAAAAACCTTCACAGGCAAAACAGCCGTCAAATACCAGGTACTGGCCGATAACTATGTAGTAATAGACATCAAAGCAGTGCCAAAAGAAGAATACGATACCATTTTAGAAATGGAAATAATAAAGTAAAATAGGGCAATATAGCATTGCTAAATACCTATTACTTTGAATTGCCTGTAATATATTTAAGCTTAAGAGGGTCTTGTCGTGTATCAAAAACTGTAATTACTTCAATAGACGCTCGCTTGTTCCGGTAGTATATACTGTTTTGTTTGGTAAGTATATAAACCCGGATGTTTCTACGCTTGTCATAATATCTGAACATGCGAGGGTTAATGCTTACAATTGTGTAGAAGGCTTCTAGTTTTCCAAGAAAAGTATCTATTACTTTCTGATTCCAATTTTCCTGGAGGTAGTCAAGAATATTTATGATGTCCTTTTGCGCTTGAGGAGAAATAACAACAGGCTTGGGTTTACTTTTTTGCCCCATAGCGTTGCTTCATGCGTTGGAGAAAAGGGCCGAAATCACTTCCTTTTCCATTATCCAGTTGTTGGATTCCTTTGGCCAGCTTTTTTCCTAAAGCCTTTTTGTCAGGTTGCTCTACAACCATTTTGTTCTGATTAACCAGCTCTTTCACTACCAGATAGGCAGATTTTAGTTGCTGGCTATCCAGTTCATTAAGACTCTGAGATATCTTATTTTTAAGTTCAGCCGAAGACATTTTGATTATGATAAGCTTTTGGCTTTCAAAATTAAATATACGAAAATACTTCCAAAGCAGATTAATGATGTTTTATCGGCCCCATCCTCGCTTAATCGATTTTAACGGTTAATATCCATCTCCTGATAGCTTTTTTGCACAAAACAAAGCCATGAATACAAAAAAGCGTATGCGCTATCTTGCCATGATAGCAATAATGGGTGGTGTATTAATTACTGCCTGCAAAAAAGAAAAAAAGGAAGTCCAGGAAACTTTTACACCGCTACCCACTCCGGTAGGTAATACATACGGCCAGGCCACAACAGCTACCATTGGTGCACAGGGGGGAACAGTTGCCACCTCCAATGGAGAGGTGCAGATCACTATTCCATCGGGTGCGCTAACAGCCAATACGACCATCAGTATTCAACCGGTAGAAAATACCAATCCCGGAGGTTTTGGGCTTAACTATCGCCTGCTGCCACATGGCATTACTTTTTCAAAGCCCGTGACCATTAAATTCTCCTATGCCGGATATTTGGACAGCATACCCATGCCAGAGGCACTGGCTATTGCCTTTCAGGATGCTGATCGCGTTTGGAAAATCCCCAAGGGTTATACGCTGGATAAAACCAACAAGACAATGAGCTTGCAGACTACCCACTTCAGCGATTGGAGTATGATGAAATACCTGTTCTTACTACCGCAATTTTCCATCCTCAAACCAGGTGCTAAACGTACTTTACAAGCTTATACCTGTGTGAAGCTCGATGACCAGATGCAACCTGACTGGGGAGACGATCTGGCGCCGCCGCATATACCCGTTGCCGATAAAAAACCCTTGCCGGAGAAATTTATCAAAGAGTGGAAATTAGCTGGTGAGGGAAAACTGGAACCAAAGGGTAGCAGTGCGGAATACACAGCCCCCGACCTTGTGCCAGATCGTAATCCGGTAGCAGTATCTCTGCAACTAAATACCAATTCCGCAACCCTGTTGCTGATATCCAATATCAGGATTGCTCCTGTAGGCGTATGGATCCAGTCAGACCAGGACCGGGTGCTTGGTTACCTACACTATATTATGAATCCTACCGCAGGTGATTTTGGGCTGGAGTGGAGAGCCGATAGAAATGGAGATTGGCAGGGAGCCCTTTCCGGGCCGATCAATGGAGTGGGCTCTTATTCATGGTCCAACGATATCCAGCTCTGGTATGAGGAGCCGCTCCGTTTTAGCGATCACACAGTAACTTCTTTTTTTGAAGAAGGTACCCGTGCCGTTCCCAGTTCCGGCTACATAAAAATCACGGAATGGGGAAGGAGAGGAGAACCGATCGTTGGAGAGTTCCTGATCAATACAGCCGGACGGTATGATTCCAACAGCGGTGGCGGAGAACTGGTAGGCACACACGTGATCAAAGGTCACTTCAACGTGATAAGAGAATAAACGTCTTTTAAAAGGTAATAACAAAGCAAAGAAGGCGTCTCAACAATGAGATGCCTTCCAGCATTTTGCTTGCTATACGGTCATCCGACCTATTCAATAATTTTGATTGCGGAAGAACAAAGCATTAAAAAAGCGTAAACGGCGGCTAAGAGGACACCTCCAACGAGGGTCAAACGCATAATAGTTTTGCTGACAGACGGATTCTGAACGCTGAGTTGAGCCTTCATAGGGACATTTTTAGATTAGTAAATAGTTTTTCCAAAGGATGATGCTGGTACTAAAGTAATAAGCGAGCCCAACTCTTGCAATAGGATTTTTACGAGCCATTATCCCGTAAATAGTAACCCTTAATTATCACCACCGCCGCAACTGCTGCTGGTTGAAAGTCCACTCCGGCGTCTCTATGATACGTTCATTGCCAGCTTTGTACCACGGACTCAATCTGTCATCCATAGGATTTTTCAAGATATGTATACTTTGAGCAGGCATATAACTTTGAGCCAGCAAATAGAGTTTTTCACCGGCCTTATTCACAGCCACATCCATCACGATCACCGCATGGCCCGGCGATCCTCCTTTTATTAATACATCGCCTGATTGTATATCTCCAAACACCGGAACCGGCTTCAGTTGCTTTTCCAGCGAAAGCGTACCACACCAGGCATATACATTCTCCAGGTACTTTTCAAACCTGTTCTGATCGGCACCGGCCGGACATATATATTTCTTTCCATTATTATCCGCAAACCAGATGCGGCTATACAATCCGCGACGATAAAAGAACTCGGCCCGCAAACGCATCACGGCATCGGCACATTGCTGCAGGTCTTTCTTACCAACTGGTATATCCAATACTGCATATTGAGCGGATTGATTACCCTTCAAACGTCCATTATACAAATACACTTTATTATCAGCCTTTAGTGGCAACCGCCGCAGCCACCGGGCAAAAGCCGTATCATTACCATCCACGCGGGTATAACCAGCCGGCAGCGCAATATCCGATACCTGTTTTAGCTCAGGAATCGCAGATTCTTTTGCAACATGTCCGGTTACAGGTATTGCCTCCCTGCCTGCAATTTCCTGACAACCACCTAAAAACGGCAGGATAATTGAAATAAGGAGAATATGAAAATTTGACGCCCCGCGGTCAGAACAGATCATTATTTTTGGGTTTATTTTGCGTAAGATGAATGGGCTTTATTATTCCATAGAAAAAGACAGTTAAGCATATGTCAAACATATTAATAATCGACGACGAAAAGGCTATCCGCAAAACACTGAGTGAGATTCTTTCCTATGAAGGCTATAAGATCGACGAAGCAGGAGATGGGGAAGAAGGTTTAAAGAAGTTCAAAGACAAAAGCTACGATGTAGTATTATGCGATATCAAGATGCCCAAGCTCGACGGCATCGAATTCCTGGACAAAGCCCGGGAAGCCAATCCCGACGTTCCGGTGATCATGATCTCGGGCCACGGCACCATCGAGACAGCGGTAGAAGCTGTTAAGAAAGGGGCTTACGATTATATCTCCAAACCACCCGATCTCAACCGCCTGCTCATCACCATCCGCAACGCCATGGACAAAACCAACCTGGTAGCGGAAACCAAGGTACTCAAGCGCAAGGTGAGCAAAGTAGAAGAAATGATCGGCGAATCTGGCCCCATTGGTCGTATTAAAGAAACGATCGAAAAAGTGGCGCCTACCGATGCCCGGATTCTGGTAACAGGAGAAAATGGAGTAGGAAAGGAGCTGGTGGCCCGTTGGGTACATGAAAAAAGCAACCGCGTAACAGGCCCACTGGTAGAAGTGAACTGCGCCGCCATTCCAAGCGAGCTGATCGAAAGTGAATTGTTCGGTCACGAAAAAGGATCATTCACCTCTGCCGTAAAACAACGCATTGGTAAGTTTGAACAGGCCCACGGCGGTACACTCTTCCTTGATGAGATAGGCGACATGAGCCTCAGCGCACAAGCCAAGGTATTGCGCGCCCTGCAGGAAGGAAAGATTACCCGGGTAGGCGGCGACAAAGATATCAGCGTTGACGTACGTGTTATTGCCGCGACCAACAAAGACCTGCTACAGGAAGTAGATGACAAGAATTTCCGCCTCGACTTGTATCACCGCTTAAGCGTGATCATCATACACGTTCCATCACTCAACGACCGCCGTGACGATATCCCCTTACTGGTCGATAAATTCCTGGGCGATATCTGCGCCGACTACGGCATTGCCAAGAAAGGCATCGAGCCGGATGCACTCGAAGCTTTGAAAGAACACAACTGGACCGGTAATATCCGCGAACTGCGCAACGTCGTAGAAAGATTGATCATCCTCTCTGGTAAGACTATTATTAAAGAGGACGTGCAGACTTACGTATTACCCAAGAAGTAAAAGCAATTCAATATAATATTAGCCTTTAGTTGTTAGCTAAAACCTGACAGCTAAAGGCTAATAGCTTTTTACGGGTATTTCTTCAATATCTTCCTCGCCCTTGAATGAAAAGCAGCCGTTTCATGCGGCCAGCGTTCAGCAATGATCAGTTTTAACTCGGGAACAATTTCAGGATAGTGAGCCGCCAGGTTTTCCAGGATGGTAAGGGAAAACGCTTTAACGGCAGCAGGCTGTTGTGGAGCAGCAATAAACTCAAAACAGATATTCATGACCTGACCCTGATAGCGCTTGGGAATAGTTACATCCTGCAACATCCGCACAATATTCCGGGTCACGGCATTGTGCACATCCGTTCTCTCCAATAACTTCAGCAGCTTGCCAAGGTGGGGTAGTATCAGCGAGGGATTGTCCTGGACACAATAACTCAATGGCCAGCCGGCCCTTTGCAATATAAGCTCATCGCCTTCCAGGAATACTTTTACGAGTTCGTCAAACCGCTTCTTATCATGGCCTACATACTGCACAATCCGGTCGGTTTGCGCTTTGGAGTGTTTTTCTGCTATGGCCTTTTTAAGATCCACTGGTCCTTGCCAATTTTTTACGTGCAAACCCCAACATGTCTTTATAAAACTGGATCATATAGTGGAAAATATTCTTTACTTCCAGGTGAATATGTTTCTTCAGCATGGCCACCATCACCACGTACGACACAACGCTAAAGATAACGGTAGCATACGCCGCACCCATACCACCAAAGAAATGTAGCCCGAGGTAAGTAGCCCCCAGGTTAAAGACCATCAGACAGAGGTTGACGTAAAAGTTAGCCTGCGGCTTGCCAATGGCATCGAGCGTACTGCCAAACTGATAGCTGAATGGCCTTACCAGGCTAAACAGGATAGTAAGCTGTAAAATAGGAATAGCATCATAATACTTGGTACCGGCCAGTACATAAATAATGAACTTGGGGAATATGAAAATAAACAGCGACAGCGGCACCACCAATGCCAGGATGGTACCCATCATACGCTCAAAGTAATACTTCACCTTGCCAAGGCCATCCGTTTCCAGCGTCTGCACATTTTTAGGAAACAATACATCCGCCGCTGCCAGCGAAGGCACATCGATCATATTATTGATACGGGCCACCGTATTATAATTCGATACATACCCTTTACCCTCTGCAGATCCCAGCATGTTCGCCGTTACAAAGTGGTCGAAACTGCGCGCAACACTGGAGAACAGGTTGGTGCCAAATATGTATTTACCAAAATTGAACATATGGCGTATAATAGCCTTATCGTTGTGAAAACCTCCGATCCGGTATTCGGAAGTTGCCCTGTATAAAACAATGACGCCCGCCATCAAGGCGACGATCTGCAGCAATACCAGGTTGAGCAAAGTAAACCAGGCAGGCACGAAGAAAAACATCGCCAGCGTACCTGTAAAGAATATTCCCTGCCGGATGAAATAGGCCCAGAATATCCGGTTGAACATATAATGCGCCTGCAGCAACACTTCATAGTGATTGTAAGGGATCAGCAAGACCACAAATAGTAAACTCCACAAGAGTAAAGGAACCAGTTCCTCCGATTTGAGCAGGTGAGCGATCAGCCCACCACCCAATGAAAAGATCAACATCGCCAGTATGGAGAATGTAATATTCATCACCAGTGCAGCAGACTGCACTTCCTTTTTCTTATCGGCATATTCAGAAAGTCCCAGGAACTTAATAGTAGGATTACGAAGCAATCCCTGCTTGATCATTTCAAACAGCGTCATGATCATGAGGTACAGCGCCCATACCGCAAAGTTTTCTTTACTCAATCCCCGCACCAATACCATGTAGGAAACGGCCCCAAAAAAGAAGATCGAAAAACGTTGTAATAGGGTATAAAAGATAGAATGTAACCAAAAGGATGATTTCAACAACTTCAAGTGAACGTGCTTTGGGCGTGAAATTAATATTTAAATTGATAGGTAGTTAGTGGAAAGTACGCAACTTAGTCCTGCCACACCCATAATCCTATTATACCGTACCTATATCGCTGCCATAGTTCCCCCATAGCAACTCCATAGCTCCCCCATAGTTGCTCCCTATCAGAAGCATGGTAATAGTAAGACAATAGTAAGGTGATAGTAAGGCAATAGTAAGAGAATAGTAAGACAACAGGGCTCAAATGCAGGCTGGACGCGGAAATGTGTTTATACCAGCTCGCAAACCAGCTACCATGGTGCTTTGGCCGAAAATGAAGATAGTATGATAGACATTCCCAAACATGGAATAATAACAAATTAATAAAACATGCTGCACCGATTCAGGCAGACAATCCTGCTCATCAAAAGATACGAAAAAAAGCAGCCCAAAGATTAATTACGAAGCATTGCGTAAAACTTCCAGCTGGCGTATCCACTTGCGGGTATACCATAAAGGTATCAGTCCAAACACACCAAAGGAGCAATCGATCAGGATATGGAACCAGGGAATGCCGCGGATCGGCCCTGCGATCGCAGCCAGCGGGAACACTGCTACACAAGCCAGCATAGCCCATTCTATTACCCAGATATTACGCACAGGATCTCTGTAAGGACCGATAAAAGCTAACCCGATCACAATGTGGGCAAAAGCCAGCCAGTCGTACCCGTAAAACAGAAAAGGATATTGATCATTGACAGCCTGCACCGCCAGCCATATCTTTTCCAGGAACATCCCCAATGCGGAATCCGGCGATAATACCTGGTGGTCGTGGATCCATTTCAACTCCGTATAAACAGGAAAGGCCGTAATACCACTCAACATCAGCAACACGACAAACAATATGATCATACGGCGGATGCGGCGCAGGAGCTTTTGTGGGGTCATCTTTAGTACATTTATGGTTCCTCCTCACAAGTGGGGAGCAGGGTTTATCAGAAAACAAGGTAATTTTCAGTCTATGCCTTACAAGATAGAAAACATTGTGGGAGTTGTACAATGCACCTCAGTATTGCTGCTATTAACAGGATTCCTGGCCTGCCAGTCGAAACCGTCCGCCTCAGCTGCTAAACCCGCTGTGGTATTCCAAACCGACTTCGGTGTAAAGGACGGCGCTGTAAGCGCCATGAAAGGCGTAGCAACAGGAGTAGACCCCGACCTGAAACTCTATGACCTAACCCACGAAATACCCGCTTATAACATCTGGGAGGCGGCTTACCGGCTGCAGCAGACGGCCCCTTATTGGCCGGCAGGAACGGTGTTCGTATCCGTGGTAGACCCCGGCGTAGGCACCAACCGGAAGTCGGTAGTGGCAAAAACACGCAATGGGCAATACTTCGTAACACCCGACAATGGAACACTCACACTTATAGCTGAATCAATTGGCATAGAATCAATAAGAGAGATCAATGAAGAATTAAATAGAAGAAAGGACAGCCGGAAATCTTATACTTTTCACGGTCGCGACGTGTATGCTTACACAGGCGCCCGCCTGGCAGCCGGTGTGATCACATTTGAGGAAGTAGGGAGCCTGTTGAGCGACTCAGTAGTACGGATTCCTTATCAAAAACCGCTACTGAAAGGGGATACCCTCATGGGAAATATCCCTGTTTTGGATGTTCAGTATGGAAACATTTGGACAAACATTAACGATTCGATTTTCAATCAGTTGAAACTTTCATCTCATAAAAAAGTAAAAGCAATTATCACCTTCAACGACCGGGAGGTCTTCAACCGGGAAGTGCCGATGGTCAACACCTTTGGCGCTGTTCCGGAAGGGCAGGCCCTGGGCTACATGAACAGCCTCATGAACTTTTCCCTCGCCCTCAACATGCGTAATTTTGCAGACTCCTTTCACGTGAGCAGCGGGCCAGACTGGAAGGTTAAAATCATCCCGGTAAAATAACCGCGAAGGCTTTCGTATTCAGGGCATTATTATTCTCCACAAACGTGGAAAAGTGAGGTCAAAAAACACTGTATTTTTAACGTGATATCCGCTTTAAATAGGGTAGATTTGCCACCCATCCTGTTCCGTCATTCCCGACGGGCCTAAAATGGATAAAATCAGCTAAATACAGCTATGGAAGAGAACCTCACACCATCAGAGACGAATGATCAGAACCGGATCGTTCCGGTGAACATTGAAGAGCAGATGAAAACCGCCTACATCGACTACTCCATGTCGGTCATCGTAGGTCGTGCATTACCCGATGTGCGGGATGGTCTTAAGCCGGTACACCGGCGCATCCTGTACGCTATGAACGAAATGGGTGTTACTCACAACAAGCCGTTTAAAAAGTCAGCCCGTATCGTAGGAGACGTGTTGGGTAAATACCACCCACACGGCGACAGCTCTGTATACGACGCCATGGTGCGTATGGCACAGGAGTGGAGCATGCGCTACACCCTTGTCGACAGCCAGGGTAACTTCGGTAGCCAGGACGGTGACGGCCCGGCGGCCATGCGTTATACCGAGGTGCGCCTCGAAAAGATCGCCGAAACGATGTTGGAAGATATCGACAAAGACACGGTAGACTTCCAGCTCAACTTCGACGACTCCCTCAAAGAACCCACTGTATTACCTTCCCGCATTCCCAACTTGTTGCTCAACGGCTCCAGCGGTATCGCGGTAGGTATGGCCACGAACATCATGCCCCACAACCTTTCGGAAGTGATCGACGGCTGCGTGGCTTACATCGACCACCGCGATATCACGGTGGAAGAAATGATGGGTTACGTGAAAGCACCCGATTTCCCTACCGGTGGTATCATCTACGGTATGGAAGGTGTGAAAGCTGGTATGGCTACAGGACGCGGACGCGTAGTGTTGCGCGGACGCGTAATGCTCGACTCAAAGCCCAGCGGACGTGAGCAGATCATCATCACCGAAGTACCTTACCAGGTAAACCGCGACGCACTTTGCGATCGCATCGGCCAACTGGTCAACGATAAGACGATTGAAGGCATCGCCCACGTCAACAACGAATCAAACGAAAAAGAAGGCACCCGTATCGTAGTAGACCTGAAAAGAGATGCTATCGCCAACGTGGTGATCAACCAGCTCTATAAATTCACCGAGTTACAAACCTCTTACGGTATCAACAACGTGGCCCTTGTAAAAGGCCGCCCACGTATCCTGAACATCCGGGAAATGATCACCGAGTTCGTGGAATTCCGTCACGAAGTGGTGGTACGCCGTACAGAGTTTGAACTGAGAGAAGCAAAGAAGAAAGCACATATCCTGCAAGGCTATCTGATCGCGCTGGATCACCTCGACGAAGTGATCGCTATGATCCGCGCTTCTTCAACACCCGAGCAGGCGAAAGACAACTTGGTCAATGCAGGCTGGGGACTGGACGAGATACAGGCTAAGGCCATCCTCGAACTGCGTCTCCAAAGGTTGACAGGCATGGAGCGCGAGAAGATCAAGGAAGAATACGAAGAACTGATGAAGCTGATCGCCCACCTGCAGGAACTGCTGGCCAACGAAGGCATGCGCTACGATTTGATCAAAAAGGAATTATTGGAGATCAAAGAAAAATACGGTGATACCCGCAAAAGTGAGATCACTTACCTCGACGACGAAGTAAGCATCAAGGACCTGATCAAAGAAGAAGACGTGGTGATCACGATCTCACACCTCGGCTATATCAAGCGCACTTCAGCCAACGAATACCGCGCCCAAAAACGTGGTGGACGTGGCGTGATCGGCGGACGTACCCGCGATGAAGATTACATCGAGCACCTGTTTGTGGCATCCACTCACCACACGATGTTATTCTTCACCGAAAAGGGCCGTTGCTTCTGGCTCAACGTATACCAAATCCCCGAAGGCGAAAAGACCGGCAAGGGAAGAGCCATCCAGAATATGATCCAACTGCCGCCCGACGACAAGGTGCGCGCTATTATCGACGTCAGAGACCTCGAAGACAAAGACTTTGTCAAGAGCCATAATATTGTACTTTGCACCAAGAAAGGTATCCTGAAGAAAACCGAGCTGGAAGACTTCAGCAACCCCCGCAAAACTGGTGTAAATGCCATCAACATCCTCGAAGGCGATGAACTGTTGGAAGCAAGAATGACCGATGGCAATTGTGAGATCATGCTGGCTATAAAGAGCGGCCGTGCTATCCGTTTCCCCGAAGACAAAGTAAGAGCCACCGGCCGTGGCGCCACAGGCGTAACAGGTGTTGAATTGGATGACGCCACCGACGAAGTTATTGGCATGATATGTGTCAACAAGGACGACAAATCCCGTACAGTACTGGTAGTGAGCGAGAAAGGATACGGCAAGCGTACCCAGATAGACGAGTACCGCATCACCAACCGCGGCGGAAAGGGTGTTAAAACCATCAGCGTTACCGACAAAACCGGCCCGCTGGTAGGTATCCTGGACGTAACGGAGAAAGAAGACCTGATGATCACCTGTAAGAGCGGCGTTACCATCCGCATGCCGATCAAGGGCGTAAGCGAGCAGGGACGTGCTACACAAGGTGTAAAACTCATCCGCCTCAACGATGGCGACGAAATTGCAGCCATCACCAAACTGGACGAGGACGATGAGGAAAACGCTGAGAATGTAGTCGTAGCATCAGCTCCTGAGAATGGTGCAGAAGGTACAGAAACCCCGGAAGAAGGATTAAATAGTGATGAACAGGCAACCGGGGATACAGAAACCGCATCTGAAGACAATGTTGACAACCCATAGTAAACCAACTATCACTTTAAAACTAATAAGCAAACAATGAAAAAGGTATTGCTGACCGTATTGCTGGCCGGTGCTGGTTTTGGCCTGTATGCCCAGAAGATCGACAAAGCAAAAGATCTCCTCTCAAAGAAGAAGTACACTGAAGCAAAGACTGAGATCGATGCAGTAGTAGCTTCTGAGAAGTTCGCCAACAGCTCCGAAGCCTGGTATCAAAAAGCCAAGATCTATGGCGCCATCGCCAACGATTCGACCCTCAAGGCTTCTGTACCCGATGCACGCGATGTATCTTTTGAAGCTATAAAGAAATACCTGGAACTGGAATCCAAGGAAAAAGATGAAAAGAAAAGGTACCTGTTGCTCACCTTCGATGGCAACCAGCCCCTGATCGACGTCTATTCCGGTTATTCCAAGAATGGCGCATCTTTCTACAATGCCGGCAACTATAACGACGCCCTCGCTAACTTCAAAAAGACACTCGGCGTATTCGATGTGTTGGCAGAAAGAGGCATCGTTCCCATGAAGCTCGATACCACTACAACACTGTATGCCGGTATCTCTGCTGAAAAAGCCAGCAAGCCCGATGAAGCAGCCATATACTATTCCAAGATAGCAGAAGCCAAAGCCAAGAGTGAAGGTTTCGTTGAGATCTACAAATGGTTGGCCGATCACTACCGCCAGAAGAACGATATCGCTACCGCACAAAAGTTCTCTGCGCTGGGTAAGTCAGTATACCCCGAAGATCAATTCTGGACTGGCTTCGACCTCGAAATGCTGAGCGATAAAGGCACAAAGGCCGACCTGTTCAAGAAATACGAAGATGTGATCAAGGAAAACCCCGACAACCATATCTTCCTGTTCAACTATGCAGTAGAGCTGTACAAAGAAGGTTATCAGGAAGATGTGACCAAGCGTCCGGCCAACTCAAAAGAGCTGATCAACAAGGCTGGCGAAATGATGAAACGCACACTGGAAAAGAAACCTGACTATGCCAATGCCAACATGGTAATGGGCCAGATCCTGTACAACCAGGGCGTGGATATCAACACCGAGAACAAAGCTATCCGTCCACAAGGAGGAGCCAAGTTGACACCTGATCAGTTGAAGAAGAAAGAAGAACTGCGCCAGGAAGTAGTAAAGAAGTTCGACGAAGCCACTCCATATTTCGAGAAAGTAGACGAGCTGCTCGACAAGCAAGCCAAGCTGAAAATGGAGGACAAGGAAATCCTGAAAAATGCACTCGACCTGCTGATCACCATCAACGAAGAAAAGACCGCTCAACTGGAAACCAAGAGAAACGCTGCTGAAACCGCTAAGAAAGCAGCAGAAGTTAAACAGTATGAGGCAGACATCAAGAAGCTGCAGGACAAGACAACTGCCTACACAGAGAAATTCAACAACGTAGACCGTAAGCACTAAGCAAAAGCTTATAGCACCTGAAACAAGGCTGCAAAAAGGCACTCGTTGTTAATAATAAATTAATGAACCCTCGTTTTATACGAGGGTTTTTTATATTTTTAAGGAGATAGATTCCCAACCTTTAAATCAACGTGTCTTATGTCTGCCTACAACGATTTGCTGCTAATTGTATTTATTCTCGTCACGGTGCCATGCTTTACATATTGGATGGGTTACCGCAGCGGCGAGAAATCAGGCGAATTAAGGGCCCTTAAAGGCTCTCAGGACAACAAGAACCACATAGAACTGGAAGCCACGCCGTCCTTATCAGATTCACCGGCCTGAGGCGCTCCTGATTGCGTTTACCAGCCCCAACCGCTAACTACACCGAAAAACTCATTACAGAAGGCAAAACCCCGGTTTTGCCTTTTTTCATGCCTATACAGGAAGGCTACAGCTGGAAAATGGGCGGGAGTGCTACCAGACTTGTCTGGGTATTGCCTGAGAATGGTCTAAGAGTGTTCGAGGAAAATTGAGCGATTTGGACAACGGAGAGAAGTGGTGAAAACAAGCCAATACTCTATTTAACATAACATTAATTATAAGAACAAAGCGCCGACTGGTTTCAACCTTGAAAACCAGCCGGCGCCTGCATTACAGACAATAATCCTGATCATATCGCTGGACGCATTTCGCATTAAATTTTGCCAAAAAAAACGTTCCACTCCGGCATCTGATTTGAAGGAAAACGCTGAAATGAAATATGAACGGACAGATTTTAGTATAATATTATTACCCTAACTGACGAGAATGTTGTTACCACAAAGCTGGTGATGCTAAAAGCAATCGCTATAGTTCCACGATTGCATTGTTTTATCCCTCCTATTAAAAACCTGATAAAACTTTAGGAACAACCTTTACATGCCCTTGCATTCAGTATATAATCAGTCAGTACCTGAGTTATGGATAAAATCTAATAATTTGTATTTCGTGCACGCTAAATAATAATTTAGTTTTGTTACACTTGAAAATAAGAAGAGGAATATGGCTGTCCCCAAATACGATGATTTAATGAATCCTACAATTCAAGCGCTCAAGCAGCTTGGAGGTAAAGCAAATATTAAGGATTTAGATGAAAAAGTTGCAGAAAATATAAATTTGTCAGATATAGATTTGAAAGAAATTCATAGAGGGAAAAGAACCAAATTATCATATAGATTGGCTTGGTCGAGAAATTATTTGAAAAGATTTGGATTATTGGAAAATGTTGAGCGAGGAATATGGAGCTTGACCGAAGCTGGCAAAGAGGTTAGTTTTGTTGACAAAGAAGAAGTCAGAAAATCTTTAAAGGAGGCTAGAGGTGGGATTTATGAAATAGAAGAAGATGAAACGTTAGAGGATAATGAGACGATTGAAGTTGAAATTAATGACGAAGATGATGTAGAGGATGAGAAAAAAGATGATTATGAAGACATAATTAGTCCCTTTGCACCAAAGGACATTAAAATAGTTGTTGAACCCAAAACGATTGATCATTTAGTAACGCGTTTAAGATATGACGAAATTGACATGAATACAGAATTCCAAAGAAAGGGAAATCTTTGGAAGCCAGAAGTACAAAGTCGCCTTATCGAGTCAATTTTACTTCGCCTCCCCTTACCCCCTTTCTATTTTGACGCATCAGACGATAATAAATGGCTTGTAGTAGATGGATTACAAAGATTATGGAGTATCAAAAATTTTATTATTAATGCTGAAAAAAAAAGCTCTCCATTAGAGTTGAATGGACTTGAAATTCTAACAGATTTCAGTGGTAAGAATATCACATATGATAAGTTGAATAGGACAATGCAAAGACGAATTTTGGAAACCCCAATTACAACTTACTTAATTCAACCAGGAACACCAAAAGAAGTAAAATATAATGTATTTCGAAGAATTAATACAGGTGGATTAGGATTAAATTCGATGGAAATCAGAAACGCATTAAATCAAGGTAAACCATCTGACTTTTTAAGGGATCTTTCAGAAGACACAGATATTAAAGCAATATTGAGACTGCAGGATAAAAGGATGGAGGACCGTGAATTGTTCCTGAGAGCATACGCTTTTATAAATAAAGATTATACAAAATACCAAAAGCCTCTTTCCACTTTTTTAGACAAAGCCATGGAGAGCTTAGGGCAGAAGACTCCTAATGAACTAGATAAATTATCTAGAGGCATCATTGATGCAGTATTCTTTCAGGGAGAGCTGTTCGGCAAACACATTTTTAGTAGATCGATTTCAGGTATCCCCTATCGTGTAAAATTAAATAGCGCTTTATTTGAAGTATGGGTTTCCTTAGTGTACAAATTAAATGAAGCGCAGCGAATTGCTCTTTTAAAAAATAGAGAGCAGTTAATAAGTGAATATAAAAATCTTTTGAAAGAAGATGACTTTGTAAGAGCTGTTGCAACATCTACTTCAGGAAAAGGAGCAGTAAAGACGCGTTTTGAAGGCATTATCAACTTAATACATAAATTTACAAAATGATTAGTCGAGTAGGCATACGGAATTTCAAGGCTTTCCGTGAAGCCGAGGTTAATCTTTCATCCCTTAATCTTTTTACAGGATTGAATGGAATGGGTAAGTCGACCTTTATCCAGTCATTATTATTGTTAAGACAATCTGACGCAAGCTTTATTCCAGATATAAAAGGCCTTATTTTAAAAGGAGGAGAAAGCGGCATAATAGATTTAGGCAAGGGAAAGGATATTTATAATATTCATGCCGATAATGATTTTATAAGTTTTGAAATAGATATTGATTATAAGAGCTATCTTAACGTAACCTACACATATGAAGCAGAAAATGATGTACTTCCATTAAGTACATCTCATTCTCATAGTTATAACAATCCAGGGAATCCCGCTTTATTCAATAATCGATTTACATATTTAAAGGCAGAGCGAATATCACCTGAACATAATTATAAGGCTAACCTCGCAGCAGTTAAACAAAACCAATTCTTAGGATACAAAGGAGAAAATGTACCTCTTTACATCGCATTACATAAATTAGATACAGTGTTATTAGAAGGCGTAAGACATAAGGCTGCTAAAGCACCTAATCTTATTTCAAATATCGATGCCTGGCTTAACGAAATAACACCAGGAACTCACGTAATATCGACTTATTATAATGAACTTGATATAGTAAAAGTCGGATATCAGTTTGATAATGGTAATGATTTTACCCCTGAATTTAGTCCAGTGAACGTAGGATACGGAATCACCTATCTACTGCCAGTAATTACTGCTATTTTAGCAGCACAAAAAGGGGATCTAATAATCATAGAAAATCCAGAAGCGCACTTACACCCACAAGGGCAATCTAAAGTTGGAGAGCTATTGGCTAGAGCAGCAAATGAAGGAGTACAAATAATTGTTGAATCACATTCCGATCATTTGTTTAATGGCATTAGAGTCGCAGTTAAAGATGATTTAATACATACAGATAATGTTTCTATCTTTTACTTTGAACACGACCCTAGCACTAAAGAACATACAACTATTATTACCCAACCTCATATAGACCAAAATGGTCGTGTAAGCCAAAAACCCAATGGTTTTTTTGATGAATTTTCAAAACAATTAGACAAATTAATAGGTTAACATGGTATACATGTTTAACGAACTGTCTTTACTTCACAAAGCAGCTACAATTGAAGGTGCATTAACTATTTTAGAACAATTTGCGAAGTCATGTATTCGGGCCAATGAAATTGGATTAGGAGATTTGCGATTACACGAGAATTATTTATCTAATCTTTATAATATTCCCATTCACGACAACTATAACGTCGACATTTGGTTAAAAGATAATAGAGTTAACGAGGATTTAAGGAATAGATTTAAAGAAATACTTACATCATATCCTCTAATACATGAGTCCGAAATAGACCAAAGTAACCAATACAAAATCTCTGAATTTTACAAGAAATTAGATGGCCGAAGATTTCAGGTTTGGGGATTAGGCGCAGCCTATATCTTCGGTACATTTTCCTTGAGTTTGCCAACGCATGAAGAGTGGTATAAGAGCGAAATAGAAATTGAGCATTACTTTTTAGACAACAATTTAGAAGAGAAAATAAAACCTATAACAGTCAAGCATTTTTCCTCTATAGACCATATCAACGATCATCTTGCATGGTGGGAACAGTACCAGCTTGATAATTTAGAAAAAAGCGAAGAATTGTGGACAAAAAGAAAGGAAATTTTCCCTAATCTTGAATTTTGTGAGGAGGTAGAAAGCCAATTAAAAAAACTGGGTGCTTCTAAAATACTTTATCAAGTTATTGATCGCTTAAACACACTGAATAATTACGTAAAGAATTGGAAAGATGGCGCATTCAATTACGATGATGTGAACAAAAAAACAAACCTTCGTATTTCTCCAGAATCGGAATTAACATTAAATAAATTTGGGACTCTAAGAAAATTTACAATTCCAAGTCAAGGCAAAAAGATTTTTGATTTACATATTAAAACTGGCATTTTAAGATTTCATTTCTATCCAGACGACAATACACAAAAAGTCTATATTGGATATATTGGAAAACATCTACGAATCGCTTCAGAAGGATAAAAATCCCTATGATCAAAACCATAGGGATTTTAAATTACAGCACGTAAAACACTTTTTTATTCTTTTCGCCTCCCCTGTCAAATTCCATTTCCGGCATTTCCTGGTCGCGGAGCATTTGACGCAGGTCTCTTTCAATGTTCCGGGCGATCGTCGTCATGGGCGTATCTGTAGGTTTGTTTTCAAACGGATCCTGCAGATGAATAGCCATTTTCTCGATCAACAGGAACGACGCAGATACGGCCATTACCAGTGGTATTTCCAGGAACCCGAAATACTCGATCACGCCAAACGGCAATAAGCTGATAAACAACAAGAGCGAAAAATGTATGTACAGGCTATACGTGCTTGGAAATACGGTATTCTTGATACGCTCACACTTGCCCATGGCATCACAAAGCCTGGTAATGGTACGGTCCAACTCCACCTGCTGGTAGCGGTTGATCCAGCCGTTTTCCAGCGCCCTGCGCAGGTCGCGGCCATGCTGCTCCAGCATAGCTGACGGTACATTGCTGTACTGGCTCACGGCTTCCAGCTCACGTTTACTGATGTATTTCTCCAATCCGTCTGTTGCCGAGGTACGGCGCAGGCTTTGCCCCAGACTATAATTCCAGCCCATCTGCCGGCGGATAATACGCTCACGGAAACGATGTACGTCATCGCCCTCTTCGATCACGTCTGTAAAGGTCAATATCTGCCGGGCCAGTGTGCGCGATTCATTCACGATGGCGCCCCAGATATGGCGGGCTTCCCACCAGCGGTCATACGCCTGGTTGCTACGGAAACCCAGTAGCAGCGAGATTACCGTACCCAGCAAAGCCGGAATGGCCAAGGGGATCGATATGGGTAACACTTTATCAAACTCATGCAATAATGCAATGATGGTCGTATAGATCAGTATGATCAGTAGCTCATACTGTATTTTGCCGAATATGTACCGGAATGGGATGTTCTTCTTTAACAGCATAATGATTTTCTTTGGTAAGTAATGTTTCTACTACAGTTCTTTCAATTGCCTTAGGCTGTTGTACAGGTTCTTCGGCTACTTTCTTCTTAGACTTGAATTCCTTCATTAAAGGAACGCCGCCTTTCTGGAACATGGTGATCGGATTGACACTGCCGGGATGCACGGCCTGGAATACATAGAAATCCGGGCACACGATGAGATCGATATCGTTGGCATCTGCGAAATTCCTGAACACTGCTGCCGTGTTGCCGTACATATGCCGGATCACAATGCTGCGGATGGTTTTGGAATGCTGCAGCTTTACACGCTTGCAACCATTACGGAAAGCCTCGGTTACCAGGTCAGCATAAGGCAGCTTGCCACGGATGTCATACAAATCACTTTCAAAAGAAGGCATCTCGAATGCATGGAACAGGATGATGTTGATGGTCTCACCTTCCAGCGATTGAGCTGTTTTATCGGCCAGTTCGAGTGAGGCCACTGAAAAATCTGTTGGGATCAATACATTTCTCATTGGTTTCGAATTTTGTATCAATAATGTTTATGAGTACAAAATTGCATCGCGGCCATTAGCATGGCTTAAGACTCAAATGAGAAGATGATGAGAAGATGATTAGAATACGATAAATGAAATTAGAACGGGATGAGAAAGTGTGGAGAGATAGATACGTTGAGGTTGCTAAGATAGTAAAATCTATAATTGGGAAACTCTACTTAACATAATTTAATAACGATTTTAAGTTTAGGCAGGAACTTCAAAGCCGGAATCCTTATTAACTTGTCCACTCTTTAAACTTATCAACCTCACCCAACCGCAGGAAACGTAACGACTACGGTAGTCCCCTTGCCCACTTGGGATTGTATCTTAATATCGCCTTTGTGCAAGCGGATGATGGTATGAGTCAAAGGGAGTCCGATGCCATACCCTTCATAATGATTGGTATTGGAAGCCCGGAAGAACGGGTCGAAAATGTACTTGACCTCGTTGGCAGGGATACCTATCCCCTCGTCTACTACGGCGATCACAATGTAGCCATCAGACGTCACCAACGATAACATTACTGATTTATTATCAGAATACTTACAAGCGTTTAATACAATATTAGTTAAAGCAAGATGGAGCAGGTGATCGTTGCCGCGGACTGATATCGCCCATTCGTCATCGGGCATTTGGAGGGAGATCTTGACCCGGTTGTTGGGCTCTATTTCATCGACCGTCCGCTTCACATTCATGAGCAATTCATCCATCCGCTGCATCCCCCACTCCTGCTTCTGACCATCGAAACCGGCCTGGGCCAACTTTAGCAAACTGGTGGTGAGGTGCTGCAGCCGGGCTGCTTCCTTCACGATCACCTGGAGCGTTTGCTTATACTCCTGCTCGGTACGTGCTTTAGAAAGGGCAATGTCTGCTTCGCCTATGATGGTGGTAAGTGGTGTGCGCAACTCGTGGGAGGCATTACTCACGAAGTTATTCTGGGTCTCGAAGGAGGTCTCCAGCCTGTCGAGCATATTATTAAAGGTCTGGGCCAGCTCGGTCATTTCGTCCTTACCGCCTCCCTCGTGCAACCGCAGGTGCAGGTTATGGGCGCTGATATCCTTTACCCGGTGGGTGATGTTTCTTACAGGTGCGAAGATCTTCCGGGAGAAGAAAACGCTTATTGTAAAAATGGCAATAACCGACAATACACATGTGACTATCAATACTTCACCAAGATTCTGAATAACCTTTTCGCCATACTCATTAATAGCCGAGCTGATCACCAGGTAATGATCATTATTCTTGGTTTTGTACACGATACCGGCATATTGATAATGCTTGACAGACGTGAAAGCGGTAGCTCCGTTCTTCTCGACAATCGACTTATAAAAGTGCTCCTTTAGTTTAGGACCACTATCGTTTTTGATCTTACCGGTTATAGTATCGTATTGGAGTATGTAGACCTTTTCCTGTGGCAACGCGGAAAGGTATTCCCGACGCAGTTCGCTAAAGGCAGAGGATGATGTTTCATCTTCTTCAAAATGTATACGGGCAGCAATACGGGCGCGTAGCTCCAGCCGCTTGAGGAAGTCATTAAAGGTAAACCGGCTGGCAAAGTAATAGACACCCACACTTAAGAAAAGGATAAGACCGGCTGTGAGCACCGTAAATAGCAAGGCTGTTTTAACCTGGATTTTCATATGGCTTAAGGCTGCAATTAATCTTTAATGATATAGCCCATACCAATGACGGTATGGATCAGTTTGCGGTCGTGGTCATTACCGAGTTTCTTGCGGAGGTAATTTACATATACATCAACCACATTGGTGCCCATGTTGAAGTCGATGCCCCACACGTTTTCCAGCAACTCGACGCGAGAGAGCACCCGGCCACGGTTGCGGACCATAAATTCGAGCAGGCGGTATTCGGTGGAAGTAAGGGTGATCTCCTGTCCGTTGCGGACAACATTGCGGGCGGCGGTGTTTACAGTTATATCTCCAATCTGGATGAGGTCGGCGGGACTGGTAGAACCGATCTTGCGGCGGCCCAATGAGCGAATACGTGCTTCCAGTTCGGCAAACTTGAAAGGCTTTACAAGGTAGTCATCGGCGCCACTGTCGAGGCCGGTGACAATGTTTTCGGTAGTTCCTAAAGCGGTAAGCATGAGAATCGGGGTGTCGATCCCTTCTTTGCGTAGGCGCTTGCACAGTTCCAGGCCGTTGATACCTGGCAACATGATATCGAGGATCATGATATCGAAGCTATGCCCGGTACCCATATCGAGCCCGGCTTTGCCGTCGGGGGCCACAGTAACCGTATAACCGCTTTCGCTTAAGCCTTTTCTTATCATAGCGGCTACTGCTGCTTCATCTTCAATCAATAACACTTTCATGCAAGCCTTTTTAGGAGGCACAAAAATAGGTCCTATTTTACTGGGACCACATTAGAAACTGATAAGAAAATCGCCCCGTGGAAACGGGGCGGCAATAAACAAAAAATGCATATGAACCGATTGAAACCTTTGACAAGCTTAGGATGACATGGACTGGTAACGCTCGATAACCATTGCCATCTCTCTGTCAACAGGCAACGGATCATTGAGGTCTGTGTTTAGCTCGTCTTCACAGGCAAATGCTGTTACCACCACTTTCTGCTGTTCATCTGATACCGCCAGTGGTAATTCGGCGCCGGCAGCAGGCACCGGTAAATGTCCGGGATACGCCCCTTGTCTTTGCGTAGCCGCGGCAGACCTTACCTCGTTCTGTCTCACCATGATGGCGCCTGCGCCGGCAATAGCTTTGCGAAGCAGGCTGGTTCTGCTTACTTCACGAATGATCTTGTACCATGTATTTTCAATAGATACGTACCGGATGTTGTTGATGAGTGCGTCGATGGCTTGCGCAGCCTGGAGGGAGGCTCTCTTTCCCTGCGCATCCATCCACACCAGTAAAGCCTGTTGCTGGATATTTTCTTTGATGGATTCGTGCAGGATAGCCATATCTGCCGCCATGATGGAGCCTACTCCATATCCATTGTATAACGATGTGCGTTTTTGTCGCTCAGCTTCTACGGCGAGGGGTATCACCAGGAGTACGCCGATATAAAAAGGGATCTTTTTCATACGTGAGATGTGAGATGAAAAAAAGCCCGGGGACCGCAGACCTATTAACCCTAACCTTTGAATCAACGGACTTGACGGTCGTACCCGGGCCGGATGGTTCTGCTCTTCTTAAAACTGTAGTCGATACAGTATGTCCGGGAAAAAGCCTACCTGGTTTACAATGCCTACCTGTTTGAGTACACGGTTGTAGCGCTGCACAAAAACATTTTCTCTATTGGTCACGTTCTGAATGTCTAAGTAAAAGGTGTGCGACAGCTTACGTTTCGGACTGTTGAGCCGGATACCGAAACGGGTGTCGAACCGCATGTAATTGGAAAACTGCTGATCATTGTACCGGCTCTCATCCAACTGCTCATAGCCGGTGGAATTTGAACGGGCGATATCGATGGGTGTATAATAACGTCCGCCGGACTGCGTAAGCTTGATATCGATGGTAAAAGCATTGCGACCATCGCGTCCCATCTTCCATTCCCGGCCTGCCAGTATGTTGAACACAGCCTTGTTGTTGAAAGTGGTGTTCCGCTCGATACCATCACTGCCTTTGTATTTCGCATCAAAGATCGACGCGGTAGTAAGCAGGTAGAAACCTCTGCTGAAAAACTTCTCTACCGTCAACTCGATACCAGTATTGGTACCCGTACCGCCATTCACCAGTCCTGCCTTTTCGGGGAAAGTAAAGTCAGCGCCACTGTTCAGTACAGAGAAGCCACTGGGCGTGCGCTCTACCGGTGCATTGGAAATGGACTGATGATACGCTTCTGCTTTCAGGCGCCAGTCGCGGGCAAAGGCCCAATCATAACCCAGCACGTAGTGGTTCGCCCGTGTGAAATCGAGGTCCCTGTTTGACTGATCATACGTACCATCCGGTTTTCTTTCCTGGTACATGTATACCGGCAAAGGCTGTTGCTGGTGGTGCATACCATAACTCAATGTGAGCGTCTGGTTGTTGGCCAATGCATAGCTCAAAGAAGCACGGGGCTCTATGGCCGATGTTTCATTCAAGCCATACCAGATGCCATGCAAGCCGGCATTGAGTGACAGTTTTTCCGTAAAGCGGTATTTGCCCTGTACATAAGGCTGCACCAGCCAGGCACTGCCATCATAATCCCGGATAGTTTCCCAATCAGGTCTGTCTTCCCGGGTTTCTACTTTTGTATCCAGCCCGATCAATTCGGCCAATACGCCTCCACGCATCGTGAAGCGGGTATTTATCTTGGAGTTGATGAAAGAGGATAAACGAAAGCCTGTGTTAACGTTAGAGGCATTGGTATTAAGCCGCCTGACAGGGTCTCCTTCATTATATTTATATACTTCTCCATCGTTGCTGGTATAGGAATAAGACACCAGCGTACGCAGGTAACTATTGCTGCCAATATCAAGCGTATGCTTCAACCCCACGACACCAATGCGGGATTTGTAATAGGTATCTTCATCTTTATTGCCAAAGATATCGGTGGAGTCGAGATCGGCGCCAATCATGTCGATGGAGCTGGTGCCACCCATACCGAAGAGACTGAACTTGCCCAGTTTGGATTTGGCAAAGTTGAGGTGGAAGATCACATCCTGGTATTTAGGAACGGCTTCAGTTCCGATGTCGAAACCAAGTGAATTGCCGATCTGTGCAAATGAATAACGGTAACCTATAAGAAAGGATGAGCCATTTTTCTTTTTACTTAAAGGGCCTTCCAGCATCGCTTCCAGGCCACTGAACATGTTGAGCTGGATCGTCTTTTCAAACTTATCCTTGTTACCGGTACGCAGGCCGATATCGAACACGGCGCCGGTAGCATTGCCATATTCTGCCGGGAATGCACCGGTATAGAAATCGGAGTTCTTCAGGGCGTTGGTGTTCAATGCGCTTACCGGACCGCCTGTTGTACCCAACGTTGAAAAGTGATTAGGGTTGGGAATGGGGATACCTTCCATGCGCCACAGAACGGCGGTGGGTGAATTGCCCCGTACCACAATGTCGTTGCGCGAATCATTGGTGTTGGCTACACCGGCAAAGTTGCTCGCCAGTTTAGCCGGGTCATTACGTCCACCGGCATACCGGGTCACATCATCCATACTAAAGGAGCGGGAACTGCTGCCGGCAAATTCATTGGAAGCGGCTCCTTTTCTTGTTCTGCCGGCGGTAACCGTTACCGTATTCAGTGCAGCGATCTGCTGGTCGAGCGGAATATCAAGGATCACCTGCTTACCGGCGGTGACCAGTACTTCAGGGATGGTGACGGTTTTGTATCCCACATAGGTGAAGGATACCTGGTGACGGCCCAGTGGCACAGACGCCAGCACGAAGCGTCCGAGCGAATCGGTGGTAGCCCCGATGCGGATGCCCACAATGCTGATGGATACATTGGGCAGCGGACGTTCTGATGCTTTGTCTATCACAGTACCAGTCACTGTTTGTGTGTTTTGTGCAAGGGTGTTCAAGCTGCTGATGATGCCTGTCAGCAACAGCAGGGCGACAAGTGAATATTTCATAATTAGGTTGTGTTACTGGTATAAAATTGCCGCGTAACCCTTGCGTGTAAAAACGAAGTATACCAGTTTCAACAACTATGCGACGTAACTCGTGTATGTGTAGACAACGCAAAAATGCAATACCCCTATGGGAGGAAAAGGTATTAGCTTTTAGGTGTTAGCTATTAGTCATTAGCTTTTAGCTAAATGCTAACGCCTAACAGCTAATGCCTGCATTCAAATGAGTTTCTGTGGATCGATGATGCGGAAGAGATCATCACGGTAGGAATCACTGATGGGTATAATGTGCTGTTGTATGTAAATGCGGTTCTTACGAATGGAAGTTATCTTGTCGACGGAGATGATGTAGGATTTGTGAATGCGTATGAACCTGTTGACCGGTAGCTTCTCCGCCAATGCTTTCATGGGCAGGCGCGTGATCACCGGTCTGTCGGCACCCTGGAGGTAGATCTTGATGTAGTCTTTCAATCCTTCGATGAGATAGATATGGTTGACCTCGATCTTTACCAGGTTATATTCCACATTGACAAAGAAGTAATCGGCTGTGGCAGGGACTGCTGATGATGTTGGCGCACTGTTCCTGAGCGCATGGTATTCGGCCGCTTTATTTACTGCTTTCAGAAAACGGTCGAAGGCTACCGGCTTTACGAGGTAATCCAATACATCCAGCTCAAAGCCATCCAACGCATATTTCTTATAGGCTGTTACAAAGATGACCATGGGCCGGGAAGCCATGCCCGAAAGGCTTTGCAGGAACTGGGTGCCGGTGATGCCCCCCATTTGTATGTCGAGGAAGATAAGATCAACCGGCTCACGCAGCATAATATCCATGGCCTCATAGGCATTGTAGCAGCGGCCCACCAACTGCAGGAAAGGAATGCGGCGGATATTATCTTCCAGCAATTCCAGCGACAACATCTCATCATCAACAGCCAGGCACCTGATCATGCATGTTTAGTTTAAGTGAAGCCTTGAAGTATGTACCATTTTTCATGGCGTGCAACGTATGCTTTTGTGGATACAGCAGTTTCAGCCGCCGCTCCAGGTTCACCAGCCCGATACCGGAAGTTTTGTCCTTTGTTTCTGTAGTGACATCATTGTATTTATTCTTTACAAATAGCTCCAACGCATCTTTCTCCACCTGCAGTTTAATATCGATCTCTGGATCATTGATCATGCCAATGCCATGTTTGAAGGCGTTTTCAATCAGGGGTATCAGCAGCATGGGCTCTATACAAGGATCAGTGGGCAGTGGCTTGTTCACTGTGAACATGATCTTCACGTTGTGCCCAAAGCGGAGGGTTTGCAGGTCGATATAGCTCTGTATATAATCGATCTCTTTGGAGAGGTTTACCTTTTCTTCGTCCGACTCATAGAGCATGTAGTGCATAAGATTGCTCAACTCAATCAATGCCGGTTCCAGCTTGTCGCTTTTCTTGCGGGCCAGGGCCACCATGCTGTTGAGGGTATTGAACATGAAGTGGGGGCTCACCTGCGAACGCAGGAAGGACAGCTCCATCGACATGCTTTCTTTTTGCTGGCTCTCCTGCTTCATTACTTCCAGAATAAACCGGTAGGCAGTGCCGGAACCCATTACAAACAGCACGATAAAGAACTTGGTGACCATGTGGGCCCAGATGAAGGGTGTAGGCGTGACTGCAAACAAGTGCGTAGTCCAGCCGGAAACCAGGGCGATGAATATACAGATGCCGATCGTGAGCGACAGATAAGTAACTATTTGCCTCCTGATTAAATATTTGTATAACCAATAAGCACTGGTATAACAGGCAATGGTGGCCATACCCGTCATAATGAAGATGGGAATATTGTAAAAAGTGTGCTGGGTATTGGGGTTATGAGACTCTTTCAGGGGCATGAGAAAGGTGGGCACCAGTACTATCAATGTGGTAAAGAGTACGTGCAGCAAGATGTTCACCAACCGTTTGCGGGATATTTGCATAGCTTGTTACAAAAGTACCCTTTTCGGAGGAGTAACAAGGGCGGGATGACCATGTGGGGCATTGTTGCGACAACATGACCTTTTGTGCCGACGAAACGGTGGACAGCCAGGCAATTTTTTGCTTTATGGTAACAAATGAAGCGGGTCTGGGTTATTGACAACCAACAGAAAGTAGGATATATTTGCCCTGCCTCCCATTAGACACATCGAACATATTATTAATATCAACTAATGAAGCTCAAGCATTATTACCTTATTCTTTTGGTTTGCACCACGGCCTGCAGCGCCGAATCTCCCGACGAACGTACTCCTCCCGCCGGTACCCACAAGATCAATATTTTGTCGGGTCGTGACCTTTGGAACATCACTGCCCGGAAAAACCCTGAGCTGATATTTGACAACAGCATCGATGAGCAAAGCCGGATGGACCAGGAACAATACATTGGTAATGACCTGGCCAGGCCCATGGTATTCTTTATTTCCCTGGGTGATAGCTGCTATACTAAACTGTCGCTCGATTATTACAATGGTTATGGCGATAGCAAATGGAAGATTACTGCCTACGATAGTAACCGGGTACAGAAGGGTGAATACAGCTTTGGCGGTGGCCATAAAACCTGGAGTCTTTTACAGGAAGGGCTAAATGCGATTGCCTCCCCTATCCGCTTTCTCCGGTTCGAGACTGGTGATCCATCTTCCGATGTGCGTGAGATCCGTATTTACGGTAATGCCGTGGCACGCTGCTCACCCATAGCGCCTGTAGTAGCGCCCGTACAGCTCGCCGATCCCGGCATCACCTTCCAGGGTGGTTCAGCCATCGCCGGCAAGGATGTGAACTATATGAAGCTAAGCAATGGCCTGCCTTTGTATGGTTCTTTCCGCTCTCCTTCCAACGTATTCTATTGGGCGCATGATTTGAAATCTTCTGTAGACAAGCAGGAGTTTGAGATCGACAAGTGGGGCGATTTCGATAAGAACACATTGAGTTTTCATAAGAAGAATGGTACGCCGGTGATGTTGTATATCAATGGCGCCAATGTGAAAACGGTGAACAGCCTGAAGGCTACCGATGATTATAATACTTTCACGCAAAGTAATGGGTTTAAGGATATGCCTCCCGGCGCTGACAGTACCGCTTATGAACCCTGGACCAAGAGCCATGCGCGGATGTGGAAGATGGTAGCGCACCTGTGGGCCAGCAATCCCAATTCCCAATTAAAAGGTTACCGAGTGTATGGTAGTACCAATCCTAATCTTACACCCGGCCAGGATAAGATCAAAGTATTTGAGATCGGTAATGAGGATGATAAAACCTGGATGGGGCTTACGGCTTATCACTCGCCGTTGGTGCAATTCCAAAAGCTCAAAGCTGCCTGGGATTCTATTAAGTCAGTAGACCCGAAAGCGAAAGTATACCTCGGCGCCTGCCTCAGTCCCGATACCGTTCGCTGGAAAGCCATGTACTTCCTTAATTACTGGATGTATCCCGGTCAGCCTTTCCCGGCTGATGGTTTTTGCTACAACCAGTACATTAATAATATGTATGGCGGACAAAGCCACCATACCAATGCAGATGCTGTGAGCCCTGAGCAGTTCAAGGTCACTGAAAAGATAAAGGCATATAAAACTTTCCGGGATCACTATTTCCCCGGTAAAGGTTTGCGCTGGACGGAGATCGGCTATGCAGTTGGTAACAGTGATTATAATGTTCGTTCTGTTCCCGGTTTTGATGATACAGTAGTGACCGCCAACTTCATGGTACGTACGCTGGAACGTGCGGCCGCTGTGCCCAATGGTCTGGAAGCTGTTTATAATTACTTCCATACCTCTGACGGCTCAGGTGTATTCGCTTCCATGTTTATGGTAGTTGAACAGTTTGAGGCAAAAACGTATGCTTATACAGGCTCACACAGGATGCCCATCTGGTGGTGGTATGCCACGCGTATGAATGTGCTGCACGATTACAAAGGCTGGTCGACCATGGTGAAGGATGGCGACAGCACTGGTGTAACTGTAACGAAGTATGATCATAAGAGCAATCCCAAACTGAAAGTATACTATATAGTGCGCGGTACTTATAATGGTACTACCTCCGCCAACTACAAAGTGAGTGTAGGCAAGGCTACGAAAGCTACGCTCGTTACCATGACCATTGGAAAAGAAGAGGGAACACAGACAGAGTTGCCGGTGAAAAACGGAGAGGTAGTAGTGCCTTCTGTTAATGAGGGGCCACAGTATATAATAGCATCTGAACCATGATGATCATGATTTATTGGATATAAAACTATATTCCATATAATAAAAAGACCTGAGCAGTTGACACTGCTCAGGTCTTTTCGTTTTAGTCTTTTATCGGCTATTTTACCCAAGTTACTTTGTCTTGTATACTTCCGCGCTTTCCATCGGTGGAGGGAACTTTTATGTACCCGAGGTAAAAGAAGCCCATGAACAGATCATCAGGGCCAAGGTTGAAGAGTGTCTTGGCTTCTTCTATAAAGGTGATGCCCCCTGTGCTCCAGTAGCCACCAACACCATAGGCATTTGCAGTGAGGTATATGTTCTGTACGGCGCAACTCACGGCTGCTATTTCTTCCATTTCCGGGATGCCTTCATGGCGCTTCATGCCAATGGCAATGATGTGTGAAGCCAGCAAGGGCATGTTGAGCATTTGCTCGTACTTCGGTTGCTTGAACTTAGCGCCTGCAAATTCTTTGTAGATAGCGGCTTGTTGTGTGGCCAGTGTTTTCAACCCTTCTCCGCTAAACACGGTAAAGCGCCAGGGCTCGGTGAATTTGTGGGTAGGCGCCCAGTTGGCGTTTTCCAGTATCTGCCAGATGATTTCATCGGGGATGACTTTACCGGGCTCAAATTGCTGGGTAAATACGCTGCGACGGGTACGGATCACCTGGTTGATCAGGGCCGGTGTGGATGTTATTGATTCGATCATTAGTATTTGTTTTAGGGCACAAGTACCCTACGCACAAAGCCGTGCTGCATACTTGCGCCAGCAGCAAATATAGAATACGAATCTCTTGGAAGATTACGAATTAAGGAAAGACCACTTTGGGCTAAAGCCCAAT
Source organism: Paraflavitalea sp. (assembly GCF_059502485.1). Taxonomy (NCBI): domain Bacteria; kingdom Pseudomonadati; phylum Bacteroidota; class Chitinophagia; order Chitinophagales; family Chitinophagaceae; genus Paraflavitalea; species Paraflavitalea sp. Next base: position 199,693 of record NZ_JCACET010000010.1, read on the forward strand.
AAAACAGCGCTTTTTATCCCGGCCCTAAAGGGCCGGGCAATTCCCGTTACTGCACAAAGTCTACATACATGTAGCGGAAGTTGATGACCAGCTCTTTGAACTGTGACATTACATCCTGTCCGAGGTTGCCGTAATAGTAGCGGTCTTTGCTGTTGCTATTGGTTGTTTTTACGCCCAGGTCAGGAATGGAAAGGGACTGACCGCCGATGGCGAATACTGTGGTGGGGACCCGCCATGCTTTGGAAGTAGTGTATCCTCCTGCCCCACCCTGCTGCATATCATACATTTTTCCGGTGGCTTCTATGGTGGCTTTGTATTGATTATAGAATGGCTGGTTAAGGTCGGTGGATTGTGCGCCTGTGTCGAAGGTGAATGCCAGCTTATCTTTGTTTACCGCGATCTGAATAACTGGTGTCAATTCATCCATTCCAAAATTGTGGAGTGGTTTATTGGTTGCTTCCGCTGGTATGGTGATGAAGCCTGTTTTATCGATGCGCACTTCCTGTAATTGTTCGATCACCGGAAAACCGATGATGCCATTGATCTTGTAAGCACCGCCTGCAAAGGTCAACACGCTATCGGGGAATACAATGAATACTACGTTCTCCACTTCCACCTCTCCGATGCGCATGGATTTGGCAACACCCAGTTTTGCATCTACGTCAATGCCGGTAATGGCCTTTACTTTGAATATCACATTCATCACATCCAGTCCGGCTTTTGCAGCATAGCTTTCCGTGATCACCGACAGGTTGGCGCCGGTGTCGAATACAAAGTCGAAGGTACTGTCCCTGAACTGTACCGGCACATTGATCAGTTTCGCCAGGTCGCGCTTCCAGGCAACGCGGCTGCCTTTACGGATGGTTGTACGCTGGGCGGGTACTTTTTCCAGCCCTTTCCAGATGATATCTGAATTGACGATATCTTTCTTGTCTTCCTCTGTGAGCGTATGTCCATATTTGGACAGGAGTAATTCACTGGCAATATGGGCCTGCTTATATTCATAGAGCTTGACATGGTTGTCGATCTTTTTGCCCAGGAGCCTGCCCAGTTCTTTATCGGTAAGCTTGTTGGAATATTTCTTCAGCAACAGGTCTATGTCTTTATTGGAAGCGGACAGCTCATGAAAGAAGTTATGGACGAAGGCCTGGAAGTATAGTTTACGGTGTTCGGGCAACTGTTCTTCCTGTGGATTGGCCAGTGCTTCGCGCAGCTCGAAGAAGTGACGCTGCTCCAGCAGGCTGTCAAGAGAAGTTCGGGGCGCGGCGTGCAGGGTAAAGGTGACCAATAATACCACTGCTACTATGAATACTCTCATAAATAAAGGTTGAAGTTGCAAAGTAGTAGCAATCTTCAACCTTTTATTAGTTAAGGAAGTGTGAAATGCAGAAATGCAAGCATGAAATGAGTAATTGGGCTAAAGCCCGGAATCACTTAGTAGATTTTACCCCGGCCCTAAAGGGACCGGGCAATACTAATACAGCTATGTATTAACCGCGATCTCCTCCGCCATCACCACCTTCTTCGTTGTTGTTGCGGTTGTTGCGCTTGAAGAGGTTGAGGTCGGCTTTACCGAACTTGTAGGTAAAGGTGATACGGAAGTTGCGCACGTTACGACGGCGGTAAGAATCCTGGTAGAAGTTTTCCGTGTCGTAAATAGTACCCCAGCGGTTGGTATTGAACACGTCGTTCACGCTGAAGGTAAGGGTGCCTTTGTTGCCTTTCAGGAAGTCTTTCCTAAAGGCGGCGTCTACACTGTATTGTGCTTTCCGCTTGCCCTGTGGCAATACCTGTGGTGATTCGTATTCGCCAATGGTTTGCAGGCTGAGCTTGTCGAATATTTTAGACTTGCTGTTTATCCGGTAGTTAACGATCAATTTGCTTTCCCAGTTGAACCCTTCATTGCTGAGGTCCACTTTGTCCAGTTTCGCATTTACTTTGGTATACTGGAGGTTGAAGGTAGGCGTAAAGTCGAAGTTCTTGCCGATCTTCTGTTGAAGGGTCAACTCACTGCCCCATACGTTTTCGGTATTGGCATTGATGAACGTATTGAGAATCGCATTGGGGTCAACCGCCGCGTTGTTCAACTGCTCATATTGCTGCTGGGAAAGTGTGTCGCTGAACTGGGTGATCTGCCCTTGTGTGTTGCGATAGTATACCACACCAAGGAAACTGCCAGATCCGTACGATTTATTGTAATTGAATTCAAATGAGCTGGTGAACTGGGGTTTCAGTCCGGGGTTTCCCTGGCGCAGGTTCAAAGGATCGTTGATATCCACAAAGGGATTCAGTTGCCAAAAGTTGGGACGGCGTATCCGGCGGGTATAGTTTACCTGGATATCTTCTCCTTCATTCAATGTTTTTGTAATGAAGATGCTGGGGAATAAGGCATCGAATATATTATCCAGCTTCTCAGGATATTTGTATCCAAACTTTTTAGCGCTGTCTATCAACTCTCCGTCGAACTGTGATTGTTCTGCGCGCAGACCGAGTTGGTATCCAATGTCACCCAATTTACTGCTATAGGTCACATAAGCAGCATTGACAATCTCGCGGTATTTGTAGTTATTGCTCAACGACAGTTTTGTCTCTGCTCCATTGGCTACTGAAAATGCATTGAAGACGCTGCGGTAATTATTGATATAAGTACGTACACCGGTCTCGAATTTGGTATGCTCGCCGCTTGGATCTGTATAATCGACTTGTATAGTAACCTGGTCATTATCGTTGTTACCATCGTTGCGCACTACATTGGGATTGGCAGCAGGTGTGCCATCGGGATTGTAATAGGAGTTGATGATATTGGAACGGTCGTTACCACTGCCTCTGTTGTAATTGATATCAGCATTCAGTTCTTTACCTGCTTCAGCAAATTTATGTTTGTACAATAACTGTGTACTGCTTCTTTGGTTGTTACCAATGCTATTGGTAATGCGGTCACCGTATTGGGTTAAGTTATGGCCGAGGTCCCGGTATTGCTGATCCTGTGTTTCGTCATTCGTATTGTTGCCGCTTACAAAGTTTTGGGAGATCGTAAAGGTGTTGCGGTTGTCCATGAAGTAATCCACTCCAAAACGAACGGAACCAAACTTACGGAAACGGTCTGATGAGGAGCGCTGGTTGAAATAATCCTGCAGGCTACCGCCTACTTTGTTCTGGCGGAATGATTCGCTTTTGGCAATGCCTCCTGACTGGTTGTAGTTGCCACTGACAAAGAAGTTGAACTTATTCTGGCGCAGGTTGAGCGTGAGGTTGCCGTTGAGGATATCGGGATAACCGGCGCCAACGGAAGCCAGTCCATTTAGTCCCAGTTTTTTATTCTTCTTCAGGATCACATTGATCACGCCTCCTGTGCTGGCTGCATCGAACTTGGCAGAGGGGTTGGTGATCAGCTCCACTCTTTCAATATTATCAGCAGGGATTTGATCGAGGGTCAGGATCGTGGGGCGACCATCTACAAATATCTGGGGTGTGCTGTTGCGCAGGGTAACGTTGCCATCTACGTCTACTCCCACAGAGGGGATATTCTTCATCACATCCACTGCGGTACCGCCGGAGGCTGTGAGGCTTTTATCTACATCAAAGAATTTGCGGTCGATGCCCATCTGCAGGGCCGGCCTCTGGCCAGTCACCGTCACTACATCGAGGGTATTGGCGTCCTGTTCCAGCTTGATGTTGCCGAGGTCCTGCTCTGCCGCGCCTTCGCCAGTTTTGCGGAAGCTGACGGTTTGATCAACGCCTTTGAACCCGATGGCTGTTATGCTGAGGCGGTAATTGCCTTTGATGGGTAGGTTTTCGATGCTGAAATCGCCGTTGGGCTTGGAGAGCATACCGCCGGCGAGGCTATCTTTGTTTTCCCCGGTAATGTCTTTGATGATGATGTAGAGGCGCACTGAAGCGGCTTCTACGCCTTTGTTGCTTTTACCATCTACGATCCTTCCATACAGACGGCCAGTTGACTGACCTCTGGGTTCTCCTCCAGGCGCATTATTTTCCTGTGCGTAAGCATTCACAAACAAACATACGATGGCTATCAGGCTCCCTATCTTTTTCATTACCAGGTAGAAATTATCTTCAATAATTGGTTGACAATGTGTAGCGTACAGATTAGACGCCCGACAGCCGGCATTCTTGCGTGGATATTATTTTGGCTTTGCTTTAACATTTAGGAAAGGCATCGAGGCAATAAGGCAGCAAGGCAACGAGAAAAGGGTGAGCCGCCCTTTGAGGGCGACCCACCCTTTCTAAAAAGAAAATGCAGATTACTTGCTGTTGGCAAATAACCTGCATTTTAAAACACTGGTAAGCACTCATTCAGTAATTGTCGCCGGGTTGAGGGACACTGAATGAAACATTGGCGGAAGCTCCTTATACTTCCTCTTTGGCAAGTCTGTGGTAGTCGTCCTGTAGTTTTTTCTGTATTTCGCCGGGCACAGCGGCATAGTCTTCGAAATGCATACTGAACTTAGCCCTGCCTTGTGTGATGGAGCGCAGGGAGGACGAATAGTCGTGCATTTCGGCCAGCGGTACCTTGGCCATGATCCTGGTAAAATGTCCTTCGCTGTCCATTCCTTCCACGAGGCCACGCCGCGTTTGCAGATCGCCGATCACAGCACCCGTCAGGTCATCGGGGCATAGTATGTCTACATGATAAACAGGCTCCAGTATCTGTGGATCGGCCTGTGCAAAGGCCTGCTTAAAGGCCATCAATCCGGCTATTTTGAAGGAGATATCATTGGAGTCGACCGGGTGCATTTTTCCATCATAGACCGATACGCGCACATCACGCACAAAGGAGCCTGTTTGGGGTCCTTCGTGCATTTTCTCCATCACGCCTTTCAGGATCGAAGGCAGGAAGCGGTTATCGATGGCGCCACCCACAATGCAGTTGTAGTAGACAAGTTTGCCACCCCAATCGAGGGGGTGCTCTTCGCGTCCACGCACGTTTAGTCCCTTGGGATCGGGCATGCCTTCATACCAGGGCTCTATGCGCATGAATACTTCTCCAAACTGGCCGTTGCCACCTGATTGTTTTTTGTGGCGATAGTTCGACTCTGCCATGCGGCGAATGGTTTCACGATATGGTATGCGCGGCCGGGTGAATTTAACTTCTACACCGTGGATATGTTCTATACGCCAGCGGATGACGGAAAGGTGCAGTTCTCCCATGCAATGGATGATCGTCTGCTTCAGCTCCTGTGAAAACTCCACGCGTATGGTGGGGTCTTCTTCCGGCAACTGGTGAAGTGCCTGGCTTAACTTCTCCTCCTCCCCTTTCTTCACCGACTCGATGGCCATACTCATATTGGCCGCCGGGAATACGATGGGTTCTATTTCCAGGTTCTTCCCTTTTTCATGCAGGGTGTTATTGACGTGTGTATTTTTTAGTTTGAGCGTGGCCCCGATATCACCAGCCACCAGCTCCGGCACATTGACGCGCTTGTTGCCTTCGACCACAAATAACTGGTTGAGTTTTTCTGAGACGCCCGTATTTTCATTCACCAGTTCCATCCCGCTCTTAATGGTGCCGGAATAGACCTTGAAGAAGGAAAGTTCTCCCACGTGGGGTTCTGATACTGTTTTATAGACGAAGAGGCAGGCAGGTCCGGAAGCTTCGCAGGGCGGGTTATCCGCATTTTGCTTCGAACGCAGCATTTCATTGGCACTGGGACAAACGTTGTCGATGAATCCCATCAGGCGGCCGCTACCCATATTGCGTTCGGCGGAGAGACAGAATAAAGGAAACAGTTCGTGCCTGATCATGGCTTTTTTCAGCCCTTCTTTCATTTCATCCTCATCGAGCTCTCCTTTCTCGAAATATTTTTCCATCAGCAATTCATCATTGCCTGCCACTGCTTCTACCAACTCGCGGTGCAGCTCTTCTGCTCTTGCTTTTTCTTCATCGGGAATGGGTAGTTTTTCCGGTTTGCCTCCTGCATCGCGGAATTTGTACATGGTCATACGCAGCACATCGATGATGGCATGAAAGCCCGCGCCTTGTTGTTGCGGGTATTGTACTACTACCACTTTATTGCCAAAGTGGTTTTTGGCTTCCTGTACGGTGTTGTCGAAATCGGCATTGTCATCGTCCAGTTTATTAACGGCAAAGATCATGGGTGTTTTGAACTGCTCGGTATAATCCCATATGATATCTGTACCTACTTCTACGCCCATTACGGCGTTGAGTAACATAACGCCTGTGTCGGCCACGCGCAGGGCAGATACCACTTCTCCGACAAAATCGTCGTACCCGGGCGTATCGATGATGTTGATCTTATAGCCACGCCATTTGGTGTGGAGTAAGGTAGAGAAGATAGAATTGCCTCTTTCCTGTTCCAGCTCATGGTAGTCAGAGACGGTGTTACGTTCCTGAACGGAACCGCGGCGGGTAATGAGTCCTGCTTCAAAGAGCATGCATTCCGCCAATGTGGTCTTACCGGTACCGGCATGGCCCAGCAAGACTATGTTTTTTACGTGTGATGTATCAAACTCCGGCATAGCAAAGGTTTTTTAATGTTTTTGTATAGTGCTGCGGAGAATTAAGGGGATAGTAAGTTGTTACGTCTTTGAGACGTAAATATGAGTCACGAGTCTGGAGTCGAGAGTATAGAGTAAAAGACAGAAATTTCCTGTCCAGACTCTGCACTCAGAACGCTGTACTCAGAACTAATTTATAAATGTGGCCCTATATGATGGGCAGCATCACGATCGGATAACGAAATCGCTGTATTCCTGTTTTACTTCCTGTAATGTGTGTTCAAGATGTTGGTACTCGTCAAAGAGGTTTTCGTGGCTGGCAGCGGTGTCTTCATTGATCTGCCCCCGGGCAGTTTCCGCTTCAATCTTACGGGTGTGGGATTTGATGGCGTGCTTGAGGTCGTGGATGTTGATAAGCTGAATGTGGAGCTGGTTGTCGAGGTGATCCACTTCTACGAGGTCTTCTCTTGTTGTTTGGCGGGCAGCTACGTCTATGAGCCGTTGTTTCAGTTGGCCAAACTCATCCCGCCAGGAACGCAATGTCTCCCTCCAGGCATTGCATTCTCTTGAGAGCTGTGCGACATCTGTAATAACCATGGGAGAAAAATTTAGGTGAAGAAATAAAAGAACTGATTAGAACGCGGTAGACTGATTGCTTATGGTTCTACTTCTAAATTAGGAAGATTTGGGGAAAGCGCCGGGAGATTTACATTAAAATTATTCACCGTCCATGCAGGTTTAACAGATGCCGGTTGCAGTTGCCAGTACCGGTCAGAAGTTGCAGGTGACAAGTTACAGGAACAGGGTTCCGGATTAAAGGCTTAGTCTACTGGCCCTTCTTTGGTGTTCTATATTCTGTGTCCGATATTCTTGTTTTTATGTAACTTTTGAACGTCAACAATGAATGCCTTATTTTTGCAACCCTTCTCAAATTTCAAACAATTGTAAATCAACTTGATAAGCCAACAGACCATACAACAGATCTTAAACCGGGTGGACGTAGTGGAGGTAGTGGGCAGCTTTGTAAAGCTGAAGAAGCGGGGCGTGAATTATATCGGGCTGTGTCCTTTTCACAACGAGAAGTCGCCTTCTTTTTCGGTATCCCCTACTAAAGAGATCTATAAGTGTTTTGGCTGCGGCAAAAGCGGCAATTCGATCAGCTTCCTGATGGAGGCCGAGAAGTACTCTTATGTGGAGGCGCTTCGGTGGCTGGCCAATAAGTACAATGTCGAGATCGAGGAAACGGAGATCAGTCCTGAGCTGAAACAGCAGTACCAGGTAGCTGACAGTTTGTATATCATCAACCAGTTTGCCCAACAGTATTTTGCTGATAAATTGTTCAACTCCGAGGAAGGCGAGGATATTGCCATGAGCTACCTCAAGGAGCGGGGCTTCCGGGAAGAGATCATCCGGAAATTCCAGATCGGTTATTGTCTGCAGGAAAGGGATGCTTTTGCCAAAGCGGCTATCGCAGGTCAATACAACCAGGAATACCTTCAAAAGTCGGGATTGATCGTGGTGCGTGATGACCGGGCTTATGACAACTATCGTGGGCGTATCATTTTCCCGATTCATAATCAGAGTGGCAAGGTGTTGGGATTTGGTGCGCGGGTAATCGGTAAAGTAGATCGTGCGCCCAAATACATCAACACGCCGGAGAATGAGATCTATCATAAGAGTAAAATTCTTTACGGTTCTTATTTTGCCCGTCAGGCTATTGACAAGAACGATGAATGTTTGCTGGTGGAAGGTTATACCGATGTGGTATCGCTGCACCAGGCGGGTATCGAGAACGTAGTGGCTTCGGGTGGTACTTCACTTACTCCTGATCAACTGCGGCTGGTGAAGAAGTACACCAAGAATCTGACCATCATTTATGATGGTGATTCGGCCGGTGTAAAGGCTGCGTTGCGCGGGCTTGACCTGGCTATTGAAGAAGGACTCAATGTAAAACTTGTGTTGATCCCGGATAATGAAGACCCGGACAGTTACGTGAATAAGATCGGGGCTGCGCAATTCCAGGATTTTGTAAAGGCGAATAAGAAGGACTTCATCTTATTTCAGGTGGAGATCCTGCTGAAGGATGCCGGCGATGATACCAATAAGAAGGCGGCGCTGGTGAACCAGATCGCCGAGACGATTGCCAAGCTGAACAAGGCTGAAGATTTTACCAAACAGCAGGATTATATACGCCGGTGCTCTGCGCTGCTGCGCATCGATGAGGTGGGCCTGAATACGCTGGTGAACAAGTTCATCCGGGATAAGCTTCAGAAGCAGGAAAGTAAAATGCCGGTGGATGACGGGCAGTTTTATGATGACCAGCCTCCGGTGTTCGTTCCTGAAGAGGATGCCTCCACCTTATTCAACAAGGATGAGATGAATGAGCGCGGGATGGTGCGTTGCCTGCTGGATTATGGTCTGAAGTCCTGGGATGAGAACCGCCGGGTAGCGGATTATATTCTTGAAGAGAGTGTGGACCAGAACATGATCGACAATAAGGAACTGGTGCGCATCATGGAGATCTACAAAGTGTGGTATGATGAAGGGATCGAGCCCGGCCCTAAGAATTTCCTGTATCACGAAGACCAGCAACTGAGTGCTACCGTGGTATCTGTCATGGATTTTGCTTATGAGCTGAGCCCGAAATGGAATGAGCATTTTGATGGAAAGCTTCCCACTACAGATGATATATACCGGGCTGATGTGAAGTCGGCCGTGACCTATCTAAAAATCCGCAAGATCCGTCGCCTGATGGATGAGAACCAGCAGGATATGCAGCGACCTCATACTTCTGAGGAATTACTCGTATTGCTACAAACGCATGTGCACCTGAAGCAAATGGAGCAGGATATGATCAAGAGTAATGGTACGGTGATCTTCAAATAAATAGTGAGCCCTGCTGTTTTTGGTTAAAACTGCTACTTTTCTTTGCACTACTATTTTGATACTCTATGTATACACCATCTATACAGTATCTATACACCATCCATACTCTATCTACACTTAGTTGCTCCCCTGCTCCTATTCGATACTCACTGTAATCATTTCCTGTTTACCTGCTTCTTCTGCTTACTCCTCCACATTGGTGTAAAAGCCTTCTACCCTTTTCTACACTGCTGTCATCGATAGCGACAAGACAAACGTACGGGATACCTGCAGTCTACCCAAGAGAGCGTGACCGTTGTTAGCATTGATGCTCCATTTACTCCTTTTTATTGTATAGTTTTTGGAACGTATTGATTACAAAGCAGTCCTGCGGTCGTTGTCTCTTACTGACTGTCAGGGTTACTTTTTCTCTATATAACGGGTCCCTGAGAGTATAAAAGTCTGGTATTTACCTGAAAAGCCTTCGTTTTCTGTAGCTATGGGATATAGTATTGTTTTCCCTTGGTTCCTGACTTTTATGGTTGGCACCAATTCATCGTCTCCGAACTGATGGGTATCAAACGCAACGAATAACTTGTTTTCTTTCTCCGGAAATACGGCAGGCATCTTTAGCTGGTTGTCCTCGATCCGAAACGCTCTTACTTCCTGCCAGGGGTAAGCGGTTGAGCCCTGGCCGAAACCATGTGCGAGATACACATTTCCTTTTCCGGTAATTATTGTATGTACTGTATCATAATGCATCAGGGTGTTCTCATCACCACTTCGGTCTCCATCGCCTTTCAACAATGTATGTTTTACAGATTGTCCTGTTGCTTTATATAATGCCATGCTGGCAAAATCAATCATGGTGCCTCCCATGCGTGTATCCCACGATATTAGGCATAATTTGTTATCGGCTGACTTTGCTATGTACAGGAAGTCAAAATCCTGTTCATTCACCCATTTAAAGAGTTCCTCTTTATGTTTGGCCAGGAGCTGGATCAGTTTTTTGTTTTCCACTTCCAGGTTATCGGGATCTTTAAACCGGACACTATCTATTCTTCTAAAACACTTTTGTATAGAGGTGCGTACTTGTGCTTTATTTGTAGCAGTTGGAGCAACCTTGGATTGCCCTATTGCACAACAAGTGATGGTCAAGGCTGTGATAAGTAATAGCAGCTTCATTTGTCCATGTAGTTTTTCTTCAGTTTGGTATCGAGGTGTTCGATGGCATAGCGCAGCATGGTGCGGGGCATGGTGGCGGCATGTTTATCGAGGAAACTCAGTAATAATTGCTTGTTTTGTTTACCGGCCTCGCGTATCCAGCCGCCGGTGGCTTTATGGATGAGATCGTGCTGGTCTTTGAGCAGCGTTTCTGCGATCTTAAACGTGTCTTCCAGTTGCCGCTTTCTGATAAAATAGCCAGTGCTTACAATAGCTGTGCGGCGCTCCCATACGTTTTTCGATTTGGCCAGTTTGTACAGGATCGTGCGGGGCTTGTCGAAAAGATAAGCTCCTACTACAAACTGGGCGCTCCTATCGACCAGGTCCCAATTGTTGATCCTGTCATGCCGCCTGATGTAGAGATCGAATAGTTCTTTCTTCTGTGTCTCCGTGGTTTTCTTATCTCTTGCCTGGAAATCCATAATGCTCACTGCTCCTGCCCTTGCTTCATGTATCTTGCTTTCCAGCAGTTTCTCTATTTCTTTCAGGGGCATTTGGATATAGGCTTTGGCCAGGGTAAACACCTCTCCCATGCGTACTCCTATGAATACATCGCCTTCGCCATACTGTCCTTCGCCGGACTTAAAGTAGCGCTGGATCTTTTTGAGTTCTTCGTCGGATACGAGTAATTCCAGTGCTTCGAGGAAGTCTTTGGCTGTGAGGGATTGTACTTTTCCAGCTGGCACCGGTTTCGATTTGGCTGTTGTACTCTTTGTGGTACGTTTGGGAGCAGCTTTTTTAGCTGCTTTTGGCTTGGGCGTAGCACTCATGGCCGTTTTATTTTCTATGTTGTGTGTGCTGTAAGGTATTCATTTTTCCTTACGGGGGCACTATACGCCTCGAACAAAGCTACATCCTTCGCAATTCATGCTTCATTTTTAACAGTTCGTACGTACTTAAAACCGGACTAACCGGGGATGTGCAGGCAATCGAGTATTTTTGGCAGCAGCATCTCTTCCCAATGGCAGTATTACGCTCCCCTTTTAGTTTTTCCAGTGACCTCCGGTTACGGCTGGTGGGCCCTGTCGTATTGTTTTTTATTGGAGCGGTTTTCTTCCGGCTGCGACTTTATATCGATAGTCCCTATTCCAAATGGCCTTTTATCTTTTGTGTGGGTATGTCCAGTGGTTATATTGGCTGGGAACTGGCCCGTCTTACTGCTTTGTTCATCCAGTTCAGGCTACCTGGCCTTGAACGTGTCCGGCAACGGTTGTTTTTCCTGGTGCTGGCTATCATCCTGCTTTCCCACTTCGGTTTTACGTTGCGTGTAGTGGTTCATGGCCTCATCGGTACTTTTCCACTGCAGTGGCCCAAAATGATGGAATATTCTTCAGGATTGGGGGTATTGATCTATTATGCTACAGTAACGCTTACTATTTATGAGGGTGGTTATTTGTGGCAGCAATGGCGGGAGGCTTCTGCAGAAAAGGAACGGCTGATCCAATCGGAATGGCAGGCCAAGTTTGACCTGCTCAAGAGCCAGATCAACCCGCATTTTCTGTTCAATAGTTTAAATGCGCTTGGTTCGCTAATCAATGAAGATCCTGAGAAAGCGGAGCAATTCACAAACGAGTTGAGTAAGGTGTACCGGTACCTGCTACACAGTAGCAGCCAGGAAATGACCAGTCTGTCGGCAGAACTGGAGTTCATCATTTCTTATGCGCTTTTGTTAAAGACCCGACATGGCGAGGGTTTCAGGCTTCGTATTGCTGTAGAAAAGCAATATGAAAATTACCTTATCCCTTCACTGACTTTGCAACTGCTGGTGGAGAATGCGGTGAAGCACAATGTTGTGGCACGGGACCAACCTTTGGAGGTGATCATTCATAGCGGGGAGGATGATATGCTGATCGTGGAAAACAAGATCCGTAAAAAACATATTCAGGTAATGCCGAGTGGTGTGGGCCTGGCCAATATCAATAATAAGTTCCGGCTGCTGAACCAGCACGGCATCCAGATTGAGGCTACGGAGGACGACTTCATTGTGCTGGTGCCGTTAAGAAAGCCTATTATCTGAACCAGGATTTATTGGATTTTAGGGATTGGGAGGAAAATACCTTTTACCTACTGCTCTTTTGCCTACTGCTCTTTTACCAGCAGCATGTCGCTGTAGGAATATTGGAGCAGGTCTTCGTCTCTTATTTCAAAAGCTTTGCGGTAGTATTCGCATTGTTCCTGCAATTTCTCTACTGGCAGGTCTTCTGTTTTATTGCTGGCTTCTATTTCTACAAATGTGCCTAAGCTTTCCAGTTCGTCAATGTGGAACTTCACATTACCGATGAAGTATATTTCGCGCTTTTTAACTACTGCTATTTTAACGCCCAGGGCATTGGTCAAGGTTTGCTTCAATGTGTTGGCATCTGCTACTGGTGTCAATATGAAATCGGATTGCTTGGGGCCGGGCTGGTTATTGCGCTGGTACCAGATGAGGTTGGTTTCGATATTGCCCTGCCGCAGTTTTAGCCGGCCGTTGGGCACATTGAAGTAAGTATCTGTCTGGTGATCGATGCCTTTGAAGTCAGCGCCTCTGTTGAGCAGGTATTGCCTTATCTTATCGGCGTTGGCTGTTCTTGCTTTTATTTCGATGTTGATGAATGGCATAAACAAAAAACAGACCCACGGTACGATGGGTCTGTCGATAATAAGTTGTGTGTGACGCTGGATGGTTAATCGGCCATGGCTGGAACGCGTTTGCCTGGCACGGGTGCTCTGCGAGCAGGTTTGGCTGGCGCTATGGCTGCAACTTTGTTGAAGCGTGTAGCGGTCCAAACGTGATCAAGTGCTACTTCATCGCCACCTTCGAAACCGGCATTGCGGATGCAATCCCAGCTGCATTGGCGATTAAGGTCTGTAACGATCTTGGAAGTGGTTTTTGGATACGCGATCCAGATTTTACCTTCTTCCTGTAATGCAGGTAGTACATCCTTCATGATGCCTGTCAATTGGCTTTCATTTACTGCAAACACCAGTGCAAAGTCGATTTTGCGCGACTTCAATAAAGGAGTTACATTTTTGGCGAAAGCTAATTTTACAAACTGTTTTTCGATTGAAGAAGGAAGTCCCTGAATCAGTACATTTTTTTCTTCCTGAAGCTGAAGCTTATCTAACAAGTTTTGCGACATGCCTGAGAAGTTTTTTTAGTAAGTGATTTAGGTTATTCGACGGGATTGCAAAGGTAAGGCAAAACCGGTACGAATCAGTACTTTTTGCATTAAAAAACCCGTCATGGCTTTAATTGTCGCCTTGACGGGTATAGAAAATATTTTATTAGTTTATTCCCCTATATCTATTTACCTATTGGTTTATAGTACTTAAGAGCCTCCGGCATCATCTCCTGGAGCTTTTGAATACGGGTAGCTTCAGCCGGGTGTGTGCTCAGTATTTCCGGTGGTTTCTGGCCGCCGCTGGCTTGCGCCATACGCTCCCACAGGGCGACTGCTTCCTGGGGATTGTATCCTGCCATGGCAGAATAAATCAGGCCGTAACGGTCTGCTTCGAGCTCCTGTTTGCGTGAAAAAGGCAACAGCAGGCCTACTTGTGAACCGATACCAAAAGCGCCCATGAAAAGGTTCTGCGCTGCCGGTGTTTTATTGGCAATGGCTACCTGAAGGGCTTGTCCGGCCAATTGCTGACCTGCCTGCTGGCTCATGCGTTCATTACCATGTTTTGCCAGGGCGTGGGCAATTTCATGGCCCATTACTGCTGCCAGGGCTGCTTCATTCTGCGTGATGGGGAGCAATCCTGTATATACAACGATCTTTCCACCAGGCATACACCAGGCGTTTACTTCTTTTGAATCTACGAGGTTGTATTCCCATTTGTATTGCTGGAGTTCCTGTGCAATTTCGGGCTGATTGGCATAAAAGCTATTGATCGCATTTGTCAGGCGCTGGCCTACCCTACGTACCATTTCAGCGTCTTTGCTGCCAGAAGTGGCTACTACTTTATTCTGGGAAAGGAATTGTGCGTATTCGGTAGCCGCCATGCTTTGGATATCCGATTCATTAAACAGCGACAATTGATTTCTGCCTGTGATAGCGTTACGGCTGCAACCGGCCATAAGGGCTATAACGGTGGCTGCAACGAGGATTCGTTTCATGAAGATTATTTTATCAAATATAGTACTAAAATAATACCAGCCTCTACAACGTAGCTGCGATGGTAATAACAATAGTTGTCGTTGATTGTTGTCAATCAATAAAATATAAAAGGCGGTATTACTACCGCCTTGCTAACAATCTATAATAAGTTTGATTAATCTTCTTTAGCTAAACGACGGCGTTCGCGCTTGCGGTCGCGGTACTTCAGGATGGGTACCTTGCTTTCGCTGCCGCGCAAAAGACGGGAAATGTTTTTCTGGTGTGTGAGTACCACCAGCAATGCCACAGCAATGGCAAATGCTCTGTAGAGTGGTTCTCTTTCATTAAATATGAAGAGGATGAGCACTGCAAAGGCGATGCTCGCTAAAATGGAACTAAGGGATACAAAGCGGGTGAGGTACAATACCGAGAGGAATACACCTACACAGCAGAGGGCTACCAGGGGCTGTATAGCGATGATCATTCCAAATAATGTGGCGACACCTTTACCGCCTCTGAAATCAGCCCAGATGGGAAATATATGCCCCAATACGGCGGCCAAACCAAGTCCTACCATGAGGTTGGTGCGGTCCCATTCATTGGTGGTATCTGCGTAAAAAGGTAATAGTAAATACAGACTGGTAGCTGCTACGCCTTTGAGGACGTCCATGATCATTACGAAGGTGCCCCAACGGGAGCCGAGCACGCGGAAGGTATTGGTAGCGCCGGCGTTGCCGCTACCGTATTCACGGATATCGATGCCGAAGAATCCCTTGCTGACCCAAACAGCTGTAGGAACAGAGCCGATCAAATATGCTATTGCAATGATGAGCACTTCTTTCATTGAATAGTTGGTTGAATGTTGGAAAATTCAAATTTAAGGAAAAACGAGTTAATATTCTGATAACATACGGATTATTATATGTTACCTAGTAGTTAACTGAAGGGCGATCCATGCCTGCTGTTGTTTTTGGTCCACAATTTTCAACCCGTTGTTGTTTGCGGACTTTTCTATATCCTCACGATCACCAGCCAGTAAGCCACTCATGATTATAACGCCCCCTGGTGTTAAATGTTGTTGTATGGCTCCCATATTTGCGAGCAATACGTGTTTATTTATATTGGCCAGTATGATGTTAAATACTGCAAATTTTTCTAAACTGTCTGCTTTTTCCAGCACGATGTTTGTGGCTGACGTGGCCTCTTCGCGTTTGCGATTGACCTCAATATTCTCTGCAGCATTTTCCACGCTCCAATCATCGTTGTCGATAGCAACTATATGTTTAGCACCTTTCATGGCTGCTAGTATGGCCAAAATTCCTGTGCCTGTGCCGAAGTCGAGTACTGTTTTGCCCGTAAAGTCGAGCTGTTCCATGTATTCGATCATCATGTAGGTGGTGGCATGATGCCCGGTACCAAAACTCATTTTGGGCGTGATGATGATCTCATAGGCTACGTCTTTAATGGGTGCATGAAAATGTGCCCGCACGGCGCAGAACTCCCCTACTACCACCGGCTCGAAGTTCTTTTCCCATTCTTCATTCCAGTTGCGCTGGGCAATGGTTTCGGTGGTATAGGTTGCCTGGTAGGTGTTGACCAATTCTTTTATGGCTTCCTCATCCCATTGTTCTTCGGGAATGAATGCGGAGAGTTGCTGCGGGCTTTCTTCAAATCCTTCAAAGCCTTGTTCGCTCAGGAGGGCGATGAAGATCTCGAGTATTTCTTTCTCGGGGTGGGCAAGCTTTAGTTGGATGTAGTTGCTCATAGTATTTTTTTTCGGCAGTCGACAATCGGCAGTCGGCAATGCGTTTGCTTCGATAGCAGATTTCTCACTTCGCTGTCGCTCCGTTCGAAATGACAAAAGAGAGTATGTTCGAAATGACAAGGGTGAACCACTTTTGAAGGTGGTTCACCCTTTGAATATGATAGCGTTAATGCCAACGATTACTGCTGTGGCGCAGCTCCGTTGCCCTGGGGCCTTGGTGCTCCTTCGGGTTTAGGCATTAATACTTTACGGCTCAGTTTGAATTTGCCAGTCTTGTGGTCGATACCAATCAGTTTCACTTTCACTTTCTCGCCTTCTTTCAACACACCTTCCATAGACTCAAGGCGCTTGTGTGAAATTTCGCTGATGTGGAGCAAGCCTTGTTTGCCAGGCAGGAACTCTACGAAGGCGCCAAATTCCTTGATGCCTTTAACGGTAGCTTCATACACTGATCCAACTTCCGGCATCGCAGTGATTCCCTTAACCCAGGATACTGCTTTGTCCAGTCCTTCTTTGGCAGGGCTGAAGATGCTTACTTCACCATAGTTACCAACTTCTTCGATATTGATGGTAGTACCTGTTTCGCGCTGGATCTCCTGGATGATCTTTCCTTGTGGTCCGATCACAGCTCCAATGAATTCCTTGTCGATGAACAGTTTTTCCATACGTGGTGCATGTGGCTTCACTTCCTCACGGGCAGCTGGTATGCAAGCATACATGGCTTCGAGGATGTGGAGACGGCCTTTGCGGGCTTGCTCCAATGCTTCGCGCATCGTGTCCATGCTAAGGCCATCGATCTTGATGTCCATCTGAACACCGCAGATGCCTTCACGTGTACCGGTTACTTTGAAGTCCATATCACCGAGGTGATCTTCATCACCAAGGATATCAGTAAGGATCGCGTATTTGTTATCGGAAGCGCGTGTGATCAATCCCATCGCAACTCCACCAACGTGTTTGGGGAAGGGAACACCTGCATCCATCAACGCCAGTGAACCGGCGCAAACAGTTGCCATAGATGATGAACCGTTTGATTCCAGCACATCGCTCACCACACGTACGGTGTAAGGATACTCGTTGCCAGGCATCATTTGTTTCAGTGAACGCATGGCCAGGTTACCGTGTCCTACTTCGCGACGGCCGGGGCCGCGCATCATTTTCACTTCACCGGTTGAGAATGGCGGGAAGTTATAATGCAGGATGAACTTGGTGTATTCTGAGTTGGCAGCGCTTTCTACCAGCAGCTCGTCCAATGGCGTACCGAGTGTAACGGTAGTGAGTGATTGTGTTTCACCACGGGTAAACAGTGCAGAGCCGTGTGGAGAAGGCAGTGCGTCTACTTCCATAGCGAGGCCACGAACCTGATCTAATTGACGACCATCGAGGCGAACGCGATCGTTGAGGATCATATCACGAACGATTTCCCACTGGAGGTCTTCGTAATATTTCTTCGCTTGCTTCTTTGTTTTGTCATCTACATCTTCGCCGAGGCTTGTGATCAACTCCTTCTTCAGTGCATCGAATGCATCGCTGCGGTCGTGCTTGGCAGAAGCGCTCTTGGCGATCGCGTAGATCTTATCTTTTGTGAAGGCTGCTACTTTTTCACGCAGTTCTTCGTTTACTTCAGGTTTTGTGTACTCGCGCTTGCCTTGTACACCTGCTTTTTCGCGCAGTTCATGCTGTGCTTTGATCTGGATGCGGATAGCGTCGTGTGCAATTTCCAATGCTTTCACGAGGTCTTCTTCGCTGCACTCTTCTGATTCACCTTCCACCATCATCAGGTTCTTTTCTGTAGCGGCGATCAGGAAGTCCATATCGGCAGTGGCCAGCTCTGTACGGGTGGGGTTCACGATAAAGTTGCCTTCCACACGTGCTACACGCACTTGTGAAATAACTTCTTTAATGGGAATATCTGATACTGCGAGTGCGGCAGAAGCAGCGAGACATGCTAATGCATCGGGCATTACTTCTTTGTCGCTGGATACGAGGGTAACCAGTACCTGTACATCGCAGAAATAATCTTCGGGGAATAAGGGACGTAATGAACGGTCGATCAGGCGGCTTACAAGTACCTCATAATCGTTCAGTTTGCCTTCACGTTTGAAGAATGAACCGGGAATACGACCGGCAGAGGCGAATTTTTCGTTATAATCTACAACCAGCGGAAAAAACTCTTGTCCTTCTTTGGGTTCTTTGTTGGCAACAACTGTTGCAAGCATGATGCTGTTTCCCTGGCGAACGGTAATGGAGCCATGAGCCTGGCGTGCCAGTTTACCGGTTTCGATGGTTACCATACGGCCACCACCGATGTCGAATGTTACACTAATAGGTTGAGAGAGCATAGAGTCTCAATTTGAGGTTGGCAGTCACAAACAGAAAGGCGGGAAGGTGTGGTTTGTGCGCGCAACCGGTTTAAAATACAATTTTACGTGTCATTAATCAGCATGCCGGTAAAACAAGTATTCCCAACTGGATTTGTTCAGTTGGGAATAGTATATTTTTACAGCATAATGCTGATTATTTTCTGATTCCGAGTTTCTCGATCAGTTGGCGATAACCCTGGAGGTTATGCTTGCTCAGATAGTTCAGTAAGCGTTTGCGCTGACCTACCAGTCTCATCAATCCACGCTGAGTTGAAAAGTCCTGCTTGTTTTGCTTGAGGTGTTGGGAAATTCCATTGATACGCTCTGTCATCAAAGCGATTTGTCCTTCAATAGAACCTGTGTTGGTAGCTTTTCCACCATACTGTGTGAAAATATCTGATACTTTTTCTTTAGATAAATACGACATCTCAATTTTTTTTAAAAAACATCCAAATTTTTACTTCTTCTATAATTTGGCGGCAAAGGTATGGAATTAATCGTGATTTTAATATCTTGCCTGCCCGTTTTTTTCTGAAGAAGACTGCCGGGAAGGCATGAAGACGGAAAATATTGGTTTTTAGCCAGTATTATTACCTTCTCTGCCACAAAAATAAGATTAAAACCAGGCATGAGCTATCACTTTGCGATTATCGGTTGCGGTCATATTGCGCGGCGTCACGCCGGCCACCTTGTTGCTCATGGCACGCTGGATGCTGTTTGTGACACTGTTCCCGGACGGGCGCAGGAGTTGGCCGATCAGTACGGCGCCCGGGCTTATTCTTCTGCTGCCGGGCTCTTCAAGGCTGAGCGCCCTGACATTGTAAGTGTGTGTACCCCAAACGGCCTGCATGCCGAGCATGCGATTATGGCCCTGGAAGCCGGCAGTCATGTACTGTGTGAAAAACCCATGTGTATTTCCCGGGAAAGCGGACTGCGGATGATCGCAGCTGCTGAAAAAGCCGGCAAAAGGCTGTTTGTTGTAAAGCAAAACCGGTATAACCCGCCCGTAGAGGCTGTGAAGCAACTGCTGGATGCAGGAAAGCTGGGCGCCATCCATAGCTTCCAGGTGAACTGTTTCTGGAACCGGCCGCTGGCTTATTACAAGGATAGCTGGCACGGTACCCGCGATCTCGATGGTGGCATTCTTTATACGCAATTCAGTCATTTTATCGACCTGCTGTACTGGCTGCTGGGTGATGTAGCGGATGTTCAGGGTAGCCGCAGCAATTTTACACACGGCACGTCTATTGCTTTTGAAGATACCGGTGTTGCCTTGCTGACAATGCAGAACGGCGCCATTGGCACTTTACAATATACTATCAATAGTTACCAACGTAATATGGAAGGCTCTGTGACCATTTTTGGCGAGAAGGGCACTGTGAAGATCGGTGGGCAATACCTCAATAATATTGATTTCTTTTCTGTGGAAGGGGAAACGGCTCCTACCCTGCCTGCAGGTAAACCCTCGAACCAGTATGGATTTTATGAAGGCAGTATGAGCAATCATGACAGGGTATATTATCACCTGATCAAAGCGCTCGACAATCCCGGCTATCGTTTTGTGGAGGCTGGCGAAGCGCTAAAAACGGTCGAGATCATCGAAAAGATTTATGCTGCCTCACCGCTTATTCCCTAACTTTCCCCGCTTGCATGAAGCATCTTGTATTTACTGTTACCAACGACCTCAGTTTCGATCAACGTATGATCCGGATCTGCACGTCGCTAAGCCAGGCGGGTTATCAGGTTACGTTGGTGGGCAGGAAAATGGGTAATTCCGTACCGCTCAGGGAGGAATCTTTCCGGCAAAAAAGGCTGCCCTGTTTCTTTTCCAAGGGCAAGAGTTTCTATATCGAATACAACCTCCGGCTATTTTTTTACCTGATATTCAACAGGATAGACGTTATTTGCGCCATCGACCTGGATACTATCCTACCCTGCTATGGGGTTTCGGTGATCAGGCGTATTCCCCGGATCTACGATGCGCATGAACTGTTTTGTGAGATGAAGGAGGTCGTTACGCGGCCGGCTATTTACCGTTTCTGGAAGCGTATCGAACGTTTCGCCGTGCCGCGGTTTAAAACTGGTTATACAGTGAACCAGCCGATCGCTGATGCGTTTAAGGAGATGTATGGCGTGGATTATGGCGTGGTCCGCAATGTGCCAGTGCTTCTAACGCTCAATATCCCTGAAAAAAAGGAGCGCTATATCTTATATCAGGGGACAGTGAATGAAGGGCGCAGTTTTGAAACGCTGATCCCTGCCATGAAACAGGTGTCGGCTCCCTTGATCATATGTGGCGATGGTAATTTTATGGAGCAGGCCCGGCAACTGGTAACCGATCATGGGCTGGAAGAAAAGGTAATATTCAAAGGCAGGATATTACCACACGAATTACGTAATTATACCGTTAATGCGTGGATTGGGGTTACTTTATTTGAAAATAAGGGTCTAAGTAACTATTATTCGCTTGCAAATCGTTTTTTCGATTATATGCAGGCAGGTATTCCACAACTGGGTGTGGATTATCCGGTTTACCGGGAAATAAACAATCAGTGTCCAATTGCTGTTCTTATTAACGACCTGAGTGCTGACAGCATTGCTGCTCAGCTTAATAGATTGTTAAATGATGAACAATTGTACCGGGAATTACAACAAAACTGTCTAACCGCGAGAACGATCTTTAACTGGCAACAGGAAGAAAAGAAACTGGTTGCTTTTTATTCAACTTATTCAAAGAATACCTGAGCTCAGCATTTTGGAAAAGCATTTACATATTGTTTCGTCGGACATTCCATTTCCGGTAGATTATGGTGGTGTAATCGATGTCTTTTGCACTATTAAGAATCTTCATAATGCAGGCGTTAAGGTGCATCTGCACTGCTTCGACGATGGACGTGGTCCTCAACCTGAACTGGCTCAGTATTGTACGGAGTTACATTATTATCAAAAGTTGACCGGCCACAAATGTATTACTCCCAAGCTTCCTTATATAGTTGCTTCACGCTCCTGTAATCAATTACGGGAAAGATTATTGAAAGACGATCATCCAATATTATTACAAGGTATTCATTGCACTTACCTGCTCAATGATGAACGTTTCGACAACCGAAAGATACTTGTGCGGTTGATGAATGTGGAGCATGAGTATTATGAGCAGTTGTGCAAAACCACTACTGTGTTGCAGCCGCTGAAAAAGATCTATTATCATCATGAGAGCAGGCTGCTGAAGAATTATGAAAAGACCATTGCCGACAAAGCGCTGTTTCTTGCGCTGTCTGAGCAAGACGCTGCTGTGTACCGGCAAAAGCTGCATGCCAAGCAGGTGGTGACCGTGCCTCCCCTCCTGCCTTATACAGCCGTGGAATCGGAAACAGGTATCGGTTGTTTTTGTCTGTATCATGGTAATCTTTCGGTAGAGGAAAATGAAGAGGCTGCTATCTGGCTACTGAATAATATTTTCAACAAGATCGATGTTCCTTTCATTATAGCGGGTAAGAATCCTACTGCCCGCCTCGAACGTGAAGTAAACCTGCATGGCCATGCGTGTCTTGTATCCAATCCTCCACAGGAGCAAATGCATGACCTGATCAGGAAGGCGCAGATCAATGTACTGCCTTCTTTCTGCCGCAAAAGCCGTTCAGTAAAATTATTGAATGCCTTGTTCTCCGGCAGGCATTGCGTAGTGAATCCTACGATGGTAGCGGCTTCAGGTCTCGACACGGCCTGTCATGTGGCTACCACTGCAGAAGCTTTTCAATCTATCATCATTCAATTGTATCACCAGCCTTTCGATGAGCACGAGTTGTTGCTGCGCAAAGAGATATTGGCTCCTTTCCTGAATCATGGCCAATTGACCAAGCAGCTTACTTCTTTGATATGGGATAGTGCTCCTGCAAGCGTATAAAGTATTGTAATCTGTAAAGATCGAAGAGTCTTAAGGAAGGATTGCAGGATTGAAGGTTGCGATGAATGTATCCTTTCATTAACTTATAGCCCACTATTGGTATCCAGTGGGCTTGCCATTTTGCAAGTCTACGATACACACGAAAGAGTTTAACATGCCTGACAAGCAGCTCCTCCGGAATCATACCACTCAACTTTTGCAGGTTTATCAGCGCATTTTCCGACTTGGCAATGAATATGGTGTTAGTCTCCAGCCCAGCATGTAATACCGGATTATCAATGTAGCTTACTGGTATGTTGTTTTGCTCCAACTGGATGCCAATCCAGGTGTCTTCATGCCCGTAGCCTTCTCCACCGGTATCGAATGTCAATTGCTTAAAATAGCGGGCCTGTATCATGAAGTTGTTGGTCATAAATGCCGGCTGGTGTTTTTTGCCGGGCAGCCTGCTTTCGCGGTGGGTACCGTATTTCCAGTGTAATGCAGTATTGCAATCCTGTGGAGGATTGTGCGTGTAGATCCTGCCGCCCACTATTACTCCAGTATTTGTGGTTATTGCCTGGTAATAGTTAGCCAGGAAATTATCTGAAGGTATTTCGCTGTCCCCATCGAGGAAGAGTAACCACTCTCCAGCTGCTGCGGCCGCCAATAGCTGACGGATACGTGCACGACCGTGGTTCTTCTCTAATGGCATGTAGCGAACGAAAGGCAGTTTTGTAATGGCTTCATTGATCAGCCGAAATGCCTGCGTTGAACCATCGTCCATCACAATGATCTCACCGCTCCCCTGTAAATGGGAAAGCCCGGCGCTTAGCCGGGCTACCAAATTATTTATATCCTGATTGTATACGGGTATTAGTATGGAGATCATACTATGTCTATGCTTGCATTGTCGATGACCCTGCCCCGTTCTGTGCGCACCATACGTGCGGGGAATTTGTTGATCACGATATAGTCGTGGGTAGCCATCACGATGGCGGTGCCATAATCGCGGGAGATATGGAACAGCAGCTGCATGATCTCATCGGAAGTCTCCGGATCGAGGTTACCGGTAGGCTCATCGGCCAGGATAAGCTTGGGAGAGTTAAGCAGCGCCCTGGCAATGTCCACGCGTTGCTGCTCGCCACCACTCAACTCAAAAGGCATTTTAAAGCCTTTGGCTTTCAGACCCACTTTATCCAGCACATCGACGATCTTCTCGTCCATGAGTTTTTCATCTTTCCAGCCTGTAGCGCGCAGCACAAACTTGAGGTTATCGTTGACATTGCGGTCGGTGAGCAATTGGAAATCCTGGAAAACCACGCCGAGGTTGCGACGCAGGAAGGGCACTTTCTTCCAATCCATTTCGCGCAGGTTGAAGCCTACTACGGTGCAATCTCCTTCTTTCATTGGGAGGTCGCCGTAAAGTGTTTTCAACAGACTGGATTTGCCGGTCCCCGTTTTACCCACCAGGTAAACAAACTCGCCTTTCTGCACCCGGAGGTTCACATCCTGCAATACGAGATTACTGCCCTGATATATATTTACGTGCTTTAATTCTATGATCGCATCCTGCATAATAACCGGTTAAGTCAAACAAAAATAAGTAATTATGGAATAGAAAGGTATTAGGTGTTAGCTTTTAGCCATTAGCTTCGGGTCATATGGGTTCCAGACTTACCCCCATCACGTTGATGGATCTTTGTTCTCCCGGCATGGTGATCAACCGCTCGAATCTGAATCCCAGCTTTTCCAACAGGTGTATCGAGCGGACATTGTCCTGGTTCACGATGGCCAACAGGTGCAGTAATCCCACTTTGTTTCTTGCATAGTCCAGTACGGCCGTTGCTGCTTCATGGGCATATCCTTTACCGTTGTGCGCCGCCATAAATGCAAAGCCAATATCCGGAATCGGCAGGGTATCTCTTTTAATGAGTCCACACATACCAATCGGCTCATTGCTCTGCAATAACTGCACCAGCCAAAGGCCAAAGCCATTCATCTCATAACTTTTCATTGGCCCGGAAAGGATATAATTCACTGCATCTTCAACAGATCGCACGCCTTTATCGCCAATGTAAGCCAGCCAGGCCGGCTCATTGACGAGCTTCAGTATAAAGGGAGCATCATCAACAGTAAGTTGACGAATCAGCAGGCGTTCTGTTTGGGCGATGATCATGGTTGTGGCTTAACGATTTCCCATTTGGATATATACATCAGCATGTCGGAAGTTTTTTCCGGATCTCCATTGGACATGACCAGACCGCCATCTTTTGCTTCGAGCTTAAGATAAGCTTTGGTGGAGCTTCCGTCCTGTTGCCGGATATGGCCTGTATACAATGCCTCTCCTGCAGTAAGGTCTGCATTCAAGGTGCAGTCAAAATGTTCGATGGTCATATCAAAACCCGCCTTCTCACCTCCTTCCATTTCTGCGGATGTATTGATGTTTTTGGCCAATGGGTCAATGGTGATCACTGCGTTCATTGTCATATCGCGGGCATTTTGCACATCCCGGAACTTTTGTGAATAATACCTGATTATCTGCTGGCAAGCTGGAATTGTTGTGGTGACTGTTCCTTTTGCTGTACCGGATGTTCCGGAAGATTGGGTGGCTTTACAAGCAATGAAAAGGAATAATACAACAATGGATAGATAAGGAATGCGGGTTGTACGAAGGGGCATAAGCATGGCTAATGGTTAGGCCTTGAAGATAGCCAATTTATAACCTTGTCGTATAGTTTATTTTACCTTCCCTATGAGCATGTGACCGGCTACTTGTAAACCTGCTTTCAGCAAAGTGGCTTTAGATGCCGGATTGGAAACATTGCAACGGGCAGCGGGTATACGCCCTGCGAGGTAGCATTGCTTTTTTACTTCCTGTAGCAAGTAACTGCCATACCCTTGTTTGCGGCAGTCTTCTTTTACTTCCATGTATAGATCGGCAAAGGGCATATTATAATGTAGCAGGAAGCCACCCGTGGCAACGACTTCTCCTTTCAGCTCCAACACATAGGTACCAGGTTCTTTTGTATATACCTGTTCACCGTCTTTCAATATTCTGAAGATTGCATTGGGTATCGTATAATCTGTTACTGCATAATCTTTAAATAGCACCACCGGCGCGTCGATATTGCCAGAAAACTCATGCAACATGGAAGTAAGGAGCAATACGTTGCTTTGTGATTCGATCAGGGTGGCCCTTGACGTATTCAGTAATTCACGGAAGAGCAGGTTGGCGTAATGCCGGGCATGGGGCACCAGGTAAAATTCGAAAATGGTTTCGCGGACGCCGTGTATGTCCTGTCCATTCACTGATCCATGCCCCACTGCTACTTCATCCAGGAAAAGCAGGTAAGAATCGGACCAACCTCGCTCGTGTACAGCGTTGTAACGGATCTGGCAGTTGTTCTCCTGCAGGAATAACCGGCGGAAGGTCATGATCTGTTCCAGCTCTGTTTTAACGGCTTTGCAATGTATCATGGAGCGGGATTTAGTTCCCCCTTAAAGTTACGTACTCAATCTTTTTCCCAGCGTCTTTTTGGTGTGCCTTCCTGCCGTACTACGGTCCAGCCATTGGGCGCTGCTTTTTTGAGCAACCTTTTCCGCAGCTTCTTAGGGTAGAATATCTTCTTAGCAGTCTTTTTGCGTGGGTATTTTTTGACGATGTTCAACTGTCCCAATATTTCATACGATGCTGCTCCGCAGCGCATGCCGAATAGCGCATAATCATAGGGTGTTTGCACCAGGTAGGTAGCTGCAATGCTATCGAACTGTTGCTTTTGCCGAGCAGTAACGGGAATGTAGACAATAACTTTCTTCACACTGTCGGGGTCACCGCCCAGGATACCATAGAATGCACTTTCATTGTGCACCGCGTAAGTGCTGTGCCGGTCGTTTTCTTTTTTAAATACATGGAAGGAGCCTTGCGGAAGGAAGTTGACGATCCGGTTGCTATCGGCTTCAATGCCCACATGGCCACCCAATACACCGCCAAACCATTTTTCTTCTGTGTCTTTGTATTCTTTCAATGGCCGTGAGCCATAGAGGAAATGCACTTTCAGATAGGTGGTATCACGGGCAATAGTAGTTGTAGCAGAAAAGCAACATAGAGCAAGGAGCAACTTACGCATAGCAAGGGGTTATGTTTTGAATGTACAAAACTCCTTTCTACTATTTTGTTAAATCGGCTATTGCCCGGGTGCTTCGATCAGGTCCCACAGGTTGCCATACAGGTCGGCAAATACTGCTACTTTACCCCAGGTTTCCATAACGGGCTCGCGCACAATAGTGATGTTGTGTTGTTGCAGGTTTTTATAATCGCGGTCGAAGTTGTCGGTATACAGGAACAGGAATACCCGGCCGCCGGTTTGGTTGCCTACCCTGCTTTGCTGTTCTTCATTGGCAGCTTTGGCCAGCAGCAGACAGCAGCCATCAGAACCGGGAGGCGATACGACTACCCATCTTTTGGTGGGCGACAATACGGTGTCTTCTATTAATGTAAAATGCAATTTCTGTGTATAGAAAGCAATGGCTTCATCATAATCGCTTACTACCAGTGCTATGCGGGCTAAGGATTGTTTCATGATATATTATTGATAATTCGAATAACTGACAGATCATCGCCCGGTCTCATTCCGAATTGATGTTCCAGCTTTTTCAATTTTGATTCCAGCATATCGTCCTTTGCAGCGTCTTCTGTATCTCTGACAAGAAAATCTATAGGATCAACGACATCCAGCTGCTGTTCAGTCACTCTGGTAAATAGCTCAATGCCATCCGTGGCGATAGATATATCTGCAATATTATGGAAATGTAGTTTCTGAGAATGGCTTGCGTACCATTCTTCAAAATCTTTCCCCAGATGGAATCCAATATAATCCGGCTTATTATCGTGATCGAACACAGTTAACTGGCCATTAATACAGACCACACCATCGCCAATAACGAGGACGAATCCTTCATTCTTTTCTTTATCTGCAAGGAGCAGGATTAATGTAGTCAGCAATTCATCCTGATTGAGCAAAAGCTGGTTTTTAACTGCCACCAGTTCACGGAAGAGTTCGGCCAATATAGATTTCACGACCACTTCCGGAGTATCGGAAGCCGGAGTCATGGTATACAAATCCTGGTAATTTCTGCTCTTGATTATTTTACGGAGCAACTTGCCTGTCAAGGTAGAAGCGAGGTAACTATCTGTGCCCATGGTACAGCCATCCATAACGGCTGCTATGTATTTGTTTTTGCCCAAGCTGTCGATAAACAGGTAGTCTTCGCAATGATTGGTGTGGTAATCGCCGATTTGTAGTGCGGAGTATATTTTCATGCAGAACTGAAGGACAAAGATATAATAAGATCACGTATCAGTCAGCACTGCATCAGTTTTCTTCTTTCTTCAGCTTACCCAATATCCTTACGTGTTCGGCTGTGATGGAATAGATCAACTGGAACTGATCGGTGATGGCCTTCAGGTCAGACAGTGTTTTGCGTACGGATTGCTGCACATTGCCCGGACCTGCCTGTATCTCCTGTCGCCTTTGCTCAAAGAGCTGCTGCAAGCGGGCGCGAATGGGATAGTCTCCGGTCTTTTGCTCAACCAAGGGAAGTGCCTGATGCTCCATTAAGTTTTGAGAAACCCTAAACTGATCGTCTACCTGTTTAATCAGTGGCAGAAAATCAGGGGAAGCATATTGCGGCGCTGACCGCTCTGCATAATAGGCAAGTGAAGCTATGTGTGAGGCCAGGAGGTGGCTGGTAGCTACAAACTGGTGGTAATGTGAAAGACCGGGCTGCTTGTTCTTGGGCTCCGACAGCATACGATGGAAGTGATCGGACATATTGGCCAGGGCCACAAACGCTTCTTTGCGCGCTCCTCTGTAACCGGCTTTGTCTGTCGACTGATTGGTAAAGGCAGCGGATACCACATTGAAGTAGTGCCGGCTGGTTTGAATGAACTTAATAATGAAGGGATCGATTTGCTCATGCTCCCATAATGGCAACACAAATTTGGACACCAGATAGGCAATGAGCGAGCCAATGCCTGTATCAATGATCCTATCCTGCAATACAGTAGCTAACCCACCGGGATTCATAAAATGGAAGCTAAGGATCACATAGGCCGTAATGCCTATCGACCCTACCAGGTAGTTGAGCTTGATGTAGGTATAAGAAACGATCATGGATACCAGCAGCAGCACGAAAATGGCAGTGTTGTCTTTAATAAAGAATAGCACGCCAAAAGAAAAAGCAGCACCGATCAATGTGCCTGCCAAACGATGAATATTACGCTGGCGGGTGATGCTGTAGGCAGGTTTCAGGATCGTGACGATCGTAAGCAATATCCAGTATCCATGTCCCAACGGATACAGCAACGAAATGATGTATCCGATCATCATCGCCAATGTGACGCGGACAGCATGTCTAAAATGGGACGACTGCAGTGAGAGGTTATCGACCAGCAGCTTGATGCTGTATTCCTGGTTGGCAGGCGCCTGTTCTTTCAGGAGCTTCTCCCCTACTTCTTTGTTCTTGCTGATGTTGCGATCGTAGGTGGAATAATGCGCCAGCACAGCGATGCGCTCCACCAGGTCTTCAATGCTGTACAGAATATGACGCAGCTTGATGAATCCTTCAATGGTATGGGGCCCCAATTCTTTATCGCGCAGGGCAAAATAGGCATCGCTGGTTTCTTTGTACACCTCTTCGAGGGAATGGTCATCTCTATAGGGTAGTCCTTCCTGTACCGCCAAACCTATTTTTTGTAATTCATCCGATGCCAGCAGGATCATCCGGTGATATGTCTTCAATATTTCTGTATCGTCAAACTCTTCGTGCAGGGTTTCATACTCCTGTTGGGTGGTCATGATGCGCTCGAACAGGTCTATACTATCGAGGTACATCATCATGAGGATGCGGCTCTTGCTGGTGGACTCGGAAATAACCCGCCTCGCTTTGAAGAGCATTTCATGCAGTTCTTCATGGTGCAGGTGGATGGCCACCTGATGGCGCATCAATTCTTTATAGAGGTGTTCATTATCGCGCTCTACATCATAAAAGGCTGCTTTGACGCGGAGGTAGCCGGCAATTTCCATCAGGCTTTCGCCCAACAATTGCTGGATAGGCCTATATGGGCGTAAGGTGTGCAGGAAGAAGCTCAACAGGGCATACCAGGCACCGCCCACTGTAAACCAGGCAGCATCGCGCCAGATATTGGTGGAGGCCAGGTGGCTATCGACGTTGAAAATGAATACCAGCAAGGCGATAAGGCCGATCGAGTTGGCCCGGTTGCCATAGACCCCAGCCAGGGAAAAGAGCATACCGAAAAGAATGATCTCAAGGCCAATCATCCAGGGAAACTGCCGGGTGAAACCTACGATGAGCACCACGATACAGTTGAGCAGGATACTCACCAGCATTCCGTTGCGGCGGTGCTGGAGGGGGCCGGGCATATCGGTAATGCTGACCACCAGGGCGCCCAGCGGGATCGCCATCATAGTGGTGAGGAGATCATAATGGTTCAATACTACCGCGGGAATGATGGCGCCGGCGGTGATGCGCACACCTGCATACAAATACTGACTACTGATAAACTTCCTGAATTCCCTGGTATAATCCATAGTGTGTAATCATAACTAAATTACACCCTGTTTTGTTGGAAAGCGAGTTGTAAGTCGTTTTAAATTTCTGTAACTCATTGGTTTGCATATTTATTTTTAGTTCCTACTATGAAATTGTACTCCTGCATCGCAGGCTGGCCGTGGGTTTGCGGGAATTCCAAAAAACCAAATGATTTCAATCCACAGGGTGTGAAAATAAAATCAGAAATAAATTTGGTGCGATGTGATTTCTACGTATTTTTGCACTCCCAAAAACGATATAACGGTCCTGAAAATGAGACAGTTATTGAGTAGCAAGGGAGGTTAGAACTCGTAGCTCAGTTGGTAGAGCACAACACTTTTAATGTTGGGGCCCTGGGTTCGAGTCCCAGCGGGTTCACTTACAAAAACAGAAGCCTTCAAGATCATTGATTTTGAAGGCTTTTTCGTGTTCGAATTCAATATTATCATTTGATGCCGAACTTATGGGGATCAAGTTAAATTTCGAGGCGAGGAGAAATTAAGCATATAATTATAAAGCTTGAACAGGAAAAGATTGATGTCCCTAACCTCTCTTACAGAGGTCACCATGAAATAACGATTTCTCGCTTAAAGTTAGCAGCACCAAGCCGAATCCCCATCGCACTTGAAATCCATGAATATCGGAATGAGAGTATAGCTTATGAAATTCCATCCGTAACCTAATTGCTATGTTTCTACTACAACGCCTTTCTTCCAATCAAAGCAAACATACCTCACTTTGATACCAAGTTCCTTTCCCAGATGTTGTAAGTATGCTAATTCATCAGCAGAGGCGGGCAAATGTGACACGATCACAAATTCATCAGCCAATTTCTGGAGGGGGAAGTATGCATATTCGAACAATTGTCCAAGTGCTGCCCGTATAGAATATCTACTGCTTGGATAGGTTTTTACTTCAAAAAAAATTTTCTCATTCGTCGGAGTTACTTCAAGGATGTCCACACGGACCTTACTTTTCCTTTTATAGCTTTCAGTGTAGATTTTGTGTCCATCGGACTTATGACGGCGTAAATAGTTCGCGTATCCGGTTTGAACATGCCGATGCACATTTTCTAACTCTCTTACCTGCGGTCGATGTTCTCGCTTTATTTTCTTCTTTGGGCCCTCTTCATTTTCGCTACCGAAAACAAGATCATCAACTTCGCCTTCAGCCTCTTGTCTTGTAAGAAATCCTGGAAGCTTTTTCAATGTCGGCAGATTATAATGGCCAGAAGGAGGTACCTCATTTTCCGAAAATGGCGCCAACTCATAAGAGCGAAAATCCTCGGGCCTGAATCGAACATTGAAACGTTTGTAGTTGTGCCAATCAATGTATCGCTGTACATTAACATTCTCCAACTCGCCAAGCTGCCAAATCTGCTCGTTCAACCAGCCTCGACGTAGATACTCCTTAGTAATGAGTTCTGATTGATTATCCGTAATCACTTCTGCGCCGGTAATCTTACCTACCCAATACCATTGTCGAATGTCCCAGTTACTAGCAAATAGGGTTAGGTTATAAGATTTCCCGACATGATCCTTCGTATTCAAAGCCTCCATGCAGGCATAATGAAAACCGTCAATGGTTTTGTCTAAGTCTAATAACCATTCTTCCGGAGTGAATCCGTATTCTTTCTCTTGGCTTTTTGCATGACTTCGAGATTTTCCGCTACGTCCCGAAGGACTTATCCAATTGTTGTCGTTCCATACTATCCGGGCCGCCATTTCAAGGGATCTATTATCAAACAATCTGATTGCTTCAAGATATATAGGAAGAGTTTCCTTCAAATAGGTAAGCGAATCGTTTATTATGTATTGCCAATCACCTGTATCATCGGCCTGTATGTGGATGAATTTCCATCCTATTCTATTTTCAAGCAGTAATTTATCAAACCTTGATTCTAAATTCTTATCAATACCTGATCGCCGGCAATCTAATTTTATCACAAGGTGGGACTTCAAATAATCAGGAGATCTAGGCCCCTCAATACCTACAGTGAAAAATACTTTATCATGGTAGTGATCGGCATGGTGCAATTGATACCACGAGTAATATTTGAATGCCTGTCCTGTCTTATTATTCCTCTTTTCATTCCAATGAATCGATCCCTTACGAATGTACGGCGAAACTTCATGAATCTGATCGGCCCAGTATCTTGATCGTCCCCAGATATACTTATTGATAAATACACCAGCATTTTTATGAATAGGGTCTTTGCTATTATAGGGTTGATTAGCATACTTATCAAAGAAGGTAATTTCCTCTTTTGTAAAGGGGTAATCAGCACTACGTGCAGTTTTTGTAAGGATTGGAAATCCACGATGAATGAGAAAGTTATTAGATTCTTCTCCACCACTGAATTTATCCGATGGCCATTCTTCACCTTTTGCAAAAATATTCGCATACGAGATAACTACCTTTGGCGGATAAAACCTTCCTTCATAATAAAGATCGTAGTCGTCTGATTTCCGATCTGGGGAATAATCATCAGAGTCGATTTTGCGAATTGCTTTCAATATATCCTCTGCCGTAATTTCTAAAGGTATCATACTAATTTAAATTTCATTTAGTTTTTTGACTTCAATTAGTTTCTGTTTACAATGACAAACCAGAGGATGAAAACGGTATCGACATTAGTACTAAGGAAAATTCTATATATCATCTTAAATACATGATCTAGCAATTCAATATTAATCTATTTTATAATTCACTTTTACGATTGGGGTCATATTCATGCTTTTAGACAAATGAATCCACTCGGTCAATTTAGTGTGAAAGATCAAGGAATCGAGGTCTGATAGTTTTTCGACCTCCGTCCTACGGTCCAGAATAAGCCACAAGCAGATTTGTTTAGGCCGAATGTTTGATTGTTTGACTTGAATCTTGACCTGCTTTGACTTAAAAAGTAGAAGTGTGTTTTTGGCTTGATCAATTACGTAGGATAATTTTTGAAGCGTACCTATTTTCACAAAAAATAGACATCTACCTTTATAAAGATCCATGCACTCTACTCTGTACTTTTTATCAAGAAGAATTATATCCCTATCTTTATTTATATAACCTTCTTTTTCTCTAAGCAAATTGAAATATTGTTCTGCATAAAATTCTTTGTTCTTAGCCAAAAAAGCAGCCAGCTTTTTCTTAGATAAATTTTGCTTTGGATTGTATTCCACCTCTACTGAATCTACGAACTTTTTAAGGTAGTCTATATATGACTGATTGAAGTGTTGCCATTTTCCGTCAAGAAAGCAGTTACCTTTATCATCAGTGTAATCAACAAAAAACTTTAAAGACCTTGCTGCACTATAGCCATCCGCATCAACAATTTCAATCTGCAGGTTATTCAGCTCGTCACCGATTAAAATATTATTTGACTTTGCAAAAAATTTCAAGGATTGAATATCAAAAGCTGTAAGCTTTTGTTTGTCTTTCTTGTTCCCTCTGGCATAGACATAAAATTGACTATCATCATTGAAAAATTTATCTTTCCATGTCAATACCAAATCTTCATCATCTTTTTTAGTGCTTAATTGATTTAGAGCTTTTATTAAGGCTCTCTCTAATTTTTTAATTATAGTAACTTCTTTTATCTGTTTAACCCTAGGTATTTCAACTTTTATTCGTTTTGCTAATGTTTTTTGTATACATATCAAAAAAGGGGAAAGGTCTATCGGTTTTATTGCTAAATTGAAGTGGATATTTTCTCCAAATGCTACTCGCTTTCCCCATTGAGCTTCGGAAATAGTGGAAGCTACCAACCGGCGATAAAATTCTCCGGATTCATAGTCACTAACCTCACTGCTTTTGCGATAGCTAACTATAGACTGGTTCTTAATATTAAAAAGATGTTTTGATCCTTTTTCTTTAATCTCTGTTGGATCTGCGATTCTCTCAGCTAAGTCTAGCCCAAATTCTGTATCGCAATATGGCTCTACGTAAAAATGTGCTTTGCCTAATGATACCGCGAATGCTCTTCCTCCTTTTACTTCAACAAGTAAGACACCAAAATAAACTTGATTATAGCGCTGCTTTAACTTAGGAAGAAATGGTTTGTAGATATCCATCCAGTGTACGGGTGTATCAGGTGGCTTCTCGGAAAAAAAGAATGTAAAAGTGTTTTGTGCGATTTTCTTCTTAGAAGTAATTTTCATTTTTGTCTTCAAGGCCGTTTTCAATGACAGTACATTACCTTTTTCTATAAGGAATATGCTGTACGGATAGATCTGTTCTTCTGGCAGCATTGATTATTAAAGATTTATCGTTTAACGATTAAAATAATGCTTTTTGATTTTGTCCCATACAGTGTTTTAACGGTATTTACTGCTAAGCAAGGTTGGCATTAGCTAAAGATCCCATATTGAAGTACTCAAAAGTTAAAAGAAATATCAACAATGAATTGAACAACAACACCTTAAGATTATAAAATCCTTTAAGACTGCTCCAAAAACGTGTTCGATAATTGTTCTAACCGGGTTCACAAAGCAAGTCGAAAGGATTGCTTTTTTGTTTGGTAGCTCAGGCTGTTTGACGGATATCAATTAATGCCTGCAAGGGCTGGATTTAGGACCTGCTATCTGCCTGGTAACAACTATACCTATTGGTTACCGTTGAAAATTGTTGTAACATCGCAGTAACCTAAACACCCCTTACTACATGGAGAATACCCTCGCTCCGCAACCAGTGGATACTAATACAATTTACAACCAGGCTGCCAATCTGCTAGTCGAGCAGCAGATGAGTCCAGCGCAAGCTATTGATACGATGGTTGCCAATGGCATTCCGGAAGATCAAGCCAGGGCAACTGTGGAAGACCTGCGTGGTCAGATCACGAACGTCATAAAACAACAGGCACAAAAGGACATTTTGTGGGGTGCCGTATGGTGTGTTGGCGGTACTATTGCCACGATGGCCAATATCGGCTTTATCTTCTGGGGGGCCATCCTGTTTGGCGGTGTACAGCTCGTTAAAGGGTTGATAAATTACTCCAAAGCGGAATAACAGCGTTTGCCATAACTGCTGCCTGACCTAATTGCAAGATGGGGGACCAAGGCATTGGCTTATCCCCTTTGCACACTTATTGCCTAAAACTGCACGGTTATGCCCTATTTCGACACGCTTATCGGTTTGTACTACCCTACATATCTCTTCCGGTTATCTTTGGCCCAATAACCAACGCTACTACCACGTCCGACCGGGATTACAAGCCGGACAGGTTCGCAAAAATTGCGCGTCTGTTCTCTTTTTGTCCTGGCCAGTTGCTTTGGATATTTCACTATGTGCCCGGCCCTTATCCCTCACAGATATATACTACTTATCCATAAAATAATACCTGCAGCAACTTCGTTTTTATCCTAATTACTGTTAACATTCACCTAATAAAGACCGTTGTAGTAATGATTGCCCGATTAACCCTGTTGACTGTACTCTGTACGTCCTCCCTCTTTTCTGTTGCCCAGCAAAAAGCCTTGCGTATTAATTCCGGTGAAATCATCGAAACCGGTATCAAGCTATACGATGAAGGCAAATACAAGGAAGCCCTGAAAGAATTTGATAAAGTTCCGGTGGGCGATACCAATTATGTATTAGCATTATACGAAAGCGCACTGACCTGTTCCGCAGACAGCCAATTTGCCCGCGGTATCGCTTACTGCGCAAAAGGGCTTGCCGACAGATCGGACCCTGAGCGTGACCCGGAACTGTTGGTGCTCTATGGGGCACTGTATGACTATAACAATGAACAGGACCGTGCGCTGCAGGTATTTGATTCGGCACTGCGTGTCTATCCCGCCTTCGTCAATTTATATCTCAATAAAGGCACTACCCTGATCCGGCAGAAAAAATACAAGGAGGCCGAACAAGTGCTTCAGCAGGCAGCACTCATAAGCCCCTATTCTCCCGGTGTACATCATAAACTGGGTATTAGTGCGATCAACCAGGGTAAGGTTGTACCGGGCTTTTTGTGTATGCTGGCCAGTCTGACGGTAGAGCCTGGCAGCAGGTATTCTAAAAACGCGATCAATCTACTGAGTGAGATATCTAAAAGCACGGATAATATTACGGAGGTACTCAATAAACGCACCGAGGACCCTTCCGATAATTTCAGGCTGATAGAGCAAATCGTGCTGTCCAAGATAGCCCTGGATAAAAGCTATAAGATCATCATTGATCTCGACGATAACATTTCGCGGCAAATGCAGGTGGTCCTCGAAAAGCTCGCATTTGACGATAGCGACAAGGATTTCTACATGCAGTATTATGTTCCCTTGTTTAAGAAGATATTTGAGGATAAGAAATTCGAATATTTCGTCAATTATGCCTTTGCGGGTGTAGACCTGCCAGTAATCCAGGATTTTAATAAAAAGAAGAAAAAGGATATTGAAGCTTTGAAAGCGGATGTGGTTGAATATTTCAACCTCGTCAGGGCTACCCGTGAATTGCAATATGCAAAACGCAATTACAATGGCCCCTGTTATCAGTTTTCCGAAGGAAAGCTGTATGGGAAAGGCACTGTTAAAGGAAAAGACATGCTTACGGGCCCCTGGACTTTCTATTTTGCTTCAGGCAATAAAAGGTCGGAAGGGCTTTTCAGTGACAAAGGTGAAAAGGAAGGCACTTTTTCCTATTACTATTTCACTGGTAAGCTTAAAGCCAACGAAGCTTTTCGCAATAACAAGCAGGACGGTAAGCAAATTTACTATTCCGAGCAAGGGGCTATTGAATCCAACTCAACCTATAAAGATGGGCAAGCCGACGGTACATACACCTCCTATTACTCAAATGGAGTCGTCAAGACCATCGAACCTTACAGCAACGGCCAACTCAGTGGTGTAAAGAAATCATTTTACAAGTCAGGTCATCTTCAAATGGAAGAGGCCTATGTAAATGGCAAACGCCAGGGACCTGCCAAAACCTATTATATCAATGGCCGGCCCGATACTGAAGGCACTTATGTTGACGACGAATTAAGTGGCGTCTTTAAGGGCTGGAACAGTAATGGGCTATTGAGTGTAGAAGGCACTTATACGCAAGGAAAGTTGATGGGCCCCGTGAAGCGATATCATGATAATGGCAAAATTCAATCTGTAGAAACTTATGACAAGGGTGTACTGGAAGGAGAATATGTGTCGTATCATGAAGACGGGAAGGTAGCTTATCGTTATATGAATAAGAAGGGAAAAACCTCCGGCGATATCAACTACTATGCTGAAGATGGTAAGCTTTATTCTACATTGACATTTGATGATGACAGGCTGAAAAGCGGCCGTTACTTTGATAAAACCGGCAAACAGATCAGCATTTCTGAATTGAAGAAAGGCAGACTTGACCTCACCACCTATAGTCCGGATGGCAGCAAACAAACGCTCACTCCTTATGGAGAAAAAGGCGCCCTGGATGGAACCAAAATATACTACTACGGTTCGGGCAAAGAGAATCTTTTGGAAGCTTACAAGAATGGCGATCTGAATGGTGCTACCACTGGCTATCACCAAAGCGGTAAAAAAAGCTACGTCGTGGAATATGCTGAAAATCAGAAAAACGGCTATTACACATCCTGGTATCCCGCCGGCGGTATGCGGGAGGAAGGCTGGTATGGTGAAGACCAGTTGCAGGGCGAATGGTTGAACTATGATAAATATGGCGCACTAACTTCAAGATCCTCGTATTTGAATAACGTCCGCAACGGCAGCAAGACTGATTTCTGGCCCAACGGCAAGCCTCATAGCACCTATATATACCAAATGGACAATATTGTGTCGCTCACAGAATACGACACAACGGGCAAGGTGATCAATGTGGTGAAGCTAAACAATGGCAACGGGAAATTCACCTCACGTTACCCCAATGGTAAATTGTACATAGAATGCAATTATGTGAACAATGAGATCGAAGGGCCACACAAGTTCTATTATCCTGATGGATCATTGATGCTTGTACAGCATTATGTACACGGCATGCTTGACAGCAACTATACCACATATAGCTATGGAGGCAAGGTGCGCATCGACGGCAGGTATAAAATGAATGCAAAAGAAGGTACCTGGAAATACTATACTCCCGAGGGCGTACTGTACTCTACAGAAGAATACAAATCTGACAAATTGCAGGGAAAAATGATATTCTATTATCCGAATGGAAAAATCGATACGGAAATCGACACCAAGGATAACGAGCGTCATGGCCTGTACAAGCGGTATGCCGAAGATGGCACCTTTATGTATCAACTCCGCTACGACCAGGGTTTGGAGGCAGGTTACAGCTACCTGGACAAGAACGGGCAACTGGTGCCTGAAATCCCGCTTATCCGGGGTAATGGCAAATTCAAGGCTTTCTACCAAAATGGCAATCCTTCTGGCACCATGGAATATGTAGATGGTACGTTACATGGTACTTACACCTTGTATCACCCCAATGGCAAAGTAGCAGTGACCGAGCAGGAAATATATGACGATGCCGAAGGCGTCCGCACTCAATACTTTTCCGATGGAAAGGTGCGCAATACGTACAGCTATGTACACGACAATCTGCATGGTCCCTACAAGGAATACAATGCCAAAGGAATTGTGACACAAGAAGGCAATTATTATGACGACGGCCTGCATGGCGAGCAACGCTTCTACGATGACAACGGGAAACTCAAGCAGGTGAGGTTTTATTATTACGGACAATTACTCGAGATCAAATGAAAAAATTAGCATCTTCATCCATTATATTGGCTACCGCGCTTGCGCTGCCAACCTGGGTTTCCGCACAGAAGGCGGAAGAATTGATAAGCAAGTATCCCGGGCAGGAAGCAGTACTGCTGAATAGTACTACTCAATACAAGATAACGCTCAAGGATGGTGAGCCTTCTGTAGAGAGCAGGGAAAACGAGCAGATGATGTACCTCTCAACAAACGCCGCCACTTATATGAGCCGGTATGGCTTTAGCCAAAGTGGCTTTCACAATGTGACAGAGTACGAGGCGTACACGAAAACTGCAGACAATAAAAAGATAAAGGTTACCAACTTCAAAACGGGTGACGGAAAATCCGGCAGCGTGTTTTATGACGATGTAAAACAAACCATGTTCGATTTTCCGGCCATTGGCCCGGGCGCGATTGGCGTCCTGGACCTGAAGATTACCCATAATAAGCCTTACCTGCTACCCGCTCATTATTTCGGCCGTAGAATACCGGTCGTGAATAATGAAATGACTGTCACTTTCCCTAAGGACATGTCGGTAAAATATATACTGAAGGGATTGAATACGGATAAGATCGTTTTTACGGAGTCAAAGCGCGGAAACGAGATCACCTACAAGTTCCAGGTGAAAGACCTGGCCCCGCTCCAAAATTACCCGGATGCTCCCGGAAGCGCGTATTATACACCGCACGTTGTGTTCTATATTGAAAAATATAAGAACGCGCAAGGTACAGAAGTAGCTTATCTGGCCGACACGAATACCATGTACAAGCTCAACTACAGCTTTGTTAAAGATATCAATAAGGAAGTGAGTCCGGAATTGAAAAGAGTAGTTGATTCGATTACCCACGGCATCAATTCACCTGAGGATAAAGCGCGGCGAATCTATCAATGGGTGCAGGAGCACATCAAATATATTGCCTTTGAAGCAGGCATGGAAGGTTTTATTCCCCGCGAGGCCAACCTCGTTTGCTCCCGCCGTTTTGGGGATTGCAAGGACATGAGTAGTATCCTTACGGTAATGCTCAATACTGCCGGCGTACCCGCTTACTACACCTGGATCGGTACCCGCACCCTCCCCTATTCATACCGGGAGACGCCGTTGCCGATGGTTGCCAACCATATGATCTGCGCTATCCAGTTAAAAAAGGATGAGTTCATTTTCCTGGATGGCACCGACGCCACCTGTATTTTTGGCATACCCGCATCGCACATTCAGGGAAAAGAGGCGATGATCGGCCTCAGTCCGGATCAATACAAGATCGTAACCGTTCCTTCTCCTGCCCAATCAGTCAGCATGCTGACGGACACGTGCTTTCTACAATTCACCGACAAAGGCATTTCAGGCTCCATTACGCAGCATATGAGCGGCTACTTTTCGATGAATACACGCGACATCTTAAATTATTATAGTGAGAAGGATAAAGAGGATTATATGAAGAGCCGCTTCACCCGGGGCTCCAATAAGTTTCAACTTGGCAATTATCAGATCGCCGGCAAAGCAGAAAAGGAGCACGTTACGCTCACTGCTAAATTCGAGCTCCAGAACTACGCCCGTAAACTGGCCGATGAGTGGTATATAAACCTGAACCTGCTCAAACTTTACGAGCATGAGGAGATCGATTATCCGAAGCGCACCATTCCGATGGAATTCGATTTCCGCTTTATAAAACGGTTTGTAACGGTCCTGACCATTCCGGAGGGATATAAGGTTTCTTATCTGCCCAAAGGCAAATCATTCAAGAATAATGTCTGGGGATTTGTTATTCACTATGAACAGAAAAACAACACGATTATCCTGACCCAGGAGTTTTACAACAATCATCTGTTGTTGCAACCCACGGAGTTTAAGGAATGGAATGAAGTATTGGAAAACCTCTTTCCGCAATACAAAGAATCTATCAGTATTTCAAAAATATAGTAACCCATGTTGACCCCTCTGAAGAAAGTATTAACCCTCGGCCTGGTGATCGGTCAGCTGAAAGCTTTTACGCAAACGGCTCCAGCGATCGAACGGGAAAAATGGACCAGTAGTGCTACGGTTCAAAAACCAGGTGATAAGTATAAGAATGAATCGGCCGTTATCCTGCTGGACAAGCGCCGGGTAGAATACATAGATGAGAAGGAAGAGGTTGCCTCTTACAGGACTTTACACAGGCGTATTCACATTATCGACGACAAGGGTATCGAGCAATTCAATAAGGTCTACCTCCCCGTCAACTCGAACAATGAGATCGTAGATATCATGGCCCGTACCATTCTCTCCAGCGGGAAGGTGATTACCGTCGACAGCAAGAACATCCGAGACCTGAAGGAGGATGATCAACATTATAAAATCTTCGCCATGGAAGGGCTTGAAAAGGGATGTGATGTGGAATTCTATTATACCTATAAGACGAATGTATCGTTTTTTGGTCGTGAGGTTATTCAGAATAGCATTCCTGTGCTGGAAGCAGAAGTGGCTATCATATCTCCTGAAAGGCTGATCTTTGAAACCAAGGGGTATAATCAGGTCAATGCAGCCGTAGACACTGCCCTTACTACCAAACGCATGATCGTTATCCGGCAGCAGGACATAGTTGGTGCGGAAAAAGAAAAATATGCTGCTTATAATGCCAACCTGAAACGAGTGGAGTATAAGCTTTCTTACAATGCCTCGCGTAGCAAAACCGAAAGGGTATTTACCTGGAATGAGCTGGCGAAGCGCGCCTATAGTATTTATGGCAGCTATACGGAAAAAGAAATAAAACGGGTTGCTGACGTAGTCAAGAAAAATGAATGGCAAAAGATCACGGGCAATGAGGTAGCCGTTGTAACGGCTGTAGAGAACTACCTGAAGAAGAATATTGGCACATCAGAAAATAATACTGACGAATCGGCCGAGGATATCGAGATGATCATTAAGAATAAGATCTCCAACCACCGGGGCATCCTGCGATTGTATGGCGCCATCTTCAAACAATTGAATGTAGAACATGAATTTGTGCTTTGCGGGTCAAGGCAGGATTATGCGATCGACCGGGCATTCGAGAACTGGAACAATTGTGACAACCAGGTGATCTACTTTCCAAAACTCAAGAAGTTCATAGCACCCACGCTGCTGGAAATGCGCTATCCACTCATTCACCCTGAATGGATCGGCACGAATGGCATATTCTGCAAAGGCACGACGATCGGCACTTTTACCACCGCTATTGCCGACATCCGTCGTATCAATGGTGAAGATTGCAGCTGGTCGAACAATAATATCGACGCCAAAATCAGCCTCAATGCCAGCCTCGATAGCCTGCTGGTAAACACCCGGCAATCCTATACCGGCTATTCATCGATCTACTACAGGGCCAGTTTCAATTATGGCACGGATGACGAGCAGCGACTGATGATCAAAGAAATGGCAAAGTTTGGAACCAACTCTGAACGTGTAATCAACTCCAAGATCGAAAACAAGGAAATGGAACACTTCCCGGATAATAAGCCTTTTGTACTGGACCTGGTGGTGAATGCCAGTGAGCTGGTGGACCGGGCGGGCAATAAGATCCTGGTAAAGATCGGTGAGATCATCGGTCCCCAGGCTGAAATGTACCAGGAGAAACCACGGCAGTTCGATATGGATGTCAATTACCCGCACGCACTGAACAGGACCATCGAATTTGTGATCCCCAAAGGCTATAAGATCAAAAACCCGGATGACCTCAATATCAAAAAGGTTGTCGAGGACAATGGTCAGGTAACCATGGGATTCGAATCTTCCTATAAGCTGGAAGGTAATGTATTGAAGGTTACGGTGA
This sequence comes from Paraflavitalea sp., assembly GCF_059502485.1. NCBI lineage: Bacteria > Pseudomonadati > Bacteroidota > Chitinophagia > Chitinophagales > Chitinophagaceae > Paraflavitalea > Paraflavitalea sp. Next base: position 242,430 of record NZ_JCACET010000010.1, read on the forward strand.
GGGAACAGTACTGTAACCTGCTGTATCCAATGTCACTATATCCCGATTTCCAGAAGATCATTAATGCCGCAGCTGACTTCAACAAGATAATATTGGTGCTGGAGCCCCAGTGATAGTCCCAGCGGGTTTCACCGAGAGAGGTCATCAAAAAGATGACCTCTTTTTTTATGCTATTTTAGCTGTCAGGCATCTTAGGTGCTTTCCCCAAAACTACTCTTATGCTTAAAACCTATTGGATCGTGGCCTGGCGCAGCCTCGCCCGCAATAAAATTTATAGCCTTGTCAACGTGCTGGGCTTAGCATTGGGTGTCAGTGCCTGTTTGTTCATTTACCTGATCACCCGGCACGAATTCAGCTTTGATACTTTCCATCCAGACCGTGACCGCCTCTTTTGTGTAGACTTTCAGATAAAGGATAATCATTTGAACCTCGTGCCTGGCCCCATGCCGGCCGCTATGCGTCAGGAAATGACGGGTTTACAGACCGTGGCGGCCTTTCATCGTTATACCGCCAACGTGACGATACCAGGTAGTTCCGACGTAAAGGCTCAACGCTTCGACGATGCGGGCAGCCTTATTATTGCAGAGCCACAATACTTCGACATCTTTCGCTACCAGTGGTTGAGCGGCAATGCCACCACGGCCCTGTCTATGCCTCACTCGGTGGTGCTTACTGAGGGAAAAGCCCGGGAATACTTTGGTGATCTCGATCCCGATAAGGTTATTGGGCAAACCCTCTATTACCAGGATTCGCTGGCGGTGTCGGTAACAGGGGTTGTTGCCGATTGGACGGGCAACAGCGATTTTAAGTTTAGTCAATGGATCTCTTTTGCTACGATCCCTGTTAGTTTTCTCAAGAATAGAATCACGCTGGACAATTGGGGCAAAATAAATCGTGCCAGCCAGGTGATGATCAAACTGCCAAAGGACGTCCGGCCATCGCAGATCGATGCGCAATTCATGCCTTTTCTGGAACGGCATTTCGGTGCGAAAACAGCGTTTGCCGCCCATTTGAAACCGCTGTCGGGCATCCATTTTCACCCTGAATATGGCGGTGAAGGCAGAAAAGCCAGCCTATCGGTCTTGTATACCCTCATGGCTGCGGCTGGCTTTATCCTTTTGCTGGCCATTGTCAATTTTGTCAATTTATCTACGGCGCAATCCATGCGAAGAGCGAGAGAGATAGGTGTCCGGAAGGTGTTGGGAAGTGGCAGGTCGGCCATCATTGTGCAATTTTTTATAGAAACCCTGGTGGTGACGGTGGCTGCAGTAGGCTTTGCCATGCTGATGATAAAGCCATTGTTCAGCGTGTTCAGTGATCTGATACCAGCCGGTGTTTATTTCCGGCTGGATGGTGCTACGCTGTTGTTTTTGTTGTTGGTGATCGTGGCTACTACCCTGCTGGCGGGTTTTTATCCGGCCAAGGTGCTGGGGGGCTACCAGCCCACGGTGATCCTGAAAGGGATCACGGCAACGCCGGGCGGGGGAAAAGGGACGCTGCGCAGAGGGTTGATCGTTTTCCAGTTTACCATTTCACTGTTGTTTATTATAGCGTCTCTCGTCGTTGGCTCTCAACTGCGGTACGCGTTGCAGGCGGACCTCGGTTTCAAGACGGATGCGATCGTGAACCTTGGTCATCCGCGGGACCGGAAGCCTGGCAAGGTAGCCGTACTGATGAATCAGATCCGGCAAATGACCGGCGTAGAGCAGGTGATCAAGGAAGGAAGGCCACCAATCGGCCGTATGCATTGGGGATTCGGTGGTGGTCAGTTGAAAGGCAGTGATGAGAAGCCGATCGAAATATCCATTCATTGTGGAGACGCAGATTACGTTCCTTTTTATGGTATGAAGCTGGTGGCCGGGCGCAATATGCATCCCGGCGATAGTACCCGGGAATTGCTGATCAGCGAGACTTGTGCGCGTGCGCTGGGTTTTACCGATGTGAACAAGGCCATTGGCCATGAGGTGGTCGTTGGCCCAGGCGAGGCTTATCCTGTTGTTGGCGTGGTGGCCGATTTTTATGAGAGTTCTTTTCGTCAGGCGACCTGGCCGGTCATTATCAAACATGATCCTATGGACGAGAACATCATTGCGTTCAAGATCGCTGCGAAGAATATGACCGCCGGTGAGGTGAAGGCGCTCATCGATCATATAGAGAAAGACTGGAAGGCTGTGTTTCCCGGCGTACCGTTTGAGCGTTATTTCCTGGACGAGAGCATAGGCCAATTGTATGAGGCCGATCTGCGGACCGGGGTGTTGATCAATGTGGCGATGGGGATCACTGTCTTTATTTCTTGTTTGGGCCTGCTCGGTCTGGCCATTTTTTCAACGCAAAAAAGAACGAGGGAGATCGGCATCCGGAAGGTATTGGGTGCTACAGTGTCGGGCATTGTGGTGATGCTTTGCAAAGACATCGTCGTGCTGATCGGGATCGCTTTGCTGATTGCCAGTCCACTGGCCTGGTACTTTCTGCATGACTGGCTACAGGGCTTTGTGTACCGGACGGCGCTTAACGGCTGGCTATTTGTGGCAGCAGGCGCAGCGGCTATCGGCATAGCGCTGCTTACTGTAGGTTTTCAGGCAACGAGAGCGGCCATGGCTAATCCGGTGAAATCGTTGCGTACCGAATGACAATGAGACTATTCGTCAATGTTTTGATACGATGTATGCAGGTTCGGATAAGTTATTTATTTAATCTTGCGGTTCCATACCTACAGACGAATGAATAATAACAGCCTTGCCACAAAGCCGCATTACCTCATATTGGACGGATTACGCGGTGTTGCCGCCATCATCGTTGTCACCTTTCATCTGGCCGAGCCATTAGGAACCGGGCACCTGGATATACTCGTAAACCACGGCTACCTGGCTGTTGACTTTTTCTTTCTGCTGTCTGGCTACGTGATTGGCTATGCTTATGACGATCGCTGGCATACAATGACCGTCGGCACTTTCTTCAAGCGGCGGATCGAACGGCTTCAACCGATGATCGTGTTGGGGATGACGCTCGGGGCAATCGGATTCTATTTTACCGACTCGACGATATGGCCGGACATTCATTCTGTTCCGCTCTGGAAAATGCTGCTGGTGCTGTTCATCGGTTATACTGTTTTACCTATTCCGTTATCAATGGATATACGTGGCTGGCAAGAAATGCACCCACTCAATAGTGTAGCCTGGTCATTGTTCTTTGAATACATTGCCAATATCCTGTATGCTATCGGCATCAGGAAGCTCTCCAAAACAGCATTGGGCATTCTGGTGTTGATCTCGGCCGCAACGCTTGCGCATTTGGCCATTACCAGTCCCAATGGAGATGTGAGTGGCGGCTGGACACTCAACGCGGAACATATGCGCATAGGTATTACCCGCGTTATGTATCCCTTCTTTGCGGGTCTGCTGCTTTCACGGATAGCCAAACCCACCCGCATTAAGCATGCTTTTTTATGGTGCAGCCTCCTGGTCGCTCTCGTGCTATATATGCCACGCATAGGTGGTGCTGAACATCTTTGGATGAATGGGATTTATGAGTCCGTATGTATCATCCTTATTTTTCCGCTCATTGTTTACCTGGGCGCCAGCGGCATGGTACATAGCGAGACAGAACGCAGGATATGCAAATTCTTAGGTGATATATCCTACCCTCTTTACCTCGTACATTATCCGCTGTTGTATTTCTATGTAGCCTGGATCAGCAATCATAAAGGCACAACCATCGCAGACGCCTGGCCTTATGCATTGTTGATATTGATAGGGTCTGTTATTCTGGCGTATGTTACTTTGAAATGGTATGATGAGCCGGTTCGCAAATGGCTGAGAAAAAAGCTTGGGTAACGAAGTGCCCATCATTCCCGGACCTCACAACAAAAAACTTTGGACCTGACAACAAAGTCGCCTTACACTATCGTTCGTTGCTTTGCATAAATTATTCAGGATGGAAAGCAAAGCAACAGTATTGGTAACGGGTGGGTCGGGGTTCATCGCCTCCTATTGCATCATTGCACTGCTCAATAATGGTTATAAGGTAAGGGCTACGCTTCGCTCATTAAATAAAGCCGAATTGGTAAAACAAATGCTGCAGGAAGGTGGCATCCGTTCTTTCGATGACCTATCTTTTGCTGAGGCTGATCTACAGGATGAGGCGAGCTGGGTGAAGGCGGTAGAAGGATGCCAGTATGTTATCCATGTGGCTTCACCCACGCCGCATACAGATGCCAAGACCGAAGATGATTTTGTGATACCAGCCCGGAATGGAGTGCTCTTTGTGCTTCGTGCTGCCAAAAATGCCGGCGTTAAAAGAGTGGTGCTCACTTCCGCTTTTGGCGCTGTAGGTTTCGGCACTGTAAAAACCACTCCTTATACGGAGGAAGACTGGACGGTATTGAACGACACTGTGTATCCCTACCAGCGTTCTAAGACCATCTCAGAAAGGGCTGCCTGGGATTTTATCAATAATGAGGGTAAAGGCATGGAACTGGCCGTGGTGAATCCTACGGGTGTTTTAGGGCCTATACTGTCGGATGATTTCTCGCACTCGATACAGAATATCAAACAGATGCTGAATGGGGATATGAAAGTGTTGCCCAAGCTCATATCGGGCTACGTGGATGTGCGCGATGTTGCAGACCTGCATTATAAGGCCATGACCATGCCACAGGCCAATGGGCAACGTTTCATAGCCGTGTCAGGAGAAGGGCTTTCTCTGTTGGACATTGCGAAGGTGCTGAAGAAACATCTGGGAGCAAAAGCTGCTCATGTGCCCACGAAGGAATTGCCTAACTGGTTTATTAAATTACTGTCTGTATTCATTCCCAAACTCAAAGCCGTGGCACCTTATTTAGGCATGGTAAAAAGAGCCAGCAGCGAGAAGGCCATCAGGCAGTTGGGCTGGCAACCACGCACTACTGGTGAGGCCATTGGAGCTACTGCCAATAGTTTACTTAAATTTGGCATCGTAAATCAGCAGGCAAAACGATGAAGATAACGGAGATCAAATCATGCTTTGTAGGCCCTGCAGTATCGCCTGAACAATTCATAGCAGAGCACTTCTTTTTGTTTGTAGCTAAAGGAACTATGAATGGCTATGATGGCAAGAAGCATAGCAGCCTAAAGCCGGGCGAAAGCTGTCTTGTGCGCAAGAACAGCCTGGCGCGGTATAATAAAGTAAGAGATCAGAACGAATTTGAAAAGGTCGTCATCTTTTTTGATGAAGCATTTTTAAAACAATTCCAGAGCAGACACAACATCGTTTATCACAACTACCGATCTAAGGAAGCGTTCATCAGGCTCAAAAAAGATAACCTTATCAATAGCTTCCTCTTCTCGCTGGAGCCTTACTACACCGGTACTGGCAGCATCAATGCTGCCTTTGCCGATCTGAAGCGCGAAGAGTTGCTACTCATCCTGCTGCAGCTACATCCCGAGCTGTCTGGCATTCTGTTCGACTTCGGTGTGCCGGGCCGCCTGGACCTGGAAGCTTTTATGCAAAAGAACTACAAGTTCAATGTAAGCATGGAGCGATTTGCCTTCCTCACCGGGCGCAGTCTGTCTGCTTTCAAAAGGGATTTCAAAGAAATATTCAATGACACGCCCAATCATTGGCTCATCCAAAGGCGGCTGGAGGAAGCCCACTTCCTCATCGAGGAAAAGAAGCAGCGCCCGTCAGATATCTATATAGAGCTGGGCTTCGAAGACCTGTCCCATTTTTCCTTTGCCTTCAAAAAGCGGTTCGGTTATTCACCGACTCATTCCACTAAATAATACAAGGAGCCATATAAAATTGATTTACATGGCTCCTTGCAACACTATCGTGATTGATATCTGATTAAGCATCTGGGATTTCGGGCTCTACCAATTTAGCCAGCTTTTCCAATGATTCCTGCCAACCTAAATAGCAAAACTCTGCAGGGATAGCAGCAGGGATACCTTCCTGCAGAATCTTTATTTCTGTACCTGCCATGTTCTTTTGGAGTGTAACAGTGGTCGTCATCCCTCCCGGCAGTTTTGGATCGTCGAACTGATCCGTGTATTTCAATAATTCGTTGGGCTTGATCTCGAGGTATTTTCCACCAAATGAATGGCTATTGCCAGTTGAAAAGTTTTGGAAAGACATCTTATGGATACCCCCTACTTCTACTTTCATTTCGTGAACGGTGCAAAGAAATCCATAAGGAGGCAACCATGACGCGATAGCGGTTGGTTCCGTGAATGCGCGGAATACTTTTTCCGGTGATGTTTTCAACACCCGGTGTAATGAAACTGAATTGTTTGACATATGCTATAATTTATCCCCTACTCTTTTGGCTTTTCGGTTCCGCCCGTTTTTTCAGGTGGTTGCTGCTCCACTTGCTTTATGTTGTCGTTTGTTTAATTCCTTTCGACACCACAAAGATGGAGAGAAGATCTTTTTGAGGCGGTGGGTATATACGGCTTTTTAAAGGGTTATTTGCGACCTGTAACCAATATAATGCTAATTGCTTCGTGAAAGCACCGGCAATACGAACCAGAATGCCGCACCGTTTCCCGGTGTGCTTGTGACCTGTATGGATGATTGGTGCAGTTCCAAGATCTTCTTCACAATCGCCAGCCCTATGCCCATTCCTTTTTTAGGTAATTCATCCTTGTGCAGTTGTTTATATCGTTCAAAAATATATGCCTGATCTTCCGGCGCAATACCAATGCCCGTATCAGCTACCTGCACCTGAATACCAGTGTTCGTTTGTTTTAACTGGATTGTGATCTCGCCTCCGTTGGGTGTAAACTTGAAAGCATTATCAATCAGGTTTTGCAAGACTCTTTCTGTAAGTGCGATATCGGCAAAGACCGGAGACAGTGTACCAGTTGCATCAAGGCTAAGGGTGATATTCCTTTCCTTTGCTTTCAGTTGGTAAGCCATCAATATATCTGAAACAAGTTCATTCAGCAGGAACTGCTCTTTCTCGGGGCTTACCTGGTTGGCTTCCAACTTGGCATACTGGAATAATTGCTCTACCAGTACTGATAGTTTTTTGGTGCTTTCCAGCACCACCGACAGGTACTTGTTTTTTTCCTGTTCCGTCAGGCTGTCTTTTTTGATCATCAATGTCTCAACATATCCTTGCATAATAGACAAGGGTGTACGCAGGTCATGAGAAACATTGGCTATTAGTTCCTGGCGAAATCTATCTGTTGCACTGATCTTATCGAAATTGTCCACGATCACATCAGCCATTTCATTAAAGGTAGATGTGAGCATTCCCAGGTTGCCTTTGGCATAGCCTTCTATACGGGCTGCATAATCACCTTCTTTAAACCTTCGGACAACACCAGCTATCTGGCAAATGCTATCAGTGATCAGGAAGAAAGTAATGGTCCCCACGACAAGTGCAATCAGCAAAGCGGATAGAAAAATGTATTTACCCAGCCGGAAAGACAGGTCGCTGTTGAGCGTACTCAATATCTCCCGCTGTTTCTCACTGGCCAAGACAGCATACACATAGCCCGTCAGCCTGTTGTTCTCATATACGGGCGCCGCAGAAAAGATGCTGGGTTCATCGGGCTGTTTGGGATTGTCGCCCAAAGGCCGCTCCCCGTTTTTTACCGCCAGCCACTGCTTTACCGTGGCAATATTTACATGTCGTTGCCGCACCGATTTATCCGGCACTACATAGTCTGTGATCTTTCCGGTAGTGTCCAGCAGGTATACTTCCACACTTGGGTTGGCCACCATGATGGAGTGAATGATATCATGTGTTACTGTCGTATCAGGTTGTCCGTTCCTGAGTGGATGTGTAAAATTAGCCAGGTGAGCAGCAACATTTCCGTAGAGTTCCTGATGCGCCGTTGTATAATAAGACCGGGACAGCCTGGAAGCTATCAATATGTATACGACTCCCAATATGACCAACAGTATAGAAAATACGGCAGCTATTTTCCAGAACAGCAGGTTTCCTCTTATCGTTTTTACAGACATATAATGGCTTTATAATTCTTCATTAAACCGGTATCCAATGCCCCAGGTGGTTAATATGAACTTGGGATTCGAGATGTCTTGTTCTATCTTTCCCCGCAGCCGGTTGATGTGAGAGTTAACAGTATGTTCGTAGCCTTCGAAATCATAGCCCCATACCAAGTTGAGCAGGCGCTTGCGGCTATAGCTTTTCCCCGGGTTGGAGGCCAACAGGGTTATCAGGTCGAATTCGCGCGGAGACAAGTCTACCCTATTTTCATTCAGCATCACCTTTCGTTTGTCCGTATCGATCTCTAATCCCGCAAACCGAATGACAGATGATACGGGGGGCATATCCTGCGCGGGGACATGGTCTTCTTTTCTACGAAAGATCACTTTGACCCTGGCAATAAACTCCCGCACGCTGAAGGGCTTGGTGAGATAGTCGTCTGCACCCGTTTCCAATCCTACTACTTTATCGATCTCCTCCGATTTGGCAGACAGTATGAGTATCGGAGTACGCCGGTCCGTTTGCCTGATCCTCCGGCACACGTCCATGCCATTCATTCCCGGCAGCATAATATCGAGGATAATGAGGTCGAATGGCTGTGTGGTAGCAGCCGCAAGGCCATCGTGCCCATTCATTACCGGAACTGTTTCACAACCCAGGTCACTCAGGTGGATAGTCAACAACTCTACAATATTCGGATCATCTTCCAACAGCAATACTTTATTCATATCTCCGTGTTGGTTTGAAATTTTCTCAAAATTCAGCAAAAAAACCATCCCGTCAGCGCTGTGATACTTTTGTTATACTTCTGCGACCGCTTTGGGATATCGTCTGTGTTCCTTTGCCTTATCTAAAAACAAAAAGATGAAACACAGCAACTTAAAAGCGTTAGCGATAATCTCTGCCGGCCTATTTCTGTCCTCCTGCAAAAAGGACAACGACGTTATGCCGCAACCCAACACCATTACCATCGAGAATGTATTGAATAGCAGACCGCTGGTAGAATCCGGCACTTTCAAGGGGTCGGGCACACCGCCGGTTGTTTTTCCCGGCCAATCTGTATCTTTTTCCTTCTCTGCCGCCAAAAATCAACGGCTCACTTTTGCCACCATGTACGGATGGAGTAATGACCTGTTCTTTGCACCTGCCAACCCAGGTATCAAGTTATATAATGATGACGGTACGCCCATTACCGGAGATGTTTCTGCTCAGATCAAATTATGGGACAATGGTACGCGTGTGAATCAAAAGCCCGGCATGGCTGTGGTGCATCCGGGAACTGCGGAAACTACTGCTAAAAATATCAAGGAGGTTGCCGGCATGGATGATTACGGCAATACTTACCTCGCAGCTTCCCAACTGATGAAAGTGTCTCTTGCCTATAATGGTAATTCTACATTCACTGTTACGATCATGAATAACACCGGAGGCACGGCCAATGAGACTCCATTCAGTCCCGGCGTATGGGCTATCTCCTATGTCGCTGGCGGAAATCTTCTACTGGCAGAGCCCATTTATTCATCCGGTAAGCCGACAGCTAATGGCCTTACGAATCTTTCAGAAGCAGGCGACAATACTGTATTGAGTACTTATCTGACAGGACAGACAGGCATTTTTACTCCCTTATCGCCCGTACTGGTGGTTGTATATAGTGGCAATCAAAACCCATTCTTCAAAAGCGGGGAGAATGACCGCGGAGAAGGGTTGAAAGACCTGGCACAGAAGGGCAATGCAGATATCCTCGCTGCAGCCCTGAAAAATAAACCGGGCGTAAAGAATGTATATGTATTAAAAGATGCCACGAATACAGTGTTGCTTCCCAAAATCGGTGAAGGTAACGGCGGCAAGGTATCTCAACTGCTCAATGTAGTTCCCGGCGACAAGATCGCTATTGCAACGATGTATGGCTTCTCCAACGACTGGTTCTTTGCTACTTCAGGAAGTGATATTGACGCTACGAAAAAAGGAGATGTATCGTCTTCCATTGGGCTCTACGATAATGGCACGGCGCTCGATCAGTTTCCCGGAGCCGGCATTACGCAGTTCAATCTTGCAGGAACACCGCTTACAGAAAGCAAGCCTATCGCTGCAGTTCCTAATCCAAATCCTTATACAACGCTGCCTGCTCTTACCAATATCATCAAGGTAACGCTGCAATAAAAGGTAATAATGGTATGCCTGGAGCAGATGTCAAACGATAAGCTCTCTTTTGCTCCAGGCATCCTTTGCAAATTTTTAAAATAGCACATGAAGCAGCTTATTTTTCTTTTATTATTAAGTGTCTTTGCCGACAATTCTTTTGCGCAAGGGTGCAGTGATGCCGGCTTTTGCAGCCTCGGAGCGTTGAAGGGTGTTAACACACATGCAGCAGAAAAACGAAGGATCGATATTGGAAGTAATATCGGAACGGGTGAAGAAGGTACGCTTACCATCAATCCTTACCTGCAATACACCCAGGAACTTGGCAGGCACTTTTCTATTTCAGGTAAAGTTACTGCCACCTACGCTAATGGCTTCCTGGGAAACAACTTTGGCATCGGTGATTTTTATGGCACAGTTACTTATAAAACAAATGACGATAATGCCGCCAGTAACTTCCGGATATTGGCAGGAATAAAGATCCCATTCAATTCTTCCAATCAAAAAAATAATGCAGGCAGCGCATTGCCGCTCGATTATCAATCAAGTCTCGGCACTTATGATGCTATATTGGGCATCAATTATATCCTGCATAAGCATTGGGAATTTAATACAGGTCTCCAGGTCCCGGTAATTCACAACAACAAGAACACCTTTTTCCCCTATGAGTATTCTGACAAACGGGCTGAAAGCTTTGCTCCTACCAACTTTTTCAAAAGGAAGTTTGACCTGTTGTTGCGTACCGGCTACTACCTCAATACCGGAAAGGGTTTTACCATAAAACCAGGTTTGTTGGCAATTTACCACGTTGGCAATGACACTTATGAAGACCAGTTTGGAAAGCGGGCAAGTATTAACGGTTCCAAGGGGCTGACGCTTAACGGAACAATTACAGTCGGCAAACAATTCAACAACAAAACAAGTCTTGAATTTATTGCTGCTACACCTTTTATAGTAAGAGATGTGAGGGCCGACGGACTTACAAGAAGTTTTGTTGCGAACGTTCAATACAGTATTATTCTCGATTAAATAGAAAGCACGTGCGCAATAGCCAACTTATTTGAGAACCGACAGGTCGTGCAGCCAGCGCCCGCGCCGGTTGCTCCATAATGGCCCCATTGTGCCGGGCTTAAATCCTTCTTCGAGGCTTTGCAAAACTTTGAAGGCTTCCGGGTATGTTTTGGCTTTATTCACTGCTTTCGCAAAGTCCTTTTGACTGAACGAGTTTTTAAATGATGCCGGGCTAATGTATGAACTCAGCGCTAAAGTATTTTGCGCAAGGACCTTAGCAGTGGGCGACTTCGCAGCTGTTTCTGTCCAGGATTTGCGTTTGAGCATCCAGGTGTCGATAAAACTTTCAGGCTTGATATGTTCAGCGAGTTCAACAAGCAAACGACCAGCTTTAGCTTCAGCGGTATTCGGGGTCTGTGCTTTGGTCTGGGTGATGATGAGGCTGAGGACGATCATCAAGGGGGTTATCCTTTTCATGGGAAAGTTTTTTCCAAGATACGCTTTTCGCCGGGCTCACCGGCATCCGTACTAAACCCCTTCCATACAGGCGCGTTCTGCCCTGCCCTTTTTTGCAAATTGCACCTGTTTTTAGGGTTTGTGCTATTAGTATGGACTATCTATGGTCGATCTATGGTCCATCTATGGAGTATCCATGGACTATCTATCCTGTATCCTCACTCTAAAATCTCCTTTTCCTGCCTTTTTGACCTCTCTTAGTCCGTTTTTGTCACTAACAGCTCCTGACAAGTATACGATTTTGAAATAGCGGTTTCCAAATTTTTCTTTCGCATTTTGGTAATTTTCGGAAGATTCGGAAAAAATAGTTACTAAAATTCCCAATATTCCCATTTCTTCCAAAAGCTGATAAAATAAATTTGGAAACGGGTATCGCGATGTTGTACGTTTGTTTTGAACAGTAAGTCATGACCAACTTTCTTTCAAAAGATTCATTTGCGCTGATGTTGCATTTACAAACAGGTAACTGATCAATACCTGTCTGGAATTCATCTAAAGCGTGATGAACAATGTGCGGCGTTTATCTTCAGTTGCTTCCTCCGGCCACGGTCAACTCAATATATCGTTTCACATAATGATGATTCAATAGCAGCACCGGCAACGGCAGTATACTGCTACCTCGCCCTTACCCTGGCAATCGTTGTTCAGTGGTTGTTTTTAAAGTAGTGACCCTATGCGGGTATCAAACTTTCGACAGCTTTCCGAACAACAGCCAACCTGGATGCTTCCTGCAATCCCGGTGGTTTTGCCAGGGCCCCGTTTCAGCAGGAACTCCGTTGCCGGGTTTAGACTGTGCCGGGAAGACGGGAAGCCAGGAAGGATAAAATCAATATTTTATTTTTTCTGCTTTCCGGCGTCCTGGTTTGGGGAAGCAAGGCAACGAGGCAATAAGAAGGCAACGAGGTATTGAGCATTCGCTACACTTTTTTAGGGTGTTTCTGTTTGAGGAATTTTAATAGCTCCGGGAAGAATGTTCCGAAATCTTTGTACTTTTTGCTGTTCACATACTGCTTATTAATAAACGGTTCCAGTTCCTCTACATAAATAAAATCGCTGAGCAGTTCCTTCGCCAGCTGTTTTTTGAATGCACGTTCATCCCGGTATTTCCGGTAAAGCACTGCTGTGACAGCCCGCACAATGTTCTCATCCAAACAATACCGCCAGGTAGTAATATTATTACGCTTCATGCCTTCATCATCTTTATTGAACAGGTAACTCAATTCATCAATCTGCCGCTCGTACTGTTTCAACAGTCCGTTGATATAAACATGACTTCCTTCATGGAATACGAGGTTGTCGAAGTTGGCGAATTCGAAATAAGGGTCTTTTTTGGGGTCCATGTTGGCATTAAAAAAGCCAGTATTGTACACCACCCAGTCTGCATAATCCGGGTTCAATTTTTTAGTCATGATCGCATGAGAGCCCCAGCTGTTGAGCGGATCGATACATACCCACCAATGCACATCGGCCTGATAACGATAAAAGCCTTGCAGTTTTTGCACCAGCCCGGCAGAGTCCACTTTGGCTTTCAGCGCAGCGCCCCACGCAGCATAACGGGCAGCATGCTGCTGGAAAAAGTCCCAGAAATGCGTGTCATTGAAAAAGTCTCGGCAAAGACGCATGTATTCCAATACGTTTTCCTTGCCGTAATGCCGGTACCAGTTAAGATCGGCGGCCGGCTCATAGATCTTAATATCAGGAAAGCCGCTCATACACCAGCCCAGCTCCACCAGATCGGTATATGTATTTCCAAATGTTGCCACCTTTTTCACTGCCGGGTGATCCTTGTAGCGGCCAAAATATTCCATCGCTTCGGTAGTATAAGCCGACGCATAAGGTTTGGGATATTTATCTGCCAGTATCTGTACAATGGTGAACAACTCGATGCCCGGATGAACATCAACCTTGAGCTGATCCTGTACCTGTGCATGGGTACGATAACTCATCACGATCAATAAAAAGAGCCCTAATTTTTTCATTGCTGGTTTGATTTGCACCAAAGATGGCCGGGAAAGAACAAACTGTCCGGAAGCGATTGACAAACCAGAAAAGAGTATTGACGAAAACCGGGTAACCGATTCATCCCTGATAATAGCCATTTGGTCAATAAGTGCAGCAGGAATGGAGGTTATAGCCTGCCAGTCAATATATTTAGGGGATGAAGCGAAAATATATCGTGTTGCTGCATGTGGCGGTATGGCTGCTGCTGATCCTAAACGATATCCTTCCCAACTTTGGGCTGAATGCCTACCCTTCTGCCCAAGGAGAATTCAAGAGCTTCCACGCTTTTATTCAGCGAGTGACGATCACTATCGGCTATTATTCCATCAGCGCTTTGTGTTTTTACGGCAGCTGCCTGGTGGTGATGCCTTACTTATTCATCAAGAAACGTTATTTACAGGGCTTATTGTTGTTTTTATCGCTGTGGGTTGCAGTGGTTGGCTGGCGCTATCTGATGGAGTATGGGATCTTCAAACCGGTGTTTGGTTTCGACAACTACTTTGGCAGGAAGGTGCCCATATCGTATTACTTCATGAATATATTCTGGTATTATTTCCCCAAGTATTTCGTGTATGGGTTGGTATACTTCTTTGCCGAAAGCTGGGTACGCAACCGCAACCGGCAGGAAGCGCTGCAGCGTGAAAAACTGACTACAGAATTAGCCTTCCTGCGCTCACAGATCAACCCTCATTTTCTGTTCAATACCATCAACGATATTTATGCGCTTACTTACCAGAAATCAGATCAGGCGCCGGAAGCCCTGTTGAAGCTATCAGAATTATTACGCTACATGCTCCGGGAAGGAGCCGGTGATTTCGTTGCCCTGCAAAGCGAGATCGACTACCTCAACAACCTCGTAGAGTTACAACGGATCGGCGCCAAGGGAAATGCGTATATTCAATTTGAGATCGAAGGATATGTAGGTTCACAGCAGGTGGCTTCATTGCTGTTTGTTGCTTTTGTGGAAAATGCCTTTAAACATGGTATATTGAATGATCCGGCACACCCGATTCACATTCACTTGCAGGCATCGAATGACCGTATCGACTTTACGGTACGCAACAAATACAACAACAGCCAGAAAGACAAGACACCTGGCATTGGCCTCGCTAATGTAAAACGCAGGCTCGAACTATTATATCCCGGCAGGCACCAACTGCAGATCACCGAAGGAACAGATTATACGATCCATTTAACACTTCAATTGGCTGCATGATATTGCGTTGTTTGATCATCGACGATAAACCGCTGGCTGTTGACATACTGGCCGACTACGTATATAAAACGTCGTTCCTGGAGCTGGTGGGCAGCACTACCAGCCCCATTGAAGGGCTTGACATGTTACGCCAAAAGCAGATCGATCTCGTTTTTCTCGATATCCAGATGCCTGAACTAAGTGGCCTGCAACTGATGAAGATTGCCGGTAAGCAGCGACTGTTCATACTCACTACAGCTTATCCGGATTATGCACTGGAAGGTTATGAGCACGATGTAGTAGATTACCTGCTGAAGCCTATTTCATTTGACAGGTTTTACCGTTCGGCCGAAAAAGCGCTGAAACTTTCTCAACATGCATCATTGCCAGCCCAGGTTGCTGCTACGGCTCCTGCTGTAGACACCATCGATTATCTGTTTGTAAAAACGGAACACCGCATCCAGCGGATCTTATTAAAAGAATTATTGTACGCAGAGAGTCTTCAAAATTATGTATCGCTGCAAACCGCAGATGGGCGGGTGATGACTTTGCAAACGCTTAAATCGATCGAAGATCAGTTGCCAGCTGCGGCTTTTTGCAGGGTACACCGTTCTTATATCGTCAACATACGCCACATAACCGCAGTAGAAAGAAGCCGCATCTTCATTGGCGATACCGTTATACCGATCGGTGACAAATACCGTGATGAGTTTTATCGTGTTATCCGCTCATGAGAGACGGACAACCTTTCTTATCATGTACACAAATCGTGATAAAAAATTATCAAGTTCACGTCAATCATCCTTTTCATCCACCACTTACCCATTCCTTTTGCACATTTTAAGTCCACTACATTAGTGGGGTTTATTTTTCTATTATATTTGCCGCCTCAACGAATACGAAAAGACAACAGCTATATCATAACACCCCCTATGATAGCTGTGAGACTTGTATGTGCTGTGAGTTTGCTACTGCTGTACAGGTTGACAATCCTTATTAACACCTACTAAAGTTGCTGGCCGGTCCTTGCTATGGGCTGTGCAGGATTTGCTTTGCCGTTCACGATCATGTCATGATGGTGAAGGGGGAAACTATTGCTTATTAATTAACAAGTATATGCTACAAAAACAAAGTATGCTCGCGCTGATGCTACTATTCAGCGCCGGGCTTTTCGCACAATCAAAACAAGTCCGCGGGGTGGTCCTTACCGCGGAAAACAAACAACCCCTTGAAGGAGCCACCATTACCATCAACAAATCAACCCGCTCTACGACCACCAATGCCCAGGGAAGATTTGAACTGTCATTAACAGATGATAAAGCAGTGCTGACGGTTTCCTTTGTTGGAAGAGAAACAACGGAAATAGAAGCAAAAGCAGGTCAGGGAGAAATTACCATCTTACTCAAAAATGCCAATAATACATTGGATGAAGTGGTGGCGGTAGCCTACACCACCGTAAAACGATCGGGCTATCCGGGTGCTGTTACTTCTATCTCAGCCGATAAGGTCAACAATCGCCTTACGCCCAATATCACTAATGCACTGCAAGGTCTGGCACCAGGCATTCAAACCACTTCGGCCAACGGACAACCAGGTAATAGTTCCGCCATCCGCATCCGTGGCGTGGGAAGTATCAACGCTTCCAGCGCACCGCTGTTTGTGGTAGACGGGGCACCTTATGAAGGCGATATCAATGCGCTCGATCCCGCAGACATTGCCACCATCAGCATCCTGAAAGATGCCACTGCTGCTAATTTATACGGCTCCCGCGCTGCCAATGGCGTGATCATTATCACCACCAAGCAGGGAAGAAAGGGTACCGAGACAACCATCAGCGCTACCATCAACCAGGGATGGAGCAGCCGTGCGGTGAAAGATTACGAAAAGATCGGCACCGATCAATATTGGGAATTATACTGGGAAGCTTTACGCAACAAAGCGATCACGAATGGTCAAACGCCTGCGCAGGCCGCCGTCACGGCCAGCAATAATATCGTTGCCAACCTGGGCATCAATCCTTATGGCACGGCATTTCCAAGACCGGTAGGCGAAGATGGCAAGATCGTTGCCGGCGCCCGGCCATTGTGGAATGACGACTGGGAAGATGGGATGCTACAGGATGCCAAATACACACAAGCGCAACTCAGCTTTTCTGGCGGCGGTGAAAAATCTACTTATTATATAGGAGGCGGTTACACCAATAACCAGGGTGCTTATCTCGCATCCGGTTTCAAGCGCTATAACTTCAGAAGCAACCTTACACTGCAAGCCAAGCCCTGGCTGAAAGTGGGCCTCAACCTCAGCGGCGCCAGCACTTCGCAGGACTATCCTACTTCTGCGGATTCAAGGCAAACCAATGTGGTATTGTTTGGGCGCACGATTCCCAGCTTCTACCCTATCTATCAACGCAATGCGGATGGCAGCTTCAGGCTTGATGCCAATGGCCAAAAACAATTCGACTATGGCGCTTACAGACCCAATGCTGCATTGACACGCTATAACCTGATTGGCTCTTTACCATTGAATAAATCAAGGAATACGAATGAGAACCTTTCTACACGTACTTTCCTTGAAGTAGCTATTACCAAAGCGCTGAAAGTAAAAACCAGCTTCAACCTCGATTATATCAACAGCAACTCGTTGTACTATACGAACCCGCTGGTGGGAGAAGACGCTGCCATTGGTGGCACGGTAAGTAAAAGCAGCAATCGCTTCATCGCTTATACTTACAACAATATTGCTACCTATGATCTCGACTTCGGTACAGGGCACCATATCAACCTGCTGGCAGGCCAGGAGTTTTACAAACTGAACTCCAGCGGACTAAATGGTAGCCGTCAAAAATTTGCGCTGCCTGATCTGTATGAACCTGTAGCTGCATCGCAGTTAATAGACTTTACCGGCAATGCTGACAGCTATGCCAAGCTCAGCTTCTTTGGACAGGGACAATACAATTACCTCGGCAGATACTTTTTCACGGCGTCTGCCCGTCGCGATGGCTCTTCCCGTTTCTCACCTGATTCACGTTGGGGAACGTTCTGGTCTACCGGTGCTTCCTGGCGCATTTCAGAAGAAGAGTTCCTGAAATCAGTGAACTGGCTGAGTGCATTGACGATCAAAGCCAGCTATGGCGCTTCCGGTAATGATAACCTTTCCGGCTATTATGCTTACCTCGCACTGTATAGCATCAAGAACAACCTGGGCAATGGAGGTGTGATCACTTCGCGCCTGCCAACACCCGGGCTGAAATGGGAAACCAACCTGAACTTCAACGCAGGCGTTGACTTCGGTGTATTGAAGAACCGCATCTACGGAACTATCAATTATTACAGAAGAACGAGCAAAGACCTGCTCTACTCCCGGCCGCTCGCAGGTTCTACCGGTTTCACTTCTGTGAACGCCAACATCGGCGAACTGCGCAATACCGGCGTAGAACTGGAATTGAACGTGGTGCCTGTCAGCACCAAAGATTGGAGATGGACAGTAGGCATCAATGTGGCGCACAACAAAAACGAGATCACTTCTCTGCCACAGAAGGAGATCATCAGCGGCACCAAGAAACTAATGGTAGGCACATCTGTTTATGACTTCTTCCTGCGCGAGTGGGCCGGTGTTGATCCTGCTACTGGTAACCCAATGTGGTACCGCACTACAGCTGATGGTAAAAAAGAAACTACCACTACCTATGCACAGGGCACACAATATTATGCAGGCTCTGCTCTGCCCGATGTAACTGGTGGTGTTACGAACTCACTCAGTTATAAACAAGTGGAATTATCATTTGTATTTGCTTATAGCCTCGGCGGTAAAGTGTTGGACGCGGATTACATTCAGTTGCTCTCCGGCGCTGTATCACCAGGCCGTAACTGGTCTACAGAATTACTTAACCGCTGGACGCCCGACAACAGGAATACCAACGTGCCTCGTTTCACAACTGATGACCTGGCCTGGACTTCTACCTCTACCCGCTTCCTGTATGACGCTACTTATGCACGTCTGAAACAAGTGTCATTAGGTTATAATCTTCCTACAGAATTGCTGTCGAAGATTGGTTTAAAAACAGCCAAAGTGTATGGCCTTGCAGAAAATCTGCTGACTTTCTATGGCCACAAAGGCATGGACCCCGAGCAGGCAATCGATGGCACTACTTATTATCAGTACCCACAAATGAAAACTATTTCAGTAGGCCTGCAGGTAGGCCTATAATGTTCACCTCAAATTATCATTACATGAAAGCATATAAATTATATATAGTGATTGCGGGGCTGCTGATCAGTTTGTCAGCCTGCAATAAGGAATTAGATACTTCTCCTTCTAACGCAGTTCCCGAGGACATCGTTTTAAAAACTGTTGCCAACCTTACTGCTTTATCGGAAGGTACCTGGGCATCCATGATGGACGATTTTTATGGCGGCACGTTTGGCAATCCGGGCTACAAAACCCTCACCCTGGTCAGCGAGGCCATGGGCAATGATGTAGCCTTGATCACAACGAAGTACAGTTTTGCACCCGTGTACCGGTTCACTCAAATGAACGACAAAACACAAAGTCGCCTCAGTGCTATCTGGAACCAGCTGTACAGGATCATCAACAACAACAATATCATCATTGCCAATGTAGACAAGGTGACCGGTGATGCAACTGCCAAACAGGTTTTGAAAGCGCAAGCCCTGGCATTGCGTGCGAACACGTACCTCACCATTGCCTCCTTTTACCAGTTTTCTTACCTGAAAGATCCTCTGGCCAAAACTGCGCCTATCTATACCACACCGACTACCGATACTACACGTGGTAATCCTAAAGCGACGTTGCAGGATATCTACACGCTGATCATTGCCGACCTGCAGGAAGCAAAAGGTTTGCTGGGCACCTACCAGCGTCCGGCCAAATACAAAATCAACTTAGATGTGGTGAATGGTTTGCTGGCCCGTGCTTACCTGCATACAGGCAAATGGGTACAAGCTGCAGAAGCCGCCAATGAAGCTTTGAAGAATTATCCACTGATGCCGGCTGCTGATTACAGCAAAGGGTTCAATGACGTGAATAATTCAGAGTGGATCTGGGGACATCCGGAAATTCCCAGTCAGAGTGATGGCAGCTACAGCTTCCACTTCCTCGATGTGTCATCCGCATCATCTTACTATTACAGCTTCATGGCTGATCCATTCTTTGGCGACCTTTTTGAAGCTGGCGATATCCGCAAGACGCTTTTCTCCTGGGATGGCAATCCCGGTCGCGAAGGACACCTGCAATACAAGAAGTTCAAGTTCCGTGCCGACCAAACCGGTGACCTGGTACTGATGAGAAGTGCCGAAGCGCACCTGATCAAAGCGGAAGGCTATGCGCGCGAGAATAACATCACCGATGGTGCTGCTGCACTCAATACCTTACGCGCTGCCCGTGGCGCCACGGCTTTCAACGCGGTGGGCGCTACCAAAGAGCAGCTGATCGAGGCCATTCTGATCGAACGCCGGAAGGAATTGTGGGGTGAAGGTTTTGCGCTGGCTGATATTATCCGCAACCAATTGCCCGTGGTGCGCAAGCCTTATGTAGATGGCAGTGGTAATGATCGCAAGGTTACCATCACCACTCCTGATGGTACGGTGAAACAAGTGCCAGCCCGGTACCATACAGCGCTGAAATTTGCAGATGGCACCAACTTCGTAGCCAACAGTCCTTTGTATATTTTCGCTGTTCCACAGGCGGAGGAGCAGAATAATCCGAACCTGCTTAAGTAGCTTATATCACAATAAGAAAACGAAGAGGCCATCTCCTGTGTTTGCAGAATGCAGGGAGATGGCCTTTTCGTTTAATAATAAGTCTTCATAATAGTTTCTGAAAATAGCTGTGAGGCATAACGACTTAAAGATTCAGCACTTTCGTACATTTAACCCATTCCTTCATTTCTTAAAACCAATCTATATGACAAGACTGCTTTTGTTGTTCCTCGTCGTGGCAATGGCTGTAAGCTGTGATCAAACAGCCGACAAGGCGCCCGGCCACGTAGTGATCACCGGTATCGATACTGCGTTAAAGCCGGGAGACAACTTTTTTATGTACGTCAACAAAACCTGGTATGACAGCGCAGCCATACCAGCCAGCCAGTCGGGCGTGGGGTCTTATTCTTTTTTGAACTATCCACAGCGTATCCGGTTGCAGGGAATCCTGGACAGCGTAGCCACCGCCGACAACCTTGCCGGCAGCCTCGAACAGAAAATAGGGGACTTCTATGCAGCAGGAATGGATACCGTGGCCATTGATAAACGTGGGTATGAACCCATCAAGCCTATCCTGGCAAAGATAGACGCCATATCGGACCTGCCTTCCTTACTCAGGCTGGTGGCGGAGGAACAAAAAGCCGGTAATGCGTCCCTAATTGGTTTTTATGTAGGACCCGACGACAAACAGAGTTCGGTGAATATTGTGCAACTGGGACAAGCCGGGTTGGGCCTGCCGGACAGGGATTATTATTTCAAATCAGATCCTTCAACAGCCGGCATTCAGCAAGCGTATCGAACGGCACTCAGTTCCTACTTTCAACTGGCAGGGACGGATGCTGCTACGGCGGAAAAAAATGCCGCACGCGTTTATGAGATCGAAAAGCAACTGGCCGGCGCGCACAGGACCAATATTGAATTGAGAGATGTAAAAGCGAACTACAATAAGCTCGCTGTTGCCGACCTGGCAAAGAAACAACCGAATCTTAGCTGGCCTGCTTTACTGGCTGATTATGGCGCTACCGTAGACTCGGTGAATATGGGCCAGCCTGCTTATTATGACAAACTCAACGGTATGCTGTCAACGGTGCCCATCAATGATTGGAAACTCTATTTAAAAGCCTCGCTGCTTTTCAATTATTCGGATCTTTTAAGCAAACCTTTCAATGATGTGAACTTCAACTATACAAAAGTGCTCACCGGGCAGGCAGTTATGAAGCCGCGTGCGGAAGAAATGACAAGGGCCGTTGATCGCTCACTGGGTCATGCCCTCGCACAATTGTATGTGAAGAAATATTTCCCCGACGAGGCCAAGAAGCGGATGCGCGTGCTGGTAGATAACCTGAAAAAAGCCTTTGAAGCCCGGATCACCAGGCTCGATTGGATGAGCGATTCTACCAAGGCAAAAGCAAGAGAGAAACTGCAGGCTTTTACGGAGAAAATCGGCTATCCCGACAAATGGAGAGACTACTCCAACGTTGAGGTAAAACGAGATACTTATTTTGAGAACAGGTTGTCGGCCAACAAAAATGATTACGCGTATATGCTGGCAAAGCTTGGAAAGCAGGTTGACAGGACAGAGTGGCAAACAACACCGCCAACCGTTACCGCGTACAACAATCCCCCGTTGAATGAGATCGTTTTCCCGGCAGGCATATTGCAGCCTCCTTACTTCGACATGAATGCAGACGATGCACTCAACTATGGAGGCATCGGTATGGTCATCGGCCATGAGATCACGCATTCATTTGATGACCAGGGAGCGCAGTATGATAAGCTGGGGAACGTGACGGATTGGTGGACAAAAGCAGACTATGAAAAGTTCAAGGCGCGTACCCAACAGGTGCTTGAGCAATACAACTTATTCACCGTACTGGATTCCATCCATGTGAAAGGCGCTCTGACGCTGGGAGAAAATACGGCAGATCTTGCGGGCATCGCCATTGCCTATGACGCCTTTAAGATGACGGAACAGGGGAAGGATGTCACGAAGCTGGATGGATTTACACCGGATCAACGTTTTTTTATTTCCATTGCGCGAATCTGGCGGGTTAAAACAACGGATGCATTCATGCGGATGTATGTGAATACGAATGCACACTCACCGGCTATGTGGAGGGTGAACGGACCGTTGATGAACTTTACGCCGTTCTACAAGGCGTTTAATGTGCAACCGGGCGATAAGATGTATAAGCCGGAAAGTGAGCGGATCAGCGTTTGGTAAGGTGAAGGCATATGGTATTTTAGTCAAAACTAATATACTCGCTGCTAACTTTTTCTCCTTTTATCGTGATCTTCATAAAGCCGCGTTTACCATTGCTGGTACCCCGCCAACTCGGTCTTCCGGCCACTGAACCAGCCGTGAGGAAACGGGTTTTGTTATTGATCTGCAAGTCTTCGATCCAGTGGATATGTCCCTGGAGCACCAATCTTAGATTATACCGGTCGAAGAGGTCGAGCACTTCTTTCCGGTTATATACCAGCACGCCATTGGGTTCTTTTGCATTGGGGCCATTGGGCTCTGCATATCGTTGCTGGTAAGTGCCCAGCAGTGGAATATGTGTTACTATGGCTATTGGGGCTGTCGTATCCATGGCCTGCAGCTCCTTTTTAATCCAATCCACCTGCTGCTGCCCAATAACCGCATAGTATTTTTTTTCGGGGGTTACATCAATGGAATTGAGGACGAGGAAGCGCCAGCCTTTGTGCCGGAATGAATAGTATGTTTTGCCAAAATATCGTTCGAACATACCGTATCGATAATCCGTATCTGAAGTTCCTTCCGGGCTTTCGGGATAGATACCAAAGAGTTCATGATTGCCGATAGCGAGTCGTACGGGTACTTTGAATTCCCGGCTCATGGATTGGAATAGTGAGTACAAGGAATCTGCCTGCTTCCGGTTTCCACGCATCACATCGAAGACGAGATCGCCGGCGGCTACTACAAATTCTATATCTTTCATCCGGTTGACCGAATCGATCATCTTCCGGAATTTTGGCGCCACGTCCGGGCGTATATGTATATCCGACATCAGGATAAAACTGAAACTACTATCGGACCGGGCACCCTGTTGTGCGGCAGCCGAATAAGAGCAAAGTAAAAAGAGGTATAAAAGTTTTCGCATAATGAAATTAATAACCCGGGACGGTGTGTCCCGGGTAGTAAATTAATATCCTGGATTTTGTTTCATTTCCTGGGTGAGGTTAGCATCGATGACCGTCTGCGGTATCGGCAACAGTGTATCTCTTGCCGCGATCAACTGGCCTCCATTGCGGTTGTGGAGCTTTGTCCGTTCGAGCCACTTACCGGTGCGCAAGAGTGTGTACCGGCGATGTTCTTCCAGCAACAACTCCCTTGAACGTTCATCGAGGATAAAATCGATCGTAATGTTTGAAGCTGTTACAGGCGATGCTTTAGCCCTTGTGCGCAAAACATTGATGGTAGTGGCGGCATCAGCCGGGCGGCCCAGTTTCAGTTGTGCTTCGGCTTTCAGCAGATACGTTTCTGCCAACCGCAGGTATACCTGATCGTTGTAGGCAGGTGAACCGCCGGGCGTCAGCGGATCACCCCAATCGGCTTTGCGGGAGAATGGCCAGTCGACGCGTGAGCGGGAAGCCGCGGTGATATCATTGGTCCAGCTCAGCTTGATCGTATCTCCGTAAGCATACCCGGCTGGTAAACGGTCGGCACCCACCGGGGCATTGGCGGCGGCATCATTGAGTATAAAAAATTTCCGGATGGCGAAATGTGATCCGCGTTCATCGTTTGGTTCATAATTGTCGATTGCCCATTTGGTGAGCGACATCCTTCCATATCCCTGACCTCCGCGACCGGCCGTCACCATCAGTGGCGACACTGTGCCAACCCGGATGTTGGTGTAGCGACTGTGGTGGTCGCGGCGAAGGATGGCATTGGCGCCACCACCGTTGGTTTCCTGCTGGAACTGGAACACCCATAATGCTTCGCTATTGCCTTGTTCGCGGTTGGCATTGCCATCATAAAACATATCCATGAAAGCCACGCCGGGCTGAGCTGCTCTGACACCATATCGTTGTGTAACCAATTTATAGGCGGGATTGGCAATTGCCTTTTCGGCCCAGATGAGGGCACTGTCAGACTTGTTTACCGCGAGATACATTTCGGCGAGGTAGTGCTGGATGGCCCCTTTGGTAATTCGACCGGCGAGTGATGGTTCTACCGGCACCTGCTGTTCAGCAAACAGCAGGTCGTCGATCACCTGGCGGCGTACTTCGGCCACAGATGCGCGCTGCCAGTCGGTACGGATGGTGGAACCGAGCGATTCCGTGAGGCTTAAAGGAACATCGCCCCAACTATAGCTGAGATGGCGGTAAGCCCATGCCCTGACAGCTCTGGCCTCTGCAATGATCCGGAGCCGGTTGGATGCCGGCGTGCCGCCGGGACCTGACCAATCGACTCCTGCTTTTGTTTCGGCCTGGTTGATGATCGTATTGGCCGAATTGATCACCTGGTATAGCCAGGCAAATACATCGGAGTAAAATGCGTTGGCCGGATTGTTCATGGCACCCCAGCTCTCTGCAATTTGCGAAAACCCACTTACCGTGTGGTTGGTAACCATATTATCGACCCCATTCATGAAGAGGTTACAGACGAGGGATGTACTTCCATTCAGTCCTTCACGCTCACTGCGTACGAGTGCATACAGTCCATTCAAGCCGGCTTCAAAACCAGACAGGTTGATGTACAAAGTCTCAGTGGCGATAATATGTGGAGGACGCTCTTCCAGTAAGTTTTTAGAACAACCGGCGCCGAGCAGCAAAACGGTAATAAGGGTGACTGTTAGCTTATTGATCAGTTTCATTTTGTAATTTTTTAAAGCGAGATATTAACACCCAACAGCAACTCGCGCTGGAGGGGCAATGCACCGCGACCAACATTGAGCTCCGGATCGCTGGCAGTCCACTTTGTGATGGTAAAAAGGTTTCTGGCAGTTGCATACAGGCGAAGACGGCTGAGCCCGGCATTGGTCAGTATCCTGCCTCCGAAGTCGTACGACAGTGAGATGTCCTTAATACGAATGAAACTTGCATCTTCATAGATGACTGCTGCAATACCACTCATTCGTTCGGCATTCACGGCATTCCGGTAAAATTCGTTGGTTGGATTTTCCGGTGTCCACCAATTCTTCTTCAATACATTCCTGCGCACTTCCGAACTGGCAGAGGCATCCTGCAGCAAACTGTTTTGCCGGGTGATGCCATGTACTCCATGCAGAAATACCTGCAGGTTGAAGCCTTTGTAGCTGAACGTGTTTGTGATGCCCCAGAGCCATTTTGGATCGAGCTGTCCCTGCGTTTCGCGATCCTCCGCCGTGAGCACTTTATCGCCGGTTACATCTTTCAGCTTTGCATTGCCGGGCTGTGAGCCCCATACTGCGGCGGCATCGGCTTCAGATAGTTGCCATACACCATCGAATACATATCCATAATTGACAAGGATGGGTTTTCCTATAAACCAGCTGTTGGCAACATCGTCGATCTCTTTTCCGTCTGCTCCTTTCACCCCATAGAGTGATACGATCTTGTTTTTATTCATGGAGAAATTAACGGAGGTGCTCCACTTAAAATCTTTTTTCACCACATTCTCCGAATGCAGGGTGAGCTCAAACCCCTTGTTTTCCGTTTTGCCGATATTCTGGGTTATGGAGCCAATGCCATGTACGAGCGAGATGGTGCGGTTCAGCAGCAGATCGCTTGTACGTGTTTGGTAGAAATTCAAATCACCGGTTATCCTTCCTTTGGCTATGCTGAAGTCGAGCCCGATGTTGGCGGATGCTGTGGATTCCCAACCCAGGTTATCCTGTCCGAGTTTGGAAGGTACATATCCAGGGAGGGACTGATCGAGGCTGACCATGTTCAATTCTGCGAGGCGCGATATGGTTTCATAAGCCGTGACGGCCTGGTTACCATTTCTGCCCAGGGATGCCCTAAGTTTTAGCCGGTCGAACACATTCCGCAGCGGGAAAAAACGTTCGTCGGAAATATTCCAGCCGATAGCCACCGATGGAAACAGTCCCCATTTATTATTGGCACCAAATCCGGAGTAACCATCGCGACGACCGGTGATGGTTATAAGATAGCGACTGTCGTAACTATAGTTCAACCTGGCCATTTGTGATATCAGGTCGGTACGGTTATAGAGATACAGCGGTGTGACCTGGTTTGCCTGGGCCATGGCGAAGTAAGTAAGAAAGTCGTTCGGGAAACCACGACCATCTACTATGTTGGATGAACCTATATTTTTTTCATAGCTGTAGAGGCCGGTAAATCCTATCTGATGGATACCGAATTTTTGCTCATAGGACAGCAGGTTCTCAATTACGAGGTTGTCGTGCAATGTGCGCTCTGTATTGGCTACGCCACGTGCTTCCAATCCTGTACGGGTGTTGCGTCCTCTATAAGTATCGATATCCGATGTAGTTTTGCGCACCCCTGTGTTGATACGATAGCTCAGGCCTTTCAGGAATGGCGCTTCCACAAGTGCATAGTTATTGGTGATTACCTGGTTGGTTTTATCAGAATTGATATAACGTACCTGTTCGAGCGGATTGCCAATATCGGTGTATTCCGGCCATGGATAGATATTAAACTCTCCTGCGTCATTGTAAGCGCGGGTGAGCGGATTGGTCCGCAATACATCTTCCCAATCGGGACTCATTCCACTGCGGTCATCAAAAGACAATTGTGTCCTTGTGCCCAGTGTAAGCCAGGATGTGACCCTGGTATCAAGATTAATCCTTGTGGTGAAACGCCGGTATTTATCGTTGAGGGTTACGCCTTTTACATCGAAGTAGCTGCCTCCTATGAAATATTTAGTTTGCTGGAAGCCTCCCGAAACGGATACTACGTGCTGTTGCGCGATGCCCGTCTGCAAGACGTGATCTGCCCAGTTTTCCGTGAGTCCTGCATCATACACTTTCTGTTCGGAAGCCGTGATCTTTCCCGGTTCGCGTATATTTTTAAAGGCATAAAATTCCTCTGCGCTCATGAAGTAAGGTACATTGATCGCTTTCTGGGTAGACAATCGTCCATCGTAGGAGACCACCGGTTTTCCTTTGGCGCCGGTTTTGGTGGTAATAAGTACTACTCCATTGGCTCCGCGTGAGCCATAGATGGCTGCAGCAGAAGCGTCTTTCAGTACATCAATGGACTGTACATCATTCACATTGATATCCCTGAGTTGTCCTCCATAAGGTATCCCATCTACCACTATGAGGGGACTATTGTTGGCGAGAATGGACTTTCGTCCACGTACCATCAGTTCTTCGGAAGAGGCAGCACCGGCGCCTGTCTGCTGCACCATGACACCAGCGATAGAACCCTGCAATACCTGACCGATGTTGAGGTTGGGTACTTTTTCCAGCCGGTCCTGCGACACTGAACTGACCGCCCCTGTTACATCTTTCCGCTTCTGGGTACCATACCCTACAACGACTACTCCCTGCATGGATGCCTGATTAGGTACAAGGCTAACGATGATGGCTTCTTCTTTACCCGCACTCAGCGATGTTCGCCGGATGACCTGTGATTCATAACCGACAAAACTGATGCGGATGATGACCGGCTGCCCTGACGGAATGCCCGGGAATATAAATACACCTGCTGAATCTGTAAAGGTGCTGCTTTCTTTTGCCGGGTTACCTACCTGTAGCAGTACAGTTACCCCTTGCAAGGGTTCGCCCTGCTGGTTTTCGACGAGCCCTTTCACAGATGCTGTTGACTGGGCCGTGAGCTGCAGGCAGAAAAACAGGCAGATCACTGCCAGCAATCCGCTACGCAGGATGCCAGACCTTTGCCGGCAATACCGGTATTGATTTCTTTGATACATACGGTTGGTTTTAGGCATGGTGATGCCTGTCCCTTTTTGAGGGCTTTTAAAAATGACGATGTTTCAATTATTGTTTCCGAAACTGGAAACTTCCGTTTGTCTCCACCAATTCGAGATGATAGAGCAGCGCGATCTTCCGGAGGATCACTGAAGGTTTATCGCTACGTCTGACTTTTCCGGAAAAGTCGGACATGGCTACCACCTCGTGATCAAAGCTGATATGGATATTGTAAAAGGCTGCTATTGAGTTCAACACATAGCTTAATGTATCCTGGCGGAATTCCAGTACTTCAGGCGCCCGTGTTTTAGCTGATTGAATAGTGTTCGTGTTCTTAACTACTGTCAACGGTTTCTTTTGCGCTGTTGACCTGACTGCAATTTGTGTGGTAACATTCACTGCAAGGTTTTCTCCCGCCATCATGTAAACAGGTTTGAACCGCTGTGTTTTTGTGTGTACCACCACTTTTCCTTCATGCAGGGTGATATCGACTTTTCCTGATTCAGGCGATGATACCGTGAAAGCCGTGCCCAACGCGGTGGTGGATATGTCCTGGCTTATGACGATGAAAGGCCTGGACTTGTCTTTGCGCACTTTGAAATAGCCGTTGCCCTTTGTCAGGCTGATCGTCCTGGTGCTGTCGTTGAAGTGTGCTCCCCACGCGATCATTGTTCCGGGAGACAGTGTAACAAAGCTGCTATCCGGCAGGTAGAAACTTGTATCAGCCGATACAGCACTGACAGTATATGTATCATTGGTTGTCACCTTTACTTCTGCCAGTTCTTGGGATGTTTGCCTGCGCTCTGCCGGGTTCAATACATAGAGCAAGGTTGCAAGCCCCACGACTGATGCGGCAGCCACCCAGCCCAACCAGTGGATGAGACGCCCTCGTTTTTTCTTCTGTCCCTGTTGAATACGGTGCAATATATCCCGCGACATGTCTTCTATATAGCTTGGCGCAGCGGTGCTGCTTATCATGTCTGTTCCCGATTGCTGCTGCTCTTCATACCAGGCATCCAACTCTACCTGTTCTTCAGGCGAGAGTTCATGATCCACATGACGCTCCAATAAATAATTCAACCGATCTGTATCCATAATATCTCTCTATGTTATCTAACACGGCAGAGAAGTATTTTCCGCAGTCGTTTTCAGAAATAAGGAAGAGTTCATTTTAAGTTAACATAGTGCACCTGCACAAAAAATACCTTTGTGCAAAACCTCCCATATTCAGGACCTGAGTCAATATAGCGACCAACAACTGTGGCAGGGGATCAAGCTAAATGACCACGAGCAATTCGCCGAATTATACCGGCGATACGTTGTTGTATTGTCGAATCAGGCTTACCGGGTTTTGCAGGATGAAGAAGTGGTGAAGGACATTGTGCAGGAAGTTTTTTTAAATCTTTACCTCAAGCGGCATGAGCTGGCTGAAGACACCAATGCCGGCGCTTATCTGAATGTAAGCATCAAGAACCGTTGTCTCAACCGGCTCCGGGATATCCGGCTACGTGCGCGTCATCTCACCGCGATACCAGCTAATGGCAGTCAAACATCTGCCCCCGATAGGGTTATAGAAGATAAAATGGGGATACAGGAAAGCCTTCAGCAAATGCCGGCCAAACTCCGGACCGCTTTTTTCATGCGGCACCGCGATCAAAAAAACAACCAGGAAATCGGGGAGTTCTTAGGTGTTTCTCCTCGTACAGTAGAGCGATATCTTACCTCCGCCAGCCAACACATTACCAACCAACAAGATCAGTAAGGCAGCATTGCTGCTACCGTTATGCTCCTGCGGAATCGGTCAGGTGACGGATATCATTTGCTTCGAGTATAGTGAACTGTCCATTAACAAAAGACACGCGATAAAGGCACGTATTGCTATGGCCAAAATTTGCCATACTACTAATAGGTAATTGATTGAGCATGCACAATAATACCAGCAAGGAGCGACCGTGCATACAGATGAGCACCCGCTTTTCTGCCGGCCGGGAAAGTATAGTGTTCAGCGCTTCCTGCAGGCGCCTGGAAACCTGATTTGGACTTTCACCTTTTTCAAAAGACAGATCACATTGTCCGCGCTGCCAACAATCATTCATTTCGCGGAATGCACTCACCCAGTCTTCCTTACTGTCCTTGCCTTCCCAAATACCAAAAGACAATTCATCAAGCCCTGGCAATTGCTCCCAGGGAATACTATCTTCTATAAATTTTTCTACGGTCTGGTGGGTACGCTTCAGGGCAGACGTATATACCTTATCAAAAGGTACATGCTTATAATACTGGTAAAATGCTTCTCCCTGTTTCCTGCCCAGCACATTAAGATCAGTATTTACACCTCGTCCTTGTACAATGCCCAATTTATTATAATCGGTTTCCCCGTGTCTGATAATATACAGCTCCTTATCCATAATTCATTTCCGTTAAGCACGGAAGGTACAATCTAATGTTCAAGAAGTTTTTTTAATGCCTCCATTTATTAATCAGACAACTTGTTATTTAACAGCGCTTCCAACTTTTTCAGTTTCGATGTCCAGAACTTGTCAAAGTAAGAGATCCATTCTTGCAGTTCCTTAAAACCATCCTTCTTCAATGTACAATACCGTTCCCGGCCAATATCTGTGATAGAAATGAACCCTGCACTTTGCAGAATTTTTATATGCTTCGAAACAGCCGGACGGCTCATGTCGAAATTATCAGCCAGGCTGTTGATCGTCATACTATCCGTAGAAAGCAGCATCAACATCTTCCGTCTGCTGGGATCACCAATAACCTGGAATACATCAAGCGTTGGCGTGGCCATGCGTTGCAGCTTTTAAAAGTTTATCGATATTATTGAATTTCTCCACCCAGCCCTGCGCAAAGCCTTTGAAGAAGTTCAGGTCCTCTTCCTTGTCAAAACCACTATGCGCAAGGATCAGTTTGGTACCTTTATCCGTAGGCTCTAATGTCCATACAACCAAAGAGTCGAGTGTGATCTTTCCTTCGCCGGGGCCGCCGCTCATAGAGTAAACCAGCTTCCTGAAAGGCGCGATCTCCAATACCTTACAATAAAAAATACCATCGAAATTGAGGCTCGGTATGGCGTCCGTCCGTAACTGGAAGTCTGCCTCCACTATTGGGCGGAAATCATTTTTCATCAGCCATAACTCTATCAGCTCAGGATTTGTCAGGTATTCCCAAACTGTCTCAGGCGGATGCGGATAGAAGAAATCAAGATTTATAACGTTTGCCATAATAAGTAACTTTTAAGTTACACGAATGTATATGTAACTTTTGAGTTACCCAAATAATTTAAGAAAAACGGATGCTGCAATAGCATCCGTCTTCAACTTATCTGCTCCCTATTTCACTACTGTAGCCTCAAATTCAATCTTTAACGTTTCAAAAAGGGTTTTCACTTCCATCAAAGTTGTTGCCTGTTTACTGCCGTGTTTGGCTATCCAAGCCTGGAAAATATCAAAGTTGGCCATAAACTCATCTTCTGCCGTGGTATAAATACTTAGCCGGACAATGTTTTTAGGTTCATACCCTGCCTCTGTAATAACCTTTTCAAGGTTTGCCAAGGCCAGTACCAACTGGGTTTTCATATCATCAGTGCTTGAAGTACCGTCTGCATGTACAGCTGCCTGTCCGGCAACGTAGAGCGTGCCTGCGGGCTGTTTCACTTCCACTGCTTGCACATAACTGAGCTTATCCTGCCATTGCCAGGGATTTACAATACGTGTTTCCATTTGTTTAACAGTTTAATTTGTAGCGCTGCAGGCACAAGTATTACTAAAAATTGTACAAGCAAAGGTGGGCTGTACATACGACCTTTTGTGTGACAAATATCACAATTACAAAACAGGCGGTAACAGGACTAAGAAGATAACCGGCTAAGGGTTTCGCGGGAGACGCCGAGGTAAGAAGCAAGTAATGTTCTGGGTACTCTCTGAAACAAGGAAGGATAACGCTCCAGCAGTTGTTCGTAACGCTCTTTGGCATTAGAAGTAAGAAATGACATAATACGCCGCTGTGATCCAATATGCCCGGCATTGGCCTTGGCAAGGAAAAAGTGTTCCATCTTTTGAAGGCCCGCACACAGCTTTTTATAATCCTCCAGCAACAAACAGAACATCTCCGTGTCTTCAAGACATTGCAATGATTGCGTGGCCTGCGTTTGCGTATGATAAGCCAGATAATCTGTTTCCCACCAATCCTCCATCGCAAAAGAAACGACATGATCCTTGCCTTCATTATCTGTATACCCCAGCTTCAAAAGCCCCGAGACTACAAAGTAATTATACCGAACACGCTCGCCCTGCTGAATAATATAATCACGCTTTTTAAAGCTTTGGGTGGAGAAATGGGAGAGCACGAATGCAAATTCCTCATCGGACAGATGTACTATTTTTTCGATATGCTGTCTTAATACTTCCTGCATCTTGCCTCGTTTACGCAATGATATAAAAGTTATCCCTATTTGAATCAATTTCCTTATATTGTATTATCCATTCTTCAACCACCCTTTCCAACTTCCTTAACCGAGGTTCTTATAAGTCTATACAATACCGGTTAAGCCTCCATTTTCATAGCAAGCATCCTGACGTCATTCATTTGATGCAGCATCACTATGACTATATAGTAACTTATCATTTAAAGACAAAAAACATGAGTTTAAGGAAAACGTTTTATGCCTTGTCTGCACTTTTTTTATTGACAATCCTTTCCATATTGTTTATCGATGTGCCGTTAGCAGTCTGTGTCAATAAACATTTCGCAGACAATGAGGAAATTTTTCATGGGGTCACTTCGATCGCAGAAAAGCTAAGCGGGTTTACTATTTCAAAATACCTGGTTGCATTTGTATTTGTTGGCATTGGACTGGTGGTACATCTGTTCAAAACAAACATCTTTTTAGCCAAACCATTTTATTTCATTGGTCTCACTTTTTTCTTTTCCCGATTTAGCACAGGTCTGCTGAAGAATCTCTTTGGCCGACCACGACCAGATGAAATGTTACATGCACAGCAAGTCAACAATATGTTTTTTGTAGGCGGCAGCTCTTTTCCCTCCGGACACACAGCCCACTTCTGGGGTTTTATTCTCCCAGTAGTCATCTTGTTTCCCAGATGGAAATGGTTACTGATCATACCGACATTGATCAGTGTTTCGCGGATTATGGTGAACGATCATTTTCTCTCCGATATACTGGCTTCTATTTTCGTTTGCCTGCTTTACTCGTTTCTCTTCCATAAGCTGATCATGGAGTATAAGCCCCGGAAAAAATAACATCTGCCGGGTTGCTACCAGCAGATAGTACCAGCATTCAAAAAGAAAGTACCATAATCCCGTCCGTTCACCGGGTAAATTCGGGGATGAAACGGACAATTTATTGGCTACAGGTTTTTTTGACGTTACTCATATGCCTGCTTCTACATACCGCCAGTGGGCAGCAAAAAACGGAGCGGCCCAATATCCTGCTCATTGTGTCTGAAGATCATGGTCAGCATTTATCCTGTTATGACGATGAAGTAATTAAAACGCCTAACCTCGATCAGATTGCCAGCAATGGTTTCCGGTTTAAGAACGCCTATGTAACCCAGGCAGTGTGCAGTCCTTCACGCAGCTCCATCCTTTCGGGCATGTATCCACACCAAACCGGACATTTCGGATTGACAGTATTTGGATTCCGCTATGTAGTGCCGGTAAATACAATCTACTCCCGGCTAAAAGCAGCAGGCTACCGAACCGGCATGATCGGTAAACTGCATGTAGACCCTGCGTCGGCATTCCCAATAGACTATCGCTCTATTCCCAGCGCCAATTATGAAAGAAAAGAGTTGGAACGTTATGCCGGAGACGCCGGCAAGTTCATGAGCGAGAGCGATGAACCGTTTTTTCTCATGGTCAATTTCCCCGATGCTCATTGGCCTTTTGTGAACGAGATAAATGGCCGGCCAAGACAGCTCATCACAGAAGAACAGGTGAAGCCCTGGCCTTACCTGGCCCATGATAACAAGATCATACGAGCTTATACAACAGCGATGTATAATTGCATAGCACGACTCGATGAATGTGTGGGCGAATTGATGCAAAGCCTCAATCATTCCGGCAAAGAACGCAATACGCTTGTTATCTATTTATCCGATCATGGCGATGAAATGGCCAGGGGCAAATTCGATATCTATGAAGCCAGCAACAAAGTACCTTTTTTAGTAAGCTGGCCCGGCAAGATCAATAAAAGTGTGGTAAGCGAAGCGCTGATATCAACCATCGATATTGTGCCTACCCTATTGGATGTAGCAGGTTTGCCCACAGCCAAAGAACTGCCTGGCAAAAGCCTTATGCCCTTGTTTAAAAAACCAGCCCAGCCGTTCAGGCAATACCTGTATACCGAAAAAAATGTTGACCAGGTAGACTTGTACTATCCCCGCAGGGCTGTACGGGACAAAAAATATAAACTTATCTATTCTCTGCTGGATACTCCCAAAAACATTGTTGCCTACCGTTATTTATCTGCCGTCCCTACATCCCCATTAGCTGCCAGCCCAACATTACAAGAGCTTGAAACAACCGCATCACCTTTAGCCAAAAGGATATATAAAGACTGGCTTTATCCCAACAAGATCCAGTTGTACGATCTTGAAAATGATCCCTGGGAATTCAATGACCTGTCGGCCAATCCTCAATACGCTGCTATAAAGGAACGATTGCTCAAAGCTATTTTCCAGTGGCAAAAAGATACCGATGACCCCTTCAGATTTCCGGAAAACTTAAACAGGCTTACGCAGGAAGTCGACACTATAAAGGTTGTAAAGAATATGCAGTGGCAATACCCTCACTATATGTACGGGAAGTAATATCCTGTTTTTAGAGGAGGCAGGCCGTCAATGTTTTCCAACACTTTTACAATAGAAAACCCATTCCATTATGAGGAGGAAATCTATTGTACTGTTGCCATTTTTAATTTTGGGTGCTCTCTGTACCCGGGGCCAGCTTACCAAAGAACAACGGATACAGGATAGTGTGATCGGCTGGGACCCGAAGAAGAAGTACGATCATTACCTGAAGCCTCAAACAACGCCAGCCGGCAAACAGAAACTGGCTTACGTCGATAAAATGGTGGAATGGGTTACCCGGAGCTACACACCCGTGGGCAGTCTGGGCGAATACATCCGGTATGTCAATGACAATGGTTTTGGACTAAACCTGACGACCTGGAATGTAGGCTATGATTACCTCGACGAACAAAAACATTTCCGGCCAATACCAGAAGAGAACGTTCCCTACTACTTCGTAGCCAACAAAGTGTTTGGCACCTGGTCCATTGACTTCCTGAATAAAAGTGGTGAGCACTTCATCGCTATGCAGCCGAATGGTTATTCCCCCAACTCAACAGAGCAAAAGAAGAGACAGGCTATAGAAAATAAAGTTGACCCCAATGTATCAAAGTATATCACGTGGGTCAATGAGTGGGTCACCATCTACCTGGCACCTAACAACCAATTGCCCATGAAAGCCGTGACAAGGGGCGAACTGTTGGACAAAGCAGCTGCAGCCATGGATGGCGTATTCGAAACCATGAAGAAAGAGGAAATACAACGCGCGCAAGGCAATGTACAGAATGCAAGTACAGCTATTGAATACAACCGGAAAGAGATTGACCGCTACCGCGATAATATCCGCCAACTGAAAGAAAAGTACAAAAGCAGTTTGGATGAGCCCGCACAAGTGGTAGATATGCAGCCAACCTGGCGCAGCTTCAGTGCCGGCAGTTGGGATATTTTCAAAGGAGCGCCCAATGCCAACTATTACCCCATATACAAGTTTGACGCAGCCACGCTCGAAAAAATGAAAGGTCCACAACCGCTCTGGCTGGCAGTGGCCATTCCTTATGCCACTAAAAACGATGGGAATGCCGATTATGAATTGTATACAGCCATGACTCAAAACCTGAACTATGACTACATCTACAATTACTTCTTTGATCCGGAGAAAATAAAAGGAAAGACCTACGCACCGGCCAACGAAAGCCAGTTAAAAGCAAGACTGGATAGTTACCGTCAAAAGAATAACAAGAGCATCAACGCTGTTGCCGACACAAAAGGATGGGCAACCAATGTACATTTCCAGGATGATTTCTCCACTGCAGCCGATGGAGCAGAACCCGTGAACTGGTATTTTAGAAGAACAGGCGACCATCAACAAGTGGTTACCTTACCCAATCACGCAGGCAAATGGTTGAAGCTGGGCTATAGCAACAACACCTATCCTACGCTTATCAAAAGGCCGTTGCCTCAAAACTTTACCCTCGAATTCGATGTCGTCACGGCCGATTTCAGCGGACGCTATGGTGGAGGCGTACAATTATACCTCACCACCAACCAGCTACATCCCAGCGGTAACGAAAAAAGCGTTGCTCCCTACGCCACTCTCGACATCAACCTCAATGCAGGCAACGAAGCAGATTATACCAGCAACTACTCCGGCGAGATACGGGTCAAGCTACGCAAAGCACCCGAAGTAAACGAAGAGCACCACAATCCCGGCGCTGTCGGTAAAACGCCCTTAAAAGCTTTTACTAACAAAAAAGATAAGATACATGTCACCCTCCAGGTTAATAATGGTACCACCCGCATATTGATCAACAATGAGGAGATGCTCGCATCAAAAGACTGGCTGTTGCTCTACGGTGGCAAGTGCATCGACTGCAACATTCCATCCAATCTCAGGTTCAATCACATCTATTGGAAAGCCAACCAAAGCGAAGTGGCTTCCTATATAAGTAACATCCGGTTGACTACGAACTAACCTTCCCGGCTTTTGGATACAACTACCCGGAATATGGATACACCTGGCCGCCAGCGCCGGTCTACTTTTGCAGTAGAAAAACAAAGATCATGGGTAGTATTAAACAAGTAAAATTAGGTAGTCAGGGATTAGTAGTCCCTCAACTTGGACTGGGCTGCATGGGCATGACAGGCCTGGCACATTTTGATATTTATGGTAAGCCAAACGAAGCAGAAGCCATTGCCACCATTCACCGTTCACAAGAGCTGGGCGGCAATTTCCTCGACACTGCCGACCTGTATGGTCCGCTGGTAAACGAACAGCTGATTGCCAAAGCGATTAAAGGCAAACGCAACGACTATATCATTGCCACCAAGTTTGGCTATGAGATCGATGATGCAGGTCAACTTACCTGGGCATTCGATGGCAGTAAAGCCTATGTAAAAAAAGCAGCAGAACGCTCTCTGAAAAACCTGGCAACAGATCATATAGACCTCTATTACCTGCATCGTGTAGACCCCAAAACGCCCATTGAAGAAACTGTAGAAGCAATGGCGCAACTTGTGAAAGAAGGAAAAGTGCGCTATATAGGTTTATCGGAAGTATCTTCAGAAACCATTAAGCGTGCACATGCCATCCATCCGCTTACAGCCATACAAACGGAATACTCCCTGTTTGAACGTACCGCAGAAGAAGCAGGTATATTGCAAACACTTGAAGAACTGGGAATCGGTTTCGTAGCTTATTCACCTTTGGGGCGCGGCTTTATTACCGGTGAGCTGAAAAGCCCTGACGATCTTCCTGCAGATGACTTCCGGCGCAGCATGCCGCGTTTCCAGGGAGCGCAATTCTATAAAAACCTGGACCTGCTGGCAGCCATGCAAAAGCTGGCTACGGAAAAACAGATCACCACTTCACAGCTTGCCATAGCCTGGGTATTGGCAAAAGGATTCGTACCTATACCGGGCACCAAGCGCAGAAAGTATCTCGAAGAAAACATAGCAGCCGCCGCCATTGAGTTAACCAAAGCCGACATGGACCAATTGGAATCCATACTACCATTAGGTACTATTACAGGCGATCGCTATGATCAGGCAGGCATGCAGTTTGTGAATCAATAACATTCAAAACAGGCGGCTAATTACTTAGTCTGCCTGTTTTAGTATTTTTGTATATATGAAAAAGGAGGCGCCTTATATCGTCCATTCCATTTCGGAACAACACCGTATACTTTCGCTCCCCAAACCGCGTCACCCTCTTGTCAGTGCTTTCGACTTCGCTGATATCAATCATCACAACGCCGACCTCAGCAAGGAAACCCTTATCCTCGACATGTATTGCATATCTCTTAAAAGAAACCTGACCGGCAAGATCCGGTATGGTCAGGGCTATTACGACTTCGACGAGGGAGTTATGATATTTACCGCGCCCGGGCAAGTAGTGAGCAATATCTCTGAAGGGCACAGGCCGAGCGGTTGGTGTGTCGTATTCCATCCCGATTTTATCCGCCGGCATCCGCTAAGCCAAAAGATAAAAGGGTATGGATTTTTCAGCTACATGGTCAATGAAGCACTCCACCTCTCCGAAAAAGAAGAAGAGCTGGTAATTTCAGTCATGAAAATGCTGTACCAGGAGCTCAACACCAATATCGATTCTTACAGCGAAGATGTGATAATCGCCCACCTGGACCTCTTGTTAAGCTATTCCGAGCGGTTTTACAACCGTCAATTCATTACCAGGAAACCGGTCAGTAATGATGTTCTGCAAAAGCTGGAAACCTTACTATCGGATTATTTCAATAATGATAAATTACTGACCCAAGGTTTGCCCACCGTATCCTACATAGCCAGCGAGCTAAACTTCTCAGACAGTTATTTGAGTGACCTGCTGAAAAGCCTGACAGGACAAAACACACAACAACATATTCATCAATACGTCATAGAGAAAGCCAAAGAAATGCTCACCCGTACTAATATGACCGTAGGCGAGATCGCATTTCAGTTGGGCTTTGAATTTCCGCAGTCTTTCAATAAACTCTTTAAAAACAAAACCAACCTCACTCCCTTGCAATACCGCCAGTCGTTCAACTGATCATCACCAACCACCTTCATATATAAAAAATTCCTTAATTGGACAGCCTTTTTCCGGATATGGTAAATGGCTTTTCCCGATCCGTACCCCGATTACGCCTCTTTAGTGCCAATTTCGCGCGAAATTTCACGCACTGTTATGAAGAAAGTCCTGTACCTGATCTCATTTATTTTTCCGTTAATATGTTCAGCGTTCAATAACAATGCCCCCGCAGGCACCGTCAAAGGCAAGGTGACGACAAGCGATAACCAAGCCGCCCCTTTTGTTTCCATAACAGTAATAGGAACAGACCGCAACGTAGTGAGTGATGAAGAAGGGTATTTCAACATCACCAAAGTGCCGGCCGGCGAACAAGAACTGGAAGTAACCCTCATTGGTTATGAGACCCTCCGCCAGAAAGTAACAGTGGAAGACGGCAAAACAACGGCTGTCAACCTCCAGATCACCATCTCCAACAGCCAGCTGCAGGAAGTGATCGTTACCAACTCCAAAAGCAAATTTGTATTCAAATCCAGCGAATACGTTGCCCGCATGCAATTGCGCAACCTCGAAAACCCACAGGTATATAATGTCGTGGGCCGGCCGTTGATGCAGGAGCAGGTGATCATCGAGCGCACAGACCTGTATCGCAATATCCCGGGGGCTGTGCCCAACTTTTCAGCCGGTGGCTCTATGGGCTTAAGCATGCGCGGCTTTTCTACGACGATCGGCATGCGCAACGGTATGGCTACAAGCGCTATCGTACCTCTCAACCCTGCCATCCTCGAAAGAGTGGAATCGATCAAAGGCCCGTCAGGCACCTTGTTTGGCAGCAACCGCAACGTAACTTTCGGCGGTGTATACAACTATGTAACCAAGCGTCCTTATGAAAAGTTTGGCGGCGAGATCAGCTTCGCGGCAGGCAGCTATGAGTTTGCCAGGATCACTGCAGACATCAACACTCCGCTCAACAAGGAGAAAACAATGTTGCTGCGCGTGAATGCTGCCGGACAATCCGAAGGTACTTTCCAGGACCAGGGATTCAATAAGAACTATACTTTCGCACCAACATTCACTTACCTGATCAATGACCGCCTGAAGTTTACCCTCGATGTAGAAGCTACACGTGGCAACTATACCGTGGTATCCTTTGCCCTCGGCAACCTGAACAACATCACCGCGCGCAATTTCAAAGACCTGCCACTGGATTACAACAAATCTTACATCAACAACAGCATCGATGTAAATAACGGCATCAACAATATCCAGGCGCAGATAGAGTACAAGATATCCGAACAGTGGAAGTCGCAAACCAACTACCTGTATTCTGTAGGCTTCTACAAAAACCTGTACTGGACCGCCCTGAACATGATCAACGATTCGATGTATGCCCGCGTGGTAAGAAACCAGACTCCCGAAACCTTTGGCAATATCGAGGTACAACAGAACTTTATTGGCGATTTCAAAATTGCCGGGATACGCAACCGCATGGTGGTCGGTATAGATTATAACCACAACTGGAATGATCTCTACAGGGCAACTGTCAATTTCGACACCATCAACATCCGCCGCTCTCCCACCAGGGTCATGAGCCTGCCAGCCCTCGAAGCAGCCTCAGCAACCCGCTTTTCCGCCACCAGCACTGTTTCTAAAAATGCCAGCATCTACGCATCAGACGTGATAAACATCACCTCCGAGCTGATGGCAATGCTGAGCTTGCGCGTTGACCGCTTCTCTACAAAAGGCACTTACGCTCCTGCAACAGGTATATATACAGGCGCGTATGAGCAAACATCTGTGTCGCCTAAACTGGGACTTGTTTACCAGCTGATAAAAAATCAAATCTCCGTCTTCGGAAACTACATGAACGGGTTTGTCAACCTGGCGCCCGTGACACAGCCCGACAATACTATTCTTGTACTGAAACCTCAATACGGCAACCAGTGGGAAGGCGGTGTTAAGTTCGACCTGTTCAATACGAAACTGAATGGTAGCATCAGTTATTATAATATCGACGTTACCAATTCAACAAGAACAGAATTGATCAATGGCGCCAATTTCACCTTCCAGGATGGCACACAACGCAGTCGTGGTATAGAAGTAGAAGTGATCGCCAGCCCGGTAAAAGGCATGGCCGTCATCGCCGGATATGGTTACAACGAGAACGTATATACCAAATCAGCCCCTGCGATAAAAGACAAAAACGTTACGTTCAGCCCTAATAATATCGGCAACATTTGGGTAAGCTATACCCTTCCTGAAGGAAAAGCAAAAGGATTGGGCTTTGGGGCCGGCGCCAACTACGTAGGCGACTCCTGGTTTGACGCAGCCAACTTATTCAAAGTTCCCGGTTACACGTTACTGAGCGGAACGCTTTTCTACGATGCACCTAAATTCAGGATATCGTTGAAAGGAAACAACCTGTCCGATGAGCGCTATTGGAACAATAATGGTACACCTCAAAAAAGAGCAAACTTTGTCACCAGTGTCTCGTTCAAACTCTAAGAAGCAACGCTTCAAAAAAATAGTGGGATGGTTCCACCTCTGGCTCGGATTAGCATCCGGGCTGGTGTTTTTTATCATGGGGCTCACAGGAGCTATCTATAGCTTTCAGCCAGAGCTATCCAAACTCACCCAGCCCTACATCACGGTAAAAGATGAGAGTAAGCCTTATCTGCCCGCATCACAATTGCGTGCAATAGCAGCCCGGCAGCTACCTGATAAAAAGGCAACGCGCATGCTGTTCAGAAGCCGCGAGGAGTCGGTAATCGTCCATTTCATCAAGAAAAATGATTATTACTGGGCTGCTTTCCTGAACCCTTACACAGGCGAAGTGCTGAAGGTGCAGGACATGGATACAGAGTTCTTCCGTTTTATACTCAGAGGGCACATGTATCTGTGGTTGCCTCAGGAGATTGGCCATGTAGTTGTTTCCACCTGCATGATCATCTTCACGATTATCGT
Source organism: Paraflavitalea sp. (assembly GCF_059502485.1). Lineage (NCBI taxonomy): Bacteria > Pseudomonadati > Bacteroidota > Chitinophagia > Chitinophagales > Chitinophagaceae > Paraflavitalea > Paraflavitalea sp. Next base: position 284,616 of record NZ_JCACET010000010.1, read on the forward strand.
CATAAGCGGTATTATCCTGTGGTGGCCACGCAACAAAGCAGCCCGCAAAAACAGCTTCAAGATCAAATGGGGCGCTTCTCCAAAACGGCTCAACTATGACCTGCATAATATATTAGGCTTCTATGCAAGCTGGGTGCTGATATTTATTGTTGCAACAGGGCTTGCCTGGAGTTTCGAGGGCGTCATGAATGCCGAGTATTGGCTGTTCAGCGGCGGCAAGACACGTCCCAAGGCACCTGCCTTCGTTTCCAAAAAGGCAGACACCGCCAATAAGCTTACCAATGTGCTTGATAAAATACATGAAACTGCAAGAGCAGCCTATCCCGGTTATGAACGCTACCAACTCCGTTTACCGGCAACAGATACCGGCTTCTACCAGGTGACCATGTACCTCCAGGCAGCTAATAAATTCGCCAAAGCAGACAATCTGTATTTCAACCAGTATACAGCAGAGCGCTTTCAACCCAAGGCAATGGGGTTGTATGCAGATGCCAATGGCGGAGAAAAAGCAACGCGCATGACCTATGACATACATACCGGCAGTATTGCCGGATTGCCCGGACGTATACTCGTTTTCTTCACGGGGCTTATTGCAGCTTCTCTCCCCATAACAGGGTTTTACATATGGTGGGGAAAGAAAAGTAAAAAGAAGAAAAAGGCGCCGGCACTTGCACAAAAGCAAAAACAGCAGTTGGTTGTTGTACAATAACAACAATATGTAACAATACAAAAAGGGGCAAATACACCATGTATCTGCCCCTTTTACATTTCTTTCTGTACAACTACATTAGAATATTATTCACCGGTGTCATAGCCGCAGGTAGATTCGGATCATCCAGCATTTCCTTCATGTCTGTCTCGATCATCTTGCTGATCTGCGTAATGGGCACGTCATTGGCACTGCCCTCGAAAGGATTGATGGAGCTCTCACCTACCGCATCAAGCGTAACGAAAGCCCAGCCTACGATCGTACAAAAAGGTATATTGAAAAAAATGGTCCATCCTTCCAGAAAAGTCCCGGCGCCCAGCGTATTGAACTCTTTCAATAAACCAAATGGCAACAGGATCACGAACAGATGAAGCAAGTACTTGGTAATAGAAGCAAAGTTGCGGGGATAGGGAAAGTTCTTGATCCGCTCAGCCCTACCCTGATGGTCATAAAAACCTTCAACACTTCTTTGCAATTGCATCTGCTGAAAGTCATTAATGACACCTTCTTTGTGCAATTGATTAATGGACTGCGATTGCAACGCCAGCATTTGTGAAGCGCGATTCTTCTTGCCTAGTATATAAGTTAATTCCTCCGGAGAAAGAAAACCATCGATAGCCTTTTCCAGCGGCTCATCACGCTCAGGGATCGTGTATACATGAGACATGTATTCCTTATAGCGCACCTCATCCATGATCTCCCATTTGCGTGGCTCACGCAGTTGATAACGCAGGAAAGTAAGCCATGCAAAATGCCGATCAAACAGCAACCTTGTCTGCGGATCTTTTTTGCCTCCCAGGAAATCACGTGCCTTCACACCAAAACTCCGGCTATCATTAATAATACTCCCATAGATCTGCCGGGCCTCCCACAAGCGGTTGTAGCTGGCATTGTTCTTAAACCCCACAATGAAAGCTACAGCCGTACCTAACATCGCCACCGGCAGCCACGACATCCCAATAAAAGTCCAGCCCAAATAGAATATGATCGTGGGTCCCAACGCCAGGAAAAAACACTTGTAAATATCCCGGCGGCTCCACATAATAAACTCCTTGATCGAATACCGTTTGCCAGTATGCATAAGCAACTACAATTTGGGTCGGAAATTAAATCATCAGGAGCAAAAAATCACCATCAATTTGCGTGGAAAGCAAAGCCAGTCATTTTTTCACTCAGCTGCCACAAACGTTTGGCATTGCTTTCATCCAAAGAGTAAGGTTGCACACCACGCAGCGAACCCGGATCATCATATTTATGTTCGATATTCCCCAGATCCAGTTCCGCCACATCGGCATTCTCACAATACACACCACCCATATCATCGAGCAGCGGGCTGGTAGCACACCATACGGTTGTCGCAGCTCCTTGCGAAACAGTTTTCAACGTCCTGGCCACTTCAGGTTTGATATTGCCATCTGCATCGTGCGTACCCATTTGTTTGAACAACTCCATCGGCGCTTCCCTTCCCAGGTCTGTACCATTTACAGAGCCCGGATGCAGGGAGAACGCACGTACGCCACTCGCCTTACCACGATTATCGAGCTCAACAGTAAATAAGTTGTTGGCCGTTTTAGATTGACCATATCCTTGTAAAGTTTCATAGTCCCGGTGCTCGAAGTGAGGATCTTCGAAGTTGAAAGGAGCCATTTGATGCCCAAAAGAAGATACATTGATCACCCTGGCGCCATGCGCAATGGTAAGCATCGGCCACAAGCGGGCAGTTAGTTGGAAATGACCGAGGTGATTGGTAGCCAGTTGAGATTCATACCCGCGACGGTCGCGGCGCAATGGCACCCACATAATACCGGCATTATTAATTAGTAAATGCAGCGGTCTGCCCGAAACAATGAATTTGGCAGCAAACCTGTCGATGGAAGCGGGATCCATCAGGTCCAGTTGTTCCAGCTCAACATTGGGAATACCATTGATATTCTTCTTTGCTTTTTCAATATCCCTGGCAGGAACGATCACAGTAGCCCCGGCAGCAGCCAGCACACGTACCGTTTCTAAACCAATACCGGCATAGCCACCGGTCACGATAGCTATTTTGCCCGAAAGGTCGATACCCTTAATTACATCGTCTGTAGTAGAAGTGGCATTAAAACCTGAACCAAGCGGTTGTTGCAAGGCGCCCTGATAATTACTTTGTCTCATTTGAATTTGTTTTTGTTGAGACAAAATTAGAACGCCGTGAGCTGGGCCACTTTGTTTAGCAGGCCGAAGTTACTTTGTTTAAAAAGCCATTACTGCTCCTTCCATTCGCTGAACACAAAATCCTTTTGTGAAGTGTGGCATTTAAAGCATTGCGCCCGTACAGGTTCTGTGAGCACGCGTTCAGTTTTACTATTTCCTTTAAACTCCTCGTACCCCCACCCACCGGTACTACGATATCGTGCACTGTCTTTAACCATCACATCCACATGCCTCCTTTGCCCCTCCGTAGTACTTCCATCTTTTTCACTAGCCTCTATCACATCAAAAACAAGAACAGCTCCTTCGGGGAATTTCCCGGAGACATAGCCTTCCATCGCTTTGTCGTTCCCATAAATATGATGGAAACCGCCGCTGAATTGAAAACCGGGATGAGCAGGGCCGATCAGACCCGTTCTGATGTGTACCCATTTGCGGTATCCTTCAGGATAAGGGACCACATCATCTGAAGGATGAATAATAAAACCGGCAGTTATTGTAGACAACGTGATCATCAGGATCACCACCGAATACTTTTTCATGGCTTGAGTAGTTTTGGTACTACTTAAATGTACTATTCCACCGCCATGAAAAACGATTTACACTTTAATAGCAGTATGCAGACTACGAACAGTCAGTTGCGCCTAATGAAAGGAGTGTCAACAAAAAAGCAGGCCGTCTTACGACAGCCTGCCTTTCGATAACAACTATTTTTCAGGTTACTCCCAGGCCGATTTCAAGGCATACACATCCAATTGCGTAAAACGCGCCTTGCCACCCTTTGCGGTAACCGACAACTCCTTGCCTTCAAGGTTCTTATTGACCGGCATAAACACGAGCCCGTTATTCGCAAAGATCTCTACACCAATCCTGTCAACATAGATGGTCAATTGAAGGCTTCCTTTCACTAATGGCAGTTTGGCCTTCACACCATCGGCACTGATCTCCTGCGCTGCCACATCGTACATAATGTCCAGCCCATTGAGATTAAAGTGAAGCTCCTTTGATTTACCAATCTCTACCACTGCCTGTATCTCCAACAACTGCTCCTGCACACCCTGTAATGGATTGGCAGCTTTATCGTCCAGTGAACGCGCGCCAGTAAGTAGCTTCTTACCACGCAACACTTCCAATTCCTTCACGGGGATTCTCACCATGCGAATGCCTTCAGGGGTGGTTACCAGTTTCAACTCCTGGGGAATACTCATGCTTTGGTTGAAGGTCATAGCTCCTTTATCAGTATGCGTGCGCCACCAGCCGATCTCGATACGACGGCCCGTTGGTTCATTGTTGATGGTTTGCGCAGCATAATAATCCCGGCCAAACTGCCCTTGCAAACGTTCAGCTTCGGGCGTAAATGTAGTGCCATCGAAACGACCGATCGCATACATAGTATTCGCAGCCGACAACACCCACTTTTTATTAGCCGGGTTGCCATCCACCGGCAACTCGAAGAAGTCTGGACATTCAAATAAATACCGGTCGTCACCCGTACCACCTTTTACAATGCTGGTAGGCGTCCAGTCCTTCAGGTTATCCGAGCGCAGGAACTGCTGTGTATGCACGCCGCCTTCCCGCTCAACCCAAAACAGCATCACCCAATGTTTGCCCGGCGCATACCAAAACACTTTAGGATCCCGGTTATCACGGTTGATGCGTGGCACAGCTGCACGATCGAGTTTATTGAAGTGAACACCGTCGTTGGTCCAGGCAAGTCCCTGACACCAACAGGTGGCGCCGGTAAAGAACATTACCATTGCCGGATCACCGGGCTTGCCGAACCCGCTGGTATTGGCGCTATCTACCACCGCCGAGCCGCTGAACATAGGTCCATAACCGTCCGGGTGAATAGCATCTCCCACTTCTTTCCAATGGATCATGTCCTTGCTCACGGCATGGCCCCAGGTCATATTGCCCCAGCCTCTGCCATAAGGATTGTGTTGGAAAAAGAGGTGATATTGTCCTTTGTAATAAACAAGTCCATTGGGATCATTGGTCCAGCCATGTTTCGGCGAAAAGTGAAACTGCCCACGCAACGATTCAGCATACGGCTTACCTGCATTGCTGTCGAGATCACTCTGCTTAATAGGATGAAAAGCCTGTGCATTCTTAGCGAGCTTATCCACCCGCAGCTCGATAGACTTACCCTTCCACTCGCTGATGTCGAGATAAGCATACCAGTCGGGTGCACCTTCCGCCAGCTCCATATCGAAGAACCGTACCTTGACGCCATCCTCCCATATCTCGAGGTTGCGCTTCGGCGCTCCGTTCTTCACGGGCAACTGAAGAAACTTTTTATCAGGCGTGAAATACTGGTTGAAAGATCCCTGGGCAAGTGCGGCACTACCCATCATAAACAAAGCAGCACTACAGGCTAATCGTTGTATTCTCATCATACTATTAGTTTTTACCATCCGGTATTCTGTTTATAAAGATCGCGGCTATAATTGATTTGATTCAAAGGAATGGGCAAATATTCATCCCTGTTCTTCTTGAAAGTGGCATCGGACAAATGCGCCGACCTGTTCTTCTCTACAGCAAAATAAGCATTCATGGCGGTGGCAGCAACGCCCCAACGCACGAGGTCGAAAAAGCGATATCCTTCCGTAGCAAACTCCAATCTCCGCTCCCACCTTAACGCCTGGCGTGCATAATCCTGCGTCCAGGTGCAATTTACGCCAGGTTGATAAGTAGACACTTTATAATTAGCAGAAGGCTGGCCATTGGCCTGCTTCAAACGGGCAGTACTGTTGCCAGCGCGCGTACGCAGGTCATTGATCAAGGGCAAAGCCTCATCCTGCCGTCCCAGTTCGATCAGCGCCTCGGCACGGAACAACATCACATCGTCGAACCGGATGATATCCCAGTTCTTGGAGCTGCTCATGAATGGCGGCACCTTCTGGAAAGTAGGATCATCAGGTGTTACAGCCTCCTTCAGGCTGGCAAAAGCGCCATACACTTCCGGGGCCCTTGCCCAGGAACGCTGAAAGATATACTTGCTGTTGTACTTATAAGGATTGCCGGGGATCGCCACCGTATGATTCAAACGCGGATCGAAAGAACTGGTGAAATAATCGCCACTGGCTGCCACGTCAGGCGTACTGTAATTGGTGAAATCCGGTAAGCCTGCAGTGGTAGTCTTGAAAGCATTGATGAGGTCATGACTGGGCACATGAAAACCACAGCAACCAAACTCCTGGTTCATGGGATAGTTGAGCGCATGCCCATAATCGAGCCGACCTTTGGGCGTACCATCATCTTTGGAATACTGGATAGCAAAAACCGACTCGGCACTGTTCTCCGTTTGTGAAAGAAAGTTATTGGCATAATCTGCATTCAACGTATACTTATGCGTACCGATCACGTCGCCGGTGAGCGCCACCACTTCATTCAATTTCGCAGCATCGATCGATGTCACATCATTCTGCTCATTCTGCACATACGCCTGGTACAACAAGGCTTTAGCCAGGTACGACTGAGCAGCCGTCTTCGTAACCCTGCCCTTATCATTCTGATTGGGCGGTAACCCATTGGCCGCAGCCCGGAAGTCATCAACGATCTTGCCCCACAACGCATCATTCGTCAGCACACGATTTGAGATCGAAGCATAACTGGTCTTCGACATCGTCTCATCGATGTAAGGCACATACTTGAACAGTATCTTGTTCAGGAAATAGAAATGCCCGCGCAGAAAACGCATTTCAGCAATACGCACAGCTTTGTTTGGGAATACATTATCCTCCACAGCATCGAGGCGGCGCAGCGCATCATTCACCCGGCCGATACCTACATAAATACGGAACCAAAGCTGATCCGTCAACCCATTGTCAACCCGGTTGAGTGAGAATGTTTCAAACAAATGGAACTCACTGAGATCACCGGGACCATCGCCGCCCTTATACGTATCGCCACCACGCACACTGCCATATGGCCACAAGCTGGTGTAAGGAGAAGTATAATGATCATTACCTAATGCAGAATAGGCAGCAATAGCCATCTTCTCGATGTTTTCAGGCGTGTTGAGGTCTTCATCGGAGACGACACCCTGCGGCGTTTCATCCAGCACCTTTTTACAGGAAGCCAGCGCGCATATTATAGCAATCGAAAGCAATATTTTTTTCATGGTAAATCGTTTAGAAGGAAACATTGAAACCAATACTGGTAATGGAAGGAATAGGGAAAGACTGATTGGGAATTTCCGGGTCAGCAGCCGTGAACCCTTTACTCTTGATGGTTAACAGGTTGCTGCCCTGGATGAATACCCGCGCACTATTCACCTTCCAGCGCGACAGCAAAGACTTCAGGTTATACCCAAGCTGAATATTGCGCAACTTCAGGTAAGAGCCATTCTCGTAGAAGTAAGTACTGGCACGGCCTTCGTTGTTGCGGTTCACGAGCGTAAGCGCCGGGATCGTTGAATTAGGATTGGATGGTGTCCAGCCCTGCAACGTTCTTTGCCCCCAGTTGCTGCCTACCCACAGGGAAGAGAAATCAGTAAACGTCTTGAAGTCGTTGTATACATCGATGCCCTGTACCCCTTGCAGGAAGAAAGCAAGGTCAAAATTCTTGTAGCTCACTTCCACATTCAAACCATACAGGAAATCAGGATTGCCATCGGCAATAAAATCACGGTCGCGGTCGTCGATCACTTTATTACCATCGAGGTCGCGATAGCGGATGCGGCCAACCCCCTTACCCACTTGCGCAGGGGCGGCATCCACTTCCTGCTGCGACTTGAAAATACCATCAGCTATATAACCAAAAGCAGAGTTGATAGAACGGCCAAGGATCGTTTTATCGGTACCATTACCGGGATAAGACGTAAGCACTTGCTCAGGCAGGTGCGTCACCTTGTTCCTATAAGAAGAATAGTTGCCGGTAACGGTCAGACCCCAATCCTTACCAATGGTGGTATTATAGCTCAACAATATTTCAACACCCTTATTTTCCATGGAAGCACCGTTGAACCAATAGTTACCACCTTCGCCTTGTACTGCGAGATAACCCGGGCTGATGAGGATGTCGGAAGTTTTCTTAACAAAGTAATCCACCGAACCGGTGATCTTGTTGTTGAATAATCCGAAGTCGAGACCGAAGTTGGATTCACGTGTGCCTTCCCAGCGCAGTGAATCATTGCCCTGCTGAATAAGTGTAAAACCGGAAGGCAGCTGGCCGGCGCCAGCACCATAAATATCATAAGCACTGCCACGGTCGAAATCCCAGGTGGGATCGATACCATAAATAGCAGCATACAGCGCATACGTAGCATTGTTGGCAATTTCCTGGTTGCCGGATTTACCCCAGCCATAACGCAGCTTCAGGTCGGAGATAATGTCCTGGTCTTTCATGAAAGACTCCTCACTGATGCGCCAGCCCAGAGAAAAAGCAGGGAACGTACCATAGCGGTATTCACTACCAAACCTGGACGAGCCATCGCGGCGCAACGTTACGGAAGCGAGGTAGCGGTTATCGTACACATAGTTGACTTTACCGAAGTAGCTCAGCAGTGCATAACCTGATCCGCCGCCGCCATTGTCCTTATTGGAAGAGCCGGCATCGAGGTATGCATAATCGATATTCTCCAATGCATATCCCTGGCGCGAAGCAAAGAAACCCTGCGACATGTATTTAATCGTCTCCTGTCCCAGCAACACATCTACCTTATGCCTGCCAAAAGATTTATTCCAGGTAAGCGTATTCTGCCATATCCAGTTGCCATCATAACCCTGATTGGTGGAAGATTGGTTGGAGGGATCAGAAAGGAAGCCGGATACATAAGATTTGCGCAGTGTGCGCTGGTAGTTGCCGTTGTAATCTATACCAAAGCTGGTACGCAAATGCAGGTCGGGAATAATAGCGAGGTCGGCAAATACATTACCGAACACCCGGTAGAAGTAATTGTTGTTTTGGCGGTTGTCCTCGATGAGGCGAACGGGATTGTGACGATCGGTCATGCCCGGTGCAGGGCCACCCCAGCCTCCACTCACCGTATGCACAGGCACCACAGGCTGTTGTACCAATGAAGTGAAGAGAATATCACCAATGGGCAACAAACGATTCTTGATATACGTAAGATTCAGGTTCTCCCCTACTTTCAACTTACCATTGAAGAAATTATAATCAGAATTGAACCGTGCCGTAACCCGGCTGCTGTGCGATGATTTCACAATACCCTTGTTGTCATAATAGCCCAGCGAGAACAACGTATTACCCTTTTCACCGCCATTACTGAAACTAAGGTTGTATTGCTGGATCAGCGAAGTTTGACCGATCTCGTCGTACCAATACGTATTGGCGGGACGCATGGTTTTGGCAGCATCGATAAACTCAGGATAGATGATCTTATTGAGAACAGGATTATCATAATTGCCATTCCAGTCGAACTGGTATATCTGGTTATTGTTGGGATTAGAACGATCATTCACAGCAGCCTGCCAGTAAGCACGGCCACGGCCATCAGCATCGAGTGTCTTTTGCTTGGAACCATAATACTGCAAGGAAGTAGACGCATCGAAGTCGATACGTGAATAACCTTTGCGTGCCTTCTTAGTGGTCACGATGATCACCCCATTGGCCGCGCGGGAACCATAGATCGTAGCTGAAGAAGCATCTTTCAATACCTGGATGGATTCGATATCATCCTGGTTCAGCTCCTGCAAACCACGCTTGGTGGGGATGCCATCGATCACATACAGTGGATCATTATTACCCAGCGTGCCCACACCACGGATGCGCACGGTGGCGCCACCACCGGGTGATCCATCAGTAGTGATGAATACACCGGGCACCCTGCCCTGCAAACTCTTCACAGGGTTGCCCAATGGAATGTCTTTAATGGCGTTGACGTCTACAACAGACACAGCCCCAGTGAGGTCAGCTTTCTTTTGCGTAGAATAGCCGGTCACCACTACGGTGCTGAGGTCTTGCTCCAGCGCCCCCATAGCAATATTGAGTTGGCCATTGGAAGGTGCAGGCATGTTGATTACAGCCATACCTACAAAACTGAAGCGGATCATTTCGCCGGGCGTTGCCAGAATACTGAACACACCAGCACTGTCGGTTTGCGTGGATTGATTACGTGCCTGGACGGTAACGCCGGCCAGTGGCAGTTGCGTGGCTTTATCCGTTACCTTACCGGTAACGGGCTGCTGCTGACCGTGTACGACAGACAACAGCATGAAAGCAAGAACCGTTAGAAAAAGTCTCATGGCAGAGTTGTTTTTTAAGTGAGAGAATGGTTAATGAGTTCGGGAACGGTGTTATCATAAGGCGGACAGGCTCCATAGAATTGAGTGACCCAGGCAGCCAGTTGATTGGCAAAGTCGATGCGCTGATCCATCGCAGCACCGGAAAGCCTTGAATATAGATAACCAGCGAGGAAAGCATCACCACTACCCACGGTATCGGCCACTTTAGTAGCGATACCGGCGCGGCTCCAGTGCATGCCATCCTTGAATACCAACGCACCATCAGCACCACGCGTCAGTAAGATCTCATTGAGCGAAAAGCGGCGAACGAGTGCCTGCAGCTTTTGCAGCACATCGCCTGCAAAGCCAAACCAACCGGATAATATGTCTAGTTCATTTTCATTGATCTTGAGGATATGCGTCTTTTCCAGTAAGGAAGAGATCAGACCGGGAGAGTAAAAAGGATGACGCAGGTTGATATCGAATACAGCGCATGTGGCATTATCGAGCAAGGTAAACAACGTATCGTGGCTCGTAGTTGCGCGCGCAGCCAATGAGCCAAACACGAAGAAAGGCGCTTCGGCCACCAGCGCCAGGTTGTCCGGCGTAGTTACAATACCATCCCAGGCCACATCTTCCACGATCTCATATTCCATTTCATTGGGGCGTACCTCAGTAGCAAACACATAGCCCGTAGGAGCATTGGCAGTAACCTGCACAAAAGCGTTATCCACCTGTTGCTCCTCAAATATTTTTTGAATAGCAATGCCTGCTTCATCGGCGCCAATACAGGAGATCATACTTGCACGCACGCCAAGACGACCGAGGTGATAACATACATTGAAAGGCGCACCGCCAAGACGGCGGCCCGTTGGCAGCACATCCCATAAGATCTCACCAAAACAGGCAACAGAAGCAATCGATAATAAAGACATACAATCGTATTAATGAATGGCGAAAGATTTATCCATCTGTTCAAGCGATTTACCTTTGGTTTCCGGCATCAGCTTCCACACAAAAAGTAACTGGAGTACCATCATGATGGCGAAGAAGAGAAAAGTGGTGCCTCCGCCAATACGTTCAGCCAGCAAGGGGAACACAAAAGCGATCACAGCCGCCATCACCCAATGTGTGAGGCTGCCCAGCGTTTGTCCTTTCGCGCGCACGGTATTGGGAAATATCTCAGCAATGAACACCCAGATCACCGCCCCCTGCGAGAAAGCAAAAAAAGCGATGTAGATCAGCAATAATACCGTGATGGTGTTGCCGCCAAACTCATTGAGGAAAAAAGCACGTGACACGAGCGCCAGCGTAGCGATCAATCCAATAGATCCAATCAGCATGAGCGTCTTCCGGCCAAACCGGTCGATCACCTGCAACGCTAATAACGTAAACAGGAAATTGACAGAGCCGATGCCAACACTCGACAACAGCGAGGCATGCTTGCCCAATCCTGTCATTTCAAAAATGCGCGGCGCATAATAGATGATAGCATTGATACCCGATACCTGGTTGAATAGCGCGAAGCTGATAGCGAGAAATATGGGGAAACGGTGCTTTTTACTGAAGAGGCGGTCATGGCCTGTTGTATTGCCAGTGGCTACCTGTGGAGCAAGAATAGCTTCCTTATCGGCTTCATACCCTACGGGGTTGATCACGCGGAGCGTGGCCATGGCCTCATGCACCCGGTTGGTATGCAACAACAACCACCGCGGGCTCTCTGGTATAAAATACAACAGCACCCAAAACACCAGCGAAGGAGCCGCCTGCACTCCCAGCATCCAGCGCCAGGCATTGGCGGATTCCTGACCGATTAAGTAGTTGGATAAATAAGAAACGAGAATACCGAAAACGATGTTGAACTGGAACATGGCCACCAGTTGCCCGCGCCGTTTGGCCGGCGATATTTCGGCAATGTATACGGGCACCGTCACGGAAGAAGCTCCTACCCCCCAGCCACCAATGAAGCGGAACACGAGGAATATCCACCACTCTTGCGCCACGGCCGTACCGATAGAAGAAAGCAGGTAAAGAATAGCGATCAGTTGAAGTGTGCGTCGCCGGCCCCATTTTTCAGCCGGCATGCTGCCCATCAGTGCACCGAAGATGGTACCGATGAGCGCCATGGAAACAGTAAGTCCGTGTTGGAAAGAATTGAGCGACCAGTATTGTTGAATAGATTGTTCGGCACCAGAAATAACAGCTGTATCGAACCCAAAAAGAAAGCCACCGATAGCCACAACGATGCTCCAAAGCAGAACCTTGTTTCCCATATGTCAAGCAATTTCCAGCCAAAGTAGGCGGCATACCCCATCCTCACCTGTACCAGCCCGATCAAATCCTTTCAAAATAGTTCCATGTCTATTAATTATCTCAACACACTGACAATCAAACAACTTGGCATTTAATGAAAACACAGCAACCAGCTCCACTTTCAAATTTGTATCCTGTTTTTTTGTTTTTATTGCCAAAAGAGCCAGCTTTGAAAACGCATCCTGTACATAGAAAACACATTATTGGTAAGTTAGCATTATGTCAATCTCAGGGTGAGCCGCCCTCGGAGGGCGACCCACCCTGAGATTGTATCCAGTATACAAAACATCGAACCGAATGCTTGCTATGAAAAGGCGCCACCCGCTGCTTACACGTTGCTTCGTCCTCACCTGTCTGCTGGCAGCAGTCGTGCTCATTGGCTGCCACCCCACCGATAAGCAACAACAATATATAGTAGGATTTTCCCAGTGCGGCGACGCCGACCTCTGGCGTAAGAGCATGTTGTCGGACATGCAAAGAGAGCTGGCCTTTCATCCGGAAGTCACCTTCCTCTACCGCCAAGCGGATGATAACAGTGAAACTCAAATAAAACAGGTACGCGAGCTGCTAAACAAGGGCATCAACCTGCTGATCATTTCTCCAAACGAAGCCAGTCCCCTCACGCCTGTGGTGGAAGAAGCCTGGCAAAAAGGAATACCGGTGATCGTGGTTGACAGAAAGATCGCCTCCACGCATTACACCAATTATATAGGAGCAGACAACTATGAGATCGGCCGCATGGCCGGCCAGTACACGGCTCACCTGCTTAAAGGCAAAGGATCGATCATCGAGGTAACGGGTTTACCGGCCTCTTCACCTGCCATGGAGCGCAAACGAGGCTTCAGAGATGCCCTGGCTGCATTTCCTGCATTGGAAGTGATCAAAGAAGTACAGGGCGATTGGGTGAAACAGAAAGCCAAAAAACAATTGAACGGGCAAGAAGCGGCCCTGCAACAGGCCGACCTGATCTTTGCCCACAACGATGTAATGGCGATGGGCGCCAAGGAAACAGCCATTACAGCCGGCGCAGCTCAGGTGAAAGTAATAGGCGTGGATGCTTTGCCCACTGCCGGAGCCGGATTGGATATGGTAAGCGAAAAGAAACTCACAGCCTCCTTGCTCTACCCCACCGGTGGCAGCGAAGCCATCCGCAATGCTATCGCCATCCTCCACAAAGAACAGGTGCCCAAAGAAACGCTCCTGCAAACATTGGTAGTAGATTCCTCCAACGTCCGCATCATGCAGCTGCAGGCCGAAAAGATCGGCAGCCAGCAGCGCGACATCCGCCAACAACAACAGATGCTGGCCGAACAGAAACGCATCTACAACAGCCAACGCACGCTCTTATATATATTAACGATCACCCTGCTGATTGCCATCTTCTTTGCCGGACTGCTGTTCTACTCACGCCAGCTCAACCGCCGCATCAACCACAAGCTGGCCCTGAAGAACGAAGAGATATCGCGGCAAACACAGCAACTGCAGGAAATGAGCGCCGCCGCAGAAGCAGCTCATGAGTCACGGATCAACTTCTTTACCAAGATATCTCACGAGTTTCGCACGCCCCTCACTCTCATCATAGCTCCTATCGAAGAAATGCTGGAGCAGGCACGCCTGCAACACCACGCCAAGCAACAACTCACCCTCGTAAAGAAAAACGCCTTCAGGCTTTTGCGCCTCGTCAACCAGCTGATCGACTTCCGGAAACTGGAGTTTAACAAGATGCAGGTAAAAGCATCTGAACTGGACATGGTAGCATTGGCCAAAGAAGTGGTGGCCACCTTTCAGCAAATGGCTCGCAAACGGCACATCGATTGCCGGCTGATCACACATGAAACAAGCGTAATGGTGTGGGCTGATGCCGGCATGCTCGATAAAGTGTTGTTCAACCTGCTGTCCAACGCCTTCAAGTTCACGGCCGATCATGGTTCTATCCTCGTGCGTGTTGGCCGCAATGCCACACACGTTACCCTCGTGGTAGAAGACAATGGCGTGGGCATGAGCGATGAAACACTGGCACACGCCTTCGACCTCTTTTACCAGGGAAGCATCGACACGCACAAAGGCTCCGGATTGGGACTGGCGCTTTGCAAAGAACTGATACACCTGCACCGCGGCACCATCGATGCCAAAAGTACCATCAACAAAGGCACTGCCTTCGAGATGCAACTGTTGCAAGGCAAAGAACATTTCAGTGAGGAAGAACTATCCGTCATCTCCATCGACGAGCCCCTCGAACGGTTTAGTAACTACTATACTGCCGACCTGATGCCGCTGGACGAAGACACGGAAAAAGAAAACGAGACAGACCACCGCCGTAACAGCAAACCATTACTGGTGATCGTAGATGATAACCAGGAATTGCGCGGCTTCCTCAAACGCCGTTTACAAACCACCTACGATATACTGGAAGCAGAAGACGGCCAGCAAGGCATACAACTGGTATTCGACTACCTGCCCGATCTGGTGATCTGCGACCTAATGATGCCGGTAAAAGATGGCCATGCTTTCCTGAAGTTGGTGAAAGCTGATGTACGTACGGCCCATATCCCGGTCGTGCTGCTCACGGCCAAAGCCAGCAAGGAGCAGCAGGTGGAAGGCTTCCGCAACCAAGCCGATGCCTACATCGTAAAGCCATTCGATATGGATGTACTGGACTCTACGGTGAGCAGCCTGCTGGCCAACCGCCGCCAACTCAAACAACATGTGGAAACACCCATTCCAGCCGATCTGCGCGTACCCGCCTCCCGCAAAAATGACCTCCGCTTCCTCAGTGAATTCAAAGCATTGGTGATGCAGAACATAGCCAATGAACAGTTCGGGGTGGATGAAATATGCCGGCAGATGGGCGTGAGCAAAGTGCAGCTATACCGCAAGGTGAAGGCATTATTACATTGCAACATCAATGAATACATCCTGCAGGTACGCCTGCAGCGCGCCAAATACTTATTGCAGCATGAAGATGTATCCGTAGCAGAAGTCGCTTACCAAACGGGGTTCGCTTCTCCCGCTTATTTCTCTACTGTATTCAAGAACCACGAAGGTATTTCACCGTCTGTATTTAAAGGAAAGACGGGGCAATAAATACCATCAGTCTGGCCGCCTGGAGCGGCCTGACCGGTAAGCGAACAGAAACTTTTTTTAGTTCATCGGGAAAGTGGCGCTTGTAAGGATCAATGAATTGATACCATCATTGGAGTACGCATCATATTCAACCTGTTTACCATCTTTGCCGATAAAAGGTTTGATCCGGTTGGTCTTATCAAGTAAATATGCCTTTCCTGAAAAGAAATAACATTCAAAAAGACCGTTATTCCCATTAGCAGTATTAATAAAAACAGGGCTGTTGCTTTTCTTATCATACCCTGCGAAAAAATCAGACTGGAACTCTTCAATCAAGGTTGCTTTGCGGGTAGCAGGATCATATAAGATGTAAAAGCTAACACTGCAGGCCAGACCGCTACAACCGCGAACGTATCCGGAAATAAACAGGTATTCTTTGGCCCCGAATTTCATCACGCAGCTTTTGTCAGCATCTATTGTGAGGCTGTGGAGGTAAAATGGCCCGGAAAGAGAAGTATCGATTTCAAGACCTGCTCTTAGTTCGCGCCCATTGATGAAAAGTTTATTGGGAATAGTATAATCTTCATATGTGTCGAAAATTTCTATCACATACCGTTTGCTCCTGCAGATCTGTCTTTCAGCAATAGGTTCTTGCTGCTTATTATACTTATATATAGTCGTATCTGAGAACGCAACCGGTATTCTTACGACGCCAGTGGTATCGATAAAATTCGCAACCAGCATATCAATCGCTTCTTTATTGCCGGCGGGCTTGAAAACAGCTAAGGGCTTTATTGAATAAAAACTATCGAGCAGGTGCTTCCTTTCCAATGAATCCCTGATACGGTCAGCATCAGTATAAGGATTATAATTAATGACAGTATCTACAGCCGCAAGGGCGGTATCCTTATTGGTTGGTGGAATTGTTGGTTGTTGTTTATACTTACAGGCCACCGCAAGGATGGCCATACAGAGGAAAGGGATTAGTTTCATAGCTTCTCCTAAAATATACATTCAGCAAGAAAGCTCATAGTTAATGTTTCGCCAACTCTTCGTTCAGGCGGGAAGTATGTTTGGTATCCTTCATGAACAGGTATACCAACAAAGAGACCAGGATACAGCCGGTTATATACCAGTAGAACCAGGATTCATGACCGGCTTTCTTCATCCACAGCGCCACGTATTCGGCACTGCCACCAAAGATGGCCACCGTAAGCGCATACGGCAACCCTACCCCCAGCGCCCGTACTTCGGCAGGAAACAACTCCGCCTTCACCACGGCATTGATGCTGGTGTAGCCGCTCACAATTACCAGTGCAGCCATCAATAGTAAAAAGGCGATACTCAAGGAAGTGGTATGGCTCAGCGCCGTAAGTAACGGAACGGTACATAGCACCCCCAACACACCAAAACCGATCAGCAGCGGCCTGCGACCGATCCTGTCGGACAAGGCGCCCAGCACCGGTTGCAGCAAAGCAAACAATAGCAAAGACACGAATGACAACAATGTCGATTGCTCCTTTGATAGCTTGACCGTATTTACCAGGAACTTTTGCATGTAGGTGGTATACGTATAAAAAGCCAGCGTTCCGCCCAATGTCAATCCCACCACCGTAAGAATGGCTTTAGGATGATTGAGCAGTTCACGCATGGTGCCCTTCTTTACTTCCTGCTTTGATTGCTGTTGTTCAAAAGAAGGTGTTTCCTGCAGGGTGCTGCGCAGGTAAAGTGCAATTACCGACAAGATAGCGCCGATCACAAAAGGAATACGCCAGCCCCAGGCATGCAGTTGCGCCTCTGTCAACAACAGCTTTTGCAACACCAGCTGGATGCCCAAAGCAATCAGCTGGCCACCGATCAACGTCACATATTGAAAACTGGAATAAAAACCCCGACGGTTGGGCGTAGCCATCTCACTAAGGTAAGTAGCCGACACACCATATTCACCACCCACACTTAACCCCTGCAATAAACGCGCTACCAATAAAGTGATGGGCGCCATGATACCGATAGAAGCATACGTAGGTGTAAACGCGATCAGCAAAGACCCAAACGACATCAGCAGTACCGACCAGGTCATTGCCTTCTTCCGCCCTGTTTTGTCGGCAATATATCCAAACAGCCATCCGCCTATCGGGCGCATCAGGAAACCAAGTGCAAAAACACCGGCCGTATTCAACAGTTGAGCAGTAGCATTGCTGGCGGGGAAAAAAGAAGCGGAGAAATACAGGGCAAAAGCCGAATAAGCATACCAGTCGTACCATTCCACTAAATTGCCAACAGCCCCACCTATAATAGCTTTGAGCCTGGATAGCGATATTTTTTCAGCCGGTTGATGCTTATTCATCGTAAGGTTAGATATAAAGTATAGGCAGCGAACTTACCAATAAAACCGGCAAAAAGCATTTTTAGCAAGGAATTTGCATAATAGCCCATAGCTAACGCTTAACGCATAGCCCCTCTTTAAAATCAATCACTTATGAAAAAGATCGCCCTCGTCATTACCTGCCTCGCCCTGACCAGTGTTTCCATGGCCCAATTGAAAGCCAAAGCCGTTTGTCCCGACTTTGATATAGATATTCTTGAAGGAAGGGTAAACAACAGATTCAAGGCCAATGCAGGTTTGGGGGAATTAAAAGGCATATTCCCTTGCTACACCAGCATCACCGGCGACACTGCCAAATGTGGCGAAGCCATCTACTTTAAAGACAAAGACATTACCTTCTTTACAAACCGGGACTACATCGAGATCGGGGAAAAATTTAAAGGAAAGATGAGCGTTCCGTTGATCGGCGCCGTACGGGGCAGCTTATTCAAAACCCTTGGTCATCCGAAAATGAAGGACGATACCTGGGATGCGTATCAAACATCCTACGGCACACTCGTACTACATTACAACAAAGCCAATAAAGTACGACTGATCCAGTTCAGCACCCGGGAAACCACTTCATTAAGCCTCTGCGAACAATAGTTTATGGGGCAACATGCCCAAACTCAAAAGTATATTGCTTGTACAAAGCGGCGAGGTCATCATCCCGCCGCTTTGCTTTATAAACAGCTTCATCCAGCGTACCAGGATCGAGTGTCAACGAAGGCGCTCCATCCACTTCTGTTTCATCCATAATGAAAAAACGGCCACCGGTTTTCCGGATCAGTTCGGCCAGCAGATGCTTGTTGGGCATGGTTGACTTCCATCCCTTTGATATCCGGTTCCTGTCGAGGGTAGCCATGGCCACCATATTACTCTCCGGCATCATATTGATGCCCTTTTCGAGTGCCGTACCATTATAGCTGAGGTGATGGCCTACCTTGTAAAAAACAGTCCGGTTCAGCAGGTCTTCCACCAGGTGCTTTTGATTACGTCCCTTCTTGTTCCAGGACTGAATAAGGTGCCAGCTTTCCCAACTGCCATACTCAGCATCGCCCGGCATAAGAATAACCTTACCATTAGCTTCACACTCGATTGCCAGCGCAAGACTGGTATTATTGATATGGCTGGTAAGGCGTAGGGCAAGAGAACCGGCACTCATCAGCCATTCACTATCGATCCGGCGCCAGTTATCATTCGCACCTGTGTATTTGCTTTTTGTATTCGGGCCTGTTACCCGGTCATCAACTACATATTCATCCGTAAAAGGCAGGTCGGGCTTGTCGGTGGGATTGGAAAATCTTGAAAACGCCCTTGCGGCGAGCGCACTCTCATTCAATGCCATATTCTTGCGGAAAACATCCGTGCCCTGCTTACCCTCTTTAAAAATAAGATCACGGTTCTTAGGAGGCCCCAGTACATGGAACTTTACGCCGGCCAGCCCATCGACGCTAATGGAACTTCCCGGATTCAGGTATTTTACCCTGGTCTTTTTATCGCTCAGAATATCTTTTATCCGCTTCATGCCGGCCAGTGGTTTTCCACCGGTCTCGGTTGTTGCTTCAAGATTGATCTCGGCCAGCGAGTTCATACCATTAAGAAATGCTTCCCGCGCAGCTTTCAACTCAAAGGCAAAAGCGCTATCGGCAATAGCCTGCTGGATAGCAGGCTCCTGTTTTTCGATCTCCTGCATGGCACTTCCCAATGCCGCTTTCATGGCAGTTCTTTTTTTGAGCAATTCAGCAGCTTCTCCACCGGGATCATCGGGATGTTCGGTCCAGGCAAACCACGCGGTCTTAATAACCATACGCTCGAACAGATCGCCACATTTTTGAAAGCCATTCACATGATCCTGGTGTTCATGCGTAACCACCAGCAAGTCGACCGTATTCCCAATATATTTACGCAGGTCCTTCACATATGGCAGGAACCAGTCCGGATCACCCATACAACATCCACAATCAATGACGATATTGAAAGGGCTGCCCTCCCGGTCGAAGAATTTGATCACAAAGCAATCGCCGGTACCAATACAATACATGCGAATAGATACAGTACCCGGTTTTCCCCGTTCCTGTTCCCAACTGACATTTGCAGGACCGTCTTCGTCAAGCAGTTGCTTAGATACAGACTTTTTCGGCGTAGTCTTTTTAGGTGCAGTCTTTTTCGGTGCAACTTTCTTTGGGGCAGTCTTCTTTGCCGCCTTTTTCTTGACTGCATTTTTCTTCACTGCCGTCTTCTTTTTGGCAGCTTTCTTCTTCGCCGCTTTCTTAGGCGCTGCCTTTTTCTTTAGTGCTGTTTTCGATTTGGAAGCAGCTTTCTTCTTTACAGCTTTAGTTGCCATGGATCAGGAGTTTAATGCTGGTGTAAAAATGCAAAGGGTTCCATGATACGTTGAGAAGGATCACTGAAATAGGCAGCAAAAGCACTTTCGCCGCTCTTCTGCCTGAAGTCGAGCAGTCTTTTAAATCTGGCCATGTTAATGGTAACACCACGCGACTGATCTGTATCGATCAAGGGCTTGGATACCGCATACCTCAACTTCAGGCTATCCAGGTCAAAGATCAGGGTACACCCACCTTTTAGTTGCTCAAACCCGTCGGGCATAGGTTCCCGGACCTGGTCTTTTGCATTACGTTGAATAGGTTTGAAGCGGTGAAATACCAGTTCATCTTTATCCTTTTCGATCTTTACTGCACTGGATTGAAGAATAGAAAATATTACCTGGTTCACCTGAGCATTGCCAGGACCGACACGGGATACCAATCGAAGGTTTTGTATCTGAAAATTAGGGCCATCATAACTATCAGTAGGACGAATACCTAATTCCAAAAAATTACGGACAAAGACCAAACCAGTGATATGACTGAAAGTAGGCGACTCGCCAAATTTATTACCAATACGTCTGTGTAATCCCTGGATATCCCATTTTTTTGTTGTAGGATTAAACTTCCCTCCGATATAATCTTTGGTCATGGAATAGATCTTCTCCCGCTTCTTTACATATTTGATAGCATTGCTGTAATCTCTTAAAAAGCCATTGATGACACCAACCAGGTACCTGGTATTCCAATCAATATTGCCTTCGATATCGCTGGCATTTTCGCTATCGTAGGGCATTGCCTCGCCCGATTCATAAGTAGCATAGCCTATATCCCAATCTTTGTAGCGTAAACTTTCTTCACTCAGCGTTTTAATATCTTCCGGATAGATACCCCTCCGCCGGAAAGCATCGATAAAAGCGAGCCGGTAGTTGCGTGTGTCTTCCTTCACCAGGTCACTGTCGGCAGTAATGATGGCTCGCAGGTAATCACCAAATGTGATGTCGACAGGCGGGCAATAATCCAAGGCACGGATACACATCGTGAGCACATGTGCTGCCGACTTGGATGCTTCTTCCGCCAGCCGGTTGACGAGATCGGGATGCAGGTCGCCCTGTGGCAGAATGCCCGAACCATTGGAAGCAATACGCAGCAGGTCGGCCACGCGGCTTTTATAGATACTCAGGAAGGCTTCAAAAACTGCCGCCACCAGGATACTGCCGCGGGCATGCGGTTCCATTTCCGTGCGGTAGGCCGAAGGATTGGGTACGGCAGCTTCCCACTTCTTTGTCGTTTCATTTACCTTACCGATCGCATCGCGTAAGCTGCCATAATCACCAATGGCAGAACCAAACTCCTGGGCCAGTTGCCCTAACAGGTTCTGCGATGCGAGGTCACCCCTCGTGCGGGCTATCTGGTGTTTTAGCACATCGGGGAAAGTAAAATGCTGGAACAGTGCTACGATATCAGCAAAAGCCTCGTGAAAGGCCAGCACGTCAGGATTGGTAGGATCATTATAGCTGGAGTGCATACCATCGAGAATGGCATGCGTGGTTTCATGAGCAACAATATCATGGCTCAATGCAGTAAACACCAATGAATCGGGCATGTGCAGCGTTTCATCGGCGGGATTGGAGGAGAAATAGCCAAACAGCAGGGCTTTTTTCAGTGGGCTATAATAGGCATTGGCCTCCCTGAGGGCATGCGGGTAGATCCGTAGCTGAGCAACATATTTTTCGTAAACGCCGCGATCCTTTACTCTTTGGGGCGCCCATAATATCTGACGCCCAAGCGCCTTTTCAAAATTATTAATGGTCGTCATCACTACCGCATACACCATTTGCTGGTGGAATTGCGGATTGCCCTCGCCTGGCTCGATACCATCCTGCGCAAGAATATAGTGATTATCAAGGTCCACCGGCTTGTAATACTTCTGAACAGTGGGGTCATAATCAATTATCTCCACGTATTCACCACAAGGGCCTGGCGTGACTGTTTCCCAAGGAACTTTGTAGACGATCTCATTGATCGCGGCGGTATCAATTTTCAATGACAAAGAGGGGTCAAAAGCGTAACCCCTTAGCTTACGGAAGGGAGGAGGCTTAGTCATATGGAGTCAATTGATGATTATTGCAGATATGAAAGTATAACATTCTCCGGCTATTACCATCAGTATAAACACGGTATTTTCTGACCGCCCTCCCCGGCGGGCCAATCCCCGGTTGGTTAATGCCCCCGAACTCACAATATGTCCTGCACACACTGGTTGGATTTATTCCGGGAAAATGCTACCTTTTCATCACAGCGTTTACACCAGGTAGTAACTGAATAAACGCTGCCCCAAAACCAACTACTGCTATGAAGCGTTACGTTAGGCTACCACGCCTGTGTGTACGAAGAATATTTTGTTTAGCATTGCTGTCATTGGCCATGCTCATGAGATTACCATCTCAGGCACAATGTCCAACTATTGCTGTTACCGTTGCCGCCACCAATGTTGTTTGCAGAGACGATAGTACAGGAAGACTGGTCATTGAAGCTTCCGGCGGAACAGCACCCTATGAATACAGGATATTAAGAACCGGCTCATCCGGCCTTGTATGGGAGAATTACCAAAGTTCGAATACCTATAACAACCTGCCCTGGGGCCAGTATATTATCACCACCAGGGATGCGAACGGCTGCACACGGCTTAGTACCAGGCTACTTACCTATAAAAGTACCGGTCCTACCATTGCCGCCTTTCTAAAACAGGATGCAATTTGCCACAACAGTCAGACAGGCTTCATTTACATTACTACCATAACAGGCATCAACAGAGCAACACCTTATACTTATGCATGGACAGGCGTGCCTTCCAATACACCAACAGCTCCTGCCCTCGCGGCAGGCGATTACACAGTACGTGTAGCTGATTCGCTTGGCTGCTACAGGGATTCCACCATAACGATCACTCAGCCTGAGCCCTTAAAAACAACTTTCGAAACGGGCACCATCTGTATAGGAGCTACCAATGGACAGATCGCTTTAAAAGCCGCAGGCGGTGTAGCGCCTTATACTTATAATATTAACAATGATGCTGCCTGGCAAACACCCACCAGCTTTACAGGGCTCACCACCGGCACGTATACGCTAAAAACAAAAGACGCCAACACCTGCATCGACTCTTTCAAAGTAACGGTCCCCGAAAGGAACCGCGTCAATACTTATGTCGATTTTGTTATAACAGGCAATCAGAACGTATCGGATACGGTACAAATGACCCAGAAATGCCTGCCCCAGCCAGATTCTGTAAAGTGGGAATTTCCGGCCGGCGCAATCGTTGTAGACAATAACCAGTTTGCACCCAGGCTTAGGTTCAACAATGATGGGACTTTCAAGATCAAAATGATCCCTTACTTTGGCAGTTGCAACCTGCCCGTGGAAAAGGAGTTTAAAATAAAGCAACAGCATAACATCTTCGACGCTGCAATCGTCACACCCAACCCCAACAGAGGCCAATTCACGCTGAAAGTACAGCTATCGCGTAAACAACCATTGCAGGCATACCTGAGAACCGTGACCGGTACTTTGGTCTATTATAAGCGCTGGGAAGCTACCCGGGAAGTAACAGAAACGATCAGCATGGACAACACCGGCACGATCCCCCGCGGGGTCTATTACCTAAAACTCATCACCGACAATGATGTCAGAGATATACTCGTCGTAAAACAATAATAAACATAGCGACAGGATATAAAGAGAAACGCCCTCCGTTGATCAACGGAGGGCGTTTCTCTTTATCAATGAAGTCGAGATCAGATATGCTTCAATACTTCAGCGCCAATTGCTTCCGTGCCCAGTATCTTATCGGCAGGTGTAGTTGAATCGGCAATGTCTCTTGTACGGAAACCAGCTTTCAGCACTTTATCAACCGCACTGATCACGAGGTCAGCCTCAGCCTTCAGGCCAAAAGAGATATCCAGCAACAAGGCTGCAGACAATACAGAAGCCAGCGGGTTGGCAACACCCTTACCGGTAATATCATGTGCAGAACCGTGGATCGGCTCATAAACACCGGTACCATCACCAATAGAGGCAGAGGCCAGCATACCCATAGAACCAGCGATCTGGGAAGCTTCATCCGTAAGGATATCACCAAACAGGTTGGCGGTCACTACCACATCGAAACGGCGCGGATCTTTGATGAGCAACATAGCAGCAGCATCCACAAACTGGTGCTCTACTTCTACATCAGGATATTCCAATGCCACTTTCTGTACCACTTCTCTCCACAGCCTGGAAGTTTCAATAACGTTGGCTTTATCTACCGAGCATAATTTCTTTCTGCGCGTGCGGGCAGCATCGAAAGCCTTGCGGGCGATGCGCTCCACTTCAAAGCGACTGTATTCGGCAATATCATAAGCCGTGTCACCATTGTTCTTTCTACCCTTCTCTCCAAAATAGATGTCACCCGTCAGCTCACGGAAGAACAGGATATCAGCACCTTTCAATATTTCAGGCTTGATGCTGGAAGCACCGAGCAGTTCATCAAACAATTTGATAGGACGCAGGTTGGCATACAGGCCCAGTTCCTTGCGCATCTTCAGCAATCCTTGCTCGGGTCTTACCTTGGCAGAAGGATCGTTGTCATATTTAGGATGACCAACAGCACCAAAGAGAACGGCATCCGACTTACGCATCTTTTCCAGCGACTCATCGGGTAAAGGATTGCCGGTTGCTTCAATGGCCACGTGCCCGATCAAAGCTTCATCATACGTAAACGTGTGTCCAAACTTAGCAGCGATCTTATCCAATACTTGCTTACCAACTGCCGTAACTTCCTGTCCTATTCCATCGCCCGGAACAATGAGAACATGCTTATTTGCCATGTAGAGATATTTATGAGGTGAACTATTAAATCAGGTTTAGCATTTTCTGCGTTGCTTTGATCGCAGAAACAGTCTGGTCACTATCAAGCCCGCGGGTGATGAACTCTTTGTTATTATGCGTCCAGGTAATGATGGTTTCACACAAGGCGTCACTCTTACCGCCCGGCGGAATGCGTACTGCGTAATCGGCCAGTGAAGGCAGTTCCTGCTTTCTTTTCTTGTACACTTTTTTCAGTGCATTCATAAAGGCGTCATACTGACCATCGCCCTGTGCATGCTCTTCATACAACTCTCCTTCTACAGAGATACGTAACGTCACAGAAGGATTGAGGTTTTTGGAGTGCGTCAGCACATAGTTCTCGATGATCACTTTCTCCTCGATTGCGTTGCTGTTCAACACGTCGGCAATGATATAAGGCAGGTCGGCCTGCGTTACCACTTCCTTGCGATCGCCCAGCTCGATGATGCGCTGCGTTACTTTCTTCAGGTCAGGGTCGGCCAACTGAATACCCAGCTGATGCAGGTTATTCTCGATATTGGCCTTTCCACTGGTTTTGCCCAGTGCATATTTACGTTGACGACCGAAACGCTCAGGCATCAGGTCGCTGAAGTATAATTTGTTTTTCTTGTCGCCATCCGCATGGATGCCTGCTGTTTGCGTAAACACATTCTCCCCTACTACCGGTTTGTTCACCGGAATGCGGAAACCGGAAAACGATTCCACCAGTTTACTGACCGTATACAAAGACTTCTCTGTTACGGCCGTTTTAACCTCGGGCATAAAATCATTCAGCACGGCGATAGCACTGGCCAGCGGTGCATTACCTGCCCGCTCGCCCATACCATTGATGGTAAGGTGAATGCCATGAGCGCCTGCCTTTACACCTTCCAGCACGTTGGCTGTACCAAGGTCATAATCATTGTGCGCGTGGAAATCGAAATGCGTATCAGGATACCGTTCTACAATGGAGGAGATGAACTCATACACTTCAGAAGGAATGAGTACCCCCAATGTATCGGGCAACATGACCCGTTTTACGGGCTGTGTAGTGATGAAGTCAAGATACTGGAACACATACTCTCTGGAATGCCGCATACCATTACTCCAATCTTCGAGGTACACATTACATTCCAGCCCCTTCTTCTTTGCCAGCGCAATGACCGCAGCTATTTCTGCGAAGTGCTGCTCAGGCTTTTTCTTCAACTGGTGTGTGAGGTGATTGAGCGAACCCTTGGTGAGCAGGTTCATCACTTTGGCGCCGGCTTTTTGCATCCATTGAACAGACACATCGCCATCCACAAAAGTGAGCACTTCTACTTTATTGAGGAAGCCATTGGCTTTGGCCCATTTGGTAATGGCCTTTACCGCGGCAAATTCACCATCGGAAACGCGGGCAGAAGCGATCTCGATCCTGTCCACTTTTACATCAGTCAATAGTAGCTGGGCAATCGTCAGCTTCTCAGAAGCAGAAAAAGATACACCGCTGGTTTGCTCACCATCACGGAGCGTTGTATCCATTATCTCGAGATAACGCGGGGCAGAAGACATAAAATCGTTAGGGCTGTTTAATACATGCTTTTAGCAGCAAAAGATTGAATTTCGGTTTTCAAGGATTGCAGATAATCAATATCATCATACCCATTCATCATATTGTGCTTCTTGTAACCATTGATATCGAAAGATTCCTTCTCGCCGGTGGCGAGGATGGTAATGGTTTGTTCAGGCAGGTTCACTTCCAGCTGCGCATTGGGATCAGCCTCGATACCCTTAAAGATCTTGTCCAGGAAGGCAGGACTTACGGTTACAGGGAGGATACCGATGTTCAAAGAGTTGTTCTTGAAGATATCTGCAAAGAAACTGGATACCACACAACGGAAACCGTAATCGTAAATAGCCCAGGCAGCGTGCTCACGGCTGCTACCGCTACCAAAGTTGCGGCCGCCCACCAGTATCTTACCGGAGTAAATAGGGTTGTTCAATACAAAATCCTGCTTGGGTGTATCGTCGCCATTGAAGCGCCAGTCGCGAAACAGGTTATCACCGAAACCTTTCCGTTCAGTAGCCTTTAAGAAACGGGCAGGGATGATCTGGTCAGTGTCCACATTCTCGATGGGCATGGGAACCGCTGAACTCTTCAATACCGTGAATTTATCGTAAGCCATTTTTAGATGATGGTTGTAATAATTAATAATTGTTTTGAAGCTATTAGCTGTTAGGCTTTAGCTGTTGGCAAAACACCAATACCTAAATCAACTCCCGCGGATCTGTTACTACGCCCGTTACGGCGGCAGCAGCAGCTACCAGCGGACTTGCCAGCAGTGTTCTTGCGCCAGGGCCTTGTCTTCCTTCGAAGTTGCGGTTGCTGGTGCTCACGGCATATTTACCGGCAGGGATCTTGTCGTCGTTCATAGCCAGACAAGCAGAGCAGCCGGGCTGACGCAATTGGAAACCTGCTTCAGTAAGGATATCGAGGATACCTTCTTCTTTGATCTGCTGTTCTACGATATGAGAACCGGGCACGATCCACGCAGTAATGTGATCAGCTTTCTTACGGCCTTTTACTACAGAGGCAAAAGCGCGGAAGTCTTCAATACGGCCGTTGGTGCAACTGCCGATGAATACATAATCCACCTTTTTACCCAGCATGGCCTCGTCTTCATGGAAGCCCATATAGTCGAGTGACTTATCATAGCTGGCTTTGCTGCCACCAATTTCTTTGGCAGTAGGGATATGTTTGGTGATACCCATGCCCATACCAGGGTTGGTACCATAGGTAATCATAGGCTCGATATCGGCGGCCTGGAAATTATGCTCTGCGTCGAATGTAGCACCAGGTTCAGTTTTCAACGTCTTCCAGTAAGCCAGTGCTTTATCCCAGGCTTCACCTTTGGGGGCCTTTTCACGGCCCTTGATATAAGCAAAAGTAGTTTCGTCGGGAGCGATCATACCACCACGGGCGCCCATCTCGATGCTCATGTTACAAACCGTCATCCGGCCTTCCATGGTCATATTCTCAAACACCTCACCGGCAAACTCTACAAAGTAGCCAGTAGCGCCGGCAGCCGTGAGTTTGGAAATAATATAGAGCACAACATCTTTCGGCGTAATGCCTTTGCCCAGTTTACCATGCACATTGAGGCGCATTTTCTTAGGCTTGGGCTGCATGATGCACTGAGAAGAAAGCACCATTTCCACTTCCGACGTACCGATACCGAAGGCGATAGCGCC
The DNA here is from genome assembly GCF_059502485.1 of Paraflavitalea sp. Classification (NCBI taxonomy): domain Bacteria; kingdom Pseudomonadati; phylum Bacteroidota; class Chitinophagia; order Chitinophagales; family Chitinophagaceae; genus Paraflavitalea; species Paraflavitalea sp. The sequence goes on from NZ_JCACET010000010.1 coordinate 312,867, forward strand.
AAAAGCGCCATGCGTAGAAGTATGTGAATCACCGCACACGATGGTCATACCCGGCAGGGTAATACCATTTTCCGGACCTACTACGTGCACAATACCATTCTTGGGGTTGTTGAGCCCCCAGTGAGAAATACCATATTTGGCGGAGTTGGTCTCCAGCGCTTTCAGCTGGTTGGCAGAAAGCGGATCCTGCACCGGCAGGTGCTGGTTGATGGTAGGCGTATTGTGGTCGGCAGTAGCGAAAGTCTTTTCCGGGAAGATCACTTTCAGTCCCCGGCTTTCCAGGCCGAGGAAGGCCACCGGGCTCGTCACTTCGTGAATAAAATGGCGATCGATAAAAAACACATCGGGGCCGTCGTCAATTTTCCTGACCACATGGGCATCCCATACTTTGTCGAACAGCGTAGCAGACGTCGTACTCATTTTGTATAATTTAAAAGAGAATTGCGAATTTCTTAAAATATATCCGGATAATCAGGTTTTTACTCCCCTTTTTTCTAACCTAAATCATAAAACAATTAAAATTATCTGACAACCCGGCAGATGCTTTCCACCCCATTTCATTAGTCACTGCTAATAGGATATTCCAGCAGCTTTATTATATTTAAGTTCCTTATGCAAATGTAACTCAATAATTTAGACCCTAAACGTCAGATTTTCACCAATGAACAACCTGGATAATCCCGACCTGAATCAGGTCTGGGCTGAATCGAGAGTGCTGGCTATCAGGTGTAAGCATGATTTCATCCATTATGACCACTGCTTTGTGGCCATGCTCCATGTCCCCTGCCTGGCCCAAAAACGCCTGACGGCCCTGGACCCGGCCGAATGCCTTGACTGGCTGCAAAAGCAATATCCGGCTACCGGAAGTAAAACAATGGAAGACACCATAGCACTGACATTGCGCATGGAAAGGATTGTAAGCCATACAGTACATATAGCCCAGCAACAGGGGAAAAGCCACTCCGTCGATTCCGTACACCTGTTAATGGCCATGCTCAGCTACGACAATGAGGTATCGCAAAAGATAAAAAAAGCAGGGATTATTTATGAGGACATTGCCGACGGGTTGCCTAAACAGCCGCTTACCATACCATGGCAGCAACTCCGTAAGCCTTCCTTCCTCGCCCGGCTCTTTGACCTGGCTCCCACTATGCAGGAGCAGACGAACAAGATCCACAAGCATGCAGATGACTTATACCATTACCAACAATATGAGGAGTGCATTGCCACCTGCCACACAGGCCTTGCAATAAACCCGGGATTCAGCGGTTTTAAGTTTTTACTGATCAATTGTTGGTTAAAGAAAAGAGACTACCATAAGGCTATTAACCTCTTTCTTGAAATCATTGAATTCTATCCTCATGCTTCCAATTACCTGTGGCTATCCTTTATGTATGACGAGATTGGCGAATACCAGAAAGTGGAAGAAATCCTGCAAAAGTCACTCACTAAAGAGCCCGACAACGATGAGTTGCTGAACAGTATGGGATTTAATCTTTACCGTCAAGGCAGGTATACAGAAGCAGTACCTTATTACGAAAAAGCCATTCAGGCCAACCCTTCCTTTGCTTATCCATATGATAACCTTGGCTTTGTCAAGCACAAGCTGGGACAAACAGCAGAAGCATTCACTCTGATCGATCAATCGCTGGAGTTGGACAAAGGCAACTCCTATGCATACATGTTCAAAGGAAGGATATACCTGGACCAGGGCAACAAACCGCTTGCGCTGGAACAGTTTCAGTTGGCGCTCAGGTACGGGTTTACAGAAACGTATGGAGAGGAAGTAGTAGAGTTGATCAGGCAATGTCAATAATTCTTGTACAAAATTTCCTGCAGTATTGTAGCTTTATCTGTATGAAAACATTGCGTTGCCTTATACCCATGCTGCTGTTCATTCAGCTATCCTTTGCCCAACAGGCTGATACCCGTTATTTTGAATTGCGCATATACTACTGCAATCCGGGTAAGCTAAATACCCTGGTTGAGCGCTTCACCAATCACACCACCCGTATTTTTGAAAAGCATGGCATGACCAATATCGGCTACTGGCTGCCCATCAATAATCCCGACAGTGCCCTGTATTACGTGCTGGCCTTCCCCAACAAAGCAGCCCGCGACAGTTCCTGGAAAAACTTTGTCAACGACCCGGAATGGAAACAGGTGGCCGCTAAATCGGAAGAGAATGGTAAGATCATTGCGAAAATCACCTCTGTGTTTATGAATGCTGCCAGCATCTCCCCTATCATCAAAGCATCACGCCAGGGCGCTGACCGCACCTTCGAGTTACGCACTTATACCTGTCTGCCCGGCAAATTGCCAAACCTGATTGCCCGGTTCAGGGACCATACCCAAAAGCTGTTTGAAAAGCACGGCATGACCAATATTGCTTATTGGACCACTGTGGCAACGGATACTGCTCAGTCTAAGTTGGTTTACATACTGGCCCACAAAAGTGAAGAGGCAGGGAAAAAGTCCTTCGAAACCTTCCGCGCTGACCTCGTGTGGATAGCCGCCCGCGACGCCTCTGAGAAAGATGGCAAGATCGTGGAGAAAGTGGAATCGATCATGATGAAACCGCTCTCCTTCTCTACGATCAGGTAACCTTCTATTCACCAAGCGCACCTTCCGAGGTCATGATCACGCGTTTGATAGTGTCGTCGTCGTTGTAGTATAAATGATCGACGCATACAGAGCGCCGGTGGCTGCCGCCCTCCCTGAGTGCGCCATTGTGGTAGAAGAAATAAGATTGTCCTTTGAAGTCGAGGATTGCCGGCCGGTTGGTTTGACAGTTACCGGCAATTTCATTGAGGATGCCTTTAAAAGTCCAGGGACCATGAATGCTTCTGCTCATGGCATAAGCTACCTTTTCCGGGAAACCATAACCATAAGACAGGTAATACCATCCATTGCGCTTGTGAATATGGGCGCCTTCTGCAAACCCTGGCAGGGAGATACGTTGTACAGGAGAATCCAGCTCCAGCAGATTGGGTTTTAATGTAGCATAATAACAAACACTATTACCCCAGAAAATGTGTGCAGAACCATCATCATCGATCAATACCGTAGGGTCGAGATTAACTTTTTCAATATGGGGGTCGGGCACCATGTGTTGAGTGATCAGGGCTTTCCCTTTTGCATCAACAAATGGACCAGTAGGATGATCAGAAACAGCTACCCCGATGGCCTTGCCTTTTATCGTGGCGTGTGATACAGCGACAAACCAATAAAATCGACCGTTGTGATGTATTACTTTGGAAGCATAGGCATCGCCACTGGCCCAGGCAAAGCTGGTAGCTTTCAGCGAAACAGGATGCTCCTTCCAGGTAATCATATTATCAGAAGAAAAGCAAAGCCAATCATTCATCACATAACGTTCTTCACCGGGAGGCGCCTCATCATGACCTGTATACAGGTATACCGTATCACGATAAGTGATCACCGTAGGATCGGCTGTGTATTTGTGCCTGATGATCGGATTACCCGGAAAGAGATCATTTTCCTGCATAACAATACTGCTTTCAGCAGTTGCTGCAAGATAAATGCCAGGGCTACCTGCTATTAATTAGATTCGACAGTGCGTTTAAGATTGGACAGTCCTTTGTCAAAAGTCTCACCCATGACTTTGTCCATGTTCATCACCAGCAACATGGCATTCATTGGGTAAGCGTATTCAGTGCTGAATCCCCAGGTAACTTTAGTAGCGCTACCTGCTTCTTTCAGGTCAATAAAAGCTTCGGCTTCTCCTTCGAAAGGTTTAATAAAATGAAGATGGGAATCTGCCCTGTTGGGTTGATCGAGTTTGGTGATCTTTTGTTCACCGGCACCTACCTTTTCGCTTTCCCATTTATAGCCGGAACCTACTGTTCCGTCCTGCCCTTCAAAACTTACTTTTATATTGGGATCTTGTTCTGCAAAAGGGCTCCATTTATTCATATTGACCAGCGAGCTCACCTGCGGCCACACTTTTTCGCGCGGTGCATTGATGGTAATCTCTCTTTCAAGATGATACTTCCTGGGCGCAATCAAACCCGCCACCAACACAATAATGATCAATACCAAAATGATTATCCCAAGGACCTTGAAGAATTTTTTCATAATTGTTGTTTGTTTAGGTTAAAAGAAAGTACGTGAGCCACTGCCATCCTGGGGTGGCTATTGAATGAAACGTACCGTAAATTAACCTTTTCTTTGCTAACCTTCCCTACGTGGCGCCGCTCCCATTAACACAGCAGCTATTTGCCGGGAAATGGCGTGATCGCAGAGGCGGTCGAGCCAGAAGAACTCTCCGGCGGCATTTACTTCGAGGAAATAATATTGATCATCTGGTGTAAGGATCAGGTCGATGGCGCCGTAATTGAGGCCATATTCATCCATGAAGGACAACAGATTTTCCTTTACGTCACCTGGTAATTGATAAAGCTGCCAGTCGTGCACCATGTTGGCGCCTTCCTTGCGCCAATCTACCCGGGCATTATCTATGCGTTGTGAATCGATACTGAAAGCAAACACTTCCTGTCCTACGATCGTTACCCGCAACTCCAGCTTCTTCTCCACCTGCTGTTGAAATACCATGGGGCAATAACGTAGCGTATCCAATTCCTGCAAATGACCGGTGGTGACGGCATTTGTAAACACCACATGTTCTTCCGCTTCGCGGTACACAGCAAAGGAGCTTTGCATTTTACTGATCACACTGCCCCCCTGCTCTTCTATAAACCGGCCTACTACCGCAGGATCGTTACTGATGCAAGTATCGGGAATCAGTAACCCATTGCGTACAGCCACTTTTAGTTGTTCTTCTTTGCTATCGAGCCGACGGTAAACGCTGTTACGGGCCAACTGAAAGCAATTCAATCCTTCGAGCATGCCCATCAATGTACGCTTCACTTCACCAATGGTGGCTGGCAGGTATTCAGGGTCGATCACCGTTTGCAATCCTTTACCCAGGTTATAACTCCTGCGGTACCAGACAGCGGTCACATCTTCGAGGTCATGGATGCCACTGCCTGTATCCAGCAGAATACGCCAGCGCCCCTTTTCAAATGAAGTGGAAAGGGAGGCTTCCAGCGGATAACGATCCACATCGAACCGGACAGCCACACCTCCAGCTTTTACAATATTATCAATAACAATTTGGGTGCTGGTATTATCAGCACTATGTGTAACAATCAATATCTTTTGTTTAGCCATTTTTAATACGTGTTATCAGTTTTTCAGCAATGGTTTCTCCAATAGGATAACCCAGGTATTTTTGCAGCATCCCCCATTCTCCCTGCGGGTTCACTTCAAGGAAAACATAATCGCCATTGTTATGCCTGATCATGTCGATGGCGCCGAAAAGAAGGCCCAATCCCTTCATTAGTTGATGGAGTTTCTGTTGTACTGCTGCCGGTAATTCATACAACTGCCATTGTACCGGTCCACCTGTTTGGGCGCGCCAGTCGGTAGGCGCTGTCCCTTCCGTGTGCGGTATCTTACCTGCAAAACAAACGCCGTCTATATAGGCGATGCGTAGCTCATATGCCTTGGGAATGTACTCCTGAAAGATCATGGGACAATAAGCCAGCAGGTCCAGCTGCTCAAGCATGCCGGCCGTCAACCGTGTAGTAGGGAAAAAAGCACCATCGCCTTTCATGGTTTTGGATAAAGCATTGTGCAGCTTCATCACTACCTCTCCTTTACAGTGCGTGAAGAATTCACGAATCGCAGCTGCATCATTAGTAAAAATGCTGGCCGGCACTGTAAGCCCTACCGCATAGGCCACGCGCAACTGTTGCAGCTTATCGTTGCACACCGCATGATCGGCCTGCAGAGGATTCATCCACGGCACCCGTTGCAATGCATGCAGAAAGAGGTCCCGGAATGTTTTATACTCACGGATAAAGACGGATTGATATGCCGGATCAAGATCGTCAGGTGTTTTCATCTCCCACAACTTCCGGTACCATACGGCGGATATCTGCGTATCGGTAATGGTGTGTCCATTGCCCGATAAGCCATATTGCTGCAGAGAATAATGGAGTTTATAGCCTGTAGCAAACTCATCAGTATTTAAACGATAAGAAGGGACACCCATCTTTTCAAGATGCTGCTGAACGATATCGATGGTATAAAAGTCATTGGAATGGGTAATGCACAAGACCATGGCAATAGTAAAAACAAGCAATAGCCGGATGACTATTGCTTGTTTGCTTTGAAGAAATTAAATAGATAATAGGAAAATCTACACCTCATCACCATCTGAAGGATACTTCAGCGTGTGCTCCATATCCAGAATAGGCTTGGTGATCTCAGGAAAAGGACTATCCCCGGCAAACTGCCCGGTAGCTTCCTGTGTACGTTGCTGCATTTCGAGGAACTGCGCAAAGAATGGTTTCTTTCCTGCATCTTGTTGTTGCATAATAGTACCGTTTAAATAATGAAGTAATGTTTAACCGGCTATACCCGGTTGTGTCCAATTAATGTGTTGGCAGATCATCATCACCATCAGAAGGGTACTTGTGCGTTTGATCGTAGTCCATAATGGGCAGCGATACAGGAGGCCATACCAGCAGGTTTGCTTCGCCTGGCTGTTGCACTTTGGTTTGCTGTGACTCCAGGAACTGAGCGAAGAATGGACTCTTCAGTTCATTTTGTTTCATACTGATAAAAATTTAAGGTTAACAAAAACGAATATTCAATTTAACGAAAATCAACACACGAACTATTACTTATCTACGCGTGTGTATAAAATTTCTGATACATGATAACATCCAATGTGCCTGCACGTGATTTATATAACTATCATCCTGCGATTAGGGTGATATGCGACTTGTTGCTCATCTGCAATAAGCTGTCGTACATGGTATGCAAGTCACCATTCGTGACAGCAGCAGGCCACCGGACAACCTTCCCTGACCAGCCCGATCCAGGACCTATTGTTTGAATTTTGTAAGAATTGCTTTGAATTGTGTTAGCCCCCGTCTGAACATATTCCTGTAAAAGGCTGTTGTTTTATAAACACTCTCACTTAAATCATACTACTATGAGCGCAAATACTACACAAGCCATTCCACTGACATGGCAACTGGGCGGCGATCTTACCATCAACCGATTGGGTTATGGCGGCATGCAACTGACAGGCACAGGCGTTTGGGGAGACGCCAGAGACCGCGCCGGGGCGATCAAGGTGCTGCAGGCAGCCGTGGCAGGCGGTGTGAACTTCATCGACACTGCCGAGGCGTATGGTCCCCAGTACAACGAATCGCTGATCGCTGACGCATTACACCCCTACAAGAAGGGACTTGTCATAGCCACGAAGGGCGGTTTTAGCCGACCCGGCCCCGGACAATGGGTTCCTGATGGCAGCCCGGCCTTCATCCGCGAAAACATCGAGGGCAGCTTAAAAAGGCTGAAAGTGGACACCATCGATCTCTGGCAGCTGCACCGTTTCGACCCCAATGTACCGGTTGAAGAAACACTGGCGCCTGTGGTGGAAGCTGTAAAAGCCGGCAAGATCCGCCATGTGGGATTGTCGGAAGTAACTGTAGAACAAATACAAAGAGCAGAGAAAGTGGTTCCCATCGTATCGGTCCAAAACCTGTACAACCTGGGCAACCGCAAATGGGAAGATGTATTGGATTACACCATCGAGCGTAATATGGCATTCATTCCCTGGTACCCACTGGCATCAGGCCCTGAAGCGCTGGCCGGCAAGATCAATGCGATAGCTGCCGCTCACAATGCCACCACCGCACAAATAGCGCTGGCCTGGTTGTTGAAACGCGCCGACAACATTCTGCTGATTCCCGGCACCAGTTCACTGAACCATTTACAGGAAAACCTGGATGGCGCCGACATCGTACTGACTGATAAAGAATTTGAGACATTGTCTAAATAAGTAAGAAAGGTGTACCAAGGTTTACGGCCGCCCGCCTGGGCGGCCTTTTCATTGACCAATAATGACAATTCAGGTGGTCTTTTATAGGCTACCCCAAATAAAACCGGGAACTTCATAGAAATATAAAAACAAAATCAGTCTAAAAACCGTTGTAAGCCTACACCTTTGAAAAACAGCGTCGAAACGCCTGGTTTTTAATGTACTTATGTTTATAGCATGAAGAAGGGAAGTTGCTGGTGTTTAATTGTCTGCCTCATAGGCTTGCCATGTAGAACGGTCTTTGCCCAGGAACCTGGGGGCAACAGACACATGATTCGCATATATGAGGACAATGACGCCATCAACCTTTACGACATAGGTAGCGACAAAGGCTACACCAACGGCACCCGCCTCGATTTCTTCTGGCAACAACAAAAAAGGTCTTTTCTCAGCAAGTTGTTACCCGCCGCAGGCCCCAACAGCATCAACACACACGGCTGGGGAGTGATGCAGGTAATGATAACGCCCGACAATATTGTCCGCCGCCGGCCGGACCCGGCAGATTATCCTTATGTTGGCGCCTTGTTTGCCACCCGTAGCTTACACTCAGCCAACCCCGTCAAAAAGCTGTCCCTACAATCGGAACTGGTATTGGGCGTGATGGGCCCTCCTGCCCTTGGAGAGGAAACACAAAAACTCATGCACCGCATCATCGGTGCTCAACAACCACGGGGATGGGATTACCAGAAGCCTGCCGACCTGTTGCTCAATTACAACCTGACGATCAGCAAACAGCTTTGGCAACACAGACAATGGGCCGAGGTTATTGGCAGCGGACAAGTATATGCCGGCACTATGCTGAATGGCGCCGCTGCTTACGCCACCATCCGCCTCGGCAGGATGAATCCTTTCTTTAATGGTTTTATTCAACAATTCTCTACTGATAAAAGCCACACCAACCGTTGGCAGTTTTATTTCACTATACAACCTGGAGCAGAGTTTATCATCAGGAATGCCTTACTGGAAGGAGGCGTATTCAACCACAACGCCAAGCTACCGGATGATGGTTATGAAGTGCAACGTGAATTTGCCGAACAGGAAAAACAGCGTGTGATCACCCGTTTAGATTTTGGCGCTGTGCTTTCCAAAGGCAATGTCGGCATCTCCTTCACTCAAAAAAGTTCCTCTGCACTCTTCAAAGGATTCTCCCGCCAGGAAGTTGGCAACATTTCTCTGCACATAGCGTGGTAAGTTTTTATATTGCGGCATGAAGATGAAAATGATCCTGGTTTCAGGTTTACTGTTGCTCCAAAGCATGCTGTTTGCACAACAACGTCCCAATATTATTCTTGTGTTTGCCGACGATATGGGTTATAGTGACCTGAGCTGCTTTGGCAGTCCTTTGATCAAAACACCTTTCCTCGATAAGATGGCTACCAAGGGTATCAAAGCCACTAACTTTCTTGTCCCTTCTCCTACCTGTTCACCTTCGCGCGCATCTTTACTTACCGGCCGCTATGCCACGCGCATGAAAATCCCCGTGCCACTCGGACCGGGTGCGCCCAATGGATTGCCTGATGAAGAAATGACCATCGCTGAAATGCTAAAGCAAGCAGGCTATCGCACTGCTTTGATCGGCAAATGGCACCTTGGTGACACCAAATCGTATTATCATCCTACTGCACAGGGTTTCGATCAATTCTTCGGCACTTTGTATAGTCATGATTACAGGCATCCCTATGTAAAGACAGATACCGTGATGAAGATATTCCGTAATCGTACAACTGCGATTGTACGTCCGGCAGATACTATACTCACTGACCTGTATGCACAAGAGGCCATCAAGTATATCCAATCACAATCGAAGCAACAACCCTTCTTTTTATACCTCGCGCAAAACATGCCTCACCTGCCATTAGCTGTGCCAGCCAAATGGCAAGGTCACTCAGCCGGTGGATTGTATGGCGACGTGGTGGAGCAACTGGATGAAAGCCTGCAACGCATCTGGCAGGCGCTGGAAGCAAAAGGTATGGCCGATAATACGATCTTCATCTTCACCAGTGATAATGGTCCCTGGATAGGTTTCCCGGACAGGATGATCGCCGATGGCTATACCAAGCCCTGGCATGTAGGCACCACCGGTATCTTCAGGGGACAGAAAGCCAATACTTATGAAGGCGGTCATCGTGTGCCTTTCATTTTCTACTGGAAAGGCCACAGCCCTATTAATCAAACTATCACTGATCCTGTTTCATCACTGGATATATTGCCCAGTCTCGCCAATTGGCTGAACTTACCATTGCCTGCAGGCAGGACGCTCGACGGACAATCTGTTATGCCCTTGTTATCGGGCAAGCAGGCACATCTCTCCCATCGCCCCATTTATTATGTGCATAACCAGGCGCAGGCGGTACGGGATGGAAAGTGGAAATTGCGCATTACCGGCACAGGTGCAGAGAAATTAACAGAGCTGTTTGATATGGAAGCAGATCCCGGTGAGAATCATAACATTGCCAGCAATAATCCCGATATCGTAACCAAACTGGAAAAGTTATTGCAGGAATTTCCGGGCATGACTCCTTAACTCAATTCTAATCTAATTCTAAGGTTCTCTTAGAATGCCGCAAGCTACTTTTGCGGCATTTATCACCCTGTGTGCTTAGTTCACTGAATTAAAGGTGAGCCTCCCGCCAGCGCTACCACGCCAGACGGTCCCGCAGTATTGCGGGAAGGCCCACCTTAATTGTTAATTGTGTGTGCTTATGGAACTGTATTATTCCTTTTCTGTATTGATCGTACTGGCTTCTTTTTTCTCTTACATCAACCTGCGGGTGTTAAAGCTGCCTTCTACCATCGGCGTCATGATCATTGCCATGATCTCTTCGATCCTGTTGGTAATTGGTGGCAGCTTGTTTCCTAAATTCTTTACGCACTTTTCCACGCTGCTCATGGATGTGGACTTTACCGAGGTGCTGATGGGTGCTATGCTCAACTTCCTGCTTTTTGCGGGCGCTATCCATATCAATTTGCGCGCACTCAATGAGCAAAAAGCGCCGATCATTGTATTCTCTACTATCAGTGTGCTGATCTCCACCTTCGCTATTGGGGGTATCCTGTACTACGTTTTCCATCTTTCTCACATAGACCTGCCTTTCCTGTATTGCCTGCTCTTTGGCTCTCTTATATCACCTACAGACCCTATTGCTGTATTGGGCATACTTAAGAAAGCCAATGTGAGAAAGTCGCTGGAAACCAAAGTAGCCGGAGAATCACTCTTCAATGATGGCGTGGCGGTAGTTGTCTTTTCTGTGATCCTGCAGCTGGCGCAGGGCAGTGAGATCGATCTTTCGCTGGGCAATGTAAGCTGGTTATTGGTGAAGGAAGCCGTGGGCGGTTTTATGCTGGGTACTTTGCTTGGATGGGGCGCTTCCAATGCTATTCGCAAGATCGACGACTATAATGTAACAGTACTGATTACTTTGTCCGTCGTGATGGGTGGTTATCTCATTGCTCATACGCTCCATATGTCGGGGCCGCTGACCATGGTGGCTGCGGGCATCGTGATCGGGAATTATGGCAAACGAACAGCCATGTCGCCCACCACGAAAGATTACCTCAATAAATTCTGGGAGCTGATCGATGAGATCATGAACGCGATCCTATTCCTCTTCATAGGTTTTGAATTGTTGCTGATCCCCGACCTCAATCATTACTGGGTCATGGGCTGTATAGCGATCCTGGTAGTATTGCTGGCCCGCTATATCTCTATCTGGATACCCGTTAAGCTTATTCCCTTCCGGAATAAGTTCAGCAGCGGCACCATTAAGATACTGGTATGGGGAGGCCTACGCGGTGGCGTATCCATCGCGCTGGCGTTGTCGATCGACAATGGCCCACACAAACAGGCCATTCTGGCCATTACTTACTTTGTGGTGGTCTTCTCTATCATCGTGCAGGGGCTCACCATTGGCAAAGTGGCCAACAGGGTATTGTCGAAGGAAGAAGTGTGAGGACGTTACATAACGAACTCTTCTTCAATGATCTTACCATCTTTTACTTTGTAAATGCACAATTCTTTCATGTGCATACGTCCCTGTTGTTTCATGGTGATGTCCATGTCGAGAATGCAGGCGAAAGAATTTTCCGCTACGATAGGATCGGAAACGGAGAGACTATGCAGCGTATCGATCATGGAATCGAACTTCCTGCCTTTATCGAAGATGGCTTGCAGGCCTTTGGTTTCTTTTTCAAACGCGGGAGTAGCGTAAGGCTCTTTGCTTACTGCATCTTCTGCATATAATTCGCGCTGGGCTTTCTCCCATTCTCCTGACCGGCATATTTCTACCAGGCGGTTGGCAATTTCTTGTGTAGTCATAGCTTGTTATTTGCCGGAAATACGGCAAAAAGCGGGCCTGCCTTGTTGGGGAAGCAGATTTCTCACTTCGCTATCGCTTCGTTCGAAATGACAAAAGAAGGCGTAGTGTATTCAAAAAAATAAAACCTATTCAGCGATGATGTATTCGAGGTATTTGGTAATGACATCTGTTGATCCATCTTGCTTTGTGTATTCTATCCGGACAGGCACGCGGTATTTACCAGGTTTCTGATTGGTTGCCAGCTTATAGGTTGCGGTTCCATCGTCATCGAGTTGCACCACCGATCCATTAATCGTGATATTCGTCTTACTCGCAGCGCTGAAAGCTCCCACTCCTGCAGTAACCTCAATTGGCTGGCCTGCTTTGACGTAGCTGCTGTTTAGTACAGCTATAGCCTGGAATACATCGTAGGAGTTGATGTGACAGCCTACCAGGTTATTCATATAAGTAATCAGCTCATTTTCTGTCACTAAAACGTCATGCTGTATTTTATTCAGGACAGCCATGCCGAGCTGCAATGAGGACGTATTCAAGTAAATTTCTTTCCAATGCTCATTATCAGCAGGGTACTGTATTAAACTATCAGTCCGTATCCCTGATCGGCTTGCTATATTCTTTTTAAAAGATTCAACATCCTTTATCAGATGTGCTTTAAAGAAGGGATTATCATTTAATTCTTCCGGATTGATAGCTCTTACAACAACACTATTATACCTGACCAACTTATTGCACAAGCTATCTCCTTCTTTCCGCAACAATACCCGAACACCTGCCTCATCATCTTTTTTTATCACAGCCAATTGTTCTTTCAGGCTTATAATGTACTGGCACACTTCATCTGACAATGCTTTTACCGAAAGCGCTTTGCGATGCCATAACTCCATCTTTGCCTTCGTACATGGATCTTTGGCTTTCTTATCCAAGGCACGGTAGACTACCTCATTATCCTCAATAATGATCTCATTGGCTTTGTTTAAAGAATGGTTAATAGCGCTGATGGCTTCCGGATTGAGCCGGTCTTTACAGGCTGTTACGAAAAAGAGGACGAGCATACAGCCCGGCAGCAGTTTTTGCATGGTTAACGGTGTGGGTTGGCTCTGAAACGGAGGGGCCACCGTTTTATTTCCCGGACTGGTGCCATCAAAATGTTAAAGCTATGGCGCCTGGCGGTGCTTCTTGGCCATGCGCTGCGCTATGATGCTCACGGCTATCAACTGGAGGGCATGGTAGAGCATGATGGGTAGCAGGAGGATACCCATGAGGGGGCTGTTCATAAAGATCACTTTTGCCATGACCGTGCCGTGTATCAGAGATTTCTTGGAACCGCAAAAAGTGGCCGTGATCCTGTCTTCCCGGCTAAAATGCAGGAGCCGGGCAATATAACCCGTGAGAAAATAAGCAGCGAAGAACAGTAATGCCATACAGGCGCCCAATAGGAATAGCTCTCCTATGCCGAGGTTACTAAACATGTGTTGATCGAACGATTCGCTAAAGGCGGTATATACAATAGCGAGGATGGTAAGCTGATCGAAGTATTTTAATTGCTTGTTGTACTTTTCTGCGATACGTCCCAGCTTCGTGGGGTTCAACAATAATCCCAGTACCACCGGCGCGAGGATCTGCAACAACAGTTTTTGTACAATATCGCCCATGTCCATATTGTTGTGGTTGCCACCTGTGATCACGCTCATCCAAACCGGCGTAATGAAAATGCCCATCAGGCTGGAAATACTGGCATTGAAAATGGCTGCCGGGATATTGCCGTTGGCAATCGACACCATTACTACCGAAGAAGAAACTGTAGAAGGTAAGGCCGCCAGGAAGAAGGTGCCCAACCACAGGACCTGCGTATCTCCCTTATCCAGCCATGGCCTGAGGACAAGAATAAGCAGCGGGAATATAATAAAGGTACTTACCTGCACCAGGATATGGAGCCGCCAGTTGCTGAGGCCAGCTACCAGCTTACTCTTATTAAGTTTTAATCCATAGAAAAAGAAGATAAATGAAATGCCGATGTTGGCAATAGAAGATATGGAGAATGGTCCATCGGCAACACCCGGACCGGGAAACTGTGAGGCCAGGATAATAGCGCCTATCAGCGAAAGTATAAACCAATCTAACCCAAAACGTGCTAAAAACTGAAATACCTTTTTGACCATATAGGCCGCAAGATACGAAGCCTGGGTTTTAAAAGACAAATGGTGGCAGTGGTACACCCACTACGCACCATTTGCTGCTTTACTATTCAAACACTACTACTACTTACTAAAAAAAGTTACAGGGTTACTTCCCGACACAGTTGCAATGTTAATATCAGCGGAAGAGCATGCAGTCTCCTCCCCTGCAGTCGCATTACCCGGGCTATATTGCGAAGCGCCTGAACAAAGTATATTTATTGTCCTTCAGCTATAAGCAAGCCAATGTAGCCCGTGGTGAGCAAACCAAGGTGCTTATTGCTGAGAAGTTGTTTGTTGTTGAGATGGAGAACCTGTGCGGTTGTATAACAGGAAAATAGTGTACAGGCAAATGCCTGGTGAGCATTCGATTCATTTAGATAAGGTTTTAGTGCCGGCAAAAAACCGGGTCACTAATATCGGAATAAATTTCCATTCAACCATCATGAAGTTATTAAGGAAATATTACCACCTCTGTCAACTACCTGTAAGGGGTAACCTTTAGGACTGGCCTGTTTGTACTAACTGAATGTGTTGTTTGGCTGTCGAATACAGTAGTTCGTATCATATAACGGCATGTAGTACCTGTTTTAAACTATATTCATGGTTAAATTATCTTTTCCATGAAAAAATTACTTCCATTAATCGCTACCTGCCTGTTGCTGATGACGGGCTTTGCCACTCCGGCATCTACCACTTCTTTTACCGGTCCTGTTATTTCCGGCGAACCGGAACCTCATCCCAACAACATTTATGTGAAGCTGAAGATCAACGGGCAAACAACGATCATCTGGGTACTGGCTTTCCCTGGTGATACGGTTGGTGATGTAAAGAGTAGTGTAGAAAGTATTGTTGGTTTTCCGCTCAACTATCTGTCTTATAAAGGGCAGGTATTAGATGACAATGCCACGCTTGCTTTTTATGGCATTGGCGCCAATGCCACGTTGAACGGGTATTAAGCTGATGGGTATAAAACCGAAGCGCTGTGCAGGCTAGCCTCGCACAGCGCTTTTCCGTTTAGCTATATGGATCTAAGTTCTTATATGGATATGTCAAGATTTCTCTGTATCCACCCTGTAGCAAAACCGGTTACTATCAGGGCTATCAATAATAGTACTATTACAAAACCTGCGCCAACACCTCTTTTGCGGGGACGGACTGGTGCATAATTGGATGTTGTATGTAATTCGCTGGCATTGGGTTTCCGTGCTTTGATAAGGAGGCCGGTGTGCCGGGAAGTAAATGTATCGGCTTCAGCCTGGTTGTACACAACCTGCTCAGCAACAAAAAGATCATCATTGCCCGAAGGCTGATACGCCTGTATCACCACCGGGAATTCCTGTGGCTGGATTGTCATATTATAATGATTTGAGTGAATAATGTTTTGGTTGTCGTCACAAATCCACTGCCAGTGAGCTGCAGCTGAAACAGGTTAATAAAGCCCCATTTTGAAGCGTTCTTTCCTCAAAATGCGAGAACTGGTAAAATATACAACTACTCCCGTGGTTTGTCTATTGAAGCTCCCGCCCTACCGCACTACTTTTGTGTTGCATTACCGATTACGCTACCAATCATCGTTTAGCATCACTCAAGAAATACCCCGGTTAGCTTCGTGTGAGCAGCAAGCACTCCGGGACCGGAATTATATCAGCGGCAGGTTAAAACTTAAGGCAGGCAATCGAGAAGCAGGGCTGTTCTGAAAAAGGACAGCCCTGTTTTGTCTGAACCTTGATTTGTTGGATTTATTGGATTAGGAGGATATAGAGATCAATTGTTTGCTGCTTTTTTTGTATATTGTATCATAGATGTACTTCAATCAATCATATTCACGCGCATTATCTTCGTACAGAATAAGTTGCACACTCTCTGCAACTGCATTTCCGCGTCCCTGCTGCATTTGAACCCTTCTGTCTTACTATTCTCTTACTATTGCCTTACTATTGGCTTAGTATAGCCATGCTTCTGCTATGGAGCAGCTCTGAGAGCGCTATGGCGGAACTATGGGACTGATGTAGGAGAGCTCTTAAAATGATATAGCCGGACGATGTGTATTACCGAAACTGAGCAGACATTTCATATCATTTGATAAGTCTTTGAATGGTTTTTGTGATATAGATTTGGAAACCGGGTATGTGTTATTGTAAGTTTGATTAAAATCTAATTCTATATGGGAAAATTAATAAGTCCTCTTAAAATCCGCGGCACGGTTGACGATGTGTGTTACCGCTTAACCGAGGACGGTGTGATAGTACAAAGTAAACCTGGTCCAACAGCTGAACAGGTACGGACGGGTAAAAACTTCGATTTAACAAGGCGAAATGCCAGCGAATTTGGCAGAGCCACCAAAGATGCCATGTTATTGAGACATTCATTAGGCTATGTGGTGCGCGCTGTGAAGCATGCCAGGCTGAGCAGTCATATGAACAAGGTGCTGCACAGGATAGCCAAGTCGGACAAGGTGAGTGAATTTGGCTCGCGCCATGCGGATGCAGGCAATCTTCAACTGCTGGCGGGTTTTGATTATAATCATTTGCTGGGTGTGGATATGGCGCTGCCGGTGCCATTGGGACATTCACTGGATGCAACGACGGGTGCTGTACAGCTGACCGTGCCGGGTTGCATCGTACGACGTAAAAAAGCACTATTTCCTGCAGCGGCTACGCATTTCAAGATCGTTTCCTGCGCGGGGGCAGTGGATTTCAACCGGCAACGTTTTGCTTCCGATATAGCTCAAAGTGAACTGCTGCCGTTGAGTAAAAAAATGCCTGAGCTGCGCCTGAAGCATTCCTTGCAGGCGGAACCGGGGCAAGTGATGCTTCATACGGTTGGTATTGTGTTTTATAAAGTAGAAGATGGCGAGGCTACGCTGCTGCGTGGCGGGGCATTGAAGATTGTGCAAGTAGCGAGGAAGGAGCAAGTAGTAATAACTTCAGGCACAGGTACGCCAGCGCACGCTGCCATACTGCATACCTGCGGCAGTGATCGGTATGTTGAGCAGGCTGATCCACCGGCAACAGCAGTAATACCTGTGCATAGCGGTACTGATGCACAAGCTGACATTTCTGTTGGCCGTAGATTAACACGCTTACGAGGTTATTATCTAAATAAAAGGAGACAGACGCAGTGGCTTATTTCATTGCTTTTGAGCTTTTGCCTCTTGATCTAAAAAACGAACTATAATTCGCTTTATTTGACTTTTAGACATTATCGACTTATATTTACAGTCAAAAGCGAACTAAAATGCGCAATTTCGCAGCTCAAATAGGTGAAACGATCCGGGTAAGGCGTGAATTGCTTGGTCTGTCGCAATCACAGCTTACGGGGTTTTCCGGTATCAACACCAGGACTATCCAGCTTATCGAGCAGGGAAAGGGTAATCCATCTCTGGATACTTTGCTGCAGTTGGCAAACCCGCTTGGCCTGGAGCTACAATTGGTTGTGAAGGATCTTTTAAAAAATAGTGAGCTGTGAGATCTGCTGAAGTGTTATATAATGGTCAGCGGGCCGGTGTGTTGTCACAAACTAAGGATGGCTATCGCTTTGTTTATGATGCATCTTACCTGGCTTTGCCCGACAGCCGCCCTGTGAGTGTAACCCTTCCTTTGCGCAAAGCGCCTTTTGATAGCGCTATCCTGTTTCCGGCTTTTGTTAATATGTTGAGCGAGGGCTCCAATAAACAGATGCAAACGAGGCTGTTGAGTATCGATGAGAATGATTACTTCAGTTTGCTACTTGCTACCGCCGAGGCTGATAGCATTGGCCCCATCACTTTTAAAGCGATCGATGAGTCTTCCCCTACTTGAATATTGCCCTTCGACCTTGCAGCCTGGGTTTACTACTTACAGTGGGGCTGGTCAACAGGCGCTCTTCGGCGGCCGTGCCAAAAAGGTGTCGCCTATTCTTTCATTTGGACCTCCCGGAAAGAGCAGTGAGCTGACGCATGAATATAATGAGAAGAGAAAGCGGATGAGCATCAGCGGGGTGCAGGAGAAGTACAGTTTACTACTGACCAGGAATAGCCTGTCGCTCACAGCTGCAAGAGGAACGCATATTTTGAAGCCAGTATCGACTGAGCGATTGGAACTGGTGGCTGATATGCCGGCCAATGAGCACGTGAGTATGCAGATAGCCCGACAAGTATATGGCATAAAAACAGCGGCCTGCGGTATGATCTTTTTTAACGATGGTTCTCCTGCTTATATTACCCGCCGTTTCGACTATAAACCGGAAGGTGATGGTAAATACCAGATAGAGGACTTTGCCTCTCTGCTGGGAAAATCACCTGAAGCAGCAGGCAACGATTATAAGTACAATGCTTCTTACCTCGATATTGCGCGGCTAATTCCCCGGTATGTGGCAGCAGCACCGGTAGCATTACTGGAATTTTTCCGGCTTGTGGTTTTCAATTATTTAATCGGTAATGGCGACGCACACCTGAAGAACTTCTCGCTCATGGAGACGGCGCAAGGGGATCTTATCTTCTCTCCTGCTTATGACTTGCTGTGTACGGCTTTGCACATCAATGACAGCCGGCTGGCTTTACATGATGGCCTCTATGAAGGTGACATTGACGAAAGAGGATACCAGGCATTTGGCACTTACACGCGTTCTTCCTTTCTCGCTTTCGCTGAACTTGCAGGTATTAACCATTCCCTTGCGGCGGACGTAGTGGACGATATCATGCAGGGGATACGGCCTTCCATTGAATTGGTGAAGCGCAGCTTCTTAAGCTCTGCTGCGAAAAATAAATACATTGCTGTATTGGGTGAAAGGCACCGGAGCTTGGGTTTGATGTAGCTAATGAACATGATCGTTTAATACGAATGCACCCCAGAAAAACGGAACTGGTTATCAATTTTCACAAATTGAAATGTGTGCGTGTATCCCCGGCGGGAATTACCAACATTAACAATTATGGAGAATCTAACTTCATAGATTTGAAGGCCGACGGGCTGTTTGTTCAGGTAACTATCAACGCTGATCTTATAGTCATTACGCTTCATTTTTACATACAAAGCTGTATCCGGCAAGTTACGGTTGCAGCCAGCTATGAAGCCGTCGATACTTTCCATATTGTTTTCATAATAGTCTTCTGTCAGCCCTTCACAAATGGAGCAAATGACACTATCCAATGACATAGCCCTTATTTTTTGCGTATCCTTTTCTTCGATAGCCTTGAAAAACGAACGCCAGGTCCTGATCAATGCCATCGAATCACGCTTGCTGAATGAATAAGAAGGCTCTGCGGGAATGTCCTCCAATTCCACGTCCGGTGTCACTATTTCCGGATCAGATTTTCCGAATAGGCCCCTGGCCGTTAAAACTCCTCTCTTTTGCAATTCAAATAATTCCGGCACATAATATCCCTGCCGGGCGATCGCTTTGCTGCCTACTATTTGAAAATAGGGTTCAGGATAGGTACTCTTTAATGTCCTTCTTTTGTATTTGAGGCTGGAGATATCGAATGATAATTCTTCTGCAAATTCTATCGGCACAGGCTTAAGGTTACTATCAATATCACCGCGATAATACCCCGCCCACCGGCCGCTTTTGGTCTTAAACACCGGGTCGAATATGTATTTTTGATGGTAAAACGTATCATCATATAACGACACATACAGCAGCACATGGTCATACTCTGAAAATCCAGGGTCACCGTAATGATCGTATGCTATAAATTCAATCGTATCTTTTTGGTAATCTCCACAAACGACTTCTTCGATCTTATACCTGGCTTTGTAGGCGCCATCCATGCCTTCAGACTTCATGAAGTTTACCGATATCTTTTTACCAACAAATACAAACAACTTACTCTTACCGGGGTTTTCCATACAACTGCTGTTATTACGGGGTTGGTTACAGGAAAACTGAACCAGGATCAATATGCAGAGCAATGGAAGTAGATAGTTCATATGGGCAAACTATTGTTTTAAAATATCCAGTAAAGTATTGTACATACCAGGATCGGATGGCCTGTCTGCATCGAATCGTACTATTTTACCATTCTTATCGAAAACAATATATCTTGGAATAGGTCCCAATTGTATCTTTTTACTCAACCCATTGTTAGCAGGGTTCGTCAGGATAAAGCTATATTCTGTATCGACCTTATGCCTGCTTCTTGCTTCGAGCCAGCTATTAAAATCAGTATCGATGGATATGTACATCATCACAATGTCTTTATCCTTCACTTTCTTATTCAATGTATGAGAATAAGGTATCTCCTGAACACAGGGCTTACACCAGCTTGCCCAAAAATCAACATAGACGACTTTCCCTTTCAGCCGCGCCATTAAACGGTTAAACCCAATCTCCGACTTATCCGCTTTCATCAAGATCGCCAATTCATTGCTATCAACCTTTGACCGGTCGCGCTGGAGCTGGTAATTGCGATGGACGATGTTGGCATATAATGAATCATCGCACAGCGCATCATACCTTTTCAGCAACTGCTCTGTGTTCCTGGTCAGCTCTATCCTATCCACCATATATCTTGACAACAGGAAGCTTTTGTTACTGCCATTTGTCAGAGCAGCTACTGAATCCATGAAAGCCTGCTCGGGCGTATGCTGCAAGCGAAGTGCAATCACTTCTCTAAGGGCATAGTTATAAAAGGGTATATTATTACAATCGGTACAATTCAATTCCTGGACCCATTTTATTAATGAGTCTTTGTAAAAGGCGCGCAATGACTCTTTTAATTCATTGTTGATACCCCGGTCTGCGAATAGCTTATCTGCGATCTTAAAGCCTGTATAAAAGTACCGGTAAAACCTTCCGATACTGATGTCCATTTTGTTCGCTGCACAAAATGATTCAGCACTGTTGATATAGGGTTGGTACAGGCTATCCAACAACCTGTCTCTGCTCCGCAGGTCTGTTGAGCCCCATATCCGCCGGAGGAATGCAGGATTTGCCCTATAGGGTAATGGCATGCCTACACTGGCTGTATGTCGCTGGAAAAAATTCAGTTCTTCTGTTCTTTCCGGATTGCTGATATGGGAAAGGACGGGTTTGTTGCTTTTGTCGAGGGTTATTACCAATGTGTCTTGCGCTTTCAGCAAAGGATAGATACCATCAGCAGAACCATAAGGTCCTTTAGGCGGTACGGCAATAATGTTTAAAATAGCGGGGGTATTGATCTGAAAGGGGATGTGCTGGTATTTACCGGAAAGGGTGTCCAGGCTGTAAGGATAAAAGCCCGCCTCGAGTATCGTTCTTTTCTGTACCAGGATCTCACGCCCGGTCTTATTGAGGAAGTATATGTTGGATTGTCCCAAAGCTCCTGTGGAAAACAGTAGAAATGATAGACAGATAAGGTGTACAAGCAGCGCCCGGTTGATATATCTCATGCGTTAGAATATCGCCTAAGATGCAGCTGTTGAATATTTCCATATTCCTGATAATATAAAAAGGCTCACCCCGCCTCCCGGCTATGTGGCCGGGTGCGGGGTGAGTGACCTTGTTTTTGCAAAGGTTTGGGTTTGGTTGGGTTTTGTTTACTACTGCTCGTATCCGGGGTTTTGGGGCATCTTCTCAGGGTTCAGCTTATACTCATTCAACGGGATCGGGAAATAAATGTCCTTCGTTGTTATGTTTGTCAACGGCGAATTGTTGTAATCAGCCTGGGCCTTGGCCCTGAAATAGGTCACCAGCTCTTCTTTGGTAAAAAAACGAGTGAGGTCGTGCCAGCGGTGGTGCTCGAAGGCCAGCTCTATTCTACGCTCATGCAGGATGGCCAGTTTCAGCGTGGGGTATTTGGCAGCATAAGCAGGCGTAGCTTTCATCGCAGCGTACAGAGGACGCTGTGCACGCTCACGCACCATGTCCAGGTATTGGATAGCGGAAGCTTCATCATTCAGGAGCATGTGCACTTCTGCCAGGTTCAGGATGATATCCGCATAGCGCAATACGATCCAATCATTACCTCCATAACCGAGGTTGGTGGCGCCGGCGCTCGCATCCCTGAACTTGGTAATGAAATAGGCCTGTACAGAAGCGTGGTTAGCAAACTTGATAGAATAATCAGTGCGCAGGTCGCCTACTTCAAATTCTTTCTGCAAGTCGGCAGTCAGCGTGCCACCCGCACCGGTAGAAGCAAACAGGGAGTTGATCGTTTCGCCACGGGCCTGGTTGTTGGCAGCAATGCGTGAGCTGTAGTTGGCATCACCTTGCTTGTAAGCAATCTGCCAGATGATCTCTTTGTTGGAGCTTTTCTTCGTCACGTCGAATACATCGGCAAAAGGTATCTCAGACAACTTGCCAAAGCCACGCATGTTGTAGCAGGCCAACAGGGAAGTCTTTGCATTGTTGAGGTTAGCCGTTTTATCGCCGCTCAGGTCGGTAGCCATTTTCAGGTACACCTGACCCAGCAGGCCATTGGCTGCCTGCAGGGAAACACGGCCTTTATTGTCGGCGCCCTGTATGTTGGGCAATTGGCTGGCCACCGCATCCTTCAGGTCGGCCACGATCTGTGCATATACATTTTCTTTGCTTTCACGGAATGTTTTCTGGGTGATCTGATCCAGGCCAGTCAGTCTCTCCGTGATCAGGGGCACACCGCCAAATTCCTGTACCAGGTTGTAGTACATCAACGCACGGATGAACTTTACTTCGGCTTTGTACTGATTTTTGGTAGCATCATTGGCGAAAGTGATGTTGTCGATCTTCGACAATACCACGTTGGCTCTTGCAATAGGCAGGTACAAGGCTGTCCAATGGCTTTGCAGGTAGGTGTTGCTGGGCACCAGTGCAAAGGCCGTAAACTGGAAGGGTTCGCCGTTGTTGGATTGGTTATCGGTGGTGTTTACATCGTCGGAGCGGTCATCGGTCCAGGTAGAAGCTCCTTCTCCGATACAGTTGCCACTGCGCAGCGCCTGGTATACACCATTTACGCCCAGGGCAATATCATTTTCTGTCTGGAAGTTATTGTCCACATTCACCGAGTTGGGGTTAGACTGCTCCAGGAACTCCTTGCTGCAGGAGCCCAATGTGAGCGTAATACCCAATCCGATCGTCATTGCTATTATAGTACGCATAAAATATTGTTTAGATTATGATCTCAGGGTGAGCCGCCCTTTAAGAAAGACCCACCCTGATAAAAGTTAGAATTGCAATTTCACACCGAGGTTGAAGGCGCGCATCAATGGATACTTACCATAGTCTACACCCGGTGTAGTGTTGGCGCCGTTGTTGTAATCCACTTCAGGATTATAGCCCAGGTATTTGGTGATGGTAAAGGCGTTGTCTACACTGGCATATAAACGCAGGTTGCTCAATCCTGCTTTTTTCACGAATGCAAGATCATTCAGGCTGTAACCCAGCGTGATGTTGGTACAACGGAAGAATGAACCATTCTGCAGGTAGTAGCTGCTGAGGCGGGTACTGTTGCTTTGCGTACCACCACGTGAAGCGCGGTATACCTTACCATTGCCAGGCTCCGCTTCAGAGCGGTACCTGTTCTTCACGATGGAATAGTTGTTGCCAGAGCCTTCCATATTGTTGATGTAATAATCCTGTCCGTCGAGTATCTCGTTGCCTTTAGAACCATTGAAAGAAGCTGACAGGTCGAGGTTCTTGTAAGTAGCATACAGGCTAAGACCATATGTGAAATCAGGATAGGGAGAGCCGATCACCTGTTTGTCGGACTCGTTTACGATACCATCACCGTTGACGTCCTCAAAATACAGGTCGCCGGGATTGAGGGGTGTAGCAGAATAAGAAGAACGGGGAGGTCCTTGTAATTTATAACCTGCGGGGAAAGTGTTGTTGGGCAGCAGGGCTGCATTATCAGCAGCGATATTGGCCATATCCGACTGACGCACCATGCCTTTCACTTTCAGGCCATAGAACATACCGATAGGCTGACCTACTTGTGTAACGTGGGTTACATATTGCCTTTCGGCACCTACTGAGTAGATGGGCGCAGCGCCACCCAGGCTCATTACTTTGTTGTTGTTGTGGGTAATGTTGCCACTTACGCTGAAGGTGAAGTCCTTGCCATTCACGATACGTGCATCGATCTGTGCATCGATACCGGTATTCCTTACTTCCGCATCACGCAGGTTGGTGAGGATGCTGGTAGAGCCTGAACCGGCAGTGATGTTCTGTTGGAACAACAGGTCGTACGACTTACTGATGTAATAGTTTACGATCACATTCAGGCGGTTGTTCAGCAAACCGAGGTCTGCACCGAAGTTGTACTGAGAAGTGGATTCCCAACCCAGTTTGGCATCGGCCACGTTGCCGGCAGCAGTGGAAGTATATACCGTGTTACCGAATACTACGCCACTGGAACCAGCCATGGTTTGCTCATAGCGGTAGTTACCAATGTTGTTGTTACCGGTGAGGCCCCAGCTGGCACGCAGCTTCACTGTAGAACCGGCACCCAGCCAGTCGCCATAGAAACTTTCATTGGAGAGGTTCCAGCCGGCGGACACTGATGGGAATTTACCCCAGCGGTTTTCGGGGCCAAAGCGGGAAGAAGCATCTGCCCGGAAAGAGCCCGTGAGGTAGTATTTGTTATCATAGCTATAGATAGCGCGTGCAAGGTACGATACGAGGGTGGTTACCGATTTACCAGTGCCACCGTTCAGGTAAAAGTTGGTTGCATCTGCACCACGTGCAGTGATCTCGGGTACCAGGTCATTGGAAAGACCGTTGGCGCCTACACTCACGATATCGGTCGTTGTTTCCTGTGCAGAATAACCTGCCAATACATTCAGGTCACCTTTTTTACCCATGGACTTTTTATAGTTCAATGTAAACTCAGCCAGCTTATCGAGCGTGGAGAGGGTTTGCGAGGAAGCATTGGCAGCCCTGATAGCTGTTGGGGAACCCGGAGGGTTGGCACCGCTGCTCAGGTTGGTGGGATAATAGTACTCGTATTTCTCGTTATAGGTTTGCGCACCGATGTTCACTTTGCCAGAGAAACCGGGAAAGAACTCATACGTAGCATTGGCATTGTAGGTGCCACGTGTTCCTTTACGGGTGATCTTTACACGATCAGCAAATGCCACCGGGTTTTCAATGCCCTGGAAAGAGTAGTTGTAAGTATCGATGGGAATGGAAGCATTGCCCAAGGCATAAGAACCATCGGGGTTACGTACCGGGAAGATGGGCATGTAGACCAATGCTCCTAGGATGGGTCCCTGATTGAAACGTCCTTCCTGTACTTCACGGTTGTTGATATCAGTAATGAACATGCTGGAGCTTACCTTCAGCTTCGGAGAGATATCTGCATCGATATTAGCACGCAGGTTGATACGTTTCTGGTTGGTGAATTTGAGAATACCATCCTGATTTTGGTAACCACCGCTGATGAGGTAGCGGGTAGTATTGTTGCCGCCGGTGAAAGACACGTTGTGGCGTTGCATCAGGGCATTGCGGTACAGCTCATCTTGCCAATCGGTATTGTATTGAGGCCTCAACACGGTTTGGGTAGGAAAATCATACAAAGCTTTGATGATGGTGATATTGCCGGGGTTAGAACCCAGGCGTGCAATACGTGCTGCGTTGTCATCCGAGAAGAAAGCATCGTTCCAAGTAATGCCTTTCGCGATGATCTGGTCTTTATAGGCACCGTTACGGCCATCAACAAACAGTTGGGCAAACTCATAGCTGTCCAGCATATCGACTTTCTTCGCCAGTTGGTTGATGCCTGCCATATAATCATAGTTCAGCTTGCCCTTGCCTTCTTTACCACGCTTGGTAGTGATGAGTATCACACCAGCGGCAGCACGTGAACCATAGATAGCAGCAGAAGCAGCATCTTTCAATATCTCGATGGACTCGATATCATCAGGGTTGATGAACACGTCATTACCTGATGTGCCGGGATTGTAACCATTGGTAGCGTTGGTGCTGTTACCTGGCCCCTGGCTCACGTTGCCACCCACTGCATAGCCATCGATCACATACAACGGCTCGGAGCTGGCATTCACAGAACCGACGCCGCGTACACGGATCTTGGTGCCACCATAGGGCGCACCGCTCACCTGCGCAACCTGTACACCTGCTACTTTACCTACCAGCGCCTGGCTGAGGGTTGGAGAGGTAAGGCTCAGTTCTTTTGCTTTTACGCTCGATATAGCGCCCGTGAGGTCGCTCTTGCGCAAACGCTGGTAACCGATGGATACTTCTTCCAGCATTTTAGCATCTTCTTTCAGTTTCACCTCTATCACTGTCTTCCCCCCTACTGTTACTTCCTGTGCAGCAAAGCCAGCGTAGCTTATTGTGAGCACTTCATTAGCCGCCACAGCAATGGTAAACTGTCCTTTCGTGTCGGTAGCCACTGTTTTACCCGACTTCTTTGCTACCACACTGGCGCCCGGCAGGGGCTCCCCTGTCTCGGAAGTTACCGTACCGGTTACCGTGCCCGTTTGCGCCTGCACCGGTAATGAAGCAGTGATGGCCCAAACAGCCACCAGCAGAAATAGTAGTTTCTGTAGTATTCCTTTGTGCCTGGACAAAGGAATAGCCTGTGCAACTTTCTTTTGCATTAGTTATTATTTGTAATAAGAAAATGAGACCTGTGACAGCAGTCTGTTTCAGGGTGAGCCGCCCTTGCCTGGCGCAAAGCCGGACGGCCCCGTTTCACGGGGCGACCCACCCTTTTACCAGTGTATCTCCATCATATTGGCGTTGTTTCTACGGGACGAACTAACAGCAATCCCTTTCCCGGTATTATCGAGGAACGTAAACCCTTCGAGTTCATCGGGCCGTTCATTAATGTCTACTACTTTGATCACCTGCTCCGTTCCGGCAGCGAGTGACTTTTCGAAATCGAGGAAAGTGAAGCGCCATTTGCGGCCTTCTATCTGGTTTTGGATCAATACCAGGATGTTCTTACCGGGTACCCAGTGGAGGTTTTGTACCCAGGGCGAGCAGGTGAACTTTTTCACCACTACTCCTTTTTCGGAAGTCTTTTTGGCTTTTGCCAGTAAGGCTGGATCGTATAATCTTACTTCATTGGCCTTACCGCCATAATCAGCAGTAGCCACGTACCATTTGTTCTTATATTGTACATACTCCGGGCGGGTGCCTTGTACGCAGGCATCATCTTCTATCGTGTTGAGCAGGTTACCATCCAGCGTACCTGTTTTCAGCAATCCTTCCCAATTCACGGAGTAGATCACTGCTTTCCATAAAGTGCCTTCCGTATTCAACCGGATACTATTACCAATGAACACCGGCATTTTACCATGTACTGCCAGCCCGGTGGGATGGTTGATCACATCGGTATCGTTCAGCGTGAGCTTGTATTCTTTATTGATGTACACGATCGAATCGCCGGACAGTTTGTATTCCCTGATCATGCCTACTTCTCTATCTCCGTATAAGAACAGACGGCCATTTTGAAAGGACACGCCCTGGCAAGCGCCCAGTGAGTCGACAGAAAGGGCATGACTGATCTGCATGTCTACGCCGGCGCGATGTGACGTAAAAGCGAGGAGGCTGCAACTAAGTAAGGTTGTAAGTAGTTTCATCGAGATCGTTTTAGTTGTCGGCAATATCGGCAGTCGGCAATCGGCAATGTGAAACACCAAACTTTATATTCGACAGCGTATAGCTCAAAGCTCGTGGCTGGCTTAAGGGTCCATTATTTCTGTCGGGTCGATGTGCAGGGCGTCCAGCAACGGATAAAATTCTACTTCCGTTTCAGAAAGGCGCTCGCCTGGTTTGTAGGGTACTTCATCCAGCTCTTCTTACATCTTTCCACCAGGGTACCGGATATCCAGGTGCTCTGCCCTTTTTCGGTGGAAGTAAGGCCCGGCTTATCCATCGGCATTCCGTAGCGGAACATCAGGCGTACGGCGTTGCGCATGTTGGTGGTGGTGTGCCGTGCATGAGGCTCCATGATCACGGCGTTCTCCGGAATGTGTAGCTTTTGTATCAGGAAGCGTTTCATTTCTTCCGCTTCGTTGTACTTCGTTTTATAGGGATGTACTTTGCCACCAGACACCATTATAAATGGCGCCAGTCCTTTCTGGTATTGTATAGCAGCCAGCCGGCAACGGAGCATACCGCCTGCGCTCAGGGGCACGGCCGGATCTTCGGGGCCAGCACCGGGCACCAGGATCACAGAATATTTATAGCTGGTCCATTTGAGGGTCTTTATTCTGTCGTAAGCTGCTTTGTTTACCGTTGTTTCCATTGGCTCATAATCAGCAGCCTGGTCGCGCTCATTCATTTCAATGAACAGTAAAGAGGCGGTGAGCGAAGGCAAGAAAAAGAGCCGGCTTGCGGCACACTCCTGCATCACTACATAGGTAGGAGAATAGAGCATGCTGCCGTAGCGGGGATTGTTTACATTGAAGCTGATGGAATCAATCAGGGGATAATTGGCTTTTTTACCTTCGGCATACACACCAATGGCAAAGTTGATGCCCATAGCATCCTGCTCCCAGGCTTTGCGCAACAGTTCTGCGCCGCTTTCTTTTTGGAAGAGAATGTATGTGCCTGAAGGTATAAGGTGTTGCTTTACTAATTTACCCAGCGCATTGTTTTCATTGTATAAAGCAGTAAGACGGGCGCTGACTGTTTGTATTTCCTGCTCAGACAGTTTCAACTGCTCAGTATAGCAGGCAGCATTGTTGCCACAAGTCTTTAGCGCATTGGCAAGGCCAGCCAGTTTACGTTGCGCTATGTTGGCCAAGGCTGTATCTCCTTCTACCAGTTTGCGTGCTTCCTTGTCCTGCTTCAGGAGCGTGAGCAGGTAATAGTTCTTATACTGTACGATATGATCGCCGGTTACCAGCTTGTAGCGCGGATCGGGAGCTGGTTGTTGAGCCAAAAGATAACAGGCCATGCAACACATGACCATTGTGAGGAACGCCTTAACCATTATTTGTGTAGTATTTTCGGCGGCAAAAGTCCTGTGTTGAGATTAACTTAATATCACGCGTGTGTTACCGGATTGTTACGGATTTTTTAACAAGAATTTATGTATGATTAGAATCGATACACGCTGATAGAGGTGAAAAGGGCTATTTCGTCAACTTTCTTATATTTACCGTTTCACCTTATCCTCCTGTTAAACAGCTAATTCCATGATCATGCAGCAAAAAGGATTTCTCTTCCGGCGTTTTAAGATTGCTTTGCCCCTGTGGACTATTCTCTGTCCCCTGATTGGTTTACTATTGCTATTGCTGACCGGGAAAGAAAATAGCGGCTGGGTCAATGGATTGCTGGGTATTGTATTGATCTCCGTGGTGCTGAGTGCTGTGCATCATGCAGAGGTGGTGGCGCATAAAGTGGGTGAACCTTATGGCACATTGATACTGGCGCTGGCGATCACGATCATCGAAGTATCACTGATCGTGACCATCATGCTTACTGAAGGGGAACAGGGCTCTACGCTGGCACGGGATACTGTATTTGCTGCCATCATGCTCATCCTCACCGGCATTATTGGTTTGTGTCTGCTGGTGGGCGGTTATCGCTTCAAAGAGCAGGTGTTTGTAAAACAAGGTGTAAGCGCTTCTCTCGTGGCCCTCACCGCCATTACTATCCTCACCCTCGTATTGCCCAATTATACCACCAGTACGCCGGGGCCTGTGTATACTACCAGTCAGTTGATATTTGTTGCCATTGTATCATTGGTGCTGTACCTGGGCTTTGTGGCTGTGCAGGCCGTTCGTCACCGGGAATATTTTCTGCCCACCGGCGAAAAAGATACGCATGCTGAACCTCCCTCCACCCCCACCACTGTTACCAGCCTGTTGTTTCTGCTGTTGGCATTGGCAGTAGTAGTCATCTTGTCTAAAAACTTATCTCCTGCTATTGAAAATATCGTGGTAAGCATGGGCGCTCCCAAAAGTCTCGTGGGGATCATCATCGCCACGGTGATATTGCTGCCCGAAGGGCTTGCTGCCATCAGGGCTGCGAGGCGCAACCGTTTACAAACCAGTCTCAACCTTGCACTGGGCTCTGCGCTGGCCAGTATTGGGCTCACCATCCCTGCTGTGGCTATCGTGGGGTATTTCACCGGCTTTCATATTACGCTGGGTATCGACACCAAGTCGACGCTTCTGCTGATCTTGTCGTTGTTTACCATCAGTATTTCATTTGGTGCAGGGCGTACCAATATCCTGCAGGGTATTGTGCTGCTGGTAATACTGGCTACTTATTTATTCACGACCATCGTGCCCTGATGCTCAAGGCAGTTTTTGCACTTCAATGCCTCGTTCTGTAGCGCCTGTGCTTTGGTATTGTTCTTTTACATCCCGAAAGGGAAATACTTTATTGCGCAAGGGTGTAATACCGACAATGGTACTTCCATAGATCAACTCCAATGCTTTGTCTACAGACTGATCGCCGGGGAAACCCATTGGCTGCAAGGGTAAGCTACTGAACTCATTCACTTCATGATCGGGTAGCAATCCGCTGTTGTATCCGCCTTTATCGTTCGCGTCAAAGATCTTATAAATGGTAGGCATCAACACCCACTCTACTTTGCGCGGATTGTTTTTGTCTTCGATACGGAATGACGCTTCATCTTTACCTTTTGTTTTGGTGCCAATGCGTATTACCTGCATATAGGGTTTCAGGTTATTGCACAATATCTCTGCCGCCGACACGGTGGCACCAGAGGTAAGTATAAACACTCTTTGCAAACCAGGATTGCGGGACTGCAGGTCCTGCATATTCTTACCGGGGCTACTGGCGGAAAAAGCAATGGTTTGGCGAAATGTTTGTTTCACCGTGCCACCAAAACGGTTGCCCTTAAAAGTAACATATACCTGATCGGGGTTAAAAGAAGGAATCAGCATGGCCGCCAGCTTGGCCGAGGACGCTACGCTGCCACCGGGATTGAAACGGAGGTCAAGTATCAATTCTGCAATGCCGGCATTTTTAAACTTCTGCATAGCATCGAGCAGCTGAAAATCCAACGACTCGTTACACTCAAAATAGGCAAGATAGCCGGTGCGGGTGCCATTCTTATCAAAGACGTGCGTGGCATATACGCTTTTGGAAGAGATGCTTCCACTGGCAATAGCTACCTGAGCAGAGTCGACCAGTGCCGTGCCATTATTATTGAGTGTTGCAAGCTGCAGCAATACCGGCTGCCTGGCACTCAACATGCTAATAATATCGCTCATATTGGCAGTGGTGATATTTGTATTATTGACCCTGGTGAAAAACATGGACCTTTGCAGGTGTGCTTTATCTGCTTCGCCGCCCGGAATGATGAGCGTAACCACACCCACCAGTTGCTGTGCATCGAATGGATGCCCGATCAGTGAATAATAAAATCCAAAGATATCAGGTGTTGAACCAGCGGGACCAATGCTCCGGCGGTTACTGATCCAGGAAAAACGGTCTTCGGGGGACAGCAACTGTTCAAAAAACTCCTGGGTGGGTAAAGTATAGTCAGGCTTACCCGTTAGCTGGTCGCTCCAGTAATAATAGCGCTTCAGGCTATCGTATACCCATTTGTTACTGATGCCCGGTTCATCCGTAGGTTCAAAGGGCAGGGTTTTCTTGCTGCAAAAGAGGTTTTGCGCAGTTACTATCACCAATAAAATGATATACAGCCATTTGACTTTTCTGTAATCACGAAAGCCGGGACGAAGTTTTCCAAACAGGGTTATCATACAACAGGCCGTTTTAAGAAATTTTTATTTTTCTGTTACTTTTTGATAAGTAATTTTGTCCTGGAATTAAACAATTACAAAACATTAGGGTGACCGTTCGCGGTTGCCCTTTTGTCTTATAGCTCCAGGCTGTCATGTATAAGCGACAATTACCTGTGAAGCTGCCTCCACAGGTAATTGAGTAAATGCATAGGACAAATTACTTATGCGGTTTATTTCTTAATAAACAACTTGCTTTGGCGTTGTCCGTTTACCTGGTAGATCACAAAATAATTACCAGCTACCAACTGCTTAACGCTCACTTTCGTTTGCACAGCCCCTTCGGCTACATTCTGGTTCATCAGTTGTCTTCCGTCAACACCGATCACTTGCAGAGAAGCACCTTTTTCCGCTTGCGGGTGTTGTACCAGCAGTTGATCAGCTACGGGGTTGGGGAAAATACCCAGCTTGATGACACCATCTACTTTTAACACATCGCTCACCAGCTTGCCTTCTTTGCTGCTGGTAGTTACGCGGTAGTAAGCAGGTGCTTCTGTGCGGCTGTCCTGCAGCTCATACAAGTCTTTCTGACCAGCTTTCTTAACAGTGCGGAGTGCAGCAAAAGTTTTACCACCATCAACAGATTTTTCAATTACAAACTCCTGCGCATCCTGGTCGGTAGTATTCCACTGCAGGGTGATCAGGTCATCGGTAGTTTGTTCTGTAGACAACCACAGGCTGATACCCAACAATCTTGCGCCATCGATCACCAATACACTGGCGAGGCCGCCGGTTGGATTTTTGGTATCGATCACGGTGTTGTTTACAGAAGGCCACTTGTCGATAACGATAAAGGGGAAGTGGGGTACAAAAACAATGGGGTAATAAGACTTTTTAAAATCACCATCCAGTGCAAATCGGTCAATGCGCCTGATACCATTGGGTAGTACGTTGGGAATGATTGTTCCCCAGGCATTGTTGATAGCATTTACACTGTCGGCATAGAAAGGTGCATAACCTGCCGCCACATTATTGTTGCTACCGTCGCTTTCAAGAAAAGTACCAGCAACGGGCCTGCCTTGTGACAGGGGATTGTCGTACAGGAACACAAATTGTTTGGGAATAGCACCGGTAACAGGTGTTGCACGTACTGCTGTACCGCTGAGGGTATCGGCAGTAGTACCAAAGTTGATCACGCGCACAGGGTTGGGAGCAGTAATCAAGGTAGTAGGCACTATATCACCTGCGCCATTATTCAGTACAAGGCGGAAGTAAACATTGTTACCCGGTTTGAAGGTAGTGGAGACACTGGGCTCACCAATAAACCAACCCGTATAGGAGCCAGCAGTATCGGTGGTGAATTCGCCATAACGTCCGGGAGTTCCTAATGAAGCGGAGGTTACGCGTATGAAATTACCGGTATCTTTTACCAGGATATAACCACCTTCTCCAATGCTGACAGGGTTGGCAGGATCGAGCAGGAAGCGATTAAAATAGCGATAGGTTGCATTGGGCAAAAGACCGTTTACGGTGAGGCGGCAGGCAAAGGGTACCCTGCGCTCGTCGGCAAATACAAAAGAACCTACACCTTGCATGTATTTAGGGAAATATACCTCGGAGATTGACTGGGCAAACGACATGGTCGAAGCCAGCAACAGGAATACTATGAATATTTTTGATTTCATAATTTAGTTTCTTTTAGTAATGAAAGTCCATGGAACCGGTTGCTAAAAGGGTAGAATTGTTGAATCAGTGTGCAGTTTTAATGATACCAGGCATCCGGCAATACGGATGCCTGGTATGTTAAGAAAATACCTGTTTCACATTACCTGCGTGCAGGCTTTTAAGGATTGAGCGTAGTTATTTTAGCCCAGCCGTACATCCAGTTGCTTCCGGTACCAGATGCAAATGCACCACGGTAAGTGATACCAGTTGTAGTCCATACTGCAGCACCAGGAGCACCGGTGAAGTTGGCAGTACCGATCAGTGGAGAACCAGTTACCGGCCTGAAATCGTTGTCACTTGCATTAAACGGATCATCCAGCAATATTGTGCTATTTGGATTGGCTCCGGTAAACTCTGTGCAGGTAGCTAAAGGAATAGCAGGAGGAACAGGTAAATGAGAATCGGTATAACCGTGGAAGACAGAATACTTGATTTCCGCATTGTCATTAATAGAAGGAGTTGACTGCAAACGAAGGCCAGTGGGGAAACCGAAGAAAACAGAGTTATAGACTGTATAACCTGAGTTCACACGGAATAAAGCACCATTCAATAAACCTTTGGCAGTAGCACTGTCGGCCCTGTTAACACCCACTACCGTCATATTGGAAATGTAAGGGTGTGTTCTTGGCGTGATAGGCAAGCCACCTGAAGTGGCACCAGCGGCATCATTGTTAGACTCGATACCATTGGGGTTGGCTGAGTAACGGGAAGTATCGTTTGACAGTACAGATACTGCAAACTGAATAGACCCTGTATAACCAAAATCAAAGTCGAAAGCATCATCATCAGGTTCGAAAGCGATCAGGTGTTTGGCATTTACTGTGCCACCAAAAAATTCGAAAGCGTCATCGTTACCTCTGTATACTTCGATAAAATCAAGTACGGTATTGCTACCTACACCACCCAGGGTCAAGCCATTCAGCTCATTGTCCTGAGCAATAGAAGCACCGGCATACTCAATGCGCACATAGGTCAATACGCCAGAATTGTCGTTAGCAGTATTTCCACCGTAAGAGATATCCACGCCGACAGGAACTGAAGGTGTATTGATACCTTCGATGATCGTTGTAGTAGGCTGGTTGGTAGGAGCAGCGCCCAACAGCACTACACCACCCCAGTCACCAGGCTGAGGATTAGCTGCATCAGAAGTGAAAATGATGGGGCAGGTTTGTGAACCACGGGCATCCAGCTTAGCGCCTTTGGTGATCACCAATGCAGAAGCATTAGCAGGGTTGGCATATTTCACGCCTTTCAATACAGTTCCCTCAGGAATGGTCAAAGTAGCATTATTGCTAACGAATACTTTACCATCGATGCGGTAAACGATATTACAATCCAACTGTGTGTTGGAAGTAATTACACCACTGAGGGTTTGGGTACCTATGCTATCACAAGCCTCGCAGCTGGGAATACGCTCGCTGGCTGAAGTGGCACGGGCATCGAATTTGTTGTCGAAGCTTCTTTTACAAGCAACGATAGATACTGCGGCTACAGCTATTACTGCTGCGCCAAGAAAAATCTTCTTTTTCATAGATGATAAGAAATTTGGAATTAAACAATTAAAAAACAATACAATTACAAAAAATATGAAACAGGTAATTTCTTATGGCTTAATGGTCAAATGGCGTTATTATTTCCAGTCGAAAACTATTCCGAATCGCACCGTGTTGGTTAAAGGATTTCTATTGATCTTATCTCCTGTAGGCACGAGGTAGGAGAAGTTAACTGTTGCAAAGCTGAAATGAATGCCAGCGCCTGCTGTAATATTCTGCCAGTTTCCGCCAGCATATGTTTTGCTATTGTAGCCGAGCCGCAGGTGCAACTGTTCATTATAGGTATACTCCATGCCAAATCCAAACTGCCATGCTTTGTTGCCGAAGGAGTCGAACCAGCTTCCAACAACTCCCTGATCGCGGTATTCTTTCATACCTTCCGTATTATCGGGCAATTCTGGTACCAACAACTTGTTTATATCTGCTGCAAACGTCATCTTATTGTTATCATCCCACACTTCCGTATAGGCAGCGCCGATACCAAGATTGGCAGGTATAAAATCTTTTTCATCTGCATTGTCGGCGTAGCTGATCTTGCCACCCAGATTAGACAAAGAGAGGCCGGCTGTCCATCCTGCACGTTTATCATTCAATCCATTGTAGTAAAAGGAAAGATCGCCTGCCACAGTATTGCCGGCCTTGTAACTAATGCCATTCATATTACCTGTAGATAAATTGGAATGTATATAACGTAATGCTGCTGCTATGCCAAACTTATCCGACAGTCTGCGGCTATACCCAAAGTCAATCGCCATTTCGCGGGGATTATTCGTCTGCAGCTTATTACCATTATAATCCACGAGATCAAGATCGCCTAAGCTAAAGTAACGCAGCGAGGCAGACAATGCCTGGTTTTCATCCAGCTTGTAGTAACCAGCCAACGTAGCCAGGTATACATCTTCTGCAATGTCTTTCAGCCAAGGTGTATAAGTGGCACTCAGTCCTGCCTTACCAGTTGCAAAAGGCACTTTGGCAAGATTATAGAAACTGCTATTGGCATCCGGAGACAATGCAATGCCCACATCTCCCATGCCACCACTACGTGCATCCGGCGATATACGAAGAAAAGGTACCGCCGTGGTATTAATATTGATCGTTTTATTGCTGCCGCCATCCTGCGCCAGCAGTGTTCCATTGATCATTAAGATCAGGAGAACAAAAATACTATTCC
Source organism: Paraflavitalea sp. (assembly GCF_059502485.1). Taxonomy (NCBI): domain Bacteria; kingdom Pseudomonadati; phylum Bacteroidota; class Chitinophagia; order Chitinophagales; family Chitinophagaceae; genus Paraflavitalea; species Paraflavitalea sp. The sequence goes on from NZ_JCACET010000010.1 coordinate 349,303, forward strand.
GGGCTATATGTAACTGTTGCATGTATGAGAATTTAAAATGAAATCTTTGCTGTTGTTTTTATCGTATTGAAACTTTTGACTTGAGTGTAAAACCAGCACCATTTACCCGTATATGGTATACACCGGCCGTAATATTTCCTATGGGTAAATGATATGTATTATTTCCCTGAGCCAGGGTTACATTCAACTGCAAGAGCCTGGTACCGTACTGGTCAAACAACTGGATGCTGGCTTTGCCACTTTCTACAGCATGAATATTGACCCGCAATTGGCCCGGACTGCTGACGTACGTACTCAGGTTATCCTGGCTGGCGCCCTGTGCAGGTAATATGCTAAACGTGCCGGCCACCTGGGCAATATTGTAATTATTGGATGTGGCACCGGAAACGTTCAACGTGTAGCGTCCTGCCAACGAACCTGTCGTAGCAGTGGTGGTTATAACAGGCGGTGTTGTAAGGCGGCTCACATTGTCGCCATTCACAAATCCTGTATAGAGCAATTCAAAAACAGGATTTGCCTGTCCTTCCAGCTTAATCGTGTCTTTTGCACGAATCACCAGGTTCACCTTTTGTACAGTAAATGTTCTTATTACATTAGGCGCAGGGGCATTGGATGCGTCGCCGGGTTGTGAAGCAGTGATATCGGTAGTACCGGCACCTACAATGTGTATCATGGTATCATTTACGATCGTAGCTACATTGGTGTTACTGCTGACGTAGCGCACTTTCAACGTAGAGCTGGCAGTAGCACCAGGCCGTACATCTGCATCTCCATAATTTCTAACTGGCAATGCATCAAAAGTAATCGTTTGAGCAGGCAGCGGCGTAACGGTAAGGGTTCCCGCCACATAAGTAATGTTATAATTGGCAGCAACTGCTCCTGAAACATTGATCGGATAGTCGCCTACAGGCGATGCCGTAGTAGCAGTAGTGCTGATTACTGGTTGTGTAGTAAATACCGTACTTGTTTCATTTTTTACAAAGCCGGTATAGGTAATTGTCAGCGCAGGATTGGGCTGTCCTACAAGTCTTGTTTGATTGTTGGCCTTGATGGTAAGCGGCGCCTTGTTAACCGTAAGCACCTGGGGCACATCTATTGCTGCTTCATAGTTGGCATCGCCGGGGTGAGCAGCTGTGATGGTAGTAGTACCTACCCCATTTATCTGGATAAAGCCATTGACTACGGTAGCAACTGCGGGATCACTGCTGTTATATTGGATCGTTAAGTTAGAGGAGATGGTGGCGCCGGTAGCAAAATTGGCATCGCCGTATGTTTTTACCGGTAATGTGCCGAAAGTAATGGTTTGCGCTTGTTTAGAAGCAGTAACGGTTAACACACCGTCTACAAAAGAAATGTTGTAGTTGGCTGCTGCAGCGCCACCGGGCGTAATAGGATAAGTTCCCGGAATCGATATTTGCGTGGCAGTAGTGGTAACAGTGAGCGGAGCAGTAAACACTGATTCATTTTCCCCGTTTACAAATCCGGTGTAGGTAACAGCAAAATTAGTTGGCACCGGGTCTCCTTGTACTTTCGCTGCATTGTTGGCAGTGATCGTAAGGCTGGCTTTGTTAACGGTGAGCGTTTGAGGCACTGAGGGTGCAGCCTGATAATCGACATTACCAGCCTGATCGGCTGTAATATCGACAGTACCAGCTCCCACAATATGTACCTTACCATTTACGATGGTAGCTACAGCGTGGTTATTGCTGGAATAAGTGACTGTGAGGTTGGAGCTGGCTGTGGCGCCCGGATCGAAATCCGCCTCACCATATATTTTGGCAGTTAAAGCATTAAAAGTGATCGTTTGCGCCTGTTGTACGGGAGGACCGAGATCTATGACGCCACCATCCAATACAAGCACCGTGGTCAATCCGCCAGTTGCGTTGGCTGTTGCGAGGGTACCTCCCCCACTCTGTGCCCAAGTTCCATCTGCAGACGTCTTGAAGCCTACCTGAGATGCATCCGATAGTGCATATTGTACGATCCGCCTGACGCCACCGGCAAGGTTATTAGGAATTATAGTGCCCCAGTTCTTATCTTTTTCATTTACATCGTTGGCATAAAAGGGAGCATAAAAAGCAGCCGTCGTATTGGCTGTTCCATCTGCTTCCACAAATGTGCCGGTAATGGGCCGGCCAGTACCGGCCGTATTATCATACAGCATTACAAAGTTCTTAGCGACGCCCTGGGCTGCAGCAGTGCTCCTTAAGGCAGTTCCATCAGCAGCAGTGGCTCCAAAGTTGACCGTTGTTATCGGCGTGTTACAAGTCACAAATTTGTCGATCACTGTTCCATCATTTCCATCGTTGAGCGTAAGACGAACATATACCTGATTGCCTGGCGCAAACATGGTAGCCGTGTTGGGCTCAGCGGCGAACCAGCCGGTGTAAGAACCGGATGCATCTGTAGTGAAAGTACCAAACCGGCCGGCAATCGTGAATCCCGGAGCAGTGGTACGAATAAAGGCGCCGGATTGTGTTACAATAATAAACCCGCCCTCACCGGCCAGTGAAGTGTTGGCAGGATCATTAATAAATTTATTATAATAGCGGTAGGTTTTATTCGCGGCAAGTCCTCCAACGGTAAGCCGGCAAACAAAGGGCACCCGTCTTTCCTGTGTTGTACTTAATGCACCAACGCCCTGCATGTATTGGGGCAGGAATACATCGGTGGCTGTTTGGGCAAATGAAACATAAGAAAACAATAAACCTGCAAACAGCGTAAAGAAGAATTTTGCGTATCGCATTGTATTGAATGATTATAATGTTTAGTAAAGCTTCTCTCCATCCAGGTTGGCAGGCAAACCGCCACTGATCGACACCCGGAAAATATAATTGGTAAAATCGGGGTTCATGTTATCAAACTGGAAAGCGAAGATCTGCGCCATCAGTTTTCGGGCAGGGTCTGTTGTATACAGGTTTGCCCGTGCTTTATTGGCAGATGTCCTTGCCTGGAAGAATTTAGAAAACTGTCCTTTTCTTAGCACGAAGCTGTCGGTAGGCTCATATCTACCATCATTATTGGGTGAGTTCTCTACTACTACCAGCAGGGAGTCTGGCAAGGATGCTAATGTGTAATTGATCGAAACTTTTCCATAACCGGCAGGTGCAGGTGTTTCATTTGCCGGGGGTCCCATCAGCTTCATCGGAGCACCAGCCGCTGCCTGATAAAAAGTGATCCGGTTGATAAATCCCAGTTTGTAAGTAATCAGGGTATCTGCCACGACCGTGTTGCGGTAATAGTCAAACAACCGGAACCTGTGCCGGGGGTTGAGGTAACGGACCGAAAAGGGAACATCATCGTAGGCCGGCGCCACTATTTCATTGGCCAATACGGATTCATCGGCCGTTATCTTCAGCAAAAAAGAGTCGACACTCAGCACCTTTACACGCAACCCTGTAAATACAGGTTCATCTATCGGTTGCTCATTCTTCGAACAGCCCTGTAATGCATACAGGACGATTAACAACAAGACAGTATAAATAAAGTGTAACTTAATTTTCATATTACTCAAATTAAACTGGAAGTAATTTTTATCCTTACCATTTACAGGCGCCAGGTGAGGCTCATACTAATGTTGGCGCCTTTTTTCACTTTATAGTTGATCCGGTCCAGCTCTTCATTGTAGCCATCTCCTTTCGGGTCATTATTGGCTCCATAGGGGGTAGACGCTCCATCCCGGGAGTCACTATTGGAATAAATAATGACGGGTTGATTGAGTATATCTGCCAAGTTTACTTTCAACTCTAATTTTTGCTTCATGAGTCTTGTACTTAGTTGGAGGTCTACTACATCCCGGGGATTCTCCCACTGGATCAGGAAAGGAATGGTACCGCCATTCACGATCCTGCGGCCAATGCGATTGTAACCGATATTGAAGCCCCATGTTTTGCTTTGGTAATTAAGGCCTGCATTGACGATGTAAGGTGACAATCCCTGGATAGGTCTTTTTTCGTTGGCGATATAATTCGTATCCTTTTCGGTAACCGGGCTCTTCGTAACAATGTATTTGATCTCTCCTTCGAGGTGTGTGTAGTTGCCGCTGATGTAGAAGCGCTGCAACCATTGGCTACCGGGGTCAATAAAGGATAAGGATTTACGTATATCGATCTCGAACCCTGTGGCAGTAGCCTTGTACAGGTTTTGATATTCTACGCGGTTGGAAGTGGTTTGGATATGATAGAATCGTTCTACCGGATTGGAAAAATCCTTGTGAAAAAAGGATGCAGACAGAATCTCGTCGCCGGAAGGGTAATACTCAAAACGAACATCATAATTGTCGATACGCGAGATCTGTAATCCTTTTTGTCCGATCACCTCTGCCAGCTCTGTAAAATCATAATAAACATAGGGCGAACGTTCTACGAAATCAGGGCGTGCCAGGGTTTTACTGAACGCCAGCCTCAGATTTATTTTGTTGGTCAGGCTATATATAATGTTCACAGAAGGCAGCAGGTCTTTCTCATGATAGGAGCTGTCTGAAAAAAAAGGTAACGCCGTATTGTAATCGTAATAAACCGTAGACAAATTCATTACATTGCTTTCATACCTGAGGCCGCCGGTTAAACGTAACTGCTTTACAGGTTTCAGATCGAGCATTACATAGCCTGCCTGTAAAGTTTGGGTGCCGGTATACCTATCGCCGAGACTTTCGGCCCTTGTAGAAGTAGGATGATAGGTCAGACTGCCATTGGCAAATGCTTCCGGAACAACAATTTTGTAATAAGGCGATCCCTGCAAACCAAGCGTGTACCCTGCTGTACCAATGATCCTGAAATTGGCAGCATCGAAATCAGCTTTACGTTGGGACCAGGCATATCCTGCTTTTATCAATTGTTTTTCTCCCAGTACATTAAATGGCAAGGAGATATTGGCGCCAGCATTTTTCCTGTCTTCTTCCAGTAAAGAAGAATACATGCCTCCCAACAGCAACAACAGATCACTGAAGTTATAAGAGTATTTGCCTTCGGTATCGGCCCCTGCTTCCTGCCTCGCGGTGATGAATCTTGTATCAGGCTGGTCACGCTGCATCCTGATATAATCTCCAAACCAATCGGCTTTTAATCCGCCCTGGGTGAGCTTATGTTCTCCTTCGAGCCGTGATTGGCACAACCGGCTGTCGAGTGTTACCTCTCCGGTGCGTCGTGCGTCCCAACCCTGAGAAGTGTAGTAACCAGTTCTCCAATCCAGTTGGTTGCTATAACGTTTATTGTATAGATTTTTAAAAGAAATCCGATGATTGGCGGTCTTGAAGGCCGTATTGAACAAAGCACCAATGGTAGTATTGTAACGATAGCGCTCACTGTCGAACTGGTATTGATTGATAATACCTGCCTCTCCTTTTTCCACCAATTGCTCATTGAGATAAGTGAGCGCGGCTACGAAACCAAGGGAGCTTTTATTGAAGCGCTTATTCAGCCCGCCTGTCAATTGATAATTCTGTTGGGGCTGGTAGGCATAGCGGTGGAACTGCCACCGGTTGGGAATTTGTGCCCCGACAGCATTAATAGCAGCTGCATTGCCATCATTGCGGTAATGATAGTACTGCACGGGATCCATTACTCTCCCATCACCAAAATATTTACGGTTCTCATCTACTTTCCCCAGAAAGGCATTGTTATCCCGCTTGTAAGAAACCAAGTCCTGGTTCATACTGGCCGTGTTGAAGCCGGTTCCCAGCGTTACGCTTAAAAAGTTCTCTACCGGTACATCCTTTGTGGTTATCTGGACCAAGCCACCGGTAAATTCACCGGGCAGATCGGGCGTAGCGGTTTTATTGACTATGATATTATCTACCAGCTGGCTCGGAACGATGTCAAAACTGAAGTTCCTCCTGTTGGGCTCTGTACTGGGCAAAGAAGCGCCATTGATCAGTACATTGTTGTACCGGTCGCTGACGCCACGGATGGTTACGAATTTATCATTCTGTACAGTGATGCCACTGACACGTTTTAATACCTGTCCGGTATTGTTGTCGGGCGTTACCCTGATCTGTTCGGCACTGATACCATTGGTCATGCTGGCATTGTTCTTCTGGGTCATTAGTAGTGCTTTCACCGACTCGCGGCGGGCGCCGCCGGTCACTACCACCGTTTGTAATTGCCTGGAATCCGCCTGATCAAGCACTACGCTCAAGTCGGTCACCTCACCTTCCCGCACAATGACATCAGTTATCTGTTTGGTAGTATATCCAATAAAAGACACTTGCAAAGTATAGGTACCGGGTGGCAGTGATACCACATAATCACCCGATACCGAAGAAGTAATCCCTTTTTCTACACCCTGTACGGTAATGCTAACGCCGGGCATTACTTCATTTTTTTCGTTACGGATCACCCCCGTTACCCGACCGGGCTTTACACCCGTTGCCGCCGGGACGGCAACGGGTACAGACACTTTAACAGCAATAACTTTTCCAGCTACCTGGTAAACAAGATTGGCCTGTATGCCTAACGCTTCCAGAGCCTTACCCAATGTAATGTTCTCATAACTAAAGGCAGGGATTGTAATTCTTTCTAACTGGGTTTGTGCATAGGAAAAATCATAAGAGCTTTGGCGGTCCAGCTCCTGTAAGACTTTTAAAGCGGTGGTGTTTCTGAGTTTAACGGATATTTTTTCAGTAAGACCGCCCAATTGAGCATGGGCAAAAAAACTACATAGCAAAATTAATTGGGTACAGCACAGCCATCGCATAACAACGCGGCCGCGTAAACGGTTAGTTGAGGTCATATCAATCATCCTTGAATTTTATATTACATTTCCGGAAAACAGCTTCGTGTAAAATCACTTAGTGATCATCACTCTTCCTTCTTTGGTTGTAAAGGTTAGCCCATGCACAAACAGCATATTATGCAGGGTCGATTGCCAGTCGTTCACGGTAAAAGTGCCCGTGATACGTTTATTGTTTAAAAGGTGTTTGTCGTAATTAATTGACAGATGATACCTGTCGCCAATACGCTCAACGGCTTCTTCAAGAGGCACTTCATTAAAAACCAATGCGCCGCTGGTCCACGCATTGATGTTATTAACGGCCATAGGCATCAATTGCCAATCCTTCGTTTGCCTGGAATAACGCATTGTTTGGTTGGGGGCCAGTACAGCAGCCACTGCTCTTGCTTTATCTTCCAGCGCTACTTTACCATGTACCAGTGATACCCTGATCTCGGACTCATGCACGTAAGCCTCGATATTGAAAGCTGTACCCAGTACACGGGTATGGATATTGCCTGTTTCAACAATGAAAGGCCTGGTGGCATCTTTCGCTACTTCAAAAAAACCTTCACCCGATAGTTTCACAAACCGTTGTGTATGGTTGTACTGCTTATGGTCAAACTCCAGTCTTGAATGTCTGTTGAGCCACACCACTGTACCATCGGGCATAGTTACTTTGCGGACCACATTCCGATCGTTCTCAATGATCGATAAGGCAGCAACAGCTTGTTGTGCAGAAGCACTCTGCTTACGGTTGAGGTACCACAACAGCATACCTGCGCCAACCGTTAATACGATAGCAGCAGCAGCGGCATACTTCCGCAACAACCCATGCCTTTTTATTGGCACAACAGGAGCACCTTTAAGCTCCTGCATGAGCTGTCGATGCATACGGGATTTAACAGATTCGAGCCATTCGGCTTGCAAGTCCTCTTCTACATCATTGAAGCCGGCAGTGGCGATCCACTTTTTAAACAGGTCGATCTCTTCCTGTGTACAGTCGCCGTTCTTAAGGCGCTGCATAAATGCTTCAATTGATTGTCTGGAGGGCTGCATGTAGTAGTAGTAACACAGCGAAAAAAAAGTACCAGACGAATTATATTACCAAAATGTTAAGGAAAGAACATAAAGAGTTGCATATATACCCGCTTAAAGGCTACCCGTAAACGCTTGGAGGCGAGATGTAGCTGGTTCTTAACCGTTTGCTTCGACAATAACAGATCGCCTGCTATTTCATCGATGGATTGTTCCCTGTATACATTACGGATAAAAATATCCCGCATCTTGCCGGGCATACCGGTAATAGCGGAAGAGAAAGCCTGATCGATATTATTCCACCGCTGCTTTTCTTCTTCATTGATATGGTATTCGTTGGCCGGCGTTTGCTGGGCAAGGAAAGCTTCGAAGCTTTTGTAATGTTTTTCCTGTAATCCTTTAGAACGGAAATAATTAAACACTTTATGGTAGAGGGCTGCTATGAGATAGGACCGGATGGAGTCTTCCGGTGGCAGGGAATGAAAGTTTTTCCAGATATCTGCGAAAAGGTCGTGTACAATATCATAAGCATCTTCTGAGGAACCTGTTTTTTTGCAAGCCAATCTGAACAGAAGTTCCCAATAAGTATGATACAGCTTATTAAAAGCTGCTTCTTTTTCATCATGGATAGGTAGCTGGTGGTTCATAACCTGGTACCGCAAAAGTATAAGGTTATTTCCCGAATTGATTGTTTTCAGTTGTTATCAAAATATGAAGTGGAAACTTTTAGTGCCGGATTGTTGACTAACGTCAAGGGTGCCGATCGGTGCCGGGATGAAAGGTGTTCTGCAGGTGATCGTAACCGCTTGGAACAAATAAAAAAAGCCATCAGAAGAGGGTGCTCCTGATGGCTTTAAAATAGCAAAGCTGCAAGTTAGCTGGCGTGGTTGTTTATGCGCAAATGTCTTGAGGTGCTGATATATACACCAAGTGTCAGAACGGTCAACATAGCTGTTCCAACACTGGATAAAAACATCAGCTGCTTACTTTCGAGGTAACCGAAAACGGCCCAGCAAAGTGTAGCAGGCAGGAGGAGTACCAGTAATCCGATGGAAAGATGGCGGGCTTTTCTTCCTTTGTAGAGGCGTACCAATTGGGAAAACAACAGCGCACAAACGAGTGAATTGGCGAAAATGGCAACGAGGGTGTCCATAGTTATTGATTTTAGGGGTATAGGTTATGACAACGTAATTGAGTAACTTCATCCCAGGCAGCAGCCTTTCACAGCCATGAAATACGAACAAATACCACCGCCAGCGCACCTGAAGGAGTTTGTCCGCGGCTTCTGGACACTCGAAGCGCCTTCCGATAGCAAGGCACCTCAATCATTCCGCACATTTGCCGACGGCTGTCCGGGCCTCATCTTTCACCAGGTAGCGCAAGGTTCTTTTTACCAGAACGATAAGCAACTACCTGATCTTTTCTTATATGGGCAGGCTACCACCCATGCTAAGATCCATTCTACCGGGCCGCTCACAGCTGTAGGTATCTTTCTTCGTCCCAATGCACTGAAAGCTGTTTTCGGGCTCAATGCCGGCATACTCACCGATACCTGTATGGATGCGAGCACCCTGATCATAAAAGGGAATACATCATTTACAGAACAATTGCAGAATACATCATCCATGCCGGGCAAAATAGAATTGCTCTCTGGCTGGTTGAATGCGCAGGCGCAAAAGCATCAGAACCGGAAAAATGACATGATGCAATACGCCATTTCTGTCATAGCAAGGTCTAAGGGAAATGTAGCTTTGAAAGGGTTACAGACTGAATTACAACTATCCGAAAGAAGCTTTGAACGTAAATTCAAAGAATATATTGGAATTTCTCCTAAACTATTTTCAAGAATATGTCGGTTTCAGGCGTCCTTACAGCAACTGAGGAACAATGACTACGGAAAACTATCTGATATTGCTTTCGAGAACGATTATGCCGACCAGTCTCACTTCATACGCGCCTTTAAAGAGTTTGCAGGCGTCTCACCATTCCAGTATCAAAAAGAATCTGCCGAAATTATTGACAACTTAGCCACTGTTCTATAAATGATCAAATAAGCATATTTATTGTTGCTGTGCATAAAAAGAACCCCGGGGTCAACCCGTGGTTCTTTTTATGTGAGCCTATGTATAGCCATGTTGAATGAGGCTTCGACAAGCTCAGCCTGACAATGATATTATTACTCCGTCCTAAGGCTCTTCACGGGGTTTGCCAATGCAGCCCTGATTGCCTGGTAGCTCACTGTGGCCAGCGCAATCATAACAGACAGTAAACCTGCCATACCAAACACCCACCACTGAATGGAAATCCTGTAGGGATAATCTTTGAGCCAGGTGTGCATGGCCCACCAGGCCACTGGTGAAGCGAGTGCGAAAGCGATCAACACCAGTTTCAGGAAGTCTTTTGAAAGCAGCGTGGCCAATCCTGTCACTGAAGCGCCCAGCACCTTACGCACGCCAATCTCTTTCACCCGGCTTTCTGCCATATAGATCGCCAGACCAAACAGGCCAAGGCAGGAAATAAAGATCGTGAGCCCGGCAAACAAGCCCGCCAGGGTGGCGATACGCTTCTCATCTTCAAACTTCCGGGCATATTCCTCATCCACAAACTGGTACTCGAAAGGGTATTCGGGGTTGAACTTCCTGAAAATGTTCTCTGCCGTTTTCAGGTTCTTCTCCGTTGAGTTATCGCCATTGAACCGCATCAGGATCACGTTGAACCAGGCTTTGCCGCCGGCAATCAACATCGGCCGTGTAGGCTGATAAGGATCGGTGAGGATAAAATCCTTGATCACACCCACGATATGCCACTCAGTGCCATTATCCTTTACAATCTTACCGATGGGGTCTTTGAACTTCATCACTTTCAGCGACGACTCATTGATGATCATACCTGTCGAATCGGTAGGAAACTTCTTCAGGTCGAAGTCACGGCCCTGCACAAACTGCAGCCCCGCCGTTTTGCCCAAGCCCTGATCAGCATTGTACCGGTAGAAGTCGGTCTTATCGTTAGGGTCCTTGCCCTCCCACTCCTGGCCCCAGCCATCGCTCCAGCTTTCTGTAATGGGCGCACTCGTCTTGGTAACAGAAGTGGCCACTCCTGTGCTAACGAGTTCATTTCTGATCAGCTCAAAATGCTTCTCGATATCTCCTGTGAAAATATGGTATACCAGGTTGTCCTTGTTGTAGCCTGTCTGGCGGCTGCGGGCGTAATCGATCTGTTGCTTGACAATGATCGTACAAATGATCAGCACAATGGCGAAGGTGAATTGCAGCACCACCAGCACTTTGCGCGGCGTCACTACAGACTGGGCTTTCTTGAAAGTGCCTTTCAATACTTTTACCGGCTTAAACGAAGAAAGGAAGAAGGCAGGATAGCTGCCAGCCAGCAGACCAGTGAACAATATAAACCCAAGCCCTATCAGCCAAAACCAGGGGTTGGTATAAGGCACATATAATCTTTTATCAGTAAGGGTATTGAAGCCCCCCAGGCTACATTGCACAACAATGATGGCAAAGAAACCCGCGATGAGCGCCAGTAATACCGACTCGCTGATGAACTGACCTATCAATGAGAACCTTTGCGCTCCTACTACTTTACGGATACCCACTTCTTTGGCACGTTTCTCACTGCGGGCGGTACTCAGGTTCATGAAATTGATACAGGCGATGAGCAGGATGAAAGCTGCCACGATACCAAACAGCTTTACGAATGTGATGCGACCACCGCCGTCTTCCACGCCGTTGGTGAAGCTGGAATACAGCCTCCACTTTTTCATGGGATATAAGAACATTTCCCACTTGGGTTCATCCTTGGCGTAGCGTTGTTTCATCACTTTTACTTTGGGCGCTACTGAAGCCAGCGTAGCATTGGGCTTCAGCAATACATAGGTGCGGGTACTGTTATTACCCCAATGTGTATCATCATTGCCTATAAAACGATTGTAGGCCCAGGGCAGCAGGTATTCGAAATTGAAGCGTGTGTTATTGGGCAGGTCTTTCAAAATGCCTGTGACGGTAAAGTTTTCTTTATTGTCGATCTTAATGACCTTGCCCATGGGGTCTTCCTTGCCAAACAGTTTATTCGCCAACTTCTCCGTAAGCACAATGGAGTGCATGTCTTTCAATACCAGCGCAGGATTGCCTTTCAACAGTGGGAAAGTGAACACCTGCAGGAAGTTGGAGTCCACCATATTGCCCCGTATCTTAATCTTCTTATCGCCTATGGTGAACAGGAAACTGCTGGTCCAGTTTACCCGCACGGCACTCTCTACCTCGGGCAGGTCTTTTTCCAATGTTCTGGCCAATACTTTGGGCGTGGTATTCCAGCAATTCAATTCACCGCTAAACTCGGCCTTGTTCCAGGCTTCATAAATACGGTCTTTCTTTTCATGAAACTGCTCATAGCTCACCTCGTTCTGTATCCACAACAAGATGAGGATGGCACTGGCCATGCCTACGACCAGACCTGCAATATTGATGGCTGAAAATCCTTTACTGCGCAGTAAGTTGCGCCAGGCTATTTTGAAAAAGCTTTTAAACATAAGCGCTGGTTAACAGATTTATGTAGTAGAGACGCCCGGGAAAAACAAATGTTACAGCCTGTCGCAACATTTATTACATTTTAATAAAAAGGCTATTGCGTCCCTACCCTTCTGCCAGCTATTGAAGCATTATTTTAAACGTTTGAACATTTTCTCCATCCGGGTAAACAGACAGCCAATAAACGCCTTTACTTAATCCGTTGACAGGCACCTTCACTTCCCCGCCACCAGTTGCTGCGTGGCTTGACCGGAACAACACTTGCCCCTGTGCATTGGCCAGCTGGAGCCGGAAAGCACCGGCATGATTTACCCGCATGCGGATGGTTGATACAGCAGGATTCTCCAACACATAGAACATACGCGCGGGTGTGTTCCGGATGATCACAATATTGGAAAGTGTTTCATACAGATTCACATCTACGCCCTTGATCCGATATTGGGCCATGGGCAACACATCATGATCGATCCAGGAATACGTGTGTCCCGCAGCTACAGAACCCTGCGCTTTTACCGGTCTGCCCACCGGCGTGAAATGAACGCCATCCACACTGCGTTCTATGATAAAATGATCAGTATTTATTTCGGATTGGGTTGTCCACTGCAACCTGTTTGCGCCAGACTCTGCGCGACCGGTAAGCATAAACCCATGCACCGGCAGTGTTGTACTACCGGACAGGTAATTGGCCGACTGACAGAATAAATTGTTCCTGACTGTTTCGTCTGTAATGGCTTCGATGGGAAAGCCGAGGTACAGTACCCTGAAGTTGGCTCCTTTGTAGCCAATGCCTGCACCACCGCCCGTTCCACCACTGTAGTTCAACACAATCTCTGAACCTCCATTCACATTGATCACATCGGGGAAATCGACATTGTAATAACCATTCACGCCATTACCAAACACGCCATTACCTCCATTCAACAAAGCAGGCGTGCCCGTGAAATTATAGGTGGCTGCGCCATCACTTACATATAGTGCTTTAAGGTAATTATTGTAAAAGCTAAGGTCTGCATTGGCAGATGCGGCCCTGCCCAGGTCCCAGCCGATCTCCGCACCCGATATCAGCAGACGGCCGCCACCATCGAGGTAATTCTTCAGCAAGAGCTTTTCTGCAGCATCCAGCGTTCTATCGGCCGTACTCTCTTCTCCTACGAACCAATCGACAGCAAAGTAATCAGCAAGGTTCACGCTGCCTGCTGCCACCGCTTCATTCTGTACTCCATCAAAAGCCAGATTGCAACTTGCGAGGCCAGTGCCATGCTCCACCATGTAATGATAGTTGTTCATCTTATCCAGCATCATCCTGCGCACATTGCCCAACACAGCCCCTTCATTCTTCAGCAACATAGCAGAAGCATCCAGCCTGTCGAAGCCATCTACCACCAAGAACTTCACCGTTTCGCCTGGTAAAGGAATACGCGCAGCTACCACACCTGAAGCGAATGACTCGCCACCGGCATTCACTCCCGTTATTTTGAAGAAATAAGTATTGCCAGCTGTGCCGCTAAAAGAATAATCCGTCGTCAATACTTCTGTCGGATTATCATAACCACGGCCATTTTCGCTTACATATACGCGATAACTGGTGGCTGCATGACCAAAGATGCCACCGGTAACCGGCGCCGTCCAGTTGAGCATGATCTGCCCACCGCCGATATTCTTTGCACGTACACCTGTAGGTTGCTCGGGCAGGAACACCAGCGGAATGCCATCGCGGTAATTGAAGAACTTTACAATGCCTTTATAAATAGCCCTTGCCGCCATGCGGCGAAACTCAGGCGCCCGCAGGTCGGTAGCATCGGCCGCAAGGTCATGAAACGCCAGTTCGATCAGTGTGCCCGGGATCGTACGCAGCTCCCGCAGCTCGCCAAAGTTGGCTTCTTTTACGCCACGGTCGGTCCAGGTGCTGCGCCATCCTGCGCGCAGGTCGGCAATGATCTGGCGGTGAATGCTATCGCGCAACTCTGTGCTGCCGGGCGTAATAGTTGGCTGTGAAGCGCCCAACCCATTGTAACGATACGTCTCCGTACCCGTGCCGCCACCCGCATTGGTATGGAAAGCTACATATACTGCATTGTTGATCTCAGTGGGTGTTCCCTTCGACAATTCCCACTCTGTATAGATTGGACGCACCGTCACATCTTCGCGGCATACCGGGTGCCCCTGGAAGCGTGCATATTGACGGGCCGCTTCTTCAAAGCGAGGCTTGCCACTGGCAGCACCACCGGTAGCACAATCGGGCTCGATGCCAACACCACCACCCAAACGCACGGCATCGGCCACCACTGCCTGTCCAAAATCTGCCGATTGATTGCTGATGACTACTTTGTTGTTACCACCGGCAAAAAAGTAATACTGGCCCAGGTAAATCCAGGTATCGCCATGTACTTCCTGGTTCACCGTATAAGTAGCAGTACCTCCTCCATGAAAAATAGTATACTTCACATCAGCTGCACGGTTCACACCACTGATGAAGCGCACAGAGACCCAATAATATCCGCTTACCGTAACAGACGGCGTAAAAATGGCCGCAGCAGATTCTGTAACATCGGCCGAACTGGTTCGATATGTACCATTATAACCGGCGATAGTGCCATTGGCCCAGGTGCCTGTTTCTGTATAACCGGGCGCGCCCTGGTCATTGTCTACAATAATCTCTTCCGGATTCACATCCCGCTCGCGCACACTCCATACACTGCCGCCGGCATTCATCAGATAATGTTGCAGGTAATAATCTACCGTTTCAGCTGTAGTAAAATCCTCCACCACCTGGTTGGTGGTGCCACGCTGCGTGGTGTAGCCGCTGCCGGTATTTTGCCAGCCATGCCCCGGGCTTAACCAAACGGATTTTCCGGACAGTGCCCCTGTGACACCCGGAATACCGCCGCCAGGAAATACCCTGCTGTTGGACGAGCGAGCCTGCCCCACTTTTTCCGGATACGCATCATGGTTCTTCACTGGTATGAACTTCGATACCGCTGGCTGATCGACAAAATAATCCAGGGATTGCCACCTGCCAGAAGCTGCATCTCTGGCAAGCAGCACGACGTTATTGGTATTTGTTTCGGTAGTAAGATGAACCAACAGCTCTGTTAATAATTCAGATTCGGTTTCAGACAAGACGCCTTTCCGCAGCGTGCTGCCCGTATTAAAATAAACCTGCAACAGACCGGCCTGCGTAGCAACACTGTCTGCTCTTAGCGATAGATTGATTTCCTGACCGATCAAATGATTGATGCGTGCCACAAGACTCGTATCACGCTGTGCAAAGGAAGAAGTTCCCAGCAGGCACAAGGATGCCACCAGGAGCGATGCGACTATTTTTCTCATGAAGCTACTGTTAGTTGGTCCATAAACTTACAGAAAACACGCATGCAGAAAGTAGCCGTATTGTGCGGTTACACCATGCATTTATAATTAAATAAATACGGTTATGTGGCATTCGGGAAGCATCCGGCAAAATTATATATTGGTCGCACAGGCTTAACAAACGAAACATTCTCAACGCCTTCCTTTACCCGGCGTATACCAACTGAAAGTGGTGCGGTTTTCTGCCGGGCGGATGGACGCAAACACCAAAAATGTCAATAAAAAAGCTCATATTTTTTTAAACACCATCCGACAACTTCAATACTTCGTTATTTTTACCCTGAATAAACAAAGCTACCTGCGTAATGCACCATACATTCATCGCCTATATCATCCTGGTCCTCGTTATCATGTTGCTGGTCATGTTGGCGCAAAAGATCAAAGTATCTTATCCTATCCTGCTGGTAGTAGCCGGATTGGCCATCAGCTTTATTCCCGGATTGCCGCCCATCGAAATAGATCCCGAGCTCATATTCGTCATATTCCTGCCGCCACTGCTATATGAAGCGGCGTGGAAAACCTCGTGGAAAGAGCTCTGGCGCTGGCGGCGGGTGATTGGCAGCTTTGCTTTTCTCATCGTGCTCCTTACCTCCTGCGTGGTAGCTGTATTTTCCAATTGGCTTATTCCGGGCTTTACGCTGGCGCTGGGTTTTCTGCTGGGAGGTATCATCTCCCCGCCTGATGCGGTGTCTGCCGCATCCGTGATGCAGACTGTGAAAGTCCCCAGGAGATTACTTTCTATTGTTGAGGGCGAAAGCCTGCTCAATGATGCGGCCAGCCTTATTGTATTCCGGTTTGCACTTATAGCAGTCGGCACCGGTAACTTCGTATTCCGGGATGCAGCCATCAACTTCCTACTCGTTATCGTCATGGGTATCCTCATCGGCGTACTCATAGCACTGGTATTTTATGCTTTGCACCGCTGGTTGCCCACCACCCCGCCCATCAACATTGTACTCTCCTTCCTTGCGCCCTATACCATGTACATCGTGGCGGAAGAATTTCATTTTTCCGGCGTACTGGCCGTAGTGAGTGGTGGCCTTTTCCTGTCGATACGCAGTCACCAGTTCCTCGACCACCGCAGCCGCATACAGGGTTGGAATGTGTGGGAAACGATCAGCTTTGTTTTGAACGGACTGGTATTTATGCTTATCGGTCTTGAGCTGCCCGTGGTGATCAAAGACCTTGGTGGTGTAAGTCTGGGCACTGCCATTGGTTATGGATTGGCGATCTCAGCATTGATTATCGTGTTGCGTATACTCTGTACACTGGGCGCATCCGTATTCACCGTGTGGGTAAGTCAATACATTACTACCGCCGACAATAGACCAGGCTGGAAAGGGCCATTGGTGCTGGGCTGGGCAGGCATGCGGGGCGTAGTATCGCTGGCAGCTGCCTTGTCGATACCCGTGTACCTCGATAATGGCGCTCACTTCCCGGAGCGTAACCTCATACTCTTCATCACCTTCTCGGTGATCCTCGTGACACTGGTATTGCAAGGGCTTACACTGCCTTTGCTGATCAAATGGCTGAAACTGGAAGACCCCGATGCAACGATACCAGAAGAACAACAGGATGCTGCTGTGAGAAAGAAGATGTCGCAGGCGGCACTACTGTTGTTGAAGCAACAACATGCAGAAAAGCTGCAAACCAATAAACTCTTGCAAAGCCTCGAGCACCGGCTCGAAGCAGAAGTGACGATGCTGCAGACAATGACGCAGACAACTACGTTGCCCGAGGAGACGGCCACTTTTTACCCGCACTTCCGGCTGGTGTACCTTGAAATACTGAATGCACAAAGGCAACTATTACACCACCTGAATACGAAGAAAGAAGTGGATGATGCGATCATTCGTAAATACCTGTCGCTGCTGGATATTGAAGAGGAGAAACTGTATGTACAGTATAATCATGCGGGGCACTGATCATACTATCGCTTCATGCGGTCATCGAGCGATAAAAAAATGTCTGGAGTCAGTTGTACATCATAAACAGTTGCTGAAGTAAGAGGAACAGCTTGTGGTTGATATCCTATAAATGTAAAGAGCAATACCAATTCGCTGTCTTCAGGAACATATAACCAAAAATGTCCCAGGTTATCTGTCATTGTTCCCTGGGTAGTTCCTAATACCAATACATTTACACCAGGAATCCGGGAATTATCCCATATATCACTTACAGTTCCGGCGATAGTCTTGTTTACTTGATTGGAAGGTGTTGTTGAGGGGATTTCTTCTTTGGCCTCCTTTTCAGCAGTAGCAGATTGGGCAAAAACGGTTGCAGAAAAGACAACCAATAGCAAGGTTAGAAAATATTTCATACAATAAGGTTTTAGGATACCTAATTTACCCTATTGCTTACAGGTAGCCAAATAAACTTCGTATACAGGTTAACCGCTATACAAAAGAGCTTAAACAATAAGGCGAGTCGTTTGGAAAAACAACTCGCCCTTGTACAGAATCTTTTGGACGTGATCAGGAAAACTTAACCTTTAGTTCTTCTGGATATTGGATCAGGATAAGGCTTGGTTGTTCATTAAATAATATTGTTTCCTTTGGTTTTTCGGATATTGGCATCCCTATTTAAGACTGGTTTTTCATGGATACATTGGACTTGGGAAACCGTATCATTTAATCAACAATACAAAGCTACAATCCAGCGCCCGCGGGCACAAGAGCAAAACCGCCCTTTCGCATCACTTCACCATCTACGGGCTATTTCGTAAAATTACGGGCAAGAGTATAGGACAATAAAGACGCGGGCTTTAGTGAGTTCACACGCGATGTTCGCTATGAGAAAGTTCTATATGCAGGTTCGCAGCATTCAATATATTACAAATAATTACATAATATTGCGCTCCAATTATGCTTGCCAATGAACTATGAAAAATATGAGCCCCTGTTGATTTCAGGAGATGCACTTGATTTTAAGTTTAATAGTATAGGACCTAAAGGAGATATATCAATAGTTGTACAGTTTGCACCTACCAATGATCCTGCAATTTATAACCTCGCCTTTGGAAACCAACTACCGGATGGACATATTGATGATCATATTAAGAATGACAACCTCGACAGAAATAAAATTTTAGCGACTGTTGCAGCAGCCGTATATGAGTTTTCAGCGCGTTATCCTGATAAGTCAATCTTCTTCACAGGCAGTACCCCCAGTCGGACAAGGCTATATCGCATGGCCATAACTAACAATCACATTGAACTAAACCTTGACTTTGAGATTTATGGTGTAAACCTCATCAACAATATCTTCTGGGCAGAAGGGTTTAAAAAAGGTAAAGAATATTACGGATTTGTCGTTAAGAGAAAAAACAATTAAATTTGTAATATGAAGGCAAAGAAAAAGTTAAAGGGGGCTGCTTCATTAGGAGTTAAACTCAAGAGAGATAAGTCTCTTGACCAACTCTCTGGGAAAGTGTTGTTTCCTGAAAAACTAAAAGAGGCAAATAAAGTAGTTAGCAAACTTAAATGGGTACAGTAATGTACATCGTTACATAACATCGAGCCGCCATCATCATGGCGGCTTTTTTTATAGTATCATTTTAAAGTTTTCACTGCAATGTTCCTGAAGTCAATCGGGGAGCCTTCGTATTGCAGTAAAATACGGCCGGTTTTAGAAGATGCATTCGTGCCTTCGTTGACCAATATGCCGTTTAAGTATTGAGAACATTTCCCTTGAATATTCCTGATAAGAATGGTATTCCATTGTCCTAAAGGTTTCTCTTGCTCACTAAGCCGTGACACTGCTACGCTTTTCCCGGGAGCACGGGTTGTATCACGCACGGTCAGTGTTACATTCTCTAACAATATTAAGTCGCCGGTAGCGCCCTCTTTTACCTGGAACTGGATACCTGCAGGCCACAACATATCATGCGCAGTATCCGGCACATTGTACATTACACCGCTGTTCTTCTTGCCACTGCCCCGTTGATAAGCCGGCTCCATATTCCAGCGGAACTCCAGCGTCAGTTCGAAATCACCGTAGGACTTGTTAGACATCAGGTAGCCCGCCTTATCGCCATGCAGACGGATCATGCTGTCTGTAAATTGATAGACATCGCTCGCTTTTTCGTACTTATGATCTTTTACATAAGCATACCAATTGGCAACGCCATCATTACTGAGCGATTTACCGGAATGCAGCTTATTAGAACAACTAATTACGAGGAAGATGGCAGAGCAGAACGTCAGGGTCTTAAACATACAGGCAGTTGAATAAGTAAAGGCATCAAAATAAAGCATTTTGATCAAATGCCCGCAGTGATAACAGCGTACTAACAAACAAACGCAACTTAAATGAGTAAAGCATATCGACCTGTGGCCGCGAAGGTCCCAGGTTTGAATCCTGACAGGATCATCTATCGCGAGTGCTGGTAAAGGCTCAGTATGTTACCACCGGGATCGCGGAATAGCGCTACTATAGCTGAGGAATTGAAGTCGGGCTGTAAAGTAATAGTGCCGCCATGCGCAGCCACTGCCTCGAGGGTTTTCCGCATGTCGGTAACCATGATGCTTACCATCAGGCCCGAACCGTTGGCGGGTTCCCGGCCGGTGACCCAGGCGCCGCTAACCTCGTTTACGCCGTCATCAAACGACACAGACCCGTCTTCGCGTTCGCGGATGGTCCAGCCAAAAACAGCCTCGTAAAAGGAAGCAGAGACAGCAATATCAGTGGCTGGGAGTTCTATATAGCAGATCTTACCGTGACCAAACGTAGGGTGGTTATTGCTTTCCATGGTTTTTCTTTCAAAGTACATAAAAAGATAAGGCCCTGAAAAATCAGGGCCTCTAAATCGTTTGGACGGTCATCAGGAAAATAAATCACACAGCTTTTCCCGGATAATTGGATATCGACATTGGATTTTGAAGGGCCGTTAACTGATATTGTTTCCTGGTTTTTGGATATTGGTTGCTATCAGAGCCTTGGTTTTTCTGGATATTTGGCCATGGGCGCCGTTGGATTTTTGGAAACCGTATCAATTAATCAACAATACAAAAATACTTATCCCCACTTGTGGATACAAGAGCAAAACTGCCCAATCTCTGAACTGCATCAACTACGGAGCGAATCGTAAATTTACGAACCCCTGTAACCTGATAAGACTGAATAACTTATCCAGTCAGGTTCATCGCACAACGCCCATCACCCGCTGAAACGCGCTCCTGTACTTTGTTTTCATCATAACGGATAGATTTTGTTGGTTTGCGATACAAACAGACGACACAGCCATGAAAGCTACACGGAGCCTATCACTTTACTGGAAATGTCAGCTTACCGGCTGGTCCGTGGCTTCACTTTATTGGAACTTTATAGGGTTTATAGGCACCAATTTCAGCCCCTGGCTGGCAGTTATCCACTTTGTAGGTGATCTTCTTATCTATATTCCTTTGACACACCTGTACCGTACGATCTCCGTGCGCCAGGGATGGCATCAGCTCCCGCCACGTAAACTTCTCACCAGGCTCATACCTGCCGTGGTGATCCTCGGAGGCCTTTTTGTAATACTGACGGTTGTTAAAAACCACCTCATCCGGTATTGGTTCGAATATGGTTTTACCGGAACACTGGAAGAAAGCTTCCGGGCGGCAACCCTTACGACCTTTATGACCGGCATGCGCCTCATGAGCATCTGGCTGCTGGCTTATTATGGTTATCATTACGCCCAGCGCGAGATCAATGCCACTAAAGAAAGCGCGCGGCTGGCCATCATTGCCAAAGAGGCGCAGCTCAATAATCTTGCGGCCCAGCTCAATCCGCACTTCTTCTTCAACTCGCTCAACAATATAAAGGCGCTGGTGATGGAAGACCCACAGGCAGCCCGCAGGGCCATCGACCTGCTCTCTGAAGTGTTGCGTACAGCTCTATATAACAGGGATACGCCGCTCATTACTCTGCAACAGGAAATGGCATTGGTGGAGGATTATCTTGAACTGGAAAAGCTACGCTTCGAACAACGATTGCATACAGAGATAGCAATAGATGTTCAGCTGGCGCACACTCCTATCCTACCATTGAGCATACAAACCCTCGTGGAAAATGCGATCAAGCATGGGATAGCTCAACGTAAAAGTGGCGGAACGATCAGCATCAAGGTTGAACAGCACAATGGCCACCTGCAGGCAACCGTGCAAAACCCGGGCATATTACAGGGGCAACACAATGGCGGGCTGGGATTAAAGAACCTGCAGGAGCGCCTGCAACTGCAGTTTAGCGGCAAAGCCAGTCTGCACCTGACACAGTCAACTACTGAAACCGTATTAGCCACTATCACAATGCCGCGCCCATGAAGCCCTACCGCACCGTGATCATCGATGATGAACGACTGGCCCGTGAAGAGATCAGGCGCCACCTCCTGCCTTATAACGATTTTGAAGTGGTGGCAGAAGCGGCAGACGCCGACGAGGCGGAGCAACAGATCAATATGCTTCAACCCGATCTTATCTTCCTCGACATACAAATGCCGGAACGCACCGGGTTCGATCTGTTGGAATCGCTCGATGAATTGCCCGAAGTGATCTTCACTACGGCCTACAACCAATATGCCGTACAGGCGTTCGATGCCAACGCGCTCGATTATCTCGTAAAACCCATCCGTGAAGAACGCTTTGCACAGGCGATAGAAAAGATCAGGACAAAACTCTCAGCCAGGACCAATGCTACTGAAACACTGCCCGGCACGCATACGTTGTTCATTAAAGAAGGGGAACAATATCACTTTATCCAGGTAAAGGACATCTACCTCATTGAATCTACCGGTAACTATGCCCGGCTGTACTTTGGCAACAAAAAGGCATACATCAAACGATCGCTCAATCAACTGGAAAAACAGCTTGACCAGGCAACGTTCTTCAGGACCAGCAGAACTGCCATCATCAATACCAACTTTATCAAGGAAGCACAACCGCTGCCCGACGGAAGACTACAGGTAAGTCTGCACACAGGTACTGCACTTACTCTATCGACCCGGCAATCGGCAGCATTCAAAAACAAGAGCAGACTATAGCGTAAATAACTCATTCATTTTTAAAGACACTATTATGAGAGCATTTTTCTCACTGGCACTTCTATGCCTGATAGCAAGCATTCGATTGACTGCACAATCAACATCCATCAAAGACAGCAGCACGAACCAACAGTACATCATCGACGACAGCGTACTGATCAAAACCAGGGATGGCGCTCATATTTCTGCATTGGTAGTAAGAAAAGCAGGCGTTACTATGCCACAGCCTGCCATCCTCGTCATTACCATTTATGCACGCAAAACCGATATCAAAAAAGCGATAGCAGCAGTGGATAAGGGCTACGTGGGGATAGTAGCCTATACAAGGGGGAAAAGATACAGTCCTGATGCGATAGTGCCTTATGAACATGAAGGCGCCGACGCCTACGATGTCATCGACTGGATTGCGCATCAAACCTGGAGTAATGGCAAGGTAGGCATGTATGGAGGTAGCTATAGTGGCTTTGTGCAATGGGCTGCTGCCAAGCACCTGCACCCTGCGCTGAAAACCATTGTGCCCTCTGCTTCTGCTGCGCCAGGGCTCGATGTGCCCATGACCAACAATGTATTTATGAGCTTTCCCTTTCCGTGGATCTATTATACTACCAATAACAAATGGCTGGACACTGCAGATTATAATAGTCGTCAATGGGGCGATGTATACGAACGATGGTTTGAAGAAGGACGCTCCTACCGCGCACTCGACACGCTGGCCGGACGTCCGGGCAATGCGATCTTTCAACGCTGGCTCGATCATCCTACCTATGATAAGTATTGGCAAAGCATGATCCCTTATCAGCAGGATTTTGCGCGGATCAATATTCCTGTGCTCACTACTACCGGCTATTACGACGGCGGACAAATAGGCGCCACTTATTATCTCCGAGAGCACCTCAAGTACAACCCTAACGCTCAACACTATTTATTGATTGGCCCCTATGGACATTTCGGATCACAAGGTTATCCCGATTCGGTATACAACAACTATCGCATCGATCCAGTAGCGAACATTCCTATTCATGCTATCATTTACCAATGGTTCGATCATATACTCAAGGGTGGTCCTAAACCAGCTATGCTAAAAGACTATATCAACTTCCAGGTGATGGGCGCCAACGAATGGAAGCATGTGCCCACACTAAAGCAAATGAGTAATCATACGCTGCGGCTTTATCTAACCCCTGATAATAAAAGCGCCCATCATACACTCAGTCCACAACGACCGTTAAAACAACAGGCGGTAAGTCAGCAGATAGACTTTACCGATCGCACAAGCCGGCGCAGCTATTACTACGCCAATAGCATCATCTACGACAGCGTGTTTGCCAACGGGCTGGTGTATAAGACAGCTCCATTGCAAGAGCCCCTGCAAATAACAGGAAGATTTACGGGAGAGATCGTAGCCAGCATCAATAAGAAAGACATGGACTACAGCATTGCCTTGTTTGAACAAATGCCGGATGGAAGATACTTTTACTTATCGTACTATATGGGACGTGCGAGTTTTGCGCGCAGCAACACCAACAGGCAACTGCTAACACCAGGGAAAAAAGAAATCATTCCTTTTGACAACAGCTACATCACCGGCAGGCAACTTAGTAAAGGAAGCAGGATAGTAGCCATCGTGAACATCAACAAAAGCCCCTTTGAGCAGATCAATTACGGTACCGGCAAAGACGTGAGCACCGAGACCATTAAAAATGCCGGGGCGCCGCTGCTTGTACAATGGTACAACAACAGCTACCTCGATATACCTGTGTGGAAATAAGCAACCAGCTACTGCCTGGTCAATTGAACACTCTTGACCATTTTGTTATCATACAACACCTGCAAAATGTAAGAAGCCCGGGAAAGGGTTCGCATGTCGATCTCCTGGGTCGTTTTGGTGGTAACAACATTGGCTACAACATTACCTGAAGCGTCGATGAGGCATAGCTGGCTTCCGGGAGCCAGGCCAGCAACGGTAACAACATCATCAACCGGGTTAGGGCGTACTTTGATGGTAAACATGTGAAACGATTAAATCCCCTGGGCCCATGCCAGACCGGTGGCGATCAGCAGGGCAAGCAACAGGAAAATGGGTAATAAATACTTTTTCATTCGAAAAAATAAGTCAGTAAACAAAACAGGAAAATATGTATCAGGATCAATGTCCACTGCTATAAATAGCAGCCTGGACTAACAGGGGAATCAAAAAAGGATATCACAGTAGGCTACATCAAATGTAAGAAAAAAGTCATAATTCCCAATAAACTGGCAAATTAAAAATCATTCAGGCCTGCCAAAAGCCCTGGCATACTGACCGGAAATTGTGCTAACTTGGGAGAGTACACTTGACCCGTTTATCATACATCGAAAGCCATGAAGGATTCCAGGACGCACACCACTAACTACCAAAACACTTTCATTGAGGTAGCCGACGATTGCCCGGTGAGAATAGGAGAAGTACCTCCACAAAAAGGAGATAACAAAACTGTAGCCAATAGCCAGTTTGACCTCATTGCCAACAATCCCTACAAATACACATCCGACGATGTACTGTTCGAGGTGTTTGCCGAAAGAAACCAGATCAGCCGTACCGAACAACCTGCCGCACGTGAACAATTCTTTGCCAAAGGGCAACCTTGCCTCCGCTCCTCTCCGCTGGCCAAACGTTATGGCTGGGGTGTGCATAGCGATGGCGAAGGCAAAGTGGCTATCTATGCTGTTGATTCACCCGAGTATAAAAAGCTGGCCAAAGACAAAACGCTCCAGCACGTAAGGGCCATGCGCTCCCGCCGGGGGTAGGCTCTATCACATATTTACATTTCTTTAGGAAAATGGCTATACGCTACCGGGTAAACGATGCGTTTGAGAAGGCATAACCCTTCACGACATTATGTTAGCCAAACAAATGCACGCCCTGCTTATAGGGATGGTCCTGTTTACCACAGGCATAGCCCAGGTAAAAGACTTGCCAGTATATGAAAACGGGCTCGTATACGACCCGCCAACCATGGCACGCCTGAAGTATGCCGTCGACTCGCTCAACCTGAAGTATAAGCAGTGTTCATTCAATACCACCTATTACTCAGTCAAACAAGCCATAGGACACTATATAATACTCGATACCGGTGATATAAAGGCTGCCTTCCGGGATATACAAAATGGCATCTCTTACCAGGCATTCAAAGAAAAATACCCTCTTGCCAAAATCGATTCTAATAACCTCTTCACAGAAAGTGCTGAAATAAACTTTTGGAAACAAAATACGCTTGAATACACCAATATAACCGCAGATGAATATGATGATCCTTTATGGGTAACTGCTAATTGCGTAGGGGTCACCGAGAGCTGCCACAAGAGGCTGAAAGGGAAGCTCGGCCATTGGATCTTCGATTACGATGATCCTGAAGAAACATCTACGTATTTTAAAGAAAAAATACGCGCAATATATCTGTTAACGCCGCCTGCCACCCACCCCCTTCCTGAATCCTATGCTCGCAACATTGTATATACCGACTGTCTAATAGATACTAACAGCACCATGTTCCTGGAAAACGCCATATCATCGAGATTTTATTATCTCGAAGAGGATGAAGGTGGAGAACCACGTAAAAACAGTCCTAAGTATGACCGGTTCATGAAATATGTGAAGCAACATACCAGTAAGGTGCTGCAAAAATATCAACGTACACACAAAGAGGAATCCGGCCAATATAATTGGGATAGCGTAAGACACCGGTACATACAGGACAGCCTCAGTACCCGGCCGTTTTTCAAAACACTTTTGAACGATGCAATAGCAGAAGCATTAAAAGGGAAATACATTACGGGAGAAGATTTTGAGTATTTTACGACAGCCTACCATTCAAAAGAGGCGGCTCTCCTGATGAAACGCAATAAGATCGTGGTGGGCCTGTGCAGCAGAGACAATTCACCGCGCCGCCACATCATGGAAATCGGACAAATGGCGGCAGCAGTAGCCGATTGGCCGGTCTTTATCCGGGCACACCTTGACATTATGAATGACTTTGCGGAGCGGAGTTTCAACTCCAATTATGCCCAACAGGAACGCGAAACTTATATCCGGGAACTTGAAGAGCTTGACATAGATGTAACCAACCTGCTTATTGGTACAGCACTGCACGTGAGTAATGGCGCTAAAAACCATTACTTCAGCTCGGCCAGCAGGGTGGGCAGGGCTTTTGCAGAAACCAAACACCGTGCTGCATTCGAGCAAAAGCTGCTCACCATGATCGCCGATGAACAACTCGACGACTACAACAGGTACCTGCTGCAATACCTTTTTCTGGATTACGTCTATTATCTACCTAAAAGAACGGATCGAATGAGCGGACTTCAGCTACTGATAGCAGCCAATAAGCGTACCCCACCCTATATGCGGGTAAAATTCGATCCGGAAAGATACAGCCTGAGTATTATGGCGGGCGCCCGTGCAAGAAAACACCCCTATGCTGAATTGCCTGAGATTGGATATTTCTTGCTATTATTGTAGTACAATTGAAGATACAAATGAATCACAGAATACTTTCCTCCACACCTCCTCCTCCGGTTGCATTTGCATAATGACCGGAACATTCTATATTCTTCGCGGTTTGTAACCACGTAGCCCGGTTGTTATTGCATTCTCTATTAATGCCTTTTTATTATTACAACCGGAAACAATGACTAAATACATATTGATGGTTTTCGCCGGAGCCTGCAGCTTCGGTATACTCTCTACGTTCGTAAAACTGGCGTATCGTGAAGGTTATACGGCCGCCGGTATATCTGTTACACAAGCCTTCACAGGCATGCTTGTATTGTGGCTGTGTGTTTGGCTGAAACGTAAACAACAAAAGACAGCAATAAAGGCCAGCGGCGCTGCCAACTGGCCGGTATTGATTACAGGTGCCGCCATTGGCCTTACTACTTTCGTGTACTATGTATCCGTAAAATACATCCCTGCATCGGTGGCCATTATTCTGCTGATGCAGTTTACCTGGATGGGTGTATTGCTCGATCGTATCATCTTCAAAAAGAAAGCGGATGCCATACAGCTGATCACTATTGCCGTGATACTGGTGGGCACAGTGTTGGCCAGCGGGATGACACACCTACAAGTTGATGGCGCCTTCATAAAGGGGACACTATACGCACTTGCATCAGCATTTCTGTATGCCATCTACGTAGTAGCCAATAGCCGGATCGGCATTACGATACCAGCATTGAAAAAAAGCGCCATCATCATGACCGGCTCAACCATCGGAATAGCGGTCGTGAATTTTCACCAGCTTACCGTTGGGCATCACTTCGATGTGGGATTGATCAAATGGACCTTGTTCCTTGCACTCTTTGGCACCATCATCCCTCCTGTACTTTTTGCACAGGGCATACCCCGCATAGGCGCAGGCATCAGCGCCATCATTATGACAGCAGAGCTACCGGTAGCTGTAATATGTGCCGGTATTGTGCTGGACGAGCCAATCGCTCCGCTACAATGGGCCGGGATCATTATTATGCTGCTGGCCATCGTGTGGATGCAGTTGCAGAAAATCCGGCCTATGCAATAAGCCTGTTATAAAAATAAAAATTGCACAAGTAAATGCTTGTACTTATATTTACAAGCAAATACTTGTGCTTTTATGGAAGCCAGAAGAGACGTTTTTCAAGCGATAGCAGACCCTACACGAAGGGCCATTATTGGTATTGTTGCCAAAGGACCTGCCAATGTAAATTCCATTGCTCAACAGTTCGACATCAGCCAACAGGCCATTTCCCTGCAGTTGAAAATATTGGTAGAATGTGAGTTACTGGCGATGAAGCAACAGGGACGCGAACGTATTTATGAAGTGAAACTGGAAAAGCTGAGCGAGGTAAATGAATGGATAACGCAGTACAAACAATTTTGGGAGACCAAACTGGACGCATTGGGCAAATTTCTTAAGAACACTAAAAAATCCAAATAATGGACAAGAAAATAGTAGTAATCGAACGTACTTACGAAGCTCCCATAGAAACAGTTTGGGAAGCGATTACCAACAAAGACCAAATGAAACAGTGGTACTTTGAAGTTTCTGATTTCAAAGCGGAAGTTGGATTTGAATTTCAATTTTCAGCGGAGGGCAATGGGAAAATCTATGTGCATAAGTGTAAAGTTGTTGAAGCTAACCCAATAACAAAACTTGCTTACACCTGGAGTTATGAAGGTTATGCGGGGCACTCATTGGTAACTTTTGAATTATTCAGCGAAGGCAAGGACAATACACGTTTAAAGTTAACCCATGCCGGTTTGGACACATTCCCGAAAGACAATCCGGATTTTGCACAATCGAGCTTCAACGAAGGCTGGAACAGCATACTTGGCCAGTCTCTCCGCAAGTTTGTGGAAAAGACGTGATATTCCCTGAGAAAAATAAAAATGATTGTCATGAAATACTCTTCAAAAGCTGAAAACATTTTGGGTCAGATCGACACCCAAACCAAGCTGGGAGACATACGGAAGATTGCGAAGGATATCAAGATGGATCACGAGTTGGCTACAGAGCTATGGTCTACCGGGCGCTTTTATCCCCGGCTATTGGCCATCCTGATTATGGACAATAAGCGCGTTTCACAGGACTTTATTAATGTGCTTGATAGCGACATGCAGATTCATCCTTTGGACGAGCAAAACCAGCTAATGGACTGGTTTATGGCGAATCAACTCATGAAAAACAAGAAAACGATTGCACTGATTGAATCATGGGAAAATAGTCTTTCTACTCTTCAGAGACGGATATTCTGGTATTACCAGGCTCGTTTAAGGTGGACGGGACAAACACCGCCTGCAAATACTCCAGAACTATTAACTAAAATAGAAGCTAATATTGCTAAGGAACAACCAGCAGTGCAATGGGCGATGAATTTCACAGCGGGCTGGATTGGAGTTTATGAAAAAAAATACCGGAACCGGTGTATTACCATTGGGGAGAAAACAGGCCTTTATAAAGATGAAATGGTATCAAAAGGTTGTACACCCGATTATTTGCCAGCGTTCATTACCATTGAAAGTAACAAGCGAAATTTATAATCAAGCTACTACTCTTATCCAAAACATTTACCTGCATTTCCGATCAATATCCGCCAGCACATACTTCGCTTTTACCCATTTCACATCGAAGTCACTGCTGAAGAACAGGTATTGACCATCCTGAGAGAAGTAAGAACAATACTCATAAGTAGGTGTATTTACCCGCTTGCCGAGGTTAACGGAAGGACACCATTTGCCGGCTACCAGTTTGGAACCATACAGGTCGGCCTCGCCAATGGTGTCTTTTCTTTCGGCAGCGGTGAAGACCAGGTAATCTTCTTTAGGGGAAATGCAGGGATCATGCTCCGTGCCGGCAGCATTGATCGCCGGACCCAGGTTTACCGGTGTGGTATATTCACCGTTGACCAGCTTACTTACATAAATATCACCCGAACCATAACCACCGGCGCGAAAGGAAGCGAAATAGAGATTGCCATTTTCAGCAAAAGAGATATAATACTCTGTACTATCGGAATTGATAACAGCAACATTCTCGGGCTCACTCCAGCCACCATTCAACGGGTGCATGCGCCAGATATCATAATCACGAAGCGTATCTGCAGCATTACGTGGCCGGTTGGAAATGAAATATACGGAGCCATCCGGCGCAAAAGCAGCATCAGCTTCCGCATAGGCAGTATCAGCAAAGGGTGCAGGCTCAGAGGCGCTCCATTTTGAGCCATCATAATGAGACACCAGCATTACCCATTTCTTCAGACGCCGGGTGAAATAGTTTAGAACCGCAACCTGTCAGGCACAAGCACGCCCACACACCAAGCCCGGCGGCATGCTTGCGCCAGAGACGGAATACCAGGCAGACAACACTGCCGGAAAGGCGCAGGAAGTTCATGGCTAAGTACTTTCAATAAATATACGCCCTCTTGCCCACCCCACCTCTCTTCTACACAGACAGCCGTTTATACGTGATAGCTTGTTGTTATTTCTCCAGGGATGGGCATAAAAAAGCCCCGCAGGTGCGGGGCTTAAAATCTTTTGGACGTGATTCAGATGAACATTAACCATGAAGATTTTCCGGGATAATTGGATAATCGATACTGGAATTTTAAATGGTTGTTTAAATGATATTGTTCCGGTTGGTTTCTTTTTGGACGTTGGACTCTGGACGTTTGGTTTTTCCTGGATATTGCGGTCTTTCAGGATGTTTGGATTTTTTCGGAAACCGTATCATTTATCAACAGTGTAAAAGTAGTTTTACAAATCCTTTAACACAAGAGGAAAACTGCTTGATTATCAAATTTCAGGATTTTACACACCTGTCGTAAAAATACGAAATCCGAATCCCGAACCTTTACGATCACCTGTACACTTATATCTTAAAACCACACGTTTTACCCTTGAAACACTTACTGGTTTGCCCGGAGCAATCCGGTATTTATCACTTACTTACTTTTCAATAAGAATAACAACCCATACGATCAAAAAAGCAGTCAATATAATACAGTGGTTTTTGTGCCTTAGTCCGCTGTACTTCCTAGTATCGCTATTGATCGTATTTTACTACGGACACAGCAAAAGCCCACAAGCAACCGCAGCCAATGAGATAAAAGGACTCGAGACCTTAACAGAGATAACGAATCCTTTATTTTTATTATGCACACTGGTGATCCCCGTTTGGTTAGTACTGGGCATTGCAGATTTACTGGACAAGTATCAAAAGCCAAATTATATCAGGCTAAGCCATGTTGGGGTTTTCTTTATAAGCATAATACTATTCATAGTAACACTGAAAATTGTGCAAATTCAAACCTCTGTAGAAGTACTTGGATGGTTTTGGGATTAATCATAATCGTGTCTATAATACACTTATATACCCTTTGCAATACTCTTCGCTCAAAATTATCATGACTCCACTCCATATGTAAAGTAATCTTGCTACGATCCTCATCAGGGTAAAAATTGGTTAATCTTGATTAAGATACATTAATAAGCCTCCTGCCATTTAAGATAATTTTAACACGACTTTAAGGACATTTTATTTACATCAAAAACCAAACTCTCTGCATGAGAAAATTTACTCTCCTGCTGTCCATTCTATGCACAGTACTTTCATTGTCTGCTCAAATTCCCATTAAAGGGGTCGTGCAGGATTCCAAGGGGAAGCCTGTCGAAGCAGTTTCTGTCATGTTAAAAGGCACCAACGTAGGTGCACAAACAGATGCAAGAGGCATATTTAACATCCAGGCAAAGGCCGGTGATGTACTTGCGCTCAGCGCTGTTGGCTTCAACAGCCAGGAAGTGAAAGTCGGTAACGATCTAAGCATTACTATCACACTGAAAGAATCAGATTCCCGCATGGAAGGTGTCGTGGTGATCGGTTATCAAAAGATCACCCGTAAAAAAACCACTGCGGCTATTTCCAGTATTTCGGGTAAGGAAATAGAGAATCTGCCGGCAGCCAGTTTCGACCAGTTATTGCAAGGTCGTCTGTCGGGTGTAAACGTACAGAACTTCTCCGGGCAGCCCGGCGCTACACCCACTGTATCCGTACGTGGCAACTCACTCGTGAGCCGCGAATTCGACACAGATGGTTACAACGTTATCAACCAGCCATTATATGTAGTGGATGGCGTTCCTCAACCTTCAGAAACTTATACCAGCCCCAACACAGGTACAGGTACCAACTACCTTGCAGGCATTAACCCCAATGATATCGAGTCGATAGATGTATTGAAAGATGCATCTGCTTCTGCCATCTATGGTTCAAGAGCGGCCAACGGCGTTATCCTCATCACCACCAAAAAAGGAAGGACCGGCGCCCCCCGGGTTGCGCTTGTAGTATATGCAGGCATCACCCAGCGGCCTGAATTGCGCGATGCTACATTAGGCACTTCGGAAAGAAGGCAAAAGATGGCCATTCTCCAACGCCAGCTTACTTATGCCAATCAGCGCAATCTGCCCATGATGTTAACAGACAGTCTGAACCCGGCCTTCAATGGCAATACGGACTGGCAGGATATGTTTTACCGGACGGGGATTATCAAAAGTGCCGATCTTAGCCTGAGCGGTGGCTCCGAAGGTGGAATGACCTATCGCTTCAGCACCAGCTACTTTGACGAAGAAGGTATCATCAAGGCCACCGGCTTCCAGCGTTATGCCATGCGCCTGAACATGAACGCCAAATCACTCAAGGGCAAACTGGATATCAACCCCATCATCTATTACTCCCGCACTGATCGTGCCCGTGGCAGCGGTAGCTCAGCCAGCCCCATTGACCTCAGTGCAGGTAATATGCCCTCTTCGCTTTTCGCCATCGATCCTGAAAAAAAGGAGTTCCTCCTCGGACAATATGATAAGAACCTGGATAAGAACGTTGGCAACATGTTCTCGTTCAACCTCAACCTGACCTATGAGATTACCAAGAACCTGCGGTTGAGCTCCCAGTCTTCTTACATGCTAAACTTGCAGAGAAGAGATTATACGCGCACCAATGCACTGGAAAACAACAACGGTAACTATTCATCGGCCTATTCCAGCAACAACGTGAACCTGCTCACGTCTAACTTCCTGACCTATACGCAGTCCTTTTCCAAGCACAATATCAGTGCAGTAGTAGGTTCAGACGTGCAGTTCAACGAGAACCAAACGATCGCAGCATCAGGCTCCAACGGCGTATCAGACCAGATACAAGTGGTACAGGGCTTCATGCAGAATCGTATAAGAGCTTCATCCGATTACCAGGCATTCGGGCTGTTGTCATTCTACGGCAGGTTGTCGTATGACTTCGACAGCAAGTACCTGTTATCTGGTAGCTTGCGTGGAGATGGATCTTCCCGTTTCGGTAAGAACAACAAATGGGGCTTCTTCCCCTCTGCATCCGTAGGCTGGATACTCTCAGAAGAAAACTTCTTAAAAGCTTCCAACCTGCCATTTACCCTCGTTAAATTAAGAGGTAGTCTTGGTACATCAGGAAGCCTGCCAGGTTCTAACTACCTGCAGTATAGCCTTTACAATGTAAACGCTGGTGCATTTGCCGGCAACACAGGCTCGGCTTCTTACAACGGACAAGCTGCCGTGACACCCAACTTTGCCAGTGGCGTGGCGCAGAAGAACCTGAGCTGGGAAAAATCAATGCAGTGGAACATCGGTACAGACCTCGAATGGATGAACGGAAAATATGCCGCCTCCTTCGATGTGTATAACAAAGAGAGTTCCCTGCAACTGTTCAGCGTATTATTGCCCGTAACGACTGGTTACGATCAGGCCATGACCAACTCTATCGGCGTAAGGAATGCAGGTGTGGAACTTACCTTCACTGCTAATCCGCTCTCCCGGAACAGCCCGGTGAAATGGCAATCAACTTTCAACATCTCTTATAATAAGAATACCATCATGAGTCTGCCCAATGGCGGCAGAGACCTGCCGATGAGTGGTGACCGCTTTGACAAAGCGCACATTCTTTCCATAGGCAGACCGATCAACTCATTCTACCTGTACAAAACATTGGGTGTATTCCCCACGGATGATGATGTACCAGGCAACCCCTACACAGGCGATCGCCTCGGCGGCAATGGCGCCTACCAGGGTGGAGAATTTTACCTGGCCGATCTCGATGGCAATAGCTTCATCGACATCTATAACGATTGGGTAAACCCAGACAAATTTCCTGTAGGCGACCCCAATCCTAAATTCACCGGCGGCTGGATCAACAACCTTACCTGGAAAGGATTTAACCTGAGTGTGTTCTGCACCTTCACTTTCGACAGGGATGTGCTCAACCTCTTTGAATCGGATATCTTCAACACATCCTCCTTTGCAGATGCCCGTGAATTTGCCCGTTACTCTACTCCTGACTTCGATAAGATCGATATCTGGAAGAAACCAGGCGACAAAGCAACTTATGCCAAGTACGACATCGGTTCCTGGAGAGCATACTACACCAGTGCACAAACCTTCTTCCTCGAAAAAGGTGGCTACTTCAGGGTGAAAAGTGTGAACATGGGTTACAACCTGAACGACGCGGTAGTGAAAAAGATCGGCATCAGCAGATTGCGCGTTTTTGGTATCATCGACAACCTGCTCATGATACAGCAATCTAAAAAGCTCCCGGATGCAGAAGCAGTAAGCCCCTATGGTGAATACAGCGGCGCCGGGTACCCTATTCCTAAAAAGTTCACAGTAGGATTTGAAGTTAATTTTTAATGGTAACAGACAATTTTATGAAGAGAATAAATATCTATACAATATGCCTGGTAGCTGCAGTATGTTTATTGGCGGGCAGCTCCTGCAAAAAGCTCCTCAACCAGGAGCCTAAGAACTCAACTTATGCTGATGCATTCTGGAAGAACGCCAGAGATTACAGGTCGGCCATGGCAGGAAACTATTCACTGGTACGTGCCGCCTTTTTCGGTCCCGATCCAGGTGATAGCTGGAGCTACAATGGCGGAAAGATCTATTATTATATGTACGGAGACGCCATGGCTAAAAACTATTTCACCGTACAGTATCAGGGTGACCGCGGCGGAGCAGATGGTCTTGAAGCCATTCAGAATGGCGACTTCACCGGTAGCTATAACTACAACTCACTTGGCAACTGGAGCAAGCATTTCAAGTCCATCGCCATGTCTAACCTCATCATCGAAAAGGCAACAGCTGTATCGCCCGACCTCTTCACGGATGAAGAAGAGCCGGCAAAATTCAGGAACAGCATCCTGGGACAAGCCTACTTCCTGCGGGCGCTTACTTACTTTGCCATGACGCGCGTGTGGGGTGATGTGCCCTTGATCACTTCTACCTATGAAGACCCTATCTCTGCTCCACAACTGCCAAGAAATCCCAAAGCAGATGTTTACACCCAGATAGAGAAGGATGCAAGAATGGCTGCCAGCCTGCTTAGCTGGGGCTATGAGAACTCCAGCGAGTGGGGCGTTATTGCCAACAGAGGATCGGCCTATGCCCTGCTTACCCACTTCTACCTCTGGCGCGGTACGATGAGTAATGTGAACAGCGACCAGCCCAATATGCAGGATATCAACAGCGCAGATACCGCTATCGATAAGATCACGACGCTCGGCGGTTATATGCTTACCGATACCAGCCGCTACTACAATACTTTTATCGGCAAGAGCGGCGAAGGCATCTTTGAGCTGGCAGCCAGCGAAGACAATCTCGAAGGTTCAGTAGGCCATATCGGCATGTCCTTCCTCCGTGGTGATTACGTAAACAACTTCGGCTCCAACCCACGCTTCTTTGTGCCCCAGGCTTATCTGAGCAGGCACTTTAAGATCAGCGGTGAATTTATTCCAGCGCATTGGTGGTGGAGTGGCACACAATGGATCTGGCTGCCTGATGAAAATAAAACGATCTCCGACACTACCGATGTTCGGTACAGGAAGAATTTCGATTACGTAAAACAAGACAGACCTTCCTGCATCAAGTATGCAAACGTATACTACAGAAGCCCCAACAAACGCGAGCCCTACCTCAGCAACAATATGATCATATTCCGCCTGGCAGATATGATGCTGCTGAAAGCAGAGATCGCACTGTATAAGAACAATCCGGATGCTGCAGCAGACATCATCAACTTCTTCAGAAAACGGAATGGTGCACACATCAAAAATCCTGCTGATCCAAATGATAAAGACCTCATTGTAGCGCATGGACTTACCAAAGCACAAGTGATGGAACAATATGTTATCGAAAGAGGAAAAGAACTGTTCCTCGAAGGACATATTTTCTACGACCTGCTGCGTACCAGGGAGTACAAGAACAACGTAGACTGGCTGCCAGTAGATGAGGTACGGTTCAAAAGAGAAGGGTTTTATCTGCCGCTCGACCCCCTGCTCTTCCGCTACAACCCGCTGCTGAAGCAAACCACGTACTGGATCGGTAAAGTTTAATCAAGGAAAAAAACAACTTATGAACAGGTATATTAATCTTACAATCATCATAATCGCCGTTGCCTGTATGACATCCTGTAAAAAGGATGGTTATAAGAACGACGGGGGCAAGAGCAATGCATTCGTGAACATGAGTACCTACGACTTCCTGAAGTCGCAGCCTGTATTCGACTCACTGGTCAAGATCATCGACCGCGCCGGCATGAAGGATGCAGTGAATGGCAACATTACTTTCTTTGCTACCACCAACTACGGAGTTGCTGACTTCGTTCAGGCCAGGAAAATAAAACGTGGGGTGCAACTGGGCAATGAAAACCTGCCCTACTCCATCGACAGCCTGCCTGTAAATGAAATGAAGGACTCTCTTAAAACATACATGTTTGAAGGAAAGATCAACCGTGACCAGATGACGGTAACAGGGCAGCTATATAACAGCGTGCTGGGTCCTATCAACAATATACAATTCCTCATCAATCTCAGGAGGACGCAGGACTACGGCGACTACCTCAACAAAGTGGACTATGTACGTTTTACGAAAGTGATCGGCACGCGGGATGACCTGCAACCCAACCCGGCTTCCGTTCCTGCTGCAGAAAAAGACATGCCGTTCGACTGCCAGACATCGGGGATCATTACGACGACCGGTATTATCCATGTACTGTCCGGCAACCACCGATTATTCTTTAATACCGAAAGGTTGAACTAAACCGGCCAATCCTACTAAATAAATAATTCATGAAAAAGATAATATACATAGCAGCAGCCCTGTTGGTGATCTTAACAGCCTGCGAAAAGATCCAGGAAGGGTTTATGAGTGACCTGGTACGTTACAAGGATAAAGTTATCCTCTGTAAAAGAGGTATGCCACTCGTGAAATCTGCTCCCATTGAAGGTGACGGCTCCACGCCTCCTTACACCTTTAAAATGGTGAACCTGCGTACCAAAGATGGTAAACCAGCCCCGAAGGAATTCGATACCGAATATGAGCTCCTCGTTTTTAAAGATGGGCTGGCTTTCAATCCGGAAACCGACACCACGATTGCGCTCCTCAACTTAAAAAGAGAAGTGCAGAAGATAAAGCCCATGAACTTTAATGAAAAGAGCGGGCAGATCGTATTCAACAGGGGTTCAACGCGCCTGCCGCTCGGAGAGTACGACTTCGATGTGGAAATGCAAAACGTACGCGGCACCAAAGTGTTCCCTTCCATCGGACAGATACAGGTGCTGGACCCTTATAATGAAGATTATTTCACCTTCATCAGCTCTGGCGCTGCCTCAGCAACACCCACCGAAGCTTTTACTGACATGAAGGCTCCACAGGTAACCTGTACGCGTGTTTCAGGAGAAGGAGCCAGGGTGATCCTCAAAATAGTGGACAAGAACGGAATACCTTTCAATCCAAAGTCAGGTGAGATCATCCGCAGAGGTGACCGTCCCACTTTCGAGAACTATGCCCGCTTCAATAAAGTTCAGGTTACAGATACTGCTATGATCTGCGATTTTGAAGTGGCTCCCTTCCCCATGGCCAAATACGTGACACCTGCTACTGATTGGGGATACCTCATTTATTATCGCATACCCGCGAATTTTGTACATGTAGACAACAAATCTGCCAGGTCAGAATCAGCCAACCCCCGATTCGAATTCCGGGTGATGATGGAAGGCACTTACGTAGTACAGGTAAGATTATCAGATGCCGTAAGATTATAATGAAGACCCAACCATCCCTACTCTATTTATCCTAACCCATTATGTGATCCCAACCGTTGGTTGGGATCACTTTTTTTTGCTATATACAACACACGTAATATTAATTTACCGTTATCACATACAACCCCATTCATATATGTTCAGGCAGGGTCTTAAATAATTAAAAATTAAATAGGTAGGTTTATAATAAACACCATTTTGTCCCGTTTTTAGATTCTATATCCCCTTTTGGGAATTGGACGGTTACTTGCCATCAACTTATTTAGCATCATTTGCCTGCCCGGGTAGTCGATACATGAGCAGGCCCATTGAAAAAACCATTAGTTAAAAATCTAATATCAGATGAAACCCATGAGCCGGTTAAGTCTATCCATTACTATCACTGCATTCGTATGCATTATCATCTTTGCCAGTTCATGCGGTACAGATAAAAAGATCACCTACTTCAAAAACATCCCCGATACAGTTTATCAGGGTGCCAGGAATATCCCAAGCCTCGGCTTCAGTGATCCGGTCATCCAGCCCAACGACATCTTACAGGTTTCCATCCTTACACTCGACCCACAGGTCAATACAGTATTGACAGCGGGCAACACTACTTCCTTTGCCATACAGCCTGGCTCCTCTACCTCACCAGTGGCACCAACGCCCATATCGGGATTGCTGGTAGATAACCAGGGCACCATCGAATTGCCCGTGATCGGCAGGATCAAAGTAGCAGGCTTAACTACCTCCGTAGCGAAAGATTCTATCCGCAACAAGGTCTCCCAGTTCTACAACAGCCCTGTAGTCAACGTTCGTTTTGCCAACTTCAGCATCACCATACTGGGCGAAGTAGCCCGCCCGGCCTCTTATGTAGTACCCAATGAAAAAGTAAGCATCCTCGATGCCATTGGCATGGCTGGTGATCTTACCATCTTCGGAAAGAGAGAGAACGTGCTGCTGATACGCGATTCATTGGGACAAAAACAATACGTGAGGTTCAACCTCAACTCAGCCGATATGTTCAGCTCCCCCTACTTCTATCTGAAGCAGGGTGATATGATATATGTAGAACCGGGCAAATCAAAGATCGCTTCAACAGATGCGGTTAAAACAAGAAACATCAGCCTGATTGCCACAGGTATCTCTTTATTAATTGTGATTTTCTCAAGAATATAGACCGATTATCCATGCAAAAGAAAGCGCCGGCAGATATCACCCCGTTCGACGATACAGAAGCATCGCATGAAATGATCTCTTTCCAGAAGATCATTTCAAAGCTTTTATCCCTATGGCCCTGGCTGATCCTTTCCGTGTCCGTCAGTCTGGCCATTGCCGTCTTTTATTTTAAGACCTCCCCTCGTCAATATAAAATACGTGCTTCGGTACTGGTACAAGACGATAAAAAAAGTTCTGAACTGGGAGGCGCCAGCATACTGCAGGACTTCGGGCTGCTGGGTGGTAAAAGCAATGTGGATAATGAGGCAGAGATCTTCAAGAGCCGTACGCTCATGGAGCTGGTAGTGAGGAACCTGCAGCTCAACGTACATTACTTCATACCTGGTCAACTGCAAAATACAGAGATCTATACCGAAAGCCCGGTAGTATTGACCATTATCAAAGCAACAGATTCATTCCCGGGCAAATCACTGGGTTATAAACTGGAGTTTGACAAAACAAACCCCACCAACTTCACCTTAAGCAACGAACACTCCAAGCTCAAAGGACATTTTGGCGATACGCTCTACCTGAGTGAAGGCGCCGCCGTCATCAACCCATCCAAAGGATTTGGAAGATGGCCGGCAGACCAACCGCTCGAGATCACTATCGGCTCGATCGATGGCACTACTCAATTCTACATGGGATCGCTCACGGTAGACATTCCCAACGATGAGGTCAGCGTGATCTACCTTACGCTTACAGAAACCCTGCCTGAGAAGGGACAGAAAATACTGAACGCACTTATCAATACCTACCTGCAGGCCAACGTGAACGATAAGAACAGGATTGCCGATAGCACGATGAAGTTCATCGATGAAAGGCTTTCTCTCGTATCACGGGAGCTATCGGGCATAGAGAAAGATATTGAAGGATTTAAAACAAAAAACAAACTCACCGACCTTACCGAACAATCACGCATGCTGCTCGATAATACCAGCGAGTTTTCCAAGCAGCAAACTACCCAGGAAGTACAACTCTCCGTGATCGAAGCACTGGAGCAGTTCCTGAAAAGCACTCAAAACAACGCGCGCATTGTTCCCTCATCGCTGGTGATGCAAGACCCCAGCTTTGTGGCCCTCGTACAGCGGTACAATGAGATGCAGCTGGAGAGAGATAAAATGCTGTTGAGCCACACGCCCCAGCACCCTTCTATCCTCAGCCTGGATGAACAACTGATCAATATGCGCGGCGAACTGCTGAGCAGTATCAACTCCGTAAAGCAAGGATTCTACGTAAGCATATCGGAACTTAAAAAGCGTAATAATGGTGTGGAAGGCATGATCAGCAAAGTGCCCTCTAAAGAACGCATCTTCCTCGACTACTCAAGACAACAAGCTATCAAACAAGAGCTTTACCTGTTCCTGCTGAAGAAACAGGAAGAAACAGCGATATCCAAATCATCCACACTTGCCAACGCCCGGATCATCGATATGGCCAAATCTGAATCATCTCCTTTCAAGCCTAAAAAGAGCATGATCATGATGACGGCCTTCCTCATAGGTGTGTTAATTCCACTGGTGATCAGCTTTGGAAAGGACTACTTCAATAACCGTGTTAATTCGATAGAAGACATCAATGCGCTTACCAGCGCACCGGTGCTGGCTGAAATAGGACACAACAACGAGAAAGACGTAGTGACCATCTCGCTCAGGTCGCGTCAGCTGATTGCCGAGCAACTCCGTTCACTCCGCACCAACCTGCAATACCTGCTGCCGGGAGAACATGAAAAAACAATCCTTGTTACTTCCAGTATGAGTGGTGAAGGAAAATCATTCCTGTCGATCAACCTGTCGGCAGCACTCGCACTGGCCGGCAAAAAAGTGATCCTCCTGGAACTTGACTTACGTAAACCCAAGATCACTGAAAACCTGAACCTGCGTAAAACAGGCTTTTCCAACTACATCATCTCCAACGATGACAACTGGCTTCAATGGACACAGCCATCCGGTGTAGATGACAACTTTACGGTGCTGCCATCAGGTCCTCTGCCGCCCAACCCAACAGAATTGTTGATGCTGCCCAAAACGCAGCAACTGTTCGAAGAGCTGAAAAAACATTACGACTATATTCTCATCGACAGCCCGCCCGTAGGCCTGGTTACCGATGCAGAGATCATGGCAAGCCATGCCGATGCCACCCTGTACGTAGTGCGTCACCGCCTTACTTACAAACAGCAGATCACGCTGATCGAGAAGTTCAACCGCAAGAAAGTAATGCCGAAGATAAACATCATCGTCAACGACGTACTGCTCAAAAAACGTGGCTACGGCTATGGCTATAGCTACGGATATGGATACGGCGTGTATGACAGTGAGGTAAAAAAAGAGAGAAAAACAGCTAAAAAAGTAGCCGTACGATGAGAGCAATGCTACCCACCCTAAAACTGTACAAGAAAATATTACCCGGCACCGGTAAGGGCCACGCATTGTCAGAAAACATCAAAAAGAACATCTTCGGCGGGCTGCTCGTCAAAGGACTGAGCATCATCATCAACCTGCTGTATGTTCCTTTGCTCATCCACTACCTCGATAGCGAGCGGTATGGCGTATGGATCGCCCTCACCTCTTTCCTGTCCTGGTTCCAGTTTTTCGACATTGGCATCGGCAATGGCCTCCGCAATAAACTGACCCAGGCGTTGGTAAACAAAGACCACGACACCGCCAAAAGCCTGATCAGCACCTCTTATGTATTGGTATTCCTGATCTTCAGCGCTATTGCGCTGATCTATTGTGCTATTGGGTTTTACATCAACTGGGCAGGTTTCCTCAATGTAAAACTCGTCGGCAACCATGAGTTGCAGGTGTTGACATTGATCGTGTTCACCAGCCTCTGCCTCACCTTCGTAGCGCAGCTGATACAACCTATATTATTTGCCATACAGAAGTCTGCACTCAGTGTGGCCTTCCCTACGATCTCGAACCTCATCAGTTTTATCACCATTTATTTCCTGTCCAGGACCAGCCTGCCCCCCTTGCTCACCGCGGGCGTTGTATTGAGCGTCGTACCGCTCTTTACATTCATCGTTGGCTCTATCATCCTGTACAATACCTGGCTCAAACACATCAAGCCCGGTATAAAACACATCGACTTCAGCCATGCAAAGCATATTACAGCGCTGGGGTTCAAATTCCTGTTTATACAGATAGCTTCCATCATCCTGAACTCGAGCGCCAGCATCATCCTGATCAAACTTTTTGGTCCCGACCAGGTGACCATTTACAACATCGTATTCAAGTATTTCCAGGTGATCCTCATTCTCAATGCTATCGTGGTAACGCCCCTTTGGTCGGGCTTCACCGAAATGCTGGTAAAGAAAGATTACAGCTGGATCAGGAACACCATCAAAAAGATCAACAAGATATCCCTGGTGCTGAGCCTGGGCATCCTGTTCATGACGGCCATCTCTCCCTGGGTATTCGAGCTTTGGATCGGGGATAAAGTGAAAATACCCATTGCCATCACCATCACCATGGCGCTGTACTTTATACAGATCGTGTTCATCTCCGTATACAATATGTTCATCAACGGATCGGGGAAGATCAAACTGGCCATGTACTTTACCTTTTTCGAGATAGCCGCCTATATATTGCTGGCTTTTGTGCTCAGTAAATACGTAATGGGTGTTTATGGCGTTATAGTAGCTTCAATCATTA
Organism: Paraflavitalea sp.; assembly: GCF_059502485.1. Classification (NCBI taxonomy): domain Bacteria; kingdom Pseudomonadati; phylum Bacteroidota; class Chitinophagia; order Chitinophagales; family Chitinophagaceae; genus Paraflavitalea; species Paraflavitalea sp. The sequence goes on from NZ_JCACET010000010.1 coordinate 392,454, forward strand.
CCAAGTCGTTCACATTTGTATTACAATATATTCAGGTAAATAAAATTATTGACGAAAAAGCAACGGGAATATGGAATAAGTAAGCCATTAAACCAAAAGATCTAACGAAAGCTGATTCTCTTAACCCCTGGCCAAAACAAAAATTAATGCTGTTCAATTCCTTTGAATTCCTGATCTTCTTCCCGGTAGTCACACTGCTGTACTTCCTGCTACCCCACCGGTTCAGGTGGCTCTGGCTCCTAGCAAGCAGCTGCTATTTCTACATGGCCTTCGTGCCCATCTATATACTTATTCTTGGATTCACCATCGTAGTCGATTATTATGCAGGTATTTTCATCGAAAAAGCAAGTGGCCGTAAAAGGAAACTCTTCCTGGTATGCAGCCTGGTGGCCAACATCGGCGTATTGGCCGTCTTCAAATATTACAACTTCATCAATGAGAACATATCCGTACTATGCCAGTCACTGGGCGTAGTCAATAACATTCCTTATCTCTCGATCCTGTTGCCCATCGGCCTGTCGTTCCACACCTTCCAGGCCATGAGCTATACCATCGAGGTGTACCGCGGCAACCAGAAAGCGGAAAGGCATTTCGGTATCTACTCCCTTTATGTCATGTTCTACCCGCAATTGGTGGCAGGCCCTATAGAAAGGCCCCAGAACATATTGCACCAGTTCCGTGAATACCACAAATTCGACTACACCAAATTCGTAGAAGGCTGTAAACTCATGCTGTGGGGTTTCTTCATGAAAGTGGTAGTAGCCGACCGCATTTCCATTTATGTGGACGCCGTGTACAACAACCCGGGCGAGCACAACGGCACCAGCCTCATGCTGGCCACTTTCTTGTTTGGCATCCAGATCTATTGCGACTTCGCCGGCTACTCGACCATTGCCCTTGGATGCGCCAAAGTGATCGGCTTCGAGCTGATGACCAACTTCAAACGTCCTTTCTTAGCCACCTCACCATCGGGATTCTGGAAAAGATGGCATATATCACTTTCCACCTGGTTCCAGGATTACCTGTATATTCCATTAGGCGGTAGCCGCGTAAAAATATCCCGCAGTTGTTTCAATCTCTTCATCACCTTCATGATCAGCGGACTTTGGCACGGGGCCAGCTGGACCTACATTATATGGGGTGCGCTCAACGGATTGTACCTGGCGGGAGAAAGACTGATCAATGAGGCCCGTAAGAAAGGCGGCATCATCAGTCGCATCCAACTGCCGCGCGTGGTAGCTACACTTATTACCGTAATACTCATCAGCTTTGGCTGGATATTCTTCAGGGCCAATAGCATACACGACTCCCTGCTCATTATGCAAAAGATATTCACCACCAGTGGCAAGCCATACCTGTCGGATCCATCACAAATACTGTTCTCCCTCATTGGCATAACAGTACTTTTTGCTTACGATCTGCAAAACGAATTCTTTGTCAACAAAAACATATTGATCAATAACCGGAATGTGGTAATAAGGAATGTAACCTATGCTTCCATTGTACTGTTGATACTCCTCATGGGGGTGTTCGATGGCGGACAATTCATTTACTTCCAATTCTAATCATATGCAACAAGCATTGAACAATAAAACAGGGCGCCTGCTGTACAAACTGGGATTACTGGCCGTCATCATCGTTGGTGGCGACTTCCTGTTGGGAAAAGTACTACGCTACTTTTACTTCAAACAGGAATCGGGCCTGCTGTACCGCACTACCTACGCCATGGAGGTTACTCATAGTGATGCACTCATCTTTGGTTCATCCCGCGCCAACCACCATTACCATCCTACGGTGATGGAACAACAGTTGGGCATGAGTACGTACAACACAGGAAGAGATGGCAATTTTATCCTTTACAACACGGCAGTACTCAAAAGCATCCTTAAGAGATATACCCCAAAGGTTATCCTGCTCGACCTGGATGTTTACACCTTCAACGAATCGCCTGAGAATTACGACCGGCTTTCATCGCTCCTGCCCTATTACAAAACGCACGAAGAGATAAGGGATATCGTGGAGTTGAAAAGCCCCTTTGAAAAAATAAAACTCCAATCAGGCGTATATCCGTTCAACTCATTGGTATTTAAAATAGCGGTTGGCAATACAGAAATGAATAAAGCCAGGAAGGCAAGCCTCAACGGTTATGTAGCGCTTACCGCCACGCACAAAAAAGATATACAGGAATATAACATCGAAGAGAAGATAGACAGCCAACTGGTAAAAAGCTTTACCAGCTTTATCACCTCAGCAAAAGCAGCCGGCAGCAAAGTATACGTAGTGGTGTCGCCTATCTACTACCAATATAAAAGATCACAAACCATCGAGCTTGCCCGCTCCATTTGCCAAAACAATGGGGTGGCCTTCTGGGACTATAGCCGGGATACCACGCTCCAACAGCACAGGGATTGGTTTGCCGACCGTGTCCACCTCAACGATGAAGGAGCGCAGTATTTCACAAAGATCATTGCAGAAAAGATAAAACAGGAAGAAAAGAAATAACAAGAGCGAACATGAAGATCCTTTGGTTCACAAATACACCTTGTTCAGCAACCGAGAAGATGGGACTGGAAAGCCACCGCGGCGGATGGCTGACTTCACTCGAGAATGCCGTGCACAACCGTGGAGGTGTAGAGTTACATATCGCATTCTATACCGGCCAGCCGATGGCGCCTTTTGTACATAACAAGACGAACTACTACCCTTTACATAGAAAAAACACCGGTTCCAAATCGACCCGGTACTTCAATAAGCTGCTGAACAAACCCGTCAACGACGAACAGGAGCTGTCGCAGCTAATGCAGGTAATACAAACCGTGCAGCCCGACCTGATCCATATACATGGCACAGAAGAGAACTTTGGCCTGCTGCAATACCATACCAATATCCCTGTTGTCATATCCATACAAGGTGCTCTCCTGCCCTACAGTGAAAAATATTTCGCAGGCATCCCACTCGATGTAGCTAAAAAGTACGAAGGCATTAAAGAGAAGATCAAGCTGCGTTCTGCCGGCCGTCAATACAAAGACATGCGCACAAGGGCAGCCAGGGAACAAAAAATACTGCGTCGTGCCCGCCACATCATCGGCCGTACGGATTGGGACAGGCGCATTACGCGCGTGCTGGCTCCCCAAAGCGCCTACTACAAGAACAACGAGATACTAAGAGATACTTTCTATAAAAAAGCCTGGACGAAAAACCAGTTCTCCGACACCCTGAAGATCGTTACCATCTCCAGCGATTCTTTGTATAAAGGTTTCGAGACGATCGTCAATACCGCCCGTCTGCTGACCGAAGCAGGCGTCATCCATTTCGAGTGGCAGGTGGTAGGCCTGAATACACAAAGCATCATCGTAAAAACAGCCGGCCAATGGCTGAAGGCTGATTACTCACAACTGCACCTGCAGTTGCTGGGATCGAAAGGAGAAAAAGAAATAGCACAATTACTGGCTGAAGCTGATGTCTATTGTCAGGTAAGCCATATCGAGAATAGCCCTAATAGCCTGTGCGAAGCATTACTGATGGGCATGCCTGTTGTGGCCAGTTATGCAGGCGGCACCGCTTCCCTGCTGGAGAACGGTAAAGAAGGCGTGCTGGTACAGGATGGCGATCCTTACTCCCTCGCAGGCGCTATCACGGAAGTTGCAGGCACCTTCCATCAGTCAAAACAATACGGAGAGCAAGCCCGCCGGCGTTCACTCGACCGGCATGATCCCGGCAATATCACCAATGACCTGGTATCGATCTATCACGAAATCATCAAGCACCACCCGTGATAGCCCGTCAATACTATACCACCACGTTGAAAAAAACACCCGCCAACAGCATCAACCTGCTGCTGTTGATGGCGATCGCATTTTCACCCTTGTTGAGTTACTTTATCGTAACCTTTACCTCCGTGAAAAGCGGCACTTATGTGTTCAACATGCTCATAGCCGCCACGGTGCTGGTATTGATGTTGGAAGCACACAAGAACGGCGGACTGCGCTTCCCGTTCTATCTGCGTTACCTCGGTCTTTTCGCACTATACACCATCTTTTCCGATCTGTTCTTAGCCAATAAAAGCTTCACGTTTACTTATCTCTTCAAAAACCAGATCCTGTTTGGGTTCCTGGCCGCACTCGTTATCGAGAACACCTGGTTTTCCAAGCCCTACATGAAAAAACTGACCAGCTACCTCAAAATACTGTTCTGGCTTTCTGTAGTGGTCATATTGATACAACAAACGATCGATTACAACTTCCTGCTTAATCCCCACTCGCTTGAAGAAGTGGAAGCCACCGAAGAGATGGAACGCAGGTTCAGTTCCATCTATTCCTACCTCGGCGGTACTATCTATGCAGGGCTTACGGTGGTGCCGATACTCAGCATTATCATCGCCGAAAACATCAAGCGGAACAAACCAGCTATGGTGTATTATGTAGCGGGCGCTATCTTTTCATTGATCAATAAATCACGATGGATACTTATCAACTTGTTCATTACCTTATTTACAAAATTTACACTGCGGAAAACCAGCCTCGTACAGATATTCAGACTCGTAGTGATGATCGTTGTAGTGAGCTTTGCAACATCCTGGGTACTAAGTTATTTTGGCTTTAACATCGACGAGCTGGTAGCTGAAAGGCTGCTGGAAACCAAGCACGGTGGATTAAAAGAGGGAGCTGCCTCTACCCGCCTCCTCGCATTCGAGATATTCGGGAAAGTGTACCCCGACAATCCAGTGTTGGGCAAAGGCAACCTGAGCTGGGGAGAAGGCGCCACTGGCGATAAAGAACTCACTGCCCTGCTCAAAGGCCGTTCTTCACAGATACACGTAGGCTACCTGTCGCTCTTTTACTGGTATGGCATGCTGGGCACACTGCCCTTCATCTTCTTCGTATGGTGCCTCATGAAGAAATTGCACAACACAGCCAAGAGACTCGACTACTGGGGACCCTACTGGGGCATGATGGGATTCTTTGTAGCCAACCTTACGCTTGTACACCTGAATATGAATATACCGGGTCTATTGATATGCCTGGCCTATAACAAATATTACGAGCAGTATAAAGTAGTACAAACAAAAGAAGAAGAACCGGAGACGCCATTAACCGTACCACAATATGAAGTTTAGAAGCCTGGCCCATACGACTCAAGTTTTCAGCATCCGCCTTGCACAGCTGGCGGGGAAATGGAACAATGTGCGTGCACAGTGGTGGGGCATACAATTAGGAAGCAATGCAGCGTTTCAGGGCAAGTGTCATTTCAGGCGCTATCCGGGAACAAGCATTTCTATAGGAAATAATTGCACCTTCTTTTCTACACCCACATCCAACCTCATTGGTATCAATCGCCCTTGCATGGTATCCACGTTGGGAAGCGAAGAGAAAGCGGCCATACGCATTGGCGATGGCTGCGGGTTCAGCGGCACCGTGATCGGCGCTTTTAAAAGCATTACACTCGGTAACAACGTGCGCTGTGGCGCCAATACCCTGATCACCGATTCCGACTGGCACCTCGATGATCCCAGGAGCGGCGCTCCGGCGGCAGTAGTGATAGAAGACAACGTGTGGTTAGGTGTTAACAGTGTAGTATTGAAAGGGGTTACCATTGGCGCCAATACCGTTATCGGCGCTAATAGCGTAGTCACCAAAAGCATACCGGCCAATGTTATTGCGGCCGGCAACCCATGTAAAGTAATCCGGGAACTATAAGAGAACAGTAAAAGAGGTAACAATGAGTAGCAACGTAATCTTTTTAGGGGCAACAGATAACTATCCGGCAAAATTCACCGCCACCAATTCAAAAAATGAATTGATCGCAAGAGGATTGCTCAATCATACAGACAAAGTGTCGATCATTAATTCACCTTTTGGTTTGTCGGGCCTGCCGGCAACAGGCCAAACGGGCACCAGAGAAGGCATCGAGTACCATATCTTTCCCAAGAATGGCAAACTGTCCCTGATAAAGAATATCAAGTCTATTTATAAACTACTGAAAGAAAAACGGAGCAAGGCACAGCAAAACGTGCTGATCATGGAGCACAGCTACTACCCTTTCTTCCTGCTCTATGTATTCTTCGCCAAAAGGCTGAATTATAAAACTGTAGTTACCATTACCGAATGGCATTTATATTTCCCGGAGATAACGCCGGTGAAGCGGTTCGACTTCTTTGTTTTCGATTATACCTTTGGCTACTTCGTAAAGGGGATCTTCCCTATCAGTACGCTCCTCGAAGAAAAAGTAGCACGCTTCAAAAAACCCGTTCTTAAAGTGCCCATCCTTGCCGACTTCGAAATGCTGAAGCCGGTGAATTATGATATTAAAGATGAAAGTGCAGAATACTTCATGTATTGCGGTACCGCCGGTTACTTTACCGTAATACAATTCATCATCAAAAGCTTTTCCATCTTTACGGCCAGAGGCCATAAACAAAAGCTGAAGCTCGTATTGAGCGGATCGGCTCATATGATCCAGAAAGTAGAGGACCTTATTACACAGGAAGGATTGCAAGGTAAAGTGGTCATCGAGCAGAAACTGCCATTTGCAAAACTGCTCGAAGGATACCAGTACGCACTGGCGCTGCTCATTCCGTTGCGTCCCGACAAGCAGGACAAAGCCCGCTTCTCTCATAAGATCGGTGAATACCTGTCCAGCGGCAGGCCCATCATTACCGGCAACATCGGGGAAATAGAGCACTACTTCGAACACAAGAAGAATGCGCTTATAGCAACAGAATATACTGAAGCAGCCTATGCCGACCTGATGAGCCTCGCAGCCAACGACAAACAACTGGCCAACAACGTAGGCCTGGAAGGAAGAAAATTAGGCGAAACAACTTTTAACTATACCACTTACGGGCAGTTGACCAACGACTTCCTGAACAAACTATAATAATCTCCCCAACCATGGCCAATATTTTATACTCAGCTTACTTCTGTAACCCTTTTGAAAGTTCCGAATCCTACACGGCCGTTAAATGGCTGGAAGTGTTATTGAAAGAGCACAATGTAAAATTGCTCACTAACCGTAGTTGCGCTGAAGCGTTGGAATCATACTTCAACCCAATGCCCCACAACCTGGAGGTTATTGGCTTTGATATTCCTAATTGGTTGGAGAAGAAAAGGAAAATGCAGTTGTACCCCGGCTACTTCAGCTTCGATAGCAAAAGCTATAAATACGTAAAACAAAACAAGGAGCTACTCGATTGGACAGATGTGATACTGAAGAAAACGCCTTCCAGCTTCCGCTATTACACTTCCCTCTACAAGCTGAACAAGCCTTTAGTAGTTGGCCCTATCGGTGGCGGATTGCAAATACCTAAGGAGCTCAAATCATACTTCAAGAAAGAACCCAAGCTCAATAAACTGCGCGTACTTGATCGCTGGATACTCCGTTTTCCACCTTTCAGTAAACAACTGAAAAGCAGCCATAAATTGCTGATCACGCTCGACTACCTGCGCGAGGTGTTACCACAGCAGTACGTGCACAAAATGATCACCATACTGGACACCGGCATCAACATCGGCGACCGGAAAATAGCTGTGGCGCCTAAACAAAACGACAAGCTCAACTTACTATATGTAGGTAAGCTGGTGAGATACAAAGGAGCAGAGTTGCTTATCAAATCACTTATACCGCTGAAAGGAAAGGCCAACTTGGTGCTGAACGTTATTGGTGATGGCGGCGAAAGAGATAACCTCAAAAATATAGTGGCACAGAACGGTCTGGAGAATATGGTCATCTTCCATGGCAACATGCAAAGGACTGATATTTTCGAGCATTACCAGAAGGCCGACATTTTCTGTTTCCCTTCCTTAACAGAGGCAAGCGGCAACGTGCTGCTGGAAGCCAGCCTTTATGGATTGCCCATGCTTACCATCAACAACGGCGGCCCTAAATACATGGTTCCCGATGAAGGCGCTATCAAGATCAACATACAATCTGAAGAGAAGATCATAGAAGAACTGACGAAAGGTATCACCACCCTGATGGCCTCGCCTGAAAAACGCCAGGCCATGGGCCAAGCCAACTATGACTTCGTGGTCAACAATTTTTCCTGGGAAGTACTGGAAAAGAAGATCAATGATTTCTTTGGTCAATACAACAGGCCGGGCACTGCCGCCAGGGCTGCGGAACAAAGAGAAAGAGAAAGGGACGGCATAGCAGCATAAACAGGACACCATGATCAAAGCATTATTCAAAATAGGACAATACGGAAAGAAGGCAGCCAACTATACCGGCCGCGCCTTCTACACGCGCCTTTTTGCCAAAGCAGGCAAGAACGTGCGGTTCTTTCCCTTCAACTCAGATATACATTATTGGAACATGCAGGTAGGTAGCGATGTATACATTGGCCCCTTTGCCTGTTTCATCTGTGGCGTGGCGCATATAGAAATAGCCGACAAAGTGATCATGGGACCCAACGTTACCATCATCACCGGTGAGCACCCCGTTGACCTGCGCGGTCGTTACATAGCCGATATCCGGGAAAAGCAACCGCATGAAGACATGCCGGTAAAGATAGAATCGGACGTATGGATAGGCGCCGGCGCTACGCTGCTTAAAGGTGTTACCGTTGGCCGCGGCGCCATCGTTGCAGCAGGAGCAGTAGTCAACAAAGACGTGATGCCCTACTCCATCTCAGGCGGCGTGCCTGCAAAACATATCCGTTACAGAGGCAGCAAAGACGAATTGATAAAACATGAGACGAGCCTGTATGGAAAGGTGATAACTGATTTCAGTAATGTTCCATAGATAGTGACAGAAACCAAGCAACACAGAAAAACCAATACCAGATGAAAATCCTGATGACCGGTCCCAACAATGATCCAGCCCAATCACTGGGTGGTATCGTTACAGTGATCAACATGATCCTGAACAACGCCCCGCATACAACAGATTTCTTCAACAGGGACCTTGGCACCAAGAACAAAACGAGCACTTATCTCCGGAAAATAAAAGAGTTCAAGCGCACCCTGAAGAACAATACCTACGATCTTATACACTTTCATTTTTCATTCGATAACAAATCGGTGATCAGGGATTTCATGTTCCTGTACCTCGCGAAGAAAAAGAATATACCACTCATCGTACATTTTCACGGCGGCGTGCTGGCTTATCAGAAAAGCAATTCGCCACTGGTAAAGTGGATATTGAAAGCAGCCAGCCAGCTCATCGTGCTCAATGAAGATGAAAAGGAATCTATCCAGCGCCTGTACAATGTGTCACCGGAAAAAGTATTGATCCTGCGAAACTGTATCGACATGAATGAGATCCCGGCCCTCGACAACCAGGCGCCGACCTATAACAGGATCATCTACTTTGGTCGTTTGCATATGCCCAAAGGATTGAAGGAAATCGTGGAAGCACTTAAAACCATCAAAGCACAGCAGGTGCCTTTCAAACTGGATGTATACGGTTCCGGTCCCGATCAGGAATGGTTTCTGAAAGCACTCGCTGATAACCTCGGCAACTCATTTGAATACAAAGGTGTGGTATGGGGCGCCCAGAAATGGCATTCACTCAACGACTCCGACATCTTCCTGCTGCCCTCCCATGGCGAAGGAATGCCCATGGCACTCCTGGAGGCGATGGCACTTGGAAAATCAGTCGTGGTATCGGATGTGGACGCCTTCAAAAAAGTGGTCGTAGACAATGAGAATGGCTTCCTGGCGCAGCAGCGTTCATCAGAAGACCTGGCTCGTTCCCTCTCCACCGTACTTACCAATCCTGCCAAGCAGGCTGAGGTGGGTAAAAAGGCCCGGGCTACCATCGAAAAAGAATACTCATCAGATTATTATATGAAATCATTGAGCTCAGTATACAATAGTCTGCTGGCTAATGCAGTTAGATAAATATGGGAATCTTTAAAAAGATATATCAGCTCCTTTTCCTGCCTTTGAACCTGTTCAAATTGTGGCTGTTCAAAGTGAAACATGGAAAGATCACCATCTTCGGTCCCTTATTGATCATCAACCGGGGAAGGATGACCATTGGCGATCATGCGAGGATCAACTCGGGTAAATACAAAAATCCTATCGGAGGAGATACGAGAAGCTCGATCGTGGTGAAGCCCGGTGCGTTATTGACCATCGGTACGAACCTGCGGATGAGCAACTCTGCCATCTATTGTGCCCAATCCATCACCCTAGGCAACAATGTAATGATCGGCGGAAGTTGTAAGATCTGGGATTCCGACTTCCACCCCATCGACCCAGATGTACGTCTGGCTACCCCCAACGATAATTACAGAACAGCAGCGATCCATATTGGTAACAATGTGTTCATTGGCGGCGCTTCTATTATATTGAAAGGTGTTACCATTGGCGATAATTCAGTGGTGGGAGCAGGCAGTGTAGTATCAGGTAATATACCACCCAATGAAATATGGGCAGGCAACCCGGCCCGCTTTATCAAAAAACTTAAAAAAGATGAACAACAGCCGGTTTGATTTCTTAGGCGTGCATATATCGGTCATCAATCCTGAAGAAGCGATCAAAAAGGTCCGCAGCTATCCGTTTAATGCTCCGGCCTACATTTGTTTTCCGGATGCGTCGGTAGTAAAAGAAGCGAATGGCGACCCTCAACTGTTGAGCATATTGAACAATGCCTACCTTACCATGCCCGATGGTAAGCCATCACAATTGGTAGCCAGGTTGCGTGGTAATAAATCAGTAAGCACTGTTTCTGGCTTTCACCTGTGCAAAGCATTATTGCAAACAGAACTTACGCATTACTTCTACGGTGGCACAGATGAATTGCTGGTGAACCTGCAGAAGAACCTGCAACAACAATATCCCCAGGCAAAAATACTTGGCTATAAAGCGCCGCCTTTTGTGGCAGCTTCCGCTATTGCAGGCAATGCAGCTATGACAGCTGATATAGCAGCTATCAATGCACTTAAGCCCGACATCGTATGGATCGGTATCAGTAGTCCCAAACAAGACTACCTGATGCACCACTTCCATCAGCAGTTGGATAAGTCATTAATGATGGGTGTAGGAGGCGTATTCCTCTACCTGGCCGATGAAACATTGAAAAGTCCGGAATGGATTAAGAAGATGGGATTAAGATGGGTATACCGGTTGGCCAAAGAGCCTAAAAGACTATGGCCAAAATACTATGCCACCATTCGCTTTCTTGTACAGAACAGTGCCTTCTTCCTGAAGCTGCTCTTTCGTATGAAAGCGCATGCACCGACTAAATAAGCAGGTGCGCGTTTGCTTCGTTAACAGATTTCTCACTTCGCCGTTACCTCGTACACTTTTAGATTCCTGATGGCTCCGTTCGAAATGACAAAAGAGAATGGAGTATAATAAAAAAACCAGCGGTAGCTATACCCTGGCTTTTTTTATGTTGTTGTTTGAGTGAGTTGTCTGTTGCTTACTCAGAATTCCTGCTCGCAAAGTGGAAGTTATACGCCACCAAAACGCCTAGCACTCCAATCTTCGAGAAGCGCTGTGTAGTAGTAGACGCATGATACCAGAGACCAAAATCGATCTTTGCATTCAGCGAGTAACCGACCATGGGCAACACAGAGAAAGTATTATAGTCAGTACCGGAGGCAGTCCAACCGATCTGAGGCTCCATAAAGAAATAGTTAGTAGCGTCTTCCTTCCGGAAATCATACCGGTAACCTACAAATCCTGAAAGAATATCATGTTCTTTCAAGCCTTTATCAGTCTCCTGCACAGCTCCCTTACCCTTTCCATTAATACTTAAAGCATTTAATGAAAAAGTGAAATAATCATTGGTGCCCAGTGGAAGGGAGAACTTACCCAAGCCACCGAAAGCCCATGAATAAGCTTTCACTTGTTTATTTAAAGGAAAACCGCCTTGTATACCAAGACTCAGAAAAGGTCCGTCACTCCACTGAGAAAAACCAGGAAGTGATATACACGACAATAGAATAAGCCCATAGATACGGGAGCGTAGGGATGCCATCATAAGATACGAGTTTTGAACAATTACAATTGCGGCACAATATAGAAACCGCTTTTCTTTAACGCAATAGAACAGCCATTATTATTGTATACAATAGTGATAATTAGCTCTTTGATGATTCTCAACTTTCCCTCTTTTGGAAAATAATTCCCACACTGATAATCATCTTCTACTTATATATACATACAAATAAATTATGTCGCACCACTTTCACCTGCATCATATAACTTATAGTTTTGCGTTTCTTAATTGGCTAATCTACGTGATCAGTTTAGCTGGTTAATCAATTATCCTTTAGAAAACTTAACCCATATCCTTTTATGATTCGTTCAGACAGGCGACTTACGTTGCTATATGGTGCCGGAGACTTTCTAACCCTTATAGGATGTTTTGCGGGCATCAACATGTTCTACGGACATGGAATGAGTGAACAGAATTACCTGTACCTCATTACCTTGATCTTTACCTGGATATTTATTACCTCCAAGAACAAGGTCTATTATTTACACTTGCATAATGGCTTGAGGTATCGCTTTAAAAATCATTTGAAGACACACTTCGAATTGATAGCGGTGCTCTGTTTGTTATACCTCGTGCTGGGTATACCGCAAGGATATACCAAAACACAGTTCATGACATTCCTGTTGGGCTTCCCTGCAGTTAACATGATCGTCAACTACTTACTATTTACCATCGTTCGCAGCATGCGCATCGATGGACGCAATGTGCGCAAGGCATTGGTAGTAGGAGCTGGACGTGTTGGTGCACACATTGAAAACTATTTTCACCAGAACCCAGATTTCGGATACCGCATCATCGGCTTTCTCGATGACAATCCTGAAGACTCAGATCTCCAATACCAGATCATTGGCCGCATATCGGACATGGACAAGGTATTAAAAGAGAAAAAGGTGGATGAAGTGATCATTGCATTACCTACTCACCTCGATGAGAAAATTCAATTTGTAGCCGACAAAGCCGACTATCATGGTATACGGGTACGCCTTGTTCCCGACTACTTTCGTCTCTTAGGCCGCAACTATAAGACGACCAGTTTTGGCGATATGCCTATTATCAATATCCGTGAGATATCACTCGACAGATTCCGGTTCGCGACACTGAAGCGTGTTTGTGATGTGATCTTCTCATTCATGGCATTGATCATGCTGGCGCCTTTGTTCCTGGTATTGGCTATCCTTATCAAATGGGAATCTGCCGGCCCTGTATTCTATTGCCCCATCCGTTTGGGACAAGGTGGCCGTCAGTTCAAACTCTATAAGTTCAGGAGCATGTATCAGAACGATGCAGCTGTTGCCGGAAAAGCATCTACCACAAAAGGTGATCCCCGCGTAACGAAGATCGGTCGTGTGATACGTAAATACAGCCTTGACGAATTGCCGCAATTCATCAACGTATTGATCGGTGATATGAGCGTGGTAGGTCCCCGCCCCCATCGTATCTTCCTCAATGAAGTGATGCAGCGCGAGGTGGACAATTATATGATCCGTCATTATCTTAAGCCCGGCATTACAGGATGGGCGCAGGTAAATGGATGGAGAGGCCCCACTGATACGGAAGAGCAAAAGAACAACCGTACTGCTCACGACCTTTGGTATGTGGAGAACTGGACGCCTGTACTCGACATCAAGATCATATTCCTCACTGTGTTCAGTGAGAAAACGCATAAGGCAGCCTTTTAAAAGCGTATTCCCTATTACCGTAGAATAAATAAACGGGCACTTGTTATCAGGTGCCCCGTTTCTTTTTACATCCCCTCCAATAGTCCAAACAAGTTACATTTGGGCTATGAAACAACTCGTGCCACTCCTATTTGGCCTGATAGTCGTTCAGGCATTGTCTGCACAGGAAACCACCGTGCCGGCTACCAGCATCAAGTCATATCCTGTGCTGTTCCAGCAAACAGCCGCCGAATACAGGGCCTTATGCTACCAGGCATTCAACCTGGCACACCTGCGCCTGCAGGAAATACCCAAACGAAAACTCCGCAAAAAGAAACTGGCCATCGTTACCGACCTCGACGAAACCATTCTCGACAACAGCTACAGCGAAGCCCAGCTCATCAAACAAGGAAAAGAATACAGCAGCCAGGCATGGAAACAATGGACCAGCCGCTCTGCAGCTACTGCCCTTCCGGGTGCCGTAGCTTTTTTGCAAGCGGCCAAACAAAAAGGTCTCAGCATCTTTTACATCAGCAACCGCGACACCAGTGAGATTACCAGCACCTTACTGAATCTTCAACAACTACAATTACCCGACGCCGATACCGCCCACATGCTGTTTCTCCTTAACACCTCATCCAAAGAAGCAAGGCGGCAGAAAGTAATGGAGGAATATGAGATCGTGATGCTATTAGGCGACAACCTCACCGATTTTACTACAGCATTTGAAAAGAAATCGATCGACATCAGAAGAGAAGAAGCAGACAAGATAAAAGACGAATGGGGTCGCAAGTTCATCGTATTGCCCAATGCCATCTACGGCGAATGGGAAAACGCCCTGTACGATTACGAGCGCAACCTCAGCCCCGCACAGAAAGAAGCAAAGCGTCAGGCGAGATTAACAGGCTATTAAGTATTAGGTTTTTGACTTCTATCAATGTTTTTTACCCCGAATACACCAAATAAATGATTTAAATTGTATACAGCGCAATGATGGAGGATTATTCATTCATTAAACCTCCTTATTATGAAAAAAGCACTCTCCCTGGGTATCATTACCCTGCTGCTGGCGCTATGTCCAGGCCAATCCATGACCGCCACCCCACAACCCGCCGCACCAGCCACTTCCAAAGTCCTATTTATTTACACCTGGTACTACGATTACGATGCGTATTATCCCGTAGGTACCACGAACACTGTAAACGGAGAAATGCAACGCCTGCGCAATGCCCACCCAGGCTACACCTTCAGTGCCACTCCGGCCTGGGGACTCCACGAGTACGAGTATGGCTTTTTCCTGTTTTTCCCGATCGCCATCATCTACAGTGACCTGCCCTAATTGTTAACGCTCATGTTTTCAGGAGGCTATTGGAAAGCGACCTGCACACCTGCAGTAATGACCCGCTGTGCCGATAGCCTCCCTGAAAACTGAATCGTGGGATCGCCATCCCGGAAATGTGTGCCTGTAAAGAGATTTTGCCCTTGCAGGTATATACGTCCTTCGCAAAGCTTCGCCGCCTTCAACCATTTTTCTGGTAACTCCCACGCACAATATAAATTCCTGATGCGCCAAAAGGAGGCATCAGCCATCATCATGGAGGATTGCCGGAAAAACTTGATGGCCGCTTGTACGTCCGGACTATTGGATGCCGTAAAGCGCTGCAAGAGCGCCATATCACCTGGTTTCTGCCAACGTTGTAATACCGTACGGGGTTGATTGGTTTGCTGTTGTTGCGCCGCAGACCATCGCCCGGGGCCGCCACCACTTGAATACACATAATACAGCGGATGCAGTGTCTGCTGCTTTCTGGCCTCGATGAACAAGCCAATAGAGAACCGGCCTAACCGCCACTCCTGCGACCAGCTGGCATAGGCTTGCGGCTCCCAATGACCTGTGATGATGGTATCGGGATTCGCCGGCACGATGAATAAACCGGTAGCGGGATTTACTCCCTCGAACTGAAAGCCACGTTGTACACTCAATGGCTGTCCCACAATAAGTGAGTTCCTATAACCGCTGGTATCAAGTCCAGGGAAAGATAGTAAGCGGTTGCGCGGAAGGGTAAGCATCAATGTACTGGTGTAACTTATTTTTTTGCCCTGACCAATGTTGTAACGCAAATAGAATTCCCAGCCGGTATTCAACACCCTGGCGGGCCAGTTAACGATAGCAGGAGTATCTGACTGTTGGATAGTCAACAACTGATTGGAAGTCACATTGCGATACCAGGCCACATTGAACTGCAAGGACCGGAAAGCTGCCAGCTCAAGGGCTACTTCCAGTTTATAATTCTTTTCCCATTCAAGTTGGGGTTTGCCTTGTTGAAAAGGGGAAAGCATTACAACACTATCAGGATCCTGCTGACGGGACAACCAATAAGCCCTGGTTTCGAAACCATAATTAGCGTAGTTATCGTTGCCCGCAATGCCGTAGCTCGCCCTGAGCTTACCGTAATCGAGCCGCTCGAAGGAACGAAACCATTTTTCATCAGAAAATACCCAGGCCCCGCCAAGAGCCCAAAACAAAGCCGTCTTTCGCTTTGGTCCTAAGCGGGACGAAGCATCGAGGCGGCCGGTGGCATTGATAAAATAGCGTTTGTCCCAATCTGCATGCCAGCGGCTATACAGGGCGCGGAACCGGTAGGTATTATCACCCCAGCTTCTTTCGGACGGCGGGATGCCGGGCAGACCCAACATGGAATCGTTGGCATATCCATCATATCGCGTTACCATCCACTTCCTGATCTCATTTTGAACCGTGCCGCCGAGCAAGCCTCCCCATTGAAAATAACTGCCGGTTTTATGCTCATACTCCAAGCGTGGCTCGGCAATGATACTCTGCAACTTGTTGCTTGCAACAGCTCTTTCACTATTCGGGTAGCCTGCTGCCATACGTAGTGTTAATTCTTCTTTTACAGGCAAAGACTGGTAACCCAAAGTAGTTCGAAAATACAGGCCTTTTCCCAACTGGTAGCTCCCCTGCAAACCGACCGAGAAAGTATTGATGCGGGTATCGCTGCTGTTTTCAAACTGGCCCAATGGATTCCTGAAATCAAAGCTGTTGTACATCCATACGAGTTGGCCATTTTCGTCCCGCAGGGACGGCAACAACGGCACCAACTTGCCTGCATATAGTATCGGATCAGATGCGATCGAATTATAATTAAGATGACTGTAGAGCAAAGAAACATCTACCTGCAAGCGACGCCCGGGCGACATGTACCTGATATTGGCATGGCTGGTAAAACGCTGTTGTGGCAAGGATTTAGACATAACCGAAGATTCGCGGTAATAACCAGCATTCAGGTAATAACGCAAAAGAGTGTCTCCTCCCTGCAAAGAAGCATTTACATTGATCAGCTGTCCTGTATTGCCTGCAAGCAATTGTGGAATGTTGATATAGTTGTTGGTATCCAACCGGAGCAGGTCAGGCGCAGTAGACTGGTTAATCGGCAGATTGGCTGCCGCGAGGGCTTCTTTGCGCATAGCGGTATATTCCCGGTTATCGAGCAACTCGGGTACATACGTACTGGCAACAGCGCCTTTTTGTATATTGAATCGAAGTGTCGGCTTGCTTATCCTGCCCATCCTGGTAGCGATGAGTAAGGCGCCATGGGCGCCTCCCGAACCATACAGAGCGGTAGCATCGGCGTCTTTCAAAACATCGACGGTCTCAATATCTGCCGGATTGATGGCCGCCTGTGCACTAATGCCTCCTCCTGAAAGCCCACCACCCTGCGGATCGCCTGCTGCAGAAGGCAGTAGAGAAACAGGTTTGCTGCCAGCGAAAGGTATCTTATTGATCACCACAAGGGGATCATTGTAAGGTTGGTTGTCGTTGCCCGGCACAGTACCTATACTTTGCCTTCCTCTGATCTGTAAGCGGGAAGCTGCGCCGGGTGCACCACCAGACAGTGTGCTGGTGAGTCCTGGCACTCTGCCTGATAGCTCACTGAACGGATTATTGCTACCATTGGTAAGCTCCTGCCCGCGTACCCTAAAATTGGATCCTGTATTATCCCGCCGTGTAACCTGGTAATAGGACATGGTAACGACTTCCTCCTGGGCGCCAAAGGCAGGTTTCAGTGTTACACCCAGAAAAGCATTTGGATCAGTTACACGAAGCGACTTTTTTTCGTAGGAGACATAGGTAAATTCCACCTCTTTACTGCCTGGTGGCCAGGGAAGTTTAAAGATACCTTCGTAGGAAGTGATAACGAAACTGTTACTCGCAGCATTTCTTACAGATACCCCATCCAGTGGCTTATTATTTTCATCGGTGATCCTGCCGACCAGGGTATCAGCCCGATTATAAAGGAGTAATTGGCTCACATCTTTATGCAAACGGATATAGGTCAGGCTGCTGTCAAAGGAATGTCCCAGGCCCAGCCTGCCTAATGAGTATCGAGCAGTTTGTAGAGCGGTACGTTTTGCCCGTAGTAGGTAATGGAACCAAGACCTTGTATTACCTCCGAGCTAATGATGAAACGAAAACCAGCATGTCGCCTTACATACCGGATTAAGGAATCAATGGGCGCAGCCTCCCAATGAGGAGAAAGTGTTTTCATAGTATCCAATTGCGCCTGTGATTGGTTGGTCAGCAGCCCGCAAAACAATACAATGAGACAACACCCAATTACACGTTGCTTTTTCAGCATCACTAAGCAGTTTAGAGGTCAACAATCACCATGTGTGCCAGGTAAGCCTGTACGCTTACCTGTGCACATGGTACAATAGTAATACAATTCACATCGAAGGATAAAGTTTAACAGGCAACCAGATAAAATAACCGGTTGCCACCTTTGCAGGCATTAATGCAGGTATGTGGGGAAACAACCACCGTTGCAACTGGCAGAATAAGATGGGCTAAGGAACCCGGTAACGGTGTATGAGCTTTAACCAGTTTTCAGCTATTTCCCATAATGGTTACTACTTGAATTTGATTATGGGACATTGGATTTTTTGCTGATATAGATCTTGCGACCTTTAATTTCGAAATGGACCAAACGTGATGCCGCGAGGTTATCCAGTAGTTGATCGACTGGTTTACTACGCGGAAAATCATCAACATAAAAACGATCGTCACTTAAAGGATCACTATAGGATACCTCTACATTATACCACCGTTGCACAGCCGCCATGATCTCCGAAAGCCTTGTATTGGTATAGGAGAAGTATTTATTTTTCCAGGCAGTCACGTCTTTGAGGTTGGCATTCGCTATGCGTAGCGTTCCCTGGTTATCGATGATCGCCTGCTGCCCGGGTGTGAGTACCTGTTGTTGATTGCCTTGCATTATCCGCACAGATCCTTCCACCAGGGAGGTCGTGATGGCTTCTGCTTTATAGGCTTTTACATTGAATTGCGTGCCCAATACTTCAATGCGGGGGTTATTGCTCCCGCCGTTTCCTCCCGGTAGGGAGGAACGGGGGATGGGGGACGCTGAGCTTATAATAACGACAAATGGTTGACCGGCTTTTTTGGTGACCTCAAAAAAGGCTTCTCCTTCTTCGAGTACGACTTCCCTGGCTCCTGCACCAAAGGTAGTGGGATAACGGAGCACTGTAGCAGCGTTGAGCCACACTTTAGTGCCATCGGCCAGCACCAGTTGGTATTCTCCTCCCTTCGGAGCTTCGAGACGGTTCCAGCCTGCTGCCGGTTGTGTGTTGCCGGGAATGTATTGATAATGTAGTATGCCAGGTTGTTCATTGAGGGCATCGACATTACCCTGATGTGCCAGCAGTCCCTGTGTAACAGTGTCCAGCGCGAGGGTGTTGCCATCGGCCAATTGCAGGGTTGCCTGTGCAAAACCAGGTTCAATACCCCTTCCACTTTTGTGGAGGGGCGAGAACCACCAGGCGCCCACGAGGGCTGCTGCAAAAGAAGCGGCTACTGCCATGCGACGTAAGTTGCGTACGAGGACAGTAGCATCTTGCTTCTGCTTAGGAAAAGGAAGGCTTAACGGTTGAACTTTATATTTTGCTAAGTATTGCTCCGCAGGTAGTTTTTTTTGCTCATCACGCGCCTGTCGTTCTATAGCCTCTTCATCTATCGTGTTATCTTGCGGATGTTCCAGTCGATACTGTTCCCAGGCATGCTGCTCATCCTGCATGAGCGGCATGCTGTCTTTACGCTTATAGTAAATCAAGAACAGGTTTGGCTGAAGGTTTTTCATCATAAGGTTTTAATGATCGTGATGCTCTTATAGGTAATACTCCGCATGAAACACTTTCTTAACAAGCTGCTCAAAATATTTTTTCCAGAGTGACTGAACAGGGATCTGAATCGGGCAGACACCCCACCAGTAGAGGGAGGAAGCAGATCGCCGGCAGGCGATGCAGGAGAAGTTGGTGCAACAGGTGGAATAGGCGGATCGGAAGGTGGTGAGGGTGGGCCATCCATTATTTCGCGTAACCGTTTGATGGCTCTCGTCTTATATACATAAATGACGCTTTTGGAGAGCCCCAGGCGTTCCTCTACTTCTTCGATCGTACAGCCTTCCCTAAAAAACAGGTTGATTACCTCACGCAGCTGGTCGGGAAGTTGTTCGATGAGGGTCAGCAGATGCTCCCGGAAATCCCGTTTTTCGAGCTCCAACAATAAAGTTTCATCGGGAATGGCTTCCGCTGCTTCGAGCTGGGTAACCTTGCCCCTTTTTGCGAGATAATCATAACAGGCATTGCGGACGATGGTGGCGAGGTAAGCTTTAGCGTGGGTATAACTGGTAATATGGCCCGGTGCATCATTTATTTTCTCGGCAAGCTTAGCTAAGCTATGGCCTACAATTTCTTCGGCTTCCAGTTCATCGCCGGTAAGTTTCAATGCGAAGCCTTTCAGGCTGGTAAATTCTTCGTTGTAGATATCGATGAGCCATTGGTCGTTAGGCCCTTGTACAGGATGAAGGTTGTTTTTGCTCATAACAGCAGTTGGTTGAAACAGGATAATGTCCCTATTACAACAAACGAACAGTTGTTCAGTTTGTCCCGGCAGCAAAAATCAAAATGAAGAAAAAATGACAAATAAGAACCCTGGAGTCCTCTCGGCACTATTGAATAAATGACGGGGCTTTAAACCGATTTGAGAAACGGAGAACGATTACTCGTCCTCCGTTGAAAATAGTTGCCTCCTTGCATGAGCGAGGAATTGTCGCTCTGTACTGGTTTGTATTCCTTAAATTGGACTTAGTCCTCCGTATGGTATAACGAATAGAAAAATGTGTTTAACCATGTGCAAGGACCTATTTTTAAGAAAAGCCCTACCTCAGCCCAAAAAGAAGAAGAATAAGGCAGAAGGGCGAAATTGGCTTCTTAGGCTTGATAATCAACATTTTTTCAACGCTACCCAACCCATTAGCAGTAATACCTTAACTTCGCTCAATTTTTTGAACAATGGTGTTGCTCATTCAACAGGCTTACATTAACGATCCATCCTCTCCTTTTCACGAAACCAGGCAGGATATACTTATTGAGTCCGGCATTATTAAAGATATTCAACCCCGCATAGAGGCAAAGGCGGACCAGGTAATTGCTGGTCAGGGCCTGACCCTGTCGCCGGGCTGGGTAGATATTTTTGCCCAGTTTGCTGACCCGGGATACGAATACAAAGAGACCCTCGAAACAGGCGCTGCCGCCGCGGCTGCCGGAGGCTATACCGACGTGTTGGTGATACCCAATACCAAGCCGGTAGTAGACAACAAGTCTCAGACCGAATACATCAAACAAAAGTCAAAGAGCCTGCCGGTCAACGTGCACCCCATCGGAGCCGTATCCAGGGGAGCCGAAGGAAAAGACCTGGCTGAAATGTATGATATGCGTGCCAGCGGAGCCATAGCCTTCAGCGATGGCCTCCATCCCATCCAAAGCGCCGGGCTACTGGTGAAAGCACTGCAATACGTAAAAGCGTTCGACGGTGTAGTGATCCAGATACCCGACGACAAAAGCGTAGGCGCCAACGGACTGGTGCACGAAGGCATCATATCTACCCAACTGGGCTTGCCCGGCAAACCCATGATGGCAGAAGAACTGCTGGTGGCCAGAGACATCAAACTGGCCCGCTATGCCGACTCCAAACTGCATTTTACAGGAGTCACCTCTCCCCGTTCGCTCGATTATATCCGGAGAGCTAAAGAAGGCGGTTTGGCCGTTACCTGTTCCGTAACACCCTACCACCTGTTCTTTACAGATGCCGACCTACTGCAATACGATACCAACCTGAAAGTATATCCGCCCTTGCGCACAGCAACAGAAGTGAGTGCATTGAAAAAAGCAGTGCTCGATGGCACCATCGATTGTATTGCTACACACCACATGCCACATGAGTTCGACAGCAAGGTATTGGAGTTTGAATATGCAAAAAATGGGATGATAGGTCTGGAAACCACTTATGCTGTCCTGAAAACGGCGATGCCCGAAGTACCGGAAAGCAAGTGGGTGGAATTACTCAGCCTCAATCCCCGTAAAATATTTGGGCTTGAAGCAGCTTCCATACAAAAGGGTGCCAAAGCAACTATCACGCTTTATGATCCCGCCGGGACAATTACAGTAGATGCAAAACGTTTCCAGTCGAAGTCTAAGAACTCTGCATTCATCGGTAAAACATTAACCGGAGCAGTAAGGGGTATTGTTAATGGAGATCGCGTACATTTAACCCAATAAAACAAACCTGATATGGAAAAGAAAACTACATCTGCAGTTACAATAGGTCTACTCGCCTCATTGGTACTCATTGTGCTGGCATTAGTTATATACTTTGCCAATCTATATACCGAAAGATGGATCCAATACGTTAGCATAGCCATTTTTGGAGGTGCTATTATCTGGGGTATCCTCAACCATGGAAAAGAAACCGGATACCAGGCCACCTTTGGAGGGCTTTTCGGATATGGATTTAAAATAGTAGCCGTTATCACTGTTTTGATGGTTGGGTATACGATTCTTCAAGGCTTTTTATTCCCCGATATAAAAGAAAAGTTCGTTGAACAAGCCAGGATCGAAGCGGTCAAAAACCCTAATGCAGACCCCAATCAGATAGAACAGGGCATACAATGGTTTGAAAAGAACTTTACCATGTTCATGATATTCATTCTCCTCTTTTGGTATGTTATTTCCGGAGCTATCGCAGCCCTTATTGGCGCAGCAGTTACCAAAAAGAGGCCACCATTCGAAAATTCCTTTAACCAATAATATGGATCTCACCATTGTCGTACCCTTATTGAACGAGGCAGAATCACTGCCGGAACTGTGTGCCTGGATAGACAGGGTGGTGAAGGAACATAACCTTTCGTATGAGGTAATATTGATAGATGATGGTAGTACGGATGAGTCCTGGGACGTAATAGAATCTTTGCGTACCAGCAATCCCAATATCAAAGGCATCCGTTTCCAACGCAACTATGGGAAATCAGCTGCGCTCAACGAAGGCTTCAAAGCTGCGCTGGGCGATGTGGTGATCACCATGGATGCTGATCTTCAGGACAGCCCCGATGAAATACCCGAGCTCCGTCGCCTCATCGTAGAAGACGGATACGATATGATCAGCGGCTGGAAGAAAAAGCGATACGACAATACCCTGACCAAGAATATCCCTTCCCGCTTCTTTAACTGGAGCACACGCCGCATATCCAAAATACACTTGCACGACTTTAACTGTGGCCTTAAATCTTACAGGCGTAAGGTGATCAAGAGCATCGAAGTATATGGCGAGATGCACCGGTATATTCCCGTACTGGCCAAATGGGCTGGCTTCCGGAAAATAGGAGAAAAGGTAGTAGAGCACCGCAAACGTAAATACGGTACTACCAAATTTGGCTGGGAGCGTTTTGTGAATGGCTTCCTCGATCTTGCCTCCATCATGTTTGTCAGCAAATATGGTAAACGCCCCATGCACTTCTTCGGATTGATAGGAACAATCTTCTTCCTCATCGGTTTTGCCATGATTGCGATATTAGTCATTGGCAAGATTGTCGACTCGACGAAAGGCCTTACCAATCGCCCACCTTTCTACATATCATTAACCAGCATGGTAATAGGTACACAGCTATTCATGGCAGGCTTTTTGGGTGAGCTGATCGCCCGGAATGCACCTGGCCGGAATGCTTACCTGATCGAAAAGAAATTAGGAATAGAATAATTGCATGGCGCACAAAAAAGTAGTCATTATTGGTCCCGGCCATCCCCTGCGGGGAGGCTTAGCCACCTTCAACCAGCGTTTATGTAAACAGTTCATAGACGAAGGGCATACCTGTTCCATCTACTCCTTCTCCCTGCAATACCCTTCGTTCATGTTTCCGGGCACCACGCAATATTCATCTGAGCCGGCGCCTGCAGGTATAGAGATCTACTCAGTCATCAATTCCATTCATCCGTTCAATTGGTGGCAGGTAGGCAATACCCTCAAAAAGATCAAGCCGGACGTTATACTCGTGCGCTATTGGTTGCCGTTGATGGGGCCAGCCCTTGGCACCATTCTGCGCCAAGTGAAAAAAAACAAGCATACCCGCGTCATAGCACTAACAGACAACATCATTCCGCATGAAAAGCGGCCCGGTGATACTCCCTTCACCCGTTATTTCCTGAAGACCTGCGACGCCTTCATCACCATGAGCGAAAAAGTGATGAAAGACCTGCGTCAGTTTGAACAAACCAAACCCGCCCAGCTCGTCAACCATCCATTGTACGACAACTTTGGCGAAGCAGTACCCAAAGCAGCTGCACGGCAGCACCTTGGCCTGCCGCAGGAAGATAAAATACTATTGTTCTTTGGTTTCATCCGCAAATACAAGGGGCTCGACCTGCTGCTGGATGCCATGAAGATCGTGAAGGAAAAAGCGCCCACTTCAAACATCAAACTTCTGATAGCCGGAGAGTTTTACGACGATGCAAAAGCTTACCACGAACAGATAAAGCAACTGGGCATCGGGGATATGCTTATCCAGCGCACAGATTTCATTGCTGATAGCGAAGTAAAATATTATATGTGCTCGGCCGACTGCGTCGTACAGCCATACCGCAACGCCACCCAAAGCGGCGTAACGCCACTGGCCTATCATTTCGAGAAGCCCATGATCGTAACCAATGTAGGCGCATTGCCTGCGCTGGTGCCGCATGAACAGGTAGGGCTTGTATGTGAGCCTGAGCCGGCATCACTTGCTGCCGCCATCATACGTTATTTTGAAATAGGCGAACAACACTTCATTCCACAGCTGAAGCAGGAAAAAGAAAAATACTCCTGGCACAACCTTGTAGAGACCATCCTCGGGCTGGCGGCAACAAAAACGCCGGCATGACAGAATTATACATTTTATTCGCATCTTCGCAGCGGAAAAAACAGGAGTAAACCAATGTACAGGAGCAAAGCACCTTTAAGAATTGGATTAGCTGGCGGCGGTACCGATGTAAGCCCCTATTGCGACCTTTATGGCGGGGCCATCCTCAACGCCACCATATCACTCTATGCGTATGCCAATATCGAACCGCTGAGCGAAAACGTGATTATCCTGCAAGCGATGGACAGGCAGGAAGAACAACGTTTTGAGCTTACCAACCGTCTGCCACTCGATGGCAAGCTGGACCTGCTGAAGGGAGTTTACAACAGGCTGCAGGAACAATATACATTTCCGCTTACCGGTTTCAGGCTGTCTACCTTTGTAGATGCGCCTGCAGGATCGGGCCTGGGCACCTCCTCTACCCTTGTGGTGGCTATTCTTGGCGCTTTTGCCGAGATGCTGCGTTTACCCCTCGGTGAATACGATGTAGCTCACCTGGCATATGAAATAGAAAGAAAAGACCTGAACATGGCAGGTGGCCGGCAGGACCAATATGCCTGCACATTCGGCGGCGTGAACTACATGGAGTTCTACGCCGATGATAAAGTGATCGTAAACCCTTTGCGCATCAAACAACAATACCTGTTTGAACTGGAAAACAACCTGGTATTGTACTATACCTCCACCAGCCGTGAGTCTGCGAAGATCATTGAAAAGCAGAGCCTGAATGTGGTAAACAAACAGGAGAAGAGTATCGAAGCCATGCACCAGCTCAAACACCAGGCACAGCTGATGAAAGAAGCCCTGTTGAAAGGCAAAGTACATGAGATCGGGGACATCCTCGACTTTGGTTTCCGCCAGAAGAAACAAATGGCTGAAGGCATTTCCAACACCCTGATCGATGACATTTACGAGTCGGCTAAAAAAGCAGGCGCCACCGGGGGCAAGATATCAGGCGCCGGAGGCGGGGGCTTCATGACCTTTTATTGTCCCGGCAATACAAAATATGCAGTGATCGAAACTTTGTCCAAATTCGGGGGAGCAGTAAAACATTACCAGTTCATCCAACATGGAATGACCTCCTGGACTATTTAATAGTAAATCCTTTATCATTATAAATATGCAAGACAGAATAAAAAAGATCGTAAGCGAATCCATAGCTGTTAAAACCAGCGTACTGCAGAATGAAGCGTTATTGAAAACAACAGAAGCAGTGGTAACAGCGATGGTAGCTGCTCTGAAAAATGGCAACCACATTTACTTCTGTGGTAATGGCGGCAGCGCAGCCGATGCACAACACCTCGCGGCTGAATTCTCCGGTCGTTTCTATAAAGACCGGGAAGCATTGCCGGCAGAAGCCCTGCACTGTAACACATCCTATATGACAGCCGTGGCCAATGATTACAGCTATGATGTGATCTTTGCCCGCCTGATAAAAGGCATTGGTAAAAAAGGGGATTTCCTGGTAGGCCTTTCCACTTCCGGCAACTCTGTCAACATCATGAAAGCATTTGAAGTGGCCCGTGAAAAAGGCATCGTTACGGTGGGATTTACCGGAGAGACTGGCGGTAAGATGAAAGACCTCAGTGATTACCTCATCAATGTGCCTTCCAAAAATACGCCCCGTATCCAGGAAAGCCACATCATGCTTGGCCATATCATTTGTGAACTGGTAGAAGAACAATACTTCGGAGCATAATGAAAGAGTGTATCATACTGGCCGGGGGATTAGGTACCCGCTTACGGAGCGCTGTGCCTGATCTGCCTAAATGTATGGCTCCGGTAGCCGGTAAACCTTTCCTGGCTTACGTGATCGATTATTTCCACAGACAAGGGATAGAACGATTCATTTTTTCACTGGGCTACATGCATGAAGCGATAGAAGCATTCCTGCAGGAACAATACCCACACCTCGATATACAAACAACCATTGAGGAAGAACCCCTGGGTACCGGCGGCGCTATTAAACTGGCCTGCAGCAAAGCCCAACAGCAAGAAGTATTGGTACTAAATGGAGATACGATCTTCACCATTCAACTTGATCAATTAGCTACCTTTCACAACAACCATGCAGCTGATTGCACGCTTTCACTAAAGCCTATGCAGCAATTCGACCGGTATGGCGTTGTAGAACTGGCAGCAGATCACAGGATCAGCGACTTCCGGGAAAAACAATATTACGAATCCGGCTATATCAACGGTGGCGTATATGCCCTGAACGTGGCGTCCTTTTTACAGGAGACACTGCCCGCAAAGTTCTCCTTTGAAAAAGATTATCTCGAAAAGCTATACGCTCAACGCAACATGTATGGCCTGGCACAAGACGCCTACTTCATAGACATCGGCATACCAGCCGACTATGAGAAAGCCAACCAGGAGTTCAGAACCATGAGTTTTTAATTATGCTTGATCTTACACAAATCGACAACAGCTGGACATTATTCCTCGACCGGGATGGCGTCATCAATCACGAGAAGCACAAAGACTACGTGTACAACTATGAGGAGTTCAAATTCTACGATGGCATTCCCGAAGCCTTGAAAATACTGGCCAGCCGCTTTGGTCTTATTATCATTGTTACCAACCAAAAAGGCATAGGAAAAGGCTTAATGACAGATGCCGATCTGCAAGATATTCACGACCGTATGACCCAGGACATACAGGCTGCCGGTGGGCGCATCGATAAGATCTATTACTGCCCGGCGCTGAACGATGACGCAGCTTGCCGCAAACCCAACCCCGGCATGGCCCTGGAAGCAGCCAAAGATTACCCCGAAATAGACCTGCGCAAATCGCTCATCGTTGGCAACAACATCAGCGATATGGAGTTTGGCCGCAATGCCGGCATGCGTACCGTATTTGTAAAAACTACCCACCCCAACCAGCCACTACCCAACCCCACCATCGATTTGGCCGTCTTGGATTTAGCCGATTTTGCAAAAGCTTTGCAGTTGGTATAAAATTTTAGCCCGGCTTTTGCGTTCCTTGAGGGGTACTGGCATACCTTTGCCACACTCCTTATCACGTTGATTGTACTATAATTATGAATAACCGGATAATAAAATATCTGTCTGCCAGCCTGCTGATACTGGCCGTCCTGGCAAGCCCCCGCAGCTTGCAGGCCCAAAAAATAAGCGCTGCCGACAGGGCCATCCTGCAGAAGAAAGAAGATTCCTTGAAGGAATTCTCTGCCCGCATGGTGTTCGACTCCATCACAGCCAACCGCTTCCGCAGCGATAGCCAGTTTGTGCGCACCTTCGTACGGGCATTGGTTACCAAAAACTCCTTTTACTATCCATTCGATTCTTTGAATATATCCCGGCTATACGCGCCGGACAGCAGCTTCCGCATCTTCACCTGGCAAATGAAGAAAGACGAGTATGTCTACCATCAAAAAGGAGCCATACAGGTGCCTACCAAAGATGGATCATTGAAATTGTTTCCCTTGTTCGATGCCTCTATGTTCACCAAAAATCCGATGGACTCCGTTCGCAACATTCGCAACTGGATCGGTGCACTCTATTACCGTATCATTATGAAAGAATACAATGGAAAGAAGTACTACACCCTGCTGGGCTTCGATGATTTCAGTGTGAACAGCAACAAGAAGTGGATGGAGGTATTGACCTTTAATCAAAACGGTGAGCCTGTATTTGGCGGCCCGTTCTTCTCCTACAAGAATGATTCGGTGAAGAAAGCTGTGCAAACAAGGTTCAGCATCGAGTATAAAAAAGAAGCAAAGACCTTCCTGAATTACGATCCTGAAATGGACGTGATACTGGTGGATCACCTCGTTTCAGAAAGCGACGAGCCCGAAAAGAGATGGACCTTAGTGCCCGATGGAGACTATGAAGCCTTCAAATGGCAGAATGGCCAGTGGGTGCATGTCGATAAGTTATTCAATCAAATGTTGAAAGATGGTGATTTCCCCAAAGACGCCATTATTATGGATGATGCCGGCAACGTAAACGAACGCCAGCTGGAAGAACAATCCAGGCGTAACCTGGAGAAGGGCAACAAAAAGCCCGAACCTGCAAAACCACCTAAGAAGAAACCCAATAACTAATCTTACCCCAGCAATTTACTCTTGGCTTTATTATATTCATCTTCACTTATAATACCTTGCTGCTTGAGTTGGAACAGCTTTTCCAGTTCAGAAGCAATGTTCTGACCCGGTGTATGCCCACTGGTAGCATTACTGGCAGTAGCCGTAGATTGCCAGCCCATGGCAGCAGCCATTTGCCGTGCCTGGCTGGACAATTGCAGATTCTTGTATTCAGATTGAGCAAGCGTGATCGTGTCTTTCAGCCGTTTGGGATGATGAACATTATAATAATCCGTAGCGCCAATTTCTGCAGCAGTCTGGATTTCCACATGGCCATAGTTGAAGATGCGGCCCCATATAGTCTGATCGTAGGAAACGTTGTTGATCTTCTCCAGCGGGCTTTCCTTGGCGTAGTGATTGAGCAGTCCGGTTTCATCGATCACGCGGAAATTAGTCACCACCCAGATATCTACTTTCCAGCTCCAGTAAGCAAACAGAAAGTAAACGATACCAGCCACTGCAGCTATCCATCCCCAGTATTGAATAAAGCCAATAAAATAAGAAGCCACAAAACCAACAAGCATCAACAGCACTGGAACGATCAGCTGCAACCAACTCCTGTGGGTGACGAGTAAGATCTTTTCTTCTTTCTGCAAGGGAGTACGCATGGAGATTATTTAGGTATTAAATGTAATCATTTATTGATAGCACGTCAACTTCGCCAGCATATCCAGCAACAGCTTATTCCATTTTTCCTGCGCAGCCGAATTCATGCCATGACGTGTTTCTGCATCATACTGCGACTGCAGATCATTCGTCTCTTGTTGTTTCTTCGCAGCGATCAATTCCAGCTCGCCGAAGTAATTACTTTTAGTAAGCTTCTGTAAACGCATCGTTTCCGCCAGTTCACAGGCTTTGATAGCAGCAATATCGAAGTGCCGTTGCTCATGTGCCAGCACTTTTGCATTATCACGGTGCTTATCCAGGTACCAGGATTTCAGCTTATCAAAAAAAGGAGTGATCACCACTTGAACCGTAATCCGTCCGTTTTCAATAATAGAAGCATATTTAACGCCGATGGCGCCGGCAGTGGCTGCAGCCGCACGTGACATATCATCGGGCTTACCTAAAAAATCGTTAGCCGTCAATGGTCGGGCTTTGGAATAACCAAGCTGGTTAGGGTCTTTGGGAGCAGGATCGATCTCTACCTTAAGGGTTACGGGAGCATCGGCTGCATATAAAAGCTTGTTCGCCCCCCACCAGGTATCGAATTCCTGTAAACTGTTCTGCAAGCTCTGACGAGCCAGATCTTCGATATGCTTAAACATATCTCCCATCGTTTGTATTTCTCCCCTCCCCTTGTATTCAGTCAGCTTTGTGCCATTGATGAAAAAAGCAATCGTAAGAGAGAGCTCAGTTTTAGATCTGATGCCACCAGGCAATTGTTTGACCTGCAAATCCGTAATACGAAGGTCTGCAGCCGAAGCTGTAGTATCCTGCTGAAAGTTTTTTTGAATATACGAACTGATAGCAGCTGCTGCACCATGTTCCAGGTTCACGGCAATTTCCTTCTTGTTGAATACACCGGCCTTCAACACACCGATATTGGAAGTATCCGTACGCTCATCCTTAACGGAATTGACATAATAATGCTGTATACGTTGGCCGGGAGGCTCATCCCTGAACCGGATATCCCGGGTAGTCTGAGCTAACAGTACATGGAATGGTAAAAAACCTGTTATCAGCAGCAATAACGTTCTGAGCATACAGCAATATAGGAAACCAGCCGTAAAACGCAGCATCCTAATCCTGAATCCACCATGTTAAATCCGGAAATTAATCATCCAGTTTCAGTACAGCCAGGAAAGCTTCCTGAGGCACCTCTACGTTACCGATCTGGCGCATCCGCTTTTTACCCTCTTTCTGCTTTTCGAGCAGCTTACGCTTACGGCTGATGTCACCACCATAACACTTGGCAGTAACGTCCTTGCGCATCGCAGAGATATTTTCGCGGGCAATGATCTTGGCGCCTACCGCTGCCTGGATAGCGATCTGGAATTGTTGACGAGGCAACAACTCTTTCAGCTTTTCACACAGCTTGCGGCCAAAATCCTGTGCACGGCCACGGTGAATGAGGGCGCTAAGAGCGTCCACTTTATCATTGTTGAGGAGAATGTCCATCTTTACGATATCACTATCGCGATAGCCGATAGGATGATAATCGAAAGAAGCATAGCCACGGGTCTGGCTCTTCAATTTATCATAGAAGTCAAATACGATCTCAGTCAAAGGCATTTCAAACACCAGCTCCACACGTGTAGTAGTGAGGTAACTCTGGTTGATGAGGATACCACGTTTGCCAAGACAAAGCGTCATGATATTACCAATGTATTCAGGCTTGGTAATGATCTGTGCTTTGATAAAAGGCTCTTCGATCCGGTCGGTCTTTACAGGATCGGGAAACTCGGTAGGGTTATTTACAATTACCTTTTCACCTTTGGTGGTGTAGGCAATAAAGCTCACGTTGGGAACTGTCGTGATCACCGTTTGGTCGAACTCTCTTTCGAGACGTTCCTGGATGATCTCCATGTGCAGCATACCGAGGAATCCGCAACGGAAACCGAAGCCAAGGGCCTGGGAGGTTTCCAGCTCATACGTCAGCGAAGCATCATTCAGCTGCAGCTTGTCCATACAATCACGCAACTCTTCAAACTCATCCGTATTCACCGGGAAGATACCGGCAAATACCATCGGCTTCACTTCCTGGAAACCTTTGATCATTTCCTGCGTAGGATTAGCAGCCGTAGTGATGGTATCACCCACTTTCACCTCTTTCGCATTCTTGATACCGGTGATCAGATAGCCTACATCACCTGCTCCAACTTCTTTCTTCTCCGTCATCTTCAGTTTCAGGATGCCTACTTCAGAGGCTTCGTAATCCTGGTCGGTAGAAACGAATTTTACAATATCACCTTTGCGGATGGTGCCATTCAATACCCGGAAGTATACGATGATACCGCGGAAACTATTGAAAACGCTGTCGAAGATCAGGGCCTGCAAGGGCTCTGTGGGATTGCCCTTAGGGGCAGGAATACGCCCTACGATAGCTTCCAGGATGCCGTCTACCCCAATACCGGTGCGGCCGCTGGCCAGCAGGATATCTTCGGGTTTACAGCCGATCAGTTCAATGATCTGGTCCTTTACCTCTTCGATCATAGCCCCGTCCATATCAATTTTATTGATAACAGGTATGATTTCCAGGTCATTATCTATAGCGAGGTACAAGTTGCTGATAGTTTGTGCCTGGATGCCCTGGGTTGCATCAACGAGCAGCAGGGCGCCTTCGCAGGCGGCAAGGGCACGGCTCACTTCATAGCTGAAGTCAACGTGACCGGGGGTATCGATCAGGTTCAGGATGTACTCCTGACCGTCTTTGTGCTTGTAATTGATCTGAATAGCGTGGCTCTTGATGGTAATTCCCTTCTCACGTTCCAGGTCCATGTCGTCCAGTACCTGGTCCATCATTTCACGCTCACTGATGGTATTGGTAGCTTGTAACAGTCTGTCTGCCAGGGTACTTTTGCCGTGGTCGATATGGGCGATAATACAAAAATTGCGGATATTCTTCATGTACGTTGCTTCCTCTGTTTAGGAGGTGCAAAAGTAGTTGATTTTGGGGAGTCTAAGCATAAAAAAGTCTCCCCACGCCAGGGCGGGGAGACTGCTGATTATCTTGCTTGCGGAATGCGTTATTTCTTGTCGTAAACGAAGGTATTCTTCGTTTCGCCACGCTGAGAAGTAGTAGTTACGTCGAGTGACAAAGCTTTGCCACCATCAAGCAGTTTCCAGATCTCTACAGATTTGATCTCAAACACGTTGCCATCACGCTCGAACTTAGTGTTGGAAGTAATTGTCAGCTCTTCACCGCTGGTGCTCCAGGCAGCTGTAGACAACTTCTTGGCAGAGCCGAATACTGTGCTCTCTGTTTGCTTGCCATCAGTAGTGATCTTCTCTGAACTGGTCATGGATTCACCATTGGGA
Source organism: Paraflavitalea sp. (assembly GCF_059502485.1). NCBI lineage: Bacteria > Pseudomonadati > Bacteroidota > Chitinophagia > Chitinophagales > Chitinophagaceae > Paraflavitalea > Paraflavitalea sp. The sequence continues at coordinate 425,408 of NZ_JCACET010000010.1, forward strand.
GTGTTGGAAGTACGCTCGATCACGAGTGCATCGCCATCAGCCGATACCTTGATCTTTTGTGCATTCATACGGAAACGGCCTTCGCTCAATTTGCTCTTGCCTTCATTAAAGGCCCATTCACCTTTAAAATCTGCATTGACGATAATAGTAGCAGCGGTAGCGATAATAGCAATACCGCCCATTACAATGGCTGCGAATCTGCTTTTCATAAACCTGGTTTTGAGTGTGTTAATGACAAGAAAGGTAAGGAATAATTGTTACGCCATTGGTAATTAAATTTTAGCCCGTTTATAGCCATTTTTGCACCGGCGTTTGTCCCGGTACGGGAAAAGCGTATAGCTTTTGGGAAACATTACATCCAACACGATCATGTAACCACCTTTAAATCAGGCCGTATAAAACAGGTATGCCAATTGAAAAAGGAGTGCCAGAACAATTTGTACCCTTTATGAATCCCTTCCGTACCAAAAAACGTGTGATCGTGAAAACTGTGAGTATCGCCTACCAGGAACAATTCCTGTACAGGCGCGTACTGCTCGCCATGCTTTTGCTTTCATTAACTGCTTTATTCAACAGCTTAACTGCACAAACTGTAACAGAGCTCGTGACCGACTACAATGGTTACTGGAAAAGTGAACATTCGGCTAACAATGCCGTGAAGCCACAGAACAGCCACAACCTGGTTGCTTTCAAATACAATGGCACGCGTTATTCTACTGGTGTAAACGATGCGCTGCTCACCTCACGTGGTGATGCATTCGTGGCAGGAGATTACAAAGCATTGCCTGTGCACAGTGTTGCTGCTCCCAACACCAATACGAAGATTGGCCTGGCCGCATCGTATGACGGCGTACCCAATGGCGCCAGTAACCCGAAGCCGGCCAATAACATTCCTTTATACCTCACCGATGGCATCAAAGGACTAAACCTCGGAACAGGCGTAGCCAACTTGCCAGCCGGTGAGATCATGTTTGCCGTTACCAACATGCAAACACAATTGATCGGTGATGGTATACCCGACCTGCTGATCACACAGATTGCCGACCCATCAAGTGCCCAGGACAGTTATGAGTTTACAGATGCCAACGGCAACCGCGTAGGCAATAAAGTAGACATCAACTTAAACACACTCCCTGTGTTGGGAAAATGGACAGCTGACTTTTACGATGCCAGCACAACACCCATGACACTCGTCAGTGGATTTACAGCAACAGACAGAGATCTCCGCTTATGGGCCGCCGACTTTAGCGCATTTGGCATCAATGCCTCCAACATCAACCGTGTGGTGTATTTCAGGATACGGTTGAGCGGGGAAAGCGATGTTGCCTTTGTAGCTTATAACAACAAAACCTTTAACGTAGCATCTACCCTTGCGCTTGCTCCTTCCAGTGGTCGTAATACAAGCAGCAATGAAACCGTGGATATAAAAGCCTACCCTAATCCGGCCAGTCAGCACGTCACGATCAAACATGAGCGGGCCACCGGCAATGAGCAACTGACTATTCGCAGTATGCAAGGCATGGTGATGCTGCAACAAAAGCCGGCAAGAGGAAGTATGCAAACAGCCTTTAATATATACCAGTTGCCCAAAGGCACCTATCTGGCAACGTTGACAGATGGCCAAAAACAATACACCGAAATATTGGTCAAAAACTGATCATGTTGCCTAACAACTTTTCCTTACATTCGCGATAAACATAATGTGAATATGGACCTGAAAACCCTTTTTGAACAAGCTGCTGAGGAAAGTAAATCTTTATCCGATCGCCCAAGCAACGACACACTGCTGCAACTGTACTCCCTGTACAAACAAGCCACAGAAGGCGACGTAAATGTAGACCCACCTGCTAATCCATTTGATTTTGTATCGAAAGCCAAATACGAAGCATGGTCAGGACTGAAAGGCAAGACCAAAGAAGCTGCCATGCAGGATTATATCGATCTGATAGGAAAGTTGAAAAGTTAATAGGTTGATAGGTTGAAAAGGTAATGAAGGTCCTACTGCTTATGAGACATACGACTTTCCAGTTTATCTAAAGCCTCACCGAGACATTTTCCCTGTGTTATTTTCGCAGCCAGCGCGCGGCTATTTTGAGCCATACGTTGATACGTGGCTGCATCGGTTTGGCTGATCAACGTTGCTATTTCATGCAGGTTATCGACTGCATACCCGATCCCATATTTTTCTACCAGGGCTGCCGATGCTGCTTTTTTAGCAGTAATGACGGGCAAGCCCGCTACAAGGTACAATGACAATTTATGGTGACTGATATAAGCCATATAATGTCCCAGGCTTCCCGCACAACCATCGATACTGTCGCCATCCCACACCAATCCATACGTACCTTCCAGTGCATGCGGCAATTGATAAGGATCGTACACACCCTTGTATACAACGTTTGAGGGCCAATGCGTCACCTGCTCCATGCCTGCACCATACAATACAAAACGTACCGGCGGCTGTTGGTTTTGCAGTTCCCCTAACTGTAACAGAAACTTGCTTTTGGCAAGATTACCGGCAAAGACTACTTCATATTCACTGTGCCGATCCCTGCGAACCGGCGTAGCGAGGAAATCAAAAAATTCAATCTGTTCGATCATTTTGCCAGGGATAAAACTTTTTAACCAATCTTCCATCGCCTGGTTGTGCACGATGAACGCAGAGCATAAGCGCAATAATTTCTTTTCGCTTTGCAGTACACCTTCATCACCATCTTTCAGGCCATCTATATCGGCAACAAAACCAATGAGCTTAATACTTTTACGGCGGGCCAGTAAGCGAAGGAGCCATTGAGACATGCGCGGGTACAATGGCAATTGAAATACTACTGAGGCACCCGCAGGCAGCGTGAGCCAGGTGACCAGTAAAAACCAACAACGTTTCCACTTCGCCAGCAGCGAGAAATCATCTATACAGGGAAAACTCAACGGCTGGTAACCTTTGGAAAGCAATACTTTTTCCGCATCGATATTGCCAATGCCACCATGGACCACTTGCCTGTGCAAATGCTCTTGCAGAAAATAGATTGATTGGCGGCGTGTTGTCATGACGACCGATCGCACGAAGGCATTGCGCAATATAAACAACAGAAACAGAAAATATACAGTAATACAGCTGGCAACGGCAACACCTAAAACTACAGCAGGCGATGCATGGATCCTTTCAACCAACCATACGATGGGAATAAACAGGAGCGAACCGGTAAGCGCTTCACCGGCAGTGCGCCAGTGAAACAACGACAGGAAAGGCGCCGTTTGCCTTGCATAATAATAATTGAACCCCATGATCACCCCTTCGGCTATCATAATAGCAATGCAAGCCCCTTTATCCTGATAAAAATAAGACAGCAGCAGCGTAAGTACTATAAACAATACCCCGCCCACAATGACACTGCGCAGGAAAAGCTTTTCCCGGTCATTGGCAATAAGCACCTGCTTGCTGAGCAACACGCTGTAAGCTTTTATAAATGGTAGCAGTGCTATGATCTTCAGATTCTCCCGTACTGCCAGAAATTTATCACCCAGGAACAACTGCACCAGCGGATCGGCCAGCAGAAACATACCCATGCCGGCAGGAATGGCCAGCAGCGTGACCAGCTGTACTGATTTTAGCACCGCCCGTTGCACCGCAGCCTTATCCTGCTGTTGCATCAACGCCACCGTACGCGGATACAATACGAGGAACATATCTGTAAGCAGCGCCGACCCGATGCGCACGAACTTGATGGAATAGGCATATAGTCCCACAGCAGCCGTTGTGCTTACCAGCCCCAGCAACACATTATCGAGCAGCAACGTGATGCCGGAAAACAGGCTAAGTATAAAGATCACACTGCTAAAACGTACATGTTGTTTCCAGTTCAGCCCTTTAAAACTCACCGGTACTTCCCGGAATAAAGTATACATATTCCAGAGCAGGTTAGCAATAGCCGCGCCCACCATAATGCCATAATACAGGTAATAGTCATCCGGCTGCTTTATCAATACAAAGATGGAAGCCAGCCCCAGCAACCGGGTGATCAATGACCGGATAGTGATATACCTGAACCGCTCCCGCCCCCAGAAGTACCACTCACAGGCAAAGAAGTTGACCAGCAGGAAAGAAAGAGAGAACAACAACAACCTTACATCATTGATATTTTGCCAGCACACATATACCGTGATGCCATACAATAAGAGCGCACCCGAAGAACTGATGAGGTGCAGCGCCAGCAACTCCGATACCGTTTTGCGCAGCTGCAAAGCGTCGTGCTGCGTGCGCGCCACTTCCCGGACGCCATACACCACAATACCAAACTCGGCAATAATGAGAAAGTAATAAGTGAACGAATCGATAAAGCTGACCCGGCCAATACCTTCAGGGTCCAGCACCCGGGCGATATAAGGAATAGAAACGAAGGGAATGAGCACCTGGCTGATAGACAGCAGGAAATTATAAGCCAGATTTTTCTTTAAGTTTGCCAATAAGGGTGCTTTTTAAGCCGTAGCACAGGTTGCAAACATAGCACACAACACACATTCATGAAAATAGGAATTTTCGAGACAGAACATTTTGAAGGCGCCTACCCTGTTATCAAACTATTCGACACCCCCGATAACGAAATCTATGTATATACAGACCCGCCTACCCACAAACGCTTTGCCGACCTCTTTGGCACCGCCGCTTCCCGCTTTCAATGGGTCGTACTACGCAAAGGCATCTCACGACTCTCCTTCTTCTGGCAATTCTACCGGCACGCTAAAAAACTGCAACCGGATATTCTATACATCAATACCATCAGCTCCAACCATATCCTGTTTGCCCTAGTGATCCGCCTGCTGCGATCATCACGGATCGTCATCACCGTGCACGACATCAACTGCCTGTTCCACTCTACCCCATCGTCAAACATCCGCAAGATGGTCCACCACATCGGCAAGCGGCTGTTGATCCGCTGGGTGAAAGAGTTCAACGTAGTGTCTGACACTATGGTGCCTTACCTGTCTCAACAATCCGGTGGCCACACCCATATCCACAATGTGCCCGGCGCTGTGTTCGATGGTCTGCAGCAGGCAGCCACCAATACCCAGTACGTCCATCTTGTTGTTCCCGGCACCATCGACAAAAAACGCCGTGATTACACCCAGCTATGGGCCCTGGTGCAGGAGGCAGAAAGAAAACAATTTCCCCTCCACCTCACCATCCTGGGAGGCTACTCGGATGAATATGGCAGGAACATTATCAAAGAGGCCGACCACTTCCCTACCTATTATACCCGTATCCAGTTTTATAATACCCGGGTTGTAGACCAGGCAGAATTTGACCGCCAGCTCAACGAAGCACACTTTATATTTATACCCTCGGTAGTCAATACAGCTATCTGTCACGACATACCAGAAGTATACGGCCTAACCAAATCATCGGGCAATATTTTCGATGTGATCAAGCATGCCAAGCCATTCATCATCCCGCAAACCCTGCAAGTGCCGGCCTCATTAACCAGCAGTAGCATTACCTACGAGACAGTAACCGAGATCATCCCTTTCCTGCAAACACTGCAGCAGGAGCCTGCCCGCTATGAAGCCTTGCAGCAACAGGCACTCAACAATTCAAAAGAATACACGATAGAGAAAGTACGTTCGAGGAATCCTACACTTTTTGCCCTTCCTTCATAGAAGCCATATGAGCTACCATCAGCTCATGCACCGATTGAGGAGAAACAGATGCCACCACTTCGGGCGAAAAAGCACGACTGTAATAAGATTGCTGCAGCAGTGGGCTTACTATTTTTTGCAACAGGTTGTAATCATAGATCTCAACGGGACTGGTACAATTGAAGATCGCAAGACCGGGTACCTGATAAGCCAGCGCTACATGCATGGCCAGCGTATCGCCCGAAACGAGGTAAGAACAACGGGCAATATCATCAAGGTAATCACGGAGCTTTTCCCGCTGTGTCAATACCTGGCAACGATAGCCATTGGCCGTTAATTGATCGATCAGGTCCTGATAACCCGTCCATGATTTATTGGGCCATCGGTTGCCACTTCTTGTTTCAATACCTACCAATCCCTTTTCCCGTATAATGGTATCGTTGTGGTAAATGCAGTACGGCTCGCCCTGAAAAGGAAGGTCCAGCATCCGGAAAAGCCAGTACTGAAAAGTGTGCGTATTGGCTGCCTTCATCGCATTGGCAGCTTTCTTGCCCAGTTTGGAGATGAGGCTCATATCGAACCAGCCAGTCCCTTCACCGGTATACCGGATGGCCTCTTCTGCCCAATAAATGCCTACCAGCCGGCCGGTAGGAATAGCGCTGGCCAGTTGAGCACAGGCTATATCTTCCTCCAATGAAACAGTAAGGTCAAATGATTCGTTTTTCAGTATGTCGTAAGCCTCGTCAAGCGCCAGGATACGCTGCAATGTCGGATGGCCATCGGGCAGAATTTCCCGGTACCGGTTGTCGATAACCCAGGTAATATCGCCTTTCAATACCCGCAGCAAGGTGGTGGTGCGTACCACATCACCAGCGGCCCCTGTTTTGATCAATAAGATCTTCATCATATTATAGCCGGTAAAAATATAAAACTACCGGCAACATTTTTCTATTTACGTTTATGGAATTATCATGACCCTGCATCTATCTCTAAAACTACTGCGGCATGAATTCCTTATCATTACCCGTCGTACACCCCTCTTTCCAAAAACTGAAACATGCCGGCCGTTTGCTGCACTTAACAGCAGGGGGCCTGATACTGGCGCATGCGATCTCCCATTTCAACCAACCCCAAAGCAGCCCCATCTACCTTGGATGCCTTCTTTTGATGGCGCTGGATATTTTTATCCTGGTACTGGCCGGCAAAAATATCCTGGTCGACATGCCCAAGGTAAACCTGTTTTTCCGGCTTACTGAGATCCTTTTCTTCCTCGGCATCGGCATCATGCTCTGCGTAGAGCTTAAATGGCTCATGGGCATTCTGCACCTAACGCTTTGTATCGTATACAGTTACCTATTTTACTGCGAAAAAAAGATTAATTCAGAAGAAGTAATTGCCATCCACCATACCGGCATCAGCATCCCTTCCCTGCCGGAAAGTAAATTCTTCCTGTGGACACATATTAACGGAGTAGATGCCCATTACGACTGCATTACCATCAATACCTCCACCCAGAAAAGTTACCAGTTCGACCTCCGTAAAAATCTTGCATTCGAAGAACTCGATCAAATTCACGAATTTTGCAGGCATTATTTGGGGAACTAAGTTGATAAGTTAATAAGTTAACAGGTTGAAAAGGTTAATACAGCTTCCAAATCAAGAGGCTTATTGATAATTAATAAAAATTGATTATCAGTAATTTAAACTGGTCAACTAAACTTTTTAACGAAACAAGAAACGTGAATTATTGAACACATGTCTGTATTAAAGCAATCGCCGTACATTCTCTATTCTGACGGGAAAGGAAACATATTCGAAGACACTACCCTGTATGCCGCAGGGCGTGCAGGCTGGGACGCCTTTGAAGTACCTGTAGAGGAGTGGATCATGCTTCCCGATGGGGGCAACCTTTATGAGCTGCCTGGCCGCCGCGGGATCGGAATAGATGTAAAGACCGGCGAAATGCGCCTTTGCGAAAAAGGCTGGGCCGTAGCCGCCTTCATTCCTCCTGCCCATACCGGGCTGTACCTGGCTGCTTACGAAACCGGCCACGACGCACCCACCCTGCCCCTGTTTTGTTATACAGCCGCTGGCTGGTACAACGAACAGTTTTACGTGCCTGCCGTTCGCATCGAACAGGATATACGGCAGGAATGTGCCGGCTTTGACCAGGATAAAGTACAGGGCGGCGTTGAGCAGTTCCTGGAAGCCTATCCCCACAACCGGCTGGTAAAGCACCTGGCTAATAATTGCGCCCTTACTTATCATTGCCCTGCCGCCCGCAACTACTTTATGGGCCGTTGGGAATGTCCCATACCAAGCTCTCCGGCCTGCAATGCCAACTGTATTGGTTGCATTTCCTTCCAACCGGCCGACGAAGAGATCGTGTCCACACAGGACCGCCTCACCTTCAAGCCTACAGCGGAAGAGATCGTAGAGTTTACCGTGCCACACCTCGAATCAGCTCCTTTCCCCATCGTAAGCTTTGGACAGGGTTGCGAAGGTGAGCCGTTGTTGATGTGGGAAACCATCCGGCAATCGATCATCGAGATGCGCAAGCATACCTCGAAAGGAAGTATCAACATCAATACAAACGGTTCCAAGCCGGCAGCGGTGGAAGCACTCTGCAAGGTGGGACTGAATTCCATACGGGTGAGTACTAACTCAGCCCAAAAACATATTTACGAGGCCTACTACCGCCCCAACAACTACGAGTTTGAGGACATCGTAGAAAGCCTGAAAGTGATGCGCCGGCATGGTGGCTGGGCCAGTATCAACTACTTCGTATTCCCCGGCGTTACCGACAGCGAGGCCGAATATGAAGCCCTCCGCAAACTGATCCTGGACACCGACCTGACCATGATCCAGTGGCGGAATTTCAACATCGACCCCGACTGGTATCTCGGAAAATTGAATTTATACGACGCAGGTGAATTATTGGGAGTCAAACAATTACAAGAGTTGATTAAAGATGAATTTCCAAAAGTAAAGTTCGGCTATTTCAACCCTCCGATGGAACGCATCAAGGGGAATTATGAAGTAGATTTCGCACATTGATATCATTACACTGCGGGCATGGCCCGCAGTTCTTTTTACTGAGTAACCGATGCAATCAACGCTCACGCTGACCGTTCAGCGGCCCCGTCATATTTTGCCATTGATCGTCCTGGCCCAGTTCGCAGGCACTTCCCTCTGGTTTGCAGGCAACGCCATCATGGCCGATATACCGGCACTCGCCACACGCCCCCATGCCATCGGACAAATGACCTCCGCCGTCCAGATTGGTTTTATTGTCGGCACCCTGGTCTTTGCCATCCTCACCATTGCCGATCGATTTTCTCCGGTGAAAGTATTCTTCGTGTCATCCCTGCTGGCTGCCGGCTTCAATACCTGCACGCTGTGGGTGGCGGATAATTATGGCTATATGCTGCTGTTCCGTTTCCTCACCGGTTTCATGCTGGCTGGTATTTACCCGGTAGGCATGAAGATAGCTGCCGACTGGTTTGATAAAGGGCTGGGTAAAGCACTGGGTTACCTGGTAGGCGCCCTGGTACTCGGTACTGCCTTCCCGCATTTCCTGAAAGGTGTATCTGTGCATTTTTCCTGGCAGCAGGTGGTACTGTTTACTTCTGTCTTTGCCCTCACCGGCGGTTTGCTGATACTCACCTTTGTATCTGACGGGCCATTCAAAAAACAAGGCAGCGGATTTCATCCCGGCATATTGGGACAGGTATTCCGTTCAAAGGAATTCAGAGCAGCCAGCTTTGGCTACTTCGGACATATGTGGGAACTGTATACGTTGTGGGCGTTTGTGCCGGTCATGCTGACCATGAATGCGAAACGATACGGCATCACACACAATGTTCCGCTCTGGTCATTCATCATCATTGGCATTGGCGGCATCAGCTGCATGGCAGGCGGCTACCTCTCGCAAAAGATCGGCAGTGCACGGGTAGCACTGTATGCATTGGTTGGCTCGGGCATTTGCGCCGCCAGCTCTTTCTTCTTTATTAATACGCCTCCCTGGATCTTCCTGCCCTACCTCATCATATGGGGCATCACCGTGACGCCCGACTCTCCACAGTTCTCCAGCCTCACAGCACTTGCGGCTCCACCCGCATACAAAGGCACCGCCGTAACAGCTGTTGTGTGCATCGGCTTCACCATCTCCATCATCAGCATACAAATCATCAGCTATCTCTTTACTCTATACCCGCAAACCCTTGTATTCTCTACGTTGGCCATCGGGCCATTATTGGGAATATTGGCCTGTCGCCGGTCAATCGGTGAACGGTGAGGTTAAACAGAAAGGACTACTTTTGCGCATCGTTATTCAATGAGCATAACCAAAAAGGAACTGTATATAGGGATCGGACTGGCAGTATTGGCCACCATTATCTGGTCGGGCAATTTTGTGGTGGCAAGGGGTGTCATCAAACAGATCCCTCCCATCAGCCTGGCCTTCTACCGCTGGGCCGCCGCTTCGCTCATCATGCTGCCCCTGGCCTGGAAACATTTCCAGCGCGAAAAGCACATCAACTTCAAGCATTGTAATTATTTTCTGTGGACGGGACTTACTGGTGTCTCGCTATTCAATACGTTGGTGTACATCGCAGGCCATCACTCCCCTGCCATCAACCTTGCGCTCATCGGCACCACCTCCTCCCCTGTGTTTGCGATCATACTTGCCGCCATCTTTTTGCGGGAGCCCATTAAACCCTGGCGCATTGCAGGATTGCTGCTCTGTCTCGCGGGCATTGTGTATTTATTGTCGCGCGGCAGTTGGGAACAATTAAAAGCATTCCGCTTCTCAGCCGGCGATGGATGGGTATTGCTGGGCGCCCTGGCATTTGCGATCTATAACATTATGGTACGTCGCAAGCCGGAAGGCATCCATCCACTTAATTTTTTATTTACCGTATTCCTCACAGGCACTTTACTCCTGTTGCCATTCTTTATATTGGAAATGGCTTATACCGAACCCATCGTCTGGAATATGAACCTTGTGTTCATCATCCTGTACCTCGGCGCAGGCGCTTCCGTGATCGCCTTCCTCTGCTGGAACCTGGCCATAGCGCGTCTGGGTGCAGCGCGCACTGCGCTGTTCGGAAACCTGATACCGATATTCAGCATCCTGGAAGCAGTATGGCTGCTGGACGAACAAATGACGATGGTACATGTGATCAGTGGGATACTCGTAATTACAGGCGTGATCATTGCCAACCTGAAGAAATAAACATGACAACTGAACTAATATTCCTTTGCATAGCAGCTTTTCTGGCCGGATTCATCGATGCGATCGTTGGTGGCGGTGGATTGATCCAAACACCTGTAGGACTTGTATTACTTCCGCAATATCCCGTAGCTACGGTGCTGGGCACCCTGAAAATACCCGCCTTTAGTGGCACCAGCTTTGCCGCCATACAATATGCCCGTACCGTAAAATTGGATTATAAGCGGCTGGCAGCTATGACGACCATCGCTTTCTGTGCAGCCTTTACCGGCTCCAAACTACTCACGCTGGTAAGCAGCAGCTTTATGAAGCCGTTGCTATTGGTGATCCTGATAGGTGTAGCCATATACACTTACACCAAAAAGAACTTTGGCGCCCATACAGAAAAAACACACAGCGATAAACAGCAATGGTGGTATGCGGCAGGCATCAGCCTCGTGATCGGTTTTTATGACGGCTTCATTGGCCCGGGTGCAGGGAGTTTTCTAATACTGGCCTTTGTGGCCATATTGGGATTCGACTTTCTGAAGGCCAGTGCGCATGCCAAGTTCGTGAACCTCGCTACCAACCTTGGGTCGATCATTTTCTTTGCCCTCAGCGGTAAGATCATTTACAAAATTGCCCTACCCATGGCGGCCTGCAATGCACTGGGTGGCTTCTGTGGCGCCCGGCTCGCCATCCTGAAAGGCAATGCGTTCATTCGTATATTGTTCCTGGTAGTAGTATGCGGTACTATTCTGCGCTTTGCGTATGACATCTTTTTCAAATGAGTCTGCAAGCCAGAGGCTTGCCAATACCCGTCACCAGCGAGACGCTGGCGACTGAGGAGATTTTCGTATATTGGTAGTACAAACAACCGTTATGAACAAAGCCCCTTTTCACTTATCCAATCTCATTCCATTTCTTCCCTACTTATATTACATAGCGCTTTCTGTAGCCATGTTCTTTGTACAGACAGACAAAGAAACAGCCAGCATCGGTGATCTTAAAATGCTGATACTGGCAGTACCTTTTGCTGTACAACTTATTTTCTCCTTCAGGCACGTCGATCTTATATTGGGTGTCATTATGTTCGTATTGGCCCTGTATCTTACATTGGCTTATGCAAGCGACCTGGCAAAGCTCACTGCCTATACCACACGTGCTGTCAATTTTATCGTTATCGGCGGCCTGGTTGTCATACTCAACTATGTAATGGCCATCCTGCTATTCAGGAATGAGCGCTTGCGCCACGAACCAATCGAAGCACAACCCTGCTAAGCATCCTATCGGCGCATTTTAACAGTTTGAATACAGTTACATCCGCAATTAGCATATTCTTTGTTACGTTTTACCATAACAATTGGTAAATTCGTGTAATAGAAACGCTTGATATGCAAGACAATTTCGAATCAAAGAAGAATGCGCAAGCAGGTGGATATACCGCACTGGTATGTGGCCTGTTGCTAATCATTTTCTTTTTTGTACGTTGGTCATTACCTGCTTTACCCGAACCTCCTTTGGAAGAGGGTATTGAAGTGAACCTTGGCAGCAGCGATGCAGGCTTTGGTACCGACCAGCCATTTGAACCCGGTCCTCCTGCTCCCGCCGAGCAGCAAGCGTATACTCCCCCGGCTCCCACACCGGTGCAGGAAGAACCAGCTAAAGAAACGCCAGATGATAACGAACCGGATGCGCCCGAGATCAAGAAGCCAACAGTAACTAAACCGGAAGCAACCAAGATCCCGGAGAAAGACGTGGTGAAAAGCAAACCAGTCAAGAAACCAGTAGAAGCTCCACCAGCGCCTCCTGTCAATAAGCCCAAAGCTGTATTCAAAGGCGTGAACGGAACCGGTACCGGCGGCAATGAAGCCGATACTTACAAGAAAGGTGGCAACCAGGGTATTGCCGGTGGACAAGGCGATCAGGGAAGACCTGGTGGTAATCCCAACTCCGATAATTATACCGGTGGTGGAAAAGGCAATGGTGGTATATCGGTAAGGTCCGGATTGGGAAATCGTAAGATCACTGGTCTACCCAAGTTTACCGATGATTTCGACGAAGCAGGTACAGTTGTAGTGTCGGTGAAGTTTGGCAACAATGGCCGGCCAATTGATGTAAGTGTTGTAGTAAGAGGAAGTACCACCAGCAGTGCTCAATTAAAAGATATAGCCTTGCGTAAGGCCCGCCAAATCACCATCAATGCTGATCCCAATGCAGCAGAAGAGCAGATTGTTGTATTTAACATGGTCTTCAAACTGACCAATTAATAGCGACTTACTAATCCATGGATATATGCAACGCCACGGTTTTGGAACCGTGGCGTTGCTTTTATAGCTTTGTCCCTCCAACAACGATGATGAACTACGAAGAAACACTCCATTACCTGCTTACACGCCTGCCCGTGTTCAGCCGCATTGGTGCAGCCGCCTATAAGAAAGACCTTACCAATACGATAGCGCTTTGCGATTACATAGGTAATCCACAACACCGGTTCAAGACGATCCATATTGCCGGGACCAATGGCAAAGGCTCTACCAGCCATATGCTTGCTGCTATCCTGCAAACAGCCGGCTATAAAACCGGCCTGTATACTTCTCCACACCTGCGCGACTTCAGGGAGCGGTTCCGTATCGATGGCGCTATGATCGAACAAGACTTTGTGATCGACTTCACCCGGCGCATAGAACCAGCCATCGACAAGATAGAGCCTTCCTTCTTCGAGATCACAGTAGCCATGGCCTTCGATTATTTTGCGCAACACAACGTCGATATAGCAGTTATAGAAACCGGCCTTGGCGGAAGACTCGACAGCACCAATATTATTACTCCCGAATTATCCATCATCACCAATATTGGATGGGACCACATGAACCTGCTGGGCGATACATTGGAGAAGATCGCTTTTGAAAAAGCAGGCATCATCAAACAAGGTATACCCGTCGTTGTAGGCGAAACCGCCGTAGCCACCAGAAAGGTATTTGAACAAGTCGCCACCGAAAAGCAGGCGCCACTGTTCTTTGCAGATCAGCTTCGCTATGTGGCCGACTGGAAATATGAACACCATGAACTGATGGTGCAGGTAACCCGTAATGGACATGATGAACGTATTCCTTATCACCTCGACCTGCCAGGCTATTACCAGACCAAGAATCTCATCACCGTACTTGAGTCAGTACACCAACTGCAGCAAAAAGGCTGGAGCCTTCCGCTGGAGGCAGTGCAAAAGGCTGTCCAAAAGGTAAAGCAACTTACCGGCTTACACGGACGCTGGGATGTGATACACCGCAATCCTGCGGTGGTGCTGGACGTAGGCCACAATGAAGATGGTATACGCCAGATATTATCACAAATAGAATTGACCAATCACCAGCACCTGCACATCGTGATCGGCATGGTGAAGGATAAAGAAATAGATAAAGTATTACAGCAGCTGCCCAAAGAAGCAGATTACTACTTCACCAAAGCACAAATACCACGGGCCTTACCGGAAGAAGAGTTGGCAGCAAAGGCAGGCGCCCTCGACTTGTATGGCCATGCTTATCCCGATGTGAACACCGCCCTCAAAGCAGCGCTACACAAGGCACACAAAGATGATCTGATCATTGTGTGTGGCAGTGTGTTTGTTGTAGGAGAAGTGAATTTATAAAGCTCCCAGCTTCTTCAGTCCATAATAAATGGCCGTTACGTGCATGGCCTGAATGATCTCGTTGTTGTCGAGCATCTGCTTCAGCTCCTCTATGGTGCAGAGGTGGATTTCGATGTCCTCGTTATCATCCAGCGATTGCTCCTTTACCAGTTTACCACCGGTAGCCAGGAACATGTGCATGAGGTTGTTGTTCGTAGAAGGGTTGGCACTCGTTTTACCGAGGTATTCATATTTGGCGAAAGTATAACCGGTTTCTTCCAGCAGCTCACGGGCAATGGCTTCTTCATAATTAGCATCTGTGTCATCCACACAACCGCCGGGGATTTCCAGGTGTGACTCACCCAGGCCATGACGGTATTGCCGTTCAAGGATCACTTTCCCATCCTCTGTCAGTGCCAGCGCCGTTACCCAGGTAGGGAATTCATACACATAATAAGGCGTAACTATTTTGCCATCGGGGCGTTCGCAGGTATCCTGCCGCACAGTGAACCAAAGATCTTTGAATAAGTACTCCGATTTGAGGGTTTTCCAGGTAAGATCGCGCATGAGTAGTTGAAAGGTTAATAGGTTAATAAGTTGAAAGGACCTTTGCCTGGCAATGCTTTTTTACGGCTCACATTTCCTTACCATCCACTCGCCAGCACATCAGCGAGGTGCATGGTTTGCAAAGGCAGGCCTTTATGGCGTATGTAGCCGTCGAGGTGCATGAGACAGGAATGATCGGTAGAGATGATGCATTCTGCACCGGTCTGTTTTGCATTGGTTACCTTCTGATCGGCCATACCGATCGAGATAGGCTCAAACTTCACGGCAAAGGTGCCACCAAAACCACAGCAGGTTTCCACATCATTCATCTCTGTCAGCTCAAGTCCTTTTACGTGCGACAATAACGCTCGTGGCTCAGCTTTAATTTTACATTCGCGCAAAGCAGCGCAAGAATCATGGTAAGTGGCTTTGGTATGCAGGGAGGCGCCCACATCTTCCACCTTCATCACATTGACGAGAAATTCAGCAAATTCAAACGTCCGCTTCTGCAATTCTTTTACTTCATTATGATGTGAGGAGTTGTCGAACAACTGGGGATAATAATTACGGACAAAACCTGTGCAGGAAGCACTCGGCGCTACCACATAATCGGGACCACTGAAATCGCGCAGGAATTTGGTGCACACCTCTTTGGCTTCGCGTTGAAAGCCGGCATTGAAAG
The DNA here is from genome assembly GCF_059502485.1 of Paraflavitalea sp. Taxonomy (NCBI): domain Bacteria; kingdom Pseudomonadati; phylum Bacteroidota; class Chitinophagia; order Chitinophagales; family Chitinophagaceae; genus Paraflavitalea; species Paraflavitalea sp. The sequence goes on from NZ_JCACET010000010.1 coordinate 441,110, forward strand.
CCGGTTGGCCACAGCAGGTCTGCTCTGCATTATAATTTACCGTGCAGCCCACTTTCTCCAACACCTTCACCATGTTGAAAGCGGTTTGCGGATACAGCTGATCAATAAAACAAGGTATAAAAAGTTGTACGTTCATATATACCTACCGGCTTGCGACGCAGAGGCCAGACTACTTTTTATGAAAAGAGTTAGCTAATGCAATCATCTTGATGGCAGTGATGGCAGCTTCTTCACCTTTGTGGCCATGTTTGCCGCCAATACGTTCATCGGCTTGTTGTTGATTATCTACAGTAAGTATACCAAAGATGGTAGGTACAGGAAGGGTTAAGTTCAATTGTGTTATGCCCTGGGTTACGCCCTGGCATACATATTCAAAATGCGGGGTATCGCCACGCAGCACGCAGCCGAGGGCGATAAAAGCATCGGGACGATCGTCTCTGTATTTGTTGGCATCCCAATAGCTTTTTACGCCAAAGGGTATTTCAAAAGCGCCAGGCACATTAACTACATGAATGTGTTTCACCTCCTGTTGTTTCAATACCTTGATGCAGCCTTTCTCCAGTTCATCTATAATACTTGCGTTCCACTCGGTACGCACAATAACGATACAGGCATCCTTCTTAAGGATGCCTGTATTGATTTCTAATAATTTACTATTGCTTACTTCAGCCATAATTCATTTACAATTCTAATCTCAATCAAAGCCTGCACAACCAGTTCACGAATGCTCGTAGCTCGCGGCTCGAAGCTTATTTTGTATCACCCCACTTGCCCAGGTACTTGTCGATGTCCTGACCACCTTGCATTTCAGGCATTACGCTACGGGGATATTTATCCTTGATCTGACGAGCCAATGCAACTGCATCCTGTGTTTTACCGGCATCCGCCAACAGCAGGGCTGCACGGAACAGGTACTCGGGAGAGTTGATCTCGTCTTCAGGGAAAGCAGCACCGGCTTTCTTATAATAAGAAATAGCATCTTCTTTCTTACCCAATTCGGAGTAAGCATCTCCCAACAAACCATTGGCGCGCATTTCTGCTACCACTTCATCAGAAGAGAAATCTTTCAGGTATTTGATGGCGTTGTTGAAGTCACCCAGTTGCAGGTAGCACGCACCAGCATAGAACTTAGCCCTGTTGCCGGTTTTAGTACCGCCGTATTTGGAGATCACTTTCAGGAAACCCTGGTTGATGCCGTCGCCGTTCAGCGCCAGCTTGGCAGAATCGTTCCTGAAATATTCTTCAGCTTTCCATACAGCTTCAGAAGCTTTCAACTCTTCAGGCCCTTTAACGAAATAGTTATAGGCGAAGAAACCACCTACACCCAATACCACAACAGCCAGTACAATCAATATAGACTTGCTGTTTTTGCTCCAGAATTGTTGGGCGCCCGCCACCACTCTTTCTTCAGAACTCGTTTGCACGGGAGCTGTCCCGGTTGGCTTAATCTCAGTAGCCATGTTGTCGTTTAGTTTTTAATGTTGGATTGTTAGGGTTATTGCTTAGTCTACAATGAACGGATAATTCGCATCCATAGCAACATCCTTCAGCACTTCATCATCAGAAGGCCAGGGAGATTCTTCAGCGAATTTCACAGAAGCTACTACCGCATCGTTTACACGCTTGTCGATAGCTGCGATCTCGTCTTTTGTAGCGTATTTATTCTTCAGAATGGTATTCAATACCAGTTGAATGGGGTCACGTTGTTTGTACTCTTCCACTTCTTCCTTGGTGCGGTATTTCTGAGGATCAGAAATAGAGTGACCTTTGTAACGGTAGGTCTTGATTTCCAACAGGGTTGGACCATCGCCTTCACGGGCTCTCTTCACGGCGCGGGAAATCGCTTCGTGAACAGCTTCAGCGCTCATACCGTCGACTGTGTCGCCGGGCATTTCATATGCGTCAGCCAGTTTATAGATATCAGTTACGTTACTGGTACGCTCTACAGAAGTACCCATCGCGTAATTGTTGTTCTCGCAAATGAAGATAACAGGGAGCTTCCAGGTCATTGCCATGTTGAAAGTCTCATGGAGCATACCCTGGCGGGCAGCGCCATCACCAAAGAAAGTGAGGGCTACGTTATCAGTGCCTTTATATTTTTCAGCGAAGGCCAATCCGGCGCCGGTGCCGATCTGAGCACCTACGATACCGTGACCACCGAAGAAGAAAACGTCTTTACCAAAGAAGTGCATAGAACCACCTTTACCCTTTGCACAACCGGTAACCTTACCGTACAGTTCGGCCATACAGGAGTCGGGAGAAACACCTTTTGCGAGGGCCAGACCGTGGTCGCGGTAAGCCGTTACAAAAGGATCTTCGAGGCGGGTGGCGGTCATACAACCAGCGGCAATGGCTTCCTGCCCTATATAGGCGTGGAAAAAGCCCCGGATCTTACCGTCCATTTTATACTTTTCTTCTGCCATTAGCTCAAACTGACGGATCAACTGCATCAGTTCGTACCAGTACAAATAAGTCTCTTTACTGAATTTGGTTGCGGCCACTATAACTTGATTTGAGGTTATCTGCCCAAAAACGTTTCCTCGCCCCGGGTACAGCCGGAAGGAAAAGGCGGGGGCAAAGATAAGGGGTAAACCGGAATTTTTCTACAGCGTGGAAATTTAGATTTTGACTGTTAATTGATTGGAAAAGAAAATATTCCCTGTTGCTTTACCGGAACAGGTCTGAGCACTCTTTCCTGCTTTTTTTCGTATATTACAGTATGGGCCTTACTTTTTTAATTTCCATTTTTGGGAATAAATATCTTATAACCTGTTTTTCGTCCAAACGCGCCATGGTAGCGGGTTTGCCAACTGACAAAAACATATTTCAGCGTCCCGCCTGCATTTGAGCCCTGTTGTCTTACTATTCCCTTACTATTGCCTTACTATTGGCTTACTATTACCTTGCTTTTACTATGGCGTATCTATGGGGGAGCTATGGGAGTGCTATGAAGGAGATACGGGAGAGGTATAGGGGGAATATGGGAGAGATATGAAAGGTATACAAGGTTATAAGCACGAAAAAGCCCCCTTAAGGGGGCTGTATAGTCATTTTAGTTAGGCAATGTAAGCTGCTGGCTTACCTTCCGCCAGGCATTTTCTTCTCCTGTTTCAGGCTTTGCAGCGAGGGGTCCATCGCAATGGCCTGGTTACAAAGCTGTTCGCCTTTAGCCTTATCTCCTTTCTTTTGATAGGCCATCCCGATCATATAGAGCGCGTTGGCGTTCTTTTTATCAACCACCAGGATCCGGTCCCAGGTATCGATGGCTTCCTGGTATTTGCCGCTGCGGTAATACGCATCCCCAACGTTGTATAGCAACTCCCCATCCTGCGGCCGGTGTTCCAGCACCGCCGTCAACAAGGGTAATCCCTTTTCATAATCCTTCAGGTTGAGGTAGGCATTGGCCAGGTTTTCGAGATACACGTCCGTGCGCTTGTAGCCTTTTTCGCCCGCCATTTCAAACCAGTACACAGCTTTTTTATCATCCGGAATGGCGTAGGCCACCATGCCGGCTTCGAACATCCAGTTGGCATTATTGGGCTCGCGGGCGATGGCTTGCTGGAAGCAGCCTTCAGCTCTCTTATAATTACTCATTTCCACAAAACAGCGAGCGGCGATATAAGGCACCTCTCCCTTGGTAGAGTCATCACGCCAGGCTTTTTCACAGTATTTGAGGGCTTCGCCATAATTCTCCAGCTCATAGTAGCTTTTAGCGATGGTGAAGTTCATGGGCTTGGTACCGATCTTCATCTGCTGCATTTTCTGCGCATACTTGATCGCATCGGCCCACTTTCTTAGATTCAGGTTCAGCGTGGCCAGGTTTTCCACCACCACAGGATTGCTGGGCTCCTTGACCTCTGCCTTCGCAAACTTCTCGCGGGCTTCCGCATAACGGTTCTGAGCCACCAGGGCATTCCCCCACTCTATGAGGGTTGCTGAATTATCGGCACTAAACTGGTTTGATTTGGCAAAGTGTTTTTCTGCTTCGCGGAAGCGGCGGGCTTGTTGCTCGACCATTCCTTTCTCGTGATAGAAAGTGGCACTATCGGCATTTTGACCGAAAGCAGTGGAAGATGTACAGGCAACCAGGAGCCATACCAATGGGGTGGTTCGCATAAAAAAGGATTATATAGGTTTCGATGCCGGTCTATGCTACTTAAACCGGCCCTTTACAATTTACGAAGCTTATTTGAGCACTATACATCCCAACGGAGGCAAATGAATATTTATTTCATAGCGGTTTTCCTTTTTATCCACAAGAGAGGTTAAAATTTCGGGGTTGTAAACATCCCCTGTTCCGCCATATTTTGCGAGGTCAGTATTGAACACTTCTTTCCAAGATTCCTTGCCGTTGGCATACAGTTTCCAGTCGCGCCGCACCATAGGCGTCAGGTTCAGGATCACCAGCAGGTCGTTGGCAGGATCTTTCCCTTTGCGGCGATATACTATTACGCATTCCGGACGGTGAGACAGGTCTATCCACTCAAATCCATACGCATTAAACTGGTTCTCATATAATGCCGGTTCATTGCGCAGCAGGAAGTTCAGATCACGCACACAATCCTTCAGCCCCCTATGGCTTTCATATTTCAGCAGAAACCAAGGCAATTCTGATTTGTAATTCCATTCGGTATTGGCGCCAAACTCATTGCCCATGAACAACAACTTACCACCCGGGTGGGTAAACATGTACCCATATAAAGCGCGCAGGTTGGCAAACTTCTGCCAGTCGTCACCCGGCATTTTATACAACATTGGGCTTTTGCCATGTACTACTTCATCATGACTCAGTGGCAGCATGAAGTTCTCATCATAATAGTACATCATGCTGAACGTAAACTTATTTTGATGATACTGCCGCTCGATAGGATCGAGTTTGAAATAATCGAGCGTATCGTGCATCCATCCCATCATCCACTTCATCCCAAAGCCGAGACCGTCCATATAAGTTGGGCGGGAAACACCCGGCCAATCCGTTGCCTCTTCAGCGATGGTTTGTGTATCGGGGAAGTCGCGGTAAATGGTTTCATTAAGATCTTTGATAAAAGCAATCGCTTCAAGATTACCATCGCCACCATGTTCATTGGGTTCCCACTCCCCTTCTTCGCGCGAATAGTTGAGCTTGAGCATAGAGCTTACCGCATCTACCCGCAGGCCATCGATGTGGAATTTATCGAGCCAGAAGCGGGCGCTGCTGATGAGGAAAGACTTTACTTCTCCGCGCTTATAATTGAAAATGTAACTATTCCAATCCGGATGAAAACCTTTGCGCATGTCGGCATATTCATACGTATGGGTACCATCAAACATAAAAAGACCGTGCGCGTCATACGGGAAATGAGAGGGCACCCAGTCGAGAATAACTCCAATGCCCGCCTGGTGAAAAGCATCTACCAACGCCATGAACCCTTGCGGATCACCATAACGGGATGTAGGAGCAAAATACCCAGTTCCCTGATAACCCCAGCTTCCATCGAAGGGATGTTCATTGACTGGCATCAACTCCACATGTGTAAATCCCATCTCGTTTACATAATTTACAAGTCGCTCGCGGAAGAAATCATAGGTGTTATAGCGCTCTTCATCATTGGCATCGGGCCGCATCCAGCTGGCAAGGTGCACTTCATAAACACTATAGGGCGCTTTGGTGCTGTTGTGCGACGCACGCTCCTTCATCCACTTTCCGTCGTTCCAGTTAAACCCAAGATCCCAGGTAATAGAAGCAGTATCGGGACGGCGTTCCCAGAAATTAGCATAAGGATCGCCCTTGTCCATCTTACGTCCCCGGAAACCATGTATATGATATTTGTAAACTTCTCCTTTAGGCATGTGAGGGATGAAACCTTCCCAGATACCGGAATTATCTAACCGCACATACAATGGATGTGACTGGGTATTCCAGTGATTAAAATTGCCGGTCACAGAAACCCAGGTGGCATTGGGCGCCCACACGGCAAAATAATATCCCGTCTTATCCAGCACTGTTATTTCGCGGGAGCCGAACAATTCATACAGACGGTAATTGGTTCCATTTTGAAAATTGTCAATATCCTCTCCGGTAAACAGTGAATAATTCCATACAGGACGGGTACTGTCTACAAAATGAATGTCTTCATACTTCTTCTCTTGTGCCACGCAGTAATATTTTTTATAGCTTATTTATGGAATCTTTAACGACTTGCATCATACTCATTCCGTTGAAACATTCGTTTGACCGGTGATCAATTGAAAATGTTAAAACGAATTTAACCTAATCGTATTAAACCTGATTATCCGGACTTTTGCGACCACAAAGATTAAGAACTGAGGTTTTAGGTTTTTTCCAACCTTTTGCCCAGCGCGTTACGTCTTTATTGAGTTGCTTCACTTGTTTGCAGATGTACGTCCCCGATTCGCAGATGAAGATTTGATCCCAGTGCCCCTGCATGTAGCTTTGCAAAGATTTCAGCGTATAGAGATAATAATTAGTTAACCTGAAAGAAAACTAAGCCAAAACATTATTAACCCAGCAAAGAACCGATGCAAAAACTAACGTTTACCCTTTTGTTCCTGATCTTATCAGCCTCTTCTCTATTTGCGCAACAAGCTACTCTTAAAGGTACAGTAATTGATACCAGTGAGAAGAAAAATCTTACCAATAGTGTCGTCGCATTACTCCGTAAATCGGATTCCGTTCTCGTCACCTTTGGACGTACCGATAAAACCGGACAATTTACACTCAACAAGTTCGTGCCAGGCAAATATGTAATGTTGATCACCCACCCGGCTTATGCAGATTACATGGATGAAGTGGACGTGAAGGACGCTTCGCCTGTAGACCTGGGAAAGGTAGCCATGATCCTGAAAAGTCAATTACTACAGGAAGTCGTTGTATCGCATAAGCTGGGTGCTATCCGCATTAAAGGAGATACGACGGAATATAAAGCCGACAGCTTTTATATGAAGGCGGGCAGCAGCGTGGAAGACCTGTTGAAAGTATTACCCGGTATTACCGTAGACAGAAATGGTAAAATTACGGCCCAGGGCGAAGCCGTGCAGAAGGTGTTGGTAGATGGCGAAGAGTTTTTTAGTGATGACCCCACCATTGCCACGCGCGGCCTTTTATCCGATGCGGTAGACAAAGTGCAGGTGTTTGACAAAAAGAGTGACCAGGCCGCCTTTACCGGCATCGACGACGGTCAAAAGATCAAAACGATCGACCTGAAATTAAAGGAAGATAAGAAAAAGGGCTACTTCGGTAAACTGGAGCTGGGCAGCAACGGCGATAAATACTGGAACAACAATGCGATGCTGAACGCTTTCAAAGGCAAACGTAAATTCTCTGCCTTTGGCATCATGAGCAGCACCGGCAAAACGGGTCTCGACTTCCAGGAGAACATGAACTATGGCGGCACAGGCGGCGGCATGGACATGGGCATGACAGATGACGGCGGTATGTATATATCAATGGGCGGCAGCGGTGATGATGGATTTGGTGGCGGCAACTTCTGGGGCGAGGGTTTCCCCAAAGGATGGGCCGGCGGTCTGCATTACTCCAATAAATGGAATGGCGACAGGCTGCACCTGAACGGCAACTATAAATTTAATAAGATCAATACTGAAGCGAGCGGCAGTACTACCAGCCAGTATATATTACCCGACTCTTTATATTATGTAAATGAGAATGGCAATAACTACAGCAGCAAAGAACGTCACCGCATCGATGGTATTTATGATATAACGCTCGACTCCTCTTCCACCCTGAAGGTCACTGCCAGCGGCTGGAAAGGCAAAACCAACAACTACAATGTAAATAAATCCGAGTGGCTGGATGAAGACGGCAACCCGGTGCGCACGATCGACCAACGTACCACTTCCATTGGCGAGAACCAGGCGCTGACGACCAGCCTCGCCTATCGCAAGAAATTCAAAAAGCCCGGCAGAACGCTCTCTGCTACTTTCAACCAGGATTACCGCGAAACCACGTCGGATGGATTCCTGTATGCCGATAACGAGTTTTTCAAAAGCGGTAGCAGTACACATGTGCTCGTAGACCAGAAGAAGATCAACGACAATATCACCGCCAATGTCAATGGCCGCTTATCTTATACCGAGCCATTATCCAAAAGAGCGGTGCTGGAAATCAACTATAGCCTCAGCAATAGCCACCGCCAGTCGCGCAGGACAACATTAAATCCTACTGCGCCAGGCAAGTATGATCAAATAGTGGACTCTCTGTCGAACGATTATGCTTTCAACGTATTGAACAACTCAGGCGGTATCAACTATCGTTATGCCAAGCCGAAGAAGATGAACTTCTCCTTTGGCGCCAATGTATCGCGTGCCGACTTTACCCGCAAAGACCTGAAGACAGGTGCAGACACCCGTTATAGCTTTACCAACTTCTTCCCGCAGGCAAATATCAACTGGACAGTGGGCCAGGGCGGCAACTTACGCTTTGGTTATTTCGGCAGTACTCAGGCGCCTACTATCGACCAGATACAGCCGGTAAACGATAACTCTGACCAATCGAATTTCCGCGTCGGTAATCCCGACCTGAAACAGGCCTTCCGGAGCCGTTTCAACCTGGGCTACAATAGCTATAAGATATTATCTGAAAGTGGTATCTGGGCAAGCGTTAGTTTCTCTACCGTACAAAATGACTTCAGTTCGATCACTACAATCAAAGACGCGATACGAACCACAAAGCCTGTAAACGTAAACGGCAACTACAACATGAATGGCTGGTTCGATTACAACCGGAAGCTCCTCAAAAAGATCAGGCTGTACGTAGGACCCAGTGTGAACTTCAACATCAGCCGCAACGTAAACTTCATCGACGCCCTGGAGAACACTAACAACAACCAGAGCATAGGCGGTGGCATGAGTATCCGGTACGAAATAGAAAAGAAGTTCTCTATTACGCTCCGTCCAGACATCAGCTACGTTAAATCCAAATCCTCTCTGCGCCCGGATGTGGTAACCAAATACTGGACACAAAGCCATGAAGTATGGGCCAACTTATCCCTGCCCTGGAAGATCGACATCAACACGGATTGCAGTTTCAACTTCCGTCAGAAGACAAGCGCCTTCGACAGGAATACGAACTCTATCCGCTGGAATGCCAATATTGAAAGAAAGATATTGAAAGGAGATGCAGCCCGTATCCGTTTCTCAGCTTTCGATATCCTCGATCAAAATATCGGTTTCAACCGGAACGTGCAGACCAACTTTATCAATGAGCGGACCTATGACACTTTCCGCCGTTACTTTATGTTGTCTGCAATCTGGAACTTCAGCAAGAACGGCGCGAAACCAATGGGATGGTAGGATGAGTGCAGAGTTATAAAGAACAAATTAATATTGACGAATTATTAAACTTATTATATGCGATCTAAATCATTTTTAATAACAGCTTTACTGGTGGCAAGCACACTTCTTTCCAGCGCGCAGCAGTTCATCACTCATGGAAAGATTGAATTTGAGCGGAAAGTAAACCAACATTCCATGCTGGAAGAAGGGAGCATCTGGAATGACATGATGAAGAAAAACACACCGAAGTTCTACACTTCTTATTATGACCTGTACTTCAAAGGCAACGTCTCCCTGTACAAGAATGGCCGGGAGTCAGAGGTTCGCCAGAATAAAGTTTGGAACGTGTTTGTAGCAGAGAATACCATTCAAACCAATCTCGACAGCAACACCTCCATCACCCTGAAGGATATACAAAACGACCTGTACCTGATCAACGATTCGCTGCGCAAGATCGATTGGAAGATCGGCACAGAGATCCGCAAGATCGCCAATTTCGACTGCCGCAAAGCCGTAGGCAAGATCATGGACTCCATCATTGTGATCGCTTTTTATACCGATGAGATCATGGCTTCCGGTGGTCCTGAATCATTCAGTGGCCTGCCCGGCATGATCCTTGGCATCGCTATTCCCCGCCTGCACACCACCTGGTATGCTACCAAGTTGGAACTGATCGACATTCCTGACAAAGAAATACAGGCGCCTAAAAAAGGTAAGAAGTATACTTCAACCGCCTTTCAGACGCAGTTGAGAGAGATCATGAAGGACTGGGGCGATGAAGGAAAAAGATTGATACCGCAGATATTGTTGTAGAAGCTATGAGCTTTGAACGGCGAGCCGCGAGTTGTACAACTTGCGGCTCGTCGCTTTTATGCCACTTAGCAGACTGAAAGATTAATGACTTGTTTACAAGTCTAATAGAATCTTTTTCAGCTTATCCAATAATACTGGCAGAAATGTTTCTTTGATTTGCCAAACGATATTATAATCAATACCGAAGTAATCATGCACGATCCGGTTTCTGAATCCTCTGATACGATGCCAATCTATATCAGGGTATTTTTCCTTGATTTCTTCAGGTAGTCTGTTTGCCGCCTCTCCTATTATTTCAAAGTTCCTTACTACAGCGTCGATCGTTTTAGAATCTGCAACAAACTCATCAAATGATAAATCAGCGGTATAGGTGAGTATTTTTTGGCCGCTATCTATAATATCCTCAATCAGGAGATTGGGTTGTCTTTTAGACATAGATGATTTCCGGTTCTATTTGAGAAAGATATTTACTTTTTATACCTTTTTTAGAAACAAGGTCTACTTTCTTCTTTAGTTCTTTTTCAATTAATTCAGCAAGATCGATGAACTCAATACCTATCGGTTGGTTGAAGTCTACAATGATATCAATATCACTTGAAGTGGGGGAATAATCGTCGCGCACAATGGAGCCAAACAATCCCAGTGAGCTAACATGGTATTTGTTAGCCAGGAAAGGTTTTAACCTTTGCAGTGCAAATTTTACTTCTGACAAATGCGACATACTACAAATATAATCAAAAAACGTAGGTTGGGAGGTAGAAAATTGTGTTCAGTCTATTGTTGCTTATTGTAGTAGAAGGACCAGTTGCGTTTTAGCGGATATTTTCATTTTATCTCCTATTGTAGCGCTTTGTCCCGTGACCACGTCTTTTGCTTTGGTAAACCCTTTCAACCTTTCTTCGAAGCGGGCGGTGGTAATTTCTTTTTCTTTATCCTCCGGGTTCATGATGCACATCACGGTTTGCTTCGCATCATAGCGGAAATACACATACACGCCATCTTCCGGCACATACTGCATCATTTTACCGGTCTTAATGGCCGATGAACCTTTACGAAACTTCGCCAGTGCACGGGTATAATTGAATAAGCTATCCTCCTGTGGCGTGCGGCCTGCAGCCGTGAACTTATTGGCGCTATCGCCTGCCCATCCGCCGGGAAAATCAAGCCGTACTTTACCATCGGGATCAGCAAAATTTTTCATCATCACTTCCGTACCATAATACAATTGCGGCACGCCCCGGAAAGTAAGCAGCCAGGCCAGTCCTATCTTCAACTTCTGTACATCCTCTCCTACTACCGACAGGAACCGGCTAAGATCGTGGTTGTCCAGGAAGATCACCTGCTTCATCGGGTCTTTATATACAAAGTCATTGGAAGCGGTGAGGTAAAGACGGTTCACCCCTTCCGTCCAGCCGAATGACTGATTGAGCGCTGGCACAATGCCATAGAGGTTCAACTGGAAGTCGGTGATGGCAGGCAGGTTACTGCTATATGGTATCTGATAAACGTTTTGCGTAAAGAAGCTTTGATTGGGAACGCCATGCACCCAGGTCTCGCCGAAGATGTGCAACTGCGGATATTCATCCAGCAAGGCTTTGTTGCAACGGTTCATGAAGGCGAGGTCATTGTAAGCATATGTATCGATGCGCCAGCCGTCGAGGCCAAACTCTTCCGTGCACCAGATCGCATGTTGGATGAGGAAGTTGGCCACAAAAGGATTGTGCTGGTTAAGATCAGGCATAGAGGGTACAAACCAGCCATCACTCATTTTCTTTTTATCGATTGCCGCGGCATACGGGTCCATCAATACCTGGTCCTTGTAAGTAGTGTTGGTATAAGAGGGCCAGAAGTGGAACCAACTGCTATCAGGCAGGTCGCGAAACAGGAAATGTTCAATGCCTACATGATTATAGACAGCATCCTGTATCAGCTTCATACCACGCTTGTGCAGGGCATTGCTCAATGAATGATAAGCAGCCGCTCCGCCAATGCGCGGTTCAATAGTATAGTGATCAGTAGCAGCATAACCATGCTCCGTACGCTGCGGCATGTCATTCAGCAATACGGGGTTCAGCCAAAGCGCTGTGACACCGAGGTCTTGCAAGTAATCCAGATGATTCTCTATGCCTTTCAGGTCACCACCATGGCGGTCGAATATTTCCTGGCGGTTGAGGCTTTGGTCTTTCAGGCCAGCAACACGATCATTGGAAAGATCGCCATTGCTGAAACGATCAGGCATGATGAGATAGATCAGGTCTTCGCTGGTAATCCCTTTTATTCTTGTTTTACCATTCTCTGTACTGCGAGCTTTGAGTTCGTACACCAGCTCATTTAGCTGCATATCCACATCCATAAACTTAAGGTGTAGTTTACCCGGTCTGGCGGTTTGGCTGATCTGCAGATCAATCGCAAGGTAGTTCCGATTTCGAAACCCATGTGTCTCCAATAGTTTTACACCCGGATACAATTTCATAGATACCCTGGTACCTCTCCTGATATTTTTTGCATGTATCAGCAATTGCAGTTTCTCCTCTTTCATACCCGTCCACCAATGCGTAGGATATACTTTCACTTCGTTTTGAGCAAGAACACCAACAGCCAATAACAGGCAGCATACAATAGTTAATACTGAAATCCGTATCATTCGTGTAATTCGTTACAATTCGTGTAATCTGTTTTCACTCGTTGCCTACAACAGGTCTTCTTTCATCTTATCCCTTACAATCACCGCACAGATAAAGCCGGCCAGGATCAGCAGCCAGCCACCTATTTGCACAGCCAGCAGGCGATCATTACCGAGGTAGTTTTCCATGATCTTGCCAAAGAACAAAGAAGCAATGATCTCCGGCAATACAATGAAGAAGTTGAAGATACCCATGTAGATGCCGATCTTATTTTCGGGCAGGTGACCGGCCAGCATAGAATATGGCATAGACAGGATGGAAGCCCAGGCAATGCCCACCATACTCATAGACAGGTACAGCATAGCAGGATCGGAAACAAAACTGACAGAGACAAGTCCTACACCGCCAATGAGCAGACAAAAAGTATGCGTCATCTTACGGCCAAACTTGCCCACCCAGAAAGGCAGGGAAAAGGAAAAGAGGCAAGTAACCAGGTTCAACACCGCGGAAGTAGCGCCTGCATGTTCTATACCCTGAGTATATAATTTAAACTCGGGTGATCCATTAGCGGCCTGCGGATCGCCTTTGAAGAAGATTTGTCCAACAGTAGGTCCATAATAAAACCACATCAGGAACAGGCCCGGCCAAGTGAGGAACTGTACCAGCGCCAGCCTTTTCATTTGCTGCGGCATGTTCATGATAGAATGTGTGATCTCCTTCACAGCGCCACCAAGGCCACTACCATGCTGCGCATCGAGTTTCTTTTTCCAATCAGGATCGCGCGGCGGGTATTCCCGGCTGCGCAACACCGTATATAATACAGCACCCAAAAACATGATGCCGCCAATGTAGAATGACCACATGATGTTTTGCGGAATGCCACCAGCTACTTTATCGCGGCTAATGCCAAACCAGTTGGCCAGTACACCCGGCAGAAAACCGGCAATACAGGAGGCCGCACCAATGAACATGCTTTGCATAGCATAGCCAAAAGCGCGTTGCTTATCATTGAGGTTGTCGGCTACAAAGGCGCGGAAGGGCTCCATGCTGATGTTGATACAGGAATCCAGTATCCAGAGCGTACCCGCGGCAATCCAGACCGTGGGAGAATTGGGCATGATGAACAGGGCCAGGGAACTAAGGATGGCCCCTACCAGGAAATAGGGCCGGCGGCGGCCCCAACGGGGATGCCAGGTACGGTCGCTTAAATAACCAATGATAGGCTGAACGATGAGGCCCGTCATGGGAGCTGCCAGCCACAGGCCGGGAATGGCTTCCGGACTGGCGCCCAGGTACTCATAAATGGCGCTCATATTGTTCATCTGGAGGGTCCAGCCAAACTGGATGCCGAAGAATCCGAAACACATGTTCCAGATCTGCCAGAAGTTGACGCGGGGCTTGACATTGATAGCTTCTTCCGTTTCCAGCGTGAGGGGGGTGATAGGCTCCATAGCAATCGTTATTTTATTTTGGCAGCGGAAAGATAAGGACTTATTGTGTAATTAATACACTAAGGTAAAGATAACACGAATTTCAGGCGAATTATACGAATTGATGTGCTGCTGCTTTGTGGCGTAACATTATTGATTATTATTCAACTACAGAACCAATTTACACCTTTTTTCTCTACCTTCCCTTCCCCTAATTACTGGTTGATTCATGCGCCTGATAAAACAATGTTTTCTCTATTTTAAAGAAGGAAATTCCGATAAGGTCTATGAAATAGACCTGTGCGACGTTGGCAATGATAAATATGTGGTGAACTTTCGTTACGGACGCCGGGGCGGCACCCTGAAAGAGGGTAGCAAAACACCCGTGCCCGTATCACTGCAAGAGGCGGAAAAGATCTATGATGCGCTGGCCGACGAAAAAATAAGCAAGGGATATACTACTTCCGAAAGTGGACAGGCCCCTGCCCCACCCAGGCGCAGCAGTTTTGCGCTCCCTACCGCCGCTACAGCACCTGCCATCGACTTGTCATCGATGCCCGAAGGGCGCAACAAAGCCATACTGAAACGCTTGCAACAAGCAGTCCAGGGCAGCGCAGCTCCCCGCCAAAAGCCCTGGAAGCTGAGCCGCGTCATCTGGAAAGCAGGCGAGTACAGGATCAAAGAAACCGTTCCATTCATACTGCAATTATTTACGCAGGGCGATACGCTACATCAGTACGTTTGTACCTGGGCACTGGTGCGTACCGGCGACGGATCAGCCGCCGAAGCACTGCAGGCCATTTATAAAGACCATTCTTCCTCCATAGTAAGCCGCATCGCAGGGGCTGGTCTGCTGCAAATACTCACTGGCGAAGCCCGTGAACAGCATGTGGCCCATTATCTGAAAACGTTGCCGGAAGCCATTCAAACAGAGATTGCAGCACACAACACTGTTGCGTTGGAATCTTTACTGACAGAAAGAAGCACTCAATTACAACCTCAATATGCCTGGCTGGAAAGCCTGTACCTGGTATCGACAGAGCAAAGATGGTTACGACCATTGGTAAAGCGATTGCTGCTACAGGTGCCTTTCAAGCCCAATCATTTCAAGCATCTGCGCGCCATTTTCAAGATGGCGGAGTTGCTGGACGACTTCGAGATAACGGGTCTGCTGACCATCCGCATCGAGCGTGAGGAAGAAATGTACGAACACCATGTTCCTTCCAGCAATAGGGAACGAAAAGTATTTATACCCGAAGCAGATGAATATATAAGTCCGCACAAAGAGTTGCTGAAAAAGAACAGCCGCCTTGCTTATTCCCAAAGGACGCGCTGGTACCTGCACCGCCGCGTGCGCCGTCGCCTGCAAATGCTGGGCAATGCAGACAATACCGATTACGTGAAGCTGGCCACCGGCTTATTGATCTCCTACAGCAAAGAGAAAGATTTTAAAGAGCCTTATTCAACTACTTCCTATGCATTGCAAGGAGGTCGTTATGCACAGGTAGAAACGCGCTTTCCGCAAAATGCCCATGCTGTATTTATGCACCAGATATTGAGCGGCGAGCATCCGGAACTACAACTGGTAAATGGTCAGCTCTGGAAACTGCTCACGCCTGCTGCAGCCCGCGCTGCCGCGCAGGCACGCGAAGCCATCGAGCGCGCCCGCAGTGGTGGCGGAGGTTTCATGAAAAAACTGCTTGGCTTGTTTAGTAAAAAGAAGCCGGCTTATACACCCGCCAGCACCCCGACGCCGGCACCTGCACAGCCTGCAGCCCCCAAAAAGAATGAGAATGGTACGCCTTTTCTGCATTTGTGGAACCGGCTTCCTCAATCGTATATACAACTGCTGATAGAAGCAGAGCTGGAGGAGATACATGAGTTTGCAGCCGAAGCGCTGCCTGCTCATCCTTCCTGGGCCGAGATCAAAGAAAAACTGGATGTACCTGTTTATAAAGGATTGCTCACCTCACGCTTTCCCATACCTGCCCAATTTGGTTACAAGCTGGTGCAGGACAAATACCTGCTGCAACAACCGGAATGGGACCTGGTGATCGCTATGCTCAACTCTTCTCATGCACCGGCCCGTGAAAAAGGCAAAGAGTGGGCTACTACTAATCAATTTACTTACTTCGGGCAAAGTGATTTTATTAAAGAACTGTTGTTTGCCCGTGAGGCGGACATCAGGCAATGGGGCGCCACCTTGATACGGAACAGCCAACTGAGTGCTGATCTTAAAAAAGCAGTAGCAGGCAAAGCCATTGCCACGATGATGGGCTTTACGGTGATCGATACTTCCACTGAAGCCCTCATCAAAGGAGCCAGCGATACGCTGTTTGAATTATTCGGACCTGAATTGCAGGAAGTTCCCTTCGCAGCCATAGCCGATCTGCTGCAACACCCTGCACCGCCTGTGCTGGTATTTGGCCTGCGGCTGCTGAAAGCCAACAGCCGGCAGATAACGCCCGACATGCTGAGCAAATCATTGCTGGTTGCGCTATTGCAACATCCTTATGCGCCGGTACGCGAAGCGGGTACGGGCCTGCTGGCTGATATGGATGCGGATACATTGCTAAAGCACCAGGATGAAATGATCGCTGCGTGTTTATCTGTTTATCAGAATGTACGGCAAGGTATGCGACCTGTTATCGCCCGCATGGCGCAGCATGATCAGGCATTTGGTTATAAAGCAGCAACGCTGTTAATGCCCTGGCTGATGCGGAAAGAATCCAGCGAAGGTTTGCACGATGATCTTAGCTTGCTGCTGTGTAATGAATTAAGTGGTTACCTGCAGAACGTGAATAAAGAAACTGCGCTCAACCTGCTATACGGCAATTACAAAGCGGGGCAGAACCTGGGTGTGGTGATATTGGAAAAGTATACCAATCCCGATCAGTTAACCATCCCGCAAGTAGTAGCGCTCGGCAGTCATGAAAATCTTACCGTGCGTACCTGGAGCTGGAAGTTTTACAGCGAGCAGGTTCCGCGCATCAAATATGAGAAGGAAGCAGCGGTGAAGCTATTGGAAAGCAAATGGGAAGACTCCCGCAAATTCGCCATGCAGTTCTTCCGGGAACATTTTACGGCTGCCGACTGGTCGCCGGAAGCATTGATCACACTGGCCGACTCCGTGAAGCCGGATGTAGAAGCATATGGCAGGGAGTTGATCACCCGGTTCTTCGAAAGTGAGAACGGCGTTCAATACCTCCTGCAGCTGAGCCAGCATCCCAGTGAAAAAATGCAGTTGTTTGCCACTAATTACCTCGAGCGTTTCGCAGCTAATGATATCGAAAAGATACAGTCGCTGGAATTTTATTTCCGTTCAGTATTGACCCGTGTAAACAAAAGCCGGATCGCGAAGAACAGGATATTCCACTTCCTGTTAACGGAAGGGCGCAAATCGGAAGCTGCGGCACGAACAGTGAGTGCTATACTCACCGACATCTCTGCTACCGCCGCTATTGGCGACAAGGCAAAATGTATCGATGTGTTGCTGCAGCTGAGGTCATTGTATGAAGTAGAAACCCCATTAAAGGTGAAGCCAACCGAAACAAGGATGGTGACCGACACAACCAATCCGTTATCATAAACCGACAGCATGTTATTCAATTACCGTTTCGCAGGCAGTAGTACCGTAACCAGTACTTCGCATATGACAGGGTTGTCGTTTGCGCCGGATACGTTGCGGGAAAGCGCGTGGTTTGTAGGCAAGCTGCATAAAAAGCTGGCTTTCCGCGAAGCTATTTCTGCCCTGCATGATGTAGTGGTCAGCGATCTCCGCTTCAAACCCAGGGACAAGACTGATTATAAAGAGTGGGCAGCGCAAAATGAAGCCATGCTCCTGGCGGAATTCATGGCGAGCTACGATGCACAGGCTGTCAATAACCGGATGGCGGAGATCAAAACTGAACTGGCAGCTATCGTAAAACAAAAGGACAGACTACTCTCACCTTTTTACAAGGCAAGAAGTAAATATTACAGTTATCTGTACGAAAAGAACCGGGAAGCCTGGTATGTGCTGGACCCGGTGATCACCATTCACCCCGATGAACTGTTCTTTGAATGCTTCAGTGAGGATGAATCCACTTATGGTAAGCTGGGTTGTAACTATAATGTGTTCAAAGAAGTGAACGATTACAAGTGTGGCACTACCAATGTTGATTATTCCACCGGGTTGTATGAAGAGTTTCAGAAGATACGGGATTATAAGGAGACTGAACTGAAGGTAGACCCTACTGGTTTTACAGTACAAACCACACATGAGGAATCTTTCAAAGAGAAAAAAATCGATCTGCCTGATAGCTGGGTACGTGGCTTTTTGCAGGTGAGCAGCGCCATGACGATGCCCACTATTCAGCTGGAGCTGCACCCGATGGATATTTACAGCATCTGCTCGGTGCTGCGCCGCTTCAAAGAAAAACGAGGTCCACGCTCACTGCGCTATGTATTGGAGCCCGGTCACCCGGTGAAGGTAGTATTTGAACCCTGGGGCAAAGAGATCATCTGCGCGCGCAGTATATATACCGGTGCAGTAAGCCAGGAGATCAGGACCTGGGGCAGAAGAAGGCTGCTGATCCTGGAAAGGTTGATACCGGTTGCGAAGAAGTTTACCGTACACCTGCTGGGTACCGGTTTGCCTGCTTTTTATATTGCCGACCTGGGCGATATGAACTTTACACTTGGCCTTAGCGGCTGGACAAGCAACGACTGGAGCCATGCCGGCAACTTCGATCTGCTGGCGCCACGCCTCTCTGTTGAGGACGCCGTCAAGCAACAGGTGTTTGCTGCGCTGCAAAAGGAATGGCTGGCCACTTCGGCACAGATAGCGCAGAAACTCAACATCGATACCGCGAAAGTATCCGGTGCTTTAAGTGCCTATACGCAGGCAGGACGTGTGATCTATGATCTCAACAGTGACGTATACCGCCTGCGGGAACTGAGCCGGGAGCCTCTGCCTTTCGACAAACTGCGCTTTGACAACCCGCGCGAAGAACTGGCAGCCCAATTACTCGCCTCACAGGAGGTAAAAGTGAGTTCAAAAATCATCTTGCCGGAGAATTATCTTGAACTGACGGGAACAGTGAAGAGCGCCCGGAAGACGTTCAACCCGAAACTGGTGATTGATCAGGATGAAAAGATCAGGTCGGCCCATTGCGACTGCAGTTATTATATCGAGAACAAACTATATAAAGGACCTTGTGAGCATATGCTGACCATACGACAGGCATTCAATAAAACGAGAATTGCAGGTAATGGCCTGAAATAATAACAAGGATAATCATTAAAATAAGTAACAGCAACCTATATTTGTTAACCGCTTTTCGTGTTCTTTGACAGAGGGAAAAAAGATATGCACCTTGCTTCCGAAAGGAAAGGGCGATGTTTCGTCGTCCATGCAACATGAACTACTCATGCATCACCAAATGTAATCTTTACTATGGCATACCGGGTACTAATTGCTTTTAGCAGTACAGGCCCGGTGTGCCCTAAAAGCAATTAGTACCCGGTATGCCTTGCGTTGATTAATCTGGTCACCGGCTTGCACGAAGGCAGCATTATTTCCCTCTGTCAGAACATGATTTCCATTTCACTCATCATGGCCGATAAGCAACTCACCCGCCAGCAACTGTATGATCGCATTCGCGAAAGCACCAAAGATGCCGTAGTGCTGGAAGAAATGAAACGTCTTGGCTTCTGGCCCAAAGAGGAGCAATCTCCCTCTGTACCTGAATTGCTGATCAAACAGGAAGCTGATCTCAATAAGGAGTTTAACCAACTGCTCAACCAGCAGCGCCGGTACCAGAATAAGGAAGCCGTGCTGAAGGAAATGCGCATGAAGCGCATGGCCGATGCCAAAGCCAAACGCGAAGCCAATAAGAAGAAGCGGGAACTGCAACGGCTGGAGAAAGCCGAGGCCTGGAAAAAACGAAAGACCACAGAGATCATTTACCTTGGTGAAGACGTATCTGTCGGTTTAAATAATATCGAGGCCAACGTAGCTGCTTTACAAAAGCACCAACTCCCTGTTTTTTCCAATGAAACGGAACTGGCGCAAGCCATGGGTATTACTTTGCCTGACCTGCGTTTCCTTGCTTTCTCACGAAAAGTGTCAAATATCTCCCACTACCGGAAATTTTACCTGCCTAAGAAATCGGGCGGCAAAAGGTTGATCTCTGCTCCCATGCCGAGGCTAAAAAAAGCTCAGTACTGGATACTGGAAAACATACTGAATAAGGTGGCTGTACACACTTCGGTACATGGCTTTACGCTCAACCGCTCTATCCTCAGTAATGCATTGCCCCATGTTGGCAAAAAGGTAGTATTGAACATAGACGTAAAAGACTTCTTTCCTTCCATCCATTATAAAAGGGTAAAGGGCTTGCTGCAACAATTGGGTTACTCCGAAAAGATAGCCACCATCTTATCGCTGCTGTGTACAGAAGCGGTGACAGAAGAGGTAGAGATCGATGGTAAAAACTATTTTGTACAGAAGGGAAACCGTGTGTTGCCGCAAGGTGCACCTACCAGTCCGGCCATTACCAATATTCTCTGTTATAAGCTCGATCTGCGCCTGCAGGGGCTGGCGACCAAACACCAATGCCAGTATACGCGCTATGCCGACGATGTGACGTTTAGCTGGAACAGCAACGACATCAACGCGCAGCAAATGGTATGGCGTGTCAAAAAGATATTAAGTGATGAAGGGTTCACCGTACACCCCGATAAGATACGCGTCATGCATCAGGGCGCGCGTCAGGAAGTGACCGGTATTGTAGTAAATGAGAAACCGGGCATAGACCGCAACAAGCTGCGCAAGTTCCGCGCATTGCTGCACCAACTGCAAACAAAAGATGCTGCTGTATTACTACCGGGTGCGGAAAGTCCGGCCAATGTAGTCATTGGTTACGCCAACTTTGTAAGACAGGTAAAACCAGCGCTCGGTGCCGTCTTTGCCAAACAGATCGATCAATTATTCCAAACAGGCCGGCTGCAATATGTAGTGAAAGAAACGCCGCCCACCGGCACGAATAATGATACACCTCCTGCTAAATCCGGCAATGATAAGGAACCTCCTAAAAATGATGATGACAAGCCGTGGTGGAATGTGGTGTAGCGCTCTTATTTTAGTTTATCGGAGATCAGCGCATTCAAATCCGGCTTGACATCTTCCAGCCAGTTATAGCTACCAAATATCTCCACTTCGATAGCATCCTGCATTATTCCAATAAAGAGAGCTGGTATCCAACAGTACAGGTACTTGTCAGTAACAAAAAACCAGGTGTCGATAGGAGGAATATCGGATTCATCTACAAAGCCACTGGTTGCGGCAACCGGGGCTCCGTCATGGGTTGTGATGTCAATTTCAAAAGCCAGTATTTTTCCTTTCGCAAGCGGAGACTCAATACTACTTGTATCGTTGCGGAGATTCATTACCTGATCCAATATATCAGGATAGTTAAATATAAGAGGGGTAGCAATCCATGGCTCATCGGGTGAATACCAGGAATAAAGGGGTCTCCCCTTAGATACAGGATTGACAGTACGAAGTACCCTGGAATAATCAATAGTGGCTATATTTTCAATGTTGCCTACAATCTTATCGGTCCAATGAATCGTCTTTTTGAGATTGAGGTAAAACACGTCTTTGTCGATATTGGCAGGCTCGTTCCAGGAAGAGAAATTCCTTTGCGGATAACCAGCATATATCGGCTCTTCTTCATCAGCAGATCGCTTGCCGGACCCTCTACGTACATTTCTTGCTATAGTAACTATAGCTACAACAGACGCAACAAGAATAATGAGATACATATAATTTGAGATACTAACTGAATCTTTGGGTTATTTCAATCAAACCTATGATGTTGCTGTTAAACTCTTCCAGTTCTTCTGCCGGCACCCACAACTCGTTGTGGATCTCTCCACCTACATTCTGTACTTCAAACTTTTTAACGTAGTCGGTTCGCACATGGAACTTTGTAACGAAACCCGATCCGGAGGCAGGCACATTCCAGTCCCTGGCAATTTGAATGGCATATTCCTCATTCATTACGGGATAAAAAATGGGTTGTTGAAGCAGTCTTGGAGGAAATTTAGTCCAGCCGCTTTCTTCAATCAATGCCAATTCCTTAGGACCAACAGGTCTGTATAATACGGTTGTTTCTACGGGCTGCATGTTAATACACTGCGTTTATTCTCAAATGTAATACGAAGTGGTGGGAAAATTGTGGGAAGCAGCTATTCAGTAGCTTTTATTACTTTAAACCGGTTGATATTATCATCGTACACAATATCAGCCACCTTTATATTACGATTGGTTAAAAGCCAAACGTCTACATAAGGTCCTTCAATGGAATAGCTTCGATTAACCAAGGGGGAGCTTGTTTTTGCATGTACATTGAAATAACATATGTCCTGAAAAACTGTATCACCCAGGAAAACTATTTTATAATTCCTGTTCGGCTTTAAATGAAGTGTATACTTTCCCTGAGAATAATGTTTCCCAACAATAGGTTTTAGCTTTTTGATGGTATCTGTTTTATTCCCATCCACATCTATCACCCAAATATCTATATCACGCACCTTTGCTTTCTCAGTATCGATACGTCCGGAGATGGTTAAAACATGACCTTTTTGCGCATAAACAGGTAATGACTGGCAACAATATATTGTTACAAGTGCTATAAGTAGTATTCTTATCATTACTACGCTTAGATGCCAATCGAAAGTTTTTCCATAAATGGCTTATCCTACCCGCCACCCATCGAAAGGCTTTACGGTAGCGCAACTGGGTGTGCCGTCTTTTCCTTTTCCCGGCACGGTGGTTTGCAGTACATGGCCAGCACTGGCAGCTTTTTGCACCATGGCCCAGGTGATGCCGCGCAAAGGAACTTTCAACCTGCGCGTCCAGGGAGAATCCGGTTGGCCGGCCATAGTGCCAATGCTCAGATAAATGAATCGCTCGCCTACAGGGCCATGTACAAAGGGGCCGGCAAAGTCAGGCTGTTCATCTTTTCCTGTTTTTACTTTTATAGGGAATGTATAGGTGAGATCGTTGCCGGATGATTGTTGTATCTGCAGGATTTCGTGCTTATTACCACTCCCCTTCTGCAGGCCGGTCTTGACGCCCGGTACGGGCTTTTCCAATATGATCGTACAAGTGAGTTCCTGATCCATGATTGACAAGGTAGATAAAAAATAACAAAACCGCCTGGAGAACCAGGCGGTACCTACAAGAAACCTATATATCGCGTTGCCTATCGCGCTACGTTGAGTCTGAAAACCGTGTTGTCTATTTCCAACAGGTACAGACCGGGATTGACATCGACCAGGGAAACCTGCGGCAGCCGTATGTCGGGATCGATGCTCACACGCTTCACTACCCTGCCTTCGAGGTCTTTGATCGTAATGTTTGCCGTCTTACGACGGCCAGTTATGTAGATGGCGTTACCAGCCGGGTTGGGATAAAATCCAATATTGCGAACGGGAGCAGTCGTCTGCACAGTAGACTCACGCGGGCGCAAAGGAAGTGTGGTCGGGCTCGCATAGTGTACGGTGACGCTGATGTAATCTATACGTGCCGACAATGCCAGGGCAACCAAACCCGTTTGCATAGAAGCAGCGATCGCCACACCGAACCCTGCCGAATTGATGTCGGCGGGCATCCAGGTAGTGCCCCACATATCCGCAGCGCCTCCATAAGTAGCCGTGGCATCGCCACTACCCCAGTTGACGCCACTGGCATGGTTCGTTCCCGTTAGCACACCATTTTTAACAATGCGCACATCGGCATCCTGCACTACGCATCCCACGCCAAGGCCTCCTGCGCTTCGTTCAACTGACACTGTAATGCCACAAATGGTAGAGCCTGCCGGTATCGAAAACCCCAATCCACCTACCTGTATATAGTTGGTATTGGCGGTTGCCAGTATGCCAAGTGCTTGTGTAGATATTGCATAGTTATTATCTGTCAGGAGCACATCGCTTAATGTGTTCCAGACAGCTGTTCCTATTGATGTGTTATTGGAAGAGGTGCTAACACCGAATGGCCCTGCCGGAACACATTGTGCAGTTGATTCTTTGTTGAAAAATACAAGACATAGTAATGCCAGTGAAAAGGATGGTCTTTTCATACTTTGGGTTTAAGGATTAATCAATAGATGTCTGTCCGGTGAACATCAAGTGTTCCGGGTAAGCAGATATGCCAACGAAAATTTTGTTGGAAATCCACGAAGGTTCCTTGCAAGGATGACAAGAATGTTTGCCGGTGAAAGGATAAGGTTCTACGACATGTAATGGCGGGCTGTGTAGGAGAGCCCATACTAATCAGCAGGCATTAACCAAACAAAAAGGATATACAGGTGAGTTGCTCCTTTATAACGAGGGTGATGATCCGTTTATGATAATAAGATTTAATTTATATTTTTTATTGCTTTAAATCAATGATGGAAGTCAACAGATTATCTATACCGTTAGTAATCTATGGGAAAACACTTACATGCTTATGCTAAAATGCGTGCTAAAACAAGCGGGGCGGCACCATTTGGAATAGTAATATCTAAAATGAAAAAGGGTGAGCCGCTCTTGAAGAGCGGCTCACCCTTTTCTTTAAACTTATCTTCAATTATATCACAAATCCATCAGGCAGTATCGCGCCTTTTTTAACGACTACGATACCGTCTTTAATGGTATATAAAGAGTGATCAGTATTCTCAAGGTGTTCGCTGCCGTTGATGCGTACATCGTTGCCGATGCGGCAGTTCTTATCGATGATGGCATTCTTGATGTAACAACGATCACCAATGCCCAGCGTAGGCAATCCACGTTCCTGTGCATGGGACATCTCCGGAATTGTTTCATAATAGTCTGTTCCCATCAGGTAGCTGCTTACAATTGTAGTGCCGTAACCAATGCGGCTGCGTATACCAATCACACTGTGCTCGATGCGGCTGGCATTGATGATACAGCCTTCGGAGATAATTGCTTTCTCCAGGGTAGTACCACTGATCTTTGCCGGCGGTAGCATGCGCGCGCGTGTATATACTGCATTGGAATTATCAAACAGGTTGAAAGGCGGTATTTCATCTGTGAGCGCCAGGTTGGCCTCAAAGAATGAGTAGATATGACCGATATCGGTCCAGTAACCATCATATTGATAGCTGGCCACTTTGTAGTTCTCCAATGACTTGGGAAGGATCTCTTTACCGAAGTCGGTGCAATCTTTATAGATATCCATCAACAGGTCGTTGAGCAACTTGCGGTTGAAGATGTAGATACCCATAGAAGCGAGGTAGTCTCTTCCCTGACCATGCATTTCAGGGCCGGTATCGCTCGACCAGTCGGGCAACAACTCTTTCTTGGGTTTCTCTATAAATGACGTGATGAGATTGTTGTTGTCTGTTTTCAGGATACCGAAGTCGGAAGCTTCTCTTGCTGCAACCGGGATGGTGGCGATAGAGATATCAGCGCCTGAATCCTTGTGGTTTTGCAGCATCTTCTGAAAGTCCATCTGGTAAAGCTGGTCGCCCGACAGAATGAGCACATACTCGCACTCGTGCTGGTTGAGGTGGCGGAGTGACTGGCGCACCGCATCCGCAGTACCCTGGTACCAGGAAGGGTTATCAGGAGTTTGCTCTGCCGCCAATATATCGACAAATGCACTGCTGAAAATACTAAAGTGGTAGGTGTTCTTGATGTGCTTGTTCAACGATGCGGAGTTGAACTGTGTAAGCACAAACATCCGGTTGATACCTGAGTTGATACAATTGGAAATAGGAATATCCACCAGGCGGTATTTCCCGGCAATTGGTACAGCAGGCTTTGAACGACTCGCTGTAAGGGGGTATAACCTTGTCCCGGCTCCTCCACCCAGAATGACAGCAATCACTTGTTTACTCATAACTGTGGGTTTTATATTTGATCAGTGCGTTATTCGGCAATCGGCAGTCGTGAATCAGCAATTGGATTTCCCAAAGCATCATAACAACGACTTTCTATAATAGTTTATCCTAAGGCAGCATGGTATACATCTATATACTGCTGAACACTGGTTTCCCAGCTGAAATCGAGCTGCATCATCTGCCGGCGGATCTGTTTTAAGGTGTCTTTCTGGTGATACAATTCTGTTGCCCGGTACACAGCATGGGTAATATCGCCTACACTGGTGTTGTTATAGCAGATACCATACCCACCCGGTTCACCATAATCGATGACCGTATCTTTCAGGCCACCGGTACGCCTTACCATGGGTATTGTACCATAGCGCATGGAATACATCTGGTTGAGCCCGCAAGGCTCTACCCGCGAGGGCATCAGCAGAAAATCCATGCCGGCATACATGGTATGGCTCAGTCCTTCATTGTATCCTATAAAGACATTATAATCGTATTGCGACATTGGCTGGATAGCCTGCAGACCGGCTTCCACTTCGGGGAATCCACTGCCCAGCATCAGGAAGTTCATGCGACGGCCAATGTGGTTGAAGGAATCCCGGATGGCCTGTGGTAACAAATCGGCTCCCTTCTCTCCTACCAGCCTGCCGATAAACCCGATGAGTGGCTTATCGAAGTCGAGGGAAAACTGGTCGCACAACTGCATTTTATTCTTGGCCTTGCCGGCTTCCATATCCTCCAGCGAATACCGGTGTACCAGGTACTCGTCGACCTGCGGGTCCCACACTTTTACGTCGATGCCGTTCAGTATGCCAGAACACTTTCCTTTTTCGTATTCGAAGAGCGCTTCGAGCCCATTGCTCATGTACCTGAGCTCGTTCATGTAGCTGGGGCTTACGGTTGTTACTTTATCGGCGCACTTGATACCGCTGGCCAATGGGTTGATGGTCTTGTTCCACTCCAGCAAGCCCCAGCGCCAGGTATCATAAGAAGGTATAAAAGTGCCCCGGTTCCATCCCATCCATCCCTGGTATTCGGCATTATGGATGGTGAGTACAGTACGTATGCCGGATATTGGCTGGTATTTGTGACAGTATTTCAGCATGAAGGGGATCAATGCTGTATGGTGATCGTGCACATGGATAATGTCTGGCGTATGCTGCCAGGCATTGATCCAGTCCAGGACAGCGATCTGGAAGGCAGTAAAGCGCTCGGTATCGTCACTATACCCGTATACCTTTTCCCTGTCGAGCAGGCCATTGATATCTACGAGGTACAGATCGAAGCCCAGCTTGTTGGTCGCTTCTTTGATAATGGTGAAGTCGAACCAATAGTTACCCAGGTTGGTATTGCCCTTGTGGACTACTTCCCATTGGTTGGCGTACAGGAATTTTGTACGGTACATGGGCATCACTACTTTGGCGATATGCCCTGCTTCATTAAGGTATTTAGGTAAAGCACCCACTACATCGCCCAATCCACCTGCCTTGGCCACTGGATAACATTCTGCGCTAACGTGTAAGATCTCCATGCTGTTCTAACAATTGGTGTGCATAAATCCCTGTCAATTTAGGAAGGATTTTGATTCATTGTTGCACAGGTAATAAAAAAGATGAAAGAATTGATATGCGTCGGGCAGCCCATATTTGAAGTATCATTACAAAACCTACATTTGCGGCACTATTCCTTGCATAACTTATAAATTTTAGCCTCCTCATAGCGGTGAAGGCAAAAAACAACTACTTTTAAAAAATTTTTACTAACAACTGCTAAAACGGTTCTGCATGAGTCAACAAACAAAATGGTCCCAGTTCGGCGTACTTATTATAGTATTCTTTTTCTGGGGCTTTGTAGCGGCATCCAACAGTATCTTTATCCCTTTTTGTAAAAAGTTTTTCAACCTCGATCAGATCCAGTCACAACTGGTAGGTTCTGCCTTTTATGGCGCTTACTTCTACGGCTCTCTTATCCTGTATTTAATGTCTGTGATCGGCGGTACCGACCTGCTGAACAAGATCGGATATAAAAAAGGTATCATTTATGGTTTGTTGATCTCTGTGGTAGGTGCGCTGGCGCTGGCATTCATCAGCGGCTCCGGCAATGCTACTTTCCCGCTCGTATTATTGTCCTTCTTCATCATAGCGCTGGGGTTTTCGCTGCAGCAAACTTCTGCGCAGCCTTTCGCCATCGCGTTGGGTAGCCCTGAAACAGGTGCTCACCGCCTGAACATGGGTGGCAGCGTAAACTCTTTCGGCACCTTGCTCGGACCACTGGTAGTTAGCGTGGTGCTGTTTGGTAGTGTTGCAGCTAAGAAAGAGGCTTCTATTACCAATATCCAGACACTGTATTTCTTCCTGTCCGGCTTGTTCCTGGTAGCAGCGGCCATCTTTGCTTTTGCCAAGCTGCCCAAAACCACTTCGAATGAGAAGCTGGAAAAAAGCCCCAAAGCTTTAACGACCTTATTAATTATAGGTCTTATTTTCTTACCGGTACTGTTTGCCGACTATGTAAAGGAGCAAACCGGCATCAGTAAAACAGCTATTGTGGTAGGTTCACTGATCATTATCCTGCTCATCCTCTTTTCGAGCATGTTCCTGTCTGCGAAAAACAAGGAAGGATGGGGCGCGATGGCTTATCCTCAACTGGTGTTGGGCATGATAGCCATCTTCGTATATGTTGGTGTGGAAGTAACTATCGATAACAACTTTGCCGCGCTATTGAAACTGCCTGAATTTGGTGGGTATGACGAATCAGAGATTGCTCACCTCGTATCACTGTATTGGGGTAGCTTGATGATCGGCCGTTGGACTGGCGCCGTGAGTGTGTTTAATCTGCCTAAGAATACTAAAAAAATATTGGGCCTCGTGGTTCCCATCGTGGCCTTTGGTCTCATCCTGTTGGTAAACTGGCTGAAGGGTGATAATGTAGCGGAGGAGTTCCTTCCTTACCTCATTCCTATCGCTATTGCAGCGTTTGCCTTCCTGTTTGCCGAAGAAAAACCCGTTAAGCTGTTGTTAACGGTATCGGTACTGGCCTGCATAGCCATCATCATTGCGCTTACAACTACCGGTATGATTGCAAATTTTGCAATCATCAGCTGCGGTCTTTGCTGCTCAGTAATGTGGCCTTGTATTTTCGCATTGGCCATTACTGGTTTGGGTAAATATACCAGTCAGGGTTCTGCCTTCCTGATCATGATGATCCTTGGTGGCGCTATCATTCCGCCTGCACAAGGTGCTATCATCGACCTCGATCAGGCCAGACTGACACAGGGTGCAGGAGGTGCTAATTTCACGCATCTTTCTTATATCCTGCCGCTGGTTTGCTTTGCATATCTTGCATGGCACGCCATCAAGACCAAAGGTGTGTTGAAAAATCAGGGTCTGGATATCGACGCACAGGTAGCAGGTGCTCATTAATTCAACGAAAATAATTTGTAATTTCGCCCCCGCTCCAGCGGGGGTATTTTTATATAATAACTAATCATGGCAA
The DNA here is from genome assembly GCF_059502485.1 of Paraflavitalea sp. NCBI lineage: Bacteria > Pseudomonadati > Bacteroidota > Chitinophagia > Chitinophagales > Chitinophagaceae > Paraflavitalea > Paraflavitalea sp. The sequence goes on from NZ_JCACET010000010.1 coordinate 470,648, forward strand.
TCAGTCAGCGTCAAGAGCTTGCAATAGGGATAGACATTGGTGGTACCAATACTGTATTTGGCATCGTTGATCATCGTGGTGATATCTCATACCGCGGCGCTATTTCCACCAGGAAGCACAATAATGTTACCGATTACATCAATGAACTGTATGAGGCATTGCAACCGGCCATTGAAGAAGTGGGCGGCATTGGCGCTATAAAAGGTATCGGCATTGGCGCTCCCAATGGCAATTACTATAACGGCACCATCGAGTACGCCCCTAACCTTCCCTGGAAAGGTGTTATTCCTTTAGTGCAACTGATGACTGGCAAGTTCATGGTGCCCTGCTCGCTCACCAACGACGCCAATGCGGCGGCTGTAGGTGAAATGATGTATGGCGTGGCCCGTGGCATGAAGGATTTCATCATGATCACCCTGGGCACTGGTGTGGGCAGCGGCATAGTTGCCAATGGCCAGCTGATCTACGGTCACGACGGCTTTGCCGGTGAGCTGGGTCATACCACCATCATCCCCGACGGACGTAAACACAAAGGCACCGGCCTGCACGGTTCGCTCGAAGCGTACGCTTCTGCTACCGGTGTAGCCCTTACCGCTATAGAGTTTCTCGAAAAAGATCCACACCGCGATAGCCTCTTGCGCAACTACGCTAAGGAAGAGATCGATAGCCGCATCGTTTACGACTGCGCTATACAGGGCGATAAACTGGCGCAGGAAGTATATGAGTTTACCGGTAAGGTGCTCGGCCTGGCGCTGGCCAATTTCGTGATGTTCTCTTCTCCCGAAGCCATCATCCTCTTTGGAGGTATGACCAAGGCCGGCGACCTCATTCTGAAGCCCACACGTGAGCACATGGAGAAGAACATGCTGCCTATCTTCCAGAACAAGATCAAGCTGCTGTTCTCTGAACTGAAAGAAGCAGATGCTGCCATCTTAGGCGCCAGCGCACTGGTGTGGGAAATGAAGGGATAAACCTTGACTGTATGATAAAAGCCTTGCCCCTTGTGATACTGATGCTTGCATCAGTTAGCTCCTTTGCTCAAAAGGACAGTACAGACATTACTGGTACCTGGCGTTGGATGATCGACAAAAAGAAACCCGGGTTTACTTTTACCAAAGATGGCTGGGCATATGCCCTGGAAGGCAATAACAGAATGGGCGGCCCTCCTACCGGCGATGCGGAAGGCAAAACATTTATCGCGTACAAAGTAGGGAAGATACCGGGCTTTTATACCCTTGACCTCATCAAAATTAAAATCATTAACAAGAAGCAGGTAGAGCAAGACCGGATCAAAGGGTTATTCGTGTACCTGAAAGATGGCCGTATGAAAATTGCTTTGCCAGAACCAGGAACACCAAGACCTACCAAGCTGGTCAGTGGTGAAACGATGGTATTCACAAAGCAATAGTATTATTTCCGTTTTTTCTCGCGAATGATAAATACACCCGGCACAGGACGTTGTCCTGTTTTGTCGGAAACCTGTATGGTTTCTTTTCCATTCACCAGTACACAGCTACTGCCACCGCCATCGAGGTTCAGGGCTTCCACACAACCCAGATCGGTAAGTATTTTTGCTTCTTCTGCCAGTGTAGCACCATCTGCAATACCGGGAAAGCGTCCCTGTATAACGAGGATGAGGAGTTGACGTTTGCGTGTGTATCCCATGGCCGTGCGTGGGTGCCTGTCGTTCTCTCCTTTCACAAACATCTGCTCCTGTTCATTGGTCACGTTGATGACCCCGTCTTTCACCAGCACAGGGCCTCCGCCAATAGCGGTACGCATTTTCCACCACTTCCATTGTTCCAGTGTTTTGAGATCGGCAAAAGAAGGATCGGGATTAGTACCTTTGGCCAGTATAGGACTTTCCTGGAAAGCATAGGGCCAACGTTGAGCAGTGTCTGTAAAGATCCACGCCACATCGGCTCTGCGGCTTTTGGTGATACCGATAGCACTGCGCGTGGGGTAATAAAAGGAGTCTGTATTCTTTTGCTGCAGGGATGGCTGGTTGTAGGCTACCATGCTATCGTTGCGCATCACCAGGTTCAGGTTCTGATTGGTGGCAAAGGAGAAGAATGTGCCATTCATCACCAGCAGCGGCTTTCCTTCCTGCTCATAGAATTGTGTAGGTGTAAAGCGCTTGCCTTCGCTTACCTGTGTGGTGAATTCCAGTTTACGGTCTTTAAGGCTGGCTACTACCAGATAAGCGATGAAAGGATGTCCATTGAGGGAGTCGGTTGTTTTGTATACCTGCACAGAAGATGGCAGGTTGCCAAAGGCTGAGTCTACTCTTCTCCAATCGAGTTGTGCAAATAAAAAAGGAGTATACACCAACATGAGTATACTCCCTAAGCATATCTTCTTTTTCAAAGGTCGTTTATTAGTTATTCACCAATCCTTTTTCCAGCTTCCACTTGGAAATACCAAACCCTGGTATCACGTGTTTATCGCTGTGGTAAGATGAACGTACCAGCGGGCCGCTTTCAACATAGTCGAAGCCCATTTCGTAGCCAGCTTCACGGAAAGCAGCAAACTCATCGGGGTGCACAAACCTAACCACCGGCAGGTGCTTGCGGGTAGGCTGCAGGTACTGGCCAATGGTGATCACATCCACGCCGCTGTTGCGGAGGTCACGCATGGTTTGCAGCACTTCTTCTTTCTCTTCGCCCAAGCCCAGCATGATGCCGCTCTTGGTGCGCATGCCGCCTTCTTTCAGTACTTTCAGCACATCCATGCTGCGGCGGTATTTGGCCTGTATCCGCACCTGGCGGGTAAGGCGTTCTACCGTTTCAATATTATGGGACACTACTTCGGGAGCTGCTTCAATGACACGTTCGATGTTTTCCTTTTGTCCTTTGAAGTCGGGCACCAGTGTTTCGAGTGTCGTATCGGGATTGAGGGATTTAATAGCCTTGATGGTATTGTACCAGATAATGCTGCCGCCGTCTTTCAGCTCGTCTCTGTCGACAGAGGTTACCACGGCATGTTTTACCTGCATGAGGTAAATAGCTTCGGCCACGCGTTGTGGCTCGTCCCAATCAACCGCTTCCGGTCTGCCGGTGGCTACCGCACAAAAGCCGCAGCTGCGGGTACATACATTGCCCAGGATCATGAAGGTGGCAGTGCCTTCTCCCCAGCACTCTCCCATATTGGGACAGTTACCGCTCTCGCAAATGGTGTGTAATTTGTGGGTATCTACCAGGCCACGTACATGCTTGTAATTTTCGCCGGTAGGCAGCTTCACCCGCAGCCAGTTGGGTTTCTTGACTTTAGCGGTTTCGGGTACAGTATTAATAATAGGTAATTCCTGCATAATTTGTCATTCAGTGATAGGTATCAACAACTTAGGAGACCAAGTTGTTCGGCGGCCCACCTTCGCCTCCTGATAGCCATCAGGACAGTGGGCGAGGCAAAAATACATTACTTTCCCGTCACTTTCTCTTACCCAGCAGGAGGGTTACATAACCGTTGAAGAAAAACTGTTTATCCTTGTTGTAGGCCATTTGGGATATCTTCTGGGCGTAGAATTCGGCTGAAACGCCTACTTCCACGGCGGTAATGGTCTCATTGAAACGGCCAAAATCGAACCGTAATCCAGCCTTGGCATTGGCGCCGGGACGGATCTTCACATCACCCCAACCTACCGTGAAACCGGCAGCACCGATCTCTACGTACTGGCTGTCAATAATGGTAGGATAGGTAGAGCGGATGCGCTCGTCAGCTTTGTTAACTACATCTACGTAGTAGGGCTTCTCAAATCCTACGGAAAGACCACCAGTATAGACAGCCATTACGCCCACTCCATTCTTATTGCCTTTACCGCCAATAATGCGTTGCTGGCCTACGCTCATTTTCAGCTGATAGAAGTTATTGGTTTTACCATAGATCACGCTGTTCACGTTGAACGCGCCTACGGCGTAGGATGTCCTTTTTTCTTTGGGATGTTTTTTCTCGTTGAGCTCGATCTGGAAAATGGTGGCTACCCGGTTGCTTTTGAACCGGCCCCATTCGTACGACAGACCATAACCGTCTGTTGCGAGTTTCAGGCCGAAAATGCTTTGTTTGTTGAATATGATCTCTCCTTCTTCTTCCAGTTTCAGGAGCCTGGCTACTTCTTCCTTTTTAGCTGCCTTTTTATCCTTTCTGGCAGTGGGAGATTTCGGAGTAGGATTGTCCTGGGCCACAACTGTACATGCTATTAGAACTACGACGATTGACAAAACAAGTTTCTTCACCGGCTGTGATTTAATTATTCAACGTAAATTTAAGGCAAAATTACACATAATGACCTCTACTGTTGTTTACGAAGGAAACCTGAGAACGGTTTGTTTACATTTAAAATCAGGCAGTCAGATAGAAACTGACGCGCCCACCGATAACCAGGGTAAAGGAGAGCGCTTCTCCCCCACCGACCTGGTGGCCACAGCGCTTGGGTCGTGTATGTTGACCATTATGGGTCAAAAAGCCCGTGATATGGAGGTAAACCTTACCGATACCAAAATCGAAGTCGAAAAGATCATGGCTGCCGACCCGCGCCGTATTGCCGGTATAAATTTAACGTTTCATTTCCCGGATACCCTGTATGCCGATGAGAAGCAAAAGATCATCCTGGAGCGTGCAGCGCACACCTGCCCGGTGATGTACAGTATTCACCCGGATATCAAGGTGAACGTTACGTTCAACTGGAAGCCTGCCGTGATTGATTTGAAAGTTTAAGTAGCGAATTGCCTACAGCGCAATCCAGGCAACGTTTGTGATCGCAATATTGGCTCTTGAGCTCAATAAGTGCCTGTGATTGAAAAGCACTCCGGCTGGTGATACCGCATCCGGCAAAACCTCTTGTAATCGTATTGTCTTCTGTTTCCAGCGCTTCGAGCCATCGAAGCGCTTTGTCTTTATACTCCTGCTCCTGCCGTTGATGGCCGTATGCAAACAGCGTGGGCACAATGGTGTTGATGATGATATTGTTGACCATCATATCGCCTGTTCGCTTGGGCCGCTCCAACGAAGGCTGGTCGAGAATATAATGGTTGTCCCAATATCCGCTGGCAGTCACGTCGAGCAGTGCTTTAACATCTTGTATTGAATTAATTTCTTTAATTTTTGAGAACAAATGACCTGACTGATGCACCAGGGCCCCAAGCTGCGCCAACCTTATCGTAGGAAAAGAAGCCGGTCTCATTCGGAGAAATACGGCTGCCTGGAAATTTTGTTTGAGGTTATATTTGCTCTTATAGAAGCGATAAGTATCTTTTAACAGCAATGCATAGTCATCTGTAAACTCCTTTGCCAGTAATCCTGCCTGGCCTATCAACAGGGCTTCCAATTGCACCAGCTGATTTCTGTGTTTACCCAATATTGACAACGACAGGCTACGCGCCACCGCCTCGAAGGTTTCTGCATTGACCCGGATGCCAAAATTGCGGGCCAGCAACCACCAAAAGGTTTCTTCCCAATGTTGGTTGTTCTGCTGCAGATAATCGAATGCCACTTTTGATTTGCGTTGCAGCCGCTCTACCAGCAACCGTTCATTCCACGATAGCCATGTGATGTTGCTCACCTGTGTGATCTGCTTTTCACAGGCAATGAACCAGCGGCTGTTCATCCAGTCGGTATATTGCTGCAGTAATAGTTTCGATACACGGTCGTGCAACGACAGCACTGGTATAGGACTTGCTGAACTGTCGAGGTCATCTTCCCACACTACATGCAGGATTACTTTGTCATAATTATGGTCGTGTTGATGGGCGTGTTTATACCAGCCGGAAGTTTTGATGTGTAATTCTACCGGCCCTATAATGGTGGCTTTCCCGATTCTTATGCTTGCTGCCAGGAAATCGGGCCCCTGATTGGTATTTAAGGCGCCTGGATGGATGATCTCGAAGGTTTCGCCGCCGGGTAGTTGAAGATGGCTTTTATTAAAATATTGGAATTGCCAGATAAACTGGAGCAATCGTTCGGTCATGGTTACGTTACTATTTGGAGCATATACGAAATTTCCAAACAGACGTATTTATAACCGCCATTTTTAATCCATCGCCCCGTCGCTTATTTCCACTTCCAATTAGACTCCTGCACAAAAGGCACTGATAGTTTTTGGCTTACGTCCTGCAATAGTTGCCTTACATTGGCAACATTTTCCAGTTGTTGCTTAGGCATGATCAGGCCACCGCCTGTACTCATTTGTATAATGAAGATATCTTGTAGTTCAATGACCTTACTGATGGTAGTGAGTAATATCCTGGATTCACTGTTGGAATCATGGTACACGATCGCATCGTCTGTAAAACCAACCTGCACCTGCTTACCAAACCTGTTCTTATAGTTTTCAAGAATGGACCGCTTGTATGCTTTGTGCAATTGCTTCCCCTGGAACACAGGGAAGAAGAAAAAAGTAACCGGCGCGCATAAGAGCATTAGAATGGCTAACAGGTTTTCGTCAATTAGGTAAAAAAGCAAGCTCAGGATCACGAAACAAAAGATCAGGACGAACAGGGAACTTTTCCGCCTCTTTTTAAGTGATTCACTTTGAGAAGCTACGAACAGCTGGTGTTGCAGGAAATCATTTTCATTCAACTGGTAAGAAAGGGTCATAAAAGATATAAGGGTTTAAGGGGAAAAGTAATCAGGTATTAGCCTTCCAATTTCTTCAATGCCTGTAATACCCTGCTCACCGGCAGGCCCATCACATTGTAAAAATCGCCATTGATGCGCTTGATACCGGTTACGCCTATGTATTCCTGTATGGCATAAGCGCCGGCCTTATCGAAGGGACGGTACTTGTCTACATAATAAGCAATCTCACTGGTAGTAACAGGATGGAACCACACTTCCGTGATATCGGCAAAAGCGGTCTCATTTTCTCCCTCATGGAGGATGACCACGCCGGTGATCACGAGGTGTTTTTTGCCAGACAAAGAGCTGAGAATATCAATCGCGTCTTCACGGTCTTTGGGCTTGCCTATGATCGTATTATCCAGCACTACTACCGTATCGGCTGCCACAATCGTAGCATTCGCTTTGTACATTTTGTACTCGCTGCACTCTTTTACGGCAAGCGCTTTCTGGCGGGCTATATGTATGGGAATAACTTCAGTGGGAAGGTCGGACGGGTAGCTTTCGTCGGTATTGCGTACTATAATGTCAAAAGGAATTTCAGCCCACTCCAGCAATTGTTTCCGCCGGGGACTTTGAGATGCCAATACTACACGTTGAAGAGCCATTTCGCAAAATAGATTTTAAAGAAGATCATCGACACAATGCCTGTGAGCATCACCAATTTTACCCAGGTACTCAGGTGATGGAACTCACTGCTGGATTGGGCCTTGTATAACTTACGCAATATATATATAAGCGGAATAATAATAAGGGGTAAGCAGTACAATGTTGACCACCACCAGTTAAAAGTCAGTACATAGGCCTGTACGATCACCAGCGCCGCGATCAGCACGATGAGCCAGGTAGCCACAAAGACTTTGGATACATTGACGCCCCACACGATGGGCATGGTGCGGCATCCATATTTGGCATCGCCAGCCATGTCTTCCATATCCTTGATCACTTCCCTTACGAGCGAGATGATAAATGCGAAACCTGCATACAGGAAGGTGATCCGCATGATCTTCGAGGCTTGCACCACGCCGCTCAGGCCGGGTGTTTTGATGATCTTATAGTGAATAATAAAGCCCACTACCATCACCGTCCAGGCGGTGAGCAGGGAGATGATGATGTTTCCACTCAGTAATCTGCGTTTGAATGTGGTGGAATAGAACCACAGGGCAATGACGCAGCACATATTGGCCGGGGCCAGCCACCATACCCTTGTTTTCCACGCTACATAGGTGCTCAGCAGGATACCCAACAGGGACAATACCAGGTGCCACACGATGGCCCAGCGCCGCTTGATGATCTTTTCCACCACCAGCCGGCCGGGTTTGTTTACCTGGTCTATATTCAGGTCAAAATAATCATTGATTATATAGCCACCTGCGGCGATCAATACAGAAGCAACAACCAGCAGTACAAACTGGGATACCGGGATGGCCAGGGGCATATTGGCCTGTTGGAATACAGGGATCACTACGCAGTACAGGAACAATAGCTGGGTGAATGCAATAAACACCAGGTTCAACGCTCGCACCAACCGTAAAAATGCTACCAGTAGTTTCATCAATGCGCTAATATAATCACAAAAGTTTGTGGTTAATAGTTTTGACCTGCGCTAATATATTAAAGACTTGCCGTATTCGTGTGTAAGTCCCAGTGATCGTTCAACCTCAGCACTTTTTCCACCACATCCCGAACGCAGCCCATACCGCCGGGCGAAAGGGATATGTAGTGTGCTATTTCCTTTATCTCCACCACCGCATCGGCCGGAGCACAGGCCAGTCCGGCCATTTTCATCACCTCATAGTCCGGCACATCATCCCCCATCATCAACACCTCGCCCTTTTGCAGGTTATGCTGCCGCATATATTCCTGCAGGCGGCCTTTTTTATCCTTCACGTCCATAAACACATCTTGTATCCCCAGCTTATGCAACCGCGCCACCGCAGGATCGCTGTTGCTGCCGGAGATCACCGCCACGCGGTACCCTTTCTTCACGGCCAGCTGCAAGGCAAATCCATCTTTGATGTTCATACGCCGGTATTGACCGCCATCCAGCACATATACGGTACCATCGGTCAATACGCCATCCATATCGAATACAAAAGTGGTGATCTGCTTAAACTGGTCTAATATACTCATGGCAAAAGGTTAGTAGGGAGCAAAAATAGGGAATACATAAAAAAGAACGCTGAATGGTGCAGTACCATTCAGCGTTCTGTATAATTATTAATATGCCTTAATTCTTAGGAGTATTGTATACCACGTTCTTCTGAACGATCATATCATTGATCACATTCACTGCTTCGCCCAGATAAATATCGTTGTTGCGGAGTGATTTGATCCATTGTTTGAAGCGCTCCAGTTTGCCTGCATCGTATTCAAACTTCTTCAGGTCTTCTGCCATGGCTTCTACATTCAGTTCCTTGGCCGATTTGCTCAGGGAATCGATCTGTTTGGCCACTGCTTTCATTTGCTTTTGCTCTTCCTGGTATTTCTTCAGGCTAAGTGGAGATACATTATCATTTTGCTTTGACAGCCACTCGGCATCGGCCTTTATTTGCGTGAAAGCAGCATTGCTTTTCAGGCGATCGTCGCTGGCCTTCTTGATGGGCGCCAGGTCAAGACCGAACTTCCAACGACGGTAATCGGCTTTCTGGATCTCATCCCAGGGCAATGCATCAGGATTGTCCTTTTCGCGGAGTTTGGAGAACTCGGCCAGATCAGGCAGGGCGATATCGGAGCTTACGCCGCGCAGCTGGGTAGAACCGCCATTGATGCGGTAGAACTTCTGCAGGGTAACCTTAACAGTACCGAGGTCGCTGTTGGGGTTCAACATGCCCAGGTTTTTGTCGAGGCCGATATTACGTTGTACTGTTCCTTTACCATAGGTAGAGGTACTGCCGATGATCACACCACGATCGTAGTCCTGGATGGCAGCGGCAAATATTTCAGAAGCGGAAGCGCTGAACTCGTTCACCATTACAGCGAGCGGTCCATCGTACAACGCAGCTTTGTCATTATCGGAATATACTGTTGGTTTGCCATCGCGGTCTTTTACCTGTACTACAGGGCCACCTTCGATGAACAGGCCAACCATTTGCACCACATCGTAGAGGGAACCACCGCCATTGTTGCGCAGGTCCATCACGATGCCATCTACTTTCTGCTCTTTCAGCTTGATGATCTCCTTACGCACATCTTCAGAGCAACGAGGTCCTTTCGGATTGTCGAAGTCTGCATAAAACTCAGGCAGGTATATGAACCCGATCTTACCGCTGGCCGTGTTCACGATAGCGCTGCGGGCAAAGGTTTCATCCTGCACGATCTTATCGCGAATGAGTGTTACCACCTTGATAGAACCGTCTGTTTTCTTGAGGGTGAGGCGCACTTCAGTGCCTTGCTTTCCACGGATCACCTTTACGGCATCTTCTACGAAGTAACCGCCGAGGTCTACCGGTTCAGCAGCGCCCTGCCCTACTTTCAGGATCATATCGCCTACTGCTACTTCGCCGGATTTCCAGGCCGGGCTGCCGGTTACCAGGGTAGCGATCTTGATACCGCCTTCATCTTCCCGCAGGGAAGCGCCGATACCAAAGAAGCTGCCACTCATCTGCTCGTCGAAATAACGTTTGTCGATCGGCGGGAAGAAAGTGGTATGGGGGTCCATAGACTCCGTAATCGTCTTTACGTATTCATTGAAGCGGTCGTCGTCGTTCACCTTCAACTTCAGACGGTCATAGATCCTGTCCATGATCTTGCTCACGCGCTCACGGGCTTCTTTTTCCAGTTCAGCGTCGGTTTTCACCTTCACGCTGTCCTTCCCTTTGTTTTTCTCGCGGGCATCGAGCAGGTCGGCATAGCGGTCCAGCGCCAGTGATTTCAGTCTCTTGCGCCATACCTCTTTGCGTTCTGCTTCGTTTTTGGGGAAATCGATCTTGTCGACATTGAAGTTGCCGCTCTCATCCTTGCTGTAGTCGAATGGCTTGCTCAGTATCTCTTTGTAGATCTGCTCGGTTTCGAGGATACGCTTTTTCACGATCTCGGAAACGGCAGGCACAAACTGTACAGGCTCGCCCAGTATTTCATTGTCGATCTTTGTTTCGTATTTCTTCAGCTGCTGTATGTCCGACTGCAGCAGGATGTTCTTGTTCTCGTCCACATAGCGGTTAACGAGGAACTTTTTAAATACTTCTTTGGAGAAATTATCATCTATTTTCTTCGGACTGTAGTGAATTTCAGTGAGCATTTCCCCTACGTTCTTGAGTATCTTTTCATACTTCGTAGCGGGTGGTTTATCGCCTCCTCCCCATCCGAGGGTACGGAATGCAAGAAACAAACCAGCGCCCAGGATTAACAGCACAACGGGTAGATTCTTTCTTTTAACCATATAACTTAATACTTTAGTCATTGCTTCCAAAAATAACGATAAAAAAGATGGGTTGTTGCGATCCAAAATGAATATTAACAATCGGTTTGCGTGGTTGTTGACTGGTTAACAAGTTGATAGCAGACGAGGTTATTCGTAGAAAATGTGGTAATTGTGAAAAAAATGAAGGGTGTTTTTTTGGCAGGAAACCAATTTACCTTAATTTTGCATCCCCAATACGGTGGTTGTAGCTCAGTTGGTTAGAGCATCAGATTGTGGTTCTGAGGGTCGCCGGTTCGAACCCGGTCATCCACCCGAAAAAAGAGGCAGGTACACTGCCTCTTTTTTATTGTTAGTTGCCCCGTAGCAAGCCGATTCCTTCTCTTTGCTTCCTCATTGCCTTCCCGAAATCCGAGGCCGCGCAAGGAGGATCCGAGGAAGCATTGAGGACCCAAAGAGGAAGCAAAGAGGAGGCAATGAGGAGAACAGGTGAAAAGAATCCTACAAAATAGAACTAAGTTTTTAGTTATAATTATAACTAAAAACTTAGTTTTGCTGCCTGCAAACAAACTTACGCCCCATGAAAGCTGTGGTATTCTTATGCCTTTTTGTTGCCGGCCTGTATACACAAGCATCTGCCAATCAATTGAATCGATCTGCATTAGCAGCAAAACCGGTAACGATGACCGGCTACACCGATAACCCCGGGATCAAGAACGCCGCTATCGTCCAATCAATACTATTCTATACACAAATGCGTCCTGAGCTGCTTGCGGAGAGCAGCCAACAGGATGGGCGGTTTCATCTTGCATTCATGCAAGCTCAACCGGGTTTTGTATACCTGACCATACTGGGTAAGGCCTGGGCTGTGTATGTGCAACCGGGCGACAGCATCGTTTTCCGGTTGTCGGGTTCCGGACCGGCTACCAGTATCACTTTTGAAGGGGAGGAAGCTGCCGATCATCAGCTTTTTGCCCAGCTATCGGACCTGACGAGCAGTAAACTGACGCCGCGCTATGGGCAGAACAGTGACCCGGCCGCCTTCAAAACAACCGTGACAGCCTGGCGAAAGGCGTTGCATGACTCGATCGTGCTTGCTGTATTAAAGCACCCCGTAAAATCCTGGGCAGCAGACCTGGCGCAAGCCTGGGTCAATTATGCGTATGTGCGACTCATCTATTCAGTATTGCCCGCCCGCCCTGCCGGCCTTAATGCCAATGAGTATACACGCGAAGCTGACATGTATCCTTTTAACCGGCATGAATTCCTTTTGCTCGATGCCTACCGGGATGCTGCTATGGGTAAATATGTTTTCCGCTACCGGCAAGACTCCTCCTGGAACAATGAAAAGATCGCTGCTAATGTGACCAAGGTGTTGCAAGGGAAAACACGTGATCATGTGCTTACTAACCTTATCGGCCTGTATGCGCAAAAGCAGACACCTGAAAGTCAGGCCCCGCTAACCAGGCTTTTTGCGGCTGCCAAAGAGAAAGTGCGGGACAGCATCTATGTGGCGTACCTGAATGAAGCAGAACTTAAATTAAGGGTGCTGGACAAACCACTGCCGGATTCTATATTGAATAGTACTTACCTGCTGGATTACGCCTCGGGTAAAAAGCTGTCTTTAAAAGATGTGCTGGCACTGTATCAGGGTAAGCCTGTATATATTGACCTGTGGGCCAGCTGGTGTATTCCCTGCCGTGAGGATATTGCCAAATCTGCCGCAGCCAAACAATACCTTACAGAAAAGAACGTGCAATACCTGTATTTTTCTACAGACAAGGATGTTGCCGCCTGGAAGAAGGCTGCGCTGCAGGATAGTATCACCACCAGGCAGTATGCATTTGTGTCCAATACCACCGCCTCTTTGTTCACCTTTCTCAACCATGAGTTCATTCCGCGCTACCTGCTGCTCGACAAATCGCACAAAGTAAAAGCCACTTATGCTCCCCGGCCTACGCCGCCCTTTCTAAACGAACTGAAAGCACTCGTAGGCAGTCTGGAAGCCAGGGTGGTCACTTTTAATTAGCAGGTTATTTCGACACAGAAAAATATTTTCAAAACAGTGAACAATTAGCCAACTTCTCTCAAAGCATGTGTCAACCATGTGTGAAAGATGTGTCTCCCATTGGTAAACACCCCCATTTGACACATGGTTGAAGCAACCCTGACACATGGATAAAACAATGTTGCGTGACACAAAACGGGCCGTAAAATAACCGTAACTTGCGCCCTCATTCAACTGTTTTGCAAATGAGCCCCTGGTGGTTAATGATCCCTATTCTTTCGGCCCTGACGGGTTGGTTAACAGTACAATGGGGTGTAAAGCTCTTCCTTGGCCGCGTGCTGCCCCGGCAACGTGCTCAATGGACAGCTCAACTGGCCAAAATAGTGAGCACTGAACTGTTTTCTTCGGATATACTGGAACAAAAGGTGGCCAATCCTGAAAGCTTCGAGAAACTGAGGCCCCAACTGGAGATACATATCGACGATTTCATGCGCCAGGGACTTCCCAAGGCTTTCCCCATCATCAGCAGTTTTATCGGTGAGCGTACCATCGGTCAGCTCAAAGAGATATTCATGAAGGAGCTGGAGACCATTTTCCCGCAGGTGATGCAAGGGTATGTGAAAAACCTGCAGCAGGATCTCAACCTGGAGCAAATGGTGGTGGATAAGGTAAATGCCATCCCAACGGCAAGGATCCAGGCTGCGGCCTACCAGGCCATCGGCAGCCCCGTGAACAAGGCGGCGTTGTTGGCCGGGTTATTTGGGCTTTTGGTCGGAATAATCGAACTGTTCATCGTGTTATCCACCACCGGCGTATTATAACCATCGCTCCTTTAACAATACAACAAACTGAGTTTCAAACATTAGCAACAAGTTCCAAACCACAAAGTGCCTGCATTTGCCATTCATCATAATGTCATAATCACGTCACAAGTTCTACAGGACTTTTGCGTCTAAACCCGTACAATTTTTAATCAAGCTGGTATGAGAAGTTTCCTACTATTTGTTTTATGTGCTGTTTTGTGTAGCCAAAGTATGGCTCAATTTCCCGGAGGCGGGGGCGCAAGGCCCGCCGGAGCTGGAGGAGGAATGCAGAACATCGGCCACTTTTACGGCCGCATCCTCGATGGTAAGACCAATAAAGGCGTCGAAGCTGCGTCTGTGCAGTTGGTCCAAACCAAGATGGACAATGTAACCAAGAAACCTAAAGACACCGTGTTGTCTGGTATGCTCACCCGTGGCAATGGCGACTTCAGCCTGGAAGGTTTGCCGCTGTTTGGCCAATTCCGTCTGAAGATCACAGCTATCGGTTATAAGACCATCGAGCAGAAAGTTGCTTTTGAACTGAAATTCGGTCAGGGTGATATGACCCAGGCAATGAATGCCGTGGATAAAGACCTGGGCAACTTCAAACTGGAGCAGGACGCTCAGGTGATGGATGCCGTTACTGTAACCGGTTCCAAGCCGCTCGTTGAAATGGGTATCGACCGTAAAATATTCAACGTAGAAAAGAACATTACTTCTGCTGGTGGTACTGCCGTAGACGTAATGCGCAATGTGCCTTCTTTAAATGTTGACATAGATGGCAACGTGACGCTGCGCAATGCTGCTCCGCAGATATTTGTAGATGGTCGCCCCACTACCCTCACGCTCGACCAGATCCCTGCTGATGCCATCCAAAGCATCGAGATGATCACCAACCCTTCCGCCAAATTTGACGCAAGTGGTGGTCAGGCAGGTATCCTCAACATCGTTTTAAAGAAGAACCGTAAGGCTGGTTATAATGGTAGCATCCGCGCTGGTATCGACTCCCGCGCCCGTATCAATGCCGGTGGCGACCTCAACGTGCGCCAGGGTAAACTGAACGTGTTTGCCAACGCCATGTACAACCAACGTAAATCGAAAGGCTGGGGTTATACCGATCAGTTGAATACAGTAACTGATCCCAGCATCCTTACGCACCAGGATAATGACCAGGTGAACCGTGGCTCTTTTGCTTTCGGCCGCTTCGGTCTGGATTATTTCATGGACAACCGCAATACGCTCTCTATTTCCCAGTCTATCGTTCGTGGTACTTTCAAGAATGACAACCGGGAAAACTATTTCAGGGATACTGCCGGTAATTTCTTCGAAACGCAGTACCGCAATAGCCTTGGTGAATTCGAGTTCCGCAACTATGGTACACAGCTGAGCTTTAAGCACCTGTTTGCCAAAGCGGGCAAAGAGTGGACTGCAGACGTAAACTACAACCTGAGCAAGAACGACAACAACAGTAATATCTATTCACGCTACTTCTCTGATGCCAATCAGAACAATCCCAAGACCAACGAGTCTTTGCAACAGTCTATGGGCGAGGGTAAGAATACTTTCATCGTAGCGCAGACAGACTTTACCAACCCCATTACAGAGACTATGAAATGGGAAGCTGGTTTGCGTGCACAGATCCGCAAGTCTGAAAGCTTACAGAACATTGCGTTGAATGGTGTAATGAATCCAGAATTCAGCAACAACTTCGATTACACTGATTATGTGTATGCCGGTTATGCTACTTTCTCTCAGAAGATAAAGGACAAATGGAGCTACCAACTGGGCTTGCGCGCAGAAAGCTCCAATTATGATGGCAAGCAAGTGGGCAAGGGTGAATACTCCAACAGTTTCCCCATCAGCTTATTCCCCAGCGTGTTCATCACCCGCTCTTTTGAAAGCAAGCAAGATATCCAGATCAACTATTCACGTCGTGTGAACAGGCCCAACTTCTTCCAGTTGATGCCCAACTTCGATATCTCGAACCAGTTGAGCTACTCTACCGGTAACCCGAACCTGAAGCCAGACTTCACGCACTCACTGGAGTTGTCTTACCAAAAGACGTATGGTCAGAAGAACAACACCTTCCTGGCGACCTTGTTTGGTAAATACACTACCGACCTGATCTCCCGTTACCAATACTGGCAGAAGTTCAATAACACCGACTCTTCTTTCGTATCATCCTGGATCAACGCTTCCAATGCGTATGCTGCCGGTGTGGAACTGGTGTTTCGCAACAACTGGACCAAGTGGTGGGATATGAACTTCAGCACCAACGTGTACTACTCTAAGATCGAAGGCAGCACGCTGACACAGCAACTCACCAATGAACGCACCAGCTGGTCGGCCAAGATCAACAACACGTTCAAGTTTGGTAAAGGCTGGAGCATTCAGCTGAGCGGTGATTATATTTCGAAGAGCGCCTTGCCTGTGAGCACCAGCAGTGGTGGTGCAGGCGGTGGTGGTGGCCGTGGCGGCGGCGGTGGAGGCGGTGGCTTCATGATGGCTACACCTTCTTCTGTGCAAGGTTATATCAATGCCAACTATGGAGCTGATCTGGGCTTGCGCAAAGAGTTCCTGATCAAAAAGAATACAGCTACCATTTCTGTGAACTGGAATGACATCTTCCGTACACGCCGTTACTTTGCTTTCTCTGAATCAAATGGTTTTGCTCAAACCGATTGGAGAAGAAGAGATCCGCAAGTGGTACGTGTTAACTTCAGCTACCGCTTTGGTAAGTTCGATGTGGGCTTGTTCAAACGCAAGAACATGAAGGGTGAATCTGAGGGTATGCAGAACGGTATGCAAGGCATGGGTCAATAATCAACCTGTCTCTATTTTCCCTACGTATACAAAAGAGGGGGCGATTCATCGCCCCCTTTTCATTTTTATGACCAGGACAGGCGCAGGAGTTGAGCGATCAGCTCCTTTAATTGATTCCGGGAAAAGAGTCAATTTGAAAGTTTTAGTATATTTAAGGTATAACCGATCCCCCACAACCATCAAAACCGCTTATGGTCTACTTAATAATTATTGGATTAGTCTTCCTCGGGCTTTGTTATTTATTAAGCTACATTTTCTTCAGAGGTGAACAAGATGAAAGCAAAAGGTTCATAAAAGGGGTGATCATGGGGGTCATTATCGCGGTCTTAGCCATTGGTGGTGGGATTTTCTGGTATTTTAATGATAAGCGTATAACAAAAACCATCAGGGAATGCGAGGGTGCGCATGACGTCAACAAAGAAGATTTCGTTGGGAAATGGGAAACATCCAATGGCTTTTATACTTTCCTTGCCAACGATTCCGTATTGGTCAAATATCATGGTGCAAATGAGCAGCACGGTACCTGGTCGAACGAAGGCAGTATGATATATATCAAAACTCCAACTCCTGACACGGTACGGGAAATATCATTGCGGGTCTGTTATTATAAAAGTAAAACCTTCTATTTTAGAGACATCGTTACTAACGAAAGTTTTACGGCTACCAAAATTACGAGATAAGCACGCAAAGCATGCACCAGAATCTCACTACCACGCTCAACCTTGCCAGGATCGAACAGCAGAAGGGCAATTACGATGCTGCTGCACAACTTTATATCAGCATACTGAATAGCCAGGAAAGCAGCAGTGCTTACTGGGGACTGGCAGTATGTTGTCTTGATGACGTTATCGCCAATAAACTGCACCTGCCCGAAAAGCATGCTTCACTGATCAATGCAACGTTTGATTATTTTGAAAAAATGGCTGGCTGCGCTGATGTGGGTACCCCGAAAGATCATGTGCGTGAAGTATACAACTACACCGAACAAACCGTCAACAACCTGAGTGATTTTATTGTCACGAACATCAAGGGTTATTATCAAAATGAGAACAACGCCAATACACAGGCTGTATGGAACCTGGTGTCACAAAACTGGGGCAACCGGGATAAGGGCAGCACTGTTTATGATGATATCATGAGAGCCCAGGCCGACCAGGAGGCTGCAAAAGCCATTCAGCAATTCAGGCAGGTAGCACAAACGAATGTGTTTAAAGCGAAAGCTGCGTTTAATTTACTGGAAGCATTAAAGAAAGGCATGGACCGGTTTCACCGGCAATATGGAGAAAAAAGATATTTTCTTACTTATCAATTATGGACAACCAATTACGACAGGGAGGTAAAACTTATTCAGTTTGAAGCCATGACGCCTGCTCAGAAAAAAGAATACGAGCAACAACAGGCGACTGCATTGCTTCAGGAAAAGCAGGCTGCTGCCATTGCCGATGTTGGTCATGCTTTCCACGAGCACAAGAAAAACGCCCAGGTATTATTCAAGCACAAGAAATATAGTCTCGCCCTGAAAGCTGCAGAAAAGGCCAGATCGGGCTATCTCTTCGATGATACCGTAAACAGTATTTACTATCAGTCAAAAAAAGCCCACGATTCCAGAAGAAGTATGATCAATTGGATCATATTGATCATCATCATCCTTGTAGCAAGTTTCTTTCTGTTCAAATAGGGACAAGTTTTCCTCAAATAAGCCTTTTTAGGAATATAGGAACAAAGATCAGCGATGCGGCTTTTAAATTCCGCCATTTTTTTATATTTTGATTATGACCAATCAAGCATCGCGTCATGAAACCAATATCCGTTATCCTTATCCTGTCCATTAGTTCAATTTCTTATGGACAAACTTCCCTGGTGAAAAAATACCGCACTGCCGACAGTTTATTACACCTCAGCAAACTTAATGAAGCCTGGCATATCCTGAAAGAGATAGAACCCGTGTGTGATCAAAAGGATACGCTTTACCGCTATATCCTCTGGAGTTATACGGGTGTAACTTCGAGACTGGAAATGCATTACCGGCTAAAGGAAAGATTCGACAGTTCTTTATACTATGGACAGGAGGCATTAAGACTTATCGACAAGAGCGCTCCTTATTACGACTCCACTTTTGGCGACCGTCGATACTGGATGTATAAGAATTTGATTGTAGCCTCTTTCGGTCTTGGAAAGCACGAGCAGGCACAGAAATACCAGGACTTACTGTACAAAGCTTATAAAGGCAAAAAGCTTCCTGAAGGGATTGATCAATATTACAACTTCACATTCTTTACCTGGAAGGGCAAAAACGTATGGGGCTATGAGTGGTACCCCGAATTAGGCGATCCTGAAACGCAGGGCAGCTTCTCCAAGATCGTTTACTATGTATACAGCACCAATGCCGATGGCAGCGATAAAGACCAGCTCTACCGCCTGCACGTGCTGAAGCTTCATAAGACAGATAATAGTACCAAATTCGATTATGTGCTCACCAAGCGGCTGGAAAAAGCCAGCAACGAAGTAAGCGGCACTTTCTATGCTTATACATACAATAAGAAGATCGACTATCTCAAATTGCAAAATGACATCAGGCAAGTGCTGAAAGAAAACTATTATCCCGATACGAGGACAGCAAGCGCTAAGAACTAATTGTTGCAGTAAAGATTAGCCAGCTTTGACCGTAAAGTCAACGTATAAATTTTTATCCGGCTCCCGGAAGAAAGCTTTTGTGAATTCCGCCGCCTCTTTGGCTGTCATCTTTTTCTGTGCCTGCTTGATTTTTGTAGCCAGTGGTGTCTGTTTATTGAAGTCGTAAAACAGGTCTTTTTCATTCATGATCATCAGCCGGCCTTTCGTTTTCAACAGCAGCTCCTGTAGCATTTCGCGGTTGGGCATGGTACTTTTCCACCCATCCGATATGACATCGTAATCCAGGGTAGCCATTGCTGCCAGGTCTTTATGCTCCATCATATTGAGCCCCAGTCGCTGGGCAGTTCCATTATGGCTCATGTGGTGGGCTATCTTGTAAAAAACAGTCCTGCGCAACAGGTCTTGCGTAAAATGCAGTCCTTCTTTTTCGGGCTCTACTCCCTGCCAATTGATCCTATGCCAGCTCGACCAGCTTCCATACTCCGCATCTCCCGGAAAAAGCATCACCCGCTTGCTATCTTCAAATTCAATGGCCAATGCAAGGCTAAGGTTATTGGTCAGGCTATTGATGCGCAACGCAAGGCTTCCCGCACTGAACAACCAGTCGTTATCGATCTTACGCCAATCTTCTTTATCCTCCTCCTTCTTTCCTTCACTTTCGTACAACTTTTGCGTTGAAGATCCTGCTTCTTCATATACCTTTTCAAAAGGCAGTATATTTTCAAGGTGTACAGAAGTTCCCGCACTCAATATCGCTGCTGCAAAAGCATCTGTACCTTTTAGCTTTTTATTATGCGTGTAGCTCTCCCCTTCTCCACCGCCTTCCGTTTCCACTTCGGCCCACTTTTCAGGTGGTCCCAATACATAGAATTTCACTCCTTCCAGGCCGGGCAGATCTTCTTTAATATCTCCGGGATACAGGTATTCGATATTATCCTGTGCGATCTCTTTTTTTACAATGCGCATACCTTCAAGAAACCCTTTGTACTGACCAGGCTTGCCGTCCAAATGCAGGTCGGCAAAGTTTTGCAGCGCAGCAGCAAAGACCTGCTTGGCCCCTAAGATGGCCAACCCATTCGCATCCTTTTGCATAGTTGCTTTCGTAGCAGGGTCTTTCATCGCTGCATCTATTTTTTCAGCAGCCATGGCAAGCGCCTTCTTCTTTTCGCCATGTTCCGTTTTCCAACGCTTTATTTTGGAAAGGCTGTCATTTTCCGACCACCCCATCCATATCTGCTTTACTTCAAAATCATCTGTGAACAGGTCGGCACATTTCTCGAAAACGGATACATGGTCCGTATGTTCATGGGTTATCACCAGAAGGTCTACGCTATTTTTAACATACGCTTTCAAGTCGGTGATATATTCTTTTAAATGCTCTTTGCTTCCACTCCACACACCGCAATCAATCATCATCTTGAAGCGTTCTTCCTTTTTGGCGAAGAATTTAATAATAAAGCAATCGCCTGTACCCATACAGTACATGCGTACCGTTGCGTGGGTGATCTTATCGGCTGATGTATTAGCTGGCATAGAATAAATTAATGGTGTAAAAAAGCAAATGGTTCATTGATGTTATTGTGTAGCCCATTACCGAAGTACAAGCTGTACTCACTCATGTGCATCATGCCTTCATCCTGCTGATAGTCGTACTGCTTTTGTATCCTTTCCTGGTCTATTTCGTGTATCCCGGCACTTAGTTTTGGTATATCCAGCAATGGTTTGGAAACTATATATTTCAACTCCAGTGTATCCAGGTCGAAGATCATGGTACAGCCACCGAACAGCAGAAATTCATTACTGCTTCGCTCTTTTACTGACGAAGGATCGAAATGTTCTTTAAAGACGCCATTCTCCATCCTTATGCCACTACGTTGTACCAAAGAAAAAACGATCTGGCTCACCAGGTTGCCCTGTGGCCCTACCCGGGAAACCATCCGCAGGTTCTGGATCTGGAAAGAAGGCCCTTCCCCGTCCTTGTATTGATTGGAGGTTCGGATCCCATACGCTTTCCAATTACCATTGAATACAAGCCCCGTCAGTTCTTCAAACTCCTGTTTGTTGTCAAAGTCTGACAAAATGCGGTTATGCAATCCCTGGATCTTTACCTGTGAATCATGAGCGGCCCCTCCGATATATTTCTTAGCGATATCATATATTTTTTTCCGGTCCGTTTCATAAGTTATCTCTCTCCGGTATTCGCGCAGAAACTTAACAATGATCTTAAATAGCTCTCTCGTTTCGGGAGAAACGGACTCACCGCGCCTTAAGCCCAGGCTGTCCACGCTTAACGATTTCAAGCCCTGCGGGTAAATACCCCTTCGCCTGAATGACTCGATGAAGGCCAGGCGGTAATCTCTGCTATCATCTTTTACCAGGTCTGTATCTGCAGTAATGATCGCCCGGAGATAATCGCCAAACGTAATATCCACCGGTGGGCAATAATCCAGTGCCCTTATACACATGCTCAATACATGCCCGGCCGCCTTGGAGGCTTCCGATGCCAGACGATTGACGAGGTCGGGATGCAATTCTCCCTGCGGCAGCACGCCTGTTCCGCCGGTTGCCAGGCGCAACAGGTCTTTGACCCGGTTTTTATAAATGGTAATAAAAGCTTCGAACACAGCCGATACGAGGATGCTTCCCCGTTTATGCGGTTCCATCACCTGACCATACTCTTCACCCGTAGGCTTAGTGGGTACCCATTCTTTGGTAACGGGATCTGTTTTGCCAAGGGCATCGCGCAAGGCGCCGTAACTGCCAATGGCACTTCCAAACTCCTGCGCCAGTTGCCCCAGGAGATTCTGGGCAGCAAGGTCGCCTCTTGTTTGGGCAATCTGGTGCTTCAATACATCCGGGAAAGTAAAGTGCTGGAACAGGGCCACGATATCGGCAAAAGCTTCGTGAAATGCCAGCACATCGGGGTTGGAGGCCTCCGCGTAAGCCGGGTACATACCGTCCAGTATAGCATGTGTTAGTTCATGGGCAATGATATCATGACTTAAGCAGGTAAAGACATATGAATTGGGCATGTGCAGGGTGCTGTTGGCCGGGGTGGATTCGAAATAACCAAACAGCAGGGCCTTTTTCTGGGGGCTGTAGTAGGCGTTGGCATCCCGCAATGCATGGGGATAGATTCGCAGCTTTGGCACATACGTTTCAAAAACTTTAGGATCACTTACCCGCCGCGATGCCCAGATCACTTTCCTACCCAACGCCTGCTCAAAATGCTGAATGGTAGTCATAGCAACAGCATACACCATCTGCTGGTGGAATTGGGGATTCGTCTCTGCCGGCTCCAGTCCATCCTGTGCCAGCAGGTCAGGATCATCCAACCATACCGGCGAGTAATACTTGCCGGTAGTGGGGTCGAAGTCAACGACTTCGAGGTACTCTCCCACGGGGCCAGCTTGTAGCTTGACCTCCCAGGGAATTTTATAAACTATATTATTGATAACAGCGGTATCAACTTTAAGCGACAATGAAGGGTCAAATGCATAACCCCTAAGCTTGCGGAATGGGGGCTTTTTATTAGTAGGAGGCATAAACTTACATTGAGTAATGTGATCCTGTAAGTTGTATTAATCGGGGAACAATAAATACGTGAAAAACACGGTCTTTTCGACAGGGCTTTTATAGATACTTTACATCTTAAATACCAGATCATAATGGCTCATAATCTATGGCAGCAATTTATTCTACATCCTGTTGGCCAGGGTCTTTTTTATTCCGGAGAAGTGTATGTTGACGCTCTTTATAAAACAGAAGCACATTTCCATTTTGTGATGGATTGCGGTAGCCTCAATAGAAACAACATCAAAGATGAAGTTACCCTGTACAGGGAAACACCGCCGGGGAAAAAAAACATCATTGATCTCCTGATCATTTCTCACTTCGACGCCGATCATGTCAATTATATTGGCAGTTTATTAAAGGACAAAAAAGTTAAAACGATCGTAGCACCTTTTCTGAACTTTACAGAACGGCTGTTCCTCCTACTCCAGGCGATAGAACAAAAACTGGTAAACCCCAATGATCCTGATGATTCTTTCACCATTTCTCTGATCTTAGATCCTGCAGGAACTTTATCGCCTTACCTGGACAATAATGATGGTCAATTTATTTTGATCGATAGCGATCCAGAGAACCCACCATTTCTGCCGCCCGGAGAAGGAGACCTGTCCCGGGAACAGGACGAACCTACTGAAGGGAACGACAATCTCGCTTTTAGTATTGAGCCACTTTTTCCACTGATGGCCCTGCAAGACGACGCATTTAAATCAACCGATTTCTCAAAAACTAAAGTGGCCAAGGACTCCAGCAAAGGTTATTTATTAAAGTGGCAAAGACAGGTAATGGAATTCCTTTTCTATCGAAAAAGCATTGGGGATGACGATAACGAGTTTTTCAAAATAGTGTATGAGCTTTTTATAAAAAAATTTGAGGATCAATTTACTATCCCTTCAGCACCAACAATGGATGAAATCATTAAAGCTGTAAGGAATATAGCTTCTGCTACCATTATAAAAAAGTTTTTCGCCAAAGCACTAAAAGAAGTAAAGGGTATCGATTTACCAGAAGACGATATCATCAATATGAATACTACAGCCTTATGTCTATTGCATTATAACCTACCTTCATTTGTTTATCATATTAAAAAAGAACAAAAAGATACTGGAGTTTTATCATTCACAGATACTATTCAGCAATTCGATGGTTGCTCAAAAACCAGAATAAAAAGAGCATACAATAAGAATAACATAGATAAAGTTGATTACTACAACAGACCTCATACTTATAGTATTCCTAATGCGCTATTAACTTCCGATTCGTTCCTGTTAGCCAAAGCAGACGTCGAAGCATTTTATAAAAGGTATCAAAATTACTGGGACAAATACTGGCTTTTTCAGATACCTCATCATGGCTCAAGGCATAATGCCGACAAAGATCTTCTTAGCAGGTTGTCTTCATCGCAAGTGCTCTTTCTTAACTATGGTATAAAAAAAGAATGGGGAGGAATCTGGCGTCATCCCTCTCCCATTCTGATTAATGATTTGGAAGCTACTGGTCATACCGGCGTTATTCACTCCATTAACGAGACCAATGGCATATTATTTAATTTCGTTTTATACTAATCACCTGAATGCCATAACGCACGTAAATAAAATTACTTACACCATTACTTCGCCAGCAATCCACCGGGTATCTTCCCTTCTGTTGTCGGGAAAGGAATGTTTAACAACTTAGCAATAAGTGGAGCTATATCACGCAGGTTCATTTCTTTGATCTCGCTGCCTTTTTTGATACCAGGGCCGGCAGCTACAAAGCCGGTGCGTATTTCCTGGAAATCGGGAAAGAACCCATGCGCACCACCCTTGCCATTCCGGATGGGTTCACCGGTTACTGTATTACCGAAAGTAGTGCCGTCTTCGCCACTGAGCGCAAAAGCCACTTCAGGATTACCACCTACTTTATCCAGTTGTCTGCGGTCGATAATGCGGAACAGTTTCTTTTCTTCAGCAGGCAGGTTGGCCAATATCTCTTTTACCTGTGCCAGTGTTTGCTTGTCGTTAGGGTCTTTGAGGTATAAATAGCTGGAGCCACCTGTTGAATAAAACTGCGCTTTCCATTCATCTTTTTTGATGTCGGTGATGATGCCCGCTTTTGCCAGCCATATATTGGGGTGTACGTTCTTCTTCACATCCATAAAACCATGATCACCTGTTACGATCAACACAGTCTTTTCCCAGATGCCAGCCTCCTTCAAAGCACCTATAATAATACCTACGCTGCTATCTGCATCAGCTACGGCAGCCTCTACCAGGTTGCCCTGACGGCCTTGCTCATGCTCGTAGTGGTCTACTGAGAAGAAGTGGATCGTCATCAGACCGGGCTTGTCTTTTTTGATCACGTAGGCGGCAATGGCAGCTACGTTATGATCTTTGCCATATTCGATCTTAGTAGCATCATTGAACACGTTTTTCTTCAGATCGGCAATGAAGCCTTCGGGTTTTGAATATTTTTCACGAATAGCTTCGCCCATGCCGCCAATGTCGGGAATATTGTATTTCACCGGTGCATCGGCAGATACAGGCCAGCACAGCGCGGCAGTGATCATTCCTTTTTCCTGTGCCGCTTTCCAGAGTGTGGGCACTTTGATAGAGCTGTCATTGTTCCAATAGCTTTTGCCAGTGGAGCCCGTGGGTTCGAACATGCCATTATAATAAACTCCATGCTTTGCGGGCCATACGCCTGTTACGATGGTCGTATGTGAAGGATAGGTCATGGAAGGAAACACACTGTTCACGCCTTTGGCATGTGTGCCCTGCTGCATCAGCTGACGAAGGTTGGGCGTGTTCCAGGAGGGTTGCAGGTAGAAATCGGGGCGGAAGCCATCTATGGTCACCACGACCACGTGTTCGGCAGTTTGGGCAATAACACGGCTTACAGCTACTAACAAGAGCGTAAAAAGAACCAGCTTTTTCATATAAGTAAAGATTCGGGAAGATTAACCAATAAAATGAAGCCGCAAAGGTATTGGCAATGAGAAGTATAGCATGTTATTTCTGTATTATCCCTGCTGCCTAAATACAAAAGGATATTATTTACGTATATGATATCAAAGGCTTCTGATTATGAACAAAATGTCATTGTTCATATACCTTTGCCTGTATATGCTATCCCCTTTAACAGCACAGGATATGAACCCAACCAAACGATCGTATCTCGCCTTAGGCGACTCTTACACTATTGGCGAAGGTGTTCCCGACACCGCCAACTTCCCTCACCAGGCAGTACAATTGTTGAACCAGACAGGCTATCCGTTTGGTGATCCTACCATCATTGCCAAAACAGGATGGACGACGGATGAGCTGCAACAGGCCATTACCAAGGCCGGCCCCGGCAACCATTATGATATGGTGTCGCTGCTCATTGGTGTCAACAACCAGTACCGTGGCCGCAGCAGTACGGAATATGCCGAAGAGTTTGAATCGTTGCTACAACAGGCTATCGGTTTCGCCGGCCAGCAACCTCAACATGTGTTTGTATTGTCTATCCCCGACTGGGGTGCTACGCCTTTTGCAGAAGGCAGGGACCGCGCGCAGATAGCCCGGGAGATCGATGAATACAATGCCATCAACAAAGCCATTACCCAAAAATATGGCGTGCATTATATCGATATTACACCCGGCACGCGGGAAGCGGCCACTGATGCCTCACTCGTTACTACAGACCATCTGCACCCTTCCGGCAAGGAATATAGCCGCTGGGCGGAGAAGCTGGCGAATGCAGTGAAGAAGGGTTGATATGTTAATAAGTTGAGAAGTTGAAAGGGGAAGGCAGTTATTGCCATTTTACGCATTTCCTGTTAAATTGCGGCCTCATGGAAACGCAACAACCATCAAATTCTCCGATAGCACAACAGCCCCCTGTCCTTAAATTAAGCTGGAGAGAGAAGTATGCCGGCATCCTGGTATTATTCATTGGTCTCGTGTACCTCGCATGGCAGGTAATTGATTTTCTGTCTTCCAAATCCGGCGCTTATGCAGTGAACGATGGCAGCCTCAATATCAATAAGAGTGAACTCTTCAATCATATACGGTCCATTATTTCCATCATACTTGCCCTTACCGGCGGTCTCCTGCTTTTAAACAGGAAAAGGGCTGGCTGGGTGATCGGCGTAGCGCTTTTATTCCTGCTACTGATCATTGCTTCAGGCATCATGGTAGCCGGTTATTCAATTGCAGATACGGTTAGTAAAATATCAGGAGGTGCAGTAGTTTTCCTGCTGTTGCTGGCGCTGATCTTTTTACTGCTGCCATCAGCCCGGCTAAAATACAAAGTGGGCAAGCGCACTTACTTACCCACTCTTGTGTTGATATTGATCCTGGCTGTACTCTATTTTTTCTTACAATAAGTCGCCTTCGTCTATCTGGTAGCGCTCTTTGATCTTGCGCATCACCTCATCCATGGAAGCGCGGTGGTCTTTGGGATTCCACTCTCCCCGCTCCCACTTGTCCAGCTCCTCATCAATATGCTTTTGTTGCAAAGCAGTGAGTTTATCGGCCAACTGGTCCGACACTTCTTTCTGCTTGCGGTAAAAGGCCTTCTTCTTTTCGGAGGTTAGTTCCTTGTCCTTCCGCATATCGTTTTCAGAAGCAGCCATCAGAGTCAATTCTTCTTTAGCCAATGCAATATCATATGGGCCAACAGGCATAATGAGTTTGGACAAAATAGGGCCCACTTCTATCAGAATGATCAGCATGGATAGCAACAGACTTGTCCAGAACACACTACTTTCTTCACCCGCCAGATCAGTGAGGGCCTTATTGCGTTCGAGAAAACCTACATTGGCTTTGGCAGCAGCCTCGTATTGTTTGCGCTTGTCTTGCAAGGATGTCTTAGCCCCTGCCAGAATGCTGTCCTGCCGGGCGATATCAGTTTGCAACTGTAATAACTCAGGACCATATTGTTCACGGGCAGCGCTAAAAGCATTCATCTTCAGCCTTGTCAGCTCCTGCACACCCCGTTGTCCTGAGCCACCGGTGCCATCGGCTTCCTGCACATAAGATTGCTGCAAGCGGTGCAGGGTATCTTCAATAGACAGTTTGCGGCCCATCAGGCGGTTGCGTTCTGCTTCCGTGGTTTGCATCAGGGCCGTATTCTCTGCCTGCAGCAGGCTGTCGTTGAGTTGAATTTTCTTGTGGATATTCTCCACCACTTTTGTGTCGATCTCCTTTTCAAAGATCTTGAGTTCCAATGGCCGGGCGATGGTAACACCGATCAGCAGGGCCAGCGCAAGGCGCGGCACCGCCATCCAAAGCTGTTTACGCTTGCTTACGCCATACTTGCGCATGGTGGATACCAGGAACCGGTCGAAATTGAAAATGATCAGCCCCCAGATGACGGCAAACAGCAGCGTCCATCCTATGTTATTGAATATGCTGTAAATAGCATAGCCCGATGAGATGGCGGCCAGCACGAATGTAGCCAGGATCACACCACCCAGACCGCTGTATTTACTGTGCTCGGAAGGGAATTGTTTCAGCAATTGCTGGTGGGCGCCGGAGCACCACCACAGGAAGTTGTTGTCGGAACGTTTACCACTATCTCCGCTAAAGGAGTCATACGCGTACAGGTCATTGCCCTGCACAGGTTCTTTGGCAGCCATAAGAATGCTTTAATAGTTGAAGTGTAATAATTAAGCGATAGCGGTTGAAGTGGAACGAGAATACAACGGCAAATAAACGGATTAATTGCAAATGAAAAGTGAAAACGGAGCACGAATCAGGCCAGTTGCATCAATTAATCGGTGTAGTATGGAGGGATTACCGGTTAACCGGCAACAGTATTAGTCTTTGTAAATATCAAAATCAGCAAAAATCACCTTTCCGAAGTCCTTTGTAGTGTAAGTCTTTTTAGTGGGCTTTTCCTCCCCCATCGTATCCTCGGTCTCGTGCCCATCCTTGTGCAGCAGCCAGGTGCTGTCGGCCGGTGAATATTTGAACGTCACGATGCGTGTCCAGCGATGCCTGCTGCCGCCATAATGCTCAACGGAAAAGTAGCCGTTTTTGATCGCCAACTTTTGATAAGGATCGCCCAATACACCACCACAGGAATAACAGTATACGGCGTTATCACTTTGAGCAGCCAGGTTATAATGTTCCCCATTCTCACCGGTCAATATCAGTAAACGTCTTTTTACCGGTTCGTCGCCCAAGCTTGATAATGAATCCTCGCCTTTCTTTCCGAGTAATATCAGGAAATCAACGTCATTATCAAGGTTCAGGTCGCCACTGCAGGTGTCGATAATGAAGTAGCCATCGGGAATATGGGTAAGTACCTGCCTTACCGTGGCAACAATCGGAGTTTTTGTTGATTGGTCTTCACTAACAGCAGTGCCGGGCTTCAATGAGTCATTGGACGACACAGTAGTTGTAGAATCTTTGGGAGGGGTTGTTCCATTTTCAGGCTTATTGCCACACCCTGCCAATATCAACATAAGCAGGGCAGGTACTACATACTTTTTCATAGGTGCTTAGTCTTTAAAAGGTTCATCGGTTTCGCGGAATTTGCCGGACATGGATTTAATGACGTAACCGAGACCGCCAAATATTCCGAAGATGGCAACCGCCCATACCAGTATGGGCCTGTACAGAATACCACCATACGTGTAGACATAGAAAATGTAAAAAGCAGCTGCGAACCCCATTAGCAGGAAAAAAGCACCATACAGGTATCCGTACCTGTTTTCTTTTTTGAACTCGCCGCCGTTGGCAGTATAGAGTTCCTCCAGCATTTGCGTGGCTTCTATGTAGTCCATGCCGCGGTAATCGGCCGTGAGGTTTTCTAAGACGTGCTCTCGTGGTGTGCCTTCTTTTACGGCATCCATGGCATAAAGTATGTTATCTTCCTTTACACCCTGGCTCAGGTATTGGGTTTTGATAGCCTCGAACTTCTTCATGGATTGGTTAGGGTTATATAGGGCTACAAATTATAACCAATTTGCCGGTTTTCATAATCAAAGTCCTGCCAGGTATAAAAATCACTTATGCTTCCCCGGTCGATCGTCCATGACAGCTACAGTATCTACCAGTGCTGAATTTTTACGCTCCCGGCGTGGAGGTGGCAAGGTTGCCTTTTCAGGAGGATATAAACTCCGCAGGCGGTCGAGCATAGACTCACCATATTCTGCCCGCCAATGATATGCCCTATTTACACGCTTATAGGGAGTATTCCGGTCGCAGGCGACAATACTGAGCTGGCCGTCCACTATCTTTCCGAAAATAAGCCACTCATCTCCTGTTTGCAATCCTATATTACAAGAAGTAAAGTACGGTCTATCGACAATAGCCGTTATATCCTGCCCCTTAAACTTCTCAATGATGTTGAAATTCCACTTCATTGTACTATGTCCGCCATTACCTGATGTCAGTGTATCAAGTTTTCCCACCTTGACCAATGCTATAAACTCGTATGGCTTAAGGTCTGTTGGTTTATCTATTTTATCGGAGTTACCCGCACATTTGCAGGCGCTGGCTTTACCTGCCCACGAAAACAAAACTACCAGTACCGCTAATTTTAAGTACCTCATCGTGTAAGTCTTTCCTACAGGATGCAGGGAAGAGAGGAATTACATAAACTGTCTACTTCCACAGTTTCGGCAGGTCACTTACCACAGCTGCTACACTCATATAGCCCATTACCGCTACCACGGCCCAGCCGGCCAGTTGCATCCATAATGGGTGACGATATCCTTTCATCAGCTTCGTGTTCATAGCAGCAATCAGGATGATGGCCAGCCCAATCGGCAGGATCAATCCATTGACTACACCAGCAGCAATCAGCAATTGTGTAGGCTTACCAATCCATACAAAGATGATCGTAGAAAGTATGATGAATATTGAAATACACAATCGTTCATAGCGGGCAAACACGGGATGAAAGGTTTTGAAGAAAGAAACAGAAGTATAAGCTGCACCTACTACTGACGAGATAGCCGCGCTCCACAATACGACACCAAAGATGCGGAAGCCTATTTCTCCTGCTGCATGTTTAAACACGCTCGCAGGCGGGTTATTTATATCCAATACCACACCCTGCACCACCACGCCAAGCACCGCCAGAAACAGTACATAACGCATGATGCTGGAGATAACGATGCCGCTCATAGCGCTGCGATCTACCTGGGCCAAATGCTCCCGGCCTTTTATACCGGCATCCAGCAGGCGGTGCGCGCCAGAGAATGTGATGTAGCCGCCTACCGTCCCTCCTACCAACGCCACGATGGCTACTGAGCTTATCTTTTCCGGCATGATGGTCTGCCGCAGCGCTTCTCCCAACGGCGGATGTGCGCTAAACGCAATAAATAAAGTAAGCAGTATCTTGACTACGCCCAGGGTTTTCGTGAAGCCATCCAGCATCTTACCGATCTCGCTGAGCCAGAATAACGCCAATGCCACTATACAACTGATGATAGCTCCTTTTTCAAACGACATACCCGTAAGCACGTTCATACCCAGGCCACAACCTGCAATATTGCCGATGTTAAAAGCAAAGCCACCGAGGATCACCAATACAGCGAGAAAATATCCCAGCCCCGGCAACAGTTGATTGGCTACATCTTGTGCACGCAGCTCACTCACCGTTAATACACGCCAGGTGTTCAGCTGCGCACCAATGTCGAGCAATACCGACACCAGGATCACGAAGCCCATGCCAGCCAGTAATTCCCTTGTGAAGACAGTCGTTTGGGTCAGAAAACCAGGACCGATAGAAGAGTTGGCCATCAGGAAGGCAGCGCCCAATACAGCGCCACCGCCACCAAATACAACACGTTTACTATTGGAAGAAGTGCGGGATCTTTTAAACAGCTGTAATTTCAATACCTTGTTTTTTTAATGCCTGGTGAATACGTTGTGCAAATGTCAGTGCATGCGGGCCGTCGCTGTGAATACAAACCGTTTCGGCATCAAGTGGTATCTTTTTCCCGCTGGTAGTAGTTACAACATCGTCCTTTACCATCTGCAATACGTGCCTGACGCAAACAGCTTCATCCTCGATCAATGCATTGGGTTCGGAACGTGGAGTAAGACTTCCGTCATCGCGGTAAGTTCTATCGGCAAATACTTCACTGTATGTTATGAGCTTTGCAGCATGTGCCTGTTTGACCAGTTCACTGCCGGCAAGGCCATACAGGATCATATTGTTGTCTGTATTCTTTATCGCCCGGCAAATAGTATTTGCCAGAGCAGGATCAGTTGCAGCCATGTTGTACAAAGCTCCATGTGGTTTTACATGGTGCAGGGTTACATCATATAATTTCAGGAAAGCCTGCAAAGCGCCTATCTGGTACACGACCAGGTCATATACCTGCTCAGGAGACAGATTTATATTGGTGCGGCCAAAGTTTTCCCGGTCCATAAAAGAAACATGCGCCCCAATAGCGATCTCTGCCTCCGAGGCAGCTGCTACCAGTTCATGCATGGTGAATGGATCACCGGCATGGAAACCACAAGCTATATTGATGGAGCTGAGGTAAGGAAATAAAGCAATGTCTTTTTCAATATCATAAGGCCAAAGGTGGGTACTCTCCCCCATATCACAGTTAATATCTATTGCTAACATACAAGTTGGTTCAGGTGATCATAACATGCCCGCTGAATAATACTCAGCTCATGCTCCTGTGAAAATAGTAATTCCTCGGCAGTAGGAATGTCAACCATACTAAAATGTATGCTATCGCTGGGTCGCAACTGCGCCAGCTTGGGTAGCTGGGAGGATATTACATGACCGATGCGGGGATAACCACCGGTAGTCTGGTGATCGGCCATCAGCAGGATCAACTGGCCATCGGGCAACAATTGGATGGTGCCGAAGCTGACGCCGGAAGATACCAGCTCTGTTGTTTGCTGACGTTTCAAAGGCACGCCACGCAACTGGTACCCCATCCTGTCGGAGAAGGGATGGATCGTAAAGTTGTTCTCCATCATATCCTGTTGGGAGGTATGTGTCAACTGGCTCCACTCATGACCGATGGTGAATAATATTTCATGGGGTAGCTGATAGGTCTTGCCGGTATCTACCCGCCAGTTGAGCGGCTGGTATTCCCGGCTATCTTTCAGCAGCCCGGCAAAGTAGATGGAGTTCTCTTTAAAAGGTAATTCATCGCCTTTATCCAGTTTGCGCCCTTCGAAGCCGCCGGCGCCTGCTTTCAGGTTGGTGCTGTAGCTGTTGAGCCAGCGCGGTACACAAAAGCCGCCATGCACCGCGAGGTAGCAACGGCTGCCGTATTGCCATTTGGGAAAATGCAGGAGTGTATTTCTTCGTACCACGATGGGCCGCCAGGTACTTACCCGCTCATCATCATTGAGGGTGGGCGTAAAATCAGCCCCGGTAATACTGATGAGGGCATTCTGCTCGAACAAGATCTGCGCCCCGGGAAAATGGATCTCCATCACAGCCTCTCCGGGCTCATTGCCCACCAGCATATTGGCAATGCGGGCCGCATAACTATCCATCACTCCCCCGGGATTGATACCCCAGCTGCTGTAGCCAAACCGGCCCAGGTCCTGGATCGTATCCAGCAAGCCGGGCTTGATGATTGTTAAAGACATAGGAGCCTTTCGGTTTTGAGTTCACAATCGGGAATCGACCAGGTCAGGTAATTCCCGGATCTGTTGGGTTTGTTGGGTTCACAGGGGCTGCTTTCGCTACTTACGCTTCATAAAATACCACTTCGTCTCCAGCTTTTAATAGTACGGGATTTTCGGCCTGAGCGTTGAACAATTGCACGGGCGTACGGCCGATAATGTTCCATCCTCCCGGGCCATTAAAAGGGTAAATGCCTGTTTGTGAGCCTGCTATGCCTATGCTGCCGGCTGGCACGGTCACCGGCTTATCTTTTCGTGGCTGGGCAATCTGATCATCCACGGCCGCCATGTAAGAAAACCCGGGCAGGAAACCAATCATATACACCCGGTAAACCTTTGACGTGTGGATACGTATTACTTCCTGGGGGGTAAGCTGCTTCTGGCGGGCCAGGGCATCGAGGTCCATACCGTTCTCCCCGCCGTAATGAACAGGGATGCGGTGCCTGATGGGGTCGCCATCGGCAAAGTCGCCAGACTGCTGGTAAGCGGTGATCAGCCTTTGTTTGATCCATTCGAACACCGGAGCGGAAGGCTGGTAGTAGTTCCTGATAAATGCGGTATCATATAAAATGGTAAGCGAGGAGTAAGCGGTAATAATGTCTTTCAGGCCGTCGAAGGGATGCTGCTGCAGCCATTGGTGCATGGCCAGTACTTTGCCATTCAGCGATTCGCTGAGGTGGTTACCCAGGTCGATGGTGGCGGCCCCATCACCCACTGAAAATATGACGGGCAATTGGTTCAATGACAGGCGCAGGGATATCCTTACCCACTAAAGATATTGATTCTTATAATAGATAGTGCAGCCGGTACCAGGCAAATCAAAAAAGGTATTCAGGGCACTGGCTTTCCTTTTTTTAGGCGTCCAAGGGGTGGCATCAATTTGTTGCTTTCATGCTTATACACTAAACTTGCACGCCAACAGGCCTATTTTAAACCGTTCAAATAACGTATGGCGAAGAATTTATTGATCGTAGAGTCCCCTGCAAAAGCGAAGACTATTGAGAAGTTCCTGGGCAAAGATTTCGAGGTAAAGAGCTGTTATGGCCATATCCGTGATCTGGAGAAGGACGAGATGGGTATTGATATTAAGAACGGTTACCAACCGCGTTATACCATATCAGAAGATAAAGAGAAGGTAGTAAAGGAGTTACGTACACTGGCCAAGAAATCTGAAGAAGTATGGCTGGCAACGGATGAGGACCGCGAAGGGGAAGCTATCAGCTGGCATTTATGTGAGGTATTGGGATTGGACCCCTCTACCACCAAACGCATTGTATTTCATGAAATTACGAAACCTGCTATCGTAAAGGCAGTAGATGCTCCACGCACCGTGAACATGAACCTCGTGAATGCCCAGCAGGCACGCCGGGTATTGGACCGCATCGTGGGTTTTGAACTGAGCCCCGTGCTCTGGCGCAAAATGAGCATGAAGAACAACCTGAGCGCGGGCCGGGTACAGAGTGTGGCGGTACGCCTTATTGCCGAGCGTGAAAGGGAGATCAATGCTTTTACGCCCGTCAGTTCCTTTAAAATAGAAGCACAGTTCACTGCAAAAGATACGACCGGTAAACAGGTGACCTTTAGCGCTGAAGGCAAGAAGATCAGTCAGGCCGAGGATGCCGAAAAGTTTCTCCAAAGCTGTATTGGCGCCAATTATGTCGTGACCGACATTCAGGTAAAACCGGCCAAGAAATCACCTTCTGCCCCTTTCACTACTTCTACGTTACAGCAGGAAGCCTCCCGTAAGTTTGGCTACTCCGTAAGCCGCACGATGCGGCTGGCTCAGACGCTGTATGAAAGCGGTAATATCACTTATATGCGTACCGACAGTGTGAGCCTGAGTGATACCGCTATGGATGGCATCCGCAAGCAGGTGACCGGCCAGTATGGTGAACGCTACTACCAGCCCCGCAAATACAAGAACAAAAATGAATCGGCCCAGGAAGCGCACGAAGCGATCCGCCCTACTTATATGGAGAACTCCACAGTAGATGATCCGGATACCAAGCGCCTGTACGAGCTGATCTGGAAGCGCACCATGGCCAGCCAGATGGCCGATGCAGAGCTGGAAAAGACCATCGCCAAAATACAGGTATCAACCAATAAGGAAGAGTTGACGTCCAGCGGAGAGGTGCTGAAATTCGAAGGGTTCCTCAAAGTATACCGCGAAGACCGCGACGATGAAGACATAACGGAAGATGAGCAGGCCGAAGGCATGCTGCCTCCTTTGAGTGTGCAACAACAACTGCCTTTAAAGGAAATGAAAGCCATCGAGCGTTTTACCAGGCCACTGCCCCGCTATACGGAAGCATCGCTGGTAAAGAAACTGGAAGAACTCGGTATCGGGCGCCCCTCTACTTACGCGCCTACCATTTCTACGATCCAGAAAAGGACCTATGTAGAGAAAAGAGATAAAGACGGAGTAAAACGTGACTTCCGCGTGTTGCGCCTTGCAGATAATTCGATTAGCAAGGTGGTGGAGCAGGAAAATACCGGCGCCGAGAAATCGAAGCTATTCCCTACCGATCTTGGGTTGGTGGTGACCGACTTTCTGAAGCAGTACTTCGATGATATCATGGATTATGGATTCACTGCCCGCGTGGAAGAAGAGTTTGACGATGTGGCTGCCGGCAAGCTGAAGTGGAACCGCATGATCGACGAGTTTTACGTGCCCTTCAAAAAAGATGTAGAGAATACGATCGTAAATGCTGAACGCATCAAAGGTGA
Source organism: Paraflavitalea sp. (assembly GCF_059502485.1). Classification (NCBI taxonomy): domain Bacteria; kingdom Pseudomonadati; phylum Bacteroidota; class Chitinophagia; order Chitinophagales; family Chitinophagaceae; genus Paraflavitalea; species Paraflavitalea sp. The sequence goes on from NZ_JCACET010000010.1 coordinate 506,768, forward strand.
ACGTGAGCTGGGTGTTGATCCTGAATCCGGCAAGAAGATCGTGGCCCGCATGGGACGTTATGGCCCCATGGTACAGATAGGCGAAGCCAACGTTGGTGATGATGCAAGTGACGAAAACAAACCACGCTTTGCCGCGCTCAGGAAAGACCAGAGCATCGAGACTATTACGCTCGAAGAGGCCATGAAACTGTTTCAGCTGCCCCGTACGGTGGGTGAATTCGAAGGGCAGGAAGTGATAGTAAATATAGGTCGTTTTGGTCCTTATGTAAAGCTGGGTGAGCAGTTCATCTCCATTCCGCGTGGTGAAGACCCTATGGAAGTAACGCTGGACCGCGCTATCGAGCTCATCAAGGAAAAACAAACCGCAGATGCTCCAATTAGCACTTATGATAACAAGCCCGTTACCAAGGGTAAAGGCCGCTTCGGTCCCTTTATCAAATGGAACGAAATGTTTATCAATGTACCCCGCCGTTATAACTTCGACGCCCTCAGCGCTTCCGATATCAAAGAACTGATCGAAGCCAAGATCAGCAAAGAGGCCAACCGCTATATCCAACACTGGCCGGAAGAGAAGATCGCCGTTGAAAATGGCCGCTGGGGTCCCTTCATCCGCTTTGGCAAGAAAATGCTGAAGCTGGGCAGGAAGGCCGACGACTCCAAATACACGGCTGAAGAGATGGCGCAGGTAAGCCTGGACGACATAAAGAAAATGATCGAAGCCCAGGTGCCTAATGCCTTTGCTAAAAAGACGAAGGCACCAGCCAAAAAAGCAGCTGCCAAGAAAACAGCCACTAAAAAGGCGGCTCCCAAGAAGAAATAATTACGGATGCTGGTACTCAAATACCATCTTACCGAAGAAGAATACTTCGATTACAATTACTACACAGCCTGGTCTGCACCGGAGAAGAAAGGCTATCGCATCCGCTATTACCTGCGGGTATTCCTGCTGTATGCAGCAGTGGCCGTCCTCTTCATCCTGGGCAGCCATAGCCGGCAAAAGGTAGTTGACTTCATCATCTTTGGCGCTATTGCTATTGTTTACTTCCTGCTGGTTCCCTGGCTCATCAAAAGATCGATCGGCCGGCGGGTAAAAGATATCCTGAAACAACCCGAGAACCAGCACGTATTGAGCGAAGCAGAAGTGATCCTGATGGACACCGGGATCATCGACAAAGACGAAGCCTCCGAAACCAAATACAACTGGGACGCCATCGTGCGCAAAGCAGAAACACCTTTCTGTTACTACTTATATACGAACTCCCATCATGCCATCGTTATACCCAAGCGGGCCGTTCGCAATGCCGAAGAAAAAAAGGAGCTGGAGCGGTTATTGAACCAGCACCTGTCACTGACCTCTGAGTTCAGTGGAGAGGATTAATTTTGTATAGCTGCTATTTGTGGATTTGTGGAAAACATTTTCATTTTTTATAAACCAGTTTGCCCGAACTTGACCTTCATATTGAAAGTGTGATAGTTGTGAAGCTGTAAACCATGGAAGAAAATAAAGAAATATCAGCCCTGTTTCATTTGTTGGACGACCCCGATGCAGAGGTATATGACGCAGTGTCGACGCGCATTATCGACTACGGCAAAGGCATTATACCCAACCTGGAGAATCTGTGGGAGAACACCATCAGCGAAGAGATACAGGAAAAGATAGAAGTGCTGATACATCGTCTTCACCTCCGTGATCTGTCTGAAGAAGTAGTGGCCTGGAACAAAAATACACACCAGGACCTTCTCACCGGCGCATTGCTGGTATCGCGTTTTCAATATCCCGATCTCGCTACCGCTCAGGTATACCAGGAGATCGAAAAGCTACGCCGCAACATCTGGCTGGAGCTAAACAACTACCTCACTCCATTGGAACAGGTGAACGTGCTCACCAGCATCCTGTATAACTATTACAGCCTGCGTGGCGCTGAAGTTGGTTATCAGCATCCGGAAGAATTCCTGATCAACAAACAACTGGAAACCAAGCGCGGCAATGCCATCGCCAACGGTATTCTATATCTCATCCTGAGCGAACTGCTGGACGTACCCGTACGTGCCATCAACATACCCCGTCAGTTTGTATTAGCTTATTTCAAGTCGGATTACGACTTCAACCGTCATACTGCCGACTTCCTGTATAAAGCAGAGTTTTTCATTGACCCCATGAGTGGGCAGGTCTTTACCCATAAGGACGTAGAGAACTATTTCAAACGCATCAACGTTCCGCCGGTTCCCTCCTACTTCAAGCCACTCTCCAACAAGCGCATCATACAATCGCTGCTGGAAGAGTTCAGTAAATGTTTCGACACGGACAAAACCCGTTACAAGCAACAGGAGCTGATCACCCTTTCAGAAATGATCGTGGACGAGCCCGATGAACAACCCGGCGAAGAGACACCGCCGCCTCCTGCAGAATAAACATACTCCTTACGCTTTTGTTATTTACTTGTTATCCCTGACAATGCAGTGTGATTTACACGACCTTCGGTAAGCATTGTGCTTCATTCAATCGCTTGTACAAATCATGGATTCATTTGTAGCAACCCGCTTTTCGCGGGCATCTGGTTTGCAGTGCTGCATCCGGTAGCTAAAATCATCCTATATTTATTTAGCATATAATCATTACGTATTTAACAAACCAAATCATAGTGTATGAAAGCCAATATTGGACTTACAGACAAGAACGCGCAGCAGATAGCAGCCACCCTGAATAAAATTCTGGCCAATGAGCACATTCTGTATGCCAAGACGCACAATTACCATTGGAATTATATAGGCGACAACTTCATGGAGATGCACAAGTTTTACGAAGGGCAGTATGAAGAACTGGCTGAAATGATTGATGAGGTAGCAGAGCGTATCCGCATGATCGGTCATTTTGCCGAAGGCCGGTTGAAGGAATACCTGAAGCTCACCGACCTGGAAGAACCAGCGCCTACCCCCGATCAGCAAAAGCAGGTGCGCAACCTGCTCGATGACCATGAAACAGTGATCCGCCAGTTGCGCCAGCAGGTAGACATCATGCAGGACAAATTGAAGGACGCCGGCACTGCCGACTTCCTCACCGGCCTGATGGAAAAACACGAAAAAATGGCCTGGATGCTGCGTTCATATCTGAAGTAAGTACATGTCACCCTGAGCTTGTCGAAGAGTCACCAAATGAGGTTTCGACAAGCTCAACCTGACATTGAAATAATAAAAAAGGAGATGCCCCGTCAGCATCTCCTTTTTCATTTAGCTTGAATATGATTACAAAGACAAGCTCCAGCCGTCGCGGTATTCGCGCTTTACAAACTGGTTGGCTTCGTCGAAGTTGGTAATCTTCATGTTCTTTGCATCCCACAACAGCTTCTTACGGCCGAGGTATTTGTCGTCCCAACCTTTGCCTTTCGGATTCCTCAGCAGGTAGCTGCGGATAGCAAGGTTAGAGATCAGGATACTTTCAGTGAACGGACCAGCAAATGAGAATGGTGAGCTGGTTTCGCCTTTACCATAACCTGCGATACAGGCGTTCACCCACTGTACGTAGTGACCTTCGGGAACACGCTTGATCGTTTCCTTCGGCATGGTCTTTTCCTGCATCAGGCGCGTAGGCAGCAAACGAGGTTTGGCACCATAACAATCGCACATGATCTTACCTTTTGTTCCGATGAAGATAGTACCACCGTCCCAGTTGCCCATTGGCTCATCTGGTCCGAGTTCTTCCGGACGCTCAGGCAGCAAGCCACCATCATGCCAGGACACGCGGATGTTTCCTTTACCGTCTTTACGGGGGTATACCAGGTGTACAATAGAAGAAGGAGGACAGCTTTCAGGATTAGTCGTATCGTTCCACATTTCTTTCCAGATAGTAGCTACGCTGGCTTCTACGCTGGAAGGATAGTCGATCGGCAGAATGCGGTATACAGGGTCCATGATGTGGCACGCCATATCACCGAGGGAACCGGTACCGAAATTCCACCATCCGCGCCAGTTGAAAGGCAGGTAGGCAGGGTTGTAATCGATTTTCTTGGCAGGGCCGAGCCAGAGGTCCCAATCCAGTGTAGAAGGAACTTCAAACTGACCTGATGGTGTAGGTACACCTTGTGGCCATACCGGACGATTGGTCCAGCACTGAACAGTATGCACTTCACCGATCATACCGGCGTCAACCATTTCTTTCATCTTACGAACACCGTCGCCGGAACCACCCTGGTTACCCATCTGGGTAACTACTTTGTATTTCTTGGCAGCCTCCGTGAGGATACGTGCTTCGTAAATATCATGCGTCATGGGTTTCTGGCAATACACGTGCTTACCCATTTGCATGGCAGCCAGTGCAGCCACTGCGTGGGTGTTATCAGGTGTAGATACAGAAACCGCATCTATGTTCTTACCTTCTTTTGCCAGCATTTCCCGGAAGTCCCTGTAATAAGTAGCCTTGGGGAAACGTTCGCGTGATTTCTTTGCCCGGGTATCGTCTACATCCACCAATGCTACAATGTTGGCATTGGGGCTTTTTGCAAACTCAGCCAGATCGCTTTCGCCTTTACCACCAGCGCCAATACCGGCAATATTCAGCTTATCACTGGGCGCGATAAAGCCTTTACCTAATACGTGACGTGGAACGATGAAGAAACCAGCAGCCGCCAGCGAAGAGTTACGGATAAAAGCGCGGCGCGTGGGTTGGGTCGTTTGCTTCTTTTTCATAACGACAAACTTGGTTTTAGTTTTATAAGTTAAACAAGAGCAGTGATATAACGATTTAGCAGCCAATTTACGCCCTTCCTTCCATTCCCCGAAATAAAAATTAGAGCTCCAGTTTCCAGCTACCCCGGTATTGACGTTTGATAAACTGGTTGGCCGGCTCAAAGTTGGTGACCTTCATATTTGCACCATCCCAGAGCAGTTTTTTGCGGCCGGTAAATTTCTTATTGCCTTTGCTGTCGGTTTCACTGTAATAGAAGCTACGTATACCCAGATTGCCCATCAACACCGTTTCTGTAAGCGGGCCTGCCATCTCAAAAGGTGAGCTGGTGTAGGCTCCATGACCTTTTTTGCAGGCATCCGTCCATTGCGTCTGGTGTCCTTCAGGGCCACGCACCACATAAGGACGGTCAGGCTTGGGCAACTTAGCGCCCTTGAACTTATTGTCTGGCAGCAACCGGGCATTTTCACCAAAGATGCCGGCGAGGATCTTGCCCTTGGTTCCTTCGAAGAGGATACCGCCACTGTCTTCGCCAAAGGCTTCATCGGCCGATAATTCCTCCGGACGGCGGGGCATGATGCCACCATCGTACCAGATCATTTCCACCGGCACCATTTTACCCCTGGCCGGGAACATGATATGCGATTTGGAAGAAGGCGGATAACTATCTGTATTAAATACTTCCTGGAAGAAGCCACTCCATACTCTTGTTACACTTGATTCCACAGAAATGGGATAACGCAGCTTTAGGGCACGGTAAGGAACATCGATGAAATGGCAACCCATATCACCCAATGAACCGGTTCCAAAATCAACCCATCCGCGCCAGATAGCCGGGATATAAGAAGGATTGAAATCGCGATAGGGAGCAGTACCCAGCCAGAGTTCCCAATCTACTTCAGCAGGCACGGCAAATTGGCCTTTAGGCGTAGCGATACCTTGTGGCCAGGTAGGCCTGTTGGTCCATACATGCACCGTGTGCACATCACCAATGACACCATTTTGCACCCACGATTCTACATTGCGTGTACCATCACTGCTACTGCCCTGGTTGCCCATTTGGGTAACGACCTTGTATTTCTCTGCGGCCTGCGTTAAAATGCGGGCTTCATAAATATCATGTGTAAGTGGTTTCTCTACATATACGTGCTTACCCAATTGCATACAAGGCAATGCAATCACTGCATGCATGTGATCGGGTGTGCTTACCATCACCGCATCAATGGATTTGCCTTGCTTGTCCAGCATCTCCCTGAAATCGCGGTAATAAGTAGCCTGAGGATGCTTCTTGCGGGAATCTGCGGCCTGACGATCATCTACGTCGCACAACGCTACAATGTTTTCCGCACCTTTATTATAAGCCAGCTCAATGTTTACAATGCCCTTGCCTCCTGCCCCAACAGCAGCAATGTTCAGTTTGTCACTCGGGGCCTTGTACCCTCTGCCCAATACATGGCGGGGCACAATGAAAAAACCGGCAGCAGCTAAAGAAGTGTTACGGATAAATTTTCGGCGGGACGATGATTGGTTCTTTTTCATATTGCAATGGAATGGTTTGGTTGGATGAATTAGATAGCTTATTTGTTATTTTTGATTAAACACTTTTAATACATGACGATTACCTGGGACGACTTCGAAAAGATCGACATTCGCGTCGGAACAATTCTGGAAGTTACCGATTTTCCAAAAGCTAAAAAGCCTGCATACCAAATTACTATCGATTTCGGTGAGTCGGGGGTTAAAAAATCATCAGCACAGATCACTGCTATGTACAGCAAAGATGAATTAATCGGCAAACAGGTTGTAGCCATCGTAAATTTTCCGCCCAAACAGATTGCCAATTTCTTCAGCGAATGCCTGGTGCTGGGCGTGTATACTGATAAAAAAGACGTAGTTTTATTGCAACCCGAACGAAAAGTGGAGAATGGCTGGAAAATTGGGTAAAGCTCATGTCAACTACATTCACCACATACTATCATTCGCCCGTAGGATTACTACGTATTTCCGGCACTGATCAATACGTGAGTGAAGTGCATTTTATGAAATCGGAAGAAGTAGCTACCGCTCCCCCATCTTCACCTAACCTTCCTCCCCTCGCCATACAGGTCACCGAACAGCTGATACAATACTTTCATGGCGACCGCCGGGTATTTGAACTGCCCCTTTATCAGAAAGGGACCGAATTCCAGGAAAAAGTGTGGAATGAACTCATGAACATACCTTTTGGTAAAACCATCAGCTACATCGAGCTTTCCCGCCGCCTGGGTGACCCCAAGGCCATCCGCGCTGCCAGCTCGGCCAACGGAAAAAACAACCTTGCCATTATTGTACCCTGCCACCGGGTAATAGGCGCCAAAGGCGAACTGGTTGGATATGGCGGCGGACTGCCCCGCAAAAAATGGCTGCTCAACCATGAGAACAAAGTGGCGCACGGTGTACAGACCCTCTTTTAAGATTGTCGTAAATATTCAATACTACCCAAAAGCTGACAGTTAATTTTGCCTTGAAATACCAGGGTATATGAACATATTAGTTGTGGGCGACAGCATTACGAGAGGAAACATCGGCGCAAGCTATATTGCGCCGCTTAAGAAGTTGTTTCCTCACTTGCGTATTACCAACCTGGCAACCAATGGCGAGACCATCCAGTTAATTACCCATCGTTTGCTCGCAGCACTCAAAGTAAACAGCAACTACGATTACATCATCCTGCAGGGAGGTTATAACGATATCATCCTGCCCCACTTTCAACAAGGCAACCGGTTGTTCCGGCTTGCTCATCGTATCCAGTTGAAGAAAGGAATCATCCCGCTCACAGACGCACAGCACTTCGCTACGCACCTGAAGCAAACCATCCAAATAGTCAAAGCACAAAGCGCCGCAAAGATCATTTTGGTAACGATGGGATGTATTAGCGAGTCGCTGTCTTCTCCGCTCAACGAACAACGGTCAACATATAATAACTGCATTCGTGAAATAGCCCACAAAGAATCTCTCCTGCTGGCAGACTGCGGTAAGCTTTTCGACATACGCCTACAAAGAAGCCCACAACGGTCTTATTTTATCGAGAGCTTATTTGCGGTGACCATTATCGACCGACTGGTATCCAAATTAGCGTGCGGCCCACGCCTATTGAGCAAGCAAAGAAACCTGCAACTAACCATCGACGGTGTTCACCTCAACAACCAGGGTGCAGCCATCTTCAGCCATGTCATTGGAAGTTTACTAATCCATGAGGCGGCAACCGGCACTATCAACCACCAGCTGCGCTTTTTCCGGACCCCGGAAGCCATATTGCATTAATTTTGAGCTGCAGCATTGGATGCCATCCTTTTTGAACCTACTTTTAATACTGGTTCAAATCCAATTGCTCAATGACAAAACTTGCTCTCCTTCAGGGTGACATTACCAAGGTACAGGCCGACGCCATTGTCAATGCAGCCAATAGCTCCCTCTTGGGCGGTGGCGGCGTAGACGGCGCTATTCACCGCGCCGGCGGTCCTGCCATTCTCGAAGACTGTGTCAAGATCAGGAACAGACAGGGAAGCTGTCCTACCGGGGAAGCAGTTATTACCACCGGCGGCAACCTGCCTGCCCGCTATGTGATCCATACCGTAGGCCCTGTCTGGCAGGGCGGCAACAACCGGGAACGAGAATTGCTATCAAACTGCTACCGGAACACATTAACTATCGCAATCGAGTATGGCATCAAAACCCTGGCCTTTCCCAACATCAGTACCGGCATATACCGGTTTCCCAAAGCAGCAGCGGCTGCAGTGGCGGTTGCTACTGTGCAGGAATTCATTGCAGCTCACCCCGGTAAAGTGGAAACGATCACCTTCGTTTGTTTTGATGAAGAGAATTACCGGCTTTATGAACAATTATTGCAAAAATCATAACAGACAGATCATATAATCAACTTGACGTATTTTACAATCATAATAGCACCAAAAGAGAAAGCCAATCATGCCATTTAAAGCACTCTGGGTTACAGAAACCGCCGACGGGAAATTTGAACGCAACATCGTAGAAAGGGTTATTGACGACCTGCCTCCTGGCGAGGTAGTGATCAGGGTTTTGTATTCTTCCCTCAATTATAAAGATGCCCTCTCTGCCACCGGCAATAAGGGCATTACCCGTAAATATCCGCATACGCCTGGTATCGACGCAGCCGGCATTGTAGAGATCAGCCGCAATGAGCAATTTGCTACCGGCGACGAAGTGATCATTACCGGTCACGACCTGGGCATGAACACCGCCGGCGGCTATGGAGAGTTCATCCGTGTGCCTGCCTCCTGGGTAATACGCAGGCCCGAAGGATATACCCTCAGAGAATGTATGATATTAGGAACAGCCGGCATCACCGCCGCCCTGGGCCTCCATAAAATGGAACTGCTGGGCCTTACCCCATCACAAGGTCCCATCGTAGTAACTGGCTCTACGGGTGGCGTGGGCAGCGTAGCTGTATCCTTATTAGGCAAAGCCGGCTATGAGGTCATTGCCGTAACGGGTAAAAGCCACGCGCATGATTATCTCGTACATCTCGGCGCTCATAAAGTAGAAAGCCGCGATTTTGTCAACGACACCTCCGGCAAAGCGTTGCTGCGCCCTCAATGGGCAGGCGCTATCGATACGGTGGGCGGCAACACCCTGCTCACCTTGTTGAAAGGTTGCAAACCCGAAGGATCGGTAGTCAGCACCGGCCTGGTATCCTCACCCAAACTCGATGCTACTGTATATCCGTTTATTCTCAACGGCGTTAGCCTGCTGGGTGTAGGTTCTGCAGAAACACCTATGTCCACGCGCCTGCTGGTGTGGGACAAGCTGAAAGATGTATGGAACATCAAGGATAAACTCAACGCTGTTGTTAAAGAAGTAACGCTCGACGAGCTCAACCTCACGTATATCGACTCCATCCTGCAAGGAAAGATCATGGGCAGGATCGTGGTAAAAATTGCGGAGAAATAATATGGACCTGTTGCAATGGAAAGTGGTCAGGGTAATTCCTGAAGCCCAACACACCATTAGTTATGTACTGGAAACGATGAGTGGGCAGCCAGTACAATATGAAGCTGGGCAATTCCTCACCTTTCTCGTCGATTACCACGGGCAGGAAATAAGGCGCTCTTATTCCCTTGGTTCCACACCCGGCATCGACCCACAGGTATTTATCACAGTAAAGAAAAAAGAGAATGGTGCTGTCTCCCGCCATATACTGGAACATTGGTCTGAGGGCACCATCGTCAACAGCCTGCCACCCAGTGGCCGGTTTACCCTTGCTACCGATCCCGCCAACAGCAGACAGGTATTCTTCATAGCCGCCGGCAGTGGCATCACCCCAGTGTTTGCATTGCTCAAAAAGTTGCTACGTGATGAACCCCGCAGCAAGGCCATCCTGCTATATCAAAACCACGATGAGAACAACATTATTTACAACGGAGCCATACAACAACTGAAAGAGCATTATACAGATCGCTTCACCCGCATCGATCTGCTCAGCTCGCCCATACTACAGGAGCTTCCTCATCACCGCCTTAACAATGGCCTGTTCGAGATCATCATCAACAAACACTATCAACAACATCACACCAATACCCTCTTCTATACCTGCGGCCCACCCTCATTCATGCGCATGGTACAGTTCACCCTGCGGGTGATGGGCATAGCAGAAGACCAGATCCGTAAAGAAAATTTTACGGTCGATACCGTACCGCCGCCAGCTTTCAGTATTGACACAGCACCACGCACGGTGCGGGTAAAGCAGGGAGAACGCTACCACGAGTTCACCGTCTCCTACCCTAATACTATTTTACAGGCAGCCCTCAACCAACACATCAAACTGCCTTACAGCTGCCGGGGCGGACGTTGTTCTGCCTGTACAGCCCGTTGCCTCAGCGGCACCGTAAAAATGAACCTCAACGAAGTATTGACAGAAAAAGACATACAAAACGGCCTTGTATTGACGTGTGTTGGGTATGCAGTGACAGATTTACTGCTTGAACTGTAAACAAAAAAGAATCGCCATGCGTTATACAACAGAATACCGCATTTCGCAAATAGTCCAGGGGCCCGCTTTTTGCAAATAGGTTTAATTTTGACCTTCAAAACGGCATTATTTTATGGACGGACATCAAAAAAAGGTGGTAGTCATCGGCGGAGGCTTCGCCGGCGTCCACCTGATACAACAGTTAGCTAAAGACAATCGTTTCTTTATTACACTGGTAGACAGGAACAACTACAACTTCTTTCCTCCACTTATCTACCAGGTATCCGCAGGCTTTCTTGAACCTTCCAATATCAGCTATCCCTTCCGAAAACTATACCACCACAAAAAGAATATCAACTTCCGCATGGCGGAGTTTATAAAGGTGATCCCCGAGCAAAATAAGGTGGTGCTGTCTACCGGAGAATTAGACTACGACTATCTCGTCTTTGCCACCGGCACACAAAGTAACTTCTTTGGCCTCGAGAACGTGCAAAAGAAGGCAGTGCCCATGAAGACCATCAACGATGCCATAGAACTACGCAACTACATCTTACAAACCGTCGAGAAAGCGACCATCACCACCGATCCGGAGGAGCGTAAAAAGCTACTCACCATCGTAGTGACCGGCGCCGGTCCCAGTGGTGTAGAGATATCCGGCATCCTGGCCGAAATGAAAAACGGCATCTACAAAAAAGACTACCCGGAACTGATAGGTCAGCCCGGCGCCATCTACCTGATCGATTCCAACGCCAAGGTATTAGCACCCATGAGCCAAAAATCACAGGACTATACCTACAATGCCCTGCAGGAATTGGGCATCAAAGTGCTGTTGAATAAACAAGTGAAGGATTATGTCGATGGCAGTGTAGTACTGGCCGATGGAGAGAAGATACCGACAGATACCCTTATCTGGACAGCAGGCGTTATCGCAACAGAATTACCTGGCCTGCCTAAAGAAAGCATTACACGCGGTCGCAGGGTGATGGTTGATGCCTACAATAAAGTACAGGGCCTCGATAACGTATACGCCTTGGGTGATAGCTGCATCATGACCACCGACCCGGCCTTCCCCAATGGACATCCGCAGCTGGCACAGCCGGCCATACAGCAAGGACAAAACCTGGCTAAGAACCTGCGGAATATGGCCGACAATAAACCATTGAAGCCTTTTAAATATTGGGATAAAGGCACCATGGCCATTATCGGAAAAACAAAAGCCGTGGCCGATATTGGCAAACTGCATTTCAAAGGCATTATTGCCGCGCTCATCTGGGGTTTCATCCACATCTGGTCATTGATCAACTACCGCAACAAGGTGAAGACATTCTTCAACTGGGCCTTTGTTTGGTTTACCAGGGATGTGGGCATGCGCTTTATCTTCCGTCCAAACAGGAAGGAGCTATAAAGACGATACCTGACAGTGGCAAAAAGCACTATAAAGACACACAATACCATTGCTTTCCGGGAGAAATATATGTATCCCGGAAAGCAATTGGACCAACTACTAAAGCCGGGCTTTGGCAAGTTCTTCATCGCACCCGTAGAAGACATGATCCGCCAGATCAAACTGCCCGTGCCACCTACCCGCGCCACCGGACACTCCATCCTTTATCTTACAGCAGGCGAAGCCATCATGACGATTGGCAGTGAGACCTATACCATCTACAAAAACGAATGCCTCATCGTACCTGCCGGACAGGTCTACTCTTTCACCAACCTCGATATCAACAAAGGATTTCTCTGCCATTTCCAGAACGATATGATCAGTAGCAAATTCGGCAGACCGGAATTACTCAAAGACTTCGACTTCCTGCACGTATGGAGCAATCCACGCATTGCGCTGGATAAACAAACAGCAGGCTTTGTAACCACACTCTTTAAAAGGCTGCTACTCGATTATACCACCAATGGCCTCAGCAATCCAGATATTATACAACCCTATTTCATTGCCCTGCTGAGTGAGCTGAATAAAGCCAGTCAACCCACTACAGATAATGCAGCCAGCAATGCCGCCATCATCACCAAACAATTTAAGCAGCAGCTCTACACGCATATAAAGACCATCCACCTCGTATCGGATTATGCGGCTCGTCTGAACATTACGCCCAACCACCTCAATAAATCAGTGAAGGCCATCACCGGCAAATCGCCCGGCAAATGGATCGATGAAACCATTGTACTGGAGGCTAAAGTACTGCTGTATCAAAGCGACCTCTCCGTTAACCAGATAGCTGCCGAACTGGGCTTCGATGACCAATCCTATTTCACACGCCTCTTTAAAAAGTACGAACATATCACCCCACTGGTATTTCGTAAAAAGATTGAAAAGTCCTAAAAACACCATCTTACGTCCTAATCCTCCTCACCACTGCTGAAGAACTTTGCTTCCCGAAACACAAAGTAAAACAGCATGTATTCCGTTCTCCTTTTCTTACATTCTCTTTTCCGCTGGCTGGTACTCATCACATTGCTCTATACATTGTACCGGGCCTGGACAGGTTACAGAAACAATAAACCTTTTACAAAATCCGACAACGCCTTCAGGCATTGGACAGCTACCATTGCCCATATCCAATTGATGATTGGCTTTACGCTATACCTCAAGAGTCCATTGATCAAAAGCCTGTTTGCCCGCTTTAAAGGAGGTGTGCGTCATCCCGAAATGGCCTTCTTTGGCATTGCTCATATAGCACTGATGCTCGTAGCTATTGTGATCATCACCATCGGGTCGGCCATGGCCAAACGGAAAGCAACCGACCGGGAAAAGTTCCTCACTATCCTCCGGTATTATTCGTTAGCCCTGTTACTCATTTTCCTCGCCATACCGTGGCCCTTCTCGCCATTTTCGGGAAGGCCATATATCAGAACACTATAGCCATGAAACAATTATTAAATACAAAAACAGGACGCCTGCGCATCCTTGGCCTCCTCGAAGGAATTTCGCTATTAGTATTGATAGGAATTGCCGTACCCGCAAAGTACCTGTATAACAATCCCGCATGGGTAAAGACAATAGGACCAATACATGGACTACTGTTCCTGCTATTTATATTCAACGCACTAAGCGTGGGTGTTGAACAACGCTGGCAATTCAAAACAACTACCTGGAAAGTGTTGGTAGCCTGCATGATTCCCTTTGGCACTTTTTACATCGACCGGAAAATACTCAGTAAAATAAAACCGACAGACTGATCGTCTGCATCACTCACCGCTTGTGGGGATGCCCGACAATTATTCAAAAACGTTATCTTCATCCGGCACAATCTCTGTATGCAGATAACGGTTCATATCATCGACACATTTACTACGTTGCCTTTCCGTGGCAGCCCTACAGCCGTATGCTGGTGCCATGGATGGATAACTCCAGCGACTATGCAATCTGTGGCCCGGGAATTAAACTTTCCCGTGACCGCCTTTATGGGAGCAGTCAACTCTGCCAGTGAATTTGCCATCAGTTATTATACACCGGTCACAAAAATAGATACCTGTGGCCACGCTACCCTGGCCGCAGCGAGGCTCCTTTTTGATATGTTTGAAAAAAACGATGTCACTTTTTATCTCTCCAGAGAGATCAAGGTTAACGCACGCCTCGAAGAAGATGCCATCATCATGGCTTATCCACGGTATCAATTAGAAGCAGTTTCCGTAAATAGCGCATTGCTAAGCAGCTTATCGATCACTAACATTCTATCAGCAGGTTTCTGTAAAGAATTGGACACGCTGTTCATTGAACTGGAAAGCCCGGAAGTATTAAGAAGCATACAGCCCGATTATGCACAAATGGTAGCAAGCGCACCGGATATAAAAGAAGTGGTGACCACATCGGTTTCAGACACTGACAAATACGATTTCTTACTTCGCTCCTTTTGCCCCTGGATCGGCATTGATGAAGACCCGGTTACCGGCTCCGTACATTCAGCACTCGCCCCATTCTGGCAACAGAAACTGCACAAACAGCAACTAACCGCTTACCAATGCTCTGAACGTGGTGGAGAAGTATTCCTTACAGTATTCGATTCTACAGTAGAACTGGGAGGAAAAACAGTTACCTTGCTAAAAGGAGAAATGACTGTTCCCCATGAAGCACCCGAATAGCCTGATAACCATATTGATCATCTGTCTGTATGCCTGCAAAGGCACACAACAGGGAGAAATGATTTCCGTCGCTTCATCCACAAACAGTTATCAGCTTGTACAGGCATGGCCTTCCCTCCCTGCAGACTACATTCTGGGTAACCCTGTTGGCATTGGCATCGACACTGCACAAAACATAGTTGTCTTTCACCGCGCAGACAGAGAATGGCCGTTGCTGGGATCAATGCCAACCTCCTTCATTACTAAGAAAACCATTATCGTACTGGATAAGCAAACCGGTAAATTATTGCACAGTTGGGGCGACAGTCTTTTCATCATGCCACATGGACTGACGGTAGATCATCAAAACAACATTTGGGTTACCGACGTAGGGCTGCACCAGGTATTCAAGTTCACTCATGAAGGCCAGCTACTCCTGAAACTGGGTATTGCCCAAAGGCCCGGCAATGACTCCCTGCACTTTAACCGGCCTACGGATATAGCCGTAGCGCCGGATGGCTCCTTCTACGTGAGTGACGGCTATCGCAACAGCCGCGTGGTAAAATTCAATGCAGCCGGGCAATACCTCTTTGAATGGGGCAAAGCAGGCAATGGCCCGGGAGAGTTTGATATTCCTCATGCCATCGATCTCGACAACAAGGGCCATGTATATGTAGCAGACAGGGAGAACAGCCGCGTGCAGGTCTTCGATAGTACCGGCAAGTTCATTGTACAATATGATAACCACAAAGGCGGGAAAGTATATTCGGTAACGGTGGACAAAATCAATGAACAGCTGATAGCAGCCGACTACATCACCAATTATGTCACGCCAAAGGGATCAGATATTATATTAATTGATTCGACCGGCAACCGCCTGCAGCAGTTTGGCAGAAGCGGCCATTACACCGGACCTGTTACCCGGCTTCATGATATAGCCATCGACAAAGAAGGGAATATTTATGCGTGTGATATTCTCAAGAATCGTATACAGAAGTTTACAACAGTTTCCGCATCCGCTCAGGCGAATCGCCATACCACTTCCGGAAAGAATGAATAAAAGAAGCCGGCTCGGCATAGCCTAAGATATCGGCAATGCCTGCAATGGTATACCGGTCGTGACGCAGGAGGAAAGAGCATAGTTGTTTCTTGATATCTTCCAGTAACTCCCGGAAAGTAACCCCTTCAGCACCCAGCCGCCTTTGTAACGTGCGGGGAGTAAGGTGCAACGCACCGGACACAGCTTGAATATCTGGCAACTGCGGGTCTGACATGGACAGCAGTGTTTCCTTTACTTTAGCTGCAAAGCTGTCATCTGTTTTTAATTGTTCTATCTGCTTCAGGTATTCAGGCACCAGCACATCAACATGCAGGTGACTTTTATTGCGCAAAGCAGCTTTCAGTATTACCGGTTCAAACCGCACCATAAATGAATCACCCGATTGCCAGTCGGCAGGATAATTTTCATCGTAAAACGGAGATTTTATCCAAAGAGCAACATCATCACCGGCCATCATCTTCACCTCCCGCCCTACTACAGCCAATGTATATTCCAATAGGATGCGGTTGATAGCATCCTCTTTCTTGTCGATAGAAAACGTGATCGTTACATGATCATCCGTAATAGCTATCTCCGCTTTGATCAGCGGCATGGCAGCCGCCAGGTAAGATTGAAGGTAATGCAGCGCCTCCTGTATAGTAGTGGCTTGTAAAGAAAGTCTGAAAATAAGTCCCAGCAACTTCATGGAAATAAACTGGCCACACTGAATGCCCCAGGCTTTATCCTTGAAGTGGTTATCGATGAACGCGAGCACCCCATACATATCTTCCACGTTCACTACAGCCGTTTCGTCCAGTGAACTGCCTGCCGCCCATTTACTCAATTCGCCCTCGTTGCCTTGCTGCCTCAATGCCTCATTGCCTCCAATCAACTCTGCCATCGCAGACCAGGCAATGCCCCTTACCCGGGCATAATCCATAAAGTGATAGAGATGTAAAGCGAGAACGTTCATTTTGTCGCAATTTATCAATTCCCCGCCGGTTGGCCAATCTACATTTGTGTCATACAAAACAATTAAAACAATTAATATGCTAAAAAATGTATTGTTCATCAACGCACTTACTTCAGGCGCTACAGGAATGCTGCTTGCTATTTTTCCGGGTATGATGGCCAACCTCTGTGGAGCTACCGAAGCATGGCCCTTTATGGTAGCCGGTATTTTCCTGGTTGCCTTTGCAGCACTGGTATTTTTACAAAGCCGTAAACAGGTGCCTCAGAAAGGATGGGTTAAATTCATTATTGCGCTGGATATCGTATGGGTCATTGAAAGCCTCATCATCGTAGTACCACAATTATTTGGACTGTCTTTCATGGGATACTTGCTGATCGGGGCTGTAGCTGGATGGGTAGGCTTAATGGCATTCCTCCAGTCGAAGGGGTTAAAACAGTACCTGGCAGCGCGGTAATAGCCATGAAAACCATGATGCCCGGGTGGCAGGGATACGCCCCTGTTCAACCCGGGTATCTTTATTGTAAAGATGTGATCCTGGCAATTGTTTTGCGGATATACTCCTCTTTTTTATCCTTATTATAGCCCTTCGATACATACCTGATCATTCCTTTTTTATCAATGATCATTTCAAAAGGAAAACTCTTTATCTGTAGCTGCTTAATCAGCAGGGCTGCGCTATCATAATATTGCTTTTCCGTTTTGGAAACCCGGTAATGAAAATCAGCGACATCATCTATCTTCCCATTATCGATATAAATGATCTCCACATCACTGTCTTTCATCATGGCATCGATTTCCTGCAAAGCAGGATGCTTCGCCCGGCAAGGAGGGCAGCGATAGAAATAAAACTCCAGCAGATATATTTTACCAACAGGAAAGGGATCGGTTACATTACCGGTGGCAGTTTGTAAACTGACACCACTCAGAAAATCATGAATAGACTTATCCCCCAACGCAGGCATTGGGGAGCTTTTGGGAGAGGGAGGTGGCGTAGCGACCGTATAAATAGAACGCAGGCGTATGTACCCGAAAGCAATAATTAATAATAAAAAGATAACCCATCCCGCCCGACCAGCCTTTGACCAGCGGCTTTTCTGTGGAGGTTTCATAATCAGATAAGGTTAAAGTTTACAGATCTAAAAATACGTAAACAATCCGGCTCCCCGGGATGTTATCCTTTACTGTTTTGTAAAACATTCAATTATGGAAGCACAAACATCAACGAAACCGACTGCAGAAAAAGAACTCTTCATTAAAATGGTCATTTCCAACTGGGAATTGCAGAATGCCCGTGTAACTAAACTCATCAACAAACTGACAGACGAAGAATTGGCTACACCCACAGCGCCCGGAAGAAACAATGGCGTTTGGGTACTGGGCCACCTGATAGCAGTAAATGATGGTATGATACCATTGCTGGGATTGGGAGAAAAACTGTTTCCAGAGCTGGAAGCGCCTTTTGTGGGAGAAGCCAATAAACCTGGCGTAGAAACACCTCCTATCGCTACGCTGAAAGAAAACTGGGCGCAGCTCAATGCAAAGCTCACCCAATATTTTACAGAGCTGCCTGCTGAAGAATGGTTCACCCGCCACAACTCTATTTCACCCGAAGACTTTGCCAAAGAACCACACAGGAACAAACTGAATATCCTGATCAACAGGACCAATCACCAGTCTTATCACCTGGGACAATTGATCTATCTCGATAAAAAATAGTAACCATTACCATCAAACCTTTCTGAGCCCGGCCTTTGTGCCGGGCTTTTGTCAATAGTTCACAGTGGCCTCATTGGCATGGATAGCCGGGCTTTTGTCTCCATGTGTTTCCAACCTTATTCCTTCTTTTACTTTAGATAATTTAATATATCCATTGACCAGTACCCCAAAAACAATCAAACAGAATAAACCTATACCAATACCGAATAACCTGGCGCGGATTTTAAACTCCTCAGCTTTCTGCGTCAGATGCATCTTAACAAGCTGAAAACCTTGCCTGGAAGTCAGGTCCGGTATTTTATAAGGAGGAAATACTTCAGCCAGCGCTGCTGCCAGAGCTGCTTTGCCGGACGTATCGGCCTGGGATATAATCTGACCGATGTTCTTTCGCTTTGTCTTAGTCTGGTTCGAAAAATATGCAAACACGAGTGCTGCAACAAATGCCAGCAAACCAATTACTGTCTCAACTTTATAGTAAGAAGAAATAAATGTATACAAGTCCATAGCAGTTAATTTTGAGGTAGTTAATTAATAAGTCCATCTTTACGCAGCAATTCAAGCATATCAGGATCATTCCTTTTCAAAGCATACGCCTTCAGTGCTTTTATAATTTCCTGTTCGCCTGCTGAATTACCAGTGCTGGTAAGGCACTTTCCCATATTGCGATAATTATGAGCAAGTATACTGGCGCGTAAGTCATCCTTTAATTCAATCAGTATTTTACTGATACTATCTACATTTATCGGAAGTTCCTGTGGAGCAATTAATCTTATACTTTGTTTCAAATAAAAAAGTGCAGTATCCCATTGTTGACGTTCCTTACATAAAATACCGATTCTTCCATAGGTAAAAAGTGCAGTAGTAGTGTCAGTACCAGCAAGCGCATAGCTGATACTTTCCCTGTATATACTCAAAACATCATTAACATTGGCAGGCTTTCCCCAATTAAGACCTTTGTACAATAAGGCAGTAGCAATATTGTTAAAGACCACCTTGGAAGTATTATGCGAGCTATCAAAAAAGGTAAGCATCATTGTCCCGGATTGTCTTAATAACCTCAAACATATCTCCAATGAATCAACATGTTGTGGTTGCTGGGAATTATTAAAGCAATCCTTGAACCACTCCAACCGGGCCGATCCAAGGTTATTCAATGCCAAAGCCATCAGGACATGATCATTTTTATAATACTCTTTATAAATATTCCTTGCCCGCTCATGACAAGCAATAGCTTGCATAAACTCTTTTTTCTTTGTATGTAGTTCGCCAAGATTACCCAATATGATGGCCAGTTCTGCATGCATACCATCGCTGAAAATAGCACTATCTATTTTCCAGGCTTTTACATAATACACTTCAGCAGAATCGTAATACTCCTGCACCAGACTATCATCTCCCTTCCGAACGAAGGCTACACCCAGGTTAATAAAGCCAGAAGCAATTGTTACGCTTTGGGCATCGAAAATACCGGCATTGATCTGGTGAGCCATTTTAAAAAAATAAATAGCAGAATCAAACTTTTTCAATGCTAAATGATTACTGGCAATACCACTATAAGCTTCGGCAGTTAAGGGATTATTTAAACCTGCAGGATTCTTTCCTTTTGGCAAACCAAGCCTAAAAAAGTTTAGAGAAGATTCATACATTCCTTTAGTATGATATAATGATCCCAACGTTATAGGTACGTTGGCCGAAGGCAATAGCAGGGAAACAGAATCTTTATTGATCAGGTCTGCAAGCTTTTGCGCCTCCTGATGAGCTTTGCCAAACTGCCCCAATTCTATACGATAATTCGTCACTGCGTCAAAAAAGTAACTGGCACTGATTGAAGTATACTGTTTGCTATATTGCATACACCAACGTGCAGAATCAAAATTCCTGAGCGCATCATTAAACCGACCTATTCGCTGGTAGGTTTTTCCTGTACCGATATACGCGTAGAACAAAGTATCAGGCAACATCTTACCCGGCGCAACACACAACCTTTTCACCTCTCCATAGTAGTAAAGACAATCATCGAGTTTACCCCGCTTCCTGAGATTTTCGGCATAGGCCAACTGATAAGTACAGTTCGTTGCCCCATTATAGGCAGCATCCTTAAAATACTGCGCCGCTTCAGCATAATTAAAAGACAACTCGTAAAACACACCTAATATATAAGCATAAGAGGCCTGCAATTCTTTTCTTTTGCCGTATTCCTCCTTCATTACCGTTACATATTCGTCAATACCAGCCCCATTTTTCATGATACCCTCCCAAACAATGGAAGCTGCTTTTGATATCTTAGTGTGGGCGTAAAGCTCCTTTAAAGCACCCGAAAGCTGACTGGACTTCCATTTAACTTCTTCACGCATAATCCTTTCATTGCTTTCATACTTCATCAGCATTGTGCATATTTCCTTAAACAGGCCATACGGTATTCCGTACTCAATCCCCACATCCCCGTAAGAAAATACAGCCGGGCTATTATCTCCCGTTGTTTGGATGTTTATCCAGGTGAGTGCGCTTCTTATCTGGTAATCGTCGCAGGTAAAACTTTCCTTATTCTTTAAATAGCTACGAATCAACCCTGCAATCGAATCATTGATCGATTTGGGTGACATTTTTTTATTATCGAATAAAGAGAGAAGTTTTTTTATGACAGGTGCATTGATACCATAATTAACGTGGGCTTTTCGGGCAATGATAGCAGGGCTTTTATCTCCTGTAGTTGTAAGAGTTACTTTCGTAGACTGCGAATAACCAATATGGCTACCCAAAACAGCAATCACCAATAAGCAGGTAATGGTTTTACTTACCATAGAAATAGGTTTATTTAATGATACAATATTCCAACGCCTATTTTACTTAGAACGGCTTGCGATGAATGATCAACTACTGCGTTTCTATGTTAGACTAACAACCATTTGTTAAAAATGTTGGGAAGCACTAATTGGACTAAGAACAGTTGGACTTTAAAGTCATACTATTGAATTCGTAGAGCATGCCCTGGCTGCATTAAACAGCTATCATTGCATAAATTATATAACAATAAAAATATTAAGCAATGAATCCTAACAAAGCATTGTGGGAGAAGGGTGATTTCACGAAGATCGCAGACAGTATGCGGAATAGCGGTACCGCACTCGTTGCCCAGCTGGGCATTACAAAAGGAATGGAAGTATTGGACCTTGGTTGCGGAGACGGCACCACTGCTATTCCCGCGGCCAAGCTGGGAGCCCATGTGCTGGGCGTCGACATAGCCAGCAATCTCGTCATAGCAGGCAATCGCAGAGCACAGTCAGAAGGACTTACGAATTGCACCTTCCAGGAAGGAGATGCAACTGATCTGCATGAATTGGGCGATCAACGCTTCGACCTCCTGGTTACCATGTTTGGCGCCATGTTCGCACCAAAGCCGATGGATGTAGCCAAAGAACTGGTGCGGGTTACCCGTCCTGGCGGAAGGATCGTAATGGGCAACTGGATCCCGGGAGACCCCACCCTCGTGGCACAGATATTAAAAATAAGCTCCTCTTACACACCGCCACCACCCGAAGGTTTTATCAGTCCAATGTTGTGGGGCAAGGAAGATCATGTTACCGAACGCTTTGCTGCTGCCGGGGTAGCCAAAGAAGACATATCATTTGTCAGGGACACTTTCAGTTTCGAAATTCCTGGTGCGCCCTCCGTATTGCTGGGAACATTCAAGCAATATTATGGCCCCACGATGAATGCATTCGAAGCAGCTGAAAAAAATGGTAAGGCAGCAGAGCTGCAGCGGGAGTTGGAAGACTTGTTCAACAAACAAAATAAAAGTGGCAACGGCACGACATTCATCCCGGCTACTTTCTTAAAAGTTACAGTTACGCGCAGATAAGCCATATTAGCTTATTTTTAGGGAAACCAAGCAGCTTATGAGTCAATCCGCTACCGGACTGAAAAAAGTCATACGTCCTATCCATCTTTGGGCCATCGCCGTAGGCCTCGTGATCTCGGGTGAATACTTCGGCTGGAACTATGGATGGGGCGTAGCCGGAACGGTTGGGTTTCTGCTTGCCACTCTCATCATCACTGTACTGTACATCACTTTTATTTTCAGCTTTACCGAACTCACTACTTCCATACCGCATGCAGGCGGCCCCTTTGCCTATTCCTACAAAGCATTCGGACCACTGGGTGCGCTTGTCGCCGGATATGCTACACTCGCTGAGTTTCTGCTGGCAACACCGGCTATTGCTTTTGCGCTGGGCAACTATATACATTTTCTTTATCCTTCGCTGCCGGTATTGTGGACAGCCGTCGGCTGTTATGTAATATTCACTGCCATCAATCTGCTGGGCATTAAAGAGTCGGCAGTATTTACACTCATTGTAACATTACTGGCAGTTGGAGAATTGCTGATCTACATAGGCATCGTAGCCCCTTCGTTCAGCGCCAGCAACTTTTTCCATAATAGCATGCCTGCCGGATGGGGTGGCGTATTTGCGGCACTGCCTTTCGCCATGTGGTTATACGTGTGCATCGAAGGTGTGGCAATGGTGGCCGAAGAAGTAAAAGATCCGGCGCGCACCATACCTATCGGATACATCACCGGCATTCTCACCCTGATGTTATTGGCCATCGCCGTGATGGTATTCACTGGTGGTATTACCGACTGGCAACGGCTGACAGCTATCGATTATCCGCTGCCGGAATCCATTGGCATCGTGTTGGGAAAAGACAACAGCATCACAAGGTTGTTTGCCGGCATCGGTTTGTTCGGACTTATCGCTTCCTTCCACAGTATCATCATTGGTTATTCGCGCCAGATGTTCGCATTAGCCCGTAGCGGCTACCTGCCCGGTATATTATCAGGGGTGAATAAAAAATTCCAGACGCCACACTGGTCGCTTATTGCAGGCGGCTTGTTTGGCGTTGTGGCATTGGCACTGGGTAAAACTGATCAGCTGGTTATTCTTTCTGTGCTTGGCGCCGTAGTTATGTACATCATGAGCATGATCAGCTTTTTTGTACTGCGCAAAAAAGAACCACAGCTACAGCGGCCTTTTAAAGTACCGCTCTACCCCTGGTTCCCGGCCATCGCGCTGGTATTATCAGTAGTGGCATTAATAGCGATCATGTACTACAACCGCTGGCTCAGCCTCCTGTTCTTTGGCGGACTGGCCATCGTGATGCTCATCTTTGTTGCCATGGGCAAGCACAAACAGATGGAAGCTACTGCGTAAAGTATCTACTCGCTCGCCGCCGGATTCTTACTGCACGCTCTTCTCAAAGAAATCTCCTTTGTTCCAGGTCGGCCTCGCAGTAGTCTGTGCTATTGAATAACTGATGAGGAAATTCAGCTGTACATACTTACGTCCGGCAGTGAAGTCAAATCCATTGGTGATCTCGTCAGAAGGTTTGTGGTAATTAGCATCGCGCCACTCTTTCGTAAACTTCACCAGATCGAAAGCAGGATCGGCGGTCTTGATACCATATTTGATATGGAGTGCAGGAATGCCCTGCCATACGAAGCTGTATTGATCACTGCGAACGAAACGTACTTCCTCTGGCATCGGGTCTTTTTGCATTTCGACACCCAATTCTTTACAGGCGAAAGCTACATTCTTTTCCAGGCTCGAATGCTCAGCCCCCAGTGGCGCTACCGATAGCAGTGGCGCAATCAGCGTAGGCATATCAGTGTTTACGTCGGCTACAATTTGCGTTTTCGGAACAGTAGGATTCGCCGCAAAGTAAGCCGATCCCAACAGGCCCATTTCTTCCGCTGTTACCATCACGATCAATATCGACCGGCGCGGTTTGGCAGGCAGGCGCTTATACGTACGGGCAATCTCCAGCAGTGAAGCCACACCAGATGCATTGTCATGCGCTCCGTTATAAATAGAGTCACCTTTCACCGGTGTGCCAATGCCCACGTGATCCAGGTGGGCCGTGTGCACCACATACTCATTTTTCAATTGCGCATCGCTGCCTTCTATTTTACCTATTACATTATAACTTTCAATATCGTTGTAGATGCTCTTGTATTGAAAAGAAGCACTGAGCGGCAATACCACCGAAGCAGGCTTGCCCTGTTCAAGACTGGTCAGCACCTGCTTCAGGTTTTTACCCGACTGCATAAACAAGCGCTGCAGTACAGATTGCGATATGCGGGCCATCACCAGTAATTTTTTATAAGTCGTGCGGCTGTAAGCCGTTGTTTTGGCAGGGTCCATCGCCATTGTTATGCTGGGATTACTTGCCGGCAAAGATGGCTGTACCATAATGACACCTTTAGCGCCTTTTGCAAGAGCGATGGCTATTTTAGAACCGGGGTTGGCAAAGTGCGCACTCAGCGTAGAAGGCAGGTTGAGCGAAGCAGGCGCACTCATCAGCATCACGACGATCTTACCTTTTACATCCAGTCCCTGGTAATCGGAATACTTTCCGGGAATATCCAGCCCATAACCAACAAACACCAGTGAACCTTCGGCGCTAACAGCCGCTTCTGTGCCATGCGGGAGCACCGCAATATCTTTTCCGCTGACGAGGCTATCAAAATTACCGGCACCATCTTTCAAAACAGCGATGACCGATTTAGCATCTGTACTCGCCCTGCGCAATACCAGCTTTTGCAGATAGGTGCTGTTATCGCCACCTGGCGCCACACCTGCTTGCTTAAACTGTTCGGTAACATAATCAACCGCAGTCTGGTAACCGGGCTGGCCGGGTTGGCGGCCTTTCAACCGGTCATCGGCCAGGTAAGTAATATCTCTTTTGATATTATTGGAATCTACCTGCTGCAGTACCTGCTTTACTTTTTTGTTAAGCGTAATATCCTGCGCCTGCAATAGCAGCACGCCCATACAAAGCAGTCCGATGAGTGAAAATGCACGATTTTTCATCTGATAAATGTAACAAAACAGGCTTAGATTTATACCCGGGATTGATATATAAAAAATTCACCTGCGTCGCCTTCCATGCCTTATAAAACAACCATAGGAAATCATACATACCGGTTTGACGACCTCAAAACCGTATTGGCCAAAGCTTCTCCTTATCGCTCCGGCGATGCATTGGCAGGGCTTACAGCAGGAAGTTATGAAGAACGGGTGGCAGCACAAATGGCCTTGGCGGATATTCCACTCAAGGATTTTCTGCAGCAGGCCATCATTCCCTATGAAAGTGACGAGATAACAAGGCTCATCATCGACACCCACGATGCCCAGGCTTTCGCACCGGTTAGTCATTTCACTGTAGGCCAGTTGCGCGACTGGTTGCTGAGTGATGCAGCCGACACACCCACCCTTCAAAGCCTGGCGCCCGGCCTTACCCCTGAAATGGTAGCCGCCGTGTCCAAGCTCATGCGCAACCAGGACCTCATCAGCGTGGCGCGCAAATGTGAAGTGATCACCAAATTCAGAAATACCCTCGGCCTCAAAGGACATTTAGCGGTACGGTTGCAACCCAACCATACCACCGATGATCCCAAAGGCATTGCAGCGAGTATCGTCGACGGATTGCTCTATGGCAGTGGTGATGCGGTGATCGGCATCAACCCGGCAACTGACAGTCCGGCCACCACCGTGCAGTTGTTACAACTGATCGACGAGTTGCGCCAGCAATACGATATACCTACACAGTCGTGCGTATTGTGCCATGTTACCACAGCACTCACCATCATGCCGCAGGCACCGGTAGACCTCGTATTCCAATCCATTGGTGGTACGGAACAAACCAATAGCAGTTTTGGCGTCAACCTTTCCATTCTGCAGGAAGCATACGAAGCAGCCTTTTCTTTACAACGCGGCACTATTGGCAACAATGTCATGTACTTCGAAACGGGACAAGGCAGCTCCTTATCAGCGAACGCGCATGGCGGTGTAGATCAGCAAACCTGTGAAGCACGTGCTTATGCAGTGGCACGCAAGTTCAACCCACTGCTGGTAAATACGGTGGTCGGTTTTATTGGCCCTGAATATTTATACGATGGTAAACAGATCATCCGTGCAGCGCTGGAAGATCATTTCTGTGGCAAGATACTGGGTCTGCCCATGGGCGTAGATGTTTGCTATACCAACCATGCCGAGGCCGACCAGGATGATATGGACAACCTGCTCACGCTGCTGGGCGTGGCGGGCTGCAATTACATCATGGGCATTCCCGGCGCGGATGATATCATGCTTAATTATCAGTCCACCTCTTTCCATGATGCATTATACGTGCGTAAAGTGCTGGGCCTGCGTCCCGCACCAGAGTTTGAGCAGTGGCTGGTGAAACAAGGCATTATGAATGAAGCGGGGAATCTGTTGAAAGTAAGTGGATCACATAAGTTAATACAAAGTCAGTGGTGAGTGGTCAGTAGTGAGTGCCAAGTCCGTTTTACTCACGGCTCACCATTCAAAAGTCACCTGCATTCGAATATAAGCATGAACGATAAGAGCATCCGACATACAGTAATTCAGCCCGATCCATGGGCATCATTGAAAGCCTTCACACCCGCACGTATTGCTTTGGGAAGAACAGGCACGGCTATTCCCTTGCAGGAGGTATTACAATTCCGCATGGCGCATGCCCATGCGCGCGATGCGGTGTATTCCCTATTGAATACAGATACACTCATTGCACAATTGCAAA
Source organism: Paraflavitalea sp. (assembly GCF_059502485.1). NCBI lineage: Bacteria > Pseudomonadati > Bacteroidota > Chitinophagia > Chitinophagales > Chitinophagaceae > Paraflavitalea > Paraflavitalea sp. Next base: position 533,835 of record NZ_JCACET010000010.1, read on the forward strand.
GCCTGCAACTACCGGTAAACCTGCTGCACAGCCAGGCAGCTGACAGGTACGAATACCTGCAAAGACCAGATAAAGGAAGAAAACTCCATACCGATTCAATCGGCTTACTCACTTCATTAGCTGACAGCCCTATACAACAATCAGTTTCCATTGTACTGGCGGATGGTCTGAGTGCCACTGCCATCAACAACAACGCCCTCCCCTTGCTGGAACTATTATTACCCATGCTCCAGCAGGCCACTATCCCACTCGCTCCTTTAAGTATTGTACAGCAGGCACGCGTGGCCATTGGTGATGAGATCGGCAGTCTGCTCAAGGCAGAGCTGGTAGTAGTATTGATTGGAGAGCGGCCGGGACTAAGCTCACCTGACAGCCTCGGCGTGTACCTCACTTACCGCCCTCAACCGGGCCTTACTGATGAAGCCCGCAACTGCATCTCCAACATCCGCCCGGAAGGTCTGAGCTACCAGGCTGCTGCTACCAAACTGTTCTATCTCATCCGCGAATCGTTCAGGTTGCAACTCTCCGGCGTATCCCTCAAAGACAACGAAGCCAACAACCTGTTGAGCTAAAACACCTCATCAAGTTTAAATACCTGGAGATCCGCTACTTTCTGTGGAGGATTTCGTTCTCAGAACAAGCAGGGATGCTTCAACCATGTGTCATCCTTGCAAGTTAAAGCGCACTTCATGCATGGCTCGCACAAGGATGGAGCAAGGCCGGCAAAAGGCTCAAACATCTACAACAACTTATTATTCAAACGCTTGAAGTACCTAACCGCGAAGCAAACGCACTCACAACTCAGTATTCACGACTCACCACTACCCCTTCCCCCCGAATATGGTGATTGTACGCCATTGTCACAACAATGACTTTTGTAAGGATAGCAACATAAGTCACGCTTTAAAAAGTAAATAGCCATGAACGAATACAGTGGCCGGGCACTCACCGGCATCAAGATCCTTATGGCCAATGTTCCGGCCGATGGACATTTCAATCCCTTACTCCCTCTTGCCAAATACCTGCAGAACCAGGGCGCCGAAGTACAATGGTACACTTCCAACATCTTCGCCGACAAGCTCAAAGCCTTGCAGATCAGGCATTGGCCATTTGTAAAAGCCAAAGACATCAATGCCCAAAATGTTGATGAGGTAATACCCGAAAGAAAGAACATCAAAGGAAAGATAGCCCGGCTGAACTTCGATATGATCGAAGGTTTTGCTGCCCGTTCCGTGGAATACTACCATGATATCAGGGACATTGCGCAGGATTTCCCTTTTCACATCATGATCTGCGACAGCATGTTTACCGCGATCCCGTTCGTGAAAGAGCGGCTGAATATCCCGGTTATCGCTATTGGCGTTATCCCGTTGGGAGAAGCTTCAACAAATGTATATCCTTATGGACTGGGCATGCCTCCGGGCAGTGGGATCATAGACACGGTAAAACGCCACTTCATGCATTTTGCAGCCCGTAATATATTATTGAAGAAGAGCATCACCGCCTTTGACAAAATACTCATCAGCAATGGGCTGCACGGCACAAAGTCGGACCTGGTAGATACGCTTATCAGACGTGCGGATGCAGTGATGCAAATAGGTGTGCAGGAATTTGAATATAAGCGCAGCAGGATTGGCAAGAACATTACTTTCATCGGCGCCTTACGTCCGCTGGCAAGGCAAAGCAATCAACCGGCCTGGACACACCCCAAGCTAAAAGTGTACAGGAAGATCGTATTGGTAACACAGGGAACTGTAGAGAAAGATGTCACCAAGCTACTGGTCCCTACCCTCGAAGCATTCAAGAATACGGACATATTATTGATCGTAACAACCGGTGGTGTACAAACACAGGAACTGCGCAGAAAGTACCTGTATGACAACATTATCATAGAAGACTATATTCCTTTCAAAGATGTGTTGCCCTATTGCAAAGTATTTATCACCAATGGAGGCTATGGCGGCGTGTTACAAAGTTTGAGTGTAGGTGTGCCACTGGTAGTGGCAGGTGTGCATGAAGGCAAATCTGAAATATGTGCGCGGGTAGGTTATTTCAAAGCAGGCATCAACCTGAAAACCGAAACGCCTACTGCCCGCCAGTTGGACGAGGCTGTAGAAGAAGTTATGAATGATATGGAGTACCTCACCAATGCCAACCACATTGCCGGCGCCCTCAGCGAGTACAATGCAGAGATCATCATCACAGGAGCAGTAGCCAAACTGGTACGTGCGAAATTAAAAGCACCTGCTTCGCCTTTTCATAAGGAGAGCAATATAGCAAATTGATCATAATGAGAGCCAAACCTAAAAAGACTTAATATCTTCATTTCTAAAAGCAAGAGGCGACATAAAATGTCGCCTCTTGCTTTTAGAAGGTAATATTTAAAATATACTACTGATTTACTTTTTCTTTGAGAGACTCTAATAGTTCTTTAGCAGGAACAATTTTTATAGTTCCATCATTATCCCCAATAACCAGAGACTCATTATTAGCTGCACTTTTTTCTACAAGCTCTCGCACAGCATCCCTGATACCTTGCAATACCTTTTTAGTCAACTCTCTATTGTATGTAGGCTTATTTGCCATATTCTCTGCTTTGTATTAAAATAACATCCCAAATATCGGTGTTTTCTATGATAGTATCAACCTCTAACCCACCCTCAGCTACCATATCGGGAAATGCATTCACGTTGTTAATGACCATCCAAACATTACAAATATTGATATACAGGTTCATGAGATTTTGAAGTCCCCGGTAGTATCTTCGAATAACTACTTCTTCAGGTATATTGTGACCGCCCTGACTTACTCTTTTGGCAACTCTTTCTATTGCCATTTGCGGAGAAGGCAACCAGAAGTAAAGCAAAGTTATCTGATAGCCTGACTCCTGCGCCTTTTTGACTAACGATACATAACTTCTGGTAGACAGGGTAGTTTCGAAAGCGAAATCTACTTTTTCCTCCATTAGTTGATTAATTCGGTGTAGCATTATTCTCCCGGCCTCTATAGCTACATTTTCCGCATTGAGAGGCGAAAGCCCTGCAGCAATACTATCAGCATTTACAAACTCTTTACAGTCGAATATTTTGGGTAAAATTTTGTAACTGGCCGTCGTCTTTCCTGCGCCGTTGCATCCTGCAATTATGTATAGATTAGGCATCCTTTAAAATTACTAAACTAAGTATAAAGCAACAGCATAATCAGGAGGAGAAGTCAAAATTAAAAAACAGGCTACATCTCCCGAAGTAGCCTGTTTTTCTTATTATTTAATCTGTATCCTAATTCGCAAATATCTGCGTGAAGTATAGTACGCTCTTTTCATCACGCGCTACGCCGATACCGGTGAGGCGGAACTTGCCTTCAATATTCTTCTTGTGACCGGGGCTCTTAAGCCAGCCTTCCACTACTTCCTGCGCAGTTTGACTACCATATGCTACATTTTCAGCGGTAGCAGTAATGCCCTGGACCTTAGAAGTGATCACCTTGCTGCGGTAGGAGAAACCATCATGGCCAAAAGGCGATCTGTGCGAAGCCATGGCCACCGTATGCCGCCGGGCTTCCGCTTCAATCACCGGGTTATTCTCCAGGGCTGCCAATCCTTTGGACTTGCGGTGCTGGTTGATCAACGCCAATATCTGGTCTTCCAGACCGGGCGCCAGGGTGGCCGAAGAAGGCTTGGGCAAGGCCGGTTTGGAGGCAGTCGTGCTGCCGCTGGCCGATTTGGATGAAGAGGGAGCCTTCTTGCTGCTGGAACAGGAAGAAATGGCAATGATGAACGTGCTGATATACAATACAACTGTGTACGAAATACCTCTATGCATGAATCTCAAAATTTAACTATACCCGCATACTAATTTTATACCAGCTTTAGTGAAGGAAGTGAGAAATCAGTTCAGAGTCGCGAGTTCTGAGGCTTGAGTCAGGAATCCGACTCTGAACTCACGAATCTCTACTCCAGACTCATCTCCATTTTCACATCTGCCGTGGCAAACGGCGAATGCTCCACTTTCACATGCTGAAAACCGTACTTCTGGTACAGACTGATGGCGGTGGTAAGCTGGCTGTTCGAAAATAGGGTTAATTTCTTTGCTTTCCAGTCCCGGGCGGTTTGCATACAGGCATCGATCAGCAACCGGCTGATACCTTTGCCCTGCCAGGCAGGCGTCACGGTCATCTTGGCAAACTCATACACGCCTTCCTCCTCTTTCATCAGCGCTGCCGAGCCTACCACTTCATCACCCGCTAAAGCGAGGTAAATAATACCACCACGGTCGATGATGGTGCCTCGCGGGTCATCCAATACCATCAGGTCGTGCGATTCGGTAAGGTTGTACTTGTCCAACCATTCCAGGTTTATCCGCCTGAAGTCGGCGGCATACTTGTCCTCATACAATTTGATTGTTATCATGGCTATTGTTTGTGTGTGAACAAATTTGGGGGCGTAAAATTAACAACCTGACAGGTACAAAAGATCACCCAATCAGGGCATGAGAGTTGTGTTATAAAAGAGAATGGAGTCCTGAAAATGTTGGAAATGTAAATTTATACCATTAAGCGGAATCTACCATGACTAATAAAACCAATAGTAACAGTAAAAGAACCGACAGCGGGTCACGGGTCATCAAAGCATCGCCACAATCCATTTACCAGGCGTTCCTCGATCCTGAAGCGGTAGCATCGTGGCGCCCACCTGCAGGCATGAAAGCACAAATATTTAAATTCGAACCCTGGGAAGGAGGTGTGTTTCGTATGTCGTTCAGTTACACAGATACGAACAATGCAGGTAAAACTACCGGCAACGAAGATGTATTTGAAGGGCATTTTCGCGAACTGACACCCAACGTACGCATCGTGGAGGAAGTAGAATTTGAATCAGACGATCCCGCTTTCGCAGGTACCATGCGGGTTATAACCAGTCTGGAGCCGGTAGCAGCAGGTACTAAAGTCACTTTTACCTGCGAAGACGTGCCTACCGGTATAAAAGCCGAAGATCATGAGCAAGGGATTGCTTCCAGCTTGCAAAATCTGGCGGCATTTACAGAGAAAGCTAATAACTGATGATGTTAATTACATACAGCTCTCCAACTCAGCCATCATACCCTTGCTGCCAATAAAGAAGGGAGAACGCTGGTGCAGTTCCGTAGGCTCTACGTCCAGTACACGTTGTGTGCCATTAGTAGCCTTGCCACCCGCTACTTCAGCAATGAATGCAAAAGGATTACACTCGTATAATAAACGCAGTTTGCCTTTAGGTTTGTCCGTAGTACCGGGATACATGAAGATGCCGCCCTTGATCAGGTTGCGGTGTACGTCGGCCACCATGCTACCGATATAACGCTGAGTATAAGGGCCGCCGTTATTTTTGTTTTTCTTCTGACACAAATCGATGTACTTCTGCACGCCAGGCGCATACTGAAAGAAATTGCCGTGGTTCACGGAGTATATTTTACCAAACTCAGGGCATTGTATATTGGGATGGCTCAGGCAGAATTCACCAATAGAAGGGTCGAGTGTAAAACCATTCACGCCACGACGGGTGCCATACACCAGCATGGTGGAAGATCCGTATACCATATAGCCTGCTGCTACCTGCTTGCGGCCGGGCTGCAGAAAGTCTTCCAGCACCACCGGCGTACCGATCGGGCTAATGCGGCGGTACACACTAAAGATCGTACCGATAGAAATATTCACGTCGATATTACCACTCCCGTCCAGCGGGTCAAACAAACACACGTATTTGGAATTGCAGCTGACTGCATCATCGAAAGCTAAAAAGTCGTCCAGCTCTTCACTGGCAATGCCCGCACAGCTCATACCGTGCTGCAACACACCGGTAAACTGGTTATTGGCAAAAATGTCCAGTTTCTTTACGTCCTCCCCTTGCACATTCACTGCCCCGGCATCACCAAGAATATCAACCAGCCCGGCTTTGTTCACTTCCACGTTGACCCTTTTGGCCGCCCGCCCCATATCCCGCAGCAGACCGCTCAGCTCACCCGTAGCATGGGGAAAATCCCGTAGCTGTTGGATGGTGAACTCGTCCAGGGTCATTACTTGCCGGTTGATCGTACTCATGTAGCTCGTTTTAAGATTTTTGTTAAAGTGAGCCAAAAGTAAGGTGAAAGCCCTGAAAGTCAAAGCATGGCAACGTTCCCAAACCCGCGCCCGACGTGCAAAAACGGTATAGCTTGAGACAAAAACAGTATATTTTTTTTATTCCCCGGCTTTTCAACTCGCCAACCAACTAACTATCAAGCTATCATTATTTTAACGACTTTTGCTGCCTATCAAACATATCAACTTACCAATGAAGGTTTTCAAATTCGGGGGCGCCAGTGTACAGAGCATAGAAAGGATACAAATGGTAGCCGATATCCTGCGGAGCTATCCCAATGAAAAGATACTGGTCGTGATCTCAGCCATGGGCAAAACCACCAATGCCCTGGAAAAGGTAGCCACCGCCTTTTTCAACAACCAGCAGGAGGAAGCCCTGCAACTCTTTGAAGCCGTCAAGCAAAGTCACCTTACTACTGCCAAATACCTGTTGGTAACCCATTATAATGAGGCGTTGGAGCAACTGGTCAACTTCTTTACTGAAGTGGAATGGCTGCTGCACGACAAGCCTGTGCGTGAATACGATTATTACTATGATCAGATCGTGTGCTCGGGCGAATTGCTTTCCACTGGCATCGTAAGCGCCTACCTCAATGAGGTGGGTATTGCCAATCAATGGATAGATGTGCGTGATATTGTGCGTACCGATAATAACTTCCGCGATGCCAATATCGACTGGGCATTCACCCAGCAAAAAGTGACCAGTGAAATACTACCAATGTTTGAAGACACCAACCTGGTCATTACGCAAGGGTTCATTGGTGCTACGGACGATAATGAAAGCACTACGCTCGGCCGCGAAGGCAGTGATTATACCGCCGCCGTATTTGCCAATATGCTCGATGCCGATAGCCAAACCATCTGGAAAGATGTGGAAGGGGTGATGAATGCCGACCCCAAAGCTTTTCCTGATGCAAAGCTCATCGACATCCTCAATTATGATGAGGTGATCGAGATGGCATATTATGGGGCACAAGTCATCCATCCTAAAACCATCAAGCCCTTACAGAATAAAGGCATACCACTACTCGTGAAATGCTTCCTCGATAAAACCCTGCCGGGAACGGAGATACACAAAAAGCCGGTAAAGGGCCTGCCGCCCATTATTGTAGTAAAGTCCGGACAAGCGCTGATCCACCTGCATTCGAAAGACTTCTCTTTCGTGGGTGAAAAGCCGATGGCTGATCTATATGAACTGCTGGCAGATATCAGGGTAAAGCCCAACCTCATGCAAACAGGTGCCGTGTCGATACAGGTGTGCCTTGACGACCGGCCCGACAAAATAGAAAAGCTGGCGCTGGCAGCATCGGAGTTCTTTGAAGTACAGGTAGAGAAAGGGCTCACGCTGCTTACCATCCGCCATTACAATGAAGACATCCTGCAAAAAATGATTGCCGGCCACAGCATCGAGCTGCGTCAGCAATCGCCCGAAACCGTTCAGGTATTAATGTTACCCACTGTCTAAAGCCATGCAAACACCAACCGCCTTTTACGAAGAGAACCTTAAGAAATACAGTACCGAGCTGGAGAAACTGAAAGACCGCAGTCTGCTGGTATCCATTGCCCGTCTTGCCAGCTTTGTAGCCCTGGCATGGAGCACCTGGCAGTGGATACAACAGGGTGGCACCCTCTACCCCATCTTTACGGCCGGCTTTGCCGTGCTCTTTATCGTGTTCATCCGTATTGCACTTACTTTAAGTGATAAGAAAAAACTTGCTGAGAAACTGGTATACCTGTGCAGCAATGAGCTCGACATACTCAAATACAAACCCAGCCAGTTCAACAATGGCGTCTCTTTTACCGGCAATGATGATTACACCGGTGACCTCGACATCTTTGGCCCCAACTCGGTATTTCATTTATTGAACAGAACGACCACGCATCACGGCACACAAGCGTTGGCAGGTTTACTGCGGCAATCGCTGTTGAAACCGCAAGCCATCGAAGAGCAACAACAGGCAGTGAAAACCCTGAGCAGCCAAAAAGAATTGCGCCAGCTCATTACCGCGCATGGACTGCTGCATGAAGAAAAAGAAGGTAACCTGCACGATGTATCTGCCTGGTTGCAATGGCCTCCTGTTTTACTCGGTAAGAAAGGCCCTAACCTATTGCGACTGCTGGTGCCAGCGTTCAACATCGGCGCCATCATCTTCTACATCGCGACAGGCAACTACCTGCTGATGTTGCTTGGCTATTTCATTGGCTGGTGTGTTATTGGTGCTTTTGCCAAACAGATCAATAAGCAGCATGCTATGCTGGGCAAAAAGCAATCTATCCTCGATCAGTATGCTACGATCCTGAAGCTTTTTACGCAGGTAGACAAAGGCAACTCAGCATTACTACAGCGTGAACAAGCCACAGCCACCGAAGCTCATCAGGCCATCAAGAAACTGAGCCGCCTGTCGGGTCTTTTTGATCAGCGTATCAATATGTTGGTGCTGCTGTTCCTCAATGGCTATTTCCTGTACGACCTGCAATGTATGTATAGCCTGGAAAAATGGAAGGCTACCAACAAAGACCGGTTTGCCAAATGGATCGACTGTGTGGGGGCCATTGAAACGCTCAACTCCTTCGCTACGTTTGCCTACAACAATCCTTCCTATTACTGGCCTGTGCTGCAAACAACCGGCGTATCCATCTCTGGTAAAAGCCTGGCCCATCCGCTGATCCCATCAAAGGAATGCGTGGCCAACGATTTTACCATGGGTGCGGAAGAGCGCCTGGTACTGGTGACCGGCTCCAACATGAGTGGCAAAACCACTTTCTTACGCACAGTTGGTGTGAACCTATTACTCGCGCAATGCGGCGCCCCCGTATGCGCTGCCAGCTTTACGTTTACGCCCATGAATATTCTTTCGTCTATAAGGGTGAGTGATTCACTGCAGGAGCACACCTCCTACTTCATGGCCGAGCTCAAACGCCTCAAACAGATCATCCGGCATATACAGCAGCATGAAACGCCCTCACTGGTGCTCATCGATGAGATCCTGCGCGGTACCAACTCGGAGGATAAAACACATGGCTCTGAAATGTTCATCAAGAAACTGTTGCAGTATAACAGCCTCACTATGTTCGCTACCCACGACTTGTCACTGAGTGTGTTGGAAAAAGAATTGCCGGGCCAGCTCAATAACTATTGTTTTGAGAGCATTATCCGTGATGGCGAGCTGATCTTCGACTACACTTTACAGCGTGGTGTAGCAAAGAACAGGAATGCCTCTTTCCTCATGCAAAAGATGGAGATCATTTAATAAACTTTTCCTGACTCCATTCCAAACAGGGTCGTCAAGTATTTACCCACCAAATAAACGAATATTTTCGTACATTCATAGAGAACAGTTACCATCACCCACCAAAACACTGGATATGATACGGAACTTTCTCAAGGTAGCCTTCAGGGGCCTCGCCAGGTATAAAGGCTTTACCATTATCAATATTGCCGGACTCACCTTAGGGCTCACTGCCTGCCTGCTGATAGGGCTATTCGTATGGGATGAAAAACAATATGATAAGCAGGTGCCGGGAGGAGAAAATGTTTACCGCGTTTATAACGAGCACAAGAATAAGAACGGAAATCAGAACATGGCAGTCACCGCTCCCATGTACGCCACGACACTTAAAAAGGATTTTCCGGAAGTAGAACAGGCAACCAGGGTGATGATGACATCAGACTACAAACACCTGTTTGAAAATGGAGCAGTAAAACTTTATGAAGAACAGGGATTTTTTGTAGACTCGACCTTCCCTGAGGTCTTTCCTTTGGAACTTAAGCAAGGCTCCTGGAAAAATGCACTCGATGGCCGGAACTCGATCGTTATATCGGAGACGATGGCTGCCCGGTTCTTTGGCCGGGAAAATCCAGTGGGCAAGGAACTGATCATGAACAAAGGCCCCTACCTCGTAAAAGCCGTATTTAAGCAAGACCCGAAGTTTCACCTGCAATTCAATTTCCTGGTACCGGTAGCAGCCCTGTGGTTACCCGAAAAACGTATGGAGAGCTGGGGCTGGCAGCAATTCTATACGTATGCCAAACTGAAAGCTGGTACAGAGGCTACAGCACTTGACGCGAAATTCCGTCAAGCCGTACAAAAAATAGCTACCCCTACTCCTGACGAAAAAGAATACAAATACACGCCACATCTGCAATCTTTACAGGATATACACCTCTATTCAGCCAACTTCAAATTCGACAAGGCGCAAAGAGGTAATAGTACCTATGTGAAAGTTTTAACCATCATCGCCGCATTCATTATCCTCATTGCCTGTTTCAATTTTGTGAACCTTGCAACAGCAAGGTCATTACGCAGGGCCAAAGAAGTAGGCGTACGCAAAGCCATCGGAGCAGAACGCAAAGACCTCTTCTTCCAGTTCATCGGCGAAACTGTATTGCTGGCATTGATCAGTGTATTGATAGCAGTGGGGCTTACCTGCCTGTGCCTGCCCTGGCTCAACGACTTTACCAATAAGCACATCAGTTACAGCCTGTTCATCAATCCCGTGATGTTATCACTACTGCTTGTACTGGCATTGGTGGTGGGAATACTGGCAGGCTTCTACCCTGCCTTTGTCATATCAGGTTTCAGGCCGGTAAAAGTATTGAAAGGCATATTGCCGCAAAATGCAGTGTCGGGCAACGTGCAATGGTTACGGCATGGCCTTGTAGTGTTGCAGTTTTCCCTTTCCGTACTGCTCATCATCAGCGCCGCCATCGTGCATAAACAGGTAAGCTTCATGCACAACAAAGACCTTGGATTCAACAAGGAGCAGATCATGTTCTTTCCTATGCGGGGTGATAACATGACGAAAAACTACACCTCCTTCAAACAACAGCTGCAACAAGTACCCGGTATCGAATCCGTCTCCATCGGGTACGGATTTCCGGGTGATGCGGTAGCAGGCGACGAAGTGATCGTGCCACGCAATGGTGAACCCAAAACCTATCCTGCCACCCAGCTTATGGTAGATGAAGACTACATCAAAACCCTGGGCCTGCAACTGGTGGCAGGAAGAGATTTCTCCAAAGAGATGCGTACAGATGTGGATGAAGCATTTATCATCAATGAAAAAGCAGTAAAAGAGTTAGGCTTCGGAACACCCCAACAAGCATTGGGACAGCCGCTCGCCTGGAATCCCTGGGGCGCCAAACCGGATTCGCTGAAGAGAGGAAAGATCATCGGCGTGGTAAAAGACTTTCACTACAAAAGCCTGTACGACCCATTAGAGATCGCCATATTGCAAATATTCCCCGGCGCCGTATGGAAAGTAGCCATAAAAATGAAAACGGCCGGCATTGATAATACTATATCCGGTGTACAACAGGTGTGGAACAGGTTCACGCCCGATATGCCCATCGAATACAGGTTCCTCGACGATAGCTTTGAACAGATGTACATCGCAGAAGACAAATTGAAGATCCTCATTACGCTCTTTACAGCTGTGGCGCTTTTTGTAGGTTGCCTGGGTTTGTTTGGCCTCGCTGCTTACAGTGCAGAGCGAAGAAGAAAAGAAGTGGGGATCAGGAAAGTATTAGGCGCCAGTGTACAAGGCGTAGTACTATTGCTTTCGAAAGACTTTATAAAACTTGTGGCCATTGCTTTCCTTATTGCATCACCGATAGCCTGGTATTTCATGCATCAATGGTTGCAGGACTTTGCTTATCGCACCACGATCGGCGTATGGATATTTGTGGCCGCAGCAATAGTTACTATAGCGATTGCACTGATCACCGTTAGTTTCCAGGCCATCCGGGCAGCCACCGCCAACCCGGTAAAAAGTCTGCGAACGGAATAGTATTCACATACAAACTCCCGTCGTTCACATACAACGTCCTCCGGCTGCGCACAGCCCGTCAATACTTTTGATGTAAAATCAGGACGCTGTTATGAGAAGATTAATAATTACCGCCTGCTTGTTGGCGGTCCTCGTGCCGGTGAGCCGTGCCCAGGTAGGCATCGGTACACAAACCCCCGATCCCAGTGCGGCTGTGGACATTACGTCTAACAACAAAGGATTATTGATTCCGCAAATGACGGCTGCGCAACGGGCAGCTATCACCAACCCCGCCACCGGGCTGCTGGTGATACAAACCGATGGCACAGCTGGTTTCTATTACAATGCAGGTACACCGGCTGCACCCAACTGGCTTAACCTGAGTGCCTATACGCTGCAACAAAACATCAACACCAATGGGAAATACATTTCCGGCGATGGTTCCAATGCCGGCATTCAGGTACAATATGATGGATTGCTGTCGGGGACCGGCACCTTCACGGGCAACTCCAACATGTATAGAAAATTCCCAGCAGGCTCTCACATGATCTGGGCACCCCACAAAGCAGCTTTCCGCGCAGGTTTCATAAACGATGAACTGTGGAATGATACATACCTTGGACGCTATTCGATCGCTATGGGAATAAATACCATGGCATCCGGAGATGCAAGCATTGCGCTCGGCGCTTCAGCAACAGCTTCGGCGAACAGATCAGTGGCAATAGGTTCCAATGTAAGCACTAATCAACAGGGCGGCGCCTTTATTTTTGGAGATGGCACTTATAATGGGCCATTCGAAAACACTAACACCAACCAGATGATGATGCGGTTTCTCAATGGATTCCGCTTCCATACCAGCGGTTCCAGCACCCCAGCCTTAGCTATTGACCAATTCGGCAAAATTGGCATTCAAAAAGTACAACCCACGCAGGCGCTGGATGTAAATGGAAACATTACCTATTCCGGCAACTTAATGATGGGCGTACAATACGTAAGCAAAGATCTAAGCGTTGGCGGCAATACTATTGGTGATTACAACTGTGGCTGCCCGGCTGGAACAAAACTGATTGGCGGCGGAGGTGGTCACCGTGATTGGAACGGTGCTGTAAGAGATATTGAAATAGCTTATTCGGGGCCACATTCCGAGAACCTGAATGTCTGGCGGGTGATGCTCCAAAACACTTCCGGTAGTTCCAGGGCGATACGTATATATGCCATCTGCGCCAAAGTGCAATAAAACAGATCTGAAGGTCTAACCGAATACCAGCATTATATGAAACGCATCATCATACTCAATAGCCTCTTGCTCCTGTGCATAGCCGCCAGTTCACAAGATGCGCTCGTGCTCAAAAACGGGGCAACCATCACCGTACAGAGCGGAGCAGTGATCACTGTGAAAGGAAACCTAACCTTGGAAAACGGCAGTACGCTCGCCAACCAGGGCATGGTTTATATTGGCAATGGTGCGCCCGGCAACTTCGCAGATCTTTCAGCTACAGGGGGTGGCAGTTACGGTAGTGGCAGGTTCATATTTAATGGGACTGGTGCACAAACTATTAAGTCACCACAGCTATTCTCCCGGCTGGAAGTGAATGGTAATAACCTCGAACTGCAAAGTAATATCCTCGCACAGAAATGGTACCTGCAAAAAGGAACTGTAACCACGAGTTCTTTTTTAGCCATTGCCACCGATGGCGCGGCATCGTCCGTTGAAGCCGATGCCGCCAATCCCAACTTCAGCCAGGGCTGGATCAATGGTACCTTGCGTAGACGCATTACAACGGCAACTGTGAACAGCTATCAATTCCCGGTAGGCTCTGCCACACAATCGCGCGTAGCTGTATTGAACAACCTCACGGCAGCACCGCTTACCGGGCTTATCTATATCGACATCAACAGCACACCCAAAGTTGGTAGTGATGCAGGTTTACTGGTTGCAGAAGAAGGCACTACCTATGTAAGCGTAGCGCCTGAAGCAGTATGGAACCTTTCTGCCAATGCAGCGCCAACGGGCGGCAAATACGATCTGCAACTCTACATCAATGGCATTTCAGGACTCACCGATAATTCATTTGGCATATTACAACGCCCCGTGGGCAACACCAATGGCGCAGCATGGGCACGCCCGGCAGGCAGTACCTTACCCGCCAATAACACAGCGGGCAAAACAGTGGCCGGCGGATACGCCGCGCGGTATGGCATCACCACGCTGGGTCAGTTTGGTATTGGCCTCACCTTGGCAGCACTACCGGTTACCCTGACCGACTTCCGCGCATTGCGGCTCAGCACCGCGATGGTGCAACTTGACTGGGAAACAGCCTCCGAGCAAAACAACAAAGGTTTTGATGTGGAAAGAAGATGGCAATCGGAAGTTCAATTCCGGGCTATAGGATTTGTTGCCTCGCTGGCAGCAGGCGGCAATAGTACGCAACCGCTCCGTTATCGTTACAGCGATGCCAACAACTATGCAGGAATTACTTACTATCGCCTGAAGCAAACAGACCTCGATAACAGGAGCAGCTACACGCTTATCAAAGCGGTAAAAGGAACAGGCGAAGCCGGCGTCACCGTACTGATGTGGCCCAATCCCAACAAAGGGCAATTCAGCATTCGTATAGATGGCAATACCAAACGATTACCTGCTTTCATTACCGATATGAATGGAAAAACGGTACAGCAGTTATCCATTTACGAAAACACACCAGTCAATGTGTACGGATTGAGCGCCGACACCTACATTGTGAGCATACCCGATGCTTTTGGCCCCGGTGAGCCGTTCCGGGAAAAAGTAATAGTAGTCAAATAAATATAAAAATATCTTAAATACATTCGGTAAGGGTCATAGGCGCAGGTTATACCTCTCAAAAGTTGTAAATTCAGGGAGTACACCAATTACCTAACCAACAATTCCCGCGTTATGAGGACCTTATTCATGGGGCTGCTAATTGTGGCCTGCCTGTTTACCAATAACCTGTCAGCACAATCACCTGTAACTTTCACGCCGGAAAAGCCAAAGCCAGGCTCAACGATCAGCTTCACCTACGATCCGGCCACTACAGCATTGGCAGGCAAAGAGGGCATCAAAGCTTTCGCTTATTTGTTGCAAGGTCCCATTCCGGTAGTACAGGAGATCAAGCTCACCAAAACAGGCTCCTCATACAAAGGCGAGATCAGCACTACTGATACCACTGTTGCTTTTTTCCTCAGCTTCGATAAAGATGGCACCAAAGACAACACAAAAGAATTGGGCTATTATTCCTATCTGTATACTGCCGATGGCAAGCCAGTACCCGGCGCCCGTAAAGCCATTGGTCAAATAGGTTTATCGTATGGCGGCCTGTGGGGACTGAATGTAGACATACCCACCCTGACGAAACTGACGAGGGAAGATTATACCTTACATCCCGCACTCATAGAGAAAGACAAACTTGATTATTTAAGTACACTGGCACGATCAAAAGACGAAGCCGACAAAGCTTTGCTGCTGGAAACATTGGACAAAATACTGGCCCAGGCAGATGCTAAAGAATCAGATCTTCAGGCAGCAAAAAGCCTATACACCCGGTTAAAGGATAATGCCAAAGTTGGCCGCGCCGACTCATTGATCAAAGCAAGATACCCCCAGGGCGCCTGGGTGAAGAATGAGAAGATCATGGCTTTCTATCCCATTAGTCAGGGTGCACAAAAAGAAGAAATGTTTAACAAGCTGAAAGCTGATTATCCGCCCGTTACCAAAGAAGATTCGGCAGCTTTCTCCAACTATGCAGCCGGGGTAGCCAGTGTATACTTGCGTGAAGAGAACTATGATAAAGTAAAACAATTTGCCGCCATGATCGGCATTAAGAGTATGCGGGCCAATATATATAATTCTGTTGCCTGGAAGCTGTCTGGCGAAAGCGTATATGCAAAACCCTTAGATGCTAAAACAGGCAAGGAATTCTCTGCTATGAGCTTGCAATTGATGCAGGAAGAGATGAAGAACCCCGGGAATAAGCCTGTTTATTATACCAACAGCCAGTTTAAAGAACAGCTGCAGCGCACCCACGACATGTTTGCCGACACCTATGCTTTGCTGCTGTATCACCTCGGTGATTATAAAAACGCGTATGCCTACCAGGAAAAAGCAGTAGCCGGCAATAAGCGTAACGATGTATCCATGAATGAGGCATTTGCTTTGTATACAGAAAAAGTAAAAGGACCGGCTGCCGCACAGAAAGAGCTGGAAAGCTTCGTAAAAGCAGGTAAAGCCACGCCTAAAATGAAAGAACAATTCAAAAGGCTATACCTCGCAGGCAGCAATACAGAGAATCAATGGATGGCCTATGTGGAAGGATTGGAAAAAGAGTTCAAGGCAAAAGACCGCGCCAAACTGGCCAAAGAAATGCTGAATGATCCAGCGCCTGCTTTTGCGCTGAAAGACCTTACCGGTAATGATATCTCCCTTGCATCGCTGAAAGGTAAGATAGTTATCGTCGACTTCTGGGCTACCTGGTGTGGTCCCTGCCTCGCTTCCTTCCCGGGCATGAAGATGGCCGTAGAAAAGTACAAGAATGACCCCGATGTGAAATTCGTATTCATCGATACCCGCGAATCGGGCGACCGTGAAAAGATAAAGAAAGATGTGACCGCGCTGATAGAAAAGAACGCTTATCCATTCCATGTACTGATGGACTATGACAGTAAAGTGATCGAACAGTATAAAGTAGATGGTATCCCCACTAAGTTCATCATCGACAAGAACAGTATGGTGCGTTTCAAGAAAGTAGGCTTTGGCGGCACGGCTGAAGGTGTGGTGGATGAGATCACCGCCATGATCGAACTTGCCAAAACAGGTGGCGATGACGGCAAAAAAGGGTTCTAACAAAGTCAAGTGCAAAATAGACACACTCAGGCGCAAGAGGTGGCTCCTTTCGAAAAGGAGCCACCTCTTGCGCTTTATGCTCGCCTCTTTTCCCTACATTTACCGCCAAAAAAAGGCATGGATGTTAAAATAGACGATAGCTGGAAGGCCGTACTCAAAGATGAATTCAGCAAGCCGTATTTTGGAGAGATCGTTGGATTTCTCAAAATGGAAAGGGCTGCCGGCAAAACCATCTATCCGCCCGGTGGACTCATCTTCAATGCATTCAACCTTACCCCTTTCGATAATGTAAAAGTAGTGTTGCTCGGACAGGACCCTTATCATGGTCCCAACCAGGCGCATGGTCTTTGCTTCTCCGTACAGGATGGCATCAAGCCACCGCCTTCACTCGTCAACATCTACAAAGAAATACATACGGATATAGGCCTGCCTATTCCTAAGCATGGTAACCTTACCCGCTGGGCGCAGCAGGGTGTGCTAATGCTCAACGCATCGCTCACCGTACGCCAGGGAGAGCCCATGAGCCATGCGAAGATCGGCTGGGCCGACTTCACCGATTCGGTCATCCGCAAAGTATCGGAGCAAAAGAAAGGCGTGGTATTCCTGCTCTGGGGCAAGTTTGCGCAGGCCAAACAGGAGCTGGTAGACGAAACCAAACACCGCGTACTAAAGGCAGCCCACCCTTCTCCTTATTCCGCAGATGCGGGTTTCTTTGGCTGTAAGCATTTCTCCAAGACGAATGAGTACCTCATGAAGGAGGGCCTCGATCCTATCGATTGGTCGCTGTAATTCATTATTTTGCCTCCTTATGAAGTTCATCAAAGAAATATTGGGTCGTCTCTTTGCTGTTTGGGCCATCATCGTATTCATTATTACGCTGTTGTTGTTCATGGTGCCCTTTCTGCTGTTTGTTTATTTTCTGGTTGATCCAAAGAAATCACACCGCTTCAATGTAGCTTCCCGAATATGGATGAGCGTCTTCCTGCCGCTGATCGGATGCCCGATCAGGGTGCGGGGCAAAGGGCATTTTGATCCGGCGCAGAACTACATCGTAGTGTGCAACCACAACTCCCTGATGGACGTACCCATCTCTACGCCTTTTATTCCCGGTGGCAACAAGACCATCGCCAAGATAGAGATGGCCAAAATACCTTTGTTTGGTATGATCTATAAAACGGGAAGTGTATTGGTGGACAGAAAGAGTGAGAAGAGCCGTAAGGATAGCTTCACCAGTATGAAGAAAGTGCTTGGTATGGGGTTGCATATGTGTATCTATCCCGAAGGCACCCGCAATAAAACAGACCAGCCGCTCAAATCGTTTCATGATGGCGCTTTCCGGCTGGCAATAGATACACGCAAGGCCATTGTGCCGGCTGTTATTTTCAATACGCGCAAAGTATTACCCGCCAGCAAGCCTTTCTATCTTATGCCGCGCCCGCTGGATATGCATTTTCTTGCGCCCATACCAGTGGAAGCTAATGACACGGTTGAAAGCTTAAAGAACAGAACGCACGAAGTAATGTCCGCATACTACGAAGCTCACAAGAAATAAGTTCTACACTCAATTATTGTCCATAGAAATACCGTGTACGGTTGATGCGCAGATCGCGCAGGATGCCTGATTTGGGGTTGATGGTGATGTTGAATGTGCGGATAGGCCCAACCGGCGTTACGTTGATTGAAAGCTGCCAGCAGTGCATCTCACGCGAAATAAACATCGTCAGTGTTTGGATAGAAGAAGACTGGAAATCATAATAGGTATTCATGCCCATCTTCCACTTGGGCGTAAGGTTGAAATCGCCATTGAGGCTGAGGTTGGCATTCGTCCTCGTTTCCCAACCGGAGTAATCGGCTTTGAAATTACGGGAGAAGCTAAAGGAGAACGATGTATTCAATGACCAGGGAATATTGAAGTCGGCAAACTCGGCAGGGTTCTGCCGTGCAAAGGCCAGTTGTTCCATCTGCTCTTCGGGTGTCATAGGCGGCAGGTTGGGATTGCTGAACTGGTCGTCTTCTTTCGGTGCCTTTTTATCATCCTTGGGCTTGCTCTGGAAAGAAGTAGAGATGGCGATATTACCACTGGTGATGCGGCCTAATGAGAACCGACCACCCTTCCAGGCATATTCATTGACGCGATAGCCTCTTTCATTTACCTTATACGGGTCGAGGTTGGCGCCGGCAGTGATATTGATCTTTTCAAACAACGTACTGCGGAAGTACAGGCTGATGTTGGACAGCTTGAAAGAATCAGCCAGGAAGTTGTAGCCACCATTGAAACCAAAACCATCGATCAGGCGGATCTTTTTAATGCCCCCTTCAGCACCGGAGGTATCTTTCCTGTTACGTGCTTTTGCTTCGAGGTTATTATCGATACCAAAGCTGATACCACCAAACTCTCCTTCGCCAAAAGGACCAAACGTGGTTCCATCATAATAAGAGAACCGGTACTCATTACCAGCAGAATCAACTCTTGTCTGATAATAATCCTTTTTAGCCAGGTTGGGCTTGTAGCTGATAGAGAACGTAGGCCGCACTACGTGGCGGAGTGCCGTGATCGGACTGTTCTTACCAAAGTTGGTAAACGTTCCAAACAAGGCAGTGCTAAGACCCAGACTGAACGAGATATCGCGTGAAGTAAAAAAGCCTCTATGTGTAATTGTATCAACATCCATACCCGCAGTATCCCAGTAACGCTCAAACCTGCGGGAATACCATTTCTCTGAATAGCTGATACCCGGAGATATTTGTAAAGGTCCTAATGGAGGCAGAGAAAGCTGAATGGGAATATTGTGTTGAGCGCCCCACTGCATCGTATCGATCAGTTTGCTGAAGCTGAAATCTTTTTCATAAATACTGATCTGGTTGGCCAGGTTGGTATTCAAACCGATACCCAGTTTCTCGTACCATTTGGATTCTCCGATCAGCTCTTTACGCTGAAAGGGATAAAAGGTATTTACCGTAAACGCCACGTTGGGCAGGTTCAGGTTGATCAGCTCGGTGGTATTGTTCTGGTTGTGGTTGGCGCTGGCTGTAAGGTTGAAACGGGTGCCCCAGGTTTTGGAATACGTAATAGACGAGTTCAGGTTGTTCTGGAAATTACGCATGGGGTTGTTGGTCACATACTGGTTGTACTTGGATGAACCGGCATTCACGTTGGCCGAGAATGTTTGTCCCGGCCGTGCGCGGCTGTCAACCGTATGGCTCCACGCGATATTGAAAGTTTGTGCTGTGGTAAACTCTTCTTTGGCGCTTTCACTCAGCAGGCGGGTGCTTTGGTATGACAGGTTCATGGAGCCGCTGTAACGATAACGCTTGCGGTAAGTAGGCGTTACAAAAGCAGCCCAGCCGCCATAAGAATAGATATTGGTGCGCAGCGTCACATCGAAATAATCGTTCAACACTTTATAATAACCCAATCCTTCCAACCCAAGACCAAACTGGTCGCTGGCCGTAAACTGTGGTGGCAGCAGGCCCGAATGGCGGCCTTGCGAAAGGGGGAAGAAGCCAAAGGGAAGATAAACAGGTACAGGAACGCCTTCAAACTCCGGGTGGATAGGCCCGGTGACAGCCAACTTCTGGCTCACCATCTTCATCCTGGGCGTACGGAAATCGAAGTGGGGTGTATCGAGGTTACACGTAGTAATGATACCACGTGCAGCAAAATATTCAGTAGGCGATATCTTTTTGATCTTTAATCCCTGTACATACATCTCACCCTGTGCAGTGATGGTGGACTGGGTAATACCTTTCTGTGTCTTCGTATTGAAGCGCATGAAATTGGACTCCATCTTCGTATCGGCCTGCAACATCACGGGCCGGCCAATCATATTGCCCGCCGAATCGCGCCGGAAAGTAGCGATGACCTCATTCTTCTGATTGTCCATTTCTATACTGTCGGCCGTAAGGTCCATGTCCTTATACTTGATATTGCCTTTGCTATAGAGGATGATCTTTTTGGTGGTCACTTCCATCACGATGGAGTCGGAAGCCTTGTACTGAACAGGTGCATCCAGGGAATCTTTGGACAGCTTTATATCGAACGTGTCATTTTTAACGATAGCAGAATCTCCTTTCTTTAAAGAGTCTGTACCACGTACAGTGGGGATGGTATCTTTCTTTACAGGCGTGGTATCCTGTAAAGCCGTTAATGTATTGTCAAAACCAGTAGTAGCAGAATAATTACCCAGCACATTCATCGTTAATAAAAACAATGCTACGAGTATTATCGGCAACGAAGGTTGTTTTAGGCTATTTTTGCGTCCGTTCATATGCAGTGGTGGGCAAAAATAGTCAGAAATGCATTAAGATTATGTGAAGATTCAAGGGGCCCAAAAATCATAACAAAATATGTTGAAAAGGATTATAGGAACAATAAGTATAGCAACTTCTCTGATCATGCTCATTGCATTTACCGGTAAAAAACCGGTTGTGCATAAACAGAAGCCAGTCCTCGGCATCATCATCATCGACCCCGGTCATGGTGGCATGGACCCTGGTACACTTGGCTCCTACTCCCGTGAATCAAGGGTCGCACTCGCCATCTCACTCAAACTGGGCAAAGCTATCAAAGCAGCCTTCCCCGAAACCAAGGTCTTGTATACGCGCACCACCGACATTTTACCGGGAAACGTAAGAACGCTGAAAGAGTCATACTATTATAGGTCCGACTTCGCCAATCAGTCCAATGGTGATCTCTTCATCAGTATTCATTGCAATGCTATTGGCAAAAAGCCGGGGGGCTGGTACGAAAAAAAGGTGGTATCCTATAAGAATGTCACTACGGGCAAGGGTAAAAAGAAAAAAACAAAGAAGGTGCCTGTCTATAAATCCTACTACGTAAAAAATACCCACAAAGGAACAGAGACCTACGTGTGGGCGGCAGACCGCGTAGAAGCCAAAGGTGATGCGATCAACCAGCGGCAGGAAGAAAGTGGAGAGAAAACAGACAGCGCCATCAGTTTCGACATGAACTCACCCGAAGCCCGCATCAGGGCTCAATTGTATGCCAAGAAGTACTTTGCCAAAAGTCTTACACTGGCCAATTACGTGGAAGAAGCGCTTGAGAAAGGGGGCCGTAGGAGCTATGGTGTTAAGCAACGCAATGAAGAAGGCATTTGGGTACTGCAGGCCACAGGGATGCCCAGCATATTGGTAGAAAGCGGATTCCTGTCAAATACGGAAGAAGAAAAATACCTCAACAGCGAAAAGGGCCAGAATGATGTTGTTGCCGCTATTATCACCGCCCTAAAAAAATACAAGGCTGCGCTTGAGTAACCTGTTTCAGGTTACAGGTTGCAAGTTACAAGGCCCTGCAACCTGTATCTTGTAACCTCCGCCTTCAATTTCCTCCAATCCTTCAAATCCAAAAAATCCTGGTTCAGACACATTTAACGTATTAATAAGCATCTACATCCGTTATTTTTGCATCTTTTAGCGAATATGATGAAGAAAATAGCTTGTTACGGGTTGATCCTTACGGCTTTTATAGCCATCACGGCCTTCTACACAGAACCGACCGTGGTGCCTCAAAAGCCCGTGATCAAGACGATAATCATAGATGCAGGGCATGGCGGCTCCGACAATGGCGCCCGGGGTGATTACTCGTTTGAAAAAGACATCTGTCTTGGTGTAGCGCTCAAACTGGGTAAGAAACTGGAGCAGGAATTCCCCGAAATCAAGATATTATATACACGGACCAAGGATCAATATCCTTCTATTAAAGCAAGGGCCGACTTTGCCAATGCCAATAAAGGCGACCTGTTCGTGTCGATACACGTGAACGCAGGCCCTAAAATCAAGCACTCCACTTTCGCAGGCTACAGGAACGAGACTTACTATACCGGCAAGGGCAAAAGCCGTAAAAAGCGCACCCGCCGTGTGCCTAAATACAATGTTTATTATACCGACAATCCCTCTAATGGTACCGAGACGTATATCTGGGCGGCAGACCGCGCAGATGCCAAAGGTGAATTTGTATCGGAGCGTATGACGGAAGAAGTGAATGACTCTACCGAATATGCGCCTGATATCAACGATCCCGAGTTCAAGGCCAAATCACTGCTCTGGACCAAGCGCTTCTTCGACAAAAGCCTTGCACTGGCCACTATGGTTGAGGAAGAGTTTGTGAATGGCGGCAGGGTAAGCCGGGGTGTAAAACAACGGAATGAAAAAGGCATCTGGGTGCTGCAGGCTACAGCTATGCCCAGCATCCTGGTAGAAACCGGGTTCATTACGCACCGGCCCGACGAGGACTACCTCAACAGTAATAAAGGGCAGGAAGAAATAGCCTCCCATGTGTTGAATGCCATCAAGCGCTACAAAGCAACCACAGAAGGCAGCTCCGACGCCAAACAAGGGTTCTGAGGGGAAAAAACAGTATACAGCATTCAGAATCCAGTATACAGAAGCCTCAAAAGCACGCAATCAATCATTTATCAACGGTTTAGAAGCCGAGATTCTGGATTCTATATACTGGATTCTGGATTCTCCTTCCTATTTTTGTTGATAATATATTTTTTAAGGGCCGGGCAGGTAAATTGCAACGGGCTACCTGAAAAAAGTATCATTTTCCACCAAACAGCGCCGGTAAATGAAAATTTCGAATGAAACCAAGGTAGGAGCACTGACTGCAATAGCAATCGTCATATTAATATTGGGCTTTAATTTTTTGAAAGGAAAAAACCTGGCCGACCGGAGTGATAAGATCTTTGCGCAATTCCCCACCGTGGAGGGGCTGCAGGTTTCAAACCCTGTATTCATTAATGGCCTGCAGGTAGGTAAGGTTTACCAGATGCAGGAAAAGGATAAGAACCTCACGGCCGTCATCGTTACCATCAGTCTCAACAAAGACATCAATATTCCCAACAACTCTGTTGCTACTATCGGTAGTGAACTGCTGGGTACCTCTTCCATCAAGATCAGGCTGGGCAATAGTCCGGAATTCGTGAAAGATGGCGATACCTTGACAACTGCCAAAACGCTGGGTCTGGCCGATAAACTGCAAAGCAGCCTCGACCCTACCCTTGCGAGCGTCAACAAAACACTGGCTTCGCTTGATCTGGTATTACAAAACCTGAACAGCGTACTGGACCCCAACACAAAAAACAATCTGCAAACCATCATTGGCAATCTTACCACTTCTTCCAAATCACTGGAAAAGTTGTTGGATGCACAAACAGGTATGCTGGCTAAAACGCTTGGCAATACAGAATCCATCACCGGCAACCTGGCCAAGAACAATGATAAGATCAACGCAACTGTTGACAATCTTGAGAAGGCTACGAGCAAACTGGCCAATGCAAAATTCGATGAAGCAGTCAACAGTTTGCAGGGTACATTGACCAAACTGGAAAGCGCAGTCGATAAGATCAACAGCAGCCAAAGCTCACTGGGCGCGCTGTTAAATGATCGCAAATTGTATGATCAGATATTACAAACGAATCGCAGTTTGACTACCTTGCTCGACGACTTGCGGATGCACCCCAAACGATATGTTAACATATCTGTGTTTGGCAGAAAAGACAAAAAAGGTCCGCTGATGTCGCCTATATATGACTCCACATCTACACAGAAACCTTAGTAAAATGTTACGGTTCTTTAGCCTGGTAGCTATTCTTGCATTGGCTTTTACAGGAGCTACTGCACAGGTTACCGTTACACAACGTCCATCAGAAGATTCAGGGCGTGTGGTGCAGCTGGTATATGCTGACCGTGTACGTACAGAACAAAAAGATTCGGTCACTGAGATACAGATACTGGCGGGAAAGGTGCATCTTATACAAGGTAAAACACAGTTCTACTGCGACAGCGCCATCATCAATAAATTCACCAAGATCGTAGAGGCATTCGGGCACGTGCACATCAACGATGCCGACAGCATACATACCTATAGTGATTACCTCATCTATTACATGAGCACCAAGCTGGCTACGCTGAAGAACAATGCGAAGCTCACGGACGGTAAGTCTACCCTGACCACCAATGAACTACGCTACGATGTGAACCAGAAAATAGGTGAATACTATAATGGCGGCCGCGTACTCAATAATAAAACGGTACTCACCAGTAAGGAGGCCACCTATTACGGGGAATTGAAGGACGTATACTTCAAAAGAGATGTAGTGCTTGTCGATCCCTCCTACAACCTGAAATCCGACTCGCTACTCTATAATACACAAACGGAAATAACCACGTTCATTACCACAACGATCATCGAGGACAGCGCCAAGCGGAAGATCACGACGAAAGAAGGTTTTTATGATCTGAAGAATCGAGTAGCCAGCTTTGGCAAGCGTCCCATCATTGAAGATACCAAGGCAAGAACAAAGACGATCGCCGACATCATAGATACTGACGACAGCACAGGTATTACAACGCTTACCGGCCGGGCAGTACATATAGATAGTGCACAGGGGGTATCACTACTGGCCAACAAGATCATCACTAATAAGAAAGAGGAAACGCTCTTTGCCACGCAGAGCCCACTCATGATCATCAAGCAGGAGAATGATTCTATTTATGTAACGGCGGATACGCTCTTCTCCGGCAGATTAAGCAGGCTCATACTTACCAGAACGGATTCAACAGGCAAAACTGATACTATCAGGGGCGCTCTCACTATCGATGCGAAAGAGAAACCCAAGAATGATAGTGCCGACCGGTATTTCCAGGGCTATCACCATGTGCGTATATTTTCCGATTCATTGCAGGCCGTAGCAGACAGTATGTTCTACTCCGGCATCGACTCCATATTCCGGTTGTATAAAGACCCGATAGCCTGGGCCAACAACAGCCAGATATCGGGGGATACCATGTATCTCTACACGAAAAATAAGAAGCCGGAAAGGCTGTATGTGTTTGAGAACAGTTTTGCTATCAATAAAGCGGGCAAGGATATGTTTAACCAGCTTCGGGGTAATCGCATGAATGGCTATTTCATAGATGGCAATATAGACTACATGCGCTCCAAGGGGAATGCAGAGAGCGTATTTTATGTGATGGATGAAGACAGTGCATTGGTTGGTATCAATAAAGCACAGGGTGATATCATTGACCTTCGGTTTGTAAATAAAGAGCTCAATAAAGTAGTGATCATCAGCGAACCATCCGGCACCATGTTCCCTGCCAGTCAAGCTACCGAACAAGATAAGGTGCTTCGCAACTTCAAATGGCTTGAGGCACGCAGGCCTAAGACTAAGTTCGAGCTCTTTGGGAACTAAGCTTCGAGGCTTTAGCTACGAGCGCTTGCTTCGATAGCAGATTTCTCACTCCGCCACTGCTGGTAAAGTTTTACAGTCCCTGATGGCTCCGTTCGAAATGACAAAGGAGGATGTGCAGCTTCTTTACCTTAACGTTAACAGCACCCTCCTATTACTCCGGCATCATTTTTCGTTCTTAACAAACAAACCGGACGGATTATGAAACGCATCACACAGCTCTTTACCTTAACACTACTCATTACTATTATTACACAGCAGGCATCTGCACAGGATGCAGCTCCTGATTACCGCCTTGGCCTTGGTGTACGTCTCAGCAACTCCACACCAACGCTCAACAGTTCATTCAGTGGAAAATACTTTATCACCGATCGCAGTGCAGTAGAAGGCCTGGTGTCTTTTGGCAGCCGCTTTGGAGTGGGTGCTTTACTGGAGATACATCAGCCTTTTGCATCGGCGCCCGGACTGCGCTGGTTTTACGGTGCAGGCGCCTATGTAGGCTGGCAGGACAAAGAGACCTATCTTGGTCCAACCGGCATTCTGGGCCTCGACTACAAATTTGCCAATGCGCCCGTTAACCTGTCGCTCGACTGGAAACCTGAACTCGACATTATTCCTGATATCAATTTTGTTCCTGATGCTTTTGCTTTGTCGGTTCGATTTACGTTGAGGTGATCAGGTAGTTGATAAGTTAATATGTTGAAAGGTTGAAAAGGAGGGACTGTGCCTCCTTTTTAACCTTTTTTATTTATTGCAGCTTTCTAAACGTATCGAGGTGACACCTTTTGAAAAGGTGTCACCTCGATACGTTAGTATATCCTTGCATAGGTCTGGCCGCTTTGAGCGGCCTGACTGGTCCCCCTCCTATCAACTTGTTAACCAGTCAACTTATCAACCTTTAGTCAAACGATTGCAATTGCAGATATGTGTCGATTTATGCGGCTTTTACGACCCATTAACAAGATTTCACCCACATTTCATCCACTTTTTGCCAATTTATGCAAGAATCTCCCTAATTTGGAGCATTAACCGGCTAACAATGCTTAAAAAAGAACGACAAGCTTACATACTCCGGCAGGTAAACCTGCATAACAAAGTGTTGTCTTCCAGTCTGAGCAACGAAATCAATGTATCTGAGGATACAATTCGCAGAGACCTGCATGAACTGGCAGAAGATGGCAGGATCATCAAGGTACACGGGGGCGCACTTTCCCACTCTTTTCACGATCTCTACAATCCATTGAGCAATATTTACCTGCATGATCATAAGAAGATCATAGCTGCGAAAGCTGCTTCTCTTATCGAGGATGGCATGTATGTGCTCACGAGTGGTGGCACTACTATCCTGGAATTGGCGAGGATGCTGCCTCCCGACCTGAAAGCCACTTTCGTGTCGGGCAGCCTGCCTGCTATAGTAGAGTATCTCCAGCATCCCAACATCGAGGTCATCGTGATTGGTGATAAGATCTCCAAGAACAGCCGCATCACCGTAGGAGGTGACGCCATTTCCAAGATCGGCCATATCCGTGCCGACCTCTGCTTCCTGGGCGTGGATGCCATCCATGTGCATCATGGTGTAAGTGATAGCGACTGGGACGTAGTACAACTCAAAAAGGCGATGATCGAATCATCGCAAAAAGTGGTGTGTCTCAGCATCGCCGAAAAGACCAGCACCATCAAGCCCGTTCACGTTTGTCCCGTTGGCAGTATACATACACTCATTACCGAATTGCCACCTGGCGACCCAGCTCTGCAACACTACACCAACGCAGGCATTGAAGTGCTTTAAGCAAGGACGTTCACATATAAGCAGCTATCATATCCGTACCCCCTTTTTCCCAGTCCCCTACCATCAACTGGCTCCATACACTTTAAATAAACAATTATGAGAATTACAAAACCACTAATCCTGCTTGTATTGCTTTGCCTCACCGGCATTGCGTATGGGCAAACGATTACCGGGGAGATCATTGACAAATCGACCCGCTCGCCGATATCAGCGGCTACGATCACTGGTAACAAAAGCAAAAAATCAGCTGTATCAGATCTTAATGGAAAGTTTACCCTTGAACTCAGTGGCGACAAGAGTCTTGAAGTATCTTATGTAGGATACACCACGCAAACAATCGGCATTACTTCAGCGCTCAATTATATTATCGAACTGGAAGCTTCCAACTCTTCGCTTGACCAGGTGGTGGTGGTAGCTTACGGATCGCAGAAAAAAGGCAACCTTACCGGCGCCGTGACCACCGTAGATGTATCGAAAACTATGCAAAGCCGTCCCGTCAATGATCCTGCCAAAGCCTTGCAGGGCGTGGTGCCTGGCTTAACAATCACTTACAGCAATGGCGGCCTGACCGCAGGTCCCGGCATCAATATTCGTGGTATCGGTTCTGTAAGCGGCTCCAGCCGTCCGCTCATTATGGTTGATAACGTGGAAACGCCCGACCTTTCTATCATCAACCCCAACGATATCGAAAGTGTGTCTGTATTGAAAGACGCGGCCTCTACCTCGATCTATGGAGCGCGCGCAGCCTTTGGTGTGATCCTGATCAAAACAAAATCAGGCAGGAAGAATCAGAAAAGCTCCATCGTTTACTCCAACAACTTTTCCTGGAATAAGCCCACTACCCTTCCTGATTTCTCCAATCCTGTACCTGAGTTGACAGCCTTGCAGGAAGCATCTCAGCGTTCCAACGTTACCAACCCGGAACTCTTTGGTATGCGCCTGGCTAAACTGCGCGACGGCATCGCCAACTGGCAGCAGAAGTATGCGAATAACCGGAAAGGCAATGAAATGGTGGATGGCGAAGACTTTGAATTCGACCCTACCGAAAACCGCATGTATTTCTACCGCGTGTGGGATGCCAAGGGCATGATGCTGAAAGACTATACGCATGAGCAGCAACAGAACATCCGCATACAGGGCGGCAGTGATAAAATTGGTTACTACATGTCATTCGGTTATAGCCATGAGGATGGTATCCTGAAAATGAATCCAGATGATGTAAAGAAGTACAACATCACTGCTTCTGTGAGTGCAGCTGTTACTCCCTGGATGGATGCTGATGTAAAAATGCTGTACCGCAACTTTAAATATGAATATCCCTTCCAGTATTATGACTACTGGTATTATTTCTGGCGTTGGGGTTCTTACTTCCCTTATGGTACTTCGAATGGCAACTACTTCCGCCATACGCCTGCGTATCTTGCACAGGCCAACACCAACGATGTAGTGGATAACTATAACCGTATCGATCTGGGCGCCACTTTCAAGCTGGCTAAAAACCTGAACGTGCGTGTAGACTACACCATTGGCCGCGACAACGTGATGCGTCACGAAGTAGGTGGTCCTGTAAACGTGCTCGACTTCTGGTCGGCAGGTTATCCCAAACTCGTGAACGTGGCTACGGTTGCACAAGACAGAGCAACTTATGGCAGCGGCAGGTACCTGGTGAATACGCTCAACGCGTATGCTACTTACAACAAGACTTTCTTCAACGACCATAACCTGAAAGTAACTGTAGGCGCCAATGCAGAGCAGAACGAAAACCTCAACTTCACTGCTGAGCGCAGGGCGCTGCTCGATCCCGATAAAGGTGAACTGGGCCTCGCTACCGGCGACCAGTTTGCAACAGGCTCACATGCGAAGAATTCTTACGCAGGCTACTTTGGCCGTGTGAACTACGACTACATGGGCAAATACCTGCTGGAGCTGAATGGCCGCTACGACGGATCATCACAATTTTCGCAGCAGGACCGCTGGGCATGGTTCTCTTCTTTCTCTGCCGGCTACCGTATCAGCGAAGAGAAGTTCATGGACCCACTCAAGCCCCTACTGTCTGATATGAAATTCAGGGTGTCGTATGGTTCAGTGGGCAACCAGGATGTGGGCGGCAATTATTACCTACCTACTATGAGTAACTCAGCTGCCAGCTGGATCGTACCTGGCGCCGCTACCCGCGTGCAAACGATCGGCGCTCCTATTGCCGTAGCACAATCGCTCACCTGGGAAACCGTGAAAACGCTCGACTTCGGAACGGATATCAAATTACTCGACAATAAGCTGGGCATCACTTTCGACTATTATGAGCGCACTACAGAAGGTATGCTCATCAATACCGCTGTACCTGCTACATTCGGCGCCACAGGTCCCCGCGTGAACGGCGGCTCGATGCGTAACCGTGGATGGGAACTGAGCATCGACGGAAATATCAATGTAACCAAAGACCTCAACCTGTATGGCTTGTTCACGCTGGCTGATAACAAAGCTGTGATCACCAAATGGGACAATCCCTCCAAGCTCATCAGCCAAAACTACCAAGGTAAAGTGTGGGGCGAGATCTGGGGCTTTGAAACGGAAGGTTATTTTACTTCAGCGGAAGACGTAACCAAGCATGCCAGCCAGGTGGCGATGGCCAATGGCAACTTCGTGTATGGTGTGGGCGATGTGAAATACAAGGACCAGGATGGCAACAATCTCATCAATGGCGGCGGCATGAGCGCCAATAATTCCGGTGACCTGAAAGTGATCGGCAACAGCACACCGCGCTACCAATACAGCTTCAGGATGGGCGGCACCTACAAGGGTTTCGACCTCGATATCTTCCTGCAGGGCGTAGGCAAACGCGATTACTGGGGAACGGGCAACATCGCAATACCATTATATCAGGGTGCAGATATCCTGTATGCCCACCAGTTGGATTACTGGACACCTACTAATACGAATGCTGAGTATCCGCGTCCTTATATTGGCAACAATGCCACCAAACTGGCCGGCCTGCCCACCAGCGGTAACAACTTTTACCCGCAGACGAAGTACCTGCAAAACCTGGCTTATTGCCGGTTGAAGAACGTGACACTGGGTTATACCTTACCAGCAGCGCTGACTTCAAAATATAAAGTTCAAAAACTGCGCATCTATGTAAGCGGTCAAAACCTGGCAGAGATATCGAATGTTGGTCTGCCCCTCGATCCGGAGATCACGGATGGTGGCGACTTCAACTTCCTGGGACGGACTTTCCCTTTCGAGCGGAATTTCTCCTTTGGATTGCAGGTAACTCTTTAACCGATTTGTGCAGCATTAAAACTTGAAAAAATGAAACTGAAACATAGTTTATACGTTCTATCCGCTGCGGCACTGTCGCTGGCAGGATGTTCAAAATACCTTGAAACAAAAACGCCCGACCGGTTTACGGATGACGTGTACTGGAGCAGTGAAGCCAACGTGAGGGCCTACAACTGGGAGTTCTACAATTTATTTACCGGATTTGGCACCGGCACTTCGGGCGACTTTTATTTCTCTACTTTTTCCGATGACCAGGCAACTACCGGCCTGAGCGTGTATCCCGCTTCGGCAGCTGCCACGAATGGTAACTGGGACTGGACGCTGATCCGCAAAGCCAATATCATGATCAAGCGGGTGGAAACTGTGCCTATGAGCGACGAGGCTAAGAAGCACTGGACAGCTGTGGCGCGTTTCTTCCGGGCTTTCGATTATTTCGGTAAAGTGAAGCTGTTTGGTGATGTGCCCTGGATTGGTACGCCACTCGACATCAGCGATACGGCTGCCATCTACAAACCGCGTGATCCCAGGAAGCTGGTGATGGATAGTGTGCTGGCTGATATCAA
The DNA here is from genome assembly GCF_059502485.1 of Paraflavitalea sp. Taxonomy (NCBI): domain Bacteria; kingdom Pseudomonadati; phylum Bacteroidota; class Chitinophagia; order Chitinophagales; family Chitinophagaceae; genus Paraflavitalea; species Paraflavitalea sp. Next base: position 565,425 of record NZ_JCACET010000010.1, read on the forward strand.
CTTTGCCATCGACAACCTGCGTGCTACTGATCTCGATAATACAGTGACTAAAAACGTGGCGCTCGCGTTCAAATCAAGGGTTTGTTTATTTGAAGGCACCTATCGCAAATACCATACAGAGGTGGGCCTCAGCGATGCCGATGTGTGGCTGGCGGCTTGCAAGGACGCTTCTGAAAAGGTGATGGCGGCAGGCTATGTGCTTGGTGCTAACTACAAAGACATCTATAGCTCGATGAGCCTTACCGGCAATAAAGAGGTCATTCTGTATAAGGTGTATGTGGCGGGGGGTATGACGCACTCGGTGATTGGCTACACCAACAGTACTACGCAGATGAGCGGCCTTACCAAATCGGCTGTGGAGTCGTATGCAGCAACTGATGGTCTTCCTATCAGCCTATCGCCGCTGTACCAGGGAGATGCAGATCTGAAGACCTTACGCACCAACCGCGATAAACGCCTGCTGCAAACTGTAGATACTTTTCTGGCTTATAATGGTACGCTCGTTGGCGGTCTCAGTTCCAGCACCGGCTACCGGCCTTCCAAGTTCCTGAACCCGGCTTCGAACCAGCTGGCGCCTAACAATGAGACTGATGCGCCGCTCTTCTACCTCGGTGAAATATTGCTGAACTATGCAGAAGCGGTTGTGGAGCTGGACCAGCTTGGCAAATACACTGTGACGAATGCCGACCTGAATAAATCGGTGAACCTGTTGCGGGACCGCGCCGGTATCGCCAGGTTGCAAACTACCGGTGGACAGAATGTGGCTGTGAATGGAAACACTTTTGTAGATACCAAGAAGGATGCAGACGTTACCCCGCTCATCTGGGAGATACGCCGCGAAAGGCGTGTAGAACTGATGATGGATGGCTTCCGCTACCAGGACCTCATGCGTTGGAAGAAAGGCACGTATATGGATAATGTAAAGAATCCTGACATCTTCCTTGGTGCTAAAGTGCCCGACAATGGCAAGGTGCTGCGTAATGGAGCTGGTTATATCATGACTTATACAGCCGCTACCAACAGGCCTTTCATCGATCCCCGCCATTACCTCACTGCCATACCTACGGGACAAATATCGCTCTACCCTGCAGGCATGCTGAAGCAGAACCCAGGCTGGGAGCAATAACATGCACACTCCATCGGAACATTAATAAAACGGAATTAATTGTACCGGAAGGGATGTCGGAGACGGCATCCCTTTTTTGTTGCACGCTTTCGGGGCAAATCTGCACGTTTATCGGTTTGAACTTGCTTATTTGGCAACTTATACCTTATTTGGGGCACCTCAACAGGGTTGAACAAAGATGACTAAACAATTATTGATCTTCTGTGCTATTATCGGCTGTCATGCCATGGCGTGCCAGCAACAGCATTCCCGCATCCGTCAGCAACGGTTTGCGGCTACGACTGCCAGCACTTTCGACACGAAAGATTCGACGGTGAGGAAACTAATCGACAGTCTCAATTTTGCACTCGACAATCAATCTGATACGATATTCACCTACTTGTTTAACAACTACGGGAGTAAATCGCTGGTCGTATGGTGGAGAAAGGAAAACGCCAATCATACCGTAGTATACAGAGCAACTTACACGCCCATGCAGGATCACTATGAGGAAGGGTTCGCCCTTACAAAAACGGAAAAGGATTCGATAGATAAATATGTAAGCTTACAGGAATTGCTTAGCATCAGGACAGCCGGACCGCTTAATCCACCTGGACGAGATGGCTCATACGACTTTGATCATTATTTCATTTTCAATTTAAAAGATAGTATTGTAGCTTATAAAATCATCGAAAAGGAAATTGTTACCAATCTCAATCACCCTATGGCGAAACTGCCCTGGGAGCTATTTGGCTATGCTGTCAACATTCATTAAAGCCATTCAAACAAAGGGCCATATACCAAACAACTCAAAACCAACCCATGAACTGGAAAATCACCTTAGGGATTTTATTTATCGTTTTCACTACCTTATCTATTATCTATTCCAACAAGGGGCTCTATACTTACAATAAAGAAATTGAAATAACTGTCTACGAAAAGAGCAAAAATTCATTCGGAGAAGTAAGCACCAGCTCTTATCAACAACCAATAGTTGCTCCCTACCAGGCAAACTATGCAGCACCGGGAGGCGCCATAGCATTTGCAATCTTAGGCGCCGCAGCACTGATCGGAATGGTATTATTAATTCGGCAGCCTGACCGTGTTGAACAACTGACTAATCAGGTCGGTTGATTTTGGTCAAATGGCCGACGATTTATGTTTTAGTAAAGTGCGCCTTTAGGATGGGGTTGGTATGGAGTATCCCTACATCATCCATTTAGCATCCCGGGAGTATCCCTCTTTTTGAATTATCCCAAGTACCCCCCTTTTGAACAAGTGGGATTGCTTGCCAGCGTTGTTGCTGGTCTGGCCGCTTTGAGCGGCCTGACTGTCGTACAGGCCAATATGCGCCAAACGAGCCAAACCGCGCCAGTATTGACTTATGTCTAATAGAATCTTTTTTTTCTGATCCAGGCTTTTCGTAAATTCAGGTAGATAAAAATCCAAATCCGATGAAACAAATTGGCGGTCTCTGTTATCCGCTCGTCAAGACTATCGACGACCTCGTTTTCTACAAATTGGGCGACGAATATTACGCCCGTAAGAAAAGTACACTCTCCAGCGAGCGTGTCAAAACAAGCCCCGAATTCAGGCGAACTATGGTCCATGCCGACCTCTTGAAGCGTGCTTCAAAGATTGGTGCAGCCGTCTACAATGCTCTCCCACCCGGCTGGCGGCAATTCTGGATGTACCGTTCTTTCACGGGTGAAGCATTTATCTTACTACAAGACAATCCGTATACGGATGAGGAAGTAAAACAATTGTTGTGGCAATGTTATGTCGAGTACTGGGAACAACGTAAGCTCATTGATCCTGATAATTTAATCTTCCAACCCAAGCCTAAAAAGATCAGGAAGCGGAGGAAGTACAGTGAGGAATCTATTAAACGTTTACTGAAGCGAAAAGACAAGCATGGCAGGCCCAGGTACATAGACTTCGAAGAAGAGGAAAGAAAACGGCAACACAAAGCGATGAATAGGGCGTGCTACGAACGGACGATGGAGAAGTATCGGAGATTGGCGGAAGAGCAGCTACTGGCGGAAGAAAAGCTGCGTGTGGCGCAGGGCTGTGTTGAACATTGGGCTAAAGCCCAAGAGGGTGATCGTAATTTTTACCCCGGCCCTAAAGGGCCGGGCAATTCAGAGAGAGAAAAAGTTTTGGAGCAGGGAGACAAAGCAGTTCCTGCTTTGTTGGTGCGAAGGGCCGAAGGCCCTGGAATAGTGATGCGAGGCTGCAAGCCTCGCATAGCGAAAACCCGTTTGCTTCGATGGGGCCAGAGGCCCCACAATAGCCTCGCTCGCCGGAGGCGAGCGAGTGAAGAGAGCCTCATCCCACAATTAGCGGGAAGGCGAGCGAGTAATTATTTTATACCCTTCTCTCCTTCTCTTATTTCTCTCCTTCATCCATCACATTCGCGTGTAAATAAGTTGTTACTCGTTCGTTCTGCAAATTCACCACCTCACATCCTGCACAATCCTGCAAATTTGTTGCAGCTTACATAACAAAGGCCCCTAATATCACTTTTGTGCGGGAATTTCTACAAAATTCTGCGAATTTAATTTCCGCATGCTGCGACTTTATGCCGGAATTTACCTAATTTGTGCGGGTAACCACTAACAACCGATGCTTAAGAAGGAACGTCAGGCATACATACTGCACCAGGTCAACCTTCACAATAAAGTGTTGTCCTCCAGCCTTAGTCAGGAAATTAGCGTATCAGAAGATACCATCCGGCGCGACCTGCAGGAGCTCGCCGATGAGGGCAAGATCATCAAAGTACATGGCGGCGCCCTGTCTCATTCCTTCAACCAGGTTTATTATCCCTCCAACAACGTCTATTCACTCGATCATAAAAAGATTATTGCGCAAAAGGCTGCCTCCCTGGTAGAAGACGGCATGTTTGTGCTCACTACCGGCGGCACCACTATTATTGAACTGGCCCGCGCCTTACCTCCTCAGTTGAGGGCTACGTTCATTTCGGGCAGTATACCAGCCGTGCTGGAATATATGTATCACCCTACCATCGAGGTGATCCTCATTGGCGACAAAGTATCGAAGAACTCCAAAATAACAGTAGGCAGTGAAGCGATTGCACAGATCAAACGTATCCGGGCCGATGTGTGTTTCCTCGGTGTCAATGCCATCAGCATCAAAGATGGTATTACCGATAGTGATTGGGATGTAGTACATCTCAAGAAAGCTATGATCGAATCATCCCGCAAAGTTGTGTGTCTGTCCATTGCCGAAAAGATCAATTCTCTACAACCTATCCATATCTCTGAAGTCAATAAAATCCATACGCTGATCACTGAACTGCCACCGGACGATCCGATGCTCAAACCCTACCGGGATGCAGGAATTGAGGTTTTGTAAACAGTAGCAAGATCCTAAGGTCCCCTTTGAAAAACAGTTTCATTATACCAGACACCTTATCCTTGAGTGAATCCTGTTTATAACGACTGTTTATAACTTAAAAGCTAAAAACAAAATCAGCTTATGAGAAAGACGCTTCGACTGCTCCTGGCAGGCCTGTTGCTACTTCAAAGCACGTGGCTATTGGCTCAGGAAAAGAACATCTCCGGCACCGTCCTTGCCGATGATGACGACTCACCCCTGGAAGGCGTTACTGTGGCCAACCAACGTACCAAAAAACAAATTACTACAGGAGCCAACGGAACGTTCATACTGCTGGCTCAAAAAGGCGATGTGATCGTATTTACTTATGTAGGCTACAACAAAGCGCAGGAAACTGTGGGCGACGCGAGCACTATTTCAGTAAAACTGAAAGCGGCCAAAGGAACCATGCAGGACGTGGTGGTTACTGCTTATGGTGTGAAGCGTGAAAGAAAACAACTCCCCTACTCTGTTACGGAAGTAGCCGGTGAAGAGATCGCACAAACAAGAAGGGACAACTTCCTCAATGCGCTTGCAGGTCGTGTTCCCGGTGCTACCATCACTTCAACGTCAGGATTGCCCGGAGCCTCCTCTACCATCGTGTTGCGTGGTGCTACCTCTATTGGGGGTAACAACCAGCCTCTGTTTGTGGTGGATGGTGTGCCTTACGACAACCAGACGCTGAACCAGGAGAACCTCATAGCTGCTTCCAACCCCAGCGGTATCGGATTTGCCAACCGTAACGGTGACTACGGCAACCGCGCCATGGATATCAACCCCGAAGATATTGAAACAGTGACCATCCTGAAAGGACCTGAAGCAACAGCGCTTTATGGCTCACAGGGTGCTGCCGGTGTGGTGTTGATCACTACCAAACGTGGTAAAGCAGGTACCGGAAGCATCACTTACGATAATAACTTTGGTTTTGCCAAGCTGTACCGCTTCCCCGAAGTGCAAACTACTTATGGACGTGGTACGAATGGTGTTAAGGACAACAACGTAGGTACTTTCTTCGGCGAAAGGTATCCTGAAGGAACCAAGTTCTACGACAACTTCGACGCTTTCTTCCGTACCGGTCTCCAACAACAACACTCGCTCAGTTTTGAAGGTGGCAATCAGTCGACGACTTTCCGCTTGTCGGGCAGCTATCTCAAGAACCAGGGTGTGGTACCTTCTTCATCTTTCCAGCGTACTACCGTGCGGTTGTCGAGCAATACCAAGATCTCTAATAAGCTGAACGTACAAGCTTCCGGAACTTATACCGGTTCATTGACGGATAAGGTATCGAAAGGAGCCGGCAGTTATTTCGTGACGCTGATGTACTGGCCCAAGGACAGCGATGTACAGGATTACCTGCTGCCCAACGGATCACGTAAAACACTGCGTGGCGGTAGCTATACCAGCGAATCAGACAACCCTTTCTGGGATGTGAACAAGAATAATGGAGAAGATAAAGTAAACAGGTTGCAGGGTAGCGTTAACCTTTCTTATGAGCCTGTAAAATGGCTTACCATCAACGGTATCGCCGGTTATGATGGTTACAGCACGGAAGGTATCTTCGCTTCTCACCCGCAATCGGTATATGGCTCTTATACCAATGGTTTCGTGTCTCTGTATGACCAGATCACTACCAACCTGAACTACCAGGGCCGCGCCACTTTCCGCAAAAAATGGGGCGATTTCAACAATACCCTCGTAACTGGTGTGAATATCGACGACTACAGAACGAAGATCGACGCCTTCAAGGGGGAGCAGTTCTTCGAGCAGGACTTCCTCAACATCAACAATACCAAGCCCGAAACAAGGGATGCCCGCACAGGTCTGTTCCGTTCCCGCAACGTACGTTTCTATGCGAGCTATAACCTGAATTATAAATTTGCCAACCTGTCTTTGGGTGGAACACGTGAGGGTGATTCCAAACTCACTTCCAAGTTCTATCCCGATAAAGATCCCTGGTTCAACTACGGTTCTGTGGGTGTTAGCTTAGTACCTACCGATATCCCGGCAGTGGCAGATGCCTTGCCCTGGCTGAGTTTCGCAAAACTGCGTTACAACTACGCTACCACCGGTAAGAGTGTGTATACTGCATACGCTATCGACTACGCTTTCGTATCACAGATCTCCTCTGGCGGTGGTTATGCACTGGGCGTAACGGGTGGTAACCAAAACCTGCGTCCTGAGCTGACCAAACAACAGGATATGGGTCTGGAAATGAAGTTCCTGAAAAACAGGCTGGGTATCGACTTCACTTATTACACGCTCAGAAGTAGTGATCAGATCCTGTCTGCAAGAAGTAGCTACCTCACCGGGTACATCCTCAAGTTCATCAACGGGGGTCTGGTACAGAACAGCGGTCTGGAAATACAATTGACCGGTACACCTATCCAGACCAAGGATTTCAACTGGGATATCACGCTCAACTTCGACCGCAACGTGGGTGAGATCAAGGAAATGCCGAAAGACCTGCCTTTCTATTATGATTCTGATACCTGGCTGTATGGCAACGTACGTTCACAGGCTTACAAAGGCGCGTTCACGGGTAACCTCGCTGGTTACACTTTCCAAAAGAGTGACAAGGGTGAACTGCTGATCGATCCTGCTACCGGCTATCCGATCAACCAGAACACTTTCGAGAACATCGCTGACCGTCAGCCTGATTTCAAACTCGGTATCATCAATAACTTCTCTTACAAGGGTTTCAACCTCAACTTCAACATAGATATTCGTAAAGGTGGTGACGTATTCAACGCCAACGAAATGTATCTCTATGTAAATGGTTTGAGCAAAAGGACACTGGACCGCGAACAACCGCGCGTGATCAAGGGCATCCTGAAAGACGGACTGGAAAACACTGCCAATCCAACGCCTAACAACATCGCAGTAATTCCTTACTATACGCAAGGTTTCTATAATGCTTCCACATCTGAAGCAGACTTTATAGAAGATGTAAACTGGTTAAGAATGCGTGACATCACGCTGTCCTACCGTTTACCTGCTAATATGTTGAAAAGGATGCGCATATTCAAGTCATTCCAGATCACTGCATCTGCACAGGACTTGTTTATGATCACCAATTACACCGGCGCCGATCCCAACGTAAACAGTCTTAACTCCTCCAGCCGTGGTTTTGGTGGAGCGGGTATCGACTACGGAGCGTTGTCAAATCCACGCAGGTTCAACTTTGGAGTCCGTTTCCAACTCTAACCATTTTAAAAACTTAGCGAATTATGAAAAAGATATTTTTATATACAGTTCTTTTTACAGCGTTGGCTTCTGCCATCAGTTGTAAAAAATACCTGGATATCAATACGGATGAGGATACGCCTCAAAACCCGGATCCTACCAGCGTATTTCCTACGCAGCTGGCGGGTATTCCACGCGGTACGCAATATGATGCCCGCTACCTGTCACGCTATATCCAAAACTGGCTGACCGGCAACAACGCCAACCTCAACACCTGGGACCAACACGGATACGCTTCCGGATCGGATGCAGCTGGTGATATCTGGCGCCAATGTTATTATGGCCTGGGTAAAAACCTTGTATACATCATCGAGGAAAGTGAAAAGGATCAACGCTGGGATGTAGCAGGTGCAGGTCTTGCTTTGCAAGCGCTGATGTTCCAAATGACTACCGACTATCATGGTGATATTGGTTTCTATGGCCTGTTCCAGGACGACAAGGTGTTTTATAAATACACCAGTCAAGATACCGTGTACAAAGGCGTAGATTCTATTTGCCGCAAAGCGATCGACTACCTGAGCCGCAACCTGGAAGCAACTGGCAAGCCTGCTCTTTCACGTGGTGACTTTGTTTACAGCGGTGATGTAGTTAAGTGGAAAAAGATGGCTTATGGTGTACTTGCCCGCAACTATAGCCACCTCAGCAACAAAGCCAGCTATAATGCAGATTCAGTAATCAAGTTCTGCGACCTGTCTTTGGCTGACCAGGCTGGTCTCGATGACTTCGTGATCCCTTTCACCGCCAGCAAGAACGACGACGCGAACTTCTTCGGTACTTACCGGAACAATATGACCGAAACTGTTTCTTCGGTGGCACACCCCATGCGCCAGAGTAACTTCATCGTGAAGCTGCTGGATGGCACTACTTTCCTGGGCAACACGCTTGGCACTTCCCGTGACCCACGTTTACGCCATATGTTGAGCGCTTCTGCGGATACCGTGACCGGCAATGGTGGTTATCGCGGTGCCGACCCCGGCGTAGGTGATCCCAACTCGGGCAGCACTACCGGTGCAGCAGCCCGCAGACGTATCGCCAGCCTCTGGGGCGATAGCACGTATGCCAACCCCAGCTCAGGCAACTTCACTACCAACGTAGGTAAGTTCCTGTTCAGGGATAAAGTGGTTCACCCGGTAATGACTTACTCCGAGATCCAGTTTATCAAAGCGGAAGCAGCCTTCAGAAAAGGCGACAAGACCATCGCGCTGCAAGCTTACCGCAATGGTGTAACCGGGCACATGCGCATGATCAACCGCGACGTATATCCGCTGCAGAACGTAGCGCTGTTCAACGGCACCAAGATCACTGATGCTGAAATAAACTATTACATGAACACGTCTGGCGCAGTGAAAACAACCACTGCAACGCTTAACATGACTGATATCATGCTCCAGAAATACATCGCGCTGTGGGGATGGGGATTTGTTGAAACCTGGTGTGACCTGCGTCGTTTCCACTACAATGTGGACCTCGATGCAGCAACAGGCCTGCCGGTATACAAGAATTTCATCTTCCCGGCCAGCTTCTCTACTACCAACGGCGGATTGCCTGTACAGCGTGTACGCCCCCGTTTCAACTCAGAGTACGTTTGGAACATATCGGAACTGCTGCGCATCGGCGCTCTTTCCAATAACTATCATACCAAACCTATGTGGTTCAGCGAGCCCTGATAGTTTTTTATAACCTTAATAATCAGAGATCATGAAATATAACAATATCATTAAGCTTTGCTCAGCCATCATCTGCGGAAGCGTGCTGCTGATGGGTTGTGAAAAGAATAAATTAAGTCTCAGTGATAACATTGACCCCTCCAACGGCGGCTACTTCAAGCTGGGTTGGGTGAGTCCGGGCATGAATACGCAAGGTGTTCAACTGAAAATAAATGGTCAGCGGGTGAGTAACCAGCTGGGATTCCGGTTTACCTCTACTACCCAGTATGTGATGCCTTTCCCTGGCGGCGGCCTCAATACAGGTGGCAATAACAAGAACGATTATCTTGCTGTAGATACCACCAACCTCCAGATTGAATTGTCGATCCCTAAAGTGGGTACCAATGAAGACTCGCTGAAGGTATATTCCACGACCATGCAAATTGGCCGCGGTAAATATAATACGCTGATGGTGACCGATTCATTCCCCAACGTAACTTCCTACGTGCTGGACGATAACACTACCTATGCCGACTCCGGTTTTGTTCGCCTGAACTTTACCAATGCGATCCCCAATGTAGGCGGCGGGGTAGACTTCCTGGTGACCAACACTTCCAGAACGGATATTGTACTGGCTTCTAATATTCAGTACAAAGAGTCTTCCGGTTTTATTACGATACCGCTGGTAACAGGTACCAATACCTTTAAATTAAGGAAGAATGGTACCACCGCTACGCTTGGCACCACTTATGGCACCAGTTCCGTTACCAATAAACGCTGTTTTACCGTTGTAGCCCGCGGCCACGTCGGAAAAACAGGTATCTGGGGACCGAGCATCTCCCTCATCTTTAATAAATAGTTAAAAACTATAGTTAATTAAAAAAACACCTTGTATCCGCAAGGTGTTTTTTTATTAAATTACTGCCATGAAAAACAAATACTTTAGCCCCCTTGTATTACTATTTTTTTTCATTCCCGCAGCGCATGCGCAAGTCGCTGCACTTGCTGACCTCACTGCAAAAACAGAGCAGGGGTTGTCAAAATTCCACGAAAGCTATCCACAGGAAAAAGTGTTCCTGCAAACAGACAGGAACTACTATGCCGTAGGCGAAACGATCTGGATGAAAGCCTGGGCCACATTGGATGGTAAACCAACTTATCTGAGCCGCATCGTGTATGTAGACCTCATCAATAGCGACGGACAGGTAGTGCATAAAAAGATGTACCAGCTGGACAGCGCCGGCTCCACTGCCTGCGAGCTGCAGTTGAAGCCCGACCTCATCACAGGAAACTATACACTAAGGGCCTACACATTGTGGATGCTCAATTTCCGGGATTATATTTTCAATTCTGAAATATACATATTGGGGATGGACAGGAAGGTGACTAATGCATCCAAAATAACCCCGCAGGTAAACGTCAACTTCTTCCCCGAAGGTGGTGACCTTGTAAACGATCTCGAATCGGTAGTGGCTTATAAAGCGTATGATCAATATGGCACTGCGCTGGATATTACCGGCACGGTTACCGATGCAGCAGGAGCCACTGTTGCTTCTTTCAAAAGTGATCATGATGGTATGGGTTCTTTCAGGCTTACCCCGGCAGCGGGCAAAAGCTACACCGCCAACATTACCACCGCTAATGGCCGCAGCACCAAAGTACAACTGCCAGCCGCCAAAGCAGAAGGGATTGTGATGCGGATCAACAACAACGCGGCAGCCCGCCTCACCGTGATCCTGCAAAGGAAAGCAGCGCAGGAATCGCAATTCAACAGGCTGCTCATTGTAGCGCAGATGCACAATACTACCGTATTCCAGGGTGAAGTGAACTTTGCAGAAGGCGCCTCGGCAGCATCTATTCCTAAAAAGGCTTTACCGCCTGGTATCATCCAGGTAACGGTTTTCGACAGTCTTGGCAATCCGCTCGCTGAACGTCTCGCATTCATCAAAAACACGAATGCGCTGACACCTGAACTGGTAAAAGAAACTATTTCCCTGACACGCAAGGCTAAGAATACGCTCAGCCTGAACCTGAAGGATATCAAGCGTCCCAACATATCTGTATGTATTACCGATGTATCTACCGACAATCTCTCATCGCCGGTAAACATCATCGCTTCTTCTCTGCTTGCCTCAGATCTGAAAGGGAACATCAACAACCCCAACTATTATTTTGCCGCCAATGATACCAGCACGAACAAACACCTCGATGTGCTGATGATGACGCATGGATGGCGCAGGTTTGTATGGAAGGATGTGCTGGCCAGCAAATATCCCGAACTCAAATTCCCGGTCGAGTCATCTATTGCCATCAAAGGAAAAGCTACCCGGCCCGGCACCAACAATATCATTAAGGAGGGACGTGTGAATCTTATGCTGAAAGCTGCGGATTCCACAAAGCTACTGTCGGAAGCGAAATTGACCGATAAAGGAGAATTTATAGTAGACAATCTGGAGTTCAGAGGAGATGCTACCGTTTCCTACCAGGCAACGAATGATAAAAGACAGGCCATGGTCATCGATGTTACGCTCTACCCCAATTATTATGATACCGTGAAAAAGGCACTGGCCTCTGCAGGTATTTTCGACTACGATCCGGTAAAGGGCAACGATAAGCTGAATGAAAGCCTGTTGGCTCAGGTGCATACCGTAGATACTTTTATGAAGGGTCCCGAATACCTGAAGAGTGTAACTGTTACGGGCCGCAAGTTATCTCCCACCGATTCTCTCAACAATGCTTATACTACCGGTCAATACATGTTTGGCGGCCGCAAACTGGCGCCGGGCAAACAGGGTTATTTCAGTTTATGGCAAATGATCCGTACCGTACCGGGCTTTGTGGTGGAGGGGGATATGAAAAGCCCTACCGTTACGCTTTCCCGTACAGCAGGTTTAAATGTATTCAGCGATAACGGCCCTGCCACCGGCGGCGTTACTTTCACGGATGGCGAAGGTTCAGGCCCTGTGGCCAGTGCTCCTGATTATGTGCAGAATGGTATCGCCTTTTACCTGAATGAAGTGCCTGTGAGCCGGGAAGTGCTGGACAACCTTGTGATGACGGATGTGGCTTTCGTAAAAACCTATGTGGGTGCAGAGACCTTTGCAGTAGGGCCTTTCAATGGGGCTATCCTCGTATATACGCACAAAGGTGTTACAGTGGGCAAGAGCATTTATGATAAAACCTTTGCCAAATCACAATTGGGTGGCTACTCACCGGTACGTGAATACTTTACACCCGATTACAGCCTCAACCCCGCGCTGCAAAGCATGCCCGACAACAGGATCACATTGTTGTGGAGCCCACGCATAGTGACTAACAAAGATGGCAAGGCCAATATTAAATTCTTCAACAACGATAAGTCTACCAAGGTGAAAGTGCTGATACAGGGTTTAGATGCTGACGGTCGTTTTATTTATCAGGAGCAGATATTGGAGTAATGTATTTTAGGGGATTTGGATCCCTGGACAGCCCTTCGACAGGCTCCTTTAGACCAGGGTGAGCCGCCCTCCCGCAAAGCGGGACAAGTTTTGAGGGCGACCCACCCTTCGACAGGCTCAGGGTGACAAGACATTGTTTAGTCTCAAACGTAAAGAGGTGACACCTTTCGAAAAGATGTCACCTCTTTACGTTGTATGATAGTTGTTTTACTTAGGAACTGCTACTTCGAGGACCGGTCCTGTCCAAGGCCAGTTGTAGGCCACAATGATGGCTGTAGTAATACCCGCCAGGTCGGCCAGCAGTGAAACCGGGATGGCATAGCGTGTGCGCTTGATGCCTACAGAGCCAAAATACAAAGCCACTACATAAAAAGTAGTATCTGATGATCCCTGGAACATGCAGCTCAGACGCCCCACGAACGAATCAGGGCCTCCATATGCCGGATTGGTCATGGCATCGATCATCATAGCTCTTGAAGCGCTGCCACTGAAGGGGCGCATCAAAGCAGTGGGCAAAGCGGGCACGAAATCGGTATTGAATCCCAATTGTGAGAAAAACCATTGGGCTCCTTTTATAATGTAATCAAACACGCCACTGTTACGCAATACGCTGATGGCGACCAACATCCCTACCAGGTAAGGAATGATCTTTACTGCTACCTCGAAACCTTGTTTAGCGCCATCGATGAAGGCATCATATACAGCGATCTTTTTATACATACCGCCAAGAATAAACACCACAAAAAGGAGCATGATTAATCCCGTACTCAGCACATTGGAAAAGATACTGGCATTGGTGGGCGTCAGGTGCCGCAAGAATACCGCCAGTCCGGCCAAACAGGCCGAACCTACCAGGCTGAAGATGAGGATAGCTACCCACTGCCGGCTGCTGAAGCGCTGTTTGAAGGCCGTAATGATCATGGCGACCATGGTAGCCACAAAGGTGCAGATGACACAGGGAATGAAAATATCTGTCGCATTCTTCGAGCCTACGATCACCCGCTGTGCAATGACGCTTACCGGGATAATGCTTAAGCCGGAAGCATGCAGCACCATAAACATTACCTGTGCATCGGAGGCTGTTTCTTTATCCTTGTTTAACTCCTGCAGGCTTTCCATAGCCTTTAAGCCAAAGGGGGTGGCTGCATTGTCGAGCTGGAGCAGGTTGGCCGAAAAGTTCATCATCATATGCCCCATCGCCGGGTGGTTGCGGGGTACGCCGGGGAACAGTTTACTAAAGAATGGCCCCACGATCCGGGATAATACATTGATGGCCCCTGCCCTTTCCCCGATCGTCATAAAACCAAGGAATAGCGCCATCACGCCGATCAACCCCAGGGAAATATCTACCCCAGTCTTCGCTGTCTCGAACACTCCGTCGACAATAGCTTTAAATACTACTACATCACCGAGGAAAATCAGCTTGATTGCAGCCACCACAAAAGCGATCAGGAAAAAAGAGATCCATAGATAATTCAATACCATATTGGAGAGATATAAAATTAAATTTACAACTTTACCGTCTTATATAAATGACTGCCGGTGACGCCATCGGTGAGCGTAAAATTGAAATGCCCACCCTCCAGCGAATCAATCTTTAAATTAAGCGGCCGCTGAAAAGGGTTATTCACCGGTTTGAGCTGCAGGTTTTGCTCGTTACGGAAATCGGTCAGGAATGTATCCAGTTGGAGTGGATTGATCAACCGCATATATAAGCTATCCTTGCGGAAAGTAAAGATGGGTACCCGGTTTTCCATGTTGGGGTCTTCCACACCGTTGAGAAAATACTTATAGGTCTGCCAGCTTGACGGGATCAAAATGGCTTCGGTAGCTGTACCCTTTTCACCCTTCTTGGAACAAGCCTGGACGAGGCATAATACCAGCAAATAAACGCAGTATTTCTTCATGCCCAAACATACTCAATTCCCACTATTTTTCAATATTATTGGGTATGATACGAAACATACTGCTGGTGACCTGGCGCAACCTTACCAGGAACAAAGTGTACACCATCATCAACATCGTTGGCCTTGCGCTTGGAATGGCAGCCTTCTTACTCATCAACGCTTATAACAACTTCGAAAATAGCTACGACCGGATACATGCCGGTGGAGAACGCATCTATCGCGTGGAAAGCCAGTTTTACAAAGGTGAAGACCTTACCGACGACTGGGCCACCAGCACCAATGGCTATGCCCGTGCTATGCACGACAACCTGCCCGGCATTGAAACTTATGTCCGTATCAACTGGCACCAGGCAGAGCGCATGGTACGTTACAATGATATCAAGTACCGGGAAGAGCATGCCTGTCTTGTGGATAGCAATTTCTTCACTTTCTTTTCCTATCCGCTACTGAGTGGCGATCCGCTCACCGTATTGAAAGAAGCCAACACGGTAGTGATATCCGAAAGCGCGGCGCAAAGATATTTTGGCAAAGAGAACCCCGTAGGTAAGTTTCTCGATATGAGCACGCAGAATAACGAACTGCATTGTATGGTGACCGGTGTATTCAAAGACCTGCCTGCCAACTCATCGTTGCAGCTCAGCATGCTCATATCCTGGGCTACTACGCACCCCCGGGTGAGGGACTTCTGGTACATGCACGAAAGCTATACGTTTGTAAAGCTGCGGCCCGGCGTTGCTCCCGCCAGTATCGAAGCGCAATTCCCTGCTCTTGCTGAAAAGTATAAAACAGGGCCATCTATGAAAGACCAGAAATGGGGCATACAACTGGTACCCTTGCAAGACATCCACCTCAACGCCGCCAAGCAATATGAACTGGAAGTAAAGGGTAGCCGGCAGGCTGTGCAATTGCTAAACATCATGGCATTTGTGATCCTGATCATTGCTTTTATCAATTACATCAATCTTACCACCACCAAATCGCTTGACCGAGCACGTGAAGTGGGTATCCGTAAAATAAACGGTGCAAGGGCGCCTCAGCTCATCTTTCAATTCCTGCTGGAATCTTTTATTATTAACCTGGCTGCGCTGGTGCTGGCCATTATATTGGTGACGACTGCATCGCAGTGGCTGCCTGGATTCCTGAATAATATAGGGGCTCATGGTCTGCTGTTCAACGCGGCTTTGTATACGCGCACAGCGATCGTGTTACTAACAGGCATGATCGTATCCGGCATTTACCCAGCCATGATATTGGTGAGGCTGAAACCGATTACCATGTTGAAAGGACGGTTCACTTTTTCGCCCGGTGGCACGCTCTTGCGCAAATCGATGGTAGCTTTTCAGTTTACCGCCTCTCTCCTGCTCATAGCTGGTACTATTGCCGTTTATCGCCAGCTGCATTTCATGTACACACAAAAAATTGGCACCAGCATTGACCAGACTATTGTGATCAAGGCACCGTCAAAGACGAAAGACTATGCACAGAAAATACAGAGTATAAAGAGCGCTTTCAAAGCTGTACCTGGCGTGACTCAGACAACAGCATCGGGCGCCGTACCCGGCAAGAAGGTTGGCAAGTTCCTCGCCAACAGGCCTTATGGTGCTTCCACAACAGAAGAACGGTTGTATGAAATGTTGAGCGTAGACCATGATTTTATACATGCCTATGGCCTTGAAGTGATAGCAGGCAGGGCATTCGATAAAAACCGTCCTGACGATTCTACCGGCCTTGTGATGAATGAAGCGGCCATCCGGCAATTCGGATTTGCTTCTCCGGAAGCAGCGCTCAACCAGCAGATCTGGATAGAGACGCTTACGCAAAAGCCCAACAAGATCATTGGTGTGATCAAAAACTATCACCAACAATCATTACACGAAGCCTACACTCCGGTGATCTTGTTTATGGACCGGGCACTCAGATGGATACCGGCCGATTATTTCTCCGTGAAGGTGGCTGCCAAAGACATGACTGGCAGTGTAGCGCATTTGCAGAAGGTGTGGCAGGAGTTCTTCCCGGAATCGTCTTTCGATTACTTCTTCCTCGATGACTTTTACCATCGCCAGTATCAACAGGATATACAGTTTGGCAACAACTTCATCGTATTCTCGCTGGTGGCCATCTTCATTGCCTGCATGGGCTTGTTTGGCCTGACTGCTTACTCAACAACACGACGCACCAAAGAGATCGGTATACGCAAAGTAGTAGGCGCTTCCGTGCAACACATCGTTGCGCTGCTTAGCTGGAATACCGTGAAGCTAATACTCTGGTGCAGTGTCGTGGCCATACCTATTGCTTTATTCCTCACCACGCAATGGCTCGATGGTTATGCATTCAGGGCACCGCTCACGTGGTGGCAGTTTGCGTTGCCGGTGGCTGTGCTGGTATTGATCGCCTTGCTTACCACGGCGTGGCTCACCATTAAAGCTGCATTGGCTAATCCTACAACCAGTTTGAGGAATGAATAAAAAGTGAGACCTGCTGTCATCTTAGACAGCAGGCCGTATAAAATGCGATGCTAAATGCTAAGGAAATATCTGAATGCCATCGACCCTTGTGGTGACGCTGCCTGTCTTGGCATGGTAGATCCTGAACCAGTTGATGGCGCTGAGGTTGGGCGTGCCACCTGTGGTGCCGGCTGTACTAAATGACTTGGTGATCAGGTTCCAGCCATTGACCAGCGTACCGATGTTCCAGTTGTATTCGCTTACGTCAGCAGCGCCGCCACTGCCTATTTCGATCTGGTTGGCAGGTCCCAACTTCGTAATGTCTGACACATAGTACCAAAACCGGATGGTGCCGCTGGCAGCAGTAGCGCCGGAATTGAAAGGGGTAAATATTTTCTTAAACTCATCGGTACCGCTGCCAACGGATTGCAGGCTGCCTGTGCCTTCCTGCTTATCCGTCGTATTCACCGACAAAGGATTGCCACCCGCCCAGCCCGTACTGGCATCACAAACATCGAGGTAGTTTGTATAAGGGGTGGTATGTGTAGCCTGATAAGGGATCAAGCCTTTCACCATCTTCTGGCCGTTGTTTACGAGGCGCAGGTAAAAGTCTTTGGAGCACACTACCCCATCTGCATCGAGCGTGAGGAAGTACTTGCCGGCCGGTATCTGGGAAGCATTTTCCGCACATTTAAAAATGGAAGTGGCTTCCTGCGCTTCATCGAACATGGCCACGTACATGCTTTGTACGCCAGCGTTGCGCATGCCTGCAAACTGCGACCATATGAAGTTGCCATACATACGTTTGATCTGATTGCGCGGTGAGGTGGCCTGACCATTTGTATTGGCGAAGGCCGTACCGGGATAAGAGCAACCCTGGTAATCGAGTCCGTTGGCGTTGCAATAAGCAAGGTCGCTAGTGTAGGATGTTTGAAAGTTGGACTGCTTGCCTACCCACCAGGGCATGATCATGTGGCAGGCATTGTAGGCGGGTTGGTTGGGCGTATCGGTAGCAAAGTTGGCCAGCGGCGCCCCGATCACATAACAGCCTTGTGCTTTGAACCAGTTGATCTTCGTTAACCAGTCGGCTGTAGTGCCACGGCCCGATTTGCCTACTCCCCAAAGGCATACTACCGGCTTGCCGTTCTGCATTGCATAAGCGGAAGAAGCTGTCAGGTTCAGGGTGCCCGTGATCGTGTTGGTCCAGTCTACGTCGATCGGATCGGTAGCGCTGCAATCGTACATGATGTAGAACTTGCGGCCATACGTTTGTGCGCCATTTTTCATCATGGTGGCAATGCCATCAAACTGCGCCTTCTTTACACTTCCTACCACGATGGCGCTGCCAAATCTTTGGAGGGCGATGCAATCGATGCCGCTTTGCTGCATCCATTTACAATGTACGTTGGCTACCTGCTGATCGTAGGAAGAGAACATTTTGGCCGGCTGGCCATTGCCCAGGTTACCATTATAAGGAGGCTGTGCGATGCCATCCTGCAGGAAGGGCATGCCTGCATAGCCATTCGTGTACTCCGAGCAGTCGGGCCACATTTCCAGGTTCTGGTGTTGCCAGCTGTTGTAGGGCGATCCATCGCCTGCGGCGGCAAACCAGCCCTGGTAGCCGACTGTGAGTTTACCTACTACATCGCCGGGTGGCGATGCGAGGTCGGTAATGGCATCGGGTTGTGGTGGCGTTTTACCATCTGCCACTATTGGTTTGGAGCAGTGGGGCATTAAAGCGATGGCACCTGTCAGCACAATAAAAGCAGCTTTTTGAATGAATTGTTTTTTCATATGACTTTGTTTAAATGGAAGAATGCAAACGTTAGGGGCTAAATGTAGAGTCGGGGGATTAATGAAGGCTTAATAATAGATTAACCGGCCTTGTTATAGACAAGACTATTTGAGGTTATTAACGGACGCACGTTGTGCCAAAAGCGTACACCTTCAGCAAGTTGCAGCTGTAATACTTGTTTGGCATTCAATAAAATAACAAAATGGCATCTTTATGGTGAGTAAAGTTCCGGAAGGTAACACCTTCTTTTGCTACGTGAGCGAAAGGTGTCACCTTCCGGAGCCGTCCCGTCACACCAAAACTCCTCAGTATGCTCAAAAGTTATTTTCTGATTGCCTGGAGAAATCTTTGGAAAACGAGGGTTTCTTCTTTTGTCAATATTGTGGGGCTTAGCACCGGCCTATTGTGTTTTATAGTTATCCTGCTGTATGTAAAGACCGAGCTTGGTTTCGACAGTTATCATAAAAACGCAGCTCATATCTACCGGGTGGTAAAAGACTTCAGGAATGATGATGGGACTCGCATTCCTGATGCCACTACCCCATCTGCCCTGGCCAATGCCTTGCGCAACGATCTACCCGAAGTGGCCACCGCTACCCGTGTGTTTCCTGCATGGGGACGACAGTTCCTCATTCTCTACCAGGACAAAGGTTTTTATGAAAACAACCTGCTCCGCATCGACAGCAACTTCTTCGATGTATTCGACTTCCCTTTTACACACGGCAACAAAGCCAATACCTTCCAGACCGTCCGGTCAATTGTACTGACACAATCATCGGCCCGGAAATACTTTAACAATCAAGACCCTATCGGCAAAACAGTCAGGATCAATATCAACAACGGCCAGGACTATATAGTAACAGGTATTGTAAAGGACGTACCTAAAAGCTCTCACTTCACTTTCGATTTTTTAATACCTTTTACCGCCGGGCGTGACTCTGCCACCAATGCAGACTGGAATGGTTATAGGTTTTATACGTATGTATTGCTGAAGCCGAATGCCAATGCTGCTTCTTTTAAAGAAAAGCTGCAACCGCTGTTCAATAAATACCAACCTAAAAGCAAGAATGTATATTATGCTCAATCGCTTACAGACATTCACCTGCGATCGAACCTGAAATGGGAACTGGGCGCTAATGGCGATCTTTCTTATATCAGGATATTGACTGTCATCGCCATACTGGTGATCATCATAGCCGGCATCAATTATGTGAACCTGATCACTGCGCAATCGCTAAAAAGAGCCAAAGAGGCAGGCATCCGTAAAATAGTGGGGGCTTCAAAACGACTGCTTGTGATGCAATTCCTTGTTGAAGCAGTGAGTACTGCGCTGATCTCGTTCATCATTGCGCTGGTGGCCTTCTTCCTGTTATTGCCCTTCCTGAACCAGCTTATGAACAGCGACTTGTCGCTGATCCTGTCGGGCAACTGGCAACTATGGCTGGCATTAACGGGCATCGCACTGGCCATTGGCCTGGTAGCTGGTTTATATCCGGCGCTTTACTATGCAGCCTTCGAACCCGTGAAAGCGCTCAAGGGAAAATTTATTACTTCGCTGCGTGGGGTTTACTTCCGTAAGAGTATGGTAGTTTTTCAATTCACCATATCCATCGTGCTTATAGCCGGCTTTATCACCATCTACCGCCAGGTTGATTATATCACTCAAAAGGACCCGGGATTCAATAAAGACAATGTATTGCTGGTACCCAATGTAAGTGCTACAGGCCGGGAAGCAGCTGGCGCCAAAGGTTCCTGGCTGGATGAACTGAAGCGTCTACCTGCTGTAACGGACGTGGCGAGGGCCAATGGTGTTTTGGGAGGTATGAATGCCGTGAACGGTGTGAGCTCCGGTGCAACCGGGAATAATATATCGCTCAACTTCATACGCATCGACCATTCTTTTCTGCCCGCACTGCAGCTTGAATTGGTAGCAGGGAGGAATTTCTTCCATTCAAGAAGCGACAGTACGTCTATCATCTTAAATGAAAAAGCAGCAGCACAACTGGGGCTGAAAAAGCCTTACGTGGGTCAACAGCTCGAGTGGGATGATGCACCCGGGAAGACGCATACTGTTACCATCGTAGGTATTACCAAAGATTTTCACTTTACTTCGCTGCATGAGCCCATCAAGCCTTTTGGCTTTTTATCGGAAGATAGTGGAAGCACGTTTTTTATAAAACTTCGCTCGCAAGACCTTTCAAAAGATATCGCCGCTGTTCAGCAAGCATGGACGCATTACAACCCTGACAAGCCTTTCAATTTCTCTTTCCTCGATGAGCAGTTTGCCAGGCAATATCAATATGATGTACGTTTTAAAAATCTTTTCTCTTCGGTAACCGTGCTCGCTATTCTTATAGCGGCGTTGGGATTATTCGGGTTATCTGTCTTTACTACAGAAGCACGTGGCAAAGAAGTGAGTATCCGAAAGGTACTGGGCGCATCGGCGGGCTCCTTATTTACCTTGTTGTCAAAAGAGTTTTTGCTGCTCATCCTCATAGCGGCCATAGTCGCATTTCCCATAGCCTGGTGGGCTATGCATGCCTGGCTGGAAGGTTTTGCTTATCGTATTCAGGCTGGCTGGTGGATATTGTCCGCAGCAGGTGGTATGGCCGTCCTCATAACATTGTTAACAGTGGGTTTCCATACCGTAAAAGCCATTTCGGCCAATCCGGTGAAGCGCCTGCGATCAGAATAGGGCTCTATTTGGACAGCACAGCTGGTAAAATAAAATCAGTCATTATACGGTCTACCTGCCTGTGGGCGTAGCCTTGTCCATAAGCGCTCGCCGTTATTACGATCACCAGGGGCTGGTCTTTGAATACAAATATCTTGTTGCCGCCATTGCCCGAACAATAGTATGTTTCATAACTCTTTCCTCCCACTTTGTACTCCTTATTCCAGAACAGGTAGCCATAATACTCACCCGGCCTGCCATGGATAGGTAATTGCCTGCTGAAGCTTTTGGCCACCCACGATGCCGGCAATACCTGTTTGCCTTTCCAGGTGCCGCCATTCTTATACAACTGACCATATTTGGCAAGGTCCAGTGCATTGAGGCGGATGCCGCCCGCCGTATTGGGCACGTGCTGTGGTGTATACTGCCACTCGTATTTGAGGCCCAACGGGGCAAACAGTTTTTTACCGGCATATTGTTTCAGTCCGCCGGGTACTGTTTTATTGAGTACGTCTCCCAGCAATACCACCCCAGCTGTGAAATAATGCCATTGCTCACGGGGCCTGGTTGCGCTTACAGGTAAGTCGAGCGCCCACTTTACCCAGTTATCCGTGGGGTACATATTCTCTTCATTTCCCGGCGAGTTGCCATCTTCATCATTCCCATCGAAAGCCGAACGCATCGTAAGCAGGTCTTTCAACGTAACACGATCCTTATCGGGCGAGTAATTCGCAAATGTTTGTAACGGATAAAACTCACTGAGCGTCTGGTCTTCACCTTTTAAATAGCCATCACCTATAGCAATGCCTGCCATGGTGGACGCAAATGATTTGCCTACTGACCTTGTATCGTGCAGGGAGTTTCTGTTTTCTCCATTGAAGTATTCCTCTATCAATATTTTGCCATTCTTTATCACTACAACACCATTGATCTTCTTAAACTCTGCTGCCTCGATCCTGCCTTTCAGTTCCTTTATCTTATTACGGTCGAATGTTTCGGTAGAAACGGCGAAATCAGTATATGGTTTAACGGGACTTAATTGCACTTTCGAAAGGTCGATGACCGGCTTTCTTTTTACCACCAGGCTCAGTTCGCCGGCGGCAATAATGTCCCCAGCTGTTTCCAGCACATGGGGGCGGATCTCCATCCTCAACAGGTGTTGGCCTTCCGTCAAGGCGCTGTCGCCGCCATTGTACATGAAACGGTTCCAGAAGTATTGGCTCCACCAGGCGCCTTCGTGCTCATTGTCAATAAGGGGCTTACTGATGACCGTCTCCGTATCGCGAACCGGTGGCAGTGGCGCCCCCTGGATATCGCTTTGGTAGATGAGGCGATCGTCGATCAGTAAAGAGAAACGATAACCGCTTAGTTTATGGAGGCTGTCTGCAGCAAGCCCGGGCGCCAGCTGGTGCATATAATTGGTGAGAGAACGGGCCATAAATGCCGTGATGAACAGGTTGCTTTTATTCGTGAGCTCATAGCTCTGCAACATATCACCGGGTGTAAGGCTGGCTGCGGCGATCTGTTTACCGGTAAAGATGATCCTGCCGGTATTGGCTTTGTGCAAGGCTGATGTAATACCCTGGTCTTTTACCACCTCCTGGGCTGTAGCGATGAGGCTGCCTGATAATAAAAAAGAGAGGATCGACAGGCGTAAATAGCTATACTTATTGGGTTGGTTCATAGGCCAAAACTATAGCAGGGTACGTTCTTAAAATAGAACGATATTAACACCTCCTTTAAAGGGCCCCTCTCCGCAAGCGGGGCAAGCTCTGCGGGGAGGGACTATTTGCAATAATTTACACAGTTTACACTTTAATTTACAATCCTGCCCCTTGAAGCTGAAAGGATCAAAGTAGTTTCGCTGTAAATAGAAAAACATGAAATACGGGCTCATCTATATTTTGTTCTTACTATTTGTTTCTCACACCGCCTGTGGACAAAAGCCAACTGAACCACATCAAGATAATATCAATTACAATATCAAAGACACAGTTACTTCCTACGGGCCTAACACAATGGTCCGGCATGTTAGGCAAGATAGAAACGGAAACATTTTGTTTGCTGCATCATGGGGTGGGGTTTTCCGATACGATGGCAAATCGTTTACCAATATCGCCAGCAAAATAGGTTCGCGCAGATACTGGAATGTGCTGGAAGATCGCCATGGAAACCTTTGGTTCGCTTCTACTGATTCCGGCGTTTATCATTACAATGGGAAAACATTTAAGCATTTCACAACTAAGGAGGGGCTTGTCAATAATGTGGTTTTTTCTATTTATGAAGATAGAGCCGGCAATATTTGGTTCGGCACCGGAGGTGGAGTAAGCCGTTACGATGGGAAATCTTTTCAAAATTTTACCAATAATGGCGGTAACAGTATCATGGAAGACAAAACCGGGAAATTATGGTTTGCCACCGGGGACGGGCCGTGTGTTTATGACGGAAAAACATTTACCATTTTAAAAAACAAAGATGGCAGCTCGTTTAAAAACGTTTGGTCAATAATGGAAGATAAAAAGGGAAGCATTTGGTTTGGTGACGCTGATGGTTTTTGGCGTTATGACGGCAGCACCTTCACCAAGGTATCGGAGAGAGGCGCTTATGCGATCATCCAGGATAAAAAAGGAAACATCTGGACTACCGGTGACGTAAATCCTTCCGTTGGCCAGGGCTGGGCGCTTTCCCGTTATGATGCCAAGTCCCTATACAATAAAGTGCCCACTGTAAAAGAAATCATTTCAGGGGAAACAATGGATTTTTTGGGAATACTGGAAGCTAACGATGGAAGTCTTTGGTTTGGATCCGGAGGTGGGGTACATCGTTATGATGGGAAGACCCTCACGGATTTTAGAACAAAAGAGAATCAGCAATTGAGGCCTCACCACCAATTAAAATAAAACATGAAATACACACATGTATATGCTTTGTTCCTGGTGTTTGTTTTTCAGACCTCCTGTGGACAAACCCAAACAAAAGCACCAAAAGACAATACCAGCGTAGGATACACTGAGGCTCAACTCAAAGAGGCGGAAACCACCAGGTTTCCTATGGGTATGACGCGGCATGTAAGGCATGCCAGGAACGGAGACATTTTGGTTGCTTCTTACTTAGGCGTGTTTCGATACGATGGAACATCTTTTACCAATCTGACAGGCAAAGTAATTTCGCCCAGGTTCTCCAGCTTCTGGGATGTGCTGGAAGATCGAAAAGGAAATCTTTGGTTCGGCACTAGGGATTCGGGTGTTTATTGTTACGACGGGAAATCCTTTCAGCATTTTACAACAAAGGATGGGCTTGCCAGCAATGGTGTTATGCATATTTATGAAGACAGAGCCGGTAATCTCTGGTTCGGAGCAAGCCGTTATGATGGGACATCTTTTCGAAATTTTACTACAAAAGATGGATTTCCCAGTAACAGTATCCGTTTGCTTCTTGAAGACAAAAGCGGCAAGCTTTGGTTTGGTGCACAAGGAGAAAATATGTTTGTTTATGATGGAAAAACGTTTACCGTTTTAAAAAACGAAGATGGCAAAGCGTTTAACAACGTTTGGTCGATTATCGAAGATCAAAAAGGAAACATCTGGTTTGGCGACAATGGCTATGGCCAAGGCCATGACCCTGCTAACCGTGGTCTTTGGCGCTATGACGGCAGCACCTTTACCAAGGTATCGCAGCGGGGGGCTTTTGCAATAATCCAGGATAAAAAAGGAAACATCTGGACTACTGGTGAAGTGAATCAGGAAGTCTGGGCTCTTTCACGTTATGAAGCCAAGTCGCTGTACGATAAAACACCCACTGTAACGGAAATCAAGTCAGGAGGAAGAATGGAGTTTTTGGGGATATTGGAAGCTAACGATGGAAGTATCTGGTATGGAGCTGCAGGTCTTCAGAATGGGGTGCATCGTTATGATGGAAAGACCTTCACCTACTTTAAAAAGTAACGCCTTACTTTTTTAACAGGAACTTCCGGTAGTGCAGCGGCGTAACCTGGTAAAAGGATTTGAAGGAGCGGATGAAATGGCTCTGGTCGGCGAAACCGCATTCGAAAGAAATATCAGTGAGGGAGAGTTCATCATTGGGCAGCAAGGTCAGTGCCCGCTGTACCTTGATCGCTCTTACATAGTCACCGAGTGACATGCCGAAGTGTTTAGAGAAATGGCGGGATAAATGGACCGGGTGAATATTTACCGACCTTGCCAGGTCGGCCAGCTTCCAGTCGTCTTCAGATTCATGGAGTATCTCTCTTACTTTGCTTACCCATTGTGGCTTTCTTTCTCCAGCAACAAGTGCTGTATTCGTGAGCAGTCCGAATATTTCCAATACCAAGGTATCGATACTCAACTGGCCGGCATTGCCCGCCAGCTTCATCTCTTTAACAATTTGGTACATCAACATTTTTACGCGGGGATCGGTAATACGGATGCTCCCTTCTGTTATGCTGTTGACTTTATCAAAGCAATCGAACCATTGGGAACTGACCTCCACATGAACGCCCCGGGTAAACCTGCCTGATGCAATGTTGTAATGTGCATCCTGCCAGTTGTGAAACAACAGGTCGCCCGTGCAGCACTCGTACACATGCTTTTTATTGCCTTCTGTCATTCCTCCTTCAAGGATAAACGTGAAGTAATTGTATTCATGAAAATGCCAGGGCACCCTGCCCAGTGAATACACTGTGTCCGTGAGCGTAACACCATCGAGGTGGATGGTTTCATTGGTGGTTCCGTAAAACTGGCCAACTTTCGAGCAATTCATGGCGGTAAGATAGCAGAAAATCCGAACTTAGGACCTTATGGTATACGACAAGGCAAAATGGCATTATGAAGGTGATTTCCCTGAAGGACTGGACAGCTATCAGGCATATGTTCATACAGGTATGTTCGTAGGATGGCTGCTCGACAATGATCTGATGAGTGATGATTTCAAGAGTGATCTTGAAGATGAAATAGCCGAGTTCAGGAAAAAAGAAGTTACCGGCACGCAAATCTTTCAACGCTGCTGCGATGGCACGTTGTTGGACGAGGACATTAATGAGCCGGGCAACCGGTTTGCTTCGGCCTACTTTGATTTCGAAAAGGGCCAATATCTGGCCGACTATGAAATGACCCTTGGTCAGGGCCTCCCCTCAATTTATCATGTTGCCGACACCTGGGAGAATTATGACAAGCTGAAGCAGGTGCTCGACCAGCGCTTTGCTGACTGGAAGCGGGAAAATCTATAAAGATGTTGGTTACCTTAAAAGCTCTAAAACACCCCTTCGACAAATTCCTTTAGATCAGGGTGAGCCGCCTTGCCACACAACATGGGCAGTGCTGCAAGGCGACCAACCCTTCGACAGGCTCAAGATGACAGCGATCCAGGGTGACAGATTAATTTTTCTATAATTTTTTTCCAGCTTCGTCGAACAATCCATACAGTTTGTATGTTTTTCCCTCAACATTAGCCCTGACTTCTCAACTTTGTTAAACCAAGCCGAGAGGCAGCGGGAAATTATACTGCTATGATTTTGAAGCTGATCTGTCGTATATTATACAATATACCGGGGGGACGATATTGGGGTTCTTCATACAATTTAAATCTTTTTGTATGAGGGAAAATCCTGTACGCCTCCATACAATCAGGGACCTGACCGACTATGCCGGACATTCCTGGTATCCGGACGATCTTCAGATCATGCTCAGTAAAACTGAGCGTAAAAAGCCTTCCTTTCAGCACCCCTTTCGCTCTGATTCTTATTGGGTTATACTGGTTACGCATGGTTCTCTAACGTTACAACTGAACGAAGAGGAGTACGTGGTCCGTGAGAATGACCTTATGATCATTCCCCCTTACGCCATACGTTATTCAGGCGGGGCCGAAGACTGCAGTAATATAGCCTGTGTAGCTTTTACGCCCTTTTTCCTGTTGGATACCGGCCTTTCCCAAAGACATATAGACTCATTCGAGTACTTATCTACCAGTCCCTGCACGCATCTTCACCTGACCCAGCATGACGCCTCTCAGTTAATGACGGTGATCAAGTTATTGCAGGAAAAGAACGTTGCCGGAGACGACAATCCTTTTGCCGCCGAAGTGGTGCGCAACTTCTTTAACGTGTTCCAGTTTGAACTGGCGGGTATTTTCTATAGGTATACGAACCAGAAGAAAGCCGTGCATGACCGAAAAGAGGAACTGTTGTGGCGTTTCCTGGCCTTACTACCAGAACATGTAAAGACGGAACGTGGCTTGCAATTCTATGCCAACAGGCTTTATGTGACCCCGAAGTACCTAACGCAAACAGTGAAGAAGTTATCGGGCAAAACAGCGGGAAAGTATATCGATGATCAGGTGATCGTGGAGGCCAAGAATCTGCTCCGTGATCATACGTTGAGTATTGCCCAGGTAGCAGACCGTCTTGACTTCAGTGATCAGTTTTTCTTCAGCAAGTTTTTTAAACGTTATACTGGCATTACCCCTTCCAGTTACCGTAGAAGCGCCTAATATTATTGTCATGTTCAGACTCACCGGTGCAACTGCCCTGCAGGCATGCCTATTTTCGTGTCTATAGGTGATCGTTATACAATCGCAAAACAAGCCTTGTGGCGGGATTGTTCACGCATAATATGTCTATTTTTCAACACGGAGGTGGACATTGAAAGGAGGAGAATTTTAGACATATACCGGAGACTTTTTGACATTGCAGCTATGTCAGCCGCTCTCCAACTTTGCAATCGTTGACCGGAATATCTATAAGTTGGAAAGTTGATTCATGCGAAATATACTACAGCAAAAAGTCTCTGCATTCAGAGACGCGGATTTGATCAGAGAGCAAAATATGTATCCTTATTTCCGGGTGATTGAATCGGGGCAGGAGACCGAAGTGGTGCTCAACGGCAAGCGTGTGTTGATGTTTGGCTCTAATTCTTATCTCGGCCTGACGAACCACCCGAGGATAGCAGAAGCTGCCAGCGCCGCTATTTCAAAATATGGCAGTGGCTGTGCGGGTTCCCGCTTTTTGAATGGCACACTGGATCTACATGTAGAGCTCGAAAGCAGACTGGCCGCTTACACCGGCAAGGAGGATGCTATTCTTTTCAGTACAGGTTTCCAGGCCAACCTGGGTGTGCTGTCGGCACTGGCTGGCCGCGCCGATGTGTTGTTGCTGGACGAATACGATCATGCTTCCATCATCGATGGCAGCAGGCTTTCGTTTTCGAGGGTAATCAAGTATCGGCACAATGATATGACCGATCTTGAGCAGCGGCTGAAGAACCTGCCTGCTGATGCATTCAAGCTGATCGTTACAGATGGCATTTTTAGTATGGAAGGCGATATAGCCCACCTGCCTGCAATTACCACGCTGGCTGAAAGGTATGGTGCAGCCGTGTTGGTAGATGACGCTCATGCACTGGGCGTTATTGGTGTGAATGGTGCAGGCACAGCTTCTCACTTCAACCTTACCAATGAAACGGACCTGATCATGGGCACTTTCAGCAAGTCGCTGGCTTCGCTGGGAGGTTTTGTGGCTGGTGACAGGGCTGTGATCGATTACCTAAAGCATAAAGCGCGGGCGCTTATTTTCAGCGCCAGTATGACGCCTGCTTCTACTGCCAGTGTAATTGCAGCATTGGACATTATCGAAGAAGAACCTGAACGTATCAATAAGCTGTGGGATAATACCAACCACATGCTGCTATTGTTGAAAGAACAAGGTTTCAACACCGGCGAAACGCAAAGCCCCATCATCCCTGTGCGCATTGGTGATAATCATAAGACTTTCTTATTCACCAAGGCCCTGCAGGATAAAGGCATTTTTGTGAACCCGGTGGTATCACCTGCCGTACCTTCTGAATCATCGCTGATACGGTTATCTCTAATGGCCACTCACTCTTTCAGCCAGATCGAAGAGGCTGTAGAGAAAATGAAAGAAACTGCCCTTATGCTGGGTATTGGTCTGGAACTGAAAAAAGAAAGTGCATGACCGGTATTGTAATTGTACATTCTGCGAAGCAGTTGAAGGCTTTCATCGACTTCCCCCATGATCTGTATGCAGGGGATGCGAATTATGTGCCTGAGCTTTTTATTGCTCAACGCGATCTGCTAACGCCTGGTAAACATCCTTTCCATGAGCATTCGAAAGTGCAGCTATTTCTGTACTATAAGGATAATGTGATCAGCGGAAGGATTGCCGCCATCCTGAATAATAATCACAATCGTTTTAATAAAACTACTGATGGGTTCTTTGGCTTTTTTGAATGTGTCAATGACCCAACAATAGCCCTTGCCTTATTCGACTCTGCAGAGCAGTGGTTGCAAGAGCAAGGCGCCACTACGATCATTGGCCCGGTGAACCCATCGACCAATGAACCTTGTGGTCTGCTGATCGATGGCTTCGATCAGCCGCCGCTTGCCATGATGACTTATAATAAGCCTTATTATACGTCATTGATGGAGCAGGTGTCACTGCACAAAAAGGTAGATCTGTTGGCTTATGATTTGCCTATCGAGGCAGTTGGCGACCGCCCAGTATTGCTGGAAGAACGCTTACTAACCCGGCTTAAACAAAAGCAGATCACGATCCGCACGGTGAAGAAGAAGGACCTGGCGAATGAAGCGAAAAAGGTTTTGGAAATATACAATGATGCATGGGATGAGAATCTTGGATTTGTGCCCATGACCACTAATGAATTCAACTACCTGGCGAAGGACCTGAAGATGGTACTGGATGAACAGTTGTGCCTGATCGCTGAGCACAATGGCAAACAGATCGGTTTTGCACTGGCAATACCGGACATCAACCAGATACTGATCAAAGTGAGGCGCGGCAGGTTATTGCCTACCGGCATCTTCAAGTTGCTCTTAGGCATGAAGAAAGTGAATCGCCTGCGTGTGTTGGCGCTGGGCGTGAAGAAAGAATACCGTAAGCTGGGTATCGAGGCCTGCTTTTATGCTGCTATTATCCGCCGGGCCGGCGCCCGCCGGATGAAAGGTGGCGAGGCATCGTGGATATTGGAGCACAATGAGCTCATGAATAAGGGCCTGGAGAACATCAACGGCAAAGTATATAAACGCTATCGCATTTACGAAAAACCGTTATGAAGGAAAGGGTACTGATAACGGGCGCCAGCGGGTTCATTGGCTTTCATCTTATCGAAGCGGCCCTGCGTAATGGGCTTTCGGTATATGCCGGCATACGGGCTGGCAGTGATGTAAGCCACCTGAAGGGTTATGATATCGGGTATTGTGAGCTGGATTATACCAACCCGGAACTGCTGACGAAACAACTGGCCGCTACAGGATGTAACTATATCGTGCACGCAGCCGGCGCAACCCGGGCAGTGACTCAGCAGGCGTATGACAAGATCAACGCAGACTATGGTGTTAACCTGGCCAATGCTGCTTTAACAAGCCTTGGCGATCGACTCAACAAGTTTGTGTATGTGAGCAGTCTGGCAGCTATGGGACCTTTGAACAGTAATGACGCAGTGATCACAGAGGCCGTAAAACCAGCGCCTGTAACTGCTTACGGCAGGAGTAAGTTGCTGGGAGAACAAAAGCTGCAGGCTTTGCCATCGCTTCCGCTGGTAGTATTGCGTCCTACGGCAGTGTATGGCCCACGTGAACGGGATATTTTCATCATGCTTCGCTCCATCAATCGTGGCATTGAAGCATACATAGGACGGATTGAACAACAATTGAGCTTTATATATGTAAAGGATCTGGCTTCGGTGATCATCAACTCCCTGTTCTCCGGGCTATCGAATGAAGTGTTCAATATTTCAGATGGCAGGAGTTATGGTCAATATGAACTGGCCAATCTGTCGAAACAATTGCTACACCGGAAAACAGTACGATTGCACCTGCCTTACGGAATGATCAAAGGACTTGCTTTTGCCATGGAGCGGCTGTATGGATGGCGTGGCAAAGCGCCTGTGCTGAACCGGGAGAAGCTGCATGAGCTGACAGCTGTAAACTGGCAGTGTAGTATCGAGAAGGCTAAAACGCAACTGGGCTTTTGTCCGCAGTATTCACTGGAACAAGGACTGAAAGAGACGTTGCACTGGTATCATCAAAATAAGTGGTTATAATTTATACAAGAAAAAAATAAGGATTATGCAAGAACAAATATTGCCGGCAGAAGGAAAATTAGGCATCCTGCTCCCAGGTTTGGGCGCAGTGGCCTCGACTATGATCGCGGGTGTTATTGCCACCAGGAAGGGCTTGTCCAAACCGATCGGATCACTTACCCAAACCGGCCATATCGAGCTGGAAGAAGGAAGCAGAGACAGTTATGCCCTTATTAAGGATTATGTGCCATTGGCTGCGTTGGAGGATGTAGTGTTTGGTGGATGGGACATTTATGAGGACAATATATACCAGGCAGCTACGCATGCACGGGTGCTCGACCAGCGCTTGCTGGATTCCATCAGGCCCGAGCTGGAAGTGATCAAGCCGATGAAGGCAGTTTTCGACAGGGACTATGTAAGGAACCTGGATGGCAAGTTCATCAAGCAATCTGCTACGAAGTGGGATGCTGCCCAGGAACTGATCAAAGATATCGAGACGTTCAAGAAAGCTAATAATGTAAGCCGCGTAGTGATCGTGTGGACTGGTTCTACCGAGAAGTACCTCGAGCAATCAGCTGTACACGAAACGATCGCTACTTTCGAAGCCGGACTGAAGAACAATGATGTGAATATTGCTCCCAGCATGGTGTATGCGTATGCAGCCGTGAGCCAAGGCATTCCTTTCATCAATGGTGCTCCTAACTTAACTACTGATATTCCTGCGATCGTGCAACTGGCCCGCAAAACCAAAACGCCTATTGGCGGTAAGGATTTCAAAACGGGTCAAACGTTGATGAAAACGATCGTAGCGCCTGGCTTGGCCGCCCGTTCACTGGGTGTGACCGGCTGGTACTCTACCAACATCCTGGGCAACCGTGATGGCCTGGTGCTGGATGACGAAGAGAACTTTAAAACGAAGGAAGTATCCAAGCTGGGTGTGCTGGAAGATATTCTGCGCCCAGACCTGCATCCTGATCTTTACGGAGATCTGTATCATAAGATCCGTATCAACTATTATCCTCCTCATGGTGATAATAAGGAGAGTTGGGACAATATCGACATCTTCGGATGGCTGAACTATCCCATGCAGATCAAGATCAACTTCCTGTGCCGTGATTCTATCCTGGCCGCTCCTATCGTACTTGACCTGGCATTGTTTGCCGACCTGGCTCAACGTTCGGGCATGTATGGTGTACAAGAGTGGCTGTCATTTTACCTTAAATCGCCGCAAACGCAAAATGGCGAGCAGGCTGAGAATGATGTTTTCAAACAACTGAATACGCTGAAGCAGGTATTGCGTACCATCAAGCAACAGGATACGCAGGAACTGCCTGCGCTGGACCTGACAAAAGAAACAGAACCAGCTATATGATGGGCGTTGCCAGCATTATTGCAACTGCGGGCGGTATAGGTTTTCTCCGGAAGGGAGGAGGCACTGCCGCCGCAGTTGCTTTTTGCATTGTATGGTATTGTTTTCCAATGGGATACGTTTACCAGGCTTTACTGCTGGTCATTCTGCTGGCCGTGGGAACCTGGAGTGCAACAAAAATGGAGACTGTTTGGGAACATGACAGCAACAAAATTGTTATTGACGAGGTGGCAGGCATGATGATCACTTTAGCCTTTCTGCCTCATGACGTTGTGTATATTCTGATTGGCTGTGTGCTGTTCCGGTTTTTCGACATTGTAAAGCCGCTGGGCATCGGGCGGGCAGAATTGCTGCCGCGTGGGATGGGTGTGATGGCGGATGATGTACTGGCGGGTATTTATTCGCAATTGATCCTGCGGGCAATTGTGGCGGCTAAACTCTTTTGATCATGATCACTTTTCTGAAGGCCAATATGGCATCGCTGGTGGCTTCGCTGAGTGATTTTTTGATGACTGTACTGTTGGTGCAATTGTGCAGGGCGGATGTGGTGCTGGCAGCAGTGGCAGGAACGATAACGGGTGGTATTGTTAATTTTTTAATAGGCAGGCATTGGGTTTTCCGGGCAGGTGATGAAAGGGCAGTAAGGCAACTTTGGAAATATGCGCTGGTATGGACCGGCAATTTGTTGTTGAATACAGGCGGTGTATACCTGCTTGCTTCGTGTGCCGGGGTCCATTATGTGGTATCGAAAGTGGTTACTTCTCTACTGGTTGCTTTCCTGTATAATTATCCCTTGCAAAAGAATTTCGTGTTTAGCAATAATTGGTAGATGATGATTAGTTTGATTGACATCAAGAAAGGACTGGCCTTATTCTTCTTAGTAGCCTGCTCTTTTGTATTTGCGCAGGGACAAACTGTGGTGAGGGGTGTTATAAGAGACGCCCAAACCCGCCAGCCTCTTGCGTTTGTGAGTGTTTATTTCAAAGGCAACAAAGGCGTCGTGAGCGACGAAGATGGCAGGTATTCCATATCCACCGTCAACCCCAAGAATGTGACGTTGCAGTTTTCCTTTGCCGGCTACAAGGTATTGTCGAAAACGATCGTTGCCGGCACTACGCAAGACCTCGATGTGGCGATGGAGCTGGAAGAGATGGAGGCTGTGGTAGTAAATAAGAGAAGAAGGACCAAATACAGCAACAAGAATAATCCGGCAGTAGACCTGATCAGGAAAGTAGTCGATAACAGGGACCGTAACAGAATGAGTGCTGCTGATTATCTCCAATATCAGCAGTATGAGAAAATGGAGCTTTCTCTTACGAACAAACCGGAAAAGCTGATGAACAGCAGGCTTTTGAAGAATTACAAGTTCTTAGTAGAGAACCAGGATACTTCGAAGATCGAAGGCAAGAGCCTTGTGCCTGTTTACATTGAAGAAACTATCTCCAACAAGTATTATCGTAAAGATCCCCGTAAAGAAAAGACTTACGTGCTGGCCAAGAAGAAAGTAAATCTTGGTGAGTTTGTAGACAATGACGGCATTACACGCTATCTCAACAGCATGTATATGCCTATCGATATTTACGAGCCTAATATTACTTTGCTGTCGAATCAATTGTTAAGTCCCATCTCGGACCTCGCTCCTACTTTTTACCGGTTTTACCTGCGGGATACTATTGAGTTAGACGGTATCAAGCTGGTGCGTTTGAATTTTGCTCCCCGCAACCCCAATGATCTTTTGTTCAGGGGTATGATGTACGTAACGCTCGACAGTAACTATGCCGTGCAGAAGATACAAATGGAGCTGACAAAGCATGCCAACCTCAACTGGACAAGGCAACTGCGCATTAAACAGGATTTCGAACGCGGTACCGATGGGCGGTATCATGTGATCATGAGCGACATCCTTTCAGAGTTTGCTTTGTCTAAAAATGCTTCCGGCGGTTTGGTGGGTGAACGATCTGTCTCCTACAAGGATTACGTGGTGAATCAGCCGGGGCCTGATTCCGTATATGCAGGCAAACCGGAAGTGATCGTTGAAGCACCAGCTTCTACCACTGATAGTTTTTGGACAGCCAACCGGCATACCGCTCTTTCCTCTACGGAAGCCAAGGCTTATACCAATATGGACAGTTTGCAAAATATGAAGTCGTATCGCAGGCTGATGGACTGGGCTACGTTCCTGCTGGCAGGTTATAAAGCTGCCGGCCCTTATGAGATAGGTCCTGTGAATGCTTTTTATAGTTTCAACCCTGTGGAAGGTTTCCGGTTACGCTTTGGCGGACGTACTACGCCTAAGTTCAGCAAACGGCTGTATTTTGAAAACTATGTAGCGTATGGCTTCAAGGATGAAAAGGTGAAGTACTTTTTATCCGGCGCTTACTCTTTCAATGGCAAATCAATTTATTCGTATCCGCTCAACTTTATACGGCTGGGTTTCCAGCATGACACAAAGATACCTGGACAGGAACTGCAGTTTGTACAGGAAGACAACTTCCTGCTGTCTTTCAAACGGGGCGACAATAACAGGTGGTTGTATAACGACATTTTTACTGCCGAGTATGTACGGGAGTTTGGCAAGAACTTCCGCTATACTTTCGGCTTCAAGAACTGGAAGCAACAGGCAGCCGGCAGTATCATTTATCAAAAGCCCAATGGCAGCGACATAACGACTATTCCTGACATTACCACTACTGAGCTTTCGGCTGAATTGCGTTGGGCCCCCAATGAGCAATTTTATCAGGGTAAAGCCTACCGTATTCCCATCTATAATAAGTATCCTATTTTCCGCCTTCGCTATGCGCAAGGCTTCAAAGGATTAGTGAAGGGTGATTATGATTATCAGCAGCTGACGCTGAATATTTTCAAACGGTTCTATTTATCGCAGTTCGGTTACGCGGACGTGGTGACTGAAGGTGGTTATACTTTCGGGCAACTCCCCTACCCCTTGCTCACCATTCACCGGGCCAACCAATCGTATGCTTACCAATTGAACTCTTTCAACATGATGAACTTTATGGAGTTTGTCAGTGATCATTATGTATCGGTAAGCACAGACTATTATTTCAATGGTTTCATCTTTAATAAGCTGCCGCTTATTAAAAAGCTGAAGCTGCGTGAGGTGGCCGGCTTTAAGCTACTGTATGGCGGTGTGCGCAAGGAAAACAATCCTGCCTACAATAAGAATACCTTTTTATTCCCTACGGATGAGGATGGTACCACCACTACTTTTTCGCTGGGGAACAAGCCATATATGGAGGCCAATGTGGGCATCGGTAATATATTCAAAGTGTTGCGTGTAGATCTCGTGAAGCGTCTTACATACCTGGAAAATCCGGATGCGCCTAACTGGGGCATACGTGCCAGGGTAAAGTTTGATTTTTAAACTATTCTGTTATGAGCCAGATCGCAATGCGTGACCGTTTACAAAAGGGCATTTACAGTATAATAGATCCTGTGGTGCGTGGATTGGTGAAGATAGGTGTGACGCCTAATTTCATTACCACCACTGGCCTGGTGCTGAATATCGGTGTGGCCATTGTATTTATCCTGGGTGCTGAAGAGGGCAACCGGGGTGACTTTTCTTATGTGGGCTGGGCAGGCGGGCTGATCCTGTTTGCCGGCTTGTTTGATATGCTGGATGGTCAGGTGGCACGGGTGGGTAATATGAGTTCACGCTTTGGAGCGTTGTATGATTCAGTGCTGGACAGGTACAGTGAGCTGTTTATGTTCCTCGGTATTTGTTATTACCTCGTGGCGCATCACTATTTTCTGAGTTCCCTGTTTGCGTTCATCGCGCTGATCGGTTCTATGATGGTGAGTTATACACGTGCGCGCAGTGAAGGACTGGGCATTCAGAATAAAGGTGGTTTGATGCAGCGGCCAGAACGAGTGGTGCTCACTGCCGTATCGGCCATTGCCTGTGGCATTACGGCTTCTGTGATCGGTGGCAATTATAAGTTGTCGATACCAGGTATTCCTTTCCATGTGTTTGAAACCATGTCGGTGTTTACCATCCCTATTACCGTGATGGCTGTATTGACCAACGTTACTGCAATTAAAAGATTAATGGACGCTAAAAAGGCGCTCGACTAATAGATTATGAAACGTATTTTATTTCTTGTATTGGTGGGTTGCTTAGCTGTTTTGCATGGAACAGCACAAGAGGGGTTCCCGGTTCCGCCGGCTGATGCCAAGCAGTTGTTTTACCTACAGCGGACTTCCAATACCAACACGATCGTATACGAACTGAATTATAAAGATGGGGCACTCGATACACGCAGCCCTGTTCACCCATTTTGGATAAGGTATACCGAGCAAAGTCAACGGGCCGAGCTAAGCTGGATCCAGCGTACGTTTGCCTATGGGGTGAAGGTGAAACAGCAGCAAGATGGCAGCTACCGGATAAGGCTGGTTTCTTATGCAGGGTATTCCATGTATTTGAGAAAAGGAGCAGACGGGAAGCACAGGCTGTACGCGCCCATCAACGGACAAATGATGCTACTCAACCGTATTTTTGTGAAGATTACCGGTGGATCTATGTGGTCGCCGGATATCGAGTACTTCGAGTTAAGCGGAACAGACCCGGCTACCGGCAAACCTGTTGTTGAACGAAGAAAAGTATTGGCCAGCGAGATTAAAGAGTGATCGATCTAAAATATTCGTGCGATGAAAAAGTTGTATATATCCAACTCCACAGAATCGGTGAGGATGTTCAAGACCAACTGGATGGAAGCGCTTTCCAAAGTGCACTTCTCCATACCGTTGTTTATTTATATTCCGGTGATCGGGGTAATGACCTGGCTGGCCTTTGATAAAGGCATTGCTATAGGCTATTATTTTTTATTCCTGGTTGCAGGCGTCGCTGTTTGGACAGCCACAGAATATGTATTGCACCGTTTCGTATTCCATTTTGAACCTTCTTCCGAATGGGGCAAGCGTATCCATTTTATCTTTCATGGTGTTCATCATGATTATCCCAAGGATGCCAAACGTCTCGTGATGCCTCCATCTGCCAGTATTCCTTTGGCTATCGGTTTTTACTTTTTGTTTTCCCTGTTCTTCTCCAATAAGGTTTATCTGTATCCTTTTTATGCCGGTTTTATTGCGGGTTACCTCGTCTATGACATGATGCATTATGCCATGCACCATTATAATTTCAAAAGTGAACTGATGAAGCGGGTGAAGCAACATCATATGTTGCATCATTACTCCGACCCCACCAAGGGGTATGGCGTAAGTTCCTCGCTGTGGGATGTTATTTTACGATCAGGTTTTCCCAAGAAGAAAAAGTAATATGCTGAAATCCGCTCCCGCTGTTTTTTTTGCTCCGCGAACGGTTGTGATCACAACGCTTATTTCTGCTTTGTACCTGCTGCTTTCGATATGGCTCGTGGGGTTCAAAACGGATCAACTGGTGCTGATTGCTATTTTTAATGGGCTGTATTATGGCTCCGGCATTACACGGAAATTCATTACCGGGTTTTCCATCTTTATCGTTTACTGGATCATTTACGATTACATGAAGGCTTTTCCCAATTATGCATTCAACGACGTGCATATCGGGGAACTGTACAATGCCGAAAAGAGCGTATTTGGCATTAGTACTGTGGCAGGCGTGGTTACGCCCAATGAATATTTCCTACAACATCATACTACGGCTGGCGACTTTTTGAGTGGGTTGTTTTATTTATGCTGGGTGCCAGTCCCTTTACTGTTTGCCGCTTTTCTGTTTTTCAGGAACAGGGCTTTATTCCTGCGCTTTTTGCTTGCCTTCTTCGTGGTCAATATGCTGGGGTTTGTGGTGTATTATATTTACCCGGCGGCACCACCGTGGTATGTGCAGGAGCATGGGTTTGATCTTATTGCCGGCACGCCTGGCAATACTGCCGGCCTGAAGCGGTTTGATGACTTGTTGGGTGTTACCATCTTTCAATCGCTGTATGCCAAGGGCTCTAATGTATTTGCGGCTATGCCTTCTTTGCATTCTTCTTATCCCGTGATCGTGTTGTTTTATGGTATTAAAGGACGTTTCCGATATGGCAGTATTGTTTTTGCCGTGATCATGGGGGGCATCTGGTGGGCGGCTGTATACACCAGTCATCATTATATATTGGATGTGCTGGCGGGTATTTGTTGTGCGGCGACAGGTATTTTCCTGGTGGAACGGGGCGTTTCCCGGCCGGGATGGTTTTCGAGATTCTACAATTCTTATTTATATAAAATTGGTTAAGTAATTATGAGCGGTACTTCCCTTTCACCTGACAAACAAGCGATCCTTACGCGGTTAAGTAACGGAAACTTCGACGCCTTTCTGTATGATTGTGACGGTACGTTGGCCGATAACATGGGCGCTCATAAGGCCTCTTACCGTGCTGTAGCCAACATGTATGGTTTTGAACTGGATGATGCCATTATCGATGAACTGGCTGGCTGGCCTATTATACAAGTGGCTGATGAGATCAGGAAGCGGTACCACGCGAATTTCGATCCGGTAGTTTTTGCACAACAAAAGAATATCCTGTACGAAAGTTCTTATATCACCGAGACCAAACCTATCGAATTTGTGGTAGAACACTTAAAGGCGCATGCCGGTAAGGTTCGTATCGGTGTAGTATCCGGTGGTACCCGTGCCTCCGTGTCCAAAACGCTCCGGCTGCTCGGCATCAGCCAGCTTGTAGAAGTACTCGTATGCGCGGGCGAAACGCCCAATGGCAAGCCCTTCCCCGATCCTTTTTTGCTGGCCGCCAAACAGCTCAGCGTGGCCCCCACCAGGTGTCTTGTTTTTGAGGACGGCGTGCCCGGCGTGAAAGCAGCTGAAGCTGCGGGTATGCAGTGGATACGGATAGACCATTTGTAGCGGTTGTCTCGTTTTTCAGGTCGTTCGTCTAATAGCCCAAGGGTTGAGTGAGGAAAAACTTATATTTGGTTTAACCTTAACCATCCCCTGTATGCAGATTGCCAAAGCCTGTTTAGCCTTACTGTTATTGCTCCATGGTATTGTGGGTTGTGCACAAAACCGCTCCAACTGGAATAATAAGAAGTGCGCGGTTGCCCTCACCTATGACGATGCCCTGAATATCCACCTCGACAAAGTGATACCTGCCCTCGATTCCATGGGGTTTAAAGCCACCTTCTACCTGATCGGCTCTTCCGACGCTTTTACGAAACGTATTCCTGAATGGAGAAAGGCAGCCGCCAACGGGCATGAGCTGGGTAATCATACGCTGTTTCATCCCTGCTACGGCAAACGGCCCGGCCGCGAATGGGTACGACCGGATTATGACCTGAATAATTATACGATGCTGCGTGCTGTCAATGAGATAAAGATGAATAGTGCGCTACTGGAGGCCACTGATGGCAAAAAGAGAAGAACACTGGCCTGTCCCTGTGGTGATTCGAAAGTTGCAGACTCTTCTTTTCTTTATAAAGTAAAGGATGATTTTGTAGCCATGCGTGATGGCACTCCTGATGCCGATGAAGTGAATGGTTTTGGCCGCAGGACGATTCAGTGGATGTCGCCCTCCAACCATACAGGCGCCCAACTAATAGACGCCGTTAAAAGGGCGATGGAGAGCAATGCCCTCGTTATTTTTGTCTTCCATGGTGTAGGTGGTGATCACTCCATTAATGTATCCGCAGAAGCGCATAGGGAACTACTTCAGTTCCTGAAGCAAAATGAGTCGCAGGTATGGGTGGCTCCTTTCGTCGACATTGCTGCATCTATGAAGAAGCAATAAAGCAATTGTCTATCTAATGCGCTCGTCCAGTTCCCGCTGTATGCGCTGTGTAAATGCCTCGTTCCAGATAGACCAGTGATTGGCTTTGGGAATGAGCTCTACCGTAATATTTGCTTTAACCTGTGTTGCTTTTTCCTTGAATAGTTTCACCGATCGGTCGAGGTAAAAATTATCTTCAGCACCGGCGTACACATGTACCTTCTGGTCGATGTCTTTTGCCAGCTTTTTATAGTTCGTCAATAACAAATTACCAAGATCGTAAGGTTTCCAGGACAAAGCCACTTTGGGGTCGATGCGCCCGGTTACGCGGTCAAACAATATACGGGGCCTCCCCTGTTTATCCGGCTGTCCGAACTCTGCTTCGAAGGATTGCATCTGCCCACCATCTCCCAAAAAGTCTTCCACTTCTGCAAATCGTTTGATGCTTGACATGTATTTGCCATCCATCAGGAAGAAAGGGCGCAGCTGCCCGGCTTTATCATAATACAGGTTGGCGTCTTTATCGTAGATATTGGCGCTGGTGAAATCGCTGAAGTCTACCGGATCGGGCGAGACTGCCCAACAGCCGCCGAAGGCTTTTGGATAGTTGAGCTGCAGCCACAAGGCACCATACCCACCGGAGCTTTGCCCCATTACAAAGTGCTGACCGGGGTCTGGATTTGCACGGTATTGACTGCAGAGGTAGGGTACTACTTCTTCCACCAATGATTTACCCCAAGGGCCGTTGACCCGTGAATCGACAAAGGCGTGGAGGCCGTAGCGGGTTTGTGTTTCGGGGTTGAGGTATACATATATTTTATCTTTTCCGGTTCTTGTTCCATAACGTGTGGCTGGCCCAGCGCCTAACGCATCATAGTGAACGCCTCCCCAACCCGGGATGATAAACACCAGCGGGTAGCGAATGCTGGTGTCTTTTCCATAATTAGCGGGCAATATGACGCCCGCCTTCACGAAGACATCCATTTTATGGAAGCGTGACAGCATCGTGCTTTTTAAAGACAGTAGTTTAATGGAATCCCGCTCTGCAAAGGGACGGGCATTGAACTTCCTTATCAGGTAAATATGGGCTTCGTTGCCTGGTTTCACTTCTACTTTTACGTCGCGGGAATACCAGTTGCCGGGCGTATGTGTATTGACGCGTTCGATCGTGTCGACATCCAGTACAGCGGCAAACTTGTAGAAGCCGGGCTTGAGCTGGCTAAAGGCTATGGGGTAAGCTTTAGCGTTGGCATCGAATAGCTGGGTAGTGCCACTCTGCCAGTTACGTACATCTTTATAAAAGGTGGGGGTTGGCTCAAAGGGATCGGGGTCCTGAACGCTCTTGCTGGTATCTGTGGCCGAAAATACATATAAGCGGCCTGTGAGGGGTTGTTTGGCCGCAGTATCGAGGTGTACAAATAGTTTGAAATCCTGTGACCTGCCAGCGATTGACAAAAGCAGTAGGAACAGCAGTGTTTGGACCCGGTTCATTTCAAGTGAATTAGTGTAAATAGTTTAGTTATCAGCCTTTAGGGATAAGCTTTTACGGATCATAGCATAACGACAGCAAACTTACCTCTATGTTGCATCTTCTTTTATCACATATTCATGTGAAGGTATTAATCCAGACTGTGGTGATTGTAAAATGTTATGCTTAATTTCCCTGTATAATCATTCTAAAACGCTTGCTTTCAATGGGTATATTCAATTTATTCAGGTCATCCAATCCCGAAAACGATCCTTATTGGGAATTTGATAAAGCTAACCATTATCGCCCTTCTCTGAACAAAGATGATTTCTATAAGTTTACCGGGTTTGATTTTGGCTCGTTTATTTTTGATCCATTGGCTGAATACATTGGGGAAATAAAATATGAAAAAGAGCGCTGCAAGGCGTTTTCCTATGGTCAAAAAGCTGCTTTTTATTGGTTTCTCCTTGATATGCAGGTAACCAATGGCGGGTTTATCCAATATTATTTCAACGACTACGGAAAGTATACACCGACTATCATAAAGTCCCTGAAACATATTGGAGACCTTACCATGGCTGAGCTTGTGAACCGTTCGTATGAGCTTTATTTAAGGGACACTAAGAAATTGAAGCAGGCAAGAGCAGCAGGGCTTGAAGGTTTAAGTGGCTTGTATGATCAATTGGAAGGCTTTGAGGAGCTTGACGACGAGTATTACAAGCTCCACGAGGAAACCATGGAGAACTTAGAAAACTATATCCGTAAACATCCTGCAGAGTTTTGCGTGGATGAAGAAGGCCGGGAATTCAATATTGAAAAGGGTATTAAAAGTGGTCCTTTCAAGACCTTCTATGAAAATGGGAATCCCAAAGAGGTAATATATTATCTAAATGGTAAACAGACCGGAGAGCGGGAAGAATACTACGAGAATGGTCATATGAAACTTTCTATTCAAAAGGAGGCAAACCCCAACGGCTTCAGGCATTCATCTTATCACGACAATGGGCAGCTTGCAGAAACCGCCGTATTCATATCCAAGATAGAAAGAGAAGGATGGTGGTTAAAATACCACAGGGATGGGAGTAAAAAATTTGAAGCGGAATTCGTCAATGGAGATTTCCTCATCCATAATTGCTGGGACGAACAGGGTGTGCAAACGCTCAAAGACGGCACCGGTTTATATGTTTTCGATTATAGCGGTTGGCCAGGACATCTGACTCACTATGAACAGGAGTACAAAGACTATAAAAGACACGGCAAACAGCTTACTTATTCGAATGGTGTTCTCACCATTTACCAGGAAATGGAAAACGACAAGGAACATGGTGTTACGAGGACATATGATGATAACGGCCAGCTCAAATCAGAGATTCTATATGCGCAGGGTAAAGAGATCTCAAGAAAGGACTACTAATTACCTACGCAAGCCTGCGTAATTATTTCCTGCCTACCATTGGGAACTGGGCAATACGCAGTGTGGTACAGCCATAGGGCACCAGTATTATTTCTTCTTCTGTTCGCTCGGATTCGAGGCCGTATATATGGCTGTAAGGGATAGGTCCGGCCATTTGATTGTACAATTGCCAGGAGGGTATTTTCCTGCCTATTGTCCTTATCTGAATGGGTGCGTTTTCAAGGTTCCAGGGATAGTTGGTTTCCTTGCCGGTGATCTCTACTTTGAAATGCT
The DNA here is from genome assembly GCF_059502485.1 of Paraflavitalea sp. Classification (NCBI taxonomy): domain Bacteria; kingdom Pseudomonadati; phylum Bacteroidota; class Chitinophagia; order Chitinophagales; family Chitinophagaceae; genus Paraflavitalea; species Paraflavitalea sp. The sequence goes on from NZ_JCACET010000010.1 coordinate 609,360, forward strand.
GAGCCAGTTTCTCGTTGGGCATATCAAAGAGGCCATAATTCCAGGGTGTGGTGGGATGTACTTCGTAATAGTAGTCGCCGAATTCTTTAGGATCTTTCTCATTGGTGATCTTCCTGAAATCCTCCCCTATTTTCAAGGCATATGTAATTGGTCCACGCTCTATTGAAACAGAATTTTCGTACCATTTATTCCTGTACAAGTGCATGGGCAGGCTCAGCTCTATCACATCGCCCGGTTTCCATTCTCTGACGATTGCTATAACACGATTGCCATTGGCTTCCTGGTGCAGTTGTCCATTGATCTTAATCGTTGCTTTGGTGCACCATTCGGGGATGCGCAGGTGAAAGGGATAAGAAGCCTTTTTACCGCTCTGTAACGTGAACCGGATGCTTTCGCCGAAAGGATAACCAGTTTCCTCTTTCCAGGTGACCTGTACATCGCCGGCCACTTTTGTCGTGACTTCGCTGGGTGCATATACCAACGCAGCGATGCCTTTGTCGGCAGTGGTATACCACAGGTTCTGGGTGAACTTGGGCCACCCCTGGTGCATATTGGATGTGCAGCAGGGATAGCCTGTGAGCAGGCCAAAGCAAAGGTCTGTGCCTCCGTGGTTGTCGCCGAAGTTGCGCATCTGCCGGGTGAGCATTACCTGGTTTGCCTGCTGGAAGTATTGGTGGGTTTGGAAATCATCAGATATCTGTGTTGGCAGGGCATTGAAGGCGATCTTCTCTAACTTATCTGCATAATCCACATCGCCGGTGATCTCCAGCGCCGCTTCGAGGGTGTACATCATTTCAACCGCTGTGCAGAGTTCCGATCCTTGTGTAGGATTATTGCCATGCAGGGCTTCGTCGCCACCATAGAGGCCATGGGCCATGCCGTTGTACTTGCGTAGGTCGGCAAAGCCTTTCTTCATCGCATCGAGGTATTGTTGTTCGGGGTGATGCTGGTAATATATGACCGGTTCTTTCATCCCTTGTGCGAGGTTGACCGTATGAATGCTGTTCATGCGGCTCAACATATCGGTTTGCAGAAATCCGTTGGTGAAGTCGAAGGTTTGTTTGTGTAATAAGTCGCCCAGTTCGAGCAGGAAGTTATCGCCCGTAATGTTGTACAACCAATACACCATCTGGAGGTTGTCGCCGCCGCGGTAGCGCGCCCAGAAGGTCCAATGATCCAGCTTCCTTTGTGGCAACTCTTTCAGCTGGTATTGGAAATAATTCGTCATGAGTTTTATGACGCGTTTGTCGCCGGTGGCGGAGTAATACTGTTTGAGAATTTTTAGCATGACCATCTTTGGCCACCAATCGCGGGCATTGTCGCGCTGAACGCCGCGTTCGCCGGGATAATCTTTTGTGGGACCAAAGTGCCCGTCGGGTGTTTGGCTGTTGATGGCCCATTCTACCCAGGGTTTTACTTTTGCGATGAGGGCTTTGTCTTGCAGGATATAGGCCAGGGGCAGCAGACCGTCGATCCAGTAGGGTCCACGCTCCCACTGGTCGCCATCTCCACCCAACCAACCATTGCGCGGCCCCATCACGAGGGGATATAGCTGGTCGAGATTGCCAGTGGCGCCAGCAGCCTGTCGGAGGAGCATTTCCCGGAGCCAGCCTTGTGGCTTAATAGCTCCGAGTGGTAATTCATGGTAAGGATTTTGCCGTAATTGTGCGGTAGCTGATGTAGCGGCGCCCAACAGCAACACGGCAATAATTTTTATAAAAAGCTGTCTCATTCGTTATTTTATTTCAAATGGCTGGTTCAACAATTCGTTTGTGGTCCGAGCAAGATGCGACCACTGTAAATGTAGGCCTCCAGGTTGCTTTACTGTCCGCACATTTTCTCAATAATTATACAGATCGTATCAAAATGATGGGTTATTTGCGGCGCAGTTTACCTTTTATCATCCAGACTTCTGTACTGTTACCATAAGCGTTGGTACTCGTAAGTGCTATGATGGTATCATCATCAAGAATGCACAGGCTGTTCCAAAGTCCCCGTTTGTTGGCAGGGATGGTAAAGGGAACCGACTTGCTGGTGAAGTTCCTGGCTTGCTTATCTCCTATCACTACTTTCATTTCTGCAAATCTTTCCATGCTGTTGGTTCGTCCTTCAGCGCCCTGGTATGACAAGATGGTTTCGCCGCTCTTTAATTGACGGATGAAGGGGGCGCCGGCATAAATGCTGTCTGCAATCTTTTCTTTCAGGGCGTATTGGCGGTGGTTATCATCTGCATCAACCGTCTGGCTCCAGTTTTCTTTTAGTGCATTGGTGATGATGTAGGGCTTGAAGTTTACTATACCATTGTCTTCTATCGCAAACACCACATCCTTTCCATTGTTGAGCAGCAATGGTACCGGCATGCCATCACGACTGCGTGGGCGGAAGCTGACAATTTCCGGCTCTTTGGTCCAGGTGTGGCCATTGTCGCGAGAGCGCAGGAGGGAAATGTTTTGTTCGTTGCTGTGGGTATATGGTCCTTCGTTGGCAAAGAAGAGTTGTATTTCTCCGGAAGGTAATTGTATCGCTGCAGGCTCCCAGCAACCGTTCTCGAATTCGTGGCCAGCACGGTAGAGAGTTTGTTCGTTACTCCAGGTCTTGCCGTGGTCTGTGCTTCTTTTTACACGGATCGCAAACCGGCGGGCTGTATCTTTTTGGAAAGGACGGGGATTGTAGAAAGCCAGCAAGGTATGGTCTTTCAGTTGCAGCATGTCGGGCACCGCCATGTTGATGCCTTGCTCTCTCGGAGCAATGACGATGGGCGCCGACCAGGTTTTACCCAGATCATTGCTGGTGACTCCTACTGTAGCACCGTCCTGTTCGTAAATGGTGAACAGGGAACGATCGTGGAGCTGGATCATGCGGGCATAGCCGCTGTAGCGGGCGCCGGGCGCTGAGACTCTTGTGAGGGAGGTAGAATCCCATTGGATAGAGGGTGTTGCTACTTTTGCTTGCCCGACGGCATTCTGGCGCGGTAGGCTCTGTAGCAGTATTACATAGATTACGACTAAATAAAGATGTTTTTTCACTCTTCCAAGGTAAGTGAAAAATGGTTTTAGGCAAAGCTATCATTGGTGGCACAAGCGTGTGAGGCACAAGCACCCCGCCTCACTGATCTGATCTGCCCTGCATGCTTGCGCCAGTTTCGGAAAAAAAGTATGATTGAAAGACGGAGGTTATAACTTATATTGAGACTCTCTTATACATTTTGCATGTCCCAACAACCCATATCGATAGCTGCCCATGAGATCAAAGATATCTTTATCATGTTGCAGGTTGCCAACAACCAAGTGCTGTTTATCCTGCTGGCTTCGGATGGGACCATCAACAGAAAGGGCGATGGCAGTCCGGATTGCAAAGACCATGATCTGTATATCGGACGAACAGACACTGCTCCTATCATAGAGGAACTCAAAGCATCTATCAGCCCGGAGATGATCACCTTTCTCCATGGGACTTATGATGCATCAGAGAAAAAAGGCCGGACCTGTAGTCTCAAAATTGGCTTCAAAACTGATAGCATTGAAACCGGGATCGAATTCATATATGGTGAGCATTCAACGGGCGTACCCACTGAATTCAGACAGTTGGTAACAAAAGCTGTACAACTTACCAATCCCTGGCATGCATCACAGAAAAGAGCCAGTACTCAAGCTCAGCTGCAGGCTAAACCATGGTGGAAATTCTGGTAGGATCAGCCTGGCCTGTTATTCAATCTTTAGCTTAAGAATTACTGGCTTCACTAATTTTTCGGGGTTGGTGATGGTGCCATCGGGCTGCAGGCTTCGTAGCTGGGCGTTGGCAATGTAGTGGAACTCGCCGTTTACAATAGTGCCTGTAGTGGGAATGATAAAGTCTTTGCGGAAGGTTTGCAGGATTTCTGTTTTTGTGATCGTATTTGTTTTCAGGTCGTAGTAAAATCTGACAATTCTATCGTCCTGGTTGCCGGAATCCTGTATGCCCAGTAATGTTCCTTTGTAATAATAGAGGCCGTCGATGCCGTTGAGGTAAGTCTTGTTTTGGTGATCGAGCTGTGTATGTTTTCCGGTTGTCATATCAATTACATGCAGCCCCATAAAATCAGCTACGAATAATACTTTATTCTTTTCATCCATTGCAATGCCATTCGGATAAACAAAGTCCGTAGCAAATTCTATCAGTCTATCACTTCCCGGAGTATACCTCCACAGTTTCCCTGCTTTACTATCTGTGAAGAAAACATCTCCACTGGCGGTTATAACAAGGTCATTGAATAAATGCGGGCCTTGTTTATTATCCATTATGATCTTGCGAAGCAGTTTTCCTGAAGCGATATCAAATTGTAGCAGGCCGGAATAACCATTTAACGTATCATGTTCTGCAGCGCTACATAACCATAAGCTCTTCAAATCAGGGCTTACTTTCATGCCCAGCGCCATCCAGAAACCGTGCTGACTTCCTACTGCAAAGTCTGAGCAGTTTCCATTACCAGCGCACTTCAACACTTTATGTTTTGCCAAGCTGCCTACATAGAAGGTTTGGTGCTGGCTATGAGCGGCAATCCCTTCGGGTATCAACAGGGAATCTTCGATCACAAAGGAGACCTTACTTTTGTCTATTACTGTACGGTTTTTCCTGAAGGCCGCTGTGTATTCAACAAACTGCGTATCATTGTATAGCTTGGAAAAGTTGCTATTTTCTTCTACCGGGTAAGGCAGTCCTCTTTCGGCCAGTATGCCCAATAGTGCCAGGCTTTGGGGAAGCTGGCCCGCCTGGCAATAACACTCTGCCAATTTGTATTGAATACCCGGATGGTTGGTTGCTTTTGCCAGCGGTACGCCTAACTGCGCGCACTGTTCATACTTTTTTTCATTATAAGCTGTATTGAACTGTTGGTAATCGTTGAAGAGTCCCTGTGATTGTGCGGTAAGGGCCGCAAAAAGGGCCAGTAGCAAAAAGCCATGCCGGATTGGCCAAAGCTGGATAGGTTTCATATACTGAACATACCGATTTATGGCATGTTCAGCACATGAAATGTGTTCAACGGCTTTTATCTGCTTACAGATAACCTATTTAGCCGAACCAGTTATCTTTTTAATAAACTCCACTTCGTATTTGCTGAAGGGTGATTTGTCTGTGCGATAGATATCGTGGAACCAGAGGGGTGGTTCTTTTCCATCTCTCATAGGTGTATCCCAGGCATAAATGGTATTGGTCTTACCGCTTACGAATCCCCAGTTGATGGCTCCGACATTTTCCTGTTTCAACAAGGGCATGATGAGCTGGAACAGGCTGCCGTTGCGCCTTGCCATGTATTCGGTACAAATGAGGGGACGGCCGTATTTGCGCAGGGTATCGATCGCGTTGCGGTGATTGTCGATGTATGAATAGTTGTGGTAAGTGATGACGTCAGAGTTTTCCAGTTGAAACTTGTTCAACTCTTTGAAGTTGCGACCATCTGACCATACGCCTGCGCTAATGGGTTGTGATGGATTGACAGCTCTTGCCCATTGAAACACTTTTTGCAGCAGGGGCATGCTCTTCATAAACTGTCCGTTGTTGCCGGGCTCATTGTACAGGTCCCATAACAATATGCGCTGGTCGTTCTTGAAGGTGGTCATCACATCTTTTACATATGCTTCCAATGTGCGGAGGGTGTCCTGGTGGTTGTATACCATAGTGCCGGGGTCGCGTACCCAGCCCGAATTGTGAACGCCTGTTTTAGGCGCCGGTTGTTTGCCGATCCAGGCTGTATCGTTCCAGCAGTCGTCGAAGAAAACGAACAGGGTTTTGATCTTGTGCTTTGTTGAGATGGCGAGGTAAGTATCGAGTCTTTTTTTGAAACCTTCTTTGTCGGCCACCCAGAGGAGGTGGTGCAGGTATACTCTCATGACGTTGAAGCCCAGTTCTTCGGCCCAACCTAATTCTTTATCAATGGTTGCAGCATCGAAGCTTTCTGCCTGGAACATTTCCAACTGGTTGATGGCTGTTGAAGGTTGAAAATTGCTGCCCCGCAGCCAACCTTGTTTTGCGTACCACTGGTTGGCTTTTTCTGCGGTCCATTTTTCCTGTTGGGCGTATACGCCGGTTGTCATCCAAATGGTCAGGAGCGATATTGCTATCGCTTTTTTCACTGGCAAGTGTCGTTTCATTGTTCGCTTATTTGTTTTTAACCTCACGGAACTGTTTTCAATTGTATAGCGCTGCCGGTGTTGGCAGCCTTCTTGTTGCGTGTAAGGTGGTTTGCGCCTCAAGATAGATCATTGCTCTTCCGGCATAGCCCCTGTTCAGTTCATTTTATGTTCAAATCATCTCAAAATATCGCCTCTTTCGCGGATAGGGGCTTGTCGTAAACCACCCTTTTATTGACGCAATCTGCCTTCGTCGATCCGGGAAGGTCAGCATAGTTTTGATCTTTCAAATCATTAATAACAAAAACTACCTACTGTGTCTACTTATCCCAACGCTATTGCCTGGTTTGAGATCTATGTGGATGATCTTGCCAGGGCCAAGCAATTCTATAGTACCGTATTGGGTATCTCTTTCCAGGATGTGCCTGCGCCCGATGGATCGAACGATCTCCAAATGTCTTTCTTCCCTTGCGATCCCGATCCAGCAGCGATGCGTGTGGGCGGTGCGCTTGTACACATGGAAGGCGCGCGGGGCAAAGGTGTTCCTTCCACCTCTACCATGGTCTACTTCCCCTGTGAAGATTGCAGTGTGGAAGCCAGCCGTGTAGAAGCCGCCGGTGGCACGTTGCATAAGCCCAAGTTTCCCATCGGTGAATTTGGATTTTGCGCTATCTGCCTCGATTCGGAGGGAAATACTTTTGGTTTACATTCTATGCAGTGACGTTTTTTAGTTGATAAGTTGAAATGTTGATAGGTTGAAAAGGAAAAACCTGATATTACTTATCCCCCTTTAGTTCTGCCAGGAAGCTGACTACATCTCTGATCTCTTTTTTGGTGAGGATGTAGCGCATTTCGGGCATGCTGGAGGGGGCATCTGTGCGGCTGGCCACGTCTGCTTTCTTTATGACTTCGTTGGGTTTGTCGCCGATCTTCAGGGTGATGCTTGTGCTGTTCTCGCCGTTCAGGATACCGGATATTGTCTTTCCGTCTTTCATTTTCAATATGACTGTTCCGAAGCCCGGCGCCAGTCTTGCGCTTGGTTTTACCAATGCTTCGAGGAGTTGTTCTCTTGTGAGCCTGTCGGCCACGCCATTCAAGCGGGGGCCTGCATTGCCGCCGTAATCATCGTATGAATGGCAACGGATACATTGTGCCGACTGGTTGGAGTAGAATATCCTTCTGCCTTTGTTGGGATCACCACCGTTCAAGCTGCCTGCGTAAGCGGCTTTGAGGGTGTCGGTTGTGGACGCCATGCTGATCTTCTTGTATTTGGCGGCCAGTTCTGTGGACCGGCTGCTGTCGATGGCTTCTGATAGTTCGAGGTAAACATTGGGGGACAGCTTGCCTGCCGCCATTTTCTGCAGCAGGTCATCGAGTGGCTTTTGCGCATATTGCACCGGCAGGTTGCCCAGGGTGAGCAAAGCCGCCTGTTGTTCTTCGGTCGTTTTGGTATTGATCACTTCTGTGAGTAATGCCACCATCAGCTCTTTCGACATATTCATTTTGGCGATGAGGTCGATGCCGGCTACGCGCACATTTTTCTCTTTGTCGGCAATGGCTACTTTAATGGCCTCTCCTATTTGTGGATATTCCAATGCCGCCAATGCTTTGAGGGCCTGCACTCGTACCGGTGCTTCTTTATCGCTTTTCAAGAGGGTCATCAATACCGGTGCAGCCTGGGCAATTCCCAATCTGCTTATGGCATTTCCGGCACTCAATCTTACCATGACTTCTTTATTGTTCAACAGCTTCGTGAGTGCTTCTCCTGTTTTGTTTCTTGCTTCGTTGGGGTCTCTTTCTATTACGCCGCGGTATCTTCCATCTACCCTGTCTACTACTGAAGGCTTCACCCAAGTGCCCAGTGCATCGATGGCTTCTGCGCGCATTTTAGCCGGTGCCTCTTCTTTGCCTGCGAAGTCTACCAGCAATTGCATTGCCTGTGGCGAACCTACGCGCAGGTTGGCATTGATGCTGCGCCTCAGGAGTGCTTCGTTGGTGAATTTGGTGGTGGTGAGTATGTTGCCCAGGGCTGGCAATGCGTCTTTAATGGACAGGTCGTCGTTGATGGCGCGTGCTGCTTCTGTGACGATAAACTCATCGGCATCGTTCAGGAAAACGGCGATACCCGGATGTTCCATTCTGCGCAAGGCTACTACGGCTGCAATTCTTACGGCACGTGAAGTGTCTTTCGACAGGTTGATTACCGGATCCGCTTTGCCTATGCGTGCCAATGCGAGGCTGGCTGCGTGACGGATGTATACATCTTCGTCGTTGTTGCTGCGCAACAGTTCAATGACCGGATTGATGGCCGGTTCATACACTATTCTTCCCAGCGCTTCTGCTGCAAAGAAGCGTGCACGGCTGTAGGTATCTTTTAATAAGGGCAGCAGTTTATCAGCTGCTTCTTTGTATTTCATATCGCCCAGCCATCTTGCTGCCTGTGCTCTTATTTCGGGGTCTTTGTCCTGCAAGAGGGGCAGCAGTGTCTGTGCGTATTTTTTATCTTTTCTTGCCAGCTGGCTGAGGCCCCAAATTGCATGTATACGTGCCAGTTGGTTTTCTGTTTGCCCGAGTGCTTTTTTAAATGCCTGTTCGCCAGCACTACCACGGCTCACCAATTCAAATTGAGCTTTGCGTCTTACCTGCTGGTCGGCATTTTTGAGCAGGGCTTCCAGTTCGTCGGTTTTCTTCTCTGAGAAGTCGGCGGTCAACAGGGTTTTGGTTTGTTGACGTTCTGCCAGGTTTGCACCGCGCTTATCGTCCAGCTTCCAGATGCGTCCATAGTTGTGGGTGCCCCATCCATCGATCCAATCGGCAATGTAGAGGGCGCCATCGGGACCAAAGTCGAGGCCGGTGGGTAACAGGCCGCCTATTACCAGCGTGTCATCTCCCAGTGAAAAGCCGGCGCCTTTGGGATTGAGTTTAAAACCATATACGCCTGACTGTGCCGGGTTGCCTACGAACTTGCCAATGAAGAAGGTGTTCTTATAAGCAGGGCTCAATGCCGTACCGGGATTGTAGACCATGCCTGAAGGGCCGCTTACATAGTTGGCAATGCAGGGAACGATGTAGGCTGCCTGTCCTTCGTAGCGGGGCTTCCACATCTTCTCGTCCATCCATACTTTGTAGGTATTGTTGAGGGGATCGCGGTATTTGCCGTATTGCCAGTTGGCTCTCCAGCCTGCATCTGATCCGTTGACCACATAGACCAGTCTTTCTTCTTCGCCGGCATGGTCGCCGTCGTTGTCTTCGCTGATGAGGTTGCCGTAGTCATCAAATACAAACTCGTGGGTGTTGCGGAGGCCATGGGCAAATATTTCGAAGTCGCTGCCGTCGGGATTGCTCCTGGCGATGACGCCGCAGTTGGGATATTCCCATTTCTTGCCTGTCTGGTCTACACCATTGAAACCGATATCACCAATCTGCCAGTAGATACGTCCATCGGGGCCCATTTCAACGCCTGACATGCCGTGACCGCTGAAGCCAATGTGAATGCCGTATCCATGAGAGATGGAAGTCTTTTCATCGGCAATGCCATCACCGTTCTTGTCTTTCATTCTCCACATATCCGGGCCTATTGCTACGTAAAGTGCATCGGGTGTTTTCAATACACCTCCTGCCACATCGGTTACTTCGTCGTTAAAATCATCTACGACCAGTTGTGACTGATCGGCTACGCCATCGCCATCGGTATCTTTCAGGTGGTATACGTTGTCTTTTTCTATTGTCATATCGCGCCAGTCGTGGGAGCTATCGCCGTTCATATCGGCGAGCCAGGTGTTCTGTTTGCTGTTTTCGGGTGCGAGGTATTTGTGGAGGAAGGCACGTTTTTCCTCAATGGTTTGTAATTGTATAGAGGGTATTTCCCAATCCTGGTGGCCGCGAATGTCGAACTCGGAGTTCTTCTGGCGGTTGGTGGTGGTATAATAGAGGCTGCCATCATCATCGATGTCGATGGCTATGGGTGAGATGACCAATGAATCGACTCCCCAGAGTTTCAGGGTTAGGTTGGTATCTGTAATGATCGGTTTGAATACAGAATCTACCGAGGCGGCCATGCGGGCAGCGACTGCGGGCTCCAATTTTTTGATGCGTTTATCGACGGGTGCTGCCGGTTCCTGCTTACAGGAGAAGAGCAGGGTTGTACAACCAATAATAAACAGTAATGCTTTGGGGTGCCGGGCTTTAAAAGCAATGGTTAGTGAGATCATAGCTCTAAAAATATCCCATTCTTTCGATACTTGTGGCCCCTTTTTGCACAAGTTGGTCACTAATAAGCCTAACAAGTGTTTGTTTTACACTTGTTATTTGTGTGTCGCCCTGCCCATATGATTATCGTTCTTTTTGTCCAAACCGGCACGTTACAATGTCTATTTTACACCCTGCGCAAGCGGGGCGGCCCTCCTACTTTTACGTAAATATTTTATAATCATGAAAACAGAAAATTTTTCGTTTACGTTAACGACCAACAAGACGCCGCAGGTCGTATTTAAGGCTGTGACCAATGTTCGCGGCTGGTGGACGGGATATCATGCAGAGATTATCAAGGGTGGTACGGAAAAGCTCCATGATGAGTTTCTCTTCAGCGCGGCGGATGGCATTCATGTGACCAAACAAAAATTAATAGAAGTAATACCAGATCAAAAAGTGGTGTGGCTGGTTACGGAGAGTAATCTTAGTTTTCTTGACCAGCCGGACGAGTGGACAGGCACGAAGGTGATCTTCGACATCTCTACGAAGGGTGGCAAAACGCAGCTTGTGTTTACGCATGAAGGGTTGACGCCGGAAGTAGAATGTTATGATTCCTGCGCGCCTTCGTGGGCTGCTTACCTGGAGAACCGGTTGTTGCCATTGATTGAAACGGGGAAAGGTATGGCCGTATAATTCTTCTGATAGCTGGTATCATTTTTCTGATAGTAACTGCGCGGGAAACGGCATTACCTTCCTCCCCCTTAAACGACCTTTCATGCGTTCCCTATTGTCTGTTATTGCTATCCTTGCGGTTATTCCTGTTTCTGCCCAACGATTCGACCGGCGACAAGCGGATTCTCTCAGGCAGGTGCTGGCCAAGCATCCTGATGACCGCACACGGGTTGAAACGTTGGTACATCTTGCAGACTATCATATTCTGAAGGGTGATGAACTTGAACCCAATCGGGACAGTGGCGGTGTATGCCTCGCTGCCGCCGAGCAACTGAATAAAACAGTGGGATCGACGGTTCTGGCCGGCCACCTCCTGCTCATGAAAGCTTATATGCTCCGAAAGGATGGCAAATGGCAGGCGGGCCAGGCAGCCGCGGAGCAATCTATTTCTTTGCTACAAAAAAACAATGACCAGCGGCTACTGGGCCAGGCTTATTTTGAGCTGCAGTGGTATTATGATTGTAACGACACGGCGCAATGCCGCAAACGCATATTGCTCACGGCGCTTGCCGTGAAGGCTTTCCACGCAGCCGGGGACAACCTGCTGGAAGGGAATGCGCTCAAGATGCAAGGCGATCTGCATGGTTTGCTGGATGAATTTGCGGCTTCGAATGCCTGTCTTCATCAGGCACTGGCCGTGTATCGTGCCATCGGTTATCAGCGGTTGCAAGCAGTGTATGAGCTGCTTGGGAGAAATTGCTTTATAGCCAGCGACTATCATTGTTCGTTTCAGTATGCATTGCTGGCGCTAAAAACCGCCAGGGCCACGAACGATTCGAGTACTCAGCTTGCTCCTATCCACAACTTGCTTGGGATCCATTACCGCCGGGCCGGCCGAACGGAGCTCGCCATCGAGCAGTACAAGGCCGGGCTGACCGTTTGCTTACGCAACAACGATACTTCCAATGCGCTTATACTGACTTATATGTTGTGCTGGAGCTATCTCTTCATCAAACAACCTCACGAGGCGCTCAGCGTATTGGATCGTCTTCCTCCGGGCTATGCCAACACTTCCCAAGGCTATGCCACCGCCATCTTCAGCATTGTGCGCCTGCGCTGTCATTTAATGGATCAGCAGTTGAACGATGCCTATACCCATGCGGTGATCCTTGAAAGGCTACCTGAACAAAAGACGCTGACCGACGACTGGATCCATATCGTGTATACTGAACTCGCACGGTATTACCTGGAAGTGCATGTGACTGAGAAAGCACGCTTGTATCTGAACAAAAGCCTGCACCTGCCTTTACCTCCGGGCGGCGGCGGCGGATTCGGCTCGCGCCTTGAAATCAATTACAAGATCGACTCTGCGGAAAGGGATTATAAAGCTGCCTTCTATCATTTGCTTACTTACAAAACCTACATCGATTCTTTATTTACGGAAACAAAAACGCGGCAATTTCAGCAGCTGGACATCGAGTATGAAACTTCCAAAAAAGCGGATTCCATTTCCCTGCTGACGCAAAAGGATCTTCTACAGACTGCCAATCTTCACCAGGCCAATCTTATCGGCAATATTACGATTGCGGGCATCGTGCTGGCGCTTGCCGTGCTTGGCCTGCTGTACCGGCAATACATGGTGAAGCTGCACAACAACCGGGCGATGGCTGTGAAGAATGACCGGCTGGAGCATCTGGTGAATGAAAAGGAATGGCTGCTGCAGGAGGTGAATCACCGGGTGAAGAATAATCTGCAGACGGTGGTGAGCCTGCTCGAATTGCAGTCGGACTCGCTGAGTGAAGATGCGCAGCTTGCGCTGCAAACGAGCCAAAACCGTGTGTATGCTACTTCGCTGCTTTATCAAAAGCTTTACCGGAACGACAACGTGTCGAGCGTGAATATGAAGGTGTATCTCTCGGAACTTGTGGAGCATCTGCAGGATGCGTTGGGAAGTTCTGCAGCTGTGGCTATCGTGCAGCATGTGGAGCCCGTTGAGCTGGACGTGACGCAGGGCGTGCCTGTGGGCCTGATGGTGAATGAACTGATCACCAATTGCTTCAAATATGCTTTTAATGAAACGATCGCACGCCCGGAAATCGTTGTGCGCTTTACTGTGGTGGATGATGTGGCTCATCTTGTGATCAAAGACAACGGGGTGGGCTTTGCCGGGCCGGATGATAACAGCTTTGGGCATGGGCTGCGGCTGGTGAAAGGGCTGGCAGAAAATATCGGGGGCAAGGTGATGATCGTTTCCTCCATGGGGTCTTCTGTGGAAATACAATTCCACCCGAAGGGTGCGCTTGTATCGGACATGCAGCAGGTGGTGGCATCGTAGGTATTGCTTAACTTGCTATTGATGCGGCTCCTGTTGCTTTTTGTTATCTTCTCTTTGGCTGTTCCAGCTTCTGCCCAATCGTTCGACCAGCGGCAGGCAGATTCGCTCAAACAGGTGCTGGCTACAACTACTGACGGCCGTACACGGGCCGAGACGCTTCTATACCTTGCGGAATATCATATCCGGAAGACCGGTGAAATTAAAAGTGACCTCGACAGCGCCGCCGCCTATCTCACAGGCGCCGAGCAGCTGAACAACACATTACAATCGACTGCACTGGCAGGTCATCACCTGCTCATGAAAGGTTTTTTGCTCAAAGAAAAGGGTAATCTTAAGGAAGGCAAGGTTGCCGTGGAGCAATCGATCCCTTTGCTGCAAAGAAGCAACAGCCAGCGCGTGCTGGGCATGGCTTATTTCGAGCTGCAGGGTTATTATGATTATTGGGACACGGCGCAATGCCGGAAACGCATATCGATGACCGACCTCGCGGTGAAGGCTTTTCATGAAGCCGGGGACAACCTGCTGGAAGGGCAAGCGCTGACCATGCAGGGTGACCTGCACTGTATTTTGAATGAATATGCCACATCGAATGGCTATCTGGAACGGGCGCTGGCGCTGTATACTTCAATCGGGTATCCAAAGCTGCAGGGTGTGTATGAGCTGCTTGGCAGGAATTGTTATAGCCAGCATGACTACCGGTGTTCGTTTGAGTATGCTTTACTGGCGCTCAAGGCTGCGCACGCTACGCACGATTCGAGCATGCAACTGGTGACGGTGGATCTACAGCTTGGCACGCTCTACCGCAAAGCCGGCCGGCTGGAACCCAGCACCGGGCATTTCGCAGAGGGGCTGGCCATCGCGGTGCGGCATAAGGATCGCGGGAATGCCGTGCTGATGGCTTATTCGCTGTGCCAGAATTACCTCGACATGAACGAACCGCGCAAAGCGCTGGACGTACTGAAGGGGCTTCCTCCCGGCCTGCCAGACACTTCCAATGTGATCATCAATGCCCGGCTGGGGATGTTGTATATGCGCAGCTATTTTATGGATAAGCAATTCAGGAATGCTTACACTTATTCGTTGATGCTTGAAAGGCTGCTTGAACGGCTGGAGGCGGATCCTGATTTTGTTATTGTGGTTTACGTGTGGCTGGCCTGGTATCACCTGGAAACGCACGCTATCGATAAAGCGCGTTTTTATATCAACCAGAGCCTGGCCATTCCTTTGTCGCCTTCCACCTCGCTGTACAGGCCACGTCTCGAAATGATCTACCGGATCGATTCTGCTGAAGGGAATTACCCGGCGGCCTTTAATGATCTACGTATTTACAAGTGGTTTGCCGATTCTTTGTCGGGAGAAGTAAACAGGCGGCAATTGCAGCAGTTGGATGTGGAGTATGAAACTTCCAAGAAAGCGGACTCCATTTCTTTGCTGACGCAAAAGGATCGTCTGCAGACTGCCAACCTTCGTCAGGCGAACCTTATCCGCAACATTACCATTGCCGGCATTGTGCTGGCGCTGGCCGTGCTGGGCCTGCTGTACCGGCAATACCAATTGAAGCTGCAGAACAATCAACTGATGGCGGTTAAAAACGAACGCCTGGAACATCTCGTTAACGAAAAAGAGTGGTTGCTGCAGGAGGTGAACCACCGGGTGAAGAACAACCTGCAGACGGTGGTGAGTCTGCTTGAAATGCAGTCGGACTCGCTGAGTGATGATGCGCAGGCGGCGCTGCAAACGAGCCAAAACCGGATCTATGCGACTTCACTGCTTTACCAGAAGCTTTACCGGACAGATAATGTATCGAGTGTAAATATGAAGGTGTATCTCACGGAGCTTGTGGAGCACCTGGAGGATGCGCTCAGCGGCGCTGCCCGTGTGGCTATGGAGCTGCATGTGGAAGCTGTTGAGCTCGATGTGTCGCAAGGAGTGCCTGTGGGCCTGATGGTGAATGAGCTCATCACGAATTGCTTCAAATATGCTTTCGATGCAACGATCGTGCGTCCATCCATCACCATCAGGTTTACTATTGTGGAGGGTGTGGCTCATCTTATGGTCGAAGACAACGGGGTGGGCTTTGCCAACGCCGATGAAAGCCATTTTGGACAGGGGTTGAACCTGGTGAAAGGGCTGGCGGAAAATATGGGCGGCGAGGTGGTGATCGTTTCGCACCAGGGTGCTTCGGTACAAGTGCGATTTCAGCCGAAGGGACCTCTTGCCGTTTCACCTCTACAGTTCTAATTACATCAGCTGCTTATTTGCGCAGTACCTGCCCATATAATTTCCGGAAGGTATCTTCGTCCAACCTGCCCCAATGGGCAACGAGGTGGTCGCGCAGTTCACGGGTTATCAACTGTTCTTTATCAGGCTTACCCGTAAAGGCTTTCTCCCATACATTGTATAGCACTTTCAGTTCGGGCAATAGTTCTACACTGGTACAATAGCGAATATATACCTGAGACACAAGGCTATTCTTATTTTCGGTATGGATGCGATAATACAAATTCAATGAATCTGGTTCTGCCGGATCAATTGGTTTTCCATCCACCTGGTATAGGGTGTTATCGAGCAGCAGGAACAGTGTATCTTTTGAGGAAACGGGTTTGCTAAAGGATAACTTTTTGTCGATGTCCTGCTGTTTGTACCTGTACGTAATGTAAAAGAACCGATCTGCCGGGTTGACAAACGAGGTGTTATTCAACGCTATTCTGCGCACATCGCATACCAGCATGGGTGCCTGTGGGGAAAAGGTACGCAGGTAGTTTTCAAGATCGAAGAGGTTGTTGAGCAGACCACCGCGCACTCCAAGGGTACCCGTTTTGGTAGCGGGTACGAGTATGTCTTTCACTGCTACGAGGAATTCATTTTTCTTCGAAGCAGGCGCTGTTTTATCGCGCTTCAGAATGAAATTGCCTTTTTCGGGGCTACAAACTGACAAATAGCTGTCGGGTTTATCGTAGGACAGGGAATCGTTGAGGTACACTTCCTCTCCTACCTGCAGGGCTTTTTTCTGGCCTTTCTTCTTCACCACTCCCTGTATGTGGGAAATATAATACACGTCTTCGGCCATCAGGGATGCCGGCCACCATAAACAGATCAATAGTACATATTTCATGCAGGTTGTTTTGAATGTTTTTTATGCTGGAGGAAGGACCTGACGCCAGTGAGTATGACTATATAACAGGATACAATACCTGCATTGACAAGTATATCAGAAAACAGGAATGCTACGAATACGATGATCCATAGCAGCAGACTATAGGCAATGAGATCGCCTAGGATCAAACCTACCTGGTAATTGTCGCACCATTCATGAAAGGTTTTAACAAACTTCGGGGGATAGATCAACAACCAGGATAATATGGTCAGCATGATCAACAGGTAGGCGACGAAATACCAGGTAATGTATTGTTTATCTGTAACCAAAGACAGGTATTGATTGGCGAGGATGAGGGATCCAGGCATTGGCCCCACCACTGTTTTATGCACATCGTGTTCGAAGTCGCCGATCACTATGAGTTTACCGGCCATGAACCGTTGAAAGAAAAATGTGTCTTTTGCTTTGACCTTAAGGAGGTTGAGCATATCATCGAGGGGGATGACTTTGTTGTTGCCGATGGAGTCGATGAGGTGTCGCTGGCGGAGGGGAAAGTCGATGATGCGGTTATTGAAGGTCAACGCTTCATCCACGGCCGCAAGGCCCAAGAATTGTTCCACTGTTTTGTTTTGTGTCTTCTCAAACACCAGGGTTGGCAGACTTTTCTGCCCATCGGCGGTGATGAGCGCCTGTTTGATCAATACGTCGCTGGCATACAATCCTGCTGATTCCTGGTATCCTACATATCCGGCAGGGATACCTGAAAATACGGGTGGCTTCAATTCGCCGTCCTCAATTGTATAAGGAATGATCACTTTATTGGTGACTGCAAGGGCTTCGCGCAAGGAGGCATCGTCTGCTCCGGGTTTATCGAACAGTACATCACAGATAATGTACTGGTATTGATCGTTTGAAACTTTTGCTATTATTTTGAGCAGGTCGGCTATCTTCTGCCTGTCGGTGATCATTTGCTGGCCGGTCCTTCCTTCGCGAGGGACTAATTTTTTAACACCACTTACATCCAGGAAAAGGAAACGGGCAGTGGTATCTTCCTGCTGTTTGATCCATTTTCGTTTGAGGAGTATGGATTTTTCGGCCAGACTGGTCTCTATCCCGAGGGTGTAACCGGTGCCTTGCCACCACCAGCACAGGCAGAGTAGTGCTATGGCATGGAGGAAACATAAAAATAATCTTCGGGGCCAAAGTCGCGGGGATTTAACAGTAGCAGGCTGCAAAGCGGCAGGGTTTAGAATTGGTTTGTAGTTGTGGGCTAAAATAGTAAAACTATTTTGATCATAAATTAATTTATTCTCTATATTTACGAACCTAACCTCCTGGTCAAACCTAACTTTTCTTTACCTCAGTATCACGGTCTTCATTCTTAAACCCATTCTCAACTTTTATGAGATACGTGCAGTTATTGGCATTCTCCGTATGCCTCTTTTGGACCAGTATATCAGTTGCCCAATCCGGCAGGCCTAAAGCGGCTTTCCAAACAGGTTTTTCCAACCCGGTATTCGAGAGCAGTTTCGAATTTTCTCCCAAGAACAATTACCTGATCGGCTTCAATGACAATGCCGAGCTGTTGCTTTGGGACATCCGCTCTTCGCGGGAGATCAAGCACATTTTTCCCAAGCAAACAGAAAATCCGGAATTATTTTACCTGCCGGATTTCGATTTTTCGGAGGATGAACAATATGTATTGATCCAGGACATGCCACAGGGTAATTATTTCCTTTATAATGTGTTGCTCGATTCGGTAGTATATACATTCACACCACCCAATATCGATAACGGGGAACGGTATACTCACGGGAAGTTTGCAGCAGATGGTCAATCCATCCTGCTGATCTCTCATACGCCTGGCAAGAATACACCTTCGGTCTTTAAGATCTTTTCGATCGACGGTACACTCCGGAAAACATGTCAAATAACGCTTCCGGGGGTATTGGATGATTATGGGCTTGGGGTAAAGGTGCTCACAAAGCTGATCGTGGGGAAGGCCATGCGTATGCTCAATAAAGCGCCGAAAATATTCGCTACCGCAGTTTCACCCAACCTGGAAGATGTTTATTTCTTTACGCCTGCGCAGAAGCTTTATCATCTGAACCTCAGCAATGCTGCCAATAACAGTACGCTGTCGGATAAAAATCTTAAGGAAGTGAAATTACCGGGCATGCCTACTCTCGATAAGCTGTATGTAAGCGGTAACGACCTGCTGGCGAAAAGGGAACAATTCCGGCTACGCCAACAAGGGGGCGACCTTTTTATAGATACGTTGTTCATTTTTGACCGTATGTCGATGCGACTGAAAAATACGATCACCGGCCGCTATCCAGCCATGACGGATGAGCAGCGCTCGAACGGCCTTACCAGCAAGGCGGTTACGCTCAACAGCACCGGCACTATTTATCTCGATACAGACAAAGATGCTGCGGGGAAGGCGCAACTGACGGCCCGGTCGGTAAATTCGGGGCAAACTTATTTCTCGATGCCGTCTGCAGCGCCCATGTTCTGGTATACAAAAACGGATTATCAGCCTGCGGCCATTAATGGAGGGCTTATTGTGGCCATTTCACGTGACGGAATGCTGGTAGCGGAAAACAGCCGGGAGATCGTTATCCATGATCTTGCGGCCAAGTCGATCAAAGGTCTGTTTTCCGGTATCCGTGGGCAACTGAAGCTGAACCAGCCTGTATTCCTGGACAACCACCGGGTGTTTATTCCAAAAAGTTATAATGATGGGTTTGTACTGAACTTCCAAAATGGTAATATAGACAGACTAAAACGTACGATCGATTGCCAGGATACAGCACGCAACGGGGCGAATGTTTATTTCAATTACGACAATACTGCTGCTATCGGCCTGCAAAGCGCCACCGCATCTGCTGCCGACAAGAAAATGGCGATCAGCCAATTCATGCCCAATAGCCTGTGTGAAACGGGCGACAATAAAACCATTGAAGTATATCATTCGGAAACGCTGGCCAAGATAGGCGACTATAAATATCCTGACAGGGAGTTCACTTATCACCTAAATATGATAGCTGGTGAAGACAAGAAATTCCTGGTGAATTACAAGCTGGTGGACTTCAGTCGTGGCGGGGCACCGGTGATCACCGAGTTGAAGATCATCAATAAAAAGGATACTTTTTTTGCCACGAACCCGGTATACCTGCCTTCTCAACAGTCGATCTTTTCGATCATGAGCACGCGGACTAAACCAGGAGAGCCAGACCTGATCTTTGCGCAATTTTCGCTGGATGGCAAGTTGTTGAAATCGGTGCGGCACGCGCGTAAGAAAAGCGAATCGGAGTTTCAGACCTACGTGTACGAATCTCAAATATCGCCGGACGGCAACCGTTTGTTATTCTGCCTGCAGGATGGGCTGATAGGGTTGTTTGACATCAAAGGGATGAAAATGATCCGAACGATGGCTCATGGGGAAAAATGGTCAATGGATATTTCGGGCAGGCACTTCAATTTCTATGCTTTATCTGCTTGCTTTATCGACAACGATCATTTCGTGACGGCAGGCAATGATTTCAAGGTCATTTTATGGTCGGTGAATAACGAAAAGCCAGAACGGGTTTTGCCACTGCCGCATGGGCTGATGCTATATGGGCTGACAGTATCGCCAGACAAACACTACCTGGCGGGAGCCGATATTACCAAGAATATCCGGTTCATCAATCTCGAGACCGGGCAACTGGACCTGACGTTCTCGGCTTTCAATTTCGAAAATTATGCACTGCTAACGAAGGACGGTTATTACATGGCAAATAAAAAGTCGACGAGCAACTTCAACTTCCTGTATAACGGGCGGGCTTATGACTTTTCTCAATTCGATGTGCGGCTGAACCGGCCAGACAAGGTGCTGGAGCAACTGGGTTATGTGCCTGCTGATCAGATCGGGTATTACCGCAAGGCGTATGAAAAGCGGATCAAGAAAATGGGCTATACTTTGGCGCAGGCAGAAGGCAGCAACGCTATATCGGTACCAGAGATCAGTGTGAAAGGCATGCCTGCTCAAAGTAATGTGACCACAGCGGCGGACCTGTCTTTTTCGGTAACAGGATCGGACAAACAGCTTGCGCTGAGCCGCCTGCATGTGTCGGTGAATGGCGTGCCTTTGTATGGCATGAAGGGGCTGGCCATCAAACAAAGCAGTCCGGGCTCTATTACGCTGCCCGTGAAGGTGCCGCTCTCGTATGGTAAGAATCAACTGTCGGTTTCAGTAGCCAATAGCCAGGGTATAGAGAGTATACGGGAGTTCATCACGATCACGCGCAAGGAAGAGGCTTACAAGCCTGATCTATACCTGGTGTCTATTGGTGCGGCCACTTACATGGAGAAGAACAAGAACCTGAAGTATGCCGCCAAAGATGCTGCGGATATTCAACGTCTTTTCGCGGAGCGGCGCAGTGAGTTTGGCGCTGTTGTTCAGCAATCGCTGGTGAACGAGAAGGTGACGCGGACGGCCGTGCTGAAGTTGAAG
The DNA here is from genome assembly GCF_059502485.1 of Paraflavitalea sp. Lineage (NCBI taxonomy): Bacteria > Pseudomonadati > Bacteroidota > Chitinophagia > Chitinophagales > Chitinophagaceae > Paraflavitalea > Paraflavitalea sp. The sequence goes on from NZ_JCACET010000010.1 coordinate 630,260, forward strand.
GATCAGTTGCGTAAGTCGAAGCCCAACGATGTTGTGGTATTGTTTTATGCAGGGCATGGGGTACTGGACCAACAGCTGAATTATTATCTGGGTACTTATAATATGGATTTTGCCAATCCTTCGAAGCTGGGCATCGGGTATGAAGAACTGGAAGACCTGCTGGACTCAATCCCTGCGCGTAATAAATTGTTGCTGATCGACGCCTGTCATAGCGGGGAAGTGGATAAAGAGCTGGTGGCAGAAAACACGCAGGCACGGACCACGGTGGGGACCAAGGTGTTTCGCAATGACGGTATCCGTTCTTACAAGGAGGTCTCTGTGGGGCTTGCGAATTCTTTTCAACTGATGCGTTCGCTGTTTCCCGACCTGCGGCGTTCGTCGGGCGCCTCGGTGATCTCGGCAGCCGGCGCCACCGAATATGCCGTGGAGGGTGAACAATGGACCAACGGTGTATTTACTTATACTTTGCTGTCGGGGCTCAAGGATAAGAAGGCTGACATGGACAAAGACGGCAAGATCTATCTATCGGAATTGCAGGAATATCTTCAAATGACGGTAAAGGAGATCACGGGCGGACAGCAGCAACCTACGAGCCGTTCTGAAAACCTGGCTAATAACTTTTGCATCTGGTAAGAGGATTGTGACGCGCCCTTTTACCTGGGATATATAACAAAAGGCCCCGGAAACGCGGGGCCTTTTTTCACCTTTTACCTGCTATTCAAAAATTGCCAGCTTGTATATTGACTTGCCTTTACTGATAATCAGGTATTGCGTTACTCCTTTAATTCCAGTATCAAACAGACATCATTTATATCAAGCTTTTGGTGACTACACAATTCAAACATCCGTACATACTCGTCACTTGTTTTTCCAACAGCATCCCTAATCTTATTGAGCATGTAAGTTGCCTGTTTTGCATTTACCTTAAAAATCTTTTGAATATCGGCATTTGTGACTTTTTTAAAATGGTATTTCGATGGCATAATGATATGATTGGTAAGTGTATTGTGTTCTTTGTAGGGAATACGAACCATACCATTAAAACACTGTATTGAGGAGAGGAGAAGAGTGGAATTGAAAGACGAGACGAGACGAGGCGGGGCGTGCGGCCACCCTCCTATCATACGAGAAGGATTGTTCATATTTTTTCTTTTATTGATGGTTTCGTATAAGTATAAAGCGATCCTAATGCAAAGACGGCTTCGCATAAGTTATAATCACTTATAAAAATTACATGTGCAGGAAAAAAGCAGGGATTCGCAAACGTATTCTAATAATGCAACGAAAAGGATGTGGTTCAGGGGGAACAATTACACGAAGCCTAAGTTAATAAAGATTTTATATTAAAACAACTTTTTATTCGAAAATTTGCTTTAAACACTCCCCATCTTGACTATAATCAATGGACCCCGTGTTTTACTAACCGTTAGTTGACCATTCTTTTTAGCTGGCAAATACCATTCAATGCTCATGGCCACCACCCAAATGCCGACATCCTTCTCTTCTGCTTTGGCTACAATGGTTTGGGCCCTCACCTTTACATCTTTCAATGGTAAAATGGTTGTTTTTTCTTCATGTGATGACCTCAATTCTTCCTCCAAGTTTATAAAGAGTACACGTGTGATGAGCCGGGCATGGGTGATTCCTTCCGGCGCTTTAAATGCCTGGGAGGGCTGGAAGCCTGGCAGAAAAACGGTGACCCTTTTGTAGATTGGCGTATACAACGTATCGATATTCAGGTTGGCGTAATCATTCCATGGCGCTTCTTCGTTGAGGTTGAAGTTGTCCATGGTGGTAAAATCAGCCGCTGTAAAACTGCGTTCGTGCATCGGTGCATTATTAGCGGTCAGTGCTTTTATCAAGGCAGCTGTTAAAGGTGCAGTTTTATTTTTGATACCTGTTCCCCTTATCAGGTAAAAGCGTAAGGTGCTACCGAGGCTGGCTGCTTTTTTAAAAGCTTCGTTGTTGAGTCGCGTCAGCTTAAAGGCGGGATCTGTTTTAACCCGCTCGCCGGTGAGGCTTATTTTCCTTACTTTATAATGGTCACCTTCGGGAATGAGCGTGTAGCCCGGAATTGCAGAGCGTGATTTTTTGGTTTTATATAGCATGAGTTATTTTTTTGTTTCGAGCCTTTTGCTTCGATAGCAGATTTCTCACTTCGCCGTCACAACTTACATTTTGTAGTTGCGAATGGCTCCGTTCGAAATGACAAAGAAGGTTGGGCTCCTTTTAAAATGAGAAAAGAAACCGGGCGATGCCCGGTTTCTTTGGGTTTTGCTAAATCTCCTCAGCTGGTGGCTGGTCTACCTTTAATACAGACAGACTGCTCAAGCCTTTACTGACGGGATATTGCTTGCCGTTGATGAGGGAAACAAACTCCACGCCGAGCAATACGAAAATGGGTAACGTACTGGCGGCTGGCAATGACAATGCTATTGCGTCGGGGTCGGAGGCCGTAGTATCCCACAGGATCGGCGTAGCTACCTGCCGTACCACCGTCATTTCACCGGTAACAAAATTGACAACAGCCGCTGCTGCAAAGAACACGTAGTGTGTTGCATTTTCGGGCGCCGCAATGTCGCGCTTTGGAATGTGCGATACAAGGTCTATCGACACGGCACCGGTAGCCCTTGTGATGGTGGACGCGAAGGGAACTTTGACTGTGGCGGAGAATGGCACTTTGTTGTTGAACTCAAATCCTTCGAGGAGTTTGAGGTTGCCACCCTCTACACGCCTGAAACCAAAGTCGCTAACGGTATCAGTTTTGAGGACACTGACCATAGTCCGTGTAACGCGGCTTGCGACGCGGTTATCCGAAGCTTTGGCCAGCTCATTATTCCAGCCCTGCCGGAATAGTTTACCTGCTTTGCCTCCGGCGGCGAATTCACTTTGTGCGCGGCGTGTTTGATCGAACTTCGGATCTGTTCTCAACCGTTCGGCGCTTACGCCTCCTTTTGTGCGGGCCATAAATCCGTCCTGGCTTTTGTAAAAACTCAGGTCGTCTATTTTACCCTTCAATTTTACTATGGGACTTATCTGTTGAGCCATACTTTGTCTTTTTTAGTTAGAGAATTGTTTGTTGTCTGTGTTGCCCGCGGTGCAACTTTATACCTGTGCTTCTGTTTTGAGACAGGGGCGCCAGCTACCCTGCCCTTTTTTGCATAAGGCACCTGTTTTTGGGTTTCGTGCTATTAGTATGTACTATCTACGGCTGATCTATGTACTATCTATGTACCATCCATATACTATCCATAGTCTATCTCTCTTTCCAATTCTTCACAATCTTTTTTGAATCCATTTTCTTTTACGCCAACAGCACCTGACAAACGTACTATATCTGCGCAGGGGTTTCCAAATTTTTTTGGCGCAGTTTGGGAGACTTTCGGATAGAATGGGATAAAATAGGAATCACTTTATCCCATTCCATCCCATTCTATCCGAAACCAGGATAAATAAATTTGGAAACGGGTATCGGCAAGTAGTACGTTTGCTTTGCGCTGTTAGTCATGACCAACCCACCTTCATTAATTCAACTAAACTTTTTATATGCCTACAACAAAAACATCCAGAAAGAAAAAGATGAGTATTGTGGATTGTACCCGCGCTCATTTTTCAAAGGCAACAAAAGCAGGGAAGCTCCTTCGTACCGCATTTGCGCGGCTGCTATTCAATATCGTAGATACGCAAACCACAGGACGTTTGACTTCGACCATGCTTAAAGTGGTGCAAACGGACCAAGTGAACGATTTCGGAAAAAAATCTGCCAACACCGGCGGACTGGGTATGCTGGAAGGCTTTGAATTCAATAAACGCAAGGAAGTGCGTAAAATATGCTTTGCCTCGTATGCCGCAGCTGTGGACAGGACAACCGGTTGTTGCACGCTGACATTTCCTTCGTTTTTACCTGAAGCGAATATCAAGTTTCCGAAAGGGAAATGTTATTGCCGGCTGACACTGGCAGGCGGGGCTTTGGATTTTGAAAAGGAAATCTACTTCACGGATATACAAACGAGTGAATACTTTACCCAGGGCAAACATCTGGCGTTGGCGCTGCGCGTGCAGCTGCCGGCCCAACAGGCACAGCCTATTGTGTTGCTACTGGGTATTGAATTCTATAAGAAGGTAAATGATCAATATCTTCTGATGTATGGTGGCGGACCGCTTGCACTGCGCGTAGTGCACACGGACCAATTGTTGCCAACGGCCGTCAACAATTAGCCAATGTGGGCATAAGTACGCCAAGCTAAAGGCCAGGCTGCCTACTTGCGCCAGTTTAAAAAACCTGGCCTTCTTCTCTTAGCGATGACCAGCAGCTCCGGCAACGGCAGTACACTGCTCCCTCGCTCTCACCCCGGCAAACGTTCTTCCCTGACCTTATGGGTTTTGGTGAACGCCAGCCACCAGCCACTCAGGACGCTTCCTGCTGTCTTAGTGGAAGGCTTTGCCGGGGTTATCGTTTCAGCAGGAACTCCGTTGCCGGTTGGGAAGAAGACCGAAAGTCGGAAGGACAGCAAAGTCCGGAAGACGATTGGCCGGGAAGACGGAAAGGCGGGATGGATGAAACCCGGGTTTTGTCCTACTGCTTTTCCGATGACCTGGCGTGTAAACCATTTTTTAACTTTTAAATTTTGATCTTTTATGAGTATACAGGAAAGAATGAGCAGTCCTACTCCACCCTTTTTTGCGAAGTTGCGTAACTGGAGTTTGATACTGGCCGCCGTGAGCGGTGCAGTGCTTACCACTCCGATCGCGCTACCAGCTATTGTGGTAAAAGTTGCGGGTTATTTAGCGGTAGCTGCCGGTGTGGCCAGCGCTGTGAGCCAAGCCGTGACTGAGCCTAACCAGGAAATGTAGTGCATGCGATAACCAATGTCCTGTAAAACCGCCTCCCGGATGTGTAATAATGTTCGGGAGGATTATTTGTCTGAACCGGGATTTCTTTGATTTTATGGATTGGGAGGAAAGTTTATTTGTGGACGGGTACGGGGCATTAATGAGTATCTGTGTTGATCACCACAAATAAATTTTGGATTTGTTTGGTACAGGAGGACGTTTTATCTGTTATAATAAAAAGGATAAGGTTTAATGGTTAACGAATTTGATTAGCATCGCGCTGCATTTCTATGCGGGGCTTTTAAACTGTTAATTCATCATTGCGTTTTCGATATACGCCTGGAAGGAATTCCGGGCTTTTTTATGTCCCTTGAAGATACATCTGTCGATGTCGAATAATATGAAGTGAGATAAAGAGAGAACACCCACAGCCATGTGCGCATACGGTAAGTATATAACGAGAGTTCCATTGGCCATGCCGGGAGTAATAATGTATTAAGTGGTATGTATTACCTGGTTTAGGGTAAAGTACCGGAAAGCGCAGATTGCCGGTGGAATTGTTTGGAGCAACCGACTTTGCGTAGCAATTTTACATGAGCAACGCAGGCAAGCCATAAAGCTGCAACCAGACCGTCCGATATGATACCGTCCAATACCTAAGAAAAAAATGATCCGTACCCAATGAAAGCTGTCCATGTCCTACGTGAAAAACGTCCGGCTCACTATAAGTGAAAAGGGTTAACTCCAACCCGCCCGAACCGTTGAAATTCTTTTGAGTAAGGTATAGGTATATGAAACAGCAATCAGCCCTCCTAAACAGGAGGGCTGTTTTATTGATATTCACGAATCTGAATCAATTCTAAACGAATTCTAAATTTTTTAGACATTATAACGGCACTCTGTGGTTGCTTTTCTACAAAATTGTTCCCTCATTAAATAATTAAAATCATTGAGACAATTTTTTTTGTTCAAATATTTTTTCATTTTAACTTTACTGACTCAACAGTTTTATCTGCATTAGTAGCTCCGCTCTCATTACTGTTTTGACACGACATACATTTTATTTATATGCGGCATGGTATGCCAACGCCTAAGCGCCCTGGAGCCTATTTGCGCCTGTATACCATGTAGCCTAAGGGAATTTATGTATAACATGCCATTATAGTGATTGAGTCTTTGATATTGTTTCGGTTACGTCGGTTAGTTCCATAGTACTTGTGGTTTTTCAGCTATGCATCGCAGCAAGCAGGGCAACCTGCATTTTCACTCAGGCTTAGGGGTTTAAACAGGCCCGGATATATCCGGGCCTTTTCTTTATTTAGCAGGAAAACAAAAGCAGCAGTCTGGAATGTGTTAGTTCTTTCCGGGCAGACCTTCCGCTGTGCGTCAAATTCTTACGCAGGGCTTTTATTTTACAGATTTCTCTATTATATTAGGGCTCTTATAGCCAGCATCCCAGAAAATCTACAACCCAACCGTACATGAACAAATTGCTACTCTGTGCCTATACCCTGCTGCTTAGCACAGCCTTCTCTGCTTCTGCACAAACCTTTTCTGTTCTCAAACCTATCAATCCCGGAACAGCGTCTTCCGATCCATCGTCGCTGACCCTGGTGGGCACCACGGTGTTCTTTACCGCCAATGATAAAGTGAACGGTATTGAACTCTGGAAGACGAACGGGACGAATGCCGGTACGATGCTGGTCAAAGACATCGAGCCGGGCTACGCGGGCAGTATTCCTTCCAACCTGGTGAACGTGAATGGTACGCTCTTCTTCCGGGCACGTGGCACTGGCAGTACGGACGAGCTGTGGAAAAGCGATGGAACCGCGGCCGGCACCGTGTTGGTGAAGCAGTTTGCGAATACAGATGGCTACTATCTGATGTACCTCACGGCAGTGAACGGGACTATATATTTTGCAGCCAGCGATAACGGCCAGGGCCTGGAGCTTTGGAAAAGTGATGGCACTGCTGCGGGCACCGTGCTGGTAAAAGACATCAACCCCGGTGGCCTGGGGAGTGACCCGATGTACCTGACAGCCATGAACGGCTCGCTGTATTTCACGGCCGATGACGGCACGAATGGCACTGAATTGTGGAAGAGCGACGGTACGGCAGCCGGCACTGTGCTGGTGAAAGATATTTACGCCGGCAGTACGCCTTCACAGCCTATGGCGCTCACCAACGTCAACAACACCCTTTTCTTTTCGGCAACGGACGATACGAACGGGCAGGAGCTATGGAAAAGCGACGGCACCGCAGCCGGCACCTTGCTCGTAAAAGATATTGAAGGGGGCGGCGGTTCTGCCTCCCCGGCAGACCTGACAGCGATCGGTAATACGCTTTATTTTGTAGCGGTAACCGCCGCGAACGGAAAGGAGGTGTGGACCAGCGACGGTACGCCCGTTGGCACGAACCTGTTGAAGGACATCAATGGCACCAGCGCAGGCTCTGTGTCCTCCACGGGATTTTACCAGGCGGGCAGTGTGGTCTACTTTTCGGCCAACGACGGAGTGAACGGCGTGGAGCTCTGGAAAACCGACGGTACGGCGGCAGGTACCAGCCTGTTGAAAAACATCCATCCTGCCGGTGATATTTTCGCTGCCGCCAACTGGCCGTTTGCCAGTGTGGGCAACACGCTTTATTTCAAAGCAGACGACGGCACCACCGGTACAGAACTCTGGAAAACAGATGGCACGGTGGCGGGCACGGTGCAGGTAAAAGATATATATGCGGGCATTATGGCTTCCTCCCCGTATGAGTTGGTAAGCTTAGGGAGTTCGGTAATGTTTATGGCAACCGATGCCAGCACCGGCAATGAACTATGGGCCAGTGACGGCACCAGTGGGGGCACTGTACTGGTAAAAGACATTGCGACGATTCCGGCTGGCAGCAGCCTTGGCGGTTTAACTGATGTAAATGGCACGCTTTATTTCTTTGCGAACGATCCCACGAATGGTGGCTACGAACTTTATAAAACCGATGGTACGGCGGCTGGTACAGCCCTGATCAAAGACATCAATGCTGGTCCTTATTCCTGTCAATGTAGCAATGGCACGGCGGTAAACGGCACCTTATTCCTGAGCGCCAACAATACTACTGACGGCACGGAGCTTTGGAAAAGCGACGGCACGGCGACGGGCACCGTACTGGTGAAAGACATCTATCCCGGAAGCACCGGCAGTTTCCCCGGATCATTGGTGGCTGTAGGCAACACTTTATTCTTTGCTGCCAACGATGGCGTGAATGGCAGTGAGCTTTGGAAGAGCGACGGCACGACGCCGGGTACGGTGCTGGTGAAAGATATTTACCCCGGCCTCAACAGCAGCAGCATCAGCAATGGGGTGGCCTATAACGGCCAGTTGTTCTTTACGGCCAATGATGGCGTCAATGGTGTGGAACTCTGGAAAAGTGATGGTACTTCAGCAGGCACGGTGCTGGTGAAGGACATCCGTTCCGGCAGCGCGGGCTCTTCTCCTTTCCACCTGACGGTGATGAATGGTATGCTGTATTTCCGGGCTATGGATGCCACCAATGGCAATGAGCTTTGGAAAAGCGATGGCACGGCGGCGGGTACGGTGCTGGTGAAAGACATCAACCCAGGTACCTCGAACAGTGTACCTGCCCAACTTACTGTGATCAACAACTTACTGTATTTCCAGGCCACCACGAGTGCCGGCGCGGAGTTGTGGAAGAGCGATGGCACGGATGCAGGCACGGTGCTTGTCAAGGATATCGAAGCAGGCTCCGGGAGCAGCAGCCCAGCAAATTTCGCTGCAGTTGGCAACACTGTCTACTTCAGCGCCAATGCTACAGGTTATGGTATCGAGCTGTGGAAATCGGATGGTACAGACGCGGGTACGGTACTTGTGCGCGACATTGCCGCCGGGAACAGCAACCCCGCGAACCTAGTGAACATCAATGATACGATCTTTTTCCGCGCCTATGATGGCACGAACGGCACCGAACTGTGGCGCACCGATGGAACAGCTGCGGGCACCGTGCTGGTGCAGGATTTCAATGCGGGAATATTCAATGGCAATCCCAACAGCCTTAAACTGATAGGCGGAAATTTATATGTTATTGCGGCGAATTCTGGCCTTGAGACGCAACTATATATGCGCACAAGCGCTTTGAGCCTGCCGCTGCGCCTGCTATCGTTCAAAGGCCGGCTGATCGGTGAAGATGCTTTGCTGGAGTGGCGCACGGCGAACGAAGAGAATACTGGCTACTTTATAATAGAGCGCAGCGTGGACGGACGCAGCTACCAACCTATCGGCCAGGTGACGGCTAAGAATGTGACTGGCTCGCATGTATATTACTTTACGGATGCACATGTGAATAAGCTTTCCGCGAATGAGGTGTACTACCGGCTGCGGCAAACCGATATAGATGGCGATGTTGATTATTCGCCAACGGTAATTTTGCCGCTCGACAAAGACCGGTCGATCACGCGGGTGTATCCAAACCCGGTTGTGCGCGATGTGCAGGTGTCGCTGACACTGCGCACTGCGACGATGGTGCAATGCAGGGTGCTGGACAACTCCGGGAAGGTTGTGCTGAGGCGCCAGTGGTCGCTTGCCGCGGGGGTACATACGCTGACGATCCCGCTGGGCAGGCAGGTACGCGGTGTGTACCAACTGGAGCTGAGCGGCGGAGGATGGCGGATGGTGAAGCCCTTGTTGAAGCAATAAATCCATTGGTTGGCTTACTACATTCATTTATTGATATAGGATTTGTTTCTGGGTTTAAACATGTATGCCTCACCCGTACCGGGAGGGGCTTTGTTTTGTGCAGCATTAATTGGAAGAATTGATCATTGTTATTGATGATCAAAAATAAAGTTTGCGGTGTCGTAATGAGAGAGGGTATAAAATTGCTGCTCCGCTGCCATAATGAGTTTTAGCAAGTTACCAGTCGATCAAAAAAGGTTAAAGATACAATTGGCGTAGCCTGGCAATACGACTATGTAATAACAATACCGCGCATCACTAAGACAATTGGGCTTTCATCAACATTACAAGTGACTAGCGCTTTTTTCTGAAAATATCCTGGTGTATGAGAATTATATAGAATCTTAATCTTTGTTACCCCTTTTGGCGGAATTGGTTCTTTTTGCCAATCTGGCGAAGTACAATTACAATCTGTCTTTACATCTTTAATAATCAGTGGGTGGTAGCCTTCATTTATTATCTCAAATATTACTTCAACACTTTTGTGATGTGGTATTTCTCCAACATTTATAATATTCTTTTGAATCGAAACTTTTGTTAGAGCAATTGACTGAACGGATTTAGTTTCAGGTTTATTTAAAAAGTATACCCCCCAAACAACAAGAGTTGCCAACACTAAAAGGGCATACAGTAGATTGATATATTTTATGGATGATTTCATAAGGCAATTATCTAAAATTTAAAATCAAAAGAATATATAATAGGGTTTCCATAAGGGTTTGTCGTTATAAGGGACAATAATTCCGGATCAAAGCTTTCTACGGACTGCTGCATGGCGGCGTGCTTCTGCAATGCAACCCGAAAAAGAATAGGGTCAATAATTGAATAAAATGTATCGCCTTGTACACCGGCGATACTTTGGATCAAGATATCCATGAAGTCATCTTTTATCGAGCGAGACAGTATAACTTTACCATTTTTTTTATTATAAATCAGATAATTATTCTTACGGTCTTCATTATACTTTACTACCAGAAAAGAATTAGATTCATATACCCCGTTTTCTACCCAATCATAGTTCAAATTATTTTCAAGTAATGTTTGACTATTATTCTTCAATGCAGCCGGGAATTTCTTATTTCCAAAATCAATAGTATACTCTGGCGTATAAGTCCCGTCCTTAATTACATAGATTGAATCAGAGAATGGTTCTGAGAATAGTATTGAACTTTGTCCCTGACGAATAAAGCCAGTATATGTAAATACCATATGAGGCAGGCTTTCAATAGGGAAAAGCTTTTGCTCAATTTGGCCCTCATGATCTGTCACAAGCAAATTATACATCCCTGATTTCCTGTTCGTATTCTGATTAAGAAAGAAGACTAAATGACTAGAATCAAGAACCGCGAAATCCCAACCATAAAAAGGCAATTTTCTTTTATTTATAAATTTACCTTCGAAATCGAATTTCAGCAAAGACATAGTTTCATTTGAGTAAACTATTATTTGCTTATGATAATTGTCGACATTGAATCCTTCAATGGAATGATATTGCCCGGCACCGCTTCCGAGCCTTCCAACCGTTGCCATTTCTTTTCCATTTTTATCAAGCAGTAGAAGTAATCCAATTTTACAGTCACCAAACAGAATATTATCATCCAATAAAATAATCTTATTTTTTCCGGAGATAAAAATGCTATCGTTGGATCTTACAGGAATGATTTTTCTTCTTGACACCAGGTTGTTTGCCTTTTGTGTGGTATCATTTACAGCCTGGCTATTAATATTTTTAATTTGAGGATTTGTAGTCTCAGTCAAAATGGGCATTTGGTCGTTACAACCAATTGTTCCGAGGAAGATAATGAGAATAATGATGTTGCTAGTTGTGTATCTCATAAACAATTAAATACCCGGGCAAAATGCCCGGGCATAGATTAAGGACAAAGTAAATTTTGTGTTTCTGTTTCACCTGAAGCGCAGTGATGGTTTACACAATTACCCTCTCCCTGTCCACAATCATTTGAATTACCTGTTTTGACCCCACCTCTACAGCAAATAGTGCTATTTATTACTCCGTAACCATCGCCACCATCTCCCGGATCAGGTTGAGAAAAAGCCAAATTAGTGATACCCAAGAAAAGCCCATTCAATAAAATGGTAAAAATGAGCGCATGTTTTAGAACATTTTTTTTCATTTGTTTTGATTTTATTGTTGCATTCCAAAATCGGAATAACTTAAACCTTAGAAAAAAAACAGCTTTTCTCTTCCTCCAACCTTTATTGGCTTAAAATTTCTGATATTATAGATCAGGCTTAACATAAAAAAACGTTGTAGTGTTGTTCTTCTAATATCAGCTTTATAATTTTCGCTAATGGTTTGTGTAATATTTCTATTCTGATCCAATAAGTCGAACGAAGACAATTTCAGGCTTGCCTGGTCATTTTTTAGAAACAACATCGTTAGTGCAGCATTTAGCAATACAGCATTACTTGCAATACTCAAATCGATATCTGGATTATAATAATAATCTAATGAGCCTTCGATTATAAAGCGTTTTGCGGGCCTAATCACAACTTCGGAACTTGTATTATATACCAGAATATTTATATTTCTAAAAAAGGAGTTATCATAAATACTTCGAGAGTATTGCATCGAAAATTCCTGGTTCAATTCAAACTTATCATTTAAGTTGAAATTCGCACTAAAAGAGGGCTTAAAATTCCAAGTATATGTGTTGCTGATATTTTTGTTCAATAAAACTTTCCTCTTTTTATAATCTGCATAGATACCTCCGGTAAGTGATATATTCCATTTGTTCATCTTCTTAAAATTTTTCGTTACACTTCCATTAACTCTAAAACTCCAAAGTCCTGATGTATTTACCGGCTTACTTCTTTGAACTCCTGCAGCGTCAAGTGTTCTCTCTATTATAGCACCGTCTTTTTCAATTATAGAATTGAATAATAAACGGTAACTCATCAGCTTCGGAGAATTGTATTTATCAAACGTTGCATAAATTGAGTGGTTCCTTGTAGGTAACAAATAAGGGTTGCCTGAATATATATAGAGCGGGTTAGTATTATCGACAACTGGTTGCATGTCGAGAATATTAGGTTCCATTACATCTGAAGAGTAGCTGAGATATAGATTAGGCATACTTAAGCCAAACGAAGGCAAGATATAATCGTATGATTTCTTTTGTGGTTGGCCTTTAAGGAGTGTATTCGTGAATGCGAGCATACGAAATGACAATCCAGGATATATCGTCAGTTTCTTTATTCGCCAATTAACGTCTACTGTGCTTAAGTTTGAGTATACCCAACGTCTTATACCATCTGTCAGACCTTCGTTAGGAATGGTAAATCCGGAAGAGGTTGTGTTTTTATCAAAAGTTCGAATGTCATTCTCATGCCTTGCTATATAGGCATTGTTAATAATTCTTAAGGAAACGGCAGAGCTTAACGGCTCAGAGAAACCGCCAGAAAGTGACAACCGAAATGCCGGGGTGCTGTTTATCCGGAGTTGAGAAAGGCTGGTTTCTAATGGCGGGTTATTATAAAATACATTATCGGCTTCGGTAATTTGATTCCTAACATTTCTTGTAAAGGAAATAGAATTGGACAATGACAGTGAACGCCCGCGCTTGCTAAAGTTTTTGTAGTAGCTTATATCATTTCGTACTGAATTTATGTCACTCTTGTCATTCTGCCCCCTTTTGCTTTCGTTCAATAATCCTTTTTCATTATGCTCAGATACTGCAAACGAGTTTAAAGAAGAACGCTTATCAATAAAACCCACAGATGGCTTAACAGTAAAATAGGAGGACTTGTTTATTTGATATTTAAGTGTTCCTCCAATCGAGTGATTGATTTGCCGTGAATCCTGAACACTGTTGCTTTTACTTGCAATAATTGAATCATTAAGGTATTGCAGCGAGTTACTAAGTTGTTCATAATTAGCATCTAACTGGCTAAAAAAGTATCGCCAGTTTACGCTTACCTTTTTGCCAAATTCGGTATTGATATTGATCCCCGCACCGGTGGATTTTTGCACACCTTCCGATGTCGCACCAAATGAAATACCATCGAGTTCGAAGCTGCCATTTTCCATCATCATAGAACTTGAATAGCCGCCGCGTGCAAACCCACCAATACTCCTGACATCATCTATACCAAAACCTGCCCTATTAATATTATTGGAAAACCCGATAAGGCTAACTTGTAAAGTATCTCTAAAGACATTGTAAATACCCCCACCTTCATATCGATCATCAGTGCCAATTCCCGCATAGAGCTTTCCGAATGAACCTTTTTTAACCCACTTTTTAAGCTTCAGGTTGATTACTTTTCCTATCCTTGCTCTATCAAGGAACACATTTTTCTCCAGCTGTTCAGCGTCATCGACAACTTGTACTTTGTCAATTATATTTGCCGGAAGATTGCGGCTTGCTATCTTGGGATCGTTTCCGAAAAAGCTTTTCCCATCAACCTGAATACGATTGACAATTACACCATTATAGGTGATATTACCGTTACGGTCAACATGGACACCCGGAAGTTTTTTTAGCAAGTCTTCGACCAATGCGTTCGGTAGAGTTTTAAAGGAACTGGCATTGAATTCTATCGTATCATTTCTAACTATAACAGGTGGTCGTTCGGCCAATACCAGCACTTCATCCAGATTTTTCGAATCATACAGCAGCTTTAAAGTCCCCATGTTTAATTCTGGTTTACTTTCATCAAGTTTGATGTCAAATCTTTCTACACGATATCCTGTATGAGAAATCAAAACCCGCAATTGGGTATTTATCGGTAAGCCTGGAATTCTAAACACCCCAGAGGGCTCGCTTATCCTATAAGTTATTATAGCTGTATCAATAGCGTTGAAAACTGTAATCGTCGCGAACGGAATATTCTTTTTAGTGGTTGAATCCTGTACTTTTCCTATGATTACACCATTCGAAGATTGGCTGAAAGCTGAGTTCTGGAAAAAGAGCAATGAAAAGCTTATCAAAAACAATATCCAGAAGAAATGGGGGATTCTTTTAGTCATACCGAATGACAGAATAATTCTGTGTTGAGGAAAATTTTAATAGCAGGAGAACTCACAATAACTTATAAATCATACAATTCTAAAACAGTATCATATGATAAACAGATTCAATAAGGCAGATATATAAACTTTTACAATAAGTGGCATAATAGGTTTGGTATAAGGTTATAATTAATAATTTATGCAGATAATCAAATTTAAAAAAAAGATATTAATTCGATCAGTAGTTATACTTTTTTTGATTTTTCTGCATTTCACTGGTTAGTAGGGTTTATACAAGTTGAATTGAAAGTGGCTCAATCCTTCTTTTAATGATGGCGCAGGGCTGATGTATTGATTAAAACGACCCTGGATATTTTTTGCGTGATTTGTGTTTTAGCATTGCGTCTATCTACAAGCCCGGAATAATTCCGGCTTTTATACTGGTGACTGGTCAATCATTTACTATAGAAGAAAAGGGGCTAAGAAGCCCCCTGATAGATGACGAAAGAAACACCGGGAAACGAGAAGCGCTCCTCAGACACCAGGAGCACGCGGCCCGCGAACTCCTTTTCAAAAGCGGCGCGGAAGAAAGGGCCAACGATAAAACCGCGGCACTGCTCAATGCCTACCAGGCAACAAGCGGAACGAGCAACAAGACAAAACTTCATACTAAAAAATATAAATGACAGCAAAAACGCTGCGGTACAGCGGTATGGCGGCATTCGCGCAAGGCCAAAAGGAACGCGGCCGCAAATGCGCGGATTGCTTCTGATCAATTGTTTGATGGTGCTGGTGCGGGTATTGAAGATGAAAATTAGCACTACTGCTTTCGGCCGAACCTTTTGGCGGCATTTTGGACGAGGGATGAAGGTCATTAGTCTTCTATCGGCAATGCCTCGCTTCGATAACAATATATTCAATAGTAGATTAATTCGCTTGTGCGCTGGGTGGGCTGGCATGCTGCCATATCTTTGAGGAGCAGCGATTTGCTGTTTTTTTTAGTATGAAGTATTGTTGCTGCGGTTGATTGTAACTGGAGGCTGAGGGGTGGCGGGGTTTGTTGGCTTTCGGCCGCTTTTGGAGTTGAGAGGGCTGTCTGGGGTGGGTCTTCCGGTTGGGTGGGGCTATCGGGTACCCTTAGTCCATGAACGGATTGATAAAAATCAAAGAATATAATTTTCTTCGGAAAATTTTCAAAACAGACCGGGACAATTTTCGATTTGATCGTTATCACTGCAAAGGATAAGGTTTAATGGTTAAATTTTTGATTAGTGAAGCCCTGCATTTTTATGCGGGGCTTGTTTGTTTTGAGTAACTTAAGGGAATGATCAAGCGTCATTAGATGCTAAGTGGCGCAAGTACGCCAGGCTGAAGAGCTAAGTTGCATACTTGCGCCAAGTCGGGGAGGGCAAAATTACTATCCGCTTTTGGGCAATCGATTTCAATTTAGGGAGACGATTATCGAAGAATGACAGAATAATAAATTAGTGACAGCAGTAGGAAGAAAGATCACAGAGTAATACCGCATTATTCTTTAATATTTTGGAAATTATAAAATATATAATATGGATCAAAAACTACAAAGTCTTTTTGATAAACTTCATTATTCTGATAATAAGCGCGAAGTAGCAAGCGAAATTATCAATTTTGTAAAAAAATCCCAAAGTGATTACGAGCGCAAGGCAACTCTGCAACAACTCAGAAGTAATCAAGACCTAATTACAAAGGCAGAGATAAGAGGCTATCTTGACATCATTGATTATATTTTTGCGCAGCTAGAAAAATAGAAATTATGAGTGATTTAACTGCAAACATAATTGCCGGTGTTGCAGCAATTGCCGCCATTGCTAGTGCTATTTATGCGGGTATTGCAAATCGAAAATCATCCGATGCGAAGCGTTCTGCTGATGAAGCAAATAAGATTTCGAAAGATTCAAATATGATTGCTCAGGGAAGCTTGGAGCTAAGTCTAAGAGAAATCATAGGGGCTACGAAAGTGACTTCAGTTCAAGCTGCAATTAATTTACATGATTTTAAAATTACCAACCCTCACCAGGATTTCACTCTAAGAGAAAACGCTTGGTATTCTGCCGTTGAAGATAACCTAAATGCATATGAAAAAGCTTGTGGCCTATATTGGGACGCGAAAATTGATAAAGAAAGATTTAGGAAAGATTACAGCAATGAATTAAGACAGTTAGTTGAAAACAAAAACTTAAAATTTCGATATTTTGACCCAATAACATCTAACTACAAAGCAATTATTAAAACTTATAGGGACTGGTTCGACTTAGAGAAATAAGAACTCAGTTGTACATTTTATTGCCTTCGTTTCAGACAAATTTCATTTTGAAAACGATATTACTGCATTCAGAGAACTCGAAAAGATTGGAGATTAATCTGTACATCATTGATTTGCACCCTCAACTGTCGCTTGGAACTTAAAACACTTCCACAGTTTATTAGTTTAGTGTAGCTATAATTTAAATTAAGGATCATGCGTGAAATTTTAACTTTGAGAGAAATTGAGGATTTTGAGAAACTTTTAATAGCTTTTATTTATGATATTCAAATATGTTCGGACAATATTGAACAAATTTTGGATATGCAAAATCAAGGCATAAATCTATTTCCGATTAAAGGATTCCTGGGACATTATGTTTACTTATGTTATTCTCACTGTGCGATAAATGCATTTAAAATATTCCATAAAGATGAGAAAAGAAGCTTTCAGAAGTTAATTAATAAGATCAATAACTTTTCATACGATAATGAATTGACTAATTTTTTAAAAATAAATTCGACCAAAGAGGAGAATGAAAATTTTATTAAAAATAAGAGTGAGTTTAAAGCATTGGCGGTAGAATTAGATAATTTAATTAAAGAAAAATGGGGACTAATAAGTAAATTCATAGAAAGACGGCACGCGTTCTATGCGCATCATGACTCTACGAAAACTGTTGAACCCGAAGCTCTTGAAGATGTAAAAGAACTGCGTGAGTTCTCTAAAAAATGTTTCAATTACTTTTATGCAAAATTTAAGGATGCAACATTCTTATTCGACTTCAATGCTGCATCTATTGCTAACATTCTAGATGATCGAAAACTTGTAGATGATTATTTATCCGGTATTGAAAATCAATTAAAGTAAAGAAATTACTATTCTTTTTGTTGCCCTATTTAAGTTTACAAAAGACATATTGACTTATGTCCCCGTTTGGTTAACTTTCTTGATTAATGAGCCAGAGCAATATATTAAATGAAGTATGTAAAATTATCGAATCAATTGGCGAAACTAAGTGTATTTCAATATTAGATATTGGATGTGGAGCAGCGAATTATTGGAAGTCAGTTTATTTAAAATTCAAAATTAAAAAATGGACCGGTGTTGATATTGAATCTGAACAAAATATATTTTTAGAAAATAATTTCATTGAATTTTTGAAACAACTCAAGGAAAACCAAGACGCTTGCCCAGTCGACTTTGCTTTTTTTGAAAAAACAAAGATTGAAAATTTTGTAAGTTCTACTACTGAAAAGTATGATTTAATTGTTTGTTTTTGCATTTTAAGTTTGTTTACTAAAGAAAAAGCCCGATTTCTGATTTCCGATTTTGATAAAATATTGAATTATCATGGCCTAATCGCTTTTTGTATTCCAAATGAAGATTTTGATTTAAAATCACAGGAAGATTTTGATGATATAACGTATGATCTCTCCATAAACAAATTCAAACTGAATTCGAATGAATTCATGGATTTTATTAAACAATATGCTGTTCTTTATCACAAAAAAATCAGCACATACCATTGGGCAATAATATGTCGCAAATAGATGGTATTTGAACTTTGATCTAATTTTGCGGGCATGGCGTTTCCGATTTCGATAGGGCATGATGGCAAATCATTGCGATTTGTGGTAGAGCAGGTCTTTATTGATAAGCAGGTAGAACGGTATAAGGTGCAGGCCAGGAATGGGCATGTGATTGTTGAATCGAACCGGCCTATGTTGCGCAACAGAGGACTTAAGCGCAAGCCGCCGATCTGGAAGGCGGTGGAGTCGCATAATTTAAGTCCTTATGTTTTGGGAAAGATCTATGAAGCGATCATGAAGGAGGTGGATAAGCCAGGGCAATAAAAAACCACCCTTACAGGTGGCTTTCGATTAGTGAAATTCTTAAAACCCATTTAAGAAAAGTTTTCTCTCCCCAGAAACTTTCAGACGCGGATTTTAATTTTACAGGATAGGCTAATGGAACATGAAGCAATGTTTTATTGATTTTTTATTTTTTTCGCCTGGCAGCCTTGTGCGTTTTAGTGGATGCCTGCGTTGCGTTCTTTATTTTTTGAACATACTGCGTATAAATGATCTTAAATACCAATCCAGGATCAAGGCCAAACATGTCAGCAATCTTATCGATCGTTTCCACCTTTATTATATCCACCCGCTCAACAAATGCTTCCATTCGATCCGGATGCTTTCCTAATTCGTTGGCGAATTTTGTTTTGGGAAAATGAGTTGGGAATATTTCTTCGAATGTTTTTATTGTGCCATTTTCCACAAATAATTTAACGGCAGCATACCTTCCGTCCTGATTCTTCATCGGGTTAAAATTAGGATATGCGTTATTGGTATTGTCTCCCATAGTGTCCATTTTTTATACCCCCAGTGGGTATTTTTTGTACCCTTTAAGGGTATGTTTTATACCCATTTGGGGTACATATTGATTTGTGTCATCATTTTTAAAGTACACTTTCGCACATCCTTATACTTTTCAGGCTGCTTCCGCGCATGAGCATGTCTTCTCCGAATTGCTTTTTGATGCTATCGACCGCCTGGTAGAGCTGGATCATGTGCTGGGTGTCTTCGAACATGTTGATCTGATCATTGCCGGGGACCAAATGAGAGAAGCGTACACCGACGAGGCGCACCAACATGCGGCGCTCGAACAGTTTATTGAACAGTTCTTTTACTACCTTCTGCAGCTTGTGGTCGGCAGCGGTAAAGGCAATGGTCTTTTGCTTCGTGACTGTATCGAAGTTGCTGTACCTGAGCTTTACGGTAACGCACCCGGTCAGCTTGTTCTCTGACCGCAGCTGGAAGGCGATCTGTTCCGTCATCCGGGCCAGCTCGCTGTGCAGGAAATCGATATCGATGGTATCCTGCTGGAAGGTGTTTTCGGTGGATATGGATTTCTGTTCATGGTACGGGATCACCGGCGTTTCATCAATGCCCTGGGCTTTACGCCAAAGTGATAGCCCGTTTTTGCCCAGCAGGTTGCCCAGCATTTCCATGGGTATTTCACTGAGGACTTTGATGGTTTCCACGCCCATCTTCAGGAGCAGGAAAGCTGTTTCCTTGCCGACGCCTGGCATTTTGGCGATGCTGAGTGGCGCCAGGAAGTCTTTTTCCCGGCCTAACGGCACCTGCATTTGTGCATTGGGCTTCCCTTCGTTGGTAGCTACCTTGCTGATGAGTTTATTGCCTGCCAGTGCATAGGATATAGGTAGCCCGCTTTCTTTTGTTACTTTCTTTGTAAGATTGGCCGTAAAGAGCTGACTGCCGAAGTATTTGTCCATACCGGTCAGATCAACATAGAACTCATCAATGGACGCTTTCTCAAAAAGCGGTACCGTATCGGAAATAACATCTGTCACCAGCCGGGAGTATTTACTATACTCTTCCATATCGCCCTGGCGAATGATCACCTGTGGGCAGAGCTGGCGGGCCAGCTTCATGGGCATGGCGGAATGGATACCAAAGCGCCGCGCTTCATAGCTACAGGAGGCCACTACTCCCCGATCGCTGCTGCCACCAATGATCACCGGCTTTCCTTTGAGGCGGTCGTCTTTCAGGCATTCTACCGATACAAAAAAGGTATCGAGGTCGAAATGGGCTATATGTCTTTGATTAGTGAGTATCATATTGATTACAGGTTTGCGTAGGTTCGTTCTTTGTACCCTATTTTTTCCAGGCTGGCTACTTCCACACTGTGGAAGCCAAAATCCTCGACTACCTTTCCACGGATGTGGTAAAAGCCTCTTCCTTTCAGCGGGTATTTGTTGAAGGCCGGGGGGAAGTGCACACTGTCTACCCAATCCATGTTCTCGTCTAAGAAAGCGCCGAAAGACATGTGGTTATCATTGACAGTAGGCACCACTTTATGATCTATGAAATAAAGAATCATGTTTATCTGCTTACCCAGGTATTGGGGAAGTTCGGCGGCTTTAACCCTGCTTATCTTCTGCTCCTGCATCAGGTCGAACGGGTTGCCGAGCCGGAAGTTTAGGCTTTCAAGTTCATCATACATATCATCGATGGGATGATCTTTCAGTTCAGGCAGTTTATACTCTACCGGCTTTTCTGCGACGAAAAGGGAATAAGCTGGTACGAGCGCTTTTCGTCGCTTTTGGAGCAGGTTGGCTTCCCACAGCAAGGACTTCTTGCTTTTGCCGGTAAAGCGAAAGGCGCCTGCGGATATAAGGATATTGAGTTGTTCTGGCTGTATACCTGTCCGTTTTATGAAGTCAGTCATATCCAGGTAAGGGCCGTTTCTTTCACGCTCTTCCGGGATCAGCTGCTGCATTTTTGCTTCAAGACCATAAACATGTACGAAACCCGTGTATACATCTTTACCTTTTATGGTCGTTTTGCAGTGGCTCGTATTGACACAAGGCAAATGTGGTATACCGCCAGCTTTGCACAGCTCCATGAAGTAAAGCTCTGTGCTATAGAAACCACCAAAGTTGTTGATGACACCTACCATAAACTCAATAGGGAAATAGGTTTTGAGGTAGAGGTCTTCGAAACTTTCGACGGCGAAGGAAGCTGAATGCGCTTTACAAAAGCTGTAGCCCGCGAAGGACTCCATCTGCCGCCATACTTCGGTCGTTAGTTCGGGCGTGTATCCTTTTTCGGCGCAGTTGCGGAAGAACTCGTCTTTCAGCAGGGCAAAATGATTTGCCCCGCGGGATTTGCCGCTCATGGCCCGGCGCAGTCTATCGGCCTGGGCAAGCGAAAGGCCACCAAAGTGGTGACCGACTTTCATGACATCTTCCTGGAATACCATTACGCCGAAAGTCTCGCCCAATATCTCTTCCATTACAGGATGCAGGTAGACTGTTTTTTCAGGATTGCGAAAGCGTGTGATGTATTCCCGCATCATGCCACTACTGGCGACGCCCGGACGTATAATGGAACTGGCTACGACCAATGCCGGGAAGGTGTCGCAACGCATTTTGCTCAGCAGCTGCCGCATGGCCGGGCTTTCGATGTAAAAACATCCGATAGTATTTACCTGCTTTAGCTGCTCTCTTACACGCGGATCTTTTTTGAATGCTTCTACATTATCAATATTTACCCGGATTCCCTGGTTCTCATAGATGAGGTTTACTGCTTCCTTGATATGACCCAGGCCACGCTGACTGAGTATATCCAATTTGTCCAACCCAATATCCTCCGCTATGTGCATATCAATTTGCGTAGTAGGAAAACCTTTGGGCGGAAAAAAAGTAGCTGTATATGTATGTATTGGTTCTTCCGCTATCAGCATGCCGCCTGCATGGATGCTGATGTGATTGGGGAAGTTGTGTAAGTATTTGCTATAATAAAGTATTTTCCATGTGATCTCATCTATTACGCCGTACATAAAAGGAGATTGTAATAAAGCTGCTCCTTCCTCTTGTTCCAGCTGGTATTTCAAGCTTAGCCTTTTTATGATGGCCGCATAGTCAACAGCTTCTTTTTTTGCATGGTAGTATGCGACGCCTTTCTGATAATCATCCATGCTGGCCGGCTTTGCGAGGAGTTTCTTTCGCGCATTCCATGCCTGCCGTGAAACGAATGGCATCTTAGCCAATCCTTCTATTTCAGGGGCAGGTAAGCCAAACACCTTCGCTAACTCCCTGACAACAGCACGCGGCTGAAAGGTGACATAGGCACCCATGAGGGCTACATACTTTTCTCCATAGCGCCGGAACACGTATTCAATAACATCATCCCGATCGAGCCAGGAGAAATCAATATCGAAATCAGGCGGAGAAGTGCGTTCGGGATTGAGGAAACGTTCGAAATAAAGATTAAGCTCCAAAGGATCTACTTCTGTTATTTTAAGGCAGTAAGCCACTATACTATTGGCGCCACTCCCCCGCCCTACGTGGTAGAATCCCCGGCTTTTGGCATAACGAATAATATCCCAGGTTATCAGAAAGTAAGCCGTAAAGCCTAACCTGTCTATCACTTCCAACTCATTATTCACGCGCTTTGCAGCCTCATTGTTTTTGCCATATCGTTCCTGTAAGCCGTCGAGCGTCAGCTTGCGCAACAATTGTATATCGTCTTCTTTGCACGTGGTATAGTATTTCCGGTTCTTTGGCGCTTTTATATCCATTTTTATGCTGCAACTGTCGAGCACCTTCAACGTATTGTCGATGATAGCCGGGTGATCAATGAACGTACGGGCTATTTCATCCGGTGACAGCAAGCGTTCATTTGCTCCACAGACGGCATCCGGTGGTAGTTTGGATTCAACTACATTGTGCTCAACTGACCGGAGCAGCTTGTGGACATAATAGTAATCGTTGTTTTGAACCGTGACCGGCTGCCGGATCACCAGTTTGTCGCGGTGCGCAACCGGAATACAGAATATCTTATTTACTTCGACCGGTTGTATCCCGATCAATTCATTTTGCTGTAGCGCATCGGGCAGTTTAGCGCCTAACGGATAGATTATGTATCCATCGTTTGCCTCTTTAAAAAATGAAGTGATCGGCGCAGGCGTTGGAAATGGTTTATTCTCCCGCAGATGAACGGATATAAATGTATTGATCCATTCAAAGCCTCTGCTGTTAGCGGCCAGCAAGATGTATAACAGTGTATCTCCATTGCGTATCTCTGCGCCCAGGATAGGTTTTATATTGGCTTCCGTACATGCTTTATAGAATGGCCAGGCATCGGCTGTGCTGTTGATATTGGTGAGCGCGAGTGCCGACACTTTCTTTTCTGCAGCTTCCTTCACTAATCCTTCTGCACTATAAGTGCCGTACTTAAGACTGAAATATGTTTTGCAGTTGAGGTACATGTGCGTAGTTCGTGTTATCTCTTTCAGTCCGGGCAATACGGTGCCTGTAGCCGTTTAAGGATGGCTACCAGCCCTTTATTTTGCCGAAATGTTGATTGATTATTTGACAACACAAACCTACTAATATTTTTAGCATATGCGTCGGGACCGCTACGTGCAGTAATGAGGCAAGGCTACAACTATGTTACTATGCTATTTTCTATTAGCAGTCTTGAAATGATAAAATGTAGTATGAATGAATGCTTTATAACTTTTCTTCATTATGTTTCATCATTATAATAGTACAGTTTATCACTTTCCACGTTACGCCCTATCGCTCCAATAATTATGTATTATCCTTTTACAGTAATGACCCGTAATTATAATTATTATGGAAAGCAATACCCGTAATACACTATGTACTTCTATAGTGACGATCTAAAGTATTAAAGTGACAGCCTGACCTCTAAAAAGTACAGTGTGTCTATTCAGAATGACAGACTGTATTATTAAAGTGACGCACTGACTCCTAAATAGGACGGTCTGTCACCCTAAACCGATGAAACAATACTTTACTTTGCTCTACTTATGCCTATGGATGAAAATTATAAAGAGTTAAAGTTTTTGATCGAGTCCGGGGAGATTACAGAGTTCAGCCAGATCTTTAAACATTTTAAAAAGAAGATCGTAGCGGCTGATCTTAAAACCAGTACCAGACATCTGTCAAGGATACAAAGAATGCCCAACCTAATTAATTTCGATGAAGTATTTGCCTTCAGCAGAGAATTCGATGTGGATATGGATTTAATGTACAAGATCATCAAGCAACAATTTCTTGCTCAAAAAAGTGCTGACCTGGAAAAAAATAAAGCAGTCATTCAACATATTTAAACGTTTTGCTCCATTAGACCTTTCCTTCTTATTAAAATCCTGAAAGACCATTGATTGGGGAGTACAATCAAAAGCCATCCACGAGGATGGTTTTTTGTTTGGTGATTGCTTAGACAGCAGGTCTTAAGGAAGGTGCAATTTTTGATGTAAGATTGGGTGATGAAGATAGCTACTTACAATATCAATGGTATTAATGGGCGACTGCCTTTGTTGCTGCAATGGCTTAAGGAAGCAAAACCCGATGTGGTATGCCTGCAGGAGCTTAAGGCGCCTGATAACCGATTTCCTTTAACAGCTATTCAGGAGGCAGGCTACCAGGCGCTGTGGCATGGTCAAAAGGGCTGGAACGGCGTGGCCATCCTTTCGCGTAAGCTGCCGATACAGGAACTACGGCGTGCACTTCCCGGTGACAAGCATGATGATCATAGCCGGTATCTTGAGGCGATCGTAGGTAAGATGGTGATTGCCTGTATATACCTTCCGAATGGCAATCCTTATCCTGGTGTAAAGTTTGACTATAAACTAAAATGGTTCCGGCGATTGGCTACTCATGCCAGGACATTGCTGGCGCATGAAGTGCCCGTGATGCTGGTGGGCGACTTTAACGTGATGCCTACGGAACTGGATGTATATAAGCCTGAGAAGTATTTTGACAATGCTTTATTTCGTAAGGAAGTGCGGGCAGCCTATCAGCGGTTGCTGGGACAGGGCTGGACTGATGCCTTACGCCATTTGCATCCTGATAAACGGATCTATACTTTTTGGGATTACCTGCGCCATGCCTGGGAACGGGATGCCGGTTTGCGGCTGGATCATTTTTTATTGAATGATCAACTGGCCGGGCGCCTGCAACGAGGTGGTGTAGACAAGCATGTGCGCGGATGGCCGAAGGCCAGTGATCATGCGCCTGCTTGGATAATGATCAAATAAGTTGCACTGATTGAATCATAAATAGGAACATCATTTTGACTTTAATCAGAAACGTTATGTCTGGTCGCAATTTTAATCTGCTATGCCTGACTGTTATCATAAAACTATCGTAACGTTGTATTGCGATTATTCTTCTTTATAAATCCCGCAATGATTTAGTACTTCAACTCCGTACGTTTTGATTATCACTTTTGATTGCCTAATGTACTGGTACAAGTTTATTTTGGTACCTCTTGTACAACTTTGTAGTATTGCCAAATGCTGCTATTGCAGTTTTGCATACCAACTTTTTTGTACCTGCCAGCACGTTAGTGCGCTTCAAAAGAAAAGCATTATTACTGTATCCAACTGATTAGTAGCAGCGATAGCCGCTGTATCACCCCTATTATTATCTTTTTCACTTTTTAAGCCTGTTGCTTATGCGACACTCCTATGCCATTATCGTCTGCATAATGGTGCTGCCTGCTGCTGCCTTTGCTCAGCAGCCCTGCACTGATTGTGTGATCTCACTACCGGATCAACTATTCGGACAGATCCATAAGACTTCGGTTGCCATGCAACTGCAACTGGAACGGCAGCGTGCCCGGTATATCAATAAAATAGTGCGGGGAGAGCAACAGCTCAAACGCCGCCTGATGAAGAAAGATTCAGCCGCTGCCAGGCGCCTGTTTAGCGAAGCATCTTTGCACATGTGGCCAATAGACTCAATAGTGAATGATGTGCAGGGGAATACACCTTATATACCTTACCTGGACACACTGCGTAGCAGCCTGCAATTTCTCCAACAATATCCTGCGTTATTCTCCAATGCTCCCGCAACGGCCTCGCAAGCAGCAGCAGGCATTGCACATTTACAAGCGTTGGAAGATCGATTGCAAAGGGCCGATGCGATCCATCAACTGCTTCGTGAACGAGAGCAGTACTTACGGGATCAACTTCAGGGTTTTGGATTTACCAAAGCACTCAACAGGCTCAACAGGCAAGTATATTATTATCGTCAACAGGTCAATGAATATAAAGATCTGCTGAAGCACCCAGGAAACATTGAACGAAAGGCCATCAACCTGTTAAGCAAGTCGACCGTTTTTCAGGCGTTTATGCGCCGCCATAGCCAGCTCGCTGGGTTATTCCGGCTGCCCGGTAATGATGAACATGCGTTTTCCGGCGTTGGTTACGCCAGTTTACAAACACGTGAGCAAGTGAAAGGTATCCTACAACAGCAACTTGCCGCCAGTGGCCCTAATGCGCAACAACAGTTTCGGCAACAATTGCAAACGGCACAAGCGGAACTGGGCAAGCTGCAGGATAAACTGCTTCGCTCCTCTTCCACCGGAGGGGGCCAGGCGGATGATATGCCCAGCTTTGCGCCCAACCATCAAAAGACAAAAAGCTTCAAACAGCGACTGGAGCTGGGTACCAACCTGCAATCGCAAAAGGCTTCCCACTATTTCCCCGTAACAACAGATATCGGTTTTTCTCTTGGCTATAAACTCAATGACCAATCTATAGCAGGCGTTGGCGCTTCTTATAAAATTGGCCTCGGTCAAGGATGGAATGATATAAAGATCACTCATCAAGGGGCCGGCATCAGGAGTTTTATCGACTGGAAGATAAAAAATAGTTTTTGGTGCAGCGGCGGCTTTGAAATGAACTACCGGGCTGTGCTGAACAACCGAAACACAAGTACCCATACCGTGTGGCAACAAAGTGGCCTCGTTGGTGTCAGCAAAAAATACCAGGCTGGTAAAAAGTTTACCGGAAAAGCTCAATTGTTATGGGATTTTCTCAGCTACCAACAAATACCCCGTTCACAGCCTATTGTATTCAGGGTAGGTTATGATCTACCAACTGTTTTTAGAAAGCCTTAATCGTAAACCGTATAAAACTGTTTATTATGCGCCTGTTCGCTATTTCGGTCCTGCTTGTGCTGTGTATGCCTTCTGTGGGGCAGGAACCTTATACCGGAACGCTTCCCAAGCTGGCCCCGGTGACTCCCAATTCAGCTGCTTTGTTTAAAGTAATGGAGCGGCCCGTAGGCAGCTTCACCGGAACCACTCCTATCAATATTCCTTTGTATGCGCTGGGTTCGGGAAATATTACCGTGCCGGTAGGTTTAAGTTATCATAACGGAGGCATACGGGTTGAAGAAATAGCCAGCAGTGTTGGGCTTGGCTGGAATTTATCGGCGGGCGGGCGTATTACGCGTGTGATGAATGGAATAGCTGATGATCGCCGTATAGGCGGCGACTCCGGCTATATTCATATGACCATCAAGCCGTCGCAATTTCCGGCTCCCGACTGGCCTTCGAGTGCTTTGGCGGGCGTACAAAATGTGAATCAGATTTTGCGGGGCCGGAAGGATGCTGAGCCTGATATGTTTTTTTTCAATTGCGGCAGCGTAAGTGGTAAGTTTTACTTCGATGAGCAAAACAATATCAGGCTGGTGGAACAAGCTCCTATAAAAATTGAAGCTATATGGGGGAGTGACATCAGTGAGGGGTATCATATCATTGGCTGGGTATTGCGCACGCAAAACGGAGAACGCTATTACTTTGGGGTAGATCAAAGCCTTGGAAGCACTGCTGTAGATTATTCTACTGTGAGCTATAGCAACGATCATGCGACTCCTCCTCCTTCTTCTTTCTATACGCTTACCTGGCACCTGGTGGAAATAACGGATATGAATGGCTTATCTGCAGTGCGGCTTACTTATGACCAATCGTATACTGAGTTTTCAACTTTATCGTCTGGTGGTAAAGCTTTAAGTACCTGGAATAATTTTGATTGCCAGCCTGCGGAAATTTACTCGGATATTCAAATGGCCACTGTTGAAGCGAATGAAAAGTACCTGAAAAAAATAGAAACGGGCATCGACTCGCTTATTTTCTACTCATCGGGAAGGTGGGATTACCTGGGTGGTGTGAAGCTGGATTCCATCCGGCGTTATGCCCGTAATGGAAAGGGACTGATCAACCGGCTTCATCTTAATTACAGTTATTTTGGCAGCGGCTCTCCTACTGCTTATTACTGGCGATTGAAACTAAAAAATGTCAGTGAGTTTGGCAGTAGTGGCAACGATAGTACTTCCTTCCGATTCGACTACATCGAGGATGTCAATTTACCTTCCCGATTCTCCAGGGGTATCGATTATTGGGGGTATTACAATGGCCAGGATTACAACTGGATCCTTTTTCCCAATGGCACTTACCGTAATATGTTTAGCCTCGATCCGGGCAATGATACGCTTTTTGTAAGTGATATGGCCGACCGGCGGGCCAATGCTTACTACGCGCAGGCCAATACGCTTAAGAAGATCAACTGGCCTACCGGCGGATACCGTGAATTTGTTTATGAAAGTCATTCCGTATTGCTGGATGCTCAAACACAGGTGCTTCCTGATGCTTCTTTCTATGGTCTTCAAACATTCGATGCCAGCGAATTTAATACTACCGATCCCTGGGAGCCGCAATGCAGGCAGGACTTTGCTGTCAATAGCACCAGTGGCGGGGCTGCTTTCAACTTTGGGCTCGACTGGAATTATATCTATGGCTCTTTCACGGTAAAACTGATCAGGATGTCGGGCGGTTATCCTTCTTATACCGTCTTTACTTTTTACGATGATGTAGGTGGCCAGTTTGACCTGGTGAATGGCAACTACCGTATTGAAATCGAGTATGACCCTATCGATGTGGAGTTCACCTCTTTTTATGCGTGGTGGGAGGAGCAGTCTTTCGACTGGACATCGACCGTATCACGCTATGGTCATTCTTTTTACGGTAGCAACAATCCTGCCGGTGGCATCCGTGTAAAAGAGGTAAGGGATTATGACCCGCTGACAGCTACAACCAGTATTACGCACTATAAATACCAGCTTTTTGATGATCCCACGCTTACGAGTGGGTTGCTCATTAGTCCCGTGATCGTGTCGCACGCGGGTATTTGTAATTATGAAATACGGGCCTGCCAGGTCCAAAAGCTCAGTACGGGCAGTCATTACCCGCTGTCTACCGAAGCCAGCTCTTTTGTAGCTTATCCTGAAGTGCGCACTTACGAGACGGATAACGGATACAATGACCGGGAATATAGTTTTGACTTCGACGGGGTTACTACGGCTGTTTCTACCAGTGATTTTCCGACAGTGCCCTGGCCTGACAAGGGATGGAAGCGGAATAAACTATTGCTTGAAAAACAATACAATAACGGTGGGCAGCTTTTGCACAAAACATCTGCGCTTGGTTTTGGGTTTCACAATGCAGAATGGACGCCTACTGATCCCTGGGCCGATGCCGTTCACCTGATGGCGCATTCTCAACAGGGGTTTAAATCTATCGGCTACTGGAAGACTTATTATTGCGACGCTACGGCTTATCCTGAACTGCCTCCCTGTGGCGTATGCTGGGGTGAGGTGCTTTTCGAGTCACATTTTCCTGCCATCAAGGCGGCCAAAGAAACTGTTTATTCAACTAACGGCGGCAACAATGAAACGCTCACTGAAAACAGCTATTATACCAGCGCCGGCCGGCCATTGCTTAAAAAGCAATCGATACACTTGAACAGTTTTACCAAAAGAGAAACACATTATGTGTATGCATTTAATGCGGCGGGTGATTTTAAGCTGGGATTAAACGCTGCACAATTGCTGATGAAGGATTCTTTGCTGGCGCTGAATTACCTGTTGCCGCTGGAGGTAAGGACTTATATTAAGCGTGGGAATGACTCGGTATTCACCAGCGGCCAGAAAAGGATCTTCGGCTCGTATAATGGGAATAAAAAATATCCTTCCGAGGTCAGGTATTTTACTACTCCGGCCGATTCATCCAGTCTCTATTTCTCCCGCTACGATAGCTATGGCAACATTACTGAACAATACAACAACAATGGCGTGTATGAAGTGGTGCTGTGGGGATACAATGGCGCGTATGTGGTGGCCAGGGTAACCGGCAGCAGTTATGCAACTGTATCGGGGCTGGTCAATAATGCTGTGTTGCAAAACCCATCGACCGATGCCGCGCTGCGTACAGAACTCAATAACCTACGTACCGCATTAACCAGCAGCCAGGCACAGGTAACTACCTACACTTATGCTCCTGGCAAAGGAGTTACTTCCATTACCGATCCATCGGGCAAAATTATCTTCTATGAATATGATGCTATGGGCCGGCTGGTCCGTTTGCGGGACCAGGATGGGAACATCATCAAGAAGTATGATTATAAGGTTCATAACCCCTAAAAGCAATTTATGTCTATAAAAATTTTTCTGTTGCTGGCGCTTTACAGCTTGCTGCATCTAAACGCAGCGGGGCAGCGAACGCACTATTCGGCGAAAGATTCTGCCGTGGCTTTCAGCCATGCTCAAAAGGCACAGCAACAGTTTTCTTTATCCGCAGAACAGACCTCTACGCTACTGTCGGCCGGAATCCGATCTGAAGAAGCCAAACGAATGGTATTTAAACGATACTGGAAAACGAAAGCTTTTCTGCAGGAGATGAAGAAAGCTGTCTTTGTGAAAGATTCAGCTTATGAAGCAGTATTGGGAGAACAAAAGTTCAGGTTCTTTAAAGAAATGCTGCAGCGTGAAAAGCTGGAAAAAATCAAAGCGCAGCAGGTGGGCAAGAACCGCCCTGACACTGCTACCGTGCGTCCATAATATTACCTCATTGCTAAAACTGCTTCCGATGGGAAAGCTATTCTTATTGTCTATAATGATTATTGCCTGGCATGCCGGAAAAGGGCAAGACGCTTCTGTGGTGACGCCTGCCAGCTACCCCACTACCTTGCATAATTATATCCGCAGCTGGGATGCTGTGAAGCCTGATACCACGAATGCCAACTTTACCAGCAGCAGTCCTTTGCTACATTCCCGCATGACCACCCAGTATTTTGATGGCCTGGGGCGGCTTGTGCAAACGGTGGTGAAACAGGGGGCCTACCCTACCGGCGGCGCTGCGGCAGACCTCGTGAGCAGCACTGTTTACGATGACTATGGCAGAATCCAGCGACAATATCTTCCTTTTGCGGCCAACAATAACGGGGGCAATACTTCTATCCATGATGGTGGCTTTAAGGTAAATCCATTTGCACAGCAAAATTGGTTTTACAGCAATAGTAACTCCGCCAGCCCTATCTATAACCAGGGGGAAACTTATTATTATGGCAAAACGGAGTTCGAGGCTTCTCCTTTACACCGCCCGGCGCGTGTATATGCGGCGGGCAATAGCTGGGTGCATGATGGCCGGGGCATCGGTTATAAATATTGGGTGAACATTTCCACGGACAGTGTACGCATCTGGAAGGTGACGAACAGTGGTACGGTCGGTGTGTTTGCCAGTTACAGCTGTGACAGTCTGTATAAGCCGGGGGAGCTCAATAAAAAAGTGACGATCGATGAAAACAATAAGCAGGTGATCGAGTTCATGGACCGGGAAGGGAAAACGGTGCTTAAAAAAGTACAGCTTACTGCTGCCAATGATACGGGAACGGGCAAGGGGCATTATGGCTGGCTTTGCACCTACTATATCTATGATGTGTATGGGCTGTTGCGTTGTGTGGTGCAGCCCAAAGGGGTAGAACTGCTGCAAGCCAATAGCTGGAACATTACGTGGAACAGCAGTGTGATCCTCAACGAGCAATGTTTCCGGTATGAATACAATGGCCGGCGCTTATTGCAAATGAAGAAAGTGCCGGGGGCCGGTGTGGAATACCTGGTGTATGACCGCTGGGACCGGTTGGTGCTGCGGCAGGACGCGAACCTGCGCATTGGTCATTTTTGGGTATATACCAAATATGATGTACTGAACCGGCCGGTGATCTCCGGTCTTCATCACGATCCTTACAGTACTACTTTGGATTCCATCATCACCAATGTGGCTGGTAATGAGAGCTGGCAGATCCGTTATGAATCGCGTAATGGTTCGGCCATCGGCTACACACTCGATCAATCGTACCCTTACCAGGGATGGCACAGCGTGTGTGCTATTACTTTTTATGATGACTATGGCTGGACGCAATATGTATCTGTGCCAGATAGCAATCGCGTCACTACGTGGGACGGTGAGTTATCGAGCCCCTCCGGCAGTACCTGGCCTTATGCGCAAGCTGTGACTCAATCTACCAAGGTGAAAGGGCTACCGACTGGCAGTCTGACCCGGATCATGGGTATGGAAGATTTTATGGCTTCCCTGAATATCTATGATGATAAAGGGCACGTGATCCAGGTGAAGAGCCGCAACCATACCAACGGAACTGACATTGCTACGATTCAATATAGTTTTACCGGTTTGCCCCTGGTACAGATCCATAAAACAGAAAAAGCTGGTACTCATGCGCAGACAACAGTCATGGTGTCTAAACTGACTTATGACAGCCTGGGCAGGATAGCGAGCATCGACAAGAAGCTGAGTAATACGCATGTGAACAGTAATGCCATGAGCAGCTACAAGCCGGTGGCAGCCATGTCGTATAACGCACTTGGGCAGTTGACGAAAAAGAAACTGGGCACCAAACCGGGCGTGGGTACTGAGCTGGCCAAACTGGACTTCGACTACAATATCCGTGGCTGGCTGCTGGGTATCAATAAGGGGTATACCAGTAATGCCAACAGTGATCAATACTTTGCCCTGGAGCTGGGATATGATAAAAATGCCAGCCTCGGTGCTTTTACCGCTCAGTATACTGGTAATATCAGCGGGGTATTGTGGAAGAGTGAAGGAGATCAGCAACGGCGTAAATATGACTTTAGTTATGATGCGGTGAACCGCCTTACGGGGGCCGACTTTAACCAGTATGCCAGTGGCAGCGGCGGCAGTGCCGTTTTTAACAAGAGCGCCGGTATGGATTTCAGTGTGAGTGGCCTCTCCTATGACGCCAATGGTAATATCCTCACTCAAAAGGTACGTGGCTGGAAGTTGAGCGGCTCTGCCACTATCGATAGCCTCTCCTATCATTATATCGCGAACAGCAATAAGCTGCTGAACGTGATTGACGGACAAAATAATGCGCAGACAACGTTGGGAGACTTCCGGACATCGAGCCTGCATCCTTATGGGGAAAGCAAGAACGGCAGCACGGTGGATTATGTATATGATGGTAATGGCAATATGGTGAAGGACCTGAATAAAGACCTGGTGACTTCTTCCGGTGGTGATGGTGTGGAATACAATTACCTGAACCTGCCTGTGAAGGTGACATTGAAAAAGGATGGCAGCAGCAACAGGGGCTTTATCGAGTATGTGTATGATGGGGTTGGCAGTAAGCTTAAGAAGACGGTATACGAGCCCGGTGTGGATACCACTACCACGCTATACCTCGGTGGTGGAGTGTATAAAAATGATACGCTTCAATTTATTGGTCATGAAGAAGGCAGAATTCGTTTTGTGGGGGCGGACAGCGCTGCCTGTACTGTGAAACCTAACCGTTTTTTGTATGATTATTTTCTCAAAGACCATTTAGGTAGTGTGCGCTCTGTGCTGACCGAGCAGAAGGATACTATCTGCTACCCTGCTGCTTCTGTGGAGGACAGTCGCTACCAGGCGGAGGATGATTTTTATGTGATCGATAATGGGCGTCGTGTGAGTAAGGCTACTACCGGGGCTACGCAAAGCAGTTTTGAAGATAAACTTTACCGGGTACATGGCGGGCTGACGAACGAGAAGACGGGAATGGGTATCGTTTTAAAAGTGATGGCGGGTGATCAGGTACGGTTCATGGCCGAATCGTTTTATACGATGCCTGGTGGAGGCGCGGGATCACCGCTTACGCTGGGCCTGACTGAGTTATTAACTGCCATGACAGGAAGCAGTGCGATCATCGCTAACAAAGGGTTGTTAGCTACGGGAGATATTAGCGGGATTGGTAATAACAATGCTGCTATTGGCAATTTTATTACTAACAATGACCCGGGTGCGAACAATGCAAAATCGTTTTTGAATTATTTAGTGTTTGATGAACAATTAAAGTATCTTGGCGGTGGTGCCGATCCGGTAGCTCCTGGCGGTGGGTACCGATTGCACAACTATTTTATTTCAAATCCTGTCAATATTAGTAAATCTGGTTATATATTCATTTACGTAAGTAATGAAAGTAATTTCCCTGTTTACTTCGATAACCTAACGGTGTCGCATTCCCCCAGCGCACTGCTCGAAGAAACTCACTATTATCCTTTTGGCCTCACAATGACTGGTATTAGCTCACATGCAGCTAATAAGCTACAAAATCGGTATAAATACAATGGTAAGGAGGAACAGCGGCAGGAGTTCGGCGATGGCGCCGGACTGGATTGGATTGATTATGGAGCGAGGATGTATGATGCGCAGATTGGGAGATGGCATGTGATCGATCCGATGACCAGTGAAATGACAAGGTGGAGCCCGTATAATTATGCATTTGATAATCCGATTCGGTTTATTGATTTATTCGGCATGTGGCCGGGTGATTTTTATGATGAAAATGGTAATTATCTCGGTAATGATGGCAATGATGACAAGAAGAAATATATAGTTAAAAATTCAGAGGAGGCGAAGAAAGTAAAGGAGAAGAACAAAAAGAAAGGGACAACCCAAGTTGACGAATTAACTTCTGCCGTGTTGTTGCCAAGTGATGCAGCTTTGAAAGAATCAATCAATGTACTGGATCGAACGCAAGCAACTACTGAATCTGATCCTGATGGAGGATATCATGGAGAATCGTCTCTTGTTATGAGGAATGGTACAGTTATAAGAGGTGCACCAGGAGCGAAAGCCTTTATAAATGCCCAAGATGCATTTCAAGCAGATGAAACATTACCTGATATTCCTAAAGGAAAAACTGTAGCAGATGTAGAGGTTAGCATACATTCTCATGTTACTGGGACTTTAGAAGAAAATGGAAAGGTCTATTTTCATGATGCACTCTTACCTACTCCTCTTGATATACAAACCTTTGCTCAATTTTCGATAAACATTATCGTAGGTCCATTAGGTTCAGTTACTGAAAGCAGGAATGTACAGACTGGCAAAATGGAAAGAAAATACCCAGAAGATAATGGAATAGTCATCTATATGGGTGTTAAAAATGATGCGCCCATAATCTTAACTGAAAAAGCACTAAAAAGAATTTTAAAATGAGGTTTTTACTAATACTTTTTGTTTTATTTCATTTTCAGCAAAAGACATCCGTTGCACAGAAGAAGCCGCAGATGTATCTGATTGTTACTATAAACGAAAGCTTTGTACATCATCTTCAAGATTGCAAAATAATTCGTCAAACACGTAAGGGTTCTATGGATACATTAAAAGCAATTTATCAGCCCGGACGATTAGAGATTGTGCAGGAAGAAGTTGATTTACAAAAAACCAAAAATGATCTCGATTTTATTGTTCTTAAATTTTACTATGATGATTACAATGTACGCAATGCGGACAGAAGTTTCAAGAAGTATACGTACCAATTGCGATTGCCTGGCGAAGCCTTGTATAATGAATTTAATATCGTTGAAATTTATAATCTTGACGGCAAATACTATCGGTTAAACTTTGCTCATGCTAAACAGGATAAGTATGTTTTTAATTATCGGTACCCTGGCGGTGCCAGGTTAGCTAAACGTCGTAAAATCTAAAAAAAGAGTATTAAAATTCCTAAAATGAGAACATTGACATTATTTGTATTCTTGTTTATTTCACGATCTAACATTGCATTGTGTCAATCAAATCATTCAGTTAATTTAATTATTTCAATTGACGACTCTGTTATCAGCAAACCTATTGATTGCAAGCTTGTTCTTTACAGGGTTTCAATGTCTGACACTTTAGATGCTAACTATATTCCCGGAAGGCTTGTTTTAGAAAGAAAGTACAATACAGAGCAATTAGCAAAGGAAGTTACCAAGATTAAAATTATATTTTCTTACGAACTAAATTATAAATCAATATTACGAAAATATGAATACGAAATACCCTTAAGCAACGATGCACTAATTTATAGCCACAATATTGTGGAGATTTTCAATCTGGATAATGACGCCAATAAAAACCGTTTTGTTCACTCTGAGTCCGAGAAATATGTTTTCGACTATTCTTGCCAGAATTTCGGAAGGTTGATTCAAAGAAAATAAATATAATGGCCAAGTTATTGGTATGATAATTAATTATTTAAGCAGGAATAAATTACAGTATTTAATTCCCTTGTTTTAAGTTGGTTTTTTGATCAATTCATGAAGGGAGATATTAGGACATACGACTGACATCTTTCATATGCATGAGAGGTCATATTAGCTTGTTAACGAGACAAAGCCACGCGAACCGGCGTATCTTCCTCACAAGCGTTATCAAGTTCAGCTGATGATTGCCCATTGTGCTTCAAAATAACCCTGCGTAGCTGCTCCTGGTGCTCATCGCCCCAAAGGCCAATGGATTGAATCAAGGGGATGAGCGATTCACCGAAGCCTGTAAGACGGTATTCCACCTTTGGAGGCAATACCGGAAAGATCGTTTTAGTAATCAATTCATGATCTTCAAGTTCCTTCAGTTGCACATTCAGTACCCGTCTCGTAACATCCGGAATTTTCCGCTGAAGTTCACTTGGCCGCAAGTTGCCTATATGAATGAACCAAAGAATACGGATCTTCCATTTACCATACAATACTTCACCAACAAGGTCAAGCCCACAATTGAGCGTCGGAGTAGTCTTTTTTATGTACATAAATACGAATATAAGGCAAACCCAATAAAGGATCAATAGGGATAAATTTATCCCTATTTGATTCGTAAGCCCGTAATTGTTTGCTATCCGCGTACTATCGAGATTTGTGCTACAAACAAAAAATATGGAACAGCCATTCAATTACAGCAACGAATTATCCGGTAAGATAGCTTTAGTAACAGGAGGCACAAAGGGTGCGGGAAAAGCAATCGCAGAACGCTTAAAGGCCGCTGGTGCAACAGTAGTCATTACCGCGAGGAACAAATCCGAACAGCCAGCTGCAGACCTTTATTTTATTCCTGCTGACCTTAGCAAGGGAGATGATGCGCAAAAAGTAATAAGCGAAGTTCTGTCAACTTATGGCAGGCTGGATATTCTCGTAAACAACCTTGGTGCTTCATCAACACCCGCCGGTGGTTTTTCAGCATTGAATGATGAGGATTGGATATCAACCCTACAAGCTAATTTACTTGCTCCTGTGAGGCTTGACAGGGGATTTTTGCCGCAAATGATCGATCGGAAAAGCGGTGTTATTATTCACATCGCTTCCATCCAGGGCAAATTGCCGCTATACGATTCTACCTTGCCGTATGCTGCTTCAAAAGCCGGATTAATCAATTACAGTAAAAGTTTATCAAATGAAGTTACGCCAAAGGGTGTCCGTGTGCTGACTGTTTCGCCAGGCTGGATAAATACAACTGCATCGATAGCCTGGTTGGGCGAGATTGCAAGAAATTCAAATAGTACTGTAGAAGAAGCGCAGCAAGGTGTCATGGATGCATTGGGTGGAATACCTTACGGCAGACCCGCCGAACCGGAAGAAGTAGCCGAATTGGTTGGCTTTTTAGTTTCACCAAGAGCCAATTACTTAACAGGAACAAATTTCGTCATCGACGGCGGAACGGTACCGACTATTTAATGGTACTGAAGTACGATCTCATCGATTCTTTAAAAGTAACCGGATAAAATTGAGGGTCGCAAGGCAATTCTGAATAGATCATTAGGTAACCCCTAAGTGGCACAAGTACACCACTCACAAGTGCCAGAGCCGCATACATGCGCCAGTTTGAGGAGGTGGCTACTGTGTGCACCATACGGTTGTTATATTACCTGTATCCTTGATTTAAACACTTCCTTGGTAATTATGGCGCAATTTTCGCCTAACTCCCGTAGGCTACAGCTTTTTAATTTCATATTAACAGGTAAGTTATTGACAGTTTCCATCAATTCGAGGTAGAGCATATTGCTCTCACTGACCTCATCATTGCCCTTCAGTTTTCCAAATAGATCATACGCTGCCTGGCGATCATTGCCTATGAAAAAACGTCCATAGTTTTCCAACCCTTCTGTTGTTTTTAAGCTCAACAAAATATAGAATGTAGTATTCATGTTTTTTTTAATTGTGCTAATCAAGCTAAATGCCAATTTGACCTTTTAAAGGCAAGTATCGTTTTAGAAAGGAGGTTTGAATGCTGAAAAGCCATCTTTGCTTATCTATGTTGATCACCATAAATAAATTTTTGATTTGTTTAGTACAAGAGGGCATTTTATCTGTTATAATAAAAAGGATAAGGTTTAATGGTTAACGAATTTGATTAGTGTCGCCCCGCATTTCTATGTGGGGCTTTAAACGATTTTGTGTTTTAGCATTGCGCCTATCTACAGGCCCGGAAATATTTCCGGGCTTTTTTTATGATACTGGCTAATGAAGGATAGAAAATTTGTCACCCAGACTGACAGCTGCTGCCAATTTTTCAATTTGATGATGACATACTGGAAGACGGGGAGGTTTTGCCTCCCCTTTTTTATTGCCCTGCCGACGAAAGAAACTCGCGGGCAGTATATAGGTCGAGCCTAATTTTGATGGCATGCTTTTTTAAATAGCTCCTGCAAAACCCTTTTACTATGGAGCAGCTACTTAATTTACATGATCTATTGCAGCATGAGGTTGATGACCTGTATTCGGCAGAAGAACAAATAATTGATGCATTGCCGAAGATGATAGAAAAAGCGGCAAATCCACGTTTAAAAGCAGCATTGACAGACCACCTTGCCGTAACCCGGAAACAAAAAGACAGGCTGGAAAAGGTTAAAAAAATCCTTTCTGACGGCACTGAGAAAAAAGAACCGGGTTTCCTGGAAAGAATATTCGGCAGTACGAAATGCAAGGGAACCGAAGGTTTGATCAAGGAAGGCGAACATATCATGAAACAAGAAATGGCACCCGAGGTGAAGGATGCTGCCATCATTGCCGCGGCCCAAAAGATTGAGCACTATGAAATTTGCGGATATGGTACTGCGCGTGCATTTGCTATGCAATTGGGGTTATCGGAAGTCGAGCATCTGTTGACTGAAACATTAAACGAAGAGTATGAGGCTGATGATAACCTAAGCGAACTCGCTTTCTTTGATGTCAATCTCGATGCTGAAGGTGGTGGTACAATCACCCATAAGCGCCGTTCTCACTAAGCTAAAGATATTACCTATGCAATTAACCCTCCCTTAACAAGGAGGGTTACTCTATTTACGGATTTCCTGCTCGCTGGTGGTGGTAATGATCGCAGCTTGATTTAAACACTTCTTTAGTAATAATAGCGCAGTTGTCTCCTAATTCCTGCAGGTTACAACTTTTCATTTTTATATTGGCTGGCAGATTGTTGATCGTTTCCGACGATCGTTGCCTATGTGAAAACTGCCATAATTTTCCACACCTTCGGCTGTCTTAATGCTCAGCAGTATATAGAATGTAGTGTTCATCTTTTTTAAAACAGCTAATCAATCGGAATGCCAATTTAACTATGCTGAAAGTTTTTCAAGAGGGGTTAGCATGTCATCCGCCAGATTTGGAAGGAATTGAAAATTTGTCATCCGGACTGAGAACTGCTGTCAATTTTTCAATTGATAATGACATACTGTAAGATTGAACTGCCTGTTTTCCAATTGGCATATGCCTTGATGGGCTGAAAATATAGCACCGATCTATTTTAAACCAAAGGAGGGACTTATGAATATACTGCGAGCTATCTATTCCCGTGTTTGGGCGCCTTTGAAAAAGTGGAGGGGCGCCCTGAGTAAACGCAACCGAAAGGACAACAATAATGATGACATTTTTAATCATCCGTACGCTATATTTTAATTCTCATTGTTAACCAATTAACAAAGGAGGATAGCATGTCTGACATTTCCAAAACTATCCAGATAGCTTAGTTGTGTTGTATATGGATGGTTTTACTACGGGGAGGTTTTGCCTCCCCTTTTTTGTTGCCATTTTGCCACGCGGCTATCAAAAAGGAGCTAAGGATACAATTCTGCCTGCGAAAAACAAGTAAATGAATAACTTTAGGTTTTTCTGCGGTCATTGCTGCTTACACCTTAACTACCACATACCGAATGAATCATGGATAGAAGATCGCTTTTAAAAAATATGCTTAGCCTTGCGCCGGCTGCTTATCTGGTGAACTCCCCATTGGCCAGCCTTGCTTTTGACGGGCCTGTTATTGCCAAGGGCCCTTTCCGTGCCGACTGGGGCTCGCTGGAGCAGTATCAAACGCCTGCGTGGTACAAGAATGCCAAGTTTGGTATATGGGCGCACTGGGGCCCTCAATGTGAACCCGAGTATGGCGACTGGTATGCGCGTGGCATGTACCAGGAGGGCAGTGATCAATACAATTATCATGTAAAGAAGTATGGTCACCCTTCGAAATTTGGTTTCAAAGATGTGATCAACGAATGGAAGGCTGATCAATGGAACCCTGACGAGCTGGTTGGGCTGTATAAGGAAGCAGGCGCCAGGTATTTTGTGGCGCTTGCGAACCACCACGACAATTTTGATCTGTATGACAGTTCGCACCAGCGCTGGAATTCGGTAAGGCTTGGACCTAAAAAGGACCTGATGGCGGGTTGGGCTAAAGCGGCTAAAGCGAATGGTTTACATTTTGGAGTGAGTGTTCACGCTGCTCATGCGTGGAGCTGGCTGGAAGTGGCGCAACGGCATGACCTCAAAGGGACGCTGGCCGGCATTCCGTATGACGGTAAGCTGAGTAAAGCGGATGGTAAGAACACGTGGTGGAATGGATACGATCCGCAGGACCTGTATGCTCAAAATCATCCGCTGAGTCAAAACAGTGCGGACAATGGCATGATCCACCAGCAATGGAACTGGAGCAATGGGGTGACTGCTCCTTCTAAAAAATATTGTGAGCTGTTTTATAAGCGAACTATTGAACTGATCGACAAATATCATCCTGACCTGCTTTATTTTGATGATACGGCTTTGCCGCTGTGGCCGGTGAGTGATGCGGGGTTACGGATCGCGGCGCATTTCTACAACAGCAATATCAAACGGCATGGCTCGCTACAGGCTGTTTTGAATGGTAAAATACTGGATGAGCAGCAGCGAAAATGTATGGTGTGGGATATCGAACGGGGGCAGAGTCATGAGATCCTCCCCTACTATTGGCAAACGGATACGTGTATAGGCAACTGGCATTATGACCAGCGTGTATTTGAACGTCATCGCTATAAGAGTGCCAAAACTGTTGTTCACACGCTGGTGGACGTGGTGAGTAAGAACGGGAATTTATTGTTGAGTATTCCGGTAAAGGGTAATGGTACGATCGATGCTGATGAACGGGAAATTGTACAAGGCATTACCGCCTGGATGAAGGTGAACAGTGAATCTATTTACGATACGCGGCCTTATGTGGTGTATGGGGAAGGGCCTGCTATGCTGGACACGCCTGCGCTTACCGCTCAAGGCTTCAATGAAGGCAAGGGCAAGCCTTTTACGCCTGAAGACATTCGTTTTACGCAAAAGGGCAATATGTTGTATGCTACGACTATGGGGGTGCCGGGCACGGAGGTGCTGATCAGGACGTTGAAGGGCAAGCCGGTGACCCGGGTGGAGCTGCTGGGGCATGCGGGTGCGCTTGAATTCAGTAATAGCGACCACGGCCTGCTGATCAAGGCTCCTGCAACCAAGCCAACGGAAATAGCTGCGGTATTTAAAATAGCAGGGGGTGTTTAGTTGGCGGCTATGGTGTCCTTCTCTGCCTTCACCCAGTTGATCTTTTTTTCGCGACTGCGTATTCGGAGGGTGACATGTTGAATTTGGCTTTGAAGGCGCGTGCAAAATAGTTGGGTGTGAGAAAGCCAACGGCATAGCCGATCTCGCTCATGCGCAGGGTGCTTGTTTCCAGTAGTTCGGCTGCTTTATTGAGCCTTACGGAACGGATAAACTCCACGGGTGTTTCCCCGGTAAGGTCTATGAGCTTATTGTATAAAGTAGCACGACTCATGTACAGGTGTTTTGCCAGTTGCTCTACAGAGAGTCTTTCATCGTCTATATTGTCTTCGATAAACCGGGTGATGCTTAGCAGCAGTTTTTCATTTTCGGAGGTCACTGCCGGTTGCTGAGTAACTACCTCGAACCGCCTGGTGTATGTTGTCTTCAGTGTTTGGTTGAGTGAAGCGAGGTTCCCGATCTTTATTTTCAGTATTTCTGCGCTAAAGGGCTTGGTGAGGTAATCGCTGGCGCCTGTTCTCAGTCCGTTGAGCTGCCAGGCATCGCTGGTGAGGGCGGTGAGTAATATCACCGGAATATGGGCGGTGCGTTTATCGGCTTTCAACTTTTTACTGAGGGTGATGCCATCCATGTGGGGCATGCTGATGTCGCTCACGATGACATGGGGATGCGCCGACAGTGCTTTTTGCCAGCCTTCTTTGCCGTCCACAGCTTCTATTACTTTGTACATGGGTTTGAGCTGGTTCCTGAGATAGGTCCTGAAATCGTCATTGTCTTCAATAAGCAGCACTGTGAGGCTACTATTTTCCGGATCATTATGCTGTTCATCTTGTAGCGTGGCCTTATCATCATCGTGCTGCAGTTCCGCAACGGCAGGGTTACGAAGCTCTTCGAGTGGCAGCCTGATGGTGAAGGTGCTGCCTTTGCCATAGTGGCTGTTGACTGCTATGGCGCCGCCATGCAGCCTGACGAATTCCCTGGCTATGGACAGGCCAATGCCGCTGCCCTGGTTCATGACGTCGGGATGTGTTTTGCCCTGGAAGAAGCGATCGAAGATGTGTGCCTGTTCATCCTGTGACATACCAATACCATTGTCGGCTACCAGGATGACAATATCGCCGGAATCCAGCTGTTTGCGTACTTCGAGGGAAACCTGTCCATCGCGGCCGGTAAATTTGAAGGCGTTGCTCAACAGGTTGAACAGGACTCTTTCGATCTTATCTTTATCAAAATCGGTGTAATAGTTATTGAGGGTGCTGTGGAAAAGGAATTGTATGTGGCGCCGGTCGGCCAGGTCTTTAAACGACTCTGCCACTTCGCGTACAAAGGTGATAAAATCACCGGGCGATGGATTCATGCGCAGTTCCTGTTCTTCGAGTTTGCGGAAGTCGAGCAACTGGTTGACGAGGTTGAGG
Organism: Paraflavitalea sp.; assembly: GCF_059502485.1. NCBI lineage: Bacteria > Pseudomonadati > Bacteroidota > Chitinophagia > Chitinophagales > Chitinophagaceae > Paraflavitalea > Paraflavitalea sp. Next base: position 673,791 of record NZ_JCACET010000010.1, read on the forward strand.
AGGCGTCGTGTATTGCGCTTGACCATGGAGAGCTGTACTTTTTTCTCCTGGTCTGCTTCCACTTCGAGCAAGGACTGTACAGGACCAGCAATGAGGGAGATGGGTGTCCTGAATTCATGGCTCAAATTGGTAAGGAATTTTATTTTTACTTCATCGAAGGCGCGTTGGCGCTCGGCTTCTTTTCTTTCTTCTTCGATGAGCTGCCTGATCTGGAGTTTTTCCTGCTCTGCTGCAAACTTCTGTTTGAGCCGGCGGATACCCCGGTAACGGACACCCCACAGGATGAATGCGACGAGGAGAACATAGCACGCGTAGGCATAGCCCGTTCGCCAGAATGGTGGTTTTATGTAGATGCTTATGGAAGCAGCGGGTGTGGTCCAGCCGCTATTGGGATTATGGGCTTTTACCTGTAATGTATAATGTCCGGGATCGAGGTTGGTGAACACGGCTGAATTGGCTTTTCCAATGCTGTTCCATGTTTTGTCGAAGCCTTCCAGCTTGTACATGTACCGGCATTCATGGGGGCTGGTGAAATCGAGCATGCCGAACTGTAGTGAGAAGTTCTGTTTGTAATCGAGCTTTATTTCGCGGGCCAGGGAGATCTGTTTGTCGATGGCTGCTTCCTTACCCGGCATGACTTCTGTGTTGTTGACCGTGAGCGCTGTGAATATTATCTGCGGAATGTTTTTATTGTAATGCAGCTCGTGGGGCACGAAATGGTTGAAGCCTTCGAGCCCTCCGAAATACATTTCTCCATTTGGCAGTTTGAGTCCTGCGCCGAGGGAGAATGCGCTGCGCTGTAATCCGTTTTCATGGCTGAAGTTTTTGAATGTTCGGGTGGTGGGATTAAAGCAGCTGATGCCTTTACTGGTAGCGAGCCAGAGATTGCCTGTACTGTCTTCGAGCATTTTCCAGATGACATCATTGGCCAATCCCCCGGCCGAGCTGTAGCTTTTAAAATCTGTGTGGTAAAAGTCGAGGTGGTAAAAACCTCTGCCGCCGGTGCCTCCCCACATTGTATTATCGCTGCCGACCAATAGTGTCACTATTTCATCTACAGGTACTCCCGTGAATGCACGCCCATACACGCGGAAGCTTTTGGCGACGGGATCATACATATCGATGCCACGGCCCGGTGCTGCAATCCATATTGTTCCATTTTTATCTTCTTCGATGGACCTGATAAATCCTAGTGAGGGTACTTTATCGCCGGAAGCGCCGGCCACGAAATCTTCCATTTTCTGAAAGGTGTTTCCTTTGGGTGTAAAGACCTGGACGCCTTTGCCATTGGTGCCTACCCAGATGTTGCCACGCCTGTCCCTGCGCAGGCAAAATATCTCGTCACTAAGTAGTCCTGACACGCCATCGTCTTTATAGTAATGCCTGATGGCGCCGGTGGACAGGTTCTTTACATAGATACCCTGTAGAAAGGTGCCGATCCACAACTCGTCTCCTGCCCTTTCCAAAGCGAGTATGGTCATCGGCTGGCGGCCTACGGGAACGCGGTCGAACAAACCGGTAGCAGGATGATAGAGGTTCAATCCACCACCATCGGTACCTACATAGAGGCTGTTGCCGGCCGCTGCTGCAAAGGAGGTCACTTTGGGCGCGCTCAATCCTTTTGGGTCGTAGGGGTTGCTTTGGACGAGGTGGAAGGAGGAAAGGTTTTTATCGTATTTATTAACGCCGTTGTGATAGGTGCCTATCCAGTAAATGCCTTTGCAGTCAATGTAAATGCTCCTGATAGAACTTCCTTTCAGGCTGTATTTGTCGCGCTCGTTGGTGGAAACTACCTGGACTTTGCCGGTTTGGGGGTCCAGTATATTGAGTCCTTTTTCGGTGCCGACCCATAATTTCCCATTCTCTTCCCCGGCAATGGAGTAAACACGGTTGCTGCTCAACGTATGCTGGCTCTGCGGGCCTTGCCGGTAGGCATGGAATCCCTTGCCACCGCGGGGCAATTTGTTGAGCCCGCCATCTGAGGTCCCTACCCAGAGGTTGCCGGTGGGATCTTCATACATGGTTTTGATGGACAGATCGCTGATCGTGGAGTCGGGACTGTTACCATTGAACAGAAGGAAATCACCGGTAGCGGGCTGGTACAGGTGCAAGCCGGCTGTGGAACCAATCCACAGGCGTTGCCGGCTGTCTTCAAATATGCTGATGATCATGTTGGACGCGAGGTGGTTTTTCCTGCTTTCGTCTTTGGCATAATGGGTGGATGTGCCTGTGGCGGGATCGTAGCAGTATAAACCGGAATAGCTGCCTATCCAGAGGTTGCCATGATGGTCGGCGCATAGGGAGCGTGCAGCATTGCCCAAGGTAGCATCGATATTGCGGAAAGTGCCGCGGTCCCTGTCGTACAGGGAAAGGCCTTTGTTGGTGCCTATCCAAAGCCGTCCCTGCCGGTCTTCATAAATTGCCATCACATAGTTGGAGCGGATGGTGGCGGTATCGGCAGCATTGTGGTTGTAAACGGTGAAACGGCTGCCATCGAATTTGCTGAGGCCTTCTTCGGAGCCAAACCACATGTACCCCAGGCGGTCTTTCAGGATGACATTGATGGTATTGGAGGAAAGGCCATCGTTGCTGTTGAAGTTGATAAAGTGCAATTGACCGGATTGCGCTTGTAGGATACAGGCTGCAACGGTGAAGTGGAGAAGGATTATTAAACGACAGGCAATCATTGGCAAAGCATGCATTTTAACGGAAGCAACATCACTAATCTACGATATATAGGGGCATGATGTGCAAGAGAAACCGGAATCGTTTTCGTTGACCATTTTCAATGGTGTATCATGCTGCGTCCATAATCTTTCTCATGCGCTGGTAGGTGGCCGGGGTGACTTTAAACTGCTTCAGAAAGGATTTGCCGAAACTGCTTGGCGAGCCATATCCTACCAACCGGGCTACTTCGGCAACCCTGTGTTCTCCGGCTGCCAATAATTCAGCTGCTTTACGCAGGCGTGCTTCATTGATGAGCTCGTTGGGGGTGAGGTTGGTGATGAGTTTCATTTTGCGGTAGAGGGTGGGCTTGCTCATGTGCATCATCCTGGCCAGCTGGTCGATGCCGGGATTGTCGTTGGCGCCGAGGCTAAAGAGGCAATTGCTCAATTGGGTGATTATCTGGTCTTTTGTGAGACCGGGCTGTGCATCTGCGTCAACTGTTTTCTTTGTGAGGTACTTACGGACTTTATTCCTGTTGCCGATGAGGCTGCGGATCTGGACGTCGAGGTGTTCACGAAATATGACGCCGCCTATGTGGACATCGGCGCCTGCTTCGAGGGACTTTATCCGTACCTGCAGGTTTTCCTGTTCCGTGAGCAGTATGACGGGTATGTGGGCGGTTACCGGGTTGGACTTGAGCTGGCGGCAACATAATAATGCCGGTGTGGGGCTGATGCCGGCGATGCAGATGATCAACTGTATGGGTCGCCTGTCAATGAGGACAAAGGCTGTGGTCGATTCACTGGCAGCGTATACCTGATAGTCAGGACTCAATTTACCGGATAATGCGTGGTGGGCTTCTTTAGTCGGGGATATTATCAGAATAGTAAACTGCATGGCAGGTAGCTTTTGGTATTCGTTAGATTATCTACACGCAAAGCTACCAGCACCCCGGCAGGTGGACGGGTGACAGGTGTCAAAATCACTGGCACAAATGTCAAAAGGCGGTTGTGATAACCGCCTTCTGACTTTATGGTGTCTATTCGTAACCAGGGTTTTGTGGATATTTTGGTCCTTCGGTGACCAAGTCTATCTGGGCCTGGGGAATGGGTCTGAGCATATTGAAGGTCTGCACTGTTGGTCCGGCTTCGGGGTTGAACAACTTGACGCGGTCTACCAGTTTCCTGGTGCGTGCAAGGTCCCACCAGCGGGTATCTTCAGCAAACAGTTCCCGGCTACGCTCTTCGAGGAGGAAATCGAGTGTAACCTGGGCGGATGTAATTTGCTGGGCGGCGACTGCGGCGGCGTATTCGGCCGGTGATTGATTGGGTTTCAATGCGGCGCGTGTTCTCAATACATTGATGAGGTTGGCAGCATCCTGCAAAGTGGCGCCGCCTTTAATGGCTGCTTCTGCTGCGATGAGGTATACGTCGGAAAAGCGGAACAAAATGTAGGGTCTGTCGGAATAGTCGTTTTGATCGCCTCTGGTGGAATCATCGAATTTCCTTACTGTGGGGAACATCTGGTCGGTGAACTTAATGGTGGCCCCGGGCAAAAAGTCGGGTTCGAATATGATGCCTTTGAAGGCGGCTCTTTCGGCTGGTGTCACTACCCTGTCGCGCAGCCAGATGGCGGTATCGACTTTATTGATCAGGACTTTTCCGTTGACGGTTGCGCCATTGGAGCCGGGTGTTGTGGTGGTGGCCCCTGACGGGTAAGGACCGCCATTGGACAGCCAGATGGTTTGGAATGTGCCATCGTAGCGTTGATCAGTGGCGCGGTTGGCAAAAGCTGTTTCCAATACGTATTTCATATTGGGCCTGATGCGGCGGTAGGGCCGTCCATTTTGGACATCTCTTCCTACCACGTTTACGCCGCTGGAGCCGGGGTAGTCGGATTTGATGAGGTCGTACCCTGCGCGCCAGAAGAAGTTGGACTGGTTGGCGCCTGCGCCACCGCCTCCGGTGCCGGGCTGGTTGTTTTGCCCGAATTTCAGGTCTTTGGTATGATCAACGACCATCAGTATTTCTGAACTGTATTCATTGCCTTCTCTAAAGACGTTGTTGAAGAAAGGAAGGAGGTCGAGGCCATAGGTGGCTTTGTTGTCGATGATGCTTTTGGCAATGGTGAAGGCCTGTTGAAAATCGGATGACTGTGCGGCTGCAGACCATCCTCTCCACAGGTAGGTTTTGGCCAGTAGGTACAAGGCGGTTGGCCTGGTGGCCGGCTTGCCTGTGCCGGAGGCTGGTGTATTGGGAAGGTCGGCAGCGGACTCGGTAAGGTCTTTAATGATCTGTGCATAGAGCTCTGCCAACGGGGCCGGCGCATCTGCCGCCGAGGGTGAAGTATTGAAAGTAGTGTGCAGGGGTACCTGTCCAAAGGTGGTGACCAAATAGAAGTAGCAGAAGCCGCGCAGGAATTTGGCCTGTGCGAGGAGCTGCGTTTTGGTGGTAGCTGGTATATCTACGTTGGCTCCATATTGGAGCACGCCGTTGGCGGTATTGATATCGATGAACAGCGTGTTCCAAAAGCCTTCGTAATCGCCTGAACTGCTTTTGATCAATGGCTGATTGTAGGTGAACCAATGTTGTACATCGGCTGCGGCGCCCCTGATGCTTTCATCGGTGCCGGAGTTATACAACTGGGTAAAGATCTGGGTACCCCATTGGCTCCTGAAGCTGGAATAGATGCCTGCAATGCCTCCCTGTATGCCATCGGACGTGGTAAAGAAGGTGGGCGCAAAACCCAGCCTGGGTTGTTCTTCCAGCAGTTTTGTGCATCCTGCCGCCATCACGAGCAGTAATGCCAATAAAATGGTAAACCTGGATGTATATCGATTCATAAAATCAATCTTTTAATTATTAGAACTTCATGTTTATGCCTACAATAAATTGACGGGTTGGCGGAACTCCCATGCCAACTGTGATAGCGCGGCCTTGTACAGGCGCGCCCCCTCCTGCTGTGGTGCCGACTGAATTGCCGGTGCCGTTTCCTTCGGGATCGATACCCAAACCATCTCTCACGAGCGGTGACCACAGAATGAAGGGATTCTGTGCGGATACGTAGGCTCTTATGGATTGAATGCCGCTGTTGCCAAATATTTTAGAAGGAATATTGTAGCCAAGGTCGATGGCCCTGATCTTAATAAAGGAACCATCGCGGTAGGTCAATGTAGAGGTGAACCGCAAACCATCGACGCCTGCATCGGGTTGTGGAAATTCATTGGTAGGGTTGGTGGGCGTCCAGTAGTCTACTTTGAGTTGGTTTACGCGGCTGTTGAGGAAAAAGGGATAGCCTGCCCCTCCCCCATCCGCTGCGAGGTAGTTGACGACCACGGTTTGCCCGAACCGTCCAAACAGCACAATGTTCAAGTCGAAGTTTTTGTATTCGAAATGATTGGTCATACCTGCTACGAAATCGGGTTGGAAATTGCCGACGACCTGGCGGTCTTCCTGGCCGATCGCATTGTTCTTGCTGAGGTCTTCCAATTTGATATCGCCGGGTTTGACACCGTATACGGCGGCCTGTGTAGCTTCGTCCGTTTGCCAGATACCAATCTTTTTGACATCATAGATGGTGGTGATGGGAGAACCGACAAACCATCCGTTGTTGACATCTTTTTGCAAACCAAGCTGCAAGGCCGTTATTTTTTCGCGGTTGAAGAAGGCATTGACATCGGTGCGCCAGGTAAACCCGCCAGTAGTTTTAACGTTTACACTGCTAAGTGAGAGTTCCATTCCGTAGGAAGCTGTTTTGCCCACATTGGTCAAGATAGAGTTGGTGCCATTACTGCGGGGCAGGTTTCTCTGCAACAGGATGTCGCTGGTTTTGGTGTTGTAATATTCCACGGAGCCGGAAAGGCGGTTTTGGAATAAGGCGAAATCAACACCCACGTTCCATCCGCGTGTTTTTTCCCAGGTGAGCTCGGGGTTGGGGCTGGTATTGATGAGGTAACCGTTTACGAAGTTTGTCCCCACGACCGTGCCGGCGCCAAAGTTATAGAAGTTGCTACCCAGGCTTCCCAGGGTAGAGTAAGGTCCGATACCTGCGTTGGAACTGATGCCCCATCCTGCACGCAGCTTCAGGCTGTTGATGAATTGGGAATTGGCCAGAAAATTTTCCCTATCAAGATTCCAACCGGCGGAAACGGCCGGATAGGTAACCCATTGCTTGCCGGGGGCCAATACAGATGCGCCATCGGTCCTCACCGTGGCTGTGAGTAAATATTTATCGTCGAAGGAATAAATGGCTCGTCCCATATAACCAATGAGTGCCGATTCGCTGTAACCGGCAGAATTGGATTCGGCTACCAGCGTATAGGCCAGGTTGAGGTTGTAATCCTGTATGAAATCTGCCGGTACGCCCACGCCATTTACTCTTTGTGACTGGAAGTGATTTTTTTGTATTTCCTGCAAGGCCTGTACCTGCAACCTGTGTTTTGTGTTAAAGGTTTTGTTGTATTCCAACGAGTTGTTGATGGTGTATTGCCAGCCTTCGGCATTGGACTGGTTGAGACTTGACCCAGCGGTGGTGGGATTGGAATTGAATACTGTGTTGGGACCCGTATAGTTGCTGTTGAAGGTTTGTGACCAGCCATAGCCAAATGTGGTCTTGAATTTAAGGTCTTGCAGGATCTTCAGCTCTGCATAGAAGTTGTGCTGGAACTGGTACCTTCTCTGGAAAGCTTTTATAAGATCATCGTTGCCTATGGAAGTGAGGGGATTGATCTGTTGTGCGTCAACGCCCTGATCGGCCGCGGGTTTGAAGTTGATGGTGCCGTCGTCATTGTAGGCTTTGAACAGCGGGCTCAATCTTGTGGCAGACCCGTAGGCGTTGGTGCCAAGCCTGTTGGAGCGGATCATGGTATTAAAACTGGTAAAGCCTACTTTAATGCGCTCCGACATTTTGTGATCGATGTTCACATTGAATGAATAACGATCGAGCTCCTGGTCGGTGATGATGCCGGTTTCCCTGTAATAGCCGATTCCGAAAGCATATTGTGTGCGTTCATTGCCTCCTCTTACGCCGAGGTCGTGGCCGGTCCTGATACCAGTAGTGAGCAACGGGGACTGCCAATCGGTGCTGACGCCTTGCTGCAGGTTTGTTTTTTCTGTATTGGTAAGGGCATAGAGATTGGTGTTGGCACTGTTGGAGTTACCGACTGCTGCATCGGCTTTGAACTGTGCGTATTCCTGTCCATTGAAAAGTCTGTAGGTGTCAATGGCCTTTGAAATGCCCACATAACTGTTGAGGGTTGTGACAGCCTTTTGGGCAGTGCCGCGCTTGGTGGTGATGATAATAACGCCATTAGCCCCTCGGGAACCGTAGATGGCGGTGGCGGAGGCATCTTTCAACACATCGAGGCTGGCGATGTTGTCGGACGTAATATCGTTCAAACTTCCGCCGTAGGCCATTCCATCTACCACGATGAGGGGATCGTTATTACCTGTAATGGAGCGGTTGCCGCGGATGCGGATCTGTCCGCCTGTACCGATCTGGGAGCTGTTGTTGACAATGTCAACGCCTGCTGCGCGTCCCTGCAATTGGTTGAGTATATTGGGAGCTTTGATCTCGCTGAGGGTTTCTCCTTTTACGGACACCGTGGAGCCCGTAACGTCTTTTTTCCGTTGCGCGCCGTAACCGATGACCACGACCTCATTTTCCATCCTGTTGACGGATACGAGTACGATATCGATAGTGGACCTGTTGTTGATGTTGATGTCCAGGCTGGCATGACCGACTGCAGACACTACGAGAACGCCATTGGGTGGCGCAGTAATGGTGTACCTTCCATTATCGTCGGCGGTGACACCGCCTGTGGAGCCGCGCACGCCTACGGAGGCTCTTGCGAGAGGTTGCCCGTTTTCGCCGGTAACGCGCCCCGTGATCTGCAGGGTGTTTTGCGCCGGGGTGGGCAGGGTTGATAACAAACTTAATAGTAATAATATGGGAACAGCAAGCTTTTGCAAGCGCAAGCGATGAAACCGGCCTTTGTGCTGCCGGAAAGGGAAAAGAGCATCATTCATAATAGCAGTGTTAGCGTTAATTTAATGGACATCGGAACTGTCCGATATTATGAAAGTAGCATTACACGTGAGCGCCACAAACGCTATATGGATGTTGAGAAGATCGGGACAGACTGGCAGGTTGTTGCTTCTTAACTATCAGCAATACTTTTTCCATCGCGCTACCATGCAGCATTTGGGGAGTTGTATAGTCTTATTACCGTATATTGTCACAGAAACAATAAAGCCTGCAAACCAGGAATTTGCAGGCTTTATGAGCTCTTTTGATACATGCTTCTTTCTATTGAACCATGGCGATGGCTATTAATTCAACGAAGGGTCACTAAATGTATCTCCCTGTTTGAGGTCTCCCGATTCGTAGCCTTTTTTAAACCAATACATCCTTTGTTGTGAAGTACCATGTGTGAAAGCATCCGGCACCACCCGACCAGTTGCTTGTTTTTGCAACCTGTCATCACCAATAGCATTGGCTGCTGTTAAAGCTTCTTCAATATCGCCTGGCTCTAATATACGTTTTGTCTTTTGAGCATGATGTGCCCAAACCCCGGCTAAAAAATCCGCCTGCAATTCCATCATAACTGAATATCGGTTATACTCTGCTTCACTGAGGCGCTTACGGAGTCGGGTTAGCTCGGCGGCTTTTCCATTTAACTTTTGAATGTGATGCCCGATCTCATGAGCCACCACATAGGCCATTGGGAAATCTCCCGGCGCGTTCAACTTGTTTTGAAGGTCTTCGTAAAAAGACAGGTCGATATATAATTTCGAATCGCCGGGGCAATAGAATGGTCCGGAAGCCGCACTGGCAAAGCCGCAGGCAGATGCTACCTCGTCACGATACAAGATCAACACCGGCTCTTCATATTTTAGCCCTTGCTGTTGGAATAGCTTGTTCCACACATCTTCTGTTTCTGCTAATACCACTTTCACGAACTTTGCCCGCTCATTATCGGCGGCCTGCTGCTCAGGCGTCGATTGGGCCACCTGCCCAGGTTGGCCGGGCAATGGTTGATCCCCTTGCGAAGGATCAGCGTTACTTCCACCCAAAAACATATAAAGCAGGTAAATGATAACGCCTGCCAGGCCTCCCCCGACGGCAATGCGTCCGCCTGTAGCGCTACGGCGGTCTTCAACATTTGAGCTTTCCCGGTTACCGATCCATTTCATGTTTATGATAATTAGTGTTACTGACCAAATGCATGGATAAAAAATTGTGCCACCATCCTTTTTCAGCGAACCGATAGCGATTTCAAAAGTAAAAATAGGTCTGGAATCAAAGGCAATAATAAAAGAAGCCGGCTCTTTCGGGCCGGCTTCGCGTTTCTCAAAAGACAAATATATTAATACCTGTTCTTATTGTAGCTTCTGCTGTTGTTGAAACCGCCATCGCCGCCACTGTTGTTGCGGAAAGAGCCGCCGCCACGGGGCCTGTCTTCTTTTGGCTTGGCTTCTGTCACTTTAATGGTTCTACCTTCTACCGTAGCTCCGTCCAGTTCTGCAATAGCTTTTTTTGCTGCCGAGTCATCAGCCATTTCCACGAATCCAAAACCACGGGACTTGCCAGTTTCCCTGTCATTGATGATTTTAGCCGAAGTAATTTCTCCATAAGGAGCAAAAAATTCCTGTAAGTCTTCATCTTGTACGTTGAAGCTTAAGTTTGAAACATAGATGTTCATTACTAAAAATGATTTAAGTTAAAAAAAAACTGAGGGAGCAAGGAGTAAATAACTAATTAAGAATGCAGGTTACTTAGCAGATAATTAACGATTACTGATGCAAGACTCAAATTGATATCAAATATACCGTATTTATAGTCAACGACCAACTATTAGAACAAATACTTTGCTGGCATGATAACCGGAAGATTTTTATCTCTATCTTTATTAAGCCTCGCAATAACTACTACGGCGTATATACTGTCTCTTGTATTTTTTCAGCTGTTGTAGTTCAAGTCAAAGTTTCATCTCATTTTTTCTGCTGGCTGATATATTAAAGGCCAGGACAACGTTATCTGTTCAGCTTAAGGTTATTAGAAATTTTTTAAAACATCAAGTGTTTAAAATTTTTAACTATGCAGCTATCAGATTTTATCTTATTGAACGCGGACGAAAAGAAAAGTACTGTACTTCACGAAGGGGTACTTGTTGCGAAGCGAACTAATGAAGACTTCATGGTGTTCCTTTTCCGGCTGGGAAATTATTATGTGGAGGCTTATTGCAATCCTGCCAACAAGGCTATTGAAGAGTACCGGGCTTTCGACCATATCACGCTGTTGAACCCGTACCTCGAAACCATTCCAATCGATCATTTACTTAGTTGAGTTGGTCAGAACGCCGGTGTCTTTTAACAAAGTGGCCTGTACCATTGCATTGGTACAGGCCATGTGACGGTATTAGACTTTGTTTACTTTTCTAATAGTCCATGTCCATCATTCCTGAAGCGGGGCTTGCCGCCACTTCTTTTTTGGGCTTGTCGGAAACTACACATTCTGTAGTGAGTAACAATGCGGCGATGGATGCTGCGTTTTCTATTGCTATCCGGGATACTTTAGTGGGATCAATTACGCCGGCCTGCAGCAGGGGTTCATAAATGCCAGTGCGGGCATTGAAGCCGAAATCTTTCTCTCCTTCTTTTACTTTTTGCACTACGATGCTGCCTTCCTGCCCGCTATTTTGTACAATCTGGCGCAATGGTTCTTCCAGTGCCCTTTTTATGATGGCAACGCCCGTTTGTTCATCCTCGCTGGTTGCTTTCAAGGAGGTGAGCGATGTTATTGCCCTTATATAGGCTGTACCACCTCCCGGCACAATGCCTTCCTGTATCGCGGCCCGGGTTGCGTGCAGGGCATCGTCTACGCGGTCTTTTTTCTCTTTCATTTCTACTTCCGTAGCCGCGCCGACGTAGAGTACTGCCACTCCCCCGCTAAGCTTAGCTAATCTTTCCTGTAGTTTTTCGCGATCGTATTCAGATGTGGTGTTTGCTATCTGTGCTTTGATCTGTTTGATCCGTGCCTGGATAGCTTCCTTGTCACCTTTGCCTCCGACAATCACCGTATTGTCCTTATCGACCGTGATCGATTCGGCGGCACCGAGGAGGTTGAGATCGGCAGTGTCGAGTTTGTATCCCTGTTCTTCGCTCAGTACTGTGCCGCCTGTGAGGATGGCAATGTCCTGCAGCATTTCTTTGCGGCGATCGCCGAAGCCGGGGGCTTTGACAGCCGCTATTTTCAACGTGCCGCGTATCTTGTTTACGACCAGGGTGGCCAATGCTTCACCTTCCAGATCTTCGGCCACAATGAGCAGCGGCCGGCCTGACTGGGCTGTTTTTTCCAACACAGGCAGTAAGTCTTTCATGGAGGATATTTTACGATCGGATAGCAGGATATATGGATTTTCGAGGACAGCCTGCATTTTTTCTGTATTGGTGACAAAGTAGGGTGATATATAACCGCGATCGAACTGCATACCTTCGACTACTTCTACGGTAGTATCGGTACCTTTTGCTTCTTCGACAGTGATCACGCCTTCATTGCCCACCTTGCCGAATGCTTCGGCAATGAGTGTACCTATTGTTTCATCGTTGTTGGCAGAAATGGTCGCTACCTGCCTGATCCTTGCATTGTCATTGCCGATGGTCTGCGACTGCCGGCGCAGGTTTTCCACTACTGCTGCCACTGCTTTGTCGATCCCTCTTTTCAAATCCATCGGGTTGGCGCCTGCGGCAACATTCTTTAGCCCCTCTGCAATGATAGATTGGGCTAATACGGTGGCGGTGGTTGTTCCGTCACCGGCTATGTCGGCCGTTTTGGACGCTACTTCTTTTACCATTTGTGCGCCCATGTTCTCGATGGGGTCTTCGAGTTCGATCTCTTTTGCGACACTCACACCATCTTTGGTGACAGCGGGTGCGCCGAATTTTTTGCCGAGAACTACGTTGCGGCCTTTGGGTCCTAACGTTACTTTTACTGCATTCGCCAAAATGTCAACGCCATTTTTCATTTTGTTGCGGGCGTTGAGGTCAAAGAAAAGTTGTTTTGCCATACACTTTAATTTGAGTCAATTGGAAAAAAATGTGTTTATACAATTGCAAGAATATCACTTTCCCGCATGATCAGCAGTTCTTCGTTCTCATAGCGGAACTCTGTTCCTGCATACTTACCGAAGAGCACGCGGTCGCCTGCTTTCACGGTTACGGGTTCATCTTTTTTGCCCGGGCCTGCAGCGAGTACAATGCCTGTGAGGGGTTTTTCTTTCGCTGTGTCGGGAATGATAATGCCACCTGCTGTTTTGTCTTCTGCTTTGGCAGGTTTAATGATAACGCGGTCGTGTAATGGAACTGCCTTTAAATTGTTTGCCATAATTGATGATTTTGAATTGTTTAAAACAAAGCCATGCATGTCTGGACTTATAGCGGCTTTTATGGCTTTATAATAGCGCCATCAACGGGTGTGCCAATTGAAAGCGTCGTTTTTTTATGTAAAAAAATGGCAGAAGTAAGAAATTTTGGCAGCGAAATGAACGCAGACGGGTTGTCATTTTTTCACAGCGTGCGGCTTGTTGAAGTAAAAAAAATTATGGCAGGATTTGGTGAAAAAAAATGCACTCATTAATTTTACTGCGCTTTTTTGTGAAAGTAGCTTTTATCATCATTAATGAATACTTAACCTCTATTTATTAATTTTTATGTTAGCGCTTCATCCTACACCAAAACGAATGCAAGGCCGCCAGCATGTACGCTCCTTGCTTGTTCCGGTCATTCTTTTTTCTCTTTTTTCATTCATTCCGCCATCGCGTGGCAAGATCTCATCCAGTAATCCATCAACCTTGACGGCCCGGTTAATCAACCTGGAGGGAACCGCGAAAGAGACATTCCGGTTCAACGCCTCGCTGCACAATGCTACTGCGCGGGCTATCATTTACTCGTTCCGCGCTGATATTCCTGCCGGGTGGAATGTTGCATTCCGTGTTGACGGAATGCCAGTCACTTCTTTCAGGGCGGATTCGGGCCGAACGCAGGACGTTTCGATCGAACTGACGCCGACACCGGATGCTAAACCGGGGACGTACACGATTCCTGTGACGGCGAGTGCCGAATGGGATACGCTTTCGCTGAAACTGGAAGCGGTGGTAAAGGGGGCTTATGGTATGGAGCTAACCACTCCTACCGGTTTACTGAGCGGGGAGATCACCGAGGGAAACCGTGAATCCATTCATCTAACGCTAAAGAACACGGGTACGCTTCCGCTTGAAGGGTTGGAGCTTGCTGCGCAGGCGCCAGCCAAATGGGACGCAATTTTCGAACCTGCCAGGGTAGAAAGACTCGAGCCGGGCAAAAGCATCGATGTTGTTGCCCACCTGAAGGTGCCGGACAAAACGATTGCCGGTGATTATGCCACGACTTTTTCGGCGCGCAACAACAATATCAATGCTACGGCTTTATTTCGCACGACCGTAACGACTTCATGGCTGGCCGGCTGGATGGGCGTACTGGTTATTCTGGCAGCTGTGGGTGTTATTTATACATTGATCAGAAAATACGGAAGAAGATAATTTACCTCAATTTATGGAACAACCTATCATTGAACTGGCAGGATTGACAAAATGCTACGGTTCATTGAAGGCTGTGGATCAGCTTGACCTGCAGATCAGGCCGGGCGAGATCTATGGCCTGCTTGGACCAAACGGGGCCGGTAAGACTACCACCATCCTGATGATGCTCGGTCTTACGGAACCTACTGCAGGTGTTGCCAAGGTATGTGGCATCAATGCTACTACCCATCCGATCGCTGTGAAGCGTAAAGTTGGTTATATGCCCGACAATGTTGGCTTTTATGACAGCATGACGGCTATCGACAACCTGCAATACATCGCACGGCTTAGTGGTTTGCCTGAAGGCGAAGTGAAGAACCGTACCCGGGATATGATGGAGCTGGTAGGGCTTGGTGATGTGATGCACAAAAAAACCGGGGCTTATTCGCGTGGTATGAAACAACGGCTTGGCCTGGCGGATGTATTGATCCGGCAACCTGCCGTCATTATACTGGACGAGCCAACGCTGGGGATCGATCCAAGCGGGGTAAAGGATTTCCTCGGGCTTATCAGGCAACTTAGCCGTGAGCAGGGGATTACCGTTCTATTGTCTTCGCACCATCTCTACCAGGTGCAACAGGTGTGTGACCGGGTTGGCATCTTTGTTGGCGGCAAATTGCTGGCGGACGGCGATGTAGCCACGCTCTCGGGGCAGCTGTTTTCGGGTGATCACTTTGTTACCAGTATCACACTGGCAGCATCGCCACCTGCAGAGTGGGATGTGCTGTCTGCGCTGCAATCTATAGCAGGCGTAAAAGAAGTTGCCGTCGATGGTCGTACCATCGAGGTAAGCTGCTCGCGCAATATGACACCGGACCTTGTGCGCTTTTTTGTGGGCAAAGAAATGGATATCATGGGTGTGCACAAAAAGGAATATGGTCTCGAAGAAATCTATCAACGTTATTTTGACAATAATATAACCGAATATGAAAAGGATGGCAAATCCAGCGGTTTATTTCAACGGACTTTTTTCCGGAAGGTTAAACAATAGCGGCTGGCTTAAAAGTATTGTTAATGCAGCCGCCAAGCGGCCAAGCGCGCTTGGCATTATGGTGCGGAAGGAAATAGCAGATCATATCCGTAGTTGGCGTTTTATCGTACTATTGGTATTGCTGCTGCTAACCTTCGTAGCGACGATGTATGTGTCGCTGACAAACCTGCAAGCTGCTGTGGCTAATGAAAACGATCCAGACCGTTTATATCTCTATCTTAAATTGCTTACCACTTCAGATGGCTCATTACCGACGTTCCATATTTTCGTCAGCTTTCTGGGTGCGCTGCTGGGCATCAGTCTTGGTTTTGATGCTATCAATGCAGAGCAGAATAATGGTACGTTGACCCGGCTTATGGCGCAACCTGTTTACCGGGACCATTTGCTGTTGAGCAAGTTCCTGGGAGCCCTTGCGATCGTGTTTGTTTTGTTTCTGTCTTTGGCGCTGCTGATGATCGGGGCCGGGCTGCTGATGACCGGCGTGCCACTTGAGCCGGAGGAATTTTTCCGGATCATGAGTTTTGTGTTGCTTAGTGTGCTGTATGTCGGTTTCTGGCTTGCACTATCGATCCTGTTTTCCGTGAAGTTCCGGCAGGCGACTACTTCCGCGCTGACGGCCATCGGGGTTTGGTTGTTCTTTACGATCTTTTACCGGATTGTTATCAGTATGGTGGTGAAAGGTTTTTTCCCAGACCCGGTCTATCTTTCAGAAGCGGATGTGCTGTGGTACAATAACCTGTTGCTGGACCTGCTGCGTCTTGCTCCGAGCCAGTTGTATACTGATGCTACCACCACTTTGCTGATGCCATCGGTACGCAGCCTGGGACCGCTAACGGTTGAGCAAATGTCCGGCGCTATTCCGAAGCCTCTCCCCTTTCGGGAAAGCCTGCTGATCGTGTGGCCACAGGTTTGTGGTCTTGTTGCAGCGATAGCTGTTTGTTTTGCGCTTACATATTATTGGTTTATGCGACGTGAATTACGCAGTTGACCGTTGTCGTATTTTGTCATCCGGCCGGGAATCGTTGGCAGCTTTCAATAGATTTATTGTGCTGCCAGCGATCCTGCTGCCCATTGTATAGCGTATGATGCTTTGCGATACTTTACCTGAAGCTCTATTACTTTCTGTTGTGTTTCCAGTATTTTATTCTCTCTGGCATTGATCAGGAAAAGTGAACTTTCTCCTTGTGAGAATTTGAGTTCTTCATTTTTCAGCAGGAAGGTATATGTTCTGTTCATTTCGCGGGCGGCCTGCAGCTGTTGTTGCAATTGAACTGTTTCGTTGTAATATTTTCTTATTTTATTCTGCAGGTCCCATTGTTTCTTTTGTAATTCTATGTTGTTGTCTCTAATCTTAATCAGCACATTTTTGTATTCGCCCCGTTCCTGGCGCCATAACAGTGGTAATTTTACGTTGAAGCCAATCTTATAGTTGTTTTCGAGGTAGGGCCAGGAAACATTTTTGTATTGATAGTAGTCTTTGCTAAGCAGGTTGGCCTGCAGGTTTATGACCGGCAGAAAGTTTTGGCGCTTCAGTCTGCGTTCTGCTTCGAGGATGCCGAGTTTATAACGGGCTGCCTGTAAAGCCGGGTGGGTGTTGCCGACACGGGCTACCAGGAACGCTGTATCGGGCAGTGGCTGTAGTGCCGCCAATGCCACAGTATCCGGTACAAATGATTCCGGTAGCAGATAAGGGGTTTCGTCTGCCGTCCAGAGGAAGGCCGACAGGTCCACTATTTTTTTATTCAACTCGGCCAGTGCGCCTGCCTGCATGAGTTTGACGTTTTGAAGCTGCGCCCATGCTTCCATAGTATCGGCCATGGCGCGGTCACCATTTTTGAATGACAAACTGATAAGCCTGGTCCTTTTGTCAGCGACTTCTATATAATTGGTATAAACCCGGTATAGGTACCAGGCGCCTGCCCATTCCCAATAGGCAGACCTTGCATCGAACAGGAGGTCGTTGATCATCAAGAGGCGCTCCTGTGTGTTGAGCTGTCTATATATTCCTGCCTGGCGCAGGGTAGTTCTCTTTTTATCGGTAAGCAAACCATTCAGCAACGGTATTTCGATGCCAAGGTAGCTGGCTACTCCTTTGGTGCGTTCTGGATTGATGTATTGTCCATCGGTTTTTTCATATCCCGCTTTCAGGTTGACAGGGGTGCCTGTGGGAATTTTAAGTTCCGGGTTTGTATATTGGTAATAGTTGACGCCATCGAGTGTTTTAGCGCTGGTAGTTGCATCGAATACCGGATCAAAGGCGCCGCGCGCAGTGAGCAAATCGGCTTCCGCTTTTTGTGTGAGCAGGTCTGCCTGTTTTACTACGGGGTGGTATTGTTTTACCTGTTGAACAAATGTTTCTTCTGTCAATGTCAGTTTATCCTGTGCGGAGGCAAGGCTACGACAGGTGCATAATGCGAGGAGCGTAACTGATATGTTTTTAAACAGGATACGTATCATAGTTTCTTCTCTTTTGGCGCTGATGTTTCTGCCTGGTAATATTCGGGTGGAAAGCCATTAATGTTTCTCCACAATTCGTAATAAACCGGTACATCTTTCAAGAGCATAATGCCTTCTGCCCCCCCGCCTATGCGCAGTTGCGCGGGCCATTTCCTATCGGTACTATCCTCCACGACCAGCACCCGGAATTTTCCATTTGCACTGACGGAGTTCTCTACGGCGATAACCTTGCCTCCAAACGTACCGTAACTGCCACCGGGCCAACCACTGAAAACTATTGCGGGGAAACCATCGAATACAAACCGTACTTTTTGTTCTCTGTTGACGAGTGGGAGATCCATCGGTTTTACAAAAAGCTCTATCGCATATTGTATTTTGTCGGGAACGATCTCCACGATCATATCGCCTTCTTTGAGGAACTCTCCTATGCCTGCTTTTCTGGCTTTGGTGATCTGTCCACTTTGGGGCGCTATGATGTAGTATAGTTTGCTGCGTGCATCATAGTTGGCCAATTGGTTTTGGAGCTTGAGGAGTTCGGCCTCCGTACTGGCTGCGTCGGACAGGGAGGAGAACCTGTCGCCACTCACTTTTGCGATTTTATCGGTGTAATCCTGCAGGGTGGCCTGTTGCTCGATACGGAGATTGGTCAATTCCTGTTTGCTCTGCTGGAGTTTATTGCCTGCGCTGTTCCATTTGGCAAGCCCGTTCTGGTAGTTGATCTTTCTTTTTTCGAAATCCGTCAGCGATATCGCGCCGCTGTCGAGCATGATGCGTGCTGCCTCTATTTGTCTTTTGTATGCTTCGAGCTCGTTGGTTGCTGCGGTGAGGTCTGCTTCATCGGTCTTTATCTTCAATTGCTGCTGTGCAATCTTGTTGTCGAGGGATTGTAATTTCAGTTCCCGGCTTTGTTGGAGGGCCTGCGACTGCACGGTGGTGGCTGCCGCTTTGTTGCGGTAGCTTTCCATGGTTTGTTGTTTGGCTGTGATCTGTTCCTGAGTTCTTTTGAGCAATTGGGGGTCGAAATACTCGACTTTTACTTCGCCTAATTGCAAGAGGGTATCGCCTGCGTTTACAACATCGCCTTCTTTGATATGCCATTTGACGATGCTGCCGGCGATCAGCGTGTTTACCTGTTGGGGGCGTTGTTCCTGCCGCAGGGTTGTGACAGTACCTCTTGCCCTGATGTTTTGTGTCCAGGGCAAAAAGAGTACGGCTACCAGCAGTATGAACATTCCCCATAACCATTTTTTCATGCGGCTGCTCCTGTAAAACAGGTAGATGTTTGAAAAGGAACGGAGGTTGCTTTTCGCAGCAATGGTATGTATATCGGATTGTAAATACGTATTCATCTTATGCGTTGTTTTTTATTGTCAACACCTCTCCATCGGGGCTCAGTTCAATTACCTGGTCGCAGTACCGGCCAAGTGTTTCATCATGCGAGGCTATCAATATGGTGGATGCCGTATTTTTCCTGATATAGCTGATCATATTGCTTTTGTTTTCCGGTGGCAAATGGGCAAAGGGATCTTCGAGGAGCATCAACCTGTGTTCGGCAAGAATGGCTCTTATGAGGAGGATGTTCCTGCGCACATTTTCAGCGAGTTTATTGCCGACAGGCAACATGTGTGTATCGTAGCCATGGGGCAAGGATTTTACAAAGTGGGTAAGTCCTGATATCTGGCAGAGCTCATTTACCTGTTGAATAGTAATTGCATCATTGCCCATCGTCAGGTTTTCCCACAGGCTACCCTGGAAGATATCCTGGCTGCCGAGCAGGATACCCGTGTTCCTGCGAAGATTGGCTACCTGGTAGTTGCCTACGGGGGCATTGTTGAGCAAAATATTGCCTGTGTAATTTTTAAAGGCGCCGGTGAGCAGCCTGAGTACGGTGGATTTGCCTGCTCCGGAAATGCCTTTGATCTGCACCATTTTCCCTGCACCGATGGAAAAGGTTATGTTCTTCAACACTGGTTTTTTGTTGGCATACGCAAAGGTTACGTGGTCGAATTCTATCGATACGCCTTCATCGATTACCGGTAATTCGAGGTGGCCGCTTTTTTCGGTCTCTGCGTCAGTAATGGCGCTCAATTTTTCGACTGAAACGATGGAGTCGTAGACGGTATCGAGGTTGATGATCAATTTTTCGATGGAAGCTATGATGGCTATGATCACGATGTCTGCAGCAATGAACTGCCCTACGTTGATCTGTTGATCTACCAGAAGATAGGCGCCAATGATGAGCATGGCTGCGGTGATGAGTACTTTGAAAGAGATCAGGCTCCAGAACTGGGTAAGGAGGATGCTGAAATAGCTGGTCCGTGAGGCGAGGTAATCGCTGACCAATGCATCTGTTTTGTTCATGTGGAGGGAAGTACCTTTGGTGTACTTAAAGGATTTGATGGAGCGGGCGATTTCCTGGAGCCAGGCAGCTACTGCATATTTATAGGTGCTTGCCCTGTAGGCTGTGTGAAGGCCTTTGGTAGAAGTAAACCGTATGATGGTGAACACAATTGTGATAAGCACCAATCCGAAAGCGATAAAGATGGGATGATAGAAAGAAAGGAGGAGTAATCCAAGCACTACCTGTATCACTGCTGCGGGGAGGTCTATCATGAGCTTGTCGATGCCTTTTTGCAATGAAACGCTGTCGAAATACCTGTTGACCACTTCGGGCAGGTATTCGTGGTCAAGTTTTTCAATATTGAGTTTGGGCAGGCGGTCGCTGTATTCGAGGGAATACCTGACGAAGAGTTTCTGCTTTACTTTTTCGATGATCTGCAACTGTCTTACCTGTAGGAAGCCATTGATGAATACGCCGAAAACCACCATGCCAATGAGTACAATAATAGAGGTGGAAATGGTGCCTGCCAACACAAAGCTGATAATGGACTGGATACCGAGGGGAAGGGATAGCTGAACCAACCCTGCCAGCAGGGCGAATACGCATGCTGCCGCGAAATCTTTTCGTTCGAGCATGAGTATCCTGTTGAGTTTCAACACGGATTGTACTAATGAAAGCGGTTTTTCTGCCATTGCCGATGGGGTTAAGACTGAGCGTATATTTTGCGCAAATATAAATACATCACTTTTATATATGATAGTAATACTATCATAAAAGATTGTAAAAATATACTGTACCCAACATTAGATTTCGATTAGAATTTTACTTTTGCCGTATGGAATTCCAGTTGCAGATCAAAATGAACCCCAAGCTGTATTTGCGTGACCCGGAGCAATCTCCGCTTGGCCGCAACATTATCCAGCATAGCATCCGGATGATCTATAAGATCGGATTTGAGGATTTTACTTTCAAAAAGCTGGCTGCGGATATCGGGACGACCGAAGCGAGTATTTACCGTTATTTCGAGAATAAGCACAAGTTGCTGACTTATATCATTTCCTGGCTGTGGACCTGGCTGGAGTACCAACTTTTGTATCATACCAATAATGTGAAATCGCCGAAGGAGAAAATCATGGTGGTGATCAAATTGCTGACCTTTCAACTGGCGGACCAGTTTACCTTCAATCATATCGACCGGAATCAGCTGTATCAGATCGCTATTACCGAGGGCAGCAAGTCATATCTAACGAAGCATGTGACGCAAGATAACAAGGACCGTTTTTTCAAACCCTATAAAGATCTTTGTGGCAGGATCGCCGACATCTTCAAGGAATATAATGCTTCTTATAAATTTCCAAGGTCGCTTTCGAGCACACTACTCGAAATGGCGCATTACCAGTTCTTTTTCAAAAAAAACCTGCCGTCGTTGACTGATTTTGCAACTGATAAGGATGATACGGGTGTGGTCCAGTTTTTACAGCATCTTGTATTCAGTTCCTTAAAAAAGGATTGATCTTGTTTGCCCTTCGCTTTTCTGTTGCCTTTTTATCCCCTGATCAACTTTCTGTCGCGCAGTGTTTGCAAGGTGAGGCAGTCGTTATTGCGGGCGGTGCTTTTTACAACGCTAAATACAAAGATGTGGTGGTCACCTGCCGGCCTGGTCCATTGTTTTTGCAATAGCATGAGTGCGCTGGTTCCTTTCAAAACGTTATATCCCTGCCATATTTCGAGCAATGATTTTTTTTGGAGGTACCCTTGTTTGTTGTAGCTCCAGCCGGATGTTTGTCCTAATTTCCTGATCAATGAATGCTGACTTTTGTGCAATAATTGCAGGACGGCTATTTGTCCGGCAGTGATATTTTCGAGTGTACGGGTATTTTCATATACTGCCACCATATACAGTTTTGGTTGCATGCTTACTGCAGATACATAGGTGCAGATATTCATATTGACGCTATCGTCGTTGTAGGTAGCTAAACTGTATACCGGTAGATTGGGAATATTCCAGGGCCTTTGCATGGGTTGTTATTATCCATAAAAATAGAATATCGCTTGCATTATTGGCGACTAATGAAACTACAATTTGGACGTCTCTGAATCAGGAAAAGCACGAGGTTGTTTTCTTCTAAAATACATTTTGAAGAATTTAATGGGCACAAAGAGAAACCCGAAGCATTCTCCGTGTTCTTTCTTTACATGCTTATGATGCTGCTTGTGTGCCCTGCGGATGGCGAGGAGGTAGGGATTTTTGGTATTGCGTAAAAAGCTGACCCGCTGGTGGATGAAAATGTCATGTACAAAGAAATAGGCAAGGCCGTAAAGCAATATGCCGAGACCAATGTAAAAAAGGTAGTTAAAGCCTTGTTTTGCGCCTATGTAGAATAATACGATTGTAGGCAACGCAAAGATGACAAAGAACAGATCATTGCGTTCAAATTCTCCTCCGTGACTGTGGTCGTGGTGGTCTTTGTGGAGTGCCCAAAGAAAGCCATGCATGACGAATTTGTGGATGCACCAGGTTACTGCTTCCATCAATATAAATGTAGTAATGGTGATCAGTGCGTTCATAGGGCTGCTATTTTATACTGCACGTAACTGCTCATCATGAGGGATAATTTTTTGCTATTGGGTATTCTGATGCGCTCTTTCATAATGCACTGTGCCGGGGTTCGTTTGATCTTTTTAAATAAGGACAGGTAGTACTTGTAAGCGAGGTATACACCGAACTTTGAACAAGCAGGCAGTTTCTTAATTCCTATCAGGGCTTCTTCGAATTCGCTTTCTATGTCTTCTTCAATAGACATTTTGATACGATTGTCGAACACGCTCATTTCTATATTGGGGAAATAGGTACGACCAAGTATTTGGTAATCATCTTTGATATCCCGCAGGAAATTCACTTTCTGGAAAGCCGATCCTAACTTCATGGCGTAGGGCTTCAACATTTCATAAGTCTGTGCATCTCCCTCAACAAATACCCTCAAACACATGAGACCTACAACTTCTGCCGAGCCAAGGATGTACTCCTGGTAGCTTTCTGTATTGTACTCGATCGGCATAAGGTCCATTTGCATACTATGGAGGAACCTTTCAATCAGGCTTTTTTCGATTTTAAACTGGTTAACGGTTTCCTGAAAAGATTGGAGGACCGGATTGAGTGAAATGCCTTCATCGAGTGCCTGCCAGGTTTGTTCTTTTAATCTTTCCAGCAATAGCTGCTTGTTGTAACCGTGAAAACTATCCACGATTTCATCTGCAAGCCTTACATATCCATATATTGCATAAATGGCTGGCCTAATAGAGGTACTCAATGCCAATATTCCAAGAGAAAAGCTGGTGCTGTACTTTTGGGTAACGGCTTTGCTAACCTGCCTGGACAATTCATCAAATAGCGCTTTCAAACCGAAAACTTTTAAGGTTATTGACTTCTTTTGCAGCAATTTTTCCTGAAATGATCGATGGCGGAACGCCAGGTCCGGGAACTGTGAGTTGCCCGGCGTAAAAGAGATTCACGAGTTTTTTATTTCTGATGGCTGGTTTAAGAACAGCTGTTTGGGATAAAGTATTGGCAAGGCCGTAGGCATTGCCCTGCCAGGCATTGTAGTCTTTTATAAAATCGCGTACACAATAGCTCAGTTTATAGTCGATCTTTTCTATGAGGTCTTTTACGCCTGTAGCCTTCTCCATTCTGGTGATCATTTGCCGGAAGTATTGTTCGCGGACCGCATCCTGGTCTTCGAGCCCTGTGGCAAGTGGCATCAGGAGGAATACATTCTCATGGCCTACGGGCGCTACACCGGTGTCTGTTTTTGAAGGGCAGCAGGCGTAGAAGAGTGGTTGCAGTGGCCATCGTTTGTCTTTGTAGATATCATCGATGTGACCGTCGAGGTCATGTTCAAAGAACAGGGTATGGTGCTGGAGGTTGGGTATGCGCTCTTTGAAGCCGAGGTAATAGATGAGTGAGGACGGCGCGAAGGTCCTGGTTTGCCAATAGCTTTCATTGTAATTGCGGTTGGGTATATCCAACAGCGTTTCAGTATGGTGGTAGTCGGACGATGCGATGATGGCATCGAAATACAGTTCTTCTCCATTGACGATCAGGGAGCTGGCTTTACCGCCTTCCGCACAAATCTGTTCTACCGGCTGGTTGAAATGGAAGCGTACGCCCTGCTCCTCTCCTATTTTTTTCATTGCCAGCACCAACTCATAAAAGCCGCCCATTGGATAGGCGGTGCCCAAGGCATATCCCCCATAGTTCATAAGGCTATAGAGGGCAGGAATCTTCTGCGGAGCAGCGCCCAGGAATATTACCGGAAACTCCATCAGGGCTACCAGTTGGGGATGGGTAAAGTATTTCTTTACATAGCTGCGAAAATTTGACAGCAGGTCTAATTTGAATGCGCTGGCGGCTATTTTGGGCGTAACGAATTCCCACCAGGAGTGGCAGGGCTTGTGTACGAATTGCTGCATGCCCACTTCGTATTTATAGCGGGCTGCTTTCATGAATGCGTCGAGCTTTGTTCCCGCGCCGGGCTCTGTTTGTTCGAAGAGCTTTTTCAGTTCGAGGTAGTCTTTGGGGATGGTTAGTTTGCCATCGGCAAATATCATTTCAAACTGGGGGTCGAGCTGTACTAATTTGTAAAAGTCTTTTGTCTGATATCCAAAATCCTTAAAGAAGTCTTCAATGATATCGGGCATCCAATACCAGCTTGGCCCCATGTCGAAGATATATCCGTTGTTTGTTTTAAACTGCCTGGCGCGGCCGCCGGGCGTACTGTTCTTTTCAAACACGTGTACTTCATTGCCTGCCTTAGCCGCATATGCTGCAGCTGATAATCCAGATAGCCCTGCTCCTATTATTGCTATTTTTCTCTTCATTTTATTTTATTGTTCCCTACGCTGCGTTTTATGTATGCCGGTTTACCAAGGTATTGGTTGTCCATCCCGGAAAAAGCCTCCGCTTGGCCCATCGGGACCAAGGGTAGCTGCCCATACGATCCCTTTTGCTCCTTCGCTCACCGGCCTTGCACCGAGTTGGGCCGTGCCGGGCCAGGTGGCCACAAAGCCAGGACACACGGCATTGATCTTGATGTTTGTTTCTTTCAGTTCTCCTGCCAGTTCTACCGTGAGCCCATTGAGGGCCAGCTTGGTGATGCTGTAAACCGGTACATTGGCAGGGTGATGGGGCATACCGAATACCGGATCGGAGAACGATCCTGCGCTGCTGCTCACATTGACGATGCGGCCTTGCGGGCTTTTCATCAACAAGGGCATGAATGTCTTTATGGTTCGCATGGCTCCCAGTACATTGGTGTTGAATGCCTCCTGCATGTAGCGTATTTCTGTGGACAAGAGCGCACCCTGTTGATCGAAATAGCCGGCAGCGTTGTTGATCAATACGTCGAGCCTGCCGTAAACTTTCCCGATCGTGTCTGCAACCAATTGCATGCCTGGCTCGCTGGTAATATCGAGGTCCATGGGCAGCAATGAGCTGTTCTCAGCCAGCTGCACCACTGTCTCGAGGTTACGGCTGGTAATGATGACTAAGTATCCCTGCTTTTCCAATTGCCGGGCGGTTTCGAGTCCCAACCCTGTTTCGCGGCTTACGCCAGTGACGAGGGCAATTTTATTTGTGTGCATAATGGGGTTGTTTATATTATGCTTCTGCCCATGCCCTGAACTCGGCTACACGTTCACGGCTAATGATAAATTCATCCTGTGATCCAGCGCCTTTTATCATGAGCTTGAGGCGGCTATTCAGGTGGGGCTTTATGTATTCAATGGCAGAGTATCGTACTATGTACCGGCGATTAAGCCGGAAGAACAACTGCGGGTTGAGCATCTGTTCCAGCTTTTCGAGTGTGTAATCGATCAGGAAGCGTACACCTTGCTTGTCGGTGAGGTAAACGATCTTATTATCTGCCTGGAAGAATGAGACATCTTCTGCATTCACAAACTGAAGCCTTTGCCCGATACGGCCCAGGAAACGGGTCTTATACCGATCTCCCACCACCTGCTGTACTCTTGGCAATACCTGCTGATAGTCTATATAGGTTGTGACGATCTGTTTGTATTTGTCGAACGCTTTGGCCAATGCTTCTGCGGTTACCGGTTTGAGGATATAATCGATGCTGAACAGCCGGAATGCCTCCATGGCGTACTGGTCGTAAGCGGTCGTGAATACGACAGGGCCTTTGTAGGCCACGCGGCGGAATATTTCGAAGCTGTGGCCATCGGACAACTGTATGTCGGACAAGATGAGGTCTGGCGCCGGGTTGTTTTCAAGCCAGGCAATCGTTTCTCCCACGCTTTCGGTATATTGTACGTCAGTGATAGCCGGGTCGTATTGCCCGATCATCAGGTGCAGGCGTTTGGCGGCCAGCAATTCGTCTTCTACAATGAGTACTTTCATATAGTCAATTTAATTGGAGCAAGGGCAATTGCACTTCAAATACTTCCTGCGTTGTGTGTATCTCTATTTGTCTGCCACATACCAGTTCATATCTTTTGGCGATGTTGTTGAGTCCAATCCTATTGGAGTGCTCAACGGAGCGCCGTGGCTGCCGGTTGTTGCGCACCGTGAGTGTTCCTGCGCCATTTGCCATCACTTCTATGTGCAGGGGGCTGCTGCGGGAGATGACATTGTGTTTGATGGCATTCTCTATTAGCATTTGCAGGGCTACGGGTATGATGTAACGGTTGTAATACTGCTCGGAAATGCCAATGTCCACTTTCAGTCCATCCGGATAGCGCTGTTGCAACAGGTAAACATAGGGCTTGATGAATGCCAGTTCTATTTCCAGCTCTACGAGTTCTTTATCCTGGCTGTTGAGTATGTAGCGATATACTTTTGAAAACTCTTCTATAAACCTGTTGGCCCGGGGGTTGTCTTTGATGACCATACCCGAGAGTACGTTCAGGTTATTGAATAGGAAATGAGGGTTGACCTGGCTTTTGATGGCCTGTAGCTGAGCCTGTGTGCTG
The DNA here is from genome assembly GCF_059502485.1 of Paraflavitalea sp. NCBI lineage: Bacteria > Pseudomonadati > Bacteroidota > Chitinophagia > Chitinophagales > Chitinophagaceae > Paraflavitalea > Paraflavitalea sp. Next base: position 700,845 of record NZ_JCACET010000010.1, read on the forward strand.
ACGCGTTTTAATTCTTCGGCTTCGGTGTATTTGATCCGGTATTCTTTGAAGAAGAACAGGATCGTGTTGAGAAGGTGGAAGAAGAGGTTGATAAGGCCTGCGTAGATCAGGTTCAACTTCAGGGGCATTTCATATTGTTCGAAGGAATAGGTGTATACGAGGGCTCCCATTGCATAAACTACCAGCGTGGCTACTGTGCAAGCTATTCCGATGCCTGCTATAAAAAATACTACGAGGTAAGGTATGCGTTTTTGCTGTGGGGGAAAGCGTTTCATTACTGCCTTTTCTATGAGGCGGTTGCCTTCCCAGGTAAGCCATGTGATCAATATAATGGTCAGCAGGGCGTGGTACCATGCCACCTGGATATTGAAGTAGCGGTACACTTCGCACAGAACGGTATTCATGTAGGCGTAGGCCGACAATAATACTATAAACAGGTACCTGTATGGATGTGTAAACATGCTGTCTTCCAATTGGTATTGTACAAAGGGGAGACAACTACCGTGTGGGTAGTTGCCTCCCTGGTTTTTAACTATAGGGATTATTCATTGTCTTAGGGCAACAAAACCCTGTCAATGACATGGATCACTCCATTGGTGGTGACAATGTCTGTTGCTACGATATTGGATGCGGACGGATTGCCATTTCCTTTTACTTTAGCTCCTCCACTCAGGGTTATTGTCACTTTGCCGCCACCTGCGGTGGTGGGCTGCGCTCCTTCGGTAAGGTCAGATGAAAATACGCGGGCTCCTACTACATGGTACAGAAGTATCGGTTTCAGCGTATTTGGATCTGCTGCCTGGATAGAAGCAATCGTCGGAAAGCCTGCATTGATAAATGCCTGGTTGGTGGGCGCAAATACAGTTAGCGGCCCTGCAGCTGTCAATGCATTGACAATATCAGTACCTGCGCGCTGTACGGCAGCTACGAGGTAGGTGAAATTGGGATTGGCGGCTGCTGTTTGTACGATGTTGCCTGATGGCGGCATCAATACGCGGTCTATAATGTGTATGACGCCATTGGTTGCACTAACATCTGCTTTCTTCACTTTCACGCCATTGATGAATACGCCTGCACTGTTGCGGGTGGCGAATGCCTGTTTGCCACCCAGTGTGGCGATGGCTGCATTGGGACCAGCGGGTACATCTGCTGCCATTACTTTAGAACCTAATACATGGTATTGCAGTACTGTTGTCAGTAATGCCACGCCATTGGCGTCGAGGGCATTGATCTTCGCTTCGGTATCCAGGTCGGGCGTACCGTCGCCATTGAGGTCTACCATTTTGAAGGCAGCATCATCGGGTGCAAACACGGTGAGATTAGCTGTTGTTGCCAACGTGTTGGCAAGTCCGGCTTTTACCACAGCTGCTTCCAGCAGTGTTAGCTGGGGATCGTTTACAACTGTTTCGGTGATGTTCCTTTGAACGGGTTTGTCGTCATCATCTTTGTCGCATCCTGTCATAGCCAATGTACCTGCCGATAGTGTTACCAATAAAAGTTTGCTGAATAAACGTGGAGATTTCATACATGTTTTTTTTAAGCGTGTTTTAACGGTGTATACCGTTGTTATTGTAGCTTAAACCTTGCCGACAGATCGTGTGCCGGAGTGAATCATCACAAATCGGGAGCGAACCGTCGATTGTGTTCATCGTTTATTTTTTGTCAGTAAATCCCTAAATAAAGAGCTGTCATTTTGTTTATCGTTGTCTACAGTTTGACAGGTATTGTGTAAAGCTGTCACCGTATCCCTGTCACTGTTATAGTTCTTCTATCTGTTCCTGATAAGTTGCTGCCTGCTGCAGCAGTGCTGCTTTTGCTGCGGGTTGCATCTTATCCCATGTTTTATATACCATGCCAATGCGTGGATTGTTTTCCAGCAAGGGACGGTGGCGATCAAAAAAATCCCAGTACAAGCTGTTGAACGGGCAGGCTTGTTTACCTGTTTTGAGTTTATAGTTGTAATGGCATTTGCTGCAGTAGTTGCTCATGCGGTGTATGTAGGCTGCCGATGATACATAGGGCTTGGTCCCCGTGATGCCACCATCTGCATACTGGCTCATGCCGCGTGTATTGGTGATCTCCACCCACTCTATGGCATCGATGTATATACCGAGGTACCAGGCATCTACTGCTGCAGGGTCTATTCCTGCGAGGAGTGCGAAGTTGCCCGTGATCATGAGGCGCTGTATGTGGTGTGCATAGGCATCTTCAAGGCTTTGCGTGATGCAATGGTGCAGGCAGTTCATGCGTGTTTGTCCGGTCCAATACCAGCCGGGCAGTGGATTGGCGTGGCTGAAAAAGTTCTTTTGGCTGAAGCCTGGCATGTGAGCCCAATAGAGGCCACGCATGTATTCACGCCATCCGAGTATTTGTCTTATGAAGCCTTCTACTGATGTAACCGGCGCTTTGCCTGTGCGATATGCCTGTTCTGCTTTTTGTATGACTTCCATCGGCGACAGCATTTTCGTGTTTAGCGCAAAGGAGAGCCTGCTATGGAAGAAATATCGTTGCTGTGTGTGCATGGCATCCTGGTATTTGCCAAAGGCAGGCAGGAGCTTTTGTATAAAATAGTCGAGGACGATCAAGGATTGCCGTCTGCCGGTGGGCCAGGGAAAATCGGCTGCCTTGTTTTCTCCAAAGCTTTTTATTCCTGCGTTTTCTATTTCCCGCCAAATGGTCCGGTAGTCGTGGCGCTGCTGCAATGCGGGTGGCACGGGTTGCTGTTCTTTCCAGGCAGCACGATTCTCTGTATCGAAATTCCAGCGGCCTTCTTCGGGCTGATCGCCTGCCATAAGGATACCATAGCGGCGACGCAGATCACGGTAAAAGGTTTCCATGAGGGGCTGCCGTTTGCCAAAGAAATCGGCCAGCTGTTCGCGCCTGCTTAAGAAATGTTCTGTATCGTAGACTTTATAATCAATGGCATTGTGCTTACACCATTGTAACAATTGTTGATCGAGCCTGTATTCATCGGGCAACTGGTATTCGAACTGTGTGGCGCCGCAAACGTTGATTACATAAGTTATGTTCTCTGCCAGGCTTTGCCGGTTTTCGGGATCGTTGATCTTGAAGTGGATGACGCGGTGGCCTTTGCGGCGCAGCCAGGTGGCAAAGTTGTACATGGCGGCAAAGAAAGCTATGAGTTTTTGCGCATGGTGCAATACATAGCCTGTCTCCTGCTTCATTTCCATGATCAGGTACGTGGTGTTGTCATCAACAGTCTTGTACCAGCTGTGCCGGTAATTGAGCTGATCACCCAGTATGAGCCGTACCTTTTTCATTTATATATATGTAAGGGTGAAATGATGAATTTTATTTTGTTCAACAAATTTAATGAAAAGTTGAACAAAATATCCGCTATCTTTATGTTGTTAATAAAAATTAATCTCATGCAAAATGGCAAAAAAGCGACCGGGCTTTGTGCGGTGAATGGATTTACATTAAACGAACTGGTACTGGAAATGGGCGACAATCATTTGTGCACATCGGATGATACGCCTTTGCGGCCCGATGCATTCGATATGAGCAGCGAAGAGAAGGTAAAGAAGATAGAAGGTTTATTCAGGCAGGTAATGGAAACGCTGGGGCTCGATCTGAATGATGACAGCTTGCGTGGCACGCCGCTGCGTGTGGCGAAGATGTATGTAGAAGAAACGTTCCGCGGCCTGGACCCAGAGCATAAGCCGGCTATCACTTTGTTTGACAACAAGTATCATTATAACCAGATGCTGGTGGAAAAGGATATTACTGTTTATAGTCATTGCGAGCATCACTTTGTACCTATATATGGCAAGGCGCATGTGGGGTATATTTCATCTGGTAAAGTGATCGGTCTTTCGAAGCTGAACCGGCTGGTGGACTATTATGCGCGTCGTCCGCAGGTGCAGGAGCGGCTGACCATGCAGATCGGGCATGCTTTGCAACAGGTGCTGGATACGGAGAATGTGGCGGTTGTGATCGATGCGAAGCATCTTTGTGTAGCTTCGCGGGGTATCCGGGATACGCATTCCGCCACAGTGACCTCTTTTTACGGGGGCAAGTTTGGCCATAGCGCTGTAAAAGAAGAGTTCCTGCGTTATGTGAGCATGACAACTGTTTATTAACTTTGTGGTGCGTATGAAGCTATATCATATATCCGAGCTGGAACAACTTTCGGGCATTAAAGCTCCGACGATCCGTGTGTGGGAACGGCGGTATAACCTCATCGAGCCGGGGCGGACGGATACCAATATCCGTATGTATGACGACCGGCAGGTGCGCAAGCTGTTGAACGTGGCTACTTTGTTGTCGAACGGGTATAAAATATCGAAGATCGCCGCACTGGACGAGGATGATATGCATGCCATGGTGCTGGGCTTGCAAGGCAATACGCATGAAGGGGATGACGTGGCTGTGGCTTATATCAATGACCTGGTGGTGGCCATGCTTGCTTTCGATGAGGTAAACTTTGAAAAAACTTATGCTGCGGCGGTAATGCGCTATGGCGTTTTCGATGCGATGTTACAAGTGTTTTACCCATTGATGGAAAAGATCGGCATCATGTGGTCTACAGATGACGCCATGCCGGTGCAGGAACATTTTGCGTCGGCAGTGGTACGCCGCAAGTTGATCGCCGCCACCGATTCACTGGTGCTCAAAAGGAAGCGCCGCAAGAAATTCCTGCTGATGCTGCCTCCCGGCGAATGGCATGAGATCGGTTTGCTTTTTGCCAATTATATTATCCGTTCCAAAGATATCGAGACGATCTATCTTGGCCAGAATGTGCCTTATGAGCAGGTGGCTGCCGTGCTGGGGAAAACGGATATCTCTCATGTGTTGTTGTTTTTCATTGCCCGTCCGGGAGAGGATAATCTACTTCACATCCGGAGTGCCATGGGGCTTGCCCGCGACTTCCCATTACTGGTTGCCGGCAGTACTGACGTTACCTCTTCATTGCATTATGATCCCGCTACTCATTTGTTGCAGTCTCCGCATGATCTATTGAAATACTTATAGGGCAGGTTTCTGGCCCCGCTTCTGCGTTACACTCTTCCGGGGTCGAATGACAGCTTAACTTTGCTGTACGCAGGCGTCAAATACCTTTTGGAGATTTGCTTTGAGCTCTTCAATGGAAATTCCTTTGGACAGTATTTCACACACACCGAGGTCTTTCAACATGCTTTCCATAAATGGATCGATGGTGGTGGAATGAACGAAAACCGGTAATTGTTGCTGCAGGGCCTGCTCTTTTCGTATTTGCAGAAACTCCACCCCATTCATGACGGGCATATTCAAATCGAGCAGAATGATATCTATGGCTATGGTTTTGTCGGCCAATAAGGACAACGCCTGTAATCCGTTGATCGCAAAAATTATTCTACAGTTCGTGTGAATGGTCGCAACGACCTGACTGATCAATTCATGATCATCCACGTCGTCGTCGACAACAAGCAGTGTGCAAGGTTTCATCATCGGCGCAAATGTAAGGTTGCGCTACGGGTTAAACTACAACTCAACATTTTAAGTGATTATAAACTGCTTAAATGCAGGATGACTAAGTAGATTTACTTAGTTGTGAAAGCAGTTTTTTGGCTTTCAGTAGGTGGCCAATGTTTAATCCTGGCATCATATTTATTAAACGTAGCTACTTCTTCTATAAATCTGTTTATAAACCCTGATTGTATGCCCACGATTACTCAAATATGTGTAAGTTGTAACCCTCCTCCTGTACTTACCTATTCGTTTCATTCGTAAGTGGGTATTCATTTCCACACCTTTCCTATGTAATTATAGCAACGCAGTATTACTCAACACAAATTGATCCAAATCTATGAGCAAGGTTCAGGTAGCCGATCTTTCGGCTTACTCCGTGATGGATGCGTCGCCAGAGTGCGTAAAAATTATCAATTCGCAAGGAACAGTAGAATATATTAATCGTGCCGGCCTGGATCTCATCGAGGTACCAACTGTTGACATTGTGGTTGGAGCATCCGTCTTTGACTTCATACCCCTTGAATACCAGGACAGCTGGAAAAGCAATCATGCGGTGGTTTGTTCCGGCAAACCGATGGTGTGGCAATATGAAGTAGTGGGACAAAAGGGCACGCGGCGGTACCTGGAAACTTATGCGACTCCGCTGGTGCTATCAACCGGTGAATGTGTACAGTTTGCCTTAACTAAAGATATTACGCAATATAAAATAGCCGAGCGATCGGCCAAAGAGAAGGAAGCCAAACTTGAGCTGATCAGTGAACAGCGGTTCAAAACGCTGGCCAATACGATCCCTAACATGGCGTGGATGGCGCATGCCAATGGCGATGTTTACTGGTATAATGACCGTTGGATGGAATATAGTGGGCTAACGATGGAGGAGATGACTGGCTGGGGTTGGTCGAAACTTCACCACCCCGACCATATCGACAGGTTGACGGAGTTTGTGAAAGAAGCCTGGCTTAAAAATGAGCCATTCGAAGTGACGCATCCGATGCGGGGGAAGGATGGCCTGTATAAATGGTTTCTGTCGCGGGCGACGCCCATCCTGGACAAACAGGGGAATATACTGGAATGGATAGGGACATTGACAGATATCGATGAGCAAAAGAATTCGGCTGAGCTGCTGGAACAACAAGTGAAAATAAGGACGAGCGAGCTTGATGAAAGCAATAAGTCACTGCAAAAGTCCAATGAGCAATTGGCTCAATTTGCCCATGTGGCCAGTCACGATCTGAAAGAACCCCTGCGCAAAGTTCGCCTTTACCTCAGCCGGATCAATGATGAATTAGGAACAAATGCTAATGATAATGTGCCTGCTTATCTGTCAAAGATAGAAGAAGCTACCTTGCGCATGACCAATTTAATTGAAGGTATTCTCAGGTTGTCGACTGTTAATAATGAAGAACACAGTAAGAGCCAAGTAAATCTCAATAAAACGTTGGAGGGCGTGCTTGCAGACCTCGAAATGGTAATTTTGCAGAAGCAGGCGATGGTGGTTATCAAGAATGAATTACCAACTATAGAGGGGTCTGCTACCCTATTTCATCAACTGTTGTATAACCTGATCGGGAATGCCCTTAAATTTTCGAAAAATGGCAATTCACCGGCTATCGAAATATCCTCTTCGGTTATGGAAATTGCAGAAGTTGATGAACAACATTTGCTGGCCGGCCATGCGTATATTCGTCTTTGCTTTAAAGATAATGGTATCGGTTTCGACCAAAAGTATGCCGACAAAATATTTGAAAATTATACCCGGCTTCACAAGACAAGTGAATATGAAGGCACCGGCCTGGGGCTTGCGTTATGCAAGCGAATCGTTGAACGTCATCATGGAAAAATAACTGCAGAAAGCCGTTTGGGCGAAGGCGCATTATTTACTGTAATGTTGCCTGTTGCGTTTGAATCATGAGCAATCCTGATGTATGAAGTTTTGCTTTTGAAGATGAGCCGCAATCGACTGTTGCTTTAATGCGGTAAAGGTCATGGATAAGGGGTACAGAAAAGAAAGAGGAGCCAGAGCGTACCCAAGCTCCCCTATGCTTACAACCTATAACCTATTCTTCGGTTTCTTCTTTTTGTTCTCCTTCTTCCTGTTCTGCTTGCCAATTAATATCGTTTTCTGCAATGGTCGTCAGGTCTACATCTGTTTGTTTCTCTTCGTCCAATGTCATGTTCAATATGTCTGCAATCTCTTCGTTGCCCATCGTAATGGCGAACTGTACCAAGCCACCATAAGTTGCGATCTCATAGTGTTCTACTTTCTGAGCCGCCATGATGATGCCTACATCCCTGGTCATGGAACCATTTTCTGTTTCTTCAATGATGGATTCTCCTTCTTTAACGAGGCCTTCCATTGAAACAGGCGGAGCCTTTGATGAATAATGAGACTTCGCTGCAACTGGAGGGCAACACAGTGGTGTTACTGCCGTGGCAGGCGTTGTTATTTGCTATTCGTTGAAGGGCTTATACACTTTTTGCCAGCATTCTTTTTTCGGTACTCATTAATAATATCATGGACCGGCCGGCGGCCATGATGGCTTCGCCGGAATGATAGCGTTTATTATCCTGCTTTATTACACCAACTGCGGTATCGATCAGTTTTTTCCAAAGTTGTCCGTATTGCTGACCGGGCAGTTTGAATGGCACTTCCTCATGGTGTGCATTGAAGATGCAGTAGAAGTTTTCCCGGGTCACCATTTCATCGAGGGGATCGTTGTTCTGGCTTTCCAGTTCCTGCAGGTATACGCCCAGGCTTTTTGCATAGCCTGTTTTCCAATGTTCTTCTTTCATGGATTCGCCTTCGGGGAGGAACCAGGCAATTTCTTCCATACCACCTCCTGTAAGCGGATGGCCGCGGAACCAGCGTTTGCGGCTGAAGGCCGGGTGTTGTTTGCGCAGCCGGATCAAATATCGAACAAATTGCATCAGGTTGGAATCGCCCTCCTGCCAATTGAGCCAGGATATTTCATTATCCTGGCAATAGGCGTTGTTGTTGCCTTGCTGTGTGCGTCCTAATTCATCTCCTGCCGAAATCATTGGAACGCCTTGTGATAATAATAAAGTCGCAAAGAAATTGCGTTGCTGCCTGCTACGTAGTTCATTGATGCCGGGATCGTCTGTTGGTCCTTCGGCGCCACAGTTCCAGGAACGATTCTCCTCATTGCCGTCTTTGTTATTGTCACCATTGGCTTCGTTGTGTTTTTCATTATAAGAAACGAGGTCGCGCAGGGTGAACCCATCGTGTGCCGTGATGAAGTTGATGCTGGAGGTAGGCTGGCGGTTGGTGTTTTCGTAGAGATCGGCGCTGCCGGCAAAGCGGGCGGCAAATTCACCGAGCTTACTATCGGCGCCGCGCCAGTAATCGCGCATGCAGTCGCGGTATTTGTCGTTCCATTCTGCCCATTCGGGCGGGAACTTGCCCAGCAGGTATCCTGTTTGGGTAATATCCCAAGGCTCAGCAATGAGTTTTACCTGGGAGATAACGGGGTCCTGGTGGATGATGTCGAAAAAGGCATTGAGCCTGTCAGCATCGCGCAGCTCGCGTACGAGTGCAGGGGCCAGATCGAACCGGAATCCATCGACGTGCATTTCGGTGATCCAGTAGCGCAGGCTGTCCATGATCAACCGCAGTACATTGGGGTTTCCGGCGTTGAATGTATTGCCTGTACCTGTGTAGTCATCGTAGTATCTTTTGTTTTCTTCTGTGAGCCGATAGTATGACAGGTTATCTGCTCCACGGAAAGATAGTGTAGGTCCATGGTGATTGCCCTCGGCCGTGTGGTTATAGACTACATCAAGGATGACTTCTATGCCCGCTTTGTGGAGTTGTTTGACCATCGTCTTGAACTCTTTTACTTGTTCTCCATTTACGCCACCGGATGAATAACGTACATCGGGTGCAAAGAAGCCAATGGTATTGTAACCCCAATAGTTGGTAAGGCCGCGCTCAATCAAATGCCTGTCTGCCACAAAATGATGGACGGGCATCAGCTCAACGGCCGTAACGCCTAATTGTTTAAGGTATTTAATGATTACCGGGTGTGCAAGGGCGGCATAGGTACCGCGGATCTCTTCCGGCAATTCAGGATGTAAATGGGTAAAGCCTTTTACATGCAACTCATAGATAACGGATTTGTGATAGGGTATGTTAAGTTGTTTATCCCTGCCCCAGTTGAATGATGCATCTATGACGACGGATTTGGGTATGTAGGGTGCGCTATCGGTTTCTGAAAGCTGCAGATCGCCATTCTCATGCCCTATTTCATATCCAAAGAGGTCGTTGTGCCAATTGAAGCTGCCGGCGATGGCGCGTGCGTATGGATCGATGAGGAGCTTGGCAGGATTGTGGCGATGGCCTTTTTCCGGATTGTATTCTCCATGTACGCGGAAACCGTATAATTGTCCAGCCTTAATGCCTTCGAGGTAAATATGCCAGACGCCATCGAAGCGATCGGGTATGCTGATACACACGGACTCTGCTTCGGCTTCTGCGGAATCGAACAAGCAAAGCTCGACCGCTGAAGCATTTGTTGCGTAAAATGTAAAGTTGGTCCCTGTTCCATCCCATGCTGCTCCTAACGGATACGGTTTACCCGGACGTGTAGTTATCTTCATATCGACCTTTTAGCTATGGATTACTGCATAAAAATCATACCTGTAAGTAGCGTAAAGTATAAAAGCGCAGCAGCATCACTGGTAGATCATTTCAAGGCATAAAAAGAGCCCCCGAAGACGGGGGCTCAACAATTTTCGGACGAGTTCTCTTAACCTGGTTTCATGGACATTGGATGCGGATCTGGATTTTAATTGCGATAGCAAGTATAGGCTGCACCGGATACGGATCTTAACGGGCCTTCAGGGATATTGGTAGTTCTTCAGGATATGGATGTTGCGAGCGCTATAACCAGTATCACTTTTCTAAAGCTACTTATTGGAGTATTAAAAAACAATAGGATATTTACGAATGCAATACGAAATTTCACTATCTGTGTACAAAATATTCCACAGAGGATTTTAAATGGTACTATTTTAGCTTTGCAAAGGTATACCAATAGCTATGGCCACACTTTCAACGGTAATGTACGTGGATGACGATGCAGAGGACCGGATGTTATTTGCCGACGCAGTGAAAGCAATCGATGGCGAATACCGGCTTCAAATGGCATCGGACGGCATGGATGCGCTGAGCGTGCTCAAGAACTCAGGCGCTACCCTCCCCTCTCTGCTTATCGTGGACCTCAACATGCCCGGCATGGGCGGCCTGGAACTGATTCGATCGCTAAAAACAGATACGCGTCTGGCCGATGTACCAACTGTTGTATTTACCACCTCCGGCAGCACTTCAGACCGCCAGGAATGTGCCCTGTATGGCGTGGATATGCATACCAAGCCTTTAACTTTCGGGGAACTGAAGCAAAGTGTTCAAAAGCTGTTGACCTATATAAAAAACTAAACGATTAAACCTTGCTACGTGGAAAATAATGGTACTTCCATTGATCGAACCAACATATTCGAAGTGCTGCTGGAAAGCGGCAAGGCAATTGCGTCGGAGATCGACCTTGAAAATCTTGTACAAAAGATCACTGACATTGCTACCGAGATCACCGGTGCTAAATTTGGCGCTTTTTTTTACAATGTGGTAAATAGTTCCGGCGAAAAGTATGTTCTTTATACTATCTCCGGTGTTCCGCGGGAAGCTTTTTCCAAATTCCCGATGCCCAGGAATACCAAAATATTCGATCCCACTTTTCAGGGCCACGGTACCGTGCGGTACGATGATGTAACCAGTCAACCTCATTATGGCCAAAGTGCCCCCTATCACGGGATGCCTAAAGGACACTTACCAGTCCGTTCTTACCTGGCTGCCCCCGTTGTTGCACCCGGTACCGGGGAAGTTATCGGCGGTTTATTTTTCGGGCATCCGGAAGTGGGCGTTTTTACTGAAAGAAGTGAGCGATTGCTGGAAGGTATTGCTGCGCAGGCGGCCATCGCTATGGGCAATGCGAAATTGTTTGAAGAAAAGAAGGTAGCAGAAGCCCGCCAAAAAGAGTTGTCCGAGCAGTATGAAAGTATTTTCCGGGCTGCTTCAGATTCTATTATCATCTACGACGAAAACGGATATATTCAAGAGGCTAATCCGGCGGCTTCCACCATACATGGATATAGCCATGAAGAATTATTGCGGATGCATGCCGGCATGCTCTTTAAGAACCCGGAAGACTTTACCGTGCTTAAAGAAATAGCGTTTTCGGGCCGACAGTATCAAGGTACCAACGAAAGAATAAAAAAGGACGGCACTGTTTTTACTGCTCATTTCTTAGGTTACCAATTTATCTATCGGGGAAAACCGCATGTATTATCCATGGTCAGGGAAAAAAGTTCCTTGCAAATGGAGGATGCCTTGAAGCGTAGTGAAGAATTTGCCCAGCTGATGACAACTGTTTCGCCTACAGCTCTTTGGATGACTGATGCAACCGGGCAAAACATTTATGTGAACCAAACCTGGCTGGATTGGATAGGTGGTACGCTGGCAGACCATACCGGAGACGGTTGGTTACAGGCCGTACACCCAGAGGACCGCAGCTTGGTTGTTGCGCGTTTTCAGGATACTTTTGAGAAGAGGAAAGTGTTTACCCAGGACTTCAGGATCATCCGCAGAACGGGCGAAGTACGCTGGTGTTCGACTTATGGAACCCCTTATTTTTCACCGGACAGCAGTTTTGGTGGATTTGCGGGTTCGTTAACAGATATTACGGAAAGAAAGCAGGCAGAAGAAGCCCTTGCCAGCCAAAACGCGCTTGTCAACACGATCACCAACAATACACAGCAGGCTATCTTCCTTTTAGATGAACGTCAGTATTGTACTTATATAAATCCAGCTGCCGAGGTGATGACTGGTTATAGCCTGGCGTCATTGCGTGAAAAACCGCTACATTACTATATACGACATACCTATCCGGATGGCAGGCATTTTCCGATAGAAGAATCGGATATCGACAGTGCTTTTGTTACTCAAAAGCAGATCAAGGGTGAAGGTGTATTTATCAGAAAAAACGGAGATTTCTTCCCTGTGGCATTTATTGCCAGTCCTATCACCAGGAATGGTATTGTGACAGGCACCTTACTGGAAAGCCGCGACATTACGGAGGAAAAGCGGTTGCAACAGGAAGTCCAAGTGCAGCAGGAGAAAGCTATGGCTTACCTGGAGGAAAAGGTAAAGGAGCGTACCGCTGAACTGGAGACTATGAATGATGAATTGCTGCAGTTTACTTCTATAGCCAGTCATGACCTCAAAGAACCGGTGCGTAAGGTATCCATTTTCAGCAGCCGGCTTAAAGAAATGGGTCTTGTGGATGACGCCGTCTTTAATCAGTATCTCGACAATATCATACATTCATCGCAACGAATCGTGCGGCTTATCGATGAACTGCTGGAATTTTCAAGGTTGTCGCATGCTGCTGTCAACACTTCGTCCGTTGATCTGAACGGTTGCATCCATCAAATTACCGATGACCTGGAACTGGCCATTGAAGAAAAGCAGGCAACCATCGAGGTAGAAAGGCTGCCGCATGTGCAGGGTGTTGCTCATCAGCTACAACAGGTATTCCAAAACCTGCTCCACAACTCCCTGAAGTTTTCCTTTCCCGGAAGACCTTTGCGTATTACTATTAAAGCTGAACGGGAGGAGGAACAGTTTGTAATTGTGTACGAAGACAATGGCATTGGTTTCCGGCCTGAATATGCGGATAAGATCTTCAAGGTTTTTGAAAGGCTGCATAGCAAGGAAAAATATGAGGGCACCGGTATTGGACTGGCCATCGTTAAAAAAATTATCGATATGCATCATGGATCGATCTCTGCCATTGGCAAGGAAGGTGAAGGTGCTCAATTCATCATCCGGCTACCTGCTTCGTAATCCGTTTTTATTGCACCGTTCAAGAAGATCTTTTGGAGGTGGGCGGCCAATTCGCCTATAGCTGTGCATTTAGGCAGGCAATAGCTTGCCCCGGACTGAAAAGCCATCTCTACTTCTTCCGGCGTGAGTAATGACGAATAAATAATTATAGGAATTTTACTGAAGGTTGTATGCTGACGTAATTGCTGCAGCCAGGTAATGCCGTCATCTGCCGGGAGTCGTACATCCAGAAAGATGACATCCGGCAGTTCCTGCTCTAATTGTTTCAACATCTGTACTCCATCCGTAACTTGTTTTATAGCAGCCTGTACACCTGCCTCTTTAATCGCCAGGTCGAATATGAGTAATTCGTCTTTGTCGTCATCTACCAACAAAATGTTGTGCACCGGCTGGAGCTGCCCCTGAACCATCGCCATAACCAATTTTACTTTTAATACGATTTTTATCAGAATAAGGTTGGTTGTCTGTAAGTTAATCCGAGTGTGTAAACTTGCTGTTTATGTTGAATTGTTTTTACTTTTTTAAAGTATCAAATTGAACATGTACAAGGTCGTCCAGCTTTTGCATTGGAGATGATCCAATTTTATTGCTTATAAAAATCTTCAATAAATATTTCCTGCGAGCGGTTTACATTGTGCAGGATGATGCGATCCGGGCCAATTCTATTTTCCAATTCCCTAATCTTTTCCTGCAATTGTCTGATGGAAGTATAGATCGGTACTTTGGCTGCGACTTCATCCGGGCTAATATTATGGGTAGCTGCATCAAACTGTTCCGGCTTCCGGAAATCTGCCAATTGCTGAGGCGACACCAGATTGGAGCGCCACTGATCCCAGGCACTCATAACGGCTTCATCAAAATTTCTGGCATAGGAAAACGAAAACTGCAGGTAAACCGGTTTACCGCTTCCTCCGTGTGAGCGAAATTGCTCAACCCGGATCTCGGTGCCTGTCATATCGCCAACAGTAGTCAGGAGCCCATCGGCCCAATCGCCCAACCACCGGGCTGTATTATTACTGAGGGCACAACCAAACAGGAGTGGCTTGACGGCAGGTAACGTATAGAGCTGAGCTTCCCGAACATGAACGTGACCGGAAAAGGTAACTTCGCGCCCTGCGAGGAGTTCACGAATAATATGAGCGCATTCCAACAACCGTTCATTACGCTCCCGTTTGGCCGGCCAATTATGTCCTGTAATCGCCTCATTGAGGGCTTCCCCACTTCCCAACTCGATACCAAACCTGCCTGGGAACATTTCTGCGAGGGTAGCAATGGCCTGCGCCACTATTGCGGGATGGTACCGTTGGCCAGGGGCGCATACCATACTAAATGGAATCTTTGTTGCCTGCATAGCTGCGCCTATCCAACTGAAAGTAAACCCACTTTGTCCCTGCCGTTTGCTCCAGGGATAAAAATGTTCCGAAGAATGTATTGCTCCAAAGCCTGCGTGTTCGGCGCTGATGGCCAGTTGTATCAAATGGGCAGGTGAGAATTGTTCATGCGAACAGTGATAAGCTATTGTTGCCATAATCCTGATCTTTTCCGGTCTGCATTTATTTCACTTATTGACAAAGTATAACTTATGTATTTCCCAACTAACAGCATATTGAATGCCATGGTTGTATTGGTTTTACATGATGTAGATTAAATGGGTCAAGTCGAGCGGCATAATAATCGCTGCTTATAAGTATTCATGTGTAATGGTTGATTTTTTATGCTTAGGCCCTGCGCAATTGCAGGGCCTTTTTACCGAATCGTTTCACCTTTTAAATATTATTTATGAAAGCGGCAGTAATTCATGGACCGGGCAAGATCACCTGCGATACGGTGGATGACCCGATCATTAAAGATGAGCGGGATATTATTCTTAAAGTAACTGCCACGGCTATCTGTGGCTCGGATCTTCATATTTACTCAGGGGGTATCCCCCAGCCCAGGCCCATGGTACTGGGTCATGAATTCATGGGTATTGTAGAAGAAACGGGACGAGGTATAAAGCACCTGAAAAAGGGTGACCGTGTTGTTGTTCCTTTTCCCATAGCGTGTGGTCATTGTTTTTTCTGTGAACATCACCTGCCGGGGCATTGCGAAAACAGCAATCCGGAACATTATGGTCCGGAAGGTGGACTGCTCACAGAAAAGGGCGGCGCATTGTTTGGCTATACCGATCTATATGGCGGTTATGATGGCGGTCAGGCGCAGTACGTGCGGGTGCCTTATGCAGATATTGGTCCGCGCGAGGTACCTGGCCATCTTACCGATGAGCAAGTACTTTTTCTCACTGATATTTTTCCTACCGGATACAGTGGCATCGATTGGGCAGCCATCCAAGGCGGGGAAACTGTGGCCATTTTTGGCGCGGGTCCTGTCGGGATCATGAGTGCCAAGAGTGCGTGGTTGCGGGGCGCGGGCCGGGTGATCATCATAGATACGCTTCGTTACCGTTTGGATAAAGCTGCCCAGGTGGCCAGCTGCGAGACCATCCTGTGGGAAGGGAATGGTAAGGATGTAATCGAGCAGATAAGAGCTATGACCGGTGGCCGGGGTGCTGATGCCTGCATCGACGCAGTGGGGTTTGAACCTGACAGGAACCTGCTGGACCGGGCCAAGTCGGTGGTCAACCTGGAAAAGGGAAGTGTGAAGGTGCTGGAAGCCTGCATGAGTGCGGTGAGGCGGGGCGGCATTGTTTCTGTGCTGGGGGTTTATCCGACCACGTATGACAATTTTCCGATAGGACAATTTTTTGATAAGGGTATTACCATCAAAGGTGGACAGGCTCCTGCGCAAAAGCATATCGATAAGTTATTGGAATATGTGGTAGCCGGAAAGGTTGTGCTGGATGATATCATCACGCACCGGCTTCCGCTTTCCAAGATTGCAGATGGCTATTCTATGTTCAAGAAGAAAGAAGACAATTGCGTGAAAGTAGTGCTTGACCCGTGGGCGGAATAATGCTCATTCAACCGTTAGATCTGTATGGCTCTGTAGATGTGATATTTCTTAGCTCTTCAAGCATATGGGTGAGTATTTTATTGCATGCAAGGCTAAATTAAAGAAAAAGCCGCAAGCAAGGAATTAGTCATCCCATCTGGCCGACCACATAACCACCGGCTGGAGTAGCAAAGGCAATGTTAAGGCGGTTCCAGGTATTTGTGGTTGCAATTAATAAGGTCAGATCTACAAGTTCCTGCTCAGAAAAATATTGCTTAGCCTGACCGAATAGCTCATCGGTAACTTTGCAACCATTTACTCCGTCCGCCCAAGCTAATGCTGCTCTTTCCTTATCTGAATAGTAGGGCGTCTCATGCCAGCAGCTAAGGCCGAAAAGTCGTTGTTCAGTTTCACCAAGGTCCCTGAGCTCCTTTGTATGCATGTCAATACAGAAAGCACAGCCGTTTAATTGGGAGATGCGGAAGCTAATCAACTCCTGCAGTTGCTTATCAATAGATGCTTTATGAATATAGTTGCCCAATCCAAAAAGTGGTTTTAAGGCGCTCTGTCCTTTTTCTAAAAGATTGATCCGAATGGTGGGAGCTTTCATAATCATTTCAATTTTGAGGTGTGAGATGTATTAGTGATCAGAAGCTGGTATAAAAGGCTGGTTGCTGAGAAACGGCAGCATTGTATTCAGTATTTTCTCAGTCTGCATCATCAATCCCACGTGACCCGATCCCGGAAAAATGGCCAACAGGGATCGGGGCATGGGTGCGATATCAGCAAAGACGTCGCCACCGAGTAATTTATATAGCTCCATTTTATGGGCTAAGGTTACTCCATCATTATCACCCATGATCAACAGCACCGGTGCATGAATACCGCGTATGTTATCGTTTCCGAGGTCAAAATTTTCGTTGTCAAATGCAATATACTTTCTAACAGTTTGGTCCCAGTCCGCGGCCCTGGGCGCCAGCCGATCATATTCTGTCTTAAGGGGCGTTTCATGCAGGAATTCGGGTTTCATAGATGCCAGCACGTCGCGCGTAGCCTTGCTCCACCCGTTATGCTTTGATACTGTTGACAGTATTATCAATTTATCCAGTTGCGCGGGATGCAAAATAGCAAACTGCATAGCGACTGTACCACCCATGCTGTATCCGATAAGACTGGCTTTATCTATTTTTAAATATTTGAGTAGTTCGAACAGATCATTGGCAAGATTTGTATAAGAGGGTTTGCGTGCAATATCGGACGTGCGCCCATGTCCTTGCATTTCAATAGCGATTACCTGGTGTTTTTTTGCCAATTCCGGAATTAGTTCTGCCCAATTCAAATCAATAGTCATGTAGCTGCCGTGGAGCAAGACGACCGGAGCGCCTGCGCCATGCACTTCGTAATACATCTTAAGGCCATTGACAGGTGCGATTCCAGCAGTTTTAAGTGATGCAAATTTGCTTGTGTGTTTAATACTTTTTTGGGCAAGCGTTAGCTGAGTAATCAGCAGACAAAGCAGCGTCAGCCCGGACACTATCCGAGGAGTATTTGTAATATTCATACTGACTGTTATTTTGGTTGGTAATTAATCATCCATTGAATTCCGAATTTGTCTGTCAGCATCCCGAAGTAGGCTCCCCAGAACGCTTTATTCATGGCCATGATGACCTGTCCTCCACTGGATAGCGCTCCGAAGAGGCGATCTGCTTCGGTCATGGAAGAGGGGCTGGCGCTTAGATAGAAGTTATTACCGACAGTCAGGGTCTGCCCCATTGATTTCAATGCATCGGAGGCCATTAGTGTGTCGTGACCGATCTGAAGCGCTGCATTCATGATTTTTTCCTGCTCCTCCTCTTCCATTTTCTCGCCGCCCGGGATGTCCCTGAATCGCTGAAAATTGCTGTAATTACCGCCAAAGACTGACTTATAAAAGTTCATGGCTTCTTCTGTAAAGCCCATAAAATTCAGGTACACATTAATTTTCGTCATGGTGTTTCATTTTATAAGCCAAAGATAATCAGGTGCGTAACGCTTGATGATATGCACTAACGTCAACTTTACGCAGTTTTGCGACAAATGGGTTAGATTTAGAACATGAAGAATATAGTAGTACTGGTACCACATAAAGCGTCCATGTCTTCTGTTGAGGATGCCCGCTATATGTTTGTAAAAGTCAACGAACATTTGAAGTCAAGAGGCAACTTTAGCGTATTCAATATAAAGTTGGTTGGGCTAACTCCCTCAGTGCGCCTGGAAAACGGTCTTTATGCTATAGTGGTGGATGATATCATTAGCAACATTTCTGCGCCGGATCTGATCATTATCCCTTCGCTTAACGGTGATATGATCACGCCTTTATCGCTAAATCTTAACTTTAATCAATATTTGGTTCGCTTTTACAATCAAGGAACCGAGATCGCAAGTCTTTGTACCGGATCTTTTATGCTCGCTACCACGGGGTTGTTAAAAAACAGCATCTGTTCAACGCACTGGCACTATGCCAATGAATTCAGGAACTTTTTCGGTGATATACAAATGGTCGATGACAGGGTAATTACAGAACGAAACGGGCTTTACACAAGCGGAGGTGCTACTTCCTACTGGAATCTGCTATTACATTTGGTTGAAAAGTATACCGACAAAGAAACAGCAGTCTGGGTATCTAAATATTTCGCCCTGGACGTCAAAAGGACCAGTCAATCGCCTTTTTCGATTTTCAATGGCCAGAAAAACCATTCTGACAGTATTGTACTTAAAGTGCAAGAATATATCGAGAGCAACTATGCCGGGCGCCTTATCATTGATGAACTGGCCAGTCAATTTAAGGTTGGCAGAAGGAATTTGGAAAGAAGATTCCGAACTGCCACTCATAACTCGATACTTGAATATATTCAGCGGGTACGGATAGAGGCAGCAAAGAAGGGCCTGGAAAGTAGAGATAAGAATGTCAATGATGTAATGTATGATGTGGGTTATGTGAATGCGAATGCCTTCAGAACTGCATTTAAAAAAATTACGACAATTTTACCTCTGGAGTATAAAAACAGGTATTGCATGAAATATTAATCAAAAACACGTGCTCAACAATGACAACAGCATTTTTCACCTATACTGACAGGTTTGTAAATTTCTCACCCGCAGACAGGGACCTGCTTGGTTCTGTATTGACTTTTAAAAAAGTGGCCGCCAAAACAGAATTGGTATCCTATGACAAGCGAACAGATGAATTATTTTTTTTGCTCAAAGGCTGCATCAGAAAATACTATACGAAAGACGGTGAGCAAATCACTATTTATATAATGACTGAGAATAATTTCATCGGGGCGATGGACAGTTTCATTACAGGTGCAAAAAGTAAAGAAACTATTGAATGTCTTGAACCTTGCGAGTTGCTCACATTGAAAAGGGCAGACCTGGACCAACTGTACAAAAAAATTCCCCTGATGAATGAATTTGTAAGAAAGATCTTAGAGCAGACCCTGATTCAGTTTCAACATGCTTTGGCATCATTTATCTTGGATAATCCCGAAGAACGATATACCAGGTTACTCACTCAACATCCTGAAATCCTGCAACGTGTGCCTCAACATATGCTTGCTACCTATTTGGGTATTACCGCCACTTCATTAAGCCGCATCAGAAAAAGAATTTTTGAGAAGGCATAGCGTTTCTTGTCTTTTGTAAACGTTTTTTACCTGCTTCCACATCCAACTTTGCCTTGTAATTTTTAAACAATTCAAAGTATGGATCACCTTATTTCAAGGTGTAGCAGCCCGAATACAGGCAAGCTCACCACACTCCTCACAGGCTTACTACTGCTGAGTCTGACAAGTTTTGCTCAAACTACCAAGACCGCTATTGTTGGCACCTGGCTCAACCAGGAAAAAGCTGCCAAAATTGAAATTTACCAACAGGGAGAAAAATTTTCCGGCAAAATCATTTGGCTCAAAGAACCTACCGAAAACGGTAAACCCAAAACCGACAATAAAAATCCCGATAAAGCAAGGCATAATGACCCGATTATAGGGTTGGTGATGTTGAAAGATTTTGCCTTTGACGGTAAATCAACCTGGGAAGATGGCACCCTCTATGATGCCCGAAGTGGTAAGACCTATTCCTGTTACCTAAAATTACAGGCAGACAAAACGCTGAAAGTAAGGGGTTATTGGGGCATCTCCTTATTGGGCCAAACGAATATCTGGACAAAAGTCAATTAACTACAACAAATCAAACCAATGAAACAAGTATTTGTAACAGGGGGGTCTGGTTTTGTGGGTCAAAACTTAATCCCGATGCTCATAGGGCAAGGCTACCAGGTAAAAGCATTGGCACGCTCTGCACAAGCTATTCAAAAAGTGGAAAAATTAGGAGCAACTGCCATAAAAGGTGATTTGAATGACGAACGGGCTTTAGCATCAGGTGTTAAAGATTGTGGCACTTTATTTCATTTGGCCGCCTCAGTGGATTTTTTTGCATCTGAAAAGGCATTGAAAGCACTGCACGTTGATGCAACGAAACTGCTTTTGACCATTGCCAAAAATGCCAACGTCCATAAGTTTGTATATCTCGGAGCTGCTTCGGTCATAATGAACGGAAAGCCTATTGCGCATGCAGACGAAACATTTGTTTCCGACCATATTATTGACGGCTATTCAAGGACCAAACTTCAGGCTGAGCAATTGGTTTTGGGCGCCAACAGTAATAGCTTTCAAACTGTTTCGTTGAGACCGCCCTTAATTTGGGGAAAAGGCGATCCCAACACCTTGCCTGCCATCATTGACGCGGTAAAAAAAGGGCGTATGCAATTCATTGAGGGTGGCAAACATCGTTTTGTAACCTGCCACGTTACCAATGTTTGCCACGCTTTAATTTTGGCAGACCAGGCAGCTCAAAACGGAAAAGCTTATTTTTTAACAGATGGCGAAACGCCTGTTTTCAAAGACTTCATCAAAAGATATGTAGCCACACAAGGGGTAACTGTTCCCGACAAAGCAGTTTCATTGGCTATGGCCAAAAGAGTGGCATCAGTAATGGAGTTTGTTTGGAAAACGTTCAGATTAAGGGGACACCCACCTCTTTACAAAGGGCTTGTCAATACATTGGGTTTGGAGTTTATCACGAACGACATCAGAGCAAGGCAAGAGCTTGGTTACAAGACATTCATCACCATTGAACAAGGACTGAAGCTGATGTAACAGCAGGGGAACTTTCTACAGCAATAGCTTTTAAATAAAAGTTCATTATGCACAAAGGCCCCCAACCGGGGGCCTTCAAAATTTTCGGACGAGCTCTCTTAACCTGGTTTTCGGGGACATTGGATCGGATCTGGATTTTAAGCGGTCAATACCTTGTATTGACAGGATACGGATTAAAATGGATCGCTTTTCGTGGATATTGGACGCTTTAGGGCTAAAGGTGCAATCATAATTAGCCGCTTGTATCAACTACTCTAAAGCTATGACTTACAATTTACAAAAACAATAGGAAAACTACGAACCTACTTCGCGCAAAGCGGACAAGTTGACATCTCCACCCGATTATTTCTTTACATTTGACATTAAAACCGCATTAATTAACCTGTAAGTGGATATGTTGAGATCAGCGAACAATACTGCTACCAGTTTGCATTTCCTCGAAGGGGGTGGTGAGATGGGTGAAATAACGAGGGGGTTCAATTGGTCAACGACGCATTTGGGTGATCCTGCAACATGGCCACAGAGTTTGCGTACTACGATCAGCATTATCTTAAATGCCCGTTTTCCGATGTTTTTGTGGTGGGGGCCTGAACTGATTTGTTTCTATAATGACGCTTACAGGCCCAGTCTGGGCATGGATGGAAAGCATCCGCAGATACTGGGTATGAAGGCTGTGGATGCCTGGCCAGAAATCTGGGACTTTATCAAACCGCTCATCGATCAGGTACTTGCCGGCGAAGAGGCGGTTTGGTTTGAAGATCAGCTTGTGCCTATTTTCCGGAATGGGCGGATGGAAAATGTATACTGGACTTTCTGTTACAGCCGGGTGAGTGATGAACATTCACGTGCTGCAGGTGTGCTGGTGACCTGTACCGAAACTACGGACAAGGTGGTTACGGCGGCTAACCTCAAAAAGAATGAAGAAAGCCTGCGTTTTTCTTTGACTGCCGGTAATCTTGGCTCCTGGACATTACATATCCCCACACTGACACTGGTAGCCTCCTCCATCTGTAAACAAAACTTTGGGCAGCCTATCAACCAATCTTTTACCTATCAGGATCTTCTCTCTTGTGTTTATCCGGATGATCGGGCGCGTATGCAATCGGCCGTACAACAGGTTATAGAAAAGGGTATTGATTATAATATCGAATACCGGGTAATCTGGCCGGATCAATCTATTCACTGGGTCAATATCCGCGGCCGGCTGCGACGTGATGAGGATGGACAACCGCTGGAATTACTGGGTATTTCGCAGGAAATAACAGGGCGCAAGAATATAGAAACAATCTTACAGGAAAGTGAAGAAAGGTTTCGTGCGATGGCAGAAAGCAGTCCTATCTACATAGCTGTGGCGGATGCTTCAGGCGGCGCTGTCTATTTCAACAAGGCCTGGTGTGAACTGAGTGGTAAAACGATGGATGAAATGCTGTCTTTCGATTGGGCCAACTTGTTGCATCCTGCTGAAAGGGAGCCGTATGTAAACAAGTATCTGGCCGCATTCGGGGAGCGCAAAGCTTTTTCCGGGGAATTCAGGGTGCTTAATGGTAGTGGTGAATACCGGTGGCTCCTGGCTCATGTGGCTCCACGTTTCAACCGGGACAGCAGTTTTGCCGGGTATATCAGCGCCTGTGTGGATATTACCGACCGCAAGCGCATCGAAACTGAAACTGAAAGAGCCAGCGCCGAACTGGAGCGTGCCCTGGAACAGGTGCGGCTGTCGAAGGAAGCGGCGGATCTTGGTACTTTCGATATGGACCTTGAAGCCGGCACTTTGATCTGGGATAAACGGTGCAGGATATTGTTTGGTATTGGTCATGATAATCCTGTTACTTATGAGCATGACTTTACCATGGGATTGCATGCTGATGACCGGCAAAGAATCCTGCGCATTATAGACGATGTTTTTATCAAATCGAAAACCGATGGTAATTATGATGTAGAATACCGTACGGTGGGTTTTGACGATAAGCGTGTGCGTTGGGTGAAGGCGAAGGGTAAAGTGTATTTTGATGCTGCCGATAAACCTATCCGTTTTATCGGATCGGTATTAGATATTACGGACCAGGTGAATCAACTAAAGCGTATAGAAGAGCTGGTGGCTGAACGCACCCGTGAACTCGATCTACTGAATATCGATCTTCAAAGGTCGAACGCGGACCTGGCGCAGTTTGCCTATATCGCTTCGCACGATCTGCAGGAACCTTTGCGCAAGATCACCACTTTCCTGGAATTACTCACCCGATCTTTGGGACCTGAGATCAGCGCTACCAGCAAAAATTACCTCGACAGGATTCAAAGCTCGGGCAACCGAATGCTAAAGCTAATCCGTGACGTGCTCGATTTTTCAAAGCTTGCCAATGACGAGGAAGTGTTTGAAGGGGTAGACCTCGATGCAACGTTGCACGATGTGCTTACGAACTATGATCTTTTGATCGAACAAACCGGCGGTACCGTACTTGCGGACAAACTGCCTGTGATCGAAGCCATTCCGTTGCAGATGTATCAACTTTTTCTCAATCTCATTGGAAATGCCCTGAAATTCAGAAAGCAACATGAAAATCCTGTTATCCGTATCACCTGTCATGATACATCTCCTGAAGAATTGGTGAAACATGGTCTATCTGCCGACAAGGAATACCTGCGTATCACCATTACCGACAATGGCATCGGCATCGAACCGAGGTTTGCTGAGAGGATCTTTCTAATCTTTCAAAGGCTGCACCAAAGGACGGATTATGAAGGTACCGGCATCGGCCTTGCGATGTGTCGCAAGATCGTAACCATTCATGGTGGCATTATTACTGCCGAGGGTAGTGATACAGGGCGAGCTGTCCTTACGATTATACTTCCTGCCAAGCAATAGCATGCAACTTTTGGGTTTCATCATTATATACTAACGATTGCACTGTATGGAAATCCATTGTTGCATTTCCAACATGGCTTTTGTTGATAAAGTCTGGCTTATTTTGCTGTACTCATCGGGCATACCTGTTTCACACTCCTGGAAAGCATGATTCATACCGATTAATTCTTTAATGGTTGTTTTGGTATTTCCGCCAGCTTCCAAAGCCTTTTTTATTCCTTCCAGATTTGCTTTGGCTAGCACCTGAACGTCTTTATCTCCATTTAATGCCAAGACGGGACATGTAACTTTTTGTAATACCGGCGCCGGATCGTATGCCAGCAGGTATTTAAACCAGGGAGATGAAAACATTTCAATTTGCCTGGCGATAAACTCATCTTTTGAAACTCCGTGGGGAATTGCATAACCGGGAATATCATTGTAATGCTCCCGACTAAATTTCATTAAATCAGCTTTGGCCGTTTCTGTGTTGCTGGCATTGATAATTATTTTAAAAACTTGTTCTGAATGGTTCCGGGACTTTTTTATTAATGAATCAGCCAATCCCACCTTTTTTTCAATCAATTCCTGCCGATCCAATAATAACTTATCTCCAGGAACACCAGGGCCAGCCAATAGGACGATAAAACTTACGTCGCTGGACCGGGCGGCTACCATTGGCGCTATCATAGCTCCATCGCTGTGGCCGATAAGACCGATTTTTGTTTTATCAACATCTTTGCGTGTCTTGAGATATTCAATAGCGCTTTGGACATCGTAAGAAAAATCGAGAGAAGTGCCAGTCGAAAAATTTCCAGTTGACTGACCAAATCCCCGGTCATCATATCTCAAAACTCCAATGCCTTGTCTTGTTAAATAATCTGCCAACACCAGGAAAAGTTTATGGCCGGCGAATTCTCCATCGCGGGTTTGCGGACCGCTACCGGAAATCAAAATCACTACCGGGAATACTCCTTTTTTCGCAGGCAATGTCAGTGTGCCAGCCAATGATAAATGGTCGGTGGAGTTGATAAATTTTACTTCTTCTGAATGATAAGAATTGGGTCTATTTATAAAAATAAAAGACAGAAATATCAATATAAAAGATATGAAACTAATAACGATAATCATTATTAGTTTTTTCTTTTTTCTCTTGCTAATTGAAGTATCAATTTTTCTATCCATTGGCATTCATTGTTTGGTCTATGTAATCAAATACCGGCAATCTTCAGGATGAACAGCAGGTATATTACTACAAACAACAATCCTTCATACACTGAAATTCTTTTATCCTGCGCGAGTAAATAGAATAGTACTGCTGTGCCTGCCATTACGGGCAATGAAAAGGTAAGCAGATCGCCCGGGACGTGGATAGGTCCCAATGCCGATGCAACACCAGGTATAACCAGTGTATTGAATATGCAGGAGCCCAGCACATTTCCGATGGCCATTTCAGCTTTACCCTGTTTTATGGCCGTGACGTTTACGGCCAGCTCGGGCAGCGTAGTACCAAGAGACAATGCCGTAAGTGCAATAATGGATTCGGGGATGCTCATGGCCCTTGCCAGGTTTTGAATAGACTCAACTGTATAAGCTGCTCCATAATAAATGCCAACGGCTGCAATGATAAGGATCAACAATGCTTTTACCGGAAAAGGTGGTTTGGCTACAGGCTGACCCTCCGACGCCGGCGTACCGCTTTTGATCAAATAGATACTGTAAATAATAAAGACCATCACTGCCGGAAAAGCTTCACCGGCATGGATGGTGCCATCATAAGCAATGATGTAAAACATCAGTACACTTCCGATGAGGAAATTCAAATCGATAAATATGTACGTGCTGCCGAGGGCTATGGGTTTTCTGCCCATTGCTACAGCAAAGCCAGTAACCAGCAACAGGTTTGAAATGTTGGCACCAATGATGTTTCCAGGAACGATCTCCGTGGCTCCCTGTTGAACCGACAAGATGCCGGAGATCAGTTCGGGTAATGAAGTGCCAATGCCTACAATGAAGATGCCAATTACAAATGAAGGAAGGGAAAGCCATTTACCGATCTGTTCCGCAGCATTGGTGAAAAACCTGGCAGCAAGGATGAGTACAGCCAGCGCAATTACAAATATGATGAGATCAATAATCATACAGGGGAACAAGTTTTAAGGGTGATAGCACTTTTGCGGCTAAGTTGTTTTGGATGTTTGCTAAAATAGCCCATTTTTGCAACAATCTACATTACTGTATTCAACAGTAGTATATTTCAGGTAGTAATGTATAATGAATGATGTTGAGAATAAATCCTGCCTTTTTTAAAAGGTTCATCCAATCCGGATCAATTGGTGGTATTTTTTTGCTTCTGAGTGTTATTGTATCTCTGGCGATTGCGAATTCAGCGGCCGGAGCTGGCTTTAATGCCTTCCTTGGAAAAGAGTTGGGGTGGGATTCGCTTCATTTGCGCATGTCTTTGCTTTCCTGGATCAATGACGGACTGATGGCCATATTCTTTCTGCTGGTGGGCCTTGAGATCAAGCGTTCATTGATCGAAGGGGAGCTTTCTTCTCCCAAGCGGGCAACACTGCCCGTTGTTGCTGCTATCGGCGGGGCTGTGATCCCGGCCATCATTTATTCTCTGATCAACGCCGGTACAATCACTTCCAACGGATGGGGCATTCCCATGGCCACTGATATAGCTTTTGCCATTGGCATTCTGTCGCTGCTTGGCAACAGGGTTCCGGCCTCACTGCGTATATTTCTGGCTGCGCTGGCCATCGCCGATGATCTTATTGCCATTATAGTTATTGCGATCTTTTATTCTCCGCAACTTCATCTAACCAACTTATTATACGCCGGTGGAATATGGGGTGTTATGGTATTGATGAACCGCCTTGGTGTAAAGCAACTTTATGCTTATCTATTACCTGCTCTTCCTTTGTGGTATTTCGTACATCATTCGGGCATTCATGCAACGATAGCCGGCGTATTAACGGCGTTCACTATACCTACGACTCCCGATTCGAGCGTATCTCCGCTGGAGAAGCTGGAGCATTTCCTGTCGCATCCTGTCAATTTTTTAATCATGCCTTTGTTTGCGCTTGCCAATACCAATGTTTATTTTGGACCAAACATTGAAGCTGGCCTGGTGAAGCCGTTGGGCCTGGGTATATTAGCGGGCCTAATTATAGGCAAACCTATAGGTATATTGTTTTCATCCTGGCTGGTTGTGCAATTAAAACTGGCCAAGCTTCCTTCCAAAGCGAGATGGGAACATATCGGGGGCATCGGTTTGCTGGGCGGGATCGGCTTTACCATGTCGATCTTCATTGCTTTATTGTCCTTTTCAGATGAAAGTATCCGTTCCAATGCGAAGTTTGCCGTATTGGTCGCTTCTGCAACTTCCGCGATTGCCGGATGCTGTTGGTTGTTGTTCTTAAACCGCCATAATACAACCGAAGCACCACCTCCTACCTCTTGAGTGCATTGTTCCTCAATGACAATTATGGTTTGCTGAGCAGGCAGGATAATTGCTGCCTTTTTACTAAACTTTTATTATGAACAATTATCATGACTATCAAAGCTGTATAGATGCGTGTTTGAGTTGTGCGTCCATTTGTAATCATTGTGCTTCGTCGTGCACCCAGGAAGCTGATGTGAAAATGATGGCGCGTTGTATTCAACTGGATATGGAATGCGCTGCTATCTGTTATGCCGCAGCCCAGTTGATGAGTCTGGGTAGTGCGAAGGCCGCAGATGTGTGTCTCATTTGTGCTGATATTTGTCAGGCCTGCGGTGACGAATGTAAGAAGCATCATACCGAACACTGTCAGGAATGCGCCCGCATATGTCATCAATGTGCGGAAGAATGCCGTCAGATGGCTGCCACTGCCGCTTAACATAACAATAGAGAAACAAGATTGTAACCGGGGAATTATCGTTCCCCGTTTTTTTTATTGGCTTATCTTTATTACTATTTTCCAATATATGAAAGAAGTACTGGCAGCGTTACGGGCATTTTTCAAAGACAGGTTCAATCTCAATGAAGACAAAGCTGAAGAGGAAGCAATTGTCGAGTCCATTCAAAAGGAGGTAAACTTCAAGGGCACCAACTTGTGGACACTGATCTTTGCTATCCTGATCGCGTCTATCGGACTCAATGTCAATTCAACTGCTGTGATCATTGGCGCGATGCTCATCTCCCCTATCATGGGCCCCATCATGGGGATTGGCCTGGGGATAGCCACCAATGATTTCGAGTTGATGAAAAAGGGCATGAAGAATCTTGCTATTGCTGCTGTCATGAGCATCATAACTTCGTTCATTTATTTTACCGTTACTCCCTTGCATGATGCCAACTCTGAGTTGCTGGCAAGGACCAACCCATCGCTATGGGATGTTTTCATTGCATTTTTTGGTGGGCTGGCTGGTATCGTGGCTGGCACCAGGAGGCAGAAAAGTAATGTGATTCCCGGCGTTGCTATTGCTACTGCTTTAATGCCACCGCTTTGTACAGCGGGGTTTGGGCTGGCAACCGGACAATGGATGTATCTGCTTGGTGCGCTTTACCTGTTCTTCATCAATAGTTCTTTCATTTGCCTGGCTACTTTTTTAATTGTAAAACATCTTAAGTTCCGGAAGAAGGAATTTACGACGAAGGAACTGGAAAAGAAAGTGATCCGTTATATATGGATAACCGTGATACTTACTACTGTTCCCAGCATCTGGCTTGCTTATCGTATTGTTCAACGTAGTATTTTTGAAAGTAATGCCAAACAATTCATCCAACAAGAATTTCATTTTACCCGCACGCAAGTGATCAACAGGAACTTTATTTTGGGCAGTCCCAACCGGATAGAAGTGTTATTGCTGGGGGAAGAACTGGAAGCTGATACGATCGATTCTCTGCAATGTAAAATGCCTTATTATGGCTTGAATGATGCGCGCCTCATCGTTCACCAGGGGCTTAATGACCGGCAGGATATCGATTTTGCACAAATCAGAGCGAGCATCTTACAGGATGTCATCAACAACCAGCAAGCCAAGGGCAATGACAGTCTTGACTCCCGAAGCAAAAACGTTGCGTTACCTGATCTGCGTACGGAATTAAAAGCGCTATACCCGGATCTGATCAGTTATTCCATTGGACCTTCGATTTTTTTACAAGCAGATTCTGCTAAAGCCGATACGGTTACCCTGCTGGTGGCCCGGTTTAAAAACAGGTTATCAGCCAGTAACCGGCTCAAGCTTCAACAATGGGTGAAGGAACGTATCAAAGCGGATACTGTTAAAATGGTTATTGAATAGCGGTATTGGCAGGCAGATAGCTCATTCCTTCCAACATTGATATAACCATCTGTGGCGTGTGGAGGTTATACTGTGCATAGGATGCATCCATGCCCACTTTTATGGTAAAGCTTCCTTTACGGTTCACTAACACTTTGAACATATCTTCATCGGTTTTATCATCACCGATCGTTAAAACAAAATCATATGCGTTTTGATGAAGGATGTTTTTTATAAAGCTGCCTTTGTTGAAACCGCTCTGTCTAACCTCGACGATCTTATTGCCCATCAGTACCTGCAGGTTGCGGTGGTGAATATAGTCGTTGAGGTCGTTGGCTAATTCGGATGCTTTCAGCTTTCCCTGGTCAATATTGGCATTCCTGTAGTGCCAAACCATCGAGAAGTCTTTTTCTTCAATAAATGTGTTGGCGCACCTCCGCTCGTACATTTCCATGATGTGCTGCACGCGTTCTTTCCAATCCTGGTTTGTTTGCACTTCCGTGATCCATTCGCCGTTTCGTTTATAACGGGCGCCATGTTCTGCTACGAGGTTTACGTCAATCATGCCCAAATGTTTTTCGAGCCAGGCGCTGCTTCGTCCACTGATGATGCAAACTGTTGTACCAGGGGTTTCTGCCAGTGACTGTAACAATCCCAGCAGGCCGGGATTGGGAATGGCATCATCGGGGTTGGCTGTAAAGGGAGCAAGCGTGCCATCATAGTCGAGGAGCAACAGCCTGCTACTGGCATGTCTGTAACTATCGTACATGTCCCGCCGCGTGTACTCATCCATAAACTTTATCTGGAAGGATTGTTGTTTTTGCCTGATGTGCTCCAGTTCATTCATAAAATCTTCTGCCCAGGCGTGTATATCATACGTGGCGATACGCTTTTGCATCGTTTCTATGCGCATGGCCTGTTCCCGCACCGGCATTTCAAGTCCTTCCTTAATCTTTACGGCTATTTCCACCACGTCATTAGGATTGATAAGGAGTGCATCTGTCAGCTCACGTGCAGCACCTGCCATTTCGCTCAGTACCAGCACGCCTCTTTTATCCTGCCGGCTGGCCACAAATTCTTTGGCTACGAGGTTCATTCCATCGCGCAGGGGTGTGATCAAAGCAAGGTCGCAAGCGCTGTAGAGAGCCATCATTTCTTCAAACTCCAGGTGATTGTACTGATAAATGACAGGAATCCAATTGATGTTTCCTGTTTTGCTGTTGATATTGCTGATGAGCTCATCAATCAATCTTTTCCGCTCTATATATTTGGGTATGTTATCTCTGGAAGGGACAATAACCAGTATAAAGACTACTTTGTTGTGGTACTCAGGATATCGCTGAAGAAAATATTCGAATGCTCTCAGGCGGTTGTGCACGCCTTTGGTATAATCGAGCCGGTCTACTGAAAAAATAATTTTACGGTTGTTCATTTGCTCCAGCAACCTATCGCGGTGGGCAGCAATGCCAACATCCTGGTATGCTTTGTTGTATTTTGTATAATCGATGCCGATGGGGAATACATCTACTTTGACGAGCCTGTTCTCATAGTTAATGATATGCCGCTCGTGATCGAGGCCCAGTACGGTGAGGATGCTTTGCAGGAAATGGGATGCATAGTCAATGGTGTGGAACCCGATCAAGTCTGCACCGAGCATACCTTTTAACAGGTCTGCCTGCCATTTCCTGGGTAGCAAACGGAACAATTCAAAGGAAGGGAAAGGTATATGTAAAAAGAACCCGATTGTGAGTTCCGGTATGGCGCTGCGCAGCATACCGGCCAGGGGCAACAGATGGTAATCATGTATCCATACTTTGTCGCCCGGCCTCAAATGCTTGATCAGTGTTTCTGCAAACCGTTGATTGACCTGCTCATAGGCCGAATAAGACTCTGCATTGTATTCTGCGAAGGACGGAAAATAATGAAACAAGGGCCAGATGACAGCATTTGAAAGACCACTGTAATAATCTTCG
This sequence comes from Paraflavitalea sp., assembly GCF_059502485.1. Lineage (NCBI taxonomy): Bacteria > Pseudomonadati > Bacteroidota > Chitinophagia > Chitinophagales > Chitinophagaceae > Paraflavitalea > Paraflavitalea sp. The sequence goes on from NZ_JCACET010000010.1 coordinate 732,450, forward strand.
TACTCAACGGGGGGGACAAAAACAGGCAAATAGGTAAAGGAACCCGGAGTAAGTTGTTTACTGTGTGCAAACCATGTATTGACCTGACAGCCCGGCACACCCGCCCAATATACTTCTTTATAGGTGCTATCTTTTACGTTTTGCACGCAATTGCCCAGGGAACTCACCAATCCACCTGACACTGGCCGGATGCCTTTTTCTTCATCGATAATTACGGGCAACCGGTTGGATACAATGAATAATCGTTTCTCCATGTTCACAAACTACGCCCGCGATCATAGGAGTGAATTAGAGTTGTATTAGAATGAGATTAGAAAGTAGCCTGGACTGTGGTTAATAATATTGGTATAGCTACAATTTTGGGTTACTACATTAACATATCAGTCCATCCACGTTTTTTTGGATGTAGAAAAAATGTTGGCGAGCTCTAACAGATTACCACAGGTGTAATCCGGCTTGGGCGCTAACGGATATAGAATTTGTTCGGACTGAAGAAGATACGCTGTTTGCATTCCAGCGTTTACTGCACCTGCAATGTCCCATCCATGTGCTGAGACGAGGAGTGTTTCTTCCGGACGGACCTTCATTTGTTCGAGTGCCCAGGTATATACACCCATATAGGGTTTGTATTTACCAACGTGTTCTGCACTCATTACTTTGCTGAAATAGGAGATCAACCCGGTGCGCTCCATGCGGTCAACCACCGTTTTTTGTGGTGAATTGGTGAGTGCGGCCATTAAAAACCCTTCATCATTGAGTACAGAAAGCCCTTCCTGTACACCCTGGTTAAGGGGTAAGTGTTTCAGCAGCTCCAAAATCCTATTGATATCAGCTGCTGTAACATCTTTTGAGAGTATTTGTCCTGTCATGCGCATCGTGGCTGCGGCAATGGCCGGAAAGTCATTGAATTGTTCTATGCAGTTGTCGACAAAGCAGTATTGCATAAACTGGCCCATCCAGATGGTATAGGCATGCCTGTTGTTGTATATGGCATTTATCTTTTTTTGTACTTCGCCCATATCCAACAAAGTCTCATACACATCGAGCAAGATCAGTTTGGGTCGTTCCTTATTGATGCTTTGATCTTTCATATAGCCTTCTGTTTAATTCCTAATTTCATGTAGCTTTCAACATATATCCCATACCGGTTTGTGTGAGGATCAGTTTTTTTTCATACTTCTTATCAACCTTATTGCGAAGGTAATTAATGTACACATCAATGACATTAGAATTGGTATCGAAGTCAATATCCCAGACATTGACCGCAATATCGGCCCGCGATACGACCCTGTTGCGGTTACGAATAAGAAATTCCAGCAACTGAAATTCTTTAACTGTGAGCGTAATACTATCGTCACCCCTTCTTACTTCTTTGGTATCGAGGTTCATGATAAGGTCATCAGCCTGCAAGAGATTGCCTACCGGCAGGTGCTGAGACATGGTGCGCTTCAGCAATACCCTGATCTTTACTAACAGTTCCTGAAATTCAAAAGGTTTTACGAGGTAATCATCTGCTCCTGAATCGTATCCTTCTATTTTATCATTGAGTCTGCCCAGTGCTGTTAGCATAATGACCGGCATTTGGGCATTGTGATTGCGGATAATGCGACAAAGCTCATAGCCATTGATACCTGGCAGGTTGATGTCCAAAACAACCAGGTTAAACGAATGTGCAAAATATAATCGCTCACCGATCTTTCCATCATAAGCTACTTCTACATGGTATCCATGTTCCATGAGACCAGTTTTCAATGTATCCGCGATCTTGTGTTCATCTTCTACAATCAAAACTTTTCGCTCTTCCATAATCTAAAATAATTGTTATCGATTGTACAACAATCAGAGAAAGCCGTGCCAAAAATATGTTAAAGCCAGCTCTAATGTAATTCTAATATGAGGCTAACAGGCTGCTAATAGCACGGGTGTAATTTTAAGGCATTCAAAAGAAATCAATTTATTAACCGCATATAGCTATGTGTATAATCAGTTGATACAAGCCTATCTGGGATCGCATGAAACAGCAGCTATCAAAGATAGTTTATTGCTTGCGCCGGAACCGGTGAAGCAAAATGCGTGGTATAAAGTTGCTTATGGCCATCTATTGCTGGCGGAAGGCGCCATGATAGAGCAGGCAGGGCTGATCTCAACATTATGCGTGGCAATGCTTATCGCAGGCTTTCGAATGGAAACGAAGCGTACAAGGCCTACCAGGACGCCAAACAATATATTGCTATTCTGGAAAAAAGGCTGAATGATGAATAAATGACATCATTACCATTTTTATAGGTTACATAGGTGTTTTTCAATGGTTCTTTTATCATGAGGAGGCCGTCTCTAATCAGAGGCGGCCTCTTAATTATGTTTATGTTTAAGCCTTGTTTTTATAAATACGGCTAAGTATAAGGATGGTTACATTTAACAGGATGGAAAAGCCATTGGAGATGATGATGATCCAATCTTCTTTGCGGATGCCATAAATGACCCACAATACCAAGCCAGTGAGTAACACCAACATCATGGCTGTGGAGACATTTTCTGCCTTTTTCTCGTTTATCAGTTTAATTAGCTGGGGCAGCAGCGCCAGGCCTGTGCCAACGCTGGCTGCAATGCCTATAACTTGTGTGGTATCCATATTTACCGATGAGCAGAAAAATTATACCAGCCAAAGCAACCGTTCTGTAGAGATATCTGCTCAAAAACCAAGCAGTCAGTCATCTGAATACAACGACTCGCTAAAACTTAATGTTGGTTTTGCAGGCAGGTATTTATCTTCAGAGAAACGCTCATTATGATCTTTTCGAAATCAGTATGGCTTTTTTTCCTGTCCTTTTTTCCTGCCGTGTCCGTGTTCACGCAAACAGCTACCATCTGCCTGACGTATGACGATGGTCTCCCCTCTCACCAAACGACGGTGATCCCACAGCTTGACTCTTTTAACTTCAAAGCCACCTTTTTTCTTCCTTCCTTTACCGGTGCCTCTACCCAGATCGGAGAAGCTTCTCCTGTGCTTACCGGTTGGCGAAATGCAGCTCTCCATGGCCACGAGCTGGCTAATCATACGCTTTTTCATCCCTGCCCGGAGCAATTGGGTTGGGCGCCAGCGTTATCGATCGAACGTTACTCTCTTGATCAGCTTATCCAGGAAATCACTACGCAAAATGCCTTGCTTCGCGCCTTCGATACGACGCGCAAGCAGCGTTCTTATGCCTATCCCTGCAATAATACGGTGGTGGCTGGTAAGGACTATGCTGCTGTATTGCAGCAACGAAAGCTCTTCCGCTTTGCACGGGCAGGCGGCGACAGTAATAGTGTGGTTACCGATATCAAAAAAGTTCCACTGATGAAAGTGCCCAGCTGGTTGGTAGAAGAGGGAACCACGCTGGAGCAGCTGATCCGATTTGCCGAGAAAGCGAGGGCGGCGGGCGGGCTTGCGGTTTATCAGTTCCACGGCATCGGGGCTGAGTTTTTCAGGGTGGACGCTGCCACCCACCGGGCTTTTCTTGCCTACCTGGCCGCACACCCTAACTGGTATCATGTGCGTACATTTTCTGACGCCCTTAGGCAGCTTTAAACTTGCATCTGCTCAATAATCTATACCGATTACTCAGCATCATAATCCGGTAATGGCTGGTTTGGTAATTTACCTATAAATCAACCAATATGAAACGAAGCACCTTCCTCGCCTCTCTGCTGGCTGTAATAAGCTTTCCCAAAAAGTCCTCCGCCCACTTTCGGCATTTACTACCTGCGAAAGGCAAGGTTTTTAAAGCAAAAGCCGGAGAGGGCAGATTGCATGGCCATTTAAAGCTAAAGGGTGTGAACTCCAACGTACTGGATGTGAAAGTGTCAGGGTCTGACACAGAAGGCGCCCTGGCTGTATTTGAGCAAACTTCGCTTTCACAGGGACGGGGAACTCCCTTTCATGTGCACCCTTCGCAGGATGAGATCTTCTATGTGCTGGAAGGTAGTTACCGCTTCAAAGTAGGTGAAGAATTGTTTGATCTTACGGTTGGCGAAACTATATTCCTACCCCGCGCCGTACCGCATGCCTGGACGCAGGTATCACCTACCGGTAAAATGCTGGTGATGCTTCAGCCAGCCGGTAAGCTGGAAAACTTCTTTGTTACCATGGCCAACATGGATCATGAGCCCACGCCTGAAGAGGTGGCAAAAATTTTTGCCGACAATGAAATGAAAGTGGTTGGGCCTCCTTTGCCGGTGAAATAGCCAGTTTAGCGCTCTAATTACTTTAATGTCAGTAAAATGCATAAATTACCTACATTTAATGCAGATTACTAATATTGCCCCTTTTGACTAAAAGATTTGTACTGGTAGATGATGATACGGATGATGCCTATATCTTTTGCGAAGCAATGAAGCAAATAGCATGGGTTGAATGTATCACCATCGAAAATGGGTTGGAGTTATTCGACTTATTATCAACGCATCATATCAACAGCTCGGACGTCATTTTTCTGGATATCAATATGCCTATGATAGATGGCTGGCATTGCCTGAAAAACTTAAAGAACAGTACTGAATATGCCAGTATTCCCGTTATTATGTACTCAACGTCTGCAGCCAGGAAGGACATCGATATGGCCTACCATTTAGGTGCGCACCTGTTCCTGACAAAACCTGAAGACATCAGAGAGTTATCCAATATTCTTGAGATCGTGGCCACCAGCCCGCCAGATTCCCTTTTAAGCCAACTTAAAGGGTTTAAGCATGTGGTAAAGGTTTAGCTATAAAATTGTGCATTATGAATGAAACAGCCGTCTTAGGTATCACCCAAGCTGCTCACTATGTGGAGGAAGTTGATAGCACGTCATCTACGAGCAAAGAACAACTGGAAATAGAACTGGCCGATGCCCGGCTTTTACACAGGCTAAGTATCGAGCTGATCCAGGAAGATGGAATAGCGGGGTTGTATAAAAAAATTGTAGAAGCCGCTGTGGCCATCATGCGTTCGCAATATGCCACTATCCAGATGCTTTATCCTGAAAAGGGAAGCATCGGCAAGCTTCGTATACTTGCCTGTAGCGGGTTTACGCCGGAAGCCGAAAAGTACTGGGAATGGGTATATGCTTATACAGGCAGCTCGTGCGGAGAGGTATTAAGAACGGGTAAACGCGAAGTAATTCCGGATTACCGGACCTGTGCATTTATGCAGGGCCATCCCACATTGGCTGTTTTCCTGGAAGGTGGGATATTGGCGGCTCAAAGTACGCCGCTTTATTCGAGAACGGGGCAACTCCTCGGCATGATATCGACCCATTGGAATCACCCTTATGATCCACCTCAACGTCACCTTGATCTACTGGATATCCTTTCACGCCAGGCAGCCGATCTTATCGAACGCACCAACAATGCTGAAGCGTTGAGAGCAAGTGAAGAAGAAAAAAATGCGCTTTTACTGCAACTTGAAACGATGGTTGAGGAAAGGACGAAAGAACTTAAGCGCTCCAATGAAGACCTTCAACAGTTTGCACATGTTGCCAGTCACGATCTGAAAGAACCCGTGAGAAAGATCAGGACTTTTGGGCTCCGGTTGAAAAATGAGTTAAGCGATACTTTAAATGATAATTCCAGGTTATTTACTGAAAAGATCTTAGAATCGGCCAGCCGGATGTCGACCATGATCGATGGTGTTTTGAATTATTCCTCGCTGAACGGCATCGAGCAGAAAATGGAGCTATTAGACCTAACTAAAATTTTGTCTGATATCAAGCATGACCTGGAAGTGCTGATCGAGGATAAGGGCGCCATTATTCACTGTGATCAATTGCCGGTCATTGAAGGAGACCAGGTTCTGATTCACCAGCTATTTTATAATGTGATCAATAATTCTCTTAAGTTCTCCAAGGCATCTGAGCCGCCTGTCATTACCATAAGCTCCACCCCCGTTTTGATTCATGAAACAGCTTATTTAGCCATCAAGGTATCGGATAATGGGATTGGGTTTCCTGCGGCTTACAAGGATAAAATATTCGACACTTTTACGCGCCTTAATGCTAAAAGTAAATATGAAGGTACTGGCTTAGGGCTTTCCCTGTCCAAGCAAATCGTTGAAAGGCATAAAGGGTTCATCGAGGCCAATGGGGTGGAAAATGAAGGGGCTGTCATTATTATCACTCTTCCTGTACAGCAATCTTAATTACGTTTCTTGTTTATCATAGGTCATGAATGTCTATAAAAGTTCATCAAAGTGGATGGGTAGTTTATAGATGCGTTTACCGGTGGCATGAAAGACTGCATTTGCAATGGCAGCAGGCATCGCCACTAATCCTATCTCTCCTACTCCTTTTACACCCAATTCATTGATGAGCTTGTCGGGCTCGTTTGCAAAGATGACCTCCAGCTCGTTGATGTCTGCATGGACAGGTATATGGTATTCTGCCAGGTTGGTATTGATGTATTTACCCAAGGTTTCATCGAGTATTGTTTCTTCGTGCAAGGCTTTGCTAATGCCCCATACCATGGAGCCGGTGATCTGGCTGCGTGCTGTTTTGGGATTGATGATCGTACCGGCTGCCACGGCTGTGACAGCGCGGGTGACGGTGATCGTTTTCAATTGCTCATCTACTTCCACTTCCACGAAGGCAGCGCTGTGGGTAGCTTTGGCATATTTTCTCAGTTTCAGCAAATGCGGCCTACCCATTTTGTTGACTTTGATAGGACGACCTTTGTTTGCAGCAACAATGGCCGCCATGGAAACAGCTACTTCGGGGTCATTCTTTAAACATATGTTTCCCTTGCTGAACAGGATATCTTCTTCGGCTGCATGGGCCAAGGGTGAGTTTTTCATGCTTTTTGCCTTCTTCCATAATTTTTTCTTCAGCTCTTTGGCAGCCATCACAATCGCAGAACCTGTGGAAGCCGTGCTGGCCGAACCTCCCTGGAACATGGAAAAAGGATTTTTGCTGTCGCCGTACTGGAAAGTAACATCTTCGATGGGCAGTCCCAGTTCATCGGCAGCAATCTGCGTCATGACGGTGAGGGTGCCGGTGCCGATATCGGTGACGGCATTGCTGATGATGAGTTTTCCTTCTGCGGTGATGATGGCTTCGACGCGCGCAGGAAACTGGTATGCATCCCAGATGCCGCTGGCCATGCCATAACCTACGAGCTTGTTGCCGCGCTTCATGCTGGCTGGCTGCGGGTTTCGATCGCTCCATCCAAATTTTTGGGCGGCCTGCAGATAGCATTCTCTCAATGCTTTGCTGGTAAATGGCTTGCCTGTCGACGGGTCGGTTTCCGCGTAGTTACGCAACCGAAATTCCAGGGGGTCGATATCGAGTTTATAAGCCAGTTCATCCATGGTGCACTCGATGGCATGCAGGGCGGTGCTGCCTCCGGGGGCCCGCATGTCGAGGGGCGTATAGAGGTCGAGGGAAACCAGTTTATAATCGAAGAAGGTATTGGGAATGGGATATAGTTTGTGACTCCAATCGGACACGATCTCGGTATAATCTTCGAACCGGGATGTTTCGGAAATGGCGAGGTGGCTGGCGGCGGTCAGTTTGCCGTTCGTATCTGCTCCGAAGCGCAGCCATTGTACATTCTGCGGCCTATGGCCAAAGGAAAACATCTGTTGGCGGTCGAGCGTAAGACGGACGTTGCGTTTCAGCTGCAAAGCTGCCAATACGCATAGAAAAAGCTGGTACTGTGGCCGGAGGCCGGCTCCAAATGCCCCGCCGACAAAGGGCGCCAGGACGCGCACATCTTTATAGTGCAGGCCAAACACATTGGCGACGTACAACTGATTGTTGATCGTGCCCTGCGTTTTATCGTAAATGGTGAGTTTGCCATCGCCTTCGTAAATGGTAGTAGTGGCAAAGAGTTCCATCGGGTTGTGGTGTTCGGTACTGTGCCTGAACACTGCTTCTACTTTTGCCGCCGCCTCCTTCAAAGCTTTTTCAAAATCGCCTGTGGGTTTAGGCGGTGGTGGTTTCATCAAAGAGGCCATTCCTTTTTTAGGTTTGTGTGCATGGCCGAGGTTATCGTTGAGGCAGGTATCAAATGGCGCGTATTCATATTGGATATTGACCAATGAGGCGGCGTAACGGGCTGTTTCAAAATCATTGGCCACGACCAATGCTACCGGCTGTCCATTGTATTTTATTTCGGCGTCATGCAAAGGCTTGAACACGATGCCTGGCGGCGCATCCATGTCGGCGTGCTGGAGATCAAACCAGGCAAGCCGTGGCCTGTTCTCATGGGTAAATATTTCTATCACGCCCGGCAATGCCTTTGCTGCCGACAGGTCGATGTGGGTTATCTTTCCTTTGGTAATGGTGCTGTTGACCACATAGGCATAGAGCAGATCCGGGACCTGGTAATCTGCGGCGTATTGGGCGGCTCCTGTCACTTTCAGTTTTCCTTCCAACCTGTTGAGGGGTTGGCCTACTGTTGCTTTTTGCATGTGTTCCTATTGTTATGCTGAAGGCTGGGCACCGGGCAATTGTGTTTCCGGGTGCAATGCCATCATGCCATTGCGTATGATCGCCTGTCTGGCGAGTGTTATTTTAAAGTTGTTGTACTTAAATCCCTGTGCGCCCTGCAACAGTATATCTGCCGCAGCAGCAAAGGTTTCTTCGTTGGCCGGTTTCCCTTTCATCATTTCTTCAGCTGCCGGTAAACGCCAGGGCTTGTGGGCTACACCTCCCAATGCCATGCGGGCATTGGTGATGGTGTCACCCTCCAGCTCGAATGCGGTAGCTACTGACACCAATGCGAAGGCATAGGAATGGCGATCGCGTAGTTTGAGGTAGGAGTAGTTTTTTGCAAAACCTGTTGCAGGCAGGTCGATCGAAGTGATCAACTCTCCGGGCTGCAGGTTGTTGTCCTGCTGCGGTGTGTTGCCCGGCAGCCGGTGGAAATCCGCAAAGGGTATCGTCCGTTCCCCGTGACTGCCGGTGACATTGATAACGGCGTCCAGTGCAGCCAGGGCTACACTCATGTCGGAGGGAAAAACGGCGATGCATTGCTGGCTGGCTCCGAGGATGGCGTGCATGCGGTTGTAGCCATCGATGGCCGAACACCCTGAGCCCGGGTTGCGTTTGTTGCACGGAACATGGGCATCATAGAAATAATAGCAACGGGTGCGTTGCAACAGGTTGCCACCATTGGTAGCCATATTTCTTATCTGCGCGGAGGCGCCTGCGAGGATTGCTTTTGATAATAAGGGGTAGCGTTCTTCAATGAGCGGATGGTAGGCCGTGTCGGCATTGGTGACCAATGCGCCGAGCCGCAGTCCACCCTCTTCTTTTTCTTCAATTCTTTTTAGCGCGGTTAAATTGTTGATGTCGACCAGCAGCGTTGGATGCAGCAGATCATATTTCCAGAGGTCCAGGAGGTTGGTGCCACCGGCAATATACATCGCTTCTTTCCGGTTATTTATGGCGTTTGTGGCATCGTCTGTAGTGAGGGGTTGTATGTATTCAAAATTATTCATAGGGGCTTTGATCTTTTACCTGCATGATGGCATCGATGATACCAGTATTGGCTCCACAGCGGCAGAGGTTTCCGCTCATCCCCTCTTTTACTTCGGCACGTGTGTGGGCTTTTCCTTCTTTGAGCATGCCGATGGCGCTGCAAATTTGTCCGGGAGTACAATAGCCGCATTGAAAAGCATCGTGGTCAATGAATGCCTGCTGGAGCGGGTGCAGGTCTTCGCCATTGGCAATACCCTCAATGGTTGTAATCTCCGCACCATCCTTCATGACGGCCAATGTCATGCAACTGAGGATACGTTTACCATCACACAAAATGGTGCAGGCACCGCATTGGCCATGGTCGCAGCCTTTCCTGGTGCCGGTGAGTTGCAAGCGCTCCCGCAGCATATCGAGCAGGGACACCCAGGGAAGTATCTCCAACTCATATAGTTTCTGATTGATGGATAATTTAATGAGGGCCATAGGTGATGTGCAGCAGGAAAAAATATACCAGGCCTTTTGTATCTTTTACGTAGAGATGTGGGGGCATTAAGGCTATAATGCGCGCCGGGCATGAAATATGTACATTTTATTTTATAACCCGCCAACATGATAAAATTACGTTTACTGGTACTTTCTCTTCTTGTTCTTTGTTTTTCGTGCATGAAAGGTTCTTATACAAAATCCTGCGAGCTGACTACCGGTTATCAAACTTCGCCAGCAGCCGGCATCGTCACTTTTGAGGTGCATATTACCGGATCGGCCTACTTACAAACACTTATCTATCACACCGGCGACGGTCCTGTGACTGTAGAGAAACCTACCCTGCCTTACTTTATTTCATTGCCGGTGGAAGCTAATGAGCGGACGGGCCTGCAGGTGAAGGGTATTGCCATAGAAGGTAGCATCAACATTCAACATACGGTGATCACGGGTACCGATACAGTGCGGGTGCAGGACGGATGTGAAGGGTAAGAGAAACTATCCTGATCATGGCTATCCTATGTTGTTAATATGTTTGCAGAGTTCCCAGTAATCAAAAATTTTGGTAAGCATTGCCTGGACTGCGCTGTAGGAGTTTGGCTTCGCAAAGTATCCCTGTACGCTTAATAAATGGGCTTTTCGTACTGCGGCCGGCGTAGCATTGGTTGAGATAAAAACAAACGGGATGCCTTTTTGCTTCAGAAAATCATCGGCCTGTATCTTTTCTTTTAGTTCAAGACCATTCATGATCGGCATATTGATGTCGCATAGAATAATAAAGGGTTGTTCGGGTGTCATCAACAAATAGTTCAGTGCATCGAGTCCGTTGGGGAAAAATCTCAAGGGGTTTGGAATCTGTAAGTCAGTTATGATTTCCGCATAGATATCCCGGTCATCTTTATCATCTTCGATAATTATTATTGGTCCTTTTGTCATGCGGTTAGTTTTATCAATTCATTATCCGGTAAGTTACCTTCTGCTATGGCTTTGAATACGCTGGCTATTTCTACCAGTTCACTCATGGCAGTTCCTTTCTGAACACAGGCCAAAGCACCCAGTGCTATCAAATCCTTCTTCTTTTGTGGAGAGATCATTGTAGATAAGATAATTACGGGAATATGTCTGGTGTTGTTATTTTCTTTCAACTCAATAAGAACCTCCGTAGCGCTTTTTTTTGGAAGCGAATTGTCCAGCACTATCAGGGAAGGGTATTGTGCTTTTTCAATCTTGCTCAGATAGGCCATCAAATATTCTGCATCGATGAACTTTTTAAGTTCTGCTTCATATCCTATTTGTATAAATGCCTGGTCTAACAGGAAGCGGTCGTCGCCGTCATCATCGACTGCCAATATTTTAAATCGCATGTTGTCCATACTCCCTTTTTTGCCCAATTGGTTAAAATACTCATGCCAGGCTGGTGTTCTTGTGGAAACTGCTGTGCAGGCTGGATGGCATGGTTTTGTTCGTTTTTCTATAAAGACGTCATGAGAAACATTATCTATATACCTATTGCACTCCTGCTTTTTGTTGCAATTGGATGTAATAACGATCAACAACAGCCTGTTATGAAAGATGAGGTAAAAGACGCGGTTACTGATACTACTACGGCTACCGCTGCCGCAACAGCCCTTTCAAAAGATGGCACCGTCATCGCTTACGAAAAGAATGGTCAAGGCCCCAGCCTCATCGTGGTGGGCGGCGCATTGTCTCACCGGAATGCCTATACCCGGGAGCTTTCAGCCAAGCTTGCCAGCCATTTTACTGTTATTTCTTACGACAGACGTGGCCGGGGTGAAAGCAAGGATACAAAACCTTATGCTGTGGATAGGGAAATCGAAGATATCGAAGCGCTCATCGATAAGGCCGGTGGCAGCGTGTATTTGTATGGCACTTCCAGTGGTGCGGCTCTGGCGCTGCTTACTGCTGAAAAGCTTGGGCCCACCAAAATAACGAAACTGGCGCTTTATGAACCTCCTTACGGATCAGCTTCGAAAGAGGCCGTTGCAAGTGAAAAGCGTGCAGTGAACAAATTTTTAAGTGATGATGAGCCAGCTGAAGCCGTCACCTTCTTTCTGGAAAAAAGGGGTATACCTTCCGATAAAATGGAAGCCATGAAGCAATCTCCGGAATGGAAGGACATGGTAAGTATGGCTCCTACCCTTATGTATGATCTTGCCATTTTAGGAGATGGAACAGTACCCTTCGACGTTGCAAAGCGTATAGCTATTCCTACGCTGGTGATGGATGGTGAGAAAAGCTTTCCTTTTATGCATGCTACTGCAGACACTGTTGGAAAAACTATTCCCGGCGCCCAGCGTAAAACCATCAAAGGCCAAACGCACAACCTTTCTGCGGATGCAGGCGGGCCTGTGCTGCTTGAATTTTTTAAGTAGTAAAATTCATTTATGTCTGACAATAATAAAGAAGTATTGAAAAGGGCTAATGCTGCTATCACTGGCGGCGACCATGAGGGATTCCTGGCGTTGTGCACGGAGGACACGGAATGGGAATTTGTAGGTGAAAGAACGCTGCGCGGGAAGGAGGCTGTTCGTCAATGGATGAAAACGGCTTATCAAAAACCTCCCGTATTTGTCGTTGAATACCTGATTGCCGAGGGGGATTTTGTTACAGCGGTGGGCACTATTACCCTGGAGGATGAAAACGGGCAAGCGGCTGATCACGCTTATTGCGACGTCTGGCGGTTTCATGAGGGAAAAATGGCAGCTTTAAAGGCTTTTGTTATCAAGCCAAAAACTTCACCCTGATGAGTGAAGCTTTTTTGTAATCATGGTTCTGTTTTTACCTTACCGGCGTCTTCCCCTTCACTTTTTGGGCGACCTCCCAGGAGTCTTCCAGAAAGTTGTAGCTTTTGATCTGACCGTTCTCAACGATGATATCCATACAGAAGTCTGATTTCATGAGCTGATTGTTTACGAGGTAGCGTGATTCGAGTTTACCCAGCACGACGACCCTGTTGCCCTTCGTGAGCATGTCGGTTATCGTGAGCTTTTCGGACCTGATGTCTTTCCGTAACAATTTGTAGTGGTCTGCAATTTCTTTTCTTCCTGTTCTGATGCCTATCCATGGGATATTTTTGACATCACCGGGGATCGTCATCACGGCATCTTCGGCGTAGAATCCTGCCAATTCTTCGGCTGAAGCTCCCGCCTTAAATCTCGCAAACCAGCGATTGATGGTTTCGATGGGCTCTTCGGATGTGTTGTGTTGAACCGTTGTTGAAACATCACTGATTGTTGCTGTAACAGGTTCTGTTTGCCTGTGCCAGGTAGTTGCGAATAATGTAACTAAACCTGAAATAATAATTGTTGTTTTCATTGTGCTTGTTTTTTGATTTAATAAGTGAGTTTTGACATCTATACTGCGATCGGTCCCAATGCAAATCCACCGTCTGCCACAAATTCGGATGCGGTGGAGAAGGCTGCATCTTCGGAGGCTACGAATAGGATGTACTTCGCAATTTCTTCTGTGGATGCGTTCCTGGGGATCGCAAATTTGTCGACTGGCACCAATGCCTGTCCTGACACCGGATCATATGCCAATGGGGTTTCAATGATTCCCGGATGCACCGCATTTACGCGGATCCTGTCATGTGCGAGTTCATAAGCGGCTGTTTTCGTCAATCCCCGGAGGGCCCATTTGCTGGCGCCATAGGCAGCAAGGTGTGGGGTGGCATGCAAGCCTGCGATGGAGGAAACATTAACGATGGAGCCACCGCCTGCTTTACGCATAGAGGGCGCAACGGCCCGTATGCCGAGCAGTGATCCGGTGAGGTTGGTATCTATTACCTTCTTCCACTCCTCCAACGGCACTTGTTCTACCGAACCTACCGCGAGGTATGCGGCGTTATTGATCAGGACGGATACTGCCCCAAAGCGTGCTTCGGTGGCAGCAATTGCCGCTGACCAACTGACTTCGTCTGTTACATCCAGTGTAACGAAGAGGGCTTTCTCTCCTGTCTCTTCTGCCAACTGAGCGCCTTCTTTTTTTCTTCGGGCGGCGATCACTACGTTGGCGCCTTCGGCAGCAAATTGTTTGACGAGCGTTTCGCCAAGCGCGCCTACCGCACCCGTAATGATGACGGTGCGATCATTAAATCTTTTTGACATGGTACTATTTTAAAGTGATGAATAAAAAGCCTGCGGGCTATCAGGCCAGTGCAGGTTGTGGTTTGAACTGCTGTTGTATACTGTTCAGGAAGGTTGCGTCGTCTTCAACTTTCCGCATGTGCAATAAAGACTCCGCATCGGCACCAGCGGGGTAACGCAGTTGCTGGCTGCCATCGGTAGCAGCGCGGTAAATGACCGCGGCGATATCATTTGCAGTGGAGGCATTTTGCTCTGCAGCCCCAAAACCTACAAATACACTCTGCACCAAGCCCTGGTATGCAGCCAGGCGTTCATCATTGCTGAAATCAAAAGAGCGACCGCCAAAGTCCGTGGCTACCATACCAGGTTGAATGATCTTCACGCGTACACCGATGGCGTGCATCTCATAACTCAGGGCTTCTGAAATGCCTTCGACCGCAAACTTTGTCCCGTGATACAGGGTGCCGAGTGGAAAGGTAATCTGGCCACCCATCGATGAGATGTTGATGATCATACCCTCTTTACGCTCGCGGAAATGGGGGATCACTGCTTTGGTGGTTTGCAGCAGTCCAATAACGTTGGTGTCGAACTGCCGTTCTATCTTCTCAACGGTGGTGGCTTCGAGCGGGCCATAGGCACCATAGCCTGCATTGTTGAGCAATACGTCGATCCTGCCAAACTTGTCAATGGCGGTAGCGACTGCTGTACGGATCGACAGCGAATCGGTTACATCCAGCCGGGTAACCAGTGCATTGGGAAAGTCCATCAGCTCCGATTCCGCTGCCGGATTGCGCATGGTGGCTACTACGTTCCAGCCTTTTTGGTGGAACAGCATCGCCGCAGCTCTGCCGATACCACTGCTGGCTCCTGTAATTAAGATTGTCTTTTTCATTTCATTAAAATTTAGCTTGGTGATGTATATTATGAACTAAGTTATAATATTGAACAATGTTCATTATTTGGGCCGAAAAAACGACGTATTGATACGTCGATAGATAACATTCACGGATTAATGCCTTACCTGGCGGAGGTCTTGCTGCTGCGCAGGAACTTTGCGAAATCCTCAAAGCCTTTCAGCAGCAGGTTGTCGGGGTCGGCAAAATCCACCGCCTTCACCCGGCCATTGAGGTACAGGGAGCAAAGGCCATGTGCCGTGGACCAGACCAGGTAACTGACCGAATCGCGGTCCATACCACTGAAATAGCCCAGCTCAATGCATTCATCAACAGTCGTTTTCAATCTCTTAATGACCGTCTTTCCTTCAATCCATTCGGAATCGTTCTCATTGAGGAAATCGATAGGCGCCTTCAGGTTGTACATCAAATCATACATGTCCGGATTCTGCATAGCGAACAGGATATATGCCCTCCCCCGTGCTATTAACCTTTCCATCGGATCTGCAATGTGTTGCAAGTTTAGCTGGGTCTCCGAGTATTGCTTAAATCCCATAGAGTGCAGGGCATGCAGTATCTCATTTTTATCGCGGAAATAGACGTACACCGTGCCGATACTGTAATTGATCTTATCGGCAATGTTGCGTATGGTCGTTTTCTCGACACCCTTTTCCACGAAAAGCGCTTTGGCTGCCTGCAGGATCAGGTCGCGCAATTCCTCTTTTTCTTTTGCCTTTCTTTCTGCTATGCTCATAATTGAATGATGTAAAATTAATGAACAGTGTTCAATAATCCAATTTTTTGTTCCTCTTTTTAAGATTTTTTTCGATTTGAAAGCAATTCATAGTAACAACCACTTAGCTCAGTACATTTTTCCGGTTAATTCGTGCAACCAGCTCTTATTGATATCCGTCTTCGGTATATCTTTGCGCACCCCAACACATTATGAACCAACGACACACTCTTCCTTCCGTATTCCTGGCCGACGATGACGAGGATGACCGTTTTCTTTTTGAGACGGCGTTCAAGGAGGTAACCGATGAGGCGCAGCTTGTGATGGCCCATAATGGTAAAGAATTGATGAACATACTGGAGCTTACTGTGCCCCCACCTCCTGAAGTGATCTTCCTGGACTTAAATATGCCGCTGAAGAATGGGTTTGTTTGTCTATCCGAAATCAGGAAAACCAACAAGCTGAAGGATATTCCCGTTGTGATCTTCTCTACTACTTCTCATCAGGAACATATCAACCGTGTGTTTGAAGGTGGCGCCAATTACTACATGCGCAAGCCGGACAGCTTTCCGAAATTAAAGAATGCTATTGAGCGGGTGCTGTCGATCGACTGGGAGCAGGAAGCTTTTCAACCCAGCAGGGATCAATTTGTTCTTGACTATTGACCTACTACTTATCATAGCAGTTGCGCTAACTTATGAAGGACTGCATTGGCATAATAAAGCTGGATCGCCGACGGTTCTGTGCCCGGCGGCTTCAATCTGCCAGCTGCCTTCAGCTTACCTGCGCCAGTAATTGCATAAAAGGCAAATATCTTTCCTCCGGCTTCCGGTGTAGCTGTTGCATAGCCTGTGATCCCTATTCCCCAGTGACTGCCAAAGGCGTTGCAAACGTTCAAGGCCATTTCGCGGGCCACTTTTTCTGAAACGCAGTTAACGGCTGATGCATGTATTGGTTCTACTTTTAAATGCCTGAACTTCTGCGCTATGTTGTAGGCGGTCAAGCCTCCCTGATAGAAGCCTGCTGCATCCGGTATATTGGCAAAGGCGTATTGTAACAGCCCGGATGTTACGCTTTCTGCCACAGCGATGGTCTGCTTCTTTGCCAGTAAATGCTTTCCGATCTTTTGAAGATCCTGTTTATTGAAAATATCCATTTTGAAGCATTATTTCACCGACCGGAATATTGCCTGCTGAAGGGAGAACTCTTCTGATGGTTTGGCCATGGGATCGGTTAATTCATTGAGTTTTGAATTGAGCACAAAGACGGTATTTCCTTTCAGCGTGGCTGTGGATGGTTGTGAAAAGCGGTCTTCGAATGAAGTGGCTGCTACCAGTTCGCAGGACTGCCAGTTGTTGGCCGAGCGCAGCCTGAATATTTTATGGGAACCTTCGTTTTGTACGAGTACGAGGTTGCCCTGTTCATCCCACAGGAGGCCATCGCCTCCCGGAAAGAAAGCAGGTTGTTGTACTTTGGTAATGTTTGCAGGATTGCTGAGATCGATCTTGTACAATTGTCCCTGGCTGCTGTTGACCACCAGTAAATATCCTTCTTTGTGCCAGACAATGCCGTTGAGCCCTACATCTGTTCCTGCGAATAAAGGCGTTTGGGCCAACACTGAAGGCTTCCCTCCTGCTACACGGTAAATGACCGGTGAATAGCTGTCGGTGATGTAGACTGTTCCGGTGGCATCTATCGCCAGGTCGTTGGCAAAATGCTTTCCGGGAATAACGGCGGACAGGTCAATGTCATCTGTTTTGCTGGCGGTCTTCAGGTCCAGCGCAATGAGCCGGATCATTTTCTTATGGGTTGTTGAATCTTTGTACTTGCTGTAGGTGGGATCGCCGGTGCATATCCACAATTTGTTTTTCTTCGGATCGACCTTCATGCCAAAGCTTGATTTGAGGGTGCTGTCTTCGTAGAAGGGTTTGAATACCCCTGCCTCATTCACCGTAGCTATCGTACCGGTTTTGACGGAGCCAACGAAGAAGTGTTTGCCTGTTTCATCCCAGGCAACGCCTTCGGGATAAAACTTGGGTGCTTTGAAATTAATACGTGGTGTTTGCGCAAAGGTGGCTGTGGTGATGGCTGTGAGTAATATCAAGAAGTACTTCATGGTATTAATTTTTGGCAGTGGAGGTGGCTGGTTGTACGGCATAGATGGCGCCGCCTGCATCATCGGAAATAAAGATGGTGCCGTCGGAGGCGATCGCTAATCCTGCCGGACGGCCAAAGCGGGTTTTAGCGGCTGGATTGTAAAAGCCAGTGAGAAAATCGATCGCTTCTGTTGGTTGTCCATTGACAAAACGGATGCGTTGCACTTTGAAGCCTTGCGGATCCTGGCGGTTCCAGGAGCCATGCCAGGTGACCAAAGCATCTTCATGGTAGGCTGCGGGAAAGTCGGCCTTGTCGGCTTTGCCTAAAAATTTAAAATCGATGGGTGCTGCATGGGCCGGAAACATCATGACTGCGGGCTGTGTTGTTTTGGCGTAGGCTTCTTTGGTGGAGCCGACCGGATCTTCGCGGGTTGGGTCGGGTGTTTGTTTTCCATACACCAATGGCCAACCGTAATCGCCGTCTTTGATGATCTTATTCAATTCTTCGGGCGGTATTTCATCGCCGCGCCAGTCGGTGCCATGGTCCATGCCCCATAATTCTTTTGTTTGTGGATGCCAATCGAAGCCTAATGTGTTGCGCAATCCTCTTGCGTATACTTTACGTTCTGTGCCATCGGCGTTCATCTGGAGCATGGTGGCATGTTCGGGATTGGTTTCTTTGCAATCGTTGCAGTCGGAGCCAACGGTGAGGTACAGTTTGCCATCCGGTCCGAATGCGATGGTACGGTTGTCGTGTTGTCCGCCGTCGGGCAGGTCGTTGATGAGGGTATCCAGCTTGCCTACCGTGCCGTCGGCATTCAGTTTTCCGCGGGCCATTTTTTTGGTGGCGCAGAGGTATAGCCAGCCTTCGTGGATGGTGATGCCGTGTACGCCATTGAACTGGGCTACTATTGTTTTGAGGGATGTATATTTTCCATTGGCATCCCTGTTTTGCAGTAAGAGTACATCGCCTACATCGCGGCGCGTAATGTAGAGGTTGTTGTTTGCGCCCACTGCCATCATCCGTGGCTTTCCCAGTCCGCTGGCAGCAATGGTTACTTTGAAGCCGGCCGGCACTTTGAGGCGGCTGATGAATGATGGCTGAAAATCTTCGTGGGCTGCAAAATAAGTATTGACGTTGGCGCTGACCGGTTGTTTGGCCGGATGTCCTTTTTGTGCAACTGCTGTGGCTGTGAGGCTAAGGCAAGTGGCGAGTAGTATTGTTCTCATGTACTATGTTGCAGAAAAACTATACCAGCCTTGTTTTTCAACTAACGTAGAGATGTGGGGACATGTCACTGATAATAAGCGAGGCATAATTATAGCTGCCTCTATCCTTATTCACAATAAAACATCATTATGGAAAATACAGGGGCTTTTGTGTTGATAACCGGGGCCACCAGCGGGATTGGCTATGAGCTGGCCAAGCTTTTTGCTGCTGATGGCTTCAACCTGGTTATCGTTGCGCGTCATGAATCGGACCTTCAACTAACGGCCAGCGAGCTCAGCCAACGTGGCGTGGAGGTAATCACTATTGCCAAAGACTTGTTTGAGCCCAATAGTGCCTTTGAATTGTATGATGAGGTGAAGGCTCGTGGTATTCAAATCGACATACTGGTGAATGATGCTGGTCAAGGTCTTTATGGAGAATTTGTGGACACCGATATTCAGCGTGAGCTTGCTATCATTCAGCTCAATATTTCCAGCCTGGTGGTGCTGACGAAGCAATTTATAAAGGATATGGTTGTACGGGGGGAAGGCAAGATACTGAACTTATCTTCCATTGCCAGTAAAGCTCCCGGGCCTTATCAATCTGTGTATCATGGCACGAAGGCATTTGTTCAATCTTTTACAGAGGCAGTTAACAATGAGGTAAGGGAAACCGGCGTAACGGTAACTGCCCTATTGCCCGGCGCCACCGATACGGACTTCTTCAACAAGGCGGGCATGAATGCCTCCAAAGTTGTTCAGGAGGGAAAACTGGATGATGCTACCAAGGTAGCGAAAGATGGTTACGAAGCGCTTATGGAGGGCAAGGATATGGTGGTATCTGGTTTTAAGAACAAGGTGACTGTTGCCATGAGCAATTTGATGTCTGACAGCACCGCGGCGAACACGCTTCGCAAAAAACAGGAACCTGTTGAAAGGAACTCGGGGAAATAGTTTTTGGTTGATTTTTCATGCTTAGGCCCTGCGCACCTGCAGGGCCTTTTTTCTCCAGGCAGTATAATGCCAACAAAAAAATATCCCGTGCAAGGCGTATAGCACGGGATATATGAATCTGTATGGGTACCGATCAAGATCTTCTTGCAATAATCAAACCAGCCATTATACCGGCTATGCCGGCGAGCGCGATCACCGTGGCCCGTTTCTTCGTGGCCGGACCGGGTTGCCAGCCTCCGTCGATGCTGGTGCCAAAATGCACCGGTTCTTTTACATTGCCGCTGGTAACCGGCAATTGCGGCGCTTTTTTCAGGTAGGTGCGCATTAGTGTTACCGTAGCCAGGCGGCTAATGGCCGGAAAGAAATTCCAGGCAAGCCGCAGGAGTGCAGCTCCTAAACCAATCGTTTTACTGTCAACCGGCGATTGAACTACCCGCAATACGGCGCGTGCTACTTTTTGCGGAGCATACACTGGAGGGGCCGGCTTCAATGCCTTTCCTGTGTAATTGGCAGCGTGCTGCATGCCCGGCGTATCGAGGAAGCCCGGATACAGATCGCATATATGGATATCTTTCCACCCTATCAACTCTCCTTTTAGTGCTTCGGAGAAACCCCGAAGACCAAACTTGCTGGCCGTGTATGCCGTGGCATAAGGTGTAGGAAACCATCCTCCTACTGAAATATTATTGATCAGTATGCCGTGTGTTTGTTTTTTGAAATAGGGAATTATTACATGTGCACTGTGGAGATAGCCCAACAGGTTAGTTTTGATCACTGCCTCGCTCACGTCTGTGGGAACCTCTTCAATAGGACCGGCGGCCAGGACGCCTGCGTTATTGATCCATACATCGATGGCACCACCAAACTGGTACGCTTTTTCGGCCAGCACCCTGATCTCTTCCACGTCTTGCATATTGGTCGGTACGATCAATACCTTTCCCCCAGCCTTCAGGCAGGCCTGCGCAGTCTCTTGTAAAGCGGCTTCGCGACGTGCTGCCAATACAAGGGTGGCACCAGCAGCTGCCAGCTCAAGGGCAATGGCTTTGCCTACTCCACTGCTGGCTCCCGTTACTACGATTGTCTTTTGGTGAATGGATGTTTTCATACTATTCAGGCATTGAATCATTTGTCTTGTTAGGCATCCTTTGGTACATAGCGGTATCACCTTTTGTTGTGCCGGAGTCGGTATTCACAGGTGCTGATTGAGTATTGTTTTGTTCTGAAGGTTTGCTATCATTATTAGTGCAGGCATATAAAAGCAGCACAATACATCCAATGGTGGTAATCTTTTTCATAAGATCGCTGACACGAAAACCATACCATCGTTTCTGCATAAAAAAGCCCCCAGTCGGGGGCTAATAAAATGTTCAGGACGTTCTCTTAACCTGGTTTTCCAGGATACCGGATGCGGATTTGGATTTTTAAGCTGTTGATAGCATGTATGTACTGTTAGGGTACGAATCAGTTAACGGGCCATTTTCAAGGGACATTGGACATTTTGGACTGTGGGTGCAATCAGAACGATAGCATGTATCAACGATTATAAAGCTACTCGTCATGGTTTAAAATGTCAATAGGAAATCTACGAGAAAACGCACCTTATTTCATCATCCTACCAAGAACTGCGCAAGCTTTTCCACACTTTTTAGTCTACTACCATGTTTAGCTTTCTTGTACCTACACAATTGGCAACAGATTGTAATGCAAATAGTGAGGGCATGTGTGTTGCAGCATTTTTGAAAACGATTGTTATGGCAGATAATAAACTAAATACCGGCAAGCAAGATGATATCCGGGTTGACAGTAATGACCCCAATGAGGTGGAATACCTGCACCGGCAATTTCCCAATAAAAGTCATGAAGAGATCAAGCAGGCGATCCAGGCGAAAGGGCCGATCCGGAAGGATATTGTTGCGTTTTTAAGTGGGGAAAGTAACGAAGTTTAAGAAACATCTGGGCACAAGTACGCCAACTCACCAGTGCCGGGCTGCATACTTGCGCCAGTTCAATAATATTGTTGCCTTCTTAAGCGGAGAAAGCAAAGTGGTGTAAAAAAACTAAATCCTTTTTATGAACAGCAAAGATGAGGAGCCTTTAAAGGGCCAAGAGCCGGAGGAACCTACGACCGGCAATACTGACAATGCTGTTACCCTCAAGAAAACTACCGTTAAAGACAATGATACTGCGCCGGATGAATTCATCGGGCACGATGCGGATACTGACCTACCTGTAGACCGGCAGATCACCAATGATGGTGTGCTGCGGGGTGAAAAGCCGTTTGGGGAGGAGGAAGCCAACATTGCCGGTGATCAGCAGGAAGGTCCCAAGAAAATGGATGCGGGTAAAAAGTAATGCTTTATGCATTCATGCTTTGGCGTGCGATCTCCAATTCTTCATTGGTTGGAATGACCAATATTTTTACTTTCATTTTTTGATCGTGTATAGCCCGAAGGGTTGTAGTGGATTGTTCGTTCAGTGATGAGTCGATCGCGATCTGCAACCAGGAAAGGTCGTTGGTGATCATCGCACGCATATCGCTGTCGTGCTCTCCTACTCCGGCGGTAAAGATCAATGCATCGAGTCCGTTCAATATGGCTGTATAAGCCCCAATGTATTTTTTAATGCGGTAGGCGTAAAGCTCACGGGCAAAGCGAGCTGCATTATCTCCTTCCTTTGCTGCTTTGGCTACATCGCGCATATCGCTATGGCCTGTAAGGCCCAATAATCCTGCCTGTTTGTTCAATAAGTTGTTTACATACTCCACGCTCAAGCCATGTTGGGTCATGAGGTGTAGTACTACCGAAGGATCGATGTCACCACTGCGGGTGCCCATTACCAATCCACTCACGGGGCTAAAGCCCATGCTCGTATCGAGGGAGCGGGCTCCCTGAACGGCTGCTGCACTGCATCCGTTGCCGAGGTGCAGGCTGATCATGCGCGCATCGGGGTTGTTCAAATAGTTTCTTGCCTGTTCCGTGACGTACTTGTGGCTGATGCCATGAAAGCCGTATGCACGTATTTTATCGTTGCGGAAATAGTTATGGGGTAAGGCATATTGTGCAGCAGTTTGTGGCAAATCGTGGTGGAAGGCCGTATCGAAAACTGCTACCTGGCGGGCGGCCGGAAAAAAGGCGGCGGTTACTTCGATGCATCGAAGACTAACCGGATTGTGTAATGGTGCAAACGGAATGAGTTGTTTGATCTTTTCCTTCACGGCTGGTGTGATCTGCATGGCTTTTGCATAATCACCGCCATGCACCACACGATGCCCAATGATCTCCACTTCTTCAACGTTTTTTATTACCGCATGTCCGGGGCTACTCAACAGCTTTACTATCTGCCGCACTGCTTCTGCATGATCGGCAACAGCCCCCTGGTGTTCTATTTTCTTTTCTGTACCGTTTACCGTATACGTTCCTTGTATGGATGCTTTTTCTTCCCCGATCCTTTCGGCGATGCCTGAGCATAGTACTTTTTCTTCCGGCATATCGAATAGCCGGAACTTCAGGGAGCTGCTGCCTGCGTTGATGACGAGGACCTTCATTTGTTGTATATTAATATTTCCATGTCCAGTCTTTTACTTCGGGCATATCCATTCCGTTTGCGTTGATGTAGTTGCGGTGTTGTATGAGTTTGTCCTGCATGGCTTGCTTAACGTAGGAAGCGTGGCTTCCCAATTGCGGCAGGCGGTCGATGACATCCTGCACGAGATGGAAGCGGTCCATGTCGTTCAACACCGTCATATCAAATGGCGTGGTGATGGTGCCTTCTTCTTTGTAGCCACGTACATGGATGTTGTCGTGGTTGGTGCGTTTATAGGTAAGGCGGTGTATTAGCCAGGGATAACCGTGAAAAGCAAAGATGACCGGTTTGTCTTTGGTAAACAGGGTATCGAAGTCTTTATCGTTCAAGCCGTGTGGATGTTCGGTATCGGGCTGCAGCTTCATGAGGTCTACCACATTTACCACACGTATTTTCAGGTTGGGCAACTCTTCTCTCAGGATGGATACTGCTGCAAGGGTTTCGAGGGTGGGCACATCACCTGCGCACACCATTACTACATCGGGATCGGCGTCCTCGTCGTTGCTGGCCCATGTCCAGATACCAATTCCTTTTGTACAATGCACTACGGTTTCATCCATCGACAGCCATTGTGGTGATGGGTGTTTACCAGCCACTACTACGTTTACATAATGTCTGCTCTGGAGACAATGATCCATGACTGATAGCAGGCAGTTGGCATCCGGTGGTAAGTATACGCGCACGACCGATGCTTTTTTGTTTACTACATGGTCAATGAAGCCAGGGTCCTGGTGGGTGAATCCGTTGTGGTCCTGCCGCCATACGTGGGAGGCCAATAAAATATTGAGTGAAGGTAGTTTCCTGCGCCAGTTGAGGTGGGCTGTCATCTTCAACCACTTTGCGTGCTGGTTGAACATGGAGTCTACAATATGGATAAATGCTTCGTAGCAACTGAACAAGCCATGACGGCCAGTAAGTAAGTATCCTTCCAACCAGCCTTCGCACTGGTGCTCGCTCAGCATTTCGAGGACGCGGCCATCTTTTTGCTGGAACTCATCGGTATCGATGGTTTCGCCCCACCATTGGCGGTTGGTGGCTTCAAATACTGCGTTGAGGCGGTTGGACAGTGTTTCGTCTGGACCAAAGACCCGGAAGTTGCGATGGTCTTGATTGAGTTTGATCACATCGCGGATGAATGTGCCCAGTATCCTTGTATCGCCTGGACCTTGTTGGCTGCGTTTCTTCACTTCGAGGGCGTATTCTTTAAAATCGGGCATGCGCAGCTCGCGGAGGATACCTCCGTGTGCATGTACATTGGCGCCCATTCTTTTTGTACCCGACGGGGCGAGGGCTGTTAGTGCGGGCAACAGGGCTCCGTTGTCATCAAACAATTCTGCGGGTTTATAGCTGCGCAGCCAGGCTTCGAGCTGCTGCAGGTGTTCCGGCTTTTTACCTGGTTCATTCAACGGTACCTGGTGTGAGCGGAAGGTGCCTTCTACCGGCAGGCCGTCTACTTCTTTGGGGCCTGTCCATCCTTTGGGTGTTTTTAAAATGATCATGGGCCAGGAAGGACGTTTCATCTGTTTATCATTTGCTGCCTGCTCCCGGATGTGTTGTATCTCTTCTATCACTTCATCCAGTACCTGCATCATCTTTGCATGCATGGTCATCGGATCGTCTCCGGCCAGCAGGTATGGTTTCCAACCGTAACCTTTAAACAGACTGGTCAGTTCATCCTCACTAATGCGGGCAAATATGGTGGGATTAGCAATCTTGTATCCATTGAGGTGAAGGATAGGCAACACTACCCCATCTGTTACGGGGTTGAGAAATTTATTGGAATGCCATGCGGTGGCCAGGGGACCTGTTTCTGCTTCACCATCTCCTACCACACAGGCTGCGATGAGGCCGGGATTGTCGAAGACGGCACCGAAGGCGTGGCTTAATGAATATCCCAGTTCGCCGCCCTCATGCATGGAACCGGGGCATTCCGGGGACACATGGCTTGGGATGCCGCCGGGAAAGGAGAACTGTTTGAACAGTTTTTTCATGCCTTCTTCATCGCGGGTGATGTCGGGGTATATTTCTGTGTAGGTGCCTTCGAGGTACGTGTTTGCCACCATGGCAGGGCCACCGTGTCCCGGACCTGAGATGTATAGCATATCCAGGTGATATTTCGTGATGGCGCGGTTGAGGTGGGCATAGATAAAGTTCTGTCCGGGTGTGGTGCCCCAATGGCCCAGCAGCATTTGCTTGATGTGGTCAATCTTCAGCGGTTCTTTCATGAGGGGGTTATCGCGCAGGTAGATCTGTCCTACGGACAGGTAATTGGCTGCACGCCAGTAAGCGTCTATTTTTAGCAGGAGGTCTGTGTCTGGCTGATTCATCGTGGTGGGTATTTATAAAACAACTGCCTGTGCATTTATTTCTACACTCGTTTTTTAATATGTGCAACGCTTGGGATCGAGTAAATTGTGGAATGGTATCACAGGAGTTGTTGTCGATTGCTCTCGAACGTGAAAAGTATTATCAATCGCTGCTGGCCAATTTGCCATTGGCTGCTTATGCGTGTGATCAAACGGGTCGTATTACTTTCTTTAATGAAGCGGCTGTTGAACTGTGGGGATACCGGCCGGCGATCAATAACCCGCTGTTGAAATATTGTGCGTGTCATAAGGTTTTCGTGGATGGCAACCTGATCGTTCCGGAGCAAACTCCGATGGCGATGGCGTTGCAAACGGGCCAGTCTTTCCGTAATGTGGAAGCAGTCGTTGAGCGGCCTGATGGTTCTACTTTTTATGCCAGCGTAAATATCAACGCGCTCTTCAATGAGCACAAGGAGGTAGTAGGCGCCATCAATATTTTCCAGGACATCAGTGATTCAACGAATACCAAGCATGTTTTGCAGGAACGTGCTTCGGACTACCGTAGCCAAACTGTGCGGCTGGAAAAACTGTTCTCTGAACAATCGCTCGATCTTCAGTCTACCACGGGTCAACTAAAGCAAACTGAAGAGTTGTATTATAAGATGGTAGAAGAGGTA
Organism: Paraflavitalea sp.; assembly: GCF_059502485.1. NCBI lineage: Bacteria > Pseudomonadati > Bacteroidota > Chitinophagia > Chitinophagales > Chitinophagaceae > Paraflavitalea > Paraflavitalea sp. Next base: position 758,926 of record NZ_JCACET010000010.1, read on the forward strand.
GAGGATTATGCCATCATCTTATTGAACCGGGATGGCGTTATCCGGAACTGGAACCGGGGCGCTGAAAAAATAAAGGGGTACCGGGAAGCGGATATTGTGGGAAAGAGTTTCCAGGAATTTTACCTGCCAGAGGACCGTGCCAACGGGCTTCCGCTACAACTGCTGGAACAAGCACGCCTCACCGGCAAAGCAGCTCATGAGGGCTGGCGGCGGCGTAGTGATGGCAGTGCTTTCTGGGGCAGCGTGCTGCTGACGGCCCTGCATAATGATCATCAGGAAGTAATCGGCTTTTCGAAGGTGACCCGCGATCTTACGGAACGCAAGCTTTCCGAGGATAAGCTGCAGGAATACCTGCGTGAGCTGGAGTTTCAGAATAAGGAGCTGGAGCAGTTTGTTTATGCCTGCTCGCATGATATCAAAGAGCCTTTGCGAAAAATCCTTTTTTATCATTCCATGATCGCTGAGCACTCGCTTGCTGCGCTCGACGAAAAATCGCAAACTTACTTCCAACGTTCGTCAGATGCAGCCATGCGTATGAAACGTCTGATCGATGACCTGCTGACCTATTCTTTGAATACTTCGCAGGCGGAGGTATTAAGCAAAGTGGATATGAATGTGCTGCTGGGCGAAGTGATGCATGGGCTGACCGAGGAAACAGCCACTCACCAGGTTGTGCTGCTTGTAAAAAATCCGCTGCCTGTAGTGGAAGTCATTCCTTTCCAGATAAAACAGCTTTTGCATAACCTGGTGCACAACGCCATCAAATACAGGCACCCTGAGCGGGAATGCCGCATCGAGCTAAACAGTGAGCTTGTGCATGGTGATGGTGACCAGGTGGCTGCCGGCTTTTATCATAAGATCCAGGTTGCGGACAACGGGATGGGCTTCGAGCCTGACAATGCCTCCAAAATCTTCAAACTTTTCCACCGTTTAAAGTCTACTGCAGCGCAACCGGGTTCCGGGATCGGCCTGGCGATCTGTAAGAAGATCGTGCAAAATCATAAGGGTACTATCCTGGCTGAAGGCATGCCGGGTGTTGGCGCTACGTTCACTATGTATCTTCCGGTGTAATTATCTTATTAGTTGCGTTCTTGTTTACTCAGGCTTACCAATTTTTGGGCGAGGTTGCGCAGCTCCGGCCAACTGATGGGCTTGACGATGTATTCGTCGGCGCCATTGGCCAGGCACTCGTTTATATTCAGGGGAGAACTGGAAGTGCTAAGAACGACCCGGGGTATGGTGTGTAACCTGTGTTGTTGCTTCATATACAAGAGTACTTCGGCACCGGTCAATTCGGGCATATTGTAATCGAGCACCACCAGTCCGGGCAGGGTGCCTGTTTCTTCGCGCTCGAAATATTGCTGTACCAAACGTCCATTACTGAACTTGAGCAGCTCAGCAGCAGGATCTATATCATGGATTGCCTGCTCTATCAGTTCTATGTCATCGGCATCATCGTCCGCAATAAGAATACGGGATGGTATACTTAAGCTCATGGTAATTTTGGTTACTGCAATTTTAAAAAAAATACCAAAATGTAGCAACGCCTGCTTAATTTTTTTTTGAATGGTGAGCGCTGGCATGTGATTTAAAGTCATTGCTTCTAAAAAGGTATCTTGAATACTATCTACCCTACTCCCGGCGCTTTGCTTCAACCTAATGGTGATTGTGTATTTACTGTGTGGGCTCCTTTGCGTGAACAGGTTTTCCTTCAAATTACCGGTACCGATGTAATGCGGCATGCGATGGAGCGGGATGAGGCCGGCTACTGGAGCGTCCGATTGCCTAATATCGATGCTGGTTGTTACTATTATTTTGAGCCGGAAGCCGGGCTGGTCCGCCCTGACCCTGCTTCGCGGAGTCAGCCCATGGGGGTACATGGCCCCTCAGCTGTTGTAGACGGGCGGCAATTTGCCTGGACCGATGAAATCTGGACCGGTCTTGAATCAAAGGAACTGATCCTGTATGAACTTCATACCGGTACTTTTTCTGCTACGCGTAATTTTCAAGGTATTATTTCCCGCTTACCTTATTTGCAATCACTGGGCTTTACGGCCATCGAGCTGATGCCGGTGGCACAGGTTCCCGGCCAACGTAACTGGGGCTATGATGGGGTATTTCCTTTTGCCGTGCAAAACAGTTATGGCAGTGCCGATGATCTGAAAGAGCTGGTGAATGCGGCGCATGCACATGGCATTGCGGTGATCCTGGATGTGGTGTATAATCACCTGGGGCCGGAAGGGAATTGTTTTCCCGATTATGGTCCTTATTTCTCCGAGAAGTATAAGACGCCGTGGGGCAAGGCAATCAATATGGATGATGCGTGGTGTGACGGGGTGCGTCATTTTTTTCTGCAGAATGCGCTGATGTGGCTGGAGGAGTTTCATGTGGATGGTTTGAGGCTGGATGCCGTGCATGCCATCTGGGATGTGAGTGCGCGTCCTTTCTTGCGACAGTTGTCGAATGCGGTGCGGGAGCTGGAAAAGCGGACCGGCAAACGGAAGATCCTCATTGCTGAACTTGATTATAATGATCCAAGATATATTGACCCACCCTATAAAGGGGGATTTGGTTTGGACATGCAGTGGATCGATGAGTTTCATCATGCGTTGCATGCGGTGATCACCGGTGAGGTGAATGGTTATTATGAGGATTTTGGGGAGCTGGCGCATCTTGCGAAATCATTCAACAGTTCCTATGTATATACCGGTGAGTACTCTGTTCACCGCAAGAAGCATTTCGGAGCTTTGCCGGGTGAGCATGGTTATGATCGGTTTGTGGTGTTTGCACAGAATCATGACCAGATCGGTAACCGGCTGGCGGGTGACCGGCTTACGGCTTCGCTTTCTTTCGATCAATTGAAACTGGCGGCGGCCACCGTCTTGTTGTCTCCTCATATACCCCTGTTGTTCATGGGCGAAGAATATGGTGAAACAAATTCTTTTCAATTTTTCACGGATCATTCGGATCCTGAGCTGATCGCTTCGTTGCGCGAAGGGCGCAAGAAAGAGTTTTCTTATTTCAACTGGGAAGGGGATGTGCCTGATCCGCAATCGGAGGAAGTTTTTGAACAAAGTATGCTGAGCTGGCAAACGGACAGCGAGCAAGGCGCTGCACTACTGGCCTGGTATAAGCATCTTATCCACTTTCGTAAAACGAGGCCGGCTATGCAGCATTATGAGCGTGGCGGCACCAGGGCTGAGGTGGCCGGTGAAAAATTGTTGTATGTGGAGCGGCAGGGTAATGGTGACCGGCTTGCCATGTGGTTCAACTTCGATGATAAAGTTGCCGATGTGCATCATACCGGGACTTCTTCGCTGCAGCGACTGTTCTGTTCTTCTGTTGATGATTCGCCTGTGACTGCGGAGCCAAACGGCATCGTTACGGTGCCCGGGCATTCGGTGGCTGTTTATGAAATTTCTACTTTATGACTTCATCATTACCTACTATAATTACTGGCACCTATCGTGTGCAACTGCACCAGGGTTTTACTTTGGGTGACCTTGCAGGTTTGATCGATTACCTGCATCAGCTGGGTGTTTCGACGGTGTATGCTTCTCCCCTATTTCAGGCTGTGCCGGGCAGCCTGCATGGGTATGATGTGACTGACCCGCATGTGCTGAATCCGGAAATCGGTACGCGCGAGGAACTGGAGTCAATCGCTGCACAATTGAAGGAAAGGGGCATGAACTGGCTGCAGGATATTGTGCCTAATCATATGTCGTTTCATGCCAACAACGGGCGACTCATGGATGTGCTGGAACGTGGGGCTGCTTCTTTGTATTACCGGTATTTCGATATCGACTGGGAGCACCCGGATCCTTCGTTGCATGGAAAGGTGATCGTGCCCTTTCTGGGGATGCCGTTGGAGGATTGTGTGAAAGAGCAACAAATAAAGCTTGTGTTTTCTGAGCGTGGGCCGGGCTTTGCTTACGGGGAGCAGTGGTTTCCCTTATCTGTTGGTGCTTATGCTTTATTGATCCAATCGTTGGATGACGCTGCTGCAGGACGGGCTGTTGCGGCTTACCTGCAGGCATTGCTTAATGTGTCTACTTCTCATAAGGATATTGCCGACTGGCAACGGTATAAGGCTGAGCGCTATGAATTGCTGTTGCGTGAAAATGGATGGGAAGAAGTTCCAGCTGTGGTGTGTGATGTGGTTAATGATCATGCATCGTTATTAACTGCATTGCTGCAGGAGCAATATTACCGGCTGGCATATTTCCGGGAGGCATCGGAGCGGATGAATTACCGGCGCTTTTTTACCGTGAACGAACTGATCTGTCTGCGTATGGAGGATGGGGATGTTTTTAATGAATATCACCGTTTTATTGCAGACCTGTATTTGCATGGCCTTGTTCAGGGCTTGCGCATTGACCACATCGATGGGTTGCGTGACCCTGCCGGTTATATTCAACGATTGCGCGGCATGGCGGGCAGTGATTGTTACCTGATTGCCGAGAAAATCCTTGAAGTGGGTGAAGGGCTTCCGGATGATTGGGGACTTGCCGGCACCAGTGGTTATGAATTTCTTTCTTTTACCAACCGGTTGTTTACGGATAAGGCTGGCTATAAGGCATTGCATACCTATTATGCGCAGTTGTTGCCGGAGGCGCCTGGTTATGCTTCGATGGTGCCTGCAAAGAAGCGGCTGATCCTCGAAGAATATATGCAGGGTGAATGGGAGAATCTTACGGCCTTGTTCTATGGTTTGCCGGACCGCCCGGATGATGTGGGCCGGAGAGCGCTCCGGGAAGCCATCGGAGTATTCATGGTATTGCTTCCGGTATACCGGCTTTATCCGCATGGTGCTACCCTACCGGATCATGAGCAGCGTATCATCGATGCAACTTTCGATAAAGCTTTGCAGCTGCATCCTGATCTGGCAGGGGCTTTACAATTTTTACAGGGTTTATGGAATAATAAACCGGGATTGCTGACGAATGGTTCGCAACGCATTGCGTGTTTGCAAAGGCTGATGCAGTTTACCGGACCGCTAACGGCGAAGGGCGTAGAGGATACTACGTTTTATGTGTTCAATGCTTTGCTTTCGCACAACGAGGTGGGTGATGATCCTTCTGCGCCTGTACTGGATGCGGAAGGGTTTCATGGGTTGATGCGAGAGCGTTTATTGAAGACGCCTTTGTCATTGAACGGCACCAGCACACACGATACCAAGCGGGGTGAAGACGGGCGGCTGCGGCTCAACCTGCTCAGTCTATTTGCTGCGGAGTGGCAGGAGCTGGTGGACAGCTGGCGGGTGACGTATGGCGGTGATGATGCGCCTGACCTCAATGATCAATATTTTATTTATCAATCGCTCGTATCGGGGTTTCCTATCGATGGTGTTGTAACTGATGAATACCGGCAGCGGTTGTGCGATTATGTGGTGAAAGCGCTGCATGAGGCCAAGGTGCGGTCGAACTGGATTGATCCTGATGAGGCGTATGAAAAGCGGTGTACCGATCTTATACACCGGCTGCTGGATGATGGGTCATCATTTTTGCGGAGTTTCCGGCCTTTTATGTCGCGGGTGGATGCTTATCTTCCTATTTATTCGGTTGTACAAACTTTGCTGAAGATCACTGCGCCGGGCATTCCGGACATTTACCAGGGCTGTGAGCTGTGGGACTTCAGCTATGTGGATCCCGATAACCGGCGGCCTGTGGATTACGCTTTGCGGAAGGAGTACCTGAATGAACTGATAGCGCTTGAACAGCAAGGTAACGACGTGCTGCTGCCATGGGTACATAACCATGATGCTGCGGGTGCCGGCAAGCTATTGGCTACCTGGAAGGGGCTGCAGCTCAGGCGCAATAATCCATTTTTGTTTCTGGATGGGGACTATATACCTGTTTATCCCAGCCGACCTGCGCCGGTGGTTGCCTTCCTGCGCTGGTATTCTGCTTCGTGGGTGCTGGTGGCTGTGCCGCTGCTTCACCGGGATGTATTGTCTTCTCCGCAATCTTTGTGGAAGGATGTGTATTTATTGCTGCCGGATGGTATAGCTGGTACCGGTCGTAATGTATTGACAGGTGAAGTGTTTGCCATCAGCGACCGGCTTCCGGTGGAAGGATTGTTCAGGAAGTTTCCGGCTGCGTTGGTGACTGGTAGTTAACTCATTTGCTTGGAGGGCATTTTGCTTGTCTTCCAGTAGTTAATAATATTCGTGAAGGTGGCTTTGAGCTCACTGAAACTGGTGTCTTTGATAAAGAAGCCATGTACGGATAGTTCATAAGCCTTGAATATTTGTTGTTCGGATGCTGCCGTGGACCAAAATATAAAGGGTACGCTTCTGAACTGGGGTGATCCTGTGGCCAGCATTTTTTCTCTCAATTCAAATCCGTCTGTGCCCGGTAAGTTGACCGAGCAAAGGATAATGAATGGGGTTATGTTGATGTCAGCTAACATCGTCATCGCTTCTTCTGCTGACTTTACGAAGACCAATTCATTTGTCAATTCCAGTTCGCGCCATATCTCTCTTACCATGTACTGATCATCATTATCGCTATCGATAATCCATACGGCTTGTTGCTGCATAGCTCCCTTTTTTTAAAAAAAATATTTATAATTTTTGTGCCAGTTGAGAAAGCTTCGAATTGCGAGCGTCGAGCTACGAGGCGCTTGCTTCGATAGGGCCAAAGGCCCTGGAATAGTACTTCGAGGCTACAAGCCTCGAAGAGCCGTTTGCTTCGAGCCGTTTGCTTCGAGCCTTTTACTTCGCAAGCAGATTTCTCACTGCGCCGTAACGACCTGGTCTTTATAGTTGCAGATGGCTTCGTTCGAAATGACAAAAGTGTGCGAGGCTTGAAAACAAAAAGGCCGGCTTGTGGCCGGCCCTTCTGGGCAGGGATATCAAAGCTGATGTTACCCAATAAGGTTGTTAACTGCCTGTCAGATCCCTGTTATTTTGATCTCAAGTGTATTCTATTCTTCCTCTTCTTCGCCTTCCTCACCTTCCTGTTCGGCCTGCCAGTTGATGTTCTCTTCGGCAATGGCTGAGAGGTCGAGGTCGGTTTGTTTTTCTTCTTCGAGGGTTTCGCTGAGGATGTCGGCCACTTCCTGGTTGCCCATCGTGATAGCCAGCTGCACCAGACCACCATAGGTAGCAATTTCATAGTGTTCTACTTTTTGAGCGGCCATGATGATGCCTACGTCGCGGGTCATGCTACCATCTTCTGTTTCTTCGATGATGGATTCGCCTTCTTTTACCAGTCCTTCCATGGCATCGCATTTCTTAGCCTGTGCTTTTTTGCCCATCAGCTGGAATACTTCTTCGAGCCTTGCTATCTGTTCTTTTGTTTGATCGATGTGGTGATCGATGGCTTGTTGCAGCTCTTCGGTAGTGGCTGCTTTTTTCATTTTAGGCAGGGCTTTGGTGAGGTGCTTCTCTGCCCAGTAGATGTCTTTCAATGCATCGATGAAATACTTTTCGAGTTGTGTGTTGCCTTTTGCAGGGGCCGCGGGGGCTGCTTTTTTAGCTTTCCGCGCGGGAGCTTTCGTGTTTGCCATATGAATATTTTTAGAATGGTTATTTATATATGGGTTGTGTTCAAAGTATATGCCATGGGATGTAATTGGTTTAGGGTTGTGGAAGTGTGGATGTGTGGAATGTATCGTTACTCAAATCTTAGCAATCCGCGTGTGAGGCTTTTCCACTGTGCATTTGAGAAGAGCAATCGGGCACCTATGTATATGATCCAGTTCCTAAGACGGGCAAACCAATTACCGGTTTTGAGGTTGGGTTTTTCATTTCTTCCATGTACTTCTGCACCGACCGTTAGTTTATCCCGGTAAACAACAAAGGTGGAAGTGGCCGGTTGGCTGAAGAAGTGGGCTGTGGCTGTTGTTGTATTGGTAGGATCGGTCGTTACTTTGACCGTGATCCAGGTCAGTTGTAGTTCGTCCTGGCTTTTATTCCCCACTTTGAGTATCTGTACCCAATCATCTCCATTGCCATCGGGATTGCCTGGGCCGGGGATATCTATTCGGATGTAATCGTGTTCTCTCGCTTCGCGGTTCAATATCTCTCCCTGCTGGTCTATGAGGCGGAAGGTGGCAGTGGCGGGACCAGCTATGTCGTGCCAGTGGTTAATATCGAGTAACCGTGCGGCAGCTTTCGCATATTTCTCCCGGGCTTCGTGGCCGCTGCGGCATTTGATATGGCTTTTGCTGGCTGCTGCTGCACCCGTGTTTTGCGTGGGTATAATTTCGGCCAGCCATTGGCGCTTTGTTGCTTTGGTGTTTTGCATTTTGGGTTCTTTCTGTGCTTAAGGGTGGTATGTTTTATTTTTCACAAAGGCTGTGCCTGTTGACAAACGGCGCAGGCTTGTGGAAAGGGTGACTGTAGTAAATGTGGACAGGCATAGGAATTGTGGTTTGCATTGCCTTACCAAACCAAAACGATTACCATGCCTTCCAAAAAGAATAAAGCTGCCGCTTCGGGCACCACTAATGACAAGATCAATGAGCTTGCTCCTGATACCTCCAACAGCACCGATCAATTCATGACCACCAACACCGGCGTGAAAGTGAATGATGATCAAAACTCCCTGAAGGCCGGTGACAGGGGCCCCACTTTGATGGAGGATTTTATTTTCCGGGAGAAAATGACCCACTTTGATCATGAGCGTATTCCTGAACGGATCGTACATGCGCGCGGTGCTGCCGCTCATGGTGTTTTCAAAGTTTATGAACCTATGGCGAAGTATACCAGGGCTGCTTTCTTAAATGACACCTCGCTTGAAACGCCTGTATTCGTGCGCTTTTCGACGGTAGCGGGCTCCCGTGGATCAACTGATCTGGCGAGGGATGTACGCGGGTTTGCGGTAAAATTTTACACGCAGGAGGGTAACTTCGACCTGGTGGGTAATAATATGCCTGTGTTTTTTATCCAGGATGCTATAAAGTTCCCTGATCTGATCCATGCTGTGAAGCCTGAGCCACATAACGAGATACCGCAGGCTGCTTCTGCGCATGATACGTTCTGGGACTTCATTTCGCTGATGCCTGAGTCTACGCACATGATCATGTGGGCTATGAGTGACCGTGCTCTTCCACGAAGCTATCGCATGATGGAGGGTTTCGGGGTACATACTTTCCGGTTCGTGAATGATCAGGGCAAGGCGTGTTTTGTGAAATTCCACTGGAAACCTTTGTTGGGTGTTCATTCTGTGGCGTGGGATGAAGCGCAGAAGATATCGGGTAAAGATCCTGACTTTCACCGGCGTGACTTGTGGGAAGCGATCGAGAGCGGTAATTTTCCTGAATGGGAACTGGGGGTACAAATTGTGGCGGAAAAGGATGAAATGTCTTTTGACTTCGATCTGCTGGACCCTACCAAGCTGATCCCGGAAGAGTTGGTGCCTGTGATGCGCATCGGCAAACTAACACTGAACCGTAATCCGGATAATTTCTTTGCGGAGACCGAGCAGGTTGCCTTCCATGTGGGGCATGTTGTGCCGGGCATCGACTTTACCAATGATCCGTTGTTGCAGGGTCGTTTGTTTTCGTATACCGATACGCAGCTGATTCGTCTTGGTGGTCCCAACTTCCAGGAAGTTCCTATCAACAGGCCTGTCGTTCCAGTGCACAATAATCAACGGGATGGTTATATGCGTCAAACCATCAATCAAGGTAAGACGAGTTATCATCCTAACTCACTCGGTGGCGGCTGTCCCTACCAGGCGAAGATGGCCGAGGGTGGTTTTGCTTCTTATACTGAAAAGATCGACGCCAGGAAAGTAAGGGAAAGGAGCCGCAGCTTTTTCGATCACTTCAGTCAGGCTACCTTATTTTATAATAGTCAGTCAGACGCTGAAAAAGCGCATATCGCAAAGGCGTTTAGTTTTGAACTGGGGAAAGTGGAAACTGTGGCTATCCGCGAACGAATGCTGGGTATACTATCGCAGGTGGACAAAGGTCTTGCAACGGAAGTGGCATATAACCTTGGGCTTGAAGTGCCGCGCAAACCGGAACAGCCCATGAATCATAGTATTCCTGCGGATGGGAATCCCAAAAAATTCCAGCCTGTGAAAGTGGAGGGTTCGATCGAGCGCTCCCCTGCCCTCAGCATGGCCAACACTGTAAAAGGGAATATCAAGACGCGCAAGGTGGCTATACTGGCGGCTGACGGTGTAGACGAGGCTTCGCTAAACGTTGTAAAAAATGCGCTGCTGGCGCAGGGTGCAGTGCCAGAAGTGATAGCACCACGACTGGGCAGTCTTATAGCTGAAAATGATTTAGCCATTAAAGCAGACAAGAGTTTACTTACGGTTGCTTCAGTATTGTACGATGCGGTGTATGTGCCGGGAGGAACCAACAGTGTGGCAACCATCGCAGACAATCCGGATGCCATTCATTTCCTGAATGAAGCGTATCGTCATTGTAAGGCTATTGCTTTTGATGCGGCTGCTCAGCCTGTGCTGGAAAGCACTTATTTTGGAAAGAAAGTATTGCGTGTTAACCCATCAGAAGATGTACGTGACAGTGATGGTGTGGTAGTGGAAGCCAACACTAAAAGGCTTGCCAGCAAGTTTATCCAGGCTATTGGTGAACATCGTTTTTGGGAAAGAGAATCTTCGAAAGAGATACCGGCCTAAATCTTAAGGGCACAAGTACGCCAATGCACAAATACAGGGCTGCATACTTGCGCCAGGTCTTCATTTAAAAGCAAATAAAAACAGGCGTTACTATTCGTTTCGCCTGTTTTTTATTTGTTCTTATACGAATTATTCTCCTGTTTCATCATCAGGAGCATCCACAGGTTTTGATTGCGGAGAGCCCTGCTGACGCAAAAAAATGGAAAGGGCAATGATTGCAAAGACAGACAAAAACTCACTTTGCCAGTTCTGGAATGATTCAAACCAGAAGCGGCTTTCGCCGACATATTGCTTACTGCTCACTGGTGTCATTCCTTTTCTTACACGCTCCTCGTTGGTGTCTTTAAGGCTGCCGTAAAAATGGGCGATCATACTGGCGACAAAAAGCGTGAGTAATGCAATCGTGAGGGAATGCTTATAAATCCTTAGTACTAATCCTCCTTTGCGTACGGGCCAGGGAGCGCCGGGCCTATTGGGATCCGGCTCACGATCTACCTCTTCGGGGCCATCACATTTCTTTGATTCAGATGATCCTTTTTGGCGTAACCAAATGGTGAGCAGGACAAAGAGTGCCATTTGCAAAAACTCACTTTCCCAGTTTTCAAAAGTGGCCTGAATAAAATGACCGGATTGAAAATAGGTGGTATATCCTACTGCCTGCTGACCATCTTCTGCCCGTTGTTCGTTATAATGTGAATAGCCTGTAAAGAATTGTCCTGCCATACTGCATACAAAAAGCGCCAGAAAAGTAATAGAAAGGCTGTTTTTTCTGATGAATTCACGCATGCTGATAGAGTGTTTACTTCTTTTCAATCCATACAGCAATAGAACCTGCGGGTACCGGAAACTGTCCCCAACCCTGGTCATTGATGATGACTTCGGCTTTGTGGACGCCGAGCATATCGATAAAGGTTTTGCCTTTGTGCCTGGCTCCTATTTCCATGTCTTTAAAACCGTCTTCACTGTTGGAGAGGATGACTGCACAGCCTGAGCCTTCATTTTCGTCGGTGCCTTCGCGCGTCCACCCAATGCAGTTGGGATGGTCGAAGTAGTCGCGTTGTTGTCCATAGGCAAAGCGCTTGCGTGCATCGAGGAGTTGTTCGAGGTGTTTGCAGGTGTCGAGGAATATTTCATGGTCGTTGCCATCTTTTCCTTTGTCGACATAATGGGCTCCATACAGGTCGGGATAAAATATACAGGGGTATCCTCCTGCGCGCAGGAGGATCAATGCGTATGCATGGGGTTTGAACCAGTTCTCAACGGGTGCTTCCAATGCCTGCAGGGGTTGGGTATCGTGGTTGTCGACCACGGTAACCGCCAATTCAGGCTTTGCCGATACGAGGCTATCGTTGAAGATGGTTGTGAGGTCGAAATCTTTTCCTTTTAGTGAAGCGTGGTAGAGGTTGTGGTGCAGGGAGGCATCGAATAATGTCATGCGGCCATTGGTGGCATCGATGTAACGAAGGAGTAACGGTAATTCGCCCGGCGCCCAATATTCGCCTACTGCAAAAAGGTCGGGCTTGACGCTGCGCACGTGATCGAGCCATTCATTATAGAAATTGGGAGAAATATGTTTGACAGCATCAATGCGGACGCCATCGATACCTGTTTGTTCCAGCAACCAGGTGCCCCAATATTTCAATTCTTCGCGCACGGCCTTGTTGCGAAACTCTATATCAGCAAACATGAGGTAATCGTAGTTGCCTTTTTCCGTGTCGATCACTTCTTCCCAGTCTTCGCCGTATTCGTTCATTATGGAAAAGATGGCTGTCTCCTGCAAGTCGTGGGCATAGTCGATGCCCGTGAAGCAGGTGTGGTCCCAGACGAAGTTGGAATACTGACCATTTCTGCCAGGAAAGGTGAACTTCGTGAAGGCTTCGATCTCGAAGGGGTCGCTTGTAAATTTCGTTCTGTCGTCGGGATCGACTCTTCTTACCCATACTTTTTCCGTTTCATCGGCTCCGCCTTTGTGGTTGAGCACAATGTCGGCATAGACCTGTATTCCTTTATCGTGCAGGGCCTTGATTGCCTGCTGTAATTCTTCTTTGGTGCCATATTTCGTTCTTACACCTCCTTTCTGGTCGAACTCGCCCAGGTCGAACAGGTCATAGACGTCGTAGCCGCTGGCATTGGGCCCTTCTTTGCCTTTGTAGGCCGGGGGCAGCCATACTGCGTTAATGCCAAGTTGGGCCAGGTGTTCCGCATCGGCGGCTATTGTATTCCACAGGCTGCCATCATTGGGTATGTACCAATGAAAGTATTGAAACATTGTTCCGTTCTGCATAGACTGTTGATTGATCGATTGTTGAGTAAGACAAGAAGGTATTCAAAATCATGGCCTTACCCAGCGTACCTAAAAAAGCTGTAGCACCTGCTTTTTATGTAGATTTTTTTACTCATCTGTTGGAGGATGTGTGTATAATTCTTTTGTCACAAGCAATAATTAACAATTATCTACTTACTGCCTAATATTCGCTTTGTTTTTATGTGACCTTATTAATTAAATAAGGGGTCTTATTAAATTTGCCATATTATGGACAAGTTTGATAGCAAAATATTGCGGTTGCTGATAGAAAACTCACGCGTTACCGGTGCAGATATTGCACGAAAGCTCAACCTCTCCCTGCCAGCTGTTACAGACCGGCTCCGGAAGCTTGGAAAGGCAGGCATCATCGATCGTTACACTATCCGGATCAACCGAGAAAAATTATCCCTGCGATTACTGGCTTTTATTAGTGTATGGATCGATCACACTAAAAGCACGAATGTAAAGGAACAGGTAACGGCCATGGATGAGGTGCTGGAATGCCATCATGTGGCCGGGGATTGTGATCTACTATTGAAGGTACTGGTGGCCGATACGGCAGCCCTGGAAGCATTGCTGGCGAATAAGCTAAAAACAATTAAAGGAGTGACCAGGACCAGCACGACCATTATTTTGAGTAGTTATAAAGAAGAAATTAATTCCAAAGCATTTTGATATGAAACTGATCGAGCAATTCGAGTGTTGTACGCTGCCGAAAAGCGAGTGGACACATACGAATCACTTTGTTGTGGCACTGTGGTACTGCCTGCATTTTCCTTTGCCGGAGGCGGTGCAGAAAATCAGAGCTGGGATCAAGGCTTATAATGTGAGTGTGGGTGGACAGAATACGGAGGATTCCGGCTATCATGAGACGATTACCTTGTTTTATGTAAATGCGGTGGCTGAATATATTATAAAAAATGGAGTACATGCTGTGACGGAGGAGGCATTAACGGCTTTTCTGGATCAGCCGTTCATTTTGAGAGAATATATTTACCAGTTTTATAGTAAAGAGGTGTTGATGAGTAAGGAGGCGAGGATGGGATGGAAAGCGCCGGATAAGTACCCATCAAGCGATATTTTTCTAAAAAACCTCCTTACAGACCGGGACAAACGGGTAGTTTGATCGTTATCACTATATAGGATAAGGTTTAATGGTTAATTTTTTGATTAGTGAAGCCCCGCATTTCTATGCGGGGCTTGTTTATTTTGGCTAACTTATGGGGAAATAGCCTAAAAAATGGAAGCCAAATCGACCGATAAAAGGACTTTTCAGCTTACCGATGGCGGTCAGCTGTTGGGTGAGCTGATCTATGAGAATTTATTTCTTCTTACTGCTGAGATCAGGCTGGCCAATTCTGCTCTTTATGCCATTAAGCCTGTTGGCATTTTCGGAACGAGCATTACCATAACCAAGGATGGCGCACCAATAGCCAATTTAAAGATGAACTGGCGGGGGCAAATTGTATTTGAATTTCAAGATGGGCAGGCTTTTGTGTTAAAAGCCAAGGGTACGTTCTCCAACAAGTTCATCATTGAAAACAAGGATGCAGAGAAGCTATTTCAATTTGACCCGCAGTTTAGCTGGAGCAAGTTCAATTATAACTACCATATCTCCTACGACGAAAAGCCGCAGGATATTTTATTTGTCTTACTGGGCGTTTATGCCTGCAACTATTTTATAGCTTCGATGTCGGGAGCTGTTGCAGGCATGGCATAAACCGTTAATCTATCACCAGCACTATGCAAGCCTTACAAGAGAATGCAAGGTTCAATACGATCCGGATCTTACAATATATTGCATCTAAAGAAGCACTGATCAGGTATAAAGCAGAGGTGCCTTTTGTTCATATTGGATATGAATTGCTGGCTCAAAGTGACGAGATTGAAAGATTGACTGGCACGCCGTGGTTTAGAGAAATCTGGACAACGGACCAATTAGAAGCACTGGCCTACTTCGTTAAGATCCACCAGGAAATACGCATTGAATTTAAAGAACAAATGCCTGACGTTCCTGCGTTGCTGGAACATACAGGCTGGCTTGAGTTTATGATTAAGACTAATGATGTTTTACGTCGCGTGGAGGCGGCTTGATACCAATATTGACTTCAGATCTATTATGATATAAAAAATGGAAGGAGAAATAAAAATAATATCAGCCCGCAAGATCTATGAAATTTTAAACCTCATAAGAAGAAAGCCTTACCTTTTTCTGACTTCAAAATCAATTACAGCTCTTCAAAATTTTTTAAATGGGTATCAGCTATTAGGATATGCCGATGACATTTACCATTCAGGAGAACCCGATATCCATAATTTTGCATCCCTGATATTGAGCAGAGATAAAGAATCCCGAGGTGTAGGGAATCCATATACAAATGTGTTGCTCAAGGAATGTAAGGGAAACGAAGAAGCTGCTTTTGATAACTTCTTTGAGCTTTTAGATCAATTCCTGAAAGAGCATATGAACATAACATAGTGATCCATAAAGGCACAAGTACGCCAACTCACCATGCCGGGCTGCATACTTGCGCCAGTTGAGGGGACTTCTTTCCTAATGACTCCCTTTTAGCCTGGCCTAGGCCAGTTGAGGAGGTATGGGCCAAAGGCCCAGGAATAGAGCTGCGAGGCTGCAAGCCTCGCAGAGCGGGACAGACACGCAGACCGGGCAGGCAGAAAGGCAGGATTAGGCTCGTTTTCGAAAAATATATTTGAAAATGAGAAAATTAATGCGCCAATTAGTACAATCTTAAGCACAAAATTAATCTCCCAAGGCTATTTTCAACCTTCGCTTGTAGCATCACTTCCACCTTACCTATTGCTATTGCCCGTGATGCCTGAATAACTTATTTACTCCTTAAACTAACGATTATGCTGCCAGAAAAAAAGTCTGGGCGCCGCTTCTATCCCCCCTGAGCGCCCAACCTCCTCCATTGTAATTATTCTTTCTGCTTTGACCTTGCAAATTCACGATGATCTTGCAAAAAACACACATATGAATAAAATCAACTATCTGCTTTTCTTACTTTTCTTACTGCCGCCGGGTCTTTTCGCACAAACCACCGAAGTACGCGGTGTCGTAAGAGACTCAGCTACCGGAACGCCTCTCAGCGGTGTTACAGTAGAACTTAGGAACACGAATGGGAAAATTGCTGAGGCTATCACCAATAAGAATGGTGAGTACACACTTCAGTCGACTGCAACTGCTACAAGGATCGTTTTTTCTCACACAGGTATGGCCACTGTGGATGAACTGCTCAATGGCCGTAATACTATTAATATTAACCTGGCGCCAAGTGCGCTAAATCTTGGAGATGTAGTGGTGGTGGGCTACACCTCTCAGAAGAAGGAAACGCTTACCGGGGCTATCTCGACCATCAAGGGGGCGGATATGGAACGGACGCGCAATGAGAACACGCTCAACATGTTGACAGGTAAAGTGCCCGGAGTGCGTGTTGTACAGAAGAGTGCGCGACCGGGGGCTTATGATGCCACGATCGATATTCGCGGGATGGGCGCCGGGAACCCTCCGACTCCACCGCTTTTTGTGATCGACGGGATCGTTCGCGATAAGGATTACTTCGCGCGGATGAGCTCGGATGAAATTGAAAATGTCACTATTCTGAAGGATGGGTCTGCCGCGGTGTATGGTTTGCGTGCCGGTAACGGCGTAGTGCTGGTGACTACCAAAACCGGTAAAGCGCAAGGTGGCAAAGTGGATATTACTTATAACGCCAGTTATTCCGTGCAGCAATTCCTGTATGTGCCGCAAAGTGTGAACACGCAGGAGTATATGACTTTGCGGAATGAAGCGAACTGGCAGGATTTCAATGGTAATTACCTGGTTCGCCGGAACCCCATTTTTACAGATGCACAAATAGACCCTTATAAGAACGGGACCAAACAGTCGTACAACTGGATGGATGCGGTGTTTGATAAAAATGCGCCGATGTATAGCAGCAACCTGAGTGTAAGCGGCGGCAGCGATAAGATCCGTTATTACTTTAACCTGGACTACCAGAAGCAGGTCGGTTCTTATAAAAGCCGGGATCTGAAATCGGAGCGTTGGGCACTGCGGAGCAACCTCGATGCGCAGATCTCCAAAAGGCTGAAAGCAAAAATCCAAGTAGGCGCCTTGCTGACGACCAGACAGGAACCGAATGGTACAGGCTGGCCTACTTATAAGGCTACCTGGCTGCTGCGCCCGGACGCACAATTCTATGCGAATGATAATCCGGCGTATCCCAATGGCAGTACTGATCAGTTGGGCTCGGACGGAAACAATATGATCATCCAAACCGACGCCGATTATGTTGGCCTGAACGTGGACAGGGATAAAAGGTACAATGGAACGCTGCGACTGGAGTATGAGGTGCCCGGGATCAAAGGTCTTTCAGTAAAGGGGTTGTATGATTATGCCATGCGCCTTCCCGACTATAATAATTATCACCGTGCTTATACTTTGTATAGCTATAACCAGAACAACAATACTTATAACAACATCGCACGGGGCACTCCATCGACCGTAGAGAAAGGGACTACTATCTATTATGACAGGACCTTGCAGGGTGGTGTATATTATGTCAACGCTTTTGACAGGCATAATGTGAATGCCTCCGTTGTTTATGAAGCTACTTACAACCAGTTCGATGGTTTCAGCGCTTATCGCGAGATCCTGGTGAATTCTCAATATCTGTTTGCCGGTGAGGATGCGCGCCAGCGTGCCAGTGGTCAAACGCCTTCGGACCGTGCCAGCCGGTCTATCATCGGTTCTTTTACTTATGATTTCGACAAAAAATACCTGTTGGATTTCAAGTTCCGTTATGATGGTTCTTCGCGCTTTCCGGATAGCAAGCGTTTTGGTTTCTTCCCGACTGTTGGCGTTGGCTGGCGTATAGGTGAAGAAAACTTCATCAAAGACAATTTGGATTTCATTTCCGAATTGAAACTGCGGGGTTCTTATGGAGAAGTGGGTGATGATGGTGCAGCGGGTAACTATCCCCCGGTGCCAGGTTATACGCTCAACCCCAACAACGTGGGTTGGTATTTTGGCAATCCGCCTGTGTTGAATGGCGGCGTTACGGCTTCAGCCATTCCCAACCCCAACCTGACCTGGTATACTGTTAAGCATTATGATGCCGCGCTGGATTTCGGCTTCCTGAATAATAAGATCACCGGTACTATTGAAGTGTTCAGAAGGGACCGTACGGGCATATTGGCAACGAGCTCTGCGGTGATCCCAGGAACAGTGGGCGCCAACCTGCCGCAGGAAAACCTCAACGGGGACCGCAATTTCGGTTATGAGTTGTCGGCTACTTACAGAAGCCGGTACCAAGACCTCAATTTTTATGTAATGGGGCAGATCTCTGCTACCAAATACATGCGGACCAACTGGCTTGAAACGCCTGCCAATAACTCACTCGACAAGTGGAGGAACCGCACAGCCGGCCGTTACCAGAATATCTGGTGGGGTCAGGAGTCGGGCGGTATGTTCACTTCGTATGATCAGATCCGAAACTTTACTTATGTGCCTGTGGGACAGGGCGCCTTACCCGGCGACTGGTACCTGACCGACTGGAATGGTGATGGTGTGATCAATTCGGGCGACGAGCATCCGATCGCTACGATGGGTCTTCCTGTATTCAACTACGGTATTTCCATTGGTGGCAGCTGGAGGAATTTTGACCTGGCGCTGGATTGGCAGGGTGCGCATGGTGTGTATGTTCAATATGCAGAAGTGCTTACTGAAGCATTGCCTTTTGGCGGACAGAATACGTTGTCGTGGTTTATGGACCGCTGGCGTCCGGAAGATCCGAATGCCGACTTGTTTAACCCGAACACGAAGTGGGTGTCTGGTTATTATCCGGCTACCGGTCACGATGGACGGAGAACAGGCACCAACGGGGTTATGAATGCTTCTTACATACGTTTGAAAACTGCTGAGCTGGGTTATACGATCAACTCGCGATTGTTATCTAAAGCCGGCATCAAAGACTTCAGGGTATACGTGAGCGGCTATAATCTGCTGACTTTTACACCGCTTAAAAATGTAGATCCTGAGCGTCCTGGCTCTGCCGGTAGCTCTTCTACCAACTTCATTGATTTTTATAACGACCCGATCACCAAGACGTATACAGGCGGTGTGAGACTTAAATTCTAATAACGTTATGAACAAGTATATTATGAAACGATCTATTTTAATGTACCTGGTGCTTTTGTCAATGGTCTTTTCTGCTTGTCAAAAGCTGGACCTGCAGCCGAAAGGCATATTGGGTCAACCTGAGCTTTTCGGTACCGAGTTTGGGGTAAAGAAATACTTTACCGCGATCTATAACTATCTACCGATCGAGGATTTCAATTATTATGGTACGAACAGTAATAATGCTTACCGCCCGGACGGGCACTGGGAAGCGGGCAAGTTCAGCCTGGGTAATGCCAGTGGAGAGTTCTTCAATACGTGGGCAGGGGTTAACAATGGCGGCTTTGGTTACTGGCCTTATGACCGCATCCGCGACCTGAACATTTTTTTCCGGGATTATCCTACTTATCAGTCTAATTTTTCGACTACGGCGTATAATGCTTTGCTGGCTGAAGCTTCTTTCCTGCGTGCTTACTTTTATTTTGGACTGGCCAAGCGTTATGGTGGTGTTCCTATCGTAACCACTGTGCAAAACCCGTTTGCACCTTTGGACTCGCTGCAAATTCCGCGCAATACAGAGTATGACACGTGGAAGTTTATTTATACCGATCTCAAATTTGCGATGGACAATTTGCCGACCAGCAGTGAGTTTGGACGTGCGAATAAGTATGTAGCTGCTGCGCTGATGTCGCGCACGATGTTGTATGCAGGTTCTATTGCCAAGTATACTACGTATTTAAATTATGGTGCGGAGAAGGCTTACACGGCTGGTTTGGCCGGTATCGATCCGAGCAAAGCGAATGAATTTTTCCAATATGCGGTGGATGCGGGCAAGTTGGTGGAGACCGGTCCTTATCAGTTGTACACGAAGAATTATCCTGATAAGGCTTTAAACTTTGCCAACATTTTTTTAGATGCCAGCTCAACGGAGAACATCTTTGTTAAAGACTTCGACCTGACCGCTCCGCGCAATACACGTTTGCAACACAACTATGATGCGCTGATGAGTCCTGCGCCGGATATGTCTGTAGACGTAGGCGCTGAAAGTTTTCCTTCGCTGGATTTTATGGAGTTGTATGACATAACAGCTTATGTGAATCCCGATGGCACGCCGGTGAGGTTTAACAGCAGGAGTGATATCAAGACCGATATGGAGCCTCGTATGAAGGGCACCATGTATTTTGATGGTGATATCTTAAGGACTAAAGCGTTCAGTCTTCAAAAGGGTATTTACCGGACATATACCGGCACAGCCGCCGATGCACAAGCTGGCAGTAATAATGCTCCTATCAACAGTGGTGGCAACCGGATCTTAGGTGGCAGGGGCTGGACTACTTCGATCAACGGTGTTACCCTGAATATTACAGGGGCTCATGGGAATTTCGATGACCAGGGTGGAGAGAATAATTGCTTTGGCTCTGCCTTCGTGCGCAAGTATATCAATCCCAATATGCCGACTGCTGAAGTAAGGTTATGGAACAGCGGTACGCCCTGGATCGCATTTCGCCTGGGTGAGGTGTACCTGAATATCGCTGAGGCGCTTTATGAATTGGGCAAAAGGGATGAGGCGTTCGTGTATATCGAAAAGCTTCGCGACCGTGCTGGCTGTAAGGTAACCAACCCTGCTATCGATGCGTCAACTACTAACATTGGCACTATCAACAAAGCAAATTATCCGTACCAGATCGAAAGGTCTCTGCAATTTATCCGCGATGAACGTGCACGTGAGTTGTACGGAGAGAATCATTGGTGGTGGGATCTTCGCCGGTGGCGGGTTGCCGACCAGGTGTTGAACCAGTTCCGTCCGAGGATGCTTTGTGCTTATTATGTTGCCAACGAAGGAAAATACATTTACCTGGATGAGGCGAACCGGCTTAACAGAACATGGACCGCCAGCAAGACTTGTTTTTATGAACCTATCCCTGGCGGTGAAATCGGCAAGAACAGCAAGCTTTTGCCTAATAATCCTCTGTATTAATTAATCAGTATTAACATTATGAAGCAGATAACTTATATCGTTTTGGGGATGACGCTCCTGGCGCTTTCATCCTGTTATAAGAAGGACAACTGGGACGAGCCTACTGCGCGGATCTACGGTAATGTCATTGATTTTTACACGCAAAAACCGCTGTTGTCTTCTCAGGCCGACTGGTCGATCCGTTACTGGGAAAGGTCGTGGAAGGAATCTGTTGCCCAGCCCAGGGACCTGCCTGTGAAACAGGATGGGACTTATAACAACAACAAGCAGTTTGCAGGCACGTACGATATGTTGCCGTATGGCGGTCCTTTCTGGCCCGTAACGGATACAGCGAAAAATGTAGCATTCAGTGGCGAGAAGCAGCAGGACTTCACTGTGACTCCTTATTTGCAGGTGGTGGACCTCACGACTTCCGTATCGGGCACAAACCTTACGATCACCTGCCGGTTGAAGGCTCCCAGGCGTACGGGACTTCCCAACCTCGTAGAGGTGAAACCTTACTTAAGTCTCACTGAATTTGTTGGCGAGTCGAACTATATCAACATCAATGAATATAACAGTAAGAGAATCCAGATCAATAAATCGTGGATCGCTGAGAACGGGGATGTTGAGACGAGCAAGTTGTATACCATCGGGCCCTTGCCGGTAAAGTCGGGTTACACTTATAATGTACGTGTAGGCGCTAACGTGAATGACGCTTTCAGAAAGTATAATTATTCAGAGATCAAAGAGGTTAAAGTACCGTAAGTTTTAAGCATTGACATTGTAAGTAACATAAAAGGGTGTCCCCTGTTTATGGGGCACCCTTTCTCCCTTTTATTGCTTTTATCGACCGTATAGCGGACCAGTTTAAATCGTATAACTATGAACAGGGTAAATTTCAGCGTGTCTATGATGGCCATTATGGTAACGTTTATTACCAACACTGCTATTGCACAGGCAGGGGCAAACAGACAGGCAACGATCCAACCAGGTATCAAAACTATTTATCCCACGAAGGATTGGGTTATCTCGGACTTTGTGGTAACTGACCCAAAGTTTGGCGCCAAAGCCAAACCGGGTTTCGACAACAGGGCGGCTTTCCAGGCTGCCGTCGATGCTGCTTATAACAATGGCGGTGGTGTGGTATACGTTCCGGCCGGCAATTATGAGTTTCGCAGTACGCAAACCGGCACCAAAAGTGTGCGGGTGCGCAAGGGTACTGAGGAAGTAACGAAAGACTTCGAATATCAATATGTGCTAAACCTGCCACCAAGCGTGCAGCTGCGCGGCGACTGGGCCGATCCTGCCTTACACCAGGGCAAGGTGCTGGGTACCATCCTGGAAGTGCGTGTTGGTAAAAACGCGCCTAATTATGACGGCATTGTTGAAAGCTGGTGGAACGACGCGCAGGCTGCCAATGCTCTCCGCACTACGCATACCAGCATCGCCGACCGGTTTATCAATATGAATCCGGGCACCGGCGTTACCAACCTGTCTATCTGGTATCCCGAACAGGACATCAACGATGTGAAGCCTTATCCCTGGACGTTGTATCAGCCCAATGGTGATTGCGCTACTATGGAGCATGTAACGCTTGTAAACTCTTACAATGGTTTTTATTCTGCTCCCAGTGAACTGCATTATGTTTTGAACAGCTATATCACTGCGCTTCATACCGGCATCGAAGTGCATATTTGTACAGATATAGGGCGCATCGAGAATGTAAAAGTAGACCCGAAGTATTGGGCCAATTCCGAGCTGCCGGGCTCCCCTACTCTTGCGAAGGTGGCCGCGTATACCAAAGCGCATGGCACCGGGTTCAATATGCACCGTTCGGATTGGGAATATGTTTCCAACCTGTATGTATCGGATTATAAGACCGGCATGTGGGTGGGCAGGGAACCGGGTTTCTTCGATACGCCCAATGCACAGTTTTACGAAATCCATATCACCAATTGCGATACCGGCATCTATGTGCAGGCTGTGAACCCTTATGGTTTGCTGATCTCCAACTCCACCTTCGGAGCAGCCAAGGGTGGCAAGGCTGTATACTTCTATAATGATTTTAAAACTTCCGTGCAGTTCAACGGTGTGGATTTTACCGGACCTGTGGTTAGTGATGGCAGTGACGGGGTTGTATCGTTTGAAAACTGTACGTTCAGCAACTATGACGATTATGCGCTCAAAATAAACAAGGGCAATGTGCTGCTCAGCCAGACTACCTTTAAAAAACCTACCGGTCATGTGGTGTTGGGACCAGACGTGAATACCATCAAATCGGTGAACTCAGGCTACCAAGGTAAACTGGCCATTAGCAATAACAGCCTATCTGCCAAAGTAACGATCAACAATGGCACAGCTTATGCTTTTACTCCCATTCCTAAAAATGTAGTAACGGATATCAAAGTGCACCCGCGCCCCACTTCGGGCAAGGTGTTGAAAGCCGATCTGCCGCGGGCAACCGGCTTTAATAATGAACAACCAACCACGGATGTATCGGCTCTGTTGCAACAAGCGCTTAACGACCTGAAGGCTGCCGGCGGCGGAACGCTGTACCTGCCGGGTGGAAGATACCTGGTGAACAGTCCCATCAAAGTTCCATCGGGTGTTGAACTGCGGGGAACGTGGGATGTGCAGCATCATACGCAGAATGGCGGCGCCGGGATATTCACCACTTATGACGGTGGCCAGGCCGGAGAAAAAGGAGCTTCGCTGATACAGTTGGCGGAAGGCGCGGGCATCCGGGGTGTAACTATTGCGCAGCTTAACATAGCCAGTGATGGTTTCAGCGCTGCGAACCCGAGGAAGACGCCGTTCCTGGTGCAAGGACAAGGCCCCAATGTATACATTGTGAATGTGACATCAATCGGTGATAAAGGTCTGGACCTTGCTTCGTATAACAGCAGCGGACATTATGTAGACTATTTTGGCGGTGTGCTGGCCAGGGCCGGCATTTGGGTTGGCGGCGGCGCCAAGGGTGGCTTTATCCGGAATATGCAGCTTAATCCGCATTACGGATCACGCCTTCCACAAGGTGGCCAGGGTTATCCGAATGTAGGTTTGTCGCGTTTCCTGCAATCGAATTGCAGTGCGCTTAAATTCGCCGACATTAAAAACCAGACGATCTTCAACAACTTCGTGTATGGATCTTTTTATGGTTTGCATTTCCTGAAGGATGCCATCACCGGGAAATATCCCGGCGAAATGACGGTGGTAGGTCATGGATCGGATGGCTGTTCGTTTTCTTTATTTGTAGAGGACGCCGACCAAAACACCAAAATAATCGCGATCAACTCCGAGCTGGTTTGTACGCGCACAGCGGAGCCTGTGAGGTCGTATGTGCTGATGGGCCGAGAGGCTAATACCACCAAGGTGCACCCTGATGCGCGGCTTACTTTGTATAATACTGCCTTCTGGGGCAGCCCTACCATCGGGGCTATTATCAATAATGGTACGGTACGTTTTCAGCAGGCGAATTTCCAGCGTTCCGGCGCTCCGGGTATAGATACCAGAGGTGGCAAAGCGCATGTGTATTCTTCTTATTTCGCACAGAAAATGGCCGGGGAAGCTACCGGTGATAATGTGTATGCGAAGCTGCATGCCGCCAATATTTCCATGGAGCTAACGAATAACTATTACATCTCCGGGTTTAGTGAAAACAACGCGCAGGCAGGCAAGATATACGGGTCAGATATCGATTCACCCAAAAACAAGTAAAACAACAATGAACAGTAAAATTGCGGTTATCATTATAGCCGGGGTTGCGTGCATTGTTTCTGCTGCCGCGATCATCGATCCGCGGCCTGCGAAGAAAAAGCCGCATACCGAATGGAGTGACTATGGTGGCGGGCCTGATCAATCGAAGTTTGTTGATCTTACACAGATCAACAAACAGAATATCGGGCAACTGCAGCTTGATCATGTGTATGCTTCGGGCGACAAAGAATATTATAAATTCAATCCGATTATTGTGGATGGCATCATGTATGTGCTTGCCAAAAACAATTCGCTGGTGGCGCTCGATCCTGCTACCGGCAAAGAGATCTATCTGTATGTGCTCGATCGCGAAACCGGCAAACCCATCTGGCCCATTGTAGAAACACCCGTACCGGCCAGTGATATGCCCAATGAGAAAGCATGGCCAACACAACCCATACCAACGGTTATTCCTCCTTTTACCAAACATGTGGCTTTGCTATCTGACCTCAACCCTTACTTTACCCCGGAAGAAAAAGCAACGTGGGGCAAGCGTTTGGCGGCTGCCAAGTCAGCGCCTTTTCAACCGCTTTCGGATCAATATGAGACGGTGAGTATACCGGGGGCTTTCGGCGGAGCCAATTTTGAGAATACAGCTTCCAACCCTGATAAGGGAATCGTATATGTACTGTTTTCCAACGAGCCTTGTGTGTACCAATTAAAGAAAGTAGATCATACGGCACGTGGTAATGGCATGGCCGCGCGGGCTGCGCAAGCAGCAGCGGGCAAGAATTACTATGCGATCAGTTGCCAGGCTTGTCATGGCGCGGACCAGGCCGGTGTGCCTGGTAATGGTCCTTCGCTACTGAACCTGGGCAGCCGTGTGAACGCGAATGAGTTTAAGCTGCTGGTGTCACAAGGAAAGGGCCGCATGCCTGCGCAACCGCACCTGGATGAGGCTACCATATCGGCTATTTATTCATTTCTGGCGCCTCCTACGCGTGGCAGCAATGTGAATATTGCGCCGATCCCTGTTAGCGGTCCTGTTGTGGCTGATGGTCCTGCACCGATAAAACCTACGGACTATACTGCCGGTATGAAAGATTATCCTGCCGGCTATACCGGCCCGCGGGCAGCGTATGCCGAAGTGAAGGGTAACGGCATCAGCGTTGCCAACCTGCTTACACCGCCCTGGTGTGGCATAGCGTGTTACGACCTTAACCAGGGCATTTTAAAATGGACTATCGGCCATGGCACCGATCCCAAAGTGGGTATCGATGGGCTGGGTTATCCGGGAGGTTCGTCGGGCAAAGGCATGGTCGTAACGGCTTCGGGGCTGTTGTTTGCCACCAGCCGTGACGGTCATTTGTATTGTTATGATGCGGACAGTGGTAACAAGTTGTGGGTGTATGATCTACAACGTGACAATCCTAACGGTGTGCCTGCTATGTTTGAAAAAGATGGCCGTCAATATCTGGTGGTCGTTTCCTGTGGCCCGCTGCGCGACAAAAATCTCAAAGAAGAAGATGTGCCCAGAGGCTACCTCATCTTTGCGCTTCCGAAAAAAAGTAACTAACATTAACTTATATCATCATGATCAAATTTGCTGTATCGCTGCTCCTTGTTGCCAGCCTGAGTACATCTTCGCTGGCTCAGGAAAAGGAGAAGGTGATCTATTTTCTTGCGGGGCCTAAAGACCATGTTGGTGGTGAAGGTAGCGGCCGGCATGAAACGCGCCGCGATCTATTGGTGTTGCAGCGCTGTATCGATAGTGCTACTAATATCAAAGGGATAAAAATAAAAACGAAGTTCCTTTATGAAAGGGACGGCATCAGTGTGGATGATATGAAGGATGCGGCTGCTATTGTTGTTGAATGTAGTTCTGTGACCAGCTCCGCCAAACGCACGCATCCACTTTTGCCACCGCTGCCGCCTGGTCAAAAAGAATATGGCAAGGACACGCTGGCTTATTTCAATAGGATAGATAGTTTGCAGGAGGCGGGCATGGGTATCATGATCATCCATTGGGGCATTGCCACGGATGGCGCTGCTCCATCGGTGCAGGCGCATTACTTAAAGTGGTTTGGCCAAGTGGCGCTATCCGGCTACACCCGGAATCCTTTAGGTTACTGGACGGTGACTCCCCTACCAGCCGCTCAAAAGCACCCTGTTTTAAGTGGTGTGAAACCCTGGATGTATAAGGATGAAATCTTTTCCAACTTAGTGGTGAAACCAGGTGATCCTTACAGAACGGACCTTTTATCGGGCGAATCACCTCAAACGAACCAGGGGGTTATTGCACCCAATGGTATTGCATCGGCTTATGAAAAAGGCAATGCCCGTGGTCTTTTATGGGGTGGTATGGATTATCATGCTGCGTTGCTGAATGAAAATTATCTACGGTTTGTATTGAACGCTATTGTATGGACAGCCGGCATCGATGTGCCCAAGGGTGGTGTAAAAACTGCTGCCCAACAGCTTCAGTTATCGCCAGCCAGGACTGATGGTTTCGATAAATTCAAACCGGCTAATTTCGACGCATTCAATAAAAAATAGTTGTATACTATGTGGCTGGCGGGTAGTTTATCATTTAGCGATATCGGAAAAATTTCTGCCAGCCACTTTCTTGAAGAATTTGCTGAAATGAGCATTGTCGTTGAAGCCCAGTTGCCAGGCAACTTCTTTCATACTGGCTCCCGTTAGTTTGACTTGGCGGATGGCTTCGAGGGCTACTCTTTGCCTGATGTGAAAGCCGGCAGACTTGCCCGTGACCTGCTTAATGATCTCGTTTAAATAGTTGGGGGTTACCAACAGCATGTTTGCATACTCGGATACTTTCTTATTGGTCCTGAACTTTTGTTCTATGAGTGCATTGAATCGATGTACCAATACATTCCTGCTGCCATTACCGGCATTGCCTACGCCGGCGTTGGACTTTCGCATCAAGTGTAGCAGCAGTATACCCAGCATGCCACTTAAGACCTGCATCTTGTATTCGCTGTTGCTTTCGAGTTCCTGGTATATCATCTCGCACAGCTTTTTACCTTCTTCCCAAAATGAAGGGGCCACTTCTACCACTGCGCCTTTGAGTACCCACGTGTGGAAGGTGGCAAAGTGGGAGCAATAGAATTCCTGGTCGCCATAGTACAACAAGGTCTTGCTAAAGCGTATAATATATCCTTCAGTGTCTTTTTTGATCGCTGTATTGTTGTACTCATCGCGACCCGTAAAATACAGGTTGTTGCCGGTGAGCAGTACGTTCTCTCTCCTGCTTTCCAATGCTACTGCGCCATTCATCACGAGGAATATTTCGGTTATTTCGCCGCAGCTATCTTCAGCGCCTGCTTCGGCTACTTCTTTCAGCCGCTGTATATTGAAAAATGCCTGTTGCCTGTAATTATAGGAAGCCATACCCATGAAATTTAACGGTTATATCAAAGCCAGTTCTTCGTCAATAGTTGTTCCAACTGCCGGATCTCTTTGGCGTAGATCGACTTTTTGCGTTTGCCAAAATGAATCATATTCTCGAGATGGGGGCTTCCTTCCCAGGCGAGCCTGACGGTGTTTTGTGCGATCTCTTTTTTGCACAGGAAATCAGGCATGACGGCAAATCCTTTGCCATTGCGCAAACAACGCAGGATGGAACTGAAATTGGGCACCACATAGTTGGGTTTAAAATCGGGCAGGCATTCGAAATTGGTGACCCAGAAATTCTTCAGGTGCTCCATGTCTGCGGCCGTCGTGTACCATACCTGTTCTTTAAGCCATTGCTTCAGGGCTGTGCGATCATTGTCTGTGACCCATTTATCAAAGGGCGCCGTATTGGTATCACTGCCACAGATCAGTACGATCCGTTCTTTGGTAAAGGGCGTGTATTCCACATTGGGCTGCTTTCCTTTCTGCGATGTGACGACGAGGTCGAGTGCTCCTGAATCGAGGTCGTGCAGCATCTGGGGATGTTCCCCAAATCTCAGGATGAGGTTGAAGGGTAATTGTGCAATGTGTTCTTCGAGGGTGTGCTCAAAGGCTTCAAAGCCCATTCCTATGCTGACGGTAGGCTTCTCTGCTTTGGAGTTCCTGCAGAAGGATTGCTCTGCTTCTACCAGTTTATTCATAGAATCTATGATGCAATTGTAGAGGATGATGCCTCTGTCGGTTGGTATCATCTTTCTGGTTTCGCGTTCGAACAGCCGGTATCCTGTATAGGTTTCGAGCGAGTTGAGGTGAAGGCTAACGCCTGGCTGGGAAATAAAGAGCACCTGTGCTGCTGAAGACAGGTTGCCTGTCTCATAAATGGCCTTAAAGGTCCTAAACCATTCGAGGTTCAACATATGCATTCGTTTTGATGATCCTCATCAAGCGATTTAGGTGCCATTTGCTGTTGAATGATCAAACAATGAAATCGTCATGCATAATAATTTGAGACGTAAGCAGTTCGCTCATATGGTCATGAGGAGCGGCTGCAAAAAACACAACACCCTACTCCGAAAGATCGGAGTTGATTGCTTCGGGGCTCCGATTTTTCGGAGCAGGCTACTGGGTTCCGGCGGTATTGATAAAGTCTTCGCGCCTGATGTGGAGTTTGGCCATTTTCGATTCGAGGGTGGTAGGCTTAATTTTTAATAGTTCAGCTGCTCCATTCGCACCACGGATACGGCCTTCGGTTTTCTTGAGCATGGCAATGATGTATTCCTTTTCTGTTTCTTCGTGGATGCGTTTTACATCTTCGAGGGTTTTAGCCTCCCTGGTGGCGTATCCGGTAGCTTTGCCGCCAAGGCTCCGTTTCAATTCCAATCTCGACTTTCCATCGTTGAGAATAGCAGACTGCTCCAGAATATTTTCCAGCTCACGAATGTTACCCGGCCAATCATAGGCCATCATTTCATCCATCATGGCAATGGCAATACCCGTGAAGGGTTTATTGAATTCCCGGCAGAACTTCTCCGCAAAGTAAGTTACCAATCCATCTATATCACTTCTACGTTCACGCAAGGCCGGTAAAGTAATGGGGAAAACATTGAGGCGATAGTAGAGATCGAGCCGGAAGTTTCCTGCGGCTACTTCTTTTTCGAGGTTGCGGTTGGTGGCAGCGACCACACGCACATCTACTTTAAGTGTTGAACTACCTCCTACATATTGTATTTCTTTTTCCTGCAGAAAGCGCAACATTTTCACCTGCATATCCAATGGCAGCTCACCGATCTCATCTAAAAAAACAGTTCCTCCGTCGGCCTGCTCAAACTTACCTTTTCTTTTTTCCGTGGCGCCCGTAAAGGCTCCTTTTTCATGGCCAAACAATTCCGACTCTATGAGTGTTGGAGGAATGGCCGCGCAATTTATTTTTACAAAAGGCCCGTTCTTCCTGGGTGACAATAAGTGAATGGATTGCGCCAGTTTTTCTTTACCGGTGCCGCTTTCTCCCAATATCAACACTGATGTATTGTAAGGTGCAACCTGTGCGGTAAGGTCCAACGCTGCCAACAGCAGCGGGTGGTTGCCAATGATGTTCCTGAATTCCGGGGGACTATCCGTTGCTCCCTGCAGCTTCCGGGGCGCCGCCTCCGGTACCGGCGCTGCAGCGGCCGCACCTTCTCCGTAGATCATTTTTTCAGCTGCCGCTGTCAGGCATCCCTTTAAACGGTTTAATAAGGCAATGTGGTTACTGGTGTAGGTGTTTTGCTGACGGCTGTAAAAAAAATAGTGAAATGAAAGTCCATTGCTTAGGACTACAGGGAAGACCAGGTATGATCGTATCTGAAATGTTTCGATCAATGTTTTTTGCAGTGACGGAATATTTGATTTTTCGCTGGTTGTTTCATTATTGTAGATGGTGGTATTGATATCCGTATTGCTATTGGCAAGGATTACAGGCAGGGCCGTTCGCCTGATATTTGTAATTGTCAGCAGTTCTTTTTCACCGATAAACTGGTATTCATCGAACCCGATGCGCAAATAGGCTTTGTCGTTGAATTGGGCTGTATTGAGCGGCCTGAGCCCGGACGTGATGAGATCGAATGGCAGGTAAGGTTGTATCACCCTGGTCATCTCCAGCAGCAGTTGCCGACTATCTGTATTTTCCTGGCTTATGGCCGTTATTTGCTGTTGTAAAAGGCTTTCCTGGTTGTGTTTCGTTTCGAGGTAGTGCATATGGCGATACCATGCAATATCCAACATGACCATCAGGTCTTTTTTCCTGAATGGCTTCACCAGAAAACCATATGGCTCTGTGGTCTTTGCTTCTTCCAGTACTTTTTGGTTTGAATTGGCCGACAAATAGATGAAGGCAATGTTCTCTGCTTTTAATTTCCTGGCAATGTCGATACCGGAACGCTCTCCCGGCAACCGGATGTCCAACAGGGCCATATCCGGTTTATTTTTTTGGAGGAGTTCATCTGCTTCATCGGCGGTGGCTGCAATACCGCTTACCTCATAGCCAAAGCGCTGCAATACCTGCCGCAGGTTATTGGCTACAATAAATTCATCTTCCACAATCAGCACTTTTTTCTTCATAGCACGAAGTTACTTAAGAGTTGACCAAAGGTTTGTGGGAAAGATAGTTACTAAGCATGGGAAACCTTATTGTAATGTGAAAGCCGTTATTGTTCTCCACATGAAAGGTGCCATTCAATTGCTTAGCGAGTCCCTGCATCAGATCGAACCCCAGAGAAGTATGTCCCTTTATATTGAATCCTGCCGGCAGGCCGGCGCCATTATCGGAAATATTGAGCACTAAATGGTGTGCCCCTTCCTGGCAAAAGCTGATGCGTACGATACCCTTCCGCCCATTGGGAAATGCATATTTGATGGCATTGACAATGCATTCATTGATGATGAGCCCCATGGGGATGGCCTGTGATACATCGAGGTCCAGGGACCCGACAGCCTGTTCAAATTTTATCTGCTCACCGGTATCAAAGCTATCGTGGGCGTAGCGTACCAACTCATGGATATACTCGGGCATGGAGATGGTGGCAATATCGTCGGACTGATACAATTTTTGGTGTATCAGCGCCATGGCATGCACCCTCCGCAAATTATCTTCGATAGCAGCAAGGGCAGCATCATTATCAATATATTCCGACTGCGAATCGAGCAGGCTCATGATGATCTGGAGGTTGTTCTTAACACGATGGTGTACCTCCTTCAACAGCCATTCTTTATCGGCCACTAATTGTTGCAGCTGTTCGTTCTTTCCGGTGATCACTTTATTATTCATCTTCCTTAACCGGCTCTGCCGGTATAGTAAAGCCGCGATGATCAGTACGGCAACAATGCCCGCTATTGTCAAATTCCTTACCACGGCTGCTTTGTCCGAGTTGGCTTTTTCCAATGCTGCCTGCTGGGTCAAGGAGGTGATCTTGTTCTCCTTCTCGTGCATTTGGTAGATTACCTGAAGTTCTTCTGCCTGTCTTATTTTAGCTACCTGAAAACCGGAATCGCGCAATTGGATATATTTTTTATAATGTGCTATTGAGGCGGTATGGTCCCCCAGCGCAGAATCTATAATGATCATCTGGCGGTATGTCTCGAGGACACCAGCCAACTGGTTGTCCATAATTCCAGGAGCAGCGAATCGTCTATTATAATAATCTCTCGCTTTTCTATACTGTTTCTGCGCCATATAAAAATAGGCATATTGGCCATCTACCTCAGACCTCCTCATCGCCCCCCTGATGGCCTCGGCCTGGGTTTCCAGCTCATCCAGTTTTTTGATATGCCATTCGGCCTTGTCGAACAACCGGAGATTTATATAACAGTCGGAAAACACATAGTGACAGGCGAATTGATCTGAAAAAGTAGTGGGCATGCCTACCTTGCTATAGATATCGAGTGCAAGATCCAGCGCTTCCTGCGCGCGTCCCTGATCACCCATGTAGAGCACCACCTGATCCAACATACGGTATACCGATGTATTGCGTTCTGCCACGAACCGATTGACGGATCTTTTTGCCCATTCGAAGCTCTCTTTGGACCTGCCCTCCCACGAATACAAATGGGCCAGGTTGGTATACAGGTAGCCCCAGGCAAGGCTATCGCGGGTGTCTTCGGCAACCCTGACTGTTTGATATGCATACCGCAAGGGTTCGCCATATTTGCCCTGAAAAAGGGTGACTGTAATGAGGGCCTGGGTAATATACTGGGTGTAAGGAAAACGAATTGTGTCAGCCAACCTGAGCGCCTTCAGGTGGTTTTCGTAGGCTGGCTGTATCTGCCCGATAATCATTTGCAAATAACCGAGATCAACCAATGCATCGATCTCACCTTCTACGTTGCCCACGCTGTCGAAGAGCAACGCAGCCTGCTGTGCATCATTGATCTTTCTTTCCAACGTGGTGGCCATGGGCGGCGTGTACTTGCTTCTCCAGGCCAATGCCCTCGCTTCGGTTTCTTTGTCTCCCGCCTGCCTGCATTGCGCGATCAACGTTTGGCATACTGTATTGGCTTTATCGTCATTGCCCCGGGCATATAACTTTACGAGGAGGCAAAGCGCCAGCCTGCTCAATTTATTTTCCTTCAATGATCTGCTTTCATCGATTGCTTTGGTCAGAAAATATTCGACGCTATCCCTATACCTGTTATAATTATCAGGTTGAAAAGCATAATACGCTCCCAGCAACAGCAATTGCTGTACATGTTTTACACCAGTGGCTTGTGACAGCAAACGAATGCCTTTTGCAGGCGCCTGCTCATCGATCCATTTCGATTGTTCCAACAAGCCCGGATCGTCGATGCCTTCCGCCAACAGCGAAAACCGGCTTAATCCCCTGGAGCGGCTGGCGGCCATCGTACAACTGTCCAGATCGACTTGTCCTTCCTTGGCGACCACCACAAAAGTGGCGCCCTGCAACATATAGAGTCTTTGCCAAGATGCTTTGTCCTGTTGGGGTGGATAGAATGAATAGGTGGGAATATTGGAAGATGCAGGAGATTGCGATAGCCCGACGAGGGGCATCAACAGGCCCAATAGTATATAAGCAGCAGTTGCCCTGACCATAAGGCGCTTAAGTTAGCGAAAATCTGCAACACAAGGCTCCTTTGGGGACCTATCAGAATAATTTGAGGAGCTATCAGTCAGCTTATTTTTGGGTTGCCTCGCTTCTTATCAAATTTGCGAGAGCAACCGGTTGTCTTGCTAAATATCTGTCAACATGAAGATCCGCCTACCATGGAGGTTACCCTCCCATAGTTCTATTACTGCTGTTTTAACGCAATATCATGTAAAAGCTTCCTTTCAGGATAAATTCCTTGCCATTTTGAGTGGGTATATTATTGATTCATTGGGGTCACCCGGGAACATCATGGCGTCTGCGTATTATGAGCAAGGGGATGCCTGCATCTTATGGACGATCGAACGATGGCAAAACCATGCTTATTATAAAAATAACCAGGAAAGCGCCACAGCAAAAAAGATCGGCGCCTTAACAAAAGCCGAGCTAGCCTCTCCGGTAGAGGTCATTTTTATGAATGACCTGGAAATGCTTTCCAAAGAACCTGACCACCATGCAATAACCGTGATGCTACTGGTAGACGTGAAGAATGGTACAGAAGCTCTTTTCAGATCGCTCAACCATGAAGTGATGGCTACGCTGCAACACGAGCCAGGGGTACTGGCATTTCAATTTAGTCAGGTAGTTGATCATAAAACGAAATTCATCGTGTACAAGCAATTCCGCAGTTGGGACACTTTCCAATATCATTTGAAAGATCCTGCGCTTGAGCCGATAATGAAATTCCTGCAAACTTCCATCAAAGAACCTCCTTTTGAGAAGGGCTATCATCATCTTATTCAATTTGCTCCGCTGTAACGTTGCTACAACTGCCAGGTACCGGTAATGAAAAACAGGTTGAGGTGGCCGGCGTATCTGTCCCACTGGCGGATATAGGTTACGTCTACATAGGTATGCGAAGTAAGCTCACTGCTGACACCCAAGGCGACACGATTCCTTGACAGCTTTTTATCGTTGAACAGGTAAAAGATCTCATCGTATGCATATAGCCTGGTGGTGGTTCCCCAGGCTTTGAAGGATTGCGCCACCCGCAGGCGGTTGCGGTAATAATGCCGGGCGGGCGCATCCACTGTAAACCTGTTCCAAAGCATATTCCTATCGTCTATCAGTAATTGCTTACGTGCCACCTGGAATATGATCGCGTTAAACAGCCAATGTTCCTGTACTGTAGGAGCATCGTCTCTTTTTTGCAGTGCATAAATATAAGCGGGGTTCAGTATGATGTTTTTATGAACCGTGATGAAGACCTGGGGATAAAGGATGCCCATCCTCAGGTAGTGATTGTATCCCAACTGTGCCTGCAGCCGGACATTTTTCGACGCATGCCAACTCACGCCCGGAAACCACCAGGCAGCAGTGGGTGTACGTTTCTGTGCATAGACTACATATTGCAGCATCAGTAATAGTACAATAAGTAATATCCGTCGGGCAGGCGGCATCATATAGGTGTGGTCAAAGTTACTTCTCTTTCTGCCAATAAAGGAACGATCTGTTCTACCACTACTTTCTTAAAATGTTCTGCATTCATGTGTTCTTTCTGTGCTGCTTCGTCTTCGTACCCTTCGAAGAGGATCAAGGTATTGGCGTCTGCCAGGCTTTGGTGTATCTTATAGAACAGGTTGCCTTTTTCGAGTCGGGTCCTTGTTTTTACGACTTTTAGTAGTTCTAAAACAACTGGCATGTTGCCTTCTTTGACTTTCCAGCGGGCAAATACGTGAATAGGCGTTGACATGGTGTTTGTATTTTTTGGGCTAAAGCCCAAGATAATGTTTGATCTTGTAACCCGGCCCTAAAGGGCCGGGCAATTCCCCTTTGCTTCGATAGGGCCACAGGCCCTGGAATAAGGCTGCGAGGCTACAAGCCTCGCAGAGCGGGCAATTCCCTTTGCTTAGAGAGGCTTTGCATCTAAAGGGATGGAGGACGGGGTAAGTAGTTACCTTCCGTCCTCCCCATACCGACAACTCCTCACCCTTTACAGGGGCCCCATGAACTTTCTTTTTTATTTTCCTTCTGATTTTTCTGCTGCTGCGCGAAGGATCACTTCGGCTACTATTTCCGGTTTTGCCAGCATGGCCACATGGCTTGTGGGAAGATGGTAAGTAATGGCTTTAATATTCTTTGCCATCTCGGCTTCTATTACCGGAGAAATGATGTGGTCATTATCGGATACTATAAAATAGCTTGGTTTGTTTTTCCATGCCGGGTTGGACACTTTAGCTGTGAGGGTGCTTGTGTGAAAGCGCCCCTGCCCTGCGGCGATTAGTTTGGCTTCTTCTTTTGGAAGGTCCTGTGCGAAATGGTTGATGACGTCTTCTTCTCTCATCCGGATAAATCCATCGGTAATGATCGGATTTGCCAATCCCGGCGTATTGGGTATTTTTCTAACTTCGAATGCATCTTTGTTAATGCTTTCAATGCTTTGTCCTTCGTCGGGCGCGAATGCGGCAACGTAGACCAGTGCTTTTACTTTATCATTATTGCCCGCCTGAGTAATGACCACGCCTCCCCAGGAATGCCCTACCAATATTATGTCGCCCTCTACTTCGTTAAAGGCCCGTTCTGTAAATTTCACATCGTCGTCGAGAGAAGTAAGTGGGTTTTGCACGGCGATCGTCTGGTATCCTTTTTTCTGCAAGATGGGGATTACTTTGTTCCAGGAAGAACCATCGGCAAAAGCGCCGTGAACGAGTACGATTGTCGGTTTATCTTTTTGCATAGATGTTATGGTTTGTTGCGGAGCGCTTGTAAATGAAATAGCTGAAAGGCTTATCATTATTGCCGCCGCGATGTATGTTAATATGTTTACTTTCATGATCTTTAAATTATTGTTGTTAGAAACCTCCGTTTGCTTCGAGTTGTGAGCTACCGGCCTTTTGCTTCGCAAGCAGATTTCTCACTACGCTATCGCTTCGTTCGAAATGACAAAAAATGGGAAGCTCCTTTCGAAATGACAAAGAAGGGTGAGCTCCGTTTGAAATGACAGGAGGGCGGGTTCTCTTTGAAATGACGAAGTGAGGAAATCTGTTACGCTTCAGCCGCTAAAATGGTGATGACTCTTTGGGCTACTCCACTGGCTGAAGCCGGATTTTGACCGGTCACCAATCTGCCATCGGTGATGGTGTAAGGCTGCCAATTAGTTGTGGAGCTATAGATTGCTCCATGTGCGGTTAAAGCGTTTTCCAGCTCAAAGGAGACGTCTTCTCTCGCATAGTCAAATTCTTCGGTAATGCTGAAGCCTGTTACTTTCTTGCCGTCGACCAGGTATGTACCGTCTTTCAACTTAACATTTATGAGGCATACAGGTCCATGGCAAACCGCACTCACCACTTTTCCTTTTTCATACATGGCAGCGAGAATCTTTTGAACAGTCTGATTTTCCGGCATGTCGACAACGGGGCCTAACCCACCTGGCACAAAAACGGCGTCGTACTGATCTACCGACACCTCTTCGATGGGTTTGGAGTTTTTCATCTTCCCCGGTCCATCACCTTTGAGAAATTGGATATTGATCGGATCTTCCAGTTCGACCATATCGATTGGCGCGTCGCCGCCTTTTACGCTGTATACGTCGATGTCGTACCCTTCTTTTTTAAAGATCTCGTAGGGATGGGCTACTTCAGTGAGCAGGTTGCCCGTCTTGCGTTTTTTGGGACCGATGATACCGGCACTGGAGACCATAAAGAGGATCTTCTTTTTCATACTAAAAAATTTAAGGTGATTAATTGGTGTTGGTATGACAATCAAAATTGACGAGAAGAATGTGCCAGAACAAATAACCTAAGTAATAGATACTCTCAGAATTATTTGATGTATATGGTTTTGATGTTGACGAATTCGAGGATACCAAAGGAGCTCAGTTCACGACCGTACCCTGAATGTTTGGTGCCGCCGAATGGCAGACGTGGATCCGACATTACCCTGGCATTTACATAGCTGGAACCTGCTTCCAATTCATATCTTGCTATGTGTTCTCCTTTTTCCACATCGCTCGTGAAGACAGCTGACCCTAATCCAAATTCACTATCATTTGCAATACGCAGGGCATCGGCTTCATCTTTTGCCACTATAATGGCGGCAACTGGCCCAAACAGTTCTTCATCATAAGCTGGCATGCCTGGTTTTACGTTGGTGAGTATGGTGGGTGGGTAGTATGCATGATCTCCCGGTGTTACTGTTCCGCCCAATATACAGGTGGCTCCTTTCTCAATGGACTTCAATACCTGGGCATGTAATTCATCCCGCAGGTCTTTGCGTGCCTGTGGTCCCACATCCGTAGATTGTACAAGTGGATCGCCCATCGTCTTCGCCTGCATCTTGCTTAGGTATACTTTTGTGAACTGCGGTGCCACGGATTCTACCACAACAAACCTTTTGGCTGCTATACAGCTTTGCCCGCTGTTGATCAGCCGGCTATTCACACATGCCTCTACTGCCAATTCAAGGTCTGCATCGGGTAGAATCACGTAGGCATCGCTTCCCCCTAACTCCAATACGACTTTCTTAAGAACTGAACCTGCCTTCGTCGCTACTTCTATTCCAGCTTTGTTACTGCCCGTTATTGTGACTGCTTTGATGTGGGGATGTTCTATGACTTTGCTCACCATACTGCTTCCTATCAATAATGTTTGAAACACATTTGGCGGAAAGCCGGCTCCTCTTACTACCTCTTCAATGACCAATGCGCAACCGGGTACGTTGGATGCATGTTTGAGTACACCGCAATTGCCGGCGGCCAGTGCAGGCGCGAGGAAACGGAATACCTGCCACAGCGGGAAGTTCCAAGGCATCACTGCAAGCACCACTCCCAGCGGCTGGAAGGTGGCATAGCTCTTAGCAGCTTCGGTCTCTATCGGCCGATCTGCCAGATGTGCTGCTCCATTTGCGGCATAGTAATCGCAGCAGTCTGCGCATTTCTCCACTTCTGCAATGCCTTGTGTAACAGGCTTACCCATTTCGTTGGCCATAAGGGTAGCCAGCTCCTGTTTGCGCTTTCTTAAAACGCCGGCCATATTCACCAGTAGTTTACTGCGTGTTTGATGATCAGACTTTTTCCAATTCATCCAGGCTTGCTGCGTCTGTTCTATTTTTTCTCTTACTTCATCCATGCTCAGCGTGTCGTAGGTATTGAGCTGTTTGCCATTGGCGGGATTGATGGAGACAATACTCATAATGCTGGTATTTAAATTTGTTATTAAAATCAAAGTAGTACCTGCCCTTTCGGCTGTATGGGCCTGGGGATGTTTTTTTCGCCGATCGTCTGGAGCATATCGATCTCTATAGCTCTGCACATGGAAAGCATCGGTGCATCATTGAACAATCCTTCGAATGGATTTTCTGAATAGTCGCCAATCATTTCCATGGCTACGTATATCCAACCAACGATGGCGCCGACCGGAATGCTCAACCAAATGCCTGCACCGCCTATCTTACTAAACTCACCTATGATACCAAATGGCAGGAGGAAAACGAAGATGCAAACGAACACAAAGCTGAAGCTGGCGTATTTGCGCGGGAATGGTATCTGTTTTATCCGCTCAACGTTTGCCTGATCATCATTAATACGATTGATAGCTCCCTGGATCTCTATTTGCTGGATCATATTGATGATTTTGCTTTCATAGAGCCGTTGGATCACTTGTGCCTGGATGTCCAGTATCTGCGCCGCTTTGTTGCGGTATGCCTGCAAACTGATGCGTTCCTCTGCAGAGAGGTAGTTATTGTTGGCCACCTCCTCCAACTCTGTCTTATACAGGTTATTGATCTTAGCGCGTCTTCGGTGATTGCAGCGCCCTGTTATCCATGATCTTTCTATGCTCACATGTTCCCATTGCATAGGCTCCAACAACTGTTCGCGCAGTTGGTAGAGGTATGCGATGTGGCGGAAAATCATTTGTCTCCTGATGGCTGTAGCATCATCTGCGGGGGCTTCGTCTGACCGGTAATTCCTGACCATCGTAGCCAACTGCCTGCTGTTTTTGGTGATCGAGCTCCATATCTGTATAGCTCCCCACAATCTGTCGTAGGCATGGCTGTTCTTAAAGCCTACATAAAATGCTACGGCTGTGCCTATCAATGAAAGGGGCAGCCAGGGAAATGTCATCAACTTCCAACCTGTGAAATAATAGATGGAAGTGACCAAAGCCATCCAACCTGCCAGCCACCACAGATGATAGCCAGTGAATTCATATATCGATCGCAGGGAAAGTGTTTTTTTGACGAGCATATTCTACGTATAAAAAGTGTTTGTTGTTGTATACAAAGTTCACGAGTAATGCAAGCGCACACAAATAAGCTGAGTAATAGCTGCTCTTATATTTATGATTTTAAATATCAGCGTATTCATTTGAGCTTTGAGGTGACTAAAAATGATGCAATGGAAAATTTAATCAACAACAAGGTGATCGTTATTACCGGCGCCAGCAGTGGTTTGGGAGCAGCTACAGCCAAGTATCTCGCAGCAAGGGGCGGGCTGCTTGTGTTGGGCGCCAGGCGTGCAGATAACCTACAGGCAATCGTTTCTTCTATCACCACAGCCGGAGGAAAAGCTATTTACCAAGTTACGGACGTAACGAAGAAAAAAGAGGTACAGGCATTGGTTGACAAAGCTGTTGCTACTTATGGGCGCATCGACGTTATGATCAACAACGCCGGCATCATGCCCATCGCTCCTATGTCGGAAGTAAGAACAGACGAATGGGACAGTATGATCGACATCAACATCAAAGGGGTGCTGTATGGCATTGCTGCTGCGTTGCCTATTTTCCAGCAGCAGCAATCGGGTCACATTATCAATGTAGGTTCTGTTGCCGGTGTTAAAGTATTCAGCCCCGGCGGCACCGTGTATAGTGGCACCAAGTATGCTGTGCGCGCCATCAGTGAAGGCTTGCGGCAGGAAGTGAAGCCGCATATCCGTACTACTGTAATAGAACCCGGCGCTGTGGATAGTGAATTAAAGTTCAGCACAGCGCACACAGCAAGTGCTCAGGATATCACCGAGTTTTATAAGCAGGCCATTCCTGCCGACACCATTGCACGGGCCATTGCTTTTGCCATCGAGCAACCAGCCGATGTGGATATCAATGAGATCATCTTAAGGACAACGATTCAGACGTTTTAATCATTCTATACTTTTTACCATGAGTATTACTCTTCTTCAAGCGCAGCAAATTGCCGAGGCTGCCAGGGAAAAAGCCATCGCTATTGGCGTTGCCATGAACATCGCTATCGTAGACGAAGGGGCCAATATGAAGCTGTTCATCCGAATGGATAATGCGTTCTTAGGCTCTGCCGATATTGCCATCAAGAAAGCGAGGACTGCCCGTCTTTTCGATATGAACTCCGGAGAGGTGGGCAAATTATCGCAACCGGGCGGACCGCTTTATAATATCGAAGAGACCAATGGTGGACTGGTATCTTTTCCCGGCGGTGTGGTGATCAAAGACAGCTCGGGAAAAATCGTTGGCGCCATTGGTGTCTCCGGTGGTGCTGTAGAACAGGATCAGGCAGTGGCATCTACAGGCGCGGCGGCTTTTTGATAATGGTTTTTATTTTTACGATTCGTGTCGTTTTTACTGAATACAAAGTTTGCTCAAGTGCTTCCTTTTCGCCGGAGCGATATCAAAGCTTCTTTTATGAATTTCAAAGCGATATTTCTCTATATTTATCGCATGGGAGATTTAAAAGGTATTCTCAAGGCAGTTATTACCGGAACAAGCATATTATTGGGCACAACAAGTGTGGCTCAACAAGCTTCTATATTTTTGGCTGATCCGACCATCTTTGCAGACAAAGGGAAATACTATTTGTATGGTACCAGCAGCAACCAGGGGTTCCTGGTATATGAGTCTGCCGACCTGCAAACCTGGCAACACCCAAAAGACAGCTTTGCGTTAAGGCGTGGTGAAGCATTTGGCAACAAAGGTTTTTGGGCACCTCAAATTTTTACTTATAAGGGCAACTACTATATGGCATATACTGCCAATGAACAGATAGCCATCGCCCGGGCTTCCAGTCCTGCTGGCCCATTCAAACAAGACTCACTTGTTCCCTTAAGCGGGACAGGTAAACAGATAGACCCGTTTATATTCTTCGACAATGGCAAGGTTTATCTCTATCATGTGAAGCTGCAAAATGGTAACCGGATCTTTGTGACTGAAATGAAACCTGATCTGTCGGACATCATCCCCGGTACTGAAAAGGAATGCATTGCCAGTATCGAAGGCTGGGAAAACACGGCAAAATCCGAGTGGCCGGTAGCAGAAGGCCCCACTGTGTTGAAACATAAAAATGTTTACTACCTCATCTATTCATCCAACGATTTCCGGAATAAGGATTACGCCGTAGGTTATGCTACTTCTTCCTCTCCTATCGGCCCCTGGAAGAAATATACCGGCAACCCTATCATCAGCCGGCAAACGGTTGGTCACAATGGTTCCGGCCATGGTGACGTATATACCGATAAACAAGGACGTATGTATTACGTAGTACATACGCACTATTCGGATGATCGTGTGGCTCCCCGGGCAACGGCGGTCGTGGGTTTGAAGTTTAAGACCGTAAAGGGCGGAGAGGATGTACTGGAAGCGGATGGAAAGTCGTTTGAGTGGCTTCAGCGTAAGCCGTAATTGACATCAAGGCTTGTCGCCTTCCAAGTGTCGAAGTCGTTTTTCAACAGCTCCAGTTTTTCATAGGCAGCATCTACAGCATCCTGTCCGAGGAGCAGCCGTAATGGCGGGTTAACTGTTTCTGTTACTTTCAATATTGCTTCTGCAGCGCGGTTAGGATCGCCGGGCTGTGTTCCGTTGATGGAGCGTAACCATTGCATCGTGGCGCCTGCTGTTGCTGCATAGGCTGCAATGTTTGCCGGGGCTTCATTGGCTGAGCGGCCTGCCCAATCTGTGCGAAATGCACCGGGCGCCACTATTGTTACCTGAATGCCCAGCGGGGATACTTCTTTAAACAGCGCTTCTGAAAATCCGTCTACTGCATATTTGGTAGCATGGTAATATCCCAACGCGGGGAAAGACGTTAAACCACCGATCGATGCAATGTTGATGATATGTCCGGATTGTTGTTTGCGCATCCAGGGCAGCGCTTCACGTGTTACATTAGAAAGTCCCCAGAAATTGATCTCGAACATTCGACGCACTTCTGCTTCGTCGCTTTCTTCAATGGAACCGAAATATCCAATACCCGCATTATTTACCAATACATCGATGGCGCCAAACTGATCTACCAGATCTGCCACGGCTGTCTTCACTTCTGCTTCATTGGTCACATCGAGCTTCAAAGCCATTGCTGTTTCCGGGAAAGCACTGACGATATCTTTTACATCTTCATACTTGCGCGCTCCCACTCCTACCCGTGCGCCGGACTTCAAAACAGTCAGTGCGATGGAACGGCCAAAGCCTGTGGAGCATCCTGTAATCAACCAAACTTTCTTTTTCATTTTATTTTGTTTTAACCTGTTTTTTATAATTACTTGCTGATATCGCTTGCAAAAACAATCATGTTTTGAATGGGGCCCTCGAGGATATTGCCTAGCTGGCTTACCATTGCTTTGGTGGACGCCAGTGCATTGTGTGCATCAAAGGCCGCCTGATTCTCCCAACGTTCGTACAATACAAACTCGTTTTTATTGTCGTTAACAGTGTGGAAGTGAAAATCTATATTACCTGTCTCTTTTCTTACGCGTGAAACAAAGGGCTCAAAGGATTTGATCATTGCAGCTTCTTTGCCTGGTTTTACGCGGAAGCGTATGATCAGTGTTACCAGTGGCTGGTGTGCTTCTTTTATTTGTTGCCTGTTATCGGGCCACAGTTCGGTTAAGTAATTTAACTGGATGGGTGCTGTAAGGTCACCGTTTGCCAAAGCAAAGGCTGCTTTTGTGTAGTCTTTGGCGAAGTGTGCTTCCAACTGTTCGCGATTTTGCCAGCGTTCGTACAGGTAGAAGTCTGCCGGTGCTTTTTTATCGCTGTACAATTCCATTTTATAATTACCGTCTTCGGTCCAGGCGCCCTGTACATCTTCCTGCAGGGCTTTTGTTGCATTGGCAATACTGCCGGGTTTCGCCGCTACCTTCACCAGCATCGTCACCACGTCTGTTTTCGACGTGGTGGGTGCTGTAGCAGCGGAAGCTTTAGGTTTTTCCAGTACTACCTCTGACAGTTCGATCAAATTGCCCCAGGGATCGGCAATAAAGGCCAGCTTACGGGTAATGTCTTTCAGGTAGAAAATATCACCCACCATTGTTACACCTCTTTTCTTCAGTTCGGCCACTGTTTTCTCGATATTCTTTACGTGGATACAAATGTGGTGCAGGCCTGGTGTTTCGAGGCTCTCGGCAAGGTCTTTATAGGTGGGTTGCGGCTTCAATTTTCCGCCTGCCAGTATCTCTACCCAAAAGCTGTTGTCATTAGCGGGCGCCAGGTAAGCCAGCTTTTCATCGGCATAGGGCCATTCGTGAATCACGCGGAAATCCAGCTTCTCTGTCCACCATTTTTTGGCTGCTTCGTAATCGGGCACCCTAAGGCCTACATGGTTACCAGATACATCCGCCAATGGGCTGGAAGGGTTCAGTTTCGGCATATTGAAGCCGGTTGATTCGTCTTTGTGTTGTGCATTTGTAGTGTTTACTACCAGGATCAGCGCCATGGCGGCGATCGCTGTTTTAATCATCTGTTTCATAATTGACTATTTTGTTGTTGATTTT
The DNA here is from genome assembly GCF_059502485.1 of Paraflavitalea sp. NCBI lineage: Bacteria > Pseudomonadati > Bacteroidota > Chitinophagia > Chitinophagales > Chitinophagaceae > Paraflavitalea > Paraflavitalea sp. Next base: position 803,346 of record NZ_JCACET010000010.1, read on the forward strand.
GATAACTCAAAGATGGTTCAAACAGGAGCCCAGGCCGATAGTGTATTCAAACGTGTTTTTATTAAAATCAAAGGGAGGTGTCTTCGTTTGGTACAAGTACGCCTTCCAGCTTGGGCACAAGTACGCCACGCGCAGTGGCCTGGCTGCATACTTGCGCCAGTAACGAGCCAGTAACGACGCAGCCAGTTCTTGTATCAGGGTGAGCCGCCCTTTGGAGGGCGACCCACCCTGATACATACTTGCGCCAGTAAAAAAGAAAAAGCGCAGGCCCGTTTCGTTGGATGGAAGCGGGCCTGCGCATGTATAGAGAAGAGTATAGTAAGTACTATTCCTGGTAGCCTTTGCGGAAGGAGCTTGGCGTGAGACCAGTATGCTTTTTAAAGAACTGGTTGAAGTTGGGTTGATCGGCAAAGCCAATGCTCATAGCAACATCCTGCAATGTCCAGTCGGTATGCAGGAGCAACACCTTCGACTCTTCCAGCAGCCTGTTCTTAATATGGGTGCTTACATTTTCACCTGTATGTTTTTTAAGGAGTGCATTGAGGTGATTGGGATGGATGGCCAGTGAGGAGGCAAATTCTTTGGCTGTGCGCAAACGGATGGGGTGATCGTAATTGATCTGGGCCGTTTCCTGTTCGAGCAGGTTAAAAAAGGCATGTACGTGGCGGTATTCTTCACTCACGGAATCGGGCTCCGGAAAACTAGCGTCGCGGCTTGCCTCCAACATCAACAGCTGTATATACATCTGGATGGCATCTTCGTTGTATCGCTGCCCTGCCAATTCTTCGGCCTTCATTTTTTGGAACAATGCGCAGATGGTTGCGGTGCGCTCTTCCGTGAGGCGGATCACTTTTCGCTTGTTATCGCTGAACAAACCATACTTATCAATAGCGGCTTTTAGCAGTGCCTGTTCATCGGCCAATTTTTTACGGAAGAGTACATAATAGCCACCCACTTCGCCCGGCGTGAGGTTTTTCCAGGTGATAATGTCTGCCGGATGAATGAACAGAATGGTTGGCTTGTCGATGTAATATGTGTTGAGACCGGTGGTGAAGAGACCAATCCCTTTGGTCACTATCAATATCTTGAAAAAATCGCGCCGGTTGGGAGACAGGTAATTGCGGCATTCATGTTGTTCACGATCGAACACGCGTACCACCCAGGGTTCATAGAAATCCCGCATTACCGGGATCATTTCCGGCAAATCGCGCAGGTGATCGATCTTCTTTTTGTCCAGCGTTGTCATGCTTTCTAACCGTTATTTAAAAATAAGAATTATTACCCAAACCGGTATTACTGCTTTAACCGCTCAACCCAGGCCGGTTGCCCTATCACTGCAGCGGAATGCGCCTGAGAATATCATCGAACTTAATGCCATCCAAAAAGGCGATGACATTCGTGATCTTCCCTTCTTTCAGCTGCATAAACCAGGCATACGACATGTTGTACGGCTTTCCATCAGCAGCGGTTGCCTGCCCATCCCATAAAGCAACGACCCAATCTCCTTCTGCAAACAGGTATTTTACCGCGGGAACAATCTTCTTTGTAAGACGTTGATTCAACGGGACAATTACTTCCTCTATAAACTGCTTTTTGCCGGTGTAAGATTTAGATAATACCGTACTACCTGTTATCTGCCATTGCATGTCATCTGCCAGCAGATCGAAGAAACTGCCTGTTCCGCTGGCCCATTTGTCGAATCCTTCTCTTATTACTTTCTTATTATTTTCAGTTGTGGGCTGCTGCGCCGACGTTGCGAAAGGCACTAAAGTCATTGTTGTGCTAAATACCACTATTATCATCGATAGCTGGTGGAATATCTTTTTCATGATCGTTTTTAAGTTTTGTCATTTGATTGATGGTAGAGCATGGATTGAAAAAACAGGCCGGGTTCGATAACACTGTAGAGTACCCCTCCTGTTTCTGCGTTAACGGGAGACAGATTAAGAATGGGTTGCTTCAACCCGACGTTGTTGTCACTTTCGTTATCCAGGAATTGAATGATGTGGCCTTTCCCGGCTTTTTGCATGGCCGATAATACGTACAGACTCAGCAGTCCGCCGTCGCCTATGTTGACCAGCCTGTCGATTCTTCCGTATTGTTCTATTATCTGGCGGACCGCTTTTTCTGTATCCGGTGAATGAAAAATATTCGTGAGGCGTATATCTGCCATTGGGAATTTTGCCTGGTATATCTTCAAGTCTTTCTCCCGATCTGTATATGACGATGGTATGGCTACTACTTTTTGTCCTCTCAGCAACAAGTACTGTACGGTGGCCGGCCCGATACTCTCACCTGCTCCACATACCACCCAAACCTTTTGCTTTTCCATGTTCGCTCTTTTTCAGGGTAAAGGTCTGTCAACCGCCAGGATCATTCCTATGCGCATCAAAGTACCTCTTATGAATTTCAAAGATGACGGCTAAAAAAAGAGCAGGACATTGTCCCGCTCTTTCGAAGGCTCCGCCGCACTATTATATCGTGTTCTCCCATGCCTTCTGCTGGCTTTCTTTCAGCATGTCTTCAATTGCCTTAGGCACGACATTCCTGAATTTACCGGTATCGGCCGGCACTATTTTGATCATGGCGTCGATCATTTCGTTGGCATCGAGGCGTCCTTCGGGCTTTCCTAACATATTGTCGAATGTGGCGCGCAGATCCGCCTTTTTCGTAAAGTTCTTGCTGTCATCCAACCAACGGAATGGTGTTTCGGCCATCGTTTCGTTGAAACCTGTGAGGTATGGGCCGGGGTTAATGGTTTGTATTTTGATGTTATAGGCTTTCAGCTCCTGCTGCAATGCTTCGGCAATTGCTTCCAGTGCATGCTTGGTAGATACATAGATACCAAAACCAGCAGGGGTAAACAGGCCGCCCATAGAAGATGTGAATACGATCTTACCTGGCTTTTTGGCCCTGATCCATTTGTCGATCCACTGTTGTGCAAAGGACAAGGGTGCGAATACATTGGTTTGATAATTTTCGCGTACCAGGTCCATTGGAATTTCAAAAACGGGACCAGCTTCGCCAATGCCTGCGTTACTAAACAGCACGTCGATATCCCATGTCAATGCATACTTTACATCGTAGGGACTGTTGATGTCCAGCTTTTCTACACGAAGGTTTTTCTCCAGACCAAGTGCCTGGGCTTTTTCGCGCAATGGAGTTACCTGGGCAGAGATGTGTACGCCTGCGATAATATTGTAACCTTGTTTGGCCAGACCGATTGCTGTGCCTTCACCGAAACCGGTACCTGCACCGGTAATAAGAATTGTTTTCATGATTGAGTTTTTTAGTAATTAATGTTTATGTTTTAAGTTTTCGATCGAGTTATGCGAGTGTGCTTCCTGCGGTGGCTATTTCAAAATCCTGATCGGGTGATCCGCCGGATACGCCGATGTAGGCCAGTATTTCGTTTCCGCTACGAATGGGCATTCCTCCTTTGAATCCTACCAGGCCGCCATTGGTAGCTACCATGCCGAATGTTTTTTGTGCAGGATCGAGGAAGGCGCCTACTTCTTCTGAATTCATCCTGAAGAGCATGGCTGTTTTAGCTTTACCTATCGCGATGTCGATAGAGCCGAGGTAGGCATCGTCCATACGTTGAAATGATTTGAGGTAGCCGGCTGTGTCGAGCACAACGATGTTGGCTGGCACTCCTATTTCCTGGCCTTTAGCCATCGCTTTGTTGATGGCTTCGACTGCTTGTTGCGTGGTGATTGTCATGATCAAAGTTTTTATTGTTAGTGTTTTATTGCCTCATTGACATAACAAAGATGGCCCTCAAAAGGGGCCATCTTATTATCAGTAGTAAAGCTGTTTTTATGAAAATCAAATATGGAGCGAGCGGCTACGAAAATCGGCAGGTGTTTGTCCTGTATTACTTTTAAAGAACATGCTGAAGTTGGGCGGATCGGAGAATCCTATTAAATAGCTGATCTCTTTGATCGTCCAATCTGTTTGTAATAACAGGGATTTAGCTTCTTCTACCAGCCTGGTCTTTATGTGGGTGCTTACATTCTGCCCTGTGTGCTTTTTTATGATCGCATTGAGGTAGTTGGGATGCACAGCGAGCTGCGTGGCGTATTCCGTGGCTGTTTTCAGCCGTAGCGGATTGACTCCGCTCAACTGTGCCGTTTCGCTGTCCAGCAATTCGAAAAACTGTTTTACCTGTGCCGGTAAACTGGCAACACTTGCAACAGGTGCAGCAAAGCAACGTTGTCTGATCTCAATAAACAGTAGCTGCAGGTAGCCGCACATGAATTCAACCGGGTACTCTTTTTTATTCGCGGTTTCCTGCATCAGTATAAGGTATTGCATCAGAACGGTAAGATCATTTGATGACGGTACCCCGCCTACCCGTTGTACTGATTGATCGAATAACCTGCATTGCTCTATCGTGGACCTCACCGAAACGTTTCGCAAGGCTTCCTGTCTGAGATAGACTGCCTTTGCAACAATGGGTTCTTCGTCGTACAGTTTCCATGAAATGATATCGCGTGGATGCAGACAGATTACGGCAGGAGCTGTGATGTTGTATTGCATCGGGCCTGCCAACAGCACACCACTCCCCTGCGTAACCAATATAATTTTGTAATAGTCGCGCCTATTGGGCCGGTCGTATTGCCCGGGGTCGTAGGGTTCATCGACATATAGTTTTATCAGCCATGTTGTGTGACGATCGCTCACCAGTGGTATTTGTGTGTTGTTGGTTTGCATAATCTGTGGGATAGTTTGTTAGGTTGATCTGACCCTACAAATTTGCTATCCCAACGCCCCTTCCGACGTACAAAATCCCGAGGAGGTGATACAAAAAGTCAAGAATCCTGGGTTATGTATTGGTCTTGCGGAAGTCGACCGGGGAAACGGCCGCATGTTTCTTGAAGTAATTGCTGAAATGGGTGGTTTCCAGAAATCCTAATTGAAAGGCTATTTCCTTGACGGAGGATTCAGAATGTTGCAGCAGTAGTTTGGCTTCCGTGATCATCTTTTCCGATATCCATTGACGGATCGGCTTGCCTGTTTTGGTCTTGATCACTGCGGCCAGGTAGCTCTCGTGGAGGTTCAATTGGTCGGCATAATCACGGATACGCATTTGCCTGTCTGCCTTTCCATTGACCAATTCACGGAAGTGTATTTCGAGGTTGGATTTGAACTGTTTTACAATACGGGAACTTTTGTTGCCTTCCTGCACCGGATTGTAATCGTTCCAAAATGCTTCTTTGATCTTTAGTAAGAGCACCACCAGCAGGTGAGCCACTATCTTGTATTTGTATTTCGATTCGACCTTAAACTCTTCTTCCAGTTGCCGGTACAGCAGTTCAAAGGAAGCAAAGGCTGACTGGGTCAATGTTTGTGGATCGACTGTTTCGGAGATCAGGAACGGGAAATCTACAAATACATCGGAATGGGTATTCTTTTTCAGGAATGCTTCTGAAAAGGCTACCAGGTATACTTCTTCTATCGAGTACCATTCAAAGGAGCGGAAATGTCCGGGGTTTGTAAAGAATACCGTGCCGGGTCCGAGGTCGAAGCTGCTCTCATCCATCTTATAGGTGGCGCGGGCATCTTTTACAAACAGAAAGGAGAAGTAATTGGGACGAAAGCCAGGGGATTTAAAAGGCAGCTGCGGTAATGCCTTTTTGAGGTCGATGATCGTGAAATCACCGGCGCCGGGCAGCAGTGTATCATCCAACCCCATTGCCCGGAAGGTTTCCTGCAAATTCCTGAATAGTTGTATTTCGGGTGCCATAATCAAAGCTGCTTTGATAGCCGAATTACCGGTATAGTAAAATCAAAGGCCGGCTTATGAAAATCAAAGATTGAAGTGGGCGGATCAAATCAATTCAGCTTTTGCGTACGCAATCTTTTCGCCACGGAACGTGAGCTCGAATAGCCCCCCGAGCACTTTTCCCGGAAATTCACCTGTAAACTCCACTTCAATGTGCGCCGAATTCTTATCGATGATGTCCAGTTTAACCAGCCGGGTTTGGGTTTTATAGCCAATGAAGTAGTCTTCAAAATATCTCCGGATGCCTGCATGACCGACAAAGCTGCTGCCTACAGACGGATCATCGAGTGTAGCATCTTTATGGTATTTCTTCAGGTAGCTATCGGTGTCGTAGGCATTGCCGGTAGCCAACCAATCCTGTATAAATGCTTTGATGTCCATAACGGTGTTTTAATTGTACTACAAAGCTGCCGATGAAAGTGCAGGAAAATGTTGCCATCCTGGTGTAAGTTGTAGCCAAGTTGGTAGAAAAAGGGGATTGGTTACAAAGTCCCCCGATTAAGCTACAAGTGTTGAAAAGCATCTGCCGAGCTTTGTGTTCAATCTTAAAAACACAAGTATATGGCAGGCAAAATCTGGTTTATGACAGGAACTTCGCGGGGCTTTGGACGTGTTTGGGCTGAAGCCGCGCTTAAGCGGGGCGACAAGGTAGCGGCTACTGCCCGCAAGCTGTCGAGCATTGCAGACCTCAAAGAAAAATATGGCGATAACGTGCTGACGCTAGAGCTCGATGTAACGAACCCGGAACAAGTGAAAGCCACCGTGGCACAAGCACACGCTTATTTTGGAAAGCTGGATATTATACTCAACAATGCCGGGTATGCCCTGGTGGGCACGATCGAAGAAACCAAGGCTGATGATGTACGGGCGCTTTATGAGACGAATATTTTCGGTCCGCTGGCGGTGATCCAGGCAGCCTTGCCGCTGCTGAGAAAGCAAGGGTATGGGCATATCATTGGCGTTTCAAGCAATGTTGGGCATATCGTGTACCCAGTCATCGGCTATTATTGTTCTTCCAAATGGGCGTTCGAGGCACTCCATGAAAGTCTGGCGGCCGAGGTTAAGCCATTCGGTATCCAGGTAACGCTGGTAGAGCCTGGCGCTTATGCTACCGAGTTTGGCAGCCAGGAGTCTTTGAAGTTTTCAGCGGGGCTGGACATCTACACGGATTTCAAAACACAATTCTTTAGCGGGTTGAGCACGCTTGAAAGGGGTGACCCGAATGCTACTCCAGGCGCGCTCTTCAAAATGGTGGATGCTGACAATCCCCCACTTAGGTTCAACCTGGGCAGCAACAATCTGCCTGGCTTACGGGCGGTGTATGCAGAACGACTGGCTACCTGGGAAGCCTGGGACACCGTGTCCGCCTCGGCTCAGGGTGAAACCAAATAAGCAATTCAGCATGATAACCGATCTTTTTATCGGTTATCATGTTATATAAGGATGAAGATGAAAAAAGAAGTACAGGGACCTCTCCAGTTCGACTCACTGTCTGAAGCTCACCGGATTATGGGGCTACCCAATCCCCAACATCCGTTGATCAGCCTCCTCAACGGGGCTCGCACCGAACTTACGATGCCTCCCGGCTCGCATGTGCTGCGTTTTTATAAGATATCGTATAAGCCCAAACAAAGTGCGAAGCTAAAATATGGTCAGCGCTATTATGATTTCTCCGAAGGTGGGTTATTGTTTGCTGCTCCAGGCCAGCTTATTGGCAGCCATGACAACGATTATCAAACCATCGATTGTTCGCACTATACTTTACTGATACACCCGGATTTTCTGTTGCATTACCCTTTGGCCAAAAAGATCAAACAGTATGGCTTCTTTTCTTACTCGGCTGACGAGGCATTGCACCTTTCCGGAGAGGAAAAGGAAACGATCATGTCCATTTTCGGCATGATCGAAAAAGAGTTGAACAGCCGGATCGATGATTTCAGCCAGGATGTAATGATCTCTCATATCGAGTCACTGCTCAATTATTCGAACCGGTTTTATAAGCGTCAGTTCATTACCCGGAAAGTAGTAAACAACGATCTACTGGTAAAGCTGGAAGCATTGCTGGATAACTACTTTAATGATGACTCTTCTTCCAACCAGGGGCTACCTACTGTTCAGTACCTGTCGGAACAATTGCACCTTTCTCCCAGCTACCTGAGCGATATGCTTCGTTCACTCGTTGGACAGAATGCCCAGCAATTTATTCATGAGAAACTCTTCGAGAAAGCCAAGGAACTATTGTCTACTACCAGCCTAACCATTTCGGAAGTCGCTTATCAACTTGGCTTTGAACATTCGCAATCCTTTAGCCGGTTTTTCAAGGTAAAGGCGAAGATCTCTCCTTTACAATTCAGGCAATCGTTTAACTGATGCCCCTGCATGCCGCCAGGTATTCCAAAAATGAATACTAATACCAATCAACACCACACAGAACCCAATCTGTGCATACACGCCGGGGAACTGCGCTCCTGTCAGGATCATTTCACCAATCAGTGTAAATAATATTTCAAAGGCTTGTGTGGCTTCTATAGCCGCAAGGGCTACTGTATTTTTACTCACGATCTGGGTGGCCTGGTAGAAGCCTACTCCTCCGAGGAAACCGGAAAACAATGCTGAAAGAATAGACGCCTCAAACTGCACCATTGTTGGGGGGCCGCTTTTTATATAGCCGATCACACTCAATATGATCAATAACGGCAGGCATCCAATGCTCATTCCCAACACACGTTGCAATGCGTTCAGCTGAAGGCCTTTTTGTTCGAGGTCTACCATCAGGCGGCGATTGCCCAGTGGCCAAACGACTGCTCCGACTATCACCAGACAAAAGCTCAGGATCGTATAGCCTATGGACTGTAACTCCCTAAGTTTCTCCAATTGCATGATAAATACGCCCGACAGGATGACCACGGAAATGATCAATGCTTTTTTGGGTATGATCTTGCGATGGTCAGGATAAATGAGGGGCGCCAACAGGATGCCTGCGAGGATATTGACCTGGAATGTTGCAGCTACCATCCAGCCGGGCGACCATAACGAAGCGATGGACAGCAAAGTGTACAGGCATCCGAACCCTATGAGCCCCCACTTTATGAAAATAAGGGGTGCCTGTTTTATTGCTGCTATTGTTGTTTTTAATTGTCCCGCCAGGAATACTACTATGCCAAGGATGGGAATGAGGAAGATACTGCGCAATGCAGCGGTCCAGGCCCAGTGACCTCCGGAACCTGTAATGAGGCTGTTGATAATGAATGTAGATGATAAAAACAGCGATGCCATTACTCCCCATATGATGGCCTTCACGACTTTTCTTTGTTCTGACATGCTGCAAAATTATACAGGCGACCAACCCTGATCTGGTACATTTCGGGTGATCTATGGCCTATATCGGACGGGCAAGGCGGAAGTCGGCGGGGGTTACGCCGGTATGTTTTTTAAAGAAGCGGCCGAAGAAAGCGGGGTCGTTGAATCCCAGATCGTAACTGATCTCTTTAACCGACTGTACGGTTGTTTGCAGCAATATCTTACTTTCTGTGATAAGCCGTTCCTGTAGCAGTTCAAAAACCGTGAGTCCTGTGGAAGCGCGGCAAATATTGTTCAGCTTTTTGATATCTGTACGCAGTGTTTGGGCATAAAAGGCGGCCTGGTGTTCCTGCCGGAAATATTTTTCGATCAGTTGTTTGAGGCGGTGAAGCAATTCACGCTGCGCCAGGTTAGTATTTTGCAGGGGATGCTGCAGGTTGTGCTCATGATTGTATTGCAACAACAGTAACGAGACATAGTGCAGTATCATGTTGACGTTCGTTTGCGGTGCCACCTGTTCAGCACGCAATTGCATGATGATAAAATGGGTAACCGTCAGCAATTGGTCGTTCAGATCGATATAGGGCTTTGAGGCATATGCATCCAACAACCCTCTACCCTCTTCCTGTGGATGAATGTTTACATATCTCTTTAGCAGTTCTTCCCCAAACATGATCAGCCATCCGTCGCGATCAAACTCTTTGATGAGGTGTACTTGTCCGGGGTGCAGGAAATAAAGGCGCTTAGGTTTTATATCGTATTCTTTGAAATTGATGGCGTGGGAGCCTGTGCCGTCAGTGATCAGCAACAATTCGTAGTGATCATGGCGATGGGGCGTTATGGAGAGATGATTGAGGTCTTTATGCAGCCTGGTGACACGAACGAACTGCCCATCCAGCAATTCCTGGACGGGTAAACCACGGCGTTTATTGCTTACTGCTTGCATGAACAGGTGCAATATAGCAAAGCAATCCGATGCTGGCAGATATTTTGTACATGGAAGCTGACCGGAATTTCAATATTGATACACCTTATTATTTTTTTGGGTCTCCGCTATCATTGTTCTGATAGTAAGAATCGGTGTAACCATTCTACTTTTGAATGCATCAACTAAATCTCAGAACAAATGAAAAATAAAACTACCTATCACTTTATCGACATCAATGGGGTCAACATTTTTTACCGCGAAGCGGGGCCTAAAGACGCACCCACGCTCGTCCTTTTGCATGGATATCCTGCGTCGTCCTACATGTTCAGGAATCTGATGCATGATCTATCGGACAAGTATCGCCTGATCGCAGCCGATTATCCCGGATATGGCAGGAGCGAGCAACCTCCCATAGCTGAATTTTCTTACACGTTTGACAATTATGCGCTTATTATTGAAACTCTGCTTGCGAAGTTGAATATTACGAAGTACAGTCTTTACCTGATGGATTATGGCGCACCGGTTGGATGGCGGATTGCTTCGAAGCGGCCGGAAAACATCGAGACTTTAATTGTGCAAAATGGCTGTGCTTACGAAGAGGGGCTGCAAACTTTTTGGGATCCTATCAAGGCTTACTGGAAAGACCGGAACGATAAGGTGGCCGAAAATACCTTACGCACCTTCCACAACCCTGATGGTTTAAAGTGGCAATATACGCATGGTGTTCCTGACACTTCTGTGGTTAGCCCTGATAACTGGGAAATCGATCTACGTCATTTGGAGCGACCAGAAAACGACCAGATCCAATTGGACATGTTTTATGATTATGGAACGAACCCGCCTAAGTACCCTGCCTGGCAACAGTATTTTCGTGATCATAACCCCGAGATGCTGATCGTGTATGGAAAAAATGATTATATATTTCCGGTGGGTGGCGCCGAGGCTTATAAAAGAGATGTCAAGAATCTCGAGTACCACCTGTTTGATGCGGGGCACTTTGCGCTCGAAAGTCAGGGGGATGAAATAGTTGCAGTCATAAGAGACTTTTTAGATCGAAAGGTTAGCCAGTAACGATCTCTTGACATTTGTCATTTCCTTTTTTTGACCTACCTCAAGATGAAAGGCTTTACATCTCCATAGCTTTGACCTATCAAACAACAAAGTATATGGAAAACAAGGCAAGATTATTGGAAGACAGCTTATTGGTTATCTGGAATGACAGGAATGCGGAGAAGAGACTGGAAGCCATGAAATCGATTTACGCTGCGGACATCGCTTTTTATGAAACAAACGAAGGTCCTGCTATTCAAGGCTATCAGGCCATCAATGAGTTGATCACCGCCTTGCAATCGAAATGGCCTTTGGAATTTCAATTCGAATTGAACCAACCATCGAAAGTAAACCACCAGATCCAGCATATTTCCTGGAACCTTGGTATACCGGGTCAAACGCCTGTGGCTACAGGAATGGATATAGCTATTATTGAAGACAATAAGATCAAGTCACTGCATCTTTTTTTAGATGCACCGCAAAAGTGATAAGTAGATAAATGTTCTTACTTGTGCATGGCATTTTTCCTGATCCGGCTCAGGGTTTCGGGAGAGATGCCCAGGTAGGAAGCGATCATACCTTGTGGAAACCGCAGCAATAATTCCGGATAGGTTTTCACAAGCTGGTTGTACCGTTCTTCGGCACCAAGGCTAATAGCGGAGTGAATACGTTTTTGTGTGGCAATGGCTCCTTTGCGGTCAATTTCTCTGATCATCAGATCGATAGCAGGAACTGTTTTCAGCAACTGCTGCAGCTGTTCGTAGCTGATCAGGAGCAGGTCTGCATCTTCGATCATGTCAATATTGTACAGCGAAGGCGCGTGTACGTTGTAGCTTTCATAATCTCCCAGCCACCACGACTCAATGGCAAAACGGATGATTATTTCCTGTCCGCTTTCATTTACAGAATACATTCTTCCGGCTCCTTTTGTCACAAAAGCCATATACTTACATACGTCGCCTTCCTGCAAAAGATATTGTCGCTTCCGTAAATGCTTCGCTTTGAACGCCTGCTGCACAAGCTGTCTTTCTTCATCGTTCAGCTTCGAGGATGATTTAGATTCAATGTATGCAAATAGCGGATCGTGTAGCATTTTTCGGAATTGGTTGAATGTATTCGCTGTAAAGCTATTGGATCATAGCTGTAATGGCAAAAATGCTCCTTCGTTATTTGACATTGTTGCCTCTGTTAATGTCCGGGAATATATTGTCAGGATCTATGACCACACTGGCAACAGGTTCCATAATGCCTGTTTTAAATACATAGCGGTGATCATAGTGCCAAATCTCTACCGGCAAAGTATGTTTCGTTTTTTTACCGCTGGTGGTGGTAATTTCAAGGATCAATGGCATAGCGGCTTTCTCCAGGTTGTCAATGGTCACCTCTACTCCTTTGGCAGCACTATAATTTACAGTGGCTATTGCCTGATCGAGTTTGTAATTTTCTATAAATGTGGCTTTCCAGAACCAGGTAAGGTCTTCGCCGGTTGCACTGTTCATACAACGGAAAAAGTCCCACGGCGTTGGATGCTTAAAGGCCCATTGGCTGATGTAATGACGAAACGCATAATCGAACCGGTCGGGCCCTACAATATGGTTGCGCAGCAAGCCCATCAGATAAGCTACTTTTAAGTATTGTGACGGCAATACCTGATCTCCTTTGATCGCATCGGGCCTTGTGAGTATCGACACTGCGCTATCGGCAAAGTAAGCAGCTGCTGGCGGCTCTAAAGGTGCATATCCTTTGAACTCTCCCTGGTTAAAATCCTCACAGGCGAGGTAGTCTATAAACATATTCAGGCCTTCATCCATCCAGGCATATTTGCGTTCGTTGTTTCCGACGATCATGGGAAACCAGGTGTGGCCCAGTTCATGGTTTACCACGCGCCAGTAATCGTTGCCAATATCTCTTGCCGAACAAAATACAATACCGGGATACTCCATACCATCGAGGTTGGAAGCTACATTTACCGCACATGGGTAGGGATAAGGGTACCATTTTTTCGAAAAGTATTCGATGGAGTATTTGATGTATTCGCTTGACCTGTCCCAGCTTTGGGGCAATTTGGAAGCTACCGGATACAGGGAAATACCGAATGCTTTTTTACCGCCCGGCAGGTTGATGCGGATGCCTTCCCATACAAACGACTTCGAAGCTGTCCAGGCAAAATCACGGGCATTATTGATCCTGAATTTCCAGGTACAGTTTGGTTTGGCAGGTCTTGAAGCCTTGTCCGTCACTTCTTCCGGTGTGCGGATAAAGACTTTGGTATCGCTGTTCTGCGCCTGCTGCCACCGCTTCAACTGTAGCGGGGGCAATACTTCTGTCGGGTTTACTAATTCACCGGACGCCGATACGATATAAGCGGATGGCACGGTAATATTCACGTTGAAGTCACCATACTCGAGGTAAAACTCTCCATTACCAAGGTAAGGCAGGGTATTCCATCCTTCCACATCATCCAACACACACAACCGTGGATACCACTGTGCCATGGAATAAATATTGCCGTTTGCCGTAGGCATAATGTCCGTTCTGTTGACATTGAAATCAGCGTTATAGAAAAACCGGGGTATGTGATAGCTGTAAATGATCCTGATATTGATGGTGGCGCCAGCAGCCAAGGGTTGCGATAAACGCAATTGCATACGGGTGTCATCAATCAGGTAGTCGGCTTTTACTGTATCTGTCTTATTCGCTTTTTTAGTGATCAATTGAATGGACCTGATGGCAAAGCCTCCTTCGAAAGTTTTCTGCAGCTTTGCCTGATTGCTATCGAGGAAAAGTTTTGCGTCCAATCCTTTTGAATGCGCCTTGAATGCCTGCTGGTCCAGTTGCAGCCACAGATACGACAGCGGACGGGGGCTATTGTTGGTATACGTGATCAGCTCAGTACCCTGGATCGTATTGCGTTCATCATCCAACGCCACGTCGATGGTATAACTGCAACGGTTTTGCCAGTAGGCCGGACCGGGCTCACCGCTGGCTGTACGGTAGCTATTGCCGGCTGGCAGGAACGGTAGTGCCGGGAAAATATCCTTTGGATCGTAGCGGGAAGTTCTTTCACCAACCTGGGCACTCAGCGAAAAATGGATGGTCAGCAGTAAAAGGAATGCAAGGTGTTGTCTCATAAGTGTACTGGTTGGGCTAAAAAGCTGAATATACTAAATATGCAGGCCATTCAGTCACTCTAAAATTGCTATTTTTAGGGCCATGGATCAAACTGCCGACCAAGCTAAGCTACCCGGTACGACTGGCGTGGAAGAGAAAATGCCTCCGCATTGGGAAACATTTTTCCAATCTTACTCCCGGCTGGGCAATGATGAAATAGCGACCCGCAATGAAGACCTGACACGCCTGATGAGAGAGAATGGCGTTACCTATAATATTTATGGTGATCCATCGGGCCTGAACCGTCCCTGGAAGCTGGATATGATCCCCTTTCTCATGAGCAAGGAAGAGTGGACGTCTATCGAAGCCGGCCTGCAGCAAAGGGCTCAACTGCTCAACGCCATCCTTGAAGATATTTATGGCGACAGAAAGCTGATCCGCCATGGCATACTTCCTTTTGAACTGTTGTATAATCATCCCGGTTTTCTACGTCAATGTTGTGGTATAAAGCTGCCCGGACGCCATCACCTCGTCATGTATTCCGCCGATCTTGCCCGAAGCAGGGACGGACGTGTGTGGGTGGTAAACGACCGGACACAAGCGCCTTCCGGTTCAGGCTATGCACTGGAAAACAGGACAGCAATGACGCGCGTGGTGCCTGAGCTTTTCGATGGATTGAAAGTGCGTCACCTCTCTCCTTATTTCAATACGCTGCAGCAGAGTCTTACTGAACTGGCGCCGCAGCAACGAGGCCGATTACGTCAACCCTCTTCGCCGCGGATCGTGATCTTGACACCGGGCTCCAGCAATGAGACTTATTTTGAACATGCTTATCTTTCTTCCTACCTCGGTTTTACCCTTGTGCAGGGCAATGACCTCGTTGTAAAGGACAACTTCGTGTGGTTGAAAACCATGGGAGGCCTTGAACGTGTAGATGTTATTCTCCGCCGGGTAGATGATAACTATTGTGACCCGCTGGAACTCAAAGCCGATTCGCAATTGGGTGTTCCCGGACTGCTACAGGCCGTACGGAGCGGCCATGTGACTATTGCCAATCCCATCGGCAGCAGTATCCTGGAAAACCCCGGACTGATGCCTTTCCTTCAGTCGATGGCGCGCTTCTTTTTGTCGGAGGATCTGCTGATCCCCACGATTGCCTCCTGGTGGTGCGGACAACCCAAAGAATTGAAGTATGTACTGAATCATTTACCCTCGCTCGTCATTAAGACTATCTATCGCCATCCCAGCGGTAGCTCATCGATAGATGGCGCATCACTCAGCGCTGCGCAATTGCAACAATTGAAAGCGCGTATCCTCGCCAATCCGGCGCTTTATGTAGGCCAGGAGAAGGTTGCTATCTCTACTACCCCATCGCTGATCGACGGACATATAGAACCACGGCAGGTATTATTCCGCAGCTTCCTCGTGAGCAGCGGAGAAAATTATGTGGCCATGGAAGGCGGGCTCTGCCGCACTTCTTCCGATCAGGGCAATTTCATCATCTCCAATCAATCGGGCGGATTCAGTAAAGATGCCTGGATCCTTTCGCCGGAAGCTTCCCGCAATTTCAATGTGCTGAAGGAAGTGGCCGGCTACAATGCTCCGGAAGAAGACAACCTCACCAGTCATGCTGCTGAGAATTTGTTCTGGGTGGGCCGCTACACGGAGCGTGTGCTCGGCAATGCCCGCTTTCTGCGCACGGTGATGCAGTTCCTTGCAGAAGGCAATAAGCTGGCTACCGACAGTACGCAGCTCACTGAGAAATACCTGCTGGAAGCATTGACGCAAAATACCTTTACCTATCCGGGCTTCACAGGACCAGATAGCGCAGAACAATTAGCGCAACCCTGGGAAGAATTGAAGGATGTGCTACTGAATGCCAAAAGAACCGGTGGCATCAAGTATAATTTTCTGCATTTTCAACGCGCCATTCATGAAGTAAGGGATCACTGGTCTACAGACACTTGGCGGGTATTGCGTACGATGGAGGAGGAACTGGCGCAGGATATTCCGCTTTCGCACCACGGTCATATCCGCATGTTGCATACGCTCGATAACCTCATCACTTTTATCATCGCCTTCATCGGGTTGAACAGGGAAAGTATTTCCCGTGAACAGGGCTGGCGTGTACTCGATACAGGCCGGAAAATCGAGCAAAGCCTGCTGTTGCTTACCATGCTGCGCACCACACTCGTCAACAAAACCAACGACCAGGTGGATTATCACCTCCAGCAAAGTGTGCTGATGAGCCATGAGTGTCTTGTAAATTACCGGTACAAATACCGGCAGCCGATCGACAAGCGACTGGTGCTGGATTTTATGTTGTTCGATCCCAACAACCCGCGGTCGCTGACACACCTGATCAACCGGCTCACTGTTCATCTTAAACACCTGCCTAAAGATCAGGCAGGACATTCATTAACCGGCTATGAAAGATTGATCCTCGAAGCAGACACGTTGCTGAAATTATCGGATAAGGATTCGCTGTCGACACCGGGCACAGAAGATACTTATACGCAACTGGATGAGTTCTTAACCCGGATGTACGGACTGCTGGCCACCATACCCGACGTGATCTCCAAAACTTATTTTAAACACGAATCGACTTCCCGGAGTTTTGATGTGCTATGAAATACAAGATCACCCATCATACCACCTATACCTATAATGAGCCGGTGAGCTTATGCTACAACGTGCTCCGGCTCACGCCGCGGCATACCTATTCGCAGGTCTGCAACTCCGTGGTCGTGAAAATTCATCCTGAGCCGGACAACATACAGGAGTATGAAGATTTTTTCGGCAATAAGGTGACTTATTTCTCTATTGAAAAGGAACATGCGCAGCTGTCGGTAAAAGTGTCTTCGTTGATCGAGAAACGGGTAGCGGCTGCCAGGGAGATCGGTCTGTATGGCAATGCCACTATAGAGAAAGTAAAACAACTGCTACAGGAGAACAAGCAGGAGGCAGCAGACATCGGCCAATATATTTTCGAAACGCCCATGACGGCTTCCAATATGGAGATCGCTGCTTATGCACGCCAATCCTTTCAACCTGGCCGGGCAGTGCTGGAAGCCACCATCGATCTCATGCGACGCATCTATACTGATTTCAAGTTTACGCCCGGCTTTACTACGGTGAGTACGCCCCTCGAAGTAGTGATGCGTGAACACAAGGGTGTGTGCCAGGACTTTGCCCACCTCGCTATTGCGTGCATCCGGTCGGTAGGACTGCCTGCACGGTATGTGAGTGGCTATATAGAAACTGTACCTCCGCCCGGCGTGGAAAAACTCTTTGGCGTAGATGCTTCACACGCGTGGTTCAGCGTGTACATCCCCCACCTGGGCTGGGTCGATTTCGATCCTACCAATAACATCATGCCGGGAGATCAACACATTACCATTGGCTGGGGACGGGACTATGCAGACATCGCACCTATGCGGGGCATCCTGCTCAGCAGCGGCACGCACACGTTGTCGGTGTCGGTAGATGTGAGCCGGGTCCGCTGAGCGCAACACCGGTTGGCCGTGGTATGGTTGTTGCAATGCACGATGCGCACAAACCATCATGAGAGTATATACCTGCACCAATTGTAGCAACACTTTGTATTTCGAGAATTCGAAATGCCTCCATTGCGATCACCCCGTGGGCTTCGACCCCGTCACGTTGACCATGATCACGTTGAAACCGCAAGGCACTGATCCTGCTCTCTTTACCCATTCATCAGACGACAGCAAAGTATATAAGTATTGCAGCAATGCGGCGCATGGCGTTTGCAACTGGCTGCTGCCTGCGGAAGATGCTTCGAGCTTTTGTGTGGCTTGCGCCATGAACCGGGTGATCCCGGACCTGGATAATGACATTAACCTACTGAGGTGGAAAAACACAGAGGTGGCCAAGCACCGCCTCATCTATTCTCTGCTGCGGCTGAAGCTTCCTTTTGAAATAGCAGCTGAAGAAAGAACGGAATCACTGCTCTTCCATTTTATGGCTGATACCCCTACCGGCGACAAGGTAATGACCGGACACGACAATGGCATCATCACGATCAATGTTGCCGAGGCCGACGAAGCGGAGCGGGCAAAGAATAAGTATGATCTTGGCGAACGGTACCGGACACTACTGGGGCATTTCCGCCATGAATCGGGCCATTTCTATTGGGATATGCTGATCAGGGATAAGCCCGTCCTCAAAAAATACCGGCAACTGTTTGGCGATGAGCGACAGGATTATTCAGCAGCCCTGGCTACCTACTATGAAAATGGAGCGCCGGCCGATTGGAACCAACGTTTTATTAGTCCCTACGCCACCGCCCATCCTTGGGAAGACTGGGCAGAAACCTGGGCGCACTACCTGCACATGATGGATACACTGGAAACGGCCTGGTCTTTTGGCATTAAGATCGATCCGGTGGAGCTTGATAAAACCTCGGGCATCCGGGCCAGCATCCTGAAAGAGCCTTATGGTATTACTGATTTCAACAAACTGGTAAACCGGTGGTTGCCACTGTGCTTCGCCGTCAACAGCCTCAACCGCAGCATGGGGCATCCAGACTTTTATCCCTTTGTGATCTCTCCTCCTGCTATAGAAAAACTACAATTCATCCATAAGCTTTGTCAGCCCCTCCTGCGTGCCTAAAGCACTATTCTCCTAACCAACGGTTCTTGCGGAAGCGCCGGAGGTCTAACGTATGAGGATACTCTTTGTTGATCTCTTCGGGAGGTGGATCGCATATAAAAGGAAGTCTGTCTTGTTTTATGTAGCGACTCAATCCCCGCAGATCGGGCGTAGGCTGCAATACCTCCTGATTGAAAGCTGTGACTGCAAACCGATTGCCTCTTCTCGATTCCGCTTCATAACTATTCACCGGAAATACATCGTAGCTACGGCCGCCGGGGTGAGATACATAGTAGGTGCAACCACCGATGCTACGACCATTCCAAGTGTCGATGATATCGAAAGTGATCGGTGCATCGATACCTATTGTTGGATGGAGGGCAGAGTAAGGCTGCCAGGCACGGTAGCGAACGCCGCATACATACTCTTCTTTAACGCCTGTGGCGGTGAGCGGAATGCGGCGACCATTGCAGAGGAGCGCATAGCGATCACCATTCAAGCCTGAGAGTTTTACCTGCAACTTCTCGAGTGAAGAATCCACATAACGCGATGTGCCGGAACCCGTCATCTCCTCTCCCAATACATTCCAGGGTTCGATGCCCATCCGTATTTCCATTTCGATGCCCTGTAGTGTAATGGTTCCATAGCGGGGAAAACGAAACTCAAGGAAGGGATCAAACCAACTGATGTGGAAAGGATAGCCGGCTTCATTAAGATCATTAACTACTTCCTGCAAATCTTCCTTCACATAGTGGGGCAACAGGAATTTATCGTGCAGTTCTGTACCCCATCGTACCAGGGTTTTCTTATAGGGCTTCTTCCAGAATTTGGCGATCAATGCGCGTATGAGCAACATTTGCACCAGGCTCATCTGCCGGTGGGGCGGCATATCAAAAGCACGGAACTCAAGAATGCCCAATCGTCCGGATGAGCTGTCGGGAGAATAGAGTTTGTCGATACAAAATTCGCTGCGGTGAGTATTGCCTGTTATATCGGTCAGTAGATGCCTGAAGATACGGTCTACGAGATAGAAAGGAATGAAACCACTCTCCGGCACCTGACTAAATGCGATCTCCATTTCATATAGCTTCTCGTGCAACCCTTCATCCAAGCGTGGCGCCTGGCTGGTGGCGCCAATGAAAGCGCTGGAGAATAAATAGGAAAGTCCGGGATGATGCTGCCAGTAAGTAACGAAACTTCTCAGCAGATCGGGCCTTCTTAACAAGGGGCTATCAGCCGGCTTTGCGCCTCCGATGGTGATATGATTGCCACCACCTGTGCCGGTATGTCTGCCATCCAGCATGAACTTCTCCGTACCCAGGCGCGACAGGAATGCCTGTTCGTACAACGTATCGATGGTCGATGATAAATCCTTCCAGCTATTGGCAGGATGAATATTTACCTCGATCACACCTGGGTCGGGCGAAACTACCAAGCGTTCGATCCGATAATCGCGTGGTGGTTCATATCCTTCGATGCGCACAGGGATATTCAGTTTTTCGGCAGTAGCTTCAATACTTGCCAACACATCGAGGTAATGCTCGAGGTAATCCGTGGGCGGCATGAAAATATAGATGATGCCTTCCCGCGCTTCTACGCACAATGCCGTTTTGATGGTTGATGAAAATTGTTCTGATGAAGCTGCGGGTTCATTGGTCTTTTGCTCAGCGATTCTTTGCACGGCAGGTTCATACGGTATATCAAAGCGGGCGGTTGCAGTAGTTGCGTAGTCGGTCAATGGCGGCAGCTCTTCAAACAGACTGCGCTCTACTTGTTGCGGTGCATGTTCTTTAGCAACAAGCGGCAAGGATTCCAACGGAAGACGCAACCCTATCGGTGAATTACCGGGCATCAGGAAAACAGATTCCCTCGCCAGTATCCATTTCGAACTCTTCCATTTGCTGTTGTAATAATCCCATTGTAATGGCAGCGTATAACCAACAGGACCGCCTGCACCTTCATCCAGCGTGCGATAAAGTGTTCTGCGTTCCAATGGGTCTTTCCAATTCAATTTAGAAGGATCTACATTGACGGGCATCTTCCCTTCAGTCCATAAAAGATAAAAGGGGTCTTCATATACAGCGCTCGCATTTTCTTCTCCTACGCCGAGGTGGCGGGACAGTGTTGCCATAAACCGCTCTGCATCGGCAGTGGTATATGTTCCGGATGTTTTTTCATGTGCGATCAGCCGACTGTTCTTCCACATCGGTACCTTGTCCTTGCGCCAATACAATCCGTATTGCCAACGCGGCAATGGCTCACCGGGATACCATTTTCCCTGTCCATAATGGATCATTCCTTCAGGGCCGAATTGATCTCGCAGCCGGAAGATGAGGTCGTGGGCCAATACTCTTTTCTGTTTGCCATCAGCTTCCGTGTTCCATTGGGCCGATTCCATATCGTCGATGGAAACAAAGGTGGGCTCTCCTCCCATCGTCAGCCGCACATCGCCAGCCAGCAGGTCTTCATCTACTTTGTAGCCAGTGGCATCGATGACCGCCCATTGCTCAGCCGAATAGGGCTTCGTGACGCGGGGATCTTCATGGATTCGCGTCACCGTATTGGCAAAGAAAAACTCCGTTTCGCATTTGTCTGTAGCGCCTACTACCGGGGCCGCGCTCACATAGTGGGGTGCGCAGGCCAGCGGTATATGGCCTTCGCTGGCAAATAATCCGGACGTGGGGTCCATACCTACCCATCCTGCACCGGGGATATATACTTCTGTCCAGGCGTGCAGGTCTGTAAAGTCGTTGGCCGGGCCTGAAGGGCCATCCAGCGAGGCTATATCAGCAGTCAATTGCACCAGGTATCCCGAAACGAACCGGGCCGCCAGCCCCAGGTGCCGAAGGATTTGTACCAACAGCCATCCCGAGTCACGACATGATCCTAATGCTTTGGACAATGTTTCTTCACAGGTCTGTACGCCTGTTTCCAGTCGCACGGTATACCCGATGTCCTTGTTCAATTTTTGATTGATGTATACCAGGAAGTCGATGATGCCTTTGGGGTCTTTATCAATACCTTCTAACCATTGTTTCAGCAAGGGACCGCTTTCTGCTTTTTCGAGGTAAGGCGCCAATTCTGCCGCCAGGTGGGGCTGATAGGTAAAGGGGAAATGTTGCGCGTACTCTTCGACAAAAAAATCGAAGGGATTAATGACCACCATATCGGCAATCACTTCAACCTGGATATCCAGTTCCGTCGTTTTTTCCGGAAACACTACCCTCGCCTGAAAGTTGCCAAAGGGGTCCTGCTGCCAATTGATAAAATGGTCCTGCGGGGAAATTTTGAAAGAATAAGCTTCGATGGGCGTGCGTGAATGTACTGCCGGTCTCAGCCGGAAGACATGGGGCGACAGTGAAACTGCCCGGTCGTACTTGTAGGTGGTCCTGTGGTTAATTGCTACCCGTATCGGCATAATGCAGACTGATTTGGTTGGATAGCAAGCAATCTATTCGGAAGATAATAAAATATCAGGACATTACAGTCTATTAACGGTTGCCGGCGTAAACTTCGAAATTGTGTTTTCCCGGCTTCACGTTTAGCACCTGGTAATACCCTTCTGCAAAAGTGGCTTTAACCACTTTTCCATTCATTTTTACTATCGCTTTATTGTTTGCGA
This sequence comes from Paraflavitalea sp., assembly GCF_059502485.1. Lineage (NCBI taxonomy): Bacteria > Pseudomonadati > Bacteroidota > Chitinophagia > Chitinophagales > Chitinophagaceae > Paraflavitalea > Paraflavitalea sp. The sequence continues at coordinate 825,759 of NZ_JCACET010000010.1, forward strand.
AGGGCAGGTATACCCGGCCAGTAGTATTGCCCGGTAAACTCACCTGCAGGTTGAACCTGTCTTTTTTGTTTTCAAAGCTCACTTCTATATCACCTCGTATTGTGCGGAGCTTCAAATCAATCTGTTCAACACTGCCCGGTTGTGGTTTAATTTGTATTTCTCTATAGCCCGGTGTCAATGGCTGCACACCTGCCACATATCTCACCATAGCGTTTGCCGGCGCTGTGCCCCATGCATGGTTCCAGTCCTGATTAGGCTTGTACTCCTGTCCCCATGCTTCCATCGTCATGGTAGCGCCTTCGCGCAGCATGTTGAACCAGCTTCTTTTTTCCGTTGAGGTCATGAGTTGTAACGCATATTCCTGTTCATTGACCTTGTACAATCCATCCAGCAGGAACTGGGCACCGTATACACTGCAGGCCATGCCACGGGAATGGATAAAGCTGACCACCGGTGCTATTTTTTCTTTGGGCACTAAGCCAAACGCCAACGCAAAGAAATTGGCATGTATAGAGCTGTGCTTTGTGCCCTCTCCGTCCAGTACGATATTTGTTTGCGCATCGAGAAATGTACGTTGGAAGGATGCCCGCACTTTTTGTGCTTCACGTGTGTAGTAATCTGCGTCTGCTTTGTTGCCTACAGCTATCGACAGTTTAGCCATTGCTTCGAGCCCGGCATAATACCAGGCGTTGACAACGGCGTTGTAATCGGTAAACACAAAACCATCGGTTTCGCCCATTACGCCCGATTGTCCGCCTCCTATGCCTCCTGCCGGTGGCCAATCGACAATATCTTTTAAGCCTGTGTTGGCATTAAATGTTTTATAATGGATGGTGTTTAGAAATTCAGGTGTTTGCTTTCCGGTACGTGTGCTAATCAATCCATCTTCCCTGGCAAGGCTCGTGAGCAACTTTGCTTTCAGGTCAGGATATAGCTTTTTCACTTGCCGCAGGTCGCCGGAATGCAGGTAATCGTTCCAGGCAATCAACACGTTTTGCAAGGACCATTCTGTAGGCCATGTGGGATGGTAGATCACGTAATCGAGTGTTCTCTTCGTCATGGTGAACTCTGCATCGGTCGCATAATGGGAAAGCTGGTTGATCAGCGCGTCGGCCTCGTAGGGAATACGTTCTCTGTCTCCATCTACATAATAGCCTGCGAAAGATGTGGCTTTGATCGTGTATTTACACAAGTCCCATATCTTATTCAACCCTGTATCAGAACTGGTAAAAGTAGTGGCGTTATCCTCAAATATATTGGTGACCAGATAGCGGGAAACACTATCGACCTTATATCGACCTGATGCATCAGTTATCTCAGCATACCGGAAAGGAAGCACTTCTCCTATATCCGCAGGCATCAATACCGCATTGCTGCCAGTATTCCTTTTGTCAGGCGGTATCAGTGGTTGATAGGAATGATGCCCCTGAGTAAGAGACACCTTGATCATTTTATAGCGCACCGTGCCGGGGGGATTTCTATTGACATGTCCATCGGCTGCAAGTGCTTCACCAAGATGAATCACCAGCGTGTCGTTTGCCTGTTGCGCATGCACGGACAATTTCAGCTGACTGAAACCATCTTTACCAAAGTCGTATAGTTTATTGTTGGCGTCAAGCTGGCGGACCTGCTGTGGCAATTGAGGCGTTTTGATCAATACAAAGGAAGGCAGGCTAAAGTCTTCCAACGTTTTTCCCGTGCAAAATGACTGAACAGCGGAATAGCTGCTGGCTTTGCCATCCGCACCCCATGTGCGCACTTTCCAATAATAGATTGTAGATGGTTTCAAAGCAGCACCTTTGTATGAAGCAGCAATACTGTTGTTGTCATTCTTTCGCCCGGAGTTCCACACATCTGCGGAATCTTTCATCAATAGTTCTTTCCGGCTGGCTACCAATAGCTGAAAGGCAGCCTGATGGCCCTCTGCAACTACCCAGGAGAATGTCGGAAACCGACTGTTTACCCGACTGAATTGCCATTTAGCATCAGCAGCGGCTGCTTGCTCTAATGAAACATTGGTTCTTTGGCCCTGATCGTATACCCATTCAGCATTTTGTAAGAGATCGACTCTGAGCAAGGATGGCGCTTTTTTACCCTGAGCGTAGGATACCGTAACTATGAGTGTAGAAAAGAATAGGCCGGCTAAAACTTTCATTGGCATTGAGCGATGGGACTGTTAAAAGTCTAAATATAGGTAATGTATCGTCAACAGGCGTATGGGTCTATCCTGAAAGCAATTTCTACGTAACTTACCATTAAAATATTAAGGACATGAGCACTTCTGCCACCCATGATCAACGTATTGCCAAAATGATTTTTGCATCGGTGTATCCGCACTATGTCACAAAAGTGGAGACGAAAGGCAGGACGAAAGAAGAATTACACCAGGTGATAGAGTGGTTAACTGGTTTCAATAATAAAAAGCTGCAGGAGCTGATAAAAGAGAAAGTGACGTTTGAAGAATTCTTCGAACGTGCCAAGCTAAACCCCAATGCGCATCTCATCACAGGCATGATCTGTGGCTATCGTATAGAGGAAATAACGACTCCTTTGACAAAAAAGGCCAGGTACCTGGATAAGCTCATAGACGAACTGGCCAAGGGCAAGAAGATGGAGAAGATCCTGCGCACCTCGTAGCTTTGTTGTCGCTGACCTATTGGTTGAACTTTCCGGTAATCAACCGGGATAGTGACTGCACCAACAGATAGACAATAACGAAGCTGGTCAAGACCAGCAATACCGCAGCAATTCCCTTGAATATGATCCCATCCTTATTACTGGCAAACCGTAATGATGCAATCGTAATAGCTGCCAGTGGGAAACCCACCGCCCACCAGCTAACCCGGAAAGGACAGCACCGGGGCAACAAAGCAATCTTGCTACCGAAAAGCAACAACAAAAACAAGTCGAAATAAAAGAATACGGAGGACATGGTATCCTGCCCGCCCGTAATAAGTATATATCCTGAAAACGCAAGCGCAAAGGGACCAACGAGGATCAGCAGCGTAGGCTGTGCAGCTTCCGGTAAGGCTGGCTGAAACAACAGGCGAGCGATTATGATGGTCATCAGGATGATGGCGAAAAGGATACCGATCGCAAAGAAGAAAAGGCACACTTCTTTAATACCTTCGACGGGCAACTGAGCACCTATGATGGGTACATCCAGCGTACCTACCACCGGTATGATCCAGGCAGGCACAGCGCTGGCAGGTTCCTGCTGGTGGTCGAGCCACTTACGCAGTACTTTCAAGGCAAACAACAATATCAATACAGTACCGATGCTCCAGATGACGATGGCCGTGGAGGCATGATACGGTAATATAATACCGGGGAGGAGTAGCAGGGAGATGATAATAGTGCCAAAGAAACTGATCAGCACAGGGTGTTTGAAATCCGCTTTGACCAGCTGAGGATATCGCTTCAGCTTTACCAGGTAGGCTACGGACAATATTATGAATAGAACGATGGCAACGATACCGATCACTTCTCCAATGACAGTGGGAAGCCCCCAGAGTTTGGCGGCAAAGCGCCAGGCGAATGAGAGGCCGCAGCAGCCCATAACAGCCCCAAACAGGCTGACAGGAAAGAATTCGAGAAAGGTGGGTTGACGATCGTTCATATTAGCTGAAAGGAAATAGATCCTGCTACAAAATAACGGCATACTTCTATTCCTTTCGACAACAATTTATTCAAAATAGTTAAGCGATTGTTAGTACAGCTCCAAGTATCTATGTGACATTTATCACTACTATTTTCTGTCAAATCTCCTTGTTGCCAGCCCCTGCAGTGTCTCACCTTTGCCTTGTAATACAATCATAAAAAATGAAACTGAAAAACAAGGTAGCCGTAGTTACCGGAGGTAACAGCGGCATAGGATTTGGCATCGCGGAAGCATTAAAAGACGAAGGGGCTATCGGCACTATCACAGGCAGAAACCAGGCAACGCTCGACCAATCGGTTAAAGCGCTGGGAGCAGGCTTCATAGGCATCAAAGCCGATGTAACGAACATGAGTGACCTGGAACGCATATTCATAGATACGTTTGATCGATTTGGCCACATCGATACGCTGGTAGTCAATGCCGGCGGCATTGTAGATGGCCAACCGATGGCGGCCATCACCGAGGTCACGGAAAGCAACTACGATCAGTACATGGACCTGAATTTAAAGAGCGCCTACTTTACGGTTCAAAAAGCACTTCCCTATTTGAATGATGGCGCCTCCATTATCCTCATCGGATCGAGCGCCGCGCACCGTGCAGCACCGGGCATGACAGTATATAGTGCTGCCAAAGCCGCTGTTGTATCCTTAGCCAAAGGACTATCGCTGGATCTGCTGGCCAGAAAGATCAGGGTCAATGCCCTTTCTCCCGGCTCAACGGATACGCCTGTATTTGGCAAAATAGTACCAGAGAAGCAGGTAGATCAGGTGAAGCAAATCTGGGTAGGCCTGACACCTGCAGGAAGACAGGGTTTGCCGTCTGACATGGGGAAAGCTGCCGTGTTCCTGGCGTCTGACGACTCCTCTTTCATACTTGCCACTGAAATACTTGCCGATGGCGGGTTGACGAATATTATCCAAATGAAATAAGGCTAAGAAATTCACTTCCTCGGCTTCGTGTACGTCAACTGTTCCGTTTCACGTCGTCTACCCGTTGTTTAGTCTGGCCGCTTTGAGCGGCCTGACTATTTGGAGCGTTGCGTGGTTTCGGCTTCGCCCATTCAGGCGAAAGAACATTTTAGATAACTTTATTGAAAATTATCTAAAATGTTTTCTGCTTTAGCGACGTACCTCGTTGAAAAAGGCGGCCTGACTGATGACGAACTAAGGCAGGTTGAAGAAGTGGCTGTTCCGAAGAAAATTCGCAAGCGCCAGTATTTGTTGCAGGAAGGCGATGTCAGCCATAACATTGGCTTTGTCGTGAAAGGATGCTTTCGGTTATACGGCGTAGGTAAAAATGGCGAAGAGTATAGCATGAGGTTTGCCATCGAGAATTGGTGGATCAGTGACTTCGACAGTTTTCAATCGGGTCTTCCTTCCAAATACAATATCGATGCGTTGGAAGATGGTGAATTGCTAATACTCAGAAAGGAAAAGTTTGAAGCCCTGAAAGAAACGATCCCCCATTTCAAAAAGCTGATAGAGAAACTAACCGCTAAAAATTACGAGGCCCACCAAAACAGGATACTTAGCAATATCAGCGAGACCGCAGAAGAAAAGTACGACAACTTTATCAAGACATACCCGCAGATCTACGAGCGCATACCGCTCCACATGGTGGCCTCTTTCCTCGGCTTATCGCGGGAAACGCTCAGCCGCGTGAGGCAGCAGCATGCAAAAAAACGTCCAGGCGATTTATAGAAATCAGTCGCAAGCGTACCTCTTCCTTCCTGATGATATCTCGATTCCTTCTCTTTGGCTCCCCGGATTCCGAGGAGGCAAAGAGGAGAATCCGAGGAAGCAAAGAGGAAGCAATGAGGAGAACCCGGGAAGAATGTCCCAACCATCACAAGTTTTTGCTCCGTTCGTCACAGGCTTTTTCTCAGTCCGTCACAGGAATCAGGCGATTTTCGGGAACAAAGTGCCAACCGTCCCAGGTTTTGCCTTAGTCCGTGGCAGGTTTCCGGGAAGGCCGTCACATTTTGGGAAAGAACCAAGCAGGGCCGACATAGCTTTGTCCTATGTCCAACTCCAGGAAAGATATCAGCAAAAATGCAAAACCCTTCAGCTCTAATGAACTGAAGGGTTTTGCGATTTATTGGGACGGTTGGGCTAATTCGATTGCAGGCTTATTTCAACTTAACATCCAGGTAAACGGAGTGACGGCCGTAAGATTCATAAAATGGTTTGAAGACAACATCGTCAATGGTGAATTGCAATTGCTGGGGATCACCTTTGATCGACTTGCTGATGTCTTCAGCATCGAGGGTTACTTTACGCCATTCTTTTCTTGCTTCCGGCTCCTGGGCTGCCAGCAAGATCGGTCCGTAGAACAAGCTTGCTATGTTCTGCTGGTCCATAACGGGGTCCAGGTGAAACTGGAAAGGCATTTTCAATTCTATCACATCACCATCTTTCCAGCTGCGGCTTATTTTCAGGTAGCTGCCTGGTGTAGCTTTAACCTTTTGTTCTTTGCCATTGATCTTTACAAAGAATCCTTTGGTAGCCCAGCCCGGCACACGCACGTTAACATCAAATTTTCCGCTGCCCTTAATTGTCAAGCGGGTATTGTCTTCGCTGGGGAAGTTTGTAGACTGCTCTATCGTTATTTTCTTTTCAGTCCATTCCAATGTAGAAGGAACGTACAGGTTTACATACAGCGCCTGGTCGTCCTTGCTTTTAAAGTAAATAGAGTTTTGCAGCTTGGTGCTACTTTCTATGGCTGTACCGTTGCAGCAGGTAAAGCCTGTCATATTCGGGTTACCAAATTGCTTGGTAGCGCCTGGCCTCAGCGGCACGTGATAAGTATTGGCAGGTGTATTCTCGGCTACAGAAGCCAGGATATGGTTGTACAGCCCGCGCTCGTAGTAATCCATCAACTCACCACGCTGATCGAACATAAACAGGTCGGTGGTCAATTTCAGCATATTGTACGTGGCGCAGGTTTCGTTCTGTCCGCCAGAAGAGAAACCGTTCTCATACAAGGTTCCCGGCTCACTGATAAAACATTCCGCGTTGTTGGGATTACGGGCGCCCGCAACACCACCAATACTATACATATAATCATTGACCATCTTATACCAGAAGTTATCGGCGATCTTGTAATACTCCGGATTATTGGTAGCCCGGTATGTTTCAACACTTCCTACCACTTGCGGTATATGCTGGTTGGCATGCAGGCCACGGAAAAGATCGACATTCTTGGCCAGTCCATGTGAGTGCTGTGTATCACCAAAGAATACCCTGATGTTATCAAACAGCTGTGCTGTTTTCAGGTGATTTGGTTTGCCGGTGATACGGTACATGCGGGCCATGGCCTCATTCATACCACCAAACTCACCGGCGATGTAGGTATTCCACATTTTGATCAGCGTGTCTGTTGGCACCTTGCTCAAACGTGCATATACCCAATCGCCCATACCGGAAGCTATGTCAAGGGCTTTTTTGTTACCACTTACTTCATATATATCCATCAAACCAGCCAGGATCTTGTGCAAGGTGTAATAGGGTGCCCAGATCTGGTTCTTCTGTCCACCATACTTGGCTCCTTTTTCCAGCATGATAAACTGATCGGGAGGGTAAGCGCTGATGAACCCTGTTCCCCAGTTCTCATAATCAGTACGGATGCCTGCATCACTAAGGTCTGAATCATAACCTGTTTTTCCGGGACCAAATGGCACTACCGCAGGATCAGTCACATGTGCGCCGCCTGCTGTTTTTGCCTTTCCGGATAATTGTGATAATTCGTAGAGGGTATTTACCATCACATCCATCTTCTGGGCGAAGTTGGCCTGCAGCGTCTTGTCATATCCTGTACCGGCATAGGCTTGTGCAATAGCCGTCAGGTAGTGACCTGTACCATGACCTCTTAATTTGGTGTCCTTGCTGTCCCAGGTACCTAAAGGTTTTGCGCCTTCCGGTTGTGGCTGGCCAAAAGCATGGCGGAACATATAAAGGAAGGAATTGGGATCGGTCTTAGCCAATGTCAATACGAACTTATCGCGGTTCTGTACGAACTTGGATTCGTGGCCATGCGCATCGTTCTTCAGGGTAACCTGGCTTAATTGGAACGGCTGCAACTTCAACACCGGTGTAATCGATTTTTTGGGATCTTTTACCGTGACAGTTGCCTTGGGTTGAAAACTTGTACCGGCAACACGTCCCGTAACGGTATAGCTTCCGGGTTTAAGTACCGTCGTATTATCTATAGCAGCAGGCCACAGCACACGCACTTTAGGGCCTTTTTTATTCTGATAATTTCCATCTACATAACTTGGGAAACGTGGCAACTCTCCTACTGCTGTTTCCACCTTCACATCAGATACACCCACTAAGTAAGTATTATACAGCTGCGCCTCGGTGGGAGAAAAGCGGGGAAGGGTATCTTCAGCGCGTCTGCCTGTTGTATTTACCGAACCCTGGTTGATACCCCTGCGGGAATTGTTAAAAATACCGGCCACCTGGGTGCTGCTCAAAGGAACACGGTAGATACGGAAATCGCGGAGCAGGGCATTGAGGTTAGGATCGCCGGACTGCAATGACTTTCCAATGTAAAGCACTTTTTCTCCTGGTTGCTGACCGAACACCTCTGTCAATTCCTTTGGAATATCCTTCGCTTCTCCTGCAGGTTTACTATCAACATACGTAAACATGGTTTTTGCAGGAATATCTATTACGATGGCCAGGTGGACCCATTTGTTCATTTCTATAGCCGGGGCAATTGCTCCGTTGCTACTCCCTGTTATTGAAGCCAGGTAGCCTTTCTGGGCAGCTGTACCTACAGGGGCTGCGGAGAAATGTTTGGAAGCATCCTTTCCAAAATCAAAAAGGCGCTGACCAGGCTGCTCCGAGCGCAGGAATATCCATCCTGATATGCTGAGCGATTCCAGATCTGTCAAGGCTTCTCCCGGAATCGTAAGGAAAGCATTGTTTTCGCCGGAAAGCGACAGCACCTTTCCAAACCGGTTGTCGTTGACAAACTGCGCTTCGCCGCCCTGGAATTTGGCGTGCAAAGTATTACGGGACCAATCTTTGAGGTCTCCGTTAAACACATAGCGAGCAATCATTCCCGTTTCACCGATCCCATCCAATATCTGGTCCTGCGCCTGAGTGGCGTTAACAAATCGTGTCAAAATGACAAATAAGAGGATGGCACGGGATAATTTGTACATTTTCATATTTAAATCTATCAATTTAATCAATAAAACTATGAAGAACCTGCGTGTCTCTATAAGTCTATTTTAACTAATAATGACATGATATTAACAGGTCTCCTGCCTGATAACCAAAGTTATACATAGCCTCAACCCGCCCAAAGCCCCCATTCAGGAACAGTTATTGTTATATATTGGCCTTAAAAAACGTTCTCCCGGCATCATGAAAAAGCTATTCAACCAATCATTATTGCTGTTATTAACCTTATCATTGTTTAGTTGTACAGGACCGACTCCAAAGGCCGATCAATCCGGTAGCGACACCGCTCAAAAGATGGCGTTGGAGATCGATGGTAACAATAAAACAACCGACCCGGCGCCGCTTATTTCACCGGCTTTCTCAAGCGCTCACTTCATGCTGGGCTACCTGAGTGAGAAAGACGATATTCAATTTACCCTATCTACCTATATGCAGGACCTGAAACCCGGCACTTACCAGGTATATGAATGCACCTCAGCTGCTGAATGTGACGACAAGGTACCTGACAATAACCAAATAGCGCTATTTGGGCCTTATCCTAAAGACCCCATGCCACCGATAAACTTGTCCCGGACAGCCTATCATGCGCCTAAGCTTGGGCTTACCCCCTTGATGTTGGTGATCACATCTGTAGCCGATGAACAACAGGCGGGCAATCCATTCAAGACCAAAAGGGTTAAAGGGCAATTTAGCGGCACGCTGGCCTGTGTAGAGCGACAGCAAGACAACAATTGGCTCATTGTAGGAAAAACGACCCAGGTCAATGGCACTTTCGATGTGCTGTGCAGCATGAGGTAGTATCTTTGCCCTGCCCTTATTTGAATAATTTATAATAATAACGCACCTATGTCTATCAATAAAGAATCTGAGCTGATCGGTATGAAAAAAGCCAGCGAAGCCGTTGCCCTCACCCTGAAGGAGATGACCCGGTATGCTGCTCCTGGCATGACGACCAAACAACTGGATGAATATGGCGCACAGCTATTGAACTCACTGGGTGCGAAGTCAGCCCCTTACCTGACATATGGATTTCCCGGCTGGACATGCATCAGCGTCAACAACGAGTTTTGCCACGGTATCCCTTCGCACAAAACTGTCCTTCAAGAAGGCGACCTTATCAATATAGATGTTTCGGCAGAGCTGGACGGCTTTTGGGCTGATAACGGTGGTTCATTTGTGCTTGGTAATGACATCGGTCAACATCAAAAACTGGTGGATGCATCCAGGGAAATATTGCAGAAAGCTATTAACACCATCAGTGGAGGAGTGAGAATTGCTGACATTGGTTACCTGATGGAAACAGAAGCTAAAAAGAGGGGCTTTAAAGTAATTAAAAACCTCGGCGGTCATGGCATAGGGAGAGGTTTGCACGAAGAACCAGGCGATCTGCTTAACTATAAAAACCGGTTTGACACGAGGCGATTCAAAAAGAACTCTGTAGTAGCCATTGAAACCTTCATTACCACCACCTCTACCCTTGCCACTACCCTTTCGGATGGTTGGACGATGGTAGGCAATAAAGGGGGCTTTATGGCGCAACACGAACACACGATCGTGATCACCGACGACAAACCGATTGTGCTGACAGCCATGAACGGGATATGGAATTAGGACCTCATAGATAAATGTCTTTCTGAAAAATAGAATACTGTATCCAAAAGAAGATAAATAGGTCAACCAGCATATATTTAAGACCTCCTTATACAACTACGATTACGCTGTCATCGAAAGACGAACAGGCTTTGACTACTGAAGTACTCTGTCATATCCTAACGTCTTATTGAAGAATTCCTTTGAAATCCATCATATGTATCAGATATGAGATACTCTCTCTAATGAACGCCATCAGCCTCAAGTAAATATTGGTGTGAAGGAGAGCAATACTGTGAATCATGCTATGACCAATACAAATCGTTAAGCAAACCCAATATCCTATAAATATTAGTTTGATTAATCCCACATAAGGGTATTTATATAAAGTGTTGATGCTGCTCAACGTATACTCTGATACACGACTGTTAATTTATTTAAAAACACTATATTTATAGAAATTGCTGCTTCGTGCTATTTGTATAGCAGCCATAAACAGTTAAATACATAAATTAACATGGCAAAAAGCTCTTCGAAGGCTGCACCCAACTCATCAACCAATCTAAGAAACAGGGTTAATAAACTTTTTCTTCCGAAAACGAAACCATTACTCCCTCTGTTTGAAGTAATAAGCAATGCAATACATGCCATAAATGAAAGAAAGAACTACAGTGAAGATAAAAGAAGCGGCATAATCAGGATAAGAATAATTCGAAATGGTGACGATGCAACTTATAAAAAACTCCCTGATAACGACTCCTATCCAATTCATTCATTTGAAATAACCGACAATGGAATCGGTTTAAATGAAGAAAATTATCTATCATTCCAGGAATTTGATTCTGAATACAAACTGGACATTGGAGGTAAAGGAGTTGGCAGATTGGTATGCCTTAAAGCATTTCATTCCATTAACATAAATAGTGTATATCGGAATGGGGATCAATGGAAGCTTCGATCCTTTGAATATAAGAAGACAAAGGATGGATTCGAGAACTATGAAGAAAAAGCGATCGAACCCAAGAATAGCACCGGAACTAAAATAACCCTTTATAAATATGATGATGAGTATGGTAAAAAAGTCCCCCGCGCCATCATCGAAATTGCCCGAGAGATAGTGAGTCATTTTCAGCTGTATTTTATAAAAAAAAGACAGCCTGAAATTACTATTATGAATCAAAACGGAGACATTATAGACTTAACTGGTCTATACGAAAGAGAGTTTAAGAAAGAAGTAGAAACGTCCAACTTCACATTGAGCAGCAGCCAATTCGAGGTATATATCACCAAGTCACACAATGCCAAGAGCAATAAGATACTTTACTGTGCTCACGAAAGAGTTGTTAAGGACGAGGGGTTATCGCAATACATAACAGACCTAAATATAGGATTCAAAGACTCTTCAGACCAATCAACCTACTACTATCAAGTGTATGTTGTCAGCGAATATTTGAATAAGACCGTAAATGAAGAGCGAACTGGATTTCACTTTGCACTGGATGACGATGATTCTGAACTTGAATTTTCAGAAATCACACTTGCCAAAATAAGGAGAGAAAGTCTAGTGAAAATAGAGGCATTATTATCCAATTTCTTGACAGTATTAAGAACAGAAAAAATGCAACAATACATTCCGATTATCAAGCAAGAGTTTCCTAATTACTCCATTGTTGTAAATTATAATCGGGATAAAGTATCAAGATTACCCGCAAACTTGCCCAAGGAGGAACTTAATCTCAAGCTGTTTGAAATTGAAAGTGAATGGAAACTAGATGTCAAGAAAAAGGGCATTGAAATTCTGAAAAAAAAGAAAGATGCAACGACTCTCCCACAATACAAAAAGATATATGAAGAATTTATGGAAGAATTCAACGATGTCGGAAAATCAGACCTTGCAAGGTATATTGTACACAGAAGAACGATAATTGACTTGCTTGATAAATTAATAGAACTGAATACACAAGGAAAATTTGAGGACGAAGAACTCATACATAGTATTTTTTTCCCTGTAAGAGAAAAAATGAACACTATTGAATTTGAGAAACAGAATTTATGGCTATTGGATGAAAGGTTAACATTCAATACATTCCTTGCTTCAGACAAACAATTCAAGTCTATTAAGGAGCTAAATTCTTCCTCCAGCGATCGAATGGATCTAGTAATCAAAAAGGAAGATGTTTATGACTATGCAACATTGTATTCAGAAAATAAATATCCATTCGAATCCTTTACTATTATAGAATTTAAGAAGCCCAATAGAAACGACTATAAATATGGGGACGAAAAATTGGATCCCATATACCAAGTAAGAAGATATATTCGAAACGTAATCGATGGGAATGCTAAAATGAGCGGAAGAACTATTGAAGCGAAAATAAATACACCATTCTATTGCTATATTATAGCAGATATTACACCAACATTACTGTACATTCTCCAAGAAGAACGCTTTACACCTACACCCGATGGAATCGGACACTTCAATTTTTACGATACTGCTAATTATAAAGCATACATTGAAGTAGTCCCGTTTAAAAAAATTATAAAAGATTCAAAACAAAGAAATAAGGTATTGTTTGACAAGTTAAACATTAACCCGTAGCAGCAGCATCGTCAGGCACAAAATTGATACTATGCTATTTGAAAAGACAATCTTGATACTAGACACGAATCAATGGATTTATCTAGCAAACAGCCAAGATCCCGAAAACCAAACATTTCACAGTCAGCATATTGTTTTGCTAAAAAAGTTGCATCAACTTATCGAAAAGAATAAGATTATTTTATTGGCTAATCACATCATTTATGCGGAATGGAAGCGCAATAAAGATGTAGCATTCAGTTATATAAACAAATTAAGAGCAAAAAGAGATGAATTTGTTAAGCAGCTCAAAGAAATGTCTAAATATCTAGACAAAGAGCACATCCAAGAACTCTCATCTTTGGAATCAAATCTCGAGAGTAAAATAGAGGATGAGATTGAAGAAAACCGAAAACACATAATGGACGTTGAGGAACTGCTGAACAAGGCAATAAAATTTGATATATCAGACAATGTGCGTAAAAATGTTACAACTTGGTCGTTGGCCGGCAGAGCTCCATTCATAAATAACAGAAACAATACCGCAGACGCCTGCATCCTGTTCTCTGCTATAGAGTTTGTTAAGGCAAACGGTGTAAAAATATTCGACCTTCCTACACAATACCCTAACTCAATATTTGTAAGCTATAATAAAAAAGACTTTTCAAGTAAAGACAATTATAAAATTATCCATTATGACTTGAAACCTTTATTGGATTCTGTCAAAATGCATTATGCGAGAAATATCGTAGAAGCGCTAAAAATAGTAGACAAAACGATACTTGAAGAAGAAGAGATGATCCAAATAGCAGCAGAGATGGAAGCTTACATGAAAGAAAAATATTAACTGTAAGAATTTTTAAAAAGAACATTATGAGGCACCCTTAAAAGTATTTGTATAAAAAAGGGAACACATTGCTGTGCTCCCTCCCACCTGCCAGGGTGTTTTGCTATGCTAACTCTAACTATTTTGTTTTTTCATCTGCAACGGCGTCTTCCCACTTATCCCATTTGGGAGCACTGGCATCATAACCATCATAGCCAAAGTTTTGCCACAACTTCTCTTTGATGTTAGCCGTAATGGCGGCATAAGGGATGGGCCAGTACATGTTCTTTTTATCCATGGTATAGTTGGGATTGCTATTACCAGTGGCATTGATCTGGATCGGGCCTTTGTTGTACATGCTGTAGTGCACGATACGCTGGTACCAGTAGCTACCACCTGCATTGTCTGTTCCAGCTTGCTTGTCATAATTCTCCAGTGAATAAGTATTACCCCACTCATCAGGCTTGCCGCTACGGGCCAGGCAAAGTGAAACACGTTTCAGTTCGACATTGCGCCATTCTTCCCAATACAATTCACGGCCGCGCTCGTTCATGATATCGCCGATGGTCACAGCTCCCTGGTACAGTTGGGCGCATTTCGCTCTTTGTCTTACGGCATTGAGGTCATCCTTGATCGATCCATCGCCCGGGTTGAGGTAATACTTGGCCTCGGCCCTCAGCAGATAAGCTTCTGCGAGGCGATATAAGTACCAATCAGCATTACCGCCATTGGTAGCGCCACGCAAACCATCAGAGCCCGCGATATTGGCTTCATTGACGGGGTCGTTGAGAAAAAACTTATAATGGGGCACATCAAACCAGCGGCGAATGGTGTCGCTGCAAAGCAAGGCACCATTGCCAGGATTGTACAAGGTGAGGGGTTTGCCGAATTCTGTGGAAGCTTTGTTGTTGACCTTATAGTCTTCCATGCGGATCCAGTTGCCTGTCGCTGAACTATGGCGCAGGTCGTCCGCATCCATCACTCCGTTTACAACCCACATGTCTTTGGTGGAGAAGCTGGAGGGACGGAAAGTAGCAATGCCCCGTCCAAATGCACGCATGTAATCGTACTTATTGTTGTAGTTGGCAGCATCATTGCGGCGAATGTTCAACAGGGCCTGTTTGCCATCCCTGGTCTGTATCCGGGTGTCGAATACAAATGGATACAGGATACGCATGGTGAGCATTTGAATGAACGCTTCCGCATCTGCGCCCCTGTTGGGCATACCGA
The DNA here is from genome assembly GCF_059502485.1 of Paraflavitalea sp. Classification (NCBI taxonomy): domain Bacteria; kingdom Pseudomonadati; phylum Bacteroidota; class Chitinophagia; order Chitinophagales; family Chitinophagaceae; genus Paraflavitalea; species Paraflavitalea sp. Next base: position 840,839 of record NZ_JCACET010000010.1, read on the forward strand.
GGATCACTTCCTTGTTGGTAGCGATCAGTTTGTTCTCAGGACGGTGCAGGTCCCAGATCACGTTACGGGTAATGGTCCATGTATTCGCTTCGCCACCTGTGTTGAAGGTGCCGAAGTTGTTTTGCATCAGGGAATAGCCTGACTGGTTGATCAGGATATCCATTTGCTCTTTTGCCTTTTGATACTGACCGGTTGCCAGGTAACATTTAGCGAGCAACATGCGGCAGGCGCCTTTGTTGATCATACCGACAAGGGGCATGTCTTTTTGATCGGGCACCCATTCTACAGCTTTCTCCATATCGGCGGTGAGCATTTGGAGAATAGCATCTTTCTTGGTGGCACGGTAGTTTTGCTTGGGTACGCTCACGAGCGTGGTCACCAGCGGGATGTCGCCAAACTCCATCGTGAGGCACATATAACGATAGGCGCGGTGAAAATAAGCCCTGCCCTTGTACGCATTTTTGGTGGCTTCGCTCAGGCTCTGTACACCATCTACATATTGCAGGATGGTGTTGGCGTACATAACTCCTTTGTACGTCTCTTCCCAGAGGTACCAGATGCTGTTGGTCCTGTCGAGATTCTGGTAAACGGTTTCGCTGGTAGGCGTCAGCATGTTGGCTACATCGCACAACATGTTACGCTTATCCGTGGCAGCGGCTACCATCATTTCGGAGAAGAGATACTCCGTTCCCAGGGTCAACATTTCGTTGTGGTCAGTGGCCCAGTAGGCCTTCAAATGGCGGTCGCAAATGGCCATGGCAGCTACCAATCCATTTTCAGTATTGAATGTTGTTCCTGGTTCGTAGAACGATAACGGATCAGGTTGCAGAAATTTCTTGGAGCACCCGCTCAACAATACCATTCCACTCAGCAGCAGGGTTACGCCTTTGGAGGCACGCTTCAGCTTTTTATTCATATGTTGCATATCATTCACGCTAATTCATTAAAAAATTAAGTTGACACCGAGGTTGTATACCCTTGAGGCCCATCCGCCTGTTTCAGGATCACCGTAGTTTTTCCAGTCACTGGCCCACACAGCGGCATTGCGCACAGTAGCAAACACTTTGACTTTGTTTACGGTAAAACGTTTGGTCCATTGGTCTGGCAGGGTGTAGCCTACAGCAATATTATCCATGCGGATAAAGGAACGGTCATAGAGCTTATTGGCTCCTGCTGCTCCAGTAGGCCCCTTGGCTTCGATACGTCCGAATTCGTTGGTCGGATTTTCCGGCGTCCAGTATGTCTTGGCAGGCAGATTGGCCATGCCGTAGGCCATACGACCACCATCATCGTCATTATTCAGGTATTCACCAGCGAGGCTCTTATGGCCCATGTAGGAGTAAATGTTGAAGGATATATTCAGGTTATTCCATAAGATGAATTCGTTGCGCATAGACCACTGCCAGGGTGCGATGGTAGAACCGAGGAATTCCTTATCTCTGTCGTTATAGACCGGCGTCACGGTACCATTGGCATTCTTGACATCATCGGCTGTATAGTTATTTGCAACTTTGGGATCACCAGGTACCTGACCATACTTCTTAGCCTCATCTACTTCATTCGCCTGCCAGATGCCTGTAACGCGATAGTTCCAGATGGCGCCGATGGACTGACCAATGAACCAGCCATTGCTGATATCATCTCTTTCTTTGGTGCCGATCACGTTGCCATTGGCGTCCAGTACATTCTCCTGGTCATAATATAGGTGCGTGATCTGGTTCTTATTGTAGGATATGCCCAGGGTGGTATTCCACTGGAAATTTTTCTTACGCATGTTTACGGTGCTGAGCGTCAGTTCCACCCCGCTGTTATCGACCTGACCGAGGTTGGTGATAATTTCCTTGAAGCCGGTAACATTGAGGATACGCTGCAGCATGATCATGTCGTTGGTCTTCATGTTGTAGTACTCCAGGCTACCGGTGACGCGATCTTTGAAGAGACCGAAGTCAAGACCGATGTTGTACGACGTGGTGGTTTCCCACTGGAGGTTGGGGTTTGCCAGGCGGTCGGCATACAGGTAGCGGTATAATTGCTGTTGACCGGCTGCGTTCAGATATCCCTGCATTTTGCCAGCGCCTTCGCTAAGGTTAGACAGTGCTACATACGGATCGGCCAGTGACCGGTTGCCGTTCTCTCCATAAGAGAAACGCAGTTTACCCATGCTCAGCACACTGCTCTGGGGGAAAAACTTTTCGTTGGTAAAGGTCCAAGCCACCGCGGCAGAAGGGAAATAGGCGTATGGGTTGGACGTACCGAACGCTGAATAACCATCACGACGGAAAGAGGTGGTGATCATGTAGCGGTTATCGTATGAGTAGAACAATCTGGCCAGCATACCATCAGCCGTTTGGCGGGAATCGGTGCTGGAATAAGAGCTGTTCTCTTTACTACCGTTTTTGCTATTGTGGAAGCCGAGGGCATCAGAAGGCAGGATGTTGCGTGCCTCGATGCGGTCGGTCCAGGATTTAAGTTCTTCTGCTTCCTGTACCAGGGTGACCATCACGTGGTGATCGCCGAAGTGCTGGTCCCAATTGATGGTATTGTTGAGCGACCAGTTGAAGCGTTTGGATTGCTCCCGGTTGGCTCCCCTCGTCTTGGGGTCGGAACCAGGCAGGTCGGCCGACATGAAGTAACGGTCGTAGAAGAACTGCAGGCGTGGAGAGGCGTTGAATGAATACGTGATGTTGAATGGCAGTTTTATTTTGGCATTCACGATCGTATTCAGTACTGTATATCCTTTTTCCAGCTCCAGGTATTTTTTCTGGAAATCGTAGTTGTAGCCACGCTGGCTGAATTCGCCGCTCAGCGGAAATTGTATAGGGCCACCGATTGCATCTGTATAATCGGCATACGGACTGTTGCGCATCATCTGGTCCATATCGATATCGATGTTACCATCGGAACGGTCCTGGAAGTTGATGTTGGCGCCTACTTCAAACCATTTGGTGACCTTGGCGTCAATTTTAAAGTTGGAGCGCACGGCCCGGTAATTGTCACTTACTACAGCGCCTTCATTTTTGAGGTAGCCCATGGAGAAGTAGTAGTTTACTCTGTCGCCACCACCACTGACGCTGGTATTGAGGTCGTAATTGAGGCCGGTACGGAATGTTTTATCAGTCCAATCGGTCGTTTTTCCATCCAGCAGGTTTTGCAAGACGTTGCCGGCAAAACCCAAACGGCGGGCCCAGATGCTCTGGTCAGATTCATTGGCCGTATTGGTGGTATAACCACGCCACTGATCGATGGAAACACCTTTCAGCTGATCGGGCCTTGAAAAATAGCCTGGTCTGTTGGTATATACTCCAGACTGGTATGCTTCGTAAGCACCCGTTGTAGGGTTAACACCGTAGGTATTTTTGGTAAACCAATCCTGGCGGTGTTGCAGATATTCATCGGGCGTAAAGCGTTCCCGTATAATACTTTTTTGCGTAGCGCCAAAGTTCATTGTAGAGGTAATGACAGGTTTGCCCGATTTTCCTTTTTTAGTCTGTATGAGGATCACACCACTCGCGGCCTTAGAACCGTAAACAGCCGTGGCAGAGGCATCTTTTAAGATATCGAGTTGCTCGATGTCATCGGGGTTGATCTCAGAAAGCTCTCCATAGAAAAGCATTCCATCCAATACGATCAGGGGGTTGTTGTGCCCGCCATCATTGTACACAGAACGGCGTCCGCGGATCTCGATGCCACCGCCACCTTTGGCGGAAGGATCGAAGCCTACGCGCACACCGGGTGTACCACGCAGGATGTCCTGTACTGTCTTGGGATTTTCGTTGGCGATCTTATCAGGCTTGATCTGGGTGATAGCGCCGGTAAGATCCTTTTTCTTCATGCTGCCATAACCTACCACCACCACATCATCGTAAGCGGTAGCAGCCTGCTGCATAGTAATGGACAGGGGATCGTTGCTCAGTACTACTACATTCCTGCCAACGTAACTCACGTGTGACAAGACTAAAGTAGCACCTGTAGACGCCATTATACTGAAGGCGCCTTGTGCATCGGTCCTTACCGTCGTTTTTGAACCCTTAACGGCAACGGTAACATCCGGCACGCCGATACCGAGCGAGTCGGTAATCTTTCCGGTGACGGTTCTCTCCTGTGCGTTAACGCCCAATGAAAGCAGTGCTAAAAAAAGAAACGTACATAGTTTCGGTAGCATTCGAGACATGTACAACGGAAAGGCGTGGCCTTCCCTGATTTGTTGGGGATTCCTCTTCATAATAGTCAATCGTTTTTAGATGTTCGCATAGCAGTGTTATAGGTAGAAGAAAATTAAATAAGGAGATGTAGCAAACGGAAGGATCATTAATAGCAGTCAGTCCAGTTCAGTTTCACAGGCTATGCAGATGCAATCGTTTGAACACTTTTTCCTGATTGTAAAAGAAAAGAACATCCATCAGACATTCTTTTCAACCTTTTGTCGATTCGTGCCAAGTTTGGGATTGCGGCATAGCATGCCGGCTTCGAAAACGTTTTCGAAAGAGGAGAATAAAAAGACCGGTAAGAAAACCAGTCATTTAGGGAGTATTCAGTAGTGTATTCATGCTAAACCTAAGGTCACTTATTTTGCCGTGATAGGTTTGCATGCGCCCGGTAAGTTCCTGTCCCTGTAGTTTACCACAGGTCACGAACCCACCTTTGATCTTTGTAAGATCACCTTTGATGGTTGTATTTAAAATGATGTTGTTATTGAACCGTAGCGTTACATCCCCACTGGCTGAAAGCGTGAGCCAGACAGGACCTGCTGTAGTATTTAAAAGTTCACTTTCCTTTATCGTTCCATCTGCCAGCCTGATACCTATTCGATTATGATAGGCAAACAACCGGAAGTTGTTTAAGTAGTCGCAAACAATACCACCTTCATTGATATTTTCCAGGTAACCTGTAATGTGCAAGGTGTCTGGATTCCACATCTTTCTGTTGAACGACAGGTCCATAGCGCTGCCGTACTGAGCAATGGTATAGCTCCTATAGGAGAACTTTGGCAAGGTTCCTTCCAATATACTGGCCTGCGTTTCACCCTGTCGTGCCAGTTCTTTTTCCAGCAATGTTTGCATGGCTTTCAACTTGCTTTGGTAAGAAGGGCTATCCGCCAGGTTCCTGAACGAAACCCTGTCGGTATTGAGGTTATATAATTCCAACGGAGGACGATAACTATAGCGATCGATCAAAAACTTTGCTTTAGCGTCAGCCGTAGCCTTTTCCACCCATGAGTCGAAATAGAATTCATTGCACTCTACTTTGTCGATATGGGTAATGAAACGCAGACCCGGGTGATAGTTTTTAATGTAATGGAATCCGTCGGCCGTGATCACCGATCTGGCAGGAACATAATTGTACCAGAAGTGAGGCTCCATAGACGTCTCGGCAAAAACATAGTCGCTGTGCTTTGTCGTTTTGCCTGATAATACTCCCTTGAAAGAGCGGCCATCGAGGCTATCTACTTTAGGGCCGCCTGCCATGTCAATCAGTGTGGGGGTAATATCCACTAACGACACCAACGCATCGGACACTGAACCTTGTTTTGTTTTGCCGGGCCAGCGCACGATCAAAGGCACTCTTAAGCCTTGATCATAGACCGTCCATTTGGCACCGGGAAACTGTGCTCCCTGGTCGGAGAGAAATATAAACACCGTATTGTTCTTTTTGCCGGACCTGTCTACGGCGTTCATTACCTCTCCCAGCATTTTATCGGCCTCGCCAATACTTTGGTAATAGGCAGCCAACGCCTGGCGGGTTTCTTTGGTATCGGCCAGGTATTCCGGCAGGTCCAGTTTAGCAGGATCAAAGTCTTTGTTGGGAAACCAGGGTACATGGGGCACCCAAGGCGCTACCACGAGGCAAAGTGGCTGTGCAGCAGCTGATTTGAAATGTGATTCGATAGCATTGACGGTTTCCTTTTTACGGTCGAGCCTGTTTTCGACGGGTTCGTACTGACCAAATTCTTTTCCGATGTGCTCAAAGGGGAAGTTAGCCAATGGCGCCATGTGAATCTTGCCGGAGATCACTACGCGATAGCCTGCTGCCTGCAAATAATGTGGTAAACTTTTAGTGCCGGCATGGACGGTGAAGTGGTTCATCTGTGCACCGTTACGGAAAGGATACAAACCTGTGAACATGGCACTGCGCGAAGGCGTGCACATGGGTGAGGCGGCATAGGCTTTTGTAAAACGCATACCCTCTGCAGCCAGCAGGTCCATATTGGGCGTTTTCACCTGTTTGTTGCCATACGCGCCTATATCCTGCTGATTTAGGTCATCGGCCAGAAATATGATGATGTTGGGCTTCTCCTGTGCATACAAAACGGGGGCAGCCCCAACGCTATATAGCAGCAAGGCAACAACAATGATCCATTTTCTGTCTTTCAGATGCCCCATTCCCTATACGATTTTATTTTTCCAGTAGCGCTGCAATGCACCAGGTGTAAGCTGCCTGCCCATGGTAATCGCCTTTGCTGCGCGGCCGATCATAATAATATTGTTTATCGTTCTTTTTGTTGGTGCCTACGCATACTTCTGAAACAGCGCCTTTTTCATCTACATATGGTACCAATGCCATCCAGGCTTTGCGGGCTACAGGCGCATATTCCTTCTCTTTGAGCCATTTTTGTTTTACACCTGTGATCAATGCGTAGGTAAACATAGCAGAACCAGAGGTTTCTGCCCAGCTATCTTTTTCGTCGATCAGTTGATTCCATATGCCTCCCGGCGCCTGAAAATCTTTCAGACTTTTCATCATCTTTTGGTAGCCTTCCATGATTCGCGGGCGGTACTGATTATTGGCAGGCAAATACCGCAATAATTCGGCCATGCCTGCAGCCATCCAGCCATTGCCACGCCCCCAATAGAATGGCACATCGGGTGCATGGTAGAACAAGCCGTTTGGACGTTGCAGGGTATCTAAATATAACACCATTTCTTTAGCTGCACGATCGATGTATTTTACATCGCCTGTCACTTTATATGCCTGTGTTTGTACAATGGTGATCATGTACATGTCATCGATCCAAAGACGGGTTTGCCAGGAGTAGCCTTTTTCAGCCCATGCCTTTTCCTGTGGTTTCGCATTTTCAGGCACTTCCCACTGCGTATCGGCATAGGGCATTCCCAGCTCCCGGTATTTATTATCTTTCGTTATCTGGTGAAGCAGCAACGGCAGGCTGCCAAACATATTCAGGTCCACATGGTTTTTAATGGGCAGCAAGGCGCTTTCTGTTGTGAACAGTGGCTGAAACTTTTTCTCCAGCGAATCGAGCAATGCTGCATCGCTGGTCAATGCTGCATACTGCAGCGAACCCCTCCAATAAAATGTTTCGGGATAGCTGATCCATTTACCGGCATGCAGCGCATGTTTGGCATTTATAAAACGGTAAGCTATCCGCTTACCGACTTCTTCGGGCGTATAACCTTTAGGGAATTTAGTGAGGCTGTTCTTTTGAGCAACCAACAACTGGGCAGGAAGCAATAACAGCGCTATCAATAACTTTTTATACATGGCAATCAATTTTTAAACCTGAAGGCCGATACTTCTGCCAAACCAGGTTGTTTTTGGGCATCATGACCTGAAACGGGAATAAGCTTAAAGTACCTGCATTGTTTTTGTTGTGGCAGGCTGACATACTGTTTCAACAGATCGATATTATTGAGCGTATACACGCCCACACTTTCCCAGGTATTATTGTTTGTGCTGATCTGTATTTCCAGTTCTTTTATTTTGCGGTCGCCTGCTTTCTGCGAAATGATGAATCCATCGACGCTGGCCGTGGTGTCCATATCTACCGAGATCCAATGGCTGGGATAGTCTGTGGGATCGGTTGAATACCGGGTGATCCAATAAGTGGACAGGGAATTATCGATCAGGCGGGTGGCGAGGCGACTGTTGTTGATCTCTTCTGAGCTGAACCCGGGAATGGACCATTTCGTTTTCGTATAGATGAGGCGAATGGGTTCTCCGGAAGGCCGCCTTAGTGTCAGTTCGAGGGGTTCGGGTTCGCCGAAATTGGGCGATCCATCTGCATTCCAGGTGAAGCGCTGTATCCTTGGCGTCCTTGCCACTGCATCTCCTCCATTGGGAACACCGCGGGCATGGTAAATGATCCAATCTTCTTTGCCATCGGGCGATTTAAAGAAACCGTTGTGGCCCGGACCATAAGCGCTGCTTCCTGCCCTCATGGAAAACACAGGGGTGGCTTTTTTTGTCCAGTCGGCCGCATTCATGGGATCACCGTTTTCTTTTAGCGTAAGCTGGCCCAGACAATATCCATCTTCCCAAAATCCACTACCGGAGTAAATAACAAATAAACGTCCCTGCGGATTGAGGAGCGCCTGCGGCCCTTCGTTGATCGCATTGCCTTTCTTTTCCCAATCATAGGTTGGTGCAGCGATCATGACCCTTTGACTGGAAATGGTCCAGGGGTTGCTCATTTCGGCGATGTAAATATTTTGTGGTGCTGTTCCGGTATGGGCGCCTGACCACAACATGTATAGCTTTCCCTTGTAGTTCAATATAGTGCCATCAATAGCCCACTGGTTGGTGGCATCTGCTACCTGCCCTTTAAATTCCCAGGTACCTTCTGTGGGATTTGATGAAGTATTCTCCACCACATACATCCGGTGGTTTGCATTGGGCCCATCATCGGCTGCGAAATAGAAATACCATTTACCGTTTATTTCATGGAGCTCGGGCGCCCAAACATTTTTTGAATACATGGTGCCGGCAGGTGGTGTCCACACTTCGTAGCGGGTAGCAGAAGCGAGTTCCGATACGTTCTTTGCAGCCAGTAGCACCAGTTTGCTTCCTTGCGTATAGGTGCAGTAATAGGTGCCGTTCTTTTGTATGATCCAGGGATCGGCGCCGCCTGTCAATACCGGGTTTGTAAAGGTGCTGTCAATGATAAAGACTGACTGGTTTTCGCCAGGCTCTTCTTTTTTTTCGTCAGGTGATTTCGTTTTTTTGCAGGCAATGCTCAGCAAGGCACCGCCCAGGATAGATAGGTAAAGCAATCGTTTCATATGCAAGGTTTATTTGGTAGCTCATCAATTGGCCAGGGTGAAGTTTTTGAAGATGGCTGTTTTTTCTGCGGAGCCTTTTGACACCAGTCCTACACGAACGGCCCTGTCCCATGGTGGCAGGTAAGAGATATCGGCAGCATTGCTATTGAGTTCAATAAACCGTTTGCCATCTGTACTGTATGCAAACGTGGCCTGGGTATTGTTTTTTACAACTGCTCTTATGCTCACATTCGAAGGTTTATCGATCTTCACTTCCGCAATGACGGATGCTTCTCCTTTTTTCACCTGTATTAAACGAATGATGGAGCTATCAACTGCGGCGTATATAATGTTCTTATCATCCCCAATCAAAGCAAGTCCTGCCTGCGATGTGGAGCTTTTTTGTACGGTTACGGTCGCATAATAATTCTCTGCCAGAATAGACTGTCCGAGGTAAGCGCCGGAAATGGAAGGAAGCGCCTGTAGCTGTAAGGTTTTGTTGGCGATCGTGTATTGTACGTTCTGGAAAACACTCCAATGCCAGCCGCCGGCAAGTTGTGGACTGGTGAACTGATCAACTATTTTTCCGGCCTTTTTCGATTTACCATAGTTACTGTTGTTGGTGAAACGGATCCATCCATCATTGGTAAATTCAAACTCGTTGAGCAAGCCCTGTCTTCCACCGTAGGCACTACTACCGGTGCTATAGGCATGATAAATGAAATAAAACTTACCGTCCTTTTCAACGGGTGTTCCGTGGCCGGGGCATTTCCACTCGGCAGTTTCAGCCAACACCGGGTTGCCCGGATATTTTTCCCAAGGGCCCAGCAGGCTTTTTGCTCTTGCAATACCTGTTCCGTAATTACATTTTTTACCGCAGCAGGCGGCTGCCGCATAGAACGCATAGAAATAATCGTTTCGCTTTATGATCGAAACGCCTTCTACCAGGTTATTTTCCCAGGCCGCATCAGCCCGGAAAAGCTCTTTCTTCTCTCCTATCAACGCGGTTCTGTCTTCTTTCATTTCCATCGCCCAGATAGGTGTAGGCTTGCCCACACTATTGCCATCCTCTTTCCATATCATGTATAGCTTTCCTTTCTCATCGCGCATGGGGAAAGCGTCTATGGAACCAGCCGCCTCGCACATCAGCGGGCCAAGATCTGTGTAAGGGCCTTCGGGCTTATCTGCTACAGCTGCTGCAATACAAAGATTACCGCCTTTTTTATGTCCTGCATAATAGAGGTATACTTTACCATTATCGTACGTGATCTCGGGGGCCCACAGGTAATAATCGGCCCAGTCGGGCATTTTTGTAAACACATGGCCTGACGGCTTCCAGTTTACAAGATCGTTGGAGCGGTATAAGGGAAAAGCGGGAAACCAGTTGGAGGTGGTACCTGCCACCCAGTATTCATTGCCTATTTTAACGGCCGATGGATCGGGGTGATCTCCGGGAAGAATCAATTGCTGAGCATTACTACAGAAGACAAGCAAGCAAAATGTCAGTGACAAAAACAATCGTATCATGTTACTTTATTAGTATTGAGCATCCGTGGCAGCATGTATAGCCACACAGGCCAAAATAAATAAACCCGTCTCAAACCGGTTGTTCAATATTTAGCAGAATCGTGTCAAAAATTGCGGGTAAGTATCGTAACTACGATTTATATATATTTGACTGAAGGAATATGCGCTTGTTGTATAAAATCGTCACTGCCGGATTATTACTGCTGCTTGCTGCATCGACCTGCCTGGGCCAATATTATTTTAAACAATACCAGGTGGGCGATGGACTGACGCACAATGCCGTAACTGCTATCCTGCAGGATAGCAAGGGGCTGATGTGGATCGGCACACGCAATGGCCTCAACCGTTTTGATGGATATACTTTTAAGACATGTACCTATTCCAAAGATCAATTTGGTCGCATAGGTAATAATATCATCAATACCATTGCTGAGGATAAAAACGGGATGATATGGATTGGAACGGGCAAAGGTCTTTTCAAATATGATCCTTATAAAGAACTTGTCTTTGAAATTGAAGCAGTACCTAAAGAATTTACCAACAACCTGCTCATAGACAGCAATAACAATTTGTGGTTCCAGATCAATTTCACGCTTTACAAATATACCCCTTCTCAAAACAAGGTCGAGAACCTCAACATGCCGGCCTCCTGCATTGCCTTTGATGCAGAAATGAACATATGGGTAGGAGATAATGATGGAAACATCAGCCTATACAACTCCGAAAAAAAAGAAAACGGCCCTAAGATCACGATCGTCGATAAAAAACTTCCAGTCAATGCCCGGTCGATCTTTAAAATATACCCGATCAACAACAACAAGCTACTGATAGGCTGCTTTACGCAGGGGCTAAAAAGTTACGACACGAAAACCGGTGAAGTGAGGTCATTATCTCTTCGCGCTGACAAGAGTGCTATCTACGTTCGCGATATTGCTGTAGACAATGATGGGCTTTACTGGGTGGCTACAGAATCCGGACTCTACATTTACGATCTGGAGCATAACGTTAGCAAGAATTTTCAAAAACAGTATGGAACTCCTTACGCTATTACAGACAATGCTGTTTACATTCTTCGCAAGGATAATCGTGGTGGTATGTGGGCCGGCACTTTTTTTGGCGGGATCAACTATTGCTCCAGGGAAAATGCCCGATTTGAAAAATTCTATCCTATACCGGGCGTCAACTCCATCTCCGGCGAGGCTGTGCGGGAAATATGTGCAGACAGCAACAATAATCTCTGGATCGGAACAGAAGATGCCGGCCTGAACAAGCTGAATCTGGCAACCGGTCAGTTTACCCATTATGCTGCTTCCGGCAAAAAGGGCGCTATCTCGTATCCTAATATACACGGGTTACTGGCATGGGACAATCAGCTATTCATTGGCCCCTTTTTTCATGGCATGGAAATCATGGACACGCGCACCGGGGCCATTACAGACCGGTTTAAGCTGATCGGCAACAAGAATGATCAGAGCAGTGATTTTGTCATTAATATCTACCGTACAAGAGAAGACCGGTTATTGGTGGGCGCTGCTTATCACGGTTCGAGCTTATTGGAGTATGACCGACAACACAAAACATTCAGCCCTATTCCAGAGATACCTTACAACTCTTATGTTTTTGACATATTCGAAGACTCCAAAGGTAATATCTGGACAGGAAGCGTGAACAAGGGGGCCTTCTATTATAATCCCAAAACGGGCGCGCACGGCAGCTTCCGGTTTGGAGATACGGTGAACAAGCAATACATCAATGAATTTGCTGTCTATAATATTTTTGAAGACAGTCATCACGCGTTGTGGTTCGCCACTACCGGCGGCGGATTGATCAAATTAAGTGCCGACTGGAAAAACAAGACGCGGTATACTACAAAAAACGGACTACCCACGAATGTATTATATGGCATGCTGGAGGACAATGCCGGACATTTATGGATCAGTTCGCTCCAGGGGCTTATACGGCTGAATATCGCCACTGATGAAATAAAAGTATATACACAGGCAAACGGACTCATCACCGATCAATTCAATTATAACTCGGCTTATAAACACAAGGATGGTAGAATGTATTTTGGTTCGGTGAAAGGCATGATCGCGTTCGATCCTGCTTCCTTCGACCAGCAGGAAGCAAGCCCTCCCACTTACATTACCGGTTTCCAGATCAACAATAAGGAAGTGACACCCGGCGCCGCCAACAGCCCGCTCAACACTTCTATCCTGTACACGGATACCATGGTGCTGGACTACCACCAAAACAATTTCAGTATCGAGTTTGCGGCACTCAACTTTTCCTCGCCCGAAGTGACGCGCTATAAATTTTTAATGAAAGGGCTGGACAGGTCCTGGACTTATCTCAACACGAACCGCAAGGCCTACTTCACCGATCTTTCGCATGGTAGTTATGAATTCATCGTGCAGGCTGAAAGCAATATTGGCAGCTGGGTGGGTCAGGAACGAAAGCTGGTGATCATCATTAATCCTCCTTTCTGGAAAAGTGACGCAGCCTATATTTTGTATGTGCTGCTACTTGCTACGGGTGTTTATTTTGCCACCCGTTTGTATCGTCAGTCCCTGGAAAGAAAGAACCTCCGGAAGCTACAACTTTTTGAATACGAAAAGGAAAAGGAGATGTACCAGGCGAAGATCGATTTCTTCACCAATATCACCCACGAGATACAAACGCCTGTTACGCTTATTGCGGGGCCTATAGAGTGGCTGCGCAAGAAACTGGGGAAGGAGGATGCAGAAACGAATAAAAGCCTGACGATCGCCGAAAAGAATACGAGGCGGCTGGTGGAGCTGACGAACCAGCTACTGGATTTCAGGAAGACTGAAGCGAGCCAGTTTAGTTTAAGCTTTGTAAAAACAGATATTGTGGCCGTCATCAGCGACATCGTGACCGGTTTTAAAGAACAGGCTGCGGCCAATAGTATTGCATTGGAAACCGAATTGCCCGCCCACCCTTTCTTTGCTTTTGTGGACCGGGAGGCTTTCATTAAGATCAGCACCAACCTGGTATCGAATGCTGTAAAATATGCGGCCTCCAGCGCTGTGGTACGCATACCTGCCGTAGAAAGCTCCGACGAATATTTTACGATCCATTTTATCAATGACGGGAAAGCTATTCCGGAAGAATACAGGCAACAATTGTTCGAGCCGTTCGTGCGGGTGCGTGGTAATAACAAACCTGGAACCGGCATTGGCCTGTCGCTGGCCCGATCGCTTACTGAACTGCATAGCGGGACCCTGCAACTGGTTTCTGCAGAAAAGGATTCCATTATTTTCGAACTGCGGATGCCGGTGCATCAGCAATTTGAATTTCAATTAAGCAGCTGGAAAAAAATAGAGTAGTATGACTGACAGTATCCTTATTATCGACGACAATGAAGATATCCTGGATTTCTTATCTGTGGTTTTGGGCAGTACTTATAAACTGCATCTTGCCGCCAATGGGGAAATTGCCCAGACCATTTTGGATAACGAAGTGATCAACCTGATCATTTCGGACATCATGATGCCGGGGATCGATGGGTTTGAACTGTGCCGGCGGATCAAATCGAATGTGGAGTATTGCCATATTCCGATCATCCTGCTGACCTCCAAGAACACCAATAAAGCACATATAGAGGGGCTGGAAGTTGGGGCAGATGCCTACATTCAAAAACCTTTCTCTACGGAATTATTGCAGGTGCAAATTGTGAACCTGCTGAAGAACCGCCGTAAAATAAAAGAACATTTTGCCAGTTCGCCTTTCGACGATGTGGCTGTAATGGCGCATTCCAAAACGGATGAGGCCTTTCTGCGCAAACTCGACGAGTATATAAAGGCCAATATCAAAGAACCCAATATCGAGGTAGACATGCTTGCGGACCATATGTTTATGAGCCGTACTACCTTTTACCGCAAAATAAAATCGCTCTCTTCCTTATCACCCAAAGAGTTGATCGACATCACCCGGCTGAAAACAGCCGCCGGCCTGATCGCTGAGAACGAATATTCCTTATTCGAGATCTCCAAAATGGTGGGCTACAGCTCTCAAAGCCTATTCAGCCGTAATTTTCAGAAGTACTTCAATGTGTCGCCTATGGAGTATTTCAATTCGCTGCCGAGGAAGTAAACAGCTTATTCTCCCTGCGGACATGCAGCATTTTACTTTGTTATCTGGTCTTATTAAGGAATGTCTTTCAATCTATTATACCTGCTTTCACAACCGGCCATTTCCGGCCTTTGGGGCATTTTCCCGCGTCCAGCCTGCATTTGAGCCTTCTCCGCGTACTATTAGCCTACTATTACCCTACTATCAGCCTACGATTACCATACTTCTACCATGCTTCTGCCGGGAGAGTACTATGCCTGAGCTATGGCTGTACCATAGGAGCTCTATGGGAACCTGATGGCCCCGTTATGCACCGGATATGGTTGTCCTGCGCATCGATGTAGGTGGCTTGTGTCTTTGCGGTAGTTGTTGTGATGATCCATGTTGCACCATTGCGTGCATGATTAAAGTCAAGAAATTAAAAAAATTGTGACGTGATATGAGACTTTATGCGGTGGATCGTACCCTGCTCTGCCGGCACTGTTGTTTTGGGCTGTACAATGACGTAAGTTTATATAAAATCCATATACTATGCCAAAACAACTTGGACCTATCAAATTTCGCGGCCTCCTCGATGATGTCTGCGGGCGCAAGACTGAAGATGGTGATATCCTGCAACGCAAAACCGGTCCCACCCGGAAGCAGGTACTCAAGCACA
The DNA here is from genome assembly GCF_059502485.1 of Paraflavitalea sp. Lineage (NCBI taxonomy): Bacteria > Pseudomonadati > Bacteroidota > Chitinophagia > Chitinophagales > Chitinophagaceae > Paraflavitalea > Paraflavitalea sp. Next base: position 856,112 of record NZ_JCACET010000010.1, read on the forward strand.
AAAAATTTATCAATACACGGCGTAATGCGGCTGAATTTGGCGGTGCGGTGGCGGCCTCTACCCTGCTGCGGCGGGTGCTGGGCTACACGGTCAAAGCTGTGAAGCATTCGAAGCTGGTAAGCTATATGAACAAGCAGCTGCACGAAGTGGCGATGTCGGATACCGAAAGTGGCTGGGGAGAACGTTGTGTGAACAAAGGTGATCTGCAGTTGCTGGAAGGGTTCGATTACAATCAAAATTTGAGCCTGGATATTGCGTTGCCGGTGAAGCTTTCGCATGCGTTAGATATGGCTACCGGGCAGGTGCAATTGTCGGTGCCGGGTTGCATGGTACGGCACAAGCGGGTATTTCCCAAGGAGGCGACGCATTTCCGGATCGTGTCGTGTGCCGGGTCTGTGAACTTCGATAAGAAGCGTTGTTCGTTTCATATAGCTGAGAGTGAATTACTGCCACTGGGCAAGAAGATGGCCGCTTTTCAACTGAAGCATCAGCTGGCTGGTAAGCCGGGAGAAGTGATGCTGCACACCGCAGGGATCGTGTTTTACGAAGTAGTTGATGGGAAGGAACGTATGCTGCGTGGCGGGGTGTTAAAGGTTGTGGAGGTGACGAGAGTTGCGGCTGGTTCGCGTGTTGTTGAGAAAAGGAATATCAGCGGTATTGACAAGAATAGCGCACGGATGTCTGTACGACAGGTTAAGCAGCAGGCTTGCGCCCTTGTTTGTGTTGAGGACGACACACCTATTGTGCAGCTGGTGGTGGCGAAGAAGAGGACTTGCGCTCCTTGTTTATTGCCTGAGATGTTGTCTGAAACAGTAAGAGACATTACGATTGCAGTGGTGGAAGAAAGAGTTGTGCGTGAAATTGTAATGAATGATGTGGATCGTGTTGTTGATGAGATAATGGTTGATGTGCCGGCTGAAACAGATGACTTTATTGTGGGCATTATGGATGCAATGGGAACACCTTTACGAGGGGCTGTCGGGGCTTCAGATGGGCGAAGTCTTAAGGCGTGGTTAGGTAAGAAGAGGTGGCTGAAAGCCACAAAATAAAACTTCGAGGCTGCAAGCCTCGCAGAGCAAAGTAAGCCTTCGTTTGAGAAGAAGAGCCGGTTAAGGAGGTATATGGAAACGTAAGCGTATGATGGCCTATAGATTTATATTATAGGAATGTTTATTCTCGCTCATCACAAATGTGCTGTGTGTGCTTCCGATGCTTTTTACCATTCCTAATTTATTGAATACAAAATCCTGGTAGTGTCTCATGTCTTTGGCAAGCACTTTCAACAGGAAGTCGAAGTCGCCTGATATGTTATAGCATTCCACCACTTCTTTCAGTTTCATGATATCTGTTACAAAATTACGGCCAATGCTTTTATTGTGCTGTTTGAGCTTGATGTTGCAAAACACGATGAGGCCATAGTTCAACTTCTCCGCATCTATCAGCGCAATGTATTTTTTTATATAGCCCTCTGCTTCCAATCTTTTTACTCTTTCGAAGATGGGTGATTGAGACAGGTTTACGCTTGCTGCCAACTCCTTCATTGTCACGTTGGAGTTCTCGCCGAGCATTTTCAACAGGCGCATGTCTATATCGTCTAAAGGTGTGTCCATAGAATAATTTTCTTAGCAGGTATCGATTTTGTGCTTGTAACAGCAAATTTTGCTGCTAAATTAGCTTTTTAGCGTTTTTTATCCCAAATATTAACTTAACTAAAGAAAATAAATCTTTAAATATACATTTGTTCCCTAATAAGTGGCTGAAACAAAGGCTTTGCCCGCCATTCTTTATCAGCAAGTTGCGTTTGGAGAAGCGCTCCCGAACGAATATCTTAGCACGCGACTAAGGCAAAAGCCATGCGGTTGTGATGGCGGAGGCATTTGTGGGCCGTGAATGGAGGTTAATCAGTTATACCGATAATTCGTACAATAAGATATGTTCCTACACAAGATCAAGGCCGGTCAATCCGGTATTTTAACTTACGGCATTACGCCGCCCAAGATAACCGAAACTGACCCTCAGCGGATCGCGGAGATCGCAGGAAGGACGATTGCCAGGTTGATGCCGCTGGACATCGATGCGCTTATCGTTTATGACGTGCAGGACGAATCTGCGCGTACTGCAGTGGAAAGGCCATTCCCGTATATGTCTGCTATGGACCCTTTTGCCTTTGCCAGCGGTTATCTTCAGGACCTGCGCATTCCCAAGATCATTTACCGTCCTGCGGGAAAGTTTTCAAAGGATGAGTTATCGGATTGGCTGGATGGTCTTCACAAGCATGGGTTCTACCCTGTGTTTGTGGGCGTTCCAACACCTGGATTTGCCGTAAAAACAACGCTGACGGAAGCTTACGAGCTATGGAGCAAGCATAAGGATTCATCTGCCGTGGGCGCCGTTACTATTCCGGAAAGGCATGCGGTGCTGAAGGATGAAGATAAGCGGGTACTTGAAAAGGCGGGCTGTGGCGTTACTTATTTCATTTCTCAATGTGTATTTAATTTGGCGTATGCCAAGAAAATGATTGAGGACCTGGAAGATACCTGTAAAGCGCAGGGTGCTGCAACGCCTACGATCATTTTCACGCTTACTGCCTGCGGCTCGGCGAGGACCATGGATTTTATGGACTGGCTGGGCATTCATCTGCCCGACTATGTGAAGGAGGATCTGACCAAGGCTGAGGATATGCTGGGACGGTCTGTCGGCATTTGCCTGGACATCGCTGCTGAACTTATTGCATTTTGCTCTGCACGGTCTATTCCTTTTGGTTTCAATGTTGAAAGTGTTGCCATCAGGAAGGATGAGATCGAAGCTTCTATTTATATGGTGAACCGGATCGGTGAAATGCTGGAAGCGCAAGGCATCCGGCAAAAGCGTACTTCATCTGTAACGTTATAATTGAAATGATAGGGGGCAATGAGGGATGAGATTGTTCATTTTTTCATTGCCACCAGTTCTACATCATCTATCCATATACGGGTGTTGGCAGTCGTTGTTCCAAAGTACAGCGCAATGCGGTAGGTCCCATTTTCGGGTATCTGCAAAGATTGGTAATTCCCTTCATTTATCTGTGTAGAGACATTCATCACCTGGTCGATCACCTTGTCAGCTCCTTCATCGGCTTTTTCCAGCCGCACAATAAAGGAGGCCTGGCCGCTGGCCCGCGCTTTTAACTTAACGATAAACTCCTCTCCTTTCACTGCCTGGAAAGGCCAGTTCAACGATAGCGTTGCCGGCCTGGCGCCGGGACTGGTAATATCGACCCGTGCAGCTCTCTTTCCGGTAACAGCGCTTGTCGTGTCAATGGTAATGGTTCCTTTCATATCAGGGGCTTTCCTGATATTCCAGCCACCCAGGTTGTCATCGAAGCTACCATTCACCGTACGCCTGTATGCACTCATGCGCATTCCATAACCACGGGTGTCCAAAGGAAAAGCCTGTATGTCTGTAGCCCATTTTGTCCAGGCAGTATACATGCTGTCTACACGCCCGGGGTATTGCGTGGCCAGGTTTCGTTGTTCATTCGGATCGGCCCGCATATCGTACAATTCGAGGCTTTCTTTTTTGAATGACGTATTCTCAGGCGTTTTGGCCACCAGTTTCCATTGGCCATTTCGCATAGCGATATTGGCTTCGTGTTCCCAATAAATGGCGCCGCGGTTGTTTGACTTGCCAGCAAAATGAGGCGCCAGGCTTTTGCCCTGCAAAGGCACGATCTTATTGCCTTTATAGATTGCCGGATAAGTGGTATTGGCGACCTCTACACAGGTGGCCATGATATCCGACACATGTCCGTACCCACTTATAAAAGTATTGTTGAGCGAGCGGCTGATGCCGGCTGGCCAATGTACGATCAGCGGTGTGGCAATGCCTCCTTCGTGTGTATAGTGCTTGTATTGCTGAAAAGGCGTGCTGCCTGCATTGGCCCAGTGAATACGGTAACTTTCAAACGTTTCTTCCGTGCCATCCACTTCCTTGCTTTTGCCGCTACTGATGAATTCGGCACAGGCGCCGTTATCGCTCATAAAGAAGATGAGTGTGTTCTGCCATTGGTTTTTCTCTTTCAGCTTGGCAACGATCTTCCCGATGCCCTGATCCATGGCATCTATCTGCGCGGCATAAATGGCCATGCGCATGGCCATCTCTTGTTGTTTGGCAGGCGGCAGATCATCCCACGCCGGCACTGTGCTGTCGCGGGGCGACAGTGGCACGCCGGGAGCAAACAGTCCGATCTGCTTTTGCCGGGCAAGACGCTGCTGACGCAGTTTATCATAGCCGATCCTGTATTTGTCCTTATACTTGTCGATATCCTTTTGCAAAGCGTGTAATGGCCAATGCGGCGCTGTATAGGCCACATACATGAAAAAAGGATTGTTGCTGCTATTCACGTGCTCTTCTATATAACGCACGCTTGTATCGGATATAGCGTTGGTGAGATAAAAGTTATCGGGTGCTTTCCAGCTTTCATTATTGCTGTAGAGTACAGGGGTATAGTAATTGGCGCCGCCGGGTATAATGCCAAAGTAACGATCGAAGCCACGTTGGCGTGGCCAGCTTTCGATGACCTCTCCATCGATCTTACGTTCATTGGTAAGGTGCCATTTTCCTGTCATGTACGTGCTGTACCCGGCCGTTTTCAATACCTCGGCAATGGTAACGCATTGATTGTTGAGGTTATCCTGGTACGCAGGCGTGGTTTCCAGATCGGCTGCCGCCATCCAACCCATCCCGGCCTGGTGGGGATACAAACCGGTCATTAACGATGCACGTGTAGGACAACAGCGCGCCGCATTGTAGAATTGTTTATAACGAATACCATTTTTTGCCAGCGCATCCAGGTTCGGCGTACCTACTTCGCCGCCATAGGAGCCGATATCAGAAAAAGCCATATCATCTGCCAGTACAACGATGATATTGGGCTTCTGCCGCTGTGCTATGCTATTACACACCATTGCACACGCTATCATTAGACATCCAATTCTTTTCATATATTCGATCGTTAATGAGGACTGAAGTTACTTCTTAGCAATCAAAAACTCTTCAAATTACAATACTACCTTCCTGAGTTATCAGGCATAATCAGCTTCCAGTTTCCTTCGGAAATGACCTCGATACCGTCGTCGGTTAATTTAATGGCAGTCTGATCATCTATCAGGTAGGACGGCATGGGTAATGTAGCAGCCAGCTTTTCCAGGTTGACCATAGAATTCTCCGGAAACCATTCGTGATCTAAATGGGGATGTATAGCAAAATTAAAAATGCCCAATGATTTAGCGCTTTCCACTGGCAGCATATGCCTGCCGTAGGTTGTTCCGAAACTCGTCACAACCATACTGCCTGCACTTAAACCCACGTACACGATCTTGTCTACCAGCCACGGCAAGATGTCTGACAGAGAGGATTGCTGCATCCAGTAGGTCAAATACTGACAGTCGCCGCCTCCAACGAGCAAGGCGTCGGTCTCCAGCAGCATGGGCACCCATAGCTCCTGCTTAATGCTGGGTAGTGCGGTGAGCTCGAGTATCCCCAACGATTTCCAACCCATTTTACAAAAAGGATCGCCTAACGAGCCATCAATCACTCCCCGTATAATGTTGGCGCCGTTGGGTATGCCGTAAATCGCGGAAGGAACAAAAAGAGCGCTCGCCTCGGAAACCGGCTTTCCCAAGAGGTCAACCAGCGCGTTGTGAATGCTGGTGTTGCTGATGCCAGCGGCAGTAAGAAGAAGCTTCATAATTGCGAAAATGGAATAATAAGATCAACTGAACAAGGGGTAAATGCGACCAATTACAGGAAGTTTGCGCAATTGTTGCAACCTGTTAACTTTACTAGCGTGTAACAAAATTCTCAGTTATGAACCCCGGAATATCCGTAAACCATATCCTGCCCGATTCGACCTTTACCTGCTTTGTAATATCTTCCTTGTTCACACAAGCGGAGTGCGAAGCTTTATTAAGGCCCGACATCAAAAACTCATTTCAGAAAGCCAATTCGAACTACCCTACCTATTACAGAAATAACGACCGGCTCGTGATCGATAATGAAGCATTGGCAGATCAACTATTTCAAAAGGTTAAACCTTACCTGCCAGAGACGATTGAAACCGACTCCGCTATTCAGTCCGAAACCGGCACCTGGCAGCTACAAGCATTGAATACCAGGCTCAGGTTTTGCAAGTATGCCGCTAACCAGTATTTCCACCGGCATCTTGATGGCATTCATTACCGGAGTGATATCGTACAGTCCAAGCTCACCTTTATGATCTACCTGAATGGCGCTTCGGAATTCAAGGGAGGCAGGACACTCTTTTACAAAACAAAAGAAGATAGTGAGGTATGGGCAACTTATATCCCGCAACAAGGCGATCTCATCGTTTTCGATCACAATGTGTGGCATGAAGGCGAAGTACTGTCAGCAGGTGAAAAATTTGTATTGAGAAGCGACATCCTGTATGCAAGAATTTCCGGCATTCCGCGAAACAAGGAGCCTTTTGCCGGCCATCTGGGCTATATATGGTCATTACTAAAATTTGACGATGATACCATCTTAAGCGGCGGCAGGGATACCAGCATTAAAGCATGGACCACTAAAGGGGAACAAAAGCATTCTCTTAGCGGCCATCAGAATTCCATTCTCTGTATTGAGAAAATGGCTGACGACACCTTTATTTCAGGCTCAAGAGATCAATACATTATTGTCTGGAAACATTACCAGGCAGTACGAAAAATAAAGATCCATACGGCCATTGTCCTTTCCTTGTGTCGCATTTCCGACGAGGCTTTTGCATCAGGCAGCGGCGATAATATGATCCACATTGCAAACCTCGAAGGAACCATTCTACGAACTCTTACCGGACACACCAACTGGGTTTGGCAAGTGATAAAACTGGATGAACATACACTTGCTTCCTGTTCTGAAGACTGCTCTATTAAAATATGGAATATTGAAAGTGGCCAGTTGCTTGCCACATTTACGGATATCGATCCGGTAATAAGCCTGGCCTTCGATCCTGTTAACAAACGGCTGATCAGTGGCAATTTGAAAGGCGAGATCGCCATACGCACATTGGGACAGGATTATCAACAGCAACACCTGGCAACTTTTAGAGCGCATAGTGGCATTATAAGAACAATAAAACTCATCGATGCTGCTACCATAGCAACTGGTGGAGAAGACAACAAAGTAAAGCTTTGGCGTTTTGACGGACAACTCCGTGCCGAATTAGAACATCAGAACTTTGTACAAGCCATTGAGCAATTGGATGCCGGCAAAATAATCAGTGCTTCCTATGATGGAACAATCAAGACTTGGATGGTATAAGCATGGCAATTTTCACACATTTTAAGCAGATTGAATGTAATCTTATGCAAAACCTCGTTTTACTGCATCATCTTATCAAAGCCCTCATCATGAAGCGACATTTATTCTTTGCAACTCTTCTTTTAGTAACACATTGCTGTTTTGCACAGACCCAACCCATAGACAAAACAAAGCATATAAATCTGCCAGTTTATTTAATCGAATTGGAACAGATCTCAGGCCGGGACTCCATTGTTCACATAGATTCAACGTATGGCTTTCAAATAACTATACCCAAATGGTGGCATATAAGAGAGACACCACCTAATTTGTTTGGCGGAACGTTCCCTCCCGTAGACTCAATTGAGAATGCATTGGTCTTTAAATGTTTCAACAAAACTGAATTCAAAAGCATAGACGATTTTGAGAACTGGGTTATTAAAGATTATAGTATAGGTGAATCTCCCAAGTGGAGCAATCAGAGCCAGCATAGAATGCTCCTGAAAAAAGAATTGACAACATTTAAAGAACTGGGCAAATCCTATAAAACCCAGTTATTAAAAGGAGGCAAGATTTATGACTGCTGCTACATAATAACGCAGACAAGTACTGCTTACATCTGGATTGACTTTACAGCCACAACCACAACTTACCCAAAAAACTTTGACAGGTTCAAGGAAATCGTCAGCCTCTTTAAAAGAATATAGAAAACGGCGGATAAGCTCTCTGAAGGTGTCATCTACATAATAAGAATACTAATAGCAGTTATCATTTGGATGATTTTACTTTCCCACTCTCCTTCCTGAAATTTACTACGACAAAAAAAGTAGTAAATTATGGAAGGTCAACAATCAAACGAGATCAGCCGTCGTCGTTTTATAAGTTCTATGGGAATATTGGCTGCAGGGTGCTGCGTATCTCCAAAGCGGATCTTTGCACAGGCGGAGAGCCCGGTAATCACCATCACCAATGCTGCAAAGACAGCCAGGATCAATGTTACCAAACTGCGCGGCAACATCAGCATGCTGGAAGGATCGGGAGGCAATATAGCCGTTCTTACCGGGGCTGAAGGTAAACTGCTGGTCGATGCAGGTATTGGCGTCTCCAGGCCGAACGTATTGGAAGCACTTAACAGTGTAAGTAAGGAGCCGGTCAAATACCTCATCAACAGTCACTGGCATTTCGACCATACAAGCGGGAACGAGTGGCTGCACAAGGCGGGTGCAAAGATCATCGCCCAGGACATTACCCGCAAACACCTTTCAACAACCACCAGAGTGGATGATTGGAACTATACGTTCCCGCCACTTGCAGCAGGAGGGCTGCCCACCACCCTTTTCAAGACTGAACATACACACTATTTCAACGGAGAAAAGATTGCAGTAAAAGCTTACTCACCTGCTCACACAGACGGAGACAGCTCCATCTTCTTCCCCCATGCGAATATCCTGCACGTAGCCGATACATTCTGGAATGGATACTACCCTTTCATTGACTACTCAACCGGCGGGAGCATCACCGGTATGATCAAGGCGGCAAAAATGAATATGGACAGTACAACGAACGAAACCATCGTGATCCCGGGACACGGCCCGATCGGAAACAGGCAGCAACTGATTGAATTCCATGAAATGCTGTCTGCAATACACGCTACAATAGCAGCTTTAAAAAAGCAGGGTAAATCGCTTGAGGAAGTATTGGCGGCCAAACCAACAGCCCCTTATGATGCAAAGTATGGTGGATTCGTGATCGATGGTAAATTCTTTACACGGTTAGTTTATAAAGGAGCATAATTATGAAACCTATTGCAGCGTTTTTGGCAGGCAGTGAAGTAACGCTGGTGAACTTCCTGCGCATCGCTATTTTTATTGTGATGACCTGGATCGGAGCGTTGAAGGCTTTTCAATATGAAGCAGATGGCATCGTCCCTTTTGTGGCAAATAGCCCTTTGATGCGTTTCTTCTACCGTGACCCGGCAGATTATAAAAAGCATATGAATAAGGAAGGCGAAGTGGTACCCGCTAATATTGAATACCATAAACATAATGGCACTTATGTGTTTGCCTATGCCCTCGGAGCAGTTATTTTTGTAATAGGCCTATTGACCCTCGCCGGAATATGGTTTGCTTCCGTTGGTATGGTAGGAGGATTGCTTACTGCCATCATGTCTTTGGTGACGCTCTCTTTCCTGATCACTACCCCCGAGACGTACGTACCCAACCTTGGTGGCCCCAACCACGGATTTCCTTACCTGTCCGGGTCCGGCAGACTGGTTATCAAAGATGTGATCATGCTGGCAGGTGGATTAATTGCCGCTTCGGATAGTGCCAGGCAGTATTTAGAACTTAACCGCTGACAAACAAACACCCTAAGGATTAATGGTACGCTTATCCCAGTTTTTCATCATATCGAGCACACTTTTATCTGCCAACGAAGAAAGAAAGGTTGCAAATTCCTCATCGGTAAGCTTTTCTTTCTTGCTTTTAAGCGCATTCCATAAAATGCCGCCCACCTGCTTTCCTCCTGCATTATAGATATCAGCAGCAGCGGAATGCCAGCGACATTGATACCACCCGTAGTTTTTGGGATGGAACCGGGCAATCTCTTCATATCGTTCTTCAATATCCCGCAAGCTGGTATATTTAAATTCCCTGGCCCCGGCAGCTATAACCATCTGCGGAAAAATGGTTAGCGCAGGCAGTAATGCCGGCTCATTTTCTGCGATGTAGGTATGCAATAATAGATTGACAAACAACTCTCCCATCCATGGGCGCTGCATAATAATCCCAGCCTGATTATGAAAAGCATGTCCCAGCTCATGAACAGCCAGCAAGTCGAAAAAAGGCTGCATGCTCAACTCTCCTTTACTGTTTTTATACACTGCCTGGATTTTATCGCGTAATGGTTGCGGCAATTGGTCCAACGGAGGCAGGAAGCTTTTCCAGAATGGATTATCCTGACTGGCCACAAACAGTGTTTTGCTGGCATTATTGTAATGCGGCATGCCATACACTGCGCCCATAGTGGTATACTTTCTCCAATCTGCGGTATCTAAGATAAGTACTGTCACTACAGGTTTGAACTCCAGCATTCCTGTATAATACGCCATCGCTTTATCTATATGCCGGGCAATAAAATTAGCGCGCTGTTCATGGCCAGCGCTGTAATAAACCCTGGCAGTATGATCTTTTAAGTTGGGAAGTTGTTCGAAAGACTGGGCCCTTGCCTGTTGAATCAGGCTCCCGGCAATTAATAACAGTTGAAGAATCGACTTTAGCATAGCTTTGATTTATAACACAAAGCTCGCCGCATATGCTAAAGTCAAATAGTACAAAAACGACATTATAAACGCAGATCGGCCTGAAAACGGACCGGCGTTTTCTCCAGCTCTTTTTCAATAATACCTGGCGCCACGCCCGCAAACGTTTTAAAGTCGCGGATCATATGCATCTGGTCAAAATAACCGCATTCATAAGCGATGCTGGTCCAACTGATAGCAGGAAGATTTTCCCGTAACCGGTAGGCTTTTGAGAAACGGGTGAGCCGGGCATACAATTTAGGCGGCAAGCCGATCCGGTCTTTACATACCCGCTCAAATTGCCGGAGGCTAAGACAGGCCATGGAAGCTATCCGTTCAATCGCCACATTGCCATCTAAGCGTAACAATTCCAGCATGGCCATATCGAAAGGCAAAGCCTTTTTCAACACCTTCATTTTTTGGAGTAGGAAAGTTTCAATGACGCCATGAATTTCATCAAAAGATTGGGCTTCCTGCAACCTGTCATTTACCTCCTTCAATTCATTACCAAAAATATCGGTTGCATCATAGCTTTCATCCACCATTTCAATCATGGGTATTCCCAACAGCCGGTACAGACCTCCCGGATGAAAGCCTACCCGGACGGCTTTATGGTTTTTATTGATGTCGAGGGTAACCTTGGTCAGTTGCGGCCCCACAATGACGCTCCGTGGCTGCAATAAAAAGTGAGTGCCTCCTTCTTTTTGAACACTGATGGGGTCATTGATATAAAAGAATAAAGAGTTCTGCGGTGTTGGCGGATAAGGACAAAGGATGGGAGCACTATGCTTGTCCGCTTCTACATGCACGATCATAATACAGTTAATAAATTCCTGTAATAGCATATGGGGCGTGTAAAACCTGACCTTCACCTATTGTTTTATGAAATTTAACCAAAAAAACCGGCCTGACAAAGTTGTATAAATGATGAGGAGTTTAAAGGATGTATACAGGTAAAAAAGAAGGACTATTTGACTTAGCTCAATACAACAGCATCGGTCAGCGCCCTGTATCCCTTACCGGTTTTCCTCACCAGGATGATTTCCCGTTGCTGTACCGGTGTGTGAGGCGGCACAAAATCATCTTTTCTGACAAACACAGCAGTGTAAAGATTATAGACAGCAAGGATCAGTTTACCGGCTTTGGCGGCTATTTTCTGCTGCAAAAGGATAATAGTCTTTTTCATACAAGGGTTTAAATAGTTATTGAGGAAACAAATATGATAACTAAACAGCGGCCGGCATAATGAAACATAGTAAATGGTAGACAATACCTAATAAAGTGTAGAAAAAAAGCAGTAACCCGCAATTCGCCCAATAAATCCTCCCATTTACTAACTCATTCTTGCCTACAGGCATCATTTGATGCACTTTTGAGTCTCAATAGCATCACCATGAAATCATTAACTCTCTTCAGTGCCATGTCCATCACTCTGTTAGCAGCATTTACAACCGGCGATAGCCCAAAGGTCAAAGATTATCTCAGTGTGCCCGGTCCGCTCGCATTCAACAAAGGTTCTTATAGCCTTTCCTGGAGCTCACATCCCAGTGCCACCTATTATAAGCAGGAATACCTGCCGGCCGGCCAAACAAGTGATAAATACACCAGCATGATCTTACTGGAAGTGGCTACCGGCGACTTTACCCTGGCCGACCTCGTCAAATCCAAAACAGCAGAACTGGACCAGCGAAAGAAAACAGATCAGACCACCAACTATTCAGTGATTCAAAACCCTACTACAGGCGAGTACATGCTGGACTTCGTGATCAGCCAGGGCACAGGAGCCGTCGGCATTGTGGAATGGAACGTATACCGCTATGTAAAATTGAAAGATAAAGCAGGCGCCAAAGGCGTGCAGCTAATAAGCTACAGCAAACGAGCCTACGGAGATGCCGGTACTGCATTTCTCAAACAATTAAAAACAACCCGCCCTACCGACATCAATGCCATGGCAACTTATAAAGTGCCTGAAGTAAAGCAGTAAACCGATTCGGGTATATTTGAACGGAAGCCAGTAAGTGAAAACAAAGAACATGGCTTCTCATCGATCAAGTAATTTAATTGAAAATCAGCAACTTATATCACTTTAAACTCTATCAATGACGAAGCCTGTTAATTAAACCATTTTGGTATTCAACAACTTGTGTATATTAGAGAATTGGCGGCCAGCTATTCAAAAATGAATTCGATTGCTTTTGTTGATACCGAGATTGAGCCAAAAAGCCGAACGATTCTTGACATTGGAAGTGTTAAGGATAGTGGAAGTTCTTTTCACAAAAATTCACTAATCGAATTTGTTCAGTTTCTTAATGGAACGCAATTTATCTGCGGACATAATATTTTCAACCACGACATAAAGTATATTGGTAAGGTATTTAATGACGCAGGGATCGATTCTGCCAATATCATTGATACGTTATTTCTTTCCCCGCTCCTATTCCCCACCAAGCCATATCACGCTTTATTAAAGGACGATAAACTTCAATCAGAAGAAGCTAATAATCCATTGAATGATTCAATCAAGGCAAAGGATCTATTCTATGATGAAGTAGCTGCTTTCAAACAACAAGATGAAACGATTCAACAAATTTTTTATTCGTTATTAAACAACAAAAAGGAGTTTAATGCCTTTTTTCGTTTTATTGAATACACTGGACAGAGCATTGAACTTGAAAGCCTGATTCGAACGAACTTCAAAAATGAAATATGTGAACAAGTCGACATTTCGAAAATAATCACGGAGCAACCGGTGGAATTGGCATATTGTTTATCCCTCATTAATTCCTTTATCCAACACAACAAAATACATTCCATCACTCCACGCTGGGTGTTGAAAAACTATCCTGAAGTTGAACGCATACTGTTCCGGCTGAGGAATAATCCTTGTATAACTGGCTGTGTATATTGCAACGATGCGTTGGACGTGCACAAAGGATTGAAGCGTTTTTTTGGATTCGACAAATTCAGAACTTATGGATCCGAAGCACTGCAAGAAAAAGCAGTTAGGGCCGCTGTTCACAATAAATCAATACTCGCAGTTTTTCCGACAGGTGGTGGTAAGTCAATCACTTTTCAGGTGCCTGCTTTAATGAGTGGCGAAAGCTCAAAAGCATTGACGGTAGTCATCTCCCCACTCCAATCATTGATGAAAGACCAGGTAGACAACCTTGAAAATAATGGGATCACCGAAGCTGTGACCATAAATGGATTACTTGATCCAATTGAAAGAGCCAAATCCTTTGAAAGGGTGGAAGATGGATCGGCAACCATTCTCTATATCTCGCCGGAAGCATTGCGCTCAAGAACTATTGAACGGTTACTCTTAGGAAGGAAAATCGCTCGTTTCGTAATCGACGAGGCCCACTGTTTTTCCTCCTGGGGCCAGGATTTCAGGGTCGATTATTTGTACATCGGCGATTTTATTAAATCGATCCAGAAAAAGAAAAATCTGGAAGATGGAATTCCAGTCTCATGCTTTACTGCAACAGCAAAGCAAAAAGTAATAGAAGATATCCGGGACTATTTCAAGGAAAAATTATCGCTGGACCTTGAAGTATTGGCCTCAAAATCATCAAGAACAAACCTTCGCTATAAAGTTTATGAAAAAGGAAATGAAGATGAAAAATATCAGGCAGTAAGAGACTTGATTGAAGAAAAAGATTGCCCGACTATTATCTATGTATCAAGAACGAAAAAAGCCTTCTCGCTGGCAGACAGGTTAACAAAAGATGGCTTTATAGCAAATCCATATCATGGAAAAATGGAGGCAAAAGAAAAAATTGCCAACCAAAATGCTTTTATAAAAGGAGAAATTCCGATTATGGTTGCCACTTCTGCTTTTGGGATGGGAGTTGACAAAAAGGATATTGGGATGGTGATCCACTATGAGATATCAGATTCCCTCGAAAACTATATTCAGGAAGCAGGCAGAGCCGGGCGAGATGAAAATATGATGGCTGACTGTTTTGTACTATTCAACGAAGAAGATCTTAGCAAACATTTCATATTACTGAATCAAACTAAGCTTTCCATCAAAGAAATTCAACAGGTTTGGAAAGCGATAAAAGAAATTACAAGATTTCGTTCAACTGTTTCGAACTCAGCCTTGGAAATTGCGAGAAAGGCTGGCTGGGATGACAATGTGGTAGAAATTGAAACAAGAGTAACAACAGCCATTGCAGCTTTAGAAGAAGCCGGATATTTGAGACGTGGACAAAACATGCCCAACATTTTTGCAAACAGCATTCTATCCAGAAATGCACAGGAAGCTATTGACAAAATAAATGCCTCGTCAAGGTTTGAAGAAAAGCAAAAAGAAAAAGGGATCAGGATCATTAAGAAACTTTTTTCCAGTAAAAGCAGGAAGCAGTCAGAAGATGAGACTGCTGAGTCAAGGATCGATTACATTAGTGATCATTTAGGAATTGTGAAAGGGGAAGTGATAAACATAGTAAACCTCCTGCGTGAGGAAAAAATTCTTGCGGATGCCAAGGATCTTACTGCCTTTATAAAAAAAGGAGAAAACAAAAACCGTTCTCTTAATATCGTTGAAATTTTCAGCAAGATTGAAAATTACCTGCTTACTATATTTGAAGAACAGGAAAAAACATTTCACATCAAGGAGCTGAACGAAGACGCAGAAATTAAAGGTTGCGAAGAGGTAGATATTAAGAAGATTAAAACCACCATCAACTTCTGGTCTATAAAAAACTGGATCAAACGGCAGAACCTGGAATACTCTAAGAACCACCTCGCAGTCATTTGTCTGCATCCGAGAGAAATACTGAAAAAAAGGTTAGAAAGACGACACGAGTTGGCAAAGTTTATAGTCGAACTTCTTTACAAGAAGAGTAATTCAAACCCTTCTGAGAACGACGCCACGAAAGAAGAAGTCCTGGTTGAGTTTTCAGTACACGAATTAAAAGAATCATATGAACAGAGCCCAAACCTATTCAAATCGAACGTAAGCATCGATGATATTGAAGATGCGCTATTTTACTTATCGAGGATCGAAGCAATAAAAATTGAAGGGGGATTTCTTGTTTCCTATAACCGGCTGACTATCGAACGGCTCGAACAGGACAATAAGAAACGGTACAAAGTGGAAGATTACCAAAAGTTAAATCAATTCTACGAAAATAAGGTTCAGCAAATCCACATTGTCGGAGAGTACGCCAAAAAGATGATTACAGACTACCAGGATGCGTTGCAGTTTGCTGAAGATTACTTTCAACTTAATTATACATCATTTCTTAACAAATACTTCAAAGGGGCCCGCCAAAATGAGATAAAACAAAACCTGACCCCCGCTAAGTTCAGACAACTTTTCGGAGAACTTTCTCCAACACAACTAAAAATAATCAAAGACAACGAATCAAAATACATCGTGGTTGCAGCAGGCCCTGGAAGTGGTAAAACAAGGGTACTGGTCCACAAACTCGCTTCACTGCTCTTGATGGAAGACGTAAAACATGAGCAACTACTCATGGTCACTTTTTCAAGAGCAGCAGCGACAGAGTTTAAGAAACGCTTATTAAAGCTTATTGGGAACGCCGCCAACTACATCGAGATAAAAACTTTTCACTCCTATTGCTTTGATTTGCTTGGGAAAGTTGGAAGCATCGACAAATCAGATGCAATACTAAAAAAGACAATAGAAAAGATTAAAAACAAGGAGGTGGAAGCAAGCCGGATCACAAAAACTGTGTTGGTAATAGATGAGGCGCAGGACATGGATGAAGATGAATTTGCCTTAATAAATGCGCTAATGGAACAGAATGAGGAAATGAGAGTGATTGCAGTTGGAGATGATGATCAGAATATTTATGAATTCAGAGGAGCAAGCTCAAAATACCTTGAACAGTTTATCCAAGCGAACAAAGCTACCAAACATGAATTGGTTGAAAACTACAGGAGCAAGAGCAACCTCGTTAATTTTACCAACCAGTTTGTAGCACGTATTAGCAACCGGCTGAAAGAGACCCCAATCATTTCCCATCAAACAAGCAATGGATATATCAGGCTGGTCCGTTATCAAAGCAATAATCTTATTACACCATTGGTGAACGACATTATCACAACCGACCTTATCGGAACAACTTGTGTGCTCACGAAGACGAATACAGAAGCTCTTCGCATTACAGGTCTTCTATTGAAAAATGGTATCCAGGCAAAATTGATTCAAACAAATGATGGATTCAGCCTCTTTAATCTACTGGAAGTCAGATACTTTTTAAGCCTATTGAACGGGGCCGAGGATGTCTTTGTAATCAGTGATGAAGTTTGGGAAAATGCAAAGCGAGCGTTAATAAACAGGTTTCAGGCCAGCACCAATTTAGAAATTTGCATGAACCTGATCAGAGATTTTGAATCTACCAATACGAAGAAAAAATACAAATCAGATTTAGAGGTTTTCATCCGTGAATCCAGGCTGGAAGACTTTTTTAATGAGAACGGAGAAACTATTTTCGTTTCAACAATCCATAAAGCTAAAGGAAAAGAGTTTGACAATGTCTTTCTAATGCTTGAAAATGTCAATACTGCTACCGATGAAGAAAAGCGTCTTTTATATGTTGCCATGACGAGAGCAAAACAGAATTTGACAATTCATTCAAATGCAGGCTATTTCGATGAGTTCTCAGTAGAAAACCTGGATCGAACGGAGGATTGGGAATTGTATCAGCCACCCAACGAAATCGCGATGCACCCAAGTCATGGAGATGTCTGGCTGGATTACTTCATCAACAAGCAGCATCTCATTACTCAGCTTTCGAGTGGGGACACCTTGATTTTGGAAGGAGACGAATGCTTGAATTCGAAAGGGCAACCGGTTCTAAAATTTTCAAAATCATTCATTACACAAATTGAAGATTTGAAAACAAAAAATTATACATTAAAGAGTGCCAGGGTGAACTTCATTATCTATTGGTTGAAAGAAGGAGCTACACAAGAAATAAGGATTATCTTACCAGCGCTTTTCTTTGAAAGGAAAACATAAATATATACATGTTTCGAAAATCAACCACCACTAAAGAAGCAATTGTCATCTTTTTATTCATTGGATTATGGACATCCCTCACTGCACAGAAAGCACAAAACAAAAGTGAAAGATACGCGGACGCCTATAAAAAATACCTAAGCGCTACTTGCCCAATCCCCCAAGACAGCATTCAACACTTTGTTTATTTCTCACGGGATAGAGAAAAGATCATTGATCACCCATTGCTTTTGCATCCCATGTTTAAAGGTGCTCAGATCATGTATTCCTGGAGAGACTTTGAGCTACAAAAAGGCGAATATGACTTTTCCATTTTAAAGCAGGATTACGAATACCTTAAAAAATACGGCAAAAGAATATTCATCCAGTTACAAGACGTCACCTTCAATCCAACATACAAAGCAATACCCGACTATTTATTAACGGATGAATATAATGGCGGCGCTACATTACAATACAACGATAAAGGAAAAGCCGAAGGATGGGTAGCAAAACGTTGGAATAAAAAAGTAAGAGAACGATTTGCCTTGTTGCTCCAGGCGTTGGGGGCAGCATTTGATGGAAAAATAGAAGGCATCAACCTGCAGGAAACAGCCATTGGCGTAAATCCTAAGACAGACGCGAGCTTTTCTGAACAAGGTTACCTCAATGGATTAAAAGAAAACATGCTTGCCCTGAAAAAGGCTTTTCCGTCTTCTGCCACTATGATATACGCCAATTTTATACCCGGAGAATGGCTTCCCTGGGAAGACAAAGGATACCTGCGCAGCATATACCAATATGGTGAAGAAATTGGTGTGGGGCTTGGTGGCCCGGACTTGATGGTGACAAGAAAGGCACAACTCAACCACGCGCTGGCTATGATGCATGAAGGACGCTATACCGTTCCCATTGGTATTGCCGTACAAGACGGCAATTATATCGGTAAAACCGGCGCCGACGCAGATTACGAGGAAGACGGCGTCAAAGGAGGCAAATCACGGAAAAACATCGTCCCCTTATTGCATGGGTTTGCAAAAGACTTTCTAAGGGTAAAGTATATGTTTTGGGTAGATCAGGAACCCTATTTCAAAGAAGATGTACTGCCTTGTTTTTCGGGAACCAGATAAAAACGCCAATACAATTATTCGGCTCCGGGAATAAAGATCTTACCCGTTTCTTTGTCCATATATCCACGATAGCCATTGGGCATTTCTACGTACCATGCTTTAAGACGCTGCTCTTCGGCCAATACCTGCTTCAGTACCGGCTTACTGAGCTCTGTAAGATCCCTTCGCAAAACGCCTATCTTATTGTTCAGCGTTGTTTCCAGGAAAAAGGAATGAACATTTAACTCTCCGATATTATCGTATATAAACGGGACCAGCACTTCTCCTTTAAGACCAATGATACCGGCCTTCCCATCTTTTACCGCTTTTATAAGAGCGGGTATCTTATTCACCTCATCGTAGAACGATACCTTTTCGACGTCTGCATAGCCTTTCACTTCAAAAGTCTGGTGCACTTTGGTGCCTCCGGAACCACGGGTCTCAATGCTCAGCTTCCAGTTGCCACCTCCCATGTTATACACATACAGGTCTTTCGGATTCAACCCCTGATCCCGGTCATTTGTCGCCTCTACGTTGGCGATACCAGCTCCTGCTTGTTCTTTACTACCTGCCTGGGCCTTTGGTGGGGGTATGGGTTTGCCATTATAGTCGAGATATGTCTTTACTCCCTTAGCCGTTAAAGCAATAGCTATTTTATTGTAGCGAAAGGTTTGCACGATCTCATCGTATTGGGCAGGAACGACCCAGGTGTTGGTTTTTGCGTCGAGCACGCCAAATTTGCCATTTGTTTTTACCACTGCCTTGGTCGTGTATCCTTCGTACTGTTGCGGCAGAAACTCGGCAATACCCTGGTAAATGCCTTTTCCTATTTGTTTGCCGGTAATGCCACTAATGAAAATCGTCTGTGTATCTTTTTGAACAATGAATATCTTTTCAGGGCAGCCACAATAATGCCAGAGTTGGTTATAGGGTTCTTGTGATATTACCTTGCCGGTCTTGAGATCGAGTATAACGAATTTGGTGTACCCTTCTTTGGTAAATCCATTGCTTTTTGCATATCCCTGGCCAAACCCTTCCCGGTAGGCATACAATTTATCGTATGTAAAATTGGTCAGGATCTTCCCATCGCGGCCAATGGCACCATATCTTTTATCTTTAATGGCGATGCCATAAGATTCTTTGTCAAAAAACACCGTAGTGTCGAATTGCGGTTTGGCAATTATTTCAAGATTGGCATTGGTCAATCCCCAACGATGACCATCAGAATAGGGATAAATAGGAGACTGTGCAGTACTTTTCAGCGAGCATAGTATCAGGGACAGATAGGCGATGTTTTTCATATATATGGATTCGGACATAAAGATATATAACAGCCTGACAAATACAAGTGGTACATTTGGCAGCCCAAACAGCATTATACAAATGAAAACTCCGACACCTATGCGGCATTTTTTGATGGCGGCATTACTGATAGCAGCGGCCTGTAATCCTGCCAGTAAAGTAAGTAACGAAGAAACGTCCCTATCTACAACGGCTTACGTGACCTCTACCAGGCAACTCAAAAGCGACAAGATCCCGGACAGCATTTTCCAGATCCCCACCCTACGCAGGCTTACCGTGAACGGCGGTGGCTGTAATCGCAGTGCGGGAAATAACAATGCCAACTGTTGGATGATCCGTGAAATTCCTGCCGAAATATCGAATCTGCAACAACTACAATTACTGGAACTAAAAGCCAACGACCTGCGTACCATTCCCCAGGAACTGGCCTATCTGTCGAAGCTGAAGACACTTGATCTTTCAGACAATCCTGCGCTGACGAATGTGAACCCTGTCACTAAACTGGTAAACCTCGAAAACCTGTATTTATATGGCTGTGACCTGCAGGTACTGCCTGCCGACATTGACAACCTGGTAAATCTTAAACAATTAGGATTGGCAGGCAATCGTATTGGTGCAGCGGAACAGGAACGGATCAGGCAAGCCCTGCCGAATTGTAAGGTCTCTTTCTAAGGAACAATTATATAAGGGAGGCTATAGGAAGTTGTGAACGCCCTTAAGAAGTCACTACTTTTGATTCCGAGCGGGTGCCGCTGTACAATTCATATTCTAACAGGCGGCAGTCGATAATACTGGTATAAAACTCTATACGCCTTGTAGCTTTCAGGCCAATCTTCTTGGCAAGGTCAAGGTTTCCGGTAAATACATAGCCGAAATAACCGCCACATTTTTGTTTCATGAAGTCGCCAATACGGCTGTATGTTTTTTCCAGCTCCGCTATTTCACCCAGCCGCTCTCCGTATTCAGGATTCACATAAAAGATACCGGGCACATTTTGCGGCACTTCTGTGGCAGCAAAATCACAAACGTCAAATTCTATCAGGTTGGCAACACCGGCAGCCACTGCATTCTTACGGGCATTCTCGATGGCCCTGGCGCTGTAATCGGTAGCGATGATACGAAGACCGGGCACTTCTTTGATCTGCTCTTCCAGCCGGGCATCCTCTTGAAAATATACCTGCTCATCATAGCCCTGCAGGTGCATAAAAGCATAGTTGGTCCTGAACAGGCCCGGCCTGCGGTTGGTCGCGATCATGGCTGCTTCGATCGCAATAGTACCGGAACCACACATAGGATTTACGAAAGGGCTTACCCTGTCCCAACGGGTAGCATAAATGGTGCAGGCTGCCAGCGATTCCAGCATTGGCGCCTGACCGGGTATTTTGCGGTATCCATGACGGGCCAGTGAATCGCCCGAGGTATCGACAAACACTTCGGCCTTATCCTCTTTCCAAAATAAATGTATCACAGCGCCAGTCAAAGCAGAGCCGGTGGAGGGGCGTATTCCTTTTTTGTCGCGCAGCCTGTCGACGATGGCGTCTTTTACACGCAGGTTGGCATACATGTTATTATTGATGCTGTCGTTGCTGACATTGCTGGTAATGGAAAAATAACCGCCATCGGGCAAGATGTCTTCCCAGGGATAGTGAAGCAAAGTCTTGTAGACCTCGTCAGCATTACGGGCCTCAAATGATTGAAGACTATACAACACCTGGCTGGCGCAACGGAGGTTCAGGTTGAGCCTGATACACTCATTGACGGTTGCTTTTAGCTTTACGCCGGTAACAAAAGTTTCTATGATGTCAAAGCCAAGCTCCTTTACCTCCTGTTCGAGGTAAGGCATCGTTCGCTTATGACAGGTAATGGTAACAGCCCCGGGGGTAGTATAAATATCCATACTGCGCGAAAGTAAACCTTCAGGCTGGTTGTAGCAAAAGTTGTAGAAGCGGTCACCACTTCAATGCAGAAGAGCTGATCACTTTTGTCTGGGGGTTTAGCGTATAAAGGGTCTTATCGTCAGATGAAACCGAAAAATCGACGATGTCATTCTTTAAGTTAATTTCTTTGACAGGATTCCCTTCCCAATCATACACGAATATTCTATTGCCGTAAAACCGGTGGAACGATTGAAAGGAATAACCGGAAAACAGCAAGTAGAAATAGTTGGTGGTAACGTGCCCCTTCAGGAAACCGTACTGCGTTTCCCGGCCTGGTGTGGCTTCCGTTACCCCTGCGTTATTTTCGAAAGGTGCGAGTTTCGGCAAAAAACCTACCGGTCCCTTGATCTTCTTATGCTTTCCATTGCCAATATCCAACAGCTCTAATTGATCGGAATACCGGCAAGCCAGCAAGAGTTTTGTCTTATCCGGCTTTAACAGCATAAAGCTCTCATATGACATTTTATTGACCCTCGACGAACCAATATTGGTATCCTGCTCGTAAGACAGGAGTTGCTTATTACGTGTACTATCTAAAAAATTAATATACACGAGCTTTCCATCTGTATCATAATTACCACTGAGCAATGCCTCGTTTCGATTTAAAAGCATAGCATCATAATAAAAAACCTGCGGAGTGATACGATATTCCGAATAGTAGTCTATACCTGCATTACCTTTTAATACCGTATCTATATTGGCTACAATGAAGCCATTTTTGCCTACATCGAATACCCATACCAAACTGTCGGAAATACCAAAGGACATAAATGCCAGGGTCCCTCCTCTCCTTTGGCTTGCAGGCAGGATATTATTAACTGCTTTTTTTTGACCAATATCGAATACCCGTACATGGTGTGGGTTACGGTTCAGGTTATTTACCACCAGCAACAGGGAGTCCCTGTATATAGTCATCAACTGAGGCGTTGGCAGATCTACATCGACCAGACTGGTTTCTACCTGAGGCGCAGCAGTGGTAAACTTGTCTGCATCGCTTGTATTCTTTACATTACCTCGCACTGTAGCACAAGCATAAATACTACTCGTAATATAAAAGAGATATAAAAAGTGAAGTATTTTAGGCATAGACAGTCTTGTAATGGTTGGTTCGTTAGCGCCCACTTAATGCTTGTTTGAAATTCTGGAAACATATCGTACTTTGGTAATCTATGAAACCCTGCCAGTTAGCTTTCCCTATTATTATCCTTCTCATTTTTTCTTGCAAAAACAGTACTTCTGTTACGACACAGGAAGATACGACCAAAATTACTTCAAAAGATACAGCCAATTATGTAGATGAGCCTGGCTATCCAGTGAAATACGTCGAACACGCACGGCTAAAAATAAAAGATCAGGTAATCTTACTGACCTCCCGGTTTGCTGTAGTGAATGGAAAGGTAGATGAGGAATGTCAATATCATGCTTCCTCGAATTATTTCATATACGTGAATGAAAAGACTGGAACATCTGATACACTCGAGGCTGAACTTGAAAGCCTTGGAGGCTGTTCAAGATGCAAATACATTCTCCGGGACATGACTGAACACTTTCAGTCAGAAGATCTCATTGTACAAATCGTTACGCCATCAACAGATATCTACTACACCAATTCGTTTGTTGGATTCCGGAACGGCAAGTTCCAGCATTTTTTTTCGATTGATGATACCCGGGAAGAGGGCATTGAGCTTCATCGGGAAGATTCAAAACTAAGGGGTAATATAGCTGGCCGTGATGAAGTAGTAGAAAACCTGGAATTTGACTACCCGGTAGAGATCGATACGGAAACGTTTGAGGTTAAAAACATCCGGCCCGTTAAACAATATATCGGCTGGAACACAAAGGCAACAGAATCATTCCGGGCATACCGGGTCATTGCCGGACGGGTCGATAGTTTGCTGGTGGCGGTGAAGGCAGGCGATGAGGTAACTATAGATACTTTGTACCGCACATTGGGGAAGGTGCGTGTGTACGTAGCAGATTCGGTGATGGTGGAGATCAAAGTTGAAACTGCCCGGAAGAAACTGGGACACAATACCGCAGGATAACTGTATTATCTCTCCATTATTTTAATATCAAAAAGAACAATCATTGACACGCCCCGCTTCAAAGAACCTGCATTTGACCGTCTCCATACTTGTTATCATTCCCGTTGCACTGGCGTATGGTGTATACCCGCAAAGGATGCTGCCCTGGCTGTTTGACTTTAAAGTAGACAATATCAACCTGGCAAATATTTTCAGGGCTATGATGGGTTTATACCTGACCATGTCCGCGGTTTGGATTATGGGCATTGTTAAACCCCGGTTATGGACCACGGCCACCATTACCAATATTACTTTTATGGGAGGGCTGGCGCTTGGCAGGTTAGTTAGCCTGGCTTCAGACGGCGTTCCAGGCAAATATTTTCTAACAGGGCTGGTGTTAGAGCTGGTTCTTGCTATATGGGGAATAATAAACCTGAAGAAGTATGGAACTGATTATAAATGATATTCAGGGACTTAGAAATGATCTAAAATTTCATCTTTAAATAACTGCCACCATTTACCCATAATGCGTCATATGCTGGTAAGATCATATGATCTTTTGCTTCATTGTAAAAACAAAACAGAAATTGACAGCATCAACAAAAGAGTTTTGGGAAAAGGCCTATCAAAGCAATATTGGCAGGTTGATTGGTATTTGCTACCGCTACACCAGGAACCACCAGCTTTCGGAAGATCTGGTACATGATGCATTTCTGAAAGCTATAGACAAGTCGGGGACATTTAAGGGCGAGGGCCAGTTTGAAGCATGGTTACGGCGTATCGTTGTAAACCATACGCTGCAACATTTAAGAGATCGAAAAAAAGATCCACACGTAGTGGATGTGATGCCAGATCTTATGTCACTGCATCCAATAGAAGAAAATATGCCCGCCATCAAAGCGGAAAGATTTACTGCCGCCGAATTGATGGAGGTTATTGACCAATTGCCTGAACACCATCGATTGGTTTTTAACCTATATGTGTTTGAGGAATTGACCCATGCACAAATTGGATCAACGCTCGGAATAAGTGAGGGTACATCAAAGTCACACCTTGCAAGAGCCCGCAGGAAGCTACAACAATTACTTACCCAAAAGATAAAGGAAGATCCTAACGAACCAGCGCAAAGAAAAGCCCTGATCCTCCTGCTGATTGGTGGTCCAAATGAAAACATGGACTCAATGTTTCGCGATACTTTTAGCGATTTTTCACTTCATTCCCAAAAGCCCTTATCGCTGGAGTCGATCCAATTCAGTAATCAGCCTATATTTAGACACCATTCATTTTTAAGATCTACCGCCAATATCATAGCTATATCGTCCGTCCTATCGATCATGCTCATCATTGCATTGGTTGCCAATAAAACAGAAAAGCTTGCACAAAAGACACCGGTAGTAAAAAATACCGTCTCAGACACTGCTGAAAAAAATATTACTCCTTTTCAACCTGCAATTGCCACCATCCGGGAAGATAGCGTCATTGTACAAACAAACTTAAAACAAAAGCCAATGAAGACATTAGATTCCCTGGCCCTGGCATTACTGTTATCAGTGGGCCTATCAAACGAGGTTACTGCGAACGATTCAATGAAACCTCCCATTGAAACATACAGTCAGGTGGAGGCAAAGCCTTCGGCAGATACCCCAGTTGTCAATCCCCCATCGAATGTAACAGAAGCACCCCATACCGTTCGACAAACAAGTGGCACCTTTCGCGCTTCCTCCCTTAATTGGTCGGACAAAAACAAAGAAGTATATTTTGAAGGACAAGTCCGCGTTAATTTCAAGGATCAGCGTTTTCACGGAAATGGCTCCTTCACATTACTGGGCAAAGTACAGTTACTCATTGTGGATGGGCAACAGATTACCGTAGGACAAAAAGTAAAACTCGCTGACAGCGATTACAAACTGGCCACTTTAGATAGCAAAGAAGCCACTAAAAAATACGGCGACAAAGGGCAATATGGCGCTGTAGAAATAACCCGTAAGTAGTGATTATTATAATATACAACCTTTCGGAGCGTTGGTTCTGAAGGGTTGTATGATTGTTATTACCTGATATCTTTTCTGATCCTGCTTAATGAAGATTGTGTTACACCTAAATAAGAAGCAAGCAATGCCAGCGGTATCCTGTTGGCAAGCTGTGGAAACTTTTCAAGGAAACCAAGATAACGGGATTTTGCATCTTCCGCCATCATGGGACTTATGCGGTTGACCTTTTCAATTAATGCCTTAGATGTAATCTGGTTAATTATTTTATCCCAGCCAACAATTGTCAAAGAAAGCTCGTTCATGGCTTCTGCCGAAAAAATCACCAGTCTACAGTCTGTAATTGCCTGAACATATTCTGAAGAGGGTATTTTATTATTATAGCTATTCAGGTCAACAGCAAAGTTATTTTCATCAATAAAATACCTTGTAATTTCTTCCCCTTTGTTATTGTAATAGCAAACCCTGAAAATACCTTCAACAATGAAAGCCCATTGTTTAGCGATTTTTCCCGCCTCCGAAAAATAATCGTTCTTTTTTAGTTCAACTTCTTTTGCCTTGTTTTGTATCAATTCAATTTGCTGCTGATTCAACTGCCCGAACAAAAGCAGATAGTCTATTAACTCTTTCATTGCTGCAAGGTCTTTTAAAAAATGCTATTAAAATTTGCCATTTGGCAAAAAACACACAATTATTCTTTGCACTTGCTGCTATATTGAAAGATAGGCAAAATTCTCCAGACCTGTGATCCTGAACCGCCCTTCCATTCCTGGCTCTTTTCCTGAAGATTTCTTATACCAATTTACTTTTTGCCAAATGGCAAATAATATGAAAATACTATCCATCAACTTTGTATTCTACTCTAATGAAGGAGTAGATAAAAAACAATGAAATGGAAAAAAGTCTTCAGGAAGAAAGTTTAAGCATCGTAAAAAAGTTCCTGGCCGCACTTGAGCAAAGAGACATTGCTGCCGTTGCAGCATTATTTAATGATAAGACCCAGGTCAAAATTCCTTTGTCACCAACAGGAGATCCCACTCCATGGTATTTATTTGATAGCAAAGAAAAAGTAACGGAATATTTTAAGGGAGCATGCGCCCTGTTTTCCCAGATTAAGTGGAAAGAACCTGTTTTCACCGTTAGTGCAGATGGTAAACGCATTTTTTTGGAAACACATGGCAACCTGATCAAGGCTGATGGCAATGCACCCTATGAAAATGTTTATGTATTTAGGTTTGACATTGAAGACAGGAGTATAGTAAGCATATTCGAGTATGCAAATCCTATCACCTTTTCAAAGCTTATGAATCTGCCAATAGGGTAATTTTTATAACTATATAATCAGCAATCATGAACATAAATAAACAATCTCAAAGAAGTCAGCTCTCAATGCCAACCGCCAGCGTAATTGAAACCATACATGTACCCATCAAGAGTGCGTTTGATTACATCCAACCGGTATCATTGCCAACCATTTTCCCAGGATATAGCAACATCCCGTCGATTGTAAAAACAAACGAACAGGAGTATTGGATCAAAGCAGGTCTTTCCCGTACAGTAACATTTGCAGATGGCAATTCAGCCCTGGAAAGCATGCTGCATGTTGATTATCCCAATTATTTCTCATACAGAATAGAAAACTTTACGGCAGAAGGTCTCAGCAACCTGATAGAGAAAGTAGAAGGAGCCTGGGTCTTTATACCCATTGAAGATGGGAAAGTAACGATTGGCTGGAAATACGTAATTACGCCCAGGAACGAAGAAGCAAAGCAAATTATCGAGGCACATGTGTTGCCTGATTTTCAGGGCATGCTTGAACAGGCGATGAAGATCTGTAAAACAAATCTGGAATCGGGCAATATTTGATCTTATATTAGCGGTTATGATAGATCTATCGAATGCTGAGCATCAAATTCACTGTGTCACGAATTTTCAAGACCTTGTTTCTATATCATTTAATGGAATAGTTAATGCCATTTGTTGGACGCGTAGACTAACAGGTGATTTTTCTGAGATCGTTAAAAAGGTAGAACTAAGCGGAAATATAACGACCATTGAAAAAGAAGAGCTTTGTGCACTTCAGTTGAGTGAACAAGGACAACTTGCCCGTGAAATTCTTTTAAATGACTTTAAGCTATTGGAAGCGCATGGCGCGTCGCCAATCCTTAATGTGATCAAACACTATGACCAGGATGATACCTACCCGTTTTTCCCAACCGATGTTTATTCTTTTCATGTAGATCGATCTCCTATACCAACCGATACCTTTTTATGCACCTACTATGGCGATTCGAGTGAAATATTGCCCAATTCAAAAGGCAAAAAGAAAGTACTTATTCCGGAAATACGTGAGGAACTCAAAAAACTATATCGTGGAGCAGATGAAGGTTTTGAATCTTTCTTAAGTGAACATTTCTTTGATTTGCACTATCAGGCTGAACCTGATGCACGTCCAGTAAGTCTGGGCCTTGGTCACCTATGGAGGCTGGCGGTTGACCATCCTGAAAGCCAGGTCCCTCCTTGCCTTCACCGTGCACCAAAGGAAAAATCCGGACAGAACAGGTTGTTGATGATCTGTTGAATGTCACATCGCCCAATGCTGCTTCAACTCATTTTCCATCTCCTTTACCCTATTGGTTCGGTAAGCGGAGATGCCGGAAACGATGATCTTTAATCCATTATCATTGACGATAGCGAGAGAAGCCTGCAATTGTTCACTCAATCCCCTGATGAGCTGGAAGCCCAGTGAACCAGTTTTTTCATGGTCGAAATCCTTTTGCAGCCCTCTCCCATTATCAGCCAATACCAGCTCGAACTCATCATACCGGGTTGCTTTGAGCCGGATATAGATCTCCCCCCGTTGACCAGCATCGAAAGCATATTTCATGGAATTGGTCACTGCTTCGTTAATGATGAGCCCCAGACACACGGCTTCATCTACATTGAATGCCATAGAATCGATGTCCAGTTGCATTTGGAAAGTCCTATACAGGCTAAAGCTCTCTTTCAGGGAACCGACCAGCTCAGGCACGTAGGTTGCCATATCGATCGTCTTGCAATCATCCGACTGGTAAAGTTGCTGATGGATCAGCGACATGGAAAATATACGCGACTGCGAATGCTGGATCGCCTGCAGCGCATCATCCTGCAAATAGATGGATTGCGTTTCGAGCAGGCTCACGATCGTATGCAGGTTGTTCTTCACCCGGTGGTGCATCTCCTTCAATAGCCAGCTTTTGTC
The DNA here is from genome assembly GCF_059502485.1 of Paraflavitalea sp. Taxonomy (NCBI): domain Bacteria; kingdom Pseudomonadati; phylum Bacteroidota; class Chitinophagia; order Chitinophagales; family Chitinophagaceae; genus Paraflavitalea; species Paraflavitalea sp. The sequence continues at coordinate 885,280 of NZ_JCACET010000010.1, forward strand.
TTTCACGAGCTGTTGCAGCAAACTATTTTTATCGGAGATCACTTTGTTTGACCTGAGTTTGGACCAGAACAACCAGCACAACAATGCCACGATGGCCGATAGCAACCCTATAATGAGAAAAGTAAGCTTTTTCCTCGCTTTAGCCTGATCAATGGCTGCCTGTTGTTCCAACGAATTTTTCTGAAGTATCTCAAACTCTTTCGCTTTCAGTTGCAAGGCTATTTCATTCCGCTGACCGATCAGCGATGCTTCTTTCAGCTTTGCTTCCCGGATTGTCGCCTCCTGTTCCATCCGTTCGGCATTGTTATTCAGCACGAATATATTCTCCTCTTTTGAGCGGAGCTCTGCCTCTTTTTTACTCGTTTGGTATTGTGTTTCCAGTTCGTCTGTCAGCCGCGCCTTACCCACCGTAAAAATCGAATCAGATAATCTTTTACTATTCAGTAGCGATCTGTAGGCATTTTCATGATTACCAAACGCTGCTTCTGCCTTTGCCAGCGCCAGGCTATTCATAGCGATCAATGGACTATTTTCAACACTCATTTTCTTTTCCGCCACCTTAAACACGATAACGGCTTTCTCAAATTGATCAAACTGGTAGTATAGCAATCCCAGGTGATAGTTGATGGCGCCGGTTGATATACGGCCTGCTTCCGCGTATTTTATGCCCTCCAGGAAACATTTTTCCGAAGCGGCAAAGTCCCTCAATTCCCGGTAACAACGCCCCAAAGCAAGGTTCGCAAAATAATGATCCATATTGCTTGTCGGCGGAACTACGGCTTGCATCTTGCTCATATACGGCAACACTTCATGCAACCGGTTAAGCTTCTGCAGATTCGCACAGTACGTGGCCACCACTCCGTAAAACTGTAGCAAATCCCTGTATCGCAAAGGCTCCTTCAATAGCTTGCCGTAATAGAATAACACTTTTTCAGGCCGCTCCTGCACCGCATTGAGACCTCCCAAACAATTATAAACATGCGCCACATCAGCGTCTGTACTTTTCGGCGTTAACGCTTTTTCGGCCCGTATACCATAATCCATGGCTTTGTAAAAGTTGCCTTCTGTGGTATATACGATACTCAATCTGCTATACACCTGAGCTATAGAAGGGTAGCCATTTACATCGGTGCATTGTAGCGTCAGCAGGTAATATTTTTCTGCAATGGGAATAAGATGGCGGGCCCTGTAGTGGTTAGCAATAATTTCCACCGCGACCACTGTCCACTTTATATAATACCTGGTTTTTATCGCCAACGATAAAGCAGCTTCTGCGTAGTGCGCTGCCGTGTCGAGCATACCCCGTTCTTCCGGATTGGCTAATGAAGCAGCTAAACTACAAAAGCCGGCCAGACTAAGAAGCGCTCTTTGCCGGGTAGTATCATTCATAGCAAGCAGTAGCTTTTCGGAAGCGGCAAAATCTTTCTGCTCCATGCGCAACAGCACCGTCAGCAATAGCCCCTCCTGCTTATAGAAGGTATTTCCTGTACGAGCAGCCAGTTCGGTCAGTTGCGTGGAAAATACCATACCGCTGTCCAGATCGTTTGGGGTTTCCCCCCGCTTATACAGGTATCCATAACCCAGGTCCAGTAACGTAGCCGCCCGCTCATTGCTGGAAAGATTCAACGACAAGCGGTCGAGCAATCCGGATATCTTATCCGGGGCTACGATCTTTCCCCCGGGAACGTACTGGCCGTAACCCGTGAAGAAAAATAAGGCGGCAGCCGTCGCCCCTATAAGCCGTTTCATGTTGGTTGATTTAAGGTACTTTCTTAAGAAGCGTTATCACAGGTTAGCCTGCAGGATCTACTCTTTGGCCTTCTCCGGAATGAGCACAGGGCTTCCTGTAGCTCCCACGAAGAAAACCACCAACACCGCTTCCTTTGTCTTGCTCAGATTCCTGGTCTGATTGTGAAGGCCTCCTGGTTCTTCCCAGAAAACTTCCCCCTGTTTATAGACCCTTTTTACACCCTCAAATGTGGACTCTATGGAGCCTTCCAGCACGTATCCAACAGTGGCCATCGGATGTCTGTGCGCCTTAGATACTTCACCCGGAGCATACCGCACGAAAACTACCTCGACCTGATCTTTACGGAGGTTGGCAGGGAGTTGCTTTGTAAAAAGGACTTTAGGAGGATGAGCTGTGACTTCCTTATCAGCATGTTCCTGATGTTGAGCTTTTGTACCAAATCCGAATGCAGTCAATAACACGAGACTAAAAACAACCTTTTTCATAATACTGAGTTTAAAAATTACAGCCTTTTACAGGCCTGATAGATAAAAGCGATTGATAATAGCCCAGGAGTAGTCCAAAAGGTGTACCCAGTCCAAAAGGAACGCAGCGAATGCAGGGATTTGAATTAGCTTATTCCCTTAAAAATGACTACCGTAAAGCGTTTGAAGAAATTAATATGGAGCTGTTTTCGCGTATATGCAGACCGCTACCCGCCCCAAAGACACAGCAATCTTTCACGATATTTCGTGAAAACACGATTATTCACAATTGCCACCGCAGCTATTACCGGGCCCGGAGATTTACATCTTATAAACTTCAATAGTTTATGGGCATGTTTCAGAATGGGTGAAAAAACGGTGACGCCGATTATCAAAGAAAGATAGCTTGCAAAAACAAGTCCGGAGTAAGCAGAAAATTCAACACAACGTAGACAAACAAAACCAGTGCGGAGTCAGCACTTATAATCACTGACGGCAATAAAATGAAAACAATACTATTTTTATTGGGCAGTATGCTTTTTACTAGCACTGCAAATTCACAAAGCTTTTTCTTAACAGCCGAAGATCGCACACACGGAGTTGAACTATGGAAAAGTGATGGCACTTACAAGGGAACTGTTATGGTCAAAGATATTAATACAACTGCCGGAACAAGCTCAAATCCCAGCCAATTTACATTTGTAGGGAATACATTATTTTTTACTGCCAATGACGGAAGGAATGGCACTGAATTATGGAAAAGCGATGGCACTTACGCAGGAACGGTTATGGTCAAAGATATTAACACAAATGCCGGAGCAAGCTCAAACCCTGGACAGTTTAAAGTCATAGGTAATACATTATTTTTTACAGCCACTGACCGTGCAAACAATGTTGGATTATGGAAAAGTGATGGCACAAACGCTGGAACTGTTATGGTTAAACAATTCCAATGAACGCTACATCAAAGACATAGCCCTTTGCTACACCCCTGCTACCCCTACCGTCCACTTAATTACTTACTTTTAGTGTCTCAACCATCTACTTAAAACGCTAATCCGCTCATATGGCATTCGACGAACTACTGGCCGACCGCGTACGGGAAATGATCGCCGCCACTGAAAAAAAAGTGGAAGAAAAGAAAATGTTTGGCGGGCTCTGCTTTATGGTCAACGATAAAATGTGCGTGGGCGTAGAGCAGGAAAGACTTATGCTGCGCATTGGCCCCGATGTGTACGAAGAAGCCCTTGAAAAAGAGGGCTGTACACCGATGGACTTTACCGGCAAGGTCATGAAAGGATACGTGTTTGTAGATAAGGATGTATTGACTACCAACAAGCAACTCGGCTGGTGGATAAAACTGGCACTGAGCTTCAACAAAACGGCCAAAGCTTCCAAAAAGAAAAAAAGTTGATGGGTTAATAGGTTGATAAGATGTAACTGATGATTCCGCAAGAATCAGGTTTGCCGGGCTATCGACCGCTGATAGCTTTGCAAACATGGAAAACATTATCAACAGGATCGATGCACAGGACTGGACAGCAGCCGAAGAACAACTTCACAATACTGGTTATGCCCTACTGCCCGGCGTATTGAAAGAAACGGAATGCAATCAACTCATTGAACAATACAACGAAGCCACCCACTACCGTAAGACGATCGTCATGGAGCGGTATCGTTTTGGCCTGGGCGAATACAAATACTTCAAATATCCCCTCCCCGGTCTGCTGCAGGATATCCGGCAAACGGTCTACGCAAAACTGGTCAACGTAGCCAATACCTGGATGAAAGCACTGGGTATCGATCGTCAATACCCGCCCACCCATGCGGCTATGCAGGCGCTCTGTCGTAAGGAAGGACAAATTCATCCTACCGTATTGATACTCCAATATGGCAAAGGCGGACACAATACCTTGCACCAGGATTTATATGGGGAGCTGTTCTTCCCCATTCAATTGGTGCTTTTCCTGAACGAACCGGGAGAAGATTATACCGGTGGCGAGTTTGTGCTTACCCAGCAAGTGCCCCGGGCACAATCCAAAGCCATTGTATTAAAGCCGCGCAAAGGCGATTTCCTGGTATTCACTACCAATTTTCGCCCTGTGAAAGGCAGCAAAGGTTACTACCGCGTCAATATGAAACATGGCGTAAGTGAAGTACATACTGGCCGCCGCCACACGCTGGGGATCATTTTTCATGACGCACAGAATTGATCACTGCTGCTGGTTTATAATACGTGCGATATGCCGCGCGATAGCTATGTTGGCTATAGCAGCAGGATGTCCGTCCCGGGCAATAAAATTACGGCTATCATTATAGTCAAGAATTGAAGATACATTCACCAATTGCACATCCGCAGCAGCCAGATCGTTTAACTTCTTATTGATCATATCAACAGGCAACCCTTTTATTTCCAGGTTGGCCCAGTTATCATTGTCCCAATTGACCACTATCAGTTGCCCACCAGTACGCCGAATGGCTTCCGCCATCTTTCGGATCATTTGAAAGCATTTGTCGTAATCAGCTTGAGTCAACTTACGCACCCGTGCATTCACTTCTACCCTGCCCAGCATATCCTTCAGAAAGCTAAAAGTGCCCAATAACGAGGCGTAATGAATATACCGCTGCTTTGCAATATCGACCTGATTGATCATTGGTCCGGTATTCACCAGGGAATCTCCTGACATCCTGAATAAGGGCCCCTGCAGGTTCCAATCGTACAAGCCATTCGCCCGTAAAATATGATCATATAAAAAAGAATAGACAAAAATCTGCTGATGGTTGCTGGTAGTATCAAATTGTTCTTTGAACAACTGGTATACCTGGTGAATACCATATCCTGTAGTACCCAGGTTTACAGTATGCATATTATTCATTTTACCCAGTTGCCAGGGAAGACTGGCGCTATCATCCAATCCCTGACCAAAAGTGAAACTACAACCGAGAAATACCACTTTCCGTGCATGCCCGGTATCCATAAAACTGATACGGCGGTTAACAGGTCGTTTGCCAGTATCGACTCCCGGCAATATGGTGTAAGTAGCCTGGTAAACAGTATCCCCTTTCCTGGTAATTTTACGGGCGATACAACTACCGGTTTTATTCATCACATAACCCAGGCTGCTGTCGTACCTGAAAAAATCTTTACTGCAATCGCCTGTTTCATAAGCTGCTCCACTAAAAAATAACCGGTATGAAAACTCGATAATGGACAGGAAGAAAAAGATAACCACCATCATCAATACCAGGTTGGGGATTCTTTTTTTCCTTCTTATACGGTATATGAAAATTGCCAGTAAAAGCAGATTTGTAGCAATAAGTAATAATCCTCGCTTGTCCATGATGACAGTTTTCCGGGCTTAAAATAAAGAATAATTCTCAAAGATGAAGTACAACTGTTCATCCCGGATTCCTTTCACTCATCTATTATACCCTTTTACCCTATTGGGGTAAACGGTACCTTTAGAAGCATCAAAAACTACAACTGTCAAATATGAAAATCCATGTGTTGCTTACGGCTGCTTTGCTCGGCAGCCTCGCTGCTTGTCAAAACAACGATACCAAGCCACCGCGACCGGATGTGGTAGCGGCCAATATGGACACTACCGTAAAGCCCGGCGATGACTTCTTCCTGTACACCAATGGCGGATGGATCAAAAACAATCCCATTCCTGACGAAGAAAGCCGCTGGGGCATCGGCAATATGGTGAATGAAGAATTGTACAAACGGGTGCTCACCATCAATGAAAAAGCCGTGGCTGATTCTGCTACCGGTGGCAATTCCAAAAAACTGTCCGATTTCTGGCTCAGCGCCATGGATACCACGTTCATTGAACAAACCGGCATTAAACCACTGCAACCAGAGCTGGATAAGATCAACGCCCTCCAGGATATCCCTTCCCTCATGCAACTGATTGCCGATTGGGAAGTGAAAGGCATCTCCCCTGCTTTCAGTGCTTTCATATTCCAGGATGCCAAGAACAGTGAGCAAATGGCGCTCTACCTCTACCAGGGTGGTCTCGGCCTGCCCAACCGTGATTATTACTTCAACACTGATGCAAGGACTACCAACATCCGTACTGAATATGTAAAGCACCTCGCAAAGATGTTCCAGTTGCTGGGCGATGATACCACCACTGCCGCCAACAATGCAACTACCGTTATGAAGCTGGAAACAAGGCTGGCAAAGGTCTCCCGCAAACTGGAAGCCCTGCGCGATCCCTATGCCAACTACAACAAGTTTGCCGTTACAGACCTTAAAAAGTTAACACCTGCGGTAGACTGGAAAGCCTGGATGACCAATATCGGCGCTGGCAAAGTGGATTCTGTCATTGTAGGACAACCGGAGTTCTACAAAGAGCTGCAGGCAGTGCTCACCACCGTTCCCCTGAACGATTGGAAAACTTACCTGCGCTGGAACCTGGTAAACGAATCAGCCCAGTATCTGAGCACACCGTTTGCCAACCAGGACTTTGAGTTTTACTCTAAAACCATCAGAGGAGTCAAGAAACAACGGCCCCGCTGGAAAAGAGTGCTGGACACGCAGAAAGGTGTAATGGGTGAACTGGTAGGTCAGTTGTTTGTAAAAGAGTACTTCAACGAAACAGCTAAAAAGCGGTACTCAGATATGGTAGAAGCCATCCGCACAGCCCTGAAAGACCGCATCAACAAGCTGGATTGGATGAGCGACAGCACGCGCCAGAAAGCCCTGCACAAGCTGGCCACCATGAAAAAGAAAGTAGGTTACCCTGATAAATGGAAAGACTTCTCCGGCATGCAGGTCAGCCGCAGCGCTTATGTACTCAACATGCAGCAAGCCAACGCCTGGTGGCACCAGTACAATGTAAACAAACTGGGTAAACCGGTAGACCGTACAGATTGGGACATGGCCCCACAGGAATACAATGCTTATTATAACCCCTCCAACAACGAGATCGTATTGCCCGCAGGCATCTTTACCGTACCGGGCTACCGCGATGAAGAGCTGGACGATGCCGTAGTATATGGTTATGCAGCCGCTTCCACCATCGGCCATGAGATCACGCATGGCTTCGACGATGAAGGCCGCCAGTTCGATGCCAACGGCAACCTCGTAAGCTGGTGGACGAAAGAAGATGAAGAGAAGTTCAAGAAGAGAGCACAGGTAATGATCGATCAGTTCAATGGATATGTAGTGGTGGATACGCTGCGCATTAATGGTAAAGCTACCCTTGGAGAAAACATTGCCGATCTGGGTGGAATCCTGCTGGGATGGGATGCTTTCCAAAAAACAGAGCAATATAAGAAAGGAGAAAAACTGGCTGGTTACACGCCATCACAGCGCTACTTCTTTGGTTATGCGTTGGGCTGGCTGGGACATACCCGAAAGGAATCACTGGCCAATCAATTATTGACAGATGTCCATTCACCGGCACAATACCGTGTAAATGGCCCCATGGCTGATGTAGATGCATTCTATCAAACATTCAATATTCAGCCAGGCGATAAATTATATAGGCCCGATAGCCTGCGCGTGAGAATTTGGTAAGTACTTCCTGCCACGCATACAAAAGCTGCATAGCTCCACACTTGTTGTGATCAGTTATGCAGCTTTTATTTTACCAGCTCCCACTTGGGCTTAAGCAAAGTTCTCACAGTACCCACTATCATTTGTCTTTCTTCTTCACCTGGCTTTAGCGGATCAAAGTGTTGTATGTGCAATGTTCCGGTGACTTTTATTTTCTTTCCAACCATCTTTTCATCCCAGGAGTCGATCCCTTCTACAAAATAACTGGCACTATCAATGACCGATAATACCACGCCCCCACCTTTCCTATTTTCAGCATACCCAGTCACTTCCATCTTTATCCCTTCTTGTGCAATGGCCCTGTGGAAGACTACTTCATTGATTGTCGTATAGGCTACGAGTCCGGAATCTTTGCTCCAGAAAAAATTCCTGAAGAACTGCTTCTCAGCATGCACCCCTGTATCCGGTACAACAGCATGAAAATATACATTTGATAAGTATCGCCCTTCGAGCAAGGTATCGATCAGCGCCACAGATGGTTCTTTTGCCGTTGCCGTATAAGTTCCTACATTACCAAAAACAATAACAGGCCCTGCCTGTGTGCTGTCACCAGATGCGCTGATACCTATATAAGCTGTACTATTATTATAGAAGCTGGCAGACTTAATCACGAAGGCTGCATCATATTCTTCAAACTGAAAATCCGACAATTCTACCTTATCGCAGGGAGTATAATAATTACGTACTTCCATCACTCCAAGGGTATCTATTTGTCCTTTATAGTTGACATAAAGGTATTCGGTCCCCTCTTTAAACGGATCGACCCACGCGCGCTGATCCGGACGTAAAGACTTCTTTTGACAGTTAGTAGAGCAAGCACTCCCGCCCAATACCAATAAGATGGCAAGAGTGGCAATCAACAATTTATTCATTGTAAGCGTTTTTGGGGTCATATTCTCCATTAACGTACTTTTCGCCAGCCTATTTTGTACATTAGTAGCATGAATGCAGACATTCATACCTTATACCAGTCAGACTTTTATCGCATTATGGATTTTAAATGCCGGTGCGTAGATTGTCGTACATCCAAACCAGAGTACAATGAAACGTTCTGCATCAGCTTTGTGCGCAAAGGTAATTTCCTGTTCAACGTTTTCCGCCGCTCATTGGATTCTTATACAGGTTGCGTGCTAATTACCAAACCGGGCTACGAACGTACGGTAACGCATGCCCACAGTGTGCCTGATGAATGTACGATCTTTGAATTTACCAAGCCGTTTTATAAAGGTATTTTACAACAGTACGGTAAAACGAAGTTCTTTTCCGACAATGACCTCCATTCTACCCTGTATAAAACAACACCCGAAACGGAATTCCTGCATTATTATATTGCCCGCCTGGTCCTCGCCCGTACCGGCAGCAAGTTGCAGATCGATAACCTGGTGATGGAAGTAATGCACAAAGTGTTGGGCAGCATTACCGATTATTCGCCCGATCCCAATATTCATACACGCCTCAAACAGCAACACCTTACGACTATTGAACTGGCAAAACATTACATCACAGAACATTATACAGATGACATTTCCCTGCAGGAAATAGCCACTCACTGCCACGTAAGCCCCTTTCATTTCAGCCGTTTGTTCAAAACGTTCACCCAGTGCTCTCCACACCAGTTTCTGCTCAATATACGCCTCAAACATGCTGAGATGCAGTTAAGAGATTCTTCCATACCCGTAGCTGATATTGCTTTTACTTCCGGCTTTAACAGCATCGAGCACTTCATCGCGGCCTTCAAACAGAAATATAAATACCCACCCACGAAATACCGCGCACAAACGACTACTATACAGTAAGAGCAAGCAAAGAAAATAGCAAGATTCCTTAAGTCATCCGGAAGGGCGTCAGTTAGCTTTGTCCGAAACAAAATGTTATGCAAGCACAATTGAAAAAGACATTAGCCAACTCCAGGAGTTACACGCTAAGTGTTGCGGAAGCCATGCCCGACAAATCATACGATTCCAAACCTGCCGGCGCAGGGTGGAACTTCCGGGAACAAATGCACCATGTTGCGTACGGCATACAGTGGTGGGAAGTGAATTATATTAAAGGTGACAAAACCGACTGGGCGCCTCCTACCACGAAAAAGAATAAGAAAGAGGTGATCGCTTACCTCAACGAAGCATACGATGCTCTGGAACAAACAGTCAATGAAGGGAAACTGTCAGCAGAGGCAGTGCAGGGTTTCCATGCCACGATCGATCATATTACACATCATCGCGGACAGGCGGTGTTGCATTTACGTGTACAAGGAATAGAACCACCGGAATACGTTTATTAACCTGAAGTAAGAGGTAAGAGGCAGGATTCAAGGCTCAAAACAAGAAGTTAAAATCTTAGTGGCTTTCCTACTTCTTACTTCTTACCACCTATATCCTACTTCTCGTACACATCCGTAACCTCCACGCCCAGCCCGGGCAAACCGGAGAATATAGCTTTTCCATTGTCGAACTCCAACCCTTTGGCAATATCTTCTTTCAACAACAAGGGGCCATCCATATCCACATAATCCAGCAGCGGCGTTAAATGCGCAATAGCAGCCGTACCGATGGAGCTTTCATTCATACTACCCACCATCACTTTCATGCCCAAGGAGCGGGCCTTTTCGATCATAAAGCGGGCGGGCGTAATACCACTGCACTTGGTGAGCTTGATATTGATACCATGAAAATGCTGGTAGCACTTTTCTACATCGCCTTGCACCACACAGGCTTCATCGGCAATCAGCGGCAAGGGAGACTTTTCATACAGTATCTTCATCCCTTCCCAGTTATCTTTTGCCAGCGGCTGCTCGATAAACTCAACGCCCAACGCTGCAAGTTGGGGTATCTTTTCCAACGCTTCTTCCACCGTCCAGCCGGCATTGGCATCGATGCGCAGGGTGGCATCGGTATGCTTGCGCAAAGCGGTCACGATGGCTATATCTTCGGCCGTTCCCAATTTGATCTTGTAAATGGGCCAGGGCTTTTCTTTCATCTTTTCTACCATCTTGTCGATAGTGTCGATACCAATGGTATAATCGGTGAGCGGGGCTTTTTCGATATCCAGGTTCCACAATTGGTATAAAGGCTTCTTGTACGCCTTACCCCACATATCCCACACCGCTATATCCAATGCACACACCAGGAAGTTATTCTGGGGAAACAGGTGGTGCAGGTAATGCCAGTAACGCTCAGGCTCTGTGAAGGCAAACTTCTCTACCATCATCTTCTTACGCTCCAGGTCTTCTATCATCTTCTCCACCGGGATATTGTAATACGTAATGGCTGGAGCCTCACCATAACCTACTATCCCACGGTGTTCAACTTCTACAACGAGCGAAGGCTGGTGTGTTTTAGTACCCTTGGAAATGGTAAACGGATGACGGAAAGGGAGATTATAAGTCCTATAAGAAACCTTCATTGGTAGTAAGTATAGCTTTAAAACTTTCTAAATTATCGTCCACTCGATACAACCTGTTCTTTCAACTCCTCATTGAACTCCTTCTCCTTGATAAGCTGTTCCAGCGGGATATGCATCCGGTATTTCCAATAATGCTTCGAAGTAGCAGGCACGTTGATGCGCTCTTCCTGCGGATTCTCGCGGCGGGTAGCATCACTGGTACCCAATATGTCCTGCAACTGGAAGATGGCCCACATAGCCGGTGAATGCAGGTGCTGCAGTACGATGGCCTTATTGATCCACGACTCACAGAAGAAAGGCGCTTCGCCCCACTGCTGCAACTCATTATTATAAAAACGTTGGATCTTCTCCCGGTCCTCTTCCCACCAGCCACGGATGGTGCTCATATCGTGCGTGGAAGGCGTCACTACCGACAGGTAAGGCGCAGCCGTCGGATTGAAGAATTCATGATGAGCATCTTTCGGCATACGCTGGATCTCGAGGCTCAGGATACCCAGTTGCTTCATCACATGCGGCACACAACCCGGCACCAGGCCAAGGTCTTCACCACATACCAGCATATTGGTACTGCGTTTCAGCGCAGGCAGTTTCTTCATCGCTTCCTTCATCCAGAAGTCATCCTGGCGGCGGAAGAAGTAATCAACATACAACTCCTTCAACAACCACTGCGTGTGCCCATCGAGGTAGCGGAAACTGGTAGTGCTTTCAATACCAAACCGGAAGTGAAACTCCTGCCCATTGGAGCCCGGTTGCTCAAACAGGATCACATTGGAGATCAGGTCATACAACCCCTGTTTGATATGCCCGTTGTCAGCAGAAGGCTCCAGCGTAGCGAAATATTGTTCTACCTGCCGCTGCGTGGCATACTCGGGCTTCAGCTCATACGTGCCGTCCCCAATCGCATGCAGGAATGGTTTGAATTTTTCATTGTTGGGGCCAAACAGCTCCCACAAAATGGAATCGTTGATGCAAGGCTTGCAATAGCGGTAATGATCGAACCAGATACCACGCTGGCCAAACTCATGTAGCTTTACCGATATGGCAGGCACAAAATGTCCCATGATACCTTCTACTGCATGCAGCGGAATACTCCAGATACGGAAGAATCCAAGGATATGATCAATGCGGAAAGCATCGAAATAATTACTCATCTGCACAAAGCGACGATGCCACCATTCAAAACCATCTTCAGCCATGCGCTCCCAATTGTAGGTAGGAAAGCCCCAGTTCTGTCCACGTACAGCGAAGTCATCAGGCGGCGCACCGGATTGTACATCGATATGGTACAGCTCGGGTTCCATCCACGCATCACAGCCATAGCGGTATACACCAATAGGAATATCCCCTTTGAGGATAACATCATTCTTATGGGCATACTCTGCAGCCTCTTTCAATTGCAGGTGCAGATGATATTGTGTGAAATAGTGCAACGCTATCTCATCATAATGTTTCATTTTAGGTGACACAAACTTGTCGATAGCCTCTTTGCTATACTTATTATGCGTTTTCCACTGGTTGAAATCGGAAGTATTGTAACGGTCGCGCAGACAACAAAAAGCCGCATACGGAACCAGCCAGTGCTTATTATGCTCGAAGAACAGGTAAAAGTCTTTATCCTTCAGCAGCTCTTCTTTTTGCAATGCATACAACTCGCGGATAGCCGCCAGCTTCAGCTTCATCACGGCTTCATAATCCATGTCAGGCAAGGCATTCAATTCTTTCTGCTTCTTCTTCAGGGGCTTTATAATCACTGCATGCTCCTTACCCGCCACCTTTTCCAGGTTCAGGTACAGCGGATGCAACGCAAAAGCCGATATAGCAGCATAAGGATACGTATCCACCCAGGTATGCGTAGCGATGGTGTCATTGACCGGTAATATCTGAATTAGCTTCAGACCGGTTTTCTTTGCCCAGTCGGCCAGCAGTTTAAGATCAGTGAACTCACCGGTACCAAAAGAGTTTTTACTACGCAGGCTAAACACCGGCACAGAAACACCGGCGCCTTTCCAGGTATTGTTGGGCAGGTGCACAAAACCATCGTGCAAAATGGTGAGCACTTGCTCATTGTCTTCATCGCCCGGTAATCCATACAATACCCTGTTCTCGTCTGATTCGTAGCGTACAAAAGTTTCTTCTTTGGTATCGTATACGCCGTACTTATAAGTAAGGGGAAAGTCTTCCCGCGGCAATGTGAGCTTAACCGTCCACGAGCCGTTTTCACGGTTCAGCAGGACAGGCGCTGTTGTATCCCAGTTGCCCGTTTCGGTGGTACTGCCCAGCAGGCAAACCACTTCATTACGATTGAGCAGCGGCGCTTTTACTTTAAAGAGGTGTGTAAACTTCTTAACAGCCTTTGCTTTGGTACGCGCATGGTCATTGAGCAATACCTGTTGAAAAGGATCGGAATAAAAGACGTTCTCGTATTCACCTGCATGATTCCAGGTATCTACAACCTGTATCAGGGCAGGGCCACGCGATTTACCGGTCTCGATCACCCGCTCGCCCCATTCGAACACGCGGAAGCCGTCTTCATTCTTTAAAATATAATTGTAATGGATAGCGCCCGATGCCGGTAGATCCGTCTCGATGGTACCATGCCAGAAATCATTATTCAGGTGATTGAGCGTAAACGCCTTTTCAACATCATGATTACCCAATGCCTCGATATTGCCGGTAACCGCCAGCAATTGGCCATATTGGGTATGAAAGCGAACATAAAAGTGAATTGTCATCATTAGGTGTTTTCCAAACAGAAGCCCTTCCCACGCTGGTTAGGATGGGCGAATTTATTACAAAGTGTACGAATTACGCTACACTGCTGGCTGCGTTTTACAAACATGTTAATGAAATGCGGTATATGCAAACCGGCTAAAGTTTGCCAGCGCTGCCTTTCAGCGAAAATCAGGCCTAATCTCACGAAATGCCTGCAATTGCCAGCGTTTACCAACATCTTAAAAAAATCGTGCTTATCCTTTCATAATTAACGCTTTCACCCTATTTTTGCGCAAATTCTTTTTGTACCATGGCTAATAAAAGACCCAAAGGCTTATACATGCTGTTATTCCTGCTCTCTACAGCAGCTTTGGCAGCGGCAATTTTTTATCGTTGGGAATACCTGACCCTGATCATTCCTTTTGTGTGCACTTATTTCGTACTGGCACTCGACATTATCTAAGATCTTTCGAACTTATTATAGCAAGCCATCCCGCAAGGATGGCTTTTTTGTTTCCTGCAAAAACAAAAGCCACCCAAAAGGTGGCTCATTATGAATAGGTTGTAGAAGAAAACTAATCATTGGCAGTATTACCGCCGGAAGGTCCCGTTCCATTACCAGTAGTCCCCGTTTCCAAGCGCTCGATGTAGATGGATTGCTTCAGCTTCACCGCCACGTTCTGCTCCAGGCGTATAGCAGGCACCCAGTCGGGCATCTTATCAAAAGCATCCATGAGGTGATAGTTGAGCTCATCATTGCCCCCCTTGATCACTTTGGCATAACCAGGCTTACCATCCTTATCCACGATAAACTCTACCATTACATAAGCCTTCTTCTGATCCTCATCCAGGTATTGGGCCATATCATGGCTCAGTTTATCAATAAAAGCCTGGAACCCGGCATTACCACCGGGAAATACAGGTAGCTTATTCACGACAGCTACAATCTCACCGGTAAACTCCTTCACGGGTCTTGGGTCCCGTTTCTTCTTCACTACCTTGGGTTGCTCGGCAGGCAGTGGAGGAATAACCCCTTCTACTACATAACTACCCTTTTTAGATACCATGATCACCGGCAGTAACTTCGTCCTTTCAAAATAAGTATAAGCATGCTTCAGCTCATCAGCCATGGGTGCATATTCCGGAAAATCCTTCATATACTTGGCCAGGTAATCGCTGCTGCGCTGGTTCTTAAAATGGATGGGAAAAATATGAACAGGAATAAAATCCTGTCCCTGGCTGCGTGCATGAGCCGCCAGGATATAGATCTCTTCAATCTGTTGATCGGTAATAGGAATACAGCCGGTAGTTACACAACTGCCATGAATATAGATATCTCCGCCGGGTTGCAGTGAATCACTGAGTATGCGGTCGGATGCGTTGGGATAATTGAGACCGAGCGACAGGTGATATTGACTCCTGGGGTTGAACTCGTTGATGTAGTAGAACCCTTCCGGCACCTGGAAATCACCCTTCATACGCTTGGGTCCCAAAGTACCAGCCAGCGCACACACCTTATAAGTCTTGAATAATTTGAAAGGTTCGTTCTGCTCATACTTCACCCACACTTCCAGCTGACTATCATATTTGAAGGAACGGAGATACATATACCGGAATGGCCAGGCAAGCCCCTTCTCCATGAATTGCTTCATGAGGGTATCTTCCTTGCGCTTCCAGGCATCATTTGTACGGGGAAAAGTCTTTTGATATTCAACGAAATTGAAACTGGAGGCAGCCGTTTGCGACTGCACATGTCCTCCAGCAAGAAGGCACACTGCTACTATCAGTACATATTTCATCCGGTAGAATCCCACTTATTGATAACGTAATTTAAGACCGGTTATTTCGGAAAAACGGTCAAACCAGGCATTAAAATTAGCACAAATGCCAGTGCAAAAATCAGCCCACATTGTTAACAATGTGAAAAACTAAGTGGAAACACGTGTAGTAAATACGTGAGAACTACCGTAAATGCAGAAGAGATGAGTTCAGCGTCTGGAGTCGTGAGTTCAGAGTAGAAATAGGAGTAATAAGCCGCGAGTTCAGAGCCAAGAGTAATGTATTGACTCCCGACTCTGAACTCTCGACTCTGAACTATAAATTGCCCCTCGATTCCTGTTCACGCTCGATCGCTTCAAACAAGGCTTTGAAATTACCCTTGCCAAAGCTCTTGGCGCCCTTGCGTTGTATGATCTCGAAAAACAGTGTGGGCCTGTCTTCTACGGGTTTGGTGAATATCTGCAACAGGTATCCTTCATCATCACGATCAACAAGAATACCCAATTCTTTCAAAGGCTCTATATCTTCATCGATCTTCCCTACCCGCTCCTGCAATTCATCATAATAAGAAGTAGGTACTTTCAGAAATTCCACACCACGATCGCGCAAAGCCGTTACTGTTTCAACGATGTTGTTGGTAGCAAGAGCTACGTGCTGACAACCTTCCCCATCATAAAAATCAAGGTACTCTTCTACCTGCGATTTCTTTTTGCCTTCAGCAGGCTCATTGATGGGGAACTTCACAAAACCATTTCCATTACTCATTACCTTACTCATGAGCGCAGAATATTCGGTAGAAATATCTTTATCGTCGAAGCTGAGAATATTGCGGAAGCCCATCACTTCTTCATAGAAGCCTACCCATTTATTCATCTGGTTCCAGCCCACATTACCCACACAATGATCTACATATTGCAGTCCTGTAGGAGCAGGATTATAGTCCGATTTCCAGGCACGGAACCCGGGCATAAAAGTGCCTTTGTAGTTTTTACGCTCGATAAACAAGTGCACAGTTTCGCCGTACGTATGGATGCCGCTCATCACCACTTCACCTTCTTTATCGCTCATTTTTATGGGCTCCAGGTAGCTCTCAGCGCCCCTTTTGGTGGTTTCCTGCCAGGCGCTGGTGGCATCATCCACCCGAAGGGCCAGCATTTTCACCCCATCACCATGTTTATAGACATGATCGGCAATGGCGTTATTCGCCCGCAAGGGGGTAGTAAATACAAAAGTCAGTTTCTCCTGGCGCACGGCATAGCTGGCGCGGTCCTTTACACCGGTTTCAGGTCCGGCATAAGCCAGCGACTGAAAGCCGAAGGCTGTTTTATAAAAATGGGCGGCCTGCTTGGCATTACCCACATAAAATTCCACGTAATCGGTCCCTTGAAGGGGTAAAAAATCGGACTTGGTATCAATGGTAGCACTGGTAGCCATTTGAGTAGGCATATCAATTTGGTTTTAAATTCATTAAATAAAATCGGCGGTCAATAGAAGACTACAGAAAGCGGGAAACGGGGGCAGAAACTTACAGCGAACCCATGGCCAGCGCCTCCATCAGCAGGCAGTAACCCATTCGCTTGTCGTTGAATAATTTATGGTCGTAATCGGGACGCATCAATACAAAGATAATTTTTTTTGAAGAACCTGCTAATTGGCCAGGTACAGGAGCCGTTAGCCCTTTCAACTTTTCAATCCGTCAATCTTTCAACCCCTTATCTTTGCGCCTCAACCCACAGGCATGCAAAAAGTTGGTATTCTCGGCGGCGGACAGTTAGGAAGAATGTTATTACAGGCAGCTGCTAATTATCCCGTTGAAACATATGTAATGGAAAATGATCCCGCATGCCCTGCGGCCCATTTGTGTCATCATTTTACCAAAGGCGATATCCAGAACTTCGACGACGTATACAATTTTGGAAAGGGGTTGGATGCCCTCACTATCGAAATCGAGGCCGTTAATGAAGATGCGCTCGAAAAACTGGAACAGGAAGGCGTGAAGATCTATCCCAAGCCCTCAGCCCTGCGCACCATCAAGAACAAGATCCTGCAGAAACAATTCTATAAAGAACAGCAGATACCCACTGCTCCTTTCGTCATTACCCAAAACAAAGCCGACCTGCAGGCACAGGCCGATTTCCTGCCCGCTGTGCACAAAGTAGGCATAGGTGGTTATGACGGACGCGGCGTACAGGTGATCAAAACAAAAGATCAGCTGGACAAAGGCTTTGATGCCCCCTCCGTGCTGGAAAAAATGGTACTCATCCACAAAGAGATTGCCATGATCGTAGCCATCAATGCCAAAGGCGAAACAGCCCTGTATCCTGCCGTCGACATGGTATTTGATCCCTCCCTCAATCTCCTCGATTATCAGATCAGTCCTGCCGACATCCCTGATAAAACATTGTGGAAAGTGGAAGCGATGGCCCTGGCCGTTGTAAAAGGCCTGAAAAGCCCCGGCCTTTTTGCCGTAGAGTTGTTTGTAGATAAACAAGGTGATGTATTTGTCAACGAAACTGCCCCCCGCGTACACAACAGCGGCCACCACACCATAGAAGCCAACTACAGCTCCCAGTTCGATATGCTATGGCGCATCATGCTCGATTATCCCCTGGGCAATCCTGACCATATTATATCCGCGGCAATTGTCAACTTATTGGGCGCCGACGGACACAGCGGAGAGGCCAAATACGACGGCCTGCAGGATGTATTGCAAATGGATAATGTATTTGTCCACATCTATGGGAAAAAACAAACCAAACCTGGCCGCAAGATGGGACACATAACTATCGTCAGTAAGGACAAAACGGACCTGACCTATAAAGCTCATCGCATTAAAAACGTATTAAAAGTCATTGCATAAGGTTGCTACGCATACCACTTATAACCTTTTTAACATTGGAGCATTGTTAAAACACTAACTTAGCCGCGCTATAAAACCCAACCAAAAGCGCCCTAAGCACATGAGACGTAGCATGCCAACTTTTTCCCGTACAAGGATGCGAGATAATACATGGTCATTGAAAGCCAAACAAACGAACATGAAAGGTAGAAGCCGGTTAGCTGTACTATTATTATTCGCATTTGCTATTGCTTGCAAGGAAGAAAAGAAGGAAAACGGACCAGCCGCCGCCGGCCCGCGCAATAATCCCCCGCTGCAGGTGGAAGCCTTCATCGTAAAAACACAAGCCCTTAGTGAAAACCTCGAAGTTCCCGGCACCCTGATGCCATTCGAGCAAACAGAGATCAGACCCGAGATCAGCGGACGTGTTGTGAGGCTGAATATCCCCGAAGGAAGTTTCGTAAAGAAAGGCACTTTATTGGTGAAGTTATTTGACGAGGACTTACAGGCTCAGTTGAAGAAACTGCAGGTGCAATTACAGATCAATGCCAAAACAGCCGAACGGCAAAAAGAACTGTTGACCATTGGTGGTATCAGCCAACAGGAATACGACCTCAGTGAACTGGCGGTGAATAACCTCAAAGCAGATATTGACTTAGTAAAAGTAAGCATCAGCAGAACTGAGATCTACGCCCCCTTCGATGGCCGTATTGGCCTGAAGGCGATCAGCGATGGCGCTTACATATCCCCCACTACCCTTATTACCACCATCAGCCAGGTAGGGCAATTGAAGATGGAGTTTTCTGTACCGGAGAAATACAGCGACCTGATGCGTAAAGGAAGGCCGGTAACATTTACCATTGCAGGCACTACCAAAACCTTCAATGCTGCCGTGTTGGCCACTGAATCATTGATTGAGGCCAACACCCGTACACTGCGTGTGAGAACAGTAGTAAAAGGAAGCGATCCGGCACTGGTACCCGGCGCATTTGCCAAGGTTGGACTAAAGCTCGACGAAAATGACAAGGCACTGATCATACCTACCCAGGCAGTGATGCCACAAGCCCGCAACAAACGGGTGGCTGTTTATTCCAATGGCAAAGTTGAATACAAAGTGGTGGTTACCGGCATCCGCGACTCTTCTTATGTACAGGTTACTGATGGATTAAAACTGGGCGACACCGTCATCACTACGGGCCTGCTGAGCATCCGCCCCGAGAGCAAAATCAAATTATCTAAAGTACAATAAGCGCTTGTCATGAATATTTCTGAGCTGAGTTTACGGCGCCCGGTACTGGCTACCGTGCTGAATATCGTGATCGTGTTGTTTGGGGTCATCGGCTTTACGTTCCTGGGCGTGCGCGATTATCCCGCCATCGACCCACCCAACGTGAGTGTAGGCACCTCCTACCCCGGCGCCAATGCAGAGATCGTAGAATCACAGATCACCGAACCGCTGGAAAAAGCCATCAACGGTATTGCCGGCGTAAAAAATATCACCTCCACCAGTAGTCAGGGAACCAGCCGTATCAACGTAGAGTTTGAACTGAGCATCGACCTCGAAGCGGCCGCCAACGACGTACGTGATAAAGTATCACAAGCCTCCCGTTCACTGCCCGATGACCTTCCTGCTCCTCCGGTTGTATCCAAAGCAGACGCCAGCTCAGATGCCATCATCTCCATGACGGTACAGAGCAATACCCGCAACCAGCTGGAGATGACAGAATACGCCAACAACGTACTGGTAGAAAGACTCCAAACTATTCCTGGCGTAAGCGCCATACAGGTATGGGGCGAAAAACGCTGGGCTATGCGCGTGTGGTTCAATCCTGCCAAGCTCAGCGCGTATGGATTAACACCCGGCGATGTGCAGTCGGCACTTGCCCGTGAGAACGTAGAACTTCCTTCCGGTAAAATATCCGGCAATAGCACCGAACTATCGATCCGCACTTTTGGCCGCCTGTTCACAGAAGATGACTTCAACAATGTGATCATAAAAACGGTCAACGGTAATGAAATACGCCTTAAAGATGTAGCAGAAGCAGTATTGGGACCCGAGAACGAAGAGACCGTTTTGAAAGAAAGCCTGATCCCCATGATCGGCCTGGCGCTGGTGCCACAACCGGGCTCCAACTATGTAGCCATCTCCAACGAGTTCTACAAACGCTTCGAGCAACTGAAGAAAGAAGTTCCTGCTGACGTAAAACTGAATATCGCCCTCGATCAAACAAGGTTCATCAAACAATCTATTTCGGAAGTTGAGGAAACCCTCATCATCGCCCTTATACTGGTGGTGTTGATTATCTATCTATTCTTCCGCGACTGGATCATCTCCGTTCGTCCGTTGATCGATATCCCGGTATCACTGATAGGCGCCTTCTTCATCATGTATCTCAGCGGCTTTACCATCAACGTACTTTCCCTGTTAGGTATCGTACTCGCCACGGGTCTGGTGGTGGATGACGGTATCGTGGTAACGGAAAACATCTTCAAGAAAATGGAGCAGGGTATGAACAAATACCAGGCTGCCAAAGAAGGTTCCAAAGAGATCTACTTCGCAGTAATCGCCACCTCCATTACGCTGGCCGTTATCTTCTTACCCATCATCTTCCTGCAAGGTTTCGTAGGCAGGCTGTTCCGCGAGTTTGGTATCGTGGTAGCCGGTGCGGTATTGATCTCTGCCCTGGTATCGTTGACACTGACACCCGTGCTCAACGTAAAACTTACCCGTAAGGAGCATAAACATGGCTGGTTCTACCGCAAAACAGAACCCTTCTTCGTGTGGATGGAAACAGGCTATTTCAACTCCCTCAAAGGATTTATGCGTGTACGCCATATATCGTGGTTGATGATCATCGGGTGTTTTGCCGTCATCTTCTTCATTGGTGGCAACCTCAAATCGGAATTGGCGCCCATGGAAGACCGTAGCCAGTTCCGCCTGCAGGTAACGGCTCCCGAAGGCACTTCTTATGATTACATGGACAAGTACATGGACCGGCTGGGGCAACTCATGCTGGATTCCATCAAACCTGAAGAACGCCGTATCGTACTCACGATTACAGCACCCGGCTTCAGCGGCGCTGGCTCTGTGAACAGCGGTAACGTTCGGGTAACGCTGGTAGACCCTAAAGACCGTACACGTTCACAGGAAGACATTGTGAACATGGTCAACCGCAACCTTGGTAAATATTCCGAAGGCCGCGCCTTTGCTGTACAAGAGCAAACGATCTCTGTAAACCGCCGTGGTGGACAGCCCGTGCAGTTTGTGATCCAGAACAACAACTTCGACAAGCTGAAAGAAGTATTGCCCAAGTTTCTCGAAGCGGCCAATAAAAGCGGCGTAATGACGAACCTCGACGTCGATCTTAAGTTTAGCAAGCCTGAGCTTAACATCGATATCGACCGCATCAAGGCCAGCCAGCTGGGCGTTAGCATTGCCGATGTATCACAAACCCTTCAGTTGGCATTGAGTAACCTACGACTGGGTTATTTTTACCGCGAAGGCAAACAATACCAGGTAATAGGTCAGGTAGCCCGTAACGACCGTGACGACCCAACCGATCTCAAGAACATTTATGTGCGTAATAACCGCAATGAGATCATTTCACTGGATAACCTCGTAAGCATTCGTGAAGAGACAACTCCGCCTCAATTGTATCACTTCAACCGGTATAAATCGGCGACCATTTCCGGCAGCCCTGCCAATGGCCGAACCCTCGGAGAAGCGATCCAGGCGATGCAGGACATTGCTAAAAATTTATTGGACGATACTTATTCCACATCGCTGTCAGGCGCCTCCAGGGACTTTGCAGAAAGCTCTGGTAACACAGCCTTTGCCTTCATCCTCGCGCTGGTATTGATCTTCCTCGTATTGGCGGCGCAGTTTGAAAGCTTTATCGACCCTGTCATCATCCTCATTACAGTGCCGTTGGCATTAGCCGGTGCCGTATTCTCCCTGTGGTTATTCGATCAAACACTCAATATCTTCTCACAGATCGGTATGATCATGTTGATCGGCCTGGTGACGAAGAACGGTATCCTCATCGTGGAATTTGCCAACCAGAAACAACTGGCAGGCCTATCGAAACGGCAGGCGGTTACCGAAGCGGCACAAGCCCGTTTACGTCCGATCTTAATGACGAGCCTGGCGATGGCGCTGGGCGCTCTCCCCATTGCCCTGTCATTGGGAGCAGCTGCTACGAGTCGTATCCCCCTGGGTATTGTAATTGTAGGAGGCATCATGTTCTCCCTCATTCTTACCCTGTATATCATCCCGGCGATGTATAGTATCCTGTCCTTTAAAAAGAAAAAGAGCGAACTGGAACTGATGGAAGAGGTGGAAAAAATGACTCCACAACCAGAAGTTCACCATGCATAAATGCATTTCATTATGAGAAGTTTCTTTGTATTTGTTATTTCATTCGTCATACTGGTTCCTGCTGCTACTGCACAGGATTACCTTACCCTCGAACAGGCTATCGAAGCTGCATTGAAGAACAACTATGATATTCAGCTTACCCGTAATGATTCATCGTCTTATGCACTCGACAACTCTTATTCATGGGCAGCCTTCCTGCCGCAGCTGAATGGAACAGCAGGTACTACCTGGAACAGGAACAACCAGCGACTAAAGTTTACCAAACGCTCCGGTGGCGGAGATAGTACGGTGACCCGCGATGCGGTAAAAACGCATAATACCCAATATTCACTGGCACTCAACTGGACGCTGTTTGATGGCCTTAAAATGTTTGCGACCCGCAACAGGCTGGAAGAATTGGAAACACTGGGTGAACTGGGTGTAAAAAATCAAGTGACCAACACAGTGGCGGCAGTGATCAATAACTACTTCAACATTGTGCGCCAGAAACAACAACTGAAGGCAGTAGAAGAACAGATATCCATCAATGAAGAACGTGTGAAGCTGGCCGATAAAAAGTTGTCCGTTGGCCTGGGCAGCAAGCCTGAATTGTTGCAAGCGAGGGTTGACCTGAATGCGCAGAAAGCAGCTCAACTACAAGCGTTAACACTCATTGCCCAGCTTCGCGATCAGTTGAATCAGTTGATCGGTTTTCGTCAGGGTGCTTCCTACCAGGTGAGCGACAGCATTCCGCTGAATACTACTTTACAGTTTGGAGAGCTGGCACAGAAATTTGAAGACACCAATCCCGCTCTCCTGTTTGCCAAAAAGAACATCGACATAGCCCGCATCGTTGTGAAAGAGCGCAAGGCAGAGTTGTTTCCTACCTTATCATTGAACTCAGCCTATAACTTTACGCAAAATGACAACAGCGTAGCCGTAAACATCAACCAGCCTTTCTATAACCAGAACAAAGGATTTAACTACGGCTTCAACCTGAATATTCCCATCCTGAATGGGTTCAACACAAAACGACTGATCAAGCAAGCCCAGTTGGATGTACGCTACCAACAGCTGGCCTACGACAACCAGCGTTCGCTGATAGAAGTGGGCCTGGGTAACTCCTTCAAAAACTATGAGCTGCAAAAACGCTTGCTGGACCTGGAACAAAACAACATCGAGTTGGCCAAAGAAAACGTGATGATCGCACTGGAGCGTTTTCGCCAGGGTGTATCTACCTTCCTTGAACTGCGGGAAGCCCAGATCAGCCTGCAGGATGCCTACAACCGCCTTATAGCGGCCCGTTATAATACTAAATTAGCTGAAACAGAACTATTAAGGCTAAAAGGCGACCTGATCCGCTAATGGTACCAGCAACACGTGGATAAATACATGAGAAGGCCATTTTCTTAATGATGGTAACTTATAAATTTTCCCTTTCTTTGCCGTTCAAATCAATCCTTGCATGAATCCGCAGGTAGGAATAATAATGGGTAGCGATAGTGATCTGAACGTGATGCAGGCTGCTGCCGATGTGTTGAAAGAATTAGGAGTAACATACGAACTAACAGTTGTTTCTGCTCACCGCACCCCCCTGCGGATGGTGGAATATGCCACCAAAGCCAAGGAAAGAAACCTTAAAGTGATCATTGCCGGCGCTGGCGGCGCTGCCCATCTGCCCGGCATGGTAGCCTCCCTCACTCCCCTGCCCGTAATCGGTGTCCCTGTAAAATCATCCAATTCCATAGATGGCTGGGATTCCATCTTGTCCATTCTCCAAATGCCCAATGGTATTCCCGTAGCTACCGTAGCCCTCAATGCAGCTAAGAATGCAGGTATCCTGGCCGCCTCTATCATAGGCGCTTTTGATACTGCTGTGGGTGAAAAAGTAGCCGCTTATAAAAAGAACCTCGAAGCCGAAGTATTGAAAAAAGCTGATAAGCTGAAGAAAGAAGGCTGGCAAAACCAGTTCGATCAATAACCTGTAGCCCCTAAATAATAGCGTTGCTACAGATGCTTATGCAGGTAGTATAAAGTACATTATATGAAATTGACGCTGACAGATTTTAAAGAGCTCAGTACCTTCCCTTCCGGTTCTGGCATTGAGTATTATGATGAAAAGGTTTTCCTTATAGGAGATGACGCCAAAGAAGTGCTGGTCATGAACAAGCGCTGGAAAGAGCTCCAACGCATTCCACTGTTTGAGTCTACAGAAGAGCGCATCCCTAAAAAGGTCAAGGCCGACCTGGAAGCCACCACCGTGATCGTAGTCAACAGCATTCCCCGTTTGTTGATCCTGGGATCCGGCTCCCGGGAAGAACACCGCAATAAAGCAATCCTCCTCGACCTCGACGAGTACAGGAAAGAAGAATTTGACATGACTGTTTTCTTTGACCGTATTAAGGCAGGCGGCATCACCGATCTGAATATTGAATCGGCAGCAACCCTCGCAGAAGGCCATGTGATCATGGGCAACCGTGGCAACAAAAAGAACCCCGACAACCACCTGATCATTACCAAAAACAGCTTCTGGAAACACCAGGCAGATGCTGAACTGGATATACTGCCCATCAAGTTTCCCGGCAAAGAAAACAAATTGAAGAACGCAGGCATTTCAGGCCTCACCTACTCCCCCGTTAACGACTGGCTGATCTTTACAGCCTCTACAGAAGATACCAACAATTCAGTAGACGATGGTCCTATTGGTGATAGCTACCTCGGTGTTATCGAGAACGCTTCCCGCAAAATTGGCCGGAAGGATATGAAGGTAAACGAGTTTATCAACCTCCGCGAAGCAGAGAAGTCACTAAAAGGTTACAAAATTGAATCAGCATGCGTTCAATCCGAAAAGAATGGACGGGTGAAGCTACAGCTTGTCGCAGACAATGACGATGGCGTAAGTTGCCTGTTTAAAGTACGATTGAAGTAATAATATGCAGCTTGCAGATAAAATTTAAAGGTGACACCTTCAAAAAGAAAGTGTCACCTTTTATATTTTCAAGAGCTCAAAGCTTATCTTCCTACTTCTGCTGTAATATCACAAACTCCTGCTCCAACGCGAGAGAACTCTTATATACACAATCGATAAAAGCCTTGCCCCACTGAGCATAATAAGGCATGAAGTTCTCGATACGTTCCTGTAAACCACCTGCCGGGAACAAGGCAGCCTTAATAGCATTGATCTGCTGCTGCTCATTCTCATACTTCTTCTTCTCTGCACGCAGCATTTTCTTTTCCAGTTCCTGGATCGGCTTCAGTGTCTTTACTTCCAGCGCTTCAATATGTGGCAATAAAGTTTCGTCGATCTGGCCCGCTTTCTCCCGCAGTTGCTTATATAACTGCTCTGCTGCCTGTAACTCATTTTCCAGTTTCAGGTGACCATTGGAATGACGGGCAACCAGTGCTGTTAAAAGCTGCTGTTCACTTTGAAAGAAATCACCAATACTGAAACCCAGTTTAGCAATCTTATCCTCCCATTTCTCTTCCACGATCAGGAATGAGTTGCGCAACACCAATACAGGATAAGAAACCTTATAATGCTGCAACAGGTCTTTCAACTCCAGCCAGTACGCAGTTTCGCCACCACCACCAATAAAGGCGATATTGGGCAGCAAAGTTTCCTGGTATATACCCCGCAGGATCACATTTGGACTAAAGCGTTCCGGATGTTCCTGTAATTCCTTCTTCAAAGCATCAGCAGTGAAACGGATATTGGTGCCCACCACTACCCACTCCTCGCCTTGCTTCTCGATACGTTCACGGATATTGCCTTCGAGATAAAACAGGTTGATAGCCCGTGGATTCGCTTGTACTTTATAATGTTCGGAAAGTTGTTCAATAGTCTTCTCTACAATACCCGAAGCAGTCTGATTGAAGAGATCGTCTTCAAACACCGGAAGCATGATACGTTTCAGCTCTGCATGATCTGGCTGCACCACGATCAAACCATATTCGCCAAACAACGTATTCAGCAACTTGAAAGTAGCCGTCTGGATATCGGGACTATTGAGGTATGAGTCTTTCAACAGTTGCACCAGTTCCTTGCCATGCGGCTGCACGGACAGCTCACCTTCGATGCGCTGCACGATCGCTTCCAGCCCTTTGGTGTTCATACGGCCTACCGCCCCTGTTTGTTTGGTGTCCCACACCAGCTTGTCGCCACTGAGCCATATATTACCCAGTTCATCCAGGTCGGCGTCTTCACTGCCGATCCAGAACACAGGTACAAACTGATACTGAGGCAGGTCTTTTTTCAGCTGCTCAGTAAGCCGGATGGTGTGTAATATTTTATAAATGAAATACAGGTGACCGGTAAAAATAGCCGGCTGGTGCGCCGTAGTGACCGTGAAGGTATTATCCTGGGCAAGGCGTTCAATGTTCTGCTGCACTGCTTCAGTAGCAGTAACGCCCTCATATTGCTTCTTGAGGGTAGTGGCCAATAAAGAACGGTGAAACGGTGATTGCTTCCTGGTATTGATAGCCTGTTCGATGCCTTGCACCGTTGGTTCGTACTGATAAAACGGACGCAGGGCAGGCGATTGCTGCAGGTAATCGGTGATGATCTTCGAGAAATAACCAGTAGCTATGTAAGGTAATTGTGTAGCGTTACAATTCATAATTGCTTAAACGATCGTAAAAGTACAACTTGCGGGCGGCAAATCCGCCCGCCGGTCATATTTAACAAAGTCTAAGCTAAAAGGTTGTAGGTTACTTAAAGCGCTCAACATCAAAAGCCGATACATCGACGGTAGGCTTTTTGTGCCCTACCAGCTCCTCCACCAATTTACCCGTTGCGGCAGCCAGGGCTACGCCGAGCATAGCGTGGCCACCAGCCATGGTAAGATTAGCATACTTGCTGTGACGGCCGATATAAGGTAATCCATCAGGGCTTAAAGGACGTAATCCGCTCCATATTCTCTGTTCAGTGGGAGCCTCTACCGGCAGATTGGGATAATAAGTTTTAACAGCTTTAAAGATGGCCTGTGCTCTTTTAACAAGCGTAGGACTGTCCAGTCCGCTGATCTCCATGGTGCCACCCATGCGCAGGTCATTGCCCATCGGGGTCATAGCAACGCGGTCATCTACGAGGATGGAAGGATGACGAAGATTGCGGGCTACATTTTGATAAGTCATACTGTAACCTTTGCCTGCCTGCAACAGCAGGTCTACTCCCAGCAGTTTGGCAGTCAATGGCAGCCAGGAACCATTGGCCAGCACCAGTTCTTCACAAGGGAACTTTCCTTTATCGGTAATGACGGCGGTTACCTTTTCACCATTCTTTTCAAAACCAGTTACTGCCGTGTTTAACTGCAACTTCACACCAGCCTGCTCCAAATGTTTTTTAAGTGTAGCCATAAAGTCACCTGGGTGCAAGTGACAATCGCTCGGGTACAATATACCACCCCGCACATTTACCTCCACGTCCGGCTCCATGGCCTGTATTTCCTGTGCAGTAAACACTTTGGTATCAACCTTGAAGTGAGCAGCTTCTTCAGCCAGCTCCAGCTCATGCTTTTCTGTGTCGGCATTCTTGTACAACATCAGGCAACCCACCTCCTGCATACGGAAGCTATTGCCCAGGTGATCGCGCATATCCACCGTCAACTCACGGCTCATTTGAAGAATGTTGTTCAAATGAGGCGCACCATGTTCCACATTGGCGGCATTGGCTTTCTTGTAGAAGGCCAGCAACCAGCGCAAAAGGTCCCAGCTGAAACGGGGCTTGATGTAAAAGGGGCTGGTAGAGCTAAGCATCCATCGCATACCCTGGGCAACGATACCCGGCGTAGCCAATGGAATAAAGTGGCTGGGCGATACATAACCGGCGTTGCCGAAAGAAGCACCATCCGTAATATCACCTTTTTCGATAACAGTAACCTGGTAACCGGCCCGTTGCAGGTAATAAGCACTGCTCAGACCGATAACACCACCGCCTACGATAACAACTTGCTTGCTCATAATACAGAACTCCCTTTGAGGTTGATGAAATAGAAAAGCCGTCCGGACGCCTAATAATTATATTAGCGCTTACCCGGACGGCTTTATTCTTTTTAAATAAGAATGTTACTGCCTTCCGGCTTTTATTTTGTCGAGAACTTATAGATCGTTGTCTGTGTATACGTCTCTCCCGGTTTCAAAATAGTGTTCGGGAAAGAAGGCTGATTCGGAGAATCAGGGAAATGTTGTGTTTCCAGGCAAAGACCAGCATGCTTCACATACTTCTTACCGCCCTTGGTGTTGGTCAGCGTTCCATCGAGGAAGTTGCCGGAATAGAACTGCACACCGGGTTCAGTAGTGAACACTTCCATGTAACGGCCGCTGGCAGGGTGATACAAAGCACCGATCAGCTCCAGGCCTGCACCTTTGTTCAGCACCCAGTTGTGATCGAAACCACCGTCCACTTTAGCCAGGTCATTACCGATCTTTTTGGAAGTGGTAAAATCCATCGGCGTTCCTTTCACATCAGGCAATTGACCAGTAGGGATCAGTTTAGCATTCACTGCAGTATACTTATCAGCCTTCAGCATCAGTTCATGCTCCAACACAGTGGAATCAGCACCAGCGCTCAGGTTCCAATAAGCATGGTTGGTAAGGTTGAGCGGAGTAGCCTTATCAGTAGTAGCCTTGTACTCGATCTTCAACTCATTGTTGCCAGTCAACGTGTATACCACTTCAGTATGCAGGTTGCCGGGATAACCCTCTTCACCATCTGCACTGTGATAAGTAAGCTTCAGGCTGCTGTCGTTGAGCTTTTCACCAGTCCAAACCACTTTATCAAAACCCTTCAAACCACCGTGCAATGTGTTGCCGTTGTTGTTTTGGGCCAGTGTATACGTTTTACCATCGAGGGTGAACTTGCCATTGGCGATACGGTTGCCATAACGGCCGATCAAAGAACCAAAGTAAGGATTGCCCTTTTGCAGGTAACCGCTCAGTGAATCGTAACCCAGTACCACGTCACCACCAGTACCGCTCTTGTCGGGCGTAGTAAGGTGGGTGATCGTGCCACCGTAGTTCAGGATCTTTACACTTACTCCATTTCCATTGGCAAGCGTATACTCAATAACTTCTTTACCATCTGTAGTTCCATAGGGCGCCTGTGTAATACTCATTTTGGAAGCTGTTGTTGTTGAATCGTTTTTAGTGTCGGTAGATGTGCTGGCAGAATCATTGCAACCGATCATAGCAGTAGCCATGCCGATGCTAAACAGAGAACCTGAGATCCATTTCATTGATTTCATATAGCTGGTTTATGTTTGAACGTTTTGCCTATCTTATTACCGAACACTTTCCAACAAGCAGCCATGGGTATTACAACACCTGGAATCCATACGCGTATGGATCGTCATCCGGATCAATGGAAATACTGTTATATCCATAGATCCTGGCCCATCCTTCAATGCTGGGCCTGATGGCAGGCTTACCTGTACCGAAAGCATCCGATATCTCTTCCTCTATCCGGCCGATAAATTTAGAGCCTATAATGCTTTCATGTATAAATTCGTCGCCTTTTTTTAGTTTTCCCTTGGTATACCACTGCGCCATACGGGCTGAAGTACCGGTACCACAAGGCGAACGATCGATAGCTTTATCGCCATAGAACAC
This sequence comes from Paraflavitalea sp., assembly GCF_059502485.1. Lineage (NCBI taxonomy): Bacteria > Pseudomonadati > Bacteroidota > Chitinophagia > Chitinophagales > Chitinophagaceae > Paraflavitalea > Paraflavitalea sp. Next base: position 915,754 of record NZ_JCACET010000010.1, read on the forward strand.
CGCATTACGCGCTGTAGAGGTCTTATCCAGTACAGAGCCAGTCCACAAAACGTGTGAACAGCCATTGATGGTGGGGTCTTGCGGGTGCACAAACGTATACTTTTCATTGATGCGCTTGCGCATTTCCCGTGCCCAGGCAATGAGCTTATCAGCAGAATAATGTTCCAGTCCTTTGAAATTCTTCTGCACATCGACAATAGCGTAGAAGTTGCCACCATACGATACATCGATCACCAACTCACCAAGGTCCGGACATTCTACCGTTAATTCGGTGGCTGCAAGATACGCAGGAACATTTGTCAATTTAACACTTATTACCTTATTTCCCTGCTGTTTGTATTCGATCATCACCAACCCTGCCGGCGCTTCCATCCGGATGATGCCAGGCGTTTTGGGCACGATCAGGCCTTCTTCCACTGCAATGGTAATGGTACCGATGGTGCCATGACCACACATAGGGAGACAGCCACTTGTTTCAATGAACAGCACGGCTACATCATTCTTTGGATCATGTGGTGGGTACAGAATGCTTCCACTCATCATGTCGTGGCCCCTTGGCTCGAACATCAGGCCTTTACGGATCCAGTCGTACTCCTTTAAAAAGTGCTGGCGCTTCTCGCTCATGTTGGCACCCGTCAAAGCAGGGCCACCACCAGCTACCAACCGTACGGGGTTGCCGCAGGTATGTGCATCCACACAATGGTACACGGAACCGTTCAGCGGCTTGGCCAGGGTTGACGTAGTTTTTGTAATGGGATTATTAGTCATAAAACCTATCAGGTTTATTCTTATATACTCTTCTTGGTTACTTCGTTATTCACCGTTCTCCAGATGCCCAGCGGATTGTCGTTCTTCAGCTCTTCCGGCAGCAGGCTATCGGGCCAGCCCTGGAAGGAAACAGGCCGCGCAAAACGCTTGATACCATCAGCGCCTACCGAAGTAAAGCGGGAATCGGTACTGGCAGGGAACGGACCACCGTGGTGCATGGCAAGACAAACTTCCACGCCAGTGGGCACGCTGTTGAGGATAAACCGGCCGCAAATGTTCTTTACCGCTTCTACCAGCTCATCATGCCCCAGCATATCCTGCTCGGTAGCCATCAACGTAGCTGTCAGCTGACCTTCCAAGTGCTGCGTTACTTTCAGCAATTCTGCCGCGTCTGCGCAACGGATCACGAGCGAGTAAGGACCAAACACTTCCTGATGCAATACCGGGTTGTTGAGGAATGCCTTACCGGAAGCAGAAGCAATAGCAGGCACGCCCTGGTTAGCAGCAGGCGCCGTAGCAGATTCAGCTACAGTAGTTACATCTTGCTGAGTCAAAGCGGCAGCCTTCTTCTCGCCATACGTTTTAGCAATGCCGGGGTGCAGCATAGTACCCGGGGCAATCTGCTTGATCTCATTACCCAAAGCAGTAATGAACTCCTGCAGAGGTGCACCTTCAATACCTATAATAAGGCCGGGATTGGTGCAGAATTGACCTACGCCCAATGTGATAGAACCGGCATACATTTTAGCAATGTCAGCGGCAGATTGTTCCAGCTTGCCTGGCAACAGGAAAACCGGATTGATGCTGCCCATTTCTGAGAATACAGGGATGGGTTCTTTGCGCTGGTTGGCCCAGTCGAACAAAGCCCGGCCACCAGTATAAGAACCAGTGAAACCAACAGCCTTGGTATAAGGGTGGGTCACGAGCGCCTTCCCGATCTCAAAAGAAGTAGCATGAACGTGGGCAAAGATGCCATCGGGCATGCCGGTTTCGGCAGCAGCCTTCAGGATGATCTTAGCTACGATATCAGAGGTTTCCGGATGAGCAGGGTGAGCTTTTACGATCACCGGGCAGCCGGCAGCCAGTGCACAGGCAGTGTCTCCACCCGCAGTAGAATAGGCAAACGGAAAGTTGCTGGCGCCATAAACTACTACAGGCCCCAGGGGAACGAGCATCTTGCGGACGTCGGGCTTGGGCAGCGGGGTACGCTCGGGATTGGCAGTATCGATACGTGCTTCCAGCCACTCACCTCTTTCGCAGGCATCGGCATAGCTGGTAAGCTGGAATACGGTACGTCCTTTTTCATTGCGTACACGTGCTTCGGGCAGGTTGGTCTCCCGCATCACGGTGGGGATCAGTTCGTCAGGGGCATTGTCGAGCCCGGCAGCGATGGCGCGCATAAAAGCGGCGCGCTGCTTCAGTGATAATTTGCGATATGCATGAAAGGCCTTCCAGGCCTTTTCCATAATAGTATTGATCTCGGCTACAGTAGCGTCTTTAAACATATAAAATGGCTTTAATCGGTAAGGCACAAAGGTACTTTACCATACATTGAGAGGTGATACCTTTTTTCAAAGACATCACCTCTCAGTAATATGTAAAAACTTTACAGGTAAGTATTGGCCATGGCCAGGTTCATGTAGTCGGGCAGCGTAGGCCTTGTGCGGATACCTTCGTTGATGACCTCCAGCACGCGCTCACGCTCTTCGCCGATGAGGCGCAGACGGGGAGCCCTTACGTATTCAGAACCAATACCGGCTTGCGTAGCAGCCAGCTTGATGTATTGTACCAGTTTGGGATGAATATCGAGATCGAGCAGCGGCATGAACCAACGGTAGATGGCAGCAGCCTCTTCCAGTTGACCAGCTTTTACCAGGCGGTAGATCGCTACGGTTTCGCGGGGGAAGGCATCCACGAGGCCAGCAACCCAGCCATCAGCGCCCATCACCAGCTCTTCCATCGCCAGTGGGTCTACACCGCACAGGATCTTGTAACGGTTACCGAAACGGTTGAACATGCGGGTTACATTCGATACGTCGCGGGTAGATTCTTTTACCGCGCCGATGTTTTGGCATTCGGCCAGCTCTTCGAACATATCGAGTGTGATCTCGATCTTGTAATCCACCGGGTTGTTGTACAACATGATCGGCAGATCGGTCGAATTAGCTACGGTTTTCAGGAACTCTACAGTTTCGCGGTGGTCGCTCTTGTAACGCATAGGAGGCAACAGCATCAGACCATGGGCGCCCCATTTAGCGGCGTTGGTAGCTTGCTGGATCGCTTCGCGGGTTGAACCCTCAGCAATGTTGATCAGCACAGGAACCTGCCCGGCCGTCTTCTGTATAGCTGTTTTAATGAGTATCTCTTTTTCAGCAGTGGTCAGTACACTGGCTTCGCCCAGTGAACCGCCGAGGATCACTCCATCAACGCCGGCTTCCAGTTGGAAAGCCACGTTCTTTTCAAAGAGAGGAATATCCAATTCATCATCCGCTGTGAACTGAGTCGTTAGTGCAGGAAAAACTCCTTTCCATTCAAAATGCATGGGCTTATAAAATTTTGGTATAACAAAACTACGGCGCTACAGATTGATTTATTTTGCGGTATTTAATCAGTTTTAGTACAATATTCTCCTAACGGTTGTTTTCCCCTTAAAACACTCCTATCCTGTGCTATCCCGGGCAATACACATTAAGAACCAATCAATATCTGTACAGTAGCCTTCCTATACTAAACCCATGAATTATACCACATCACCTTCCAGGTCGTAATCGTATGCTTTTGTGATCTTCACATTGACAAATTCGCCGGGGGTTAACCGTTTGGTGCTGTTAATGATCACTTCATTATCCACTTCAACACTATCAAACTCTGTACGACCTAAATAACGTCCTGATTCTTTTTTATCAATGAGCACTTTGAAAGTCTGACCGATCTTCTCCTGGTTCCTTTCAAAGCTGATCTCCTGCTGCACTTCCATGATCTCCTGAGCGCGGCTTTCTTTCTCTTCCTGGGGAATATTATCTTCTAATGCGTGAGCAGAGGTACTTTCTTCGTGTGAGTAAGTGAAGATGCCAACGCGATCAAAACGATGTTGACGAAGGAAATCTTTGAGGTCTTCCACATCCTGTTGTGTTTCGCCGGGGAAACCAGTAATGAGTGTAGTACGCAAACAAATACCGGGCACTTTCTCCCGGATGGTAACGATGAGCTCGTCCATCTCGGCTTTAGTGATCTGGCGACGCATAGCCTTCAGCATCGGATCGCTGGCATGCTGCAAAGGCATATCGAGGTATTTACAGATGTTATCGCGTTCACGCATCACATCAAGGATCTCCAATGGGAATTTAGAAGGATAAGCATAATGCAACCTTATCCAATGCAAACCTTTTACGTCAGCAAGTTTATGCAGCAACTCGGGCAGCATACGCTTCTTGTAAATGTCGAGGCCATAATAGGTAAGTTCCTGCGCAATAAGCATGATCTCTTTCACACCCATTTTTACCAGCTTCTCAGCTTCCTGCACCAGTTGCTCGATGGGCCTGCTCACGTGCGTTCCACGCATGAGCGGAATAGCGCAAAAAGAACAGGTACGGTTGCAACCTTCAGATATCTTGAGGTAAGCATAATGCTTGGGCGTGGCCAGCAGGCGCTCACCCAATAACTCTGCTTTATAATCAGCTTCAAATTGCTTCAGGATCAGCGGCAGCTCCATAGTGCCGAAATAAGCATCCACTTCCGGGATCTCCTGCTCGAGGTTATTACGGTAACGTTCGCTCAAACAGCCGGTAACATATACTTTGTCCAGCTTACCCTTGCGCTTCAGGTCTACCTGGTCGAGGATGGTATTGATAGACTCTTCTTTGGCTTTATCGATAAAGCCACAGGTATTCACCACCACAATATTGTGGTCAAGGCGGGCATTCTCGTGCACAACATCGATATCATTGGCCCTGAGCTGACCACTCAACACTTCACTATCCACCATATTCTTGCTGCAACCCAGCGTAATGATATTGACCTTATCTTTTTTTAGCGACCTCGTTTTCATAATAATATAAGCCCGCAAAGGTACTGAGGAGTTAGCGGATTTTTGTATTTAAGTTGACGCGGGAGCCCCTGCAGCAGGCTATTTCCGCGATTGACCCGGCATAGACCATCAGCCACTCCTCACATATGTTAAACACTTATTTACAAGCCTTTACAATGGCGGGGAACGGGTATTTTACCGGTCTCCCGCCTGGTTGGGGAACAATTGGCACAATATTTATAACAAGCTTGGCATAAATGAACAAAGCATGAAGAAAGTAACCATTGTTGCAGTAGCTATGATCTGTTTGCTGACCCTTTCGCAAACAGCCTCTTCCCAATCAACCGGCAGTACCTACAGAACAGCCCTCGGCGCCAAAGTTTACTTTGGTAATGGAACCCTTGGCGGTATCAACATCAAGCATTTCCTGAAAAGCAATAGTGCGCTGGAAGGGTCTTTGCTTTTTGACAGAGGCTATGTAGGCATTGAAGGCCTGTACGACTGGCATGGCGATATTGCCGGCGCAACAGGCTTGAAATGGTATGTTGGCGGTGGCGGTATGCTGCTGTTCCCTACTAAGGATTATCTGGATACCTGGTTTGCCTTACGCGGCACCCTGGGTCTCGACTACAAATTTACCGGAGCACCTATCAATGTATCGTTCGATGTGAACCCTACCTTCCAGCTGGCACCTGATACAGACTTCCACTTCTGGGGAGGCTTTGCATTCCGGTTTGCCTTCTAAGCAGTCTTAAACCTTTTCTTATACCAGTAAGAATCCGATATACAAAACCAAAGGGCGTGTCATTGACACGCCCTTTGGTTTTATATATTAAGGCTCTGCATTAAACCTCGTTGCCTTACTGCCTCTATGCCTTGTTGCCTTTTCTAACTTTTCTCCAGACTAAACAAGCTGTCCACAAACTCATGTTTGTCAAACACCAGTAAGTCTTCCATCTTCTCTCCCATTCCAATAAACTTAACGGGAATCTTGAACTGGTTGGCAATAGCCAGCACTACACCACCCTTGGCAGTACCATCGAGCTTGGTAATAGCCAGTGCAGATACATCGGTAGCCGCCGTAAACTGCTTGGCTTGCTCCAGCGCATTCTGTCCGGTTGAACCATCCAGCACCAGCAGCACTTCATGCGGTGCTTCGGGAATATGCTTTTGAATCACACGTTTGATCTTGCTTAATTCATCCATCAGGTGGGCCTTATTGTGTAAACGACCAGCCGTATCGATGATCACTACATCTGATCCCTTCGACACACCGCTTTGAACGGTATCGAAAGCCACAGAAGCCGGATCGGCACCCATACCTTGCTTTACAATAGGAACTCCTACCCGCTCGCTCCAGATCGTCAATTGATCCACAGCCGCTGCACGGAAAGTATCGGCAGCACCCAGCAATACAGACTTACCGGCTTTCTTGAAGTTATAAGCCAGCTTACCGATGGTAGTAGTTTTGCCTACTCCGTTTACCCCAACTACGAGGATCACAAAAGGCTTGGCCGGCAGGTTGGAACTAAAAGTATACGCATCTGCTTCAGGAGCGTCGACGAGTATATTCTCCATCTCCTGTTGCAGGATATTATTCAGCTCACTGGTGTTTAGGTATTTGTCCTTTGCTACCCGCTTCTCGATGCGCTCGATGATCTGTACAGTCGTTTCGATACCTACGTCGGCACTTACGAGCGCTTCTTCCAGGTTGTCGAGCACTTCATCATCTACAGAGCTTTTGCCGGCAATAGCCTTGGTGAGCTTGGACAAAAAGCCACTCTTGGTTTTCTCCAGCCCCTGGTCGAGGGTTTCCTTCTCTTTCTTGCCGAATAATTTATTGAACAGGCCCATACTGCTGTAAAGGTTTAATAATATCTGTAATATACATTTTGTACGCCTGATGCAAATACAAAAAGCTGTTCCGGTACAGAACAGCTTTTAATATTGTACTTACTTCCCACTTATTTCTGAGCCAGGAATTCTTTCACTTTCTCTTTGTGCACGATCTGCTCCTTGAAAGTGTAGGCACCTGTTTTAGGACTGCGAACCGCACGGATCACTTTGGTCCAGTTCTTTGCTTCTGCTGAAGCCTTCGCATCCTTAACTTTCGCGTTTTTAGAAGCTGCTTTTGCCATATATAGTTAATTTGAAAATTAGCGAATTTGAAAATTTGAGAATTGAAATGCCGTTGTTACACAGCCGTACTAATTCATTTTCAAATTAGCACATTTCCACATCATCAAATTACTTGATTTCTTTGTGAACGGTTACCTTCTTCAGGATCGCGTTGAACTTCTTCAACTCCAGACGCTCTGGGTTGTTTTTCTTGTTCTTGGTTGTGATGTAGCGGCTGGTACCGGGTTTACCGCTGGTTTTGTGCTCAGTGCACTCCAGGATCACCTGTACTCTGCTTCCTTTCTTTGCCATTGTTATAGACTTTTTACGTTATTTAGATTTTCTCGCCCTGAGCTCTCAGCTCCTTCACCACAACGCTCAAACCACGCTTGTTGATGGTACGGATACCTTCAGTAGACAGTTTCAGGGTAATCCACTTGTCTTCTTCAGCCAAAAAGAAACGTTTGGTCTGCAGGTTAGGCAGAAAACGGCGCTTTGATTTGATATTTGAGTGGGAAACGCGGTGCCCAGACACTGGAACTTTACCTGTTACCTGACATACTCTTGCCATGACTTCAAAAATTTAGGACGGCAAAGGTAGCGATTAGCAGCGAATTATGAAAAAGAAAATCAGGGTTTTTGCAATAAAGATTGTCCACAGTGTGAATTTCGGGGAACCTATTCGTAAAAAGGGCAATACAAAATACATTACTTCTTAAGAATCATAACGATAGAAATTACAGAAGCGATAATAGCGACCAGTTGACCGAGTGAGGTAAGGTAGATTGTTCTGGAAAGCTCAGCCTTTACTGCCGCTAAGTCTTTGGCGAGGTCTTCTTTAGTAGCGAACCTGCTATCCATATAATCCTTCATGTAACCAAATTCTTTGGCCACACGGACAAATTCAAAGTCCATATGCTCTTTTAACAGCTTTATATCCTTTTGCACCATTTGCTCCAAGTGTTTATGTTTTTCAGCCTGTTCTGTTCTTGAAACTTCCTGTATAACCTCTACCAATTCTTTCGCTTCGGGTTCATGCAACTTAAGGTTTTTCCTAAAAATATCATACAAGCGGATTTGGATCGTACTCATAAAGCTAAGCCGTAGTTTTTGGTTAATGCCGTTTATAGAACAAATATAACAATATTTTATTATTAATAAAAAGGCAATAAGTACTCCCTGGGCACGCAATTGCATGAAAAACAAGCTCATGAATTAATAATTCCTTAATTTAAAGTTGTTTTTGCCTGTTTCATCTTTGGCAAAAGCCCCGCTAAATGTTATCAATGAAAAGGAAAACCATAGCAAGAGATATCAGTTGGTTGTCATTCAATGCCCGCGTGTTGCAGGAAGCTGCCGATCCCAGTGTACCCCTCCGGGAGCGCATCAAGTTCCTGGGCATCTTCTCCAATAATATGGACGAGTTCTTCCGCGTACGGGTAGCTACCCTCAAGCGGATGACGGAAGTAGGTCCCAAACTCCGGAACATGCACCTGGAGCAGGCGCCCGATCGCATCCTCGACCAGATCCAGCAGATCGTACTGGAGCAGCAGGCCGAGTTTAACCAGATCTGGGAAACAACCCGCAAGGACCTGGCCCGGGAAAAGATCCACCTGATCAATGAGAAACAGCTTAATAAGGACCAACAGAAGTTTGTCCATACCTACTTTGAAGAAGAAGTACGTTCCAACATCATTCCCCTAATGGTGGAAAGTATTCCACAATTCCCCTATTTGCGTGACAAATCTATCTACTTAGGCGTGGTTCTGTCCCGGAAAGACGCTACCCTGCGACGCAAATATGCCATTATCGAAGTGCCCTCCAAGGCAGTAGGCCGTTTTATCAAACTCCCCTCCCCTGAGGGAGAACATCATATTATATTACTGGAAGACGTGATCCGCTTCAACCTGAAGGGCATCTTCTCCTACTTTGGGTACGACCGCTACCAATCGTGGGTGTTCAAGGTAACCAAGGATGCAGAACTCGACCTGGATACCGATCTGTCCACCTCCCTCATCCAAAAGATCGAAAAGGGACTTAAAAACCGGCGCAAGGGCAAACCCGTGCGCTTTGTATATGATAAGGAAATGGACGATGGTCTGCTGGCCTACCTCATCCGCAAGCTCAATATCTCCCGGAAAGAAAGCGTAATACCCGGCGGGCGCATCCACAACTTCCGCCATTTTATGGACTTCCCGGATGTATTCCAACGCAAGGGACAGCGGAAGAAGCCTTTCCAGCATCCCCTGCTGAAGAACACGATGCGGGTTACCGACATGATCCTGCAGACGGATGTGATGCTCAACTTCCCCTATCATTCATTCGGCCCGGTGATCGACCTGCTGCGCGAAGCGGCTATCGACCCGGATGTAACGTCCATCAAGATCACTGCTTACCGGCTGGCCTCCAACTCCAAACTCATCAACGCCCTCATCAATGCCGTGCGCAATGGCAAACATGTAACCGTGATGCTTGAGTTAAGGGCCCGCTTCGATGAAGAAGCCAACCTGGAGTGGAAAGAGCGGCTTGAAGAAGAAGGGGTAAAAGTAGTGATCGGTATTCCCAACATGAAAGTACACGCCAAACTTTGCCTCATTAAAAAGCGGCAGAACAATCATACCATTCACTATGGCTTTGTAAGCACCGGCAATATGAATGAAAAGACATCAGCCTTCTACGGCGATCATTGTCTGATCACTGCCGACCGCTTCATCATGGCGGATGTGAACCGGATATTCAATTACCTCGAAAGACCTAAGGAAGGGATCAAGTTCCTGAAAACATGTAAAACACTTATCCCCTGCCCCACTGGCTTGCGCCGTGAATTGAATAAACTCATCAGCCGGGAGATCAGGAATGCACGCGCCGGCATGCCTGCCGCCATCACCCTTAAGATGAACTCTTTGTCGGATGAAGAACTGATCACCCGCTTGTATGATGCAGGCAGGGCTGGTGTGGAGATCAAGCTCATCATCCGCGGTATCTTCTGTATGTATTCGGAAAACAAAAAATTCAAGTACCCGGTGAAGGCAGTCAGCATTATCGACGAGTACCTGGAACATGCGCGCGTATTCATTTTCCACAATAACGGAGCGGAAAAAGTATACATCTCATCAGCCGACTGGATGGTGCGCAATCTTGATCACCGGGTGGAAGCGACCTGCCCCATTATCGACGAGAATATTAAAAAAGTGTTGAAAAATATACTGGAAATTCAATTGAGTGATAATGTAAAAGCCAGAATTTTGGACAACGATCTCAGCAACCGGTATGTGCGCGACAGAAAACAGAAAAAAATCCGGTCGCAGGTGGAGATATATAATTACCTGCATCAGAAAACAAGCGCTGTGTTGGGCCTTTTACAACCGCCCACTGTACAGCCTGCGGAGACAACCACCTGATGCAGCGAAGAAAATGATACTAAACTAACCCATGAGACTGGCGGCTATCGATATAGGAAGTAATGCGGCAAGATTGCTGATCTCCGATGTAAGTATTCAGGACAATGGTAAACCGCTGTTCCAGAAGATCAACCTCATCCGTGTACCCTTGCGCCTGGGCTTTGATGTATTTGAACAGCAGGAGATCTCTCCCGAAAAGGAGGCCATGATCATGAATACCCTCAAAGCCTATCGCTACCTGCTGGATGCTTACGAAGTAAAGCACCTGAAAGCTGCCGCCACCTCCGCCATGCGCGATGCCACCAATTCCGCCTCTATTCTTCAGCGGATAAAAGCAGAAACCAATATCGACATCGAGATCATCTCCGGTGATGCAGAGGCCGCTCTTATCTACGAAAACCATATTGCCGAGAATATGGACAAAGACCACTCCTACCTCTATATAGATGTAGGCGGTGGCAGCACTGAACTTACTTTCTTTGCCGACGGCAAACTGGTCTTCAAGCGCTCTTTCAATATTGGCACCATCCGTCTGCTGAAGAAGCAGGTAGAAGATGCGCAATGGGAAGAGATGAAAGACATGATCAAGCGCGAAACCCGTAGCCACTATAATGATATTGTAGCCATCGGCTCTGGTGGCAACATCAATAAAGTGTTTTCCATTTCCAAACGCAAAGAAGGCAAGCCACTACAATTAGAGCTATTGAAAGATTACTACAAAGAGTTCAGCAGTTTCTCCCTTGAAGACAGGATGCGCTTATATAGACTGCGCGAAGACCGCGCCGACGTGATCGTTCCCGCCCTCCAGATCTATATCAACGTGATGCGCTGGGCCAACATCTCCGAAATATATGTTCCCAAGATCGGATTGGCAGATGGGCTTATTCAACACCTCTATGAAGAGCTGAAAGCCAAACAGAAATTACCCACTTTTTGATTTAAGCTCCGGGAAACAGTATTCCGGATTCAGGATTCAACATTTTCCCTACCTTTCCGCCCGCTTAACCAAAAATAGTCTCATGTCTGTCAATAGAGAAGTAAAACGGATCACGACCAATACGTTGCAGAAAATGAAATCTACAGGCGAAAAGATCTCCATGATCACCGCTTATGATTTCTCCTTTGCCAAAATATTTGATGCAGCCGGCATCGATGTGATCCTCGTAGGTGACTCTGCCTCCAACGTAATGGCAGGACATGAAACTACGCTGCCTATCACGCTCGACCAGATGATCTATCACGCCTCCTCCGTGATCAGGGGTGTAGAACGTTCACTGGTGGTGGTAGACCTTCCCTTTGGTTCTTACCAGGGCAACTCCAAAGAAGCACTGGCCTCTGCCGTCCGCATTATGAAAGAAACCGGCGCCCACGCTGTAAAGCTGGAAGGCGGCGAAGAAATTGTAGAATCCATCAAGCGCATTTTAGCTGCCGGTATCCCTGTGATGGGACACCTGGGGCTCACGCCGCAGTCTATTTATAAATTCGGTACTTATACGGTGCGCGCCAAAGAAGAAGCTGAGGCCAACAAGCTCCGCAGTGATGCACGCATCCTGCAAGAGTCTGGCTGCTTTGGCCTGGTACTGGAAAAAATACCCGCCATGCTGGCCAAAGAAGTATCTGAAAGCCTGGCAATCCCAACGATTGGCATCGGCGCCGGCAGGCATTGCGATGGCCAGGTGTTGGTAATGCACGACCTGCTGGGCATCAACACTGAATTTAAACCCCGTTTCCTGCGTCAATACCTCAACCTTCATGAGCAGGTGACCACCGCCGTTAAGCACTATATCAAGGATGTAAAGGACAGGGATTTTCCTAACGAGCAGGAACAGTACTAAGAAATAGTTGAAAGGTTAATAAGTTGAAAAGTTGATAGGCAGAGATTGCATTTCCTTATCAACTTTTCAACCTGTCAACTTATCAACACGCCTTCACATTTCATTGTTTTCCCGGGTAAATAAGTTAAATTAGGAGTCTAACCAAACAGGACTCTTATGAGAAAACTATTGCTCCTGCTGGCGCTTATTGCCAGCTCTTATCTGCTATGCGCACAAAAGACCCTATCAGGAACAGTTAAAGACGCTAAAAACAAAGAACCACTCCCCGGCGCCTCCGTCACCATCAAAGGCACCAACCAAGGCACCACCACCGGCAGCACCGGCACCTTCACCCTCCCCACACAAAAAGGCGATATTCTTGTCATCCGGTACATCGGATATGCCAGTACCGAAATAACGGTAGATAACCAGGCAACGCTGGACATCGAACTTTCTCCACAATCGGGCAACCTCCAGGAAATAACCATCGTCGGCAGCCGCAAACTGGGGCGAACGTCCACTGAAACACCCGTTCCCATCGACGTCATTGACATCAAAAGCATCGCCCGGCAAACGGGTCGCTTCGATCTAAACAACATGCTGCAGTTTGCTACGCCTTCCTTCAATGCAAACAAGCAATCCGGTTCCGACGGCGCCGATCATATCGACCCGGCCACTATTCGCGGCCTGGGTCCCGACCAGACCTTAGTACTCATCAACGGTAAAAGAAGGCACCAAAGCTCCCTCATCAACCTCTTTGGCACCCGGGGTCGCGGCAATACCGGTACCGACCTCAATGCCATCCCTGCCGCCGCCATCGACCGTGTAGAAGTATTGCGTGATGGCGCTTCTGCCCAATACGGCTCCGACGCTATTGCCGGCGTGGTGAACGTCATCCTCAAATCATCGGTCAATGAATTCTCTGCCAATATCAACACCGGTGTGTACGACGCTAAAAAGTTTCGTTACGACCGCAACTACGACGGCGAGAGCTTTCAGATCAATGGCAACTACGGCACCCGCATTGGCGAGAAAGGATTCATCAACTTTACAGCCGATTACCTCACCAATGCCAAAACCAACCGGACGCCGCCACCCGGCGCCGTGACTTACCGCCGTGAATTTGGCGATGCATCAGCAGAAAACTTCAGCACTTTCTTCAACAGTGAAATACCGGTAGCCGCCAACACTTCCGTATATGCTTTCGGCGGCTATACACATCGCTTTACCGATGCCTTTGCCTGGTCGCGGGATGCAGATGACGACCGCAATGTGAAAGAGATCTATCCCAACGGTTTTGATCCACGCATTCAATCGGCCATCGACGACAACTCTATATCTGTTGGTGTGCGCACGGTACACAATGGCTGGAACATCGACTTCAACAACACGTATGGCAAGAACAAAATGCACTACTACGTCGATGGCACGCTCAATGCCACCCTGCTGGCCAAATCGCCTACCAACTTCGATGCAGGCGGGTTTTGGTTCTCGCAAAACACTACGGGCATCAACCTGTCCAAGCCTTTCGATGTGGCTGAAGGCCTTAACGTGGCATTCGGTGCAGAGTACCGTACTGACCGCTATGGCATTTTTGCGGGCGAAGAAGGCTCCTGGCAAAACTATGGCGTGATCGATACGGTGATCGACAACAAAGTGGTGAAATACGATGTGTTGCAACGGCCAGCAGGCTCTCAGGGCTTCCCCGGTTTTCAGCCACGCAATGAAGTAACTGCCAGCCGCACCAACTTCGGCAGCTATGTGGACCTGGAGCTGGATGTCACCAAAGCATTTTTGTTATCAGGCGCTGTACGTTATGAAAAATACAGCGACTTCGGCAGTACGCTCAACGGCAAGCTGGCTACCCGCGTGAAAGTGACACGTGATTTTAACCTGCGCGCATCCGTAAGTACCGGCTTCCGCGCACCGTCCCTGCAACAGCGTTACTTCAATACCATCTATACCAACTTCGAACAAGGTGTGCCTATCGAAATACTACTGGCGAACAATCTCAGCACGGTGACCCGCACGCTGGGCATTCCGCCACTCAAAGAAGAGAAGTCTGTGAACCTAAGTGCCGGTTTCACAGCAAAACCATTCAAAGGGCTTACGCTTACCGTAGATGGCTACCTCATCAATGTAAAAGACCGCATTGTGCTTACCGGTACCTTTGACCAGAGTGATCCCGATATCGGTGGCGACCTGGCCGCATTGGGCGTAGGCGCAGCCAACTTCTTCACAAATGCTATCGACTCGCGCAATATCGGCCTCGATGTGATCATCACCCACAACGCCAACCTGGGCAATGGCAGGCTGAGTACTTCACTGGCTGCCAACTTCAACAAGCTGACGATCGAAGAAGTGCATACCAGTCCCAAGCTAATAGGAAAGGAAGACAATTACCTCAGCGCGCGGGAAAGGTCATTCATCATTGCCTCTGCTCCCAAAAGCAAGATCAACCTGACACTGGATTATACCATTTCAAAGTTCAGCGCCACTGCCCGCTTTGTGCGGTTTGGCGAAGTGATATTACTCGGCTATGATGACCTCCCCAATGTGTATGACCCCAAGGTGACTACCGACCTTACCCTGGGTTGCCGCTTTTCCAGGAATATCGCGCTGTACATAGGCGCTGACAACCTGTTCAATGTGTACCCCAATAAGCAGGACCAGGAGAACACGGAAGCAGGCGGTTTGTGGGATTCTGTGCAGATGAACTTTGGCGGGCGCCATTACTTTGCCCGGCTCGGATTTACTTTCTAACCATTTCCGGCTATATGGGCGGCCCCGCTGGGGCCGTTCGTTTTTTATGTTGGTGGTGCTACAAAGCTTTGCCCCTAACGGGGCCTTTTTTTACCGGTCAACGTGCTATAAAATGATGATTTTTAATGACTGGTATCACCCGCTCGCCGGAGGCGAGCAAATACCCGTCATCCCGCCATGCGGCGGGAACGCTGGCGAGTGGGCGCTTCCACAGTTTTGTATTCCGTACTTTTGCGGTCTTAACAAAAACAACGGTATGGATTTTCTTGCCTCGCTCAAAATTCAGTCGAACAATGCCGGGGTATCTACCGGCAAAACCTGGATCAATACTTCCGGCCCCGCTATTGAATCTTTTTCCCCGGTAGATGGCAAGCGCATCGGCTCCGTACAGGCTGCCGACCGCAAAAGCTATGATGCGGTGATCGCCAAAGCACAGGAAGCCTTCCTGGCCTGGCGTCAATGGCCTGCTCCCAAACGCGGTGAGATCGTGCGCCAGATCGGTGAAGCACTTCGTCAATACAAAGAGCCGCTGGGTAAACTGGTATCTTACGAGATGGGCAAAAGCCTGCAGGAAGGATATGGTGAGGTACAGGAAATGATCGATATCTGTGATTTTGCAGTGGGCCTCTCCCGCCAGTTGCATGGCCTTACCATGCACAGTGAGCGCCCCGCACACCGTATGTATGAACAATGGCACCCGCTTGGGATTGTAGGTATTATCTCTGCTTTCAACTTCCCCGTTGCGGTATGGAGCTGGAATACCATGCTGGCCTGGGTATGTGGCAACGTATGCGTGTGGAAGCCTTCTGAAAAAACACCCCTCTGTGCAGTAGCCTGTCAACATATCGTAGAAGAAGTATTCGCGAAAAATAACGTACCGGAAGGTGTATGCGGACTGATCGTTGGCAACCGTGATTCCGGTGAATGGCTGTCTGCCGACACGCGCGTGCCGCTGGTATCTGCTACCGGCTCTACCCGCATGGGTAAGGCAGTAGGCGCCACTGTAGGCGCCCGCCTTGGTAAAGCGTTATTGGAACTCGGTGGCAACAATGCCATCATCATCACCAAAGATGCCGACCTCGATATCGCTGTACTCGGCGCTATCTTCGGTGCTGTGGGCACGGCTGGTCAACGCTGCACGACTACCCGCCGCCTCATCATCCACGAAGACGTGTATGATTCTATCAAGAATAAACTGGTAAGTGCTTACAAGCAACTCCGCATCGGCGACCCGCTCGATGAAAAGAACCATGTAGGCCCGCTCATCGATACGGATGCCGTACGCCTTTATCTCGCCTCCATCGAAGCTTGTAAAAAAGAAGGTGGTCAATTTATCGTAGAAGGTGGTGTGCTGGAAGGCAAAGGTTATGAAAGCGGCTGTTATGTGAAGCCCTGTATCGCCGAAGCTCAACCGCAATACGCGATCGTGCAGCATGAAACATTTGCCCCCATCCTGTACCTGCTGAAATACAAAACCATTGACGAAGCGATTGCCATTCAGAATGGTGTGCCGCAAGGTCTTTCCTCTGCTATCATGACCCTCAACCTGCGGGAAGCTGAGCAGTTCCTCTCCTATGCCGGCAGCGACTGCGGTATTGCCAATGTGAATATTGGTACTTCAGGCGCCGAGATCGGCGGGGCCTTCGGTGGAGAAAAAGAGACCGGCGGTGGCCGTGAAAGTGGCAGTGATGCCTGGAAAGCATATATGCGCCGGCAAACGAATACGATCAATTACTCTACCCAACTGCCTTTGGCACAGGGGATTAAGTTTGATTTATAGTCTTTGTTCCGGTAATTGGGCTAAAGCCCAAAACAATTGTAACTTATGGTATCCCGGCCTTAAAAGGCCGGGCAATTCCAAAACCCGCAATCAATGGTCCTCTGTTGGGGCCTTGACGGTTGAGTTTCATGGTTTTGGATGCAGGCTCGCGTATCCTGCGTTCTGAGGCGTGAATCTTTTTCGCTTATACTTTTTTGTCGTCCAATTCGTTAATAGTCGTTGGAAAGCTAATGTCTTTATGAAAAAACTGTTTACACTGCTTTGTTTACTGGTGGTTTTCGGTACGGGTTTCGCCCAGCTCAGGGTGGCCCTGCTTGCCGGCCCCCACTCTGCCTCTGTTGATGAAAAGAACAGTATTCCGGGTTGGGAAACCCAGGTCAAGCCTTTTTATGGTAACCGGAGCGGTTTCAATATTGGTTTCCTCGCAGACATACCGCTGAATAACTCTGGCAAACTGTACTTCCAGCCAGGCATTTTCTACATGTCAAAGGGACGAAAGTTCCAACGGTTTTACGATACAACCCTGATCCAGACGGATACCCTTTCAGTAAAGAATACTTTTTATACCAGCTATATCGACATTCCGCTGAACCTCACTTACAAAATGCCACTGGGCAAAAAAGCGAAGTTCTTTGTGAGTGCAGGCCCTTACCTCAGTTTCTTCTACAATGGTAAGAACAGCCAGGAAACGCTGGTAGCTATCGGTGACTCTGCGCTTAAATTCAGCAAAGAAGAAGACGATATCGAAGTGGGCAAAGCATCCCGCAAGGCCAAGACTTTCGACTACGGTATCAATGGCCGTGCAGGTTTTGAACTGGGTGGTGTGATCCTCTCTGGCTTTATCAGCCAGGGGCTGGGTAACTTCTACCAAACAGATGATGATGGCTCCTCTTTCAAGCATAAAGTGTTTGGCGCTTCTGTAGGTTTCTGGCTCAACAAGGCTGCGCCTACAGCTCCTAAAAAGCCCAAAGACCAGGATAATGATGGTATTCCCGATGCGCAGGACGGCTGTCCCACGCAACCAGGCCCGGCCCTTACCAATGGCTGCCCGGATAAAGATGGGGATGGCATTGCCGATCGTGTAGATAAATGTCCCGATGTGGCTGGTAAGCTGGCTTACAAAGGTTGTCCTATTCCCGATACCGACAAGGATGGCGTGAACGACGAGGAAGACAAGTGTCCCACTGAAGCGGGTCCTGCTTCCAACAATGGTTGTCCGCTGCCCAAGCCTGAACCGGATACCGATGGCGACGGCGTGATCGACAAGGAAGACAAATGTCCCACTGAATCGGGTACCCGCGAAAACAATGGCTGTCCTGTTGTTCCGGTGATCGAACAGGCGGTTATTGAAAAAGTGAACTACGCCGCTCGTAATATCTTCTTCCCGAAAGGCAGCGACAAGCTGGCCACTACTTCTTACCCTGCCCTGGATGAGGTGGCTGCTATCCTGCAAAAGAATGCAACGCTCCGCTTGAACATCAACGGCTACACCGACAATAGCGGTGCGGTTGCAGCCAACAAGTTGTTGTCGCAAAAACGTGCTGATGCAGTGAAGAAATACCTGGTGGATAAAGGCATCGCCGCCAACAGACTGACCGCTACAGGTCATGGACCTGCCAACCCGGTGGCTGACAACAGCACGGAAGCAGGCCGCAATAAGAACAGGCGTGTGGAGCTTAAATTGATAGAGCAATAACGTACTACGAAATATTCATAGGCCATTCATGTAATCTTACAGCATGAATGGCCTTCTTTTTATATTTTAACGTTAATAAATAGTAAAAAAGAAGATATTTGCCGCTTTGCAACGAACGTAACGATTCAAAAAAACATCTGAGAAGTAAGTAATAAATCAATCACAATGATTAAACCGGTAAAAGT
The DNA here is from genome assembly GCF_059502485.1 of Paraflavitalea sp. Taxonomy (NCBI): domain Bacteria; kingdom Pseudomonadati; phylum Bacteroidota; class Chitinophagia; order Chitinophagales; family Chitinophagaceae; genus Paraflavitalea; species Paraflavitalea sp. Next base: position 934,306 of record NZ_JCACET010000010.1, read on the forward strand.
TACAGGGCTTGCTGCCGCCCTTGTGTTGTCAGGATTCATTTCTCAAGCGCAACAGGATACGCATACACAAACCGAAGATTTGCCTAAAGGATGGCATTTGCTGGATAAGGCCAAGGATGGTTATTATGGTATCAGTGTAGACAAGGCCTATGAGTTTATCAAATCCAAGAACCTGAAAGGTAAAACGGTAGTAGTCGCTGTTATCGACTCCGGTGTCGATACCCTGCATGAAGACCTGAAAGATATCTTGTGGAAGAATCCTAAAGAGATTCCCGGCAATGGCATCGATGATGATGGTAATGGTTATGTAGATGACGTGTATGGCTGGAACTTCATTGGTAATAAAGATGGCCGCAATCTTAAGCAGGATTCTTATGAAGGCGCCCGTGTATACCACAAGCTGAAGCTGAAATATGATGGCAAGAAGGTAGACGCTTCTACCCTGAAAGGCGATGAGCTGGCTGAATACCAGATGTGGCTGAAAGCAAAGGCGCGGATGGAAGGCGGCGATGGTGAACCTCAAATCGACCTGCTGCTGCTGAAACGCCTGCTGAAAGGCGCCAAGCGTGGCGACAGCATCTTACAGGTAGCTTTGAAGAAAGATATCTATAATGGTAATGATCTCGATACCATGGTTGCTGCCACACCGGTGGATAAAGCTGCCCGTGAAAATCTGCTGTACCTGTTCCGTGCCAACCAACGCATGGATCAAACGAATAAAGAGCTCATCGGCGACTTCGATGAGTTTGTAAGCGGCGAAGAAAGAAAAGCTGAAGCAAAGGATAAAGTGCCCCCCAGCTACCGTAAAGATATTGTAGGTGACAACGAAGATGACATCAACGATAAATACTACGGTAATCCTGATGTGATGGCCTCCACTCCTTTCCACGGTACGCACGTAGCCGGTATCATCGGCGCTATCCGCAACAACGGCAAAGGCATGGACGGCGTGGCCGATAACGTACGCATCATGATGATCCGTGCCGTTCCCGACGGTGACGAGCACGATAAAGATATTGCCCTGGCTATCCGCTATGCGGTAGACAATGGCGCCAAAGTGATCAACATGAGCTTTGGTAAAGATTTCTCTCCACAAAAGAAATGGATAGACGAAGCTGTGCAATATGCCGACAGCAAGGGTGTATTACTGGTACATGCAGCCGGTAATGATGCCAAGAACGTAGATACTGCCGACAACTTCCCCAACCCCGTATACCGCGACAACAAGTCAAAAGCTACCAACTGGATCACGGTGGGCGCCAGCGGCGACCCCAAGGCCGGTGGTATCACTGCTTCTTTCTCCAACTACGGTAAAAAGGAAGTGGACGTTTTTGCACCCGGTGTAAAAATCTACTCTACCATCCCCGGCACTACCACGTATGGTAATGCGCAGGGCACCAGTATGGCCTCACCAGTAGTGGCCGGTGCTGCCGCCTTCCTGCTGGAATATTTCCCTTACCTGACTCCCCAGCAGGTAAAATACTGCCTGGAGAAGTCAGCCCAGGTGCCTCCGGCTAAAGTGAACAAACCCGGTACTGACGAAGAAGTGAACCTGAGCGAAATCAGCAAAACCGGTGGTGTGATCAATGTATACGAAGCTGCGAAGATTGCTGCTACGTTGCAGCCAGCCAAGGCAGCGCCGCAGAAGAAGGCGCCTAAGCCGAAGTTGGAGAATAAGAAAGGTTGAGTTAGGTTGAAAAGTTGAAAGGTTAATAAGTTGAAAGGGAAAAACCCGTTTAGCGCCCTGATCATATCTTTAATTAATAAATTGAACAGCGTTTACTACTTTACCGGTAAACGCTGTTTTTTATTTATGCCCCACCCTATTTTTTACTCAGCTCTCCGACAACGCTTCGACAGGCTCAGCGTGACAGTGTTTAGTGTCAACATTTCAACTTCTCAACTCTTTTCGATAGCTTTAAGAAAACAACCTGCATATGGTGAGCCGGAAAGACGTTTTGGTGCCCGCCTCCTTTAAAGGCTATATCAACTCCATTAGCGAAAACAACCTGGAAGAGGCGCTGCGGAAGAACACCAGGCGTTTCCGCAAGCTGCTGAAGAACATTCCTAAAAAGAAGATCAACTATGCCTATGCCGAAGGCAAGTGGACCATCAAGGAAATGCTGCAGCATATTGTAGATGCCGAAAGGGTGTTTGTCTTCCGTGCCCTCCACTTTTCCCGCAAGGACCCTACCCTGCTCCCCGGCTTTGATGAGAATGTATGGGCCATTACCGCCAAGGCGCCCAAGCGCAGTTGGAGCGACCTCATCGACGAGTTTATGGCACTGCGCACCTCCACGGAACTGTTTTTCGCTTCCCTCGATGAAGATCAACTGATGGCAGGGGGTACGGCTAATAATAATGCGATGAGTGTAGCAGGACTGGGCTTTGTGTGTGCCGGGCATGTGGCGCATCACATGAATATTATTAAGGAGCGGTATCTGGGTGAGTATCCCGCTAAGAAGAAAAAAGCTAAGAAGAGTTATGAGCCGTAATATTCTCGCTTGTTTCATTAGCTTTTTGCTGCCGCATGGTTTGCGCGCTTCCCGCGCGGGATTGTCACTTTCTTTTCCTTGATGAAAAGAAAGTAACCAAAGAAAAATCAAGTCAGGCCCGATCGCTCCGCGCGGCCTGACGAGCCAGCTCCTCCCCAGGTGTCGCTTTGATTATTTGTTTTTTGGCAACCTTAGCTTTAAATGGATGATGATTTGCAAGACTACTGTTATGCAGCGTTCGTACGTTTGCTTCGTTACCTTGCAGGCCTTTAAGTGCTGCTACGATTACTGAATGCAAACTTCACTGGCTTTTTAGTCTTCAACTTCTCTTACTGTATTGAGATCGCAGCTCAGCGTTCGGGGTTCGCGGCTTGAGCTTGCATTTGAATGCTCCTGGTGAACCAGGCGTAGAGGTCTTTGATGTTGCCGTGGTCTTGCAGTAATTCAAGGTGTTTTTGAATGGTGGTGGTATCATTCCGTATGGCGGGGCCTGTTTGGGCTTCCTGTGGGGATATGTATTGTAGCCGGTCGGCTACTTCACGGATGAGTGGATGCAACAAGCGAAAATCTGCCTGCTCCTTTTTACAATACTGTTCGGCCAATGCATACAGGTGATTGGTAAAGTTGCTCACCACCACCGCCGCTACATGTAATTTCAGGCGTTGTTCGTCACTGGCGATTTGCACTTGCGTAACGATGCTTCCTGCGAACTTCTTTAATAATTCAATATCTGCTGTGTTGTTCGCATCGATGAGCAGGGGAATATCCGGCAGGTGCTGCATTTCTTTACGCAGGCTTTGCAGGGGATAGAAAATGCCGTAACGGCTACTGCTGGTGTTCAATACTTCTTTCGATACCGATCCTGCTGTATGTACTACCAGTTTATTTTTTACCTGCAGGGATGCGGCTACTGTGGGGATCGCTGTATCCGCCACCGCGATGATGTAGATGTCGGCATTGCTGTCGAGTTGTTCGATGTTGGTGGTGTAAGCAGCCTTCAGCTGCTCTGCCAATGCCTTGGCATGTGCAGCTTCCCGTCCGTATACCTGTGCCACTGCATGTCCTGCCCCGCTGATCTTCCTGCCCAATACTGTGGCTACGTTGCCTGTGCCGATCAATACAACCCGCATAACTTGTAATTAAGTTTGCAAGCTAAGGAAAAGAGATAACAAGGCATTGGGCTAAAGCCCAGAGAAGTTGGTGGTTCCTGATCCCGGCCCTAAAGGACCGGGCAATTCTGTCGCGGCCCGCTTACTTCGACAGCAGATTTCTCACTCCGCTATCGCTCCGTTCGAAATGACAGAAAAGAGAGAGCTGCGTTCGAAGGGACAGTGTTATATACACCAAGTGTTTTAACTTGCTGCATGACCTTTGCACAAAAACTGGCTGTCAATTATATCCGGGCCAAACTCAATATGCTTTCCGTGCTCTCGACCAAACGGGCTGCCGACAAAGCTTTTGACATCTTCTGTACCCCCTTCCGCAAACCAAAGAAGAAAACACCTCCCGTCTTTGAACGCGGTGAACAACTCTCCTTCTCCCTCGACGGCGCCACCATCCGCGGTCACCGCTGGAACCATCCGCAACCGCACAAAGTGCTCATCGTTCACGGCTTCGAATCCACTGCCAAAAACTTCGACCGCTACGTTACCCCACTCATCCGCAAAGGTTATGAAGTACTGGCCTTCGACGCACCCGCTCACGGAAGCTCGGGCGGCAAACTGATCACCTTACCACTTTATGTCCGCGCTTTACAGGAGATTCACCGGCAGTATGGCCCCATCCAAAGCTTTATGGCGCACTCGCTCGGCGGGCTGGCGCTGATGCACTTCATAGAAAGTATTCCACATGATCCTGGTTTTCGTGTGGCGCTGATTGCGCCGGCTACTGAAACGACTACGGCCATCGATACCTTCTTCCGATTTCTTGATCTTCGTCCGGAAGTGCGCACTGCTTTTGACCAACTGATCTTCGACCGGTCGGGTTATTGGCCTTCGCATTATTCTATCCGTCGTGCCATGCAGCAAGTGCGCACGCAGGTGTTGTGGGTGCATGATGAGCAAGATGAACTGACTCCGTTGGCGGATGCGCTGAAGGTGCGTGATGATGGGCATGGGAACCTTTCGTTTGTGATTACGCAGGGGTTGGGGCACCGGGCCATCTATCGCGATAATAAGGTTACCAGGCAGGTGGTGGAATTTTTATAATTCTTTTGAGTTGTGCACAGGCATTTTTGCGCGACGCGCTTTTTATCGCTGTTTGCGATGACGTCACTTTCTTTGCTCCCGCTATCGCGGGACAGGCTTTGATGCAAAGAAAGTAACCAAAGAAAAATCAAGTCAGGCCCGATCGCTCCGCGCGGCCTGACAGGCCAACGCCACCCCAGGTGTAGCTTTGATTATTGATTATTGGCAACCTTAGCTTTAAATGGTTGATGATTTACAAGCTTACACTTATGCTGTATTCGTACGCTTGCTTCGTTGCCTGCGGCCTTTAGGTGCTGCTACGATTCCTGCATGCAACTATTTCTGGCTCTGTAGGCCTGCTCTTCCTTAGCTGTTCGTGACTTCAGCAACTGGCAGGTAGTGAGGGAACGGCCTCAGCGCAAAATGCGTTAAGCAATTCGGCGGATGGCGCGTCAACAAAGAACGATGATGATAGATGGGTAAAGGCTGATCAGCAGATCGGTCAATCAGCGCACAAAGGCCGGGCCTTAGCCTTCGTTCTTTGTAGCGACAGCCGGTGAATTGTAGCATTTTGCGCTGCAGCCTTGATTTTTTGGTTCTTTTGCATCAAGGCAAAAGAACGGCGTTACAAATTTTACCCAAAGATCATATCATTTTAACGTTCATCTATATTCCTGCGGTTGGTTGGGGCAAAAATTCTAACTTGAAAGCAGTTTCGTCAACGATTAATATTTTTTATCATTTGAACCAGATCTCACGGAGAAAATTTCTACAACACAGCAGCAAGCTGGCTGGTGGCGCGTACCCGGCCATGATGGCGCTGGGTCTTTTGAAGGACGCCCCCGCCCACGCTTTTAACCTGCCAGGCGCTGCCAAAGGTGAACATATTATTATATTGGGTGCAGGACTCGCCGGACTGACCGCCGCTTACGAACTGCAAAAACTGGGTTACCGCTGCACCATCCTCGAAGCACGCAACCGCGCCGGTGGCCGCTGCTGGAGCATCCGCAAAGGATCGACGCACACAGAAACGGGCGCACCGGAACAAAAGGCTGCCTTCGATGAAGGTCTTTACTTCAATGCCGGCCCCTCCCGCATCCCCCATCACCACCAGATCAGCTTACACTACTGCAAAGAGCTCAATGTGCCTTTGCAGGTCTATAATAATGTGAACGAATCGGCCTACTACTTCAGTGAAGGCAAAGGCCCACTCAGCAACAAAAAGGTGCGGGTACGGGAAGTGCATAATGATGTGCGCGGTCACCTCAGTGAACTGCTGGCCAAAGCCGTAGACAGCGATAAAGTGGATACCCACCTCACCAAGGAAGATGCGCAAAAGGTAGTAGAATACCTGCGCGCGGAAGGTGGTCTGGACCTCGACAAGCTGTACAAAGCTTCCGCCCGCCGTGGTTATATCGAGCCGCCCGGCGTGGGTGAGAAAGCCGGTCGCGTGGCCGATCCGCATACTTTATCCGCCATCGTGAGCTCGGGCCTATTGGACCCCGACTTCTACAATGTAGCTGAGTACACGTATGAACTGCAAATGACCATGTTTCAGGCCGTAGGTGGCATGGACATGATCGCCAAAGCGTTTGAAAAGAAACTTCTGACGCCTGTTGTGTTCAACGCCGTGGTTACTACCGTTCGCAATACCGACAAGGGTGTGGAAGTGAAGTATAAATCGGCTGCCGGTGAGAAAAGCATTATGGGTGATCTCTGTATCTGCACCATCCCACTGCCGGTGTTGAGCAATGTGGACCACAACTTCTCTTCCAATGTGAGCCGCGCTATCGACTATGCCAATTATATCAAGACGGGCAAGATCGGATTGCAGTTCAAACGCCGCTTCTGGGAGGAGGATGAAAACATCTATGGTGGCATTACGCATACCAACAATGAACTAACGCAGATCTTTTATCCCTCCAATGATTATCTCGGTAAAAAAGGGATGCTGATCGGTTACTATAATTTCAATGACAAAGCCAAGGTAGTGGGCGACCTCTCTTTTGCGCAACGAGAACAGCTGGCGCTGCAAAAGGGAAAGCTCATACATCCGCAATACGACCAGGAGTTTGAGCGCAGCTTTTCCGTGAGCTGGCACAAAACGCAGTATAACCTGGGTGGCTGGGCACTTTATAGCAGTGAGGACCGACAAACCAGCTATAAAGCTTTGCTGACTCCGGATAAAAACGTATATTTTGCTGGGGAACACACTACCTACCTGAATTCCTGGATGGCCGGCGCTTTTGAATCTGCGCGGCAGGTTGCTACCGCCATTCATGGACGGCTTTCGGAACAACGGCTTAAGTATCCTGGATAGTTTCAAGTTGCAGGTTACAAGGTTTTAAGTTACAGGATACCATTGCTTCGCACTTTGAACAAACAGATCGATAGTTTTCTTCTTGCCATATAAAAGCACTGATTGCTGTGCCCTATCATCAGTCAACCATTTAAGAAGTAAACAAAACTAACAATCATGAGTACGTTCATCAACCGCCGCCAACTGCTGAAAACCGGTGCTCTGCTCGCCGGTGGCATGGGTTTGATCCCCGCTGCCTTAGCCAACAAAACGCAAGCTCATCCCCCTGCCGAAGTGTTCGACGCGCTGACTGCGCTGGAAACCGATGAGTCGGTGATCCTCTCCGCGCCTCCCGATATCAAGGCCAGGCTTTCCGCCAACGAAAATCCTTTCGGCCCTTCACCCAAAGCCAAGAAGGCCATCCAGGATGCCATCACCGACAGTTATCGCTATCCTTTTATGTTCAGCCGCGAACTGGTGACCAAGATCGCCGAATATGAAGGTGTACAAGCCAGCCAGATCATCATGGGCGCCGGCTCTTCTCCGCTCCTGCTGGCAGGCGCCCTCTACTTCAGCAAAGACGGCGGCAACATCATCACCGGCGATCCTTCTTACAACGACCTTCCTGAAAAGGCCGGCCAGTTCAAAGCCAACATCATCAAGGTACCTTTGACTGCCGACTACAAGCTGGACCTGAAGGCCATGGAGAAAGCCATCACCGCCGATACCAAACTGGTCTATATCTGTAATCCCAATAACCCCACAGCCACCGTACTCGACACTGCCGAACTGAAATCGTTCTGTGAACGCGTATCGCCCAAAGTGCCCATCTTCATCGACGAAGCTTATATCGACTACCTCGATGATCCCAAAGGCGCCTCTATGATGGAGGCCGTGCGCAAAGGTCAAAACGTGATCATCGCCCGCACCTTCTCCAAGCTGTATGGCTTTGCCGGGTTGCGCGTAGGTTATGCCGTTGGGCCTACTGCTACTGTTCAGGCTATGAACAAGTATACCAACGCTGGCATGTGTATCTCCGCCACTTCTTTACAAGCTGCCTATGCCAGCTACCTCGATATGGAATTCCTGAATGATGCCAAAGCCAAAACCATGGCTTCTAAAAAGTTTCTCTATGAAGTGCTGGAGAAAGAAGGCTATACCTGGATCCCTTCTTCTGCCAACTTTGTGATGTTTCCGATTAAGATGGAGGCTTCCAAGTTTGGAATGGAAATGGTGAAACGCGGGGTTAGTATACGCACGTGGCGGTTTGCGGGGAAGGAGTGGTGTCGGATTAGTCTGGGGACTATGGAGGAGATGCAGGAGTTTGCAAAAGCTTTTAGAGAGATCTCTTAAGCTTTCTTTACTCTTTTGCATGACACGTACGCATTTGTCATTTTCTTTGTCCTTTGCTCTTTGCTCTTTTGCTGTCGCAAGGGTTTCGCGCTGCACGCGCTGACTTGTCACTTTCTTTGCTCCCGCTATCGCGGGACAGGCTTTGATGCAAAGAAAGTAACCAAAGAAAAATCAAGTCAGGCCCGATCGCTCCGCGCGGCCTGACGGGCCAACGCCTCTCCATTGTGGAACATGCTTTACTTGTTATGAGCAACCAGCCACTTCAAGTTTAGCTTTGATCATTTGTTATTGGCTGCAAGCTACTTTGGCGTAACGACGTACTTAAAAAACAAACAACAAGGGCGGGCAGTGCGTTTGCTTCGATAGCAGATTTCTCACTGCGCTGTCGCTTCGTTCGAAATGACAAAAAGATGGATAACTTTCAACATAATAACTTGTCAACAATAATGAAACAGTTTATTCTTGCTATTGCGCTTACTTCGTCGGTATTGGTATCCTGGGGACAGGAGAAAAGGACTTTGACGGTCGAGGATTATGAGAAGGCTAAGGGATTTGTCGTTAAGGACCTGGATAATGATACGTATGTGAAGTTTGAGAACACGTATGTGCTGGATAGGTATGAAAGCCGTAAGCCGTATTTTATCACGGGTGATGACGGTAAAAAGAAACGTATCGACATCTATAAACTGATCGCCAAAGAAGGGATGCAGGATTTAGGTATCATGGTTTTTTATACCAATGAAAAGGGCACGTTGTATAAAGCCTGTATGCCGCACTTTACTGCCGGGCCTAAAGTGTGGGAGAAATACTTTGAAGATATTCATGCCATCGATAAGCAGGAAGCCAACTTCGTACTGAAGTTGTCGTATGTTTTGTCGAAGGAGTTTGGGTTCCAGCTGTACAAAGCGGCCAACGCCGGTAAAGACATCAGCAAAGAGGCCGGCACCTATGGCACCGATATCTGTTTCCCCGGCACCATGCAGGTGAGCATGGCCGGTGGCGGCACGCGTGAGCTGGCGTCCATCCGTCCTGGTGATCGCATCATTACAGTAGACCCTGCCACCCAACAAAATAAGGTGGTGACGGTGAAAGAGCTTACCAGTCATGCCCCGAAGAACTATGCGATCACACGTCTCACCTTGCTGGCCGCACAGGAAACTGTGACTGCAGCAGGTACTGAAGTGGCGCTCTCGGGCAAAGTGTTGCAGGCTACTCCCAACCACCCTGTGTTGACGCAAAGCGGTCAAAAGAAGATGGGAGAAGTTGCTGTTGGCGAGGAGATCCTTTGCCTGGATAAGGCAACGGGTAAATACCGCGCTTTCAAAGTGTGGCACCAATCTGAATCAGCGGGCGGACTTCAGCCTGTGTATAATATTGTGGCAGATGGAGGTAGTACGTTTATGATGAATGATGTAATGGTATTGCAGAAATAGCTGCAAGCCGTTAATTTATAGTAAAGGGGGCGTGAGCCCCCTTTTTGTTTGTCGGGGCAAATAGGATTGTTTGTATGGTGCTGGATGGTTTAAATAGCGCTTCGGATAGCGTCGGTTGCATTTCTACGATAGTCGGAAGGCCGGATATGATAACGGCGGCGGAAAGCCGCACAGAAATTGGTAGGGTGATTGTAGCCACAGCGGTGGGCTATTTCTCCAATGGAGTAATTGTTGCTTTCCATGAGTTCCATGGCCATTTTCATTCGCTGTTCTGTGAGGAAATCGAAAACGGGTTGTCCGTAGAGGGCTTTAAATCCTGTTTTTAGTTTGAATTCATTAATGCCTGCAGTTTGCGCCAGTGTGGGAATGGTGTAATGATACCGCAGGTTTTTAAGGATAGTTTCCCGCACAAGGGCCAATCGTTGAACATCGGCATCGGTTAATTGAACTTGCATAGCAAAAGGTTTAATTGAAAAAATGGAAATTGTCAGGGTGCTCAGGGAAAAGGGATTATCGTACATACGCACCACCTCGATGGTTACCTGATCATGGCATTCCCCTGGAAGCACCATTGCCGGCCTGTGCCACGGACAGCAATGGCGACATTTTACTCCAGGAGAAGCTGTTGCCGTATGCACACAGCTTTACCATTTAACCATTAAACCATTAAGATCTGGTACAAATGCTTCATTATGCGTCTTAGCCGTTCCCGAAAAGCGTACAGTCGACTTCTGGCGACATAGAGGGGTATCGCCGGTAAAGCTACCGTGAGCTCTTTGTTGTTGACAACTGGTGAGTTTTGCACGTAAGAGAAGAATGTTGTTGTGGCAATTGCCACCTATCAGTATCCTGAACCTGTATGCAAATTATGTTATACGAGTTGTCGAATTAGCACAAAAAGTTATTCGATCAGCAGTTTTTTAAAAGCCAGCTCCGGGCTGTGCGCTGCCTGCTGCGAGCGGGTTTGCGGGTACTAACGTTGGGTAAAAGCCGCTCTTTTCGCATCATTTCTTGACCGTTGTCAGTTCTTTCGGGTCAAAAAACGTTGTAAATTACTGACAGTCTGGCCAGGCTGTGATCCTACCCTATTTTAACCGTGCAAATGGTTCCTCATCATTAACTATTAAACCTAAACAGGATGAAAAAGATCCTCTATGTGGCGATCTTATGCGTCACGGCACTGCAGCTCTCCGGCCGTAGCTATCGCTCCCAGTCAGCCGAACAGGCGCCCGCCTCTCCCAATTTTGTTATGACGTACAACTGGTATTATGATCCTGACCTGACCGGTTATACTGGTTCGTCGTTAACAATCAACCAGGAGATCGAGCGTCTGCGGCGCATCTTCCCCGAGTACACTTTCAGTGCGGACGGGGCAGGCGGACTGGTAGAATTCGAGTATGGCTACTTTCCCAATCAACCACTGCGGCCTATTTACAGCAACCTGTGGTGATTCTTTAATCGTATCCTTCGTTCTGCGCCAATGCAGGTAGTTTAACTATCTCACTGGCCGGTATGGGCCACCTTGTCTTCCAAGGGGCCCATATCTTCCCCGGAAAATTTCCCAGTATATCGTCGGCGCGTGACCGACCCGGATTGGACGGGTATAGTTGTGAAGGCCAGCGGCGCAAATCCAGCCACCGGTGTCCCCACTCTCCAAAGAGTTCTATCCTACGCTCCTGTTGTACCGCACGCAGCAAGGCTGGTTTATCTTCTACTGTATTTAGTGCAGGCAGTGCCGCTCTTTGCCTGATGGTGTTCAGATCGGCTAATGCCAGCGGCGTGTTGTCGACCTGTGCATAGGCTTCGGCGCGCATGAGGTACACTTCGGCCAGACGTAATGCCAGGTTCACTTCTATCAACTGTTCTCCATCATATACCTCGTATTTATCGGGGGCGTATACTCTTTTATTCTCGACCATGGCCGGCTTTGCCCAGGCTATGAACCGCTTGTCGGTGGGCTCAAAGGCTTTCACCAGGCTATCGGTCAATACGTAGGCAGGGCCGGCCGGCATGATGGCAGGCTGGTATACAAAGAAGTGGCCTTCTGCCGTATTGTATTCCTTGCTGGTAGGCTGCAGTGCGAAAATGATCTCGGGGCTGCTCATGCGGAAAACCTCATTGGGTTCTGTGGCCAACTTAAATTTCTTTGCATCGATGACGGCATCGCACTGTTGTATGGCCTGTTGCCAATTGCCTCTGTATAAGTGGACCCTGGCCAAGAGGGTCATTGCTGCAAACTTTGTGGCGCGGATGGGTACGGCGCCTGTAATGGGATAGACGGGCCAGGCCTCCGGCAAACCTGCCACTGCTTCCTGCAAATCCTGTTCTATCTGCTGGTATACCTGTGTGATGGGCATTCTTTTTGCCTGCTGGGTTTCCTGGTAGCGGGACGTGAGGATCAACGGTACTTCGCCAAACAGGTTGATGAGGTAGAAGTAATAGATGCCGCGTATGAACTTTGCTTCTGCTGTCAGCTGCCGTCTTCCTTTTTCGGTCATGCCTTCGGATTGGGCTATCTTTTCTATGGTCTGGTTGGCATGGTTGACCTGGTTGTAGGCCGTTGACCATATTCCTCTCACCACTCTTTCGTCGGCAGTCAACTCATTGTGAAAGAAGGGCAGGTCGGAAGGCTGGGGCAACAATGGCTGCAGTTCGTCGGCGTACTGACCGCCATATAAGGACGGGTATCCATTCATCAGGCCAAATTCCTGCACCATTTTGGCGTAGAGTCCTATCAGGGCAATGTTGGCTGGTTCATCTCCCGAGAAGATGACATCGGCATCCACTGCTGTAGTAGGTGCTATGGTCACGAACTTTTTACAGCCTGTTGACAGGAGTATGAATAAGCAATAATATATAAGTCGTTTAATCATTTTTTAAGTTGACGCTTCGACAAGCTCAGCGTGACAATACTATATTTTTATTTGCATGCCGGCCATGATGCTTCTCAGTGGCGGCAGGCCATAGAAATTCTGGGTCAATGGGTCTGCATTCCGGTATTTGGTGGATGTCCATATATTCATGCCAGTTATATAGACCTTTCCTTCCAGGTAGTGGCCTTTCTTCACACAGCCGCACGTGAAATTCCAGGCAATGGTGGCTGTTCTCAGGCGTAAAAAAGAAGCATCAGTGATGATCCTGTCGCTTGCCCGGAAATATTGCCAGGACTGATAGGCTTCGCCTACTGCCTGTGCGGGCAAGCGTGGATAGCGGGCATTGTCTCCCGGCTGCTTCCAACTTCCCAGCAATTCTACCGGCATGTTGGTGTAGCCATTGGTATTCCAGCGGGCCGGCGAATAATAATAGAGTTGATCGATGCCTTGTTGTTTCCTTCCCTCCCATTCTATCTCCACGCGAAACTTGTTGAGCTTACCTGATAGCACTACCGAGCCGTATGCTGTAATATCTGTGTTGCCGGTTACCACATAATCATCCTGGTTGTACTTGGTATCCTTGTTGACATCCTGCACACGGAACAAACCATTCTGTTGGTCTACGCCTATGGAGCGAAATCCTTTTATGACACCGAGGCTCTGGCCTATTTCGAGTACGTTCTTGAGGTTGGTTTTATCGAGCCCGGGAAATGCCAGGAGTTTGTTTTGCGGCAAGGTGACGGACACGGTGGCGGACCAATCGTATTTGTTCTGTTTTGTTTCTTCGCGGGACAGTAATATTTCCACGCCCCTGTTCTGTACAATGGCGGGTGTGTTCTCCCACAGTACTTCTCCGAAGCCACTTTGTCCCGGTAAGCCGCGTGCCGTGAGGAGGTTGGTAGATCGGTTGTTGTACCACGCGAGTGAAGCATATATCTTCCTGATGAGCCGGAGGTCGAGGCCTACTTCCAGTTTTTTGTTCTTCTCCCATTGGTAGTCGTCATTTACCAGGCCTGAAGGTTCGAGACCGGGGAGGCCAGCATAGGGCCTGTCGGCCGGCACTACATTCCACAGGTAGAGACTGCCGTAGTCTTTGATCTGGTCATTGCCGGTGAGGCCATAGCTGGCCCTCAATTTTGCCAGCTGCAGCCAGGGGCTGTTCCTGATGCCCGTTAGTTCGCTGAACAGCCATGCGAAGCCTACGGCGCCGAAGTTGCCAAAGCGCCTGCGGGGGCCAAAGCGGGAGGAGCCATCACGCCTGCCTGTGAGGTTGACCAGAAACTGGTTTTTCCAATCGAGGTTGAGCACGCCAAAGGCTGCCTGGTATTTGTATTCGGTATCGTTGTTGCTGTTGCGGGTAGTGGGTGCTATGTTCAGCTGGTTGATAAAGGCATCGGTGGTATAGCCGGATGCCTCGATGGTTTTCTGGTTGTTGACCTTTCGCTGAAAGGTGGTGCCTGCTATGACGGTGAGTTTTATATCCGGCCATTTACGGGTGTACTGGAGCAGGGGCTCCACGATCCAGCTGTTGAGGTAGTTGGAGCCGTGGTAAGCCGTGCCTGTGAGTACCCGCCCCCTGTTGAACACCGGGCCGAAGCCTGCTATCGGCAAGAGGCTTACTTCTTTTACATCCATGTAGTGGATGCCGATGGTGGTTTTGAAGAGGAGGTTACCGGCCAGTTTGTATTGCAGTTTTACACCGCCCAAGGTGCTTTCTACCCGGTCGGTGTACTTGTTGTTGAGGTAAAACAACGGATTGATGGTGCTGCCATTTTCTATGGGTGTTCCATCCGTCGAATCGAGGGCAGGCATATTGGGTGTGAGCAACCGAAGTTGTGTCATGTCCGTGGCGATGCCCACGGATTTGCCGGATACGTAACTGGCCATGAAGGTGCCGGTGAAGCGCATGTCTTTGGAGTGAAAGGTCATGCTGGCGTATGCTGTGCCGTATTCGTTGGTAGGCTTTCCGGGAAGTGGCAGCTGTTCTTTGTACCAACCTCCGCTGAGGTAATAGACCATGCGGACCGACCCTCCGTGCAGGGCCAGCTGCACTTTGTGTTGCTGTCCTGTTGCTTCGCGGTACTGTTCGGGCCAGTTGGTGTATCGATTGGGATCCCATAGCCTGATATCGGGTGCATTGGTATTGGTGGACGTGGCTCCATTGAGTCTGAATGCATCTTTGCGTACGGTAAGGTACTGCTCTGTTGAGAGCAGGTTCATGGTCTTCGGCGCCTGGGTGATGCCGTATTGCACGTTGGCTTCTATGCCTCCTTTGCCCGACTTGCCTTCTTTGGTGGTGATGAGGATGACGCCATTGGCGCCGCGGGAACCATAGATGGCGGTGGCGTCTGCATCTTTCAATACTTCGACGGTGGCAATGTCATCGGGATTCATGTAATTGAAAGAGCCGACGTCGTAGGCTCTGTTGCCGCCAATGGGCAATAGGTTGAGTGGGCTGTTGTCGCTGCCCCAGGGAATGCCGTTCACTACAAACAAGGGGGCCCCTGCCCCACTGCGGCCTGGCAGCTGGATGCTGTTGCGGCCGCGCACCTGTATCTGGGCCATGCTGCCTGCTCCTCCGCTCAGGGGTGTTATCAACAATCCCGGCACGCCATTGCCCAGGGTATTGAAGATCTGCGACTGTCCTTGTGATGATGTATTGTGGTTGTCGATGATGGTAATGTTGCTGGTGCTTTTGCGGCGGACGGTAGAGAGGTAGGTAGTGGTTGAAATGGAATCGAGCTGCGACACATGGCGATCGAGGGTAATGGTGAGTGGTTGTGCATCTTTGACCCACACGTCTTTGGGTTCATACCCAATATTGGTGATGCGCAGCGTGAAGTTGGGCTTGTTGACGGTGATCGTGAACATGCCTTCCGCATCGGTTTTGTAGATCTCGCGTAGGCCTTTGAGGTGTACGGAGGCGCTGGCGAGGGGTTCCTTTTCGGGGTTGGTAATGTATCCTCTGATGATGATGCGCTTGACGGTATCGGCGTTCTTACTGCCGGCGGCACTGTCGGGAAAAATGACGGTGATCATCTGTTCGCTGAAGCGGTAGGTAAATCCGCAACGTGCTGCGAGGGTATCGAACAGGCGTTTGATGGTCCATTGGTGGGCGGGTATGCTCACTTGCATTTGCAGCTTTGGATGGGTACCTGAGTAACCTACCGAAAAAGGGCTGATGGCATCAATGGTATCGAACACCTTTTCCAGCTTCGCCCGCTGGAGGTGGAGTGAGATTAGTGTGGTGCTGTCTTGTGCGTTCGCCTGTTGTTGGCTGGCCGTTACCAGTATGGCCAACAGCATCGTTAGTCGTCGTGCTACTATCATCGCTTTCTGATTAGAGAGTTGAGGGATCCAGTTGACACGATGCGGATACCCTGCAGCGTAGTGGACATGAGAACAAGGGGGAAATAAGCTGTCACTACGCTGCATGGGGCTCCGTTGGATAAGGCTAAGGTTAATGGACTATAGGAAAGGCTAAGGCAATGATGACAGTGCAAGGAAATGGTTAATGGTGCAATGATTTATTTGTACAGGTGTACTGTACCGTTTTCGCTCTTGTAGCTGATGTTGAGCGATCCTGTGATCGCATCCAACAGCTTATCGAGGCGTGTATTTTTTTGTATGCGTTTATGGGTATAGGTTTTATCCTGAAGGCCGGCATGCACTATCACTTTTACGTTGTACCAGCGTTCAATGGTTTTGGCTATACCGGTCAGGGCTGTGTTGTTGAAACTGAAATACCCATTTTTCCAGGCTACGGCATCGTCGAGGTTGTTGACCGGCGCAATCTCTACGTTGCGGTGTTTTTTATCGTAGCGGGCCTGTTGTCCCGGCGCCAGGTCGTAAGGAAAATCGTTCTTGATGATGGTCACTTTCCCTTCGACGAGCGTGGTGGTAATATTATCGTCATTTTCATAGGCACTGCAATTGAATTGGGTGCCGGTGACGCGGATGGCTATTTTATTGGACTTGATGACAAATGGTTTGTTGTTTTTTGCCACCGTGAAATAGGCTTCACCGTGCAACAGTTCCACTTCCCGCGTACTACCGGTGAAGCGGGTAGGATAACGCAGTACTGTTTCTGCATTCAATATTACAGAGCTGCCATCCGACAGCTGCACCTGGTACTGACCTGCGCGCGGTATTTTCAATTCATGCTGACAAACCGGTTTTGTCGAGTCTTCATCGGGCAGGTAGGCAATGCCGGTATTGCCGGCTTTGACTGTGGCGGCGCCTTCATGGGCTACGATGCCATTTTCCTGGTGGTCGAGGTGGATGGTGGTTTTATCGTTCAGGATGAGCGACGCTTTTGTCCATTCGGGCGATATGATGGGCGCTGCCTCTGTCTTGTTTTCCACGATGGGTAGCGCTTGTTGTTGGGGGCCTGGCCAATAGAACCAGCAGGCGGCTATTACAGCGGCCACTGCTGCGGCCGGCTTCAGGAGCATAAGAAGTTTTCCATGGCTTACTTCTTTGCCGGCAATGGGCAGGGCTATGATGGCTCCTTGTGGCCAGGACGTGTGCTGACCCAGGCGTTGCTGTTTGAAACTCAACCAGGCTTCGTCGACACGGTCGTGGGCAGCCCTGAGCTCGAGGTATAGTTCTTTGTCAAACTTTTCTCTAAAGACAGGGTTGAACTGGTCGCGGTACTTGCTCCATAGCCTGTTTTCCCCCGGGCTGAGTGGCAGACCATCTGACAGCTTGCAAATGATCAGCATAAGTTTTTGTTTCATAGTAGGCATTTTCATAACTGATAAAGTTTATGGTCACCATATTTATTACGAAAAAGTGGACTGCCGGTCATATGATTTTGAAAGTTTTTTTAAAAAAAGAATATCCATACCAGTTGGAGGAGTTCCGGGCGCAGGTGGTACCTGTTGAGCAACAGCTTCCGCAGCTCTTGTTTTGCTTCGTATTTGAGGTTTTTGGTAGCTGTATAGCTTTTGCCCATCATTTCGGCGACTTCTTCCAGGGGCCTGTCTTCAAAGTAAGCGAGCTTGATCACATCGCGCCTTGCGGGGGGCAGGTCTTCGACCGCTTTGATGACCTGTCCATAGACTTCGAGGCGCAACAGTTTCTGCAGGCCATCGCCGTCCCCGTCCAAAATGCCGTCGTGGCTGTCTTTCCATTCTGCGTAGTCGATATTTCTCTCTCTCTTACTATCCAGGCACACGTGGGAAACGGCCTGGAGGCAGGCATTTCTTGCATGGGTAAGGCTTTCCCAGGGCTTTTTGCGTTGTATTATCCGGAAAAAAGCCTCCTGCACCGCATCTTCAGCGGCCATCCGATCGCGTAATAGCTTGTGTGCGTAATTGTACATGTAGGAGTATACATGTTCGAAGAGGTATTTCAGGGCTTCCTCTCCTACAGGCAGCTCTGTGCTTGTTTCTTTTATCATAAGGCGTCAGTTCTTGGTTCCTTTCTTTGATATTATTACGAATCCTGTGCGTTCCGGTCACATCAAAATGCAACTTTTTTTTTAACCGGGCGCAAAAACCGTCATTTATATAACGGTTAAAGGCTTAAAAGTCCCGGTGGGATATAGATTAAATTCTATGTTTGAATAGTTGGCTTGATGAGGGGGCTGTTTGGACTGGTGGAATCGGCAATCGGCAGTCGTGAATCGGCAATGGGGAGGGTAACCGAAATATTACTTTCTGCATTATACATAATACTGCGCGCATTAGTTAAGGGGTATAACTTAGGGTATGATCCTTTAACCTCCAACGAGATAGCTTATTTTTTTGTAAACGTATCCCAATAATCCGGGAGGCTGGCTTCAAAGCTATGCTTATGTGAAGGAAGTGCAGTCACCAGGAACTGCCAGGCGAACTTTTTCCAGCCCCCGGGTTTCTTTTAACCATGCTTAGCCGGGAAGGCGGAAGGACGGTAAGGGCCGCCTTCGACGGCCTTTCTCCGATCACCTATTGAATTAAGAGGTATGAAACGTACAACCATTACCGAGACCGTTGTTTTTCTTTTTGTGATCCTGTTTCTGTATACCGGGATCAGCAAGATCATGGAGTATACTGTATTCAAAGAGCAGCTGCGGGAATCGCCCATTTTGGGATTTGCCGCTTCGTTTGTGGCGCGCTGGCTGCCCATCCTGGAGTTTTTGCTGGTGGTGCTACTGGTAGTGCCGCGCTGGCGGCTGAAGGGGTTGTATGCGTCTACCGCTTTGATGACCGGCTTCACTATTTATATTATCGTGCTCATGAGCATCGCCGATCACCTGCCCTGCAGCTGTGGCGGTGTGCTGGCGCAATTGTCATGGGGACAACATATTGTATTCAACTGCGTATTTATTGCCCTGGGCATCACCGGTATTATTGCGGAGCGCAAAATCCGCCGCGACGCGGATGCTCTATGGCATAACATCGGCAAGGAACCGAACTTGAATGTGTAAGTGTTTGAATGTATATCTGCCAGTAACTCCCGATTGCATCATTAAGTCGCTCTATCTTGTTGTTCAGACCAAAACCTTATTCATGAAATCCCTGAATCTAACTGCCAAAGACGTAGAGAAAGTAAAAAAAGCCGCCGCCCTCATTTCCAGCTCTTTAGAAAATCATCATACCATTATCGAGGTTGCCAAGGAGGTGAAGATGCCTGAAAAAAGGCTGAAGTATGCCTTCAAGCAATTGATGGGGCATGGCCTATATGGCTACCTGCAGCTGCAGCGTATGGAAAAGGCCAAAGCACTGATGCTGGAAGGCGAAAAGATCAAACACATTGTGCCCAAAGTGGGCTATGCCAACGAAGCGAACTTCAGCAAGGCGTTCAAGAAGGTTTATAAAGAACTGCCTACGCAGTGGCGTAAGGGGGTGTTGGCGAAGACGGGATAGCCGGCAGTGCCGGCAATCGGCAGTCGGCAATGGAGCTTCGTACCTTCTGTGTTTAGCCTTGAGTATTGAAAGACTTTTTTACTCTACTATACGGAGTTTTGTTTTTTGGACATCGGCGGAGCTTTTGCCTGTCATTACTTCGATGATACCGGGCTCGACGGTGTATTTCATATCGGCATCCCAAAAGGCCAGCTTGGTGGCATCGAGGGTGAACTGCACCGTTTTCTTTTCGCCGGGCTGCAAGGCTATGCGCGCAAATCCTTTCAACTCTTTTACGGGACGGGTGACGGATGCTACCAACTGGTGGATGTAGAGTTGTACGATCTCCTCTCCTTTCCTGCTGCCCGTGTTGGTGATGTCTACCGATACGGTGACGGATCCATTCCTTTTCATGGCTGTGTCGGACAGGCGTGGTGCGCCGTATTGGAACGTGGTATAGCTCAAGCCATGTCCAAAGGGATAGAGGGGTGTATTCTTTTCTGTGACGTATTCAAAGAACTGCGCACCAGGCTTGTGGTTGTAGTACATGGGTACCTGGCCTACTGAACGTGGATAGGTGATGGTGAGCTTGCCGGACGGGTTGGCATCGCCGAAGAGGATATTGGCTGCGGCATGGCCTGCCTCCTCTCCCATGAACCAGCCATCTATGATGGCGGGCACGTTGGCATCGATCCAGTTGATGCTGAGCGGGCGGCCATGGGTGAGGTATACGATGACGGGTTTGCCCGTGGCCACGAGCGCTTTGATGAGGTCGTCCTGCTGGCTTTGCAGGTCGAGGCTCGTCATATCGCCAAAGTGATCGGCCAGCCAGGATTCGCGGGAGAATTGTTCGTTCTCGCCAATGGCTGCAATGATGATGTCGCTCTGCTGCGCCACCTGCACGGCTTCGTTGATGAGGCGCTGGTTGTCGGCGGGTGCAGGGAGGACGATCTTATCGATGTATTGGTAATTGTTCTGGCTGATGGTGTCGCCGTTGACGGAGAGGTTCACGCCTTTGGCATAGACTACTTCCGTGGCCGAGCCTACTTTTTCGCGGATGCCTTGCAGCAAGCTTGTGTTGCGCAGGGGTATGCCTGAATAATCGCCCAAGTAGTTTACCGCGGCGCAAGGGCCTACGACGGCAATCTTTTTGTACTGGTCTTTCTTCAGCGGCAAGAGGTTGCCCGCATTCTTCAACAATACGATGGAGGCTTCGGCCATCTGCAGGGCCAGGCGACGGCCTTCGGGATTGGTGAGGCTTTCCTGTACTTTGGCGGCGTCTATAGGCGCCTGTTCAAAGAGACCCATCGAGAACTTCAACCGTAATACGGCAGCTACGGCACTATCCAGCGCGGCCATCGACAGTTTCTTATCTGTTATCGCCTGGGCGAGGTGGCGGTAGTTGCGGCCGTTGGGCAGGTCGAGGGTGACGCCTGCGTTGAAGGCTTTGAGGGCGGCGGCCGGTTCGTTGGGCGCCACGCCATGTTTGTTCCAGAGCTGGTCTACGCCATACCAATCGGACACGACTACGCCTTTGAAGCCCCACTCTCCTCTTAAGACATCTTTCAACAACCATTTATTGGTGTGGGCAGGTATGCCGTCTATTTCATTATAAGAAGCCATGATGGCGGCGGGCCTGGCGCGTTGTATACAGAGGCGGAAACTTTCAAGGTGTGCTTCGCGGAAGGTGCGCAGGGAATAGTTGGCCGGTGCCTGGTTGACGCCGCCTTCCGTTTGTCCATAACCGGCAAAATGCTTGAGGGTGGCAGCTACGTGGCCGGGGGCAATGGTGCCATTGTTGCTACCCTGGAAACCCTGCACCATGGCACTGCCGAGGGCGCCGGTGAGGAAGGGGTCTTCGCCGAGTGTTTCGCCCGTGCGACCCCAGCGGGGATCGCGGGCTACATCGACTACGGGCGTGAGCACCAGGTTGGTGCCCCGGACGGCCGACTGGCGGGCGATGAAATCGTATACGTTGCGCAGCAGGACCGTGTCCCACGAGCAGGACAAGCCAATGCCATGGGGGAATACGGTGGCTTCGCGGGCCAGCAGCCCATGGTGGGCCTCATCGATAAAGATGACGGGGATGCCGAGCCTTGTTTTTGTTTTGAGGTATTGCTGGAGGCCATTGCGGCGGCTGATGACCTGTTCTTTGCTGGCATCGAATGCCGGGTTGATCATGCCGAGGCCTTTGCTATAAATGGAATCCATTTTAGCCGGGTTGGCTAAAATGGATTCGGTGAGTGTACGGGGGTTGGCGTGGTTCGTTTGCAGCTGTGCTACTTTCTCTTCGACCGTCATGCGGGACAGCAGGTCGGCTACGCGCCTGTTTACGGGCAGCTGGGGATTTTTATAATCCTGTGCCGCTACATTAAGAACAGTCAATAAGCCGATTATCAAGCAACTGTATTTCCGCATAAGAGTCAATTTTGAATGGTCCACACTAAAACGTATAGCTGTTCCACTTAACCATTCCCTCCCGTTTTTTGCCGTAATTGGTGATAGAGCGTAACGGCTCTCTTCATCATGGCCCAGTACTTGCGGCAGAAGCTCCAATGCTTGACCTGGTTTGCACCTATGACCCAATCCACTACCGTTACGGGCAGCGCCATGGTGGCCAGGATTACCAAATTGCCGAGGAGCAATAAGAGCCCTGACAAAAACAGGATGATCAAAAAGCACCGGGTCTTCCACTGTGATAAAAACGCTGCGCCGATCCCTTCTGGTCCGAACCACCAGCGTTCGAGGTCATCGAACCAACAAGTACATGCGATCAATAGATCCATAAAACCAATGGCTACCCATCGCCATGACCTTGTTTCCACCGGCATTTCGATAAAGGGCATCCCAAAGAAAGCGATGAAAAAGAACGTTACGCTCAATACCAATTCTGCCACCCGTGATGTGGTTGACATAGGGTGGACTTTGGGACGGTTTGACCGCCCTGGAGGTTGCTTCATAAAAAAATGAATAATGTTCTGCTGTCTGTTGTCAGCAGAGGGTTACTAATAGAACCTTGAAAGGCCTTTATTGCTTCAGTAATGTTTAATGGTCCTCTTCATCACGCGCGATGAGGAGCTATGAACCTGCTTAGCGGTAAAGAATAAGGTAAGATGGTTGCGAAGTGTATATCAAGAAGCGCTACTTTTTCTTTTTGACCAGGAGTTCCCCTGTTCTTACTTCAAATTCATAATTCTGTCGCATAGGCTCCAGAGCGGTCTGCAAGCTATCCTGTCTTTTAATAGATGCTATTATTACATCATCCATCGCCGCTGTTTTATCCGATGAATTCCTGTAGGTGATTTTCAAATTGTGCCAGCTGCCCAATATTTCCAATATGATCGCTACTTTTTCCGTTTCGATCGAATCTCTTTTCCAATACAATATCCGATTAGTATCGACGCCCTTTGTATACAACTTGCCTGTGCTATCCCATACCGCTTCGTTGCCCGGATTCACCTTTACACTGCCTTTATCATTTTTAACGCGTACTTCTCCGCTCAATACCGCTGTGGCGGGTGGATTATTATCATAGGCCGTCACATTGAATTTTGTACCCAACACTGTTATTTCAACCGGTTGCTTATTACCTGCTTTTACAATGAATGGCGGCTTCGTTGTGTCGTGTATTACTTCAAAGTAAGCTTCTCCTTTCATCGCCACCTTGCGCGTACCGGGCTCAAAAGGCTGGTAGTAGGATACCGATGATTGCGCATTCAACCAGATCTTCGATCCATCGGACAATGTTACAGCGCGCGTTTCTCCTATTCGTGTTGTATCGGTCTTCCACACCGGCGGATCGGTTATTACTACTTCGTTTTTGGGTTTATCACCTGCCAGCCAATAATATATTCCTATGCCGACAATCAATGCTGCCGCTGCACATTTGATCCACAATGGGATTACTTTTCTTATTACAGGCTCTGCTTCCTCCACCTGCACAAACTCCTTCATCCGCTCTTTCATCCTGTCCATCATTTGCTGGTGTTCCTTTAATTGCTTCGCTACTTCCTGCTTATTGGTCAACTGCTCTACGAGTGCACGATGCTCTTCCGACTGATTGGCCCATTCAGTCAGTTGCTCCTGTTTTTTTGCTGGCAGCTCGTCTAAATAAGCTTCCATCAGAAGCTTTACAATTTTATCATTCTTATTCATTAGCATTCAAGGCAGGTTCATGATTAGCGATGTATTGAAACGGGTACCCTATATAAAGACGATCAAGGCTACTTTGTTTTGTCACTATTTGCTGTTCTTTTTTTATAAATAATTAACCGTCGATTACAACAGCATGCTTTTTAATCGCTTAACTGCCCGTTTTTTTAAACCGGCTATCGAATCGTAACTTTTTCCCAGCTTCTTTACTATTTCCTTATTGCTCAGGCCTTCGAGATAAGCCAGCACTATCACTTCACGTTCCTCCTTGAGGAGATCTTGTATTGCCTTATTTAGCCTATAGAACATGTCAGCCCCCACGTCCATGCTATCTTCTTCCTCGTCAATAACGGGACCATGCACATTGCCAGCAATCTCTTCCTCGTTTTCCGCATTCCGGTTAGCTTGCCGGACATTATCAATACATCTACGGGTTGTAGTTGTGCGCAGAAAGGCTTTTATGCTTATCAGCGTGTTGAATGTAATTTTGGACAGCCACAATTGTTCCATTGCAAAGCAGGCAGCATCTTCTGCATAGAGGGGATAATTAACCAGGAGCGGGAGAACAATCTTTGGGAGGTGGTCCTTAAATAATATACCGAAAGCTTTGGGATCTTTTTCATTGATCCCGCGAACAAGAGCGTCTTCACTCATGCGGAAAAAGGTTTAATGGTTTGAACGGGGTCGTTCTTCACAAGCGATAGTGGAGCAGCTCCTTACAGGGATTGGATCGATCACATCAATAACATTATCAATATACGAAAAAAGCCTTGCGTAACGTGCATTAAAGACGATCTGTAGTTTTATGGCTCATTTATTATCATAAATCAACCCTGCCTGCCACCCGCATGGATGGCAGGCAGGGAACTGCTACACATAAGCACTTATATCATTTTGATTTACGGGATTGCTTATCCCATTCCAATAATTCGTACACATCATCGATGTTGTATTTGAAGGCCTGGCAAAATTCCCAGACGGTGATGGTCTGGCGGTCTTTCTTGCCGAGGTCTTCGCGCAGGTCACTAAAGTCGCGACGTACCTGCCAAACCGATTTGTTCATCACTTCGGCAGCTTCTTTGGTAGTAATTGTTTTTAACTTACGCTTTGCAGTCATTGCAGAAAGTGTTTTCGTTAATAAAATTTTGGTTACAGCGCTACTACTGAACCTACTAAAGCGGTACTTACCAATCCATTTACTGTTTTTTAACTCCATAGCAATCCATGATGGTGACCGGCCCGGGGATTGCCGCCGGACCAGACCATTGGATCCAACCTACTACTATATAAATACGTTCGTTTTGAAAAACATCACTTTTTTCCTTATACCAAGCCGGTATGTTGATGTTCCTGACTGGTATCAAGGTGGTTTGAAGCGGGGCGCCTGCTTCTATGTTGTACTGCGCATCGATGGACAGCAGGAGCGCCTTCACACGATAATGTGTAACCTGTGGTGGCGGGGAGATCGTTGCTACCGGATTGTGGGCGGGCAGCCGTAAGGTGAGCTGTTTCGCTGTCGGGTTGTATTCGGTTTCTACTGTTATGCCAATGGCTTCTTTCCAGGTGGCGGCGGGGTTCAAGTCGAGCCCTTTCAATTTTTCTACGTTTCCCTGCAACAGGCTACGCATGCCCGGTAAGTTGACTTTATCCTGCAGCACTATTTTAGCCAGGGTACTGCTGAGCTTGCGCCTGGCGATCTTACTGCCGGTGGCCTGCTCCACGATATCACTCCAGCGCTGGGTTAATTTTACGATCGCGCCAAATTCTTTGGCCTGCTTGCGGGTGGCTGCAAAAGCAGGATCTGTTTTCACGCGGCGGGCGGAGAGACCAATTTTGCGCACTTTGTAGTAGCCGTCGCGGGGCGTGACGGTGACACCGGGGATGGCGTGTTTGGTTATTCGAGTTGGCATGGTCGTAGGTTGATAAGTTGAAAAGGGAACCGGGACGAGCCCGGTTCCGTGTTGCCAGTAGCTGTTATATCGGCGAAGCGAGATCGACTGCAGCGATCCTGAGCGCGTTGACGCTTTTACTTTGCGGATATACTTTACCATTGACCGTGAGTACGAACTCAATCCCTACGAGCAGGAACAACGGCAAGAGGCTGTTGGCCGGCAAGGTGAGCGAGAGCGGTCCCATGGTGGTGTTGGTGTTGCCCCATGGCAGGTTGGGCGTTTGCTGCCGCACGACCGTGAACTGGTTG
The DNA here is from genome assembly GCF_059502485.1 of Paraflavitalea sp. Taxonomy (NCBI): domain Bacteria; kingdom Pseudomonadati; phylum Bacteroidota; class Chitinophagia; order Chitinophagales; family Chitinophagaceae; genus Paraflavitalea; species Paraflavitalea sp. Next base: position 960,127 of record NZ_JCACET010000010.1, read on the forward strand.
CCTTCGAAGTCGATGGCTGCTGCCGCTACAAAGAAATTGTAGTGGGTGGCGCCATCGGGCGCTGCGACGTCGGTGACCGGTACATGATCGGGCACCGTGACCGTGGATGTGCCCGTGACGCGGTTGATGCCCGCCGTGAGCGGCAATTTAAATACCTGATCGAATGACATGGCGTTGTTGAACTCGAAGTCCTTCAACAGTGTCATATTGCCCAGGCTTACCTTCCGTTGGCCGTAATCGCTCTCCGGATCGGTTTTCAGGATGCGCACCATGAGCTGGGTGATGCGACTGACCACGCGGTTGTCGGCCGCTTTGTCGATCTCCGTGTTGCAGGCAGCGCGGAACAGTTTACCTGCCCTGCCGCCGGTGGCAAACTCCTGCCCATTGAGCAGGGTGTTGCGGAACTTGGGATCGTTCTTAATGCGGTCGCCGCTGACACCGCCTTTGGCGCGTGCGAGGAAACCATCCTGCGATTTGTAGAAACTGATATCATCTATGGTACCGCTCAGCTTAATATGGCGGTTTATTTGCTTGGGCATTTTTTTGCTTTTAAAAGGTTTGGATTGATTGTGACCTGCCGTTGCCCGCGGTGCAACGGCTATAAACGGGTTTCGACTTTGGCTGCCGGACGCCAGCTTTCCGGCTGTTTTGGGTCAAAACTGCTTATTTGCTTACGACTACTATTTTGATACACTATCCATACAGCATCTATACACCATCTATACACTATCCACGCACTATCTGCCTTGCTGCCTGTTGACGGGTTGATCAGTTGATACGTTGATAAGGTTCTTTTGTTGCCGTCGATACAAACGTACAACATTGCATCCCCTGTCTCCAACTGCACATGACCGTTTCTATCACTCCTGCTCCATTTGCTCCTTTTATTTTTCAATCGTATCACGATCAATCTGTTACCCATAACCGCAATATTTTTATGCTATAAAATGGAGCACCTGTGGCAATTTGGGGCATGACGGTTTGGAGACCGGGTGGCCGGGATCGTACGTTTGCATTATCACGATTGTCATGACAACGCATTGCTTCATTTTTAAAACTTATTATCATGGGCCAACAACGCGCCAAACAACTCCCTCATCAACTGCCTGCAACGGGCAGTGCTCAAGCTTTTGCTTCGCGTGGCGAAGCGCTGATCCGCACCGCCTTCCATAAATACACACAGGATATTCATGACGCTACGCAGACTCCCCGCCTGGTATCGAAGCTGACCCATATTATTACCAGCAATCCTTTGCATACCGTGGGGCAGCGGAGCCTGCCTGCCGCCGATATCGGCCAACTGGAAGGGTTTGAATTTTGTGCACAGCAGTCGCTGCTGCGCTACCTCTTGTATCCTGCCGTGACCGTGGACCGGCGTACTGGCGTGTGCCAGGTGCAGCTGTCGCTCTTTAGCCGCCCCAAGCTGCCCACCGCCTTGCGGTTTGTGACCCACCTGCAGGTAATCGCCGTGGCCTGTGAGCTGGACTTTGCCGGGGACAGCTTTGTGGCGTATGAACACAGCAGCCCGGCCCTCAATTTCAATGAGGACACGAAACTGACGCTGCAGCCAGGCATTCCTGTTGACTCTGCCCTTCCTATTGTGGTGGCGGTGGGCGTACGCCTGCTGCAGGTGATCAATGGTATTCCGTATGTGATGAAGCAGGAAGGTAAGATCCCCTTCACCATCGTGAAGGCATCGCGGGCCGTACGCGCCCTGCAGGTAGACGTGGGGAGTCTGTCGGTGGTAAGGGGGTATTTGCCGAAGGAGGAAGACGGAAGTCAGCGGTCTGCCGTAGAAAGTCAGGAGGAGACACCAGGCAGTCTGCAAGTGGCGGAGGCAACGGGTGCGCTATCCATTGCCGGGGGCAAGAAGACGGACCCTAAAAACCTGCCATCAGAGGGCAGAAGTAGAAAGGCGAAGCCTGTCGCTGTACAGGAAGATTCCTTGCCTGCCCCTACCAAGGCCGCCAAGCCGGGATCGAAAAAGAGTGCTGCCAAACGAACAGCTGCTAATAATAAAAAGCAGCCTGCGAAACGAGCTGCTAAAAAAGTATAGGCTGATTTTTATATGGATGGGGCCGATCTGTATAACGGCAGCCGGGTTCCTTATCGCGATAATGGGTTTTGATCAGTAGCCTTTCAACAGGCCCAGAATGATTGCGCTGTGCCAGCGGACGCTTACCGGAGCCGCCAGTACTCCCCTTCAGCCTATTGCTGACCAAGTGCTGGTACTGACAGCATTCCGGGCTGTTGATCGATCCACCTATTATTTCACCTTTTTAACTTGTTGATATGAGTATTCCCGAACGTATGAGCAGCCCTACCCCGCCCTTCTTTGCGAAGCTGCGGAACTGGGGGCTGATCCTTGTAGCCATTAGCGGCGCTGTTCTTTCCACGCCGGTGGAGCTTCCTCCGCTGCTGGTGAAGATAGCCGGCTATGTAGCCGTGGCTGGTACGGTGGCCAGCGCTGTGGCGCAAGCGGTGACGCCGAAGGATGAGAACTTGTAGATAGTTACTGTTTACTTTTGCCATGAAAAAGCCCTGCATGTTTATGCAGGGCTCTTAGTCTGATGCTGTATTAAGGATGGGAGGAAATGATTCTATAAACATTTAATCATTTACCAACAGGGGTATCTTTTCACATATTATAGCCGGGTTGGTGCAATCATCTAACTCATCAATAAATGAATCATTTAATTTACTCGTGCCATAAATAGCAATCGGACCGTGAAACTTTTTTTGTTCTACATATAGCGGACACAGATAAGTAGTTGCCATGTTTGCTACTAATTCCCGCGTGGTGAAGCAGTAATTAAAAACACTTGTTTTCGCTTTAAAGGCGAGGGCTGCTCCCAGCACGGTAAAAAGTGCGAGTGCGAACAACATAATTTTGGCTTTTTTCATGATCAGGATGCTTTTTGCCTACAAAAAGCTAAAGTCTGGTTTATTGTTCAGAAGGCAATACTAATGTCAAATATTAAAGTCCTTTCACTTCTACATAAATGTTATTACACGACTCCAATCTTAAAGCCCCTAAAAATTAATTATCTAATAAGGGACCCACCTTTACACAAGCTATAAATGGGTTTTCGCAACTCGTTGCATCAATAACAAAATTGCCCTGAACCTGGCTTGTTGCGTAAATAGCAACCGGGCCTACAAGCGTCCTCTTCTGCTCTGCAAAAAATGTGCAATCATTTGTGAACGGCATGTCGGCAATTAATTCTCTAATAGTGTAGCACCAATTATAAGGACTTGTTTTTGCCTTGAAAGCAAGAGTTGCCCCCAGCACCGAAAAAAGCGCCAGTGCAAGCAACATTAATTTTGCTTTTTTCATAATAAAGATGCTTTTTGCCTACAAAAAGCTAAAGTCTGGTTTGTTCAGAAAGTTTTTAAAGTGCGATGTTTGGGTAGTTATGAAGCTTGGTATCAGATATAGGGTAACAATTTAAAGCAGATGATTCTGCTGTAAGTTAACACGCTCTTTTAATGCAACCAGCAGTATATCTAATGCATTTAGTAGTTTCTCTTCTGTCATTATCAGATCATTAATAACACTCAATCTTTCAGTCAAAATATTCCCGGGCGAATACTTTTTCTGGAATATATTTCCCTCAGAAATGATCATTTTTTTTCGATTAGTTAAAATCGGGCTTTACTTATTTCTTAATTATAGCTAAACAACTGCCGACTATTCTAAAAAAATACTGGCGGGTTAAACTTTTAGATATGCTGCTGGGTTTTCTTCTTTTTATGCTTGTCAGCATTGGTGGATTGGCACAAGAACGGCAGGCAACTTCGAACAAGCCCATCGATGATGAGGCCATACAACATTGGGAATCCCTTTCCACTGACAAACCTGTAGCCAGTGATGATGGCAAATATTTTGTTTATAAACTATACCGACCCAATTTGCCACAGATTGTGGCCCTGCAATCACTGCAAGATTCGTGGAAGATAAACCTTGGCAACATTAATGTAATTGGGTTTTCAAAAAAAAGCCGTTTCTTCCTTTATAAAATTAAAGACACTTTTTGCTTGTACGACCTGGCAGAACGTCGATTATTCCGTTCTATTACTGGTGTTAAAAACAGCCAACTACCTAGTATTAGTCGGCCTACTTCCTGGCTTCATTCGGAAGATCAAGCATATGAATGGGTGGGCTGGCAATTAAAAAACAGCCATGACCTTTATATACTGAATATTACTACCGGCATAGAACGGCATTATCATAATGTATTCAACTACCTGTTTAGTCAGCAAGGTACAGTGCTGGTAATTCACAAAAATGATAATACTATCAAATGGATTGACCTGCCAACCAATCGGTCATCTAATGTTTGGGAAGGTGATTCAATAAAAAATTTATATGCCGGTTCTATGGCTATTGATCAGGCAGGGAAGCAATTGGCTTTTGTAGTGCAAGACAAAAGTATCCAGAAGCAAACCAATTCAATCTGGTTGTATAAACGGAGTACAGGCCGAATAGAAGAAAAAGCCAACAACCAATCCAAGAGTATTGATGATGGCCTTCTCATCACTAATAATATATCTTTTAATCCTGACGGCCGATACCTTATTATTACTCTACAAAGACCTTTCGCATCTCAACCGCCACCCAATGACATAAAAGTAGATGTCTGGAATTACAAGGATACCTTTCTTCAATCTGTACAGTTATACGATAAATTTGTTAATAAATATGAACGGGCTGAGTATATAGCCACCATAAATATAGACAATAACCAGCTGGTTCAATTACATCATCAACCCGGTGATCAGATCAAAAGTCTTCCGGTCATGGATTACGTTGTCGTTACCAGTAGTAATTTTATCGGCAATCGCTTTTGGTTGTCCCAGGCAGACAGTAACTGGTTAATATCCTGCAAAGATGGTTCAAGAAAGCTACTACAGATTGGCAGCTACTTAAGCTATCATATTTCGCCCAGCGGCCAATATCTTCTTTATTATGACGGGAACGTACATCATTATTATAGCCTCGAACTGGCCACAGGAAAAAAACTTAATCTTACTGCTTCATTGCCTTCTTTAGCTATGGCTGCTGAGCGGGATGATTATTTTTATGCATTTGAACAACCTGGCAAAAGGCAGATTGGGAACTGGACTAAGGACATCGCTGGCTGGATAGCGAACTCAGAAAAAGCAGTGGTCTATGATAATCATGATATCTGGCAACTGGACCTTAGCGGCCGGGAAGCTCCTAAAAACTTGACGAGTAGCTATGGCGCTCAATACAATATCCGATTTCGATTGGCAGCCGCCCCGGGCGCACTCTTGACAATTTCCTTACAAGAACCTTTATTATTGATTGCCCTTAACTTGACTACCAAAGAAAATGGATTTTACCGGGCGATGCTCAATAAACTAGGGTATCCGGCACTCTTAACCATTGGGCCTTACACCTACTACCACCCATCCGGAAGTGTATCTCTAAGTGTTGATGACGATGCGGGCATTCCCCCTATTCGCCTGGGAAGTAATAACTCCTGGATCGTCAGAAGGCAAAGTGACCGGGCGGCTCCTAATTATTATCTAACACATGATTTCAAAAATTTTAACGCCTTGACCAATTATACTCCAGATAAGCAATATAATTGGCTAAGGGCGGAGCTGATTACCTGGTCCCGGCCTGATGGCGATACTAACCAAGGCATTTTGTATAAACCATCCGGTTTTAATCCAACGAAAAAATATCCCGTTATCGTAAATGTCTATTCCCGACAATCAGATGGGTTATACAGGTATTTAACACCAAGACATTCAAATTGCCCCGTCTTCAATATTCCTTATATGATTAGTCGTGGCTATTTTGTATTTATGCCAGACATGCATTACATGATCGGCGCTCACGGGAAAAGTGGCCTTATATCGGTAGAAACAGGTATACATGCGCTTGCTCGTCTACCGTATATAGATACCTCCAAAATGGCTTTAACCGGTCATAGTTTTTCGGGACAAACTGCTTTTTATGTGGCAGCCAATAGTAACAAGTTTAAAGCCATTATTGCCGGCGCCGGATGGACGGATATGGTTAGTTCTTATCTGCAACTTTCTGGCAAAGCAGGCTTTGCGAAAACCCGTGGATTTATGGATTTTCTGGAGCCTAATTTTAGTAATTATACAATCTGGGAAAGACCGGATCTATATATGGCAGAATCACCCATTTTGAGAGCAGATCAGGTAACTACTCCCTTATTGATCTTCCATAACCAAGGCGATACAAAGCCTATTGAACAAGCATTAGAGATGTATTTAGCATTGTATCGACTACAAAAACCTGTATGGATGTTACAATATGATGGAGCCGGTCATATCGTGCATGGCAGACAAGCTATTGATTTTACTATTCGGATAACCCAATTTTTTGATCACTATCTCAAGGGCATACCTCCACCTCTTTGGATGACATGTGGCATACGAGCCAGTCAAAAGGGGATTGATGATGGATACTCATTAGATACAACCAATAAATGTGGGCCTCATTGCGTAGTATGTAATAGCTATAACTAAGTGAAAAATCTTTTCGAAAGTAACAACTATGAAGTATCTAGCTTAACAAAAGGAAAATCTTTCACATGTCATATTAGCATCAACTTAAGGTATTTATACTATTAAAAAATAAAAACAGGCTTATTGTTCTGGAGAGCTTTCAAGATTAATTCAGTAAATCTATATTATATCGACTATAGGAATATTATCAGACAATCACATGGAGCAAATCCATTACCCTTCACTCTACAACTGTAATGCAACCAGTAGTTTTCTTCAAAACATACTCTCTATATATTCTCTATCCAACGAATACTAACTAAATATTACTTCAAATGAGATGAAGAAGTTTGTAAGCTATTCTTTATCATTATAAATGATATCACGATCTAGTCTCTATACAGATCACTATAGAAAGCCTCCCGTTGGTTCGAGGGCTTTCACCTAAGGCATGAGGATAGCATTCAGCCATATAAAACCGCCAAACGGATTATGCCCCCATCTATAAAAAAATTAGTATTCTTTTATAGTAGCCAATTCAAGATTAAAAAGGTACGTCTAAGCACCATCAATAACATTAAACATATCCAATAATCTCCAAAATATTAACTTGCTGGTTACTATGAATGGGCCAACCGTATATAATGGCAACTATATAAGGGTCGGTAGCCTTTTAGTTTGCATAGGATGATTATGTACTACTACTATTCCGAAGGAGCAGGCATTCCCCTTTAGCCTACTGCTGATCATTGCCGAGTATATGATCATCCATACCCCACTTATCTAAGCGGGGCTGTAGAATTGAGCCAACCCATATCACATCAATGATTTAGTATTTAATCTTTTTTTAATCTTAGAGCTGGACAACTTAATTCTGGTGTGCATTGAAGTGTGGTGGTAATTGGTTCGCCTTCTAAGTTAAGTGAGGTAGCGTATACATTTGGACTACCTGGAACTACTAGACTATTAATTAAAAGGGTTGACAAATCGCAAATACTCACGGAAGGCCCACCAACTACATAGGTTTTTGTACAAAAGGTGAAGCCACCACCAGATACTTCGACTTTAAATGCGAGTGCAGCTCCTAATGCTGCGCAAATAGCCAAAGACATCAGTAGGATTTTTGCTTTTCTCATAAACGTAATACTTTTAGTTAATCTAAGTTTAGGTTAATAAACATCATAGTCTGCATAAATGAAATAATAATACAAGTAATCAAGGTATTTATTTAGTCGATAGCAAGTCTTACAGCCGGACATACCAAAAAAGGCGTACACTGAATTGTAGTTGTAATTGATCTATCTTCCAAATCAAATGAGGTTGCGTATATCGTGGCACTCCCTACAACTATCTGCCTATTTACCCTTAATGTAGGTAGATCACAGAAACTATTTGCCCCCCCGCCGCCTAAGGGAAACGTTTTTGTGCAGAAACTGGCGTTGAATGATTTTGCTTTAAAGGCGAGTACGCCTCCAACAATGGCAAAAATGGTAAGAGAGAGCAACATGATTTTTGCTTTTTTCATAATTGTGCTGCTTTTTGCATACAAAAAGCTAAAGTTTCGTTTATTATTCAGAAGTTGTGTGGATACTAAATAATTAAAGTAAACGATTAAGTATCTTTTTGGGGATGGGACTTAAACATCGTCTGATTAAACTTTTGGCATATACGATTGCATTTCGCTTTTTTTGTTTTCACCAGCCTTACCGGATTTAGACAAGCAGAGATACATTCAACAAGGTCAAATAATAGCAATTATGCACTTTCCGCAAAGCCAATCATTGATAATGAGGCAATATAACATTGAGAAGGACTATCCACTGGCAGGTTTATAGCCAGTGGTAATGGGAGATACCTTGCATCTTAGAAGTAACTAATTTGCACGCATTTAACAAAGACAACATTATCAAAATCTACCAGCCTACCAGAAAGAATAATTGTATCAATTGGCCAATTGCCAACATCGACAACAACTTCATGTTAGGCTTGGATTTGGCAGATAGCAATCTCTTGTCTTGAAAATATCATTACCATTATAAAATGGGCTATCAATCAACAAGCAGCCTCATTCGTGGGCAAGGTAACTCCTCAGTACATTGATCACAAGAAGTTATAGCATTACCTTCAGCATCCAAAGAAGTAGCATATATAGTTGGAGTTCCTGGAACCTCTATTCGGTTCTTTAAGCAATTAGGGCAAAAACTAGTAGCAGGTCCTCCAGCAACATATGTACGTGTACAATATATTGCATTATAAGTCCTTGCTTTGAAAGCAAGTGCTGTTCCTAAAATAGCAACAACCACGAATGATAATAATACGATTTTCGGTTTCATAATGCAGTTTTTTTTGAATATCCTAATACAAATCTTCTGAAACTATTAGAATCTATTCGTCCAGTAGGTTAATATATGAAATAACATATTTCATAATATAAATGAATATATGATGCAGCAAAGTCATCCATATTTTGCTGAACAATCTTTAATCAAAGACTAAACGCACGGCCGGACATTCCATTTCCGTACACTGTAATGAAGTAGTAATTGGGTTGCCTCCCTTATCTAAACTTGTTGCATATACATTTGGTGTGCCAAATATTTCCATACTATTCCTGGCAGTAGTAGTGTTGTCACAAGTAGTTACTGAAGGTCCACCGACGATAAAGGTCTTTGTACAATAACTTAAATTAAATGTTTTTGCTTTAAAAGCCAGTATTCCACCGAAAGTAGCAAAAAGGGTAAGTGACAGCAGCATGATTTTTGCTTTTTTCATGATTGTGATGCTTTTTGTATCCAAAAAAGCTAAAGTTTAGGTTCGTTAGGTGATTAGATAAAGTTTATCTATTTAAAAAGCTCTAATAATCTTCCACCAAACTTATACGTGGACAATGAAGGTGTCCTGAGCATTGATAGGGGCTAAGGATCATAAAACCATTCCAATCGAGAGATGTTGCGTAATAATTGTATTGTCCTGGATAACCATAGGGATCCGGGAACGAATTTGACACAAAATCAGGACAATAAGATGTCATTGTCAAAATGTAGTCATAAGTAGATACACAATAATTCAGCGAATAATTCCTGGCTTTGAAAGCCAGTACACCACATACCGCAGCGAGCAGCACTACTGCCAGCAGCAGAATCCTTGCCTTTTTCATACTACAGTGCTTTTTACGTTGAAAAAGCTAACGTTTAGGGATTTTTACAATGAATTACAATAGCGTTTTGCTTCACCAATTACGCTCCACTCATTGCGACTCCTATAAGTTATCTTACTGCAGGGCGATTAATACCTATAGACACATTGAATATCTTCTAAGTTAATTATCTATTTTGATTGGGTTAGGAATATATTTAATGAGAAAAGTATTTTCTGATGTCATCTCTTGTCATATTTCACCTACACGGAAAAGGAGGGTTACCATGTGGCATTTCATCCTTGCAATTAGCTTTTATTGGCTCCTACCGAAAAGTTCTACCGAGCGCATATCTTTTTTGGAATAGATTTCATTTTTGAATGGTTGATTATAGTTTTTGTCCGTTTTGACTTTAGTCCTATTTACATAATCCACCAGCAATCCTGTAAATAAAGTCTCAGGTAGGCTAATTTTTAAGCTATGCAAAAGTTTTTCATTTTTTTCCTTATCGTTAGCTCTGTGGCAGTTGCCCAGAAATCAAGCAGAGATCGCGTTACAGATAAGAGCTTCATAAACTCCATTAAACCGGTCATAGATGATTCTGCCATACAGAATTGGGAATTTATACCAGACGGAACTCCTATAACAACCGAAAACGGAAAGTATTTTTCTTATAAGATAGCAAGCAAAAATTCTCCAAGAAGGATAATATTACAATCGATAGTTAACGACTGGAAACTCGATTTTGGACGCGTTGATTTAATTGGTTTTTCAAAAAACAGTCGTTATTTTATTTATAAAGCCAAAGACAGCCTTTGTATCTACAATTTACAAGATAGGAAATTATTCCGCACCATCACCAGCATCAAAAATAGTCAACTTCCAGCAGAGGCTAAGAAACTTTCCTGGTTAGAGTCAGAAGGCAATGAATTTGTGTGGGCAGGCTGGCAATTAAAAGCGAGCCAGGATCTTTATGTATACAATCTTGTAACCGGAAAAGAATATCAATATAAAGATGTAGCTAATTACCTGTTTGACCAACAAGGGACTGTTCTTGTGCTCAAAAAAAACGATAATAGCATTGAATGGATCGATCTTGTATCGCATCAAACTTCTACTGTTTGGACCGGGAAAACAAATAATGTAGTACCGGGCGCTATGGCCATAGATCATGCGGGGAAGCAACTGGCGTTTATACTTCAAGAAAAACACAAAAGTAATTCGGAAAACTCTGTCTGGCTGTATCAACGAGGAATGAACCATCTTATAGAAAAGGCCAACAACGAATCAAGCGGCATAGATTCTGGACTTACTATCAGCAATAGCATCTCCTTCAACCCAAATGGTTCATATATTGACATTATATTGCAGCGTGCTACCAACACTTTAATAACACGCAATGACGTGCATGTAGATATTTGGAATTATAAAGATACGTTATTACAGTCTACTCAACTTCATGCAGGAAGTGAAGGACTTTTAGAACCTCAACAATACATAGCCAAAATAGCCATTAACAGCAACCAATTAATCCAGTTAACGCATAAATTCGGAGACCGAATAGGAAGCTCAAACGTAAACGATTATATTGTAATCTGCGGTAACGCCAGCGGAGATCGTTTTTGGCAATCGTCTAAAGATAGCAATTGGCTTGTATCCCTAAAAACCGGAGAAAAAAGGTTGCTCACTGTTAACAGCGAAATCGAATATAACTTCTCCCCCAACGATAAATATTTACTATACTATGATCCTAAGATAAAAAATTATTTAAGCATAGACTTGACTACTAATAAAACCGTAAACTTAACCGCCATGTTAAAACCACTAACGATGGCAAATCGATCGCTGGAGCCCTATACTTATCCGCTCGAGCAGCTGGGTAAAAAGCTAATATTAAACTGGACAATAGGTGTGGCAGGTTGGATGGAAGGGGGAGACAAAGTGTTAGTATATGACGATTTTGATATTTGGCAATTTGATCTTAGTAGTAGTGGATTACCCATTAATTTGACTGGAGGATATGGCAGAGAAAATAATATTCGTTTCCGACTTGCCAGCCGTGATCTACTTACCGGTCTCTCTTGGAAAGCGCCTTTGTTACTCATGGCTTTTAATTGCGATACTAAACAAAATGGATTTTATCGACTGCCCCCTAATCAACCTGGCAAACTACAATTACTTACGATTAGCTCACATACTTATTATCATCCACCCAAAAGTGCCTATACCCACATAAACAGTGATCCAGGCATGCCTCCCATTCGTGCAGGCAATCTAAATCAATGGCTTGTTAAAAGGCAAGGCAACCATGAATCTGTTAATTACTATTTGACGCACGACTTTAAACATTTTAAAGCATTAACAAATATCACACCTGAAAAGAACTACAATTTCCTACAATCGGAATTAATTACATGGACTCGTCCTGACGGAGATATCAATCAAGGAATACTTTATAAACCCGACAACTTTGATCCTAATAAAAGATATCCTTTGCTTGTAAGTGCCTATTCAAGGCATTCAGATGCTTTAAACCGATATCTACGACCTAATTATTCATCAACTCCCATCTTCGATATTCCTTACATGGTCAGCCGAGACTATCTGGTTTTTGTGCCAGATATTCATTATATGCTTGGTGCCCATGGTAGAAGCGGGCTAATCTCGGTAGAAACCGGTATACAAGCAATAGCCCAATTACCGTATGTTGACACCTCAAGAATAGCTTTGACAGGGCATAGCTTTTCGGGACAAACCGCTTATTATATAGCCGCTAACAGTCACTTATTTAAGGCCGTAATTGCCGGCGCCGGCTGGACCGATATGACGAGTTCCTATCTTCAACTTGAGGGCGCTGCCGGAAAAGCAAAAACAGAAAGCTATATGGGATTTCTTGAAGACAACTTTAATCATTACAGCATTTGGGAAAGGCCAGATCTTTACCAGACAGAATCTCCTGTTTTAAAGGCGGATAAAGTACAGACGCCACTACTCATCTTTCACAATCAAGCCGATGGCAAACCCTTTGAGCAAGCCATAGAGATGTTCCTTGCGCTCAGACGCCTGGAAAAGCCCGTCTGGATGTTGCAATATGATGATGGAGGGCATGTGGTAGGCGGTAAACAGTCTATAGATTTCACTATCCGAATAACTCAGTTCTTTGACCATTACCTTAAGGGATTGCCAGCCCCACACTGGATGACTCGTGGTGTCCGGGCGAGCCAAAAAGGGATTGATGATGGATACGATTTAGATCAATTCGGCAAATGTGGAGTGCAATGTAATGTATGTAATGAAATCAATATTGGTCATAAATAATTAATCTACCACTAATCTTACAGCAGGACAAGGTAATAAACCTTCAGTACATTGTTCACAAGTTGTTATGACCCTCACTATCTAAGGATGTAGCATAAATAGTTGGTACACCAGAAACTAATTGCCTATTCACAGGTCCACATAATGGACAATAACTTTGAGCTGGGTCCCCAACTTGGAACGTGTTAGTACACCACATTGTATTATAAGTTTGTGATTTAAACGCCAAAATTGCACCCAAAATGGCAAAAAGAACCAACCAGCATAAGACATTTTTTTCATCGTATAAACTTTTAAATTACATTAATCATATGTTTATGGGAACTTATTGTTCTGCCACTTCCTTAATTTGCCGTACATCCATTTGTCCCATAAAAAATGCATTCAATTTCTTTTCTTTATTAAATATGGCAGTGGCTGGCACTCCCTTGGCGTCAAAATAGCTCGAAAAATAATTTTGCATATCCACACCCACAGAAATGTTAGGATATTTTTCAACCTTGTAATGCTTGAGAAACTTGACCATATCCTGGTAAGGGAAAGAAGTAACCATATAAAATTTTATATCCTTCAGGCTTTCAATATTCCCAATAATGTCTTCCATCTGTGCTCTGCAATAAGGACAATAGGGGCTAAAATAAAACAATACCAGTGGTTGCCCCTCCGGAATTTGTTGCGTACTGAATACCGTACTGTCCTTGTCCAATATATTAAATGACGGCAACTTTTTACCTATGTGTGTGGTATTTACCGGATCGATACCGTAACATCCAAAAACCAAGATCACCATTAAAGAAAAAAACAACGTTTTCATAAATTAATAATTTTTACAGATTAACTCATATTGTTCCTAAATGAATACCAGGCTCAATGTCACTTTCTGTTTCAGCTTTTTCTACTTTGTCTGCAAAAGCCAGCCGCGCCAACCAATCTACCAGGAAGAAAACAAAAATGGTGGTAAGCAGCAACGGAAAAGACTGGAAACGCAAAGCAGCAGATGAAGCAGTAATAGTGAAAGCTGCATTGAGTAACCACACTAACCCTCCCATAAAAACTCCCCTCGCCATCATCTTATTTTGCCGCCAGCCGCGCATACTTATATAGCATATCAATAAGAACAGCATGGTTACGTTTAATACCCCTGATAAGATCGGGTAAAAATTCAGTACCCATACGTTATTATTTTTCATCCGGGTATGTATAGACGCACCTTTGTACCCAAACCAAGTATTTGTAATGGGGGGTATGTAAGTTTTGCCAGAATTAAAACTTTCCAGAAATTCCACGGGAGGTGCATAATATTTTTTAGCATTGGGCCAGATAAAATATTTCAAAAAAAGCCCTGGATATTGCTTAATAATGTATATACCGTAGTCCTTGTATAAAGGCCCCATTGAAGCCCATCTTTTTAGCTCAATTGCGGTCGAATCTTTCTTAAAGAGACTGTTGCGGTATTGCACAAGCGGCATTCCGGGAGACCACATGTAAAAAGTGCTGGCCTGTACTTTTTCTGTTGGAAACCGGTTTATGTCCCTGGTCGTATCGAAATACTGCCTTATCATATTGTCCAAAGCTTTGAATCGTGGAGGTACCGGTTTACGCGCTGCGCTGTCGACATACCTGTATGTGTACATGGCATTGTTGGCCCATTGCCAGCCACTAAAAGGAGAATATTGGGCATAGCCCGTGAGTTTATAGTATTTATAGGTAGTATAACCCACAAATAATCCGCACAGCAAAAATGCAATACTTAAACTTATAAGTTTTCTACGCCAAGGTATCATGGGGGTCAACGCAAACGCCACCAAAGCAATGAAGGGGTAAATAAGTGCATTGTACCTGACAGTGAACGCGATAAACAAAACTATCGTATGAATTACTAGTATCCAGACCGATGGCCGGTGAATGATCCACAAAAGCAGGCCAAACCAAGTCATACTGAGGGCTACAAAGAAACCGTCGCTGCTCACCAAATTACCCAAGTGCAAAAACAGCGGGTTAAATATCATGAAAACCCAAAGCAGTACTTTCGTGATGCGGTGGGGCTGATAAAAATAAAACATTGAAAAAGCTAAAAACAACGCACTGCTTTGCAGAAACAAATACTGGAAAGCTACCAAGGCAGTATCAGAGCGGGTAAAAACACTGAACAGACGAAGAAAACGTGAATAACCAACCATGTAAGTATTAATATCAGCATTATCAAAGGCCGCATATAAGTAAGAAAAAGAATCGCCATGAATAAAACTGGCAAACGGATACAAGTATTTAAAAATTGAAACCTGGACGACTATTGCAACGGCCGTCACCATAAGCTGCCATTTATTTCGCCGGTCATTCAATAAAAAATCTTTAAATGAAGCCTGCTCAGAGGCTATTATTGACTTCCTTTGCTCTATAACAGGAGTTAATTCCATAAACCTGGATAATTGTGTGGTTCAAAAATTAAAGCGGATTGGGTAGAAGTCTTGTTTTAGCAGATTCACCTTCGCCAGTGTTATTACTAAACGACATTTGCACCAGCATAGCCACAAATAAAACCCCAAAGGTCAACGTAAGTTGCATGACAAACAGCTGCTGACGCAAGACGATGGGCGAAGCCCATACACTAAATATCACATTGGCCAACCAAGTAAATAACAATAGCAGCAACAGCCGCTTACAATATGAACTAATAGCAGAAAAGCCGCCTGCCAGCGATAAAGCAATAAAACCAAGTATGAAAACAAGGTTAATTACCGCAAGTGGAATAGAGGAATAATATGGCACTTTCAACAATTTACTTTTAAACACCGTAGTAATCTTGTTGCTTTTCCATTGAAAAAAGGCAACAGCCTCACTGCCAGCTGTATCTCTAAGTCTGTTATAAGTACTCAATGCTTCAGTCTCCGGAACATAATAATTCTTAAGATTGGGTAGGAGGTAGTATTTCCAGTAAAGTCCAAGGTATTCGCCAATCAGAAAGTCACCGTATTGAGTATAGAGCGGACCCATACTTGCCCATTTTTTAAATGCACTTGATGAATCGTTACTTGTCCATGCTTCCCGCATATATGTTTTCAACGGTGCATTTTCCTTCATAAGGTAATAATCGTCTGGCTTTCTATCGGGTCTAACAAAAGCGGGAAACTTATTCAATCCTAACATATGCTCATTCACGATGCCATGCAATTCACGAAATCGGCCTTGTACTTTCTTACGATCCAAGGTATCAGCATGCGCATAAGCATAAAGCGCATTAGCAGCCTTTTGCCACCCCCATTGAGCAGAAAACTGTACCCAACCGGATCGCCTTTTAAACTCCGCCTGGGTGCCGCCAATAAACCCAGCAAACAATACCACTATCATCGCTATTCCTATTACAACAATCTTTCTTTGTATAGGCAAGAACAAAAACACCAAAATACTGATGAGTATACAATACCAGGCATTATGATTTACCATAAAGAGCAACAAAAGACATACGCTGTGCCATAGAATAGAAGATAATCGCGTCTGGTGTAAAAGCCACATTAAGTGTGTAAACCAAATCAACATAAGTGCAGCAAAAAGACTGTCGGCTGTAATAAGATTGCAGACCTGCAGGAGTAAAGGATTTAATACACTGATTGCAATCACTATCCTGATAACCCATTTACCTTTTACCAATAAATATTTGATACTAAACAACAAATACAAGATAGCTGCCTGTAATATAAGATATTGAAGGAACACAAGAATAGTATCATTGCTGGTAAAGCTACTAACCAGCCGCAGGAACATAGGATAACCTACCGGCAAATAGCCCACGGCCCAATTCTTATGCGCCGCCTCTATAGCTACATAACTTTCATCCGCCAGATTAGCAAAAGGGTATAAAAATTTAAAGGTAACAAATTGAATAACTACTGCTGTTGCGACTAATAAAAGCATTCTTTTATTTTCCTTTACTTTCCATATCCAGTTTCTAAAAGGCAATGTATGAGCAGGAACTCCAGACAGCATAACGGTAAAGCATTAGATTAATAAATGAATAGCGGAATAATGCGTAAGTTAACCGTCATTTCTAATGCAAGTGGTAGACAGTTTAATTCGGATAGTATTTTATAATGCTGAATAAAACTTCTAGTCACATCACCAATTTTTCTTTTCTAATTATTCCGCCATATTAATTTTACCAAGTATTAGAACAAGAAAATCTCCTTTCTATATACAACTTATTATCAGGCATAATAGCAAGCCAGGATCCACTTGTTAAAGTTGTCTGATATGTGGACAAGCCGAAAACCACTACAACAGAGTAGGCAATCATTTACCAAATCAGACTTTAGCTTTTTGATTGCAAAAAGCACGATTATTATGAAAAAAGCAAAAATCATGCTCATGACTCTGGCCGTTTTCGCAGTTTTAGGAGCAGCACTCGCATTTAAAGCCAAAACATTTAATGCAGCGTTTTGCACAAAAACTTTCGTAGCAGGTGGACCTGCTACAAGCATCTGCGATTTAACAACCACTTTACCAAATAGAGTAGTTGTTGCCGGCACTCCAACCATTTATGCTACTTCACTTGATAAAGATGGAGATCCTATCACAACAACTACTCAATGTGAAGAAGCTCAATTGCCTTGTCCGGCTGTAAGGTTAATAGCTGACTAATCATAACAAAAAATAGAATTCCTGCCTCAAATAAATGAGGCAGGAATTTCTTTATATGCAATTATATTAAATAATGAGTTGCTATGCAACTAGAAGCTTTTATTTACCATTGCTTCTATATTACTTTTATACGATTTACTACTAGCTTCATCTCCTATAGATGTAGAAATAATGAATGCCTCTTTTTCCCACCGAATGGCCTCTTCTCGCATCCCAGCTCGATATAACAAAGAAGCATAGGTATCTATTTTAGATGCCTTCCAATATTTTGTAAAGGCAATATCTTTTTCATGATCACCGTTACTAACGTTTATCACTATATCTGCTCTTCTGATCACGCCTTCCATCATATTTATTGCAATATTCAATAGTTGTAGATTTAATTCTTTGGCTTCACTTCCCCATTGCAATACTTCGAAAAAAGCAAAATAGTTTATTTCAAAATCGCTTTTATAAAAAGATGTATCCAAGCCTCCCATTTCATACAACTCAATAAAGCATTTTTTATAATTCTCCTTATCGGAATTTTTCCGATACCATTTTACTTTTCTCCAAGTAATATTCCGACTTGCCGTATCCTTACCAAATCTAGTTTCGATTTCATTATACATCTTACTCCAATCCGGAGTTTCATCTTTTTGCAACCTACTGAATATCGGATTGATGTATTCTCGCGCAATAGCACTATCTATAGCCCGTCGTACAAAGCCACTTTGTTCCATCAATCTATTAACCTTTTTCCCATCTCTATAAAAGATCCTAGACCATTTCGTTTTTGTGTTTGGTATCACTGATGCAATAAATTCTATATTATCTTTTGTATAAACAACTGACTTTGGTTGCTTGGACAAATATTTCAAATAGTCACTTTGAACCTGCTGTACAAAATCCTGATCATTAAATTGCCTCCCCTTACTAATAAGATAGCGCACAATAGAGTAATTCTTTTTGCCACTTATATATTCGGCTTTCAATGTATAATACTGGCTCTTAGTATCAAATGCTTTGGAAGCCACTTCTACAAATTTATCAGGTGCTATATAAGCAACATCCCGATGAACAATCTGGCCATCCGAATTGAAAAAAAGATAAGAAGGAAAAGCCGTCACCTTATACTGTTTGCGCATTACATCAGCAGCTACATACCAATCTTGAACCATTTGAGCATCTTTATTTGTTCTATCCATCTGAACACGTACATTAATAAACTTAGCATTCATAAAGTTGCCCACACTATCCTTAACATATACCTCCTCGTCCATTCTTTTGCAAGGACCACACCAAGTAGTATAACAATCCACAAAAATATATTTATTCTCATTTTTTGCTTTTTTAATAATGTCATTCCATGATATCCCATTTTCCCATTTTACACCTGCAGTATCATTCCCCGTGGGAGATACTTCTTGTGCAGTTGAATACAAACAAACTAACAATAAGTTAACAAGCATAGTTTTCATAGTCACTCAATTTAATATCCTGAATTTTGGACCATATTGTAATTTCTTTCAATCTCCGAAGTTGGAATCGGGTATAACTGTTTATAACTATCCCAAATACCGCCTTTAGCTATTGCCGCCGTCGTCATCACCACGTCGATGGTATTAGTTCGCTTCAGATCATACCAGCGGTGCCCCCATTCACTAAATAATTCTATCCTTCTTTCGCCCATTACCTTGTCAAGCACTTGAACTTTCGATAACACACCAGCGTCCCAATCAGGCAACGGATTTGGCACATCAACAGTGGGCATAGCTCTTGCGCGATTGCGCAAGATATTGAGATCATTCACTGCTCCCTGCAAGTTATC
This sequence comes from Paraflavitalea sp., assembly GCF_059502485.1. Classification (NCBI taxonomy): domain Bacteria; kingdom Pseudomonadati; phylum Bacteroidota; class Chitinophagia; order Chitinophagales; family Chitinophagaceae; genus Paraflavitalea; species Paraflavitalea sp. The sequence continues at coordinate 979,536 of NZ_JCACET010000010.1, forward strand.
CTGAGCCGCCCTAGCTTCTGCCCGGATCAAGTATTGCTCTGCAAGCCGCAACACCATTAGATACTCTGTAACGGAATTATTAAGTTTAGCACTTTTATACTTAAAGACATACTTCACTGGGTTACCCGCAATCACGGTGTCTCGTACCCAGTCAATCCTTCTTTTGTCTCCTGGTTCAAAAACAGTTAGCAAACTTTTACTTAACTGCACTGGCCTATTATTGCCGATGGCTCCGTTCAATAGGAGTACACGTGCATCTTCGGTGTTCCATCCTGAAATAACTGGTTGAAGCTGCCAAATGGCTTCTTTGTTGCCTAAACCAGCCCGTAAAAAGGTATTACCTGTATTAGCCATTGCAAATAGTGGGGCGTCTATTACCTCGGAAGCTTTCTGTTCCGCATTCACATAATTCTTAGTATACAAATAGACTCTTGCTAACATGGCTTTAGCAGCCCATTTGGATGGCCGAACACGTTCTACCTCACCTACGTAGGGCTGCAAAGAGCCATTCAAAAAATTTTCGCTCAATAATTCTTCAGCCTCTTTTAAATCTGAAATAATTTGCAGGTATACTTTATCTTTTAAAGTTTTACCCAAGAAAGAATTCACCTTGTAATCAGTAGTTAACACGATCGGTATATCGCCAAACGTATTGAGCAAATAAAAGTGAAGAAAAGCCCGAAGAAATTTAGCTTCGCCCATCAATTGCTCTTTTGCACCTTCTGAAATTGCTTTAGAGGTAGCTATTCCTTCTACAGCCGCATTACAGTAGTAAATAGACTGGTACCATCCTGCCCATAATTCTGAACCCAAACCAGTAGAAACACTTAAATTGTTTCGGTAGTATGCCAGTATTTTACTTGCAGTAACATTACCCAATATGGCAAACTCGTCGGCAGACAACCCTGCCCTAACTGAAATACCGTCAATACCTGTAAAACCTCCAACTCCCTGTGCTAATCTTGTATACAATCCTGTTAAAACTGCCGTTGCCGTAATATCGTTTGTATATACATTGTCTGCATTTACATTCGTAACTGGTGGATCTACCTCGACGAGTTTAGTACAACTTATAAACGCCGCTATCAACATACACGCAGTTATCTTTGTGCTTATATTGATCACTTTTGCAGTCCCTTTTTGAGGCTGGTTAGTATCAGAAGTAGACTTATTATCCTTTGACCGACTAATGATGCTTAATGAAAGGAAATTCAATTTAAAAAATGTTTGTTTCGTAATGGGATCATTTATATCTTTTATTATTTTTTTCTGACGCATATCATTTTTTTTGCTGTTACAAATCATCATTACAGACCTACTTTTAATCCAATTGTTATAATACGCAACGGTGGCAGGGTCGCATTACCCTGATTTTCAGGATCACTACCTTCATAACCAGTTATTGTTAACAGGTTTTGACCCTGAACAAAAAAACGGCAACTCTGCAACTTGGCAACCGTTCTCCATTGAGCAGGCAATGACCAACTTAGTGACAAGTTTTTTAATCTAATAAAAGACGCATTTGTATACACCAAATCACTTCCTTGTGCTCTTCGAAACTGGTCGAGCAAAACACCGGTTGCTTCTGTAGTATATTTTTGTATCAATGTATTGTCCCCGGTCTTTTGCCACCTGTCAGCCACTGCTTCTGGTTGGTTGCTGCCTGAAGACGATAAGTTTCCAGGTATCTGAAGCGAGCCATTGTTAATGAATACTGCCGTTCCGTCTTGCTTTATAAACTGAAAGAGAAAATCTAACTCTAAGCCTTTATAACCTATCCGATTCTGAAATCCACCGTAAAATCGTGGAAAGTTGGAAAAAAATACCTGATCCGTTATGGGTTGTGGATTCATCGTAATATTTCCATTTCTGTCATAAAACTGGTAATATCCAGTGGCTGGATCTATTCCAGCATACCGATAAATACGGCTGACTGATAAAGGTTGCCCAACTAAAAGACTATTTGAATAAGTAGACTTTTCTAACCCAGGAAATTCAAGGAGTTTGTTGCGAGCAAAAGAAATGTTAAAGCTGCTAGACCACTCCCAATTTTTATTTTTGCTATTGACTGTATTCAATGAAAATTCAAGCGTACTATTCTGAACCAAAGCTGGCAAATTTACCGGAATAGATGATGCTCCGGTAATCAAAGGAAGCGGATTTGTCAAAAGTTGGTTGGAAGACCTATTGCGGGAATAGGTCCCACTTAATAATATTCGGTCTCTAAAAAAACCCAAATCAATACCAGCCTGTAACTTGCGTGTTTCTTCCCATTGCAAATAAGGGTTATTTGGAGGACCAGGAACAAGTGAAGGCATACCTTGGTATGGGACTGCTGTTGATGAAGAAAAGCTATAAGAACTCAGATAGCTGTAATCTCCTACTTGATCACTTCCTGTAGTGCCATAACTTCCCCGCAATTTGCCAAAACTTAACCATTCATGCTTTTGCAGTAAGTGTTCCTGACTAAATATCCAGGCAGCGCCTACGCTGCCGAAATTATTAAACCTATTCTTGTATCCGAACCTACTTGTGCCATCACGTCTCGCGTTCAAACTCAATACATATTTGCCTTTCCAATTATAATTCAATCTACCAAAAAGACCATTATACTTATATTCTGAAATTGTAGAACCAAGGGAGAAAAATGAAGTTGATGCACTAAAATTTTCCAACACTTGATCAGTTGCATGGCCCATCCCTGCTAATGTAGTAGCATTAGTCCTGCTTTGCAGAACAGTTGATCCTATTAATACATCAAATTTACCCTGAAGAATGTTAGTCTTATACTCCAACTGTGGTTCAACATTCCATGAACGTATTGCTCGGCTACCATATTCAGCGTATCTTTGTTCGAAAGGACGGTCAGCAGGAGAATAAAACTCTAAGGGATATCCTGTGAAGTCTGTCGTTTGCAAGTTCGTGTACCCGAAATTCGCTTTCAACTCTAACTTTTTCACAATAGTATACCCAACTTGCAAATTGCTAACAAGATTAGTTGTTTGATTTTTATATTTCCTATATAGAATGCTACCTAAGGGATGAAAGTACCCCCAGGTGGATGTACCCTCTGGTCCAATGGCCCAATTGACATTTCCATCAGGATTATATAAAGCAGGCGCTACAGGAGCCAAACGATTTGCGAATGCAGTTAAATCCGATCCAGGCAACCGGTTGTCATCAAACATATATAATGCAGAAAATTGGAGCTTGAAGCGTTTGTTTTGCGAGGTATTGCTAATGTTTGCATGCATAGAAGCCCGCTGGTCGGCAAAGTTGCCCGGGAAAACGGTGGATTGACGGTTATAAGTTCCTGCGATCCGGTATTGCAGATCGACGTTACCGCCAGACACACTGGCATTAGCATTAGAATATAACGATGTTCCGCCAGCCAGTTCTTTTTGCCAATTGGTTTCCCGTGTGGTATCCCATACCATCAAATCCGGAGCATATTTATTAGGTATGTCTGCCAATGGATCGGCCGAAGGAATCAAGCCGTCATTCCTAAAAGCTTCATAACGCATATCAAGATACTGCCGTCTGTTCATCATATTCACAAACCGGGTTACCTTTCCCCATCCCTGTTGCAAGTTCAAATCCAATTGCGTTTTACCTGCTTTACCTTTTTTTGTTGTGATCAATATTGCCCCATTTGCAGCCCTGGAACCATAAATGGCTGTAGCATCTGCATCCTTTAATACATCTATGCTTTCTATATCTTGTGGATTAATATAACTTAAAGGATTTCCATATCCATCTCTTTGTGATCCACCTAAAATTTCCTCACCTGCACCTAGGCGCGGTAATATGGATTGCAACGGCACTCCATCGATTACATATAATGGTAAACTTGAATTATCTATGCTATTCTGTCCTTGTATGCGTACTCGTATCCCTCCCCCCGGCATACCACTACTCTGGGTGATCACTAACCCCGGCACCCGCCCCTGCAACGCCAATAAAGGATTCTGAACTGGCTGCTTTTCAATATCAGCCGCCTTTACAGTTGTTACATTACCGGGGTTGTACCGTTTCGAGGTAGTGCCATAAGCAATGACCTGTACCTGGTCGAGTATGCTTGATCTTCCTTTGACTTTTACCTCGAGGTTAATTCTACCATCTACTCCTATATCTATTGTCTCAATATTTGTACCTGTAAACTGCAAAGTGGCTTTGGCCTCTACGTTCTTTAAAGTAAATTCCCCATCCGCATCTGTATTGGTACCCACCTTTGTACCTTTCACCATAACCGAGACCCCAGCCACAGGGTCATTCTCCTCATTGGTGACTCTACCCTTTACGTCCATCAACGGTAAGAGAGGGCTTTGCCCCTGGGTTATTTTTTTTTCAGCTTTGGCTTTGATGATAATAATTTTCTCGATAATTGTATACGTGAGCGGCTGGTCCTGAAACAGGACCGACAATGCATCCTGCATACGAAAATTTGCAATGTTTATACTTACCAGTTTAGCATTTGCCAAGTCGGATTCAGAGTACGCAAATGCATACCCTGTTTGCTTTTTAATCTCCGCAAACACTTTTTGCAATTGCGCATCCTTGAATACCAGCGTCACCACCTGGGACTCCCCCGGCATAAATGCCTGCAGGTGGAAACTCATTATCAATAACAAACAAATTTTTACAGATCGTTTGAAGGGCAATACATACCCATACCAGCCTTTACCATAAGCAGAACGTAGCATAGTTGGTTCTTAATGTTGTTGTTAGTAATCGGCAGGAACAGGTCACTGCCATTTCGGTCCTTTGCAGGGTTCATTTTCATAGAAGAAGGCAAAGGGTTAATGACTAACATACTTCATTGGAAGCAATCGTACGGAGTAAGTAACTATGGTCTACCTTACTACTTAAACTCTAATCAGGCTTCCAACAATCATTGGATAGTTTACCAGCACAGCCAGGGAAATGTTTTTCGGTAATGGATTTCTTTCTTTGGTTTCAGCAGGCTTTTCATGGCTATCAGCCCTGGCCGGGCATTGGTAAAACTTGTTTAATGATCAATGGAATGATTAGTAAAAGAATTTATGTGGTTTAATGTTTTGTTATTGAATGGTCAATTTTTCGTTAAGTCATTACTGTGATTATAACGGATAGCTGAAGAACCCCAACTATACCGATTGCATGATATTTTCTCCTTTTTGCATTATTTTTTGGGGAATCTTGCCGGGAAGACAGGAAGGCGGAAGAATACAAAAAAGCCTCTGCTTGCAGCAAAGGCTTTACACATCAATATGGGAAATGGGAAAGCGGGAAAGGCTTTTGATTATTAATTACTGATTACTCATTATTCGGTTGCTTTGTAGCTCTTCGATATTACTTAGTTACTATAAGGGTTTTACCTTTTAGTTCGAAATGGACGCGATCGGTAGATTCCAGAATCTTCAATATGGTGCTCAACGGTACGTTTCGGGGTACAGGTGCTGTAAATGCTTCATCTGCAGGCAATTTCAACTCAATGGCGTCGATGTCGCTGTACCAGCGTTTGATCTCCTTCAGAATTTCAGATAGTGGGGCTGCCTTAAAATCGAAATAGCCATTCTTCCAGGCGATGACGCTTTCGAGGTCCACCACCGTCTGAACCATGATTTCAAGGGATTTATTGGATTGGGAGGATATAGGGCTTTGGGCTTGCTGTGTTGGTTTCAGTATCACTTTTTTATCTGTAGCCGTATTGCCTACCTCTACCTTTCCTTCCAGCAACGTAGTTTTTACAGCAGCTTCGTCGGCATAGGCTCTTACATTGAAGTGAGTGCCAAGCACTTTAACTTCCGTTTCGTTTATCGATACAATGAAAGGCTGGTTGGGATTTTTTGCTACTTCAAAGTAGGCTTCGCCGGTGATGTCAACCCGGCGTTCGGGGCCTGTAAATATGGTGGGGTAACGGATACTGGTTTCTGCATTTAGCCATACCTTGCTTTGATCGGGCAGGATAATGGCATAACTACCGCCACGAGGGGTCTTAACGGTATGGTAGCTTACTGGTACTTTGCTGCCTGTATTCGTTCCGTTTGCTTTATCGGGGTTATATACCAGCGCATCACCTGTTTTATTCACCGCTGCCCCACTCTCTTTGGCCAGCATGCCATCTTTCGCTTCATCGAGGGTAATGGTGCGTCCGTCGCCTAATGTGAGGATAGCTTTGTTGGAGCCAGGCTGAATATTTTCGCCTTTGTCGACGACTGCCACTTCGGGGTTGGCTTTCTTACTGTCTTGATTTAAGTATAGATAGGCTCCTGTAGCCAGTATGCCAATTGTTACGGCTGCCGCTATCCACTGCCAGGTTTTCCGACGGCGCATGGGAACCACTGGCGTGAATTCAAAGGCGTTCCTCGCCATCATCGACTGCCAAGCAGCTTCTTCGTCGATCTTCTCCATTTGCTCCAGGCTGGCAGCTACCTGCTGCTGGTCCAGGCAACGCTCTATAAACTGACGGTTGGGTACAGAAGCATTGGTCCAAGCATCCAATTCCTCTTGTTCTGGCACGGAAATTTCGCCTTTTTGCTGCAATAGCAATAAGTGCACGATCCTATTAACGGCGGATTCTTGCATGAGTAAAATTTTGATAGGTAATGGTTAATGGTAAAAAAGGCAGTTTGCTGCCTTTTGATAGAACGTATAGGTATCTCGGTGCAACTATTGGTATTAGAAATTCTCTTTGTTAAATCCAGTCTTTTGGCGTGATGCTTAGACTTTTGTCATTTTCATTGTATTTGCCTTTTTGCGTACGCAAAGGTTTTGCGCTTCTCGCGCGGGATTGTCACTTTCTTTTCCTTGATGAAAAGAAAGTAACCAAAGAAAAATCAAGTCAGGCCCGATCGCTCCGCGCGGCCTGACGGGCCAACGCCTCTCCAAGGCGTAACATCCTTTACTTATTATTGGCAGCAAGCCACTTAGGTGTAACATTCCTTATTCATTGCAGGCTCTCAGCCAGGTAACTTCAGGTGCAACAACGAACTTGCGGCTATTCTTCGGCGGCGCAGAGGACGGCGAAGAAATGCAGCAAAATGGCGATGGGCAGGATGTTTTTCTTTAGGAGGGCGGATTTGAGGATGGCGACGGCTTTGGTTTTTTGGTTGCGGACGGTTTGCTCGGAGATGTTTAACAAGGAGGCGATCTCTTTAGTGGTGCGGCGTTCGAAAAAGTACAGGCTGAATATTTCCTTGCAGCGGTCGGGCAATTGCTGCACCTGGACATATAGCTGCTGGATGTATTCCGCGTACATCATGTCGTAATCGTCGCGGTTCATTTCGGCCTGGGAGTCGGAGGTATACAAGATCTCTTTGTGGATACGGGTATGGATTTCCTGGCTGCGCAAGTGGTCGTAGCAGCTATTACGGACAGATACATAGAGAAAGGAACGGATACTGGGCACTGATTCAAAGTTCTCTCTCATCTTCCACAGCTTTACAAAGGTTTCGGTTACAATATCTTCCGAGAGCAGGTTGTTGCGCACCAACTGATCGGCAAAATACACCAATGCCTTATAGTTGCTTTTCCAGAGCATGTTGAGTGCTGTGGTATCACCACTTTTAAATGCAGCCGCCAATTGCACATCATTATTGATCTCAGAAGGAATCCTCATTCTTTCTCAGCTATTAATCAAAAAAGCATTAAATAAAAAGATAACACTATTGCACAGCGACGCTGTACTGCATCAAAGGATAATGTGTGCTCCCTTTCCCGGCCTACCGGGTAAAAAAAGACGATAGCCAAACAATGGGCTTATTAAAAACGTGAAGGGGGATCGTATTCGGAAGATAAAAGGTTTAAAGGCTTAACGGAGTAACATTGACAGACAGGCAATGTTACTCGAAAATAAGGGTATTCAAAAATCTATGCCCAGTTTTTTTGCACAATCTGCCCAATATATTCGTATTCCCTTATTTACACGGTTGCAAAATGTATACCCTTCCCGACCAAAGCAGATAACCTACACTCGTTTAACTATTATCTCTCATGACCTTATGTATTGCAAGATGCTTTATTGATAGGTGGATGGTTAAACCACCGCCATTGCCCGTTGTACTTAAAATATCAACTAAAGATGTGTATGAAAAAGTCAACTATTGCTGTTTGTGCGCTTGCTTGCGGGCTTCTGTTGAACATGACCGCTTGGGGACAAAGCAATTTCTCTGGCTCCTGGACAATGCAAAACAAGGAACCAATTGCAGGGTTGGATTATGATAATTCGATCCCTAAAGAAATCACCTTTCATTTACAAAAAGATTCTCTGATTATTGAAAGCCTTAACGCAGGCAAGGATGAAACCACTGTCAGCAGCCGTCATGCTGTAGCCATGAACGGCCAACCCGTGACCAGCACCAGCGCTACCAGCCTTCGAAAGCTTGTCAAAACGCTGAAATGGTTAAACGATAAAAAAGCCTTTGAGCTTACTACTGTTTATTACCGGGTTGACAATCCCACTGTTGTAGATGCCACGCGGGTAGAGATTTGGAGCCTCTCAACAGATGATAAGCAACTTAATGTGCACAAGAAATCGACCGAAACTCAAAGTGATAATTGGGAAGTAAAAGGAAGCTATACCAAGAAGTAGTTCGCTACTATACGAATAGCTTTTCAGGCTGAGTTTGAAGAAGGGGACTTCGACAAGCTCAGCCCCGTTTTATACGGGGGTAAACTCTGACATAGTTATGGTAGTTGTTAGCTATTACGCCCCTCCAGCATTGGTACAAACGAAAAGTTCTCGAATATCTCTTCTGTAGTGCTGCCATCGGCCTGCTTGGTAAGGCGCAACATGCGTTGCACATGCCCTTCACCTACGGGGATGACCATTTTGCCACCCGTCTTTAACTGCTGTACCAACTTAGGCGGGATATAGGGCGCTGCAGCCGTCACGATCACCTTATCGAAAGGCGCATAAGTAGGCAGCCCTTCATAGCCGTCACCATAAAAATACTTCAGACGGGGATATTTGTCGCGCAGGACAAACCTACGATGTACATCGAATAGTTTTTTCTGCCGCTCGATGGTAAACACATTGGCCCCCATCTCCCCCAGCACGATGGCCTGATAGCCGCTGCCGGTACCAATCTCCAATACTTTTTCCAATGGCTTTACTTCCAATAACTGGGTTTGGTAGGCTACGGTATAGGGTTGCGAAATGGTTTGATCAGCTTCGATGGGGAAAGCCCGGTCTTCATACGCGATCTTGTCAAACGCGGAATCCATGAAAAAGTGCCGGGGAATGTTCTGAATGGCTGCCAACACGCGCTCGTCGGTAATGTTTTTTTCGCGCAATATCTTTACCAACTGCATGCGGAGCCCTTTGTGCCTATATGTATCTTCGAAAGTCCTCATAAACTGTACAAAGATACGATAAAAGGTATTGATGATCAATGGGCTTTGACAATCGCCTCTTCAATCGCACGCAAGCAAAGCATATCCAGGCTTTTGTTCACCTGCTACCACCCGAAAGGCTATTTTGTCACTGATGGGGCCTTGCGAGTGGCTATATCCTTGTAATATACAATTGAATTTACCTGTAAGATCGTTGGTATAAAACGGCACTTCGACTTTGCCGTCTCTACCTGTCAATATGTTGTGTGACCAATATAGGGTGGGCATTCTTTCCTCTTCGCCAAGCTTATACTTTTCATAGTCGGTGTTATAAAACTGTTTAGAAAAATACACCCCATTTACCCTTTGCAATAAAAATGCAGGCCCCTGGTCATTATCCGACTCACAGCCCCTGTAAGTGACCCATTGATTTTGAAAATAATATTGCTCCCCGCTTTGTGGAACAGTGCCTACCGGATGCGCTTTGCAGTTGAGGAACTTATACATGCACACCCAATCATTGCAGGTGGAACTTTTAAAGACAGGGGCTTTTGCGTCTATGCTTATCAGGTCTTCCTTCCTTTTAGCCGAGACGGTTACGGCTGTGAGCGTTTGATTGAAGGGGCCGTGCTCAAACTCTTCCCCTTCTGCCACCGGATAAGCCGTTTCCTGATAACGGGTCTGCACCAAGGTATCTTCCATGCCGCTGCAGGCATCGAGCCATTTTACCTCGTAATACCGGGCCTGCCCTCTATCTGCCGCAGGCAGTACGACCGGCTTTTGATCGGCCTGGGCCAGCAGCGCCTGATCGGGCAATGCGAAAAGACCTGTGGAGTCGGTACGCACCCTATACATGCCGGCGCCAATCACGGTGAGTTCCGTCGGCTCGGCCACCGGCCTGCCTTTGTAATAGACATATCCGGTGATGCATTTTCTTTCCTCCTGCGGGTGCCCTTCGTTTCCAGCCTTTTCCACATCTTTCTTCCATTGGTATTGTGTCCAAAAACGGGTGAGCAATAACCGTTCTATGTTTGCCCCGCCCCTTATAAGATTGCCCGGAGTGCCCTCAGCCCTGGCCGGCAGGAAGCGTTCGAGATTGTAATAACGCACCATGTCGGGCACGTCTGTTGTATCGAGGCGGGAGGCTAACACGCATGCCAATGAAAAATAGGCTTGTACCGGCCGGCCTTTGCCATCAGTCACCTCTATTTGCAATTTCACTTTATTGCGCGTACCGTATTGAGGCGATGCCTTCATACTCACCTGCAGGGGTTCTCCTTTTTTGATGTATACGGCCCGCTCAACCTGCGGCTCTCCGGCTGCATTGAACAGGGTGAGCGTGGCCACGCCTTCGGGTATATCTTTTACGGGCAATCGCATGCGTGCCCGGCTGTTCTTCAGCAACAACGAACCTGAAAAAAAGATATCGCGGTAATTGTGGATCAGCAAGTGGCAGGTGTCGCCACTTCGACCACCGATCTCTGTAAGCAGGTTATCGCCTTCCACTACTGCCTCCGGCACGTGAAGGGTATATCCTTCGGGCTCAATTAGTGGAAAATCACCTACCACCTTTACAGTAGAATCGGCCAACCGGATTGTATATCTCTTGTCCATTTGTGGCCGCCAGCGGGTATACCCCAGGCCGCACTGATCGGTGGAAAATTTACTCACTGGTATACCATCCTCCAGTAACTGACCCGTTGTGGAGAAGGGCCTTCCATCTGTCTTTAGCTCTATGCCTAACAGTCCATGCCGACCGCTGACCGGAACACCACCTTCGGGAAATAACTTCATCGTTACTTTCTGTTGGGCAGCCGAGACTAACGTAGCTACTGGTTTCCGCTCTACACTGTTGCTTCTTCCCTTTATGATGATGGGCTGTTGGAACGCCACCTGGTTGGAAAGATTGAGATAGGTATTCGTATACGCAATGAAGTTGTACTTACCAGGAGGTAGTGAATCGGGCAGAAATAATGCGCCCCCAGCCAGGCGGCCGCCTTCTATTACATACCTTTCTGAGGCCCGTATTTTTTTAGTGGACTCCTCTACGAGCAGAGCGCGCAAGGTGTGCTGCTTCACTGCGGTATCGGGGTTGAGCACATATGCGGCAAACCAGATGTTTTCGTTATGGATGTAAATGTTCTTGTCCAGGTGACAATATAGGTCTACCTGGTTCCGGACAAGGGTATAGTTGGAAAACAGGGACGTAAGCGTGTTGAGTACCGATGCCTTAGGTGGCGGGGCAATCGCTGATTTGACCTCCACCCTCCTGGTTGCCGTCAACGCATTCGATACTTCTTGTACAGATGGGTCATCATCAAACATCTTCGGCAATACCTGTCGGGCGGCAGCATCGGGAGTCACGATAAACAGACAAAGTATTAAAGTGACGAGAGAAGATAGAAAGGCATTTGGAAGGAATGCGGTTTCTTCACGATTGGATTGGTTGAATCTAAATGATCTTTTTTCCGATGCAGCCATACAAAAAGGTTGGCCTACGCAAAGGGGTGCATGCATAGTAGTTATTAATGGGGTTAGTAACTTTTATCACTGTAATAGCCTGAATGTGTAGCACACACATTCTTCCTGAAGGCACATCGGAAATATTTTATAGTCAGGAAAAGGAAAGGTGGGAAAACTGGCGGCTCTATTTTGCCGCAGTGCGGCAAAGATAACTTTCCCTTAATACTAACCATTGTTTGTTTAATAATATTTATCAATTTTTAAATATCAGTCAAACACAACTTGAAAGTAATAAAAAAAGCTTAACAAATGTCAATTCGACGATTATTCGTCGTTTAATTATTGACTTTAGTTATTAAACGCTTAAAAGGGCTAATTAGTATACTACTTTTTGCGAATGTGTCGCTGTTTTGCTACCACCTTTTCTTTAATGCTTGCGCATAATATCGCCTCTTGCGATGATGTCACTTTCTTTGCTCCCGCGGAGCGGGACAAGCTTTGGATGCAAAGAAAGTAACCAAAGAAAAATCAAGTCAGGCCCGAAGCCTCCGGCCGGCCTGACAGGCCAACGCCACCCCGGGTTGGGCTTTGATTACTACTTTTTTGTTTTTTTTGCTTTGGGATGGATTATTGTTGGGTAGTTCATTGGTTTCGATGTTGCAGTTAGGCGGGGTTCATGTCTTGGGCATAGTCGCTGTTATTGTTACTAGCTTTGACAATTGTCATATTTACACTTGCTGGAATTACTGTCTAGTGACGGTTACATTAAAATCTAAGCGAAAATGCTTAGGGGATAAAATATATCCAATCGGGGTCCGTTACAATGCATTCACTAAACCGTGTTGCCGGGAAAAATAGTCAACTATCAATTCTGGCAATGTCATTCGTTAACCTGGTTAAAGGCCCAACCCCATGCATCCTATCTACGACAAGCTGTCGCGGGTAAGTTTTTTATCGCGCAGCTACACTTTTAAATTCCTGTTTATTGCTTTTCTCGGCATTCACGTGCCGCTTATCGGATTGATCATTTTTGTACTGGTAGCTACCGGCGTGATCAGCACCGGCGCTATCTTATTAATAACCTTACTGCTAACGCTGGGCGCTACTGCCGCCACGCTGTTTATATTGAATGGCCTGCTGGCGCCCTTGCGGCAAAGTCAGCATACCTTAAAGCTCTTCCTCAACGAGCATGAACTGCCTCAACTGCCCACGCACTATGCCGACGAGGCCGGTCAGCTGATGCAACATATTCAACTCACCCTCACCGAACTCAACAGTGTGCTGGAAGAAAAGAAAGACCTCACCGCTCTCCTATCGCATGACCTACGCACGCCCCTACGCAACGTACAAACGTATGCCGGCATCATTCAAGAGCAGTCGCTCTCTCCAGAAGAGGTGAAAGAGATTGCTGAAGGCATCACCGAATCGGCCAAAGAACAACAGCTGATCCTCGACAACATCCTCGAGATCTTACGTATGGATTATCTGTTCCAAGATAGTAGTCAGCTTGAAGCTGTCTCGCTTGCTCATCTTGTTGACGACATCCTCCAATCCATGCAACCTATCGCTGCCAACAAACAGATCGCGCTCACGACTGATGTGCGTCATGCAGGATCGATTCATGTGCATGCCGATCTCTTTAAACAGGTGTTGAAAAATCTCGTTGGTAACGCTATCAAATTTTCTCATCCTGGGACTTCTGTCTTAATTCGCATTCATCAGCAGGATCATCAAACCCTTATCGAGGTGATTGATAGTGGTATTGGCTTTGACGCTGGTATTGGTGAACAGCTTTTTGAAAGATTTACTAAATCCGGACGTAAGGGGACGGCTGGGGAGCCGACGACGGGGCTGGGACTTTATTTGAGTCGGAAGATTATTAGGCATCAGCGAGGGGACTTACAGGCTTACAGCAGGGGCGCTGGACAAGGCGCAACGTTTACTATCAGTTTAAATTAATCTTACTTTTTTTCAAGCTTGCAGCTTGTATCGCTGCTTGCGATGATGTCACTTTCTTTTCCTTGATGAAAAGAAAGTAACCAAAGAAAAATCAAGTCAGGCCCGAACGCTCCGCGCGGCCTGACGGGCCAACGCCACCCCAGGTTTAGCTTTGCTTACTATCTTTTTGGATTTTTTGCTTTGGGGTGGATTATTAATGGCAAAGACCCTGCTTTTTGTAATTTCTACTATGCAGGGTCCTTGATTATTTTTTACTTACTGCTATTTGTATTTGGCAATAGCTTTTTATTAGCTGGCTTACTTGATTAGCTTAACAGTGTTGGTTTTTCTTTGTAGGTTTTCCAGAGGAATTCGCCGAAGAGGGTGTTGGCCCAGGCGAACCACTTGCGGGTGAAATTTTTGGGATCGTTTTTGTGGAAGGCTTCGTGCATGAAGCCGGTATCGCCGTGCGTTTTTTGTAATAGGCTGATGCACGCTTTGATCTCTGCATCGCTGCTACTGGTTAGGCCACGCATGGTGATGGCCATGGGCCAGATCATATCCTGTCCGACGTGGGGACCACCAATGCCTTCGCCAGCTGAACCTTTGAAGAAGAAAGGATTCTCTGCACTCAATACCAGCTTGCGCGTATTTTGGTATATCGGGTCCGTTCCCTTTACTGAACCAAGGTAGGGCATGGATAATAAGCTGGGCACATTGGCATCGTCCATCAAATTATAACTACCGAAACCGTTTACTTCGTAGGCATATACTTTTCCAAACGCCTTGTGCTCTACAATGGCATGTTGTTGCAAGGCTTTCTCAACCTCTGTCGCCAATGCCTTTAACTCGCCCGCAGTTTTGGTATCCTTTGCGATGGCCGTCAACATCTCCGCTGCCTGGCGCAGGCTTACGACTGCAAAGAAGTTGGAAGGGATCAAATACGAGTAAACTGTGGCGTCATCGCTTGGGCGGAATGCTGAGCAGATCAATCCTACTGGTTTTACCGGATACCCGTATCCGTTCATAGGCAGGGTATCGGTGGCAAAGGGCGTGGTACGCTGAAACTTGTATTTGCCGTTGCCCGTCTTACGCTGCTGGTCGCGGAAGGTGTCATAGATGGCTTTGATGGCCTGCTGCCACTGGCTATCGAACGGCGCGGTATCACCGGTGAGTTTCCAATAATGATAAGCGAGGCGGATGGGATAACAGAGGGAGTCTATTTCCCATTTGCGCTCATGCACGCCGGGTTTCATGTCGGTATGGTCTTTTGTCCACTCTCCTCTTTTCTCCGGGTCATTATAAAAAGCATTGGCAAAGGGATCTTTCAGGACGCAGGCGGTCTGGTGGTTGATGACACCCGCTACCAATTGCTGCAAGGGCTGGTCCTGCTTCATGAACTGCAGGTAGGGCCATACCTGGGCCGAGCTGTCCCGGAGCCACATGGCGTCGATGTCGCCGGTAATGACATAGGTGTCGGGGCGGCCTTCTTTGGTGGTATGGTATACGGTGGTATCTAAGGTATTGGGGAAGCAATTTTCAAACAGCCAGGCCAGCTCGGGGTTCCTGACTTTGGCTTTGAACTCTGCTATGGCTTTTTCTACGGCCGCGCTGGAGAAATGGCGTTTGTCGGCCGGGATGCGGACTACGGGGAATTCGTCGATGCTCGTGGCCGCCTTCGCTGAAGCTTCGGCGCCCGAAGCAGCCAATGATGACAAAGGCCCCATGAGCAGGCTGGCGCCTGCCAGGCCTGTTTGCTGAAGGAATATCCTACGTTTCATAATGCAAGTGTTGTGTTACGATTGATAATGGGTGAACCGGCAAACTATACCGATTTAGCTACTAAGGTAAAGAGAAGTTGATAAGTTAACAAGTTGATAGGTTGAAAGGGCTTTGGCGGGTTAGTTGAAAAGGCCTTTGAGGTACACTGGTACTCGCTGTTGCAACATAAAAAGTTTCCCTTTTGCGAAAATGGCTTTGCTGCTTATCGGTGGTTGGCCATGCTTTCTACCCCGTTTTATACTGTCACCAACGATCCGCTGCGTGTGTAATACCTACACGTTGAAACGGGAAACAGGGCAAAAAGTGATGTTTTTCAATTCCGTCGTATTATATATGGAGCCTTTCACTAACTGCTAATCATATGCTAAAAGACCAGTTACCGGATTTCGTACCTGACAGGATGGATAGTCATGAGCAACAGACCTGGTTATATATCCACTTTGGCGCTACCCTGCTCGCTTATGCCTCTAATCTACTTAGGGATAAGGAAGAGGGGTATGAAGTGGTGCAAGAGGTGTTTGCTTATTTGGTGGTGCAACAAAGAATTTTCGAGAGTTATGAACAGGCCAAAGCCACCTTATTCGTAGCTACGAGGAATAAATGTTATGACAAGATCAAGCAGCGAATGCGCCAGGAGGCCGGCTACCGCCGGTACCTGGAAGATACAAGGCCAGACCTGATCGATTATATGGAACAGCGCCCGGAAGAAGACGAGGCGCATTTACTGATCATACAAATACTCGCCAAAGTGAACGAATTTATAGCACAGCTACCCAATCCCGACAAAGACGTTCTCGTGTTGAAATGGATGCAGGGTAAGTCATACGAGGAGATCTGCGCAGCACTGGATATAAAAAAAGCTACTGCCAGGAATTATGTTTCCAGAGCCAAGAAGACTTTGCTGAACATGCTGAAGGATGGAGGTATCTTATCTATTGCGGTGTTGCTGGCGCTGGCCTCTTTAGGGTATGCTTTTACGAACGCTTATTATTTGTTAGCAATAATACCATTGACCATTTATTAAACCTTTTCAGATGCAAAAAAACACAATTCCATGGGCCGACTTGCTGGTGAAATACTGGCAGGGCACCCTCACTGCCGACGAGCAAGCGGAACTCGACCGGCAACGTTCACTTTCTCCTGCGCGGGAAGCCGAGTTTCAGCAGATCAGCGATCCTGCCTGGAGCCTGGCGCGCCTTCAGGAAATGCATGCTGCCACCGAAGCTATGGAAGCCGGCTGGCGGGATGTGGAGCGGCGGGCGGCCCGCTTACAACGGCAAGCGCGGCTTCGCGCCAGGAAGCGCTGGATTTATCCTGCTGCCGCAGCAGCCCTACTGGTGGGTGTGATCCTTTATTTTGTTTACGATCGCACCCCGGAGCCGCGGGTTGTTTCCGGGGAAGAACCGGCTACGCCCGCTGTTTATCTTACTGCTGCCGAAGAAAAAATCGTCCCGCCACCCAACGGCGCCAAACTGTTGCTGTATGATGGATCGGAGTATCTCTTACGAGATAAACAAGACGGTATCATCAAGCAAACGGAGCACCTGCAGATCAGGAAGCAAGGTTTGGCTATTTATGTGAAGCAAATCGGTACGGGCGACGCCTCCGGCAGCCAACAGAACAAACTGATCTTACCGGTGGGGAGCACCTGTATCCTGTACCTGCCGGACAACTCATCGGTTTATTTAAATGCTTCTTCCACGATCAAATTTCCTTCGGCCTTTACCGGTGATACCCGACAGGTGCATATCGAAGGGGAAGCGTATATCGAGGTCGACCCACACCGGCATACGCCGTTTATAGTGCATTTGAACAAGTATGATGTAACTGCCACCGGCACGCGGTTTCTCGTGCGCTCTTATCCGGCAGAAACACAAACCGTGGTGCAACTTGCCAGTGGTAAAGTGCATATCAACAAGAACATTCACATCAAACCCCTTCACCAGTTCATAGCCGACGGGCAGCGCGAAAGTATTGTTGCCTGCGACTCTCCCAATGCCGATAAAAATGCCTGGCAACAATCGAGTTTCAACCTTGCCAAGGACCTGCGATCGGTGATGGAAGATATCGGCCACTGGTACGATATGAAAGTGGTCATTGACCCTGCTATCAAAAATGACCGGCTCAGTGGCACTTTTAGCCGAACACAGTCTTTATCCCTTACACTCAATCATCTTCGTTCGATTACATCGCTACAGTATCGCGTATCCGGCAAAGAAATTATTGTAACGAATTAGCCTTGGGCAGCCATTAACCTTAGCCATTATTAACCATTAAACCATCCCCCAACACTATACCAGAACCGGCTCGACATTAGTGTTGATGAACATCTCATCCATGAAAAACAGGCTGCGCAGTAAGCACGGCTTATGCGCAGCTTCTCTTTTTGTTCATCACAAAAAATGGTTAGTTAAATGAAAAGCAAAATAGCAGCCATGCTCCTGATTTTACCTATTAGTATTGTCCAGGCTCAATTTATTCAACCACCTCGTGCGCTTGTGAAGCCCGAGCTTTTCATCAGGCCACTGGCCGCTAAAAGTGGCTTCCACGTTGCCTGTAAAGAAAAGGCGTGGGACCTGATCATGCCTATACCGGCAACGAGTACCAGGCAAGCATCGCTTACCGATGTATTGGACACTTATTGTAATAACGCGTTAGTGACCTACAGTATACTCGAGTCGGTGATCCGCTTTACCATTTCCTCGCTGGGTGATTCGGTGCTGGATAGGCATTACACCTTGCTCTTTTTGCTGGATAAGGAGGGAGAACCTTTGCAGGAGGTAAAACTGCGCATCAATGGTGGCGTGGAACAACGCTTCCTGCTGCGGGACAAAGGCATCCTGCTGTTGCCGGGCCTGCAAGCAGGCGACAGTATCCGGTTCTTACCTTCGATCAATACAGAAGAAGTCATCCATCCTTTTGGTGGCAGCACTGCACAGGTTGTTCGTTTCCCTGCGCGGATCGCTGCTCTATCCAGCCTCTCCGTAAAACGCTCCAACGGGTACCAGGATATCGAAGCGGACCATGTTACCGGCGCCAACCAGGTGGCCGATGCTGCGCAATATGATAAAAGTGTGGGGCTGCAGATCGTTGACAGGCTACGTGTGAGCACTCCCTCCTATCAACCGTACGTGCCCGGTATACCCGGCGGGCTGCCGCTGACAGGTACTACACGGGGCCTTAGTACCATCGATGGGAATATGGGTTTGCTGTATGTGCTGGACAATATGCCCGTGAGGAACCTGGATGCCATCAACCCCAACGATATCGCTACTGTTACTTTTGCGAATGATGCGGCTACCATGGCTTTGTATGGAAGCCGGGCAGCCAATGGGGTGGTAATCATGACTTCCAAAAGATCGCGCAGCGGTGAGCTACAAGGCCGTTTTACCAATCATTACTCTTATATACAGCGTCCTACTGACTTTCCTGCTGTGGGTGTGCGCGCCGCGGATCATGTAGACCTGACCCAGCAATTGTTTAACAAAGGCGCTTATGATGAAAGGATCAACAAGAAAGAGCCGCTGGTATACCTGATCGCTGCGCTGGCGGATCGCCGCAGTGGGGTTTTATCGGAGGCTGGGCTCGACTCTGTCCTGGCGTATGCCAAAGCACAAGACATCAGGCGGGACCTTGGCAATTATTTTTATCAGCCCAGCATCAGCCGGCAAACTCATTTGCAGCTGGCGCAATCGTTTAGCCGGTGGGCGTTTTCTGCATCCATTGGTAATGATCAGTCGAGCTCTCCGCTGCAAGGGGAGCTTCGACACCGCACTACCAGTCAGCTGTCTTTGCACTCCAACGTTATCAACCGTGTCGCTGCTTACCTGCATGTTTATTTTGCGCGCATCAGCGGTCATAAGGTGCCTTATCGCTTATCCAAGCCTATTTCTTTTCTTGCGCTGGCAGACAGGGAAGGTAACCCGCTGCCGATTGAAGGGGGTGGCCAGACCAGTTTGTCGGACACGATGGCGGATGGCAAAAAGCTGAGTGTGGGTGAATTTCCTGTGCAGGAATTGCGCCTGACCAACAATCAATACAGGCAATCGTACTTCACCATCAATCCAGGCTTCAACTGGCAAGTGAAGTCGTGGCTATCGCTGGACTTTATTTATAATCATGGCCGGCAGGATTACCTGGAAACTACCGTTCACCATGAGCAGAGCTTGCTGACGCGTAACGAGCTTCGTCAACATTCGGCCGTCACGAATCATGTGTTGTGGTTCAAGATAGCACGCGGTGCCATGGTGGATACGCTTGTATCGTCTATGCGATTCAATGATCTCCGGGCACAAGCGAACTTCAGCATCAAGGGGGATCATAATAAGTTTTTTGCTATTGCAGGTATAGAAACACAATCGACTACCACTCACCTGGCGAATAGCCGCACGTATGGTTATGGCACTACGCAACCTGAAACTGCCGTGCCCAATATCAACGTCGACTCCTTCGATTATTACACCGGTATTTACCTGAATGCTATTTACTCCGTAAAGGACAAGTTCATTTTTTCCGGCAGTTTACGCAAGGACCAATTAAACCGGTACGGCCCTCAGCCTTTATTGAAAGGCTGGCCTTTTTACAGTGCCGGGACCGCCATTCATCTTCATAAGGTGGTTCCTTTTTTCAACAAGCTGCCTGCACTCACCTTCCGCGCCACCATTGGAGAATCGGGCAATGACAATAAATCGTTGTTGCTACAGAGCACCATTCTCAGTGGTGGCTTTAATGCATACGATGATCCTGTGGCCGACATCGATCAATATGCCAACACGCACCTGGAGCCGGAACGGGTACAGATCATCAATGCTGGTGTAGACCTGACGCTGAAAGACAGTACTTTTCAGTTTGGCTTCGACATCTTTCAGAAAAGAAGTCACAACCTGTGGAGCTGGCAGCAGCTGCATCCCAATGTCGGGGGCGGATTGATCAAAAGTAACAGTGGCTCTCTCAAAGGTTATGGTTTCGATTTTTATATGAGAACGCGTTATGGATGGCCTGCCCTGGCGCTGAACAGTTCTGCGTGGCTCAGCTACTCCACCAACACGATCACTTCGCCCCTGCTTCCGCTGGACAAAGTATATAAGTATGCCATGGTGGCTTATTACCGGCCGCAGCTTGCGCATCCTGTGAATGCTTTTTATGCTTTCCGGTATGCGGGTGTTGATCATCAAGGCAATCCTATCGGCTACCTCAACGGCAATACCAGCCAGGATTATGAAAAGATCACCAATAATGGCGACCCGTCTTCCATCAAGTATGTGGGGCCTGCTACGCCCCGGTATTACGGCGGATTTACTCACTCTATGTTGATCCGCGACTTTATAGACGTGGCCTTTCAGGTGAGTTACAAGCTGGGGTATTTTTATAAGCGGTCTTCTTTGTTGTCGGGAGATGTGATCAAAGGTTTTGCCCTGCACAGTGATTATTACCGTCGCTGGCAACATCCCGGCGATGAGCTTACGACTTCTGTGCCTGCCATCGTGACCACCAACTACGCAGCGCGGGATGTTTTTTACGAGCACAGTGAAGCGCTTATTCAGCCGGCCGATCATATCCGGCTGGAGTTTTTGCGGCTGGGGCTTGTGTTTGACCATACCAAGTTGCGGGTTTTAAAGAAATCGCAGCTGAACTTTTACCTGACGGTACACAACCTGAAACCCATCTGGACGAAAAACCCTTATCACGAAGATCCCGAAACGATATACTTGCCTTACAGGCCTGGTAAAGGGATCAGCGTAAGTATGCAGTTAAATTTTTAATACCCGAGCATGAAACATTTTGTACTTATCCTTTTTTTGGCGGCAGTGCTGACGGGCTGTGAGAAGCAACTGCAGCAACCCGTGGCGAATACTATCTCGACGATCAACAGCCTGGAAAAGTGTGAAGAGGTATTGAACAATACCGATAATATGGGGAAGCAGCCGGCGGCTACTGAGATTTCGGCTGACAATTATTATTTCAGGGACAGTGCCTTGTCGTCTGATGTGTCGCCCATGGACCTACGGCATTATGTATGGGAGCCCGATCTGTACCAACAGGAGAAAAACATTCCCGATTATATTTTTCCCTACAAGCAGATCAACCACTGCAACGAGGTGTTGTATGCTTTAGAACGTATCCCGCTTGTTCCTTCGCAACAGGCCCTCAGAGATAATATCGAAGGGGCCTGTTTATTTTACCGCAGTTATGCTTTTTATAACCTGCTGCAACTGTATGCCAGGCCTTATGATGCCGCGACGGCTGCTACAGATATGGGTATATCGCTTGTGCTGACGCTGGATAAAGAGGGGGATCAGTATCGCTCTTCCATGCAGGCTTGTTATGACCAGGTGATCAACGACCTGCGGCAAGCTGTGGGGTTGTTGCCACTGCTGCCAGACCCGGCAAAGCCTAACAAACCCTCCAAGGTGGCCGCCTGGGGCTTGCTGGCCAGGACTTATTTAAGCATGCGGGCTTACTCCTCTGCAGCACAGTATGCAGATAGTTGTTTAAGGTATTACGATCACCTGCTCAACTATCAGGAAGTCATCAACATCAAACCATTTCCTTTTGGCAAGGTGAACCCTGAAGTTGTGTACCAGGCTTACCTGCATGATGACAGCAAATTGTTAAAGGGAAGAATCAACAACAGCGAGTTGCTGATCGATTCTTCCCTTTACGATTCTTACGATTCCAATGATCTGCGCAAAACGCTTTTCTACAGGGCCGATGGTAAAAGGGTCTCTCTACATGGCAGTTACTCCGGTTCCATCTTTTGCTTTGGAGGTATTGCCACGGATGAACTTTACCTGATCCGTGCAGAATGCGCCGCGCGTAATCATAACCTCCCGCTGGCCATGGCCACGCTGAACAAGCTACTGGAACACCGGTATAAACCAGGCACCTTCCACGCGCTGAGTGCCGCCTCACCGGATAGTGCTTTGGCGCTGGTGTTCCAGGAAAGAAGGAAGGAGCTCGCATTCCGTGGCCTGCGCTGGACAGATCTTCGCCGTTTGAACAAAGAAAATCCTGTCCACATCATCAAGCGGTTTGTGAAGGGCAGGTATTATGTTTTGCAGCCGAATGACCTGCGTTATACCTTCCCTTTTCCGGTTGATGTGCTGGCTAATAGCAAGATGGTTCAGAACCCAAGAGAATGAATTGGCTCCTACTCTACCCACTCGTATCTGCCTTCGCGACAGGGTGCGTAATAGTTGGGCTGGAAAGGATTGGGCTTGTACCAGGTGCAAACGCCTGGTTCGTCTTCGCAATAGTAGATGACGCCATACTGGCTTGCGGTCAAATAATTGGCGCCATCGTACCAGTACTGTGGAAAGTTGGTACATGCGAAACAAGAAGCCGCTTTTTTGGCAAAAGCGCCACCGACACTGAGGGTGATGGCAACTGCAATGCAGATCATTCTGATTTTTCTCATACAATCAATTTTTACGTGAATAGATAGATGGATTGCTGTTCTAATCAGTCACTAACATGTGTGAGGCGGATCAATTAAAAAGAAAGAAGGTTGCGGACAAGTAACGGGACATCATTGCAGTTCTACTATTCTAAAGATAAAACGATAATCGACAGGATGAGCAGGTTTGTGAAAAGATAAATGCGAATGGGAGGATGGCGGGTGGCGGGCAAGCTGTATTTAATTGGAAAACAAGGGATTGGAAATTGCTGCTTGCTTTAGTTTGCAGCGTTACCAGTTTTTGAACCTGGTCAAAAAAGTGGGATAAACATTCTGATTATCAATAGGACAATGGGAATTAATCTCTATATTTGCCGCTCGAAAAAGGTCCGGTAGCTCAGTTGGATAGAGCAACTGCCTTCAATCTAGGAGCCTTATAAGGGAAAAGTAACCTTATAAGTGGATGCCACTATATCGGTGAACCCTTCCTGTCTTTGACAGATGGCAACCCCGAGGAAACTTTAGATACGCCTGTTAGTGATGAATGCAAAGGCGATCTGGGTGTTTTGAAGGTTAAATTAGACTTGTAAGTCTGCATGTTTAAAGGTAAAAAACATCTTTGAATCATCAACAGCAAGGTATTCGCCTGGCTTCTGAATTCAAAAAGGTTCCGTAGAGACTACACGTGGCACACCTGAAATGGTGAAGATATAGTCCAGACCACAAAGCCTTGCAACAGGCAAGGACGCAGGGAAACCTGTAGTTGGTAAGCTAAGCAGTAGGTCATTGGTTCGAATCCAATCCGGATCACGGAAAAATAAGAAGCCTTCAGATTCGATTGAATTTGAAGGCTTTTTTGTGTTCGAGAAATATCATTCTAAAACTAATTGTCGAACACAGATAATTTTGGCACTCCTGGTTGCACCAAGTCGTGCGAGAATATCGCGGTAAGACGGAGACAGATGATAATGAAAGCTATTTATATCTTGATCATCGATTGATATAACGAAGTATTTGGGATAGATAATTTATGTTCGTTAAGTCATTTCGGGTCATACGTTTCTTCCACAGAAATGTAGCAATTCATGAATCGCATACTATCGAGTTCATGTATTACGATTTTTCCGGCGTTGTATTCCATGTCCACCAAGGCATATCCCTCCGAATAACCGTTTTCAGCATTCATTATTACCTTAGCAGAATTAACGAAACCAAAAGGAAGCAGTAAGGCTATTACCTGTGAGGTAGTAGTAAGTTTATTGAGGTTGCTGATCAATATACGCATAATGTTCAATTTACTGAGGTGATGGATTGACCAGGTAAAGTGCATGCGTAGGGAGGAGTAAGTAAAACTACACGATAGAAAGCCAATAGTTCAAGATAACCCTATTATTTGGAGTTGACTAATTTATTATTTACCTGAATGGGGCGTAGCTGGTTTTGGTGGCCACTTACGGCTGTAATTCTGCTTCTAAGTCTTCTGCAATACAAAACTATAATATATCAGCGCATTAGACTGAAGGTCTTGATGAATACGGGAGCCCTTACTGCCCGCAAATTGACTGAAAGCCGGCTGCATCCAACGGGCAACGTGCTTGCTGATTCGTTCCTGTTTGATACTGTCTTCCTGTTCAATAGCACTTATTACATTGTTGGTGATGTTTTCTTCTGACAATATTTTTAATCCACTTAACTGTAAATGTTCTTTAAGTTTAGACATGCCTTTCCTATCGCGCATGTCTGTTAACAGCAGTGTGCCGCCTGAGCTTAACACTCTTTTTACTTCGGCAAGAAAACGTGGTACTGAGCCATAAGCATGTGAACTTTCCACATTTATAACTACGTCGAAGCTTTGTTCCGCAAACGGAAGCTTTTCTGCATTCGCCTGCATAAAATGCAAATTCTTTTCCCGGTGGTTTTGCCTCGAAAGCTTAATGGCATTACGGGCAATGTCCACACCGGTCATCGCTACCGGTTTCATATACCTGGAAATAAAGCTTGCCCCACCACCACGACCACTTCCCACTTCCAATATACGCTTATCATGAATCTGCGTTTTATTGGCAAGGAAATGATATAGCTGAATAGGAAACCGGTTGATCTCATCCTTCGGGAGCAAAGTTAAATACGCTTCAGACGTTTGCGGCGCATAGCCATAGTTCATAAAGTGCCAATCGCTTATTTTAAGATGTTTCGCCAAGCCTTCATAGATGGGCTTCCAGATCATTCTGCGGAATACTGGATATGTCGTTAATGATAAAAACACTTTTGCTATCATAGCTGTTTTTTTGAAGATAGTCTATTGACGGTGAAAATAAATATTATAGTACCGTTTATTAAGGTTACCTTTGTTTCATTCATTTGAGCCTCGCATCAGTAAAAGTCATCGATCTGCTATTCCTCTGCACATTTATCACCTTACTTCTTGCCTTCCTCAGATTTCATTTTTTTAAATTATTACAATGAACATTTATGTTTCAAACCTTGCCTTCAACATTCAGGATGAAGAGTTGAAGAATTTATTTACACCATTTGGCGCCGTTGCTTCTGCAAAAGTTGTTAATGACAGAGAGACAGGACGCTCGAAAGGTTTTGGATTCGTAGAAATGGAGGATGGTACAGCCGCCCTTGAAGCTATACATCAATTAGATCAGTCGAGCCTTGATGGCAGATCAATCAAGGTGTCCGAAGCCAGACCTAAACCTGCAAAATCATTTCAAAGTAGTCCTTTCAGGAATGATAACGAGTTTTCCAAACGTAAATAGTAACAAAAGAAGAGTTCGCACCTTGTGTGCGGGCTTTTTTTCAATCAGATTGCTTTAGACGATATTTCACATATAACAGTCATGAATATTTATTTTCAAAGAGAACACCTGGATTATCAGTATAATTGGTCAAATGAATGTGGCAACCTGTACAAAGGCATTCCTAGTCGCCGTTTGTTCGATTTAAACAACGGCGCCCAGGTGTTGTTTATCATTAACTGTTTTTGTCAATCAATCGGCCTCCCATCCACTTTTACAGGTAAGAAAATTGAAAAGCTAATTCATTGGCAACTGCCTTCCGATATGAAAAGTGAATTGTCAGTTTTCAACTGGTTGAAAGGAGTTTATTTGTATCATTCGCATTGATTGTTTATAGCCAACGATCCGCACATCTTATGAAATCTCCGAATGAATGAAGTCCTCAAGCGATCCTCAACTTCTCCCTAAAGTTGCCGCCGGAAATTTTAAATTAGGTGCAACCGTATAATTAGGTTATCTTCACTTGAGTCAGGCTTTATTTCTTCTCTTTTCGTATAATAGTCCTTTCTGCCAATCAATCTATTGCTTTAGGTCCCTTATTTGCAAATCAGGTATTGTTCATAACTGCTGTTGTGGCGGATTATGGATCATGTCACCATATTAAACAGGTAATCTTATGTCTACCGTTATTACTCCCTCCCGGATATTATTGATCAGTACATTTCCCCCTGCCAAATGCGGAATAGCCAGTTTTGCACAGGATTTGTTGGCTGCTGCCACCCTTGAAATGAAAAGGGCTTTTTTGATCAGCGTCTGTGCATTGGACAAAGAGAAAAATGCACATCTATACCAGTCGCCAGTCTCTATGATCATGGATGGCCATCACCTCGATTCCTGTATTGAAGCCGCCGGCCTTATTAACAAGGATGCCTCTATAGAACTTATTTGTATCGAACATGAATTTGGTTTGTATGGTGGTGAACTGGGTGAATACCTGCTGGGATTCCTGGCACTGCTGGAAAAACCATTTGTCATCAGGTTCCATACCGTATTACCCTCCCCCGATAGCAAACGATTGAAAATCGTGCAGACCATAGCATTGCTGGCTGATAGAATAATCGTCATGACAAAGAATTCCGCCCGTTTGCTACAGGAAGATTACCAGATCGATAACGATAAGGTATGCATCATATCACATGGTACCCATGAGAAAAACAGGACCAATGTATTGGAGCTGAAAGCCAGGTACAACCTGAAAAGAAAATTGGTATTGACCACCTTTGGTTTATTAAGTCCTAATAAGGGCATCGAAAAAGGTATACTGGCCATGAAAGAGATCAGCATAGCTTTTCCAGGGTCCGTGTATATCATTGTCGGACATACGCATCCTAATTTGCTGGTCCAGGAGGGCGAGAAGTACCGTTCTTATTTGCAACAGTTGATTGACGATAACAACCTGCAGAAGAATGTCCGGCTAATCAATGAATATGTGCCAACTGAAAAGCTGATGGAATATCTCGCCCTGACAGATATCTACTTGTTTACCTCGAAAGACCCATACCAGGCCATGAGCGGCACCTTCCTGTATGCTATGAGTGCCGGATGCCCTATTATTTCCAATCCATTTGTGCTCGCTGAGGAGATGTTGAATGCGCAATCAGGTATCATGCTGAAAGGAAATGATGAACATGAACTGGCAGAGCAGGCTATTTTGCTGTTGCAGCAGCCCAAACGCAGAAAGCAAATGGGCTATCATGCCTATCTGCAAACAAGAGATACTGTCTGGAATAAAGTAGCATTGATGCACCTCAACCTCTTTTGCCAGATCCTGGGAAAGATCCTGGCGCCGGA
Source organism: Paraflavitalea sp. (assembly GCF_059502485.1). Taxonomy (NCBI): domain Bacteria; kingdom Pseudomonadati; phylum Bacteroidota; class Chitinophagia; order Chitinophagales; family Chitinophagaceae; genus Paraflavitalea; species Paraflavitalea sp. The sequence goes on from NZ_JCACET010000010.1 coordinate 1,007,025, forward strand.
AACAAGGGTGATCGTATCACCCGTCAACGATTAAAGCAAACAAACATGGAAATAACAATAAAAAGACCCGTCGAAAAGCCAGTTGCTTTTACAGACCGGCAATTGCCTATCCTTAATTTTAAGCATATCAGTAGCCTGACCGATCTGACCGGTATGATCCAGCATGCTGTATTTGCGATGCCAAACCGTAAAGAAGGTTATTGCATAGACGACAATGCCCGCGCTTTGCTATTAGCCGTCTGGGCAGGCAAAGACAGGAAAAAACAGGAGGCCAGCGGTTACCTGTCCGTTTATCTGAGTTTCATACACTATATGCAAACCGACGATGGGTACTTTCGCAACTTCATCAGCTATTCCAAAACAACCCACGAAGAAAGAGGCTCTGAAGATTCCTACGGAAGGACGTTAATGGCCCTCGGCTTTATGATAAACGAGTGCCGCGTACCGCTGCTTACCAAAACGGCGATAGACATCTTCACAAGAGCTTATCCGCATGCCGAAAGGCTCGTTTCTATACGCGGCATGGCCAACTCCATTATTGGTATATGCCAGTTTATTAAATTCAACTATCCAGATGATCTAAAAAGAGATAAAGTGATCCTCCTGTCAGATAAGATGATCAGTATGTACCGGTCGACAAAAAAAGAAGGATGGAGCTGGTTTGAGCCAGTACTTACTTACGATAATGCCATACTGCCACTGGCTTTGTTAAACGCATACGAAGTGACCCAGCAGGAAGAGTACCTCGATATCGCTTTTGATGCTATGGCTTTTTTGGAGTCAAAAGTATTTGTTAACGGTGTCCTGCGTCCGATAGGCAATCAGGGCTGGTTGTCGATCAATGGTGGTGCCCCTGCCCAGTTTGATCAACAGGGCATTGATGCTATGGCAATGGTTTTGTATTACCAGCAGGCTTACCGGATCACCCGCGAAGACCAATACCGGGAATATATGTATAAAAGTTACCAATGGTTCCTGGGTGCCAATGACCTTGGACTATCCTTGTATGATCCGGCTACCGGCGGATGTGCGGATGGGCTGCACAGCACGGGCATCAATCTGAACCAGGGTGCAGAGAGCACGCTCGCTTATTGGATATCTCACCTGGTGGTAGCCTCAACCCTGGAAGAATGAGAATAGCCATATTATCACCTGTTACCTGGAGAACGCCACCCAGGAACTATGGCCCGTGGGAGCAGGTGGCTTCAGTGCTGACAGAAGGGCTGGTGAAAAATGGCATCGATGTCACTTTATTCGCTACCGGTGATTCTGTCACGAATGCTAAATTGGAATCCGTTTGTCCCTGGCCGCTGGGTGAATACCCGTCTGACGCCAAAGTCTGCGAATGCCTGCATATTTCGCATCTCATGGAACAGGCTGCGGACTTTACCGTCATACACAATCACTTCGATTTTTTACCGCTTGCCTGGTCACGCATGGTGCGTACTCCTTTCATCACCACCATTCATGGTTTTTCCTCCCAACAGATCATTCCCGTATATAAAAAATATAATGGGAACTCATCTTATGTATCCATCAGCAATAGCGACCGTAGCCCGGAGCTCCATTACCTCGATACCGTGTACAATGGAATAAACGAAGAGCAATTTGAATCGGGGCAGGGAAATGGTGATTACTTGTTGTATTTTGGAAGGATACATCCACACAAAGGAGCGCACGAAGCGATCAATATAGCCCGCCAGGCAAATAGGCCACTGGTGATGGCCGGTCTTATTCAGGATGAAGCTTATTACCAGGAAAAAGTAGCTCCTTTCATCAATGGCATAGATGTCATTTATAAAGGAAATGTAGGCCCTGAAGACCGCAATAAACTACTCGGCAACGCCCTCGCTCTTTTGCACCCCATCAGTTTTGAAGAGCCTTTCGGCTTAAGTGTGGCAGAAGCCATGATGTGTGGAACGCCCGTGATCGCTTTTGAAAGGGGGGCTATGAAAGAATTGATTGCAGATGGTATACACGGCTTTTTGGTGAAAGATACAGATGAGGCTGTAGCCGCTGTGCATAAACTAAAATACATTGACCGGGAGGCCTGCCGCGCACATGCCCTGGCTAATTTCAGCAGCCAGACTATGGCCAGGCGATACATTGCCTTGTATGAAAAGATCTCTCTTCATGCAAATGGGCTATAGCTCAGCCGGTGGTTGAAGTAATGCATTCAACAGCATATCCAAGGGCACAGTCGCAAAAGAAGTAGCATAATCCGATACAGCGTAAGGGATGAATAATAGTCCTTCGTGGATCATGGCCCCACACGTATACACCACATTAGGCACGTACCCCTTCCGTTCATCCTCAGCAGGCAGTAGCAAAGGCTCTTTTAAACGGCCGATCTCCTGGGTGGGATTGTCAAGTTTAAACAGACTGGCTCCCAGGCAATACTTGCGCATAGGTCCTACGCCATGTGTAATAATCAGCCATCCTGCCTCGGTTTCAATGGGTGAGCCGCCATTGCCTATTTGCACGAATTCCCAGGGGTATTTAGGTTGTTGTAATAAGCTGGCTGTTTCCCAGAGATAAAGGTCGTCAGAGAACATGATGTAATTGCTGATGCCGTCTATCCGGGATAGCATTACATACTGTCCATTAACCTTTCTGGGAAATAAAGCAAGGTTCTTATTTACTGCCATTTTCCCGTGCAGAGGAGATATCTTGAAATGCAGGAAGTCTTTTGTTGTTATCAGGTGCGGCAAAATGTAAGTTCCATCATAGGCAGTGTAGGTAGCCAGGTACAGGAACGAACCATCATCATCCACAAACTTTACAAATCTTGCGTCCTCCATACCGTTCTTCTCTGTAAAGGTCGCAGGAAAAATAACCTGTTCAGCTAATCGTGAATGTGTAGGAAAGTTGATCTCATAGCTTGTATTTACCATGCTGAGGATATCGTATCGCAGCTTGTTTCTTTCTGTTGCAGAGGGTATCAACAGCAACGCCGATCGTAATAATATTTCGATCTCTTTGTAGGTAAAACTATCCTTTAGTTTAGAAAGTATACTGTTGCGGATGTGTTCCGGTAAAGCAGTCTGCAATAGTAGTTCTTTGAACACATCCTTTTTGTTTCTTATAACTTGTGTAATGGTTCCCTCCGCTGAAAAATTGGCTGAAGGTTCTATTTGCAGCCATGCCTCTTTGCTCAATTTGCCACGTTTGAATACGACAGACGAAATATGCCCCTCTCCCGTAGCCCGGAAGCTGATAATCACATTCTTTTCGCCCAGTTCTGTACCTGATTGGTCCGGATCTTCTACGATTGAAGGATTGAACAAGGCAGCCGCTTCCAGCGAGTATTCCATTGTAAAATAGGATCCCATTAACATTTTCTTTTCCCGGGAAAGTTGTGGAAGTTCAGCTTCAGGTAATAAGTACTGAATTAATTGAAAGTGTTTATAAAAGATGAACTCGATGTCCCTGTACCGGGCACAGAACTCTTCCATAACACATTGCAGTAATTGATCTGCTGCCGATTCGGGCATTTCCAGCACCTTTTGGATCAACGCCCGTGAACGGGCCTCTCCTATATTAAAAAACCGTGGAATGACCCTGGAAAGGTCCGGATTCAATCTGATGCCTGTTCTGTTTACGCTTATTGCCATAGGTGATGATGTACTTGTGTTGCTGGTGAAGGTAGAGGAATAAACCCATCTTGACTGAAGTAAAATACAATGGGCCGGATCAACTATTAAGGCTATCTTCGATGAGATAACAGTTTGAGTTTATCAGCATCTTGTAATCCGAATATTACCTCCTGCTTTTCTCCTCAGCTAATTTTTACTTCTAAATTGATCAAAATGAACATTTATGTTTCTAATCTGGGCTTCACCGTGCAGGTGGATGACCTGAAAAAGCTATTCTCCCCTTATGGTATTATCTCTTCTGTTGCTATCATCCTTGATAAATTTACCAACCGTAGCCGTGGATTTGGTTTCATTGAAATGCCGAATCAGCAGGAGGCACAGAAAGCCATTCTTGCTTTAAACGGCATTGCGCTTGATGGAAGAGCGCTTAAAGTGAATGAGGCGAAGCAAAGAGAAGATCGCAGCAGGAATTCCATGTATTAATAATATGGTCTCGTACTTCCTAAAGGATGTTTCATGAAAAGAGGCATCCTTTTTTATTTGGGGTGCGGCGCCAACGACCTGTTACCCCAGTATCATTACTCAGCGAATCTCGATCCAGACGGGCGCATGGTCGCTCGTCTTTTCCCAGCCGCGCACTTCTTTGTCTACTCCGGCAGTTTTTGTTGTCAAATTTTTACAAGACATTTCTAAAGTGCGATTAGGCGTGCTTATTCGCGCTTTTGCTTGCACAGACAGGTGTTCGTTTTTATGCGAAAACACTTAATATCGGCTATAAACCACTGACTATTAATATCTTCAGGTCGAACAGCATTTTAAACTCTTTCCAGAAAGAGTTCGATAATAGTCCGAACGGGTTCACAAAAAAAGCAAGCCGCTCGGTTTGCTTTTTTATTGTGCCTCTATTATATTATGGGTGGAGTAGGATGTGAAATTAAAACCACTTCCGTTTTCATCGACTTTTTCCAGTTTGAACTTTTTTGAATAGATCAACTTATTGGAGGCGTTATAGCTCCTGTAAGTTAAAAGTCTGTTGGGCTTACTGACTTCACAAACTTCATAGAGCGGATACAGGGAATCTGCATCATTACGTTTAAAGAAAATCGTATCCGAGTAAACCAAGTCCCGCTGACGAATAGGGAGTCTTCTGGAAAAAGACAGCTCTCTATCCATGATCGTAACCTGTATGCGGGGATTTTTAGGATCAAGACCCGAACTTAGTGATACTGACTTGTTACCCGCTTGCTTATATTGGCTGATTACCGGATTGATACCGGAAGCTTCTTCATAACTAATCGCCTTATAATTAAGCACGTTTACCGTCTCATTGACATACTTATTTTGTATCACCTTTTTCATAGTGCTCCTGTTGAACAGACCAGCCATGGTTATCTTTTCCTCTATTTCAATTTTACCAATGTACTTATTGCCCCTGGCTATATAACAGTCAAAGACAAGTTTGGGGGATATGGTTTTGTAGAAAGGCAGCAATGACATGAGTCCAAAATGAAAGTTGCCGCTTTGCTTTAGTATAACACTGTCTCTCCCAGTACCCGAAACCAACTGCTCTCCGTCTTCGAATTGTATTACATAGGTCCTATTATTGAGCTGACTGAGTGCGCCATTGGTAATATCAGAACTGCTGCCGTACTGGCGGTTGGTGGTTTGGTAATATTGAATGGGCAGTGAAGGAAGGTTATCGTAAATAATAACTGCCAGGATCACTATTAAAAAACCTTTTACATATTTCTTTCGGGACATAGCATTCAATATAGTAAGAAATGGTTGCTTTTACGAAAGTAACCGGATGGGAATATATAAATGGGTACAAATGTTATTGTTAAGCAAAAAATAAGCTATCCATGTATGTAAGTGGTGTCAGCTCGTTTGAAGAATGACTCATTTTAGACCTATTTTGATCAGCACAGCAGCATGTGTTTTTAGGGGTCTTGTAATTTTGATTACTATAACGATTGAGCATGAAACCAAACACTGCCTGTGCCTTCAAACGGGGCCTGCCATGGGCTGCCCTGCTGCTACTTTTCTTCGCTGCCTGTTCCGACAAAGGCACAATCGACAACCGCATTCCTTACGATCCATCCAAGCCAGTAACCGTGACCCGCATCGCGCCTGATAGTGGCGGGGTCAACACGCAAATGATCATCTACGGGTCCAACTTTGGAAGTGACACTTCGCTTATCAAAGTGTATATCAATGGGCACCCGGCGCGCGTGATTGGCCTTAATGGTACGGCGCTTTATGTGCTGGTGCCTTCCAAAGCCGGTACGGGCGAGGTAAAGATCGTGATCGGCAACCCCGCCAAAGAAGTGGTGGCCCCCACCCCCTTCAAGTACATCTTCTTACCTTCTGTAAGTACGCTGGCCGGTTTTACCGACAAGGATGGCCGCACAGCCATTGTAGACGGTCCTATCGAGAAGGCGCAATTTGAAGAGCCGTACTGGTTGTGTTTCGATGAGAATAAAAATATCTATGTACTGGAAGAATACCGGGGGATGCGTTTTATCGATGCCGCCAAAACGCAGGTGTCTACCAAGTTCAGGACCGGTAACGGCCTGGGGCGGCCCCGCACGCTTTCTTTCAACACTACGTACGATACGCTTTATATCACCAATGATCAGGGATCATGGACGGGCTTAAGTACGGCGGTGGCTACCAAAGCGGATAATTTTACCCGGTGGACTTCGCTTATCTATAGCCTGCAGACTAACGGTGGCGCTGCACAACCTCAAACGGGCGACTATTTCTACAATTCTTATTCTAATGGCGCCATTTTCAAATGGGACCGGACAGCGAAGGTGGCCCAGGAACTATTTCGTATTGGCGATGTGAGCTGGGAATTCAATATTCAATTTGCGCCAAGCGGCAACTTCGCCTATATCGTGGTGGTGAATCAACATTACATCCTTAAAGCAAACTTCAACCGGGAAACAAGGCAGTTGGAGACGCCGGTACATTTTGTAGGAGGCAGAAGAAGTGCTGGCCACCTCGATGGCGTGGGCACAGATGCACGCTTTGATCAGCCACACCAGGGGGCTTTCGATGAAAACGATAACTTTTATGTGTGCGATATTTTCAATCATTGTATCCGTAAAATAACGCCCGAGGGTGTGGTAAGCACTTTTGCCGGCCGTCCCCGGAGTTACGGATACGCTGACGGCGCCTTACGGGACGCTCAATTTGACCGGCCCATGGGTATTATCTATGACCGGGAATCGGGAACGTTTTATGTTGCCGATCAAAAAAACCGACGCATCAGGATCATCTCTACTGAATAATCAACGCATCTTCTTCTAACCCTACACGGGGTTAACCCTGAATATTGTTACAATGAAAAGATACATCACCTTACTACTGCTTATGGCGGGTAGTTTAACGACTGCTTTTGCCCAGGAAACGATACAGGTAACCGGTACTGTTATCGATGAAGCCAATATGCCGCTTGTTGGCGTCAGTGTTTCCATCAAGGATAAAGTGACCGGCGGCGTTATGACGGATCAAAAGGGACAATATGAGCTCAAAACAGAGCCTTACAGTACTTTGATCTTCTCGTATGTTGGTTTTATTGTCCAGGAGATCAAGATCGGGAATAAGGGGTTGCAGAATGTGACGCTTGTTCGCGGCGATTCCAATGCGCTGACGCAGGTCATCGTAACGGCTGCCGGGCCACAGAAAAAACTGTCGGTGGTGGGCGCAGTCACCGCTGTCAACATCAATGAAATACGCATTCCCACTGCCAACATCACCAATGGCCTGGGCGGCAACGTGCCGGGCATCATCGCCATGCAGGGCTCAGGTGAGCCGGGGAATAACCAATCTGAGTTCTGGATCCGTGGCATTTCTACTTTTGGCGCCAATCAAAGTGCGCTGGTGCTGGTAGATGGGTTTGAGCGACCGTTCAATGAAATCAACATCGAGGATATACAATCGTTCTCGGTATTGAAAGATGCCTCGGCCACTGCGCTCTATGGTTCGAGGGGCGCCAATGGCGTGGTGCTCATCACTACCAAGAAGGGCCGGGCCGGCAAAGTAAACATCGACGGCAAAATCGAGTATGGTTATTTAACGCGTACCCGCACGCCCAAGTTTGTAGATGGCTATACTTACGCACAGCTCGTCAATGAAGCAAAGATCACCAGGAACCAGGAGCCTTTGTATACGGCTAATGAGCTGGAGCTGATCAAAGAGGGATTGGACCCAGACTTATATCCTAATGTAAACTGGCAGGATCGTATGCTGAAGGATGGGGCGAATATCTACCGGGCTGCTATCAATCTTTCCGGTGGGGCTTCTATTGCGCGTTATTTTGTTTCGGCCAGTTATGTGAATGAAGGGGGCATGTATAAAGCCGATCAGGCATTAAAGGATTATAGAACGAATGCTAATTTGTCGAGGTGGAATTACCGGGTGAATTATGATCTCGATATCTCCAAGTCTACTACGCTTTCGCTCGGCGTTTCCGGATTTCTTGAAAAGCAGAATTTCCCTGGCTTGAACAATCTCAATATCTGGTATTCTTTGATCGGGCAGTCGCCGGTATCGATCCCTTTTATGTATTCCAATGGACTGGTACCCGCCTATGGCACCGGCAACAGAACCAATCCCTGGGTGCTGGCCACGCAAACGGGCTACCGCGAACACTGGGAGAATAAGACAGAATCGAACGTAACGCTGAATCAACGGCTGGACATGGTGACCCGCGGGTTACGCTTAACAGCTAGACTGGCCTTTGACGCGAATAGCATCAACGATATCAACCGCATCAAATGGCCTGAGCAATACAATGTGGAGCGGCGCAGGGACAGAAACGGCAAGCTCATTATGCACCGGATATCTACTGAGTCGTTGATGACGCAGGAAACGGGTTCATGGGGGGAAAGGGTTTACCAGACGGATCTTGAACTGGGCTATAACCGGGTATTTGCTTCGAAGCACAATGTAGAGGGTTTGGTGAAATCTTTTGTGCGTGAGCAACGGCAAACGCAGAACCTGGGTACAGATATCAGAAATGGTTTACCGCGCCGCAACCTTTCTCTTTCGGGCCGGGCCATGTATGGCTACATGAACAAGTATCTGGTAGAGTTCAACTTTGGTTATACGGGATCGGAGAACTTCAAGACCGGGCACCAGTTTGGGTTCTTCCCTGCTGTTGCAGTGGGCTGGAACGTAGCGGAAGAAAAACTCATTCAGAATAATTTCGACTGGCTGAAGTTGTTCAAGATCCGTTACTCTATTGGTGAAGTGGGCAATGATAACTTTGGTGGGCTGCGATTTGCTTACCTGAGCACCATCGAAAGTGGTGGCAGCTTCAACTTTGGCGAGCCGGTGAGTCCTAATAGTTATCCGGGCTTGTATTATACGCAGGTGGCCTCGGACGCGCTTACCTGGGAAGTAGCCCGGAAGCAGAACTTAGGCATCGATATCAGTACTGCGAACAATTTATTCTCGCTCACGGTTGACATCTTCCAGGAGAAACGCCGCAACATCTATATTCAAAGAAGCCAGCTTCCCAGTATGGTGGGTATCAGCAGTCAGCCCTGGGCCAACGTAGGGGAAATGGACAACCGGGGTTTCGATGGCAACTTTTCGATCAACAAAAAGATCAAGGGGATCGACTTCACGCTGCGGGGCAATATGACTTATTACAAGAACCAGATACTGGAGCGGGATGAACAAAATAATAATTACCGCTACCTGATGCAAAAGGGCTATCGTGCTGAACAAACGCGGGGCTTGATCGCACTGGGCTTGTTCAAAGATTATGAGGATATCAGGAATAGTCCGCGGCAAACGTTTGGCAGCTATATGCCTGGTGACATCAAGTACAAGGATGTAAACGGTGATGGCCTTATCAACAATGAGGACATCGTGCCTGTGGGCGCCGGCTGGCGACCTTCTATTGAATATGGTATGGGTTTATCCGCCCGCTGGAAAGGGCTCGACGTGAACGTGCTTTTCCAGGGCGCCGGGCGTAACTCTTACTTCCTGAATGGCCCAACGGTCTATCCTTTTGTGGAAGGGGGCTGGGGCAATATCCTGACTGAAGTGGTAGAGCCGGGCAGCCGGTGGGTATCGGAAGCCATATCCGGTGGTGACAAGGGTACTGAAAATCCTACGGCCAAATATCCACGCTTAAGTTATGGTGGCAATGCCAACAATTATCGTCCTTCTACTTTCTGGCTGCGGGATGGCGCCTACCTGCGCTTTAAAACATTAGAGCTGGGCTATACTGTGCCTGCCAACCTTTGCACGCGGCTACGGCTCAGGAGCCTGCGTATATACCTGATTGGCAACAACCTGATGGTGTGGGACAAGGTGAAGGTGTGGGACCCTGAAATGGCTACCAGTGATGGTACGCGTTATCCTTTGCCCAAGACTTTCACGGCGGGTATGACTTTCAAATTTTAATCAACCTCAAAAAAGCTCGTCATGATATCTATTATATACAGGTTATTATCGATTGTTCTTGTTTGCAGCGTGCTGACTTCCTGCAAGAAGTTTATGAATATGGATCACTTCTTCAAGGACCGGATGAATGTAGATACGTTGTTTGTGAGAAAGGATTATGCGGAGCAATGGCTGGCGGATACTTACACGCATTTACGGGGTGAAAATCTCGATGTGGCCAGTAAGGATTATGCAGCTTTCAACCTCATCTCCGACGACATGTTCTTTGGTGACCGTGGTGATGAGCTGGATGGCAGGAGTTATAAAAATTACAAGAACGGGGAGTATACAGAAAGCTGGACGCAAGGTTCCTGGGGCTCCTGCTACCAGGGCATTCGCAAGGCTTCCATTTTCATTTTCAATATTGACCGCAACCGTGAAATGAGCCAGGAGGATATTGCGGGCCGCAAGGCAGAGGCTCGTTTTTTGAGGGCCTATTATTACTGGTTGTTGCTGCGCAAGTATGGGCCAGTGCCGCTGGTGCCTGACCAGGGCATCGATTATACGCTGCCTTATGAAGACCTGGCTATGCCCCGCAGTCATTATGATAGTTGTGTAAATTTTATTACCCGTGAATTGGCCATAGCAGCGAAGGACCTTCCATCTGGCCGTACCAACCGGGAACAGGTGCGGCCCACGAAAGGTGCGGCGCTGTCTGCCCGGGCGAAAGTTTATTTGTATGCGGCCAGTCCGGAGTTCAATGGCAATACGGAGATGGCCGACCTGGTAGACCATGAAGGCAAACCGCTGATATCGCAGACGTATAGTGAGGAGAAATGGGCCAGGGCTGCTGCTGCTGCCAAAGAGGTGATGGACCTGGGGACTTATCAGCTGTTTACGGCTCCCTTCAATGCTAATGATCAGGGGCCTGCTCAACCCAAGACGATCGTGCCTCCTTATCATCCGAAGTATTCAGATGCGTCTTTTCCGAATGGCTGGCGGAATATCGACCCGTTTGAATCGTATAGACAATTGTTCAACGGTGCGCTTACTGCTTCCGGTAATCCCGAACTCATCTTTTCGCGGGTGACCGAGGTGAGCGGCGTGGGGCCTGAAGCGCTGGCCAAACACCAGACGCCTTACTCGATGGGTGGCTGGAATGCGCATGGCATTACGCAAAAGCAATGTGATGCTTATTATATGAGCAATGGCAATGATATTCCTACTACGCCGCGAGCTCCTGGATTTACGACCAATGACCGGGATTACCTGCCTTTGCCGAGTGGTGTTTCTTTACAATACGCCAACCGTGAGCCGCGCTTTTATGCATCGGTTTCTTATAATGGCAGCATCTGGTACCGGCTGAGTGCGCTCGATGCTGGTTTGAGAAGTAAACAGATCTTCTATTACCGTGGTGAGCCTGATGGAAAGCAGCCTGCCTCGCCTCAGTTTCATGTAAGGACCGGGCTGGGTGTCAAAAAGTTTATCAACCCTACCGACTCGCATGATGGGAAAGTGCTGGGTTCTTTTGTAGTGCCCAAGTATGAGCCTGCCATACGGTATGCAGAGGTGTTGTTGATCTACGCAGAGGCACTGAATGAATTAAGTGGCTCGTTCAATATTGCCGATCATACAGGTGCTAAAACAATCGCTGTTTCGAGGGATGTACTGGAAATGAGCAAAGCTATGAGCCAGGTGCGTATAAGAGCAGGCCTACCCGATTTTGATGGTGGCGTTTATGGTTCGAAAGAGGCTTTCCGGAAAGCGCTTAAGCGGGAAAGGCAGATCGAGCTGCTGGGTGAGAACCACCGGTATTATGACCTGCGGCGCTGGAAGGATGCGCCTGTAGAAGAAGCCACCCCCGTGATGGGCTGCAATATGGATATGACCGTTGCGCAGCGTGACCTGTTTCATACGCCTGTTGTGATCCCCTCCTTCCCTACCATATTCGTGAAGAAAATGTACCTGTGGCCCATCTCGCATGACGAATTGAGAAGAAACAGAAAACTGACTCAAAATCCTGGTTGGACAACTCCTTTTTAAAACTACATCAACATGAAAAATATTCATTTAGTTATATTGTCGGGCCTGTTGTTTGGCCTGGGCTGTACCAAAGAGTGGACGCGGGAATTGTATGTGAAAGAAGTGTCTTTTGTAAAGAGTGGCGTGGTGCGTTTAAATGCCATGTACAAAAGCCAAGGCGGCTCTGTTACGCTTAAAGTGCCCGTGATAGTCAGTGGTTCTACCGGCAATAACCAGGATATTGAAGTATCCATCGGGCTGGACAGGGATACGCTCAATAATCTCAATTTCGACCGGTTTAGGTTAAGGCAAGATCTGTATTTCCAGGAACTGCCTGCTGCCAACTATGCATTCTCCTCCATGACGGCTGTTATTCCTGCCGGATCCATACAGGGTTATTTCGACCTGAACCTGAAGATGGAGGGACTGGACCTGATCAATAAATATATTCTGCCCGTAAAAATAGTGTCCACCTCCAGGAATAATGTTTCGCCGAGGAGATGGTTCAGCAAATCACTGATGCAAATCATTCCTTTCAACGATTATTCTGGCAGGTATTCGAATGCCGGGCTGATCTGGAACCGGGATGTACCGCAAAATAATCAGACAGCGCTGACTACCCCTTACCGGAACGCCTGGGTGGTGAATGAGAAGACCGTATTCTTCTTTGCCGGCAATATCGACGAAGAGGCTTATGACCGGGCTAAATACAAAGTGATAGCGACCTTGAATTCCGACAGTACCGTAACGCTTTCCGCCCCTGATGCTGCGATCAAATTTTCTCAGCAAAAGGGTACCTGGTCTATGAGTAAAAGAAAGGATGAGGTGCAGCCTTATCTCCAAAAGACGTATATCACCATGAACCTTGAATACTGGTATAGTGATATTACCAATCCTGCATTCCCGATCAACTACCGGTTTATAGGACCGTTGACCCTGGAAAAAGTAAGGAATACACAAATACCTGAAGAGGATCAGCAGGTTATTATTGAATAAAAATATATAAAGTCGCTAATTGTAACACCGAGGCCAATTGTCTTAGTGTTGTATGATCGTATCCTATACAATCACCACCAAAACTAAGCGCCATGGAGGAAATGGTGCCCTTATCCAAAACTGCTATGCCTGTGATCCTGCTTGTGGATGACAGTGAGGAGATATTGGACTACCTGTCTCAATCCCTGAGTGGAAAATATCATGTTCATACTGCTATGGACGGGCATGAAGCGCTCGCCATTTTACACAATGAATGGGTGCAACTGGTGGTGAGCGATGTAGTGATGCCCCAGATGGACGGGTTCGAGCTTTGTTCAACTATCAAGTCAACTGCCGGGCTGTGTCATATTCCTATTATCCTGTTGACGGGTAAAAGCTCGCTGGAATCGAAGATAGATGGTCTCAAGACAGGGGCTGACGCTTATATCGAAAAGCCTTTTTCACTGGACCTGTTGCTTGCCCAGATAGATAATTTACTGGAGAACCGCGTGAAGTTAAAGGAGTCTTATGCGCGGTCGCCGCTCCTGCATGTGGGCAATACGCCTCATTCAAAGGAGGAAGAAGTTTTTTGGAAGGAGTTAACGGACCTCATTCTTAGCAAGTTGTCCGATACCGATCTGAATGTAGAAAGGATAGCGCAGCTGATGAATATGAGCAAGTCTACGCTAAGCCGCAAGATCAAATATGTATCGGGCATGTCGCCCAGCGATGTCATCAACCTCGTGCGGCTGAGAAAATCCACCGACCTGATCGGCGCCGGCAATTTCCGCGTGAATGAGCTGGCCAAAGCGGTTGGCTATCATTATCCTGCGCAGTTCAGGCGTAACTTCAAGAAGCAGTTCAAGATGCCGCTGGCTCAATACATCAAAAGGGTGCGGCAAGCTATCAGTGTTAAGATCACCCGGGTTTACCTATCTTAATTTATCTCCGGCGGAGAATGCCAGAATTTGTGTAGCTTATACTTCGTATGACATTCGCCGGCTTTCACACTCATAACAATTCTTACGAGCGTGCGTTTGAAGCGCTCTGCAACCAGTTATTCGAGCAGTGGCTGCTGCGCACTTATGCCGATGAGCTCATTTCTTTTACTACCATCAACGGTGCCGGGGGCGATGGAGGGATAGAGGCCTGTGGCGTAACGAGCAATCAAGGGACCATTGGCATGCAAGCGAAATGGTTTCGTCATGTACTGGGGCCAGGACAGATCAGTCAGATCCGACAGTCGATCGAGACCGCCCTACAGGTGCGTCCACAACTTAGCCGATATATTATTTGCCTGCCCAGGGACTTTCAATCGGATAAGTTAACGAAAGGAGGCCGGCCAGTAACGAACACGGAGGAGCAGCGACTGAAAGCAATGGCCGACAGCCTGCAAGTCAATCACCCCCACCTACAGATCGAGTACTGGAATGAGCACCGGCTACTGGCCGAACTTCAACAACCCGGGAATGAAGGTATCCGCAAATACTGGTTTGACCGGGAACTCATCACCATCGGGTTCCTTGAACAGCGTTTTGACCTAGCGCGCAAAGGCTGGCTTAAAGAGCGTTATATACCCGACCTGCATGCGCAAGGGGATATCCAACTGGCTATTAATAAACTCTTGTACACGCCCACTTTCCGGGAAGCTGCTATCGAACAGTATCGCTATTATCTGTCCTTATACCAAGGCGCCAAAGATGCGCTTCTGGCATTGATCAACGTGCTGGACGCAACACATGATTTGTGGGCTCCTCTTTCCAACCTGCTGCATAAGATCGACGCTATCATTGCTATCGATGAGGAGCAAATACAACAATTGGAACATGGTCAATTTACCCTAACTGTGCAAAGACCGGATGACCTGAAAGTTGCCGATCTGCGCGCCAGGATCGACGTCCTGGTTTTTCCTGATTCCGACAGGCATATCGTTGAACGGGCAAGTTTGCAGCTCAGGCTCTTGAAAGCTCATGAACATAGGTTGTCAGCATCGTTACTGCAACATTTCAGTTGTATCATAACTGGCGGCCCGGGTACCGGAAAGACGCACGGTGTAGTGCACGCGGTGGCGCAACGACTGGCCCAAGGTCTTCCTGCCATGATCGTTCAGGCCAGTTCCGTGAAAGCCACCAGTTGGGCCAATATCCTTCAATCGGCCCTTGGAGGGCTTTATAGCTGGACTGACTTTGAAATTCTACGGGCCCTGGAGGCCATGGCCCATACCTGCGATATCAAACTGGCGGTCGGCAGTCAGGGGCATGAAATGATGCCTGAGCTGACGCGTGTGTTGATTTGTGTAGATGGGTTGGACGAGGTGCGTGATGACCTGAACTGGCTTGCACGCATCGGCGAAGTGGCTTCCTTGCATCAACACTTTCCAAGGATCGTTTTTGTCTTTACCACCCGGCCTATCCGGTTGGATCGACCAACTTACTTCAATGAGAAATGGAGCGAATCCTGGATGCTGCCTGTTACTTTGCGCGGAGAAGGTGATGTTTCGCTGACGCAGTTAGTGCCTCCATACCTCAGCTACTTCAAGATACAATATGAAAAAACGCCCTGGCTACTGCAATCGTTCAGCAATGCGCTCTCGCTCAAACTATTTTGTGAGGAGTATGCCGGGCAAGACCTGTCGACGATCCATCACGCTGTGACCACCAGCCTCACTACGTTACTCAACCATAAAATAGAACGGCTCTCCCAGGAATTCTTCGAACAACAACCACTCCTATGGTCTCCTGCGGATCAACTCATCCGCAATATCCTGTTGGGTATGATGCCCTTGTTTATGCAGGAGCAGCATATCCCGCATAAGCAGCTTGTGACAGCGATCACGCTCATCGATCCGTCGAGGATTGACAGCGTTTCTGCCGGTAAGGTATTGGATATGCTGTGTGCGTATGGTATACTGCTTCGCGAGTCCCTACCGAGCGGCAATAGCCTGTTGCCCGTTGACATCATCTACTCCATCACTTACCAATCTTATGCTGATTACTTTATTGCGCTACGTGCTACAGCGGAAATAACCCGCCAGCCACTAAAGGAGCTACCAACCTCCTTGAAATTTCCTTACAACGATCATGCTATCGTTTACACTGCACTGGTCTTATATGAAGATCATGGCATTATGGTGGGAGAAAATAGCTATTGGGTAAACGACTTTGACGCGCTTTCGCTATTGACTTTGCAACTACATGTACTTCGTTGCAGTAGCAGTGATAAGGTGTTGGGTTATTTACCGATCCTTCAGGAAAAATTTCTCCATAGCCAGGAGGAACGGGCGCTGATCATATCAGACCTCATCAAACCGCGCATATACGATCAGGCATTGAACCTGGGCAAAAACTTCATTCATGCCTTACTAATTTCATTCCCTACACCGGTTGCCCGGGAGATGGCGTTGTATGGACAACACCTGAACGAAGAAAATGCCGGACGTTTTTATAGCTCCGGGCATCCTTTGTCGGTGGAACTGGAACCCGATGACTGTTTCGATGGGCCGCCGCTGCTATTGGCCTGGAGCCTGGCTTCGCCCGATAGTGAATACCGTGAAGAGGCCAGGGATCAATTAGCAGATTGGGCTATGAACAATGTTGGGCAATTGACCGCACTGCTTGACTTGTTCACCACTTGTAATGACCCGCAAATTCAGGAAGAACTGGCGATCGTTATGGAAGCGGTGACTATGCAACTCCAGGAAGATGATTAATGATGATGATGTTGTTGCGGAAAAATAGGCTTGTATATTTTATCAACGCTCATGGTCCGTTCTTCGCGAGCTCCTTGCTTATTCTGGTATGAAACCTTTATATAGTTGCCTTCAAAGCTATCGGGCATACGGACGGAAAAGCTACCTGCCGAATCGGTATTTTTTGACAACGCCGGATAGCCTTCCACATGAATCTCAACGGGTTCAGAAACGGGTAGTTTTCCATGAACAGTCAGTGTAGCAGGGTCTCGTATCAGGGTAATGGAGATAGTTTGATCATCAACTGCTGCCAACGTGAGGGTAGTATCCTTTTTTCCATTGTGAAACATCCATTTACTATCATATAGTGATAGTTCAGCCAGCCTGTTTTTATAACGTGCAGGAAGACCATGATACTGATAGTAGATCTCATCATGTGGATGTAGCGTAATGATTACCTTTTCTCCCACCTTCAATCCAGGTTCCATTTGTTCGACAATAGGTGACAGATCTGGTCTTCTTAACACAAACTGTACGTCGAACTTATCTTCGACAATCAGTGGGTTCAGTATGAAAAAGATGATAACTGCCACACCAATGCCTATTCTCACCAAGGCGTGATCGAGTACACGGAGCTTTCCCGCACTAAGTGCACATACTGCAGCCACCATGCCACCCAGACCAAGGGCACATTGAACAGCCAGTACAGACCTGGTTTGTTGCCCCAACAGGTAGCTCAATACAAAGGCAATGATAACGGTGAAGCATGATATACCCAACAGCCGCCAGTTCTTTCTTCTACGCCGCTCGACCATATGGTCTTTGTAGAATTGAAGCAGTGCAGCAGGCAGGTAGTCAGCTAATTTCGCTACATGCCTCCTGGACCTTGAGTCGCCAAATTTGATGAGATAAGGTAAGACTGTTTCAAAGTTAATGGCGGGCGGATCGAAGCCGGCAGCTTTGAAGCGAAAAAGCAGTTGCTTGTATATTTTAAATACTTCTACCAAACAGCTCAGGTATACATTTACTTCCTGCGTCACGTTTTTAGCAAAACGCTGGTCGTGAAAAAAGCCGTTCGCATTTTCGGAGAGACCTGTCTGAATACTTGTATCCAATGCTTCCTGCCATTGCCGCAGTACCTTGTAGATATCTCCCCAACGATCACTATTAAAAGAAGGCCCTACCGGTGTTTTTACTATACTTGCATTTAAAGCAGCAAATGCTTCCTCCAGCATATCTCTATGCTTTTTTAGCGTCGCCAACGTTGCTGCCTGATCGATCATGTATATGGCATTTCATGCTTATAGATAATTAAATAACGTATGTACCTGCTTTTCATACCTGCTTGGGATAGCCATAAGAGACTTGCAAAAAGAAAAGCATATATACGGCACTAATTTTCTATAACATACCTGGGCAGCTTACCAGGATTTACCTATCCTGATCTTATCTCCCGTATCGTCTACTTCAAAAAGGCGGGGGATGCGGATATAACGGCCACCCTCTCCTACGCGGTGGCTGTGGAGGCATAATAGTAGTTTTCCTTCGAAGGTGCGGAACATCATGCCATGGCCAAAGTTGGGCGGGGTGATGGGTTCTTTTTCGTGTATCCAGGGGCCATCGAGCGTGCCGCTTTGCGAGTAGGCTACTCCTTGTGTATAATCGCTGTATACCCAGCTGGTCCACAACATGCCGAGCTTACCGGTTTGCGTGCGGAAGAGCCAGGGCCCGTCGGTTACTTTGTTGGGGATCGTATCTCCATTTTCATTGCGCTCCCTACTCCAGGGTGATGTGCTGGCTTTGAACAAAAGTTTCCTCTCTCCTACGGGGCCGCTGAGGTCTGGCTTCAGTTGTATCTTTTCGATGGTGCCGTCCCAGTTTTGCAGCCACTCGTAGCAATAGACCAAGTAAGGTTTACCATCTGTATCAACCCACAGCGTGGCATCCAGTGTAGGCATATTGGCGGGCAGGTAGGTAGGATCTTTCATCGGCACGTAAGGTCCATCAGGTTTATCGCTCACCAGGATGTGGCAAGCGCGACGCTCGATGACGTTGCCTTTTACTGTGTCGATCTTTACGTTGCGGTTGGTGAAGGTGCCGAAGTAATAGTATTTGCCTTTGTAGTAGTGTAGCTCTGCCGCCCAGATCATCGGGTTGTTGCCCATCCATGAGGTAGTGTCGTGTTTTGTGACCTTGAAAGGGCCAGTCCACGTTTTCAGGTCCTTACTCTTCCACAACAAGCCGCCAGTGCCTGTCATGTAGTACATCGCTGTGTTTTTATCTGCGAGGATAAAAGGATCGCTGAGGCGTATAGAATCCAGAGGAATGTTTTCTCTTACTACCGGTTGCCTGCTTTGTGCCATGGCAGGCGACAGGGTTATTGCCAGCAAGAGGGTTGCTATTATCGTTTTCATATGTTGCAAGTTGTGTTCAATCGTGTTTGATTATTTGCAGGCGTGAACTGCCCTGCTGTTTTTGGTGAAAACTGCACGTTTTAGTCAACTACGCTATTTCAATACTCTATCTATACTTCATCTATACCGTAGCTATACTTCATCCATACCATACCCTGCCTTTATCTTCGCTTCATCTGCCTGTCTCATCTTCCGTCCTGTCACTACTGCTGTCTAAATGACACTTATAATATAGTTCATCAAATGTAGTGCTAAAAAGTGAGCCTTGTAAATGTGCATGAGCCGTTTCCGGTGCAGGTGAGGCCAGATTATTCCTTTTGGTCTCTTTCGGGAGTTTTGGTGTGAAGGGAGGCGAACTGCGTTTGCTTCGATAGCAGATTTCTCACTGCGCTATCGCTTCGTTCGAAATGACAAATAAGAGTGAGGTCCGTTCGAATTGACAATGAGAATGAGTTTCGTTCGAAATGACGAATAAGGATGAACTGTGTTAGAATAAATGATTTGTAATGAAATCTTATTTCCCGAAAAGTTTGCGGAGGAAATTGACGGGTGCTTTGTCTTCGCGGGCGGGCGGATTGATCAATTGACCGGAAAGCCAGAACTGTCCCTGCACTACGCCGCCTTGTACAGGCTCTTTTTCCAACAAAGCAACATCGGCTACCACGTCTACCTCACCGCCCAGCGTGTCTACCAGCATCCAGTAATATTCATCCTGTGTCATAGCATTGCGCTTGCGTTCTACTTCTTTGATGATGCCGGTGAAAATGCCCACGGCCTGTGGCTGACCCTGCTCACCACCAGTTGTGGTAGCAAACAAACCACTGGGCACGAAAGACTGCGAGGCGAATTTTGGTTCGCCGTCTGGCTGTTGCTCGTATTCCTGTTCAGAAGCATAGAGGGAGATCTCCAGGGCAAAGGCGGTCAACTGAATATTGTAATCGCGCGGAAAGGCGATCGTACCAACAGTTCTGAAGTCGGGCAGGTCGAATACAAAGGGATATACACCGCTGTCGGGATCGTTCTTTGTTTCGGGTTCTGCCCATCCATGGAAGGAGCCATCAAGTTGGCTTTCGGGCCTGTTGATCGTTTCGGTGAGGCAAACTTTTCTGCTGCTCTTGCCTTTGTAATGTGGGTTTACACCAATGCATTCATTTTTGTGATTGAACTGCAGCCATAATTCTGCACCGGATGCATCGCGGTATACGGCATATGAACCTTCAGGCACTTTGATAGCCTGGCTTTGCTGGTAAGCTTTTTCCAGCAGCAGCGGAAAGGCTTCTTCAGTTTCTACACGAAACCCTATGTTCGAAAAATTGCTCATCTGTTTTGATTTATTATATGCCTTTGTACACCCCCATCAGCCATATTACACCAGCCAACATCAGGATACCCGCAATAGCTATGGCCGTCCATATCACTTCTCTTTTTATTAAAGGCCAGATCGTTATTTTGTAGTACCGGTAAATGCAGGCAATAATCGCTAAGATGACAAACGATGCGAAGGGAATATATAGTCCTCCGATAATAGCCATCCATATAATGGCACCTGCTATTCCTTCAAGAGCTCCGGCAGGCTCCATATTTCCATGCCAAACCGGCACTAACAATACGCTAAGGAGCAAGCAAATTGTTATTGCTATCAGGCTGGCCCTGACAAGCCATTTTATCTTTTCGATCCTATTCAGCAGGTACTCTTTCATACATTGTACTAAAGGCTTTTACGGGACTGGTTACAAAATAATAAAAGATTACGGGTTGGCATAATGGCCGTTTTCTGGGTATTCTCAGTATGCAGGGTTGTTTGTCGTGGGGTAGGTTTTAAATGAAAAAAAGAAATATGACTGCTTTCCTCGCAGACACAAGTACTCTTTACTCGTGCACAGTAACGAAAAAACCGCTGGTATTCCAGCGGTCTATTTTTAAGACGTATTTCCATTTAACTTTCCAGGCACAAGTACGCATCCGCACAAAGCCTAACTGCATACTTGCGCCAGTTGAGGGCCTGTCTAACCTATTCAAAAATATCCCAACAATAATTTATAAAATTCGATATATTTTCCACCTCCAGCTTTTTCGGCACATTCCAATACATATTTATGTCTAAATGCTGTATCCTGATTTAAATCATCATTAGTAAGCATCTTCGAAAAGTACTCTGCGCTAAGTAATATTGCATCAAGAAACATTTGTCCATTTTGAGCACAACTCCATATCACCCAATTTAAATCCGTATAGTCCAAGACCTCAATTTCCAGTGTAATTTTGTTCACAGCCAAGACATCAGCCTCAATCTCTCCTATCAAATAGTGATCCTCCGTTTCCGAAATAATATTAGAGAATCTAAGAACACCTATTTCCAATTTTGAGCAGTCATACCAATTCACCAGATGTAAAACCTCGCTATTAATAAACACATTAGATATAGGGGCTTCACGCTGAAAACAATCATACTTTTTCAACTCCCTTTCGATAAATCCCTCCGATACTCCTAGTCCCTTAAAGTCATCTCTTGAAGGTGTGTATCGCTTTATTTCTTTTACAAAGGAATCTTTATTCATTATTTTCATAATATTTTATCAGGGTCAATACTTCGTACATTATTACGATTGCCATTTTGATCATATGTCCAAGTTTCTTCGCGCGTACCAATTTTATCAACACCTCTATATCGCTTAGAATCTTCATCATAAATATAGCCCGAATACAATGTACCATTCACAATGCGTTTAGAAATATACAATTTGGGATTACCATTTTTATCAAGTATCGGCTTACCATTTTTCATAATAGGTAACCTTTCTATCTTAACTCCAGTAATTTCTACATAAACACCACTTTGGAAATCCTTTTTTACTTTATCAACATAATCTTCAGGCTGCTCTCCTCCGCTAAATGCGTTTATTAAAGCATCAGGATTGCTAGCATTAAACATAGAAATAGTTCCTAAAAAACCTAAAAAGTTCATTAAGCCGCCTGAAATGCCTTTAATCCTCCCTCCTCTTGTTACATTTTTAACCTTATCTTTTAAATATGCATGTAACTCACTAAACTTTTCTCTATTTAATTCTTTTGGAATTATAACGGCTTTATTTTGTCCATCAATATGGTGATGAAGTGTCGTATTACCCATATATGGTGCATGTGTAGGATTGTATTTAACCCATTGTTCATCGACCTCAGGCATAATGTTTTGTTTAAAAATTTTAAACTGATTATCCGGGCTAAACATTTCTGGCTTTTGCGCAAATTGCTGACGTGCAGCCCAAACACCATTTCTCGGAAACCCAGCTGAGTTAGTTCCTTTTACTGTAGTAGCCTTTGTCATATCAATTTGAGGCTGATTTTCCCAATATTTTGACACATCATCACCAGGTTCAGCACCATCTAAATCAATAAACCTAATTGGATTATTGCCTGCAAATTGGTAAGGCGTATACCATGGGTATTCCTGAGTCAAAGGATCTACACTCAAAAACCTCCCAACCCTCGGGTCATAAATACGCATGCCATAATCCTGCTGATTACCGAAACCTTTTACCTCATTGTCATTCTCCTTACCATTAAAGCCAAACCTGTATCCTTCTCCTGTAGCACTGCTGGCTATCCTGCTGGGCATGCCAAAGGCATAATAGTCTGTGGCATTTACCATATGGGGTTCGTAGTAATCCACAATGGCCACTACACTGTCATTGGGTAATGTCAAAGAGCCATTCGAATATACGCCTATTTTACGATCACTCACTGTGGTGAGCACATTGCTCAAATGGTTCGTCAGCTCATACTGGCGGCGTCCACGATCGTAAGCGCCTCCAGAGAAGAACTGGCTGTTGCCAGGTCCACCATCCACACTACTTCCATAATGGATAGCCCCCAACCGGCTACTGCCATAGAGCTGTCGTTCAGTACGGCTCAACTGTAGCCCGTCCAGTTGATTGGGTGATACAGAGCTATTGTCCACTGCAGCATAGGTACTTATTAGTTTACCTTGCGCATCCCGTACATACCAGGTGTAATTACGTGTGCCAGCATTCAGGTATTCCACTTTGCCAATCCGGTTGCCCTGAGCGTCATAATTGTATACCAATTTCACTACATTATTCCGGGTCGTAACATTGCGCGTAATCTCCATGATCTTGCCATACACGTTCCATTTGATGTTGGTGATCCCTTCCTTCTTGTCCTGCACCAGGTTGCCAATAGCGTCATACACATAGTTGGTATCATGTGGCTGGGTATCGAGATCCTGGATCGTTTCCCAGGCATTCGAGCCATACTTGGTAGAGTCTATATTGTCCGTTACGCGCCGTAACTGGTTTGTGCCAGCATAATAATGGTAGTTCAACTCATCCATTCTGGAATTGGCGCCAATGGCATGTCGAACAGCACTTTGGAAATTCCCATTGGCATCGTACGCCATTTCTTCGTGGAACGTTTGGTCCCAGGCCCAATTCGTGCCATAGGTGTTGGTGCCTACATTGAAGTTGAAATATGCATCCTGCTTCACTATCCTGTTCAACTGATCATACTTAAAATTGTACAGGATCGGCACATGCCCCATGGCATCGAACATCCGTATGTGCGTGGCCATGCTGCTAATGTTACCATTGTACAATGGACGATAAGCCGTATCAGGCAAGCCACCACCTGACCATTTGTAAGCCGGGAAGGTAGAAACTGCTCCCGGATTGACAGGTTTATAATCACCGAGGAAATAATTAAGGTTAAAGCCCAACGCATCACGGCCTACATATTGATTGAGTGTACCCGTTTTACCATCTCCGCCAATATCGTGTGTAGCCGTAGCCCCTGTGCTGTTCACTCCTTTCAACCAGCCCTGCAGGGTATAGGCATAATCCACGCCTTGCACCTGCTGTTGACCAAGAATGGTGCGTGCGAGCGGACCTTGCAGGTAATATTCATATTTGGCCTCTTTTTCCCACACGTAACCATCACCGCTTGTTTGCACTTCAGTCAACCGGTTTTCCGCATCATAGAAGTAGCGGTGGGCCCACTGATCGGAATAACCCGGCTGGTATTGTACTTTATTCACCTTACCGCTGATGAGGTCGTACTCATAGACAAACTTCTTCCAGCGGTTGCCGTTCTTGTTCATGAGGTTGGGCCGAATATCAGAACGACCATAATCCTGCAACAATGTATCCACGTTGCCATGAATATCGTAGCTGTAAAAACTACCATGGTTATAAGAAGTGGTCAGTCCAGGCGTATCGGTATAGGTTATATAGCTTACCCGGTTGCGTACATTTTGCTGTGCTACCACCATCTTGCCATCAATGCCGGTGAAACCATCATAAGCAATATCATATACTGTGTTGGTTACCTGCTCACGATAGTTCAGCAGTTTATCATGCCAGTTGACAAGTGTCACTTCATTCCGGGTAAAGGTATCATTTACCACATGTGTGAACGTATCTTTTACCTGCCCTACTTCCGTGATACGGCCCAATACATCATATCTCGCATAGCTGTAATAATAATTATTATTACTGCTAAGTCCCAACTGACGGGCATTGCGGCTTAACGCCAATCGGCCTAACCGGTCATACCAGAATTCTGTTTTGCCACCATCCGGGCTCTTTTGAGCAGTCACCAGATCCAAGGTATTGTAGCGATACTGTGTAGGCAGCAGGTGTGCAGGTACTTTCACTTGTTTGGCCAGCCGTGCAGCACTTACACTGTCTAGCCACAAGGAATCGTAGTTGGGACGTACGCCTGCGGGCGAAATGGTTTTCACCAAGTTACCTGCCTGGTCATAATAGTAGAGCGTATAATGATACTCACTCACCGTATGGCGTACGGTAAATTTCTCGAACTTGTATGCCTGCATACATTTAGCCATGTAGCGGCTATCGAAACGTCCTTTCAGCGAATCAGTATAGCGGCGATAGAGGTCCTGTGCCTTGCTTTGGATAAAGAAGGTGGAATCGCTGCAATTGTCGATTGCTTCCAGTAACGTGGGCGGGAATACCGGTTCCTGCCGACCACAAAGGGTAAGGGAAACTTCAGGCCCTGCACAATAATCCGGCTGAGCACCACACTTATTCTGATAGAGATTGAGTATCTCCAGCAGGGTATAGTTTGTGCCCAGTTTGTTATTGATGTAATCCGAAAACTCATTCGCAAACCGGATGGAGTCCGGAGCAGGCAATGCTGATTTGAAATTCGTTAATGGTCCTGTATTTACCTGGACACCATTCAGGTTTATCCACCATTTTTTGGCTATAAGTGTATTGATGGCTGCATCACTGGCGGAGGTCCTTGATACCGGGAGGTTCCAAAGTCCCAATGCACCGCTATCGACCGTTGTAGTATTGGCGAGATCAATAATAATCTTATCCAGTTGCGCTGCCGTTAAAGCAGACGTGGCCTGAAAGAAGAGCGCCCTCAACTTCGGTAAACGAAAATCCATGTCCTTTCCTACAATCGAGTCATAAGGCACCAATCGTATATGCGCTATATCGGGGAAATTCTGCGGCAAGTTGGGCAGGTACTGACTAATTGGTCTCAGCTGACTGGAAGGCAAGCTCACATCATTGTCCAGCCACAGGGAACGCATACCTCTATTGCCGGCAAAGCTTTCCCATTTATTAGTCCTGAAATTATAGCCGCCGCCATTACCAAATTCAATCAGCCTGACAGTATTAACCTGATTAAAATTCCTGATGTTAGCGGTATTGTTGAAGGTAGAATCCTGGGTACTGTGGAAACCCCATACCTTTATATGAGATGGAATATAGCCACGAATATTCTTCAGAGTGGTCATGTTCACACAATTGCTACCGCAATCAAAGAAGAACTCTTCGGTCCTTATATCACTATGGTAAATGGTAATGGTACGCAACATGGCAGAACTGTAGTAATGCCAAATTTTGTATGCACGAATACCTTGCCTGTTATTAATGAATCTCGCGTCACCACCTCCATCACCACTTATAAAGCTATTTATAGTAGTATGGCTGTTTTGTGTACTTGCCACTTTCATGCGGATGCTATCTCCAAAGTCAATATAACTTCCTGATCCAATCCGCACAGCATCCAGCGTAGCAGTTGGAATATCGAACTGGAAGTAACGCATGCCGATGATTCCGTTGCAAGGCATGGTTTGGCCCGGGTTCAGTTGCAGGCGGAAGCGTCCATTGGGTAGCGCGGTCAATGTACCTACTGCATTGTTCACTGCACTGCTGTTCCATATTTGTGCAAAGGATGTATTGATCTGGACAGTGGTACCGTCTACAGTATTGCCGATCAGGTTCTCATTTACATCAAATACGCCTTTAGGACCTTCATCGGGTGTTTTATCACCTGCCAGAGTACGCATGTCAAGATCGACAAAGCTATTGGCAGGGTTATGGTATTCATTCCTGAATTGTGTCAACAGCTGGCCCAGCTTATTGCAGGAAGGATCGGCATCCGGACATACATCCAGCACTACACCAGCCGCGGCATATAGCGCTTCTATTTGTTGTAAAGTGTAGCTGGTACCCTGTTGCTGGTTGAAGTAATCTACAAACGACGACTGACAATCAGGTATCGCTGAGGGACAAATATAATCTGCATCAGGGAGTGCAGGCTTATTGGGGTCCAGGTAATCTTCAAAATAACGGACTTTGCCATTGGCATCATACATTTTCACCCAGTCTACAGTACCATATCTTCCTCCATAACCGATACCCATTTGGGTAGTGTTGTTCAGCGGGAGCAACGGATTACGGTCAAATGCTGCAATCAACGCTCCATTAAAATAAATGTAATATTTAGTTTGCGAAACCTGGAACTTAACGGTGAACCAATCAGCTATCACATTAGGGTCATCGCTCGCCAAAATATAGCTAAACTTGTTAGACCCAAAGTCGAAGCCCCACTGGCTTGTATCGGCAGCCACACCGGAAAGATAAAGGCCTGTTCCTGCCCTCGTAAATGTGCCTGTAAGATGGGTAGCCCCTGCATAGAAAGCATGCCCTGATGGAAGGTCCTGCATGAATTTCATCCTGAATTCATATGCATACCCACCGTTGCTGGTACAAAACTGTTTACTATTATTTACAAAATAACCTACGTAATTGAAGAATGGCCCTCCACGTTGCCTGATGGTATCAGGCAGCTGTATCACTCCATTGTGCACAATATCACGGAAATCAGTGAAGAATTCTTCTTCACTGGAAGAAACCCTTGTTGTGATGCCGTAGGTCTGCTGTCTGCTGACCTTAAAGCTGTCTGCTATCTGTTGCAGGCTACCTGTATTGGTGCAAGCACCAGGCAATTTTCCGCAGGTTGCGGTATATAGCGAATCGATCTGACTGGCAGTATAGCTGCGACCTGTACGCTGATTAAAATAAGTTACAAATGACGATTGGCAGTTTGGCGGTGCAGATGGACAAACGATAGATGGATCAGGGAATGCCGGATGATCAGGATCGAGGAAGTCTTCGAAATATTTTAATGCTCCGTTTGCATCATAGGTTTTATACCAATCCATGCATCCATTTCTGCCACCTATACCCAGGACCACATTTACTGCACCGCCGAAAGTCAATGCAGGGGTGCAGTTAGTACGACGGATGAGTTTGCCATTATAATACAACTCATGGTAACCAGGTTTTACCAACAATTTAAATGTACACCAATCGAAGAGAGAGTTTTCGTTGGTATCGACCAATATAAAATTGAAGCCACTGCCACCATTTTCAAAACCGAATGAATTGCCGGACTCGTCTGATATTCCACTAATGTAAAGACCTGGTTCATAAGTAACACCACCAGCAGTAACGGGCGCTGAATAGCGTGAGAACAGGTAGTTTATTTTATTGTCAACATTGAGGTAAAAGCCATTTTCATGTCCTGTATTTTTCAAATATTTCCACCTGCTTTCTATAGCATAGCCGTCGGGGCCACAGAAATATTTACTACTATTCATCCCACCAATCTGAATATTATTGTACCATCCCCCAGGTCTTTGCCGTATTGAATCGGGCAGCTGTATAGCTCCATTACGTACCAGATCGTGCAGATCGGTATAAATGTCTCCTTCAGCTGAATTAAATTGATACCGTACCCCATACTGTTGCTGCCGTTGTTGTTTATAATCACTTACAATGGTCTGTAAACTATCGCATACGGCATTGTATGGATCACCGTTACACTGGCTTTTGAACAACAGGTATTCGCCTGCTGTCTTCACATAGCCCAGCCGGTAGTTCATGAACTGTTCGTATACCCTGTTCCAGGCAAGTTGTGCAGAATCGGTTATGAGTGTATCGGTTATGACCGGTTTTACGGCAGGGAACCGTTGCCGGAATTCTGTGTCCAGTTGTTTGAACTTATCGCAATCGACACATACGTCGCCTGTATTGCACTGGAACACCGGTGGGAGGAAGATGCGCCGGGAAATAAAATCACAATCGGCTGCCGGAAAGTCGGTATTACCGCAAAGGCTCAGCAGGGTATTGAGCACAGAGTCTTCCACAACGGTCTTGTATACCTCCCGCATGTATTGGGAAAAGCTGCCATAACGGGCTTTTTTGGGCTTGTACAAGTTGTATAAACGGGTAACATTGGTACACTCGCAGGTATCGGGCTTGGAATACAAGGGCTTATTGCCATGCATGGCCTGCTGATCATAGGGCTTAGGGGCTGTAATACCATAAGCATTACAATTGAGGGAATCATTGATGCTATGCGTAGCGTTGTAATACTTCAGGTAGGCTTCGAAGCTACGGAATTGGGCAGGGTTGAGACTTGAAGGCTTTACAGAGCTGGCTCCATAAGGGTGTACGGAGTCTGAACCTTCTTTACAAATAGCGATCAATGCAGGTATAATGACATTGTTGAGGCTATCGATATTATACAGTGTGCAGGGTGCGAGGTCCTGGACCCACCGGGTAGCATATGCTTTGCAGTTATCCGCATAATATTTTTGCATGAAGGCTTCTGTTTCAGCCTTTGAAGAAGGTACTTCGGCAGGCGATTGCAACGCCTTCATTTCGTTAGCATCGGCAAAATGGGGCGAATGGCCAGAGGCTACGATCTGCCCAGCCGTCATAGCACTGCCACAACCAGTTTTAATCCATTTATTGACGTGCGTGCGTTTAATATCGAGGTACAGCTGCCTGAAAGTGCGCCAGGCCATGTCCAGCTCGCCTTCACACATGAGCGAAGTATTGAAGGCTTTGTCGTTGGTCCTGTAATTATTGATACAGGCTGCCAAGCCGGTTTGACCGGGACACATCACCGTCAGCGTAGCTACGCTCCACAGGCTGATGTTTTGCCCGTCTATTTTGCGGTACTGGTTCAATGAATCGCGCAGACTGCTAAAAAAAGTACTGTCTTTAATCCACAACTGATCTGTACCGCTTGTATTACGGCCAAAATAAGTAGCTATACTACCTGTTTGGCTGGTAGGATTCAGGTAGCCCGCTGCTACAGCTGCCGCATAGCTGTCGACCGCTTCAAACTTCCGGTCCCACTCATGGCTGGCCGCCAGCTGTTCATAACGTACCAGTTTGCAATATTCGGGGTGCTTCTCCAATAAGGCTTCGGCCCAGCTTGGCTTGAATCGCAGGGCAAATAATTCCGGTGACAGGTTTTGCGGAGGCACCAGTTTACCGGCACCTTCATCAAATACCAAGTCGGGATTTCCCGCTTCATCAAGGTAATTGGTGACCAGCGTATATTTAGGCAAGGTATCGTTGATCTGGTTGTCATCCGCTGAATCTATACGGTTGAAGAAGATGGAATAACGATCCTGCGGGTTATCGATGTTGGCATACTGGCCCGAAGAGGGTGTCATATCCATCAGCATGGTGCGACGTATACTTAACACATCGCTCAACGAATCGCACAACTCGGCACACTGTTGCACTGCTTCGTCATAAGCAGCAAGGGCCATGCTTTTGTATACCGCAGTATCCACATTGTCGACACCATTGGTTTGCCGGAATTTGGTCCAAAAGTCTGGCCAGGTGCCCAAACTTGCCTTACAGCCATCGCAGGAAGGTTTACAGTCGGTGGTCATTTGCGCCAGCAAAGCCCGTTGCTCCACAATAAAGCTGTCCAGGCTTTTGCAGGTATTGGCCGCCATATAAATACTGTCGCGGTAATAATCCAGCGCATAGCGGCTTACCGACAAGCTTTTGGTGATCTCGTAATTCCCCTCCGGCATCCATTTATTGAACGTGAAGGAAAAACCGGTACCATTATCGCAGGTTGTATCGATGGCATTGAGCGAAAAGTTGCGCACAACGGTATCGAACGCAAATTTCTGGTTATTGCAATCATCCGTAATAGTGATCTGCAGGTCGTACAGGCAATCATAACACACTGAATCCATATTGCAACCTGCTTCTTTCAACAACAATGGGTTGAGCTGATAGGAGAATGTCCTGTTGCCTGCCGTGGTAACAGTCAGACTCTTTTTATGCTCCATCACCAGGTCTTTGATCACTACGGAGTAAGGATCGGCAATTACTTCCGTGCGGGTGGCCGGTGCATTTGAACTCAATTTCTGAAGGTTAGCGTCAGGGTTACCGGCGAGTGCGGTGGCAATAGTTCGTCCACGCATGTCCACATAACTAACGCTGTATTGTCCATTGGCATCGCGCACCACGTTTTTGAAGTAGTGCGACCTGTCACCTACTTCCGTTCCGAAGAGGGCATCCAGCTCGCGCTGATCGGGTGTACTGTAGTAATATTTTGTTTCATGACCGCTTCCCAGGCGAAAGTCTGACCCTACCCCACCCTGGCGATTCACCCGCCCTGTATTGTCCTGGGTATATTCTACTTCGGTAAATGGAAAACCGCCGGCATTTGGCACATATTTGTGCACGCCGGAATCTTTAAACGCACTGAGCGAAGAGTAATATTGTGAAGCACCGGAGACGGAATCCATCGCCGCAGCCCGTACGTCGCAATATTCGCCGGGACTGCCAATACTATCGAACAGGTTTTTACTATACTCATCCGCATTGATACCCTGGTTGAAGTTTTGGGTATATCCAATGATGGTATTCAAGGTAGGCGCAGGCAACACCTGTATTACCGGACGCCCCTGGTAGTCATAAAAGCTTTCTGCGACCACGGTCCGGCTGGTCGAGTTGTCTTTGGTAACGGTTTGCCTACCCCGCAGGCTGCCATCATAATATTGCACTACACTCTTGCGCTTGCCTTCTTCCGCAAAACTCGTTGTGGCCTGCCAGTTGAAAGTTCGTTCGTGGCCATTGAAGTTGAAGCGTCCATGCCCTACATCATCAAGTGTGGTCCACGTTGCTTCATAGCGGCCACCACCTGCCTGTACCTGCACCGCCCGTACGCGGTAAAAAAGATGCCCTTTGCTATCGTAAATAATGGGTATGCGGTAAGCGGTGGCAGGGATAGACACCCGGGTAGCATTGTGTGCAAAGATCAGGTTCAGGTTAGGATTATTGGGATCGTTGCCATATCGATGCGCAGCGAGGGCTGCAGAGTCGATATATGCCCATTCAAGATCGTATTCATTGGCGCCAATAGACGGCGTCCACCATACGGGCAACTCATCCTTATCAGTGCCCTCCGCCCAGGCGGAATCACTCAGCTGGCTAATGGTGTTGCCGGAATACGAAAAATTATATTCGGTATAGCTTTGGAGCAGGTTCACGATCTTCAACGTACGCCATATATTCCAGGGAGTTGTGCCTCCCGGAAATGACACCGATACAGAAGTAACTTTTACCGTTGCCCCATAATAACCGGTTTTAACATAGGTTGCTTTTTGTGTATAGGATCCATTGGTGCTGTAACCAATCGTGAGGCTCGTGGTTTGCGGAGAGAGCAGGGTGCCGTTTGCCTCTTTGTAAGTAATGGACAAACCCACGGTTGCCGTGAAGCCTGAAGGAAAATGCAGCGGCAGCCCTTCGTTGACCTCGAAAGAAATGATGCTTTCCGTCCTGTAAGGAGTTTTGAGCAAACCCGTATAGGCCGGATTAAACATCTTGGCATCCTGGACCGTGACCAATGAATCGACCTTGATCGACCCAAGGCTACCGTCCAATACCCCGATCACCGGCGGGTCAACACTTTGCCCGTTGGCGGGTTGCCAAAGCAGGGATAACAATACTATCGTTGTAAGCCATTTTGTGAAGAACAACTTTCTCATAATATTTTATTTGGAGAGACCTTAAAGTCCCGGAGTACCCAGAAATACTTTATATCTTTCATACGGCGCCACCGTCACATAATCCTGCCCTTCTTTTTTGATGTATTTTCCAAGATCGAATACATTGTCATTAAACGTGCCCTGCCGGTAGTTCGAATAGAGCGTTTCCACGATCACATAAGAGGTAGCAGCATCAGCGATCTGCGACCTGACAGACGGATCGTACAACTGTTCCGAACGCACAATGCTCACCATCTTCGTGAGGAAGCCTGTTGTCCGGTCGATATGCCAGGTCATCTGCCGACAGGCAACGGGACCGGCAAGGGATAATGTGATCACCTGCTCTGCATTCGTTTCTTTCCAGGCATACTGTGCTTCTTTATTGTTGAACAGCATCGTATCCAGCATGGCCAGGCCAATATTGCCGGTTCCGGATTGCGCAGCACCTTCACCTGGCTTTGCGAGGTAAATGATGCTGTCTTCTTCAAACCGCATCAACAGCAGGCGGGTGTCGTATACACTCTCCCGATTGTCGAGGATGTTCCAGTACCTGTTGCCGTGCAACTTGTATTGGCCCTTCAGGCTATCGAGGTATTCCCCGGGCTTGCTCTCGGCGGCATAGCGGTATAGTATATCAAAACTCAGGTATTGGGCCTGCTGGTACTTCGCCGCCATCGACCGTATCGCCTGCATGGCTTTACCAGCATCATCTGCCGGCGTCTGCCCCCAGCCTCTACAGGGAGACACCATGATCATTATCACACAGATCGTGGCTATCGATACATTAAATAATACTCTTTTCATACTCCTGTATTCTGGATTCAATGTTCTTAATTTTCTTTTACGAGGGCACTTCTCGTTTCTTTGATCGTCTTCACCCCGCGCTGTGTTTCTTTCTTCAACCTGATCAGCGTGCCATCATCGTCATACTCATATAATGTGGCATAGTTGTTCTCATCCAGCTCGGCCATCAGCCGCAGGTTTACCGGATGGAATGCAAAAGACTTCATATTGGCATTGAAAGGATGAATGCGGAGATCGTCGAAGTAAACAGCGTTGGCGCCTATAGATTGCAGGCTGATCGTAAACTGCGTGGATGCCGAATCTATCGGAAACACCGATTCGTACCGTTGCCAGCCTTCTATGATGCTGCCAGATGGATAAAAAGTAGCGGACTTAATCCCGTCTGTTACTACAATCTTATTGTTGGTATAACTGGCACGAAAAGTATTATCTCCTACCTCTTTTACCCAGGCGCTGATCAGCATGCGCTTGTCAGGCACCGGTGAAAAAATGGGCAGCAGGATCGCTTTCCCCGTACTGATCTCATCCAGCACCGCACCGGCACAGGCATCGGTTTTCGTAATAAAGTTTAGCCTGGGCATGGTATCATCCTGTGTTACCTTCTTCACTTCAAATGACAATCCAACGTTTGCGCCGCTACTCCCCTGCACTTTAAGGCTACGCAAGCCAGTATGGCTTTGCGTGGTGTCGATGCTGGAGCGCCAGTCGGAGTAATCGATATGTCGTGTAGCTGCGCAAGCTGTGTCACAAACCTGCGTGGCAAACACATAGTCTTCAAATCCTTCATAGGCGCTTTCGCGGTAGCGACTGTTTTGCACTACCGCCACCGGCATCGTCAGGTTATAACCATACAACCCGGCATTGTAGCGGCCCAGGGGATCCCGGTTCTCTACTTCAAAGCCTTTACGATTGAAGAGGGTCAGCTCACTGTTCCACACCCAACGGTTGGTGTCGATGTTTGCAGTCAGCTTGCTGCTTTGAAAAGCCCAGAATGTTGTAAAATCTTTGAAAGTACCATCACGGCGGATATTGGTGGTAAGCGCCGTGGGATCCTGCTCGGTGCGACGGGCATAGTATGTATAACTTTTATTAGCCCGCCAGTTGCCCAACACCCCCGTGACATAAGGATTGAATACCGTATCGGCAATAATGCTTTTACAGATGGTGCCGGTAATGGTGTCGCAGGATTGAGCATTGACTTGTGCAATACCCGCAAACAGCAGCACTCCCGCTATGAATATTTTTTTAATCAACCTCATACTATATAGATGTTAATTGTGCATGTAGTTTTATACTGATCTAACGACTTTATTCTATCATGTACCTCCGCCACCGCTTTCACATGGGTTCAATTCGTCCGGAGCTCCATATTTGTATTCGTATAATACATTGGGTGATTCAAGCTGATTCAAATAATATATCTGGATATGTGTCCCCAATGTTCTTTCGGTTCCGGTACAGATGACTTCGTACAGCGTGGTATTGAGCCAGACTCCATCTTCCCAGTTCTCTACATGATATCTGATCTTCTTATTGGACAATGCGAGCGGAATAGTCCGTGCTACATCGGAATAAAATTTCAACTTGATGATGGCCGTCTTTTCATTAGAAGTATTATAAACGGTATCGATCTCCACTTTTACATATACGCAAGTGTCTTCAGGCTCGGGCTCTACCTGAGAACAATACTGAGGTCTGTATACTCTTGCTGTTGAATCGGGTCCCGCACAAACCGAAGTATCCGAATATGTTCTTATCATATAGCCGGTATAGGTAAATGGCTTAGTTCCGGTCACTTCACAAGAAGAATCCACCAGTTTCCAGGCCTTCGGTGGCTTACAATTAATACAATCCAAACCATAAGAAATCCATTTAACCACATTGAAACTATCGCTGCAGGACTCCGTGTTCTGGTAACCTATTAGCCTGATACCGGTTTTCTTGTTGTTGACATCCAGGACGCAACTATCGCGGAGGTATTGCCAGTTTGGCGGCCTCTTACAGCTATCACACGCGGCCCCATACTGTACCCATTTTATCATACCTGCGCTATCACTGCATGGCTCTATATTTTGATACGCCTTTAGTCTTATACCTGTGTTAACTCCTCCGATCTTCTGGCAGCTATCACCGATTGCCAGTTGCCAGCTGGTTGGTTTCTTACAGCTATCACATTGCAGCGTCTTCGTCCATCGCACGGCGCTATCGTTGCAAGCCTGCAGGTTCACCTCTTTGCGCAGGAGATAACCGGTATTCTTACCATTGATGTCTTTTTCGCAACGGGTGCTGTCCAGCGGCCACCACTCATCTGGTTTGGAACACATGGTACAGTTTACCGTATCCCGTATCCACCTGATGGCGCCAGGATTGCTACTGCATGTTTCAATATTGGTTTGCTTACGCAGTATATAACCGGTATTGATGCCATTGGAATCTTTCTGGCAACTATCGCCGGTAGTGAATTGCCAGTTCGCAGGTTTCGGACACAGCGTACAGTTTTGTGCTTCCGCTATCTGCCAACGGTATTGCCCGTAAGTGGCGCTGCAGGAGGCTGTATCTATCTCACCGCGATAACGGAAGCCGAGATTGTTGCCGGCGCTATCCTGTGCACACTGGAAGGAATCTGTTTGAGCCCATTTGCCTGGGCGCGGGCATGCATAGCAATTCTCTACGATTACCCATGTCGAGTCGCCGTAGGTGGGGCTATGCGGATTTATATCTTTATGCTGTACACGTTGGTAGCCGGTATTTACTCCACTACTCTGTACACACTCCCATGTACCATCGGGTTGCCAGTTGGGAATGCAGGTGATGGTGGGTTGTTTGCGCAATACATCATCCGTTTTCCAGAACTGGCGGAACTCTCCTGCCGAGGCAGCAATGATCTTCGAGTTTGTATTGACCACCAGCTCATATTGACCCGTAGTCGTATTCTTCTTCACCAAGCTGTCGAGACTGGTAACGCTGCCCACTGCGCCAAGGACATTCCTCCTGCCCGAGCGGATAATACGCAATGAGATATCGTATCCTGTGTACGCTTTACCCCACCGGTCGATGAAATAAATGCCACGTGCGCCGCCATATAGCACACTGCTGTCTACTGCCCATATTTTATCGAAGTCCGGGAAAGTGGCAATGGAGTCCTTGCCGCAACCTGGAATATCCTGTGTTCGTTCTTTGCCTGCTACCAGTATTTCATCACCACTGCTAAAAAGGCTGTCCTGTGCAGGCGTCATACCCACCAGTTTGCCATCACGGATGTCTACATGGCGCAGCACCGCATCGATGTTCTTATAGGCCAGCCCCATGCCATCATATGCCCAATGGGATGGATAGGTGAAGTTGAATACCGGGTCGTTGAACTCATTCTGCGTACGGGTAAGCAGCACATCGCCCGTTTCGCTATCATACATAAGATCCTGCGTAGATATCCTACTTCCTTTATCTACCTGTATGGCGCTATCGAGGATGCCATATCGCTGTATGATCTTCGTAGTGGCCGCACTGCGGAACATATTTTCTTCTCGCTGTGAAAAGTTGTACAGGGTAGTGAAAAGGAAGAACGGTGGTACAAAAGGAACTGTAAAATAATCCCAGTTCAGCGGCAGGTTGAAAGCCTGGGTAACTGTCCGCTGCATGCGCATGTCCATCATCAGCTCCACGTCCTTACCTATGAGGGCGGCCGTATCGATGCTGCCATCAGGCCGCATGACCATTACTGTGTTGGCCAGCCGGCGGAAACCAGGAATGGTCGTATCTGTTCTATAGAACTGCTCACTATAAGCAATAGGATGTATAGGATCTGTTTCAGCATAAGAAGCCTGTGAACGCATTTTCCCATGCATATCGTTCAGCTCTATTTTAAAGCCCTGGCTCAGGTTCATGTAGTGCTTGGCGTTGATGCGAAGCAGGTTGGCAAGCGTAGGTTTATATCTTTTTTTGTTGTCGCCATCAATCAGTGTTCTGTCCGTATAAATCGGGTAATCATAAGCCGTATAAAATCTTGTTTCCTCATAACCATTGGCAGATTTCGTTTTCTTGTAGTTGATGGTTCGCACGCGTACACGGCTATAGCCTACGCTGGCGCCCGGAAAGAATGATTCACCCAGCGGTTCTTCTGTATAGCCCAGGGTAACGGGACCCAACGGCGCTATCTTCTCCACATATTCCACCGGTATCCGGAAAGGGTTTTCTTCTCCGCCAATGCCTGGCTCCCAGATGGCCACACCACTGCTTCCCATAATCGTGGAGCTATCCATCTGCAAGGGCGTGGTATAAATATATTCCTGCCCGTAGACTGCAGGTCTTACGGCTGGTTGTCCAGGCTTTTTGGCCATTTTATTCCAGTGATCGTACACCGTAATACGCTTTACCCGGTGGCCGCCACCCATCTTTTTCAGGAAGGGACTGTTGAGCCTTACAAAGCTGCGCAAGGTGTCTATGTTCTGTCCCCAGGGTTTGTTGCGCGCAATAGCATCAAATGAGCGGAAGGCACTGGTGATACTTGAAGCCATACCGGCCAACATCATCACCGCCTCTTCGAGGTCAAGATCATCGCCTGTCTCTGAACCCGGGTATGCTTTCGCAGGCAGGTTGAGACGCAGGAACTGGGTAGCGGCTTTCACCAACGGGCTACGGGGACCAGGCTGGTCACCTGCGAGGGATATACCGGCGAGCTTTACCCAAATCACCTGGCTGTTGATGATACCATAATTGCTATCGGCATCGAGGTTGGCATATACAGGAATGTGCTCATAGCCACTATCAAGGGGTTTTGATGGCATTTCCACCATGAGCTTGAAGTATAGCTTTTCCACGCCCGCGAGGTAAGTATTGTAGAGTTCGCGCCGGTCGGTTACCGGTTTGGGTACACGAATGAACACATACCGGTGATCGGTCCAGATATTATCGATCTGTTTGGTATAGAGTTTCGATGAGCGTTTATCAAAATCAGGTGTGGCAGCTGTCCCGATCACGCGGAATAGCTGCATGGCCCGCTTGTTCTGCACAAAAGCATAGTCGTCACTTTCATACTGCACTTTGAGTGCTCCTCCTGATGGCAGTTGGATAGAATCAAGCGCCCAGGCTGCGGCATTGGCAGCAGCGGCGGCACTGTCGTGCAAAGCATAAGGGTACTCAGCGTTGGTGACCACATTACCGGTTACAGAACCCGGGTTTTGCATCGGGTCTTTATAGACGCCCCAGCGGTCATTGCGCTGCAGGTGGTAAGCAGGGTTCTTGCTGTTGTAATTGAATACATAAGGATTCTGTTTACCCTTATTGTTGTTGTTATAAGTAAAATATAGTGTGTCAAGGGTAAGTTTTCCCGTACCTGTTCCATAGGCATCAGCGCATAGCCTGTATGAGTACTTGAAATGCACCGTTTTGACGGGTATGGCAGCGGCTTGCTTCGTCTTAAAATCTGCTTTGCTGTAGAGCCTGATCTCCCTCAGCCGTTTGGTGGCATGACTGGCAATTTTATTCCCGTTTTCACCATAGGCAGGCAGGTCATCACGATCCTCCAGGATAAAGGTGGCCACCATGGTCTTCGATTCGATGGAATGCAGGTACCACAGTTCTTTTTCTCCAAAAATATAGTTGCCTTTATCATCTCTGTTCTCCGTCCTCAGTCCTTCGTTGTAAGCTGCAGCCCGTTCAGCCGATGGAGTGCGCCACTGGTAAGGGTTACCAATTCCTGCTGTTTTCGTGTAGTTGAATTTTACGGCATCGCCGATATCATCGTCACTGATACCATTACCGGTGATATCAGAATAATCAGCCGACAAAATGCCTGTGAGCAGGAATGAGTGTGCATAAGATGGTACTTCTTCACTGCTGTAATAATTGTCTTTTCCTTCGTGGTTTCCGATGGCGGTATTCTCGCGCCCGGGAACATATTTTGCAAGACCTGTGCTGCGGTCGCCACTGTCTTTATTTACCGCAAAGGTTACTTCCTTTTGTTTGAGGTTGTATACTGGTATGCCATAAATGTATCTCCTGCCATCGTTGTTGAGCACGTCGATCTCAGAAATATGCGTGGCTTTGCGGAAACGATTCACACGTTGCTCCCGCACAACATTGTTGAAATCCATCGTATCCTTAACAGGCGGGGGGTATAAAAAAGTGGTTTGGATTATCTCTCTGCTCGTTTTACCAGGTATCTGCCACCACAGCCAGCCATATGCATCGCCGCCGGCTTCAAAATACTCTACACGTATGTCATAAAACTTACCTGCCACCAGGTTCACACTTGCTTCTCCCTCGTTTTTCGAGTTAAGACTCCATTTATTGATGATCAACGTGTCGTTCAGGAAAACCCGCATGCCATCATCACTGGTTGTATATATTTTATAATTGCCTGTTTTGGGTGCTTTTAGCCTACCCACCCAGCGTACGGTAAAATAATCCCAGGGGAAGTTGCCAGGCAAGGCCTTGTTGGGCGCTTTTACATAGGGAGGCTTTCTCCAGGGCCATACAAAATCAACGTTCTCGATTGCCGGGAAAGGAGTGCCTCTAAAATTCTTTTGGGAATAATATTCTGCCTGCAAACCTGATCCAATAGCAGCCAGTTCTTCCATTTTTGGTTCACCGCAGGTATCCGTGTGGAATGCATTCATTTTGTGGTACTCGATGTACTTCGACAATCCTACTGTCTGCGCTTCCTTTGCTGTGAGGTAGCTGATCACCTGCGTGCGCTTGTCTCGTTCCTGCTTAACTGCATTGCGCCTGTTCAGCGTGTCGAATCCATTAAAGCGTCCATTCTTGTATCGTCTCAGGTAATTCGTTGCGAAAATCATCCCACTGTTAGATCCTTCGGGCTGCGACAATCCCACTGTTACCACATCGTCGCCACCCAGCTTTTCATAAAACCGTTTATCGTTGATTGATTTCTCGCCAGGATTGCGGAAATACACTGCCTGGAAATCGGCTGAGTCTGTCCGGAAATAAGTAGCCTCGCGCAGCAGGTTCTGATTGATCCAGGGGCCGTTTTCCGTGATCACCCGGTTCATGTTGAGATCGAGCCCCGCATGGAAAAGGTCTCCCACGCCAAGGTCTACTCCTAACCTATGCGACCTATCCTTGGTGCGGATAGTATGATCATACACAAAACCAATATCGCTGCGGTAAGCGCGGAACATGCCACCCGTTCCTTCACCCGAAATAGAGAACGCATCGTAGGTATAGGCAGGAATAGCAATATGGGGTATGGCCGGCTTTTCCCGGTAAGGCACTTCCTTCTCGCGGTTGAAATCGAGCAGGGAAGCCGTGTTCTGTGCCCCTGCGGCATAATGCAAGTAGCCATAGGACGGCAACTCCAGCAAGGTGTCTGCATCAGCAATGTATTGTTTGGCAACATAGCCACTCAGGAAAAAATCAGCAAAAAATCCTTTCACTGCGCCACCTATTTTGCCCGAAAAAGATATCTGGTAGCTGGTATAAGGAATGGTGATGGAAGGTGTATACGTGGGGCTGTTGAAAGAAATGAAGGAGGATATGCCCTGGTAATAACCACGGCTAAGACTTTCACCGTTTTTCTTAACCGTCTTTGATCGACCAGCACCCAACCCCAGCTGCAATGCCCTTAACCCACTGCGTGTATTGTATGGCTGGGTCACAGAAAAACCATAAGTCGATTTGTTTTGATCAGCATCCGTCTGTACAAGCTTTGCCGATAATGAGGGCGTGATCGACAACCCATCCATCGAGCTATTCGTGATCGAAAGACCGGCCGTAAGAGAACCACTCCCAGTTTTACCGGCATTGATGCTGGCATTGATACTGTGCTCCAATCCCCAGCCCCGGTAATTGTTGTGTACGACGCCCAGGCTGGCGCCAATGTTGACACCGGTTTTGGGACTATCTACTTTTTGTCCTCCTTTCTCTTTGGAAGGAAATCCGAAAATCTCCAGGTCGGCTCCGCCCGTTACACCCACGGTCTTATTCTCTTTTATATGCTGCACCTTTCGCACGGAGTCATATACTCCATTAAAATCATCCGGCAATCCACGCATGTTCCGGGTGATCGTGCCGGGGTTGACATTCCACCCGAGCCCCACCCAACTCGCGTCATCGTCCATCCCCACACCAGCGCGGTAAGCAAGGTTTACCGGATATCCACCTACATCCATCAAGGGAATGTTGTAAGAGAAATCACCCGTAAACAGGTCGACCATGTTGGCACTACCCACCGAAGTGAAGGCAGCCATTTCCGGTTGTCCCGGTCCGGTGGTGAAAGTAGTGAGTGGTGAGTAGTGAGTGGTGAGTGGGACGCTGGAAACACCTACTTCCTGTGTAGGGTTGGCAGCAACGTTACTACCGCTTGCAGGAGTGCTCATACCCGCCGCTGACAAAAACCAGGGTGAGCGGCTTGTATAAGACGGGGCCGGCTTGTAGGGCAGCGACGGTCTTGTTTCCGCCCTGCCTGCTACCGGTACCAGCACCAGCTCCAGGTAAAATACTGCCACAAAGAACCAGGCTATGGACTTATGATAACGCGCCAGAGAAACTAACATGCTATAATTATTTTTATACGTGAATCGTCAATCTTTTTCTTAATCCCTGTATTCAAACCTCAGATAGCCCTTTTCCTTCCGGGCATTCTCTACTTCGAGCAGATACATGTGTTTATTGACCATGCCGGCATGGTCGCGCAGGTCGACCTGTACAAAATTTTGTCCGAGGCGTACCTGCTTTTCCGTATTCTCCAACGTAATCTGCTTGCGGTTCGGGCTGCTGATGTCGTACAACCGCAGGTTCACTGCAGCGCTGTTGAGCTCATTGATGTATTCAAACCGGAGCACGCCTGTACAAACCGTGAAAGCAGCGTCTTCTTCGCGGCCCAGCCTGGCAAAGACGCCGGCAGGCGTGCCGGGTATAGAATCGGGCAGGAACTTACGTACGCGAAAACTCCACACTTCACTGTTGGCTATTGGCGACATATTGTTCTTAGCCGTAATGCGCCAGGCATACAGCTTGCTGCTGTCGAGCTCCGGCGAAGCCAGCGGGTATTGAAAGTTGGTAAAGGAGATATTTTGCCTGCTGAGTACGGGCACATTTTGCTGGATGGCATCTGCCGGACTCTGGGTTGCCTGCACTTCCACCAGTATCCAATCATACAGCAGGCTGTTCAATGTATTGTAAGGTGATGGTGGTATCCATGCAAAGAAAGGCCTTGTAATATCTACCGGTTCTTCATCGAGCGGCATCACCAATTGTGGCGGGCTGATAGGTTCTATTTCAATGGTCTCGCACTCCTCCCCCAGCCTGTCGGCTGCATCGCTTTCCAGCTTGATGACTGTGTAGCAGATGTTGAACAGTCCTACCGGCAAAAAGCCTTGCGGAGAAGGAT
This sequence comes from Paraflavitalea sp., assembly GCF_059502485.1. Classification (NCBI taxonomy): domain Bacteria; kingdom Pseudomonadati; phylum Bacteroidota; class Chitinophagia; order Chitinophagales; family Chitinophagaceae; genus Paraflavitalea; species Paraflavitalea sp. The sequence goes on from NZ_JCACET010000010.1 coordinate 1,049,425, forward strand.
CTACTGCATATCCCGGACTACCGGAATTATAAGTAATGGGCATTACATCGTTTACCTGCAGCTGCTTGATGCCTTTAGGCAACAGGATAACACGGGAAGTGCCGGTAAGGACACGCTGGTTGTTGTTGACATCCGTCATCACCATTTCAATGCGCACCTGCATGTCCTGTGACGAAGTATTGACCAGCGACAGGTTCCAAAGTTGCGGCTTGATGGTGAGGCCCATCGGCGGCAACTGCAGGTTGAGCACTACCTGTGCGTGGGCACACCATGCAAAGGAAGAAAGCAGCATAAACAAGAATATCTTTCTCATATTGTCGATTGCTTAAATTATCAATCAGTTAAAAACTTTTTACAAACTGCACTGTTCCCATCTCATTCCGTATAAGCCCTTTATTGAACCCTGGCAGGTAGCCACGGTCATAACTCAGGGTGATAAAATCCTGCTTATACACCCGGATGTTGGCATTCATGTATCCTCCTGTCTTAATGAGGTTATCATTGAGCACGTTGATCTTCGTGCCGAAGCCAAGCGAACCTAATTTTGTCAGGTTGAGCTGAATACCACCATCCATTACCACCAGCTGATAACCCGAGTTGCTGGTATAGGACACAGCTACCTGCGTGGTAAAAGCTTTAAAAAAGAATTGCTGTGCCCAGAATATGTTGGTGGCGTTGTAATACACGAATCCCGTGTCGCTGGTATTGTTGTAAAACTTATTCAATACCACTGTAGTAGCTGTGCGCAGGTTGTTGATCTTATAGATATGGTAAGCGCTTGCATTGAGCACCTGGAAACGGTTTTCAATCACCACGCTGTCCAATGCCGTCAATTGACTCATGGGTTGATAGCCTACTGTGATCACCGGCCATTTACGCATTTTGAAAGTGGCTGTGAGGCTTTTGAAAATGGTATTGCTTTTATAATCCTGCGGCAGGAACGGATTGGTAAATTCATTTTTCCGCAACGATGCTGCTATGCGTAGTCTGCGTTTAAAGAATCCCTGATCGGCTTTGATGGTCCAGCTTTCCAGCGCAGCATTCGTTTGAAAGCTGCTGAAGGATTGAAAGTTAGCGCCGGTATGTTTATAGAACCCTTCGAGGCGGGTGCCCGTAGCAGGTATAAAGGAATAGGCTTTTATGGCGTAAGCCTGGTTGGTGCGATCGGAAAGCGTGAATTTGGTATTGCCTTGTGCAGGATTGTTCCTGAAATCCGGCGCCAGCGATTTGGCAACTTCCGCCGTAATATAAGAGGTACGGTTTACCAGCATTTTGGCTTCAGCACTGAATCCTGTGACTGTAATAGAGGAGAGCCTGCCTCCATTGGAAGGGAAGAGTTGCTTTTCACCCCGGAAGGCTGATAAGATAAAGTAGTTTTTTTCCAACCGGCCCAGGCCCGCGCGTACGAGGTACAGGTATTGCGGCTTTTTGTTGGCCCCGTTGATCGCGAAGTCACGGTACCGGTAGTCTACAATGCCAGCGCTCACCGCCAGATAATACCAGGAATTATATTCAAAGTTTAGTCCATTTACACTGGTGTTTTTTACCGTTAGCTCGCTGTAGTTCGTAACACTTCTGCCCACGCTGAACTGCCGCAGGCCCAGCAACCAACGATACCTGGCAGGCACTTCCACATTATTCATACCATATTCCTGCAACTTTGCTGACCAGTCCCGTGAAGCGATCAACTCATTCCATTGCCCGGTCACCATTTGTTTGAACTTCTGCACTTTCGCCAGGTTCTGCTGGTACAATGTTTTGAGGGAATCCACCTGTTTTTCCACTTTATCGTATTCCCCTTTTGTTTTGGCATAGAGGTCGAGGAAATAGCCAGCCGCTTTTTTCAATGAATCTTCTCTGCGGCTATTCACGCTATCCGGCAAACGTGGTGACCAGGTAATTCTCGGTATCCGCATGGTCTCATTCGCTTCTATAAGGCTTTGCGCAGTGAAGGAGGCTAATAAGTTAGCACGCAGCTCTTCGAGACGCAGCTGCTTTAAAGCGTATAGTTTTTCAGTGAGGGAATCGTTAAGTGAAGGCGCCATGGCAAGCAGTCGTTGACGCAGAGAAGCCTGTAGCTGCTGCTGAAAGGCTGCTCCATCGAAAGAAGCCTGCACATCGGTAATATCCCTGAAAATGCGGGAGTTGCTTTGTCTGGACCACCAGGTAACTCTTAATGGCAGGTATCCTGCCACCGTAAGGTTCAGGTTACCCGTAATATTATGCTGGGCAATATCTTTTTCAACATAGGGCGTGTCGATGGCACTCCGGTAGTTGAATTGATAACTTACATAGCCACCTGTGATTGCCAGGCGTGGCTTTGCATTGAGCAGCTTTTTAAAGGGATTATTAAAATCGAAGGCGCTTGTGTCGTAGGAAAGTAGTTTCTGTTTACGCGGGAGTAGTCCTTTTAATCGATCACGTTGAGCACCAAGGCCCTCTTTTAATTTATCGCCCTGGAAACGGGCCAGTGAGCGGATATTCTTAATAGTAGTATCAGCAATGGAGCGTGCAGAGTCGGTAACTTTATGTATGCCTTTTTTAACCGGCCGACTGGTATCGGCTGCAGCGCTTGCCGCTTGCTGTGCTTTCGCGGTGGCAACAGCCATCAGCAACGACAGGATAAGGCAATAGGATGTTTTGTACGAATATGGTGATCCCATACACGCAGCCGGTTTAGGTTAATGATTGATATAGGTTTAACAGTCCCTCAATCGGATATGGATACTCTTTTCTGTTGAATTAGTGCTTTCGTGTAACAAATAAATATCATAAATCAATACCAATTTGTACAAACCGATATTCGTGTGGATTTGACCGATAAGTGTGTCAAAAACGGGAAAAAGCGTGCAGGTGTTACAGGTACTAACAGCATGTGACTACCTATCGTCCTAACCATAATCACTCGCCGGGATGATCAAAATCATGTTTTACTCCTGCTCAGGCTTTTACTTTTACTCCTCAACATTCACCAACCATGAACAAGGTGGCGCCGGTCAAGGCAGCGCCTGCATCTGTTATTTATATGAGTTTACAAAACGACCTGCATCCCTGGAATAAACATCAACTCCGGTTCTTACTGCATAAGGCTCATGAAGATGGGAAATTATGTTTCGGTCTTAAAGCTGTGTGGAATACAGCTACTCACCGGAAAGGCCGTCTGCTGGTGGTAGAAGAAAATTTTATGGAGGAGCTGGTAGACGACATTATTGAAAAGGTTTTGAAAGATGGCGGCGACGTGGAGTTTGTGGAGCAAGGTGTATTAAGTGGTTATCAGCAGATTGCACTCATTGAATTTCATCAAACTCAATAGCAAACTGGCAGGTTTGGTTTAACTTCCCGAAAATTTAAGTGGCTGTATGTTTACTGAATCTGGCGAAGGACAGGTAAATGCGTTGTTCGAGAACGCTACGGAAGGTATTATTCTTACCAATGCAACGGGAAAGATCGTGTTGATCAACCCGGCAGCTGCCCGGCTGTTTGAATACCAGCGTGATGAATTGCTGGGAGCCGCCATCGAGGTGCTAATCCCCTCCCGTTTCCATGGCAGGCATGAAGGTTACCGGAACGACTTTATTCAAAAGCCAAGCAACCGGTCGATGGGCCACGGGCGCGATCTCTTCGCCAGAACAAAGAGCGGGCGTGAGTTTCCTGTAGAGGTAAGCCTTAGCCATTACCGCCGCCAGGAGGAAACGTTTGTCATTGCTTTCATTGTAGATATTACCGAGCGCAAGCGGGCAGAGCAGGAATTGCTGGCGCGGAAGACGCAGCTGGAGCAGATCACTGCCGACATGCGTAAGCTGAATGCAGAGCTGGAGTCGAAGGTGGAGGAAAGAACGCTCATTCTTCGGGAGGCGCTGCATGAGCTGGAGCGCTCTCAACAGGAATTGAGTGAAGCGCTCAATAAGGAAAAGGAACTCAACGAGATCAAATCCCGTTTTGTGTCTATGGCTTCGCATGAATTCAGGACTCCCCTGAGCACTATTCTATCTTCTGCGGCGCTGATCGGCCGGTATACGCAGGGTGAAGAGCAGGACAAACGCGACAAACATATTAAACGCATTAAAGACTCTGTAAGACACCTTAATATATTACTGGAAGACTTCCTGTCGCTGGGTAAGCTGGAGGAAGGCAGGATCAGTGCTGAATTTGCTTCTTTCGACGTGCCTGGTTTCCAGGCTGAAGTGGTCGATGAGATCAAAGGGATATTAAAGGAAGGACAAACGATCGAAACTACCTACACCGGCATAGCTACCTTTTCGACAGATAGCCGGTTATTGAAAAACATTCTTATCAACCTGCTGGGCAATGCTTCCAAATTCTCCGGGGAACGCGCTGTTATCAAGCTCACCGTCGACAATACCGGACAAAGTCTGCGCGTGGTAGTAACCGACCAGGGTGTAGGCATTTCTGAAGAGGATCAACAGCATTTGTTCAGCACTTTCTTCCGGGGAAAGAATGTAACGAATATTGAAGGCACCGGACTGGGTCTGCACATTGTGAAACGGTATGTGGGCTTATTGCAGGGCACCATCGGGCTCACCAGCCGGCTCGATGAAGGCACCGAGGTTACTATTGTCATTCCACATCTATCAAGTTGACAGAAAGTGTTACTATTGCAGGGTTAAATGATACTGTAAATAATTTTTTGTGTATGCGTTCTTTACTGATCATCGATGACCACGAAGATATCCGCGAAAATATTGCGGAAATACTGTCGCTGGCAGGTTATAAAACTTTCAGTGCGGAAAATGGCAAGAAGGGTGTAGAGAAAGCTTTGCAGGAAAAGCCTGACCTGATCATTTGTGACATCATGATGCCCGAGCTGGATGGCTATGGGGTACTGCACCTGCTGCGCAAGAACGCTGCTACCGAATTCATTCCTTTTATCTTTCTCACCGCCAAGACCGAACGGGCCGATTTCCGCAAGGGCATGGAGATGGGGGCCGATGATTATATTACCAAACCTTTTGATGACATCGAGTTGCTGAATGCCGTAGAAACGCGGCTGAAGAAGAGTGATATCCTTCATAAGAAATATGCCGGTGATGACCAGGGTGCTTCTGCCATGATCAATGACCTGCGGCAGTCGGGCCTTTTATCCATGGAGCTTGATCAATATGAAGCTTATACCAGCAGCAAGAAGACTACACTGTACTCCGAAGGTAAGCGTCCCAAATTCCTCTACTACCTGAAATCGGGAAAGGTAAAAGTGTTCCGGCAGCATGAGGATGGCAAGGAATATATCGTGAACCTGTATACCGCCGGTGATTTCATTGGTTATTTGCCTTTGCTGGAAAACAAGTCGTATGAAGACAGTGCTGAAGTGCTGGAAGAGGCGGAAGTGGTGCAAATACCGCGTGAAGAGTTTTTGCAGGTCATGTATAATGATATGAGCATTGCCGGCCGCTTTATCAAACTGATCGCCCAAAATGTTCAGGAGAAGGAAGAACGTCTGCTGAACCTCGCCTATGGCTCATTGCGCAAACGGGTGGCCAAAGCGCTGATCGACGTACACCAGAAATTCAATAAAGAGGGCGCTGCCAAAACGCCTATCAATATCTCGCGCGACGACCTGGCTCATTATGTGGGCACTGCTACCGAGTCGTTGATCCGCACGTTGAGCGATTTCAAATCAGAGAAGCTAATTGAGATTAAAGAGGGAAAGATCTTTATCAGTAACCTGGAGAAGCTCAATAACTTGTTATACTGATCTCCATTCCGTGATCATTCTGTTGTTTGAGGGTCCAGCCATCTGTCATTGTTGTTTCCAACCAGAGGTTACCGCTTTTGCGGAATACCTGCAGGTGTAATCCTAATTGTTCTTCAAACATTTTTTCCAGTTCCTGCACTGTCATACTCTCCGGCACACTGATCTGTGTGGGCAACTGCGTCGCCAGATCGCTGAGGTAAAGGTAATGGGGCAGCTTTGCCTGCCGCGGCGATGCTTCCAGGTATCCGTGTTTGTGTTTGAAGAGTTCTATTTTCAGGTATGGAAACAATCCGTTGAAATCACGCTGGATATCACTCACCTGGCTCTTGCTATTTATAAAGATGATCATATACTTGTTTTTATGCTGTGGGTTAAAATCGATTGCTCTCCCGGAACAGTATCCCATGATCACAAAAATACCTGAGGGGGAAGCCGTTTTCTATGACGTAACACCGGTTAGGAACTGATTTTGGTCATACGTGTTGGTGGCGGTTCACAGGTTTAAAAGTTGAAAGATTGAAAGCCCCCCCTGTTACCTGTTGCCATAATCAGCTTTAATGATTGCAATCATACTGTTTTTTGATACCTGTCAATAAAGGGTTCTGCCTGAGTGTATACCTTTACATTCTGTAACACACAACTTTATGTATTCAACCAACTTTATAACGGCCGCTGAAGCTGTTCAACTGATCCAATCGGGCGACAGGGTGTTTATTCATGGTGGCGCCGCTACGCCTGTACACCTCGTGAAGGCTTTGCAAGACAGGTATCATGAATTGCAGGATGTGGAGCTTGTAAGTATTACGAATATGGGTGATATCGATTTCGACAGGCCTGAGTTCAGCCGGCATTTCTTTTTCAACTCGCTCTTTGTTTCGGCCAATACGCGTGAGATCGCCAATAGCAGCAACGGGGATTACGTGCCCGTATTCCTTAGCCAGATACCACAGCTGTTCCGACGTAATATCCTGCCCATCGATGTGGCGCTGATACAGGTGTCGCCTCCCGATAATCATGGTTATTGCTCACTGGGCACTTCTGTAGATATTGCCCGTGCGGCTACTGATACCGCCAGGAAGATCATTGCGCAAGTGAATCCACGGATGCCGCGCACGCATGGTGATGGTTTTATTCATGTGAGCAGACTACATGGGATGGTAGCGCATAGCAGTGAGCTGCCCGAGGTGAACTATGCAGCGAAGAGTAATGAAGCAGTAAAGGCTATTGGCCGGGAAGTGGCCGCGCTGGTGGAAGATGGCGCTACTCTACAACTCGGCATCGGTGGCATTCCCGACCAGGTATTGCAAAACCTACACGGGCATAAGGACCTTGGCTTGCATACGGAGATGCTTTCGGATGGCATCATTCCGCTGATCGAAAAGGGTGTGATCAACAACTCGCGGAAGAAGCTGAACAGGGGGCGATCTGTAACCGGTTTTATGGCTGGCACACGCAGGTTATACGATTTTGTGGACGATAATCCTGCTATCCGCGTGATGGATATTGCGTACGTGAATGATACCAGCGTTATCCGTCAGAACCCGAAGGTGACGGCTATCAACAGCGCCATTGAAATAGACCTAACCGGGCAGGTGTGCGCCGACTCCATCGGTACTTTCCAGTTCTCCGGTATTGGCGGACAAATGGATTTTATCCGTGGTGCTTCATTATCGGAAGATGGCAAGCCTATTATTGCGTTGCCTTCTACTACTTCCAAAGGGGAATCACGTATTGTTCCTTATCTCAAACAGGGCGCCGGTGTGGTCACTACCCGTGGGCATATTCACTGGGTAGTGACGGAGTATGGGGCTGTAGATCTGTTTGGCAAGAACCTGAAGCAGCGGGGTAAGGCATTAATCGGTTTGGCGCATCCTGATCACCGGGAAGCATTGGAGCGGAGTTTTTTTGAAAGGTATAAAGTCTCTTAAATCGCTTTGCTGAATAGGGGTTTGGTCTGGGTTGACCGGCTTCTTTGTAAGTGGAGGTCGAAGGCGCTGCAGGCATTGCGGATGAAGTAATGGCCCATTGCTGTTAATTGCATGCCTTCCTGATTAAATATCAATAAGCCATCTTCTGCTAATTCTTCCAGAATGGGAAAACTACATTCCTCTAATATTGGCAGGTGTTCCGGCGCAAAGCTGGTGGCGCCGTTGCAGGCTACTTCTTTGATGTATTGCCGGAAGGCAAGGTCTTCTTCACTTAGTATATATCCGCGCATGATGGCCAAGTTGCCGTTGTTTACTGCGCTGTAGTACTCCTGCAATGTTTTATTGTTTTGTGCAAAGGCGCTGTTGAGGTCGCTGATAGCAGACACGCCCAGTCCCAGCAGCAGGCCGCTGTGTTGTGTAGTATAGCCCATGAAGTTGCGGTGGAGGTAGCCACCGGCTTTTGCTTTGAACAACTCATCCTGTGGCAGGGCAAAATGGTCCATGCCAATGTCTGCATAACCAGCACTGGTCAACAGGTTTTGTCCCAGCAGGTAAAGAGCCAGTTTTTCCGCAGCACCGGGCAGGTCTGCTTCACTAAACAGGCGCTGGCCGCGGCTCGTCCATGGCACGTGGGCATAGCTGTAAAAAGCGATGCGGTCGGGATGCAAGGTTATCACCTGGTTGATGGTTTGTTCGATGCTGTTGCGCGTTTGCAAGGGCAAGCCATAGATCAGGTCGAAGTTCACAGCTGTGAAACCTGCTGCACGAGCCTCTTCGCTGGCCTGCTGTACTTTTTCGAATGGCTGGATGCGGTTGATGATGTGTTGAACACGGGGATTGAGATCCTGCACACCGTAGCTGATACGCCTGAAGCCCAACTGGAATAATTGATCGAGGTGCTCTCGTGTAGTATTGTTGGGATGTCCTTCAAGACTAAACTGTGCCTCCGGATGTATGATGGCGGTAGCCATGATCGCTTCCAACAGACCGGTCAGGCGGGCCGGAGAAAAGAAAGTAGGTGTTCCTCCACCCAGGTGGATCTCACGCAGGAGTGGCCGCTCTCCCGTTTGTTGGGTGTATAATGACCACTCTTTTAGTAATGCTTCGATGTATGCCTCTTCCACTGCATGGTTGGTCGTGATCTTCTTGTTGCAGCCACAATAGGTGCAGAGGGATTCACAGAAGGGCAAGTGTATGTACAAGCTGATGCCATCTGCCTGGTTACGGGCTGCAAAGGCATCACTAAACTGTTGACGCCATTGTTGCTGGGTGATCTCCTTGTTCCAATAAGGGACCGTTGGATAGCTTGTATAGCGCGGTACGGGCCGGTTGTATTTGCTGATAAGTGCAGTTGATATGCGTGTGTTCATGAGTGACAAAATGATACAGCTAAATTAGCAGATGACCAGTTGCTGGTATATGAGCATTATCAGCTTCTCTGATAACTGCCGTCATAAGCCCGGCCCAACACAGCTTTTACTTTTGCAACTGTTATCTAACGCGTAAATCTTAAAATTCTATTGTTATGTATGGTAGTTTATCTCCTGAAGACATCGAACTGGTACTGGGCAGTCAGGCTGTAGGCCGTATTGGTTGTCATGCCGATGGTATTACATACGTAGTGCCAATCAGTTTTACGTATGACGGTCAGTTTGTGTATTGCTACACGCAGGAGGGTATGAAAATCTCCCTGATGCGTAAGAATCCGGAGGTGTGTTTTCAAACGGATGACCTCGTGAATATGGCCAACTGGAAAAGTGTAGTGGCCTGGGGTACATTTGAAGAACTGACCGCGGGTGATGAACGCCAGGAAGCGCTGAACAAATTACTCCGCAGAACACTTCCTATGATCAGCAGTGAACGTGTGCATCAATCGGCTACCTGGCCTTTTACTGATATCCATGCAGAATCTATTGACGGTATCGTTTTCCGCATCCGGCTCACCAATAAAACCGGCCGGTTTGAAAGATCGACACAATCTGCTTTACTATAATCAACCCCTTACCCCTTTCTGAAGCAGTTAAGCCCGGCCATGCAGTGATGCTGGCCGGCTTAGCTATTTTATATCAATGACAGGAAATGCCGCCACCTGGTATGACTGGTAAACGCGGGCTGATAAAGGGAATATCGAGGTTGAGGCCACGCAGGATCAGGAGCACTCCTACCACGACAGTAAATACCGGCATCAATTTGCGCAAATATAAACGTAGTGGTTGTTTGAACCATGTACTGATGTAGCCCAGGCCCGTCATAGCCGGCAATGTTCCTGCTCCAAACGCGATCATAAAGAGTGATGATAATCCTGTGTCGCCCGTACTGATGGCTGCTGCAATGGCCAGGTATACCATGCCACAGGGCAATAATCCATTGGCCATGCCCAAGAAGTAAAAGCCTGCTTTAGCAGCATGCTTCCACACATATAAGTTCAGCTTTGTGATCGCCTGTTGTATCGAACGGGCAAGGGGAAATGAAGTTTGTTTACCCGCTGCCGCGATCGCCCACCACAATATAATGGCTGTGCCCATCGTGATGGAAAGCCATTGTTGCCAGCCTGCCACCTGTAATCTTCTTCCCGCCAATCCAAACAGTAAGCCCAGCAGGCCGTAGGTAGTTAACCTGCCTGCGTTATAGGTCAGCACTCCCAACAAACGCCGATAGCCGGGCTGCTTGGGTAAAGGCAAGGCCATTACCAGCGGGCCGCACATGCCGATGCAATGCAGGCTACTGATGATGCCCATGCTTATACCCGCTATTATGACCGGCGTTATCATCAATGTATGGTGAAGGGTTGTTCGCTGTAATAATGGGTGCCGTCTGACTGCCAGCTAATCTTCACTATATAATTGCCCGGTATCAATGTTTCCTTGCTCAATGACTGGAAAGCAGCGGTGTCGGTTTGCAGTGAGAACTGTCTATCGTACTTAGCATTGGCCGGGTAGTACAATAGTATCTTTCCTGCTGTCTTTTTGTGTTTCATTTCAGCCGGTAAGGTGAGGCCGATGGTTTCTTTATCTTCTGTGAGTTGTAAGGCAGTGCTGAGCATGCCCGTATTCTTCCGGCTGTCGATGACTTCCTGGTAGGCAATCTCTTCGCGGTAGTATTCTTTCGACACCAGGTTGACCGGCACTTTCATGCAGCGGTATACCAGGTAGCTCATCATAGCACCGAAGGCTATGAATATCAGTATGAGTTTGTTTCCCCAATTCATAATTTTATGTTTTATGGTTGTTGACTTACGGGGCCCAGGAAATTGGTTTGCACCTCGTCTATTTTCCTGTCGCCTTCGTAAAGCCCAATCTTTAATGTCGATTTCCTTTCGTGTATCGTTTGCTTGGGTAATACAATAAAGAAGGTTCCGGCACTCTCCTCCTCTTTCTTCACGGCTACTGTGCTCCCTCCTATTACTTCTATGCGCCCATTGCCTGCTTCCAGCTTTAGCCGCAAGGGAATATCGGCAGTAGTTTTGTTAGCCACTTTGATGTTGTAGAGGTTGGATACGCTGTCTTCTCCTCTTTCCTGGTATAACATACCGGGCGTGCGCATGACCGTGGCGTCAATATCGTTGCGCGACATCAGCAGGATGGTGAGCAGGATGACCAGTACCGACAACAAGCCCGTATAGAGTTTCATCCGGGGGGTGTAGCGCAAGGGCTCATTTTTGGCGATGCCGTTTTCGGAAGCGTAGCGTATCAATCCCTGCGGCTTGCCTATTTTATCCATGATGGCGTTGCAGGCATCTATGCAGGCAGTGCAGCCTACACAATCCATCTGTGTGCCGTTGCGGATGTCGATGTTTGTTGGACATACTTTAATGCATTGGAAGCAGTCGATACAATCGCCTTTGTACAGCTCCGCTTTTTTGGTGTATTTACCCCTCGGTTCTCCGCGTTTGTAATCGTAGGCCACGATCATCGAGTTCTTGTCCATCAACACGCCTTGCAGCCTTCCATAAGGGCATACTACTATGCATGCCTGCTCGCGGAAGAACGCATAGACGGCGAAGAACACCCCAGAGAAGACGATAATGGAAGTCAACCCACCCATGTGCTGACTCACCGGCTCTGTCATGATCTTGTACAATTCTTTGATGCCAATGATGTAGGCCAGGAAAAAATTGGCTATGATGAAAGAAAGCAGGTAGAATGCCCCGTACTTAAGAGTACGCCGGGTGATTCTTTCCGTAGTACAGGGTTTTGTCTTGTCCAACTTTTGCCGGGCCGCACTACCTTCGATCCAGTATTCCACTTTACGGAAGAGCATTTCCATGAATATGGTTTGAGGACATACCCATCCGCAAAACAGGCGTCCGAAGGCTGCTGTAAAAAGGATGATGAAGATCACAAAGGTGATCATTGTGAGGCCGAAGATGAAGAAGTCCTGTGGCCAGAATACTTTCCCGAAAATGATAAAGCGGGCGGAGGGTATATTGAACAGGAAGAGTGGCTTGCCATCGATGTGTATAAAGGGCAGGCCTATGAAAAGGGCAAAGAATGCAAGGCTCACCCAGGTGCGCAGGTCGTACAATTTGCCTACGGGCTTTTGTGCAAACACCCATTGCCGTTTTCCTTTTGCATCTACTGTGGCAATTCTATCTCTGAACGATTCTCCTGCTTCTATCGTAGCCATATTGCTTTATTTTGCCGGCTCCGTTGCCGCTGAGTCAACTGCTTTCGTTTCTTCTTCTGTGTACAATGGTCCTTGTGGAGCTTTGCCGTTGGGCGGGTTGGTGCCTTTGATCGATTTGATATAGCTTGCCAATTGTGCTATCTGTCCCGGTGAATAATCATCTTTCCAACTCTTCATCCCTTTTTCAGGCACACCGTATTTGATCGTCTTGAAAATATCTTTTACGCCGCCGCCATGCAGCCAGTAGTCATCTGTGAGGTTGGGCCCTACTCCACCCTCGCCTGCTTTTCCATGGCATGGGAAGCAGGTAGTGGAATATATTTTCTCTCCCGCGGCCAACTCATCAGCTGCCGTGAGGTATTTCACCGTGTTCTCGTCTACATTGTTGGCTGCTTTTTTCAGGTACTCGGCGCGTTTTACTTCGGCTGCCTGTACAGCAAGTTGGTATTCCTGGATACTATCCGGCGCAGTATGTGACACATGGTAACGCCAGAGGTATATTACTGCAAATATGATCGTAAGGTAAAAGCCATAGAGCCACCAGGGCGGCAGGCGGTTGTCGAGCTCACGGATGCCATCGTATTCGTGACCGAGATCGAGGTTAACTTCCTGCTCGATCGGTTTAAAGCTGTTGAGCTTTGCCCACAAACTGACTTTGGGTTTTGCAGGTGCACCAGCAGGCACTGTTTTCTTTCTTTTAATTTCCAGCAGTACGCGCAGGTTATAGAGCAAGGCGGCGATGACCATCAGTTCCAGGAAGATGACGCCTGCCATCGTATAGAAGGCCGTATCGCTGAGTTTGTAAGCGCTGGTTACCGAAGCGGCGCCTGTTTCTTCTGCCTGTGTAGCCAGGCTACTTAGTAATCCCACAAGCACAATGACCGCAGCGGGTGCAGGGTTGCTTTTTTTTTCCGGCGCTGCATTGGCTTCTTCCTGTTTCGTTCTTTCCAGGTATATCTGTGCACTGCCCAGGACTACCCAGGCCAGCAGGCCAATGATGAGGGCCAGGATAGCCATGATGACGATCATCATCACCACAAAGGGATTTTCCATGGAGTCGGGCACAGGTGCCTGCGCAAACAGGATGGTGTTGAAGCTAAGAGTAACTGCCAGCAGTAGTATTTTTTTATAGCGGGTCATAGTGGTGCTTTTTCTGTTATTCTGTTGTATCAAGGGGTATTCTGCTCACTTCTTCTATCAGTTTTTTATCGGCTTTGAATGTCCATATCAGCATCACCAGGAAGAACAGGCCGAATATGAGTAGTGAGCTGAGGCCATAGATGCTCACGCCGCTGATCTTTTCGAGGTAGTGTATGAATTTCATAATTTATTGTTTAGTCGTTTCTGCTGTTGGTGTGGCTTTGATGTCTTTGCCCAGTCGTTGCAGGTAAGCGATGAGGGCTACGATCTCGGCGTTTTTATTGGTTTCTATCTTATCGGCTTTAAGGCTGGCCGTGATCGTAGTAGCCTGCTGCATCAATTCCTTATTGGCCTGCTGGTCGTATCCTTCGGGATAGGGCACGCCCAGTGTTTGCATGGCGCGGATCTTTGCCGCCGTGAGGCTCGTATCTACCTGTTTATCGAATAGCCAGCCATAGGATGGCATGATGGACCCAGGCGACATCGACTGGGGATCGAGCATGTGGTTATAATGCCAGCTATCGGGGTATTTGCCTCCTTCCCGTGCCAGGTCGGGCCCTGTTCGTTTGGAACCCCATTGGAAGGGATGGTCGTATACAAACTCTCCTGCTTTGGAGTAATCGCCATAGCGCGCTACTTCATCTCTGAACGGGCGTATCATTTGTGAGTGGCAGGTATAGCATCCTTCACGCACGTAGATATCACGACCATGCAGCTCCAATGGCGTGTAGGGTTTCACGCTCGTGATCGTAGGCACATTGCTTTTCACCAGGAAGGTGGGGATCATTTCAAGGACTCCGCCAATCGCCACTGCAATGAGGCTGAACACCAACATCTGCATAGGGCGTTTTTCAATCCAGCGATGCCAGTATTGTTTGCCATGGGTTTGAATCTCTTTGGCCAGTGCCGGTGCTTCGGCTGCTTCGTTGGCTATGAAGCTTCCTTGTTGTATCGTTTTGCGCAGGTTGTAGATCATGATGAAGGTGCTGCCGATGTACAAGGCGCCTCCAATACTGCGGGTAACGTAGAGGGGTATAATGTTGGTGACTGTTTCGAGGAACTGGAATTTCAGTTGTCCTTCTTCGGTAAAGGTCTTCCACATCATGCTTTGTGCAAAGCCTGCCCAATAGAGGGGTAATGCATATAATACGATGCCGATGGTGCCTATCCAGAAATGGGCGCCGGCGAGTTTTTTGGAGTAGAGTGTGGTGTTCCACATTTTGGGCACCAGCCAGTACAAGACACCAAAAGTGAGGAAGCCGTTCCAGCCGAGGGCGCCCACGTGTACGTGCGCAATCGTCCAGTCGGTAAAGTGTGAAATAGCGTTTACGTTCTTCAAACTTAGCAGCGGCCCTTCGAAGGTGGCCATGCCGTAGCAGGTGATCGCTACCACGAGAAACTTCAACACAGGATCTTCACGTACTTTATCCCAGGCGCCGCGGAGCGTGAATAATCCATTGAGCATACCGCCCCAGCTTGGAGCGATGAGCATGATCGAGAATACCACACCCAGTGACTGTGCCCAATCGGGTAAACTCGTATACAGCAAGTGGTGAGGGCCTGCCCAGATGTAGATAAAGATCAAAGCCCAGAAGTGTATGATGGAAAGGCGGTATGAGTATACTGGTCTGTTGGCTGCCTTGGGCAGAAAGTAATACATCAAGCCGAGGTAAGGCGTGGTAAGGAAGAAGGCCACCGCATTGTGGCCATACCACCACTGTACCAATGCATCCTGCACGCCGGCATACCAGCTATAGCTTTTGAGCCAGGTGAATGGTAATTCAAATGAGTTGACAATGTGCAGCATCGCTACTGTGACCCAGGTGGCGATGTAAAACCAGATGGCCACGTAGAGGTGGCTTTCGCGGCGTTTGATGATGGTGCCGAAGATGTTGATGCCGAATACTACCCATATCAATGTGATCGCGATATCGATGGGCCATTCGAGTTCTGCATATTCTTTACCTGTTGTAAAGCCGGCCCACAGGGTTATGGCTCCCGCCACAATGATCAGCTGCCATCCCCAGAAGTGTATCTTACTGAGCAGGTCGCTGAACATCCTTGCTTTACAGAGGCGCTGTAAGGAATAGTATACGCCCATGAAGATACCATTGCCTACAAATGCGAAGATGACCGCATTGGTATGCACCGGACGCATGCGACCAAAGCTCGTGGCGGGCAGTCCGAGGTTGATGGCGGGATAGTACAATGCGATGGCTGCCCATAACCCGGCCAGCATCCCAACGATGGACCAGAAGAGTACGGCGTAGGCAAACCATTTCACCGTTTTGTTGTCGTAATAGAACTTTTCTACCGGCATATTGTGCTTGTTTTCTGTTTTGGTGTGTGGGGTTTATTCTGGTGTGTCTTTTCCTGGTTTGTCGTCGAACAGCATTCTGACGGGTGGTGAGTATTCATCTTCATACTGCCTGTTCTTTACGCTCCAGATAAAGCCGGCGAGGAACAGGGCCGATACGGATATACTGGCGCCCAGCAGGAGGATTATCACTGTCATGGTTGATGCTTTAACAGGTCAAAAGTATTTTGGATAGCAGGCAATAAGGATGATGCTGCTTATTGGGCGAACTGATTTTCGTCATGTGAATGTCAGTCGCTATTATAATTTGAGTTTTTTAGCGACGAGGTTGCTACTGCCGAAGGTGACCAACAGGATGCTGAGGCTGCTGGCAGGCATGAGGATGGCGGCAATGAGTGGTGAGAGGGTTCCTTGTACTGCGAAGTACAGGCCGACGATGTTGTAGAGGACCGACATGAAAAAGCTGGTCATGATGATGTAGCGATTGGCCCTGCACAGGGTAATGAATTTGTCGATCTTTGAAAGTTGTGCCGCTTCGAGGATCGCATCGCTGGCGGGCGTAAAGTTGTTGGTATCTTCTGCGAGTGCTATGCCTGCATTGCTTTGCCTGAGTGCACCCGCATCATTCAATCCATCCCCAATCATCATTACACGTCTGCCTGCCTGCTGTAGTTGCTCTACATGGTGTAGTTTATCTTCCGCCTTTTGATTGAATAACAAGGTGGCTTCCGGCCCCAACATCCTGTGGAGGTTAGCAGCTTCGCGGTTATTGTCACCGCTTACCAATGATATATCATATCGACTGCGCAGGCTTGCAAGTAATTGCGGCACGTCTTGTCTATAGTGGCTCGTAAATACAAAGTATCCTTTAGACTGGTAATTCCAGTTGACAAATACGCGGGTGGCTCCATTGCGTGTAGTATTGGCTGCTTTGGTATAAAAGGCGCTGCCGAGTTGTATGCAGGTGTCGCCCAACATGCCTGCCACTCCTTCGCCGGGTATTTCTTTAAAGGCATCTACCTGCAGCTCCG
The DNA here is from genome assembly GCF_059502485.1 of Paraflavitalea sp. Taxonomy (NCBI): domain Bacteria; kingdom Pseudomonadati; phylum Bacteroidota; class Chitinophagia; order Chitinophagales; family Chitinophagaceae; genus Paraflavitalea; species Paraflavitalea sp. The sequence goes on from NZ_JCACET010000010.1 coordinate 1,066,180, forward strand.
GATCATTGGGCAGCCATTGCTTTAATGCGCGTGTGAGGGGATGATTGGTTTGTGCCGCCACGGCGGCGATCATCTGCATTTGTTTTTCCGTAAGTCTTTCTCCTTCCCAGGCAATATCCATTTGCTGTACTACCGTGAGGGTCCCCGTTTTATCAAATACGATGTGATTGGCCTTGGCAATGTCTTCTATGGCTTGTGCATCTCGCAGGTAAAAATGGTTGCGCCCCAGGATGCGGAGGATATTACCATTCGTAAAGGTGCCGGATAACAAGAGTGCGCAGGGGCATGCCACAATCAGCATAGCAGTGACTGCGCTGGCTATCTTCATAGGGTCATTGATCCACCAATAAACAGCGGTGATGGCTGCAAGGCTCAACAGCACCACAGTAAAATAACGGCTCACCGTGTGCACAAACGAATCCTGTTCTTTGTTCTTCTTTTGGCGCAGGGCATCCTGGTTCCATAAGCGTGTGAGGTAACTTTGTGCTACTTCGCGGGTGACCAACACTTCGATGCTACCGCCTTTCTGTCGCCCTCCTGCATATACGATCTCTCCCATTTCTTTGGGCACGATCATGGATTCGCCGGTAACGAAGCTATAATCGATCATGGCGCTGCCGCGGGAAAGGATGCCATCTGCCGGTATCAATTCATCGCTGTGAATACGCAGTGTATCGCCCGGTTTTACCGCCGGCAATGCCACTGCCAATTCTTTATCTTCTTTTACCACGGTAACTGCGATGGGAAACCAGGATGTATAATCACGTTCAAAGGACAGTTGCCGGTAGGTTTTATCCTGCAGTACTTTTCCTGCCAGCATAAAGAATACAATACCTGTCATAGAATCAAAATATCCTCCACCCCTACCAGTAAGTACTTCATAGAGGCTGCGGCCGAAAGTAATGAAGATGGCCAGCACGATGGGCGCATCGATGTTGAGGAAACGGTGGCGCAGGCTTTTCCAGGCGGAAGTATAGAATGGCTGGGCACTGTAGAGGAATACCGGCAAGGCCAACGCCAGGTTGAGCATGCGGAATATGCCTTGCAGGTGTTGCTCGGCCACTTCGAGCCCCAGGTATTCGGGAAAGCTGAGGAGCATGATGTTGGCAAAGCAGAAGCCTGCTACGCCCAGTTGACGGATGTATTGTTTCTGGTATCGTGGTTTTGCCTGATCGAGGTCGGCCAGGCTGATGTAGGGTTCATAGCCGATCTGTGTAAGCAACTCAGCTACCGTGCGCAGGGTAATCTGCCGGTGATCGTAATCTATTTCGATTTCTTTGCGGGTAAAGTTGACGCGTGCCGAGCTGATGCCGGGCTGTAGCCTGTGCAGGTGTTCCAGCAGATAGAGGCAGGAACTGCAGTGAATATGGGGCAGGTAGAACATGACACGGGTCTGCTGTTCGTTCTTAAAGCTGATCAGCTTTTGCACGATGCGGTCATCGTCGAGGAAAGCGAATTTGTCTTTTCGAACAGGTACCTGCTGGGTGGCGCCGGGCTGTTGATTGAGTGCATAGTAATCGCACAATCCCTGCTGGTTGATGAGCTGGTATACGGAGCGGCAGCCTGCGCAACAAAAATGGGCGCCGGCATAGCTGATGTTTTCGCCGGGGCAAGGTTCGCCACAATGGGCGCATTGCAAGCCGGTATGTTCTGCCTGTAGCATACGCGTGAATGAAAGGCGAAATTAGCAGGGGTATGTCCTCTGTTTGATGAGGTGGGTCAAAGGGGAAGATGATTTTGATCAGGTGTTATGCCTTTGCTTCGCAAGCAGATTTCTCACTCCGCCACTACAACCTATTTTTTGTAGTGCTGGATGGCTACGTTCGAAATGACAGAAGGTGGGTGTATTTATTCAATGTTCAACGCCCGACAATAGAAGAATCACTACTAAATTGATAAACAAGTTGATGCAGATCAAAAGAATAAGAAATATTATAAAAAAGGTGGGCTATTCTTTAGTACGAAACGTAAGTTTTATTGTTATAATAAAAAGGATAAGGTTTAATGGTTAACGAATTTGATTAGTGAAGCCCCGCATTTCTATGCGGGGCTCATTTTTTATATCCTTATAAATTCACTTTGATACCTCCATTTACAACAAAGCCATCCAAGGGTGCATAGATATCCCTAAACGCAGGATTATCGATGGTGCCACTATAAATAGGTCCCCAACGGGTTTGCCGGGTATTGCTGAAGTTCTCGAAATTGATGAACAGGGAGAAATGTTCCCATAGTTTTTCTGCCATTAATCCCGTGATCCAATATGATTTTCCGAAGCTGCCATCGCTCAATTGCTGGCGGCTATAATAATAGGCTTCGAGACCTATTTTCCATTTTTCTTCTACTTCATACATCAACACATTGTTCAACCTGTGGCGCGCCGTGAGCGGCAACCATTGTTTGGCATTGAAGTGAGTGTTGGCATCGGTATAGGTATATCCAATAAACAGCTTGAAATCTTCCCAGGTAACGCGCAGGTTTGTCTCCATGCCTTTGGTATCGACATACCCATCAGAATTTACAAATGTTCCATTTCCTGTTCCTGTACCTTCTAAAACTAACGGCCTGTTGAGGCGTGTATAGAAGAACAGGTGGTTGAGGGTGAAGCCTACTTCTCCGATATGGGTTCGGTAGTTGATGTCCCAGTTGCCACCCACGGAACGCTCGTTGCGGGTGTTGTTGATATCGATGGGCAGGATGTGCTGGAACTGCCTGCGCTCTGCATCTTCTGTAAAGATTGTAGGCGACTTATAACCAAATCCGCCACCCAGGCGGGTCGTGAATGCAGGGCTGATCTTCCACATTGCCGAAACTCTTGGCAGTAGTTCAAAGCCATATTCGTTTACGTGATCTCCACGCAGCCCTGTTTCCAGTGTAAACTGTTCGCTCACTGTCCAGGTATTTTGGATAAACACACCAAAGGTATTATAGTGATAATCGCGTGCAGGATCGGCAGATCGTCGTTTCTCTTCCAGATCATCTGTCAGAAAATTGGCGCCGATCACCCAATCTGCTTTTTCTCTTTTGTTCATCCAGGTGAGCTCGGTAAAAGATGATTGCTGTAAGGCATCGAAGGTATACGATGGTATGGCAATGTTGCGATCGAAGCGGGTATAGCTGCTTTTTAGTTGCAGCGTGCTGTGCTCCGATAGCTGGTGGGCAATGCCGAACTGGGTGGTGACCCTATCGGTATTGTTCTGCTCATAGTAACCTGTACCGCCGTTCTTAATGTAATTGACGTTGCCTCCTACCCTGTCCTCTGTAATATAGCTAACGCCAATATCGGCGCTCGTTTTTTTGCCATATAAGAACAGGCGCGGGTTGATGGTATAGCGTTCAAATTTGGGAATGGCTGTGAGGCCAATATCAGCGGGATCAAAGGGTCCGTTGCTGTTGCGGGAGCCGAATACCGTAAGGCCCAGTTTGCCATACCGCTCGCTGTAAAAACCGCTGAGGTCAAGTCCTTTTCCCGAAGTACCGTTGGCCATGAAATTAAGGGCGCGTTCTTCGCCGGGTGTTCTGGACACCAGGTTGACGAGCCCTGCAATGGCACCACCTCCATATAAAGTAGAAGCAGATCCTTTGATCACTTCCACCTGTTTCAGGTCGAGGGGAGCAATCTGCAAAAGGGACAGTCCTCCCGAAAAACCGGCGTACAAGGGATAGCCATCACGCAGCAGCTGCGTGTACCTGCCGTCGAGCCCTTGTATGCGTATGCCCGCATTAAAGGAAGTGGCGGAGGTTTGTTGTGTCTGAATGCCTGTGCTTTCATTCAACAGCATCCTGATATCGCCGGGTTTCATGTTGCCTTTTTCTTGCAGTTCTTCGCCGGAGATCACTTCCGTACGCGTTGGGAGATTGGCAATGGTGCGGCTGGTGCGGGTTGCTGTTACTATTACTTGTTCTAATGAATCGTGTTCGTGTTTCTCTTCCTGTTCTTGTGCCTGTGCAGCCAATGAGGTCATGCACAGGAGTATGCCTGTAAATATTGATCGCATCGTGTGCCGATGATTAAGTAAATAAATAAAAACTGTAATCCGTAGGTAAGATCAACTCATTTTCGGAGGCTGGAAAAACGAGGGATGAAATGTAGCCAATGGTGTAAGTTCCCATGAAACGTGGTGCCTGTTATTAATTACCGGAGGGTTCAATAAGACCTCCGTAACATGAATGATGACAGAAGGTGCGCAGGTGCTGCAGGCAAACAAGGGCGAGCAACTGCCTTTGTCGTCATGTTCTTCCTCATGTCCCGCTTCTGTAGCGGAGACTTCATCAGCACATCCATCTGCGCAGCAGGGCACAAATGTTCCTGTAGCAGTAATGAATAACAATATTATGACGAACCATTTTTTCAAGGGGTTAAAGGTAATTAAATATTCAATTAGCCCTCAGGCTGTTTGTATACCGGAATTTATGCCTCTGTTGCAATCCTGCCGTTAGTTGTGTATCATTGTGTATAACCCTTATTTCCAGCGCTGACCCAACCATGAAAAGCATATTGATTATCATTACAACCACTTTGCTGACACTGACAGCGAATAACCTACGGGCTCAATCAAAAGCGATCGAGGTCGTGGACAGCTTGCTTACCTCAAAAAGCAACCATGAACTTTTTACCGGCGCTGTCCTCATTGCCGACAGTAACGGCGTCCTTCTTTCGAAAGCCTACAATTATGCCGACCGGGAAAAGAAAATAAAGAATACTACGGATACCCGGTTCTACATGAGCCGTGCCGTTTATGGGTTTGTGGGCACGGCGATCATTCGCCTGGCGCAAGAGGGTAAACTGAAATTTACGGATACACTTAGTCAATACTTCAAAGGCATGCCCGCCGGTGATAAGATAACGTTGCACCATATGCTTACGCACTCGTCGGGTCTTCCTCACCGGGATATGCTCAAAAGAGAAGCACAGGGTATTCGCACATTCACTGATTACGTTCCTTATTTCAGAGGCGACACGTCGTATTTTAAGCCTGGTAGTACAGCCGAAATATCATCAGGCAATATCGTTTTGCTGGCAGCAATCGTGGAGAAGGTAACCGGCATGAGTTTCCAGGCGTATTTTAAAAAGACCTTCCTCATACCACTGGGGATGAAGAATACTGTTTTTGCTGGCGCCGATGCTGCCGCTTTTGCACCGCCGCAATTTGCCAAGCCTTATGCCAAATCCGATTATGGCCTCATTCACAAAGCGCTGACCATGCAAAAGGTCGATACTGATCTTTTATCGATGTGGACCAGTACTAACGATCTATATAAATTCGACAGCGCTGTTTTCTTCTGTAAAATGCTTGAGGAAGGTTTTGTAAAGAACATGATCAAAGGATATACAACAGGGCCATTGGTGGAGGGTGCTTTCTCCTATATCTGGCATAAAACGCATACCTGGTACTATACTCCCAAAGGCCGCTCTTCGACCGTGTAGGTCAATGGGGTGTTGGCAATGGCTGGTCGGTGTATCATCATTATTACCCCTCTCAAAAATACATTATCGTATTGACTACCAATTGCGACTACGTGAGTGCAGATCTGCTGAACAGAGAAATTGAAGCGTTATTTTTCCGGCACCGATAGAGCCTATTCTGGCTGCAAAGCAGCGCACATACCCGTATCAGATCAATACGCTAACTAACACACGAAAAACTATACCCGAAAACGATCACCCTTGTTATGCCCTGGCATTTATTTTGTAAGAATACTTCCACAGTAGCTGATTAAAATATTTTCAAGCGTCAATATTGCGAGCAAAAAGTGTATATTTATGGCGCGTTATGCTCCCATCTGATTAGTAAGTCTTGTTTCGTTCAACGTTAGCATCTCCACTGAAACAAGCATGTTCACAACCGCATCCTTTTATGTTCATGATTAGTTAGCCCAACCACACAGTGCTCCACAGTTCAACAGTCTACGTGTGCTATACCACAGGTCTGTAAACTCCGGATGTCCCGTGCGGTTTACTATGGCATTACTTACAGGCACTATCAAGTGCAGGGTATGTTATTGCCCTTATGAATTACACTTCTTTAATGCTGATTAGTTGTTGCATGAATTCATTATTCATGTAGTGGAATCACTTTGTATTTTTTAACACACATATATACACTATGAAAAGTAAGCTTACTATCCTTACAGTTTTATTCCTGGCCGCTACACCATTTGTACAAGCCCAGGTAGGCATTGGAACCACTACGCCCGCTGCCAGTTCAGCCCTCGATGTTACATCCACAACGAGGGGCGTATTGATCCCGCGTATGTCTTCTGCCCAAAGAACAGCTATTGCTGCGCCGGCAGAAGGCCTGATGGTATACCAGCTTAATGCACCGGTTGGCTTATGGATGTTTATTTCGGGCGCGTGGAGGCATATGAGCAGCTCCATTGAAGGTTCTACATACGGACCTAATACCGGATTTGCAGCCAATACAACAGGCCAAACATTAATTTTCGTGCTGGGCAGTGTCACAGTACCCTTCCCGAGCGCACAAAATCTCGGTGACAGTATTACTGTGAACGGCGCCAATACTGTATTTACAGTAGTTACTCCAGGCCGGTACAGGATATCTTACGGCATCAATACAACGGCGGCAGCGGTCGTAACTTCACAGGTCCTCGTCAATGGTGTTGCCAACCCGGGCCTTACTTTTACTCCGATACTTTCTGTTAGCCGGTATGCAGCCGAAGCTATTGTAACATTACCAGCCAATGCAACCATTAGTGTTACACTAACGGGTGTATTAGGCTCTATTATTTTGACCGGTGGCCAAGGTGCCGGGTTGACCATTCAAAGGGTTCAATAATTTGTTGTGCACACACTATTATTTCACCCTAAAATTGAAACAATGCGAAGTTTTTTATACGCTATAAGTTGTTTGTTGTTTTTCTCGCCGGGGTTTAGCCAGGTGGGGGCAGGCACGTTGTTCCTGCAGAACGGTGTGATATTCACCATGGACAGCCTGGTGCTAATCCCCAGCTCCAACACCAACATCACTGGTAATGTACTTGACAAGGATTACGTTTCTGTTCCGGGCTGGCCTGCCGGCTCGAAAAGCATTCAGCGAAAATACCTGCTGAATCTTCCTATTAATTACACTGGCGAAGTGGGCATTTTTTACAGCGATGCCGAATTAGCGGGTAATCCGGAAGGCTCATTACAGATCGCTTTTCGTAATGGCACCACCTGGACTACCACTGCTACCAGTACCGTGAACCCGGCCACCAACTATGTTAGTTTCCAGGCTACCGGTGTCACGTTCGACCAGGTAACCGCGACTACTGCCGGCATTACCTTGCCCATTACCTACAACAGTTTCTCAGCTTCTCTTAAAGACCAATATGTGCAGCTGAACTGGCAGATGGGCGAGGTGGATGATCTTGATAAATTCGAGATCGAGTATAGCCATGATGGCCGCAGTTGGAGCACTGCCGGCACTATCGCCGATCCCACAGGTACGATGGATTTCAGTTTCCGGCACAATGACTTAAATTTTACCAGCCGCCATTACCGGATCGTCAGTCTTGATTACAATGGCAATCGCGTTTACTCGCGCATCGTCACGGTATTCAATGGCAGCGCCGGTTCAAGTATGCGCGTGGTAAGGAGTGGCAGCAGTACGATGCTGTACTTCAATGGTCCAGCACCATCTACCGTACAGGTATATGATATGAAGGGGCAGTTGTTGCTTTCCCGCAATGTGAAACAGCAGCAAACTGAACTTACAGGGCTTATTCCCGGCACTTATGTGATTCACTATGTGGTGGAAGGACAGAGAATCAGCCGGAAAGTGCAGTTGTAGTGGAGCGTTCTGAGTCGGGAGTTCAGGACCTCTGAATATACCCCGGCTTTAGATTGTGGAGTTTTTGACACGGACTTGTTGCTTCATTATAACGGTTATCTGTAAAAATGGGGTGTATCGAAAGATGCACCCCATTTTATTTATATTTAGTGGCTGGCCAGACCGGCTGATATCTTTTAAAAAACGAATGAGGGGGGGTATAAGGGCTTTTTGCCGCTGGTGTGTCTAAGGTGTATGATACTGATATTGCCAGGCCAGCCATTAACCAATAGCGTTCATCACAAACAGGTATATATACCGGTGGAAAACCTCTACAAGCAATGCTTTCATGAGTACTTCGGGAAGTTGTTTGGTTACGCTTTTACCATTGTAAAGGACAATGCCGAGGCCAAGGATATTGTACAGTCGGCTTTCGTTAAATTATGGGAAAAGCGGGGCGAGATCAACTTTCCGGGAGCTGCACGCGCCTATTTGTATACTACCGTTTATCATCTCGCCTTAAATACTGTCAGGGACCGCAAGATCAGGGAGCGTCATCATCCGGATATGGCTCCTGCTGCTCATGTCGACAGTATCGATACTGCCCAGGAAAAAGAGATCAAAGCAAGGATCCAGCATGCTATTGATGCGCTGCCTCCGCGGTGCAGGGAAGTATTTTGCAAAAGCCGCCTGGAAGGCAAGAAGTACAGCACGATTGCTGCGGAGATGAATATTTCTGTAAAAACGGTAGAGGTACAAATGGGCAAAGCACTAAAGTTATTGCGCGAGCAACTGGCTGGCCTGGCTTCTATCTGCATCATCTTCCTATTTCTATAACCCCGGAATAAAATGTATGCTATGAATACAGCCAACCAACCTGATATGACGGAGCTGATCAGTAAATACCTGGCCGGGGAAGCTACTCCCACGGAGGCCATGCAGCTGGACGACTGGCTGACCGATGCAGGTAATGCTGCGGAGTTTCAGCGTATTGCTGCGCTCTGGCACCAATTGTCTGGCGAGACAACTCCTCAGCCGCCTGCTTCGCCGCAGGCCTGGAGTGAACTGGAACCGCTGCTGCACAACAAACCTCAGCGAGGTATCGTACGTTTCTTCTTTAACCGGTATGTGGCAGCGGCTGTTGCCGGCTTGCTTATCATTCTGTCTGTCGTCTGGTTCAATCGTAGCAGTAAAGGGTCCCAAGCGAATGATCCTGCTGCGTATGTGATGCAAACCGCTACGCAGGAAATAAAAAGCACTACGCTTCCCGATAGCACTTTCATCACGGTAAACCAACATAGCCAGGTGGCTTATGCTGCCGACTTTGGCAAACCTGATCGTCAACTCAGCTTACAGGGTGAATGTTATTTCGATGTGACGCCCGACAAGCAGCATCCATTTATCATCCAGGTCGCCGACCTGACGATCAAAGTGGTGGGCACTTCGTTCAATGTGCAGGAAATTACGACTTCCGGCCATGTAGCAGTGCAGGTGCAGTCGGGCGTAGTGCAATTGTATGCTTTGGGCAAAATGGTGACCGTTCAAAAAGGGCAATCCGGTTTTTATCATAAGGCGCTTCAGCAGTTGTATGTGGTGGATTCCATCGATATCAACAGCTTTGGGTATGCCACCAGGTCTTTTTCGTTCAATGATATTGCTTTTGCCGATGCGTGCCGGTACCTGGAGCAGGCTTTTCATGTATCCTTTGTGATGGACAAGCAGGTATTCGCCGGTTGTCGCCTTACCGCACAGTTCGACAACAAACCTCTACCCTACATTCTCGACGTGATCAATGCCACACTCAATATCAGCAGCCACCAGAAAGGAGACTCTGTCTTCATTACAGGTAACGGCTGCCATTAATAGCCATCAAAAACAATTTATTCTTATGCGCTCTTTCATTTTTATAGCCATGTTGGTGTATTGCTCTGTGCCTGTAGCTGCACAGGTTAGCAATGCCACTTTCGAAAAAAAGATCGTGCTCTCCTCTGCTTCTATCCGTATCGATTCTTTGCTGAAAGTTTTTTCCCGGCAAACGGGGGTAGCATTTTCTTTCAATCCAACTAAGGTAAAGCCATCAAAAACACTGGCCGTTTCCCGACAGTCGCAAACTCTGTCGCAGTGGTTAACGACCTTGCAGCAACAGGTCGGCATTCAACACAAGGTGGTAGGCAGTCATATCATTTTGTTTGATAATGGGCCTGCCCTCTTTCCTGCGGACAGTAAACGCGACAACAAATCTTCAACATCGTCTTCGAGGCAAACTGTTGCCAACACTCCTGCTGTGCAGCAAAAGACTGTCATTGTCATCGACAGCAGCCGTATGGCTTCTCCGGACAGATCAACATCCAGCCCATCTACTGAGCGTAAGATCGTGGATACTGTTCCAGCACAGACGCCGGTGAACCAGGCCGCAGCCAGCAAGGCAACAACTCCGGCCAGCCCGGCTACTCCCGCTTCTCAAGTGCGTGATACAGTTAGCAAAGTAGCGCCCAAGCCAACCAAGCCAGCCAAACCTGCTACGCAGCCGACAGCTTCCCGCGCAACCGACCAGTCGCAGCCTGCCGATGATGATGAATGGGCAGATGAAGCGATCCAGCTTATAGGAGGGTTTGCTCATCATAGCAGTGGAGACTTTGGAGGCCTGTTATTCGGTGCTTCGTATACCCGCTATTTAGGTCATCGTTTCTCCCTGGATCTTAATCTGCGTGGTTCAATCCATGACAATGAAATGTATTTTTCTTATCCGCATCCTACCATACCAGGTGAAACGGTAGGGAGCTCTATGCGCAGCACTACCGCCGGTGTACAACTGGGTGTAGATGCCCAATTAAGCCTGATCAGGAGCAGGCACCATGAAGTGAGGATCAGTCTGGGTGGATTTGGCAGGTATCAATCGTCCTCTGTCGATGGTTATAGCGTTTATCCTCCTATAACTTCTGGTATACCGGAAGTGGTGTACAGTATGTACAACTGGAATAAGCAGCATACTATTGCGGCAGGAGCATTGGTGCAGCTCCAGTACAATTTTACCTTCTCCAATAAATTGTTACTCGGCATCAAAGCAGGCTTACAGACAGATACGGAAGGTGATCTTATTTCGCAGGTGGGCTTATCAGTGGGGAAGCGGTTCTGAGTTTACATACAGTTCATACGGCAAGAACCGGATTTACATAAAAAACTGTACTTTCCCGAACTAAATTATACCTCTTTATGGGTTTTCTCAAAAAGCTGTTCGGGCCGAAGGAAAAAGCGGTTATTACTGATCATAATAGTTTCTGGCATTGGTTTCGAGCGCATGAAAAGCGGTTCCATGAGGTGATGATGGCCAATGATGACGTGGACAACAACTTTCTGGAAAAGCTGATGCCTGCGCTACAACAATTGAATACCCAGTTTTATTGCCTTGCAGGCCAGGAAGATGCAAACACTATTGAGCTCATCATTACAGCCGAAGGTGATATCAAATCGTTTGTATTTGTGGAAGAGTTGGTAGCAGCCGCTCCTGCTCTCCCTGGCTGGAAGTTTACTGCATTAAAACCTGCATTTGGTACAGACAAATGGAGTGTCAACATGAATGGGTACAAATTTAACCACGAAACCATCGGGTTTTACAGTAATACTGACGAAAATTACCCGGATGAGATCGAGATAACACTGGTGCATACTGATTTCAGTGAATCCAATGAAAAAGCTATTGCCAATGGCACACTCATCTATCTTGATAATACGTTGGGTGAGCTCAACGCAGCAACCCTGCTTGACGCTGTACAAGTAACCGGCTCTTGCCCATCTAATAAGGAACTGATTCCGATAAGTAAGCTGAAATCTTTTTTGGAATGGCGTGAAAAAGAGTTTGTAGAGAAATATAAGGGCAGGAGGTATAATACGGAAAACGATACTTATGGAGCTTTGGAAGCGCAGGATGCTAAAGGCCTTCCCCTCGTGGCCATCATCAACCGGGAGATATTGGGATGGGATGCCACCGCTTCACATCCCTGGATGATGGTGATTGAAATAAGCTACAGAAGTGCTAATAATGGCATGCCAGATAGTGATACGTATGCGCTCATGAGTGAATTCGAGCACGCGTTGACCCCACAACTGCCTGATGCAAATGGCTACTTAAACCTGGGACGGCAAACTTATAACAACACCCGTACTATTTACTTTGCCTGCCATGAGTTTAGGCATGCTTCGAAAACGGTGGCGGCAGCGATACTGAACTACAACGGCAGGTTATCTATCTCTTACGATATTTATAAAGACAAATACTGGAAGACGATGAACCGCTTCCGTTAAATGGTAAAATAACCTGTTCCTTAGAACAGGTTATTTTTTTTCAATAAGGCTGCGGCCTCTATCAGCATAGCTCCGCTCACCTGGATCGTCATTTCAGTTTCGGTGCCGGGCTTGTTTTTCCAATAGCTTCCAAACAATACTACCGGCTTACGCGTGCCCACATACCACAACAACTCGAAGTTGTTTTTGAGGTAGGCTATGTAGCGCTTCTTATAAGCTTCCGACAGATCGGGATGCAATATCAGGTTGGTAAAGTAGCGCACAAAGATGCCTTTGAACAGTCCGCCATCGCCACCTCCTTCATCACGCAGCAGGCGATCGGCCGCATTGGTGAGGGTGTTATCAGATAAGGTAAAGTTGGCTGCTTTCATGGCATCGTTGAGGTAGACGGGATCTTTTGTAATGTTGTAGAGTTCCAACGCTGCGCCGATAAAAGTTCCCTGGTTGTAGGTAAACTTCCAGGTACTGCGCAGGCCGTCACCATTGGCATTGATTCCATCATACACCCATCCTGTGCCAGCCTCATACAAACTGTCTTTTATCCAGGTATATATCTTTTGGGCCCATTGCAGGTCATCGGCTTGTTTAAATTCCTGGTATAAGCGGGCAGCCAGGATACAAGCCGGCGCATTGGCAGGCGTGTTCTTATAGGCTGGCATGGCTTTGCGCCAGGCAATGCCGCCGCCCATATTGGTGTTCCAGCCGGTCTTGATGTCTGCCCATACCTGATCGACACCGGTTTTGAATTTGGCATCGTTGGTTGCTTTCCAGGCACGCAGCATGGCCAGCCCATTCCATTCCATATCATCATAGAACTCATTGAGGAAAGTGTTGTTGTTCTTTTGCTTCACGCCCACCATCCAATCGTCCATCGTAGTACGGTATTTAGTATCATTCGTGCGAACGTAGGCATCCACCAGCACATCCAACGCGTGGGCCTGGGGCCAGTAATGAAATTCTATATTGCCGTTGCTGGTACGGTTGAAGTATTTGCCAGATGGATTCCAGAAGTTGAGTAGCAGAGAGCTGCTGCTGCTGTCGGCAGCGGCACTCCAGTTTACCTCGTACCGGTCGATCCCGCTCTGATCACCTCCTATCACCACATCTTCATAGTTTTTTGCACAGCCCGGCAGTAGCCATAGTACTGCACAAGCCCATATTATCAATCGCTTCATGCTTGTTGGTTTAGTGTTCGTTATTTAATCACCACCTGGTGTGTGTAGGAGCCGCCAGTGGTGAAGTTGACGATGATGTCACAGTTCTTATTGTCTGCTTCGGTCTGGAACTTATAGCAGTAGTTCCACTGATCGTTGTTGGCTATTTTATTCAGGAACCAATAGGAAGCCGGCGAGCCGCTGGTGGGGCGTTGGTTATCCGCATTGCTGCTGCCCATCCATTCAAAGCTGTCGGCGGTTCCATCATTTACTTTTAAGCGGAACTTGTAGCGCTCATCCCTACCCCAGCTTTCCTGCCTGAAGACGATCGACTGGTTCTCTGCTTTCCATATTCCGTTGGCCGTGTAGTTGAGGTTGAACCAGATCGTGTTGTTGGGTGCAAACCACAAACCTATTTCTTTCACCTCTGTCATCGTTACGGATGCATTGTTGAAATCGAGGTTGATGCGGTATACTTTGGTGGCGCCGGCAACAGTGGTAGTGCCACCTTCTTTCAGGTCGCCGCCACTGATGGAATAGGTAGTTGGCGTACCCGTGTTGCGGTCAGCAAAGTTGTAGGTACCGGCTTTCAGGGAAGTGTATATCTCAAATATGCCGTTGGCGACCTGTTTCAACTTAGCAGCACTGGCCAGCGTGGCGCCAGCTTCAGTAGCCGTTCCCGTTAGGAAAACATCGGCGGGCAAAGTGGCAAAACCTGCAGGGCGTTGTAATTCGATCGTACGTGTTACTGCTGCCTTTACTTCATTGATACCTTTGGAAGAGTATACTGTCCATTTCAGCTTACCCGTGCCCAGTGATGGAATGCCCGCGAGGCTCGCTACACTGTTCAGCGTTTTGTGGGTTACTGTAGCTCTGTTGTATACTCCACCGTTGTCGCTTACCATTTTGTATACCGGTTTGCTGAAATCGCCGCCTTCTTTATCGAAGGCTATTTCATACATCACCAGCCCTCCGTCTTCTGCCTTGGCCTGCTCCCATTCAAATACCACACTGGCAGAGGTGGCAGGTTGCAGTTTTACAAAACGGTTGTCTTCGGGTGTGAAGATGTTCTTCACGGCTGTTACGGCCGTATGATCGAGGTTCTTGTCTTTTTCACAACCCATGAAGGCCAGCAGCGCCAGGCTCAGGGTCATATATTGTAGCATGATCTTTTTCATATTGAAAGCATTTTAGTGTTCGTGATAGTTTACCAGCTATTGTTTTGGCTGAGGTTTTTATTGAGGTTGCGTTCATCGCGCGGTACTGCCCACAGGTAATGTTTGGCAGGATCAAAGCTGCGCTGGTTGACGCGAATATAACCGTTGTCGATACTGGGCTCACCATATTTGGCGCCGTGTACCCATCCATTCAATACTGTTTCGGCTGTTTTCCAGCGGCGGATATCGAAGATGCGCAAACCTTCAAGGGCGAGTTCGGTGCGGCGCTCGCGGCGAATAATCGCGGTGCGTTGGTCGGCCGTCCAGGCTGCATTGAAGTTCAGCGCGTCGGCTTCTGTGAAGCCAGCCCGTACGCGTAATGCGCGGACCGTTTGGTTCCATACATCGGTCGTCAGTTGGTTCAATGCATTCTTTGCTTCTGCATACATCAGCAGGATGTCTGCATAGCGTATCAACATCAGGTTAAGGCCTGAGTTGAAGTTATTGATCGATGTAGGGTCGTAGTATTTGCGTATGTAATAGCCCGTGGGCGAGCTTACGCTGCCAGGCACATACTCATCGAGTTTTGTGCTGGCCGGATCACTACCCGGTTTGATATAAATGGTCTGGATGCTATTGTCCGGCTTTTTCCATTTGTAGTTGTGGCACACGATGGAATACGTGAGGCGTGGATCGCGGTTGTTATAAGGATTGCTCTCATCATAACCGGAAGCTGCTTCTTTGACTCCCTTACCATTCAGCATGATGTAATCATCTACCAGCTCCTGCGTAGGCGCCATTGAATTGAGGCGGGCACCAACAGCCAGCGGGGCCAGGTCGAAGAACACATTGTAGGTGCGTGACTCAGGTACAAACTGCAGATCGAAGACCACTTCGTTGTTGTATTCATTCTGCGGCAGGAACAATCCTTCATAGCTGTTGAAGAGGCTATAGGTGCCCACTGTATTGCCGGTAATGAATGGCTCAGCTGTGTTGATCACCTCCTGCCAGCGGCCTTCGTACAGCAAGGCGCGCGCTTTAAGCGCCAGTGCAGCACCCTTGGTGATGCGTCCACGATCGCCTGCGGCATATTGTGTATTGACAGGTAATGTGGTGGATGCCTCATCCAGTTCTTTCAATACAAAATCTACCACCTGCTGGCGTGTTGTACGGGTAATGGTTTGTGATTCGGTGACGGATATATCCTTATCGAATAAAGGCACGTCACCATACCAGGTATACAACTGGAAGTACTGGTAAGCTCTTATTACCCTTGCTTCCGACTTCATCCTGTTCTTCAGGGCTTCGTCGAAGGCTGGTACCCTGTCGATATTTTCCAATAAGATGTTGCAGGTTTTGATGCATTGGTAGCGGCCGTTCCATTCGTCTTTGAAGCGTGGCAGGGAAGCATCGGCCAACCCGGAAGCGATGGACGTTACACCTTGCTGATCGCCACGGCCACTGTAGGCATTGTCCGACAAGCCTTCGTTGTAAAAGAAGGTGGCGGCGCCAAACATTTGTCCGTACGCTGTATTGAGCACTGTGGACGCTTTTTCGGTCGAGGTCCAGTAGGTGGCATCCGTGAAGCGGTCGGTAGGTACCAGGTCCAGCTTCTTACAGGATGCGATCACCAATAGCAACAGCAGCGCAAGTCCGTTAAGTTTTATTATCTGTTTCATATAGCCATCGTTATTTAAATGTGATATCTAAACCAATTCCATAGAATATAGGTGTGGGATAGTTGCGGCCGCTGTTGGCACCGCTGTTCGCCATATTGCTGCTGAACTCCGATATTTCGGGATCAACAAACTTTACACCGGCTACCGTGAGCAGGTTCTGTCCCACCAAGAAGAAGCGTGCTTTTTGCATGCCCGCTTTTTGTATCCACTGCGTAGGTAATGAATAACCGATCTGCAGGTTCTTCAGACGTGCATAGGCTGCATCAAACAAATACAGATCAGACCCACGGCGGAAGTTGTTGGTATTGGAAGGACTGTTCACTGCTGCCAGCCGGGGGAACTTCGCATTGGGGTTGATAGGTGTCCAGTAATCAAGCTGGTGTTGGTACATTACCTGTCCGTAGTTGTAGTGGAAAGGTTCTATCAACTCGCCACGCAGGAACATATCGCGTTTGCCTACGCCTTGTATAAAGATGGATACATCCAGCTGTTTCCAGCTCACTGCATAGTTGAACCCGAACGTGTAGCGGGGAAATGGATGGCCCAGTACAAACTTATCGCGGTCGTCGATGATGTTGTCCTTATTGCGGTCTACATACCGGATATCGCCGGGGCTTACCGTGATGCCTGTTGGCGTTGGCCCATTCTCGATGTCATCGAGGTTTTGGAAATAGCCATCGCGTTTGAGGCCGATGTAGGAGTTGAAGGGTAATCCTTCTTTCAGGATCACCTGCATTTCATCGGCGCCGGTAATGCGTTCGTTACCCTGGAAGGATACGACTTCGTTGCGGCTGTCGGCAATGTTGAATCCAAACGTATGGTTGAAGTTTCTGCCAGGCAGGCGATAATTCACGCTTAGCTCCCACCCTTTGTTGCGCACTTTACCGGCGTTATAGGTTGACACTGCTCCTCCATACAAACCCGGAATGGCAGGCGGTATGAGGATATCACTGGTAAGCTTGTTGAAGTAATCGAAAGATACCTGCAGTTTATCTTCCAGGAAGGTAGCGTCTACACCGGCATTGAATGTAGCTGCTTTTTCCCAGCGCAGGTCGGGATTGGCAAAGGTGAAGCCAGTGCCTGATACCGGTTGATTATTGAACCCGTAGGCATTGTTGAAGTTGAAATAGGTGGTCTGAAACTGATAGTTGCCTACGCTCTGATTGCCCAATACACCATAAGAGCCACGCAGCTTCAGTGAACCAATATTATCCCGGTAGCTTTGGAGGAACTCCTCTTCCGTCATGCGCCAGGAGGCCGCCACTGAAGGGAAGAAACCCCAACGCAGGTCTTTCCTGAACTTGGAGGAACCGTCATAGCGGAAGTTGAACTCAACAAAGTATTTGTCGTTGTAGGAATAGCCTGCACGGCCAAATACAGAGTTGAGGCTGCTTTCGGCTGTACCGCGGTTCGTGTTGAAGGACGCTGCCGGATCAATAACGGTACCTGTAGTGGGTGTTCCCAACTCGTTGTCGTTGTACTTGGTGTATAAGGCGTTTTCCTTATTGGACACTGTTTCATTGGAATAACCTACCAGTGCATTAACGTGATGATCTCCAAATCCCTTTTGGTATTCCAATATGGCTTGTGTGTTGAGGAAAAGATTTTTTGCACTACGGTCATTCGTATTCCGGTCTGCGCCATAGATACCTTTGGGAAAGAAATTCACCTGCTTTACGCGCTCATACATGTGGAAGGCAGACAGGTTGCCACCAGCCACGCCTTTCAGCTTCAGCCCATCAATAATATTCAGCTCTGCTGTGATGTTACCGAATATATGATCGTCATCACGTGTGCGGTATCCACCCTGCTCCAGAATGCCGAGGGGATTAAACTCTGCCAGCACATCATTGGTGAGGTAGCGCCCCTGCTCGTCTTTCATGTCATAATAGGTGGGCGTTCTGCCTGCATCTACGATAAGGGTTGATGTACCAAATGAATGTTCTTTGATATCCTGGCGTGAATAAGCCAATACACCTGTCACTTTCAGTTTGCCTACTTCTGTTGTGAGGTTAAGCCGCGCGTTGTAACGCTTCAGGCCATAGCCTGGTCCTACGAGGTTGCTTTCCTGGTCGATATATCCCAATGACAAGAGGTACGTAGTTTTATCATTGCCGCCCGACACGCTGAGGTTATGGTTTTGCTGCAATGCGTCCTGCAGGATGCCATCGAGGAACCACTCTTTACTGCCTTCGTCTTTATAAGCACGTATCTGCTCCGGTGTGTACATGGGCTGCAATCCTGCATTCACCAATGCTTCATTGCGCAGCAGGGCATTTTCAAAGCTCTCTACCGGTTTATAGAATATTTTGGGTTGCTGTATACCCACCATCCCATTATAAGTAACGATTGCACGGGTATTCTTCTTTCCTTTCTTGGTGGTAACCAGTATGACGCCGTTGGCGCTTCGTGAGCCATAGATAGCAGCACTACCCGCATCTTTCAATACGGAGATATTGTCGATATCTGAAGGATTCAACTGGTTGAGGTCGCCACCAGCAATGCCATCGATCACTACCAGCGGGGTATTGTCATTGAGCGAGCTTACACCACGGATATTTACATTGATGGGTGCGCCAGGCTCGGAATTACGCTGTTGGATAATAAGGTTAGGCGCAGCACCCTGCAAGGATTGTGTGAGGTTAACGCTTGGCTTTCCTTCCAATGCAGCAGAGCGTATCTGGTCTACTGCACCTGTGAGGCTAATGCGGCGCTGGGTACCATAACCCACCACCACTACTTCTCCGAGGCTGGCTTCGATCGGCTTGAGGCTTACCTGCAGGTTCGATCCTGTAATTGCAATCTCTGTGCGCTCATAGCCTACATAGCTGATGACCAATGTGCCTTTTGCCTCCGGGAGCTTCAGAGAGAAGCTACCATCGTCGCGGGTAGTAGTAACTATGCTGCTGCCTTTGAGCTGCACCGTGGCCCCGGCAACAGGCACTTGTTTTTCATCCAGCACTTTACCGGTGATCTCCACCTCGGGCGCCAGCGATACTGTTGCCTCTGCAATAGCTGTAAAGCGCTCCCGCTTCTCCGGCTTCAGTAATATATTCTTACCTACCTGCTCAAAGTTGATACGCAGGGGCGCAAATATTTTTTGCAGGGCCTGGTCGAAATCCGTTTCGCGGATGCGCAGGGAGAGTTTTTGGGAAAGATCCAGCTCATCGTTGGAGTAGACAAACAATGATCCTGTTTGTTTTTCCAACTGGCCAATGACCCATTTGAGGTCTTTGTCTTTGCAGACCACACTTACTTTTTGCTTTTGCTCTTTCCAGGCAGGTGGTGTGTCCCGCGTTCCGGCATACAGGCTCATGGTGGCCATGATGCATAGGGCAACAACAGCGGGTAGCAGTCGTAGTTTCATACGCAAACGTTTAGTTATAGTGATTCAATCGTCAATTTCATCTCCCAATAACAATGAGGGAGTCGGATACCGTATAGGTAAATGCTTTGGTTTTACTGAGGTAATTCAATATTTCTGCCGGTGTACGGTTGGCAAACTTGCCGGTATAGCGGTATGTTCTCAACCGCTGATCGCGGAACTGTACTGTTTTGCCATAGTAGCGTTCCAATGCCAGGGCTATGTCGCCAAGTGTAACAGCATCAAACAACAGCACGCCATCTATCCATGCTTTATCGGCCAGCGCATCGGTTTCTTTCACTTCTACATTGCCAGAGCGTGTGTTGTAGACTGATTTTTTATTAGGTGTTAAGTACACCGTATCGGGCTTGCGCGTGCCGGGTATAAATGCCACTTTACCGGTTGCTACTGAGGTAGTGATCTCCTGTTGTGTTTTATAGGCACTGATATCGAACGAGGTACCCAATACCTGCACCGCTCCTTTTTCCAACTGTACAATGAATGGCTTCTGCGGATTGCGTACTACTTCAAAGAATGCTTCTCCTTCGAGGTAGAGCTCCCGGCGGGATGTAGCGAAGTGGCGCGGGTATTTCAATTTGCTATCGGCGGCCAGCCACACTTTACTGCCGTCTGGCAACACGATAGATGACCGGATGCCTTTGGGGTTATAGGTCTCCACCCACTCTACTGCAGGCTGTTGTCGTTTATGAAAGAATAGCCAACCAGCGGTTATTACAATACCCAACACAGCTGCCGCCACCGCCATGCGTTTCCAGGAAGAGAAACGACGTACGGGTACTTCATCTATATCTTCAACAGGGACGGTTGTAGCCTGATTTATTTTTTGCCAGGTAGCCGAAAGGGCCTTTTCCACATCGGCAGTCTGGTTGACTGTCTGTTGTTGCCAGTACCGTTTGTATTGCTCATATAAGGGAAGGAACTCCGGGTGGGTGGCCAGCGTGTCTTGCAGCAGCGCTTCCTCGTGGGGCAATGCGTTGCCAGACAGCACTTTGGTGACCAATAGCAGGAAGTTGTCTTTGTCCATCATATAGCAGCCGGGGATAAAATCGTTAGCCGGTATCTATAAGGACACAATTTGGAAATGGATTACTTACAAGGGTTGAAAATATTTTTTGGGAAGGCAACAAGGCATTGAGGCACAAAGGCATCGAGAGAAAACCCAATATTATGAAAGGAAGATGCTTACCAGGGCGACCTGGAGCAGGACATCCGGCATGTCGGATTGTTGGGTATTGTTATGGTCTTCGGTCAATACTTTACGGAGTTTTTTGACGGCTCTGTATAATTGGGTCTCTACGGTGCGGGGCGATATATCGAGGATGGCGGCTACTTCCTTGTATTTAAGGCCATCTTCCCTGACCAACTTAAATACCTGCTTGCACTGCTCCGGCAGTTGCTCTACTGCCTGGTTGAGCTGGTGCTGCAATTCGCGGAAAGCCATGTCTTCTTCGGGATTGTAAGCGCTGGAAAGGATGGTAACATTGTCGGGGCTTACTGTTACATTCCACAGGGAATGGCGGCGCAGGTGATTATAGCACTGGTTCTTGACGGCTACGAAGAGAAAGACTTTCAGTTTTTCGATGAGCAGGATGTCTTCTTTTTTCTGCCACAGTTTTACAAACACATCGGAGACGATCTCTTCCGCTACAGGACGCAGCTTTACCATATCTACCGCAAAGCTGACGAGGTGCAGGTAGAAATGGCGGA
Source organism: Paraflavitalea sp. (assembly GCF_059502485.1). NCBI lineage: Bacteria > Pseudomonadati > Bacteroidota > Chitinophagia > Chitinophagales > Chitinophagaceae > Paraflavitalea > Paraflavitalea sp. The sequence goes on from NZ_JCACET010000010.1 coordinate 1,087,336, forward strand.
ACAGGTTATCGAATCCACGTTCATCTCCCCGGGCAATTTGTTGTTGCCAGGCAAGCAATATGTCTTCAGGCAGTTCAGACATTACTGTAAATATGCAAAACTTCCTGTTTCCAGCAAAATCCTTATAGTTCGGGCCTAAGCGGGCGTTGCCTGATGCTCGTACATGTATCTGCCGGTGAGGGAATTGGAAGCTTGCAACAGGTCCTTAGGTGTTCCTTCAAATAATACCTGGCCACCTTTGGTTCCTCCTTCCGGGCCAAGGTCGATGATCCAGTCGGCATTTTTAATGATGTCCATGTTGTGCTCGATGATGAGCACCGTGTTGCCACTATCGACCAACCGGTTGATGATCTCCAGCAGGTGGCCGGTATCCGACATGTGGAGACCTGTGGTAGGTTCGTCCATTACATAGATACTGCCTTTTTTGTGCAGCTCTCCAGCCAGTTTGATACGCTGGCATTCTCCACCAGATAATGTACTCAGCGGCTGGCCTAATGTGAGGTAATCCAATCCTACATCGTGCATAGCTTTCAGCTTGCGACGTATATCCTTGTGCTCAAAGAAATGCAACGCCTGGTGCACCGTCATGGTGAGTGCTTCTGAAATGTTCTTACCGTGGTAGGTATATTGTAGTACTTCTTCTTTGAAGCGTTTTCCATTACAGGTTTCGCAAACCGTGCGGATAGGTTCGAGGAAGGCAAGGTCGGTGAAGATGAATCCCAGTCCATGGCATTCGGGGCACGCACCTTTGGAGTTGAAACTAAAGAGTGAGGGACTTACTTTGTTGGCCTTGCCAAACAGTTGCCGTATATCATCGAGTATACCTGTATAGGTGGCTGGATTGGAACGAATGGACGCTCCTACGGCCGATTGATCGATGACGATGGCTTCCGGATGCTGTGACAAGAATACGCCATTGATGAGTGAGCTTTTCCCTGAACCTGCTACACCGGTTACCACGGTGAGCACACCTGTAGGGATGTTGACTGAAATGTTTTTGAGGTTGTGCAGGTTGGCATTTTTAACCGGCATCCATCCTGTGGGTGCGCGGAAGTTGTCTTTGATGGCCGTTTGCCTGTTCATGAATTTCCCGGTAAGGGTTGGCGCCTGCAACAATCCTTCTACCTCTCCTTCGTATACGATGCGTCCTCCCTGCTCTCCTGCTTTGGGGCCTACGTCTACAATGTAATCAGCGATCCTGATCACATCGGGATCATGCTCCACTACGAGAATCGTATTGCCTTTATCGCGCAGCTTGATCAATAGCTCATTGAGCCGGTGCACATCACGGGGATGCAACCCTATACTGGGCTCATCGAATATATACAGCATATCGATGAGGCTGCTGTTGAGGTGCTTGACCATTTTGATACGCTGCGACTCTCCACCCGATAGTGTAGCTGTTTCACGATCCAGGCTCAGGTATCCGAGTCCAATATCGTCGAGGTGTTGCAACCGCATCACCAATGAATCGACCATCGGTGTTGCTATCGGGTCTTTGATTTTTTCAATGACTTTGATCAAGGCCGAGACTTCCATAGCAGCCATCTCTGCGATGTTCTGACCGTTGATCTTACAACTAAGGGTGGCCTGACTAAGCCGTGCTCCATGACACAGCGAGCAGGGACCCGTCTTTAAGAATCGCTCTACTGAATCGCGTGTTCTATCGGCCATCTCGCTACTGTCTTTCTGAATGTACATCCTGTTGAACCGGGCCAGCAGTCCTTCAAAGTTTACATTGATGGGTATATTATTATCGAGCGTGGTTTCGAATTTGGAATGGCCATACAGGAAGGTATTCCACTCTTCTGCTGTGTAATCTTTCAACTTCTTATCATTGGGCAACAGTCCTGAATACACAAAGTTTTTCCAATACCAGGAGCCTACTGCGAAAGTGGGAAAGAGAATGCCACCTTCATTCAGTGACTTTGACATATCAACCAATTTATCCAGATCCGGTTCTACTTTGTATCCTAATCCTTTGCACTCCGGACACATGCCTGTGGGATCGTTAAAAGAGAATACATTGGAATAGCCCACAAAGGGCTGTCCGATGCGGGAGAACAGCAAGCGCAATACGGAATAGATATCAGTGATCGTACCCATCGTGGAACGGGAGCTGCCACCCAGCCGTTTCTGATCTATCACGATGGCCGTGGACAGGTTTTCAATGGCGTCAGCTTCGGGTTGACTGATCCTGGGCAGGCGGTTCCGAATGAACATGCTGAAGTTCTCGTTCAGCTGACGTTGGGCCTCCGCACCAATCGTGTCGAACACAATGGATGATTTGCCTGAACCTGAGACGCCGGTGAAGATGACGATCTTCCGTTTAGGAATGGAGAGGTCGATATTTTTCAGGTTGTTCTCTCTCCCACCCCTGATATGAATATATTCCTGCTGCATGGTTATCTCTTTTTAGTTACTGCAAAATGCACCAATAGGTGTTTCTTTTTCCTGTGTACACGGATTGTTTTGCCGCTCAAATGGATTTATTGGGGGCACGGTTTGTTTACTATTGTTGATACCGCTTAACTTGTAAAAAAATAATGCCTTGATCACCGCTCAACCAGATATTACCATTACCCCCTTGCCGGGTGTGAACGTGATCTCCGCACGGATACAGCAGCAGCATGAATCGCAGTTCCCGGCTACCAAAACGGGGCCGATATTGGACATGTACTTCTCGCTGCAGGGGCATAGCAGCGCGCTCAACACTATTGATGGCGCAACATGCAAGATTGGCAGTAACCATCACGGCATTGTATATACTCCTTCTTTCGATGGGCATTACACGATCAAAGGGGTGCATACCGACAGTTTTTGCGTGGAGATGGAAGCCGACTATTTGTCGAGGCTGATGGCAACAGATATAGAATGCCTGAAGCGGTTCTGGGGAAAAGTGGCGCTGCAGCAATCTGTAGAAATATCCTCCATCCCGCTGGAGATAACGCTTCCTCAAAAGCAGGTGATCATGGATATGCGTCGTTGCCGGTATACCGGACATATGAGGGACCTGTACCTGGAATCGAAAATAGTAGAGCTATTTTTGCTACAGGTGGAGCAGGCAGACAAGTTGGCGGGCAACAAGGGCAGTTCCTTGTCCACACCAGATCAGGAACGATTATATGCTGCGCGTGATTTTGTGAAAGGGCACCTGTTTGAGCCGATTACTTTGCTGCAGGTGGCCCGCCATTGTGGATTGAATGACTTTAAACTCAAGAAGGGTTTCAAGGAATTGTTTGGCACTACCGTGTTTGGCTACCTCAACGAGCTTAAAATGGAATATGGGCGACAGCTATTGCTGGAATCCTCCTGCACTGTATATGAAGTTGCTTATACACTGGGCTATAATGACCCTTATAATTTCTCCAAGGCGTTCAAAAAGTATTTTGGATATATGCCCGGCAAGCTGAAGAAATAACGGAGCTATTTTATAAACCCGTCTTCTGCCTGAACCAGATCAGGACTACCAATGTAATGATAGAAAGTAATGTACCCACCGGCAGGTACCATAGTGTTAAGACGGCGATGATCAGTCCCAGTTTATAAGCCCAGGATTGTCCGCTCAGTAACCCATACAGGAATACCAGCCACACCAGGCCATACACAATAAATACAGGCCCCAGCTTGAATACGTTTACCTGTAGTTTGTAGAAGAAGTTGGCCCAGGGGCCGGGCTTTTCAGAACCGATGTATTTTCCTTTGAGCATAACGAAGATACCGTCGAGCAGCATGAAGCCGCCGTTGATGAAAGCGATGATGGCCAACAGGATTTTCATGGCAGTAGTTTGCTGCCTGAAGATAAGGAATTACTTTGTCCAGGCTGTGCCCGTCTGATCATAATGCTTCATTTCTTCAATATTGTTATAGAATGGCTTTACGAGGTTGAAGAATGGGCCGAACTCTTTGCTCTTCCGGAAGCCCTGTAAATGTTCTTCCTTACTGGTCCAATGGATAATAACCATGTAATGGTTGGGCTCGTCATTACCGTGTAGCACCCGGTATTCAAGGCAATAAGGTGATGCCTGTAAGTGTTTACCCGCTTCTGCGTAGGCCTTTTCAAAAGCTTCGCTTTTGTCCTGTGAAATATTGTACCGGATAATTTCTACTGAAAATGTCTTGTTACTCATAGTTGGTGATTGATGATGAGAAGAGGATGCCGGTATACCTGTATTACTTACCAGTAATAGTAGAGCCAGTAATGTTTTTAACAGCATATACTTATTTTTATACCGGCAAATTTGCGGACAGGTTTTTGCTCCGGCAATACCTTACCAAAAAGTAGGTTCCTTTTTATACACCCATCCTATCATGATACAGTTAAACAATAAAACCTATACCTGTCCGGTGGACATTACGCTGGAGTTCATCAGTGGCAAATGGAAACTGCTGATCCTCTCCCACCTGCACCAGTTTGAACGGAAGAGTTATAGCGCCATCAAGGAAAACCTGCCCGGCATTTCCGAAAAGATGTTGAGCCAGCAGTTAAAGGAACTGGAAAGGGATAAACTGATAGAGAAGGAAGTACTTTCGAAAAAGCCGCTCAGAGTAGAATACTTTCTAAGTACAGACGGGAAGTCTCTATCGCCCTTGTATGAGTTCATCAGCAAATGGGGAATCGACTACCTCAAAAAGCATGGGATCGATTACCTGAAGGACCAGCATTTGTATAAATAGTATTTATCCTATCGCAACGCCTACACATAAAGTGGCAATAACGAGTCCATGAAGAATCGCAGACAGCAAATACTCTTTCCCTTTCACTACGGTCTGATAAAAGTTATACGCAAAAAGAAAAACGCAGGCAGGAATGAATATCAAAAGGCCCAGGATAATAAACAATGGGGGTGAACAGGGACCACCATGATCAGCTATACTCAACAAATACAGTAGTAAAAATGATACTACATAGAATAAAGCTGTTTTTCCTATTTTCTTTGTTATTAACATCTTCTTTCTCCGTATATTTTTTTGACTACTGTGCCGCTGCCTTCATTGGGCTTCAATATTAAAACGCCCTCCTGCTTCTGTACCTGGTCTGCTTTCTGTGTAGTTTTAATTATGATGTTCAATTCATAATCCTTATTCTTCCAAATCTGCATTGGCTGGGGTTTCTCTGTTGCATCAGGCTTGCTCAACGTAAATTTCGTCATGATACCATTGATCTTTATAAAAGCAATAGTATCCCTATCATCTGCATATATATACTTCTTCTCAGCAAGCTCCTTTTCACTTTCAGCAAAATACCCAGCACAGCCATTGATTTCGGATGGGAGTTCTGTAAAGGCATCCATGGGCGTTTTCTTTGAAGCGCCATCAGAAAACACAATGATCTTTTCGCTCTTTCCGCCGGGCGCATCCTGACAGGCAACCAATAACAAACAGGCTGTCATCAGCCAGGCAGATCGTATTATGATTTTCTTTACGGTCATTTTCGGGTTGAGTAATTATGCCCGCACAAAATAATGCTCAATACGCGATTCCACAATTTCTGGCAGCCTGGATTTGTTAACCTTGTACAAAACATGTGTGAGGCATGTGTCAACCATGTGTGAAACGGGCCCTTTCACCAATGAACGACACATGCCTGACACATGGTTGACACATGTCTCAAATTATAGTCAATTGAATGTCTGGCACTTATAATTGAGCTTAAAGTGGAGCTTTTGCGCGCTATTTTAGCACCTCCAACTCCAGTTTTACGTCTTTTCCTTCAAAAAACAAGGGAATAGCTTCGAGACCGGGCACAAAGTTGAACACGCGCTCACCCGTGGTGGGTAGCTGTTGTATGAGCTGGTTAGCGTTTAGTTTTACGGTTGCTTTTGGCTTTTTGATGGTCATTGTACGTTTACCGATTCCCTGCACTTTCTCTCCTGTAGGTGAGATCATTGGAAAGATCACCCGCACACTCTCTTTAGAGATATTGCCTTTGTAAGCAAAAGTGAATTTTACTTTATTGGGGGTGAATGTATAAGATACCATGCATTGTATTTCGCCAATAGTGGGTGATTGCTGGCTACCATCAACAAGCCTTGAACTTACTGTGATCACCGTTTCTTCATTTACTGTTTTTTCCTGCATGATTGCTGTGAGATCACAGATATTGCTGTACCATGTGTTGCCCAGTTTCATTTCTATCCGTGGTGTAAGGCATATCGATAATGGATCATTGTCTACCTGCATATTTCCAGCTTCATAGAGTTGGTATTCGTTCATGCTGGCTGTCAACAAAGGGCCGGTAGCTTCATGCCACAGCATGGTAATTGCACCACCGGTAGCATGGCCGTTTTTCGTTTTCTTGTATTCCCGGTCATAGGCTGTCACCGTAGCGCGGTAGCTACCTCTGCTGATAAGCCAGGTTTGAATATCTGTAAAGAAACGGGCGCGATAGCTATCTTCCCTTGGCAGCATCAGCCTCAGTTCATCGGTATTTAGCTTCATTGGCTCTCGATCGAGAATGGTGGTAAGCGCTTTGATATGGGTAAAGGTATGATGCACGCTGGGCGGCACCTTGTGTGATCTATAATGCAAACCTGCATAGAGCAATCCATCGTGTGTACACTGTTGCAACAGTTGTGTATTTTGCAATGCCACGTCATAAAACGTCGAATCACGATCTGCCAGCAACGCATAAGCAGGCTGGCAACCATCGGATGTTCTGCTGCCCCAATAAGTCCATTTATAGTTACGGGTTCCCCAGCTATTGTCCCAACCACCATCGGGCAGCATGAACTCCATGTGGGCCTGTAAGGAACGTATTACTACCTCTAACACTTCTTCATCTTTTGTCATCAGCCCATACATCACCAGCGAAGGCAGTGATTCTTCCACGTTGTAACCGAGATCAACAGAATAACATCCATTAGGACTGGGCTGGTAGTAGGGATCACCTTCGCCAAAGAGCAAACCATCTTTCTTGGTAAAGAATGACAATGCCTGATGTGCCAGTTCTCTTCCTTTTACTTTGTAGGGTTGATGGTCCAGTATTTCTCCCAGGAATGTTAATCCATAGGACGCTGTGATGGGATAATTGATATTGCCGTAGTCGATGGTAAAGGTATTGTATACGTAATCGCCTGCTTTTTTGAGGCGCGCTCTCAGCTCCTGCTTAAATGTTTCATCGAGTAAATCTCCATGGTAATGTAGCGCATCGCAAAGAGCAATGATGGAAAATATGGTGGTGCCCTTCCAGGCGCCTTTTACGGGCTCGTTCAGCCAGGAACCGTCTTCCTGGCTTACGTTCTTTTCCATCCAGCGGTAAAGTTGTTTAGCGCCATCTACATAGCGGACATCTTTGGTTTTAGCAGCCAGGTGAAGGAATGGATAGATCGTGTCTCCTACTCTTCCGTGCACTATTTTGTAGGTGGGACACAGGATGCCTCCATATTCTTTACGGGAAGCATCTGTCACTTGCAAGTTCAGCAGGGTTTGTCCCCACAGGCGCACCAACTGATCACTGAGTGTATATAGATCATTGGCAACGGGTGACTGCTGCCAATCGAGCGAAGCGATACCATGGAGGCTGGCCAGCAAGCCTGTGCCGCCCATCGCAGTTGTCTTAATAAATTTTCTACGAGAGAACATATGGCTCAAACGTTATTGCTTTGGAATAAAGATAAAGGATTCAGTTGTGTGAAATTATTTAATAGTCCGTTCATGTACTTCCTGCCCTTCATTGATGACTTATTACTAAATTGTTTTATTCTTTCACCTTAAAACGACTGCTTATGACTTTCAAGGATGCCATCAGCTGGTTTGAGATCCCTGCCGTTGACCTGGACAGGGCGCAAAAGTTTTACGAAGCGATCTTCGAAACGCAATTGATCCCTATGGACACTCCCAACATTCAAATGCGGATGTTTCCTGTTGCAGACATGATGACTGGTATTGGAGGTGCTATTTGCAAGGCTGAAGGTTTTTACAAGCCTTCCGCTACCGACGGCCCTTTGATCTACCTTAATGGCAACCCGGATGTTCAGAACGTGCTGAACAGGATCGAGGCTGCCGGCGGTAAGATCGTTGTTCCTAAAACAGAAATATCCCCCGAGTACGGTTTCATGGCTGTGTTTATCGACACGGAAGGCAACCGGATAGGCTTGCATAGCATTCCTCAATAAGTACAACCAATGTTGCTGAAAGCAACGGAATAGAACTGCGAGGCTACAAGCCTCGCAGAGCAAAAGCGGGACCTGCTGTCCCGCTTTTTTGTTGATGGGCTATCTTATTGAATGATCAGTTTCTTTGTTGCTGTTTTTTGATCATCGCCTGTTATACGGATCGTATATATGCCTGGCTTCAGGTTGTTGACATTGAGTGAAGTTTTGATGGTTGACTGATAGACCGGCCGACCAGCTACATCAAGGATCGCCAACTTACCGGGTGCCGGCGCTTTGATCGTAACCGCGCCACGGGAAGGATTGGGGAACACCTGTATGGCTGTAAGGTCATTTTCAGGATCATCGCTTTGGGCAAGACTGCTGGCATTGGTAACAGTGCCTACAGATGTCCAGTTGAATGCTTCCCAGCCGCCGATAGTTGGGCGTGTACAGGTCATCGCCTGTGTGCCGTTCTCTGAGCTTATGTACATGTTGTTGTTGCCGCGCAGGGAAATGGTATTATCGGCATTTACCACCCAGGTAAAGCGCTCCCAGGCGCCGGGCGTAGCACGGCTGCAGGTAATGGCTTGTGTACCATTTTCTGATGAAACGTATTTGGCCATGCTGCGCAGCATGATGGTTCCATTGCCACCATCCAGTACGGAAAATCTTTCCCAGTCGCCCGTAGCAGTGGCGCGGTTGCAACGCATAGCTTGTGTGCCATTTTCTCCGGACACAAACATGTTATTGAATCCACGCAGGGTAATGATCTGCCCGATAGGCGCTGTGGAGGAAGTATTGCCGCTAATACTGAACCAGTTGATGTTGAATCCACCTGCCGGTGCTGCAATGCCAACGTCCTGTTGTCCTGCCGGTAGTTGCACCGTGTGGGAGATTGTTTGCCAGGTTTGCCAGCCACCTGTTGCAGGTACTGCTATGGTGCCGAATACCGTGCCGCCACCAAAGCGTTCAAAGCGAATGCTGCCGCCACCATTCAGGCTGGCTACGCGGTATTGTATGGTGTAAGTTCCTGCAGTGGGGACATTGATGCGATAGCCCAGCCAATCGCCCGCATCGATATGCCCTACATCCAACCCTCCACCTGCATCGGTACAGGCTTCTGTTTGTATGCCACTCATGGCGCAGAAAGCTTCTGCCTGTATAGTGCCAGGCACTGCATTATAAGCACCGGTACAGGTGGTAGAACTACCTCTGCGTGGATCAACAGCTGCCAATGGTCCACTGTTCACCACGGTATTGGCAAACTGAATGTTATTCAACACACCGCTCATGGCCGATACGCCATCGGTGAGATAAGGTGGGCCAACGATCCTTCTCAAAGCAGCATTGGGACTGGAGCTGGTTCTTTTGTAAGTCCAGTGGCACCAGCCTATACCAGCACCATTGAGCTTGTCTACATTCTGACGTAACCAGGCATCGGAGTTCTCGCCTGTTTCACCCACCCACACTGGTACATTCCATCGGGTGCGAAACTCGGTAAGGTTGATGAGCCGGTTGATCTGGTTGGGATTGCCGTCGCGGATATTGTCATCACCTTCTGGTATCCAATAGCGATGTGCATTGTACACCAGGTTGCTTTGGTTGTTGAACTTGTTAGGTTCCAGCCAATCGTAGTTGTTACCGAATCCGTTGCCTTCGATCATGATGAGGTGGGTGTCGCCCAGTCCGCGGATAGCATTCACCAGCCTGTTGGTAAGGCTGAAGATGGCTTGTCCGCCACCGGGCACATTGTTGGGCTCATTGATGAGGTCCCAGAATGCTACGGTGTTGTTGTTGATGTAGCGGGTTACGATGGCCTGCCACAAACGAACGGTAATGTCCTGAAAGATGGACCTGTTCCAAAGATCATTACCCACCAGCGCATCGGAGATGTTGGCATCGCTGCCTTGTGCACCTGGAGCAGCGTGCAGGTCTACGATCACATACAGACCGCGCGCTGCACACCAGTTAAGGCAGTTCTCCAACGTGCGAAAGCCTTCTGTGTTGGGGTCGGTAAACAGTTGGTTGTTGTTGTACCAGGTGGTCATCGAGTTCACGTAATTGGTGTAGTTGGCCGAATTGCGTGCTACCGAATTACGCACGGCCCTTTGTGCAGTAGTCAGGAAGAGCTCATAGTGCATAGGGATACGTACGCAGTTGAAACCCTGGTCGGCAATCCAGTTGATGTCGGCCTGTGTGATAAAGGTGTTGCGCCAGGTTTGGTAAAAGGCATCAACCTGTGCATCGGTTTGGCCCTGGTTGTACAGGATGCGTTTGAACGACCATTGGGTGCCACCTGAATTGGGGTTCATCATATACCCTTCCTGTAACAGCCAGCCACCCAGTCCTACCCCTTTGAGCAAAACTTCCTGGTTGCCGGCATTGACAATTCGTTGTCCATCTGCCCGCAGCCGAGACAACTGGGCGGTAGCAGTATGGCATAGTGCAAGCATCGTCAGCAGGCTGCCGTATCCACCCAGCAGCCGAACTACTTTCCGTAGTTGTAGGTTCATGTTATATTGGTTTTAGTGAACAAACAGCTTTATACAGGCATACGATGGCATGCCTTTGTGGAGAGTTGCGCATGGTGTGGAGAGAAAAAAAGTGGAAGCATTCAACCTGGACAGGTAAATGTGTTCCACCCTTTAAGTGATTGCTTGCGAAACGCAAAGCGTTATCTATCAAATAACGCTAACTGCCTGTATCAAAAAATTTAAGTGATAGGTTTCAAATTACTCTTAACAACTCTTATAAACCGCAGCATGGTGTACGTCAATACTACTACAGGAAAAATTAAATATTTGAAAATCAATATGTGTCATTTACGCCACGGCTACTACATTCTATTTTTCCCCTATTTTTAGGGTACAAACGACTGTTGAATGAGATTGCAGCCAATACTCCTTTTTGTCTTGCTTTTTGGCCGTGCGTATGCGCAAAACACCATCGGCTTTCCGGATATCGTCAATTATACCAAGGAACAATACCGCGGTGGCGGTCAGAGCTGGGATGTTGCCATCGACCAACGGGGCATCATGTATTTTGCCAACACGGAAGGGTTACTCACTTTCGATGGACAGTTTTGGAAGTTGTATCCCATCTCCAATCACACGCGCCTGCGTTCGGTTAAGGTGGATGCGCGGGGTTATATCTATGTAGGTGCACAGGATGAGCTGGGGTATTATTTCCCCGACCAGCATGGGACGCTCCGCTATCACTCACTCAAACACTTGCTGCCAACTGCCAATAAGGAAGTTGCCGACGTATGGGATATCGAGTTATACGATGACGCTGTTTTTTTCCGGGCTTATAATATGATATTGGAGTACCGCGACAATCGCATGATCGCACATCCCCCTGTTAAAGAATGGCGCAAACTGCTTAAAACAGAAAAGGGAATATATGCGCAGGAAATGCAGCAGGGGCTCATGAAATATGATGTGGGCAGGTGGACGCTTGTTTGTAGCAACACTGTCCTTCATGATATGCTGATCACGGGTATCCTGGAAGAGCCGGCCGGTTCACAGCTGATCACTACTCAAAAGAATGGGTTGTTTACTGTTGCCAATAACCAACTGACTCCACGGCAAACGGCAGCCGACGCCATTTTTACTACCAGCCGTATTTATGGCGCCATTGGCCTGGGCGATTCTGAGATGGCCGTAGGTACTACCTCTGATGGCTGCTATATCATCAATAAGACTACCGGGCGCGTTATCCAGCACTTTAGCATGGAAGAAGGGTTGCAAAACAACAATGTGTTGCGCGTGTTTGCCGATGGCCGCCAGAACATCTGGCTGGCACTGGACAATGGCATCGATTTCGTTCGGTACAATACGTTCGTGAAGCAGATCTATCCCGACAAAAAGAATATGCTGACCACGTATGCGGCCCAGGTATTCGACAATAAGTTATTTATCGGTACTTCTGATGGTTTGTATAGTACGCCTCTCTGCAACAATAGTGACTTCAGTTTCTCCAAGAACCATTTCCAGCAAGTAAACAACAGTAAAGGCCAGGTATGGAACCTATCTGTGGTCAATAATCAACTGCTGATGGGGCATCATGAGGGCACTTTCCTGATCGGCAATAATACAGCTGCGCAACTGAGCAGCGGCAAAGGCTGTTGGTTGTACAAACCTTATAGCTCTCCTTCTTCGCCCTACTCCATGCTCATTGGCGCCTATAATGGCTTATACGGCGTTCAGGCTGGAGGCAGCAGCTTTTCGACACCTAAGCGTTTTGAAGGTTTGCGTGAATCACTTCGCTTTCTTGCGATAGATAATGAAGATACCATCTGGGGCTCACACCCCTACCGTGGTGTTTATAAGATCAGTCTTCCGAATGATTCGCTTCACTATAAGCTTTATACCAGCAAGGATGGATTGCCCTCCGATTATGACAATTTTGTGTTCAGGGTCCGCAACCGGGTGGTAGTCGCTACCCGCCACGGTATTTATGAATATAATCCGGCTACAGGCAGGTTTGCACCTTCTTCGTTGCTACATGCTGTGCTGGGCAATATGAGTGTGCAATTCCTGGCTGAAGATGCTAATGGCAATATCTGGTTTACCTCCAACCGACGCCCGGGCATTATTGATTATCATAAACCTTCCGGCTCTCATCCTTATTCTATTATCTATTTTCCTGAGTTGCAACAGAAGATCGTCAATGGTTTCGAGTTCATCTATCCGTATGATGATGAGAATATTTTCATGGCGGCCGAGAAGGGCTTGTATCATCTCAACTATCGTAAGTACATTCAATCGGCTGCTGGTCCAGCCATTGCCATCGGTACTGTGAAAACAACCGGTAAAGCCGACAGCCTGCTTTTTGGCGGCTACTTTGCCAATGACAGTTCCGCACAGCTGAATCAATCTGACGATATTGCGGTACGCTTACCGAACGGCTTCAATGATTTTCATTTTGAATATGCTTCCCCGGCCATCGACCAGGGGAGTAATGTGGAATATAGTTACCGGTTGATCGGTTTCAACAGTGCCTGGGGTGAATGGACTTCAAAGACGGAAAAAGAATATACCAATCTGTCATACGGCGATTATACGTTTGCCGTAAAGGCCCGTAATAACCTGGGCATTGAATCGGCCGAAGTGAAATACAGCTTCACGATCTTACCTGCTTTTTATCAGACCAATATTGCCAAGGCTGTTTATGTACTGCTGATCATGGGTTTGCTGTTTCTGCTGTATCGCCGGCAAAAGAAGAAATTCACCGATCAGCAGGTCAAGTACCAACAAAAGCAGGAACACCTCATTTCCCTGCATCAATTGGAACTGGAGCGTAATGAGAAGGAGCTGATCAAAGTGCAGAATGATAAACTGGCTTCTGATGTGAGTTTTAAAAACCGGGAGCTCGCCACCATGACCATGCACCTCGTAGACCGCGGCCGGGTATTATCGAATATCAAGGAGGTACTGAATACTACGATCAAAAAGCTGGAGCCCAGCGTATCGCAGGATCACTTCAAACGGGTAATGCGGCTGTTTGATGAAGCGGAAAACAATGAAGAGGACTGGGAGCATTTCTCCCGGCACTTCGATGAGGTGCACAGTAACTTCCTGGCTCGTGTGAAAAAGCATTTCCCCACGCTCACTACTACCGACCTCAAGTTGTGCGCCTACCTGCATATCGACCTTACATCAAAAGAGATCGCCCAGCTGCTGGGGATATCCGTACGGGGCGTAGAAACCAGTCGCTACCGGCTGCGGAAGAAACTGGATATACCGGGAGAGGTGTCGTTGAATGCTTTCCTGCTGGAAGCGATCGAGGCGAAAACGGGGAAACAAGGATCCGCAGGAAAATGAATGTAAAATATTAAGACAATAATGCATGTTGTTTCAAAATGAGCATCTAAAAAAAGTTATTATTTAATAGCTTTCATAATAGCTGCCTTCGAAGGCAAGTAAAGCTTGTATTCCTTAGCAAATAATGTCTTATTATTTTCAGGCAAGGTAATTTCTACTACCGCATCACTTTTATCTTTACAGATAATAATTCCAATAGTGGGCTTCTCTGATTTTGTTTTTACATATCGATCGTAATAATTAACATACATCTGCATCTGTCCAATATCTTGATGTTTTAGCTTTCCGATTTTTAAGTCAACTAAAATAAAGCACTTTAACAATCGATTGTACAAAACCAGGTCTACAAAGAATTCTTCATCGTCTAAACAAAACCTAACTTGTCGCCCTTGATACAAAAATCCTTTTCCCATTTCTAATAAAAAATGTTCAATCTTATTAATAATTGCTGTTTCTAAATCAGATTCAGTGTAACTTGCCTTTTCTTCCAATCCCAAAAACTCCAGTACATAAGGAGTTTTAAGTACATCTTCGGGCCGGGTTACAACTTGTCCCTTTTTGGCTAATTCTCTTACTTTAGATTTGTTTTTACTTAACGCTAACCTTTCAAAAAGACCACTATCTATTTGACGTTGCAGTTCCCGAACACTCCAATTACCTTGTAAAGATTCTATCTCATAAAATGACTGTTCGCTTTTATTCTTTATTCTGCATAATGCTATATAATGCGACCATGACAAGGGGAATATTTTTGCTAAAGAAACCTGAGATAGAGCGTCAGTACTGAACCGCTCCAAAGATTTCGAAAACACTGTTTTCGGAATTGAGCTTGATTTGAATTTCGCAGACAGTGTTTGCGGAATTGGGATTTGTTTAGCCCGAGACTTATAGGTTAAAAAGAATAACCTTATCAGTTCGAGATTTCTTGCAGAAAAGCCATTTCCAAACTTTTTACAAAGTTCCTTACTCAGTAATTCTACTGTCCTTTCACCATAGGTAGCCTTAACTTTTCCAGCTTGTTGGTGTTCTACAATTAAGCGACCAAGATGAAAATAGGTAAATACGATCAGGCTATTGGTTTGTCTAATGGCTTGATTCCGGGCTGCCCGTAATAAAGCAGTAGCTTGTTGGAGTAATAATTCGTCCGAAAGTATAAGATTTCCAGTTTTTCGCACTTTGATAGGATATTTAATGGTAAAAGTTGTCCCAAGACATACGATACTTTGTGCGGAACAGATTTGTATAGTCCAGAGTCGACTTTAATAGTTTTTATCTATCAATTAATAGAAAACTACGATCAACCTCTATATCCTCCTGCCCTATATTTGCACCACTTTACAGAGATCGAACGATCAGCCTGCCGGCGAAAAACTTATTCCCTTTTTTTATTGTCAGTAAATAAATAGCATAATCAATATGTCCAACAGAGTTATTTCCATTGGCAGCCAATTTCCTGCCTTTAAGAAGAAAGCAGTAGTATCTATCGAAAAAGGAAAAGAGTTTTCTGAATTAACGAATGCCAGCGCCAACGGTCAGTGGACTGTTATGTTCTGGTGGCCCAAGGATTTCACTTTTGTGTGCCCTACCGAGATCGCTGAGTTCAACAAGAAGCACAGTGAGTTTACTGATCGCGACACTGTACTGATCGGTGCTTCTACCGATTCTGAGTTTGTACACGCAGCCTGGAGAAGAGATCATGCCGACCTGCGCGACCTGAAGTTCCCTATGCTGGCCGACACTTCCAAATCACTGGCTGAAGAGCTGGGTATCCTCGATAACGAAGAGAAGATTGCTTACCGCGCTACTTTCATTATCGACCCTCAGGGTATCGTTCGTTGGGTAAGTGTTTATGACCTGAATGTAGGCCGTAACGTACAGGAAGTTCTCCGTGTACTGGACGCTTTGCAAACAGATGAACTGTGTCCCTGCAACTGGAACAAGGGTCAGGAAACGCTGACTACTCAGTTGAGCCTGAACTAATATCGTGAAGCGTGAGAGGTAAAACGTGAAACTTTTGGCACGTTTACTTCTCACGTTTTCGTTTCATTTTTAATGTATTATTATGAGCGCAATCGCCACTATACCGAACGAGACGTTCCAAAATCTCGTTAATGACCTTAATATTCCTCATTACGTTCCTTCTTCCAATGCGCAGGCATTGCTGCATGTGAATGCCCGTTTTATCAAAGACCTGAAGATCAATACCGGTAATGTTCTGAACAACAGCCAAAACCTGAACCGCAAGGAAGCGTTGCTGCTGGCATTGTCTGTTGCAGTAAATGAAAAGTTCGACCTGCTGAAGGATAGCTTTACCGGTCTGGCTAAAGAAGCCGGCGCTACTGAAGAGGAAATTGCCGAAGTTGTTGCCTGTACTTCTCTGATGAATACGAATAATGTATTCTATCGTTTCCGTCACTTTATGGGCAAGGATTTTTATAACAACCAGCCTGCCGGTATTAAGATGAGCATTATGAAGAACCCCGTGCTCGGCAAGGAGTTCTTTGAGCTGTTGAGCCTGGTGGTATCTTCTATCAATGGTTGCGAGATGTGTGTAACTTCTCACGAGCAATCTGTATTGCAACATGGCAGCAGCGAAGCGCGCGTATTTGAAGCGGTGAAGCTGGGAGCTGTGATCAAAGGACTGATCAGTGTATTAGCATAATCCCTACCCTGTTTTAGGGTCTGGCATAAAGGCGCGCACCCCGCGCCTTTACTTTTTTATTTGCGGGCGATGGTTTTGATCTCCGTTTTGGCCGGGTTTTGCAGGTTCAATATTTGTAAGGCCTCGTTGTTCACGCCAGCTACTATCAACCTGTTTCCATTGCCTAATTTCACCAGTGCCAGGTCTTTTACATCTCCTTTGAGCATAAAGCCGCTGGCGGCAGGAGCCACTGTTTTGAATTGCTTATTCTTCTGCCCTTTCAGGAAGCAGCCCCAGGATGCATCATAGCGGCCAGTCATTACATCTACCTGGTATTCATTACCGGCCAGTAACAGATCGGGGATGCCGTCTCTGTCTATGTCTTCGCATACAATGGCGTTTACAGGAGCAAATTGTGCTGCTGCCGGCAAGTAGCGTTTGACGAATTTGCCATTACCCATGTTCTCCAGCCAGCAAGTGGCTGCTTCATTGCATGTCAGTTGCAACAAGCTGTCTTTTGCTTTGCCTGTATAAATATCTTTAAAGGTGGCCTGTGCATAATCTTTGTGGTAGAGGAATTGCTTTTTGATGGCGGGTACCTGATCGGCAAACTGGCGGCGGTTGATGGCAGGAAATGATTTACGCTTACCTTCATTGTCTTTGAAGTAATAAAAGGGAATGGGATCTATGCTGCCGTTGCCATCCATGTCTTTTGCGAAGAGCTGCATGGGTTCTTCCTTGTTTACTTTGTAGTCGCAGTTCAAGCCCATGTTGCCTGCTACGATATCCATATCGCCATCTCCGTCCACATCGGCTGCGGCCAGGCTACGCCACATGCCATCCATTTGTTGCAGGCCCGTGGTTGACGTGATCTCCTGTAGGCGTCCTTTATTGTTTTTAAAGAATCGTACCGGCATCCATTCACCGGCAATTACCAGATCGGTTTGCTGGTCATTATCCAGGTCGGTCCATATGGCGCCCGTGATCATGCCGGGTTGTTGCAGGGCCGGACATACACTGGCTGTTACATCACTAAAGAAGCCTTTATTATTGTGGAGAATAAAGCTCTTAGGTGGCAGCGGGTAGCGGCGTGATACACGTCCTCCGATAAACAGGTCGGGCAGGCCGTCACGATCATAATCGCCCACACTGACAGCGCCTGCAATGGTGCGCACCTGATCCGGTATGGCGCTATGATTAGCGGAGAAGTTCCCTTGCCCATCATTTACGTAAAGCAGTGGTTTATTATAAGCGGACTCTTCTTCAAAGCGGGTATCTCCTACTCCTATCAGCAGGTCCTCGTCGCCATCGCCGTCGGCATCGAAGAAAACGCAGTCAAGGTCTTCCTGCATTTTGATACTGTCTGTCAATGTACGTGTTATGAAAGCTCCGTTCGGTTGTTGTATAAACAGTTTGCCGGAGAAGTTAAAAGCTCCGCCTGCAAAGAAATCCATGAGGCCGTCTTTATTGACATCGGCTGTAGCGATAAACGGTCCTAACTGTGAATATTTCTGTGGCAATAACCGTTGGCTGGCGAAGTCGTTGTAATTGCCTTCCGTGTGTTTATACCCCAACTGCATGGCCAGGGAGGTTGGTTCAAATACCGGAGGAGGCATTGTATTAGCTGGCTTCGATACAGGTGGGTGTGCATCTTTAATAGAAAGCAGCAATAAGGTATCCACCGGCACTTCCCACAGTATCTGGGTATATCCATTAGGCCATATTACTTCCACAGAATCGACGCTAAGGGGTTTTACTCCCTGTACCCTGTCTTCCCGCTCTTTTGTCTTTCCTTCCCCGATGCCGAAATATAAGCGTTGGTCTACCGAAGAAAAGTAACCACGTACCGGGCTTTGTTCCTGCACCTGTACTTGTCCATCATCATACAGCGTAACTTTTGCACCAAAGCCTTTCTTATTGGCGTTATCGCCTTTTAAGACAACAGATAAGAAGTGGGCCGTAACCGGTTTACCCGGTTGGATCGTATTGTTGACAAAGACGAATGCTTCTTTGTTGATGTTGTTGATCACCAGATCGAGGTCGCCATCATTGTCCAGGTCGGCCCAGGCGGCGCCGTTGGACATGGAGGCTTCGTCGATACCTGCCTGCGCTGAAGCATTCGTAAAGGTGAGATCGTGGTTGTTGCGGTAGTAATAATTGCTGAGGGAAATATGGTTGAGGGAAGCCAGCTTACTGTTGATCAGCTGGCGCTGTTCCTGCGGGCTGCGCTTGTTGGAAAAAACCATCGAGCTGAACTCTATGAAGTCGGCATTGATAAAGTCGCGGCCAATGCCGTTGGTGATGTGCATGTCTTTCCAACCATCGTTGTCGAAGTCGGCCATTAGTACGCTCCAGCTCCAGTCGGTAGTAGAGATACCTGACAGTTGCCCTATTTCACTAAAGAAGGGAATGCTGGTATCGCCTGCTTTGTAGCTGCCATTGTTCAGTTGCAACATGTTGCGCATAAAGCCCGGTTCGTAGCCGGCAGCCCGTTCGGCCTGGTAACGCTCGTAGTTCATAAAGGAGAAGGTCGTCTTGCGCCGCTGGTTGTTTTCCGGCATCATATCCAACGTTACAATGTCGGGCAGACCATCATTATTGATATCGGCCGCATCCGTACCCATGCTCGAATAGCTTTGGTGGCGAATCCCTTTAGCGATCGTATTGGTGAAGGTGCCATTGTGGTTATTCAGCCAGAGTATATCATCTGATAAGAAATCGTTGGCCACATAGATATCCGGCCAATGGTCGTTGTTAAAATCACTCACTACTACGCCGAGTCCGTAACCATCATCTTTGATACCGGCAGCCAGCGTAACATCCGTGAACACCGGGTGGGTTCCTCCTGCGGAGATTCCTTCATTTCTATACAGCTTATCGTTGGCCGGTGAGTTGCCGGTAAGGTTACGCGGATAGACCGTATTGGCATTGGGACCGTTCAACAGGTAATTAGCAAGATACATATCGAGGTCGCCATCGCGGTCATAGTCGGTGAATACTGCCTGTGTAGAATAGCTTGTATCAGCCAGGCCGTATTCGGCTGCCATTTCTTTAAAGCGGCCGTTTTGCTGATTAATGTACAGCAGGTTGGCTGCACGACGGGAAAGGTTTTGACCAAATACCGATATGTAGATATCGTCGTAGCCATCGTTGTTGATGTCTACTACGCTTGCCCCGGTGGCCCATACCTGGGTGTGTAAGCCGGCCTGTTCTGTTACATCTTCAAACTGGTGGTTGCCTTTGTTGATGTACAGGCGGCAGCTTACCTGATTGCCGGTGAAGAAGATATCGGCCAGGCCATCTTTGTTGAAGTCGCCAATACCTACACCTCCACCCATGTAGCCAAACTCGTTGATGAAGGATTGGGAGGAGTCGTTTTCCTGCACATCGTTGTTGAAATGTATGCCTGTTTGTGATGCCGGCAATTGTGTAAACAAAGTAGCTGGCTTTTCCTGCGTACAGGCTGCCAGTAAAAGAAAACAAAGGACTGCTGCTACACAGTCCTTTGAAGCTCTGATATAAAGGCTCTCCCCAATTTTGTGCATATTAATATCCGTTATTCTGTCTGGATATACCACCTGCTTCCAATCTTGGATTGTTGTCTATCTCTGCTTGTGGTATGGGTAAAAACTCATCTCTTGCTTTGTAATAGGAGATTGGTTCATTGGTGGTGGTATAATATCCTTTTTTGCGCCAGCGGAGGATATCGCGGTTACGTACTTCTTCTCCACCCAGCTCCACTGTTTTCTCATGAATGATGGCGCGGGCAATCTGGTCTTTAGTACCTGTTGGATATTGGGCTGTGGGATAATGTGGCATCAGCACACCCGGCCTGTCGCGTACCTGGTTGAGGTAACCTATTGCAGCTCCCGTATTGTTCAGTTCATTTTCACACTCGGCCAGCATCAGTAACACTTCCGCATAGCGGATAATACGCTGGTTAATGCCGCCCGGACGGAAAGTATTGTTGTCCTTATAGATCAGCATGAACTTGCGCCAGCTTATCTTTTTCTGCACGCCATTCAAAACGGATGTATTACCATTCTGCTCGGCATCGGTTAATGTATTAGCGTTGTTGTTGTACTTGTCGCCGGTTTGGTATACAGACATGGCGAAGCGGGGATCTGTTTTGGCAGCGCCAGTAGCTGTGTTCTCAAACTCGTTCAGGTATTTGTTGGAAGGGATCAGGTTGCGCCAGGCGATGGGTGAATATTCCTGGTTACGCACGGTGCTTTGTGGTTGTGCGTTGGGTTGGTCATCACCTGTGTATCCCCAGTTGAAGTTGTTATCGCCGCGATCAAAGAAGACTGCTTCGAGGATGGATTCTTTGTTGAACTCATGTTCTTCGTCAAAGTTGTCCATGTAATTTACCAGCGAATACACGCTACCGCCGGGGTTCACGGCTAGCAGGGCTGTTTTGGCATTGGCGTAATCTCCTTTTTGCATATACGCTCTTCCCAGTACAGCATTGGCAGCTCCTTTTGTAGCACGTCCAAGATCAGTAGTAACGGCTTCTAATCCCGCAGCTGCATCTTTCAGGTCCTGGAATATCTGTGTGTATACTGCATCGGCGGTAGCTCTTGCCTGGAATTGGTCAGGTGAAGTAACCTGTGTAGTATATATAGGCACAGGCCCCCAGAGTGATACCAGTTCAAAATAAGCCCAACCGCGGAAGAACTTGGCTTCTGCCACACAACGATCGCGCAGGGCTGCATTGTCGGTGATCTTTGGGCCGTTGTCGATCACTGTATTGGCACGATGAATCACTGTATACAAACCATTCCACACACTGTTCATTACCGCATTGGTAGGAACTGTTGCTCCGTTGAGCAATTGGGCACGCGGTGGTTCCAATTGTCCCCCTCCTGCTGATACATCATCGCTGCGTGTATCGTGGAGGAAAAACCATTCGCGGCTTATTAGTTGTGCAGAATGGAAGATGGCATAAATGGCATTGGTACCTCCCAATAGTTCTGAGCTGTTCTTGAAGTATTTATCTACTGTCGGGGAATTGGGGTTGGTTTTATCCAGCTTCTTGTTGCAGGCGATGATCACTGCCCCGGTAGTGATGCAGGCCACTATAATGAGTTTGTATGCTGTTGTATATTTCATATCAAGCTTTTTAAGGTTATTAAAATCCTACCTGTAATCCGAACTGGAATGATCTGGCAGCGGGGTACTGGCCATAATCGATGCCATTGGTCAAGGTTGTATTCTTAGAACCTATTTCGGGATCCCATCCATCGTAACCGGTGAAGGTGAGCAGGTTTTGGGAGGAGATGTACAGCCTGAAGCTGCTGATCGTTCCTTTGGTAACAGACTGCAATACCTTATTGGGTACGGTGTATCCTATGATGATATTTTTCAACCGCAGGTACGAGCCATCTTCTATCCACCGGGTGGAGGGGCGTACGTTCTGGTTCGGATCGCCACTAATTGCCCGGGGTATACTCGTATTCGTGTTGGAAGGTGTCCAGGCGTTCAGCACGGCAGTACCGGAGCCGAATAAGCGGGCCATGCCTTCGCTGATGATGCGGGCTGCATTGAATATCTTATTGCCCTGTACGCCCTGCAGGAACAGAGAGGCGTCGAAGTTCTTGTAGCGTGCGCTATAGTTAAGGGCATAAGAGAATTTAGGCAGGTAGTTGCCGATAAAGGTGCGGTCGTTGTCGGTAATCTTTCCATCCTTGTCGAGATCGGCAAACTTAAGATCGCCTGCTCCCGTGCCCGGGTTTTGTGTGGGGCTCTTGGTTACTTCATCTGCCGACTGGAAGATGCCTGTGACCACATATCCAAAGTATGACTGGATAACCTGCCCTGCGCTGGTGCGTGTAATGTGGGCTCCACCGCCAAAGTCCTGGTCACCGCCCTGATCAATGGTCGCTGTCTCCGTATTCAGGCTAAGTACTTTGTTGCGAATGAAGGTAATATTGCCGGTGAGGTTCCAGGTAAACTCTCCAGCCGTTTTATTATACCCTGCCTGTAATTCAAAGCCTTTGTTTTCCATCGATGCCACATTCGCCAGCACACCTGTGTTATTGAACCCAAAGGATGGTGGCGTGGGTACATTGAGGATCAGGTTATCTGTTTTACGAATGAAGTATTCTGCCGACAGGGTGAGCCTGTTGTTCAACACACCCGCATCGAGGCCAATGTTCCATTGTTTGGTTTTTTCCCATTCGAGGTCTGCATTGCCTAATGCATTATAATAAGAGGCATTACCCGTGGAGTTCACATTGTTGAATGGATAGGTTGCTCCATTTGCGAATACCGTTACCTGCCAGGGGTAATCATTGTTCAATGCGGCCACCGCATTCAAACCCGTGATGCCGTATCCTGCACGTACTTTCAGTTCAGAGATAAAGGGTGTATTGCGCATGAACTGTTCCTGGTCGATGCGCCAGCCTACTGATGCAGAGGGGAAGTTGGCGTATTTCTTACCGGGTGCCCAGACAGACAAACCATCCCGGCGAATAGCAGCACTCAACAGGTATTTACCGGCATATTCGTAGCTGACCCTACCTACCATCGATTGGAGGAAGTTTTCGCTCCGGTTGGAAACAAAGCTCACATTGGTAGCACCGCGCAATACTTCTATGTCATTGCTGTTCTGGTTGCCGGAAGCATTTTCCTGTGAGCTTTTGGAGCTCTGTACTTCAAATACTCCGATGGCATTGATATGGTGTTCGCCAAAGGTTTTATCGAAAGTGAGTTGTTCTGTAAAGATGGTCGTAGTGGAAATGCTCCGTACATCTCTGACCGTTGCCACCGGCGCATTGCGGCCTTTGTCATTGAAGATGGGGAGGAACTGGTGCTGGAACAGGTTTACATAATCCACGCCAAAGGTAGAACGGAACCTGAGCCAGGGGGTGAAGTTCACTTCCACGAAAGTGGTACCCAGTATCTTGATATTTTTATTAGTAGCATTGCCGAGGAGCTCTGCATCTTCTACCGGGTTGGTAGGATCGGATGCATCTATGCTGTTCTCCGCACCGCGGTATCCGCCAATAGACGTTGGGTCATAGACCGGCAGGTAAGGCAGGCTCCTGATCACGTTTACCAGGCGGGTCCTGTTGCCAGATGTGTTATCGTATCGTTGGTTGGAATAGGAGATGAAGAGGTTCTCTCCAAAGGTGAAGACTTTACTGATCGCGTGGTCTGAGTTGAGGCGGAAGTTACCGCGCTCATAGTTTACACCGCGTGCGATGCCGTCCTGTTTGAAATATCCGGCTGAGGCAAAGAAGCGTGATACATTGTTACCACCGCTTAAGGAAAGATCCTGCTGGGTAATGATGCCATTTTTGAAGTAAGCATCCTGCCAATCGGTATTGGTTTGTGCAAAAGTTTGGGTAGCTCCATTCCACAGGGGCTTGTTGAAGTTGGCCGTTTCCAGACGAGGTGGCAAGCCAATTCCGGCCGCTCCATTCAGCGCTCTTTCATAGCGCAGGTATTGCTCTGTATTCAACAGGTCAATCTTTCTCCAGGCGCTTTGGGTGCCTACGTAGGAGTCGAGGTTGATTCGCAGTTTGTTGTCTCTCCTACCTTTCTTGGTAGTAATCAGTATCACACCGTTGGTAGCCCGGGAACCGTAGATGGCTGCCGCGCTGGCGTCTTTCAATACTTCCACGGATTCGATATCGCGGGTGTTGAAGTTGCTGAGGTTTCCGGTAGGGAATCCATCGATCACATATAACGGATCGGAAGCAAAGCTAATGGAGCTGATACCCCGGATACGCACGATGGGTGAGGTACCCGGTTCGCCATTGTTGGTAACCGTAAGACCTGCTACCCTACCCTGCAATGCAGCTTCCACACTGGCCACGGGCAGCTCGGCAATCGTCTTTCCGCTTACAGAAGAGATAGCTCCTGTGAGGGTGCTTCTGCGTTGTGCACCATATCCTACTATGACCACTTCGTTCATGTTGAGCATTTCGGCCTGCAGTGATACCGGTATTTCATTCTCCTGTCCTACCACTATTGAGAAAGTTTTATAGCCTACCATCGAGAACTGGAGTGTTTCTCCCACTTCTGCGTTGATCGTGAATACGCCTTCCTGATTGGTAGAGGTTCCCTTAGCCGTGCCCTTTACGACCACCGATACGCCGGGCAATCCATCTCCTTTTTCATTCGTCACTTTTCCGGTTATTACTTTATAGGGTATTTCTATAGCGTCGGCGGATCTGTCCATACTCCCTTCTTCATAGAAGGCAATCTCTGCTGTGGAGCCATCGCCTTTACGCATGAGCACCACCTGATTGCCCGACACCTGGTAGCAGATATTGAGTGGACTTAGCAACCCATCCAGCACATCGCCGAGGCGGCGATCGCGGGCAACCACAGACACTTTTTGACGGGTGGGAATGCGCTGGGCGCTGTATACAAATTTGATCCCAGCCAGCTTGCTGATCTCGCCGAGCACTGTTTTCACTTCTTTCTGTTCGGCAACGAGATTGATCTTAGTATTCAATACTTCCTGCCCGTTGGTGGGGCTGGCTTGTATGATTACACTAAACGCAGTAATAAGCAGTAATGGCAGCAGTCCGATTCTCATAAACCCGTAAATTAACTGGTTAACGAGGTGTTTTTTCATATTTTTGCAATGTTTGGTTAAAGCAAATCGGTTTAATCAAAACATGTCCCCGCAATCAATCGATGGCTGTGGGGGAAATTCCGGGGCTGATATTGTTCGCAGCAATAGCAGCCCTTTTTATTTGAGCTTTTAGCTGTTAGGCGTTAGCTTTTAGCGTTTGTCGCTAACAACTAATTGCTAATACCTAATGCCTGTTATTGACATCCGTTAGATTGTACTACCACCTGTCCGTCGATGACTTCATATGAAGCGCCGATGGCGCTGCATATCAGATCGAGCTTGTGGTAAAAGGTTTCATTCCTCAGATCGGCAGTAACGGTACACTTTCCAATCAACTCACTGTCGTACACAACGTTGATACCGTACGCTTTGCTTAATTCATTGAATACATCGACCAGACTGGCTTCTTCATATTCCATCTTTTGCTCTGTTACCAGAGGCACAATGAGCAATGGATCGTCCAGCAATACTTTCTGGAATTTGTGTGCTGTCTTCTCGTAAACGAGTTGCTGATTGGGGGTTAGGATCACTTCTCCGGGTTTGTGGTCGGTAGCGCTACGGCGGGTATTTGTAACGGCCTGTGAGTACACGGTTACTTTGCCGGTACGCACGATGACCTGTATGGTTGTATCGTTGTCGAATGAACGAACTGTGAAGCTGGTGCCCAATACTTTGGTAACGATCTCGTTGGCAAACACCCGGAATGGGCGATCGGGATTTTTAGTTACCTCAAAGAAGGCCTCTCCCGACAGGTACACGTCGCGGGTATCAGCACTGTCGAATCGATTGGCATATCCTATTCTGCTACCCGGCGCCAGTGATACAGCGCTTCCATCCGACAGGGGTATCGTTACCGCTGTGGCAGATGTATTTACATGCTCGATCAGTTCACGGGAAGCGGTTACTTTTTCCCAGGTAAAGCTTGCCTTCGGGTCTTTGGTATTATTTATATAATAGAGTGCTCCTGCCAGACAAACTATCAACACGGCTGCAGCTGCATACCAGGTACGGGATCTCATCCTGGTGACTTTGGCTGGCGCTTGTTCAGGTTGTTGTTGAATGGTTTGCAACAGTCGCTCTGCTTCTTTATCTATCTCTTCTCCTGTAATTGCCGGTGGGGCCATGTAGATCGACTTCAGTATGTTGCGGGCTTCGGCTACCACCAAATGTTTATCCGGGTTGCGGGTAAGCCATGCCTGCCAGGTGGCTTCGTCCTCTGGTCGCTGTTCGTGCACCCAGCGCGCAAAGTCTTCATCCATAACGAAGTCCATGATATCGAACAAGCGAAAATCTTTCATGCCCGGCTTTGTTGTATTAGTAAGTTCCGGGGATTGGAGAAATCTACTGGGTAAATGGAAAGTTTTTTTATTTGGTCAGGAATTCGGCGTGCCAGAGGCCGCGGAGCTTTTGGAGTGCTTCATTGAGGAGGTTGTATACCGACTGGCGGCTGATCTGCATCAGCTCTGCAATCTGGCCATGATCAAGGTGTTGGTAGAACTTCAGGTAGATCACCTCATGTTGTCGGGGAGAGAGCTGTGTGAGGGTCCTGCGCAAGGTTGCCGCTTTTTCATCTGACACTTGCTTTTCAATGATCAGGCGCTCTATGGAGTATTCCTGTAAGAAGTCGTAAGTGTCATGGTTGTCAAGGCTATCGGTCTTATTGGCCTGCTGGTGGAGTGATTTGAGCATTTTGTTTTTGACAGCTCTGAGGAGGTAGTACTTGAGCGAGAGGATGGTTGTTACATTTTCTCTTCGCTGCCAAAGGCTTATGAAGACTTCCTGTATGCCATCTTTGACGAGGGCTTCATCCTGTGCAAAACGTATCCCATAGCTATACAGGTCTGTATAATACTTTCTCATTAGCGCGGCAAGGGCTTGCGCATCGCTTTGTTGCAGTTGTTTTAGCCAGTTTTGGTCGGCTTGCGCATCATTCTCCAGCATCAGCAATCAGGACTTGGTTATTGAGCAAGGTCAATAGCTAATTTACGTTTAATTGTGTGCGCTTGCGGGTTGCGGACAAGTATGATAAAAAATCACCAAGAAAGGATAAGAATGTATCAGTTGGATTAGGGGCAAACAAAAAGGGCTGCGCGGAGGCAGCCCTTATACAATATAATATGGTGCAGACTATTTTACGTAGCCGAGGATCTTCAGCATGCTTTGGGCTGTTTGCTCTTTGGCGTAGACCCAATCTACCAGCTTGCCGTTTTTATCGTGGCCCACGATCACGTGTTTGGGTGATGGGATCAGGCAGTGCTTGATACCGCCGTATCCGCTGATCTGGTCCTGGTAGGCGCCCGTGTGGAAGAAGCCGAGGTACAGGGGCTCACCATTGGTTATTTTCGGCAGGAACACTTCGTTGACGTGTTCTTCCGAATCGTAATAATCATGGCTGTCACAGGTAATGCCTCCCAACACTACCCGCTGGTACTCCTGGTCCCATTTATTAATGGGCAGCAGCAAGAACTTCTCTCCAATGCCCCAGGTATCTGGTAAAGTGGTGATGAAGGATGAGTCGATCATGTACCAAATCTCACGGTCGTTCTGCATCTTCTGCCCGATCACACTATAGATGTGTGCCATGCTCTCTCCCACCGTGTAGGAGCCAAACTCGGTAAAGATGTGGGGCATGGGTACGTTGTTCTTCTTACAGGCTTTCTTGATGTTGCCAATGATCTCATTGATCATGAACTGGTAATCGTATTCAAAGCCGAGTGAGTGCTTGATGGGGAAGCCGCCGCCGATGTTGATAGAATCCAACTCGGGGCAAATCTTCTTCAGCTGGCAATAGAGGTTGATCACCTTGTTGAGCTCACTCCAGTAGTAGATGTCATCTTTGATGCCTTTGTTCAGGAAGATGTGGAGCATCTTGAGCTGGAAGCGGTCTTCATTGCCTTCGATCTTGTCTACATAGAATTCCAGTACATCTCTTGCCCGGAAACCAAGGCGGGATGTATAGAATGGAAAGTTAGGCTCTTCTTCTGCCGCGATGCGGATACCCAGCTTAAAGGGTCCCTTCACAGATTTTTTATAGTGCTGTAATTCATCCTTGTTGTCGAGGATGGGAATTACATTCTTAAAGCCGCTGTTGAGCAGGTTTGCAATGCGGCTGGTATAGGTCTTCTGCTTATAGCCGTTGCAAATGATGAAGGTCTCTTTGTTGATCTTCTTCTTCTCGTAGAGCTTCTTGATGATCTCTATGTCGTAGGCATAGGATGTTTCGAGGTGAATGTCGTGTTTGAGTGCTTCTTCCACCACGAATGAGAAGTGTGAGCTCTTGGTACAATAGCAATAGTTGTACTCTCCCTCGTACCGATGTTTCTTGATGGCTGCAGCAAACATCTTCTTGGCTTTTTTGATCTGCATACCGATCTTGGGCAGGTAGGTAAGCTTCATGGGCGTACCATACTTTTCGATCAGAGCTCTCAGATCGAGACCGTTGAAGTAGAGGTTGCTGTCTTTAGTATCAAACCCTTCCTGCGGAAAGTTAAAGGTTTGCGACACCAGGTCGGTGTACGAGTTGTTCATGAACTGATTCTGGCTGATGGCGATGAATTTAAAAGTTTAGTAAATGAACACCATTTCGAAAAAAGTACACAAAAGTAATAGTTTGCATGGTTTTACAAACAAAAAAACATTATGATAACGAGGAGGGGCGCTGATTGTTCGTTGGGGAGGCGAACTAAGGGGTGGCAGCTTTTGCTTCGAGGGGCCAGAGGCCCTGCAATAGCCTCATCCCGCCATGCGGCGGGAAGGCGAGCGAGTGATGTTACGTCAACGTTAAGGGCATAAAAAACCGGGTGCCGATTGTGTCGGCACCCGGAGTATATTGTTTAAGCACGCAGCTTATTTTACGGTTGCAACCAGCGCTTTGAAGACTTCTGGCTCATTCATGGCCAGGTCGGCCAGTACTTTACGATCGAGGGTGATACCTTTTTCGTTGAGTTTGTGAATGAATACAGAGTAAGTGAGACCTTCCGGGCGAACGGCAGCGTTGATACGAGCGATCCACAGTGCGCGGTACTCTCTTTTCTTCAGTTTACGGCCTACATATCTGTATTGGAGACCTTTTTCGAGTACGTTTTTGGCAACTGTGTATACGTTTTTACGTTTGCCATAAAAGCCTTTGGCTTGTTTTAAAATCCTTTTGCGGCGTGCCCTGCTTGCTACAGCATTTACTGAACGTGGCATATCTTAATAAGTTTGAAAAGTTAAAAGTTGTGTGTTTACGGAGCCGAGGTGGCTACCAGCTTATTTCAGCCTCAGGAGTCGTTGTACGAAATCCAGGTTGGCTTTGTGTACAACTCCGTCCTTGTTCAGGGCGCGCTTACGTTTCTTAGATTTCTTGGTCAGAATGTGACGTTTGAAAGACTTCTGGTGTGTGATCTTTCCTGTGCCGGTTACTTTGAACCTCTTCTTGGCACTTGAGTTTGTTTTAACTTTAGGCATTTTAATACCTTTAATTGTTACACCCTGCTGGCGCCCCCGATCCTCCGGGGAACTTTTTGGGCCGTGTGGGCAATGTGGCTCTTATCGACCGGGTGGTGACAAAAACCGAAAATGGAGCGCAAAGGTAGGAAAAGAATACCAGAATATAGAAGTCAGCATACAGAATTCAGCAGAAAACCTTTTGCTTCGACAGGCGAAATAAATATAGAATATAAAATTGAGAAGATAGCATATATTCTTAATCCAGGAAATGAGTAAAAGATGTAACAAATTAATTATCAATAAAATACAACTATGTAAAACTACCCCATTTTTAGCTAAATGCTTATAGTACTGGCAAAAAACTTCTATTCAGTTATTTAACAATGTGGTTTCCTTTCGGAATGTATTGGAAACCTTATCTTTATCGGATATCCCCACGCATATGAAAAAAACGCTCTGGTTACTTGCTACTGTGGTCCTATTACTTAATCTATTCAGTTGCAGTAACTCCCGATCCGGCAAACCCCGCATTCTCGTCTTTTCCAAAACCACCGGCTACCGGCATAGTTCTATCCCCCAGGGCATCGCTGCCATCACCAAACTGGGCCAGGAGAACGGTTTTGAGGTCGATACTACCGAGAATGCTGATTATTTCCAGGAAGACTCTCTGTCCAAGTATGCTGCCGTCGTATTCCTGCATACTACCGGCGATTTGTTGAATCAGTATCAGGAAGCTGATTTTGAACGCTATATACAATCCGGTGGCGGGTATGTAGGTATCCATGCCGCAGCCGACGCCGAATATGACTGGGGTTGGTATGGGCGCCTCGTTGGTGGCTACTTTGAAAGTCACCCTGAGCAGCAAATGGCTAAGATCCTTGTTAAGGACTCTACTAATATATCTACCAAGCACCTCCCCCATGTTTGGGAACGGAAGGACGAGTGGTATAATTTCAAGAACCTGAATCCTGATGTGCATGTGTTGCTGACGATCGATGAAAAGAGTTACCAGGGTGGCAAGAATGGCGATAATCATCCTATGGCCTGGTACCATGATTTCGATGGTGGCCGTGCTTTCTATACCGAACTGGGCCATACCGAGGAATCATTTGCTGAAGAGAACTACCTGAAGCATTTGCTGGGTGGTCTTCAATATGCCATTGGTAAGAACAGCAAGAACAATTATTCGAAGGCTAAGTCGCTGCGCACGCCTGATGAGGATCGTTTCACTAAAACGGTACTGGCTCAAGGTATGTTCTTTGAACCTACTGAAATGACCATTTTACCTAATATGGACATTCTTGTGGCTCAACGCCGTGGTGAACTGATGTTGTACAAGAACCTGGACTCCTGTGCTTGTGTGAAGCAGGCTGGCTTCCTGGATGTATATCATAAAACGGAGGTGCCTAATGTGAATGCCGAAGAGGGTTTTATGGGCTTGCAGGCTGATCCCAACTTTGCCAAGAATCACTTTGTGTATCTTTTCTATAGTCCCAAGGATACTTCTGTAAACCGCCTTTCGCGTTTCAAGTTTGAGAACGATACGCTGGACATGAAGTCTGAGCATATCATTTTGCAGTTCTATTCTCAACGTGATATCTGCTGTCATACCGGTGGTTCTATTGCTTTTGGCCGTGATGGCAATGAGTTGTTCCTGTCTACAGGTGACAACTCCACTCCTTTCGATGAGCCTAAGCAGCCTTATGTGAATCATGGTTTTGGTCCCCAGGATGACAGGCCGGGTCATGAGCAATATGACGCACGCCGCTCTTCATCGAATACCAATGACCTGCGGGGTAAGATCCTGCGGATCAAACTGAAGGAGGATGGCTCTTATGAAATTCCTGAAGGCAACTTGTTCCCTAAAGGAACGCCCAATACACGTCCCGAGATCTATGTAATGGGTAATCGTAATCCTTACCGTATTTCT
Source organism: Paraflavitalea sp. (assembly GCF_059502485.1). NCBI lineage: Bacteria > Pseudomonadati > Bacteroidota > Chitinophagia > Chitinophagales > Chitinophagaceae > Paraflavitalea > Paraflavitalea sp. The sequence continues at coordinate 1,118,849 of NZ_JCACET010000010.1, forward strand.
GTAGATAAGAAGAACAACTTCCTGTATTGGGGTGAGGTTGGTCCTGATGCCAATAATGATAGCCTGGATACCCGTGGTCCACGTGGTTATGATGAGGTAAACCAGGCGCGGAAAGCTGGTTATTTTGGCTGGCCTTTGTTTGTGGGTAATAATTATGCTTACCGTGCTTATGATTATGGTACCGGCGCTGCTGGTGCTGTACATGATCCCAACAAGCCGATTAACAACTCCCGGAACAATACGGGCTTGCAAGAGCTTCCGCCTGCGCAGCCTGCTTTTATCTGGTATCCTTATGCTGCTTCTAAAGATTTTCCGCAGGTGGGTACTGGTGGCAGGAATGCGATGGCTGGTCCTGCGTATTATACGGATATGTTCCCTGAAGCGACACGTCTGCCTGACTACTATAATAACAAGGTGTTTGTTTATGACTGGATACGCGGCTGGATCAAGGCTGTGACGCTGAAACCTAATGGTGACTTCGATAAGATGGAGCCTTTCATCGAGCATACCAAGCTGAACTCCATGATCGATTTCGAGGTGGGCCCTGATGGTCGTTTGTATATGTTGGAATATGGTACTGGCTGGTTCAGTAAAAATGCCGATGCTGCTATTTCACGGCTGGATTATAATGGTGGTAACAGAGCACCAAAGACCGATAGCCTGCAAGTAAGCAAGCTGTCCGGCGCTTTGCCGTTCACGTTTACTGCTACCGTGAAAGCCAAGGACCCTGAAAAAGACAAGATCACATATATCTGGCATATTGGTGATGCCACTAAAGAGACTGCCGAGCCCAAGCTGGAATATACCATCAGCAAGGCAGGTGACTATGCAGTTTCGGTAGAAGCAAAGGATGACAAGGGCGCTAAATCAAAAAGTGCTGTTGTCGATGTGTATGCAGGTAATGATGCGCCTACCGTGACTGTCTCTTTGCAAGGCAATCAATCTTTCTACTTCCCTGGCAAGCCTGTTCAGTATAGTGTAAGTATCGAGGACAAGGATGATACTGCCAAAGTGAAAGACCTCAACAACCTCATCGTGTCGGCTGATTATGTGGAGGGCAGCGACAAGGCTGGTGCTTCACCCGGTCACCAGGTGCTTACCGAGGCTACGATGGGCAAGAACCTGATGCTATCGCTCGATTGTAAGACCTGTCATAAGGTGGATGAGAAATCCATCGGGCCTTCTTTTGCAGAGGTGGCCAAGCGTTATGAGAAAGACCCGAATGCTGTTTCTTACCTCGTGAACAAGATCATTAAAGGTGGCGGCGGTGTATGGGGCGAAGTAGCCATGGCTGCGCACCCCAACCTGAAGGAGGCTGATGCGCGGCAGATCGTGACCTGGATCCAATCGCTTACTGCGGCTGCGAATAATAAAAAATCAATGCCTGCTTCCGGTTCTGTTCAACCCACGCTGGGCAAACCCGAGAAGGACAATGGTGTATTGGTACTGAGTGCCAGTTATACTGATCAGGGGGGCAATAATATCAAGCCTTTGACGGCCAATTATGCGATCTCTTTGCGCAACAGTAAAGTGAATCTCGGCAGGGTAAGCAAGCAAGAGAAATATAAGAGTGAGAATAAGAACGGGGTGCGTTATCAACTGGCGCCCAAAGGTGAGGGTTGGTTTATGCTGGACTCTTTCGACCTCTCCGGTATTTCACAGGCTACGCTGAATATCATCTGGGAAAAACCTGCTCAATCGGGTTATAGTTTCGAGCTGCGCCTTGATGCTCCCAATGGTAAGTTGCTGGGTGCTGTTACTTTACCTGCTGGTGGTGGAACTGGCAGTGAGAAAACTCCTTTTGTTAGCAAGGCCCTGTCTATTGCTTTTGCTGCTGTGGCTGATGGTAAAAAGCATAATCTGTATGTGGTGAGCAAGCCTGTTGCAGCTACTGAAGCTAACGAGGTGGGTGTGCAGTGGATACAGTTTAAGTAGGCATTAGCTGTTAGGTTTTAGCTATTAGCTTTCGATCAGTTTTATATTTCCTGATAATAAAAAAGCGGCTGTCTCTTTAAAAGGACAGCCGCTTTGCTTTTTGCTTAATTGACCTGTTTTCTCTTGTGACCCGCGGGGTTTCTTGCTTCTAACCCCTGTAATTATTTAGACCAGGGTGAGCCGCCCTTGAAGGGCGACCCACCCTTTGACCACCCTTCGACAAGCTCAGGGTGACAGCTAAGTTATTTATCCCACCAGAGGCGGTCTGATAATGGTACTGAGGGTGGTACGTTGGGACCGTTCTCGCTTCTTTCGAGTGATGGGTATTCTAACCGACGGATGAAGGTGGTGAGTACTGCGTTTTGTGGCAGAGTGAAATCTTTATACTGGTAGTTGTTGCGGCGAACATCATTCCATGCTTCGGGATTGAGGTAGGTTGCCACATACTTCTCTTTAAAGATAAGGGCTTTGGTAAGGTTGGCCGAACCTACTGCTACTATTGGAGAAGCGAGGTAAGCGTCTCTATCAGCGGCAGCTACCTGCAGTTTGTCCATATTGGCCCTGATGCCTGCGAGGTAAGCGTTGTAGGCTCTTGTTGGGTCTGTACCAAACGCGGCTTCTGCTTCAATGAACTTCAGCTCGGCATAGGTTACCAACAATAATGGAGCGGTAGCGCTGGTCCAGGGGGAGTTGACAGTAATGTAGCATTCGTCTTTTGTTGTATTTGCTCCGGGAGGTCTGTTGCCAGCTCCGTTGACTGTGCCAATGTACGTTCCGTTAACTGTTTTATCGGTGATCTTGGCAATGCGGGGATCCAGCAGTCCGTAGGTAACTCCGTTGAGGTGGTCGATCAGTTGTTCTGACAGCCAGCCACCGAGTGTGTTCGCCGCGTTTGAGACCGCCACGCCTGCCCAGTTGTTGCGCAGTTGGAAGGATGCCATGCCTGCATCATCCGCATTGGCCGTATAGGCTGCGGCCAACGTAGTGAGTACATCGGCTGGTTTGTAGCCAGCTGTTTTGCTCACTTTGATCAGCATGCGTGCTTTGAGGGCGTTTGCTGTTTTCAACCATTTGGCCCTGTCGCCGCCATGTATCAGATCGCTGGAGGCCTGGAGTTTCAAGGTGGCGTCTGTTTTGGTGAGCTCAATGATGGCCGAGTCCAACAGGGTGAGTCCTGCTGCATATATCTCTTCCTGCGTATCATACTTCGGTGTAAGGATCGTAGGATTGAATGACTCTTTGTATGGTATACTTCCCCAGAGATCGGCTGCCAGGTTGAGGTTGTAAGCCCACAGTACGTTGGCTACTCCTCTGTATTCGCTGGAGCCTTTTGTTATGGCCAGGTCTTTCATGTCGTGGATGTCTGCCATCGCATAGTAGAGGGCATCCCAGGTGCCTGAGTAGTCTACGATCTGGTAGATATCGCTGGAGGCTCCCGCACCAGGGTTCGCCGTGTATTGAACATATACAGCCACGATGGAGCCCACGTTGTAGCTATTGATGCCGGATTTGTGGGTGGCTGTACTCAACAGGCCGGGCAGTGTTGGCGTGGTTACCTGGTTGGGATTTGATGTAAGGTTGAAGTAGTCCTTTTTACAACTCGTAGCGCTCAATGCTACTATTGCGAGGAGTACTGTATAGATTGAAATTTTTCGCATGGTCTTTTGTTTTTAGAATCCAACATTTAGGGTGAACAGGAAGGTGCGTGGGGCTGGATAGGTGAAGCCTGAGAATCCATCGACATTGCTGCCTGCATCGGCTGATACCGTCTCCGGATCAAGCCCGAAGTAATTGGTATGGAGCCAGAGGTTGTTGCCGGTAGCGGAAACCGTAGCATTGCGGATGATGGAGTTCTTACCAAACCATTTGGTTGGCAATGCGTAGGACAGGCTTGCTGACCGGAGTCTTACCCAGGATGCATCTTGTATGAAGGGTTCTGAGATCGTGCGGTAGTTGAGCCGGTAGTATCCTTCGCCGTAGGCTACGCCATCAGGGCCAGTGCCTTGTCCGAGCCATACTGATTTGGTGTTCTTGGAACCATCTGCGAGTACACCGTCGAATACTTTGAAATCACGGCGATCGAGTGTATAGGTGGCTATACCGAAGGCAGCGAAGAAGTTGTCGAGGCGGTTGTATTTCTCAAATCCCCAACGTGCATCTATGAGGGCAGTAAGGGTGAGTCGCTTGTAGGTGAATGTGTGTGTCATGCCTCCCAGCCAATCGGGCTGTGAATTACCCAGGAGTTTTTGGCTGGATACCGGTCCCAATGCAGGAAAGCCATTGGCGCCAATGATCACTGGCCTTGATTTATCTGTTCTTCTTGGATCCTGTGGATCGGAGCCGTAGTAGCGGAGGTAATGGGTTCCGTAGAGGTTACCGAATGCTTCTCCGGGAATCAACTTCATGGTAACGGCCGCGTTGCCATATCCAGGATGGGTGGCGTAGGGTATTTCTGTAAGGCCCTGGCTAAGGCTTACGACCTTATTGCGGTTGGCTGCAAAGTTGATGCTCGCATCCCAGGTGAAGTTCTTCGTAATAACGGGTGTGCCTTTCAGGATCAGCTCAATGCCTTTGTTGCGCATGCTACCGGCATTGATGAAGGCGCTTGCATAGCCCGTGGCTGAGGAGATGTTTACCGGAAGTATCTGGTCTTCGCTTAATGAATGGTAGTAGGTGGCATCGATGCTCAAGCGATTGTTGAGGAAACGAAGTTCTACACCTCCTTCATAGGTGTTGGTGAACTCAGGCTTCAGCTCCGGATCGCCCAGGTTGGCGGCGCGTGTAAAGCCGGTGATACCTGAAGGAAGGCTGCTGTAGGCCGTGTACCCTGTGAGGGTAGCATAGGGTGGCGCATCTTTACCTATACGTGCATAAGACAGGCGCAGTTTCACGTAGTCGATGAAATCAGGCATTTTAACGTGCTCAGATAATACATAACCCAGGTTCACGGAAGGATAGAAGAATGAGTTGTTGGGTTTCAACAAGGAGGATGTGATATCGTTCCGGCCTGTTACGGACAGGAAGAGGAAGTTCTTGTAGTCGAAGGTTGCTTCTCCGAAGATACCCATCAGGCGGTACTCATTGTAGCTGTCGGAGGGCGTCAGTACGGCTGCATTGCGCAGGTTGTACCAATCGAACTGACCGAGCTTGGAACCCAGTGTTCCGGTAGCGCGTATGCGGCGATCGTACAGCTCCTGCCCTACTCTTACTGATGTTTTCAGGTCTTTCATCAGGTTGAAGGAGGCTGACGCGAGGAAGGTAGAGTTGATAGCGCGGAAGGTAGTGTTGTACACGCCTACGAATCCTTCTTCATTGTCGTAGTTACGTTCTCCGGCGATACCACGAAGACCGGGAGCCGTGCGGAGGCGGTTGTCGTTGTAATTGTCGAGCCCTACGCGGTAGCTAAGGTCGAGCCATTTGAATGGTGAATAGCTCAGGTTGATGCCTCCTATGATACGGTCCACATCGTCTTTGAGGCGGTTGGTGGCTGCTCCGAATATCGGGTTGTTGGTACCTCTCCAAACCTGCGTTCCGTCGGGGTTCACATAGTCTTTTACATCCCAACGGCCGGAGAAGTAGGCCAGACTTTCGCCGAACCTATCTGCATCGTATTTGTAGCCGCCTGATTTGGTGTAGTTCAGGTTGACAGATGCTTTCAGTTTTGAACTGAGCTTTATATCCGTATTTAAACGGGCAGAGAAGTTTTTGTAATCAGTGAATGGCAGCATGCCTTCCTGTGTGAAATAAGAGACGGAAGAGAAGTAGCGAACGTTCTCTGTGCCACCGGCTACGTTGATCGCATTGCGCCACTGGTTGCCGGTTTCGTAGGCTTGTTTATAGTTGTCGTATAATTTATCGGGGTGAGTAGGATCGATCACTTTCGCTTCTGCGATGGTTGGCCCCCAGGCTGGCCCCAGACCGATCGGCGTGTACACGCCTACGATACCTGCTGTATAGACGAGCTGTGTTTCGGGAATCTTATTGATGTTCTCGAAGCCATAAGTGCTGCTGAAGTTGACCTGCATGGCACCGCTTTTTCCTCTCTTGGTGGTGATGACCACTACGCCGTTGGAGCCACGAAGACCATAGAGGGCTGTGGCTGCACCGCCTTTCAGGATGTTGATGCTTTCCACGTCTTCCGGGTTAAGATCGGAGGCTCTGTTGCCCACGGAGCGCACGTTGTTGGACGATCCTGCTCCTAAGGTGGAGGTGCTATTATCGATCAGAACTCCATCGATCACAAAGAGTGGATCGCCCGCCTGGTTGGGGTTAATGGAGTTGACGCCACGGATGCGTATGCTGGCTCCCTGGCCTGGACCACCTCCTACGCTGGAGATCGTTACGCCAGCTACTTTACCCTGCATCGCATTGACGATGTTGGGTTGCAGGTTGCGGTTGAGGTCTGCCGCTTTGATCTCCTGGGTGGCGTAGCCCAGTGCTTTTTTCTCCCGGGAGATACCCATGGCTGTTACTACTACCTCTGACAGGTTGGCTACTTCCTGGAGTGTTATGGAAATGGTTGCGGAGGTACCCACTTTTATTTCGCGGGGTGTATAGCCAACAGCTGAAACAACCAGTGTGGCGCCCGTGTTGGCAACGGTGATGATAAACTTGCCGTTCTCATCGGCAGTAACTCCATTAGAAGTTGTTTTTTCCAGCACGGAGGCCATGGGGACGGGCTCTCCTTTTTCTGATTGCACGGTTCCGGTGATCTGCCGGGTTTGGCTAAATAGCAGTGCGGGTGTGCATAGGCAACAGACTATCCACACTGCGCGGAGGAATGCTTTCATACGCGAGTTAGTTTGGTTATTTGGTTTGTACCCAAAAATTACAAAAAAACGCGCGGGAATCTGCTGAATTAGAGCATTTTAATGCAAATAAAGCGGTTATATTGCGGCTATTTGCGGCCTTGCGGATATATTTCAATAAAACATATAAATGTTCCCGCAATTACAAGCGTTTATTTCCGGGCCGTTTTACGCTTCTTATCATGATAATAGTTGATCAAGAGTACGATTATAAGGATCAATAATCCGAAGAATTCGCGTGTGTCTTCTATCCAGGGGGTGGAGGCTTTCATGGTCTGGGCGATATCCTCCGCGTCATGTTTGGTGATCCAATCCCATACACCATCTTTTTCGAAGAAGAGGACGATTGCATATACTGTGTAGGCGGCTATGCCAACGAGGTATGCTTTGGGATAATACTTACCACGAAATGCCAACCAGCATAATACGGCTCCATATCCATAGATCGGAATCCATATGTAGGGATCGGGATCGTTGTATTGGAGGGCGGCGCTAAAGATGAATAGCAAGCAGAAGATGATGTTGAAGATTTTCATATTGGTTAAGCTAATGAATGTTGCAAGGCTTAGGCCCTTCGACAGGCTCAGGGTGACAACAATTAGAGTCCGTATTCGGCTTTTACTTTTTTAGGGAGTTTGGCTTTTATGAGTTCGTAGGATTGTTTCAGGTAATCTGCCAATTCTCTTTTGGTTACTTTCTCCAGCTGCACGAGTGTTACCCATTTGGCGCGGGCCAGGTATGGCGCCGGCATGAAGCCATCTGTTCCTGAGATCTCTTCAAACTGCTCGTCGGGCACTTTGAAGGAGATGCGGCCATCATCCAATCCGTACAGACAGAATATTTTCCTGGCCACCATGTAGCAGAGGGCATTTTCCCACTTGACTTCTTCTTCTGTTGCGGGCCAGGAAAGACATTGTTTTTGCAACCATTCCATATCCATAGTGCTGCAATCTATAAACATTTTCCGGCATAAAAACAACTACATGTAATGCGTTTAAACGGGCCTTGCGGGGCCTTGGCAAGGTGATATTTTTACCTCGTCTAATCAAAACCCATCAATATGAATAAGTTGTTTTTGCTGCTGCCTCTTGTTCTCGTGCTGCAGCTTTCGCAGGCGCAGATATTGAAACGCCTGGGCAAAAGTGCTCAAAACAAGGTTGAACAGAAGATCAACCAGAAGGTTGATAAATCGATAGATGATGCCGTAGACGGCAAGAAGAAACCTAAAAAGGAAAATGGTAAATCTACTTCTGAAGAGGGTGCTGTGAATGAAGAAGCAAACGGAGGGAATAATGGTGGCGGCATAGGCAATGGCAAAACTGGCGGACTGAAGAGTTATAGCAAGTTCGACTTCGTGCCCGGTGAGAAGATACTGGTTGAAGAAGATTTTTCGCAGGATGCTGTTGGTGATTTTCCTGATAAATGGAATACCAATTCTACCGGTGAGCTTGTAACGGTGGAGGGCAAAACGGGTAAATGGCTCTCGCTTTCGAAGGAGGGTGTGTTCATGCCTGAGTTTATCACTTCGCTGCCGGAGAATTTTACGCTGGAATTTGACGTGATGTGTAATGCTAATTTCAGCTACTACTCTTCTGCTTTTCATTTGTACATGGCTGCTCTTACCAACAGGAAGGAGTTTCAAAATTATAAGGCTTTTGGCCCTGCCAAGAAGGAAGCGGTGGAGGTATGGATCCACCCAACGGAAGCTGGTGGCAGCCGTGGCCATTCGGGCTTTGGTGTATGGAACGCGGGCAATCCTGATATGGAGAATGCAAGTGCTACCACTCAATTTCATAGTAAGGGTAACACGTATGTGAAGGTGTCCATATGGCGGCAAAAACAACGGCTGCGGGTTTATCTCAATGAGGAGAAGGTGTGGGATGTGCCGCGTGCTTTTGATGGGGTGAAGAAGTACAATACGTTGTTGTTTATGCTTGGTGGCACGAGTGATGCGAATGACCGGTATTTGTTGCACAATGTACGCCTCGCCGTAGGCGCTCCTGATACGCGCAACAAACTCATTACGGAAGGCAAGTTTGTGACACACGGTATTTTATTCGACGTAAACAGTGATCGTATCAAGCCGGAGTCGTATGGTGTGTTGAAGGAGATTGCCGGTGTGCTGACCGAGCATGGTGATGTGAAAGTAAAGATCATCGGTCACACGGATAGTGATGGTGATGATGTATCGAATATGGACTTATCCAAACGCCGGGCGGCGGCAGTGAAGGCTGCGTTGTCCAAGGAGTTTAACATAGATCTTTCCCGCATGGAAGCGGACGGAAAAGGCGAATCGGAGCCTGCTGATAAGAATGATACGCCCACCGGCAAGGCTAATAACAGGCGTGTGGAGTTTGTGAAGTTGTAAGGTTCCTGACAAGACAAAAGCATCCCGCTGGTGGCGGGATGCTTTTAATATTGTACGCTTAGTTATTATTCTTTGGCGTCTTTGGGCTTCTTTTGTTTGCCCTTTGGTGCGATGATCATGAGCATACGCTTTCCTTCCAACTTGGGCATGCCTTCGGGCTGTCCTACTTCGGCGAGGCGTTCTGCAAACTTCAGGAGCACCAATTCTCCACGTTCTTTGAACATGATGGCGCGGCCTTTGAACTGTACATAGGCTTTTACCTTGTTGCCTTCTTTGAGGAAGGTTTCGGCATGGCGTGCCTTGAAGTCGAAGTCATGGTCATCTGTGCCAGGTGTAAAACGGATCTCTTTTACTTCGGCCGTTTTACTGTTGGCCTTCATCTCTTTCTCTTTCTTCTTCTTCTCGTACAGGAATTTATTATAGTCGATGATCTTACATACCGGGGGATCGGCCTGTGGGGAGATTTCTACCAGATCGAGCTGCTGCTCCTGCGCCATTTTCAGCGCTTCCTGGATGGAATAAACACCTACGGGTACATTGTCGCCCACGAGTCGTACCTGTGGTACGCGGATCATGTGGTTGGTGCGGTGTTCTTGTTGTTGTTCTTTTCGAAAACGTGGATTGAAATTACCTCTCGGAGGTCTCGGTGGAAATGCCATTTACAATTTTTACGTGAACTAAAATTTTATTTGTTTTTTGTTTTATGGAACGGATTTCTGACTACATTATTGAGTTACGAATAGTTTGATAACTGAAAAAATCAACCCTACCACTCCTATTCCAGTTCCTACAATCCAAAGGATCGTTGTATTGAACCTTTTTTCGACATCGACATGAAATTTCATTACATCCTGTCTTAACAGATGAATGTCTTCTTTGGTTGATAGTATGTTTCTTTCTTTATCGAACTTATTATCTATTATCAGTTCTATTTCAGCAACCACTGTCTTTGCATCGACATCGTTTTTAAAATGCCTTTGCAGAATTTCATAGATTTTAAAGGATTGTGTAGCGTTCATAGGATAAAAATAATGAATATTTACTCTCCTCTGCGCTCTTTAATTTCTGCCGAGAGTTCGGCAATGAACTCCTCCACAGATTTGGTGCCAAGGTCTCCTTTTCCTTGTCTGCGGATAGCAACTTTTCCTTCGTTCATTTCTTTCTCTCCTACTACCAGCATGTAAGGGACCTTCATGAGCTCGGTATCGCGGATCTTCTTGCCTATCTTCTCATTGCGGTCATCGACCTCTCCACGAATATCTGCATTTTTCAGGGATTCTAAAATAGTATTTGCGTAGGGCAGGAACTTATCGGAAATGGGCAGCACCTTGACTTGTACGGGTGCCAGCCATGCCGGGAACTTGCCTGCGTAGTGTTCCAACAGGAAGCCGATGAAGCGCTCGTGGGTACCCAGGGGCGCCCGGTGAATGATAAGCGGGGTTTCGGGGGTGTTTTCCTTGTTGGTGAACTCCAGCTTGAAGCGGCGTCCCTGGGCAAAGTCCACCTGGTTGGTAGCCAGGGTAAACTCGCGCCCGATGGTGCTCCAGATCTGAACGTCGATCTTGGGTCCGTAGAAGGCGCCTTCGTCGGGTACTTCTACATAGGGGATGTTGGATTCTTTCAGTACCTGCCGAACCATTTCCTCGGTTTCCAGCCACAGTTCTGGCTCGTTGATGTACTTCTGACCCAGCTTGGAGGGTTCGTGGAGTGACAGGCGCATCACGTACTTGTCGATACCGAATATCTTGAAGTATTTGATATACATGTCGTTAACTGCCCTAAACTCGTTTGCGAACTGCTCGCGGGTGCAATAGATGTGGGCGTCGTTCATGTGTAAACAACGTACGCGCATCAAACCAAACAGCTCCCCGCTCTGCTCGTAGCGGTAGCAGGTGCCATATTCGGCCAGGCGGAGGGGCAGTTCTTTGTAGCTGCGTGGCTCTGCGGCGAATATCTTGTGGTGGTGGGGGCAGTTCATCGCTTTCAGGTAGTATTTGGTACCGTCCAACTCCATGGGTGGGTACATACTGTCCTGGTAATAGGGCAAGTGTCCGCTGGTGAGGTACATGCTCTCTTTGGCGATGTGGGGGGTCACTACTCTTTTGTAGCCCCCTTTTTGCTCTGTTTCTTTAGCCAGTTTTTCCAACTCTTCAATGATGATGGTACCGTTTGGCATCCACAGGGGCAGGCCCTGACCTACATCATCGTCCATGGTGAAAATGCCTAATTCCTTGCCCAGCTTCCGGTGATCACGCTTTTTGGCTTCTTCCAGCAGTTGCAGGTACTCATCCAGTTCTTTTTGGGAAGGGAAGGTAACGCCGTAAATACGGGTGAGCTGCTTGTTGTTGGAATCGTTTTTCCAATAGGCTCCGGCTATGTTGGTGAGCTTGATGGCTTTGATGGGTGCTGTGGTCGGGATGTGAGGCCCACGGCACAGATCGGTAAAGGAGCCTTGTGTATAGAAGGTGATCTCTCCGTCGGTGAGATTGCTCAGGAGGTCCAGCTTATACTCGTCGCCTTTTTCGGTAAAGTATTTTACTGCCTCGGCTTTGGGCATGGCTTTGCGTACGTAGCTGTTGTTCTGTTTGGCCAGCTCGTTCATCTTCTTTTCCAGTTTGCGCAGGTCTTCTTCGCTGATCTGACGGCCTCCGAGGTCTATATCGTAGTAAAACCCTTTTTCAATTGCAGGCCCTACCCAGAACTTGGCTCCGGGGAACAGGTCTTCTACTGCCTCTGCCATCAGGTGGGCCGAGGAGTGCCAGAAGGTGCTCTTACCGCCATCATCATCCCACGTGAGGAGTTTCAGGTTTGCATCTTCGGTTATTGGCCGCGTGGCATCCCACACTTGTCCGTTGACACTTGCTGCCAGTACTTTCCTGGCGAGCCCTTCGCTGATCGATTTTGCGACGTCTAAAGCAGTGACTCCTGCTTCATACTCCCGTACTGCTCCGTCCGGTAATGTAATTTTGATCATTTGTTGTTATTGCCGTTTCTGTTGATTTTTATAACTCTGGGGTATGGCAGCCATTCATGTATTCATGCAGCTTGTGGGGATGCGTGGCAGATGATCGTATTGGTGAAACGCGTATCTTGAGCCCGCATCTGCGTCCCATATCCGAGAGAACCGCAAATTTAACGAACTTTTGCAGATGATGACATACGATATTTATCGTAATAAACTGATAATTTAACTAATTTGCCCCTGTGAGGTTTTTATTCATGAAGCGATTTTTACTTTTTGCGATCTGTTGTGTTGGTATTTCCGCATCGGCCCAGGACCTGACGGGCATCTGGAGGGGTGGTTTCCGCTCGATGGCCAAGAACCGGCTGATGGAAATGTTGGGTCAGGATGACCGGTATAAGTTTGAAGTACAAGTGGACCAAAAAGACAAAGCTTTCGCGGGTGTTACTTACTCCTACCTCACCACCGTTTTTTATGGCAAGGCTACCTGCCAGGGTACTGTGAATCCCAAAACCGGCAAAGTTTTACTGGACGAACTCAAGATCGTGGAGCAGCGCATGAGTAGTGGCGGCGGCATTTGCCTGATGACGCTCTTTTTGCAATATTCCAAGGTGGGTGATGAAGAATTCCTCGAGGGTACTTATACCAGTATGAAGCTGAGTGACTCTACTGATTGTGGCAAGGGTACTGTGTTTTTGCGTAAGGTTGTCACTTCTGATTTTTATAAGGAGCCTTTTCTCGTGGAGCGGGAAAAGGATGCGGATAAGAAGCCGTTGGTAGCTACTCCCAAGCCTGATAGTGCCGTGGCCAAGAAAACCACTCCTGTTGTTGTTGAGAAGCCGGCAGTGACCAAAAAGGTTACTCCCCCGCCTACTACTGCTAAGACGACCCCGGCAACGAAACCTGCCACTAAACCTGCTGTCACTACTCCCAAAAGCAATACTGTAGTCAAGAAGGCCGACCCGCCCAAGACGCCACCGGTGGCTAAAACGCAGGAACCTAACCTGACGACCAAACCCATCATCGTGGATTCTGTGAAGAAGGTGGAGAAGCCGGTAGTGGTAGCTCCGCCCGTGCCTACGCCCAAGATATTGCTGACGCGGGAGAATGAACTGGTAAAAACTATCGTTACGAATGCCAACGAGATCTTTATCAGGATCTATGATAATGGTAGTGTGGACAATGATACTATTTCTGTATATCTCGATAAAAAACTGGTTCTCTCCAAACAACGGTTGACGGAAAAAGCTATTCCATTAAAAATTAAGCTGGATGATGACAACGTTTATCATGAGCTGGTGATGGTGGCTGAGAACCTGGGCGAGGTGCCTCCCAATACTTCTCTGATGGTAGTGGATGCCGGCAAGCAGACGTTTGAAGTGCGCATTACTTCTACGGAGCAAAAGAATGCGGTTGTGATCTTCAAGTATAAGGCAGGACCATAATTAGCTATTAGCCGTTAGCTTTTAGCTGTTAGCAGCGGAGCAACATCCTGCTTCACGCTTTTCTGTACCGCTCACATAAATTAGTGTGGCTTGTATTGTTGTAGTTGGTAATTTCCGATAAAATCCCCCCATGCGTTTTCTCTTCGTGTTTCTCATGGTTCTCTGTAGCGGCTCTTTGGCAGCGCAATCCCTTACCGGCATCTGGCGTGGCAAGCGCACGCAAGGTTCTCAGGGTTGTTTTCCTGAGTATTTCCTGGAACTGCATATTTATTATTCGAATGAGACGACCATGATGGGGAATGCTTATAGTTACGTTGACAATAAGCAATTTACCAAGGTAAACTTTACTGGTCGCTACAACCCGTTGAACAAACGCATGGTGATCACTGAAAGCGCCGTACTGCAATACAGTGTTCCTGCCAATTGTATTCCGTGTATCAAGGTATATGATCTCACCTGGTCGAAAACTGGCGTAGAGGAAGTATTGCTGGGTGACTGGCGCGGACATGAAATGGGTAATAACAATGCATGTCCTCCCGGTAAGATCTCTCTTAACCGCGTGTCGGTTCCCGCTTTCCCGGTAGACATTTATCAAAGTGATACGTTACTGAAGCTGCAACAGAACCTGAAGTTGCAATCGCGTGAAAAGGAAGTGGTGCAAACGGTGGTGATCGACTCTCCTACTGTGAAGATCGAATTGTATGACAATGCCGAGATCGATGATGACACGGTGAGTGTGTTACTGAATAATACATTATTGCTGCATAAGAAACGGCTTACTGACAGGCCGCTTCCTTTACAGTTTACTGCTTTTCCAAACACCGAGTATGAGCTGATGATGTATGCCGAGAATCTTGGGCGTATTCCGCCTAACACTGCTCTCATGGTCATTACTGTTGGTAAGAAGCGGTATGAGGTACGGTTGTCGTCGAGTGAACAGAAGAGTGCGGTGGTGAAGTTTAAGTATTCGCAGTGACGGAGCCGGCAATCGGCAGTATCGGCAATCGTCAGTCCATTTGTTTCGAAATACCTTATAAATACAACGCCCCGGATAAATAATATCCGGGGCGTTTTTATTGTGAGCTTTCGTTTTCTTTTAGAATCCTTGTCTGCCTTGTCCTCCTTGTGTGGGAGCTTTGCGGGGCAGTTTTGCGTCGCGCTGAGCGGCGTGGTATACAAAGGATGCGATCACGGTGGCGGCTTGTTTGAGGTCGTCGGCCTGCAGGTGATCGTAGGAATCCATATTGGTATGGTGTGTACGGGTGTTGTACTCTATTTCATCCTGGATGAACTGGAAGCCTGCTAAACCAATGCCATCGAATGACAGGTGATCGGTGCCGCCTGTGTTTTGTAATGTAACGGTGGTAGCGCCGAGGTCTTTGAATGGCTCCAGCCATTTGGCGAAGATGGGTTTCACGCCTTCGTTTCCCTGTGTGTAGATGCCCCGTATTTTACCGGTGCCATTGTCGAGGTTGAAGTAGGCTGCTACTTTATCACCTGCTGCGTTGAAGCGACGGGTAGTGGTGTCGGTGAAATGGTTGCGTACATAGTTGCGGGAACCGTGGAGCCCCTGCTCTTCCCCACCCCACAATGCGATGCGAATGGTGCGGCGTGGTTTAATGTTCAGTGCTTTCAGGATGCGAATGGCTTCCATCATCACAGCGCAACCGGCTGCGTTGTCGGTAGCGCCTACTGATCCATGCCAGGAGTCGAGGTGGCCGCCCAACATCACCAGTTCTTCTTTCAGCTGGGGATCGGTGCCTTTGATCTCTGCCACTACGTTGTATCCTTTCAAGTCGGCTGTATAGAATTTAGATTTTACGTCTACGTCGATCTTCACGGGGATGCCTGCTTTCACCAATCTTTGGAGTGACATATAATCTTCGTAGGCCAACATGATGTCGAGGAAGTTTTCGGGCGCCGTGCCTGCATAAGCACCACCGCCTTGTACAAACAGGGTGCCATCGCGACCACGGGGGCTGGTGCTCAACAATGCTACTGCTCCTTCGGCTTTGGCCATATCCCTGATCTTTGTCTGCAGGGCCATTGCAGCGCCGAAGCCACCACGAGGGCCGCCGGGGCCACCAGGTCCGCGACCACCGCCACCAGCTGCTGGTGCAGGGTTGGGTGTCCATGCTGCCATCTTGCTCAGTTCGTCTTCTGTGCGACGGCTGCCATCGGCGGTATAGGTTGGCTTCAATGTATCTGTGCGTGGTATCAGGACGAGCTTGCCTTTGAGTTTGCCTTTATAGGAAAGGAGTTCTACGGAGTCTTTGGCTTCGAGGACAATCACTTCTGCGCTCTTCAATCCTTTGGTGCTGGAGGTCCAGGTTTTAGGGAATGCGATCAGCGGGCGGTAGTAAGGGGCTGTCATGGCTACGTAGGACTTTTCCAGTTCCCAGCCTTTGCCCCAATCGCCCCAGGCTTCGAGCTGGGCACCTTCTGCGCCGTATTTGGTGAGCTCGCTTTTAGCCCAGTTGGCAGCGCGCATGTAGCCGGGAGAATTGTTGAGACGGGGTCCGCTAACTTCTGTGAGGTAGAAAACGATGTCCATTACCTTGGAGTTGTTCAGGCCTTCGGTACGTATCTTCTGTACCATATCGGCGTCCAGCTTTTCGTCCTGGGCCTGTGCCAGGCAGCTGAGTACAACGGCTGAACATGTGAACAGGAATTTTCTCATGTGCAAATAGATTTTGGTATTAGACGGGTAAAGTATGCGTTTCCTGTTGTATTGAAAAGGGGGATCGAGATAAATTGTTGGATTAGATGATGAATGGCATGGGAAGGTTTGCCTTTTTGAGTATATTGTAATCGGATATCATATTCTATGACAGCAAATACTATTTTCAAATTCCTCTTTTCGATCAAACTCTTGCGGGGACTGGATTTGCCAATCCGGAACAATATAAACCCGCGTTCTGCCTGCATTTGAGGGTTGTTGTCTTACTACTGCTTTACTTCTCCTTTACCTCTGCTTTACTTGTGGTTTACTTCTGCTATAGGGTTGCTATGGGAATGCTATGGGATTGACCTGAGATTGGGCACAAGCACCCTTCAGCACTTAGCTATGCGGCATGCTTGCGCCAGTTTTCGGCCAGTTATCGGATGCATGCTTACGCAATTTATCGACCATTACATTTTCGACCTTTTCGGAAAAAAAGAGCATTTTCGGCCATTTCGGTCACTTTCGGTCATGGTCATTTGGAAACCCCTATCCGTAGTTGTAAATTAGGTAAAAATCTTATATATGGCTAAAATCCTATCTCCTTTTGAGATCCGCGGGTCAGTGGGTAACACGACCTATTTTAAGAATGAGTATGGCCAACAGATGAAAGAAAAAGGCGGCCCCTCGGCGTGGCAGGTCAAAAACCTTGACCGCTTTACCAATACGCGGCACAACGCCGCTGAATGGAAACGAGCTACTGCTGCTTCCAGGCTGATGCGGCATGCGCTGGGTGATTTGCTGCGATCCGTAAAGAATATACGGCTCAGTGGCCGCATGAATGGTCCCTTGCTGGCGGCGCTCAAAGACGACCCCATCCATGATTATGGCAAGCGGGAGGTTAGCGCCGGTAATTTATCGAAGTTGGTTGGCTTCGAGTTCAACCACCATTTGCCGCTGGAGAATGCGCTTCCCCTGAACATAGAGAATTGTTTCTCGCTTGAGGCGGGCAAACTGGCGCTGGATGTGCCAGCATTCCGCATCCGGAAGAAGAAGGGTATACCAAAGGATGCGACGCATTACCGGCTGGTATCGTGCATCCTGTCGATCGACTTTGACAAACGTACTTATTACCAGGATAGACAGATAAGCGCCTTACATGCCATGGGGCGTAAGGCCGGGTCTCCCTTTGCTATCGAACAGATGATACAGCCCAGCAATGAGCAGGATTGTTTCTGGCTGATGGGGATCGAGTTTTACAAGCTGGTGAATGAGAAACCCGTGCTGGTGAGGGGTGGCGCTTTAAGGGTCATGCTGTCTGTGTCTGAACCACGATCTGTTGGATTTGATGGATTGGGAGGAAATATGGAAAGGATTGAAGACAAGCCTTCGGAGGGTATAGCAGTCGTGGCAGTGCCCTCTTTTGCGGATGAGGTGCTGGCGGCGGCTTTCTCTGAAGAGAAGAAGGTTGCAGTGGTTGATGTGGAAGAAGTTGATGTAACTTATATTGAAACTATGGAAGATATTTTTGCAGCGGCGTATGAGGAGGGAGAAAAGTTTGTGGAAGCACTTACTGAGCTGTCAACATGGTGACAGATAGATTGTATATTTTCGGTAAAATAAATGTGTCGTTTATGGCCGTGTTCCAACCATTAAAATTCGAGGAAGCAATTCCAAGGCTTGTTCATACTTACAACAAGGGTAAACTGGTGCCTTTTACGGGAGCGGGCTTAAGTGCGCCTACTATTCCCAGCTGGACAACGTTTATTTCAAATCTATCGAAGCATACTGCAACGGCCATAGAGGATGTATCGAAATTGAGTTCGAGTGAATTGATCCAGGCGGCTGAAGCAATCATCAATAAATTGCAGCGGGGTAATTCGGCGGACTATACCAGTGCCATCAAAAACAGCCTTGGTTATAAAAAAAGTACGGAGCCAGCGGTGAGCCCTAATTGTGAGGCTTTGAGTAATATCTGGTGGCCGCTTGTTTTGACCACTAATTATGACAGGATGTTTGTGAAGGCTTACACTAAGAAACAGTCACGGCAGGATGGTGATCCTATCTCGGTGTATGGACGGAATCAGCGTGATTGTCATACACTTCTTTCATCGCTTAACGCTCCTGTGAACACGCTTTACTGGGCATTGCAAGGGTATTTTGGCACGAGTATCAATGATGAAAACCTGGAAGAGGAGATCGTGATTGGCTACCGGCATTACCGCCAGGCTACTTATAACAACCAGGTTTTTCGTTCTGCGTTTGGAGAGGTGTTTCGAAACTTCTCGTTGCTTTTCGTGGGGTCGGGCTTAACGGAGGATTATTTCCGTGGACTCTTTGGTCAGACTTTGGAGAGTTTTGGAAGCAATCCCAATACGCATTGTGCGTTGTTTCATGAACAGGATATCAAATCGGGCAAAGTTGATCCTCACTTTCTTCATACAAAGTTGAATGTGATCTCCCTGTATTATCCGGGAGAGCCTGGCGACTACAGCGGACTGGCCAAGTCGCTTACGATGCTTGAAAATGCCATCAGGTCTGACAGTAAGAAAATTTACAAACTATCGTTCGGTACCAAAAGCATCTATCAAGCTGAAGAGCGTAGTACTACTCCCGATTTTGAAGTAATAGCTTCGGCGTTGCCCAAACCTACGAAAAAGGAGTGCTGCATCTTTAGTGCAGGTTTTGACAGTGTCGTGTGGCCTTCTCACAAGGGTAAGGATATCATTGGCGATAGCTATAATGCTAAAAAGTTCCGGAAGACTTCACAACCTTTGGTGTATCAATATAGTGACAGTAATTTATATGCTGCTATTGCACGGAATAATGAACTTGGTAAAGGCCGGAAGGCGCGTGACCTGCGGATCATCAAAGAGGCTTTCATCCAGGCTTTACAGATCACCAATGGCAAGTACCGGGTGATCCATTGTATGCATTTTTCAGCTGGGTCTCAAAGAACTTTCCCGCCGGTGTTTTCTTTTATTCAAATGCTTCATGCTTTCAAGTCTTTTTCCGCGACTGAAGAAGTAAAATCGGTTGTAAGGCTTTACGTGAGTCATCCTTCCGTTATTTTTTATATCAGAAAGAACATGCTCGAACTGGAAGAGCTTTTCAATTGTGATGAGCTTAGGATAAATATCGAAATTCAAGACGCTACAGACACCGAAAGGTATACGTTTTATGGTCAACCAGACCTGCCTTTCAATGGTCTTTCTTCTTATTTCGATATCGATCCGAAACATTGGCAGGCCAGCATTGTACCGGAGCCCTACAAAAATCAATCTATCGCCACTGATGCAGCTACTGAACTGCATATAGTAGGTATTATTCCCGGCTCGACGATCAGGTACACGAAGCGCACTGAGAAAGGATAATCAGCGTAACGATTGCTACTTTGGATAAACAATCAATCTTATTTGCCTATACACGTCGCCATCCCTCTTAAACATCAACAGGTAAGCGTTCAATTGGTTTGCGGCCCATTTGACATCATCTCTTCCTACTTCTTTCTGAAAACCGGTTTTGATATCTCTTATTATTGGCGTGCCGAGTAGCTTGGTGAAGGAGGAGTCGAGGTTGGTAAACCTGTTATTGAACGCGTTGACTACTCTGGTTTGTGAAGCCGGGTCTGCCGAACCAGCATTGGTTAGTGGAGTAGTGACGCCTTTCGGTACACTCCATTCATGTAATACTACCCGAACTGAATCATCGGCTGTTGCAAAACATTCTACCGTGTGTTCCATTCCCTCTCTGGTGATGGTTCGCAAATAGCGTTTGGTCTTAGTCAGGTCGAAATGCAACTTATTGGGATAAAGGTTTTCGCCGATCTTCACCATAAAGGAATAGGACACGTCCTGAGAGCCAATTTTTTGTTCCACGGCATCCAGTTCTTTTAAAGTAGCAGGGAATGTTGTTACTGATGGCTCTGCTTGCCTGAGGTCTGTCGTTTTAGCTGACTTATATCCTGTCAATATCAGGCTTCCAAGAACTACAGGGGTAATGATCTTTAAAAAGCGCTTAGTCATTTATTTTTTGTTTTGTGAAAGTTGTCGACATATTCAGCCAGCTCAAGCAGCGGTTTCAGGTCTTTCAGTTCTTCCTTTTCAACAGGCATATTGTGAAAGTCGTAGTTGCGTACTTTCATCACGCAATCGTACTCTCCCAAGATGTTGTCGATTATCAATAGCCCGCCATATGCTACCTGGTTGAAATTCTCTTCTGTAATGTTTTCCGCGTAGACAATGATGTCCAGGGTATCGCCCTCTACAATAGGGAAAAACTTCATTTTATTGGGATTGAGCTCATGTCCCTGGGCTTTCAATACCATTCCTTTTACTAAGTCCGACGGCATCCTTTGTCTAAATGCTATAAATTCCCAGCCTTGTATTTTAGGCGCCTTGGCCACAATCTCCTTTACAACCGAGAAGAGGTTCTTATCACCATCGGCTGAAACTGTTACTTTGATGATATTATTTGCGGGTGGTTCAAATTCTATGGCAAGGCCCCGTTCTATCTTTTTTGCATTGTCTAAAACTTCTGTCAGTATTTTATCGGGGTTTTGCTGAAAGTACCGTAGTCTTGGTTCGTTCTTCTGAAACCACTGCCAAAATTTACCGATAGGGTCTTGTTTTTTGAATAATCCGAACATCTCTTTTTCTGTTTTCAATGGTTGAATGTTACCATCCGTGATCCCTAACGTTAAAACGAGCGCTAAATTCAAAAACATAGTCATATTTTTCTAAAATGTGAGAATATTGTGTGTTTGTGGGCTATTATTGCTTGTTTGTGCTGACGACGTCTACTAAAAACAGCATAAATGCGAGGCTAACGCCTATTATCATTAGTTTTCTACTTTTCTTTATCAATGCCAAGGCTATCAGGATAGTTGCTGCCAGAAACAACAGCCCGCTAGTCAAAGCGTATATTGAATACGTGGTGGGTGTCTGGTAATACCAAGGCACTTCATTTACTGCTCCCCAGGGATAACCTTCTGTTTCGCCATTAATAGCAACAGTGTAAAACTCTGACAATTCACTAAAGGCAAAGGCCCCAGTCATTAAAATAATCAGGCAAGGGAATACCCAGAAAAGCTTGCTTTTACCGATGCTGTTTTGTGCTTGTAAAGCCATATAATAGAAGGCAATTTAATCCCACCATAAATAAATGTTTCCTGTGCGGCGCATGTCTTCTTCGAGGGCTGCCTTGTAGACCTTCAGTTCTTTTTTTACTGGCCTTTGTGCAAATCCGGATGCGGAAAATGCTGTAAGGACTAATATAGTCAGGGTTTGTTTAAGCATTGTGGAGCTTTATTGGTATCCAAATTTCTTCTTCCGATGCGGGGTCGTTGTTTTTGTATTTGTCGCCTAATACTTCAAAGTGGGGCCGGTGGTCCAGTTCATAACCTGAGCCTGGCAACCACGTACCGAAGATGTATTGAAAAATCGATGGATCTCCGGCTGGGCCTTTATAGTCGAAGACAGCATACAATCCGCCTGTCAATGTATAGGCTTCCATATCATCGGGCAGCTTTTCAAAATCTGCTACTTCAATGGCAGCCCATTTCTCAAATTCGTTGGCTGGGTTAAAGCTTGTAAAGTATGCAGGGTTATATACCTGCATTGCAATCAGGTCATTTGTGAGGTTATTGGTTATTTCTCTACGCCGGGGCATGAAGTTTTTCCAGAGTTCAGCCGTCTTGTTATTAGCCAAGCTCATTGTGAGCCGTTTGCCGACTAATCTTTTAGCATTTAAATCTTCTATTCTTGGGTTCATTATACGTCTTTATGATTTACCAGAATTTCCACCAGGGCTTTGTATTACTGATCGTTACTTTAGGGGTATTGGCTGTGGGTTTAGGGGCAAACTTATATTTAGGATTTTGCAATAATGTCCATCTAAAGTTTTCCGGCTTTTCATACATATTGAAACCAAACTGTTTGCAGTATTGCTCCAGGCTGTCGAAGCCGAATAAATAGCTTACTTCACCATCGTATTCTTCTTTTTCACCGGGCTCTTCATTTTCAAAGTGGAAACGCTCTCCCGTGTTTACCATTTCGGTATCATCGCTGTAACAAACTTCGATCTCTCTTTTATTGTGTCCGTTACTGTACAGGGCAAAGTAGTAATAGTCGGATACGCTCTGGGCCATCGTGACTATTACCGAGGTGTCGAGGTCCTGAGAAAGCCCCAAGGCCAGGTCGTCTAATTTATCGAAGCTGTTATGAAATACAACACACCATTCCGGGTTGGTTTGGGCAAGCACTAAACGATCAGGCTGGCTATTGGTAGAGGGTTGAATATCGTTGGTTATACTTCCCGGCTGGTCTTCTACCACTTCTGTTATGCGGGGCAGTGCCGATCGAAGTGCTTCTACCAACTTGGCCTTATCAGTTGTCTTTACAAAAAAGCTTGTCCAAGTACCCATAAAGAAATATTTATAAGTTTTGCTATCGGTTTATCATTGGTGATAAATTAAGAAACAGGAATTACAGTATTACGCCCAGCTCTTCTTTTCACCCGTTTCAACATTTATTATTTCTCTATCGGACGTAATCAACACTTGTCCATTCAATGCAAATTCAGCTTCTATTGGGCGGTTAATGGCCAATTCTTTTTCAATCGTTCCGTTGTCTTTATTAATATACTTTAACTTTCTGGGCCTTTCTTTACTTGATGATGTCAGGCTGACTCCTACAAACATATTGAGTTGTTCGTTGTAACTAATCCGCGAAAGATGCCCATCTTTATCCATGGGTAGTCGCCATAAGGGTTTTCCAAACCCGTGTATACTATAACAACTCAGCGGCCCTGCAACTTCGGATATTGCAACGCTATTTTCAGCAAAGGCTATATCCAAAGTGGCAAATGATTGACTTTGCATACTCAGTTTTGTTTTCCCTGTACTTCTGTCTACTACCTGGGTCTTACCTGATTTATCAACAATATCGACCGGAGCGTATTTACTGTTAAAAAGTAATCTTGCTCCGGATATTTTATCAATGTCGGCACCGGTATTTATATCTATAATACGGCTTGCGCCTCTTTCAAAGGATGTAAAAATTTTAGTTTCGTCAACTTGCAGTATCTGTATACGCTGCACTTTTTTAAGGTCTTTTCGCTGCCAAATGAGCTTTCCTGTAGTGGTGTCGTAGGCGCAAATACCGTGGCGTGCCCAACAACCGCAAATACATATTTCCCCATTTGCTGCAATTGCCAATCTTCTTCCTCCGAAACTGAGTATGGTATCGAATTCTGCGATAGTGTCCAGTCTATTGATATCAAAAATCTGTACTCTTTTTTCAAACTCGGCAAGGGCAATTACCGGTCCGTTGAAGGATGTTGCTATGTGTCTGATTTGTTCCATAAACGGGGCATCAGGAGCTGGTGCTTCGATGGTCATAAATATAAGCAATAGCTGCTCAAATCAAAATGCTTCTCCTGTGAAGAAATAGAAACCCGGGCCTTCTCTGGTGAAGCCCACGTCCAGGCGCAGGAATATGTCTTTCTTTGGGAATAGTAAATAGCGAAGGCCGGCGCCTCCTGCCAACTGTGTTCTGTCGAGCTTAAATGCTTTGACCTGTGGGGCTACGGCCGCTGTGCCGGCAAAGATGGTCGCGCCCCAGCGTTTGCTGAAGGTAAAGGGCAGCAGGCGGTATTCGACCTGGGCTGCCAGCATGTTCTTATCGCGGTAGCGGCCCTGGTAGTATCCGCGCATCATCATCTCCCCTCCTACCATCGCCATTTGGTTGAATGGCACTTCTCCTTTCATGAAATTGCCTACCACCTGCCAGGCAATGACATTGTTTTTCTTATGGGGATGGAAGCCGCGCACATCGAGGTTGATGCTGTTGAAAGAATAGTCGCTTGCCAGGGAAGGATGGTAGCCGAGGTAAGAGAGCTCCGCAAACCATCCTTTGCGGACATTAAGGACGTTGTGGCGGTTGTCGTATACCAGTGCGGCCCCGAAGCCGAGGTTGGTGGTGCCGTCGCTACCGGTTGGCAAGGGATGGTGAAGCCCTTCTTCGGGTTGGTTGAACGTGACGCCGAACAGGTGCTGGAAATCGATCTCCGGTCCCAGGAACAGGTTGGGTTTTATCTTCCTGAGCACGCGCTGCCGGAGGAGTATATAGTTGGCATCCACTACGGCCGGGTGATCGCCGGACGAGTGGTCGCCTATGCCATAGTATAGCAGGGGAAATCGCTGGATCCTGCTTCTGCCGAGGAAAAACCATTTGTCCTTGTCGCCATAGATGGCATTGTCGATCCAGAGTCCGTATTGTGCTTTGAAGGTGAAGAAGGCGAATGTCTGTACTTCGCTGAGGCGGTTTGTACTGTCGCCTTTAGCCCTGAACAGCCATAAGGCGGAGGCGCCGGGCTCGACGCCGGTTTCGGGTGAATAGCCCAGTGTGGGATATACCCGGAAGCTTTTCTCAGCGGCGGAGGTGGTGTCGTTAAAAAACCTGTTTATAAGGCGGTTTACCCGACTGCCACCCCATCGCTTTTGGGCATGGGACAGCCCGGGGATGAGGATTAAGAAAGCAATAAGGATCGTGACGGGTGATCGCATGTGCGATAATACGTAAAAATTGGGCCAACTGCGTAAACAGGAGGCCCAACCTCCGGCCTTTCTCAAGCCAGTAGTTCCTGCATGCCAAATGCCGTTAACACTTTTGCATATTCACCTTTTATGGCGTCATTAGCTCTTTCAACAATTTGTCCTGTGGACGGGTCAACAACTGTTCTTAACGGTCTTTGTCCTTTTGGTAAATTGATCAGCTTTACTACTGCATCTGCTACGTACTGCGGATCGGGCTTTACCGTTTCAAACATTTGACCCATGGCTGCAAATATCTTGTCCGGCACTGCAGCGATCGCTTTGTAGTCCTCCATAACTGATGGGTCGGAGCCGAACTGGACCTTTTGGGACATTTCAGTAGGAAAAGCGCCCGGTTGAACGATGGCTACATCGACTCCTAACGGTCTCAATTCATAATGTAACCCTTCGCTCAATCCTTCCAAAGCAAACTTTGAAGCTCCGTATACTGCAGAAAACGGAAAGGTGAACCTTCCATTTCCACTTGACACGTTAATAATTAATCCTTCCGACTGTTTGCGCATAGCTGGCAATGCCAACTTCATCAATCGCCAGGGGGCGATCACATTGATATCAAATATCCGCTGTACATCAAACGGCGTAGCGCTTTCGGCTACACCAAACATGGCAACGGCTGCATTGTTTACCAATACATCGATTGTTCCTTCTTTGGCTTTGATTGTATCAATGGCATTTTTTACACTTGTATCGTCGGTTAGTGCGACATCCAGCACGGTAATATTTTTTACCTGTGCGAGGGCTTTTGCTTTATCAGCGTTCTTTCCGTTGGTATCTCTCATGGTGGCATATACTTTATGCCCCAACGCTGCAACGCTATTGGCGATAAGCCATCCAAACCCGCTATTTGTTCCTGTAATCAGTACGACTTTGCTACTCATTTTTTTGTTGTTTAAATAATGATGCAAAGGTCAGTATCTACAAAAAGAAAGCGTTTACCATATGGTAAAAAGCAATTTTAGCGGATGTTTTTTCTTATTCTGCTTAATGATTGTTGTGTGATGCCCAGGTAAGAAGCGATATACGCAAGCGGAACACGATTCATAACGGTCGGAAACATCTCCATGAATGATAGATAGCGGGTGGTGGCATCTTCTGACACCAACGGGCTTCTTCTCTCAATCGTTTCTAAGAGGCATTTTTTAATTATCTGGTCGATAATCTTATCCCAACCAACTATTGTATTGGAGATATCATCCCAATCCTTCTTTGAAAAGACAAGCAGCTTGCTATCGGTAACTGCCTGTATGTAGTCGGAAGCCACTACTTGTATCTCAAACTTCTGATAGTCTGAAACAAAGCTGTTTTCATCCATGAAGTAATTCGTGATCTCCTGTCCTTTATTGTTGTAGTAGCAAAAACGAAAGACGCCTTCCAGCACAAAACCTACATACCTGGGTATCTTGCCAGCTTCCGAAAAGTATTCGTCTTTACGAAGTTCCAGCACAGTCGCTTTGCTTAGAATCAGGTCAGTTTGTTGCTGATTCAAACTTCCAAACTGCAAAATATAATCTATGAATGCTTTCACGCGCGCAAAGTTAGCGAATGTTAGGGCCCAATTATTTACCATATGGTAAAAAGCGCGGTAAGGTCGGGCTTCTCTTATGCATATTAACTTTTCATTCTCATTTACGGAATCTGCCTTACATCTCTCAACAGTAGTGGGGGAATTGGCTATTTCTTGTTATTCTTCTTTTCTTCCAGCACTTTGTCTAATTCCTCTTTTCTTTTCCAGTCAACATTCAGTTCGGCCAAGGCTGCTTGCTGTCCTGATAGTTTAAAGCTGTACCATTCGAGGTAATTTTTCATATCGTTCTGATAGAAATCCAACCAGCTTTTATAATTCTCCGGTATTGGATTGCGCGGTCCATACAAAGGTCTGTCGAGAATATCGGGCAGCTTGATCTCATGCTCATAATTATCAAGGATGTACGTAATTCTCTCCTTGCTTTTTGCCCACCATTGATGAATCAACTCAGTTGTCCAGTTTGTGTTTCCATCAAAATAGTATGCGTCGAAAGGATCAATAGCTGCTGCGGTGAGTGTTTCTTTAAGTTCCTGGCGTGAGAAGGGTTGCTTAAAGATCACCTCATGGTAATTTTCGTCTCCACCCACATTGTTCATTGCTGCGACCTGTCCTGTGCCACAATTATCAGTATGAGTAGTATAGATTGGCCCGGGCGTATTCAGCCAGTTGATCTCTGCGAAGAGGCCTTTAGCTATATTCACATAGCTATCATCGCCGATAAATTCGATAATCCTGGGCTCGTCAAGGGGGCCGGTAAATAATAGTTCTGCTATGTCAGGGAGAGGGATCATGTAATTAGTGTTTAATCCATCTGGCTTCTCGTTCGATGCTAATCGATGTCTTACACGGGCGTAAGTACCAGCAAGGTTAGGAATAATTTCGTTATACAGGGCCTGATGGGGTTATTGTTATTTGCTCAATTCGTATGTCTCTTCCAATTCGATGTCTGGCTGATAATCCGGAAACATTGATTTTGTTTTGGTTGAAGAAACGATTGCAAGTGTGCCTTGTTGCATGACGCCCTTGATCGTCCGATAGACTATCTCTTTTTGAGGCTTATGCACGAACTCAACATCAATAATATTGGGAAGGTCTCCTTTTTTTATATTGGCGATTTTATTCTGGGTGAGATACCCATATCTCTCTTCTGTACCGTTTAACTGATATTTAATTTCTATTGAAGCAAGCTTGTTAAGGTTGGGAATATTTTTAAATGGAATCTCAAGTGTGTTGTCAGGATTTAAAGTAAACATTTTGTCGACATCCTGCAGCTCCGAAAAGAAGTCATAAATGTACCTGATTTTGATATCCCTGTTGCTCAACTGCTCGTTTCTATCTGTCTTAAAGCTGAAGCGGAACGATTGCATCGAATCTCTTTTGTACGTTGCCTTTACGCCTGACTCTTTCACTTCGTAGTGATCACCAAAGAACAAGGTATCTTTTTCCCGTCTCCATGTCCCTTTATAATCAAGCCAGGTAAGGCAGCTCACATGGGGCCTAACCTGAAATTCAAAAGAGGAATCAGGCATTATAATGATCTCGCAGACCTTACTATTTGGTAAATTGATAAAGGAACCAGGCTGACCAAAAATATCTTTTCTGACTGGAACAAATGTCCAGGGCATCGTCTGGGCAGATACCGTTTGTGCAACAAGCAGCGAAAGTATGACTGATAATAGCTTCATAGTCAGGGGTCATAAACGGTAGCCAATATATGCATAAAGCGTGAGATTCTCAATCGTACGCTATCACGGTAGTGGTTATTTAAAACTTAAAGTTCCAGGGGATGGCAATGGGATTGTCGATCCGGAGTCCATATTGTTAGTTACAGGTTATAGCAAGTCATTTATCTCGTCCAATATTCCATCCAGGATAACAGGTATTTTGCCTTTTGCTAATTGCGAATAATTAACTTCAAAACAATTAAACACATCTACCGCAATGCAATATTGTGGATTTAGATTATAGTCTTCCGAAAAATGGGCCTTTAAATATCTATATAAGATGTCGACAAATAGTCCCAGTTCTTCTTTCCTAAATCCATTCAATTTGGCAATAAACCAAATTGCTCCTATTTCTTCTACATCATTCTTTTTAAATGTAAAAATGTGATGCGGCAATGCCTGTACAGGCAGCCCTTTGATGATCAAAATAGAATTCTTTTTATCTTTTGGTAATAATTTTATCTTCTTAACAGGTCTCCATTTTTTAAGATCAAAGTCTTCATAATGGTATAAAATATCAATATTCCTTATATACATTTCCTGAATTCTCTCGTCTTCATTATCCTCCAGTTTATCTTCAATCTCTCCTTTTTTATCAATTATATATTGTAAATCATCGAACTTAAAACTATTACTTATTGCGCTCAAACTACTGATCCAATAATCACCACCACTTTCAGCATTACTCTTTACTTTATTCTTCTTTAGTCCGACTGCGAAACTCTTTTTAGCACGGTCGGATTTGTGTCTAAATTGAACCAGTTTTTTACCAGAAATCTTTTCCATTTAAGTGGTTATTTATATCTATGAATTTTCAGGACATATCACTGTAAGTGAACCTTCCATATTCTATCTCTATCGTCTTTCAGCATGGCGTTGCAGTTTCTGTCGATTTCGACTGGCTGAATATGATCTTTATCAAGCCAGCCTCCGTTGGAAAAGTTAATACGGATAATCTTACAGTTTAATACATATACCTCCAATTCATAAGTAGCACTGTATTTTGTATCCGGATTATAGTAGTTGGCAGTAGCGGCATGTTTGCCATTATCGAATTTGCAACTTGTTCCGTTGAACGGCTCAATGCCAACGCAGGCGTTGAGCCAAATTATCAGTAGTAATAGGATAAGTCTCATCAGACTGTTGTTGGTTTATCATGATTCTTTCGCCAATGCATCAAGTCTTCTTAATTGAAGATTCATGTGATGCAAGACCGTTTTTTCATAATCGCTGGACTTGTCACCCATTTTACTAAACAGCACAAGCATTTCTATGAACAGAAAGAAAAGAATCCAAAGCAGCCAAAAGGCTAAAGCTACCGCGGAGTTGGATATAAGGCGATACATAACTTTTAGTTCATCCAAGAACCCGGTTTTCTCTTTCATTTCTTTTTCCAAGGATGGTTTAATATTGAGTAATTCTTTTTGTTTCCCAGCTCGTTGCTTCCACATTTCAGCAATTGCGGAATCGGTAGCAGCTATTAAAGCTGCCTTGGGATTTGGAATACTGTTTTTATTAATTGTGATTAATGGTTTTTGTACAATAATTGTAGTATCCCTACCCGATGGAGTCTGATGTTTTACCGGCATTGGAATTGACTGAGTTTGGCTAGTTGTAAAAGTAATCGTCGGCTGTTTTGATACTTCTGCTATATAATCCCGCTTTTCGGCCTCTTTATCCCTAATTGTAGTATCCAGTTCAGCAATTTGACGCTTCAATTCGAATGTTTTTGATGGTAAAATCGAATCCACACGTTCCGATACATAGGATACTTTCTCCAACTCGATATCCTTTTCAAGTAAGATTTGATCAATAATTACAGCCCCTAAGATAGCCATCATAAGCGCCAGACAAGATCTAAAGAAAAGAAGCCAACGACTGGGATGAATAGATAATACAATTTGTCTTTCAATCTGCACAATTATAATTACTGAAAGTATTCCTGCTACTACAGAACCGGTTATACCTGATTGCAGGTATCTATGCGCAAAGGTGAAGCCAATAAAGAACCAAAGGATACAAACAATTACTATTGCGGCAGTATACTTTTTGACTGATTTTGCAGCTACTTCGCTCGAACTTCTAATAATACTATAATTATAGCCGGTCAGGAAGCAACCAAAGCGAATCCATATATTTCTCATAATGTCTATTTAAAAGTTCCTTTTTAAGATCACATGGTGAGAAATGGCTGCAAGCCCATTCTTAAATCCCCTTGTATAGCTGATGACTATTCCATGCCCTACCCCCTGGTTATCTTTTGCCTGTTCTTCAATCTCTATTACTTGTTTAATATGGCTTTCTGCTATTTCTTTCTTAACCGTCAGCTCTTCTACTGTGTCAATCATTCCGCTTCTACCACGACTGGATATATGGAAGTTTATCTCTCTGATAGAGTCTTCGTAAAATGTCTTTACTTTTCGAATCGATCTTTCAAGATCATTTTTTAAGGCGGTTATATTTTGTTCAAGGTGCGTAGTGTCGGGATTTACTAACGCATCATCGTATCCTTTCCCTTCATAATTTTTATCCAGAAACTCATACAACTGGTTTATGCCTTCTTTTACCTTGAGGTCATGGCTTTGGTTTCCTTCCTGCTTTTCTTTTTCAATAAAGGTTCCTTCAGGGATTTCTGGCAGCGCTCCTTCATGCCCATTTCGATGGTTCTTTCCGTTTCGGTTGAAGATGCTAAATAAGCCCATAAAATGTATTTTAAACGGTTATGGTAGGTACTTTGTATTTATTGTGCCCTCTACTGTGGCAAGATTCGCATAAGGTTATTAACAGGTGATCAGGATAGTCCCAAGGAAGCCGAAACTTGTTTTGACTTACAACAAAGTGGTATTGACGGTGATGTACCTGCAAATCTTTATCTGACTTACAGTTGACACACTGATGCCTGTCTCTGGTTAATATCTCCTTCCTTTTTTCTTTCCATTTAGGATGAAATAATAAGCCTCCATAAGTGCCATGCGCTGGAACATCTGATACAGACTCTTTCGTAACCCCTGCTTGTGCAACCTTCGCCTCTCCGTTTTGTACAAAACGTCGGTAAGGCGAGTTGTCTTTAAACTTAAGGTATCTGAAACTTTGTTTAGAGGCTGTCATGATATTTAATTCAATACTATCTAATCGAGGACAAGTCGTTTGCTATCGCTTGTTCGTCATAGACAGATATTTTTATTTTTGTTCCCATTTACAAATTGTTCTGTCTTTCCTTTTTGCTTCTTCGAGGGGAATTTTAATTATCTGATGCTTACAGTTATTTAATCCAGGACAATCGGCGTTGTAATGATATCTAATAGCATTTTTACTGTCACAGATATAGACGCCTGTTTCAGTACAATGAAGACCTGTTAGAAGTAATAAGAAACCTAAGAGAATTTCCATAACAAAGCAGGCTCGTCGTTGCAAAGTATAAGGTTTATTAAGTGATTACCTAAGGAAGCAATCTACTGGAGCTCAATACCGATCCTTCTTTTTTGATACATTTACGAGGTGTGGCAGGCATTACTACAATAATAACAGCCATTTACCTGGTTGTGATGGCTTTTAGCGGCACGAACAGCATCCTGACAGGAATCAAATTCACCCAGAAGCTTCCTGTTGTTTGAATTAGGAAGGTATACACAAGTGGCCTCGTGAACTTCATGATCTCCATTATCCTGTGCTACTTCTGAAACATAATACTTCTTTTTCATAATGATTGTAGTTTATTACGTTTCAAAAGTAGAGAATGGAATACGTCATTTTTTACGGAAATCCGTAACACGAGTAATTATTATATTATGCCCATGTCTTTGCAGAATGCTATAAGTTGCTCATTTTTAGAAAACTCCAATACTTCTTTCATTTTATTCAGGCGTTTTTCCACACTGCTTAAACCAGATGGCCGAATCTCATTTTGTTTCAGATATTCAACAATATCATTCTGACGGTATCCCTGCGAGAGCAGGGTGATGATTGTTATATCATAGTCAGTAAATTCGTAAGCATTTTTTTGTTTCATTAGTTGCATGATGTGCCTGGGGAAATATCGCTGGTTTTGAGATATCTGGTTGATTGCCTGTTTTAATTCTTTTGCATCATTCCTGGCCTTTCGCACATATCCGTCAATAGCTTGTTTCTCAAATAACATTTCGATGATAGCCGCCTTGTTTTCTGCCGAAAAAACCAAAATCTTCAAATCCGGTTGCTCCTGTTTTACGGCTGCAATAAGTTCTGAACCACCGACAAGTTTCTGCATTCGATCGTCTTCCTCAAAATACAGATCAGTAATAAGCAGGTCGTAAGAACGAGCAGTTTTGTTTGTTTTTTGTATCCTGTCGAAAGCATCATCGCAGTAGTATACATAATCTACATCGAGAATATCCAATTCTTCAAGTGTTTTCTGGATGGAAATGTTAGCACTTTCGTGATCTTCTGCTATGAGTACTCTTTTAATCATATTGATCAGGCTGTTGGAAAGGAAATTCGGATCTTTAGTCCTTTGACTACCGTTCTGTCAAATGTAATTTGGCCACCAAGCATTTTAATACGGTTTTCCGTATTTGTCAATCCATTTCCATATATAATTTCGTTTGGGATTCCGACACCGTTGTCGGTATACTGTATATGAATCAGTCCATTTAGGCGTTCAAACTTTATTATAACGTTGTTCGCTCTACTATGCTTTTTCATATTAACCATCAGTTCCTGAAGTATTTGCTCTATTTCCAGTTGGGTTTGTGCGCTGGTATTTGCCCATAGAGTTTCGGTGTTACCTACTGTAAGGACTTTTGTAGTGACGCTGGCAAAAGAAGCGAGCAGTTCAGCTATTTTATTCTGAAAATGTTGGTGTGTAATAGATGGCTGCTCATAGGAAATGTCCCTGGATTGTTCGTACAGTATCTCTATTTTGTCCAGCAACGGTTCTTTTTCAATAATATCCTGGTGTTCAATTGCTGTCATTATTGTATACAGTCCATTAGCTACTACATCGTGCACTTTTTGGGATGTCTTAAGCTGATGCTCCTGTATTGCATGGCGAGCGTTGAATTCTATTCGTTGCTTTCGTTTTCGATACAAGAATATGCCAGTTGCGATGAAAGTAAGGAGAATGAGGGTTATTGCAATAAGTGTTATTATCTGAAGTTCTTTCTGTGCGTTATCTTTTTGTAGTTGAAGGTTGTCTACCTTGTTTTTTTCGGCATCGTACCTAACGAGGGCAAACTGGTTCTTTGCAGCATTGCGTGCTATTTGCATGCTATCTGTCAAATATTGGTAGCGCGTAAAATATTGTTTCAGTGATGAAACGGGACTGAGGTTTATCAGTTTTGTAAGGGCTTCGATCTCATCATCGGGATTGTTGATCAGCTTTGCTGTTTCATACATTTTGTTTGCATAGATTAGGGCTGAGTCGGGCCGGAGTATAGCATGGTAATCAGAAAGGTGTGCGTAGCTTGCATTTAATCCTCTGCTATCGTTTTCTCGTTTCCTGATCTGCATGGCGTGTAACATTTCAGGCGCAGCATTATAAGCGGTATCCAGTAGCCATTTGACTTTGGCATAATTAGATAGTGTGCGTGCATATTGTACAGGGTAGTTTTTGCTTTGATCCAGGGCGGAATGGAAGATATCGGCTGCCTGATTGTAATCCCCTTTTCCCTGAAAGGCAACCCCTTTATTGTTCAAGGCTATTGCACTGTCTTTTTCATTCTTTATCATTGGAAGAGCCTTGTTGTAATAGTCAAGGGCATTATCATAGTTTTTAAGATCGTTGCTAATACGGCCCAGTTCGTTATAATCGGATAGCAGGCAATCTTTGTTTGACTTCTTACGTTCATCAAGCAATGAAAGAGACTTTAGAAGGCTTTCCTGGCCACCGTAATAGTCTCCCTCGTATCCTTGTATCATGCCCATATAATTATAGGCTATTGCGATCAGTAAGGTATCGCCGGAACCTGTAGCGATCTTATTAAAGTAGTGAAAGGCTGAATCATCGTTATTTTGGAAAAGGGAGTATGCTTTCTCAAATGAAGGGACTGCTACTGCCGGTGGACTGACAGGTTTATTTTTGCAAGCGAAGTGGCTGACAATCAGTAATGACAGGTAAATGTGTAGGACTCTCACTAACGGCTATTTGACCTAAAAATAAAAAATTCGTATATTATGTTGACTGTTAGCCGAGAGTTGTTCTAAAAAAAGTAAGGCAAGAATAGTCTTGCCTTACGTGAATGGAGATTAAGGTTTTGGCGGAGTAGGCGGTTTGGGGGGAATGCTTCCTGTTTCCCCGCCTGTATCGTCATCCATAGTAGTTACCTGCGCACCATTATTCGTTGTTGTCGTACCAGTGTGTTTGGGGCATGCGATGGCCCAAAATATCAGAAATATTAGTTTAAACATTTTTAAAATTTTTGGAGAGTAAATGAATGGCAGCCGATGCCCATGGCATCCGGGTGCTAAAACCTGAAATCAGTGAAGAAGCGCTTCTTACTTGTTTTGGGAAGTGTGGGCGTCGATCGCGGAAGCTTGTAAACGCTTCCCAAAGCCGGTTATCTGTTTCCGTTCTCGCTGCCCATTGTGTAATCAGTCTGTACAGTAAGCCTCTTAGCTATGGAGGTGTGATCTGATTGCAGGACGAAGATAGACTTGGGTAAGTGGCTGATTGGCAAACGATTCCGGTAATTCCGATGATTCCGATCATTCCGCATGTATTCCGGGAATACCGTTTTAGATCCTAATTCAATTCCGATAATTCGATTTACTTAATATCAAATTATAGTTACAATGCTTGTAGATTACCAGTCGCTGGTCTTGAATAGCTATAAGAGAAAATTAGCTACCGACGACTTATCTCCCCTCTTAAAACAACCCTCTCCTGCCAATCTCAGGGATGAATGTATTGCAATGTGTAAGGCTGGGTATGTCCCAAAAGATGAACGGGCGCTAAGGGCATTTTTTGGTAAGCACGGTGATAAAGCAGAATACTTAGAAGCAATAGACCATTTTGACATAAACAAGTTCAAGGCTTTGCAGAAGTTTCTATTGGGAGAATCCAACTCCACAGATATCAAGAATATAGAACTTTTGGCTTGGCTTATTGATTTTCCAGAAAGGCCTTTTGTGTATGGGAAGTCATACAGGATTGAGGGGACAGTAGAGCCAACCATTAGACCAACGGAGCCTGAAGTTGATAATACTATCGAGCCACCATCCTTACCTAATAGCCAATCTATGGCAGCCACTCCTCCTGACGATACTAAGGTTGCTACAAAAAAGATCATAAAATTTGGTACAAGACAAACATTGGCAGCGACCACTGTACTGGTGGGCATCTCAATGGCCTTTTGGTTTGGGAATACCAAAGGGGATGGAGGATGCATGTACTGGGAGATTGATCATTATCAACCGATTGCCTGTAACCAGCAACCCAACAAGGCTAATGCCTTTATCATCCCATTGGATACAGTTAAGGTCAAGTACTTTAAAAAGATAATGCTGCCGGACACTATTATGAGGAGGTCTATAGGAGCTATTTGGTATTCCAAGATCAATAATGTAGTCGAGTTTTATACTGCAGCCGGGTATCATCCGGTTGAAATAGACCGCCGTTTAAAACCGCTCTCCGAATACATGTATGGCAAGTACATTCAACGTAAAGAGCCTTCTCAATAGATATGTGGGCTGCAACTAACCTGCTCTCTCCTTACGGTTTCCCGTAAATCTGTCGTATGAAGCATTTGTATATTTAATGCCCGAATACGCTCACCCCTTTCGAGCGTAGAAGTACTTAAGGCGATAGATATTGATTGTTGTTAAGCAGTCAAGGCTTGAATAATAAATGAAATATTTATAATTTAACCTTATAAGTCCAAGTTGTCACTATGATTAATCAAAACTGGCCCAGCCAGACTTGTCATATAAAATAGATGAAAAACGCAGAAAGCCCTGTAGAAGAAAGAATAGGTTTCCTAAACCTGCTTATCCTTGTATTGTCTATTTATGTGCTGCTCGCACTAATGTTTGATACATTCCTAAAGTTGCCTGCAGAGGTCTCCAGGGTTCTATTTATAACTGACAATATAATCTGCATTGTTTTTCTGGTTGATTTTCTTAAGCGCTTCTATCAGGCTGATAATAAGTGGAAATTTATGCGGTGGGGTTGGATTGATTTAGTATCCAGTATTCCCATGTTTGATTTTATGCGGGTTGGGCGGACTTTTCGATTAATCCGATTGTTCAGGCTACTTCGGGCGTTCCGCTCTACAAAGCTCCTGGTTCAGCATATATTTAAAAGAAGGACGAAGGGTACATTAACAGCAGCTACAATTATAGCTGTCTTAATGGTTATTTTTTCCTCCATAGCAATATTACAGGTTGAGACAGACGCCAACAGCAATATTAAAACTGCTGAAGATGCCATCTGGTGGGCTTACACCACAATTACCACTGTAGGTTATGGTGATAGATTTCCCGTTACCATGGAGGGTCGATTAATTGCGATGGCTCTCATGACTGTTGGTGTGGGTTTGTTCGGCACTTTTACGGCGTATCTGGCGTCTTGGTTTATTGGTGAGAATAGATCCACAAATAGTGATGAAGCTAAGAGTGATTAACGATTGAGACCTGAAATACAAAATCAAGCCATATGTTTTTCAACAAATCCAAGAAACTACTTGCTGAAGCTAATGAGCAGTTATTGATTAATCAACGGGAACTTGATTCTGCAAAATCAACTATTGAGCAATTGCAAAATCAGGTTCAATCAACTTCTCTGGAACTTGATAATAAAAATCTTGCTTTGACTAATTGTATAAGCTCAAAAGACTCAATTGTCTATAAATATTCAACATTAATCGACAAAGATCAGTACCTGAAAGATAGAGAGGCCGAAATACAAAGTGCCCAAAATAAGTTACAAGAGTTAAATTCCAAGTATTTAAACGCATTGGCTGTACATGAGAAATTGGAAAAGCAAGTTAATCTGTATCAAGATAGTTTGGATATTGGGTCGTTTGGATTATATGCACCTCGATTCGACTTTGAAACTTCTGAAGCATTCAAACTACAAATGGAAATAAATTATGAAAAACAGAAAAATTTAATTAAAGTAGATCAGGCAGTAGTTTGTAGCACAGAATGGACTGTTAGCGGAAGTGTGGCAGAAGGCAGAAGAATGACGAACCAGTATAAAAAATTAATGTTATTTGCTTTTAATGGTGAATGCGACAGCCTTATTGCCAAGGTAAAGTGGAATAATGCCGTTAAAACAAGTGAACGTATAAATAAAGCCTTTGAGAATATTAATAAGCTTGGCGTAACCCAACACATTCAAATAACAAGAACATTTCTCAATCTAAAAATTGAAGAATTTGCTCTTACTTATGAGTATGAGCAAAAGAAGTATGAAGAAAAGGAGGAGCAAAGGCGCATTCGAGAGCAAATGAGGGAAGAAGAAAAGGCTCAAAAGGAAATGGAACGAGCCCAGAAAGAAGCTGAGGATGAAGAACGGCGGTTTCAAAAAGCGCTGGACAGGGCAAAGTCTGAGTTAGGGACATCTCCAGTTAATGTAGACGTCTTAAATTCTCAAATAAAGGATCTGGAACGAAAATTACAAGAGGCTCACGAGCGAAAGGAAAGAGCAATAGCAATGGCCCAATTAACAAAGGTTGGGCATATTTATATCATTTCCAACATTGGTTCTTTCGGTGAGGATGTCTATAAAATTGGTATGACCAGAAGGTTAGACCCAATGGATAGGGTTAGAGAATTGGGAGACGCTTCTGTTCCTTTTCAATTTGATATTCATGCAATCATTTATTCCGAAAACGCTCCTCAATTAGAATACGAATTGCACCAAAAGTTCGCCCATAATCGATTAAACAGAATTAATAATAAAAAGGAGTTTTTCAAGGTAACTCTACATGAAATAGAGTTTTTTGTAAAACAGCATGCAAACGCCGAAATCCAGTTTACCAAGCTGGCCGAAGCAAGAGAATACCGTGAGACACTTACCCTGATTGAAAAGCTCAATCATGCAGCAAATGTACCAAAAACGGAAAATGCCTTTCCTATTAGCTTAGTTTAATGAACGAATGATTCAAAGCGAGCGAATAAAACCTCTTAAAACTTAAAATTCCAAGTAACAGCAGGAATGATAGGAAACAGGGACACCTGGCGGGCGTCGACCTTTAGGGTGCCGTCATAGGGGCTGCCTTCCTGGTCGAAGTAGATGAAGTAAGGATTGAGTCGGCTGTACACATTGTAGATGCTGAATACCCAGTTTTGCTCCCACTTCTGGCCGGGCTTCTTACGAGGGGTGAGGGTGGCCGAGAGATCGGCACGGTGATAAGCCTGCAGGCGGTATTGGTTGACCTTACTATACTCCTGGGTGAGCACGCCGCCAACCACATAGAACCGTTCGGGTAGCGAGGTGGCATTGCCGGTACCGTACACGAACAAGCCCGATATCTTCCACTTTTTATTGATCTCATACATACCCACCACCGACATATCGTGCCGGCGATCGTATTTGGCGGGGTACTTTTCGCCGTCATTGAGACCGGCAAACTTTCTCCAGGTCCAAGACAGGGTATACCCTACCCAACCAGTGAGTCGCCCCTTCGTCTTGTTCACAAAAAACTCTGCTCCATAGCTCCAGCCTTTTCCGAATGTAAACCGCTCTTCGGGATCGGTTAAGGAAGGAGTATAGCCTTCTTCATATTCTATCTGGTTGTCCATGCTCTTATAGTACAGCTCCACGGAGGTTTCGAAAGTGTTGTCCTTAAAGTTCTTGAAGATGCCTGCCGCATACAGCCAGCTCATCTGTGGTTTTACGCGGTAGGTGCTCGGCACCCAGAGATCGGTGGGCAGGGTTGACCCGGCATTGCTTACCAGGTGGATGTACTGGTTGTTGCGGGTGACGGCCGCTTTGATGGAGGTTTCGTCATCCAGTATATATCGAATGGTGAAGCGAGGCTCCCACCCTACATACGTTTTCACGCGGTCGCCGCGGCCAAAGACCGTGCTGTCGAGCTTGTTGCCGTCTGCATCACGCTCAAATATTTTATAGGGACCTATTTGCTCAAAGCCACTGAAGCGGAGGCCTGCATGGACCTTGATGCGGTCGCTTACTTCCCAATCGTCCTGCACATATATACCTGACTCAAGGGCATACTTCCGGCTCTCGTTGTTGGGCTCAAAGGTGGTGCTGCCTTGTCCGCCGCTCAACACGTTGGGCGTAAAGCGGTGATAGGTGTATAGTGCGCCAAAGCGCATTTTGTGGCGCGGGCTGGCGAAGTAGTCTACGTCTATTTTTCCATTGAGGTCGCGGATACCGGAGGAGAGCTTGATCGAGAAATCGTTTTGTGAAGCGCCGAAGGAAAATGCGTAGTCGTTGTATACGAGCGTTGTGTTGGCAAACAGCTTCCTATTGAATACATGGTTCCAGCGCAGGGTGGCTGTGGAGTTGCCCCAAGGTATGCGTGCGTTGAAGGATCGTTGTGAGTTGCGGAAGTCAAATACATCTCTGCCGAAGTAGCCGCTCAGGTAGAGGCGGTCTTTTTCGGAGAACTTGTAGTTGGCTTTCAGGTTCACATCGTAGAAATAGTAGCCTGATCCATAGAAGGAATTGTCTTTGCCGATGAATGGTTTTATCAGCAGGTCGATGTAAGTGCGGCGGGCTGAAACAATGAACGAGGCTTTGTCTTTTTTGATCGGTCCCTGTACCGAGATGCGGGAGGCTATGGCCCCTACTCCACCTTCTACTTCCCATTTCTTCATGTTGCCTTCTTTCATGGCAATGTCCAGCACGGAAGACAGGCGTCCGCCATATTGGGCTGGCATACCGCCTTTGATGAGAGATATATTCTTGATGGCATCGGAGTTGAAGACCGAGAAGAAGCCAAAGAGGTGTCCTGTGTTGTATACGATCGCATCATCGAGGAGGATCAGGTTTTGATCGGGGCCTCCTCCCCGTACATACAAGCCCGTGTTGCCCTCGCCTGCGTTGCGAACGCCCGGCATCAATTGCAATGTCTTTAGCAAATCTACTTCTCCCAACAGAACCGGCACTGCCTTCACCTGGTTCATGGACAGGTCGATCTTGCCCATCTGTGCTTGCTGCACATTGCCATCGCGGCGGCGGGAGGATACGACTACTTCTTCCAGCATGGAGCGTTGGAGCAGCTGAAAGTTGAATACCGTGTTCTTATCCAGCGTGAGGCTCATTTGCATGGGCAGGTAGCCTGCAAAGGTGACGTAGATGTTGTAGGTGTCTGCCGGCAGGGTGATGGAATAAAAGCCGTACTGGTTGCTGCTGATGCTTTTGCCCTGACCATTGACGGCGATGGTGGCACCGATGAGGGATTCGCCGGAGAGGGAGTCTCTTATATAACCGCTCAATGTGTATTTGGGCTGCGCCATCGCAGTACAAGCCAGTAGAAGGATAAGTATTGTGGTGGCGCAGTGCTTCATATTGGTCTTTTCGGGGCGGGCTTTACCGGAGCAATGCAAGCCGGAGGCTTGCAAATAGGCGTCACCAGCCAGAGGCTGGCGACTGAAGAGCTATTTCTTCGAATAATCGAGTGAGTCTTCGGTGGTGCCGCAATGGAGCATTTCGTTGCCGAAATAGGGATTCATGATCACCGGGTTGTTACTCAGCCAGTAGGCGCCTTTGTCGTTGAAGGCCATGGGGCAATATTGCCAATAGACCTTCTCCCCATCATATTTCACTGTTTGGGTGAGGGTGTAGATGGCATCGGCTATCATTACAAATTGTTTCCGTTTTTCGTCCAGCGTTTTGCTATCGGCCAATACTTTGGCAATCGTGCTGATATTAGCCGTATAGCTTTGAGCGGTGCTTTTGATCGTTCCGGAAGTATCTCCCTGTATCTCATTCACTTTCAGGCTATCGGAAGCAACTATCAACTGAAGGGCTGTAGCGGTAGCTTTGGCAGTATCGCTGGCTACCAGGGCATCTTTGACTGCATAATAGGCGGTCAGCAGCTGTGCGTAGGACTGGTTGAAAGTGCTGGTGTTGTCTGCTATTGCTACCGGCTTTTGTTTTTCCCGGGGTGTTTCGTCCTTTCCGCCCCATAACTTCCACGCTATCAATCCTGCTACGCCCAATATGAGTACGCCTATAATGAGTTTTTTCATTTATGAAAAAGTTTTGCCAAAGGTAAGGGAAGATGGGCAAGTGGGGAATGGTAAAGTGGCTGATTATTCGTACCTTGCGGGGTTTATAATAAGCAATTTATATATGCTCGCAGGATTTACGAATATGACGTTTGAGTTTGGCGCCCGTGCTATTGTTGAAGATGCTACCTGGCATATTCAACCGAATGAACGGATCGGGCTGATTGGGTATAATGGTACTGGTAAATCAACGTTGTTGAAGTTGCTGGTGGGTGAATACTCTGCTTCTGCCGGTACGGTGGAACGCAGCCGTGGCACTTCCATCGGCTACCTGCACCAGGACCTGCTGAGTTTCGATACCAATGACTCCATCCTGGAGGTGGCGCTGGGGGCTTTTGAACGGGTGCGTCAGCTGGAAGTGGAGATTGAAGAAGTGGGCAAAGAATTGGAAAAGACCGGCGACGAAGACCTGCTGATCAAGTATACGGATATGCTGCATGAGCTGGAAACGCTGGGCGGCTATAATATTCATCACAAGACGGAAGAAATTCTGCAGGGGCTTGGTTTTTCCAATGCCGACCTGCAACGTCCTTATAAAGAGTTCAGTGGTGGCTGGCGTATGCGTGTGCTGCTGGCCAAGATGATCCTTCAGGCTCCTGATCTGCTGTTGCTCGATGAGCCTACAAACCACCTTGACCTTCCTTCTATCGAATGGCTGGAAAAGTACCTAACGCATTACCAGGGTTCTGTAGTGATCATCAGTCACGATAAATACTTCCTGAACC
This sequence comes from Paraflavitalea sp., assembly GCF_059502485.1. NCBI lineage: Bacteria > Pseudomonadati > Bacteroidota > Chitinophagia > Chitinophagales > Chitinophagaceae > Paraflavitalea > Paraflavitalea sp. Next base: position 1,160,796 of record NZ_JCACET010000010.1, read on the forward strand.
GGATGGTTACTAAGATCATCGAGCTGTATCAGCGCAAGCTGCATATTTATAATGGCAATTATGCTTTTTATGAAACGGAGAAGGAGCTGAGGCTGGACCTGGCACAACGGGCTTACGAGAATCAACAGGATTATATCCGTCAGCAGGAAAGGTTCATCGAACGTTTTAAAGCGAAGGCTTCCAAAGCTGCGGCTGCACAGAGTGCCATGAAACGACTGGATAAACTGGACAGGCTGGAGGATATCGGTATCGAGCGGCCCAGTCTGCGTATCAACTTCCAGGTGGATAAGGTACCGGGCAAGGTGTTGTGTGAACTAAAACATATCGGTAAAAGTTTTGGTAATAATAAGATCATCGAGAATACCGGCGCAGAGATCAACCGGGGTGATAAGATCGCATTGATCGGCGCCAACGGTAAGGGTAAATCTACCGTGCTGCGCATCATTGCCGGTGTGGAATCTTTCACCGGTGACCGTCGCTGGGGTCATAATGTGGATGAGAGTTTTTATGCGCAGCACCAGCTGGAGGCGTTGAACATCAATGATACTATCCTTGATGAAATGAAGAATGCCGGCAGTCAGAAAACTGAATTGGAGTTACGTACCATATTGGGTTGTTTCTTATTTAGTGGTGATGATGCGGATAAAAAGATCAAGGTGTTGAGTGGTGGTGAAAAGGCACGCGTAGCGCTGGCTAAAACGATCATCAGCAAGGCTAACTTCCTGATGCTCGATGAGCCTACGAACCACCTTGACATGCATACCGTAGACCTGCTGATCGAGGCGCTCAACAAATATGAAGGCAGTATTATCCTGGTGAGTCACGACCGTTATTTCGTTTCCAAGGTAGCCAACAGGATCTGGGAGATCGATGATCATAAGATCAAGGATTTCGATGGTGGTTATGAGGAGTGGGTTGAGTGGAAGGAACGGATGAAGAAGAAGCAGGAGGAGGAAGCGAAGAGTCAGCGGTCAGAAGCCGGCAATCAGAAATCTGACAACAGGAATCAAAAGCAGGAGTCAAAGCCTGTGGTTGAAAGCAAACCTCAACCTGCACCTGCAGCGCCTGCTAAGCAGGAGCCTATCAATAAAGAGGCGAAGAAGGAGCTACAGAAAAAGCAGCGTCTTTTTAAAGAGCTGGAAGAGAAAGTAGCTGCCTTGACTAAGCGGAAGACAGAGTTAGAGGCTTTACTGGCTTCTCCTGATGTTTTTTCGGATAAGAATAAGTTTGTTCAGACTGAACAAGAGTATAAGAGTAATGCTACTAATCTCAAATTGGCTTCTGAGGAGTATGAGAAGGTTTTTGAGAGTATTATTGAGTTGGAGGGGCAGTAATCTTTTTCTTCTGCCCGCAGCGTTGGCTTTTGCTTCGACGTTTATTCTGTTCTTTGCTTTATTTTTTTGCGCGGCGCGCAGGGCTTTGTTGTTACTTTCTTTGCCTTGATGCAAAGAAAGTAACCAAAGAAAAATCAAGCCAGGCCCGATCGCTCCGCGCGGCCTGGCGGGCTCACGCCTCCCCATGTTTTACTTCGATTACTCTTCTTTTTTGGCAACCATAGCTTTGAATGGATGATTGTTGGGACCTTTGATTAAGGCTTTTTGTTTCGATCCTTTTGCTTCGCAAGTAGATTTCTCACTCTGCTGGCGCTGCGTTCGAAATGACAACGTAATAGTTTAAGTTCGTGAACTCCTACTCTAAACTGTACAGGTACTCCCCCACATTTTTTCTGAATTAAGTTAGGCAAGCTATTTGCCTACAGTAGTGCAGCCTCTATTCCCTGGACTGTCAGGGTATGTCATTTATTCACTTAAATCATATAAATGATGAAAACAATCTCCATGAGGCTTACGTTGCTCACGCTGTTGATGTCCGTAAGCGTATTATTTCTGTCTTCTTGCAAAAATGATGTCAAAGACAGTGATCTCCAGGCGGCGATTACTGAAAAGACGCAATCGATTCCCGGGGCGAGTGGCATTACTGCTTCTGTAAAGGATGGTGTGGTAACACTGACTGGTGAAGTGATTGATGTGACCGCAAAAACTGCCTATGAAAGTGCCGTGAAGAACATTACCGGCGTAAAAGAGGTGGTGAATAATGTTACTGTAGCGGCTCCACAGCCTGCGCAAGAGCCTGTTACTATCTCTCCTGATGAAACGTTGCAGAACGCCGTCAACGAGGTAGTTAAAGCTTATAATGGTGTAAAGGCTGATGTAAAAGAAGGTGTGGTAACGCTCAATGGCGAGATCAAGAAAGCCGAGCTTACGGTGCTGATGCCTGCGCTGCACGCTTTAAAGCCCAAGAAAATCGAGAATAAGCTAACTGTTAAAAAATAAACGGAGGAACCATGCTATGGCTTTGCAAGACAAATACAAAGAGCTGGTGGATGCCGCGAAGGCTTCCGGTGTGACTAACCTGCAAGTGCGGGAACAGGATAATGTGCTGTACATCGACGGGGAGGCTGCTTCGTTTGACATCAAAGACCAATTATGGGCCATTTATGATAAGATCGACCCGGACTACCGGGCTGGCGACCTCGTATTGAATGTAACGGTTGCTGCTTCCGCCGCACCGCAGGAGTATGAAGTGGTGAAGGGTGATAACCTTACCAAGATTGGTAAGCAATTCGGTATGGGCTGGAAGGAGATCTATGAGGCGAATAAGGACCGGATAAAGGACCCTGATGTCATCCAGGTGGGTTGGAAGTTGAAGATACCGAGGTGAAAACAGCTTCGAGCCGCGAGCTTTGAGCTACGAGTTGCAAGCCAGAGGCTTGCTAATAGCCTCACTCGCCAGAGGCGGAGCAAGTGTTTGCTGATCATTACCTGTATTTTAACTTTTTCTTGTAATAAAGCTGTTCCGTTTGAACGGAACGGCTTTTATTTTGTAATAGAGGCGCGGAAAGGTTATTTCTTGAGGCTTTAAGGTGAGCCGCTCTGCCTCACGGCGTTAGCAGCGCAGCAGAGCGACCCACCTTCGTGGTGTTATTCCTTCAATAATCTCTTGGTGACACAGACAAACAGATTACATTTAATTGTAAATTAGATTCTTAACCCGGTGTGCTCATGAAATTTAGTGTCGCCTGTATGTTTTTGCTGGTTAGTTGTTTTGCGACGGCGCAACCCAACGCTGCTGTGCGGCCGAAGATCGGTGTGACGCTTAGTGGCGGCGGGGCCAAGGGGCTGGCGCATATCGGTATCCTGAAGGCTATCGACTCTGCCGGCCTGAACGTGGATTATATCACCGGTACCAGCATGGGCAGTATCATCGGTAGTTTGTATGCCGTAGGTTATTCTGCCGACTCGATTGAAAAGATCGCGCGCACCATCGACTGGGACCTCCTGCTGAGTAATCAATCTTCTCTTCGCAGCATTTTCATGGAGGAAAAGGAGGAGTACTCCAAGTACGTGATCGAGCTTCCGTGGGTCAATCACCGCTTCCGCCTGCCCAGTGGTGTGTTGCAAGGTCAGGAGTTGTGGCTGAAGTTTTCCGAACTGTTTTTCCCTGTTTATAATCAGAAGGATTTTTCACGGTTCAGCGTGCCTTTCCGGTGTATTGGTACGGATGTGGGCACCGGTGAAGCCGTGGTGATGCAAGAGGGTGAGATCATCAGCGCCATCCGCTCGAGTATGGCCATTCCTTCTGTGTTTACGGCTGTGGACTTCAATGGCCGCAAGCTGATCGATGGTGGCCTGGTGCGTAACTTCCCGGTAAAGGATGTAAAGGAAATGGGGGCTGACTTTGTGATTGGCAGTAACGTGGCTACGGGGTTGATGCCTTCTGAAAAGGTGCGTAATGCTTTACAGATCTTATTGCAGGTGGCTTTCTTCCGCGAAGCGGAGGATAATAAAAGGGAGGTGGCGCAGTGTGATATTTACGTGCCTTTCAAGATGGAGAAGTATAATATGGGCAGCTTTGGTGATTCGAAAGAATTGATGGAGCTGGGGCTGGAAGAAGGGCGCAAGTTGTATCCCCGCTTCAAGTTTATTGCCGACTCCCTGAATGCTCTCTACGGTCCTCAGCCTCCAAGACTGGACCGCCTGCCACAGGTGCATGGTGTGGTTATTTCTTCTTATGAGGTGCATGGTGTGGAGAGGACTTCTGCGGAGTTCTTTATTCATACTATGAACTTTGAGACGAACCAGTTTTATACTGCCCGTAAGCTGGCTAATATGGTGCGTCAAGCTTATGGCACGCGGTATTACAGCCGGGTGACGTATTCGCTGGAGCCTCAGTCTGATGGTACTTCGCGCATTGTTTTCGACGTAACGGAGTATCCGCTCACGTTTGCCAAACTGGGTTTACATTATAACCGTTTTACCGGGGTAGGCCTTATTGCCAACCTTACTGCGCGTAATTTCTTCCTTACCAATTCGAGGAGTCTTGTATCTGTGAACATCGGTGAAACGTTCCGCATCCGTGGTGAGCACCTGCAATACCTGGGACGACTTAAGAACGTGGCGGCGATATTGGAAACGCAATATGACAATTTTGATATCGGCACGTATACTGAATCGAAACAGGACGGGCTTTATAATCTCAACTTCTTCAAGTTTGGCGGCAAGGTGCAATTCTCTGCCAAACGCACTTTCACGATTGGTGGTGGTGGCCGGTTTGAATGGGTAAAGTATAGTCCGAAGATATCAACGGAACTGGAGTTCAAGGGTAGTAAGAAGTTTTTTACGCCTTTTGTGTACATGAATCATAATTCGCTGGATAAAAATATTTATCCTAAACGGGGTATCAAGCTGGACGTGGAAGCGGGCTGGGTAGCTCCTCAGAATTCGCGGGTGCGGTTTTATGAGAACGGGCTTGAAGTGCCGCCCGAACTGATCCCGATCAGTGATAAAAGTTTTTACCGCACCAGCGTGAACCTGGAAAGCTATACGCCGATAAGTAAGCGTTCTACTTTTCTATTCAATGTGCAGGGTGGCGCCAATTTCAATTATGGCGACAATGTGCTGAATGAGTTTGTGATCGGCGGCCTTACGAAGACGTTCCGCAATCAGATCACTTTTGCCGGGTTACCGGAAGGGGCTGAATACTCCAGCAGTGCGCTTGCCTTGCAGGGTGGCCTGCGGGTGCAGGCTTTCAACAATACTTACCTGATAGGACGGGCCAACGTGCTCGTCAATAATTTTGTGAAGGAGACCGGCTACCTCACTACACGGGATTTCTTCTCCGGCTACTCCGTGACTTTTGCTTACAACTTTGCCCTTGGTCCGCTGGAAATAAGTGCGATGTATTGTGACCAGACGCGGAAGATACAGTCGTATGTGAATTTGGGAATACCTTTTTAATGCAAGCTGTGAGCGGCGAGCTTCGAGCTACGAGCTTTTTTGTACGGCCCCTAAAGGGGCCGCTGGCTAATATATAAACACAATGCTACAAAGCTGTAGCCCCTAAAGGGGCAAAGAACCCAATTCTTCGTTTTGCTACATGTATTGGGCTAAAGCCCAAGAAGGGTTTAATTGACTTTTATCCCGGCCCTAAAGGGCCGGGCAATTCAAGAAGCGTTTTCTCTGTCAACTCGTGGCTCAAAGTTCAAGGCTCAAAGTTCAAGGCTCGGAGTCCGAAGCTCGAAGCTTCTTCGTTAGCTTGATTGTGGTTTGGGTGTGGCGAACATGTCGAGCACTTTCAGCAGGGCTGCGATGACGCCGGCGGCGGCGCCGAGCCAGGCGATCAGGTTGTTGAAGGCGTCGCGCTGGGTAGTAAACAGGAAGAGGCTTACTGCTGCTACCACAATGATCACTGGCAACTGGAACCTGTTCCAGCTATGGCTTGGGTCGTCCTGTCCTCTTTGTACGCTGATCTCTTTCTTGTCGATCCTCATCAGTATAAAGCGCCGGAAGCTCTCATTCATGACGCAGTAGCCTGTGGCGTTGTCATTGATCTTTACTATGCCCAGGGCGTGGAGGTTCTCTGCCACGTCTTCGTTGCGGCGGTTCATCAACTCATCGCAGGCTATATCGAACAGGGTGAGCTGATCATGGCTCGTGAGGGATTGCCACAGGGACATGTAATAGTAATGGGCCAGTGTTTGGAGCTTCAGGCAAAAGATATCGAACTGTTCTTCTATGATTTTCTCGGGTGGTTTGTTGGCGGCCAGTCCTTCTTTTACCAGTTTCCTCACGGGACCAAGCGATTGGCGCACCGGCCCCAACAGGCTATACAGGAATGCGCTGTGTTTGCATTCTTCATTGAACTTTTGTTTCAGGATGGTAGTCAGCCGGTCAATGACGGCATCGTTATCTTCTATGACAAGTTTCGGATGTGTGATCTCAGCTGCTCTCTCTTCGTATCGTTTTACGCTATCGCTTTTTTGCATGGACCATTTGTGGTAGAACACGGTGAAGTTGCTCATCACATTGGCCCAGCGTGCTGACAGGTCTTCTTCTACTTTGCCGTCTTCTTTTTCCTGCCGCAATACCATGTTGTCGAAATGGCTGCTGGACGATATGACGACGCGCACCTGGTTGTAGGATAGTAATTGCTCCATACGCACCAGCTTTTCTTTGGACACCTGGAAGTCGTTCATCCTGTTGTCGAAGTGACGCAAGATCACGATGGTATCTTCGGAAGGTGTATTGGTTCCTTTGCCGAGCTCTTCTGTCATCGTTTTCCATTGGGATTCCAGGGCGGGGTCTGCTTTGCCGCCTGATGCTATTTCGGCGAAGTCCAGCTCGTAATATTTCTTCCCCGGTTTATCGAGCCCCAGTCCTTCGCGTATCTTTTCATTTTTACCGCTGTTGATGATGCCCAGTATAAACATGTGGTTTGGCCCCAGGAAGAGATGTTGCATGGCTATAAACGTGTTGTCTATTACCTGCAAGGGTGAGGTGGCCGGTTTGTTGAAGAAGAAAACGCGTTTGATCAAGCCGTCTATCAGCCAACGCATCGCCGAGAGGAACATGAATACAAATACGCCCAGCAACAGTAGCTGCATGATCATTGTTTTCCAGGACTGGTGAAGGAATAGTCCCACTACCGTATAGAGTTTCTTGGCTACAAATATGCGCTGATCTTTCCTCGCAAAGGTGCCTGACCTGATCACATCGATCCGGAACTTCAGGGTATCTACTTCTGCTGCATCCCAGGCAAATTTTCCTGCGGTGGTATCGCTGAGGTATTCTATCCTTTTGGCATAGGAAGAGAAGGATGGCTTGATGGTATTGTAGAGGTTGGAGAAATGGGTATTCGTTTTTTTAAGTTCGCCGTCATATTTTTCCCAGGCTATGCTATCGGCCACGTAATTATGATAGAAGGGGAAGTGATAGGAAAACCGCGGGAAGGAATCCTGTCTATAGAAATCAAACGGTTTCCTGCGCAGGAAGGTGTTCATAAAGTCCAGCTGCTGGTATTGGAGTACCAGCTTTTGTTCTTCGCGCAGGGAAAGGGTAAAGAAGAGTATGGTGGGAATGATGGCGGTAGCCAGCATAAAGCCGTATACAGAACGATGGTACCAGCGTTTCAGCCGCTGGTCGTTGACGGGTTTCTCTTTATTGGATATGAGGTAAGCGGAATGGTTGAACAGGAACAGCAGCGCCAGGAATATCAGTTGTGTCAATAAAAACAACCAGGCGCCTTCTGTGAGGTTGATCAGGAATATAAAGGCTGTTACAAAATAAACGATTGCCAGTATCCATAGTGTGCCTGCTTCTTCTTTTATAAACTCCCGCATGGTGGCCGTGTCTCCACTACCCTCCCGCTTTTTCCTCCAATCGCAAAAGTTGTAGAGGCAGTAGGAATATACCACCATGATGTAGGTGAGGCCAATGGAAACGCCCAGCAAATACAATCCATCGGGCGCACGGAAGAACAGGATAAATCCTATTATGATGCTGGTGATGATCAGAAAGGCGCGGGATACTTTCTTGTAGGCTTCCGTGCGGTGGAGTTTGGGCGCCAGCCAGATGAAGAATACCGCTTTGGATAGAGCCCTGAGGTTGACAATGCGGGTGACCAATACCAACAGCAGGATGATGCCAATATTGAGCAGCACCAGGATGGAGCTGGCACTTACGATGTCGAGGTCCTGGTTCCAGACGTTTTCTTTGTTGTAAAAGGTAACGATGTAATAGGGCATGCCTTTCACCGGCAGCACGTAGAAGCGGGTGCTGCTGCCGGAATAGCTTGCATCGAAATGTCCTGAGGCGTTCGTATTGAGTAATGATCCCAGCTTCACATCGTCATTGCATTCTTTGAGGAGGTTTTCGTTGAGGCTGCGGTTGGGATCATTGTGGAATAGAACTTCTCCGTCTTCATTGATCATGCAAAAGCCATAGCCGTAGGGCAATACCGGGTTGAATATCGAGCGTAGGGGTGCGTTTAATGATACCACTTTTAATTTGGACAGGTCTCTTTGCAGCTGTGCTTTTGTGGCAGAATCTTTTATATCTGCTTCTTCAATGGCTTTATCTATCTGGCTGCGGCGGGCGATGCTGACGAGCTTTTCTTCGGCCACCCAGGAGCTGATGGCTGTGAGGTAATATTCATCTGTGTCGTTGCGAAACATGGAGCCATTCATGACTGCCTGGAAGTAATCGCGCCTGCGGACGTTTACTTTGTGGGGCACCATGCTTTTGTTGGTCCAGCGCATGATCTGCCGGCCATTGGAGTCGGCCCAAATGATGTGTTCGAAATAGGGGTATTTTGTTCTGAGCCAGGTAGCTTTATAGGGTGACTGGTCCTCTCCTCTTATACCGTTGCTTGTGCGCAGTACTTTATAGGTAGAATCTGCCGGGTTGTAATCATACAGATCAAGGTAGGGTGTGGGTGTTGGCCCCTGCCCTTTTCTTTCGCTGATGGCTTTTACCAGTTCTTTCTCTCCCAGTTTTATTTCATCCAATACGTCTTTTACTTCGTTACGGAATATCTTCTGCATATCGGTGGCCAGGTCCTGTAGTCCTTTGTCTGATTGTGGTTTTATGAAGCCCCAATAGACGTACATGTTGATCAGGATGATGGTAAGTATGGAGCCCAGGATATGGATGGACATCATCGAGTTGAGCACATCGCGTGCATTGAGGCGTTCGGCCCTGTTCATGAGGAATATCCTGAGCAGGGGGAACATGAGGATGACCATGACGATGCCGAATACCAGCCACATGATGACGATGCCCATGATCTTCCTGCTTTGTGCATCATATTCTTCCTGGGGCATGTATCCGCCGATCACAAAATGGTGGGTGCCCTGCACCGTGAAGGGCAGCATGAAGAGCCTGTATTTCTTTCCACCGGCTTCTACTACCTGTACGGTACTGTATTCAGTGACTTTTTCGCCGGTGAGTGTGTCTTTTACTTCGCGGCCTTTCCAGATGGCGGGGATGGTATCGTGGGACAGGTTGAGCTCATCGAACACCACATTTTTATCGTAGGCCAGGAAGTACTGGCGAAAGAGATCCCTGCGGAGGAATGATTGTACAAACTCTTTTACCGGCGCGCCGGCGCGGGAGTCGCCTTTGTTGCCGGCGAAAACAATGTTCCAGTCATTGGTGCGGGCCACGACTACTGCTTTACCGGAATCTTCTTTGCGACCGTTGGTGATGCGGGTAAGACCATATTCTTTTATCAGGAGGGCAGTATCACGACTATTCAATAATCGTAGGGAGTCCATGTCCTGCAGGAAGTTCTGGCTGTTGCGTTCTGCGTATACGTCGATCTTCTCGCGAATGTTCGTACCAACGCTTTGTAGCCCCCGGAATGAACGGCCCAACAGGTCTCTCTTGTTGTTTTCGATAACTACGTTGGTGTAATAGAAAAAGGCTCCTGCGAGGAGGATAAGCGTAATGAATGCGGGTGCATAGCGCCGGCCGAACTGGCCAATGGCATTGCTCAGTTTTGTTCCTGAAATTGTAGGCATAGAATACCTGGTAAGTTTTGATTAAACTTTATCACCGGGTACGGAAGTAAAGGAAGATTTAAACAGAGCGGCGGGAATGAAGCCTGAAAGATAGTGAATTATTGCTATGCTGGGTATACCCTATTTGGGTAAGGTATTAGCTTTTAGTCTTTAGCTGTTAGCAATGACCTTATGGGCTGCTGTGGGCTTTTACGAAGTCGCTTACGAGGTAGCTTACGAGCTTGCCGGTACTTTCGTCTTTGCGGCCATCGGACAGCTGAGCGGCACCTTCACAGATGTGCAGATAGGCGGCATCACAGTCGATGCCTGTGAAGTTGAGGTATTGCCGTGCATGAAGGGTCAGTATGCCTGCAGGCGTAACGGCGCTCGACAGGGTATGTTCGATACAATCAAGGTCCAGCTCAATGCCTGTATAGTTATCGCCCGTGAAGCCCGTGGCATGAGCTACTGCCTGTATGAAGTTGCGCTTCTCGTGTACAAATATGTCTTCATAGGTGATGAAGTCCATGAAGGGGTTGTTGACGATATCCAGCCAAACGTTCTGGGGAAGGTAGTTTTCATGTAATCCTATGACACAATACTTCTGCAGGTAGCCATCTTCTTCGGCATAGCGGAAGCCGTTGCCGCTGTGGCGACCTTCGGCGGGCCGGAAGTCGGCATGGGCATCGAGGTTGATGCAGTTGATCTGCGCCAGGGGCAGCAGTCCGGCTTTGTGTAATCCTTTGGCAGCGCCTTTGATGAGGGGGTAGGCATTGTTGTGGCCTCCTCCTATTACGATGGGCAGCTTTTTATGGGCAGTGATCAATTTGATCATTTCTTCCACTTCCTCATCGATGGTGATGACCGCATGGCGGTAAGCATCTACTTTTTCTTCGGGTCCGGCGGCATTTTGTTCGATGAGGTATTTCATGTCGCCAAAGTCGAAATGGCCCAGGAGTAATATGTCGTCACCTATCAGGAAGTCGTTGCTCTGGATATTCAGGAAGGACGTGAGGAAGGGTACCCAAATGGAGTCAGTGCCCCCTACTCCATAGTTGGCGCGTACGCCTATATCTTCCGGGATGCCTATGAGCACATACTTAGCTGTCGATTGTTCGAGGGATGTTTCGAGTTGCTGCTTGTCGGCAATGACCTGTATACTTTCACCCAACTTGGTCTCGAACTTTCGCAGACGGGTCAGGGACAGTATATCTTGTTTGGTGTAGTATTTAAAGTGCTTCATAGTTGAGTTTTAGAATACAGAATAGAGGCTTCGACAAGCTCAGCCTGACATATAGTTTTAATTACGCTTCGACAGCCCTTCGACAAGCTCAGGGTGACAATACTTAGGGTGATATTACGATGTTAATCTCCTTCTCGGTCTAAAAAAGTCTAAGGGGTGGGAACGGAAGTACTTCCACAAGATACTCAGGAAGCCGGGATAATCGCGCAACTTGATGCCTCTGGAGCGTACTGCCACGATGAATGCCAGGGAAAAGCTCACCAGGAAGTTCAGGAAGCCGATGCCTAATACGCCTGCTACCACGATGGCCATGTAACTGAAAGATACATTATTCCAGCCTACGCCATACAATCCGATGGAGGTATTGGCGGCAGCGATGGTAATGTGGCGGATATCGAAGCCGATTCCAAAGAGGTCGCCGGCCGTGGTGGCCATGCCCAGGAAAAAGCCCAGGGTGACGTTGCCCGCCAGGCTGCCTGCGTGTCCGTCGACATAGTTGGCGATGCGCTGTAAGCGTGTGCGGGAGGTGTATTGGCGTAGCAGGGGATGTTCTACCAGCCGTGTGCCGATGCGCCCGTAGTTTACTTTGTTTTGTACGTATCCGGCGATGATGCCGCTCAGGAACAGGAATACACCTGTGTTGCAGGCATAGAGCAGGGACAGGCTATGCCAGGGGTGCTGGGCTTCCAGCATTTTTACGGCGGCATCTCCTCCTACCATTGGTTTGCCAAAGCAAATGTCGTAGAGCCAGGCCAGCAGGAAGGTGACCGGAAATACGACGATGAGGTTTCCTACAAAGGAGGCAATCTGACTGCGGGATATTTTCGATACGGTAACGGCGAGGTTGTAGAGATTGGGGGTATTATCGCCTTTTCGCGTGTCGAGCGAGCTGGCTACTGCACTGGCGGTAAAGGCAGGTTGCTTCGTGGCCAGGGTTGCTTTTGTTTCTTCTATGGCCACAAAGCCGAGGCTATAGTTGACGCTGTAGGTGAACCCGTGCCAGAAGGGGGCCATGTGTATCTTTCCCAACAACACTTTGAACATGGCTACAAAGCAAACGATGAGTCCTCCCCACATGGCGCTCGCGATCATCTGAAAGTATTCGATTGGTGAAGCCGTTATGTACTTGTTGCCTTTCTTGCCTTTGTGTTCTGCTATCTGGTAGGCGAGGTAGCCCGTGGTTTGTGAGAGAAATTCCCACAAGCTATTCTTGCGATTCTCGTTTCTGATGGCGGTTATGAACAGGCTGGCCAGCCGGGAGGTATCCATCTTATCATCAAGGTCTACGATGTCCAGCACCAGCTGCATGCGCTCCAGCTTTTGCTCCAACTGGAAGAGGATAAAGGTTTGTGAGAGGCTGGCGCCGCGCTCGGCCGTCTGGTCGTGGATGTACTGCACCACCTGCTTATCTTCTTCAAATACCGCTTTGATGCGCTCCAGTACCGTAACTATTTCTTCTTTGGGTCCATTGTTGAGCAGCAGTTCTTTGAGCTCGTATACCAGGTATTGCTGTACAGCAAAGGGGTTATCGGTTTGTGGATGTTTGAATGGTGCATTGCGTACGATGGCGTTTTCCCATCCCAACTGTGCTACGCCTGCTGATAATATTTGCAAGGCCACCAATGCCTGCCGGGTGATGACCGGCTCGCGGCCCTGGAATGAGAGGCCTATGGCATCGAAGAACTGTACCCACCGGGCATGGCCGATCTCTTCGACCCATTCGTAATCGTCTTTGCGGTAGAAGATGCGGTCGAGCAGGTAGAGGAAATCGTTCTGATCCTGCAAGGCGGGCAGGAATTTATGTTTGAGTCGTGCGTATAGTTCACGGCCTGCACCACGGGACACTGTGATACCGCTCTCCGTGAGCAGGGGCAGCAGGTTGCTGTTGATCAGTTGAGCGAGGACAGCCGTACGGAGCTCAGACAATACTGCCGGATGATTTTGCAATAGCTGCAGGGATCTGGCAAAGTTTTGTACAGCTTCCTCCGGTGTGCTCGTGCGCGGACGAATGAGCTGAAAAAAGGTGATCAAATAATCTAATGCGCCTTCACGGTCTTTGATGCTGACCGTGGGTCGTTTCTCCAGGAACTGGGCAAATGGATCTATTTTCTTTTTCTTACGGATCATTAGGAATGAATATACAACATTTATATCCAGGCCCCTTTTATCATTACTTTATCAATGAGGTTGGAGCCGAAGGCGTATGGTAAATAGGCCAATGAAGGGGTAGGTTTTGTCATGATCAGGTTGGCTTTTTTGCCGATGGTGATGCTGCCCAACTCCTGTCCCAGTTCCATGGCGTAAGCTCCGTTGAGGGTAGCCGCATTGATGGCTTCTTCGGGCAGCATTTTCATTTGAATGCAGCTCATGGCCACCACCAGGTTGATATTTCCGCTGGGTGATGAGCCGGGATTGAAGTCGGAAGCCAATGCAATGGCACATCCTGCATCGATCAATGCACGTGCTGGCTGAAAGGGCATGCGCAGGAAAAAGGCTGCTGTAGGTAGTAAGGTGCCAATCGTATTGGAGTTTGCCAGGGCTTTGATGGCTGCTTCGTCCATTGTTTCGAGGTGATCTACACTGACAGCGCCCAGCTTAACGCCTACTTGCGTGCCACCAGACAGGTTCAGCTGGTTGGCATGTATCTTTGGTTTCAAGCCTACTGCCATGCCTGCGCGGCAAATGGTTTCTGTTTCTTCCGGAGAGAAGAATCCTTCTTCACAAAAGACATCTATATAATCAGCCAGCTCTTCTCTTGCGATCACCGGCAGCATATCGTTTATAATGCTATCGATGTAGCCCTGATGATTGTTCTTGTATTCCTGTGGGTAAGTATGGGCGCCGAGGAAGGTGGCTTTAATCGATAGTGATGAGCGTTCTTTCAGCTTTTTGATCACACGCAGCATCTTCAATTCTCCTTCTACTGTGAGGCCGTAGCCGCTTTTTATTTCGATTGCGCCTGTACCCAGTTTGCTCAGCTCTTCCAGTCGTTGCCATGCCTGGGTGAACAGAGTATCTTCTGTGGCGTCATTCAGTTTGCGGGCCGAGTTCAATATACCACCGCCTTTAGCGGCTATGTCGGCATAGCTCATGCCTTTGATCTTGTATACAAATTCTTCTTCGCGGCTGGCGGCGAAGACGGTGTGGGTGTGGCTGTCGCACCAGGCGGGGAGTATAAAAGCACCTTTTACGTCGATAGCAGTCGAGAGTCGCGAGTTCAGCGTCGAGAGTTTGTTCATGGGGCCGTAGCCAGCAATGGTATCGTCTTCTATGAGCAGGTAAGCGTTTTCTATGCAGGGCAGTGTGGCCAGTTCACTACCACGTAATAGACTACCTTGTTCACGGACATTGACAAGTTGTTTGATATTGGTTATGAGTGTTGCCGACATTGAAGGCCGTTTGATTGGGCACTAAAGTAAGTCAATTGGGCTAAAGCCCAAATGGATGTGATGCTTTTGTGTCCCGGCCCTGAAGGACCGGGCAATTCCGTTTGCTTCGACAAGCCTGGTGAAAAAAAATGGCCAGGCTACTTGTATAGCCTGGCCGGTGTTCTATTTCTCGTGAGTCTAAAAAAAACTTTTGAACAGTGATTCTTCGCTCCTTTTACAACCCTTCGACAAGCTCAGGGTGACACTCTTCGTCCCTTCGACAGGCTCAGGGTGACAGAAGCGATACTCTCCTTTAGTTTACTTCTTCAGCAACGGCTTCCAACACTTTTTCTTTGATGAATTTTACTTCGCCTGTTTCAACGCTGTAGTATCCTGCTGCGAGGCCGCTCTCTCCGTTCTTGTACATTTCTTTCAGGATCGGGCTGCGCTTCAGTACTTCTTCGAGTGTATGTAAAGTATTGGCATGGGCTACAGCTTCGATGAACTCGGGGTTCACTGTTTCTTTGCCTTCGCTCTTTACTTTTTCGATAGCGGGGTGTACTTTTTCCAGTAAGCCTGTGAGGTTGCCTAATTCTACGTGGTTGCAGGCTCCTTTGATGGCGCCGCATTTGGAATGTCCCAACACCATGATCAATTTAGAGCCAGCTACTTTGCAGGCAAATTCCATGCTGCCAAGGATGTCTTCATTGATCACATTGCCGGCGATACGCACGCTGAATACATCGCCCAGGCCCTGGTCGAAGATCAACTCTGCTGATGTGCGGCTGTCGATACAGCTTAATATCACAGCAAATGGCCATTGTCCTTCTTTTGTGTCATTCACTTGCTCCAACAGATTCCTGTTCACTTTCAGGTTGTTCATAAACCGGGCATTGCCTTCTTTCAAAAACTGTAATGCCATCTGGGGTGTGGTAGTGGACTGTGTCTCTTTGCTATGGGTCCTCATTGTTGTATGGTTTATAAGTTAATAAGTTGATGGGTTGACAAGGATATGTTGACAGGTTAACAAGTTGAAAGGTTGATAAGGGAATACCTTGTCAGGTTAACAGGTTGATAAGTTAATTAGTTGACAAGCATTGGACTCTTCCGGGTGCTTGCCTGTGGTGTGTTAAATTATTGTTAGTGTGACTAACTTAAGCGAGGCTGAAAGGGAGCTCGGGAGGCAGTAATAAGGTTTCTGCGTGCTGCCAGGGTAATTCGGTTGTATGGCGGATATGGTAAGCCGCGCTTTCTTCGGGCATGAGCAGGGCCACGATGCTGGTGGAAAGTTCCTGCTCAACCATAAAAACCGGTGTATCTGCTGTATTCTTAACTTCTTCTGTATCAGCGAAGCCTACAACGGATTCCATATCAACGCTATCGTTTTTTACGATAGTGGTAAGGCGATACATATTGGCCATCAGGAGGAGGCCAAAGGTGATCACCTGTAATATGGTTACCAGTTTCTTCATTGCCGTGTAAAGTTAAGGGAATCGGGTCAGAGGAAATCGACTTTATCGACTTTTCTGGCGATCCGGAATGCCGCATTGATCAGGCCCACATGGCTATAGGTTTGCGGGAAGTTCCCCCATTGGGAACCATCCACATGTACATCTTCGCTAAATATGCCCAGGTGGTTGCTAAAGGACAATATCTTATCGAGATTTTTAATAGCATCATCTGTTCTGCCTACGCATGCCAGTGCATCCACATACCAGAAGGCGCAAACCAGGAAGGTGGTTTCGGGGAATCCGAAATCATCGTAATGTTTATAGCGGTAGAATAAGCCATGATCGGCCAGTAATTCTTTTTCGAGGGCGGCGATGTGGTCGCGTGCGCGTTGTGAATTATGGTCCAGGTAATTCATGGTGACCATGCTGAGGGTACTGGCGTCGAGGTTGGGTGTGCCAATGGCCTGCGGGTATACTTTGCGTTCTTTGTCGTACGCATCTTCCAGCAGTTTGTTGGCGGCCGCTGCCAGTTCCTGTGCTTTTTGCATGATCTGTACATCATTGAAGAGGGCTCCGATCTTGTAGGCGGCTTTTGCTCCTGCCCAATGGAACAGCAGGGTGTAGGTGTGTACCTGTACCTGGTTGCGAAACTCCCACAAGCCGGAATCGGGCATCGTGAGGGTACGTTCAATCTGATTCAATAACCAGGGAACAATATTGCGATAACTGTTCTTGCGTGTGAATGTAAGTCGCTTGTCGGTGTACAGGGGTAACAGGCTTACCAATACCTGTCCGTATACATCATGTTGTACCTGCACGTAGGCTTTGTTGCCGATGCGCACCGGTTTGTTGCCCAAATAGCCATTGAGGCCGATGGTAATTTCTTCGAGGTCCTTCTCCCCTGCTATGGAATACAGTGGTTGCAGGGAGCTACCCGCATTGGCCAATATGTTATGGATGAAGTCGAAATACTTTTCCAGTTCTTCGAAGTGTCCGATCTGGTTGAAGGCGCGCAGGGTGTAGTGCGCATCGCGGAACCAGCAGAAGCGATAGTCCCAGTTGCGGGTGCTGTCGTGAAACTCCGGCAGGCTGGTAGTACCTGATGCGATGATGCCTCCAGTGTCTTCATATTGGTGCAGCTTGAGCACCAGTGCCGAGCGGATGATCTCATCCTGGTATATATCGGGGAGGTAGCAGCTTTTGATCCACTCCTGCCAATGTTGTATCGTCTTACGCAAGAACTCTTCGCAGGTTTCTTTCAGTGGCGCTTCGAGGGGAGCTCCGTATGTCAGCACCACATAGCGATCCTGATCGAGCAGGAATGGCTGCTGGTTCAGGATATAGGTGAGTGATACATCTGTTGTGATGCGCACCTGCTGACCCAGGTTCATGTAGCGAATGTGGTTGCTGCCGGTAGATGCTTCCGGAACGATCTGTCCGTATTCACCTCTGGGATCGCAGACAATACGAATAGACGGATCGCCGTGCAGCAATTCGATCTTACGTACCATCATGAGGGGCCTGAACTGCCGTTCATGGATCGTCATGCGCGGTGCACAGTCTTTCACTACAAAGCTGCCATCGGCAGCGGTGAACTCTGTGCACAAGACATTCGTATTGGGCACATAGTATTGGTGACTGGTATAACCTTCTGTAGCAGGTACGATGGAGAAATGTCCTCCTTTCTCTTCATCGAGCAGGCTTCCGAAAAGGAAGCTGCTGTCGAAGCGTGGCAAGCACATCCATTTAACATCTGCTTTCGTATCGATATAGGCGAGGTAAGAACAGTTACCTATAATGCCCATGTTGTATTTATGCGCCGGCATATTCTTTTTCCGTTAATGGTGTCATCAATTGCTCCAGTAACGGCAACACTTTTCTTTGGGAGAATACCGTGTATTGTGCAGCCGTTATTCCATTGCTCACTTTTATACTGTAGGCTTTATTGCCTAATGCTTTGAACATATCTTCATCTGTTGTATCATCTCCTATGCACAAGGTAAAATCAGGGTTCATCTCATTGACCAGCCTGAGGGCCATAACTCCTTTATCGAACCCGGCCATGCGTACTTCGATGACTTTGTTTCCATCGATCACCTGCAGCATGGTGTTTTGCAACATTTGCGACAGGTTGTTGATCAATTCGCGGGAGCGGCTGAACCCGAGGTCAGCTGCTGTGTTCCTGTAGTGCCAGGCAATGGTATTGTTCTTTTCTTCAATGAATGAGCCTACGCACCTGCTTACAAACATTTGCATGATGGGGCGTATGCCGTCTTTCCATTGTTCTGACACAGGTATAGTTTGTTGCCAGTTGTCATTGCGCATTTTCAAACTGGCGCCGTGCTCGGCCACCAGCGTGATGGGCAGATGACCCAGCCATTTCTCCAGTACTTCTGCATCGCGGCCACTGATGATGACCACGTGGTTCTTCTCATCTGCCGCCAGATTGGATAACAAGTCTTTCAGTTCCTTTGAAGGGACTGCTTCCTGCGGCATGCGGGCAAATGATACCAGGGTGCCATCATAATCCAGCAGGAGGCAGCGTCTTTGTGCTTTCTGGTAATGCTGGTGTATGCGTTTGTATATTCTATCGTCGAGTAACTTGGTTTGCAGCTTCTGTTGTTCTTTCCTGATGTTCATGAGCTGATCGAGGAAGTCGTTCACCCACTTTACCACATCGTAATCGGACAGCCTTTTCTGCATCAGGGCCATACGGTTCTTTTGTTCATGCAGGGGCATATTCAATGCTTTTACAATCGCATTGGAAACATCCACCACATCGGTAGGATTAACCAGCAGGGCTTCGTTCAACTCACTGGCAGCTCCGGCCAGCTCGCTCAAAATCAGCACACCTTTCTGGGTAGTGCAACTCGCTACATATTCTTTCGCCACGAGGTTCATACCATCGCGTAATGGTGTGATCAATGCCACATCTGCTGCCTGGTACAAGGCGCAGAGCTCATTAAACGGAAGGTGATTGTAGCGATAGATGACCGGTTGCCAACTGATGGATGAGAACTTGCCGTTGAGCGTGCCGATCTTTTCTTCGATCTGTCGTTTTCTATCGAGGTAAGCCGGTATCTCATCGCGCGAGGGCACTACGTTGAGGATAAATACTACTTTCTCCTGCCATTCAGGATTTTGTTGCAGGAAGTATTCGAATCCATTCAAGCGGTCCATCAGACCCTTCGTATAATCCAATCTATCGACCGAGAAGATGATCTTCTTGTTCTCAAAGTTCCTCTTGATATCGTTTCTCAGTTCCAGCACTTCCGAATTGTAGGCTGCTTCGTGAAACTTCTTGTAGTCAATTCCTATCGGGAACAGGTCGGCTTTCACCAGCCTGTCCTGGTATTGCATGGTGTAGAACGAACTATCTATGCCCAGCAACATTTTTACGCTTTGTAAAAAGTGTTGTACATAATCGTGGGTGTGGAAGCCGATC
This sequence comes from Paraflavitalea sp., assembly GCF_059502485.1. Taxonomy (NCBI): domain Bacteria; kingdom Pseudomonadati; phylum Bacteroidota; class Chitinophagia; order Chitinophagales; family Chitinophagaceae; genus Paraflavitalea; species Paraflavitalea sp. Next base: position 1,180,141 of record NZ_JCACET010000010.1, read on the forward strand.
AGGTCGGCGCCCATCAGGCCACGCATAATGGCTGTCTTCCATTCTGCCGGCATTAACCTTAATATCTCATATGAAGGGAATGGTATATGGAGGAAGAATCCTATGTTGATATCAGATTGACGGGCGCGCAACATTTCAGGCACCAGCATCAGTTGGTAGTCATGTATCCAAACCGTATCACCTGGTTTCACTACTTCGGCCAACCGATCTGCAAAGGCTCTATTGACTTGTACAAAGGCTTCGTAGTAATGCGTATGGTACTGTACCAATGATGGAAAATAGTGGAACAGGGGCCACAGTACTGAGTTGGAGAAGCCATTGTAATAATCTTTATACAACACTGAATCCAGGAATAAGGGTTGTGCTGTAAAATCATATTTGGCGAGGCGTGGCGCTACTTCTGTATCCCAGTCATCGCCTGAGAAATCAGCAACGCCCATCCACATCTTTTCTCCGATATTACTTTTAGCAGATTGATCGCTTTCAAAAAAGCTTTTGATAGCAGATACCAGTCCGCCAGAGCTCTGCCGGATCGTCACCTGATCTCCGTCACGGTCTACTGAAAATGGTAACCTGTTTGAAACAATTATAAGTCTACCCATAGTATTAATAATTAGGGAGTACGGATTAATTCACAAATGGTTTTCAAAAAGGAGGCCAGTTTGGGTATTTAAACCACCAAACGAATCGTATGTTATGCACAAAAATGTACAACGATGCCTCAACCTGTTGATAACAGGCGATAGCAGGGTAAGAGATAGCAATCCTGCTGCAGCAAATGTAAAAGCGGGGTATTAGGAGGGACTTATAATGGTATTACAATTACATTAAAAAATGGGGAATTTTTGGGACAAAATGGAAAGCAAGCTGTGAGCAGCGAGCCACGAGCTTCGAGCGAAATACAATAGAGTTACAATATGTTAGCTACTAAACCTTATCTAACCTTGTTTGTATGTCGAGGTTATGATCGGCTGCTGTCTTTTTGGCTGTTTCGTAGCCGGCATCTGCGTGGCGGATAACGCCCATGCCCGGGTCATTGCGCAATACGCGTGAGAGACGTGCAGCAGCAGCCTCTGTACCATCGGCCACGATGACCATACCTGCATGTATGCTATAGCCCATACCCACTCCTCCACCATGGTGTAAACTTACCCATGATGCGCCGCCAGCTGTATTGACTAATGCGTTCAGTAATGGCCAATCGGCTACGGCATCACTGCCATCCATCATCGCTTCTGTTTCGCGGTTGGGTGATGCTACAGATCCTGTATCGAGGTGATCGCGCCCGATAACAATCGGCGCTTTTACTTTTCCTGTTCTTACCAGTTCATTGAAAGCTAATCCTGCTTTCTCACGCTCTCCCTGTCCCAGCCAACAAATGCGTGCGGGCAATCCCTGGAAGGCGATCTTTTCTTTTGCCAGTTTGAGCCAACGCTGGAGTGATTTGTTTTCGGCGAACATCTCTCCTATTACCTGATCGGTAACGGCAATATCTGCCGGATCGCCACTGAGGGCAGCCCAGCGGAAGGGTCCTTTGCCTTCACAGAACAGGGGGCGTATGTAGGCCGGTACAAAGCCGGGGAAATCGAATGCGTTTTGCAGGCCACGCTCCTGCGCTCTTGCGCGAATGTTGTTGCCGTAATCGAAAGTAATGGCGCCTTGCTTCTGTAATTGCAACATCAATTCTACATGGCGGCGCATGGAATCGTATGCCAGGTCAGTGTATTGTTGTGGGTTTTGTTCGCGTAATATTTTCGCTTGCTCATAACTGATCGTGTGGGGCCAATAGCCAATGAGCGGATCGTGCGCAGAAGTTTGATCGGTCAATGTATCAGGGATCACTTTTCTTTCCAGCAAGCGTTCCAATAAAGCAACAGCATTGCAGCATACGCCAATGGAGAGGGTTTCGCCTTGTTGTTTGGCTTGCAATGCGCGGTCAATAGCTTCGTCTATGTCTTCTATCAGCAGGTCGAGGTATTTTGTCTGAAGGCGTTTCTCTATTCTCCACTTCTCTACTTCTGCTATCAATGCTACGCCTTCATTCATGGTGATGGCCAGTGGCTGTGCGCCACCCATGCCACCAAGACCGGCAGTCACGTTGAGGGTTCCTTTCAGCGTGCCACCAAAATGTTTGTTGGCTGCTGCTGCGTAGGTTTCATAGGTTCCCTGCACGATGCCTTGTGAGCCGATGTATATCCAGGAGCCGGCGGTCATTTGTCCGTACATCATGAGGCCTTTCTTTTCCAACTCATCGAAATGTTCCCAGGTGGCCCAGCGTGGCACCAGCTGCGAATTGGATAATAGTATGCGTGGTGTATCGGGATGTGTTTTCAGTATGCCGACAGGCTTACCACTTTGTATGAGGAGTGTTTCATCATTCTCCAGGTCTTTGAGTCCTTTGATGATGAGGTCGAGTGCTTCGAAGTTGCGGGCTGCTTTGCCACGTCCGCCGTATACAATGAGGTCATCGGGCCGCTCGGCCACTTGTGGATCGAGGTTGTTGAGGAGCATGCGCAGGGCTGCTTCCTGTATCCATCCTTTGCAGGTGAGTTGTGGGCCTGTGGGTGTTTTGTATTTGATGGGATCGTATTTAGACGTCGATATTTTTTCCATGATAGATCGTTTTTTAGTGAAGAATACGACTTCAATATTTAGAGCTTCAATGAGGCAACAAGGCATTAAGGCAGCGAGAGGCATCAAACGTCGAATGCTTCATAGCCTTTGTTCAGGTCTACGCCTGCGAGGTGGCTGTGGGCGTTGACTGCATCAACAAAGGAGAAGTCGCTGATGATGCTCCTGATCTTGTTGATGTCTTCTGCAAAGATCCTGTCTTCTTCAGCGAAGCTCACCACCTTGCGCACATGGTCGTGGGCAAATTCTAAAATGGCGCTGCTCTTGAGCGGGTGACGGAATTCGATGGCCTGACAAGCGCTCAGCAATTCAATGGCGAGGATCGACTCGAGGTTGTCGAGCACTTTGTTGAGTTTCCTGCCGCTAATGCTGCCCATGCTTACATGGTCTTCCTGACCAAGCGAAGTAGGGATGCTATCTGCACTCGCGGGGAAGCAGAGGGTTTTATTTTCCGTGACCAATGCGGCCGTGGTGTACTGCGGGATCATGAATCCACTGTTGAGCCCTACGTTCTTCATCAGCAGCATGGGTAATCCCCATTTGCCTTCCAACAGTAAGTAGCAACGGCGGTCGGCAATGTTGCCGATCTCGGCGGCAGCGAAGCAGGCATAATCCAATGGCAGGGCCAGTGGCTGTCCGTGGAAGTTGCCTCCGCTGATCGTGTCGTCGGCTGCGAGGATAATTGGATTATCGGTAACGGAATTCAGTTCTATTTCGGTGAGTTCTTTCAGGTGTAGCCAGGCGTTGCGGGAAGCGCCATGCACCTGTGGCATGCAACGCAAGCTATAGGGGTCTTGCACACGTCCACAATCCACATGGCTTTGCATGATGGCTGACTGGTGTAGTAACAAGCGCAGGCGCTGTGCCACCAGTTTTGTGCCCGTGTAGGGACGCAGTTTATGGAGACGCTCATCGAAGGGGGCTTGTGTGCCTGTCAATGCTTCGAGGCTCATCGCGCCGATGATGTCAGCCGCTTCAAGGCAGTAGTGCATGCGCTGTACTGCTTTGACTGCAAAGGACAGGATGAACTGGGTGCCATTGATGAGGGCCAATCCTTCTTTAGGCCCCAGTTGTATTGGGGCCAACTCAAATTGCTGTAGTATTTGCTGTGCTTTGTAGCGGGCGCCTTTGTAAAATACTTCGCCCAGTCCGATCAGTGGCAGGAACAAGTGGGCCAATGGGGCCAGATCGCCCGAAGCACCTACACTTCCCTGCTCCGGCACTACTGGTATCACATCCTGTTCTATATGCCAGTTGATGCGCTCCAGTGTTTGTAATTGTACGCCTGAGTAGCCTTGCGCCAATGCCTGCATTTTGGTGATGAGCATCAGCTTCGCTACTTCGACCGGAATGGGATCGCCTACACCTACGCTGTGGCTTTGGAGTATCTTATGCTGGAGGGTGCGGGTATCTGCTTCTGATATTTTGGCATTGGCCAGGATGCCGAAGCCTGTGTTGACGCCGTACACTGTTTTGTGGTCGTCTACAATTTGCTGTACCTGTTGCTGGCTGGTTGTGATGCGCTCGCGGGCGGCATCGTTCAATACGCCTTTTATTTCGCCGCGGGCAATGGCCAGGGCTTTACCGGTGGTTAAGGTCTCTATGCCGTATTCGAATTCTTGTGACATGTTCAATCGTTATTTGTTCATGATGCGTTCTACCCGGTCGAAGACGCTCTCGCGGGTGATGTGTTCTTCCGTTTCTGCTATTGCTTTCAATAATACTTTGCTGTGGCGGCCTTCTTCTACCAATTCTTCCATTGCCTGCGTGAGGGCAGTCCAAACGGGGGCTATCTGCTGTTGCAGCTTTTTGCCTTTTGTGGTAAACTGTACTTCTTTGCGCCGGGCATCGTCGGCCGCGGTGGTGGTTTTGACCAATCCTTTTTGTTGGAGGGCGCTTACCAGCTGGCTGACCGAGGAATGGGAAATGGCAAGTTCGTCGGCAATGTCTCTGATAGAAACTGATTCTTTGCGGGAGAGAATATAGAAGACCGGGAACCAGGCGGCATCGAACTGGAGCTTGTGGGCGCTGTAGATGCGGTTGACATCTCCCAGGAATGTTTCACTGAGCCGCCGCAGGCGGCTGCCAAAGACGAGGAAGCCAAGGGATTCGTAGAAAGTCATAAATTGTATAAGTACTTATACAAATATAGTTGAAAGGTTGATAAGTTGATAGGTTGACAAGTTAAGGGATTAAAAAGGGTTAATAGGGCTGGAACTAAATCGTTGCAGCTCATATTGGATTTGTTCGTAATTTTCGCCACGCTATTCTACTAAAACCAAAAGTTCAAACTACAACTGATGAAAACTACGACCGGCGTTTCGCTTGGATCTATGATGTTCCTGCAATATTTTATCTGGGGTGCCTGGTATGTATCGATGGGTACTTACATGGGAACTCATTTTGTTGCGGAAGATTTAGATAAACAGATCGGAGGTGCTTATAGTGCGCTGGCACTGGCTACCATCATTTCTCCTTTTTTCGTTGGGCTGATAGCCGATCGGTATTTCGCCGCTCAGCGTATGATGGGTGTGCTGCACCTGCTGGGCGCAGCTCTCTTATTCTTTGCTACCAAAATTGATCATGTCGGCCCTTTTTACTGGGTTATTTTGGCCTATTCACTGGCTTATATGCCTACTATCGCGTTGTCGAACAATATTGCTTTTACGCAAATGAGTGACCCCGGCAAACAATTTCCCTGGATCAGGGTGTTTGGTACGTTGGGCTGGATCGTAGCCGGTTTCCTGATCGGCGGCCTTGCGCTTGAAGCCAGCAATGCCATTTTCCTGATCGCTGCCGCCGCTTCTGCGGCGTTGGGTCTGTTCAGTTTTGCACTTCCCAACACGCCTCCTAAAGCGAAAGGCGAAGTAGCTTCTTTTGCCAAGACGCTCGGCGTGGATGCTTTTGTATTGTTCAAGAGTAAATCTTACCTCATATTCTTTATCGCCGCCATCCTTGTTTGTATTCCGCTGTCATTTTATTATGGCTTTGCCAATCCTTTCCTCAATGAGGTTGGCCTGGATAAGCCTGCTCAGAAAATGATCCTGGGTCAGTTTTCAGAAGCCATCTTTATTGTTGCGATCCCTTTCCTGTTTAATAGGATCGGTGTCAAGAAAATGCTTTTACTGGGCATGGCTGCCTGGGTGTTGCGTTATGTAGCTTTTGCGTATGGCGATGCAGGTAGCAATACCTGGTTGTTGTATGCGGGTATCATTTTGCATGGTATCTGTTATGACTTTTTCTTTGTAACGGGCTATATGTATACAGAGAAGAAGGCCGGCGAAAAGATCAAGAATGCTGCGCAAGGCTTGTTTACTTTTGCCACTTACGGTTTAGGCATGCTGATCGGTACCTGGTTTTCTGGTGTTATCGTAGCGCGCTACAAGACTTCCGTTGATCCTGCCCCGGCAGCGCATGACTGGACCAGCATCTGGTATGTTCCTGCTGGTATTGCCGTAGCTGTATTGATTTACTTCTTCCTGTTCTTCCGGGAAAAGAAAGAGATCGCTCAGGCTGTTTAAGTTATTCAATGACTCACTATCTATTTAAACCATAATCATTATTATATGCAACGTATTGCTATGTTAGGTTCCGGATTCATCGGCCGTTTTTATGCTGATTCGATCCAGGGTTACAGAAGCAAGGATAAGATCGTTAGTATTTATTCACGCCGCGAGGAAAGCGCCAAGAAGTTTGCCGAGGATTACAAGGTATCGCACTGGACTACCGATATGGAGGAAGCGATTGCGCATCCCGAGGTGGACATGGTGTGTATCTCGCTGCCCAACAACCTGCATGAAGCTGCCGTAATGCTTTGCTGCAAGCACAAGAAGGCGGTGATCACTACCAAGCCTTTGGGCCGTAATGGTGAAGAGGCCAAGCGCATGCTGGAAGCTGTAGAGAAAGCCGGCATTTTCAATGGCTATTTGGAAGACCTCGTATACACGCCTAAGTTCATTAAAGCGATGGACAGTGTTAAGAATGGCGCACTGGGCCGCATCCTGTGGGCCAAGAGCCGCGAAACGCACCCTGGCCCGCATAGTGACTGGTTCTGGGATATCGAGCAAGCGGGCGGTGGTTGTATCCTCGACCTCGGTTGTCATTGTGTGGAGATCACGCGCAGCTATATCGGTAAAGACATCAAACCGGTGGAAGTAATGTGCTGGGCAGACACGCAAGTAAAACCTATCGATGCAGAAGATCATGCGATTGGTCTCGTAAAATATGAGAATGGTGCTATTGGCCAGTTTGAAGTGAGCTGGACTTTCCGTGGTGGCCTCGACCTGCGTGATGAGGTGATGGGCTCTGAAGGTACCATCTGGGTGAACAGCTTCCTGCGTACCGGCTTCGACATGTTCACTACCGGCAAGGGCGCCGACTATGTGGCTGAAAAGGCTGAAAGCAATACCGGCTGGTTGTTTCCTGTAGGTGATGAACTGAATGAGCTGGGATACAATCACATGTTCATGGATATGTTTAATGCCATCGAGGCAGGTACTGCCCCTAAAGAATCTTTTTATGATGGCTACGTGGTAAACTGCATCCTCGATGCTGCTTACCGCTCTGCCAAGAGCAAGCTCTGGGAGCCCGTGAAGCTGGATATCTGGCGTGGCAGAACGGGGGTTTCCAAGGATAGCCACCTTACTGAATATGATGCAGACCACTACCTCGTGAAGGAAGAGGTAACGCACTATGGCGCGAAGAAGGTGATCATCAAGAATAAGAAGACGGGGAAGATCAGTGAGAAGGTGATTGAGTAGTTGATAGGTTGAAAAGTTAATAAGGGGGATGAAGAATTGTGTTCTTCATCCCTTTTTCGTTATCTTATGGGTATGAAACGATGCTGCCTATCGCTAACTGCCTTAACCTTCTTTGTCACTCTATTTATTAGTTGCCGGGAATCTGCCGACCCTCATACCGGCTGGCCGGCTTATGGTGGCGGCAAGGATAATATTCATTATTCTTCGCTTACGGTGATAGACACCAGTAATGTGGCGCAACTGCAACCTGTGTGGACTTACCATACCGGTGACGCCGATACGGCGCATCATTCGCAGATACAATGTAATCCTATAGTGGTGAATGGTGTTTTGTATGGCACCTCTCCTACCCTGAAGTTGTTTGCTGTGGATGCTGCTACCGGTATGCACAAGTGGACGTTTGACCCGGCTGACTCCACGCAGCAAAATAGTGTGATCCGTTTTATCCTCAATAATAACCGTGGTGTTGCTTATTGGTCGGATGGTACGGCGCAACGCATCCTGTATACGGCAGGATCCTTCCTGTATGCTATCGATGCGCTTACCGGAAAGCCTGTCGACTCTTTCGGTACGCATGGGCATGTAGACCTGCATGATGGATTGGGCAGGGATGTGCAAGACCTGTATGTGACGGCTACTACGCCTGGTGTTGTTTATAAAGATCTATTGATCCTCGGCTCAAGGGTAGACGAAGGGCCTGCTGCTGCGCCGGGTCATATACGGGCGTATGATGTGCGGACGGGACAGATCAAATGGATGTTTCATACTATTCCGCGGCCCGGTGAGTTTGGTTATGATACCTGGGAGGATAGTATTGCTTACAAGCATATCGGTGGCGCCAATAGCTGGGGCGGGTTTTCGCTCGATGAAAAAAGGGGCATTCTATTCGCACCTACCGGCTCTGCTTCTTTTGATTTTTATGGTGGCAAGCGGCGCGGTGCTAACCTGTTTGCCAACTGCTTGCTGGCACTCGATGCTGCTACCGGTGAACGTAAATGGCATTTCCAATTCATTCATCATGATGTGTGGGACCGCGACCTCCCTGCTCCTCCTGCACTGGTGACCATTCAAAAGGATGGCGCCTCTATCGATGCTGTGGTACAGACCACCAAGCATGGCATGGTCTATATTTTTGACCGGGAAACCGGCAAGCCTGTTTATCCTATTGAAGAGCGGCCCATCGATACCAATACTACACTCGTGAATGAAAAGATATGGCCTACTCAACCTATTGTATCCACACCCAAGCCATTTGTACGGCAGCGCTTCACTGCCAATGACCTCAATCCTCATTTGCCGGATAGCTCTGTTGCGAAGCTCAAAAAGGAATTGGCCGGTTATCGCTATGGAGATATGTTTATGCCGCCCGGCAAACAAACGCAGGTATTGCTGCCCGGTCTCGATGGCGGGGCTGAATGGGGCGGCCCATCGTATGATCCGGCTACAGGTATGCTTTACGTAAATGCCAATGAAATGGCCTGGCTGCTTACGATGCGTGATAACAAACCAGCTAATGCGGAGCGTGAAAATTATGGACAGGCAGGCAAGCGCTTGTACGAAAGGCATTGCGTGACCTGTCATGGCAATGACCTTAAAGGATCCGGCAATAATCCTTCGCTGGTGAATGTACAGGCACGGTATAAGGACCCTGATATTCTTTCGCTCATCAACACAGGCCGGCGCATGATGCCTGCTTTCAAACAACTGGAGGAGCAGGAAAAAGAAGCGATCGTTTCTTTCATCGTGGCTTCAAAGGAAAAACAAAAGAAGGCTTTTCTGCTGGCGCCAAAACCTGTGGACAGTTTCCGCAACCTGCCGTATGGCATGACCGGTTATTATAAATTCCTGAGCCCGGAAGGATATCCGGCTATCAGTCCGCCCTGGGGAACGCTCACGGCCATCAACCTGAACACCGGCGAGCATGTATGGAAAACCACGCTGGGAGAATATCCTGAGCTGAAAGCGAAAGGGGTACCTCCTACGGGTACTGAGAATTATGGCAGCTCTGTAGTGACTGCCGGTGGCTTGTTGTTTATTGCGGCTGCCCGTGACGGTAAACTACGGGCTTTCAACAAATACACTGGTAAGCTGTTGTGGGAGTACACTTTGCCCGCCCCGGGATTTGCTACGCCTGCCGTTTATGATGTACAGGGAAGACAGTTTATTGTTATTGCGTGTGGTGGAGGTAAATTGGGGACTGCTTCGAGCGATAGTTATGTGGCGTTTGCATTGCCGTCTGAACCTTGATTTATGGGATTTTTAGGATTGGGTGGAAAGTAAACAATCAGTTGCCTTAGACGTAACGACGTACATTTGTTGTACCAAACACCTAGATAAGTGAAAGAATTTTTTAAAGAGCTATTTGAATACGGGCATTACTTCAATCAACAGCTGGGCGTAGTGTTTACCGACAAGACAGATAAGACATCTGAGAAATCTATCAAGTTGTACAATCATATCCTCAACGCGCATCAGATCTGGAACAACAGGATTAATCCTCAACAACCGCTTTTTGGTGTTTGGGAAATGCACCTGTTGCAGGATTGCAAGGGTATTGAGTTGTTAAACTATGAACAGTCGTTGTTTATTCTTGACAATTTTGATTTGGATAAAATCGTCCATTATACGAACGTTAGAAACCAGGATTTCAGTTATAGTATCCGGGACATGCTGTTTCATGCCATCAATCATACTACTTATCACTGGGCGCAAATTGCCACTGAGTTCAGGAATAACGGGCTGGAGCCGCTGGCGGTGGATTTTGTTCTTTATAAGAGAAAGTAACATAGTTATTTTCTTGCTTACTTTTTTGCACGGCGTGCAGGGCTTTTTTGTCACTTTCTTTTCTATGCAGGCATTGGCTTTGTGCAACGCCTTGCGTTGTCGTCACTTTCTTTTCCTTGATGAAAAGAAAGTAACCAAAGAAAAATCAAGTCAGGCCCGATCGCTCCGCGCGGCCTGACGGGCCAACGCGTCTCCAAGGCATAACATACCTTACTCTATTATAGGCTTCTTGCCACTTTGTTGTAACGACGTACTTGATACTATAATCGGGCGTTATGCGACGAGCTGGTTGGGAGGTTTGAGTTGGATGGCTTGTCGTTGTTGTTCGCGCCTTCTTTTCTTCTTTCGCAAGACACCGGAGGTTATGATCTCCTGCATCCATCTTTCTTTCAGGCGTTGCTCTTCTAACCATTGAAGTTTCTTTTCGCGGGCTACGTGCTTGCGCTCACGTTCGATCAATTCGGCAGTATTATCGTAATTGCTTTTCCAGTGGTTGCGGCCAATGAGCTTGAGATAGCGACGGCACTTCGGGTTTTCGGTGCGGTGTTTCAGGCGTGTCTTGTAAGTTTTTTTTGGTCTGACGGGTTGTTGCCTGCGGCCTGTTTTGAGTTTGATGCCAGTTGCTTGCTGGTATAGCACCCAATATTCGACATAGGTCTTCCAAAGGTAGTCGTAGGCTTCCTGTGCAGTGGCGCCGTTATCGATCATGATCATCGCTTCGCCGGTGAAGTCGCGGTACATCCAGAACTGCCGCCAATCCATGGGCAGATCGCTGTAGATGGAGGAGGCAATCTTTGAAGCGGTGACCAGTCTGCCGGCAGCAACGCGGGTTTTGTGGAAGGCCGGGTGTGTGAGGACCTTTTCTCTTGTGAGCCTGCTTTTCATGCGTACGAAGTACTGGCCCTCCCATTTGTAAAAGGTGAGGTTGTCCCAGGTGCATTCAAGAAATATGGGTCCACATTGTTGGGCCATCGGTAAGCGTTAATTATATGCATGAAATTAATAATGTTATTTGTGCTTTGGAAGGGGATGACCGAAATTATTTTAAGGAGGGGCACAAGCACCCTGCCCGCCAAGGCCGTACGGCATGCTTGCGCCAGTATTTAGAAGCAGGCGATTGCTTTGATAGCAGATTTCTCACTCCGCTATCGCTTCGTTCGAAATGACAGCGTAAAATGAGGTATTCCGTCCGAAATGGCAGGGATGCGGACTAAGGGTTCTCGATGATACCTCATTGGCTTCTCGAGCTCCGGAAAGGCATAATCAATTGACTGACATATAATTATTAAGCATTCAGCTGCATGGAGTCATTCAATGTTTATGAAAGTGCGCCTTTAGTGTGGATCATGTACGGCTCAACCCCGGCTTAAGTACGGCTTATCCCGTTTAGCGGTACGGGTAAACAGGATCACCGGGTTTGATAACAATAAGGAGAGGTCGATCAGGTTGGGTTATGTATATTTAGCCATTAACGATACCCAATAAAGCCCTCTCATGCAAAAGCTATCTATTGCTCTACTTTTTATAAGCATTTCGGCTCTATCCTGTAATTCACCGATCGCCAGTAAATCAGCCCAGGAAGAGGAGCAGGCTAAAAAAGAAACGCCTGATTCTTCCCGACAATTGACGACCATAAGTCCAAGGATTTCTAAACGCTATGATTCCACCAAGATTGAAAGTTATTATCCTTTTATTATTTACAAGGATGGCTCTCACATGATTGCTGCAGAAATCGAGCACAAGGACTTGTTTGAAAAGTATAGCCCTATATTTGAACAATACGGTTATTCCGGTAATGGCTATAGCTGGGAAGGACATATTAAACAAATCTTACTCAAAGAAAACCCATCATTATTAGCACATCTGCAATTTGACCCGGAAGCCGGTGGTTTCTATGTATTTGCCGACAGTGAAAAAAGCCAGCGGGAATTTGCGACAACCATGAGTAAAATATTCAAGGACATTCCTCTTCTGGTAGGTTATTTAAAAGCTGCCGACCGAAGTAAAATCGATGATTAATAATTTAAAATAAACTAACTCCATATGTCGGACTTCATTCTGAAAATCTTCCCCGTTGAAGAAGTAACAGTTGATAAAACTGAACTGATCAAACAAGCCCTTATTAAAAGTAAATTCCTCACCGGAGGTTCAAAAGACGTTCATGGAGAAACTTACTTAACAGCCGGTGAATCGTTTTGCGATTTTTTTGAATTTGAAGATGCAGCATCTGCGCGTGATAACTACCAGGGTGAGGTGGGTATAAAAATTTCGGCAGATGGATATGGTGTAATCATGGAAGAGGATGCGGAAGAACCAACATTTATAGATAGAAAAAATGTTGTTGAAGTCTGGAATGTTGATGGCAATTATACTGGCTGGGATAAATTGACTCAACTTTTAGAACAAGCTACCGGTGACTCCTACGCCGGTGAATGGGAAATATTATAGGTCACAACTCCTTGCTCATAATAAAAATCCCGGCATCTTTCGATGCCGGGATTTTTATTATTTAAGTTTACCCTTCGACAAGCTCAGGGTGACAGCTTATTAAGGTTTCTTAGCGGGCGCGGTTGGCGTTGTAGCTGGTGCTGCTCCCGGTTTGGTGAGCGATATGTTCAGCTTTTTAGCTACCAGCGGAAGGATATCATCTGCATCGGGGAATGAGATGAGCTGCTCTTTGCTCAGCACGTAGGTAAACCCGTTTGCCTTGGCAACTTCCTGGGTAGTGGTCACCGCTTTTTGTTGGATGGGGCCTAACAGTGTCTGCTCTCTTTCCTGTATCATTTTGGGACCTTCCTGCTGACTAAAGTTGGCCGCTTTAAGATAGGCTTCGTTCAGCTGTTTGCGTTTTACCTGCTTTTGGGCAGCTGTCCACTTAGCAGAATCAGCTACAAAAATGCTGTCCAGGCGCTCATATGCTTCCTGGTACTCATTGGCTTGCTGCTGTATTGCTTTTTGGTATTCACCCATTTCATCCTGGGCCTTTTTGAACTCTGGCATTGCCACGATCAGTTCCTGCAGGCTGATGTAGCCAATCTTAGCCTGTGCATTTACCTTACCGGCAGAAAGCAACAGGGACATCACAACGATCACTAAAGAAAAACGCTTTTGCATGTTAGTTGTTTGTTAGTTGTTTTTGTGTTAGGCAGTGAAATCAGTTAATTCGCTGCCTAAGGTAGAAAATTTTTCGTACGAAGACTGGCGTACTGCTATTTTAGTTGCATGTCTTTAATAATTCCGTCGATCCGGGCATTGAGCTCGCCATGCACTTTCTCGAAATTGGCGGCACTGTCCAGTTTGGTATTGACGCTGAAGTAGAATTTGATCTTGGGCTCTGTACCGCTGGGGCGTGCCGAGATCTTACTGCCATCCGCCAAAATAAATTGTAATACGTTAGACTTTGGCAATTTGATCTCCCACTCCTCTCCTGTTTGCAGGTTCTTGCCTTTGCGCAGTTCGTAATCGAGCAGTTGTACTACTGGTGATCCGTTGATCGTTTGTGGCGGATTGCTCCTGTAGACTTCCATCATATCGGCAATTTCCTTCTGTCCGTTCATGCCTTTCTTGGTGATAGAGATCAGGTGTTCTTTGAAGAATCCGTATTGTACGTACAGGTCGATCAGTTTGTCGTAGAGGGTGCGGCCCTTGTCTTTTTCGTAGGCAGCCATTTCGCAGAGGAAGGCTACTGCTGATACTGCATCTTTATCGCGTAGTTGTGAACCGATCATCAGGCCATAGCTTTCTTCACCTCCGATCACGTAGTTTTCAGTGGCTTCTTTTTCCTTGATCAGTTCGGCGATCCATTTGAAGCCGGTGAGTACGTTGTAGCATTTGATATTGCTTTTTGCAGCAATGTTATCGATCATGTCGGTGGTTACGATCGTCTTTACCACCATATCATTGGTCTGTGCAATGCCTTTGGCCTTGCGGGCTTCGATGAGGTAGTTGAAAGCCAGTACGGCCGTCTGGTTACCATTCATGAGCACCCAGTTGCCTTGTTTGTCCTTGATGGCAATGCCCACGCGGTCTGCGTCGGGATCGGTACCTAACAGGATATCAGCATTGAGCTCTTTTGCTTTTTTAACGCCAATGCTCATGGCTTCGCTCTCTTCTGGATTGGGATATACAACCGTGGGGAAGTTGCCATCCGGCACCGCCTGCTCCTGTACGATCGTAACATTGGTAAAGCCAAAGCGCTTCAGCACTTCGGGCACCAGGGTAATGCCTGTGCCATGTATCGGCGTGTATACGATCTTGAGGTCGTGTTGCTTTTCGATCACTTCGGGGTATACGCTCAGGCTTTTCACCATCTTGATATATGCCTCGTCCAGCTCTTTTCCGATGAGGGAAATGTTGGCTTCGCCGCCTTCCCATTGTACATCATCTACAGAAGCGATCTTGTCGACTTCCAGTATTACGTTTTTATCGTGTGGTGGTACCAGTTGTCCGCCATCGCTCCAATAGGCTTTGTATCCGTTGTATTCTTTAGGGTTGTGGGAAGCAGTACATACTACCCCTGCCTGGCAACCGAGGTGACGGATGGCAAAGGACAATTCGGGCGTAGGACGGAGTGCTTCAAACAGGAACACTTTAATACCGTTGGCGCCCATTACATTGGCTACGATCTCGGCAAAGAAGCGGCTGTTGTTGCGGCTATCGTGTGCTATCGCAATACGGATCACTCCACCGGGATATGTTTTTTTGAGGTAGTTGGCAAATCCTTGTGTGGCCATACCTACCGTGTATTTGTTCATGCGGTTGGTGCCAATGCCCATGATGCCGCGCAGGCCTCCGGTACCGAATTCGAGGTTCCGGTAAAAGCTTTCGGTCAGCTCATTGGGATTTTGCTCCTGCATTTTCCTGATCTCATCTTTGGTGGCCTGGTCAAAATTGCCATTGAGCCATGCACTCACTTTGTCCTGTATTACAGCTTCCATATTGCGTTCTGTTTTAATAGTTGGGGGACTAATATCGTTAAGATTGTGAAGATTACAAAACGGGGACCTGTTTTTATTGTAAATTAGCGGCCAATAAGTTATCGTTAATTTTGAACGTGCTTTCCTTGAAAATACCTTCCATGAAATGGCTGGCGGTCCTATCAATGGGTATGATCGCCCTTCCTGTTTTTTCTCAGGATACTTCAGCAATAAAAATCGGCAGTCGGCAATCGACAATCGGCAATGGTCGCACCTGGCTGGTAGCCGGGGCACACGCAGCCTTATGGGGAGGCTCTTATATTGCCCTCAACAAGGCCTGGTATGCGGATTATCCCAAAGAATCGTTCCACTTTTTCAATGATAATAAGGAATGGCTGCAGATGGACAAGGCGGGCCACGTGTGGACGGCCAACCAGATGAGCCGTATTTCAGCCGAATTGTGGCGCTGGGCGGGCCTAAATGACAAACAAAGTGTGTGGCTGGGGGGCGTCAGTGGGGTGGCTTATCAAAGTATTATCGAGATACAGGACGGGTTTTCCGCTGAATGGGGTTTTAGCTGGGGCGATATGGCCGCGAATATTGCCGGCTCGGCGATGTATGTGGCGCAGGAGCTGGGTTGGAAAGAGCAGCGTATCCAGGTAAAACTGAGTTACTGGCCTTATGATTACGGTTCGCCCGAACTGACCACCCGGCGTAACGAGCTTTTTGGCAAAAGCATCCAGGAAAGGATACTGAAGGATTATAACTCACAAACCTATTGGCTCAGTGCTAATATCCACTCTTTTCTTCCGGACAGTAAAATGCCCAAGTGGCTTAATCTGGCGGTAGGTTACTCTGCCAATGGCATGCTCGGCGGCATGTCGAACAGTTGGGTAGATAAAGAAGGTTTTACGCATAACCGCTACGATGTTCCCCGTACACGTCATTTCTTTCTTTCGCCCGATATAGACCTCACCAAAATCAAGACCAATAGCAAGTTCCTTCGTTCGGCCTTGTTTGTGCTAAACATGATCAAGATACCGGCGCCTGCGCTGGAGCTGAACTCAAAGGGGAAGCTGAAGGGGCATCTATTGTACTTCTAATTATTCAAAGCACTTCGACAGGCTCAGTGTGACAGTTTCATTCCCTATCACCTACTCCATATAGGCGCCTTTCACTTTTTCGCCTTCGGTTTCTACGAAGATGTGTTCCTGTAAGGTGGTGGCTACTGACAAGCCTACATAGTCGGTGCTCACCGGGAAGGTTTTGTGGGTGCGCTCTACCAGTGCGAGGGTTTGTACTTTGCGGGGGTGGAATTCCAGCAGGGGTTTCATGGCATAGAGCAGTGTCTTGCCGCTGTTGGCCACGTCGTCGATAATGATCACTACTTTATCGTTGAAGTCCAGGGAAGGATTGATGATCACTTCGGCAGGCTTCTTTTTGTCGAGGGTGATGGTGATCAGCTCGGTTGACAGGGGGCTGATCTGCTTCAGCAGTTGCTGGATATTACGGGCGATGACGCTGCCGCTTTCGCGGATGCCGGCCAGTATCAGGTGTTTTTCTTCGAGGTTGTTCTCCACTATTTCATACGCCATCCGTTGCATTTTCCTGTAAGCAGTGTCGGCATCCAATATATAGTTCTTTTCCATTCTTTACTTTTTCAGAGCGCTAAAATACAAAGAGCGGGGTGGAATAGCAATTTTGCTGTTGGCCGGCAGCATAATGGCTGCTTTTTGAAAAATGTTGTCAAAATCATGCATAATAATATCATTGTTAGTTGCGTGTGAACTACTTGTGGTGCAAATCAGGGTTATGGGGCTTTTAATTCTTCAAAGCTTGCTTATCTTCGCCTTGTTCAATTCATTAATGCATGTCATACCTGCAACAGATCCTGTTTGTTTTAGCGGCCGGTTTTGCTATCTGGTTGTTTGCCCGCAACGCTATGCGCATCCGCAGAAATATCTTATTGGGCAAAGACGAGCCTTATAATGATCATTCGTCTGAGCGCTGGCGCAATGTGTTCCTGCTGGCGCTGGGGCAAAAGAAAATGTTTCGCAGGCCGATGGTAGCGCTGATGCACTTTGTCATTTATGCAGGTTTTATCATCATCAATATCGAGGTGCTGGAGATCTTCATCGATGGGGCTGTGGGTACGCACCGTTTGTTTGCCGGCTGGCTGGGCGGTTTCTATAACTTCCTGATCAACGCTTTTGAATGGCTGGCTGTGGGTGTGCTTGCTGTGTGTGTGGCTTTCCTGATCCGCCGGAATATCCTCAAACTGAAACGTTTCATCAGCAAGGACCTGGACGGCTGGCCACGGAGTGATGCGAATTATATCCTCATCACCGAGATCGTGCTCATGACGTTGTTCCTTACGCTGAATGCTTCCGATACTTTACTGCAGGCACGTGGTTATGGCCACTATGCCGATCATATTACCGGCAACTTTGCGGTGTCGCAGTGGATACAACCTTTGCTCAGCGGCCTTAGTGATGGAGCACTGGTAGCTATAGAACGTGCCTGCTGGTGGCTGCACATTTTAGGCATCTTTGCATTTCTCAACTACCTCCCCTACTCCAAGCACCTGCATATTTTACTGGCTTTCCCGAATGCTTATTATACACGGTTGGCGCCTAAGGGTCTTATGCGTAATATGCCGGAGATACAGAATGAGGTATTGTATGCCATGCAGCCTGAGCTGGCCCCTACCGACGCTGCACCTCCCGGTAAGTTTGGCGCCAAGGATGTAATGGACCTCAGCTGGCGCAACCTGATGGACGCTTATAGCTGTACGGAGTGTGGCCGTTGCAGCAGCATGTGTCCCGCTACGCAAACGGGCAAAGCGCTTTCGCCCCGTAAGATCATGATGGATACGCGCGACAGGCTGGAGGAAGTGGGCAAGAACATCAATGAGAACGGGGAGTTTAAAGATGACGGCAAGACTTTACTGCACAATTATATTACCACTGAAGAATTAAGGGCCTGTACTACCTGTAATGCCTGCGTAGAAGAATGTCCGGTGAGCATCAGTCCGCTGGAGATCATTCTCGAACTGCGCCGCTCGCTCGTTATGGAAGAAAGTAACGCTCCCCAGGAGTGGAATGGCATGTTCAGCAATATCGAGAACAACTTCGCTCCCTGGAAGTTTAGTCCCGATGACCGGGATAAATGGGCAGAGGAATTAAAGGCATAGCGCCTTACTTATAATGTATTTCCTACACGCTGTATTGGATGGCCGGAAGCAAAAATGAGGCCAAATGTTTACCATGATCATGTGGTGGACAGGCTTTTTTGCGCGCTTATTTTTGGTTTCACCCAAAAACAATCCAGTGTTATGAAATATGCATTTCTGCTCTTCCTTCTATTGTCCTGTACTTTTATCGATGCTCAACAGCCTGTGAAACCTATTATTAATCCCAAAGACGTTCAACAACTTCCCAGGGACGTTCAGAACAAGGTTTCTAACGCCGATCTGGCAAAACTCAACCCCATCAATTTAGGCAATCCACTGTGTGAATACAGACCCAGCGAGAAAGTGAAATACATTTTTTATGATGTGGTAAGGCTGGATGAGATCACCAACCGGACCACACCCGAAGCCGGCGACCATATTGCTTTGGTGGCTGTGATCGGTGGTAAGGAATACACGCTTGTACCCGCCAATGGGCTGTCTGTAGATGGCTCTACCGGCACGCCTCAGGGTATGAAGCTGGCAGAGATCACCGGAGCAACGCGCATAGCGGGTATGCCGCCCGTTGCCTCTTTGTGGAAGATCAGCAGAACAGGCAGCGCCTATACGCTCAACTACAACGGCGCCTATCTTCATGCCGATGCGCAGTGGCAGCAAACAGGTGGTTTGCTTGGCTTCCAGGCCGGTATCCCCAAAGTAGGTAATAGCGCTTCTTTCAGTACAGGCTGGGCTATTACCGCCGGCATGGAAGGCGGCAAAGTGCTTCAACTGCAAAACACCGCCGATAATAAACTGCTGGGTTATAGCTATAGTGAAGGGGCTACTGTAAATATTGGTGGTACAGCCAGAAGGCTTGTAGCAGATATTACACCCGTTGCCATGACGGCGGGTGAAACAGCCGGCGGCAAAGTTTTCAGCGCTAAATGGTATTATAGAATTTATAAGGCTACCAAAACAACCAAGGCTAAGCTATACCCTACCGATATTGAACCGGGCGCTTATCTCATCAATACCGTGCATGATAACAAATCGCTGATGCCATTAATCAATGGTGTAGCATTTGGAGAGACCAAGCCATCGATGGAGGATCAGCAATGGCAGTTTGAACAAACAAACCGGGGCACTTATTTTATCATCAATAAAAAAAGAAACCAGGCGCTTGGTGTGTACGGGCCTTCTTTGAGGTTGGGCTTCAAGACCATCAATGCTTTTGATTTTTACGAAACTGATTCTTTGCAATGGATCATCAGGGGGCCTTTCGAAGGGAAATACAGTTTCATGCCGTTGTTGAATGATAAGCTGCCCAACACTACCAATGTGTTGACGACAGATAATGCCGTTGCTGTTGAAATAGGGAGGTATGTGCCGGGCTCTTACTGGCAGGAGTTTATGGTGGACACCTTGAATGGGCCGCTGTGGGGCTATACGGATATGCATACACATCCCATGAGCCACCTGGCGTTTGCCGGTAAAAACTTCCATGGCGCGCCGGATGTAGGTTCTATGATGTTTGCCGGTACGATACATCGTGATGCAGGCTTTGACGTGGGAGAAACAAAAAAAGATTGTAATACAACGATCGAACGCGTGAGGACCGTAGCCGATGCGCTGGGTAATTGTAATGCCACGCATGGCGGCTGGGGCACGGATAATAACTGCGGTGATTATTTAAGGAATGGATTCATCGGGATCATGGAGGGCATGACCGATGGCGCTGTATCTGCCCACGGCAGTAAGGTATATGGTTATCATCCCGACAAGAATCTTGCTTTTACGCACTGGCCCAGGTGGAATGATATGACGCACCAGAAGATGTGGGTGAACTGGCTGGAAATGGCTTATCAATCTGGCTTACGCGTGATGGTAGCGTTGGCGCACAATAACAAGGTGATGTCGGAGATCATTGCTTATAATGACAAGGGTACGCCTAAGGATGATGCCAACTCTGCGACGCTGCAGGTGAAGGAGATCATCGATTTTGTGAACCGGCACCGCGCTTTTATGGAAGTGGCTTATACTTCTGCTGATCTATACCGTATTGTAAAGTCGAATAAGCTGGCGGTAGTGCCAGGCATCGAGGTTGACTTCACCGGCAATTTTACGCTGGACATGGTGGACAATGCAGTCAACCAGCGCAAGGTAGAGGATGAATTGAACAGGCTTTATACGGATGGTGTAAGGTATATTTTCCCGATCCACCTTTCGGACAATGCTTTTGGTGGTACGGCTATTTATGAAGACCTGATGAATGTGATGCAGAAGATCGCCACCGGTACTTTCTGGAAAATTGAATGTAGTAAGCCCTCCGACTCTATTACGCACAAATTCGAGATGGGCATCAACCGGAATATCACTACTGCCCTGCAGGCCGGGCTGCCGCTCGCTCCTGCCCTGCTGGAAGGACTTACACACCTGCTACCACTGCCTCCCGGGATCAAAGAAGCCGCACAGCCTATTCTTAGTGGTATCATCGCCGGCATGGTGCCTTTGACGCCTGCTATGCAGGCGGCATTAACCGTGGTGCCCGATGCTCCGCCTTCCTGCGCCGGCACAACAGGGCATCGCAATGCAAGAGGCCTTACACCGCTGGGCGTATTTGCCATCAAAAAGATGATGCAGAAGGGCATGCTGATCGATGTGGACCATATGAGCCAGTATGCGGTTGACTCGACGCTGCAGATAGCCAGCCGGTTCCGGTATCCGGTGAACTCTGGTCATACAGGCGTGCGACCTGCTTCTGAAAATCAACGCACATTCAGACAACTCAATACGATCACAGAACTCGGTGGTTTGTTTGGCGTGGGCTGGAGTGGACAGCATGCCAAGAACTGGGTGGATAATTACAAGCTGGGTTTAAAGGGTATGAGGAACAGGGGTGTTTGTATTGGCAGCGATATCAACAGTATTGTTTTTACGCCTAAACCACGTCCGGGCTCCAATGTACAGTATACTACTACCGGATTCCCTGCGCCAGCGTCGTATGGGCACACCTGGAATTATAATACTGATGGCGTGGCGCACTATGGTATGTTGCGGGACTTTGTGCGTGATATCCGTAATATGGGTAATGCTGCGGAATTGAATGTATTGTTCTCTTCTGCCAACGAATTCCATAACATGTGGAAGAAATGTGAAACGCAAAGCCGTTATGTTCGATAAGCAACGCTCTATAATTGTTCCGCCGCATCTTTGTGGCGGAACATTCTCCAGGCCTGGATGATGGCTGTGACGGCAAAGATGCCGCCGATGACCCAGTTCACGACGTTTTGGTTGGCATTGAGTTTATCGACCATTAAATGCCCGCCTAAGATAAATATGCAATTGCCGAGCAGTGTGCCAAAACCGATGCCGAAGATGTACATGTTGTAATGGTCATTACGGGGCTGCAATACTTTCTTAGTGAATAATACAGTGCTCCAGCCAAACCAAAAGGGTATCTGCATGGGGTTGATAGCACTCATGGAAAGGCCGAGTAAAAAGCGGTGCATGGTGCTGCTGAGGATGATGTTCTTCCCTTCTCCCGAGGGATGGGCAGCCGCAATAAAGGTGGTTACAGCCAGGGCAACGATGATCAGGAGGGTAAACCATTCGAGCCAGCGAAAGAGTCTTTTCTGTTTCCGTACCCAATCCATGGCCACCAGCGACAGGCGCACGTAGACCATTTCTACCAGCAAGGCTCCTAAGGCAAAATAAAAGGCTGGCCGTATGCCATCTGTTACAGATATCTGCATAGCTGCCACGTTGAGAGTGCCCAGTGGCAGGGTGCCCAGGAAGCTGATAAAAAGCCCTGTACAGAATATGCGTAGCAGTTTCATGTTGTCGTAATGTATTACTCCGTCATTGCCGCCAGTTTCTGCGACCATTCTTTGTCTTCGCGGAACATCTGTACTCCTTCTTTCCAGGTAAGGTAGGGATGTCCTTTGCGGTGGTTCATCCTGCTAATACGTCCCAGTATAAACCAATGCCGTAAGATCTCTTTCCAGGCAAAGAACAATGAATGCCGGGGGTCATATATGTGCGTTGGTTCGGCACCTGCGCCATTGACCTCAATGATGGCAAAGTTGCGTCCCTCTTTCAATTCTTCCAAAGTATTGTAGCGAATATCCAACCGCCCATAATAAAATTCCGGTATCTGCTTACAAACAGCATCTATTGTGGTGCGTAAGGCTTCATCGGCCAGGTGTGAGTGATCGAGGAATAAAGAGCCACGGGCATGGTTGCCATAGGGTGATACGATGCGCTTCTCTCCTGTCGGCAGTATTTCTTCCAGTCCTGCACCATGTATCTTTTCCATGCTAGTCATGTACATCAGCGCCCGCTTGCTTTGTTGCAGCAGCTGGCGGATGGTATGCCGGCCATCGCCTGTGACGGCCAGGAATTCTTTTTTAACGATACCAGATACAACGCCTTTGCTTTCTCCGGGATACCGGTAATAGAAGATGCCTACTTCATTTTTCCAGGGAACGTACTCTTGTATGTGGAAGTCGAGATAAGCTTTCGATACATAGTCTTTTACATCGGCCTCTTCTTTCAGCACTTTTACCCCACGGCCACGGCCGCCTACATTGGGCTTGCCAATGAGCGGGAATGAGAGTCCCTGGCGCTTTAGTTCGCTCATCACGATATCGCCATTGGCTGGTATGGAAAAGAAAACTGTTTTGGGATGGTATTGGTCCGGGATCAGGGCCTCAAGGTCTTGTTTAGATTCATTGAGAAAGCCGCCATTTTTGATGCGCGGGTTGGAGGCAGCAAAGAAAAAGAAGGAACGGGAGCGCAGACAGATGAGTATCCAAAATGGATAGAGCCACAGGTAAACGGCTGTAAAGCTCCAGTATTCCCAGTTAAATAGTTTTATGAAAAAAGGTCGGTGCAGGATTCTTTGGAAAACATTCATTATCGGCCTACCATTGTTTTTTCGATTGCTAATTCCTGCGCAAAAGTCTGATTATTTTTTAAATCGAGGTAATGCATTCCTATAGCATGGGGTACGATCGTGAGTGCAGTGACGCTTACGGTAAATACTTTGCCTTCGCGGTTCATCATAAGGTCGTTGTGTTCATCACCATCGCCGGTGAACTGGTGAAATGCCAGTATATCGTCCCGGAGGGGTGTCATTTGTTTTTGCAGCCAGGTCTCGAACCATTGCTGGCGTTTGCGAACAACATCTTCTGTATAAAGCGTAGCGGAGCTCCATATATGTGGGCGGGTGGCATCCAGCTGTTGCTCATATTTCTGCGTTCCATCCCAGCGGCATTCGTAGAGGCGCCCATCTTCCCAGATGATGGCTGTAAAAGGCTCTATGTTGTCGAGGGAAAGGCCGAGGAAATGGTGGTAGGGCATGGTGCTATCGATCAGCTCCAGCAGGATCAGTCCCCTGCTCTTCCGATACGGAGGTGCGGGCGTGTGGCATACCCAGCCGCCATTCAGGAATATGATGGCATTACCATTTTCATGGGCTGCTATCCAGGTGCCGCCTGCATCGCCATCTTTGGGAAATACAATCCTGCCTGAGGGGAAATCGTATACGGCGGGCGCCAATGCGGGCGAACGCCAATGTTTCTCATCACGGTTGGAAGTAAGGTATACTTTATCAGGAGCCGGAATGAATGTTACTGTGCACATGCTTTTTATACTTGACCGTAGAGGATGCTACTCCAAAATTCTCCGGCAGGGTGATGGTTGTTACTTCAGTCAATCCTACGCGGATAAGCGCCATGTGGTGTATCGTATGTTCGAGGTTGTAGGCTACTTCGCGAAAATAGTTGGTAGCAATGGTAATGGGCTCGGTGGAATGATCGTCGTACGTAGCCTCCAGGGTAAGTTCCTTGTTACTTTTGCCAAGACCTCCATGTATCTCCAGCAGCAGGCTACTGGCCAGTGCTTTATCGGTTTCTATGGCCAGGTCGCGTTTTCTTTTTTCGTAGTTCACCACGCCTTCATCATACCCTTTTTCGAGGCATTGGAACAGTTCTATTACATGGCGAACGTGCTGCCCAATGGTGTTGTTGAACAAGGTTTTGCATGGCTGAACATACTCTTGCTGAGAGATCTGCTCTAATGACTCAGCAAGCTGTACAAATACCGTATTGACAGCTTGTTGTAATTGCATCGGTCGGTTTTATTATTTGCAAAATAGGATTATTCGGGTTCATCCACTCTGTTCTTAACTAACTTTTAATCAACAACTCATGCACATTTCAGGTCTTCTTAACAAGTACCCGTAGGGATACCGTGAGTTTATCTGCAATAGTGCTTGTTCTACCTACCCGATATGGCTTCCGGCGGGTATCAAAGTCTCCTTCAAGCCAATAACCGTCAGTGGTGGGAGTAACGGTAAAGGGGAAAGAAAGCGGCAGTGATATTCCCTTAATAGTCAATGTACCTTGCATAAAAAATGTGCCAGCCTTTTTACCAGGTTCAACCTTAACAGATACGAATTTTATGTGTGGATGGTTCTTGACGTCCAAAAAGACTTCTTCACGCAAATGGTTGTCCCGGGCATTATTGCCGGTATTTACGGAGGCCGCATCGATATAGACGTCGAACGCGCTGTTTTCCGGGTGGGTAGCATCAAAAGTAATGTTGCCCTGTAAGCCGGTAAAAGAGCCTTTTACGTTTATGCCGAGGTTTTTGATGGTGAAACTGACCTTTGAGCTGTCATCTACCGGGGTATAGGCCTGAGCCTGTGCTGCTATAATCCAAACAACGCCTGCCAGTAACGCAACTATCTTTCTGCTCATACAATTTTACCTATTGATTAAAAATATTCACGAAAAGTTACTAATAGGGTACCTTTCATCAAAATCATCATTAGTTTTACACCCAAATTTTCAATTGATGCAGGTACCAACCATGGCAGAGATGATGGCCAGCGGCAATACTCCGGATATATTGTTTTGGGTAGGATGTGCGGGCAGTTTTGACCAACGTGCCCAGAAGATCACGAAGGCTTTTGCCACTATTCTTACTAAGGTGGGCATTAATTATGCCATAATGGGTAAGGAAGAGATGTGTACGGGTGATCCCGCGCGCCGTGCCGGCAACGAGTTCATGTTTCAGATGATGGCCTACCAGAATATCCAGGTGCTGAATGGTTATGGTATTAAGAAAATCGTAACTACCTGTCCTCACTGTTTTAATATTTTCAAAAACGAATATCCTGCGCTCGGGGGCTCATATGAAGTAATTCATCATACTACCCTATTGCAGCAACTTATTGACGAAGGAAAGATCGTGCTGCAGGGTGGCGGCCTCTTTAAAGGGAAGCGTATCACTTACCACGATAGTTGTTACCTGGGCAGGGCCAACGATATTTATGAAGCGCCGCGCAAGGTGCTGGAAGCGCTCGATGCCGAACTGGTAGAAATGAAGCGTTGCCGCACCAAGGGCCTGTGCTGTGGCGCCGGCGGCGCCCAGATGTTCAAGGAAGAAGAAAAGGGTACTACCCGCATCAACATTGAACGCAGTAACGAAGCGCTCGATACGGGTGCAACCATCATCGCATCTGCCTGTCCCTTCTGCAATACCATGCTTACGGACGGGGTCAAAAACAAAGAACAGGAGCAAAATGTTCAGGTTTTAGACGTAGCCGAGCTGATCGCTCAATCTCTGTAGTTATTGTATCTTTGTGGCATGAACTGGAATTATCAATCGCTGTTACCCGCTGATTTTGCATCCGACTCCCGTGTATGGATCTATCAAAGCAGCCGCCTGTTTGCTATGGGCGAAGCGCTGCAGATCGAAGACCTGCTCAATACTTTTGTAACGAACTGGAAATCGCATGGTACGCCGGTGAAAGGCTTTGGCACGCTGTTCTTCGGACAGTTCATTGTGCTGATGGCCGATGAAAATGCTACCGGCGTGAGCGGCTGCAGCACTGATAGTTCTGTAAGACTGATCAAACAGATCGAAGAGTTGTACAAAGTGCAATTGTTCGACCGCCAGCTGCTGGCGTTCCAGATAAAAGACAAGGTACAGTTATTGCCCCTGCCCCAACTGCAACACGCTATCGATAACAACTTCGTCACTGCCGACACGCTCTACTTCAACAACCTGGTGCAAACCAAGGAGGAACTGGAGAACAAGTGGATGGTACCGGTGAAGGATAGCTGGCTTACACGCCGCATTGCTATTAAAGCCTGATTAATTCACGCCTTACGGATTGTTAAAGTGCCCCTGTGTGGCATAGCCTTAACACAACCTTTACAGCCTGCATATTAGCTTTAGGAAAACCACTTCCTTTATGCTAAAATTCTACTTGCTGCCAGCGGCTGCAGGGCTGCTTTTTGTTCTTACTTCCTGCCAAAAACGTCACAATCCCAACGAAGGTTCTATCCTTCGCCGATCGGTCACCAACACTTCGGGCAGTGGCCTTGTAGCTACGAATTATGTGTATGATGAAGATGGTGTACTCGTGAGATTACAACTTACTACAAATCCCGACAATCCGAATGCCCGAAAGGAAGCCGTCATCATGGAGTTTAATGTTGCAGGCGATCTTATAAAATCATACCATGCCGAATATGGCAATAGTGCTTATAACATCCAGGAGTATACTTATAATGGCCGGCGCGATACCATCCGGTCGGTGATCACACTTTACCGCTTCCTGCAGCCCGCGTATACGCGCCAGGTAGTGCTCGACGATCGCCGACGCGTAATCAGCGACAGTACCCGCGCCCTTCCTACCGGTGATATTACTTTTACTTCTTTTATCTGGGATGCCACCGGCAATATGGCTACGGAGACCAGCGGGCTCATCATAAATGGTACACAACAAACCAGCAAAGAGATTTCTTATACGTACGATACGCATCGCAATCCTTTCAGGAGCTTTGGCCTTTCGTATTACCTGGCTACCCGCGACGGCAAGGCTTTCAATGTAAACAATGTAGAGAGCTGGACGGAGAACAACCTTCGTTATACCTGGCAGTATAATTATAACCCTAATGACCTGCCGTTGAATTCTTTTATTCCCGCGCCCAATGGCGGGCTGAAGTATGAGTTTTATTACCGGTAAACTATTATATTCGTTTTCATGGCAAAACGAGTTGTAGCTTTTGTACTATTGCTTTCGGTCTATGGCTGTAATGATAACCCTGAAAGAGGCAATGAACAATCGCCTCCACCTATTCCCGTGATCAATTATGCAGTGGTCAAGACCTTTCCACATGACACCACTTCCTTTACAGAAGGATTTTTGGTGCATAATGGTCAGCTGCTCGAAAGCTCCGGGTCTCCTTCAGACCTTCCACAAACCAGATCGCTGGTGGGCTTTGCCGATACCGCTACCGGCAAGATGAATATCAAGATCGAGCTTGAC
The DNA here is from genome assembly GCF_059502485.1 of Paraflavitalea sp. Classification (NCBI taxonomy): domain Bacteria; kingdom Pseudomonadati; phylum Bacteroidota; class Chitinophagia; order Chitinophagales; family Chitinophagaceae; genus Paraflavitalea; species Paraflavitalea sp. The sequence continues at coordinate 1,207,744 of NZ_JCACET010000010.1, forward strand.
AGCAGAAAGTATTTTGGCGAAGGGATTGTGGTGGTGAAAGATAAGCTGTATCTGCTTACTTACAAGAGTCAAACCTGCTTTGTATACGATGCCAAATCTTTTAAGCCGATTGGCCAGTTCCGCTTTGCCAACAAAGAAGGCTGGGGACTAACGACAAATGGTTCGGAGATCATTATGAGTGATGGCACAGATCAGCTAACGTTCATCAACCCCGACAACTTTACGCCCATCAGGCAAGTGCGCGTTACGGAAAATGGTGTTTCCCGCAATTACATCAATGAGCTTGAGTTCATCAATGGCTTTATTTATGCTAACATCTGGCAGCAGGATGTAATCGTCAAGATCGACCCTGCTACCGGCAACATAGCAGGCCGCCTCGATATCAGCACGCTTGCCAACGAAGCCCGGGGTAAGCAGCCCGATGCCGATGCATCCAATGGTATTGCCTGGGACAGTGCAACCGACAGGATCTACATCACAGGCAAGCTGTGGCCTGCTATTTACGAAGTGAAATTCCCTTACTAAGCTTCTGCAACACTTTCATTGCATCGCAGTCGACATTTTAAATGTCCTATATTTATCTTTTGTAAACTATCCAAAAATAAATAGCCATGAGCCAACCTACCTTCAACGGCGGTGTAAACATTGCCATCAAAATTCCCAAAAGCAAATACGTAGCTACTGTTGCTTTTTATAAAGACATCCTCAAACTGTCTGTAGAAGAAAGGCCTATCGACAATCCTACTGTATCCAGAACGCATGAAGTGAAATTTGGCGGTAATACTGTGTGGCTTGATTGTGTAGACAACTATACGCATTCGGAAACATGGCTGGAGCTTGTGACGCCGAATGTGCCGGAGGCTACTGCCTATCTTAAAACGAATGGTATCAATACTTGTGACGAACTGGAAAAGATACCAGACAATGCGCACTGGATACAAGACCCGGCGGGTACGGTGCTTATTGTGAATAAACAGGCGTAATACTAACCCGGTCTTTACAGGTTAAATTATTAGTTAATCGTTTACAAACGGGTAGCTAGTAATTTAACCTGTAAATTTGCACCCACAACCAAACTCACTTGCAGATCAATAACCTGTCACAAGTATGTGACAAGTAATTAAACTAAAATTATTGAACTGCAATGAATATTGATATTAATTTTGAAGACACGTATGAACTGAGTTTCTTATCCCCTACACTGGACAAATTCAGTTTTTATTCGCCCACTATTGAAGGTCATTCCCAATTGATCCTTGTTGAAATTCAACAGACGAGTAATCAATTCATACCTGAATTCCTGAACCTTGCGTTTGGGCCACCCAATGACAAGGGAGAAATAGATGATTTTGCAACAGTCGCCCATGTAAGTTACTCCAAAGCATTTTCTACTATTTTATTCTGTGCTATTGCTTACCTGAATAATAACAAAGACGTCTACGTGGGTGTAGATGGCTCAGATTTCAGGAGGGCATATTTGTATTTCCGTACACTCCATCGCAACTACAGTTATCTACAACAGTATTTTCGTTTATATGGACTTAAATATTATGCTCGTGTATTAAGAGGAAGAGACAAATACGACCAAATGGCCGTTGATCCTGAAGAGCTTACACATGCTCCTTTCGTGATTGACAATGCACCTTTAACCAATCATAAGTCCCTATACAACTACTTCATTTTTTACTTAAATTTGTAAAAATTACGGCATATGAAGGACCAGGTATTGCAAAAGATAAAAGCTTTAAGTGAAAAAGCAAAAGCCGTGAAGGCTGAAGCTAAAACAGGCAACAGCCGTAACTCGTTGGCCGAAACCATAAAAACAAAGCAACAGGCTGAAAATCTTAAAAAGCAATTGAAAGCTTTACAATAATATTCATTACACTCTTATAGCAAGATGAAAAGTGTTGTGGTTTCCGCAACACTTTTTTATTTTGTGCCCGCATGTTTACTTTCAATAAAAAATACTTTTTCGCGGCGGTCATTCTCTTCATTATTGAAGTGTTGATTGCGCTTTATGTCCACGACGCTATTATACGGCCGTATGTGGGCGATTTCCTCGTGGTCATTTTGCTTTACTGTGGCGTAAAAGCTTTTTTCTGCATCCCATGTTTCCCGGCAGCTATTGGCGTATTGCTCTTTGCCTACCTCATCGAAATACTGCAATACTTTCAGATCGTGCACCGGCTGGGCCTGCAGGATTCAAAGCTCGCTACCGTTGTTATCGGCAGTTCATTTGAATGGATCGATATTATTGCTTACACGGCAGGCGTAGCCTGCATCATTATCTTTGACAGGAAAAATTGAATTTGCAGTCAAACGATCTTCAACTATCTTTAGCGCTCCAACAATTCGACCTCCGAAGTCCTGCAGTGTACAGGCATATTCATCCATTCATTTATATTATTTGTTTTAAAGCCATCAAAAACATGAAAAAGTATTCATGCATCCGTATTGCGTTTACCGTACTTGTTGCACTTATCGGTTCTCTTTCGCTGCAGGCACAAACAACACCTGAAGAATTAAGCAAGATCATCCTGGAAAAGGACAGCCTGTTCTGGAAAGGTTATAATAACTGCGACACGTCGCTCACCGGGCAGTTGTTCTATAATGATGTTGAGTTTTATCATGACAAAGGAGGCATTACCAATGGACTATCCGCATTGCAAGCCAGTCTCAAAAACAACCTCTGCAGCAATCCTGACTGGCGGCTGCGGCGCGAGGCAGTACCCGGCACGGTGAAATGTTACCCTTTATACAACAACGGTACTATCTACGGCGCCATCTTATTAGGAGAACACTATTTCTACATCACAGAGAAAGGCAAACCCGAATTCCGCGACGGTCATGCCAGCTTTACGCATCTATGGCTAAAGGAGAACGGCCAATGGAAAATGAAACGGGTGCTGAGCTATGACCACCACGCTGCTGCAAAAACCAATGAACGAAAAGCTATTTCGCTTCCTGCGGCTTCGCTCAAACAGTATACCGGTATGTATGAAGGTCCGCAGACGGATAGTTTATTCATACGTGAGGAAAATGGGGCACTGATTATGGTAAGTGGTAGTAAAAAGACACCACTATATGCAGAGAAAGCCGGCCTGTTCTTTATGAAAGATCGCGATCTTACTTTTGAGTTCATTCGGGATGGAAAGGCTGCAGTAACTGGTATGCGGGTACGGGAAAATGGTGCTGTAGCAGAGGAGTTGAAACGAGTGAAGTAATCCTTAACTTTATAGCATGAAGCAGAAAACCATCAAACATAAAAGTGACCTGTTTAGCCAGGAGGTCACCTTGACCATTGATGAAAATCTCAACAAATTAAAAGGCAAGGTATTGGCTCCCAAAACGTTGGAGGCAGCTAATAAATCTTTGCGTAAATTGAAGCATGTACTTCCCAAATAGAACCATTACAGATTGGCAATCACTTTTCAGATAGAATTCATCCTTGATCTTAAGCAGAAGGTTTATGTATTTGCAAGACTCACAAACCCAAATGCATTCTTTCATCTAACCGACTCTTCGTACCTGGGAGGTATACCAGTAAATATAGGAATGAGCCCCAGAACAATTGACAAGGAAGGCAAACCAAGATTAGACCTGTACACTTTCGTTTTAAAAAGTAAATCAGATAAAGGCAAACTACAAGTTAATGACATACTGGAATTATGGGATGATCATGTAGAGGTAATCGAATCTTATCAGCTTTCAAACGGGCACATGATTGCATTCCTGAAATGCTACGCCGGAAAGTTAGATGGGCCACTTAAGTTAACAGACGATGCTAATAAAAAATGGATATTAAAGCGTTACTTAACAGTAACCGGCAGTTTCGAGACTTACGAAAAGACAAGTCAACAGGAAAAAGAAAATATCTTTCAATACTTACTTGAACCCCAGGACCACGATACCAAACCCACAGAAGGGAGCAAACTCAGTATTTATAAAGTAGATGACTGATTGATGTGTCAGTTGTCAAAACATCAAACATAAGCCGCCTTACACCTATATTCATTCTTCTGTACCTTTGTGGCATGCAGTCCGGCTTACACCTGTATACGATTGGGCACTCCAACCATCCGGTTGAGGCATTTATCCAATTACTACAACAGTACGAGATTAGCCTGCTCGCAGATGTAAGAACGGCTCCTTATTCACGCTATAACAAACAATTCAACAGAGAAACATTACAAACCTCCTTAGAACAGGCGAACATTGCTTATCGCTGGATGGGGGAAACGCTGGGCGGCAAAAGAGCAGATCTGCAATCTTCCATGGGCTTCCGGCAAGAGGAGTTATTCAACCATGATGCAGCTTACCAGCAGGGAATCGAAGTATTAATAGGGCTGGCAGGTCAGCAACGCACTGCTATCATGTGCAGTGAGGAAGACCCTCGCCATTGTCACCGCCATCGAATCATCAGCACTACCCTGCTTTATGGTAAAACAGTTGCCTCCAAGCAACTATCCGACATTCACATTCACCACATCAGGGCTAATGGAAGCATTGAAGATGCAGCAAAGATCCCGGTTGTGTACCAACCGCCGTTGTTTTAAAACTGTAAAATAAACGCGGTGCCTTCGCCTTCTACGGATTGTACGTGGATATGTCCGCGGTGCAGCATCATAATCTGCTTGCAAAGGCTAAGGCCGATACCGCTGCCGCTTTTCTTGGTACTGAAGAATGGAATGAATATTTTATCGATGAGCTCTTCGGGCATACCGATGCCGTTGTCTGCTACTTTGATCACTACTTTACGGTTGGAAGCAAGATAGGCGGATAAAATGATGCGTGGCTCTGCCTGGTCTTTCACTGCTTCCATGGCATTCACCACGAGGTTGATCAATACCTGCTCAACAAGACTTGTATCGGCTTCCAGCATCAGGTCGGGATCTTTGAGGATGATCTCCATTTCGATGTTCTTCTGATCCAGCGTGGGCTCCATCAACTGATGCAGGTTCTCAAACAGGTCGCGCACGAATACCTTCTTTACATTGGGCGCTGTGATCTTATTGAGGTTGCGGTAGGTTTCTGCAAACTTCAGCAGCCCCTCACTCCTGCGCTTGATGGTATCGATACCCAACTCCAGGTCATCAAGCTGGCCGCTCTGGTTGTCGAGGGTATTCACGGATTCCTGTAAACGTATTTTCAGTGTGGCGGCCAATGATGAGATGGGCGCAATGGAGTTCATGATCTCATGGGTCATTACGCTCAATAGTTTTTGCCAAGCCTTGGATTCTGTTTCATCCAATGCTTCGTTCACGTTCTGGAAAGCGATGAGCTTGTATTTGAGACCTTCGGTTTGAAAGGCTGTGGCCGACAACAGTACTTTGAAAGCATTTTTATCCGGGTGCGCCGTAGCGATCTTGCTGTCGCCCGGCTTTAAGATAAGTATACCGCGGTACAGATCGCCATCGCGTTTGGAAAGCGAATGGATGGTTTTCAGGTAAGGCAATTGCAGCATCCTCTTCAGTGATTCATTCATCCACACCACTTCACCGCCGTCTTCCTTGTACATGAGGATGCCTGTATCGATCAGCTCCAGGATCTTCTGGAGGTATTGGTACTGGGTTTCTTTCTCTTTACTGATCACTTTAAAGGTAGAGTTGATCTCATTGAAGCCTTTCCGCAGGGGTTGTAATTCCACCGGGGCATGCTTCACATCGAAATAGCGGGAGAAGTCGCGGTAGTGTACAGATTCCACAAACTGGTCCAACTCATCATGGGCTTTGCGCTGGAAGCGATAAAACTCCACCACCTGGTAAATGATGACCGGCAGCATGATCACGAGGTAAATGAACAACTGGTTCACGATCAGGAAAGCAGTTGCCGTCAAGGTTACCAGCAATAAGAACACCCGGCTCAAAATGCGCCACTCTATATTTCTGAAATCCATCATAACAAGTCTAAATATCGTATTTGCTCAGCCTTCTGTACAATGCGGTACGGGTGAGTCCCAGTTCTTTGGCTGCTTTGGTGATATTGCCATTGTGTTTCTCGATCACCCGCAGGATGGTGTTCTTTTCTACCGAGCTCAGTTTGAGTTCATCGGGTTCAGAATCGACCACGATGGACGACTCGATTGGTGAAAAGATCAGGTCCTGCGCCTGCAGTACATTGCCATCAGCCATGATCACCGCGCGTTCAATGGTGTATTGAAGTTCGCGAATATTACCGGGATAGTGATATTGTAGTAATTTTTCCATGGCCTTGCTGTCAAATTCCAGCACCGGCTTCAGGTATTTGTTGCTGTACATCCTGCTGAAGTGTTTGGCCAGCAGGATAATATCGTTGTCGCGCTTGCGCAGGGGTGGCACCATGATCTCCACCGTATTGATGCGGTAAATAAGGTCTTTGCGGAAACGGCTTTCGTTGGCCAGTTCGGCCAGCGGCACGTTGGTAGCACAGATCAGCCGGATGTTGATGGGCACCGGATCGTTCGTACCCAACCTGGTCACCTGACGGTTCTGCAACACGCTCAGCAACTTGGCCTGCTGGTGGAGGGAAATATTGCCGATCTCATCGAGGAACAGGGTGCCGTTGTTGGCGCCTTCGAAGCGCCCTACCCTGTCTTCGCGGGCATCAGTGAAAGCGCCTTTCTTATGTCCAAACAGCTCGCTTTCGAACAGGCTTTCCGTGAGCGCGCCCACGTCTACTTTTACAAAGGCTTTATCGGTCCGTAGTGACTGCTGGTGGATGGCTTTGGCGATCAGGTCTTTACCCGTACCATTCTCACCCAGGATGAGGATGTTGGCGTCGGTAGGGGCTATTTTTTCGATCTTGTAAAAGATGTCGCGCATGATGTCCGACTCGCCCAACAGTTCCTTACCAATGATGGAATCATTGCTGAGGGATGGGCCGGCGGCAGTCTTACCACTCCCCTGACGTTTGAGGGCTTCTTTGATGGTGGTGATCAGCTTTTCATTGTGCCAGGGCTTTACCACGAAGTCGGCAGCGCCTTCTTTGAGGGAGCGCACTGCCAAGTCGATATCGCCATAGGCCGTGATCATGATCACAGCGGCTTCCGACTTGAATTCTTTCTTCACCTTACCCAGCCAGAAAAGTCCTTCATTACCCGTATTGATAGAGCTGGTAAAGTTCATGTCCAGCAGGATAACATCAAAAGTTTGCTTGGATAACAGCCACCTAAGGTTCTCGGGGTTCTTTTCGGTCACCACTTCTTTCGCCTCCGTTTTGAGCAGCAACCGTACGGCTGTTAAAACATCGGTATCATCATCTATGATTAAAACACTGGCATTTTTAAGTAACATAACAGGAAAAATAAATATTGAGTTGGATGCAACAAAACCCAACTACAATTATACCATAAATACAAAGGCATGGCAAACAATTTTTTATGCAAAAACGTGGATAAAACCCAACTGTATCGAAACCGGACAGTAGTTGTAGCGGTAACGAACAGATTCGTAGATATGGGTGGGATAAGGTTCTGTAAATCATAGGTATTGCATTCTGGCACGTTGTTGCTTTCCTTATAGGACAATTAGATATTTCTCATGTGATTGTTACATTGGCCATCCGGCCATCAGCCAGCCGGATGGTTCTTTTTAAAAAAGCTAATTCAAATAAAAAGTTTTACACCGTGGACAGAGTCATTGCTAAAAAGAAATGGACAACCAAGAAGTTATTAACGATCGGAGGGATTGTGGCCCTTGTTGGTTTGATCGGCGCAAGCATTTATTTCACTTCCGGCAAAAAACGCCTGAATGTAGATACAGAACGTATTACGATCAGTGAGGTTAAGAAAAGTGCTTTCCAGGAAACCATTCCCATCAATGGCGTGGTACTGCCCATCACTACCATTTACCTCGATGCACAGGAAGGTGGCCGGGTAGAAGAGAAATTAGTAGAAGACGGCACCATCATGAAGAAGGGACAGCCCATCCTGCGCCTCTCTAACCCTGACCTCGCGCTCAACCTGGTGAACCAGGAAACATCGGTGTATAACCTGCTTACGCAGATGCAGATCGCCAGCAACAACGCGCAACAGAATACGGTGACCAAGCTCAACCAGCTGACCGACGTAGAGAATAGCCTGAAAGAAGCAGAGCGTTTGTATAAACTCAATAAAAAACTGTTTGACCAAAAAGTGATCGGCGAACAGGAATTCCGTCAGTCTGAGAACACTTATAACTACCAGGTGCGGAAAATGAAGCTTACGCAAGAGATCCTGCGCCAGGACAGTGTATCTACCAACCAGCAGATAGCGCAAGCGCGTCAGCTGTATGTAGGTTCACAAAATGCACTGGACCTGACGCGTAAAAAAGTAGGCGACCTGATCGTTCGTGCACCTGTAGATGGACAGCTAACCTCTCTGGATGCTGAGCTGGGCCAGAATAAAAACAAAGGTGAACGCCTTGGCCAGATCGACGTACTGAGTGGCTTCAAGGTAAGGGCCGATATCGACGAGCATTACCTGTCGCGCATCTACAATGAACTGACCGGTACTTTCGACTTTGCCGGCAAATCTTACAAGCTCCGCATTACCAAAGTTTATTCACAGATAACAGCCGGTCGCTTCCAGGTAGATATGCAGTTTGTAGGCGAAGTGCCCAAAGGCATCCGCCGTGGTCAAACCCTGCAGATCCGTCTGGCACTGAGTGACGAAACTGAAGCGGTCCTGCTGGCGAAAGGTGGTTTCTATCAGCAAACCGGTGGCAGCTGGATATTCAAAGTGAGTGAGAGCGGCAATACAGCTTATAAGGTCAACATCAACCTCGGCCGTCAAAGCCCTGACTATTATGAAGTGTTGGAAGGATTGAAACCTGGTGATAAAGTAGTGACTTCCAGCTATGAGAATTATGGTGATATGCAGGAATTGGTGTTGAAAAAGAATTGAAACAATTGATCGTAAAAAGAGTCTCTTTAAAAAGTAACAAATACTAACCCGGGATCGTCCTACAAAAAAGTAACAACTAAACAGACAAACGTCATGAAAACGAAGAACACTTACGCCTTGTTGCTGCTGTTGTGCTGTACGCTGGGCGCTTCTTCCAACAGGAGCACGCCTCCGTGTGAGCTTTCGGGCTGCACCAACAGCGCTATCCTGCCAATGGAAAAGGGTGGTAATTCAGAGGCTGCTGAGGCCGAAACAGCGATACCTGCTGCTACCGGTTTTCTACCCGGCTATAGCATCATATTCAGGAACTAATCATATAAAAATCCCCCGGAAGCGGATTCCGGTCACACAACAAAACATATAACATGATCAAGATCACAGACCTCGAGAAAGTCTACCGTACAGAAGAAGTAGAAACTGTGGCGTTGAACAAACTGTCTATTGAAGTAAAGGAAGGCGAATTTGTAGCCGTGATGGGGCCTTCAGGTTGTGGTAAATCTACCCTCCTGAATATCCTCGGCCTGCTTGACGATCCCGATGCCGGCAGCTTCGTTTTCAATGGACAGGAAATTGCTCACTTCAATGAGCGCAAACGGGCCGACCTGCGCAAGCACAACATCGGTTTCGTATTCCAGAGCTTTAACCTGATCGACGAGCTGACCGTATTTGAAAATGTAGAACTTCCCCTCATCTATACTGGTGTTAAATCTGCCGACCGCAAAAAGCGTGTAGAAGAAGCGCTCGACAAAATGCAGATCATGCACCGCCGTAACCACTACCCTCAACAACTGTCGGGTGGTCAGCAACAACGTGTAGCCGTAGCCCGTGCTGTGGTGAACAATCCGAAGCTGATCCTGGCGGATGAGCCTACCGGTAACCTCGACTCTTCTAACGGTAATGAAGTGATGGCACTGCTTACTGACCTGAATGAGCAAGGTACTACCATCGTGATGGTTACGCACTCTGAACATGATGCCCGCTATAGCCACCGCATCATCCGCATGTTGGATGGACAGGCCGTACTGGAGAACATAATGGTATAAGAAAAAGCTTTTAGCCGTTAGCCATTAGGTGTTAGCTGACCCCAGCTAAAGGCACGGCTTTGCTAATACCCAACACCTAAAAGCTAAAAGCAAACTATAGTCATGATATACAATTACCTGAAGATAGCGTTCCGCAGCCTGCTCAAATACAGGTTTATCTTCTTCACTAATCTCTTTGGCCTAACCGTAGGATTTACCTGCTGTTTACTCATCTTTACTTATATCCTGCATGAGGTGAGTTATGATAAGTACAATAAGAATGCCGATCGTACTTATCGCGTTACGCGCCTGTTCAGGAATGCCGAAACCGGCGCCACCAATCTCAACCTTGGTGCTGTAGCCCCCCCTTTTGCACCATTACTGGCTAATGACTTCAAAGAAATAGAGAAGATCACCCGCATATTGACAGCCGGTACTTTGAGCATACGCTACCAGGACAAAGTGTTCAATGAAAGTCAGGCCGTATTTGCCGATGAGCAGTTCATGGACATATTCGATGTAAAAGTAAGCAAGGGTAATCCGGCCAACGCCCTGAAAGACCCTTACACCGTAATGCTCACAGAAGAAATAGCAGAGAAATATTTTGGGAAGGAAGACCCGATGAACAAAATGATCCGGCTCGACAATCAGATCACGTTCAAAGTAAGCGGTGTTTATAAGCCACTTCCCTCCAATGCACATTTTCATCCGCGCCTGCTATTGTCTTTCAATACCCTGAAAGACTCCGCCATTTATGGGGAAAACAACCTCCGTACCAACTGGGGCAATAATGCATTTTATACCTACATGCTGCTGCCGGCCAATTATGATGCGTCCAAACTGGAAGCACAGTTTCCGGCCTTTTTAGACCGGCACATGAACCCCGGCGCGCCCGTTAAAACATCTAAATGGACGCAGCTTTCCCTGCAAAAACTCACCGATATACACCTTCACTCACACCTTGATTCCGAACTGGAAGAGAATGGCGATATCAAGCGCGTGTACATCTTCTCCGCTATCGCTCTTTTCATCCTGCTCATTGCCTGTATCAACTACATGAACCTCTCTACAGCACGCTCTGTACTGAGGGCAAAAGAAATTGGCATCCGCAAGGTTGTAGGCGCCGAAAGAAGGGAGCTTATTTTCCAGTTCCTCGGCGAGTCTACATTGATCACCTGGATGTCTCTGATATTAGCCGCGTTGCTCACCTGGCAATTGCTACCATTCCTGAATCAGTTATCGGGACAAACGCTGTCTATAACATCTCTGTTGCGTTGGCAGATTATCATTCCAATACTGGTTGCTCCCTTTATTGTGGGTTTGATCGCCGGCATCTACCCCGCCCTGTTCATGTCTTCCTTCAAGCCTATTAAAGTGCTCAAAGGGTTTATGAAAACAGGCGGCGCCAATATTTCCTTCCGCCAGGTATTGGTAACAACTCAGTTTGCCATCTCTATCATGCTGATTATAGCTACTGCAGTCGTATACCGTCAACTGAAGTACATGCAGGAGAAGTCGTTAGGGTTTGACCGGGAACACATCGTTACGCTTTCTTATAATGATGGGCTTGTAGACCGCTATGATGCATTCCGCACAGCCTTGCTTTCCAATACCAACGTCAAGAGTATCGCACGTTCGTCCCGTATCCCTACAGGCCGGCTCTTAGACTCACAAGGGGCTTCCATTGAAAAAGGCGATTCGCTCGCTAACGTCAGCGCCGATATCAAAAACGTAAGAGCCGACCAGGATTTTATCGCTACCTATGGGGTAAAAGTAGTAGCAGGACGGGCTTTCTCCCGCGATTATGGACTGGACACAGCCAGCTTCATGATCAATCAGGCGGCCGTAAAAGTGATGGGACTTTCCGATGAAGCAGCTGTTGGCAAAAACTTTCGCTATGGCGATCAGAAAGGTAAGATCATCGGTGTATTCAACGATTTCCATTTCGAGTCCATGCACCAGCGTATCATTCCCCTGGTGCTCGTTATCCCGAAAGATGCACGCTATAATAGAATGTCGGTAAAAGTATCGGGCAACAATATGACTGCCGCGCTGGCTCATATAGAAAGCACTTGGAAACAGTTCCTGCCCGAAATTCCTTTCGACTATACATTCCTCGATGAAAGATTCGCCGACCTGTACAAGTCTGAACAACAACAGGGCACCATCTTTACCCTGTTTGCCTGCATTGCCATCGCTATTGCCTGTCTGGGATTATTTGGACTGTCGGCCTTTGCGATCAACCAGCGGATCAAAGAGATCGGCATCCGCAAGGTGATCGGCGCCTCTGTTTCCAGCATCGTAATGCTCTTATCAAAAGACTTCCTGAAACTGGTGGGCATCGCTGCGGTGATCGCTTTCCCTGTTGCCTGGTATGCCATGAACAGTTGGTTACAGGATTTTGCGTATCGAAGCACTATTGCCTGGTGGATCTTCGCAGCAGCTGGTATCATTGCTGTAGCGATTGCCTTGTTCACCATCAGTTTCCAGGCGATCAAAGCAGCGACGGCAAATCCGGTAAAGAGCCTTAGAAATGAGTAGAGAGTCTTGAGTCGAGAGTTCAGCGTCGAGAGTCCTAATTATATAAACATTGAAGATTTATGATAAACACCCAATCCATCAATAAAATTGCTTTTAGTCTTTCAGTTGTTCTGCTGGTACTGGTGGCTTGTAACCGTAGTACTGTTATCAAAAAGTCCGTTACCCACAATGGCGATAAGATGAGTGTAGAGGTTTATGCAAAGATCGATGGTAAGAAATTGCATGACTACAAGAAAGAATTCGATGTGACCGGAATGACCAAAGAAGAGAAAGATGCCATTGCCAAGCATGTGATGGACTCGATCATGCCTCCTAATGAGGGCAAGTAAGTAAGGCCTAACAAGTCGCTCAAGCTATTTAACCGACCTTATCCAATTATCCTGTGCTGGCCATACCATCCAATTTAAACAATTAAGAAACTATGTTCAGCAATTACATCAAGATCGCATGGCGCAATCTGTGGAAGCATAAAACGTTTGCCGTGATTGTGGTATTTGGTATGGCCATCGCATTTGCAGCAGCCCTGTTATTGTCTCTTACCGCCTATCATGAACTGTCTTATGACCAGTTCCATACGAATAAGAAGAACATTTACCAGCTGTATTTCAAGGAGCAGAACCCGCGTGGTGAAGAAAGCAGTTCCTCGATGCCTGTGCCCCTCGCGCCTTCCCTGAAAGCGGAATACCCCGACGTAGAATACATCACGCGCTACGGCAGCAGTGCCAAGGACATCGTGCGCTACAAGGATAAGGAAGTAGACCTCAGCATCCGGGCCGTTGATCCGGACTTCCTTAAGATATTCACCTTTCCTATCGAAAGCGGTAATGCACAAACTCCGCTGGGTGAGCTGAATAATATCGTGATCACTGAGTATTGTGCGAAGATATTGTTTGACAAGGAAGACCCTGTTGGCAAAACCGTTGAAATGAAAGACGGTGATAACTGGGAATCTTACACCGTAACAGCCGTTGCCAAAGATTTCCCCAACAACTCCAGCTTTACTTTCGACATCCTGACGAGGTTTGAACATTTTCCTGGTTATAAGGAATTACTAAATGTATGGGATGCAGATAATCACGAAGTATTTATACAGCTGCGGGATAAAAAAGATGTAGCCGCTTTCGAAAAACAGACTTTCGCTTTCATCCATAAGTATTATGATGGCAAGCTCACCAGCATGAAGCGTGATGGCGCCAAGCCGGACAAGGAAGGAGAATTATTGCGCCTGCGCACGTTGCCATTTACTGATATCCACTTTAGCAATATCGGAGGTTCGGGTGGCGGCGTAAGCCGGTTTTATCCTTATCTGCTGCTCATCATCAGCGGCTTTATCCTGTTTATTGCCTGTGTGAACTTTGTGAACCTGTCGCTGGCGCGTTCTTTCACCCGCTCTAAAGAGATTGGTATCCGCAAAGTGTTAGGCGCTATGCGCTGGCAGTTGATCTCCCAGTTCTGGGGCGAAGCGCTGATCGTGAGCCTGCTGGCTTTAATAGTGGGACTTGGCATTGCTTATCTCCTGCTGCCATATTATAAACAGGTGTTTTACCGGGCTATGTCCGTCGATATATTACGTTCACCATTGGTGATCGTCTACATCATAGTTGGCTTCCTGCTGGTTACTTTGTTTGCCGGTGGTTATCCTGCGTGGATGGTCTCTGCTTTCAAAACAGTAGAAACTGTAAAGGGTAAACTGCCTGTAGGTAGATCGCACAGAGTACGCAACACTTTAATGGTTGTACAATTTGTTTTGTCTTCACTGCTCATCATCAGCACCATGATCATCTGGCAGCAGCTCGATTATCTCCGCAACAAACCACTGGGATTTAATAAGCAACAAGTGATCAGTCTGCCGATAGGCTCTACTATGGACCCCGAGAAGGCGTTGGCGCTCCTGCGTACCCGTCTTGCTAAAGAATCCCGTATCATAAGCGTAACCGGTACTGACATGAATATGGGGCGTGGCCGTGACGGCTCCTCCTCTACTTCCATGATGGGCTTCGATTATAAGAATAAGGGCATCAAAACGCACTGGCTGCGGATAGATTATGATTACCTCAAGACCATGGATATCAAGCTGCTCTCGGGCCGTGATTTCTCCCGCAGCTTTGGTATGGATACTACCGGTGTGATCATCAATGAAACCATGGCCCGCCAGCTGGGTGAAAAAGACCCGCTCACCGCAGTACTGGACCTCGATGGTTCTAAACTGCAGGTGCTTGGTGTTGTAAAAGATTTCCATTTTAAATCGCTGCACCGTGAACTGGCACCGCTGACAATGACCGTTCGACCCAACTGGGGCATGTCGTACATCTTCATCCGCGTGCAGCCAGATAACCTGCCTGCTTCTATGGATGTGATCAAAACAGCCTGGAAGGAAGTGAACCCCAAAGCGCCTTTCCTCGGTTCCTTCCTCGATGAGAATACCGACCGTACTTATAGCGGTGAAACCAAGCTGTCTAAAATATTTATGAGTGGCGCCGTATTGGCCATACTCATTTCCTGCATGGGCCTGTTTGCCATTGCGCTGCTGGCCATCCTGCAACGTACCAAAGAGATCGGCATCAGAAAAGTACTGGGCGCCAGCGTGCCACATATTGTGAAACTGGTATCAAAAGATTTCCTGTTACTGGTATTGATCGCCATTGTAATTGCGTCACCCATTGCGTGGTATGCGATGCACAACTGGCTGCAGTCGTTCTATTACCGGATCAACATTGCCTGGTGGGTATTTGCGGTAGCCGGCATTGTCGCCTTGTTGATTGCTTTCATCACCCTCAGTTTGCAATCGGTAAAAGCTGCTATGAAGAACCCTGTGAATAGTTTGAGAAGTGAATAGTTAACATCAAAGCTTTATTCATGATAAAGAACTATTTCAAGACCGCCTGGAGAAATTTATGGAACAACAGGTTCTATAGTTCCATCAACCTGTTTGGGCTTGCCATTGGCCTGGCAGTTGGTCTTATCATATTATTGTGGGTAAAGGACGAGTTGAGCTATGACCGCTTTCATGCCAATGCACCTCAAACTTACCGGGTGGTAGCCAACCTTGGTACGGGAAGCTCCAAACAATCCTGGGGAGGTGTGCCCGCGCCTATTGGAGTGTATGGCAAAAACCAGGTTCCGGAAATAAAAGAATCGGTACGTATTGTAGACAACTGGGACTACGCTGTGTTTCAATACGGCGACAACCAATTTAAGGCTACTAAAGCAGCTTATATCGATCCTGCATTCTTTTCGCTTTTCAACTTTACGGTCCTGAGTGGTAACAAAGCAAAGCTTTTCCCTGATAATAACTCTATCCTGCTAACTTCCAGCACCGCACAGAAATACTTTGGTAATGAAGATCCCATTGGTAAAGTGATCAAGGCTGACAACAAAGAGAACTTTACCGTACGGGGCGTAATTGCCGACTTCCCGGACAACAGCAGTATTCAATACGATATGCTGTTTCCTATAGAACGCTATGCACAAAAGTATGTGGGAGATGATTTCTGGAAGTCAATGGATGGAGATTGGGGCAATTATTATGCGCTTACATTCATACAGATCACACCCGGCACTTCCACTGCCGCTATTGAAAAAAAGCTTACCGACATACAGCATAAGCATCATCCAGACTCCGAGAATACCACTTACACCCTGCAGCCTCTCAACAAAATGCATCTGTATGCGCCTGATGGCAGCAGCAGTTCCATGCAAATGGTGCGGATATTTTTTGTAGTGGCTATCCTATTGTTGCTGATCGCCTGTATCAATTATGTGAACCTTTCTACCGCACGTTCTATGCTGCGGGCTAAGGAAGTGAGTGTACGCAAGATCATAGGCGCTGCTAAATTGCAGTTGTTCCTGCAGTTCATTGTGGAGACCATCATTTTGTTCGTACTGGCCACCTTGCTGGCCATTGTTCTTATTTATGCCCTGCTGCCTTTTTACAATACTTTGTCGGGTAAGAATAGCTCTTTTCAACTCCTGGATGCAGGTGTATGGAGCACCATTGGCATAACTATCTTAGGTACGCTGATCGCATCTTCCATCTACCCTGCCCTGTTGCTGAGTTCCTTCAAACCCATATTGGCATTGAAAGGAAAAGTAGGTATGGGCATTGGCAGCACCCGGTTCAGGCAGGTGCTGGTAGTTACCCAGTTCTCTTTTTCCGTAATACTCATCATCGGCACACTGATCATCGGCAGCCAGATGCGCTTCATACGTGACAAAGAACTCGGTTTCGACAAGACGCATATATTCACCGTGAATATGCGGGACATGGAACAGCACTATGATGCGGTAAAAGCCGAACTGTTGCAACAACCCGGCATCACCGGCATCACATCCGCCAATAGTAACATTATTCAGTTAAGCAGCACCACCGGCGATACTGACTGGGAAGGTAAAGACCCCAACAGCAGTTTCATGATCCATCCCATGGCCATCGATGCCCAATTCATCCCACAGTTAAAACTGGAATTTGTAGCCGGCCAGAATTTCCGGGGTGATAAAGCTGATTCAAGCAGGATCATTCTCAATGAAACGGCCGTACGCGAAGCGGGTATCAAAGACCCTATTGGCAAATGGTTTCAGCTTTGGGACGTAAAAGCACAGATCATCGGCGTGGTGAAAGACTTTCATTCAGCCTCTCTCAAAAATAAAATAGAACCTGTTGGCTTTCTACATCAGCAAGCCAACTACCTGATGTATGTAAAAACCAACGGTAAAGATGCCGCCAAGGCCATTGCTGCCGTGGAGAAGAAGTACAAACAATACAACGCAGGCTTTCCGTTCGAATACCGATTCCTCGATGATACGTATGACCGTCTGTACAGATCGGATCAGCGGACGAGTAAATTGTTCAATGTATTTGCCGGCATCGCTATTATCATATCCTGTCTGGGCCTCTTTGGGCTGGCTACTTATACAGCACAAGTGAAGACCCGTGAGATCGGCATACGCAAAGTGTTGGGCGCCTCTGTAGCAGCTGTCACTACCCTGCTTGCCAAAGACTTTATGAAACTGGTGCTGATTGCCATTGTGATAGCCACTCCGCTTGCGTGGCTGGCTATGGAAAAATGGCTGCAGGATTTTGCCTACCGTACCTCCATCAATCCGGTGGTGTTTATACTGGCAGGCATTATCGCCCTGATCATTGCACTGGCTACCGTGAGTTCGCAAGCCATTCGTGCGGCGCTCACCAACCCGGTCAAAAGTCTGAAGAGTAATGAATAAGTAACAACCATTTAAACGACATAAGCTGTGTTCAAAAACTATTTCACCATCGCCTTCCGTAACCTGATCAAGGGACGGATGTATTCAGTGATCAATATTCTTGGTCTCTCCACCGGTATGGCCATAGCCTTGCTCATTGGTTTATGGATATGGGACGAGCTATCGTTCAACAAATACCATAGCAATTACAACCGGCTGGCACAGATCATGACCACCCAAACCTTCAATGGGGAAACTGGTACCGGCCCTGCCGTATCCATTCCTTTGGGTCTGGAGTTGCGCACCAAGTACACGGACGATTTCAAGAAAGCATCGCTTGCTTCCTGGAACTTTGGCCATATTCTGGCGGTAGGTGATAAAAAGATCACCAAGAATGGTATGTGGGTGCAGCCGGAATTTCCTGGCATGTTTGGCCTGAAGATGGTGAAAGGCAGTATCGATGGTTTAAAAGATCCTTCCTCTACCCTGCTCGCAGCATCGCTGGCCAAAGCACTTTTTGGCGATGCCGACCCGATGGGCAAAACGGTGAAGTTTGACAATAAGATGGACATGACGGTAGCGGGTGTGTATGAAGACTTCCCACGCAATACTTCCCTATATGAAACAAAGCTGTTGATCCCCTGGGATAAATACATCACAACAGAGCCCTGGCTGAAAGAGTCACAGACTCAGTGGGGCAATCACTCGTGGCAGTTGTATGTACAGCTCAATGATAAAGTTGATTACAAAAAAGCAGAAGCCAAGATCAGGGACATTGCCCGGCAGCACTTCAAAGAAGGTGATGAACGCGCAGTGGTACACCTCATGAGTAACTGGCGGCTCTATGGCAAATTCACCAATGGTAAAATCGATGGCGGCCGTATAACTTTTGTATGGCTGTTTGGCATTATTGGCATATTTGTATTGATACTGGCGTGTATCAACTTCATGAACCTTTCTACTGCCAGAAGTGAAAAGCGTGCAAGAGAGGTGGGTATCCGCAAAACAATGGGTTCTCTTCGCAGCCAGCTTATCGGGCAGTTCCTTGGTGAATCAGTGCTCGTAGCCTTTATCGCATTCATCCTGTCCATTGGCCTGGCATTACTGTCGCTGTCGTTCTTCAACAGCATGGCTGATAAAGAGATCAGTATGCCCTGGAGCAATCCTGTCTTCTGGATACTGGCGCTGGCTTTTACAGTATTTACCGGACTCGTATCCGGCAGTTATCCGGCTTTTTACCTGTCGCGCTTCGACCCGGTAAAAGTGCTCAAAGGTACTTTCCGTACCGGCCGCTTTGCCGCCCTGCCGCGCAAAATACTGGTGGTAATACAGTTTACCGTATCTATAGCACTCATCATTGGCACCATCATCGTTTTCAGGCAAATTCAATATGCAAAGAGTCGTCCGGTTGGCTACAGCCGCGAAGGGCTCATCACAGTAGGCATCAATACCGAGCAATTGTATGGCCACTATGATGCGCTCCGCAGCGAGTTGCTGGGAACTGGTGTAATCGAAAACATGGCCGAATCGTCCAGCCCTTCCACTGCTGTATACAGCAACCAGATTGGCTTCGACTGGAAAGGAAAAGATCCCAACTCTGTACCGCTCTTTGGCATCGTAGCCGTTACCCACGATTTTGGAAAGACCATCGGCTGGCAAATAAAAGAAGGTCGCGATTTCTCCAGAAGCTTTACTACCGATACCGGTCAGATCATCCTTAACGAATCGGGCGTAAAACTTACCGGATTCAAAAACCCTGTTGGGCAGGTCATCAAATGGAATGACAAAGAAAAGATGGTGATCGGCGTTGTAAAAGACATGGTCATGGAATCGCCTTATGTTCCCATAAAACCTACCGTATTCTTTCTCGATTATGGCTGGACAGGTGTCATTACCATGCGCATCAAGCCCACGGTACCAGTGAAGGATGCCCTGACCAAACTGGAGCCCATATTTAAGAAAAATAATCCGGGCAGTCCATTCGAATATCAATTCATTGACGAGGAATATGCCAAGAAGTTCTCGGATGAAGAGCGCATCGGCAATCTCGCTACCTTTTTCGCCATCCTCGCTGTATTCATTTCCTGTCTTGGCTTGTTTGGACTGGCCTCTTTCGTAGCAGAGCGCCGTACCAAAGAGATCGGTGTACGCAAAGTGTTAGGCGCTTCCGTAACCAATATCTGGAAAATGCTGTCGAGGGACTTTGTGATGCTGGTGATCATTTCCTGCGTCATTGCTATTCCGATTGCCTGGTATGTATTGCACCAGTGGCTGCAGCAGTATGAATACCGCACGCCTATATCGTGGTGGATATTCACGATTGCCGGCCTTGGCGCTATGGCTATCGCCTTGCTTACCGTGAGCTTCCAGGCTATCAAAGCAGCGGTAACGAATCCCGTAAAGAGTTTAAGAAGTGAATAGTATTGATGGGTGGCAACATAAAACAACAGTTGTGATCAAAAACTATTTTAAAATCGCGTGGCGTAACCTGGTAAAGAACAAAGCTTTTTCTTTTATCAATGTCTTCGGTCTTTCCGTAGGACTGACCTGCTTTATGTTCATAGCGGCCTATGTGTACAACGAGTTGTCATATGACCGCTATGCCGACAATGCAGAAGACATATACCGCGTGGGCATTCATCTCGATGCCAATGGCAGTACTACCGATTTTCCGTTGGTAGATGTTGCCGTGGGAGAAGGTATCCAGGACGCCTTTCCCGAAGTAAGCGCCTTCACCAAGTACAGGAATGGCGGCCGCCTTTTTGGCCGGTACAACGACAAGCAGTTCAAAGAAGAAAAAGTAGCTGTCGTCGATCCCAACTTCCTCAGTACGTTCTCTATTCCTTTAATAGAAGGAGATCAAAAAACAGCGTTGACCGATCCGCATAGTATCGTGATCTCCCGGGCTACGGCTATTAAGTATTTCGATAAGGAATCAGCTTTGGGCAAGACGATCAGCTTTGGCGATGAAAGTTGTACGGTAATGGGCGTTTTTGATAAGATCCCCGACAACTCCCATTTCCATTTCGATATAGCTATGAGCACTATTGCCCGCGACGGCGACCGGCGTCAGACATGGAGCAATGTGTCGCACATGACGTACCTGTTGCTGAAGCCGGGCACTGATGCGAAACAACTGGAAGCTAAACTGCCACAACTCGTAGCAAAATACGTAGTGCCGGAAATACAGCAGGATATGGGTATTTCGCTGGCAGAAGCGCAAAAGTCGGTGAATACCTTCCGCTTTTACCTGCAACCTCTTACAGATATTCACCTGCATTCCAACACCAAGTTTGAGCTGGAACCCAATGGCGATATTTACTACCTGTATATTTTTGGAGCGCTCGCCGTGTTCATTCTCTTGCTGGCCTGTGTAAACTTCACCAACCTGTCTACCGCCAGTGCAGGCAAGCGGTCAAAAGAAGTAGGCATCCGTAAAGTGATGGGCTCTTTGAAAGGGCAACTGGTAGCACAGTTCCTGGCAGAGTCGATATTGATGAGTCTCTTTGCTACCATTATTGCATTGGGCATCGTATATGCATTATTACCGGCCTTCAACCAACTGGCAGGTAAGGAGATCCATGTTGGATTCTTCTTACAATTCACTTCTTTATTGATAGCTTTTGGTGTAAGCTTGCTTACCGGCATCGTAGCAGGCATCTATCCATCGTTCTTCTTATCATCCTTCAAGCCCATTAAGGTATTAAAAGGCGCTTTATCGGCACAGCCCCGCCGCAGCTTGCTGCGCGGCAGCCTCGTTGTATTCCAGTTTGTGGTGTCAACAGCGCTCATTATGGCCACTATCATCGTATACCGGCAGCTGAACTTTATGCAAAACCAAAAGCTGGGGTACGATAAAGAGCAGGTGCTCATCGTCAACGACTCTTATGCATTGGGCAATAATGAAACAGCTTTCAAGCAACAACTGTTACAGGATAGCCGTATAGTCAATGCTACCGTTTCCTGGTCGGCACCCGCCAACGGCCGCATGGATGGCACACAGATATTTGTGAAGCCGCTGCAACAGAACGATCCGCACAATGAAATACAGGCCGGCATCTACCGCGTCGACTACGACTATCTGCCCACGCTTGGCATGAAAGTGGCAGCAGGCCGGAATTTTTCTCCCGACTTTCCATCCGATTCATCGGGCGTACTGGTGAATGAAACAGCTGTAAAGGAATTGGGCATCAATGGTAATCCCATTGGCCGTACTATCGTCCGCTCGGGCCGCAAGGAGTTTACCATTGTAGGCGTAGTAAAAGATTTTCACTTTACCACTGCCAAGCAAAAGATCGCCCCGCTCATGATGTTGATGGGACGCAACGGCGGCTCTGTGATCACGAAGATCAAAACAACGGATATCAAGAACCTGATAGCTGATATGAAAAAGAACTGGGAGTCATTCAGCCCGGGCATACCATTCAGCTATACGTTTCTCGATGAGCGCTTTGCCGCCCAATATGCCGCCGAAGAAAAGAGTGGCAAACTGTTCACACTGTTTGCTATTATTTCCGTATTGATCGCTTGTCTCGGCTTGTTTGGGCTGGTGGCTTATACCATTGAACAAAGGACGAAAGAAATAGGTATCCGAAAAGTGCTGGGAGCCTCAGTGCAACAGCTACTGGTACTGGTGTCCAAAGAATTCCTGTACCTGGTACTGATCGCTTTTGTGATCGCTATTCCTGCTACGTGGTGGGTAATGAGCAAGTGGCTGCAGGACTTTGCGTACCGCATCCATATCAGCTGGTGGATATTTGGCGCAGCCGGCATTATGGCCCTGCTTATTGCTGCGATCACCATCAGCTTTCAGGCTGTTAAAGCAGCCCTGATGAACCCGGTGAAGTCGTTAAGAAGTGAATAACCAACTATAAAGGACTGACATGCTTAAAAACTATCTTAAGATCGCCTGGAGAAATCTCAAAAGCAATAAAGCTTACGCCAGTATCAACATTGTTGGTCTGGCGCTTGGCATTAGCACCTGCCTCGTGATATTCCTGATCGCGCAGCATGAGCTGACTTACGATACTTTCCACCCCGATAAAGAAAGGATCTATCGCATTGTTGGCTCACTTAAATTCAAGAGTGAACCACCACGGCCGGTGGGCTATGTGCCTTCGCCCCTGCCTATGCGCGTGCGTGAGGAGGTAACTGGTTTTGAGCAGGTGACTGGTTTTTATAATTACTATGCCAAGGTATCCGTGCCGCAAACCGGTAAGGAAGCCAAATTATTCGAGGTTATTCGCGATAAGCCTTCTCCGATCATTGTAGCAGAAGCGCCCTACTTCTCCATCTTTCAATATCAGTGGGTGGCAGGCAGTGCTGCCACAGCCATGAACGAACCATTCAAAGTAGTGCTGACAGAATCGGCTGCTAAAAAATACTTTGAAGACGCTCCTGCCAGTCAGTTGATAGGCCGTGAACTGGTGTACAATGACTCCCTCCATGTGCATGTGGCCGGTATCGTAAAAGATTTTGCTAACAATACCGACTTTGGTTTTACAGACTTTATCTCTTTCCCTACCGTACGGCAAAGCTTTTTGAAAGAGAACATCGATCTGGGCGCCTGGGGTATGTGGGACTATTATTCACAAGGTTATGTAAAACTGGCTAAGGGTGTTACACCACAACAGGTGGAAGCGCAGTTTGCCGGCTTTGTGAAGAAGAATATATGGGGCGCGAGTGAAGAGGATGCGTTGAAATTGCAGCCACTGTCGAACGTACACTTCAATGAAGACTACCAGGATGGTTATGCCCGTAAGGTACACTTACCTACCCTGTATGGTTTGATGGGAATTGCGGTGTTCATCTTATTGATCGCTGTAGTGAACTTCATCAACCTGTCTACCGCGCAATCCATCAAGCGGTCTAAAGAGATCGGCATTCGCAAGGTATTGGGCAGTAACCGCCTGAGCCTGCGCCTGCAATTCTTCAGTGAGACATTTATATTGACGCTGGCCGCTGTAGCACTTTCTGTCATCTTATTGAAGCCTGTGCTCGCAGCATTCAGTTCATTCATTCCATCAGGCGTACTATTGGAACCATTCCATAAATATACTTTTGTGTTCCTGCTGGCCGTAGCGTTCTTTACTACTTTGCTGGCCGGCTTTTACCCGGCAAGGGTATTATCTGCTTTCAAACCGGTTGAAAGCCTGAAAGGACAGTCAGCACCTAAAGGACACCACAGGAACTACCTGCGCAAATCGCTCATCGTATTCCAGTTCACTATTTCCCTTGTATTCATCATCGGGACAGTTGTTGTAGGCAAGCAGATCCATTACATGCTGAACACCGACCTTGGATTTGACAAAGATGCAATCGTCATCCTGCGCCCCAAAGATGCCACACCGGAAAGCAAGATATTGCTGACACAAAAACTACGACAGCTGTCGGGCGTTACCGCCGCCAGTATACATGCTGAAACACCTGCCGCCCAAAGGCATGGTGGCACTGTCATTAAAAATATCGGCAGCTCTATGCCTGAGAATGAGATCTCGTCATCATTTTCTTTTGTAGATGCCAATTACCTGCCCTTGTACGACTTTAAACTATTGGCAGGCCGTAACCTGTTGCCTTCCGATACCCTGCGCGAGTTTGTGATCAACGAAGCCTGTGCGAAGTCACTGGGATTTGCTACACCAACCAGCGCAGTTGGGCAAATGGTACAGGTAGGTATTTCCGGTAAGAAAGGCCCTATCGTAGGTGTGATGCAGGATTTCCATTCCAAATCATTTCATGAGGCCATCAAGCCTTTTTTCCTGACCACCAATGCGAAGTCTACCCGCACCATCAGTGTGAAACTGGCGAGCAACGGTCAACAGATGGGCCAGGTTAAAAACACGCTGGCTGCTATCGAGAGCACCTGGCGCTCCATCTATCCTGATAAAGAACCTACATGGACTTTCTTCGATGAGACTATTGCGGCCTTGTATGAGAAAGAAAAGAAGACAGCACAGCTGATGAACACCGCGATGTTCATGGCCATCTTCATTTCCTGCATGGGCTTGTTTGGCCTCGCAGCCTTCACTATGCAACAGCGTACCAAAGAGATCGGCATCCGGAAAGTGCTGGGCGCGAGCATCGGCAACATCACTGCGATGCTGTCTATGGATTTCCTGAAGCTGGTATTCATTGCTGCTGTCATCGCATCGCCCATTGCCTGGTATTTCATGAACCTCTGGCTGGAAGACTTTGCTTACCGGACTACCATCAGCTGGTGGGTATTCCTGCTGGCGGGTATTGCTGCCATATTGATCGCCTTGTTTACCATCGGTTTTCAGGCTATCAAGGCAGCGATCACTAATCCAGTGAAATCGTTAAGAAGTGAATAACCAATAAAGGGACTAACATGTTTAGAAACTATCTCAAAACTGCCTGGCGTAATCTCTGGAAGAACAAGACTATGGCTATTATCAATATCCTTGGTCTTGTTACCGGTATCACCTGTTGTTTATTGATCGGATTGTACATACTGCATGAATACAATTACGATCGTTTTCAGCAGAAAGGTGATCGTGTAGCCCGCGTACTCATGGAGTACCGTTTTGCCAGCGGGGATGCCAAGAAAGTAGCTGTTACCAGTACCAAAGTAGCATCGGTATTTTCGAGAACTTTCCCGGAGGTAGAAGCAGGTGTGCGGATGATGGATATGCCCCGTATTTTTACTCTCGGCGACAAGCAGTTTGAGGAAAAAGATTTCATGTATGCCGATTCCACCTTCTTCGATGTTTTCTCCTTCAAACTATTACAGGGGAATCCCAAGACAGCCTTATCCGGCCTGAACAAAATTGTACTTACGACTACAGCAGCCCATAAATATTTCGGTACACAAAACCCTGTTGGCAAAACCATTAAAGTAGGCAGTGATGCCATCGACTATGAGATCACCGGCGTGATGGAAGATTGTCCGTCCAGTTCCCAGATAAAGTTCAATGTACTTGCTTCTTTCTCTTCTATGCAAGCCAACCAGGAAAGGACCTGGTGGAATGCCAACTACACGACCTTTCTGTTGCTCAAAGATAAAAACGCTTTCGCACCCTTGCAAAGCAAGATCGACGAGTATATTAAAAAGGATATGCAGGGTGCAGGCGCTACCATCAACTTTACACTTGAACCATTCGACCGCATTCACCTGCACTCGGAGTTCGATAGCTTTGTGCCGAATACCAACATCTCTTATTTGTATATTCTTACAGGCGTAGCGTTGCTCATTCTGGCTATTGCCTGCTTCACTTATATTAATCTGAGTACGGCCCGGTCTATCGACAGAAGCCGGGAGGTAGGCATCCGTAAGGCGATAGGCGCGCTTAAAAGTCAGTTATTCGGGCAGTTTATCAGTGAATCTTTACTCTTATCGATATTGGCGGTATTACTCAGCATTGGTATCGTCCTATTGCTGTTGCCGGCATTCAACCAACTGGCCGGCGTAGAACTTACCGGAAACGTTTTATTATCGCCCGCCATCCTGGTATTCATGTCGATCATTGTGATCTGCATCAGTTTCCTGGCAGGAAGTTATCCTGCACTGGTATTGTCGGCATTCCGTCCGGTTAAAGTACTCAAGGGTGCTCAAAGCAAACACAGTTCCGGCGCCTGGTTGCGCAAAACGCTCATCGTGTTCCAGTTCGGCATATCGGTGTTCCTTGTTATTGCCACGTTTACCATCCACCAGCAGATGCAGTACATCCAGCACAAAAAGCTGGGTTACGACAGAGAGCATGTATTGGTGATGCCACTCGATAGTAAGATGCGCGCAAAGTATGCAACTATCAAAACGTCCTTGCTTGCTCAACCGGGCGTCACGAGCATTACGCGTTCGAACGCCGTGCCCACGGAAATATCCAGCGGTTTCAACATGCGAACTGCTACCATGCCCGAAACCGATAATATGGCAGTAACGGCTTGCGTAGTGGATGAAGACTATGTCAAGACCATGGGTCTGCAGTTTATCGCTGGCGGTGACCTAAGCCGTCAGGACGTGTTGGATGTTTTAGATGAGAACAACGAGAACAGGTATTACCACTACCTGCTGAACGAATCTGCCGCCAAAGCGCTCGGGTGGACAGCCCAGGAAGCAGTTGGTAAAAAAATGTTTCTTGATGGCAGCAGGCCGGGAGAAGTAAGAGGTGTACTCAAGGACTTCCATTTTCAGTCGTTGCATACACCCGTGATGCCGATCGTTCTTTTCCCCGATGTCTGGGGATACAACATGCTGGTAAAGGTCGACGGCAGCAACATACCGAAAACACTGGCTGCACTGGAATCTTCGTGGAAACAATTTGCACCCCATCGACCTTTCAACTATCATTTTCTAGATGAGGACTACAATAACATGTACCAGTCGGAAACACGCCTGGGTAATATCATGAACATCTTTGCCGGCATTGCAATCGCTCTGGCCTGCATGGGACTATTTGGTCTCTCCTATCACGCTATGCAGCAAAGACAAAAAGAGATCGGTATCCGGAAAGTGCTGGGCGCTTCCGTATCGCAAATATGGCTGCTGGTATCTACAGGCTTTCTCGGCCTGGTAGGCATTGCCTTCCTTATTGCCCTGCCAGCTACCTGGTGGGCCATGAACAACTGGCTGCAGGATTTCGCTTACCGCATCGATATGAGCTGGCTGGTATTCGCAATGGCAGGCATTGTGGTTTTGTTCATCGCTGCCTGTACGGTTAGCTTCCAGGCTATCAAGGCGGCGTTGGCCAATCCGGTGAAGAGTTTGAGGAGTGAGTGACAATGTCAGGCTGAGCCCGTCGAAGCCTTCCTGATAAGCCCTTCGACAAGCTCAGGGTGACAGCTGAATTCAAAGACACTGATTAAGTATTGAATATTTAAAGAAGCTGAACAATGATCAAAACGTACTTAAAAACCGCCTGGAGAAACCTGCTGAAGCATAAGGCAGGCAGCATTATCAACCTTTCGGGATTGACCATTGGTATGAGTGCTGCCGTATTCATATTTCTATGGGTGCGCAATGAATTGAGTTTTGATCAGTATCATCCCGATGCCGACCGCATTTACCGGATGAGGAGCGTTATCGCGCTCGATAAAACCCAAAATTGGGAATGGGAATCTTCCCCTTACAACCTGGGAGATCATGCTGAAAAAGAAATACCGGAAATACAAACGCTTACCCGCCTGTTGCCCAACACCTACAATCCACCGGTGCTAAGGGTAAACAATGATCTGGTGAAAGAACCTGCAGCTGTCTACGTAGATGGCAACTGGTTTGATGTATTCCATTATGACTTTATCAGTGGTAATGCCGCGGCTTTCAAACAGCACCCTTTTAGTCTTATACTTACTGCTTCGACAGCCAGGAAATACTTTGGCAAAGAGAATGCCGTAGGAAAATACCTGCACATCGACACGCTCGACTACCAGGTGCAGGCTGTGGTAAAGGATTATCCTACCAATACCAGCTTTCCTTACAACATGTTTATCCCTATCGCGGCCAAGCGCGCCAACCCCAAAAATGTAAAGAATGATGATTCCTGGGGTAACTTCAACTATCTCACGTTCGTGAAGCTGAAGGCCGGCACCAATGCCCAATCGGTAGGGCCAAAGCTAACCGGCATCATGAAGAAGAACCGGGAAGAAGACAACTCAACCATCAAACTCGTAAGCCTCACTGATATCCATTTCGAAACTGGTTTGCAATCCACTCAACTGGCTCACAGCAACCGTAAGGTGGTAAATATCTTTATGGTGCTCGGCATGGTGCTGCTGATCATTGCGTGCATGAACTATGTGAACCTGACCACTGCCCGTGCTACCATCCGCCTCAAAGAAGTGAGTGTGCGTAAGATCGTAGGCGCCGGAAGGCGTCAATTGTTCCTGCAGTTCATGCTGGAATCGGCTTTTATCAGTCTTCTCGCATTGTTGCTCACGCTGCTGGTTGTGAAGCTGGGACTACCCCTGTTCAACCAGGTAACAGAAAAAGAATTTACGCTTTCCCTGTTATCGCCACGCCTGTGGGGGCTGCTAGGGACCACCTTCCTGGCCAGCGTACTACTCACCAGCATCTACCCTGCCCTGCTGCTTTCTTCGTTTAATCCTGTTGCTATCTTCAGGGGCTCAGGTATCTTCCGGGTGAGGACAACTGCCCTGCGGAAAACATTAGTGGTGTGCCAGTTTACCATTTCTATCGTACTCATCGTGGCTACCATTGTGATCTATCGCCAGATGCAATTTATCCAGCAGCAGCATGATACCTACGACAGATCACAGGTGATGTCTTTCTCACTGCCCTGGTCGGAGCTAACGAAACTCCAAATGCCACAAAGAAAGAGCCTCATCCAAAGTGTTGAGCAGGAATTGCGCACGCAGAGCAATATTCAAAATGTAGCGTTGCTCAATGGAGGATCTGTACTCGATTACCGCAGTTCGTCATCCGGTGGCAGTGATTGGGAAGGAAGGGCGAAGGATTTTGAACCTGCCATTACTTTCTTTGCCAGCGATACCAACCTGCGCAAAATACTCAACCTTAAACTGGTGGATGGCCGCTGGTTTACGCCTGGCAGTAAAGCCGACGAAAAGAATTTTATACTGAATGAAACCGCTATACGTGAACTGGGCATCCGCAAACCAGTGGTCGGTCAGCGTTTTGTGGGTCAGGGTGATACCGGTGTTATCATTGGTGTGGTGAAGGATTTCTATTACAAAAGTATTCACCAGAAGATAGATCCGGTAGTGATGAAGAACGATGTGTACTACGCTTCCTCGTACCTGGTGCAAACCATGCCGGGCAAAGCTGGCGACGCACAGAAAAGGGCTGAGTCGATCTACAAGAAATTCCTGCCTAACGCCGTATTCGATTATAAATTCCTCGATGCGGAGTTTGACCACCTGTACCGGGAAGACCGTAAAACGGCCAACCTGATATGGATATTCTCCCTGCTGGCCATTTTCGTATCGTGCCTTGGTCTGTATGGGCTGGCCGCCTTCAGTGCAGAGCGTCGCATCAAAGAGATCAGTGTGAGAAAGGTGTTGGGCGCCAGTGTAAACAGTATTGTAACGCTGCTCTCTAAAGAGTTTGTGTACCTCGTGATAGCCGCGTTGCTCGTTGCATCGCCGCTGGCATGGTGGGCCATGAACAAATGGCTGGAAGACTTTGCTTACCGCATCGATATCCAGTGGTGGATGTTTGTGCTCGCAGGCTTCATCGCCATACTCATAACGCTCATCACCGTGAGCTTCCAGGCTATTAAGGCTGCTTTATCTAATCCCGTGAAAAATTTAAGAAGCGAATAGACTAATATATGATCACCAATTACTTCAAGACGGCCATCCGCAATCTTACACGTAACAAAGCGTACGCTGCAATTAATATTGCCGGTATCGCTATCGGGTTGACCGCCTTTTGGATGATCGCGCTGTATGTGGCCGATGAGTTCAGCTATGACCGTTATCATACCAATGCCGATCGCATTTATCGCGTGGCCCAGCATGCCAGTTGGGAAGGTGGCAATATAAGTCAGGCCACTACTTCGGCACCGTTCGCTGCTTCTCTTCAAGAGACTTATCCTGAAATACAGGAGGCTACCCGTATACTAATGGAAGGCGGAGGTGTTATCAGCTACAATGACAAACACATCAAGGCAGATGATATTCTCTTTGCCGATGACAATGTTTTCAAGGTATTCAGCCTGCCTTTTATCAGTGGCACGCCAGCTACGGCACTCACACAGCCGCAATCTATCGTACTCACCGAAAGCGTGGCCCGTACATTATTTGGCGATCCACAGAAAGCACTCAACCAAACTATTTACTTTTCGAATAATTTCCCCAATGTAGTAACGGGTGTTATCAAAGACATTCCCGGCAATTCGCACCTGCGCTTCAGTGGTCTTCGTTCATTGCCCACAGGCTGGACAGAAGGCTGGCAAAACTTCAATGTATTTACTTACCTGCTGCTGCAACCCGGAACCGACTACAAGAAGCTGGAAGCCAAGCTACCCGACTGGGCCAGCAACACCATCCGCAAGATGATGCGGATAACTGACTACCGGGTGGAGCTGCAACCTGTTACTTCCATTCACCTGTCTTCCAACCTGCAGGTGGAAATGAGTGCCAACAGCAGCATTACCCGTGTGTACATATTCATGATCATTGCAGCACTGGTGCTCATCATTGCCGTGATCAACTATATCAATCTTTCTACCGCCCGTTCTTCTACCCGCGTGCGTGAAGTAGGCGTACGAAAAGTCATAGGTTCCGGACGTCGTCACCTCATAGGTATGTTCATTGCCGAAGCGCTGGTGATCACCTGTATCGCTGCCGTGGGCGCCTTCTTCCTCATTACCGTATTACTGCCGTTGTTCAATACGCTGGCAGATAAAAGCCTTACCGTATGGCGGTTTGGCATTTATACCAGCTTATCGATCATTGTGGCCTTTGTATTGTTCACTGGTTTCATGAGTGGCCTCTACCCCGCCCTCTTATTGTCGCGCTTTAAAACCATTCCTGCTCTCAAAGGACAGATGGGTAGTATGAACAGCAGCATCTTATTCAGGAAGTCGCTGGTCGTATTCCAGTTTACCATTACTGTGATCATGATCGCCGGCTCAGTTATCATCTACCGGCAATTACAATATACCACACAAAAAGACCTTGGTTTCAACAAAAACCAGGTACTGACCTTCCACATAGATGACCAGGCAGTAAGGCAGCAGACAGCCGCCATCAAAACACAACTGCTGAAAAGCCCGCTCATACAGGGGGCCGCCGTGGCAGGCAATCCTATCGGCAATAATGACCTTGGCTCTATGGGTTTTGTATTTGAAAAGAACGACGGCTCTTTTTCCACCAGCAATAAGTTGGTACAGGAACTACTCGTAGACGCCGATTATATCCCTGCACTCGATATCAAGGTAAGCCAGGGCAGGAACTTCTCTACAGCCATCGAATCGGATAAATATGGCGCCGCCCTGATCAACGAAACGTTGATGCGTGAACTGGGTTGGAAAGATGCCATCAACAAACGCCTGCGGTTTAAGTTTGGTGAAGGCGAAACAGGCGAAAGAACGATCGTAGGCGTGGTCAAAGATTTCCATACGTACTCCCTGCAACATAAAATGGAAGCGATGGTGTTGATGATGCCCCCCGTAGCATCCATGGAAGACAACTTATATGTAAAGATCGATAACAAGCATACGGAGGCTGCGCTGTCGTGGATTGAAAAGGTATACCGGCAGTTCGATAAAAGCAATCCGGTAGAGTTCAACTTCCTTGACCAGAACTTTGCACGTCAGTATGCCGCCGAGCAAAAGCAGTCGACCCTGTCGCTCATATTCACCATACTGGCCATCTCCCTTGCCGCCCTCGGGCTCTTTGGTCTGGCAGCCTTTGCAGCGCAACAGCGTGTGAAGGAAATAGGTATCCGGAAAGTGTTGGGTGCTTCAGTAGGCTCTATCATTACTATGCTGAGCAAAGATTTTATCAAGCTCGTATTGATCGCTGTCGCCATTGCCACGCCCCTTGCCTGGATGGTGATGCACCAATGGCTGGAGGGCTTTGCCTATCATATTGCCATTCACTGGTGGTTCTTTGGACTGGCAGGCATACTGGCCTTGTTCATCACGCTTGCCACCATCAGTGTGCATGCGATACGTGCTGCATTGGCTAACCCTGTTAATTCATTACGCAACGAATAAAAACACCCCCCATGAATACATCCTTCAAAACCCTGTTCCGTCGTTTGTGGCGTCACCGTTTGTTCACCAGCCTGCACATAGTGGGGCTTGCTATTGGCATCAGCTCCTGCTGGGTGATCTACCGGCTGGTAAGCTACGAGTTCAGCTATGAATCCAAACTGCCCAACAAAGAAAATATTTACCGTCTTACAACGGGTTTTATCTGGGATGAGAAAGAATCACACAGTGGAGGTGTATCAGCGCCCATGTACCAGGGCGTGCGCGAACAGGTAACCGGCGTAACGCATGTGACGCCGGTATTTGGCCGGTATATCAATACACAGGAAATAAAGCAAACCGGTAAAAAGCCACTTCCGGTAAAGGAGCCTAAAGACATTGTCGGTGTTGACAGTGCTTATTTCAACATGGTAACTTATACCTGGCTGTCGGGCAACAAAGCTACAGCCCTACAGGCGCCGGAAAGCGTAGTGTTGACAGAGAGCCGTGCGCGCAGTTATTTTACCGGGCTTTCTCCGGAGGAGATGCTGGGGCAAGTGATCACCTACAATGACACTGTGAATAAAACAGTGACCGGTATCGTAAAGGACCTGAACTACCCCACCGAATTCACGGCGCAGGAATTCCTGGTGCTTGTACACAAAGATTACCATATCAATGAATGGACGAATACCAACGGCAGCGATAAGCTGTACCTGCAGATCGATAACCAAGCCGATACCGGCCGGGTATTTGCACAGGTGAAGGCACTCGTTGCAGCGAAGGTGAAACTATGGGCACAGGAAAATAAACCCACCTTCACTTTCAATCGCTGGATTGAAATGATGCCGCTCAAAGACTCGCACTTTGCGACTAAAATCGATGAAATCACCGTACGCAAAGCGAGTAAACCCGTTATATATGGCTTGATCGGTGTAGCTGCTTTTCTGTTGCTGCTGGCCTGCATCAATTATATCAACATGAGCACGGCACAGGTGCCGCAACGTGCCAAAGAGATCGGCGTGCGCAAAACGCTGGGCAGCAGCCGCAGAAGTCTTATAGGGCAATTGCTGAGTGAAACACTGATCACGGTATTATTAGCTGCTGCATTGTCTGTACTGCTGTCTAAACTGGCCTTCTATTTACTCGCCGATATTATCCCTGATGGCTTACGAGAGCATACACCGGGCGCCATTGCCTTTTTGTTTATCGCATTATTGCTGGGCCTCACTACCGTGCTCTCCGGCTGGTATCCTGCACGGCTCATTGCCAAAGTG
This sequence comes from Paraflavitalea sp., assembly GCF_059502485.1. Taxonomy (NCBI): domain Bacteria; kingdom Pseudomonadati; phylum Bacteroidota; class Chitinophagia; order Chitinophagales; family Chitinophagaceae; genus Paraflavitalea; species Paraflavitalea sp. Next base: position 1,241,276 of record NZ_JCACET010000010.1, read on the forward strand.
CAAGCCGTAAGCATCATGCGCGGTCAGGGTGTGTGGACAGGTGGGCACAACCGCCATGCCTTGCGCAAAAGCCTGATCGTATTTCAATTTGTAGTGGCCCAGTTGTTCATTATAGGCGCAGTGGTGACCGGTGCGCAACTGAACTATACACTGAAAAAAGACATGGGATTCAATAAAGAGGCTGTAGTGTTGGTGGATATTCCCTGGAAAATACAAAGGAACGGCCAATATAAGGACAAGCAGTTTGCACTGGCCGACGAGCTGCGTCAACTAAGCGGCGTTGAAGCCGTCTCACTGGGATCAGCTCCCATGTCACGCAATTATTCTTCCAGCCAAATGGACTACAGCAGTCCCAACCTGCCTGATCCTATCAAACGGCAGATGTTCAATAAATGGGTAGATACCGGCTACGTTCATATGTATGGGATGAAATTGCTGGCTGGCAGAAACCTTTACGCATCGGATACGACCAACGAATATGTGATCAATGAAACAGCGGTGAAAGCCTTCGGATTCGCCTCTCCACAGGATGCCATCGGCAAGCTGCTTGGACGGGACAATAAAAGACTTCCCATCGTAGGGGTGGTAAAGGATTTTCACCTGCGTGATTTTCATACGACCATCGATCCTATCGTGCTGAAAAGTGAAAAAAGAAACCTGAGCACGCTCAACATCAAGCTGAGCACTACAGATCCCGCCAAATGGCAGCAGACCTTAAAGATCATCGAACAGAAATGGTATTCCTTCTATCCACCGGAAAGCTTCTCCGCCAAGTTTTATGATGAAACGCTGGAGGCCCTGTATAAGGATGAGCGCCACCTTTCGAAACTCATCAACCTCGCTACCGGTATTGCTATTATGATCAGTTGCCTCGGCTTGTTCGGACTGGTTACGCTCACTGCTTTCCAACGCACCAAAGAAATAGGTATCCGCAAAGTGCTGGGTGCTTCCGTTACTGGCATTGTGCGGATGTTATCAACAGAGTTTATAAAGCTGGTATTGATCGCACTGGTGATTGCCATCCCGATCGCGTGGTGGGCTATGAGCAAGTGGCTGGAGGATTTTGCTTATCGCGTGAAGATCGAATGGTGGATGTTTGCGGTAACAGGGCTGGCAGCTGTGATCATTGCCTTGTTTACGTTGAGCTTCCAGGCTATTAAAGCGGCTATTGCTAATCCGGTGAAAAGTTTACGTAACGAATAATAATACACACCCTAATAGATATCGTGTATTAAACATCAAGTATAGAAAAACAAAAAAGACAAACCGTGATCAGAAACTATTTCAAAACCGCTATCCGAAGTCTGCTGCGCAACAAAGGTTACGCAGTCATCAACATTACGGGTCTTACTGTAGGCATAGCCGCCTGCCTGCTCATCTATCTTATTGTGAGCTACCACACGAGCTTTGACAATTATCACACTAAGAAAGACCGTATCTACCGGGCTGTAACAGGCAAGGTCATCAACGGCGTTGAAGAAATATATACGGCAGGCGTACCGTTCCCTTTTACCAGAGGGTTGCGCGAGGACTTTCCTGAACTGAGTAAAGTAGCCAGTATCCTTCGCAGCGGCAACGACCAAATAACGGTATTGGATGCGCACAATCAGCCTGCGCAAAAATACAAAGAAACGCAGGGTTTATTTTTTACACAACCGGAGTTCTTCGACATCTTCGATTATCAATGGCTGGCTGGCGATCCCAGCAAAGCCTTGTCCGATCCCAATACTGTAGCACTCACGCAGGAGATGGCCGAGAAATATTTTGGCAACTGGCAAACGGCTATGGGTCGTTCCATCAAACTGGAGAATACAGACGTGCTTAAGGTGACGGGCATTCTGGCCAATATGCCGGTTAATACCGACATCCCCATCAGGATCGCCGTTTCCTGGAAAACATTCAAGAGCAGTAACCTCAACGATTGGATAAGCATATTCGGTTCACACAGCTGCTTTATATTATTGCCCGAAAACTATCCGGCTTCCCGTCTCAGCGCCTTGATCCCGGGCTTTATGAAAAAGCACAAGCCGGCAGAAAATGCCGAGGACGGTATGATACTGCAACCGCTTAGTGAAATGCATTTCAATACGAAGATCGGCGCCCCTTCGCGTCAAACCTTTAGCCGTGAACTCATCACCGCTCTTTCACTGGTAGGCTTGTTCCTGCTCATCATCGCCTGCGTGAACTTTATCAATCTTGCTACTGCACAAGCCGTGAACCGCGCCAAAGAAGTAGGTGTACGCAAGGTACTGGGCAGCAACCGTAAGAACCTCATCTTCCAGTTCATGGGCGAGACGCTGATCATTACCCTCGTGGCTGTATTGCTGGCTACCGCAGTGGCCTGGCTGGTAGTGCCACCACTGAATACTTTACTTCAAACGAAGATCAGCCTCAACATCTTTGCACAACCCATCCTCGTATTGTTCCTGCTGGCGGTGACCTTGCTGGTAACTCTATTGGCTGGCTTCTACCCCGCCCTCGTATTATCGGGCTACAATCCTATTACAGCGCTCAAGAGCAAAGTAGCGATGAAAACAGCAGGAGGGCTATCACTCCGCAGAACGCTGGTGGTATTTCAGTTTGCCATTGCGCAGGTATTGATCATCGGTATGCTGGTAGTGGTAGGACAAATGAACCACTTCAAGAACGCTTCCCTTGGCTTCACTAAAGATCATATGCTCAATGTTCCCATACCTGGCGACAGTACAGGGCGGGCCAAAATAGATTACCTGCGTTCACAATTGTTGCAACAGCCAGGCATCGAACAACTGAGCTTCAGTAATGCCAGCCCGTCAGAGAATGGCAACTGGAGCAGCGACTTCAAGTATGGCAACACCGATAAGAAATCAGGCTTCGAAGCTATTATGAAATGGTCGGACGAGCAATACTTTAAAACCTACAATATCGAGTTCGTGGCAGGCCGTCCTTATATGCGCAGCGATACCATCCGCGAATTTGTGGTCAATGAAACACTTCTGAGGAAGATCCACATCACTAACCCGCAAGAAGCCATCGGCATGCGCATCAACCTGTGGGATGGCGAGCATATAGCAACGATCTGTGGTGTGGTAAAAGACTTCCATGCACGCGCTTTACGTGTTCCGCTCGATCCTGTGATCATGGGGCCCTGGAAAGAAAACTACCAGTCGTTCAATGTAAAACTGCGCCCGGACAAAGCGAAAGAAACATTAGCCTATGTAGAAAAGCTGTGGACCAGCACCTATCCCGACTTCGTGTATGAATACCAGTTCCTCGATGAGAAGATTGACCGCTTCTATCGCCAAGAGACACAACTCTCCCGCCTCTATACCATCTTCGCCGCCATCGCGATCTTTATTTCCTGCCTTGGCTTGTATGGACTGGTATCGTTCATGGCAACGCAACGTGTGAAAGAAGTAGGCATCCGCAAAGTGTTGGGCGCCTCCGTAGGCAATATCGTGTACCTGTTTTCGCGTGAGTTTACCCTGCTCATCATCATTTCATTTGCCATTGCCGCACCACTGGCCTGGTACCTGATGACGCAATGGTTGCAGGATTTTGAATACCGTATCAAACTGGGTGTAGGCATCTTCCTGCTGGCTATTACCGGCTCCGTTGTAATCGCATGGGTCACCGTAGGCTACAGGGCTATACGGGCCGCGTTGGTGAACCCTGTGAAGAGTTTGAAGAGCGAGTAGAGAGTCGAGAGTACTGAGTTCAGAGTAAATACAGTACTTGGTCCGTAAACAAAAGAATGCATTAACACTAAAAGCATACATCGTGTTTAAGACATACTTCAAAATCGCCTGGCGCACCGCCATCAGGAACCGGAGCTTCACGGCTATCAGCCTTGGAAGTCTCGTGTTGGGTATTACCTTATTCTTTCTCATCAGTCTATGGGTGAAAGATGAGATGTCGTACGATGCGGATTTTGCCGGCCGCGAAGAAGTATGCCGGGTAGAGAGTGAGCTCATCACACCCGACGGAACGAACGACCTGATGTCTTCCGTAGGCTGGCCGGTAGGTAAAACACTAAAGGCGCAATACCCGGAGATCGAATCACTCACCTACGTCAGGGGTTGGAACCCGATCATCAAGGCAAACGAAACGCGCTTCTATGAAGATGCGTTGCATGCCGATGACCAGTTCTTTTCTGTGTTTGGCTATCCGCTGCAGGAAGGCAACCCGACCGTTGCTCTAAAAGAGCCTTACAGCGTCGTGATCACGCAGGCCATGAAGGAGAAATTCTTCGGCAAGGGTGAAGCTTTTGGAAAAACACTGATGATCAATGATACTGTTGCCTACAAAGTGACCGGTGTATTTGCCGCGCTGCCTGCCAACAGGCATCTGCGGTTCGATATCATCGGATCACTCGCGACCTTTTGTTCCATGTATCCCAAAGACTGTGAGCAGGAATATGCTTCCGGCTGGTTCGACATGAACATGTTCAACTATGTAAAGCTGTCTAAAAACACCAATGCAGCAGCCACTACTGCCAAGATCAAGAACCTGGTGCAGATAGCCGGTAAGGAAGCGGTAGCGAAGTACGGCTTCAAAACTAACCTCAGCCTGCGGCCGGTAAAAGATATCTATATCCACTCAGGACTGCCAACCACAGGCAAAGGCGCCGTGGGCAATATTAAAACCCTCCAGCTTTTCATGGCCATTGGCATCTTCATCCTGGTGATAGCCAGTCTCAACTTTATAAACCTTTCTACCGCGCGTTCGGTGGAACGGGCCAAAGAGATCGGCATACAAAAAGTGTTGGGCAACAGCCGGCAGAAGCTCATCCTTCAGTTCCTTACTGAAGCAGGTGTGTTGTGTACCATTGCCGCGCTGATCAGTGTGGTGCTGATGATCGCCTTGTTGCCGCTGTTCAATGACTTTACCGGCAAAACGTTTACCACTGCTTCCTTATTTACTGTAAGCAACTTGTTATTGCTATCGGGTATCATCGTGGTGCTGGTGCCATTGGCCGGCTTCTACCCTGCCTGGGTATTGTCGTCTTTCAAACCGATCAAAGTATTAAAAGGCAGTTTCTCTCATACCACCTCCGGCACCCTGCTGCGGAAGTCGTTAGTAGTAATGCAGTTTGTGATCTCTGCCGGATTCATCATGTGTACCATGATCATGTGGCAGCAAATGAAGTTCATGCAGCGACAGGACCTTGGCTTCGATCAAAACAAAATGCTATTAGTGGAGGTACAAAAAGTGCCCTGGGTATTGCGGCATGAAAAGATAAATGTGTTCAAAACAGCTTTGCAAAGCAAAACAGGCGTTAAGCAGGTAACTGCCGCCAGTGCTGTTCCCGGCAGATCGGGTTGGGATGGGCAATTTGCCTATCCTGAAGGGAAGACGGATGAGCAGGGATTGATCGTGGAATACATTGCTGCCGATGCAGATTTCGTTAAAACGATTGGACTCAACGTGATCGCCGGCCGCGACTTCCTGCCCAATAGCGAAGCGGATCGTGAGAATTCTTTCCTCATCAATGAAGCGGCCATCAAATCATTTGGCTGGGGCACGCCTCAAAACTCCATCGGCAAGAAGCTTTCTACTTCCGGCAAAGAAGGCGTAGTAGTTGGTGTAGTAAAAGACTACCACCAGCATGGCCTGCAGCAAAAGATCAACCCCGTGGTATTGAGCCCTATCAACTCCATCAATCTTTTTGCGCTTCGTTATGACGGCATCACGCCCGCACAAGCAATAGATAATGCTAAAGCGGCCTGGGATGAAGTGTACAAGGGTTATCCTCTGGAATACCGGTTCATGGATGATGACTTTCAACGTCAGTATAAAAAAGAAGACAAGCTGCGCAGTTTCTTTGGCCTTGCAGCAGGATTGTCGGTGGTGATCGGTTGTCTCGGCCTGCTGGGGCTCATCATTTACACAGCACAAAAGAGAGTTCGGGAGATCGGTATCCGCAAAGTGTTGGGTGCAGGCATCAGCAGCCTCGTGGCTATGTTGTCGATCGACCTGATGAAATTGGTAGGTATTGCCATCATACTGGCTATTCCCATTGCCTGGTGGACTATGAACGAGTGGCTACAAAACTTTGCTTACCGTATCCAGATCAATGCGTGGGTATTTGTGTTGTCGGCTGCTGCAGCCTTATTGATCGCCTTGTTTACGATTAGCTTCCAGGCTATCAGGGCAGCGCTGGCTAATCCGGTGAAGAGCTTAAGAAGTGAATAAACTATAAAATCATATCAGTGTTCAAGAGCACCCTCATAACGACACTCAGAAGCCTCCGCAGGAACAGGATGTATACCATCATCAACATGCTGGGGCTTTCGCTCAGTATTGCTGTTGGTATCGTTATTTTCATGATCGTTCGCTTCGAAGGCAGCTTCGATACCTGGCATAAAAATGCCCCGCGCCTGTACCAGTTGCTGGGGCATGACCGTTTCGGCGGCATCAACTCGCAGGTACCGCAAGGGGCCATCCATGCATTGAGAACGGAAGTGCCGGGCATTGAAAAAGCAGCCACCGTCTATTCTTTTGAACCATCGGTGATCAAAGTGAATGACGAAAATGTAAAGCCGGATCGAACTTACTTCGCTCCGCCTGACCTGTTCCATATGATCGATGCGCAATGGATAGCAGGCACACCGGAAACTTCCTTGGGCGCTCCTTACCAGGTAGTGCTGGATGAGCCAACCGCTAAGAAGTATTTCAAGAGTACAGAACAGGCACTTGGCAAGACCATCCGGTATGATAATACGCTTAATCTTACCGTATCGGGCATCATTAAAGAGATGCCGGCCAATACGCAGTTCCGCATGCCGATGATCATGTCTTATGCTACGCTGCTCAAATACATGGACTGGTATAAGGACAACAACTATTGGGGTGGCGGCGATTCTTACTTCCAGGGATTTGTGTTGCTGAAGCCCGGCGTGCAACCAGCCAGCGTTGAGAACGCACTTACACGGCTGGCAGCAGCTAACGCTAAACATGGCGGCAGCATCCGCTACCAACTGGTGCACCTGCCTGAACAACATTTCAACGCGCTTGAAGAGATCGACTTCTTCAATTACGCTATACCACGCTGGTTGTTGTATACACTTACAAGTATCGGCATCTTCCTGTTGCTTATCGCCTGCATCAACTTCATCAATATGGCTACCGTGCAGGCCATACAACGGAATAAAGCTATTGGCATCCGTAAAATATTGGGCAGCAGCAGGTGGCAGTTGATCGGCCAGTTCCTGCTGGAAACAGGCTTCATCGTAGCTGGTGCGCTCATTGCCGGCGCCTGGCTCGCCAATATATTGTTGCCTTTTACCGGTCAGCTACTGCACACTGAAGTAGCGGCAGGTAACAACTGGACACCGACCACCTTTCTGTTTCTCGGTATTACAGGCGTCGTGCTCACTTTCCTTGCAGGGCTCTACCCTGCTATCATTTTATCCGGATTTCAGCCTGTACAATTGTTGCGCACCCGGTTCTTTTCCCGGCCTACCGGTGGTTTTTCACTGAGGCGTCTACTGGTAGTAACGCAATTCTCGATCGCGCTCGTGCTGGTAATCTGCACGCTCGTGGGTGTAAAGCAGATCAATTATTTCTACCATAGCGAACTGGGATTCGATAAGGCATCTGTCATCACCGTAAATATGCCAGACAACAGGAATAGTGTTTACCGCGAAAGGCTGCGCCAACGTCTTCTACAGTCTCCAGCCATCAGCGAAGTGACCTTTGGGCTTACCACACCTTCCGGAACAGGCAACTGGTGGTGGGCCAACGTGAAGCACCATGCGTTGAAGGATGGCGAACAACAGTTCCGCCAACAATTCGTCGATACCAACTACTTCTCTTTCTTCAAAATACCTGTGCTGGCCGGACGTACTTTCACGGTATCCGACAGCACCAGCGCAGTAATCATGATCAATGAGGAGGCCGCGCATGAAATAGGCTACAAAGATGCCACGGCAGCGCTTGGCCAGCCCATCACTATTTGGCAGGACCAATATGTGGTCACCGGCATTGTAAAAGATTACCAGTCACAAAGTCTCAAATCGGGCAAGACACCGCACGTGTTTATTTACAACCGCCGTTATCAAAACCTCTGTATACGGGTGAATCCACAGCAGCAGGAAGCAGCGCTCCGGCTGGTGGAAAAAGAATGGAAGGCTATCTTCCCCGATTACTATTTTGAATATACTTTCCTCGATGATAACCTGAAAACGTTTTATGGCGATGAAAGGAAACTGGCCAACTTCCTTACCCTGTTCTCGATCATCGGCATCATCATCGGTTGCCTGGGTGTATATGGATTGGTGGCTTATATCTGCGTGCGCAAGACCAAAGAGATCGGCGTGCGTAAAGTGCTGGGCGCCGGCATCATGGATATCATGACGCTGCTGAACATAGAATTCATCTGGCTGATCATTATTTCGTTTGTAGTAGCAACGCCGGTAGCCGGCATCATCATGCACCGCTTCCTGCAGGATTACACTAACCGCATCGATATGCCGTGGTGGATATTCCTGGCCAGTGGCACAGGTGCTTTGCTGGTAACGCTGCTCACTATCAGCTTCCAGGCAGTAAAGGCTGCCGTGGCTAATCCGGTGAAGAGCTTAAGGAGCGAGTAGTGAGTTCAGAGTCGAGAGTTCAGAGTCGGGAAAAATAAAGAAGTAACAAAACAATAAACGTATATCATGTTTAAGAACTATCTTAAAACTGCCTGGCGCAATCTTTGGAAGAACAAAGCGTATTCTTCCATCAACATTGTTGGCCTTTCTATTGGCATGGCCGCTTGTATTCTCATCATGCTGTTTGTATTTTATGAAAGGAGTTTCGATAAACAGCATACGAAGAATATCTACCGTCTCGATGAGGTGCAGAAGTTCCCGGGCATGGTGGCGCCGCAAAAAGTGGCCCTGTCCATGTTTCCCATGGCGCCTACGCTTAAAGCTGAGTTTCCACAGGTAAAGCAGTTTACCCGTGTGAACCGGTTTGATAACCCGCCAATTTTTTACAACGATAAAAAAGTGATCCTGCCCAGGGTGTTTTGGGTAGACTCAACCTTCTTCGACATCTTCGATTATAAAGTGCTGGAGGGAGATAAAAGGACAGCCCTTCAAAGACCCAATAGCATGATGCTGAGCAAAACAAGCGCCGAAAAGCTATTTGGCAAGGAAGATGCTATGGGTAAGACAGTTACGATCAAAGGCAGGGATACGACCACTTTTACTGTTACCGGCATTATTGCAGATATACCTGGTAACTCGCACCTGCAGTTTGATGGATTGCTGTCTTTCAATACGCGCAATACAGCTCAAATGATGGGCAACTGGGGTGGCAACTGGCTTATTACTTATCTCGAGCTGGCCCCCAACACCGATATAGCAGCGCTCGAAAAGAAGTTTCCCGATTACCTCAAAAGACATATGAATGGCGAGAGTGCGAATTTCTATGAGCTATTCTTACAACCGCTCGCCGCAGTGCATGCTGCCTCTACAGAGATCACGCACGACTACCTCAACTACCACAAGTTCGATGGCACTTATACTAACCTATTTTCTATCATAGCCATCATTGTGCTGGTGATCGCCTGCATCAACTTCATGAATTTGTCTACTGCCCGCTCTGCCGGCAGGGCCAAAGAAGTAGGCGTGCGTAAATCGGTAGGCGCCGGACGTTTCCAGCTGGGCGTACAGTTCATCGGTGAATCCATCTTATTGTGCCTGCTGGCATTGGTCTTAGCACTGGGCCTCGTAAAGTTGGCGCTGCCCTGGGTAGCGAATATCAGCCAACGTGATCTCGATCTCCCCATATTCACCAATGGCTGGCTGTTGTTGACCACACTGGCAGGCGCGCTCGTGGTGGGTGCATTGGCTGGCCTTTATCCTGCCGCTTACCTGTCATCCTTCCAGGCGGTTAAAGTATTGAAGGGAACCATACAAGTGGGCAAGAACAAAGGGTTGTTCCGGAACATACTGGTGGTAGGACAATTCTCCAGCGCTATCTTCCTGATCATTGCCACGCTGTTTGCCGTCAAGCAGCTCAACTTCATGCAGAAAAGAGACCCGGGGTTCAACAAGGACCAGGTGGTTGTCATTCCTCTTAATTTCAACACTTCTCCCAAATTCGATGTCCTTAAAAAGGACCTGCAGAATAATACGCTGATCACCGGCGTCACGGCTTCTACGCAACGGCTAGGCAATAACCTGCATCAGACCAGCGTCATTTACCATCCGGGCGATGCGCCTATGCGGGACATGGCTACCTCGCAAGTAATAGTAGACCCCGATTACCTCAGCGTTTACAAGATACCTATTGTAGCTGGCAGAAACTTCTCGCAGGATTATGGCACCGATAATGCCAAGGCTTACATCATCAATGAATCGTTGGCGCGGGAGTTGTTGAAAGAGAAACCCAAAGCTTCTTTTGAAACATTACTAGGCAAGCAGTTTGGCTTTGGTGGCATGGACTCTACAGGCACTATTGTAGGTATTGCCAAAGACTTCAATTTCAACTCCCTGCACCATAAGATAGAAACGCTGACTATACTGGACCAGAAAGACTGGGGTTATTCTGAAGTATCTGTACGCATCAATGGCGGCAAAGCCAAGGAAGCCATTGCGTTCATGCAGGCGACCTGGGATAAGATCAATCCCGGGCAGACTTTCGAATACAAGTTCCTCGACGATCATTTCAAGGAATTATACCAGGCTGACTCGCAAGTAAGCACCATCGTAAGCATACTGGCCGCACTGGCTATTGTGATCTCCTGTCTTGGTTTGTTTGGCCTTGCTTCTTATGCAGCAGAAAAGCGCGTAAAAGAGATTGGCATCCGCAAAGTGCTGGGCGCTTCCGTAACCGGTATCGTGCAACTGCTGTCGAAGGATTTCTTAAAGCTGGTATTGATCTCCAACCTGATCGCCTGGCCCATTGCGTGGCTGGTGCTGCACAAATGGTTGCAGGATTTTGCTTACCGTGTCGACATCGTGTGGTGGGTATTCCTTATAGCGGGCGTAGCTGCCTTGCTGATTGCTTTGTTGACCGTGAGCTTCCAGGCTATCAAGGCAGCCCTATCAAATCCTGTAAAAAGTTTACGTAGCGAATAATCAACTATTGAACATTTAAACATAGATACCATGAAACAAATACTCACCCTCCTGCTCGTTGCAGGTCTTGCCCATGTAGCCAATGCACAGGCTCAGGACGATGTGCCTTATCTTACGAAATCCTTGTCCAGCGCTAATATCCAAAAGGTGCAGGCTGAAACCTCCGGCGGTAATATTACTGTAACAGGCGGTAGCGATGCGGACGCAAAGATCGAAGTGTATGTGTATCCCAACAACGGACGCAAAAACGTACTGAGCAAAGAAGAGATACAGAAAAGACTGGAAGAGGATTATGAATTTTCTATTACAACAGCTGACAATAAATTAACCGCCATTGCCAAACCCAAAAACAAGCAATGGGGTTGGAAAAGGTCGTTCTCCGTATCCTTCAGGATCTATGTACCCCGCAACGTGAATACCAACCTTATTACCAGTGGCGGCAATATCCATATTGCTCATTTGAATGGCACACAGGACTTCAGGACAAGTGGTGGCAACCTGCATGTGGACGATCTTGCCGGCAAGGTCAAAGGTGTTACTTCCGGTGGCAATATCCACCTCAGCGATTCCAAAGATGATATTACGCTGATCACGAGTGGTGGCAATATCCATGCTAAGAACAGCAATGGAAAATTGGGGCTTACCACCTCCGGTGGTAACCTGACCCTGGAAAGCCTCACCGGCAATATAGATGCAACTACCAGCGGCGGTAATGTCAGTGGCAATACCATCGGGGGTGAACTATCGGCCGTTACTTCCGGTGGCAATGTTTCCTTGCAGGATCTTTCCTGCAGTGTGAGTGCCTCTACCAGCGGTGGCCATATGACGATCGGTGTGAAAGAACTGGGCAGCTATGTGAAATTGTCCAACTCCGGCGGCAACGTGAGCCTCACCATACCTGGCAATAAGGGAATGGACCTGAGACTGTCGGGCGATAAAGTGAAAGTAGACAAGTTGAACAACTTCAGTGGCACTATCGAAGAAGACCTGATAGATGGTAAGCTGAACGGCGGTGGTATTCCCGTTACGATCAAAGGTAATAGCGGAAGAGTGACGCTGACGATTAAATAAACATAAGTTCAATAAAGGTGAGCCGCCTTTGCCGCCCGTCTTTGCAGCGCTGCAAGGCGACTCACCTTAACTATACCAAACTAATGACCTGTGATTAAAAACTATTTCAAGATTGCCTGGCGCAACCTGCTTAAGCAGAAAGCCTTTTCTTTCATCAATATCTTTGGCCTGGCAGCGGGCCTTACCTGCTTTTTGCTGATAGCCCTGTACCTTACCGATGAACTTACTTTCGATGCCTTCCATTCGAAAGTAGGTTCTCTGTACCGGGTAATAGAAACTTCTACCTCTCCATCCGGTAAGGAAACCACTTCACCAGGAGTAGCTTATAATATTGCCTCAGCAACACAACGGGAACTACCGGAAGTAGCTGGCGCCTGCCGCTTCGGAGGTTTTACGCGGACCAATGTATGGAATGATGAGAACACCAACGTGTTCTATGAGAGCTATACCATGGCCAATGCCTCGTTCTTCGAGTTGTTCGATTTCCCCATACTGCAAGGCAACAGGCAGGCATTAACAGCACCTCATACCGTGGCTGTAACAGAAGAAACGGCACTTAAATACTTTGGCCGTAAAGATGTGTTGGGCAAAACCATTCGCGCCACTACCGACAGTATTCCTTATACTATAACGGCGGTAGTGAAAATACCTGGTAACTCACATATACAATTCAACCTCCTGTTCTCAGAAGCAACCCAGCTTACCAATGAAAGGTATCGGGAAAGCGTTAACCGGGATTGGAGTTCCAACTCGTTCTCTACCTATGTGTATTTAAAAGAAGGTCAGGATGCAACTTCCACAGCCAGCAAGATCAATAAGCTGGTCATGCAAAACCGGACCGGCGAAGATGGCCGGAAAAGTAGTTTCACACTGCTGCCGATCAGGGACATTCACTTCTACCCCAATGGCTCCACAGGCAATCAGGCTAACAGCAGCGTCAGGTACTTGTATGTATTTGCCATTGTGGCGCTGTTTGTATTATTCATTGCCTGTATCAATTATATGAACCTTACCACCGCCCGCTTTGCCGGACGGTCGAAAGAAATTGCCGTACGTAAAGTGGCAGGCGCGGACCGGCAAAACCTTGTCATACAATTTCTCACAGAAGCCCTCCTCATTACCTCTATTGCCCTGTTGCTCGCCCTTGCTGCCGTGCAAATGATACTACCCTCTTTTAATACTTTCACCGGCAAAGAATTATCGCTCGGTTTTAATACCGATTACCGCATATGGCTGGGCGTGTTGGCGATCACTGTTATTGCTGCACTCATGGCGGGTATTTATCCGGCGTTGTTTCAGTCCGGCCTCAAGCCGCTCTTGTTACTGAAAAACAAATTGAAACTTACACAGGGACACCTATCCTTCCGGCGGGTACTGGTCATCTTCCAGTTCTCTGTTTCCATCATCATGATGATTGCCACCATCGTCGTATTCCAGCAGCTGAAATATGTAGACACCAAAGATATGGGCTTCGACAAGGAACAATTATTGGTTGTCGACATCAACAGTGGTAAAGTGCGCCGCTCTGCTTCTACTATTAAAAACGAATATTCAAAACTATCGGCCGTAAAAGGGGTAACCATCACGTCCCGTGTACCAGGCGAATGGAAAAACATACCCCAAGTAAAAGTGAAGTTTGCCGACGATGCATCTAACCTCCCACAGGATATGGTTTACATAGCCGCCGATGAGGACTTTTTAAATACTTATGCAATAAAATTACAAAGCGGGAAGAATTTTGCCCCTGCCAGCCCTGATTCGCAAGCCGTAATGATCAATGCCGCCGCCGCTAAAGCCCTCGGCATCACGGAAGCAAAGGATCAGTGGATTGAAATACCGGCCGTACAATTTGGCGATGGGGTCAATTCCTTCGACGTTCCACTCAGGGTGCGGGTGGCAGGCATCGTACAGGATTTCAACTTCCGTTCATTGCGTGAAAAGATCACCCCAATGGTCATTGGCAATACACGGTTGCCTGTGCACAACATCGACTACTTCACTGTAAGGGTGAACACGGCCGATATGACAACGTCACTGAAGCAGATGGAAGACATTCTGCATAGAATAGATGCAGCCCACCTGTTTGAATACAATTTCCTCGATAAGCAGTGGGAACTCTTTTACCAGGAAGACCAAAAGCGGCAGGTCATATTCCTTTGTGTGGCATTTATGACGATACTGATCGCCTGCCTCGGACTGTTTGGCCTGGCTACCTATGCTGCCGAGCAACGCATCAAAGAGATCGGCATCAGAAAGGTATTGGGTGCAAGCATTGGCAGCATCATTTCTATGCTGTCCAAAGACTTTTTGAAACTGGTATTGGTGGCAGCCGTGATCGCCTTTCCTATTGCAGGATGGGCCATGTATCAATGGCTGCAGGAGTTTGCTTATCGCGTGAACCTGCAATGGTGGGTATTCCTGCTGGCCGGTAGCGCTGCTTTGTTCATTGCGCTCTTTACTGTGAGCTTCCAGGCTGTGAAAGCGGCGCTGGCCAACCCGGTAAAGTCGCTTAGGAGTGAATAAGACACACTCTTTATTGTCATTTCGAACGGAGCCATCAGAGAGTTAAAAGTACAGGCAGAAATGGCGCAGTGAGAAATCTGCTTGCGACAAATAGTAACATATCAAAATAACAAGACATGTTCAAAAACTATTTCAAAACCGCCTGGCGCAACCTGTTCCGTCAAAAGACGTACAGCTTGTTCAACTTGTTTGGACTTGCCATTGGCATATCCTGTGGACTTTTGCTCACGCTTCACATCAAAGAAGAGTTGAGCTATGAAAAGAACTTCCCTAAACACAATCGCCTGTACAGGGTCGTCAATACCGAGTGGGCCAAGAGCTCTCCTCCCCTCGCTGGTGAGTTGCAAAAGTATTTCCCGGAGATACAAGGCATAGTACGCTTTGCCAGCCGGGGCACGCAGGTAGTAAGCGCCAGCCCCGAAATACAGGGAGAAAGCAGGGGTTATTATGCTGACTCTTCTGTAATGGATGTATTTGATCTGAAGGGTGTTGCAGGCAACCCTGTACGAGCCCTGAGTGAGCCCAATGCCATAGTGATCACCCGCAGCATGGCAAAAAAATACTTCGGTAACAAAGACCCCCTGAACCAAAAACTCGTATTCAGTGATAAAGAAGAAATGTGGGTAAAGGGAGTAATTGAAGACCTGACGGGAAACAGTCACCTGGAATTCGATTACCTCGCCTCTATGGCATCCTGGTATAAACAAATTCCACCTGACTGGTACAACAACCGCGGATGGATGTTTGGCTGGACGTATGTAGCTTTTAAAGAGCCACAGGACCAGGCAAAAGCAGACAGAAAGCTGAAGGACTTTTACATGAAGTATTATGCTGCATGGGGCACTCCTGAAGAGATCAAACCAGAAGCAGAGAAGTGGCGCTTCCAGCCCATCACAGATATACACCTTACATCGAACCTGATACAGGAAGTGGGCGCCAACAGCAACATGACCTATATCTATATATTTATAGGCGTGGAAGTATTGATCTTGCTGATCGCCTGTGTGAACTTCATCAACCTATTCACCACGCAAGCTCTTAAAAGAATAAAAGAGGTAGGCATCCGTAAAATACTGGGCGCCGGCAAAAGCACGCTGGTGCTTCAATTCATGGGCGAAGCATTCATACTTACGTGCCTGGGCGCGCTGGCGGCCATAGGACTTTATCAGATAGCTCTCCCCTTTTACAACAATATTACCGGCAGGGATGTGGCACTCTGGGAATTATTAAAACCTGCCAACCTGCTCATCATTACCGGTATGGTGCTTTTTGTAGGGCTGCTGTCCGGATTGTTCCCGGCGTTGTTCATCACACGGTTCGATGCTGCATCCTCCCTGAAAAGTAACCGGCTTCCACGCTCTTCTGCTTCTTATGTTCGCAAGGGCCTCGTCGTATTCCAGTTTGTGGTATCAGGATTACTGATCATCTCCACCGTACTGATCTATCAACAAATGCAATTATTCCATGATAAAGAACTGGGCTTCGATCGTAACAATGTAATTGTAGCCAGACTGTATGGCAACTTCCAGGAGCAGGCGGTAAAGCACCCCGAGGTACTGGAACAACAATTGATGCAAAACCCGGATGTACTGGCAGTAGGTAAGGCCTCCAATGTAATTGGCGATGGGCTTAGCGTAGAGTCAGTTACACCCATCAATCCCGATCCCAATAAACAGTACTCCTCCGTGCAGGTAATGCGGGTGGATGAACACTACCTCGATGTAATGGGCATCAAGCTGAAAGCAGGACGCAATTTCTCCAGCGCCTTCAACGATTCCTCGAACTTTATTGTGAATGAAAAAGCAGCCGCGCTGCTGGGACTAAAAGAGCCTGTAGGCGCCGCAGTGGTAAACAACACCATGGACATACAGGGAAAAGTGGTCGGTGTGATGAAAGACTTCCACTTCGCCTCCCTGCATCACCAGATAGAACCATTGGTATTGCAATACAAGCCTCAATGGACAGGCAACCTACTCATTAAGACCAAAGCCACCAATACAGCTTCATTGATTAGCTTTCTCGAGAAAAAAGTGAAGGCCATATCACCTAATACGATGTTCAGCTATGGATTCCTCGATGATAAAATTTCCGGCTTGTACAAGAAGGAAAACAATATGAGCACCATACTGAATGTGTTTTCGATATTGGCCGTCATCATATCCTGTCTTGGTTTGTTTGGCTTAACGGCCCACGCCTCCGAAGTGCGTACCAAAGAGATCGGCATCCGCAAAGTAATTGGCGCCAGCATGAGCAACCTGCTGACCCTACTGTCTAAAGATTTTGTACTGCTGGTATTGGCGGGCAATCTTATCGCCTGGCCCATTGCCTGGTATGCTGCCAACAAATGGTTACAGGAGTTCACGTACAAGATCGATATCAGTTGGAAAGTTTTTGTGCTGTCGACAGTGGTTACACTGATCATCGCTGTATTGACCATCGGCTATCATTGTATCCGTACAGCGCGTGCGAACCCTGTGAAAAGTTTACGTAGTGAGTAATCAGGATGTCATTTCGAACGTAGCCATTTGGGACTTCAAAAAATACTCGATTACGGTGGAGTGAGAAATCTGCTATCGAAGTAAAAGAACCAAGTAACAAAACCCTGATCATGATAACGAACTATATAAAGATCGCTCTCCGTAACCTGCTCAAACGCCGGGGGAATACGCTCCTGAATATTGCGGGGCTTACCATCGGTATGACCTGTTGCCTGCTGATCTTTCATTACGTATCGTACGAAAGAAGTTATGACGATTTTCACCCAAAGGGTAATGACATCGTGCGCCTGCGGCTCGACAGTTATAAAGCTGGCGAACTGCGCTGGAAATCAGCCACCGTATTTCCGGCGATCGGTCCTACCATGAAAAAAGACTTTCCGGAGGTAGAAAGTTTTTGCCGGCTCGTTGATGCTGATTTCATCGTCACCAATAAAGCTACGCAAGCGAAATTCAGAGAGACGAAGGGTTATTTTGCAGACCAGGCAACCCTGCAGCTATTCAACATACAGTTGTTACAGGGTAATCCTGCCAATGCACTTACCGGGCCCGACAAAATGATCATTTCGCAAAGCATGGCCAATAGATACTTTGGCAAGCAGGATGCCATGGGGCAAAGCTTGAAAATACGTTATGAGAATATTTTTCAAAACTATGTGATCTCGGGCGTGTTCAAAGATTACCCGGCCAATTCGCATCTGGATATCAAATACCTCGCATCGTATGATGCCTTCAAGAAGATATACACTTACAATTATGGGGATACTACCAATGCCACTGAAACAGGCTGGGGATGGTATGCTTACTACACTTATGTACAACTAAAGCCCGGCACCGACAGAGCCCAATTTGAAGCCAAAATACCAGCATTCAGCGATCGTTATATAAACAATACAGAACGGGCAAAAAAGCATCATTTCAAAACGGAGATACATACTATGCCTTTGCAGGACATTCATCTGCAGTCGAATTTCAACCAGGAAGCAGAAGTGAACGGCAACGGTCAGGCTGTAGGGTTTCTCTTCCTCGTAGCCATTTTCATTATCGGTATTGCGTGGATCAATTACATCAATCTTGCCACGGCACGTTCGGCAGAACGCGCACGCGAAGTGGGTGTACGAAAAGTATTGGGGGCATTACGGATCGATCTCATCGGTCAATTTGTAACGGAAAGCTTCTTGATCAACCTTGTAGCGCTCGGTCTTTCGCTGACCTTTTTCTTTACGCTGCTTGCGCCGTTCGATCTGTTTACAGGACACCCATCGACCAATATTTCTTTATCTCCCTACTACTGGCAGCTCTTTATCATCTTGTTTACAGGAGGCACTTTAATATCGGGCATGTACCCCGCATTCGTCCTTTCCGGTTTTCAACCGATCAAAGCATTGAAAGGGGTCTTTAAAAACTCCATCAGCGGCCTGGTCTTACGCAAAGGGTTGATCGTATTGCAATTCACGACTTCCGTAGTGCTGATAGCGGGCACTATCGTCGTGTACCGTCAGGTAAATTTCATGCGCGAACAAAAGCTCGGCGCCAATATCGAACAAACACTGGTGCTGGAAGGAGCCGCCATGCCAACTCAGGCAAATTATACTAAAGTATTTCAGCCCTTTAAAACAGCCGTATTACAGCAAACCGGTGTAAAAGGGCTGACTGCTTCGTCCAGTGTTATGGGACAGGAGGTATACTGGACCAATACTTTTAAACGAGTTGGTGCAGGCGAAGAAACAGGTAATACCTTGTTCAGTGTGGGAATAGACCAGGATTTTATACCCCAGTTCGATATGAAGCTGGTAACCGGCAGAAATTTCGACAATACGTATGCCGCCGAGGGGCAGCATGGATTGCTGAATGAAAGGGCCCTTGCTGCTATGGGCTTCCCCAACGCTGAAGCCGCTATTGGCCAGAAGATAATGAATGGCTGGGACACCGTTACCATCGTAGGTGTATTGGCCGATTATCACCAGCAGGGATTGCAAAAGCCCATCGAGCCTATGCTCTACCGGTATTCACCAGATAGCAGAAATTATTATTCCATCAAGTTAGGAACCAAGAACCTGCCAGCTACTATTGCAGCCATAAAAGGCAGGTGGGATGTTTATTTCCCGGATGACCCATTCAGTTACACATTCCTCGATGAGACTTTTGCCACGCAGTACAAAGCAGATATTCTTTTTGGAAAGGTGTTCGGCATCTTTTCTTTCCTTGCCATCCTGATAGCCTGCTTTGGCTTGCTGGGACTGTCGGCGTATAATGTAATACAACGCACCAAAGAGATCGGCATCCGCAAAGTGCTGGGCGCCTCTGCTCAAAGCATCCTGGTATTGTTGTCGAAAGACTTTATGAAGCTGATCGTGATAGCACTGGTATTGGCGACACCGGTGAGCTGGTATATCATGCATCACTGGCTCCAGGACTTCGCTTACCGGATCGATATCGGCTGGTGGATATTTGCAGTAGCAGGGATGCTCGCATTGATCATTGCCTTGTTTACCATCGTGCTACAGGCTGCCCGTGCCGTAACGGAGAATCCCATTAATAGTTTGCGCAACGAATAATACCAACTAATAAAACACCGATCATGATAACCAATTACATAAAGATCGCGATCCGTAACCTTGGCAAGCGCCGAGGCAATACGTTTCTCAATATTGCAGGGCTTACTATTGGTATGACCTGTTGCCTGCTCATCTTTCATTATGTATCGTATGAAAGGAGTTATGATGATTTTCATAAACAGGGTAATGACATTGTGCGTCTGCGGATAGATAGTTATAAAGGTGGTGATCTGCGGTGGAAGTCGGCCACAGTATACCCGGCCATTGCTCCTACCATGAAAAAGGACTTTCCGGAAGTACAGGATTTCTGCCGGCTTATCGATGCAGAATGCCTCATGGTGAATGAGGCTACGCAGGCGAAATTCTATGAAACGAAGGGCTACTTTGCAGACCAGTCGACCATGTCCATGTTCAACATCCCGCTTGTACAGGGTAACCCCTCTACCGCGCTCACAGGTCCCGATAAGTTGATCATTTCCCAAAGCATGGCCAATAAATACTTTGGTACTAAAGATGCGCTGGGCAAACAGATAAAGGTGCGCGATGGTGGTCAGTTAAAGGGCTATGAAATAAGCGGGGTGTTCAAAGATTAC
The DNA here is from genome assembly GCF_059502485.1 of Paraflavitalea sp. Lineage (NCBI taxonomy): Bacteria > Pseudomonadati > Bacteroidota > Chitinophagia > Chitinophagales > Chitinophagaceae > Paraflavitalea > Paraflavitalea sp. The sequence continues at coordinate 1,261,567 of NZ_JCACET010000010.1, forward strand.
CCATCCAATTCGCACCTCGACATCAAATACCTGGTATCGTATGATACGTTCAAGAAATTGCTGCTCGAAGGGGGTGACAGCAGTAATGCAGCGGAAACAGCCTGGGGATGGTATGACTTTTACGCTTATATACAACTGAAGCCCGGAACGGATGTCAATAAGCTGGCGGCCAAACTGCCTGCCTTCAGCGACAAATATATGAACAGCCTCGAGTGGGCCAAAAAGAACAACTTCAAGACGGAGATCCATATGATGCCCATGAAGGACATTCACCTGTATTCCAACTTCAACCAGGAAGCAGAGGTGAATGGCAATGGGCAGGCTGTAGGTTTCTTATTCCTCGTAGCGATATTCATTATCGGCATTGCCTGGATCAATTACATCAACCTGGCTACTGCCCGCTCGGTGGAACGGGCACGGGAAGTGGGTGTGCGCAAAGTGCTGGGCGCTTTACGGTTTGACCTCATCAGACAGTTCCTTACTGAAAGCTTTCTTATCAATATAATAGCCTTGCTGCTTTCCGTTGGCATCTTCTATGTGCTATTGAATCCTTTCGATCATTTTACAGGTCATCCTTCTACCAATATTTCCTTAACGCCTTATTACTGGCAGCTTTTTGCCATCCTGTTTATAGGTGGTACTTTATTATCGGGCATGTACCCCGCTTTTGTGCTTTCCGGTTTCCAACCTATTACTGTACTCAAAGGCATGTTCAAGAACTCTACCAGTGGGTTGTTGTTACGTAAAGGGCTTATCGTGGTACAGTTCACTACTTCGGTGGTATTGATCGCCGGAACCATCATCGTGTACCAACAGGTGAGTTTTATGCGTGATCAGAAGCTGGGCGCCAACATAGACCAGACGATGGTTTTGGAAGGCGCCCGGTCGGTATCGGACTCTGTATACAACAACACGATCCAGCCTTTCAAGACCAGTCTTGTACAGCTCAGTGGCGTGAAGCAGATGGCCGCCTCTTCCAATGTAATGGGCCAGGAGATCTACTGGACCAATACGCACAAGCGGGTGGAAGCCAGCGCCGAAGCTGCCAATACGCTGTATAACCTCGGCATCGATGCAGATTTCCTTCCGCTGTTTGGTATGAAACTGGTAGCGGGCAGGAACTTTGCCAACGACTTTGGCACAGAAAGAAAGAATGTGATGCTGAATGAAAAGGCGCTCAAAATACTGGGCTTTGCTAACGCTGAAGCTGCGATCGGCAAGCGGATCAACAGTGGCCGGGATACCAATACGGTGGTAGGCGTACTCGCCGATTTCCATCAGCAGGGTTTACAAAAAGCCATCGAGCCGATGTTGTTCCGGTTCAGGCCCGGCACCCGTAACTGCTATTCCATTAAAGTGGAAGCAGCCAACCTACCGGCAACGATTGCGGCGATCAAAGGGAACTGGGATAAGTTTTTCCCCAATGACCCCTTCAATTATACCTTCCTCGATGATACCTTCAGCGAGCAGTATAAGTCGGATATTCTCTTTGGCAAAGTGTTTGGCATCTTCGCCTTCCTCGCTATCCTTATTGCCTGTTTTGGGTTGTTGGGATTATCTGCTTATAATGTGATACAACGTACCAAAGAGATCGGCATCCGCAAAGTGCTGGGCGCTTCGGTTCAAAGTATTTTGGTACTGCTGTCCAAAGACTTTATGAAACTGATCCTCGTGGCGCTGGTGTTGGCCGTTCCTGTGGGTTGGTACGTCATGTACCAGTGGTTGCAGGACTTTGCTTACCGTATTCACATTGGCTGGTGGATATTTGTTGTGGCAGGTGTGCTGGCGTTGCTCATTGCGCTGTTTACCATCGTGCTGCAGGCGGCCCGTGCTGTGACGGATAGCCCGGTGAAGAGTTTGAGGAGTGAATAAAAACATTAAAATAATAAGCTGTGTTTAAGAACTTCATTCTGCTGGCGTGGAGAAATATTGTGAAACACAAGACTTTCTCCTTTATCAATATCCTTGGCCTTTCGGCAGGGATGTCCTTTGTGTTGCTGATCGGTACTTATGTTTGGGGGGAACTGCGTGTGAACGATGCTGTCCCGGACAATGACCGGGTGTTCATGCTGGAGAGCAAATGGGCGAAACCTGAAATGGGAATGAACATTACCTCTCCTGCCCCACTGGCCAAAGCGCTTAAAGAAAGCTTTCCGGACCTGGTGGAAGATTACTATCATCATGACGGCATCAGCTCTATCGTGTCTAAAGGCAATAAGTATTTCAGGGAAGGGTTGCAGCCCGGCGATGCAAGCTTCCTTACTATGATCGGCTTCCCGCTGCTGCAGGGTGATGCACGTACAGCGCTCAACAACCCTAACTCCGTCGTGATCACGGAAGGAAAAGCACGCAAATATTTTGGCCGTACCGATGTGATGGGTGAAACGCTCACGCTGCAATCTTTTGCTGGTGGAGGCAAACAGGATTTCATCATCACTGGCGTGTTGAAAGACATGCCCTACAATACGGTAACCAACTTTACCAATACGCGCAACGAGATCTTTCTGCCGGTAGAAAGTCTTCGTTTCTTTGGGCGCTATGATGGCTTCCAGGCATGGCAAAACGCCTATATCATCAATTACATAAAACTAAAGAAAGGCGTACGGACAGCCGACCTGCAGCAGCCTATCCGGCAACTACTGAAGTTGAATACGCAAGCTGATGTAGTCAACAACCTGCAAGTAAATCTGATCCCGCTGAATGAATATTATCTGCAACTGAACAATGGCCTCGCCCGGCGGATGGTGTATACCTTATCATTTGTGGCGCTCTTTATCCTGGTGATGGCTGTTATCAACTTTATCAATATCAGCATTGGCAATGCTACCACAAGGCTCAAGGAGATCGGTGTACGCAAGGTAATGGGCGGCACGCGACAACAACTTATCGGGCAATTCCTGATCGAATCGATTGTGATGGCCACCCTGAGCGTAGTACTGGCTCTTGCTATATACCAGTGGGCCATACCATTTGCCGGTAAGATGCTGGGCAGGTCATTGCCATCGCTCACAGCGTTGCCTGCACCATTCATCGCCGTGCCTGTGCTGATGGCGTTGGTGATAGGCGCCCTGGCGGGGCTTTATCCGGCCTTCGTGCTGTCTCTTCAACCTTCTGTTGACTCCCTCAAAGGCAAGCTAAAAACGATCAAAGAGAAAGTGGTCTTCCGCCGTTCTCTTATTGCGCTCCAGTTTACCACCGCTATCGTCGTGTTTGTAGGGGCTATCGTTATCGATAAACAGATCACTTACTCGTTCAACAGCAGCCTGGGTTATGATAAGGAACAGGTGATCACGGCCACCGTTCCGCGCGACTGGACCGTTGAGGGTGTGCGGCATATGGAAACGGTACGCAATGAAATGGCCAGCCTGCCATTTGTGACTGGTGCTACCGTATCGTTTGAAATACCGGACGGCATGAGTGGTGGCGGTGGCCGGTTATTTAAGCAGGGCGAAGATTCAAGCCGGGCAGTTATTTTCACCGGATTAGCTACGGATGATCAATATGCTGCTACGTATGGCATGCAGATGGTGGCCGGAAAGTTCCTCGAGAAAGATACTACCACTTTGGTGATCAACGAAACAGGAGCCAAAGCTATGGGTTGGCAAGTCCCTTCTGCTGCTCTTGGACAATTGATAAGAGTGGAAGGTAATCCACAAGCATTCACCATCACTGGCGTGATCAAAGACTTTCATTTTGATAGTAAACATGCCGTTATTCGCCCGCTTTTCATCAACCATATAAAAAATACCCTTGCCTACCGCTATCTTTCTTTTAGGGTAAAGCCGGGTAATCTTTCACAAACATTATCAGCACTGGAAAGCAAGTGGGCTACCGTGTTGCCCGGTGCACCATTCGATTACAAGTTTATGGATGATACGCTTGGCTTCATGTACCGATCGGAAATACAATTGAAGAAAGCAGCACAGACCGCTACCCTGCTGGCGCTCGTGATCGTGTTACTGGGCGTTTTGGGGATCGTGACGCTCAGTATTACGCGCCGCATGAAGGAGGTGGGTATCCGTAAGGTATTGGGGGCTTCGGGGATGCAGATCATTTTATTGTTCCTGAAAGAATTTGCATGGATGATCTTGCTGGCTAATCTCATTGCCTGGCCGCTGGCTTACCTCGCTTTGGAGAACTGGCTGGACAATTTCGTATACCGCATTCATATCAACTGGGTGCCGTTCATTACGGTGGCTGCCGTACTTGCAGCACTGATCACATTGATCGTCGCTATACAAACTATCATTAAAGCGCTTACCAATCCGATCAGGAATTTGAGGAGCGAGTAACAGAAAATGTATCGCTAAATAAGAAAGCCGGGCCTTAGATGCCCGGCTTTCTTGTTATGTTACTAACCGAAATATACAACTGATTTCTGCTTATGTCATCATTCCCCCTCCATTCTGTCATGAAAAAGTCAATTACTCATTTCGTAAGTACAGTTTCCTGATATAGCAAACGGCCGTAGGAAGAGGAGTCTACATTTGCAAAAATTTTCAAAGACGACTGTTTATGAAGCAACCTGCCGGCAACACTCCGAAAAAGAAGAAAAGCAGCAATCGCAGCTTGTTTTATAGAATATCAGCGTGGTTTCACCTGTGGCTGGGACTGGTTTCGGGTATCATTATGGTCGTCGTATGTCTCACTGCCTGTATATGGGTATTCCAGGAAGAGATCACCGGCATGCTGGAGCCTGAAACGAAAATAGCCGCACAGAATAAACCTGTGATCGCGCCTTCAGTACTCATGCACATTGCGGATTCCATTGACCATAAGAAGAAACCTAATTACGCCACTTATCAGCAGGGACGGGCTATTACCCTTGCTCTTGGCCGGGGCAGAAGTGGCAATACCATACTCCGTGTGAACCCTTATACAGGTGAAGTGATCAGCAAAGTAGAAAGGAAAGAAGGGGAAACGGATTTCTTTCGCTTTATACTCAACGGACACCGCTTCCTGTGGCTGCCTTACAAGATCGGCCGACCTATAGTGAACTACGGCACGCTCACTTTTGTGATCATTCTTATCACAGGCATGGTGTTGTGGTGGCCTAAGAAATGGACGAAGGCTACGCGCGATCAGAGCTTCAAAATAAAATGGAAGGCTTCTTTCAAGCGTGTGAACTACGACCTACACAACGTGCTCGGCTTTTATTCACTGCTCGTATTGAGCGCCATCGCGCTGACCGGCATGGTATATGGCCTGGAATGGTACAGCAAAGGACTGTATTGGGTTACGTCGGGTGGTCAAACACTTCCTGACTATAAAAGAAGCACCTCCGATTCGTTACAGGTTGGCAAGTTCTATACACCGCAGCAGGTGATGGATGTGGCGTGGAATAAAGTGATCACTGCACACCCCGAAGCAAAAGGTTTTTATTACTCTTTTGCTGATACAGCTCAACCTGCTTCCGCTTTATCTATCACGATCTACCCTACTGTTGGCAAGTACTACAACAACAGGAGCTTTGCCTTCGATCAGCATACTGGTGCAGCGTTGCCGGGGCTCAACAAGCTATACGATACCAACTTTGAAGAGGCGTCTACCGGCGCCAAGATCAGGCGGATGAACTATGATATTCACGTGGGCGCTATCCTTGGACTGCCCGGCAAAATAATGGCCTTCTTTGCAGCGCTGATAGGCGCCAGTCTGCCCATCACCGGCTTTATCATCTGGTGGGGCAAGAAGAAAAAGAAAGGCAAAGGAAAAAGTAAGCAGGCATCTGCCGCCCTTAAAACAACCAACACTACCAAACCTATTGTTCACGTAAAAAAAGATATGATGCAGGAATCATGATATAACATTACCAAACCTTACTGACTAATAAAAAAGGAGCAGCACAGCGCCAACTGTACGGCTCATCCACGAAAGTGGAGCTCTTCAATCTTGTACAACTAAAAAGCGTATGCAATATAAAAAAATATTGTTAACGGCTTTTGTATGCCTGTGCTATGGCATACTTGCAGCCCAAAACAATGCTCCCCAGGGAAGTATTTCCGGTCGTATTCAGTTCTCTTCAGGCGCTCCTGTTCCTCATGCTACCATCGTTGTAAAAGGCACCAGCCTGGGTGTTACTGCCGATGAAAAAGGCGACTTCACTATCAACAATGTCCCTGCAGGTTCTGCCGTGCTCGCTATCACCGCAGTAGGGATAAAACCATTCGAGAAGAAAGTAACCATACAGGCTGGTAAGACCACAACACTAAATCTTGAAGCAGCTTCGGTAGACAATACACTGGAAACAGTATCCGTTATCGGCCGTACCGCCACGCAGCTGGCCAACAGGCAGGCTTACAATGTCACTGCCATCGATGCCAAACAGCTGCACAACTCCACGCTCGATCTTTCTCATACGCTCGACCGGGTTTCCGGCGTGCGGGTGCGGGAGACAGGTGGCGTAGGTTCCAGCTTCAACTTTTCGCTGAATGGTTTCTCCGGCAACCAGGTAAGGTTCTTCCTCGATGGGGTGCCAATGGATAACTTCGGATCTTCTTTCCAGATCAATAATATCCCTATCAACTTTGCCGAACGAGTGGAAGTATACAAGGGTGTCGTACCCATTTGGTTGGGATCGGATGCACTTGGTGGCGCCGTCAATATCATCACCGGCAATAAGCAAAGAAACTTTGTTGATGCTTCTTATTCTTTCGGTTCCTTCAATACGCACCGCTCTTCTGTGAATGCCGCTTTCACTACTAAAAAGGGATTTACCCTGCAGGTGAATGCTTTTCAGAATTACTCCGACAACAATTACAAGGTGACGCTGGATGTGGCGGATATCAACACCGGGAAGTATTATCCCAACACTACGGTGCGCCGCTTTCATGACCGGTATCACAATGAAACGTTCGTTACCAATATCGGTTTTGTGAACAAGCCCTGGGCCGATAGGTTCCTCGTGGGTATTACACTCGGCAAGAATGAAAAAGAGATACAAACAGGGGCACGGATGACCTCTGTCTTCGGAGCATGGAAGCGTGAAGGTTCTATCGTAATGCCTTCTCTGAAATACCTGAAACAAAACTTTATCGTGAAGGGGCTCGATGTTACCGTGAATGCCAATTACAACCTGGGCAGTGAACAAAACATCGATACTTCCTTCAGACGCTATGACTGGTTTGGCAATTACAAGCAATATGATGGCCCCGGATCAGAACGCTCCAGGACTATGTACAAGTTCCGCAACCATATCGGACTGGCCACCGCCACTTTTGCCTACAAGCTCAACGATCATCATTCATTAGCCTTGAACAATGTGTATAGCTCTTTTGACCGGAAAGGTGATGATCCTCTGTTTCCTGATGAAGCTAAATACCAACAGCCTCAACGCACCAACAAGAACATACTGGGCTTCAGCTATAAATTCGACTACAACGAAAAATGGAGTGTGATGGCGTTTGGTAAATACCTTTCCCAAAATGCCTTTACCCGTGTTTCCTACAACCCCTCTGGCACATATGGCGATGTTGCCTATAAGGATCAAAAAAACAATATCAGCAAGATGGGCTATGGCATTGCTTCCAGCTATTTTATTACGCCGTCCTTTCAGTTGAAAGCTTCTTATGAAAGAAGCAACCGCCTGCCGGAGAACGAAGAGATGTTTGGTGACCTCATCAACCAGGAAAGCAACTTCTTTTTGAGGCCCGAAAGAAGCGATAACATAAACCTTGGTGTACAGTATTCCTTCAAGTTGAAAGAGCACCATCGCTTTGCCTTATCGGCCAGTGGTATTTACAGAAGAGCTACCGACTTTATCTACTTCCGGTTGAACAACAACCAGTCTATGCTGGTGGCCGACAACCTCGCCGGCGTCAACAATGCCGGTTTTGAAAGTGAGGTAAGGTATTCGTATAAAAGCTGGTTATCTGCCGGTGTGAATGTGACCTACCAAAACATTATCAACAAACGCAAGTATGAGCCCGGCTACACAGGCGTTAGCCCGGTTTACAATGACCGCATGCCCAACCTGCCTTTCCTGTTTGGCAATGCAGACGCAGCTGTTTACTTCAAGAATGTGCTGCAACAGGGCAATAATTTAAGCATCGGTTACAACCTGTTGTATGTGCATGCTTTCTATCTCTACTGGCCCAGCCTTGGCTCCAGCGGCGATAAATATGGTATTCCTCAACAGCTGGCGCATGATGTGAACGTGATCTATACGCTCAAAAACGGCCGGTACAATATCGGGCTGGAGTGTAAGAATATTACCAACGATCAGCTTTATGACAACTTCAGCCTGCAAAAACCAGGCAGGGCTTTCTATGGAAAGCTCCGTTACTTCTTTGCCAAATAAATACATACATAAATCAAACCCACACAATGAAAAGAGTAAACTATGCCGCACTGGCACTCGCGTGCTTAGCAGCATTTGCGGCCTGTACAAAAGATAATAATTCGAGTGAACCCGATCCGAATAATCCTGCTAAAGGAAGGTTTGTAGTAGCGGTGAGCCCTATCGCCAGCACCGGCGTAGCTGATTACCTGCTGACTGCATCAACGCTGGACAGCGGTAAACTCTCCCTGGCCGGCAATGGACTGGAACAGGATGGCACCTACCGGTATTACACAGTTTCCGGTACTAAATTCTTCAGTATGCTGTATGGACAAGGTAATCCCGGCGCCGTGACTATATACGACCTCGACGCACAAGGCAAACTCAAAAAACTCTCCAACTTCCAGTCAGAGAGTGTACATGCTTTTGGTCCTGTAGGTAATGACATCCTGATGGTAAAAGCTGCCAGAACGTACACCAGCCCAATCGGACGTTGGTACCAGGTAGGAACCGAAAACCTCATCATCAACAAAGAAGGGCAATTCAACGCATTAGAGTTCACCAACAACGGAGAACTGGCCCACTTCAGCTGGCTGCAGGCGGTAGGCAACAAAGTATTTGCTCCTTATTTCAGCATCAAGGCAACAACTGATGGCGGATGGACTACCAGCTATCCCGACAGTGCATGGATCGCTGTTTATTCCTACCCCAGTATGACATTGGAAAAGGTGATCAAAGACAACCGCACCAGCTCCATCGGTCTGTATTTTGTGAACGGTCTGGCAGTAGTAGAAAATGGTGACGTATATGCCTTCTCACCTGCCAACACAATAGGCAAAACAGGAACGACACAGTTCTTCAATTCTACCAAGCCTTCTTCCATTACCCGCATCAAAGCCGGCACCACGGAGTTTGATCAAACTTACCTGTATGATGTGGAAACAGCTTCCGGCGGTTACTATATCAATGGCTGGGTGCATGCAGGCAATGGCAACATGGTAGTGGCCCTTAACCACAAAGATCAGAAAAGTCAGTGGCAGACTGCCAACAGGCTGGCCATCGTCAACCCTGCCAATAAAACATTCCAATGGGTTACCGGTTTGCCCGATGTAGCTACTGTAAGCAGATTCTCCATGACCAACTACTCTGCAGGAAATGGTATTTCTTATATGGGCATCACCACCAAAGACAACAAGAGCGCCGTATACAAGATCAATGCAACTACAGCCACTGCCACCCGCGGTACAGAGATCGATGGCGGTATCATTACTGCCATCCAGTGGGTGCCTGCCAAGTAGACGAAATCTTATTATCCATTAACCTGTAAACTATCCTATAAAAAGTAGCATTGGTTATCTACTCCTTGAAGGGGGATGCATTCCTGCCTCCCCCTCTTTTTAGAAACATCTTCTCATCATCAATAAAAAGAACATCATGAAAAATATCCTGGTAAGTATTCTGTTTCTGTTCATCTCCTGTGAAATATTTGCGCATGCATTGTGGATAGAAACCAATGCCACCGGCCGCAAAGGACAGGCGCAGGAAGTGAAAGTATTTTACGGAGAGTATGCCGAGTTTTCACCTGAAAAAGTAAAGGACTGGTATTCGGATGTAAAAGACTTCACGTTGTGGCTGGTAGCGCCCGATGGACAAAAAACAAAGCTGTCAGCAACAGCAGGAGAAAGCTATTATACCGCCAGCTTTACGCCTGACAAGGATGGTCAGTATACTTTATTGATCAGCCATAGTGCCAAGGACCTTGGCAAAACCACTCTGTACCAGTTCAACACCAGCGCCTTTGTAACAGTAGGCGCTGCGAAAGTGTTATCGACAGAAGCCAATTCAAATCCCTTGAAATTCTCTTTGCAGCAGGCGAAGCTCAACCAACCGGTAAGTCTGCAAGCGTTTTTTAAGAATGCTCCCTCGGAGAAAATCAATATTACCGTGTTTTCTCCCAAAGGCTGGACGAAAGAACTTAAAGGAAACAGCAGCGGTATGGCTGAATTTGTTCCTGAATGGAAAGGCAAGTACATGATCGAAGTTTCCAGAACTGATGAAGAGAAAGGCGAACACCACGGAAAGGAGTACACCGGTATCTGGCGTTGTGCCACTTATCTGGTGGAGATACAATAAATTGTCCTTGCGTGGATCAAAGCGGGTGTGCCGGGTGCGGCGCGCCCGTTTTTTCGTATAAACCTGTTTACCCTGAAAGCACAAGCACTTTTTATGCAGTCAGGCCGCTCAGGTGGCCAGACTAACCGACTGTCGCCGATATCACTTGAAAAGAGTCTCCTCCCGGGATACTTAATGGATGATGTATGGATACTCCATACATACCCCCACCTAAAGGCGCACTTTACTAAAACGCAAACCCTTAGCCATTTGACGAAAATCAAACAATCCTGATTGGTCTGGCCGCTTGGAGCGGCCTGACTACCGGATAGGCCAATATGCGCCAAACGAGCCAAACCACGCCAGTATTGACTTTCGTTCAAAAAACTTTTCTGCAAGATTCAGGTTTTTCGTAAATTCAGGTATATAAAATCCAGTTCCCATGAAACAAATTGGCGGTATCTGCTATCCGCTCGTCAAGACAATCGATGACCTCGTTTTCTACGAATTATGCGGCGAGTATTACGCCCGTAAGAAAAGCACCCTCACCGGCAAGCGTGTAAAAACAAGTCCCGAATTCAGGCGAACAATGGTGCATGCCAATCTCCTGGCGCGTGCATCAAAGATCGGTGCAACCGTCTACAATGCTCTCCCACCCGGCTGGCGGCAATTCTGGATGTATCGCTCTTTCACGGGTGAAGCGCTCATCTTACTACAAGACAATCCCTATACTGATGATGAAGTAAAGCAATTGTTGTGGCAATGTTATGTCGAGTGCTGGGAACAACGAAAGCTCATTGACCCTGATAATCCTATCTTCCAACCAAAGCCAAAGAAAATCAGGAAGCGGAGGAAATATAGTGATGAATCTATACAACGAATGCTGAAGCGAAAGGATAAAAACGGCAAGCCTAAATTTATCGACCCGGAAGAAGAAGAAAGGAAACGGCAACACAAAGCCATGAATAGAGCGTGTTATGAAAGGACGATGGAGAAGTATCGGAGATTGGAAGAAGAACAGCTTCGAGTTGCGAGTGACGAGCTACGAGCCTCTGTTATGACAGAACAGGTTTCGGAGCAGGAAGACAAAGTAGTTCCTGCTTTGTTGGTGCGGAGGGCCAAAGGCCCTGGAATAGTGATGCGAGGCTGCAAGCCTCGCAGAGCGAAAACCCGATTGCTTCGATGGGGCCGGAGGCCCCAAAATAGCCTCATCCCGCCATTGACGGCGGAAAGGCGAGCGAGTGAAAAAGCATATGAGTTATGTGACACGTCCTGAATCTAAAAATAATTCGTGTAATCTCTTCCACGTAATCAGGTTTTAATTTTGTTCAATCTGTTTCAATCCGTGTGATCAGCACTCAAGCCATGCGATCAGCATTTCAAAATGAGCTATATTTAGAATAGGAATTTCCCAAACACAGATTGCTCACTATTTTAAACCTGATTGCTATGGCATCACAATCGCGCAGAAATGCTATCAAAACCATTGTCACGGGCAGTGGTATCATTCTTTTATCGCCCAACAGTTTATTTTCCGCACAGCAGCAAAAGAAAGACAAGCTCGGTATTGCGCTTGTTGGCCTCGGTTATTACAGTACCGACCTGCTGGCACCTGCCCTGCAGCAAACGAAAAATTGCTACCTCGCAGGGATCGTTACCGGTACGCCTGCCAAAGCGGAGGCATGGAAGAAGAAGTATAATATTCCGGACAAGAACATTTACAATTACCAGACATTCGACAGCATTGCCAACAACCCCGACATCGACGTGGTGTATGTAGTGCTGCCTCCTTCGATGCACAAGGAGTATGTAATAAGGGCGGCGAATGCCGGCAAACACGTATGGTGCGAGAAGCCCATGGCAATCACTGCGAATGAGTGCCAGGAGATGATCGACGCCTGCCGTAAGAACAAGCGGTCGCTCGCCATCGGGTACCGGATGCAACATGAGCCGAACACCACGGAGTGGCGCAAGATCGTTCAACAGAAACAATTGGGTAAAGTGAAACAGGTGAATTGTGCTGCCGCCTATCGCGACAACCGCACCGACCACTGGAAGCAGAAAAAAGAAATGGGCGGCGGCGTATTGTATGATATGGGCGTATACGCCATACAGGGAGCCCGCCTCGGCACAGCGATGGAGCCGATTGCCATCTTATCGGCTACCACTTCTACTACCCGACCTGAGATATACAAGAACGGTCTTGACGAAACAGTCGTTGCCAAACTGGAATTTCCCGGTGGCGTAATTGCCGACATCAAAACGAGCTTTGGGGAGAATATCAACTTCCTCGATGTGACCTGCGAAAAGGGCATCATCAAAGTAAATCCCTATTCTGCTTATAACGGGCAAAAAGCCAGCAGTCCTCTTGGTGAGATCAACCATCCTTACCAGGTGCCTTTTCAGCAGGCAAAACAAATGGATGATGACGCGCTCACTATCATGCAGGGCAAGCCAATGCCTGTGCCTGGTGAAGAGGGACTACGTGATATACGGCTTGTGGAAGCTATTTACAAGTCGGCAGCGAGTGGGAAGCAGGTAAACTTATAAAATAAGATCCGCAGCGTCTCCTTCAGGAAGACGCTGCGGAAATGAAAGCGATTAGTCAGGCCGCTCAAAGCGGCCAGACTAATTCGTAACTTAATCGAGCATATTTACGTTTACATAATCTACCTGCACATCGCTATTCACTCCTACCAGGCGGATGGTATTGCTTTTGCCGGCGTTGAGTTTTACCGTCAGCGAGGCGCGACCTGTAAATGCTGTTGCGTTGCCGGTGGATAGCAGGTTCAGCAAAGAGTAATCAACGCCATTGACCAGCAATTTTACCCGGCCATAGGCAGCGCCGGCATGCTGGATATTGATGGTTGCACGACCACCCTTTTTACCGCCGTTCACATTGGCAAATTCAATGTAAGCATCGGCTGTTTTCAGATTAGAGATATACTTGCCACCGGAAGCAGTAGCGCCATTGGCAACAGAAGCTGTGCCACCAGTAACAGCACTTTCCGCTTCGTACTTCGTGCCATTGGGTACAGCAGCTTTTTTATTGGTGATAGCAGGTACGCCTGTTTTTGTTTGCTCCACCAGTTGAATGGAGCCGTCGGCATCGAAGTGCAGCTCATCTACACAGATCGATCTCAGGTTTCCTTTACCTGTATTGGAAAGGGACTGGTTATGATAGAACATATACCATTTTCCTTTATACTCAACAACAGAGCCGTGGTTGGTATCGCAACCCGTTTTGCCCAGGAATACGCCGTGGTGCGTCCAAGGTCCCAAAGGACTGGAGCTGGTAGCATACCGCAACTGGTTTTGACCGGGTGTATTGTCGGCATAGGTAAGGTAGTAAACGCCCTTTCTTTTGAATACCCAGGCGGCTTCGTGAAAATCGACGAGCCCTTCCATGTTTTGCATGGCGCCATCGATCTCCGTCATATTATCTTTTAGCCTTCCACCCTGGCACTTGCTGCCACCGCCGTAATAGAAATAGGCTTTGCCATCGGTATCGATGAACACACTGGGGTCGATCATGGCATTGCCACTCAGCCCTTCAATGAAACCGCCCGGCGTGAAGTCGCTGGCCGGCTTTTTACTGGTGGCCACGCCGATCTTCCAGGTCTTATTCCACTCTGTGCCGCTGGGATGCGGGAAATAAAAGTAATAAGTGCCGTTCTTGTAGGCACAATCGGGCGCCCACATGAAGCCGCCTTCTTTGCGCCCCCAGGATACCTGGCTGGCATTGAGGATCTCGCCTTCGTCGCGCCAGTTGACCATATCGTTGGTCGAGTACACATGGTATCTGTCCATCAGGTCGCAGCCGCGGGCCGGATCGATGTCATGGGAAGGGTATACATACAGGCGGCCGTCGGACCAGACGTGTGCCGAAGGGTCGGCGGTGTAGATACTCGTAATAAAAGGGTTTTGTGCGATGCTGCATTGACAGATAAAAAGGGCAAGGGAGAGCAAGGAGATTAATCTCATCATAGACAAGCTTGTATTGATCGTTTAATAATGTCACAAATAAAAGCCTGCGACCTTAAGAAAACGCTTAATAAATGCTTAATCAAGGGATTAATGTGAATATTTAGGTTGAAAGGTTAATAAGTTGACAGGTTGATTAGGAGGAATACCCCTTTAGCTTTGCAACCTGTTTTTCAGTCTGGCCGCTTTGAGCGGCCTGACTATACTTATTACCCGTCATGCCTCCCCTATCAACTTTTTAACTTGTTAACTTATCAACCTCCTCAACCTGTATCAAAAGCGGACAGTTTTTGTATCGGAAACGAACTACTTCGTATGCTCAATGCCCCGTAGCAGGCTGCTAATCATGCTACTATGTTCTGGCATGTGTTTGCCATACTACCGGCAGGCCTCCAAAGGCAAGGGAAAGCATAGCCATGAATGGGAAAGTGTAGCCATGAAAATTTTCCCATATGCAACAAACAGCCGTTATGGGAGCCTTTTAGATTAAATCGTTGAGCCAAGACCAAAAACCGCATGATCAGGAACTATATTAAAATAGCGATCCGCAACCTGGTGAGGAATAAGACTTTTTCCTTCATCAACATCTTTGGCCTGGGCCTGAGCATGGCGGTGTGCCTGTTGGTGATCATCCGTGTGAAGGACCAACTGGGTTACGACAAGTTTCACCCGCAGCCGGACAGGATGTACCGCATCATTACCGACGTGACCAACAAGCAAGGGAATAACTTCACCTTTGCCGGATCGCCGCTGCCACTGGTGGATAAGCTGAACACCGATTTCAACCTTGTAGAAAGTTATGTGCGCATCTATCCCTGGAATGGGAATGCACAAAGTGGCGTGAAGGATCTGCCCGTACATCCGGCATTTGCAGACGGTGATTTTTTTAAGTTATTTGGTTATACGCTGCAATCGGGCAATAGCCACACCGCACTGACAGCTCCTAATAGCATCGTGCTCAGTAAGCAACTGGCAGAAAAGTTTTTCGGACAGGCTGATGCTATGGGCCAGGTGATCACGCTTGCCAACCTGGGCGACTTCCGGGTGACCGGCGTACTCAATACGCCCGCAGGTAAGTCGCACCTGGACCGCGACGCTTATATGTCTATGAGCACCGTTGCCCAGTTGGAAAAGGCCGGCAAACTGGCCGCCAACCTGCAGCAATGGAATGACCTCACCAGTGCTTATACTTACCTGTTGCTGAAACCGCAAGTGAACCAACGGCAACTGGCCCATGCCGTGCGCAATATTTCCGATGAATTGCTGAAGCACTCCACACTGTCGGGTAAAGAGCATTTCTCTTTTACTGTACAACCTTTCAATAAGATCATTCTGAGCAAAGAGATGCAATCTCCATTGGGTAATACCGGTTCCCGCGGGAAGGTACTGGCTGAAATATTGATCGCTTTTGTGATCCTGCTTTCAGCCTGTTTCAATTATACCAATCTTTCGGTTGCCCGCTCGCTGAAGCGCGGCAAGGAAGTGGGTGTGCGCAAAGTAGCCGGCGCTGTACGCTCGCAGGTATTCACGCAGTTCATCATAGAATCACTCATTACCACCTTCCTTGCATTGATACTGGGATGGGTTATGCTGAACATCATCACCGGTCAGTCATTCAGTCATGAGCTGATATCGACCGATGATCTCAGGCCCGATGGCAGTATGTTGTTGTGGTTCTTCGTGTTTGCACTCTTTGCAGGCCTGCTGGCAGGAGCATTGCCAGCCTGGGCATTATCGTCTTTCAAGCCGGTAGAAGTGTTGAAGAATTTGTCGACCGTAAAACTGTTTCTCGGCAATAATTTCCGGAAGGGATTGATCGTAGTGCAGTTCACGCTCTCCCTGGTAGCTACTATTTTTACGCTCACCTTCTTCCGTCAGTTCGATTATATGGCCAATGCCGACCCGGGATTCCGGAAAAACCATGTTATTACCATTCCTGTTAATGCGAATGGTCAAGAGGTGTTGAAGCATGAGCTGGAGCAACTGAGTGGTGTAACCGGTGTATCGGCTATTTCCACTATTCCCGGCAAAGATGCTACTGGTAGCACGCTCGTAAAAAGCAAACCCGGTGCAGAACATATTGGCATGGATTATTATTATGCCGATGCAACTATCTTATCTACTATGAACCTGCCTTTACTGGCCGGCACTACCTTCCCGCTGCAGGGCGACAGCAGCCGGGCCGAACAATACGTGTTATTGAATGAGCGTGCGCTGCAACCGCTGCATATCGGTTCTCCGCAGGAGGCCATTGGCAAGGTGATCCTGATCGACGACAGTGTGCAGGTTCAGGTAGCCGGTGTTCTGCAAAATTTCTTTCACCGTGGTATGGACGCTCCGTACATCCCACTGGTATTACGCAATAAGCCGGGCGCTTACAATTATCTTATCGTAAGCACCGCTACTTCCCTGCCGGCCACCTTCCTGACAACGGTAGAAAGCACCTGGAAAAAACAATATCCTGCTCAACCTTTCGAGGGCCGCTGGATGGATGACGAATGGAGAGCGCGCCATAGTGCCGCCGGCACCGTAGGCATGCTGGGCTTCCTGACCTTTATTACGATCACGATCTCCGCGCTCGGGTTGCTGGGCATGGTGATCTATACCACTGAAACCCGCCGTAAAGAGATTGGCATTCGTAAAGTGATGGGCGCCACCGTGGCTACGATCATGTCATTATTGAGCAAAAGTTTCCTGAAGCTGTTGTTCATTGCCGGTTGCATTGCTTTACCTGTAGGATACCTGTTGGGTTTCTTTTTTTTAAACATATTTGCCAACCGGATATCGATCGGGGTTGATATATTGCTGATCAGCTTCGCAGGCATGTTATTGATCGCATTAATGACTATTATTACACAAATTTACCAGGTGGCTACGGCTAACCCGGTGAATAGCCTTCGAAGCGAATAAACTAAACTATAAAAACAAAAAACAATAGAATGTTAGAACTTAAGCACATCTCCAAATGGGTAAATGTAGGGGGCAAACCTACCTTCCTGCTAAAGGATATCAACCTTTCCATTAATGCAGGTGAGTTCGTCTCCATCATGGGGCCTTCCGGTTCGGGCAAATCTACCTTGCTGCACATCATTGGTATGCTCGATGATGCCAATGAAGGTGAATATTATTTCAATGGAGAGGCTGTGCACACCATGAAAGAAAAGCAACGTTCGCAATTATATAAAAGACATATCGGCTTTGTGTTCCAGGCTTATCACCTTATCGACGAGCTGACGGTATATGAGAACATTGAAACGCCGCTTATTTACCAGGACATCAAATCATCTGAACGCAAAGCGATGGTAGCTGATATCCTCGACCGCTTCCAGATCGTGGGTAAGAAGGACCTCTTCCCTACCCAGCTTTCCGGTGGTCAGCAACAGCTGGTAGGTATTGCCCGGGCGCTCATTGCCAAACCGCAATTGCTGCTGGCGGATGAGCCTACCGGTAACCTGAACTCCAAGCAAGGCGAAGATATTATGGAGTTGTTCAAGCAATTGAATAAAGAGGGGGTTACCATCATCCAGGTGACGCACTCTGAAAAGAATGCCGAGTATGGAACGCGTATTATTAATTTATTGGATGGCAGGATCGATAATAACTAAGAAAACAGAATAATAAAGTAAACTCAAACATGAAAACCGGTAAAGCCTTGATGATCTGTTATGCGGTAGTACATATGTCGCTGAACAGTTCCGCGCAAAGTACCCCCATAACACTGAAACAGTGCGTAGAAACGGCGATTGCCAATAATGCGGATGTGCAACAACGCGACCTGCGTATGCAACGTGAAGCTGTAAACTGGAGACAGGGAAAAGGTAATTTCCTGCCTAATATCAACGGATATGTTGGTCACAACCTCAACCAGGGCCGTACGATCAATACTGCCACCAACAGCTTTGTGACTGAATCCAATACTTCCGCCAGCTGGGACCTCTCTGGTGATATAACGCTCTTCAATGGTCTGCGCTTATTGAATAACCTGAAGAGCACCCAGTACGCTTACGAGGCCAGCCGCATGGAGCTGCAGCAACAGAAGGATCAACTGACATTGGATGTGATCCTTGCTTACCTGCAGATACTTACCAATATGGACCTGTTGGACCAGTCAAAGAAACAATATACTGTTTCCCAAAAGCAGGTAGAGCGCCTGGAAATCATGAATAAGGAAGGCGCCGTTAAGCCATCCGATTATACTGATCTGAAAGGACAGCTGGCTGATAATAAGATTGCCATCATCACCAATGAAAACAGCCTGAATAGCTCCAAGCTGGCATTGCAGCAACTCATGAACATCCCCTCTACCAAAAATTTTGAAATAGAAAGGATGACTGCTGAACAATTTGCTATGGATTATGCGACTTCTTCTGATAGTATTTACCAGGCAGCGCTACAACAGTTGGCTATCGTAAAGGCCACGCAATTGCGGGTAAAGAGCAGTGAGAAGAACGTACAGGCTGTCAGAGGTAATATGCTTCCAAGGATCTCCCTCGGTGGTGGTATCGGCAGTAACTACAATAGCATTTTTACCGATAGCTCAGGTGGCAAGATCGGTTATTACGATCAGGTGTTCAAAAACAACTATGGCACTAATATTGGCGTAGGCGTAAATATTCCCATCCTCAATAACCTGCAAAGACGGAATGCGGTAAGCCTCGCAAAGATCTCCAAAAAGGAAGCTGAGCTCACAGCACAAACAACCTTGATACAATTGAAACAAGGCATCGAGCGTGACCACTTCAATATGGAAGCTTCTCTCAACAAGTATCAGGCTCTTGTGGACCAGGTATCTTCTTATACGGAAAGTTTCCGTGCTGCTGAAGTAAGGTTCAATGAAGGTGCTGCCAACTCGGTGGAATACCTTATTGCCAAAAACAACCTCGATCGTTCCAATATCAACCTGATCATTGCACGGTACGATTATGTACTGCGCACCAAAATACTTGACTACTACCAGGGTAAGATGAGCTGGTAATCATAAAAACTAATTGGTAATATGCAGATTACCATGTAATGCAAGAGGGTGTATCGACGTCGGTACACCTTTTTTTTGAACTTATTAAAGCAAACATCATGTTTTCAAGCTACGTCAAAGTCGCCTGGCGAAACATCACCAGGAACAAGGTTCATTCTCTGATCAACATTACAGGACTGGCCCTTGGCATGGCTGGTGCCATCCTGTTGTTGCTGAACATCTGGCATGGGCTTAGTTTTGATCAGTTTCATGAGGATAAGTCCAACCTGTACACCACCTACAACCGTGGTAACGTCAATGGTCAATTAATTTGCTGGAATGCAACCGCTCCTCCCCTGGCGCCTGCTATGCAGCAGGAACTGCCCGAAATAAAGCATACTGCGCGATTAATGGGTTCCAACCGGCTGCTGCGCTTCGGCGACAAGAAAATAGATGCGCAGGGCAACTTCGTAGACCCTGCCTTCCTGTCGATGTTTAGTTTTCCACTGGCACAAGGGAATGCCACCACCGTATTGCACGATGCTAACGATATTGTACTTACTCAACAACTCGCGACCAAACTGTTTGGCAACGATGATCCCATTAATAAGACTGTCACCACTCCTACCGGTGATAACTTCATCGTTTCCGGCGTACTAAAAGACCTGCCCGACAATACACGGTTTACATTTGAATACTTACTGTCTTATCAATACTTATATGCCAATGGCCGCAATCCGGGCGATTGGAAAAACCAAAACTCCAACACTTTTGTAGAGTTAGTTCCGGGCGCCAACATCGATGCCCTGAATAAAAAGATCGCCGGCATTGGCGCCCGCAACAGCAGCTTGCTGAAAGATCAGCAAATATTTTTATACTCATTTGCCGAAGAGCACCTCAGGGGCAGGTTTGTGAATGGTAAACCTGATGGCGGTAATATCGACAATTATCGCATGCTGGGTGCGCTTGCAGGTATCATCCTGCTCATTGCCTGTATCAATTTTATGAACCTGAGCACTGCGCGCAGTGAGAAAAGAGCGAAGGAAGTAGGTGTGCGCAAAGTGATTGGCGCCGGCCGGCAATCACTGATCTTACAATTCATTGGGGAATCGGTTATGATGGCTGTATTGTCGGGCATCCTTGCCTTCGT
This sequence comes from Paraflavitalea sp., assembly GCF_059502485.1. NCBI lineage: Bacteria > Pseudomonadati > Bacteroidota > Chitinophagia > Chitinophagales > Chitinophagaceae > Paraflavitalea > Paraflavitalea sp. The sequence continues at coordinate 1,282,042 of NZ_JCACET010000010.1, forward strand.
ATTGGTAGAAATGGCGATACCGCTGTTCAATTCATTGATCAATACAAAACTCAGCATCCCTTATTCATCGCCAGTTTTCTGGGCTATGGCGCTTGGGTTTGTACTATTCACCGGTTTACTGGCTGGCAGTTATCCTGCGCTGTATCTCTCCTCCTTCAAACCCATCCGGGTGCTGAAGGGTATGCTGAAAAATACCAATACGCTCATCACTCCCAGGAAAGCGCTGGTGGTGCTGCAATTCGTGTTTTCCATCATCCTGATCAATTTCACGGTCATCTTTCAAAAACAAATCCTTCACGGGCTCAACCGGGAGACCGGCTTCGTAAAGGAGAACCTTGTGTTTCAGCAAATGACCGATGACGTGCGTAAAAACTATACGGCCATCAAAAACGAATTGATCAACTCGGGAATCGCCACTTCCATTTGTGCCTCCAACACAGCTGTTACCAATATCCGCTATGAAGAGTCTGGCCTGAAATGGGCAGGTATGGACCCCAATTTGAATACAGCCTTTGTGCTGGTACATGAAGGCGGTGATTTTATACGCACCAATGGGCTGACCTTACTGGCAGGCAGGGATATCGACCTCGACCATTATGCGGGCGACACGCTCTCCTGCCTGGTGAATGAAGCCAGCCTGAAGGTGCTTGGCTTTAAAGAGCCCATCGGGCAGGTTATTATCGATGAAGACAAGCGCTGGAAGATCGTGGGTGTTGTAAAGGATTTCCTGATTGGTGATCCCGGCGAGGCCAGCAAGCAGGTGCTGATCAAAGGCGGCCGTGGTGACGGCGAACTGAGCATCCGGTTGAGTGACAGTAAGGGTACTTTGCTGGCCGCACAACAAGCGGAGGCTATCATCAAAAAATACAATCCCAATTTCATTACGGATATCCGGTTTGCGGATGATGCCTGGCAATCGAAATTCAAGCAGACACGCAACACTGGTTTACTGATCAACACGTTTGCTTTCCTTGCCATTTTTGTTTCGTGCATGGGGCTGCTTGGGTTGGCCACCTATATGGCTGAGAACCGCACCAAAGAGATCGGCATCCGCAAAGTACTCGGCGCCAGTGTGGCTGGCATCACGGCGCTACTGGCCAGCAGCTTTGTAAGGCTGATCCTCATTGCTATCGTTATCGCTTCGCCGCTGTCGTGGCTGCTCATGAATACCTTCCTGCAAAAGTTCTCTTACCGAACTACTTTGAATGTATGGGTGTTGGTGCTTGCAGGAACGGCGGCCATAGCGATTGCGCTACTTACTATTGCTTTTCAAACTATACGCGCTGCTACCGCGAATCCGGTGAAGAGTTTGAGGGCGGAATAAAAGCACGTCTGATATAAGTGAAAATGGTGAGCCGCCTTTTGGAAGGCGACCCACCATTTTCTTTTATGCTCGTAGCTTGCCTTTACAGCTTAATCAACTTCACCAGTTTCCGTCTCCTACCCTGCACTGCTTCGAGTGTATAGTATCCTTTGGGATAATTACCACCCAGCGTGATCCTCGAACCGGCAGGCAGGTTATCCCTTGTTTCTACCAACCGACCCACCTGGTCGAATACACGGAGACGTATTCGTTCCGTCGATTCGGTTTGCGGCAGTGATACCGTAAACTCATTGTAGGTAGGTATCGGTGCTACGATTACGTTGAACTCTCCGGCAGCGCTATCCACAGGTACCTTGCCATTGGTTGCCGTGCCATCCTGCACAATCGTGATCAGTTGCTCATCGATCAAACCATTACAGTTATCATCACGACCATTCTTCACTTCCGGCGCGCCGGGGTATATCTTCGGATCGTAGTCGTGACAATCACCACCGACCAACACATAACCTGCCAGGGGAATAGCTGATATCCTCGTGCCTTCGTTGCGGCCGTAACCGTCCCTATCCACATCCGGATAATACGTGAGCATCGGCAAACCTTCATCTACCTGGCCGTTACAGTTGTCATCACGTCCGTTGGCCAGTTCAGGAGCACCCGGATAAATGGTGGCATCGAAGTCGGCACAATCGCCATTCACCAGCACGTATCCTTCTAATGGGATCGCAGATAGTCTGGAGTTCTCATTGCGGCCAAACCCGTCACGGTCGACGTCCATATAGTAACGCTTCATCGGAAGCCCTTCATCTACTTCGCCGTTGCAGTTGTCATCACGGCCATTGGCCAGTTCAGGAGCACCCGGATAAATGGTGGCATCGAAGTCCGCGCAGTCTCCACTTACCAGTACATAACCTGTTAATGGAATGGCTGACAGCTTAGAATTTTCGTTGCGGCCAAATCCGTCACGGTCTACGTCCATATAATACCGCTGCATGGGAAGTCCTTCATCTACCTGACCGTTACAGTTGTCATCACGGCCGTTGGCCAGTTCAGGAGCGCCCGGATAGATAGTAGCATCGAAATCTGCACAATCACCTCCCAGCAATACCCAGCCAGGAATTGGCTTATCGGATAACCTGGAGCCTTCAGGGCGTCCATAACCATCTTTGTCCACGTCCATATAGTAGCTTTGGGTACCACAACCCTCGTCTACCTGTCCGTCGCAATCATTGTCAACGCCATCACACACTTCAGCAGCACCGGGATAAACAGCTGCATTGTTATCATTACAATCTGCACTGTTCACAACATACCCTGCCGGCACATTGCAGGTAGTACCTTGTTTCGGATTGTTCAACGCACCGAAGCCATCACCGTCTGCATCTCTATAATAGGTGATGATAAATCCTTCATCCACTTCGCCATCGCAATCATTGTCTACACCATCACACACTTCGTCTGTGCAATCATCGGTGATCTTAATAGTAGCTTCCGCTCCTTTCTTTATGGCTTCTGCATTGCCGGTATTGTCCGTAGCCAGCACATAGAAGCTGTAAGTGCTGCCCTGTACACCGGAGTAAATGATCGTCGTATCGGTAGATGCCTGTTGCACGGCCTTATAAGCACCACCATTTTCAGACACATACAATATATAATCGCGGATACCTGAGCCACCTGCATCATCCTGGCCACTCCAGCTCACCTTAAAGTCAGGCACTTTGCTGGTAGCCGGTAATGCTTTCACTTTGCTAACCGGTGGCAGCGCATCGATGGTATTGAAAATAACAGGTGTTTCGATGGCCTCATTCACATCGAATACAATGCTTGCTTTTGCATGAATGCTGTCGCCTGTCTGTGTATGACTGGCAGCCCGGATGGTATAGGTCACAAAGCCTTCGCCTTTTCCTGTAGAGTCATTGATCGGCAGGAAGCCCAACATAGCATCAGCAGGCGGCAGACCGGTAGCCGGGTCTTTCGATTCAAATATCCAGAATACTTCTTTTTTGTTTACATCGATACCCGCCGTAACATCTACTACCACGCCCAGTGAGTCCATCAGGTTCAGGCGTGTAGCATAATAGGTCTTATCAGCAGGCACAGAGAAGGTCATATTGGCAAAACCAAAGTCGCCCAGGCGCAGTGAGTACAGGTTTACATTCTTGTCTACAGGGTGATTGATCTTCACCACCTGTGCCGGCGCGGTAGCAAACTCCGGATCGTTCTCAAAGCGCACCATGTAAGGATGTGCTTTTGATTTGGCGATCATCTTGCCCGGTCCGTATCCTTCGGGGCCAACAATATCGTTGGGATCGCGGGAACATACAATGGGGATGAAAGTTACCTGGCCGCCCTTTTTTTTCTTACAACCCGTCTTTTTATCAGTTACTGTAACGGAATAATAGCCTGAGCCCCTTACTTCCAATCTGCCACCGGGCCAACTGTATTCATAGTCTCCCGATCCCTCGGTGGCCGTGGCCACCAACGTGATCGACGGCTGCTCATCTTCACAGAATTGTACGGATCCAAACCCAGACACCTGTACTTTTAGGCCACCATCTTCCATCTCAAAATCTTTCGGGAACTCACACTCCGTATCTTTCTTACGCACCACAGCGGTATGCTTGCCAGCACCCAGCTTCCTGAATACATTGGAAGGCTGGAAAGGAGAGCCATCCACACTGTAGGTAAATGGTCCTTCTTCACCGCTTACATGGATCGTAGCAACTCCATCTTTTTTACCGCAGGAAGAAGGACGTTGTGTTTCTACTTCTATTTCAAGGTCCACCAGCTTAAACTCATGGATAATATCTTTTTTGGCAGCATTGGGCAATACCCAACTTCCATCGAGGAGTCGTTTATCGACCTGTTCGCCCGACCGGGGGCTTTTATCAGTGAACCCTTGTAGTGCATTATCGTTCATATCATGTCCGTCGATCTCCAGCTTGTGTGGTCCTTCCGGACCATCCTTCGTTAGCTCTTCCGGTATCTCAAATTCAAATGTCTTTCCGTCGGAACCTCCTGATGATGATTGTTGTTTATAACCCAACGCTGGCACTTCCACGATAACATCTTTCATTTCTTCACTCATCGTGATCTTGATCTTAATGACGCCGCAGGCTTTCTTGTCGTTCTTTTCTTCCTGTATGATCAGTTGATCGGCACCGGGGTTCCAGTTCCACGTAGCTTTGTACTTAAAAGCACCGCCTTCTATTTGTACGATCTTGGCATAGGGGCGGAAGTTATCGACCCTGAATTCTTTGTACTTGATGGGTGCTTGACTAAGCAGGTCTTTCAGTACAACACCGACCCGGTACTTCGCATCGGGAAATTTAGCTTCGTCGATGCATCTTGCCAGCAGGTAACCGTAGGTATAACCATTGGCTTCCGACACTGTTTCCCGGGCATCGGTTGCAAAATGTTCATTATCGTCGATCTCAGGGATCTCACCTTTCTCTCCTTTCGTATTTGTGACGATGTAAGAGAACCATTGTTCCCAATCGTACCCTTCCGGCGTGTTGTCGGGTTTCTTACTTACTGTTTCGTCTCTAAAATCTATGATCTTAGATACAAATTCCGTATTCTTAGTACCGGCAGATGATCTGTAAAATGTTTTTGAATCAAATACCACATAAGGTTTTGCAGCTGTTTTGACCGATTGTTTCCAGGCCCCTTTCTCATTCTTCTGGATGAAATACCCCACATAACCAGGGTTGGTATAGGGCGCATCCGATGATTGCAAGTCTACTGCTTCTACTACAATATCTACCCCGTTGTGTACTTTCTCCGGTTCAAAATATTTGATCTCACCCGGTGTTTTCAGAAAGCTGATCTCCCTTCCGTCACCATTTACATCCAGCACCAATGGTGGGGACATCTGCGGATCTCTGTGTGCAGGTGTATTAAAAAACGTAAAAGGGTTTTTCGTGCCGGCAAAAGGATCGATGAGATCATCGAAATACCCAAAATGGGTATGAGAAGACATGATGGTCCATTCGCCGCTGTATATAGTACCCAGTTCCTGGCCTACCTCCACTGAATGATTTTTTAATACATCAGGATGTATGGATTGCAGGTGGTTAAATTCATACGCGTGAAATTCGCCATTGATCGATATTACGATGATAACACCAATATCGCTTCCCTGCCCTCCTCTGCTGGCCACCAGGCCACCTGCAGGCGCTCTCACTATTTCGCCATGTGAGTTGGACGCTCCATTCATGTCGACCCCTTCGTGAAAATATTTATCCCCGCCGGCCTTGATCGCCTCCCCAAACCCGTTCAATACATCCAGGCTTTCGTCGGTGGTGCTGCCAGGCTTCATTACAGGCCATACTTTAGTAAATCCGTTCCCTTTTTCATCGGAAGGGGCGCTCCACACACCGCCTACCATTTCCCGAAGCTGGTAATAATATTTTTTCGATTCGTTCAAGCCAGGATCTGTGCCCCGGCCAAACGTTCCTATGTTGACCCAGGGGCCCCAGGGTCCGCTCCCTTCCCGGCGCCGCGCCTGTGTTTCAGTAGCGCCAGGCGAGTTGGTCCATATCACGTCCATCGATGCTTTACCAATGTTCGGCGACGCACCCAATAACTCAAATTTTGGTGGATCCTGTGCCTGCGTCGACAGACTGCTCATCATGGCGCTCATGAACAGCAGGCAGATCATCAACCGGAGGCGTATAATATGTTTCATATATTCAGAATTGTATGTGTTATTTCAACCTTAATGTTACTACCTCGCTTTCTGTGCTGAGTTGTATGTTTCCATCTTTGCCGATCTCCAACTGCCGGTAAGGCTGCAGGTATCCTTTGCTGGTAAACTCACCTTGTGATAGCAGGCCTCCTGTGCGTGCATCATACGCCTGCAGGCTTACCTGTTGCTTAGAGGGGGCCAGTGAAAGTGTAAGGAATATATCTGCAGAGGGATGGGCGATGACCGGGAACCGGCCAACGGTAACGCCAGGCAATGCACCTGACCGTACCTCTTTAAAGCCGGCATTCATATCATATACGGTCCAGGTCTTGCTGGTGCTAACGACCATTTTTTTAGAAGCAAGGAAAGCGACGCCTGAAGCGTTGCTGCGGAGTGTATGCAACAGTCTTCCCGCAGCATCGTACACCAGCAATTTACTGGTATATTCTTGCGGGAAGAGTATGGACACGGCTATGTATTGATGATCGGGCGCTATGAATATTTCTGTAGGCCAGGCTTCGGGCAGGTTGGCGCTCCAACGTTTATTGCCGTTCAGGTCATATAACGAAAGGGTGAAAACGGGGTGTCCTTCTTTAGCCGTATTACCGGCAAAGGCCATCGAACCATTATTGGCTACTGCAGCCACGTAAGGCTTTTTACCCAACAAGCCCAGCGATTTGATGAGGGTTCCGTTCGCATTGTAAACACTTGCATAAGCAAAGGGCGCCGAATGCCTGAATGCAGAATCACCATACACCCATATTCTGCCACCTGTTGTTGCCGCATCTACATTGCTTAAAGCAGGCACCATTGCTTTCATACCTTTACCTTCAACGCGGTATATTCTTTTTCCTGCGCTGGTATCAGGTTTTACTCTTACCACATTGCTGCCCGCATTGATTGCCATCCTGCCAGCTTCGCCACTGGTTATTGACTGGCGGCTGATGATCTCGAAACCCGCCACCGGCTTTACCTGGGCCATCGACAGCATGGCTGTCAGCATAAGGGCGCAGCAAACAATAACCCTGGTTATAAGAATCGTTTTCATTACTGATCTTTTATTGAATGATGTTTTGATTATTTATTCTTCGTTGTCTACCAGCATAAAGCCCAACACGGTTGTCGCTTTCGCATACACGATAACGATTCCTTTTGCGCCGGGCCGCAGGCGACCGGCTGGTCCGCCAACTTCCTGCAACGTCAGTGTCAGTTCTTTACCGGCATTTTCCAGATCGGCTGGCTTTAGCGCAATGGGCGCGCCGCCGAGGCTCGTGAGCCGCACTACCGGGTTGATGATATCTGTGTTGCCCGTATTCGCAAATTCTACCTGAATGCTCAGCACGTTGGAAGGTCTTGTATTGGGTGGGCTGATCACATTGGTCATTAGCTGGGTAGCGGAACCAGCTACTACTGTGAAGCCTTCTTCAAGGGCCGTAGAATCGCCGTTCTCATGCACCGCCACCACATCGTATATTCCTACAGCAGCGCCATTCAGGTCGAAGCGGGCATACAGGCTGGTAGGATCGATGATCTGTACTCTTTCTGCTGTGATAGCGCCAGTGGCATTACGCAGGCGCACTGCCGTTACGCCATTCATCTTCGAACCTTTTAAGAGCACTGTGGCCACGCCCGTGTTGCCACCTTCTGTTGCATCTACCGATCTGATCTCAAAGTGAAGCACCGACGCTTTCACCTTCACAGGCTGCGTGGTATTCGTGCGCATGCGGCCATTGATCATCAGGTAATACGTACCCGGTTTCAGCGCAGGGATAATGATCTCCTGGTTGGCCTGATAAGGTACTTCGCCCGCAAAATCATGCACCGCCATATCGGGCACGCCATTGGCACGAACGAATATTGCATTGTCGCCTATAGCTGTATCTCCCTGCAAGGTGATCAGTAACGATTCGCCGGCGAGTGAGTCCGCAATTTCAAGACGGTAATACAGTGTTCCTTCCGGACGGAGTGTGCCCTGCTTTTCATTATCCAACTCCAGTTCTTCTACCGTCACACTCAGGGGTTGCAGAGAGGCTGCCATATTGTTTTCATCATTGCTCTCTGCTATATTATTCAACACATCGGCATGTACCAGCGCATGATAATCGCGTAGTGCCACTCCTTTCAGGCTCATGGGTTGTGCCTGATCGATCACCGCATTGGGCGCCAGGTTGATGCGTATAGGCGCAGTGGCCACCAATCCATCTGATACATCTTTGGTGGTATCTGTAGAGAGGTATACATTTTGTTGTAAGAAACCACGGGCGGGATTGGCGCCTACGTTCTTCAATTTCCAGCGCACTGTCACTTCACTACCGGCTATGCCTGTTGTAGGTATCTGTACATCTGTAACCACGAGGTCGGACATGTTGTCTTTCACAATGGTGATCAGGGCTGTAGCGACATTTTCTTCAGCTCCATGCTCATACACATTGTCATTGATATCCGACCGGAAGATCAGTACATGATTGCCCAAGTCATTGTCTGGAAGAAATACTTCAAGACTATCTTCATATTGAGCACCGGCAGGCAAAGCTGCGCTTCGGATGAAAGTGCCTAATGATCTATCCTGTTTATCCCAGTTGATATCTTTGGACAGGTATACTCTTTCCGTCCAGCTACTCTTGTTGGTGATACCTGAACCATCGTTTTTAACAATCCATTTTACCGTGATAGGTTGTCCTGCAAAGCCTTCATCGGGCACCGTGAATTTCGTCACCACCAGGTTGGCAGGCGGTGTAAGCTCGATGCCGATGGGCACAGGATCATTATTACCACCGCTGGCAGGACGTACCAGGCCAACGTTGTTGGTAGTATCGACATCGTAGTTGAGGTTCTCCTTATCAGTAGCCAGCAGCAAATAATATTTTCCTGATACGCCATTGGGAATGGTGATTTCCTGCTCGTTGGAGTAAGTAGCAGCTACAGGGAGCTGACCACGGTGTGTAAATGCTTTTACCAACTTGTCATTACTATCCCATACGGTATCAGCCGACAGGTAGACGCCATCATTCCATTGATTGGGCAATGTGATCGCTTCGCCCTTATTCTTAACTGACCACTTCACGGTAATCGGTGTACCTGATTTACCCGTTGCAGGAGCAGTTACAGCAGTAACAATCAGATCAACCGGTGGATACTTCTTAATAAATAGTTTATTGCTTCTGCCGGTATTGTTGGCGGTATCACTGTGTTCGTACACGCGCTTACCTGCATTGGTCAACACATACACATAGTAATCGGCGCCACCGATATTGCCAGGCATTATGAGAGAAGCAGTAATGGTATAAGAGCTGTCTTTACCTATGTTGGCTTTTTGCGCGATCTCACTTACGAGAACGGCGCTCGCAGGGTCCCATGTTGGTTTCAGGGAAACAAATACTTTGTCGGTCCAGCTGCTATCGTTGGTAGCCCGGTTACCTCTATTGAAAACTGTGTAGGAAATCGAAGCAGCTTCCGCCGCTGCGGCCGTAGCAGGAGCCTGTACGGCACTCACCTGCAGATCGGCCCAGGGACCGAGCATAACAGCAACAGGAGCAGCACTACGGCGGATATTATTGTTGCCACCGGATTCAAATACGGTGTCTGTGTAATCGGTTTGAACATATACATAATAGTTACCCGAAATACCTTCCGGTAAAACAATCGAACTCTTTTGCAGGGTATCTTCACCAGCCGGGATGCGCCGGGTTTGATAAGCCAGTACCTTCACCACCTGACTGTTGGCCTCATCGAAGGTGGCGCTCTTGCTCACCAGGATGCGGTCGATAACTTTCGTATTCTCCAGCACACTGCCGCCATCGTTCTTCACCGTCCATTCTACATTCACCACCTGACCGGATATGCCGGTGGCCGGTGTTGTGATGTTCGACACGATGAGGTCGGGCGCTGTGATCATCAATGGCTGGGCGCTATGTCCTTCATTATTATCTTCTGCCTGGTACTCATAAATGTCATTGACTGCATCCGCCTTCACGATCACGTAATAGTTACCGGCAATCTTTCTTGGCAAATTGAATGACCACTCAGGAGTATATCCTTCACCGGCATTGAGCCCGGCTGTTCTCGATATCGTTGCCAGGGGAATAGCAGTGGCCTTGTTCCACACGGGTGTTGGAGAAAGGTATACGTCATCGCGCCAGTAATTCCTGGAGGTAGCTGCACCGCCAGCATTTTCTACATGCCAGCTCATTGTCAACCTACCACTGGTAGGAGCAGTAGCGGGGATCGTTATATTCGTCACTACCAGGTCTACAGGCGGCGCCTGAATGATGTTCACCACGCCACTCCTGCCTGTATTGTTATTTTCCGTGGCATGTTCATATACTACATCGGCCCAATCGGTAGCCACGTGCACATAGTAGTTACCGGAAATAGTATCGGGCAGCGAAGCTGTGATCCTTTGCGTGTAAGAACCACCCTCTTTGAGTTCTCCAGCATAATAAAATACTCTTAGCTTGATAGCGCTGTCAGGCTTCAACACCTCCTCTTTTGAAAGAAAGATCACATCGTTCCAGCCAATGCCGCCGGTCTTGCCTGTACCGGCATTTTGTACGGTATAGATCACTTCGATCTGCTGACCCGAGAATGCGTTATTAGGAGGTGTTACTGTGCTCACCTGCAAGTCGGCCGGTGGCGTCAGTTGAATGTTGACTTTCGTAGCGCTGATGCCCAGGTTATTCGACTCATCTTTTTCAATTACCTGATGGTATTTATTGGTCAATACAAAAATGTAGTAACGATTGCTGATGCCATTGGGCAGCGTAAAGGTGGCCGAGTTGGAATAGCTGCCGCCACTGTTCAGCGCACCTGGTGTGTTACGCGCAGTGCCCAGAACATCGTTGTCGTCCAGTAGTTCATCCAGCGACAGGTAGATATTGTCTATCCATTCCTTGTCGAGGGTTGAGCCTGGTCCTTGATTCCTTACCTTCCAGCTTACTGTAATCTCCTGACCAGAGAAGGCGTTGGCAGGCATTTGAATATCGTAAGGCACCAGGTCGGGCAGGAAGCGCAGCTTGAACGTTTGCACAGGGCTTTCCAGCCTGCTGCAATCGCCACGGGCCACCACCCGCCACTTATAAGATTTACCATACTCCAGCTTGTCGCTGCTATAAAGTGTATAGTTGATGGTGGTGATATTGCTGATCGTAGGATCCTCCGGCTGTGCTTCTGCTTCGGGCCATACATAGATGTCATAGGAAGTTGCTTTCTCCACCGGGAACCAGGAGAAGGTGAGCGGGAATGAAACGTTGACATTTCCATCCGAAGGCAACATCTTAGTAATGGCCCCGGGGAGTTGCCCGGTAGTGACCTGCACGGTCAATGTGCTGGGCGGGCCAACAGGGCTACAGCCGGTGGCATAAGACACCGACAGTTGGTGTGTGCCCAATGTTTTCCAGGTTACCGTAGCTTTATTATCTTCAAATTCGATCGTGCCACCGTCCACTGTCCAGGTATATATTGCACCATCTACTGCCGGTACTTCGTAGGTTGATTTGAAATAGAGGCATGCTTTTGAGTCTCCGGTGATAGGACCTGGCTTCTTAGCCGGCACACATACCAGCGCATCCAGGAAAACAACCGGCGTAGTGCCGTCATCTTCAGTAAGTGCCCGTACCACGATAGGACCAACACCAGTAGCGATCAGCGTATCGTCTTCTATATAGCCGGGGCCTCCCATAACTTCGTAATAAACAGCCTGCCCATTGCTTGCTGTGGCCTCGAGCGTATAACGGCCATCACCGTCTTTATCTTCAGGCGCAGGGAAAGTGATCACCGGCACATTCTCATTCTTCACCCAAAAGAGCAAAGGAATGGTGGTGGATTGCTGGGGATTGCCATCATCTACTGCAGTGAGCCATAAGATATGAACACCGACATTGCACAGATCGCCAATGAGCTTGATCTTCACTTTGGAAGTGGGGCCATTCGTAACCGAATAGTTCAGCTTACATACTTCATCACCATCCAATTCGGCCACGGTAGTTACAGTTTGTCCCGGCTCGGGTGATGTGAAATAGGGTTCGATCTCTATAGTATCACCAACGTTGAGTTCTATAAGCCTGCTTAAATTATCAAAAACAAACTGAGGAGGAATATTGGTCAGCGTTCTTACATCGTAGGTAAAGCATTTATTGGCGAGATACCCGATGCCATCTTTTTGGCCACCGGGTCCATCATAGCTATCATCCAGTTTATCGAACCAGCCGATCTGTTGGTAGTTCTGGTAGTAATCGCCATTGATGCCTACCAGCGAAGGGAAATCTCCAAATTCATAAGCGGTTGCCCACTGCATGTCGCCATAATTCATTTTCACATTGGCATTGGGGCCTAACAGTTCATCGCCCGGTAAACCAATGATCACCTGAAAGGTGTTCACCTTGTTGGCCATCTCATCGGCATAGCCCACACGATCCCACGTAACGATGAGGTGAGTTGGTGTAATCTTATAATAGATCCGTCCGCTTTCGGGGCTGCGCGTATCGATGTCGGCCCAGAAAGGAGCAATAATGGGTAGATAGTAAGGAAGTGGGAAAGAGAAGTTGTCTACCTCGGGGGCCACAAAAGACAACACGCCATTGGTGTTGATGTAAACCTGCCGGTAAGGCGTTCCATATAGGTTGAACGAGAATGGCAGCAAAATAGGTCCGGAGCTGCCATCATTGTCTCGCGGCAACGCCGTGAACGTTCCATCTACCGGAACAAAACAAGCCGGCGTAGCGAGTGAAGTACTTTGCCGGCTGCCTGCAGTTGCAACACGCCCGCTGGCTTTCTTTTGTTGCGCGTTGCTTTTCATCTTTTCCCTGATCAGTGCTTTCCAGTCGGCACTGCCGGGTTTATAATCAGGGAGCTTTTTGCCTGTTTGGGCACCTGCGTAGAGGTGGCTCAGGAGGAACAGCAACACGCTATACGTTACAACCCTCAGTGTAGTCTTCATGGTGAAAAAATTGTACAATATGTATTTAGTTTAAGCATGGAAATCCCGGGCGGGTTGCAACACCCACCTGCCATCAGTAGCACCTTCGCAGATCATTGGATTAAAAAGTACAGCACGACAGTGGCGCGCAGTGAGGGGATACTGCTGCTACTGTACATAGAGGTCATAAAACTAAGGCAGTGATGAAGCGATAAAAATGGAAGTGTGTACCAATTGTTAAAATTGGGAAGCGGATTGCCATTTACGGATGATCAGGATAGCGATAATGCCATCCAAATGGTTCCATTTGCAGGAAGTGCAGAAGTTGAAGCTTTTCAATATCTTTATAGGGATCAGCGGAAGTAGCTCATTTGGTAGAGCGGCGGCTTCCCAAGCCGCAGGTGGCGGGTTCGAGCCCCGTCTTCCGCTCAGTATGTTTTCCTTAACCCCTAACGTATCGTATGACTAAAAGTGTTTTATTCTTATTGGCCATTAGCCTTGGTATCTTTTCCTGTAACAATAGTAAGATGGATACAGTTAACCCAAAAGCAATAGCAGATTCGCCATTGACTACCGTTTCCGTTACTGGTGGTGCTCAGCCCAATCAGGACTGCAAAGAATTAAGGGCACAGTATGTAGTACTGGATTCTACTTTGAAAGAATACCAACTAATGTTTGATGCTGCTATTATCCGCCTGGATTCGTTGGTCGGTTACAACAACGAACTCGAGAAGAAATTAGGAGAGCGTAACACAGAAATCGGAAAGCTAAAGCAACAGGTCAGGACTTTGACAGAGAAGAAGAAACAGTAGGAATAAAGGCATTCCCATAAACTAAAAAGGCAGCCCGTTAAACAGACTGTCTTCCTTAGCGACCGGGGACACCCCAATCCTGTACAAATATACGTATCTTAGTAATTCCAAATTATGAAACACAAGATATCTTATGTTCATCCCGGAGCAATTCTTCGAGAGGACATTTTAAAAGAAATGAATCTTACTATTACCAAAGCGGCTCAGGATTTAAAGGTGAGTCGTAAACAGATTTCTGAAATAGTCAACGAAACTGCTGCAATCAGTGCAGAGATGGCTTTACACCTCGAAAAAGGTTTTGGAGTGGAAGCCAGTTTCTGGCTGGATATGCAGGCAAAATATGATCTATGGAAAGTACAGAGCAGTTAGTCAGTAAGCAGCCTTCTGATTTACAACAGCAAACTCCACCCGTGCGCCTGGAAGCGCATCCAATACTTTGATTAACTTTTCCCTCCTGTCCCAGGCAGGGTCGCCCCGGGAACCGAAGTCAAATCGATAGGTCTGCTGTGCGGTGACAATATCAGCGGTAATCAACACTACGTTTTTCACAACTACACATCTTAGCTCAAATCGATTTCTCCCATTGGAAAGAATGCCCTCGCCCGGGTCTCTGATACTGGCCAATAACAAACCAAAGGAAGCTTCCCGGGAGTCGGTATTGAATCCGTTCTGCACTAATGCCACTCCAAACTGTTTATAAACCTGTTCAGCAGAAAGCGAATCGGGGAAAACAATATTTAACTGATCGCTGTATTGATCTCTCGGTTTAGGCGTCAGCTGTGCCGACACTCCGACAGACAATAGCGAAAAGAAGATAACAGCAAGTACGGTTTTCATGATCATGCATTTAAGGGAATTGCTACGCAGAGACAGCTATAAAAACTATCTTTTAGTTACAGCAGGAGCAATGGCAGCTGTGCGGCCCGCGCCTTCAGTAAAGAATCGCCTTGTGCCTTCTCTCCCACTCTCCAGTAAATCCAGCACTACTTTTTTAGGTAGCTTGCGCACCCGGCCGGAATAATTGAGTGTACTGATCGTAACGGTACGGTGCCATTGTGCGTTGCCTTCTGCTTCAGGACTGGCCTTATCGATTAGCGTTACATACACTGCTTTCATATAATCCTTGATGCTCTTAATGGGAATGGGGTATTTGCCTGTTTGCTTTTTATTGTATTCGATCTGTTCCGGCATTTCCATCATGAGTCCCAGTGTTTCCGGATTTTCCATGTACACATTGCGCGGCAACGATACGCCTTTTACATAACGTGATGAATCGAACATAAACAAGGGATAGTTGCTCAATGCGCCGCCATCTACCATCATATGCAGCTGCTGTCCGGCAACAGGTTTATCATATACTTTACCCCGGTCGTCGATCAACACCGGCTTATAATACAGCGGTATTGATAATGAAATACGTACCGCATCTTTTACCCGCATGTTGGGATATTGTTCATAAGAGAAAATACGGAGGCACTGGTAGGTAAGGTCGGTACCTGTTATGTAAAGGTCTTTATATCCTTTTGAGGTGCGCTGCCGGTGCAGTTCGGCAAACGTGATATTACCGTTGCCCGTTTTACGGGCAATTAATTCTTCTATCCACAAAGCGATCTTAGCGCCTTTGTAGTAGCCAAACTCCTTCTTCAGGCGATGCACGCCTGAGCCAATGAACCAGGAACCGTCATTGAACTCCTGTGGTTTGATATAGGCTGTAAGCTCCAGTATTTCCTTTGGCGTGTAACCCACTGCCAGCAATGCTGCCTGTATAGCACCTGCCGAGGTACCGCCCACTCTTTCGATCTGCGAAAGAATGTGCAGGCTGTCCAACACTTCAAAAGCGCCGGCGTAGGCAAAGCCTCTTACGCCGCCGCCTTCCAATACAAGATTTTTATACTGTGTCGATTGAGACAGGGCAGTTCCCATACAGGTAATGGTGAGCGCTGCCGATACCAGTAGATGCTTCATGCCTTAAAAATATCCAGTCACCCGTTTTCTCACAAGCGCGCCAGCGTATTTAACGTTTATTTACCGCCTTGTAAGGCAATCCCGACAGCTGTCGGGAGTAACGAGTCCTCCGCGGTTAAAACAGAACACCGTACGTATCAAAAGCGTACACTTTCGAAAAAGCCCTTTTATGCAACATATTGAAGCATAACCCGACTATAATGTGGCACTTTATTGGAGCAACTTAATTTACAACTGCTTAAGCTTTCACTATGCTCAAAAACTACTTTACCATCGCGCTTCGCAATCTTGTCAAGAATAAGGCGCACTCACTGATCAATATAGCCGGCCTGGCTGCAGGCATGTCAGTAGCCTTGCTCATTGGTCTATGGATCTGGGACGAGCTTTCTTTCAATAAATATCACCGCAACTATGATCGCATTGCCCGGGTGATGCGGCATACGGTTCATGAAGGGGAAGTTCTGAGTAACTATTACCTGCCCTATCCGCTGGCCATGGAACTGAAAACAACCTGGAAGCAGGAATTCAAGCAGGTAATCACTGCCCGTCAGCCGGAAGAGATGGACCTTGCAACAGGCGAAACACAACTGGTCACTACCGGTCAGTTCATAGATGCCGGAGTGCCTGACATGCTAACCCTCGATATGCTTCGGGGCAACCGCAAGTGCTTACAGGAGCCTCATTCCATCCTGCTGTCGGCCTCATTGGCCAAAGCACTTTTTGGAAAGACGGACCCGATAGACAAAATGGTTAAGCTCAACAACAACACTTCTGTAAAAGTGACCGGCGTATATGAAGACCTTCCGCAGAACACTCACTTTCACGAAGCAAAATTCTTCGCTTCTTTCGATCTCTATACGATCATGAATCCCTGGGTGAAAGAGCAAAGCTGGGATAATCAATTCCTGTACATATATGCAGAGTTGAATCCCGGTACGGATCCCGAAACCATATCGACCCGCATCAGGGATGCAGAGTTGAACGTGGTCAAACACCTCGACAATTATAAAGAGCAGGCTGCCCGCAACCCCAGGGTATTTCTGCATCCTATGAGCAAGTGGCATTTGTACAGTGATTTCAAAGAGGGTGTGGTTGAAGGAGGCGCCATCCGGTTTGTGTGGCTGGTAGGTATCATTGGTGTATTTGTATTGCTGCTGGCCTGCATCAATTTTATGAACCTGAGTACGGCCCGTTCCGAAAAACGGGCAAAGGAAGTTGGCATCCGCAAAACCATGGGCTCTATGAAACTTCAACTGGTGGTACAGTTTTTCAGTGAGTCATTACTGATCGCTATGATCTCTTTTGTCGTAGCAATAATCGCCGTCGCTGTGTCCCTTGGCTGGTTCAATGAAATGTCCGGTAAACAAATGACCATGCCCTGGTCAGCATCCGTTTTTTGGTTGTTGTGTGCCGGCTTTGTATTCTTTACCGGTCTGCTGGCGGGCAGTTATCCGGCCTTGTATTTATCATCCTTCAATCCTGTAAAGGTATTGAAAGGCACTTTCCGGGCTGGCCGCTTTGCCGCCATTCCCCGCAAATCGCTGGTGGTAATGCAGTTTACCATCTCCGTTACTTTAATGATCTGCACCATCGTCGTGTATAAGCAAATACTGTTTGCCAAAGACCGCCCTGTTGGTTACGACCGGGAAGGGCTGCTGATGGTTCGTAAAAAAGCCGGCTTCAAGGGAAAATCTGTAATACTCAGGGATGAGTTGAAGAAAACAGGCGCAGTAACTGAAATGGCCGAGTCGGGCGGACAGACTACCGGTGTATGGCAGTGGAACAATGGATTTGACTGGAAAGATAAAAACCCCTCTTCCGATCCGCATTTTGGTACGCTGGCAGTCAGCCATGAATATGGGACAACAGTAGGCTGGCAGTTTGTAGACGGCAGGGATTTCTCAGGAGAGCTGGCCAGTGATTCGGCAGCCGTAGTACTCAATGAATCGGCTGCGAAGATCATAGGATTGAAGAACCCGGTTGGTGAATATGTGAAGTGGGAAACCTCTTGGCGTAAGGCTCAGCATTATCAAATTATTGGTGTGATCAAGGATATGGTCATGGAATCGCCCTTTGAACCGGTGGTGCCCACCATATTCCGCATGGAAAACAGGCTTGGCTGGATCAACATCCGGTTGAAACAGGGCGTAGCAGCCAGCAAAGCGCTGCCTGCTATCGAGGCTACCTTTAAAAAGATCATTCCCGACGTTCCTTTCGATTTCAAATTTGCCGATATAGAATACAATACCAAGTTCGCAGCAGAAGAGCGCATCGGCAGTCTGGCTGCATTCTTTGCTACACTGGCCATCTTCATTAGCTGCCTTGGGCTCTTTGGTCTCTCTTCTTTCACTGCTGAGCAACGTACCAAAGAAATAGGTGTGCGCAAAGTATTGGGTGCTTCTGTAGTGAACGTATGGCAACTGTTGTCGAAAGAATTTGTGGTACTCGTGATCATTGCACTGCTGATCGCTGTGCCGGTTGCCTGGTACGTGATGCACAACTGGCTGGAGAATTATCAATACCGCAGCACGCTGTCGTGGTGGATCTTTGCAGCCACCGGTGCAGGGGCACTCGCAATCACTTTACTGACTGTGAGCTTCCATGCCATTAAAGCGGCGTTGATGAACCCCGTAAAGAGTTTGAGAACAGAATAGCTATTATTTTTTAACGGGCAACAACTTCTTTACATCCTGACTGGCTGTAGTTGGTTTCTTTTTATTGTTCCCCACCAGGTTATTAAAAGCATAACTGATGGTCAGCCTGTAGCTGCGTGTGCGGGCATTGCTGAATGATTCAAGATTGTAATTGGGACCAAAGGTGAAGCTGGTATACTTCTGTTGGAAGATGGGGTCAATGGCATTCAGCGTGAGCACCAGGCGTTTGTTGAACAGCTTACGCTGCAGCGCCAGGTTCATACGGATATTACTACGCACCGTGCCCTGCGGATTGGCAAAGCGGTTGAGCGTAAAGTTGCCATTGATGTTCCACACATCTTTGGGTGAATAGTTGGTATTGAAACTCGTGGTGAATGAACCTCCATCGCGGTACCTATTCTTTTCTTTATCGAACTGGCTGTACTTGTTATAGGTATAGCTGGCGCTGAAGTTCATGCGGAATTGCTTGGATACTGTGTACCCGCTCCAGGTGCTTACTTCATACTCATGGCGGTCGTCGATGTTTTGCCAGGTAGTCTCTGTTTTTCCATCAGCCACCAGGTTCCTGATCTGGCTGAAGATATTCTGTACTACATTATAACCAAACCCAAGGTTGGTATAATAGTTATCGCCATTCCTGCCCAGTACCAGGTCAAAGTTGTGCGCCGTTGTAGGAGCCAGATCCGGGTTTCCATAACGGAGATTGTTAGGGTCACCGTAATCGATGCTGGGGTTCAGGTTGCCAATGCCCGGCCTGCGGATCGTTTTGCGATAAGATACACTCAGGTTCAATACATCTTCCCAGCGCTTATTGAAATTGGCAAAGGGCAGCCAGGTGGTGTAGTCGTTATCAATCTTTGATTTATCCTTCAGCTCAAACTGAATATCTGTGACCTCGGCCGTTACACCTGCAGAAATACTCATCTCTTCAGTGATCAACTGCTTCATGGAAAAACGGACGTTGTGTACAAACTGTTTGAAGCCAAAATCATTGCTCAGCAAATCGCTGATGACGTATTCATTCTCCGGCTTCTTCATGTATTGCGTCTTCAACTCTGTACGATTGATATCGCTCACAGTAGCTACGCCGGTAGAAAAAGAAGTGGTTTTATTGTCCAGCAGCTTATCGTAGTTGATGCGGATGCTGTATCCATGGTTCCAGCTGTCGTTCAACTGCTGCTGGGTGGAGTCTACACCGGTAGACGTACGATCGGGATTCAGGAACTGTTGAAAGAAAGTACGGTTATTCTGATTGTAAGAATAATTAGCCCCCGCAATAAGGCGTAGAGTTTCACCCGGCTTTTTACCACGATGGGTATAAGTAAGGTTCACAGAGGGGTTCACGTTCTGGCCCTCCGTTTCAACATACCGGTTGCTGAGTCTGTAGATCTCTTCAAAACGGTTCAGGTTGGTATACTCGTTCTCACTGCGGTTCCTGAAATCGTTGTGGTTAAACAACAACAGTACGTTCACGATATTATAGCGGTCGATATCGTAGTCGATGCTCAACCGTGCACCGGGCCTTGTATTGCGGTTGCGGTAATTGTTGGTGGTATTGAAAAAGTTGGTAGAATCTTTATAAAGGTTCTCCCGCTTGGAGTAGCCATAACCGTTCACCCGGTTGTCACCAGTATTCACATTAAGGTTAATAGCCAGGCCCTTCTTGCGGTAGTTGAGGTTGCCGCTGATATTTCTTTCACCCATGGTGCCGGCAGAAACTGCCACGCGGGCGCCCGCTCCTACCCTTCCTTTGCGCGTGATAATGTTGATGACCCCACCTTGTTCGTTGGCATATTGGGGCGGCGGGTTGGTCATCACTTCAATGCGCTCGATCATGCTGCCCGGCAACGACTCCAGGAAATCCTGCAGTTGCTGGGCATTCAACTCAACGGGCTTATCATCGATCAATATTTTCGGTTCTTTACCACGCACCACCACTTTACCATCGGGGTCATTGGCTACCAGGGGAACGCTCTTCAACAATTCACTGGCCGTAGCGCCCGCACTCAGGGCCGACTCGCCGGCATTGAACGTGATGTTTCCATCCTTGCTCTGGATCAGGGGTTTCTCGGCATACACTACCACCTCGTCCAGCTGGTTGTTGGTACCAGATTTCATCACCAGGTCGTTCATATTGAAATCGAACCTTTCCATCCGGAAGTTCAGGCTGTCGATGGTAAGAGTTTGAAAACCAACGTAAGATACCTTCAGCCGGTACCAGCCAAAAGCGATGTGGGAGATGGAGAAATTACCGTTCTTATCGGAGATGGTGCTCTTTTTGGTGAGGGTGTCGGCCAGCAGCTGCAGCTCTACGGTGGCATCGCCGATGGCCTTCTGTTTTTCGTCGAGCAGGTTGCCCGTGATAATGCCTTGGGCATCACTGGCATTCCTTTCCTGGGCTTGCAAGGAAAAGGTCGATATGGTAAAAAAAATCAATAAAAAGCTGCGGTATGGTAGGGTCATGCAGGGATAAAGTTAACTTTTCATGAAAATTCTCTAAAATCTATTTCGCTAAACAAGCCAATTTCAGGTATGAACGGGCATGCAAACCTTCCCACGGTCAGATAAGACGCTTTTTCTGGATTTATCCTTGCGGGCCTGTTTGCTGCTGCCATCCTGTCATCATTTCTCCCCCATTTTAGCTATCTTTGCCCCTTTCAAATTTTGAATAAAGAGATGCCGGATCTGATGACCCATACCAAACAGGATGAAAACCGCCAGGGAGAGGCGTACAGCCCGTTTGTGAATGACCCTGTGGCCTATGGCAAGAAGTTTTACATCGAGAGTTATGGTTGTGCAATGAATTTCTCGGATAGCGAGATCGTTGCTTCTATATTGAATGAGAACGGGTTCGGCGCTACACGCAATTACGAAGAGGCCGACCTGATATTAATTAATACCTGCTCCATCCGCGAAAAGGCCGAACAAACGGTGCGTCATCGTTTGCAATACCTGCGGGCCGCCAAAGAAACCAATCCCGGCGCCCTCATCGGTGTTTTGGGCTGCATGGCCGAGCGCCTGAAATCCAAATTGCTGGAAGAAGAAAAGCTGGTGGATATGGTCGTAGGTCCGGACGCTTACCGCACCTTACCCGGACTTATTGAAGAAGCTACCGATGGCCAGAAAGCCGTGAATGTGTTGCTGAGTCGGGAAGAAACCTATGCTGATATTGCCCCCATCCGCTTAAACAGCAATGGCATCAATGCCTTTGTGAGCATCACGCGGGGTTGTAATAATATGTGTTCCTTCTGCGTGGTGCCTTTCACCCGCGGACGCGAAAGAAGCCGTGATGCAGATTCTATCATACGCGAGTGCCAGGATCTCTTCAACCGTGGCTATCGTGAAGTGACCCTCCTGGGCCAGAACGTAGACAGCTATTACTGGAACAGTGGCACCAACGGCGAACAGACCGTAACCTTTGCACAATTGCTGGAAAGAGTAGCCCTCGTAAGCCCGTTGCTGCGGGTACGCTTCTCTACCTCCCACCCCAAGGATATTACCGATGAGGTGTTGCATACCATGGCGAGATACGAGAACATCTGCAAGTACATTCACCTGCCGGTGCAAAGTGGCTCGACCAGGATCCTGCAACTCATGAACCGCACCTATACGCGCGAGTGGTACATGGCCAAGGTAGACCGCATCAAAACGATCATGCCCGATTGCAGCATCAGCGCCGATATCATTGCCGGCTTCTGTACCGAAACGGAGGAAGACCACCAGGATACGCTGAGCATTATGCAATACAGCGGGTATGATTACAGCTATATGTTCTTCTACAGTGAGCGGCCGGGCACGCTGGCTGCACGCCGGTATAAAGACGATATCCCCGAGGATGTGAAAAAAAGAAGGCTCGATGAGATCATCAACATGCAACGAAAGTTGAGCCACGAGAGTAATATGAAGGATATTGGTCAAACCGTTAAAGTGCTGATTGAAGGAGACTCGAAGAAGAGTGAAGATGATTGGATGGGACGCACGAGTCAATACAAAGTAGTCGTTTTTCCGAAAGCCGGACATAATCTGAACAAAGGAGATTATGCGATGGTTACAATAGACAGTTGCACCGGTGGCACATTGCTGGGCAAGATCGTTGAGTAACTACCGGCTGCATATATAGGATGATGGCAGGATTTGAGAAACCAGATTAATTGAGTTAAAAGAATTGTGATTATGGATATCCAATCAATCAAAAACCGCTTTGGCATCATTGGCAATTCACCTGCATTGAATTTTGCGCTGCAGGTAGCAGGCCAGGTTGCCAATACTGATCTTACTGTTTTGATTACAGGTGAAAGCGGAGCCGGTAAAGAAGCCTTCTCGCAGATCATTCACGCCCTATCCAACCGAAAGCATAACCCCTTTATTGCCGTCAACTGCGGCGCCATTCCTGAAGGCACCATCGATTCCGAACTGTTCGGTCACGAAAAAGGCTCCTTCACCGGCGCAGTAGATTCGCGCAAAGGATATTTTGAAACTGTCAACGGAGGTACTATCTTTCTCGATGAAATTGGCGAAATGCCGCTTGGTACCCAGGCGCGTTTATTACGCGTGCTGGAAACAGGCGAGTTCATCCGTGTAGGTTCCTCCAAGGTGCAGAAAACAGATGTGCGGGTAATAGCCGCCACCAATAAAGACCTGCTGGAGTTTACACAGAATGGCAAGTTCCGGGAAGATCTTTACTACCGCCTTAGCACTGTGCCCATCCGGGTGCCTGCCCTGCGCGATCGTAAAGAAGATGTTCCCCTCTTGTTCAGGCGCTTCGCGGTGGATTTTGCAGAGAAATATAAGTCCACTCCTATCCAGCTGGACGATGAGGCGAAAGATGTGTTAATTAACTATGGCTGGCCGGGCAATATTCGTGAATTGAAGAATATTGCAGAGCAGATGTCGGTGCTGGCAAGCGATAAACAGGTAACAGCACAGGAGATGAGACGGTTCCTGCCCGACAGGGATGTATCGAATCGCTTACCCGTGTTGGTGAATTCAGCGGGCGGTGGAGCAACAAATGGACATGAGTTTGCCAATGAGCGGGAGATATTGTACAAGCTCTTCTTCGATATGAAGAAAGACGTGACGGAGCTGAAGAAGATGTTTGTGGAGATATTGCAAAACCCGGGCATGGCGCAAAACCAGGCGATACTCAATGAGCTGAAGAATAGCAAAGAGATCCTGGCGCCGTCCATTATGCCGGCAACACCTGCTGTAACCACAGCACAGCCAGTAATGCTGCACCATGATGACAATACCATCCATCACCATGAGGAAGTGGAAGATTCACTGAACATCATGGACATGGAGAAAGACCTGATCATGAAAGCCCTGAAAAAGCACAAGGGTAAACGGAAAGATGCCGCTACCGACCTGGGCATCAGTGAAAGGACCTTATATCGTAAGTTAAAAGAATATGACATTAAAGAGTAATAGAATACAGAATACCGGATTCAGAAGCCTGCAAAGGCTAACAGCTAATGGCCAAAAGCTAATAGCTGTTTTTGTCTTGCCTCTGATCCTGCTGTTCAGCGGTTGCTACTCATTCAAGGATGTGTCCATTCCCCCTAATATCAAAACCTTCCAGGTTGACCTGATCGGGAACACAGCGCGTTATGTAAATCCACAATTGAGCCCGCAGATCACTGATAAGCTACGGCAAAAGATCGTAAACCAAACAAGGCTTTCGCCCGTGCAGGAAGGTGCGCACTATGAAATATCAGGCACGATCACTTCCTATGACGTTTCTACCTCAGGTATTTCACCCAATAACCAGGGACAGCAAACGGCTTCTATCAGCCGGCTGACCGTTGGTATAAAAATTGTTTTAAAGAACTCTGTAGATCCGAATGATCCCAAGACGAACTTTGAAGCCAGCGTGTCGCGCAACTTCGACTTCGATGCTAATCTATCGTTGTCACAAGCCGAGCCACAATTGAATGAAACCATCATCAAAAACATGGTGGATGAAGTGTTCAACCGCTTATTTTCAAACTGGTAACCCGTTTCATGCAACAACATATCCATACTATTGTAAAGCACTTTTTTCAAAAAGATACCTTGCAGGAAGTGCCGGAACAAGTACTGCAGCAGTTTACAGAAGACCATCCCTACTCATCTGTAGGTCACTGGCTGCTGGCCAAAAAAGTCCACGACACAGCGCCGGAGCGTACCGCTGCCCAATCGGCCAGCGCCGCCACCTGGTTCAACAATCCCCTGTGGCTGCATTGGACCTTGCAGGAGCATGAACCTGTAGCAGAAACATTGCTCATACCTTCCCAACCAAAGGAAGAACCGGTAATAGCGCGTACAATCGTTACGCCCGAACCGCAACAACCTGAGCCTGAAACACCTACTGATCTTCCCCAGGCAGAAACGATAGCAGCAACCGTTGCCCCCATCGTGGAGGAAATACCAACGCCCGGGGAAGTTGTTGCCGCAGCGCCGGTAGCAGAAGAAACAGAGCCGCTTGAAACAGAGATATTTATCCCCGGCGTAGCAGAACCCGTGAGCCTGATCGAGGAAACGCCAGCCCCCGCTGTTGCTGCTGAATTGCCAGTGGAAGCGATTCTATCCGAAGCACCTGAAGCGCCCGCCACACCTGAAGTGCCCGAAACACCTATAGAAGCTCCGGCTCCTGTAGCAGAAACATCCGAAACGTTGTCAATACCAAAAACCGGGCTGCTGGACGCCTTCAAGCCTGTGATCAGCGAAAGCGAGGAACCGGTGTTTGAGCCTTATCATACCATCGATTACTTTGCTTCCCAGGGTATTAAGTTGCGCCAGGAAGACCTGAAAGACAAACTGGGCAAGCAACTGAAGAGCTTTACCGAGTGGCTGCGCAGCATGAAACGCATCGCCCCCACCCAGTCGGAAGAGATCCCCAACAACCCTTTTGACGAAACCGCACAACAGGCCATCCAGGAAATTGCCGGCCATTCAGTGGAAGGAAAAGACGTGGTGACAGAAGCCATGGCCGAAGTGTGGTTAAAACAGGGTAGTAAGCAGAAAGCCATAGCGATATACGAGAAATTAAGTTTGCAGAATCCCTCCAAAAGCCCTTATTTTGCAGCTCGTATTGAACAAATAAAAGCATTGTGATATGATTCTTTTCGTGATCCTGATCATTATAGCAAGTGTAGCGATGGGCTTGTTCATCCTCATCCAAAACCCTAAAGGTGGTGGTCTTGCTGGTAATATTGCCGGTTTCAACACCCAGTTCATGGGCGTTAAGCAAACCACTGACGTGCTGGAAAAAGGTACCTGGACAATGGCCATAGTGATCGCTTTACTGTGCCTGTGTTCAGCATTCTTTATCGGCTCTGGTTCAGGTGCTGAGATAAAGGACACCAACATCAGACCAAATACACAACAACAGGCTCCTGCTCCTAATCCAGGCGCAACACCTGCTGTTCCCAAGTAATAAGCTGATTAATTCCAACATATTCAACCCTGCCTTTTCCGGCAGGGTTTTTTATTGTATTCCGGATTCTCGATTCTTTTTCTATTTTACAGTCAATCTTATATCTTATAACCTATGTGGAAGAAGTTGATACTGACCCTTCTCGTTATCCTTTTAGCCGGCGCTGCGTTTATCGGCTGGCGGTTCTTCATGTCCAATACCGCCTTCAGCGAAAAAAGCAAATACCTCTACATCCGTACAGGCCATGCCACCTACGACGAAGTATTGCAAACCATCAAAGACAGCCAGTTCGTTAAGAACCCTGGCTCGTTCGATTTCCTGGCCAACCGGCTCGACCTGCCGGAAAAGGTAAAGCCCGGCAAATACGAGATCAAAAATGGTATGAGTCTTTCTGCCATCGTACGCATGCTGCGCAACGGACAGCAATCGCCTGTCAACTTAGTGATCACCAAGCTGCGCACCAAAGAAAGCCTTGCAGCCATGATTGGCAAAAGGTTCGAATGCGACTCTGCCTCCGTCATGGAATACATCCGCAATGAAGACACGCTTAAACATTATGGCTTCGATACGAATACTATTATAGCTACTGTATATCCCAACACCTATACTTACTTCTGGAACACTACCCCATCGGCCATTTTCAAAAAGCTGTTTGCCGAATACAAAACGGTATGGACGCCGGAACGTATACAACAGGCACAGTCGCTGAATTTAACGCCTGTACAGGCATATACCGTTGCCTCCATCATCGAAGAAGAAACCAACAACAACAGCGAAAAAGATACGATGGCCAGCGTGTACCTCAACCGGTACTATGCCGGTATGCCCCTGCAGGCCGACCCTACTGTGAAATTTGCTTTACGCGATTTTACACTCAAACGCATTTACGAAAAGCATTTGCTGGTAGAATCGCCTTACAATACTTACCGCAACAAAGGACTTCCACCCGGACCGATTTGCACACCTTCGCTCCTTACATTGGATAAAGTATTGCAGTCACCTAAAACGAAGTATCTGTATTTCGTGGTAAGTCCCGACCTTAGCAGGCATATTTTCACGGAGGACTATAAAGACCATATGATTTATGCCCGTGAGTTTCACAAGTCCATGGACGAAAGGGCTAAACGAAAAGCAAAAGAAGATACAGGAGGCAAATAAAGCCGCCTTTGCAGGATAGCATGAAGAAGATCGAGCGTATATTATTGAACTTACCACCCGTTCGTTTTGTAACGGAGAAAAGCAAGCACATCGTGTTGCCCGGCTTCGACGGTGTGCCGCTATATGACGTAGGTGTTTTCTTCATCCAGCAAATGAACAAAGTGGGGCTCACAGAAAGGGCTTCGGCCGTGTCCTACAACTTTATCATGGCCATCCCTCCTACCTGCCTGTTCCTCTTTACACTCATACCACAATTACCATTTATACGTCAACGCTCCATCCGGTGGCAGCTGAGATCACTGATCCGCGAAATGATACCGGCGCCGGAATACAACAAAGGCATTATCGAATTTGTGGACAGCTTTTGGGCCAACAGCCGGATCGGTTTGCTATCCTTTGGTTTTGTGCTGCTTATTTTCTTTGCCTCCAATGGCATGATGGGGCTGATGCGCTCATTCAACAAAAACTATATTGGCTTCCAGCGCCGGACAGGCCTGCAAACCCGTTGGGCGGCTATCAGACTTACCTTGTTGATGATGGGCCTCATCTTCGCCTGTCTGCTACTGCTATCCATGCAGGGCAGCGTATTGAGGATGATGGGTATCAAAGATGATTTCGTAACAACAGTGATCAAGATATTACGCTGGGTATTCTTAATAACATTAATCTTTTACACATTTGGTTTTATTTACAAATATGCCCCGGCTATAAAAAAGCGCTGGCGGATCACGTCGCCCGGCGCCATACTGGCTACTTTTCTCAGCATTCTCTCCACGGTAGGCTTCTCTATTTTCGTGAGCATGTTTGGCAAATACAATGCCCTCTACGGCTCAATTGGCACCATCATTGTGCTAATGATCGTGATATACATCAATTCACTGGTACTATTGATCGGCTATGAATTGAACGTAAGCATCCACTCCTTAAAGGCAATGGCGGAAGAAAGGGCGAAACACGCGACAGGCGGTGAACTGGTGAAGTGATTTTTTTAGTAACTTGTAAGTACCAAAAACTTCTTCGCATGAAAAAGCTTGTAACCTGCCTGTTGCTGCCTGCGGTAGCACTACTGGCCTTCTCCGTCAATAACGACCCACTTCCCATTGGCGCCGATATGCCCAAAGCGGAAAATAAGCTGAAGGACATTTCCGGGAAAGAGCTTACCCTCAAAAGCGCTATGAAAGAAAACGGATTGCTGGTCATGTTCAGTTGCAACACCTGCCCTGTTGTGATCAACAACCAGTCCCGTACCAATGAGATCTGTAAATATGCCCAGGATAAAAATGTAGGTGTAGTATTGCTCAATTCCAATGAAGGCAATCGCAGCACTACAGAGTCGCTCGCTGCTATGAAGTCTTATGCAGAAGGACAAAGTTTCAAATGGTACTATGCAGAAGACAAGAACAATGAGCTGGCAGATGCCTTTGGCGCTACCCGTACACCAGAATGCTTCCTGTTCGACAAATCAGGCAAACTGATCTACCACGGTGCTATCGATGACAACCCCAACGATGAAGGCTCCGTAAGCCGCAAGCACCTGAAAGAAGCTATTAATGAAGCTACTACCGGTAAAGAAGTAAGTGTGAAGAAATCCCGCTCTGTTGGATGTGGTATTAAAAGAGGGAAAGCATAGATCCCCGTTTTTAAAATCTTAAAAGGGAGGGCCATCATTACGATGGCCCTCTCTCATTTTGTACGGAAGTGTTGCTATCTTATTTGCACTTGTAAACAATACTGTCGAGCGTGCCTACATAATAACCGGCAAACTTGGTTCCCGAAGGATTGGGCCAGCCAAGCTTCAGGTTGGTAGGTAGGTTGTTGGCATTGTAAGCCGTCGAATGGCAATTGTTCAAACTATAGTTCCTGTCGATGAACATCCATATCCGGTGTGTACGGTGAATGCTGATCTTATTATCATATACAGCACCCGGCACCACCTGGTTGCCCTGGGCATCGTAAGAATAATAAGTTTCCAGCGGGCTGCCACCCGAATTCCAATCCTGCGTAGTATGCGTGATGCGGCCATACTGGTCATATTCGTAATAGATCACCGCGCCATCATAATAATCCGTGGGCACACCATTGTCGTTCCATCCCAGCATGTAAGCAGTATCACGGATCACACGGCCTTTATGGTCATACACATACTGGTGCCATTGCTCGAAGCCACCATTGGCATAAGCTATGATGTAATCTGTAAGCCGCCGCTTGTTATCATACATGAAAAGCATATTGGGTGATCCTGTGCCTCCCTGCGCATTGATAACGCTGACAGGATCTCCATGCTTATTGTAAGTAACATTCATTTCAAGCAGATCTCCACTATAATTCCAGAACATTTTCTCTACCCGGCACTGGTCGTAAGTGGCCAGCGGGTCGTCTTGCAGATACTCTTCCAGTTTATTACATCCTGCTAACACAATGCTGATTACAATACCAGCAAACAATACGATACGTTGATTTCTTTTCATAAAAAGGGGTTTAATTACACTTATATTCAATTTCTACAAACTTGTCAATATCCAGTTGGAGGAACTTATGTGTCATGGTGTTCGGTACCGATGTCGTTGGCAGGTGTTGCGCATTATAGGTACCCACAGGTTTTATATTGTTCACACTATAATCACGGTCCACAAACATCAATACGCGGCTGGTACGGCGGTAATTGATCTTATCATCATACACAGCGCCTGGCACTATCAGGTTGCCCCTGCTGTCGTATTCATAATCGATATCCAATACAGCCTCCGGGAAAGTGATGGATTGGTAATGCGTATGGCTGATCCTTCCTTGTGGATCATATGAATAGGTCGTAACTCCTTTGTTGTATTCATTGATAGGATTCTCGCCGGCGACAGTGCCCATCGACCAAACGGTATCACGGATCACGCGGCCCTGGCCATTGTATACATAGCGGCTCCATAATTCAAAGTATCCATTATTATAAAGCTTTCTGTGCTCGGTAAGTCGGCGTTTGCTATCGTATTTGAAAACATGTTTGGGCGTGCCGGTCACGATCTGACCAGGCGTAATAGTAGCGGGATCCCCATGTGCATTATAAGTAAAGGTCAGCGGAGAAAAGTCTCCATCCCAGGTCATCTTTTTGATCTTGCAGGCGGTATATTCTGCAGTTGGGTTATCTTCCAGGTATTCGACGATCTTGTTACATCCGGCTAAAGCAATCATGGCGCCGCCAATGCAAAGCATCAGGGCAAAGCGATATACGCTTTTCATATTAACAGGTTGAGGTTAAAAAAAGAGGTACCAGGCCGCTATAACGCAGCAATAGGTTTACTGGAAATAAAAGGAAGGACTATGGAAGTTGGGTAGCGGGAATGGGTAACAGAACGACCGTATACGGAGAGATGTAAAAGATTAGTTAAAGCTACTTCAAGTTAATGGAAACAACAATTACCATTTCGTGGTATTCACAAAATTAAATGTAAACAGCCGCAATTCTATTGCGGCTGTCGCTCATGTGACCAATAAGTCTGTAACAAGAATATTTGAGATCAGGAAAACTCGGTACTATTAAAAGGGTGAACCATTACCGTTACCAGAACACTGATATTGTATGTTGCTTAAAGTGCCATAATAAAACCCGGCAAAGCGGCCACCCTGATCACTCAGGTTCATATGGGTCGGCAACCCATTTGTATTCCAGGCAGTAGCGCGACCGTTGTTTACACTGTAATTCCTGTCGATGAACATCCATACGTTATGGGTGCGATGGATAGCCACCTTGTCATCATAAGTGACCCCGGGAACAACAAGATTACCACTACCATCATAGGAGTAATAAGTATGGAGCTGACTGGAGGGGTCGCTGTACCAATGTTGTGCAGTATGCGCAATACGTCCGGACAGATCATATTCATAGTCGATGATCGCTACATCATAATAACCGTCAGGCTCGCCATTATCGATAAAACCAAAGAAATAGGTAGTATCCTGGATCACCCGGCCAGTATTGTCATATACATACCGGTGCCAGAATTCAAAACTGGATTCATTATAAACACCTATGTAATCCGTAAGCTGGTGTTGATTGTTGTACCAGAAAATGCCATCAGGATGTCCGGTGCCTGTAGAGGTTTGTGTTATCCGAACCGGGTCATTCGATTTATTATAGCTAATAACAACACCAATCGTATCTGAAGAATAAGCATACTGCATGGAGGTTACCTGACAGACATCGAGCGTAGCGAGTGGTTTTATTTCGAGTTGTTTGTCAACTTTCTTGCAGGCGGCTAAAAAGATAAGGCAACTACCAATACTGGTAAGCAGGTAGTTTGGGTACATTTTTTTCATACAGGGAGTTTACAGAAATCCGGATCAAATGTCAGGCCATGGTGAAAACATCCCCCTAAATGGGGATGGAACAGGAATACAGGGGAAAATTAGTAGCAGAAAGCCCTTACTCTTTTGCTTTCAATGCAGCATTGATCTCCGGCACCACCTGGCGATCCGTTAGTGCACGGTCGAAGAAACGGCGGTAACCGGTTTTGTTGTTTATAAACAGATTGGCCGGGATGCCACCCTCCCACCGGGGATGTATTTTAGGACAGAAGTAATCCGCATTCGTTTCATCAAGCCAGTAAAAAGTGGCGCTGAAGTTTTTCTTTTTGATGAAGGCATCTATATTCTTTGGAAAGTCTTTAGGAAAGTCCAGGCTTACCAGCACCAGTTCCACTTTTTGCTCCTTGAACTTAGCCACCCCTTCCTGCAACCAGGGTATCTCTTCCACGCAGGGCGCACACCAGGTAGCCCAGAAACTGATCACCAATGGATGATCGCTGTTCTTGATGTACTCTTCCAGGTCGGTGATCTTGACCTTCTTCACCTGCGCGAAAGAGTACATAGCCGGTAATGCCAGTAAATATAAAAGGATAAGCCTCTTCATAAAAACTATACTTTATACACTAAATGTTTTCCCTATCAACTTTTCAACTTGCCAACCTATCAACTATCGATGTCCTTCTCCTCCCCATAAAATCCCCACTCATCCAACAACGTGCCCAACATCGGTTCCTGTATCTTCCGTTGCTCATAGTGTCCCGCGTTCTTCTTCTGCCGGTAAGCTTCATACAAGGTCACTGCACAGGCCACCGAAATATTCAGCGACTGGATAATACCCTGCTGCGGGATGATGAAGTTGCCATCAGCCATCCCCCTGATCTCGTCCGTTACACCTGAGTGCTCATTACCAAAGACGAGCGCCACAGAACCGGTGAAATCGATGCTATACAAATCTACAGCATCACCGCTGAGGTGGGTAGTTAAAATGCGGGAATAGGACGAGCGGAGCTTTTTAAAACATTCCTCCGCATCCGTATACTGGTGTATCGTAAGCCATTTGGCAGCGCTGCTGCTGCTTCTGGCCCCCCATTTCTTATGGCGGGGTATCCGGTTGTTCAGCACATACAGCTCCTGGATGCCGATGGCATCGCAGGTACGCATCACTGCTGAGATATTATGAGGGTCAAATACATTCTCGAGAACAATCGTAAGATCATTTTGCCGTTTATTTAGTACCGATAACAACTTTTCCCTTCTTTCTGGCGTCATATTTGTAAAATATTGAAAGCTAAAGTACAATAAACTATTTTTGCAACCTCTAACTTCAGCAAACCCAATTACCTATGCTTAAAAAAGTCCTCAAGATCACCGGTATTACCCTGCTGGTATTGATCGTGATACTCTTTACAGCCCCCTTTATCTTCAAAGGCAAGATCGTTAAGATCGCCAAAGAACAGATCAACAAAAACATTAATGCGAAGGCTGATTTCAAAGACGTCAGCTTATCCTTCTTCCGCCACTTCCCCAAGGTGTCCCTCGCCCTCGAGGAGCTGCAGGTGATCGGGTTGGGAGAGTTTGCAAAAGATACCCTCATCAGTGCCAAAGAGATCGACGTCGCCGTTAACCTCTTCAGCGTTTTCAGCGCCAAAGACATGAAGGTTTATTCCATCAGCGTTGATGAGCCCCGCATCCATGCACTGGTGACCAAGGAAGGCAAAGCCAACTGGGATATTGCCAAGCCCGATACTTCTACCGCTGCTACACCCGAAGATGAAGCCAGCCCTTTCAAGCTGAACCTGAAGAAATATGAAATCAAAAATGGCTACATCTACTACGAGGATGCCAGCGCTGGTATGAGCAGTGAGATCGTCAACCTCAATCATGAAGGTAGCGGCGACTTCACGGCCGACCTGTTCACCCTGCAAACGGGTACTACAGCCGATGCCATCACCTTCAGCTATGGTGGTATCCCCTATCTCAATAAAACAAAGACTTCTATCGATGCCGATTTCCAGATCGACAACAAGAACAGCAAATACAGTTTCAAGACCGATGAGATCGCATTGAATGACCTGAAGGTGAGCACAGAAGGATTCTTCCAGTTGGTGAACGACAGCACCTACAATATGGACATCGCTTTCAAAGCACCTTCCACTGAATTTAAAAGCATCCTGTCGCTGGTGCCGGCAGTGTACCAGCAGGACTTTGCCAATATCAAAACAAGCGGTAAAGCCCTGTTCGATGGATTTGTAAAAGGAACCTACAGCGCCACACAAATGCCGGCCTATGCCATCAACCTGGGCATACAGGATGGATTCTTCCAATATCCAGACCTGCCACAGCCTGTTAAGAACATCAACATCGACCTAAAGGTGAACAACCCCGATGGTGTAACCGATAATACCGTAGTTAATATTCCCAAAGCACATATAGAGTTCGGTAATGATCCATTCGACTTCCGCCTGGTGCTGAAGAAGCCTGTTACCGATCAATACATCGATGCTGCTGCCAAAGGCAAACTGAACCTAGCCAGCATCACACAGTTTGTAAAGCTGCCCGATACCAAACTGGCCGGACAGGTAAGCGCCGATGTGGAAGCAAAAGGAAACGTTTCAGTGATCAGCCAGCAAAAGCCCGGTGAGTTTAGTGCCAAAGGCTTTATCGATATCGCCAACCTGTATTACGCATCCAAAGATTTCCCGCAACCAATACAGAACACGAGCGCCAAGATCAATATCGAGAACCCCGACGGTGTGCCCGATCATACTACCGTACAGATACCGGCAGCCCACGTGGAAGTAGGTAAAGATGCAGCCGACATTACACTGCTGTTGAAAACACCCGCCTCCGATCCTTATTTCGACGGCACCGTAAAAGGTTCACTGAACCTGGCCAACATTGCCCAGTTCTATACGTTCGAGCCAGGTACTTCACTGGCCGGCCTGCTCAATGCCGACGTAGCCTTCAAAGGGAAGAAATCATACATCGATAAAAGTCAGTATGAGGCTTTCCAGACAGGTGGCACCATCAAGGCCTCCAACGTATCCTACAAATCAAAAGACTACCCCGACGGTGTAAACATCAGCAACACGATGCTGACATTCACACCAAAGAACGTAACCCTGAACAACCTGGCAGGCAAGTTCATGGAAACAAACTTCAATGCCAACGGCAGCTTCGACAACCTGATCGGCTATGCCATGAAGGACGAACCATTAACGGGTACCCTCAATGTGTCTGCCGACAAGGTAGACCTCAACAAGCTAATGGGCGCCACCAGCGATGCACCGGACACTGCAGCCACAGCCGCTGCAAGCACAGCACCGTTTGCCGTTCCCAGGAATATACAACTAACACTGAATACCAAGGTTGATAACCTGAAGTACGACAAAGTGGATTATAATAACATCAACGGCACACTACAGCTGAAAGATGAAACCGTAGCGCTGAAAGATGTAAAGATGAATGCCCTCGATGGTAGCATTGCACTTGGAGGCTCCTACTCTACCCGGGTCAGCAAAACAAAACCAGATATCACACTCAATTATGATGTGCAGAACCTGGACGTACAGAAAACATTCAACGCTTTCAATACCGTACAAAAGCTGATGCCGATTGGTAAGTTCATAGCTGGCAAACTCACTTCCAAGATGACCCTGAAAGGAAAACTGGGAGAAGACATGATGCCCGATATGAGCTCATTGACCGGTGATGGCACGCTGTTCCTGCTGGAAGGTTTCCTCAGCAAGTTCCAGCCATTGGAGAAACTGGCCTCTACGCTCAACATCAACGAGCTGCAGGCTATTTCCATCAAGGATATCAAGAACTACTTTGAGTTTGCCAACGGCAAAGTATTGGTGAAGCCCTTCAACGTAAAAGTGAAGGATATGGATATGGAAATAGGTGGCATGCATGGCCTTGATCAATCACTGGATTATGTGATGAACCTGAAAGTGCCCCGCGCCAAGCTGGGTGAAAAAGCCAACCAGGTCGTCAACAACCTTGCTTCACAAGCCGGCAGCAAAGGCATACCGGTGAAGCTGAGTGATATCATCAACCTGAAAGTAAACATCGGGGGCAGCATTACCAGCCCATCCATCAAAACGGACCTGAAAGATGCCGGCAGCAGCCTGGCGCAGGATATCAAGGCACAAGCCAACCAGTTTGTAGAAGCCAAGAAAGCCGCCGCCGACAGCGCGGTAGCAGCCGCCAAGCAGGCAACAAAAGACTCTATTGCCTCTGCAAAGAACCAGGTAGTAAAAGGTGTGAAAGACGAGCTCATCAAACAGATCTCCGGCAGCAAAGACAGTACTGGTACCACCGGTGGCACCAAAGACGTGAAGAAAGGATTGGAAGAAACCGGCAAGGGACTGATCAATAACATCCTTAAGAAAAAGAAGAAAGATACTGATACTACGAAGCAGTAAGTAGTGCACAACGAATAACAAATGGCCAGTGGCGGGCAACACTCCCCACTGGCCATTTGCTTTTTATTACGCGCCTTTTACAATAATGTTTTAGTAAATACAGGCTGCTTATTTGGACTCACGTCATACCAGTTTTCAGTGATTCCCACTACCTGATTCGCATTATTTAAGGTAAGTGTAAGAACGGCAAACCCGTTATACAGTTCCTCGGAATTAGGTTGTTGATTGGTCTCGTTCCAGGCAACAAGCTTTTGATTTAATGTCGCAAGCCCATAAGGCAATGCCGCATGTCCCAAACAACGCGCAAGCGTATTGGTAGTTAATGCTGGCTCCTGGAGCGTGGCAGGTATGGAGATCGGTGCGTTATATACAATGCCATTATGCACGTGCCCCCAATACCAGGCAAAAGGATCACCGTTCAATGCATCACGTATTTCCCACCACAAAGAAGAGGTGGAGCTGCAATCAGGAGCAAACCCATTATGATGCGACAGCACAATAGTTTTAGCCGGGTCCAGTCCCAGGCTCTGTATCCATTTACCTTGCGTACCACTGCTGCCACCAATACTACCTGTCATAAAGGCGTCGATAACAGAACTCATAAACGCAGTATCCAAACCTAAAATAGTCCAGTCGCCATATTGCAGTGCAAAACAACTGGAACCTTTTTGTGCACTGAAGAAAGAGCCTGCACCACCAGTTGCAGCACTAAGCGCCTCATAAAAATATCCATTGGCGCCACTATACATTTCATGGTTGGAATTGAGCGTGAAAGATTTGCCTGCATACGATGGTGGCCATAGATTAAGCAGGTTACCGGTTTCTTCCCCCGTAGCCCAATAATAAGAACCATTGGGACTGCTGGGTAAGGGAGTGCCGGCATAATACACATCACCCACGTGAACAATATAATCGGGCTTTAATGCGGTGGCAGCATTCATAACAGCCTGCGCCGTTGCATCACCCGTACCCCAATCACCCAGGATCGCTATACTCACAGTATTAGTCGCAGCACCTGCCAATGGTATCGTTGGAGGCGCAGCCGTTGGAAATACGCCGCCATTGTACCAAAGACCACGTGTCAAAGATTCTATCAGGTTGAGAAAAGCAAACAACCATCCCTGATCGTAAGTAGCATATTTTTTAGTACTGAGTACACTACCATCGGTGTAGATCAATTCATTATTATTGAAATAAGCAGCATTTTCAGCCGTCATTTGAGAAGGGACCAGCAGCTTATCCAAAGCAAAGACCAATGCGAGGAGCGCCAACGCTTCTTTGAAAGAGAACTGACTCAGGTCTATTTGCCCGGGATTATTCAACCAGTATAAGATCAGACCCAGCTCGATGGTGCCGTCACTATAGTCGGCCGGCAACTGCGGTTGGGAACCTTGCCACACCCCTTCTTGCTCCATAAAACTGATCAGCTGAGCCTCACAGTTCGGAAGAAAATCCAATATTTCCTGTAAAATAGAAAGTGTGATAGCATTGCGGTAGATAAGCTGTTTTAGCTCATCGACCCGCTGTTGATCGATTTCCATAATTGATAAGATTTGAGGTTTTAAAAAGACGTGACAGCATGTGTAACAACAACCAACAACCGATTTATTAATCACACAGCCTTTAACTAAGGTAACGACGTCTCAAAATCAGCAGAAGCGTATATGTACCTTGTTTTCTGAAAGTAACTACTGACAATTGACCCGCATCGCAACAAGATTCCATCGTTTACATCAACCGGCCATGTTATCAGGCAAAATGGGAGTTGTATTGTAGAGGAGTCGTAGTTGAGTGGTAGCATACTTGCCTGTAGTTCCTCTGCGACTCCTCTGGAATCCCTACAGGAATACAGGCATTCAGTACCATTCCCTGACCACTCTTAGACCATTCCCAGGCAATACCCCGAGCATTCCCCTACCACTCCACTACCAGTTGCTACCCTCCCTTATCAACTTTTCAACCTGTTAACCTTCCAACCAGCCGCAATTCGTGTAATTCGCTCTGATTCGTGTTTTAATCCACACAGAGCTTTCTCAAAAAAACGCGCTCCCATATTGATTTTGAGGCATTTTGCCCTATTTTTGCCCTCCTTAAAAACACAACTAGAATCAGAATCAACTACTTATGGACAAATTGCTCTATCTCGTCCCTGTGATGGGAGTTATTGGCCTGCTGTACACCCT
The DNA here is from genome assembly GCF_059502485.1 of Paraflavitalea sp. Taxonomy (NCBI): domain Bacteria; kingdom Pseudomonadati; phylum Bacteroidota; class Chitinophagia; order Chitinophagales; family Chitinophagaceae; genus Paraflavitalea; species Paraflavitalea sp. Next base: position 1,319,875 of record NZ_JCACET010000010.1, read on the forward strand.
GGTGAAATTCAACTGGGTATCCAAGCAAGATGCCGGCACAGACCGTATGAAGGAGATCAGCACGTACATCGCAGAAGGTGCTATGGCTTTCCTGAAAGCGGAATGGAAGATACTCGGCTATTTTGTGGTGATCGTGGGTATCCTGCTCGGCGTTATGGCACAAGCCAATCCTCATTCACACTGGTCCATCGCGATTGCCTTTGCTATTGGAGCCGTATTCAGCGCCACTGCCGGTTACATCGGCATGAAAGTGGCCACCAAAGCCAACGTACGTACTGCACAGGCAGCCCGTACCAGTTTAAGTAAAGCCCTCAACGTATCCTTTACCGGCGGTGCCGTAATGGGATTGGGCGTATCCGGTCTCGCAGTATTAGGTCTCGGCGGACTGTTCATCCTCTTAAAATCTTACTTCGGCGCTACAGAAGTTTCTTCTGCAGAAATGCTGAAAACCATAGAAGTACTTACCGGTTTTTCACTGGGCGCTGAGTCTATCGCCCTCTTTGCCCGCGTAGGTGGTGGTATCTACACCAAGGCTGCCGACGTAGGCGCCGACCTCGTAGGTAAAGTAGAAGCCGGTATCCCAGAAGATGATCCCCGCAACCCCGCTACCATCGCCGACAACGTAGGCGACAACGTAGGCGACGTAGCCGGTATGGGCGCCGACCTGTTCGGTTCTTATGTAGCTACCGTACTCGCCACCATGGTACTGGGTCAGGAAACTACTTCCGTTGACCAGTTTGGCGGCTTTGCTCCCATCCTGTTGCCGATGCTCATTGCCGGCGTAGGTATCATCTTCTCCATCATTGCCACCCTCTTTGTTCGCATCAGCGACTCAGCTGGTATCAGCACCAGCGTAGTACAAAAAGCACTGAACATGGGCAACTGGGGTTCTATCATTCTTACCGCCGCTGCTTCAGTAGCATTGGTGTACTATATTCTTCCCGAGACTATGGAACTACGCGGACGCAGCTTTACCCAATGGGAAGTACTCGGCGCCATCGGTGTAGGCCTCGCAGTGGGAACACTTATGAGCATCATCACCGAATACTACACTGCCATGGGCAAAGGACCTGTTAAGAGTATTATTCGCCAATCTTCTACCGGACATGCCACCAACGTGATCGGCGGTCTGGCAGTAGGTATGGAATCTACCTTCCTGCCAATCATCGTACTGGCAGCAGGTATCTATGGTTCATTCTGGTTCGCGGGTCTTTATGGTGTGGCTATCGCTGCCGCCGGTATGATGGCAACTACAGCCATGCAGTTGGCTATCGATGCCTTCGGCCCTATTGCCGACAACGCCGGTGGTATCGCTGAAATGAGCGAACTGCCTAAAGATGTACGCGAAAAGACCGATGTACTGGATGCCGTAGGTAACACTACCGCAGCTACCGGTAAAGGCTTTGCGATCGCTTCTGCCGCCCTCACAGCGCTGGCACTGTTTGCTGCGTTTGTAGGTGTAGCTGGCATTTCAGGTATCGACATCTACCACGCAGATGTGCTGTCATGCCTGTTTGTAGGAGCCATGATCCCCTTCATATTCTCCTCACTCGCTATACGCGCCGTAGGAGAAGCAGCCATGGCCATGGTAGAAGAAGTACGTCGTCAGTTCCGCAGCATACCCGGCATCATGGAAGGTACCGGCAAACCTGAGTACGACAAGTGCGTAGCTATCTCAACCGGAGCCTCCATTAAAAAAATGATGCTGCCCGGCGCTATCGCCATCATCTCTCCCCTGATCATCGGATTTGCGTTTGGCCCCGAAGCACTCGGTGGGTTCCTCGCAGGTGCTACCGTTAGCGGTGTACTCATGGGTATGTTCCAGAACAATGCCGGTGGCGCATGGGACAATGCCAAGAAGTCTTTCGAAAAAGGCGTAGAGATCAACGGACAGACATATTACAAAAAATCAGAGCCGCACAAAGCATCTGTAACAGGTGATACAGTAGGCGATCCTTTTAAAGATACTTCCGGTCCATCTATGAACATCCTGATCAAATTGATGTCCATTGTGTCACTGGTAATCGCTCCGTCTCTGAAGCAAATTTATTTTCCTGAGCCAGAAGTATTTAAACCGGCAACACAAAAGAGTGAGCAAGTGGTAGTAACGAATGAGAATACCGGTAATATCACAGTAGCAAAATTCTAAGGAAATATTTTACAGGGAAACCCTTATTTATTCCTTCAGAGCATTTATATTTGCTACTCATAACTAAAGGCACTATATCATACCAAATACCAAAGTCCCCATGTTTCCACATGGGGTCTTTACATTTTATAAGGTCCCAGTCTTTTAAATAGATAATCTTTCTCTTATAACTGTAATTTGCCAGGCAGGCTAAAATAAAATTCAGTCCCTTCTCCCGGAACGCTTTTCACTTGTAGCACACCGCCATTGCTGGCCACAAATTCCTTACACAGCTGAAGCCCCAGGCCAGTACCCTTCCCGTTAGATGAACTCCCGGTAGTATGGAAACTGCTTCTGTGCAGCAATTTCTCCGCCTCTTCCTGCAACATGCCATGGCCCGTGTCGCTCACGTAAATAACTACATGTCCGTTTTTAGGCCGGCATCCGATGGTGATAGTTCCAGCCCGGGGCGTGAACTTGATGGCATTGTCGAGCAGGTTGCGAAGCACCAACTCCAATTGATGGCTATCGGCTATCACTACCAGCTCTTCCGGCATATTCTTTTTCAGGCACACGCCCTTGTCCTCTGCCGAAAACCGGTAAGTATCCATGATCTGGCGGGTCACGGGCGACAGCATTACTTCGGAGGGAACCGTTTCAATAAGGTTCTTATGCACCAGCGACCAGTTGAGCAGGTTGTTCATGGTTTTACCGATCTGGCTGATATTGCGTCGCAACACATGTACAAACTGCTGGATCTGTCCGGCCTCCACTACCTTCTTTTCGGCCAGCTCCAGGAAACCCGAAAGATTATTGAGCGGACTACGAATATCATGCGCAATAATATTCAGCATCTTATCCTTCGCCTGATTATGCTCCTCCAGTTGTTCCAAAGCCTTTTGCAGCTCCTGTGTACGTTCACTCACTTTTTGCTCCAGCAAAGTATTCTGCTCAGCAGCTGACTGGATCTGTATTTCCTGCTTCGCGCGCTTCGCTTTTTCCTTCAACGCATACCGGTACCACAACGCTTTGGACAGCATCACCACCTCGATGGCAGAGCCAATAGGCAACAAATGGAAAGTCCACCTGCCATAAGGCAGCACACCCATATTGGTGAGCGCAAACAAAACGATGCTCACAATGAGTGCCCCCCAGGCAATGATAAACACGATAGCAGGCTTATAATTGATCTGCCAGGCTTTGATAGCCATACCTATAAACAGGATAGGCGCAGCCAAACAGATAGCTTCCTGCTGGTAAATAGTAGTACGCCGCCAGCCGGCCAGACAGCAGGCAACTGTGATCAGCAACAGCCAGGTAAGGACATTGAATACGCGGGTAAGTCGCGGCGCATATTCCTTACCATGCAAAAAAGAAATAGAGAATTGTAGCGCAAACATATAGCTCACGGCCACTGCCCCTATGCCATATTGGTTAATCCAGGACGACATCGTCTGCCCCAGGTACACATGAAAACCGAGCAGGTACAACAATATAAAAACAGCGAGAAAGAAAAGATAACCCAGGTAATATAAATAAGCAGCCCGGTCCCTGATCCAGATAGCGAGCGTGAGGTTATAAAGGAACATGGCCAGCACCACGCCGGCGTACAGAATACCCACGAGGAACATGCCGGGATACGATTCAGGCAAGCCACCCTCCGTAGCGATAGCCAGCGGCACAATCACCGCATTGCCCGTCCGGATGCGCAGCCAGAACTCCTTTGGCTGCCCGCCGGTAGCCGGTAGCTCAAGGGTAAAACCTGGAATGTTATGAGGCTTGTTTTTCAGCAGCGTATGACTACCGGATTGAACGGTTTTCAATGCCCCTTTATCATAATAAAAAAGCGTAATACTGTCGATATTGGCAAAATCGATCAGGAGGTATACTTTATCTGTGCCAGCGTACGTGTAGCTGCCATAGGCCCACACGGCCGCATGTGTTTTACCAAAGGCGCCTATATCGTGCCGGACAGGCTGAAACCTGGCGGCAAAGTCGGGTCTCGTCACATCACTCATGGTAAGGCGTGCACTGCTGTCGACAAACCAGCCACATTGAGTAGCAATCCGCAGAAAGGAAACATCGTCTGAAAGAGGAATAACCGGAGTAGCAGACACCCCCATGGTCCCAAGGAGCATGAGCAGAACATTTAGCAAGCCTTTTTTCACAGTAGGTAATGGTGTTATCAACGGGGTAAATATACTTATTACAAAACACGGATACTCATTAATATACGAAAATGACCGGATTATGGCTTTAAACACGGCCTACCGTCCGCACACCTTTTATCCCCATTCATTGATTAAGCTGTGATTAAAAAGACGATGTTCTTTACCTTCCTTTAACAGTTCATTACGAAATATGTCGTATTTTTAAGGCAAACGTTGTTCCACTATGTCCACAACCAAAAGTATAAAACCCACTGAAAGTGAGTTGGAGATCCTGCAGGTCCTATGGATCAAAGGAACTGCCAGCGTACGGGAAGTACATGAAGAACTGTTGAAGATCAAGGATGCTGGATACACCACCACCCTGAAACTGATGCAGATCATGTACGAGAAGGGATTGGTAAAGCGCGATGATTCCATCAAAACGCACATCTACCAGGCCGCTGTTAGCCGGGAAAAGACACAGAAACATTTGCTGGGAAAAATGATCGACTCCTTATTCGGTGGCTCACCTACCGAACTGGTCATCCAGGCATTGGGTAATCATAAGGCATCTGCAGATGAACTGGAAGCGATCCAGAAAATGTTAGACAATCTAAAAAAACAGTAGCCGATGAATCTGGTCAACCAATCCGCTTTTCTAAAAGCATTGGGATGGTCATTATTAGACAGCTTGTGGCAAATGGGAGCTTTGTGGCTGATCTATGTATTGCTGACTGCCAATGGAAGAAGATTCAATGCACGCCAACGTCATACGCTGGCCCTGTTGTCGCTGGCCGGAGGTTCACTCTGGTTCCTGACAACATTGATCATCAACTTTTATAAGGCCGCAGCAGCCCCCGAAGTGATTACCCTCGTAGTGAATGCAGGCGAAAGCCTGCCCGCCGTAAAAGGCGATATGGCCACCTGGCTGGAACCGGTACTCCCCTTCCTGTCAGTAGCCTACCTGCTCATTACCGCTGGCCTGTTTTTCCGGTTCTACCACCAGTACCGCTCCACACGCCGGTTGTTTCACCAGGGCTTGCAAAAAGCCAACCCTGAGTTGCGCGTATTCCTGCAACAGGCAGTACAGCACATGAGCATCCACCGGAAAGTAAACATCTGGCTGTCTTCCCTCGTCGATACGCCACTCACCATCGGATTCTGGAAACCCATTATCCTGCTGCCCATAGCTGCAGTGAATAACCTCTCCATCGAACAGACAGAAGCGATCATACTCCATGAGCTGAACCACATCAGGCGCAATGATTACCTGGTGAACCTGCTCATTGCCTGCACCGATATCATTTTATTCTTCAACCCATTCGCACAACTCTTTTCTGGCGTCATACGCCGCGAACGCGAACACAGTTGCGATGACATGGTATTGCAGTTCCGCTACGACGCATCACAATACGCAAGAGCCTTATTGACCCTCGAGCAGAACAGAGCTGTCGGGTCGCCGGCACTGGCAGTAGCCGCTACCGGCAACAATACCTTATTGCTGAACCGCGTAAAACGCATGCTCACCAAAGAGCCCGTTACCATCGCACTCAACCAGAAACTGGTAGCCTGGCTGCTATCAGCCTTCCTGATAGGCTTTATTGGCTGGTACAACCCCGGCAGAGCCATTGTAACCACCATCAAAGAAACGGTCGTAACAGCGCCTGAAAACCCTGTCGTTGAGTTTGCTGCCGATATCAGCACACCGGCATTACCAGCACCGGCATCGCCAAAGGCTGCGCCTGAAGCACAAGCCCTCGCAGATGATTTTGCAGCAGTACCGGATAATGACAACCAGGAAGAAGATATAGACCTGGCTCCATTAGCCGACCTCGACGAAATGGATGCAGATGACCATAGCAACCTGCGCCACGAACTGGTACAGTTCGCATCCCAACAAAGCCCGATAGTGCAAAACATGGTATCCTTTGTACAAACAAAGGAAATGCGCGACTACTCCATGCAGGCAGCCAAAGAAGCACTGGCTTCAGTAGGCTCTATCAACACACACCCTTTTGTGCCCGGTAATAGCTTCATCGTACAGATACTGGAAGATACCCTGTTGCCCAAGAAATACACGATGACACAGGCCGAAAAAGAAGCCAGGGAATCATTGGACAAAGCCCTGATGGCCTTGAAACAGATCGATTGGCAAAAACTCGAAAAAGGATTAACTGCCACAGGTGAAAACACGGTAGACATCGAAAAACTGCAAAACGAGATCAAGAAAGCACTGAAAGAAGTAGACTGGAAAAAAGTAAACAAAGAAACAGAAGCAGCCATTGCTGAAGCCCGCCGCGAAATGGCCGAAGAGCAGGCAGCCCTGAGATTACAGATGGAACGCTACAACCAGGCCCGCCAGGAAAAACAAGAGAAACAACAACAGGTACAATACCAGATACTGATGGACAGGTTAGGAGAAAATCAAAAAGCTACCACCTGCGAAACAGAAAAGAAAGCTACACAAGCAAAGAGCGTAAAGAGGAAAAAGATCGTAGTGATCTGATAAAAACATAAAACATTCATAGCCAGAGACCACCTTACGGGTGGTCTTTTTTTGTGTGGCCCCTGAATTGCATGGGCGTTTACATGAACGACAAAACATTCAATATAGTCCTCGACTATGAAGGCACCCATTATGAAGGCTGGGTAACACCTTCAGACAAAAAAGGAACCGACGGAAAGCCAAAGTCTTTCCATGTAGTATTGAACGAAACAATGTTTGGCAACCTGTCCTTTTCTAATAATAACTGGACAGTTGACGAACAGCGGCCCGCAGGCCTGACTAATGAAGTTGGGAAGTATATACAGTCGGCCTGGAAGTAATTACTTCACATCCAGCAGATCCACATCAAATACAAGGATAGAGTTACCGGGAATACCCATGTAGTTACTACATCCATAAGCCAGTGCCGGAGGAATAATGAGCTTTATCTTTCCACCTTTCTTGATGAGCGGAATACCTATCTGCCAACCCTCAATCACATTACTGAGCGGGAAGCTGGTGGTGCCACTGTCAAAAGAACTATTGTCGGTGAATTTACCAGAATAAGTAACCTGAACAGTCGAATTGATAGTAGGAGTAGCGCCGGAACCAGCATTAATGATCTGGTAATACATTCCGCTGGGATGTTTGGTAGCAGTAATGCCATTAGCAGAAATATAAGCCAGCATCTTGGTATCGATTTCAGCTGCAGGGGTACATCCCTCTTTATCATTCTTTTTACATCCGGCCACCGTCAGGGCCAATACCGCACAAAAAGCAATACTTAGTAAACGCATGTAGACAAGTTTAGGCGCAAATATAATGCGTGGAATGATAACCTCATCGCACAAAATAATCACTCATATCTGCCATTACTTTTTCCAGTGTCACGTCTTTCCACCACCCCGCATCCTTGTATTTCTTGAGCAATACATCTGCCAGTTCCCGTTTTTTATACTGCTTACCCTTCTTCATGGTGGGTGGCGCAATAGTCGACTCATCGATGCTGGCAATCTCTACCTTCGTGGCAAACCAGGTGGTGTAAAAACGGGGGATGGCCAACCCTAATATCATTCCGGGCAGACCGGTAAAGAGCTCCGGACCACCCTGCGTAACGATCTCCGGACAATAAAACGCCACCACATATACACTGTCATGGATGCGTCCAATGGCCTTGCGACACTCCCACCCTGCTATCTTACGCGTTTCCTGTTCTATACGCCACTTGATAGCTGGCAGACTGTCGCCATAAATAAAATAATCGTCGATAAAGCGCTTTTTGGTAACAATCTCCTTCGTACCAAGATCAACATAAGCACTGTTTTCATTGATACTGAAAGAAGGAGTAGGCCCTATCCTGCCCGGCTGATACACCCAGCGGTCCCAGGAAAAAAGTACATCCCGATAAGTCACGTCAAACTCGGGTAAAGTCATCGTCCAGGAGTTATTACGCCCCCCTTCTTCCTCAAACACCTTTTTATTATTCCGCTTGATCTCATATTCAATTTTCCCGCGGGTGATAAAATCCTGCGCCTCGACAGCCTCCGCCATCAGGAACACACTCACCAAAAAGAGAATAACTTGTTTCATATACTTCGATCTTACTCGATTCGTGATTAAAATGTTTTCATAAAATTCCACGTCAGCGTCAGCAAAAAATACCGTTTCAGCACCAGCCTGTTCGACTCGTTAATACTGTTACCCGAAATATACCGGTTGTAACCCGTATTCTGATTCAGGATATCATTTACCGAAAACTTGATTACCCCCTGCTCATTCTTCAGCAGCTTCTTCTCCACAGAAGCATTCCATTGAATAATATTGATATTGTTGTTAAACGCTTTATTCTTGGGTTGGAACTGGAAATTACAATCAGAAACGACCTCTATATCCCATGGCAAGAAGAAACGATTATTCAGCGTATGCGTGTGAGAGAAATTCCGGTTGGTTTGGTTATTGGGTGCGTCAGACCAGCCTACAGAATACGTAAAGCTGTTCGAGTAACTAGTCGACATCACATTCGGCCAATCGTGGCTCAACCCTCCCCGTATGCTGGAAGAAATGTTCTCATTTTTAATAGTGATGCCGTTCTGCACCGAATTACCACCGCCCTTGCTACCATAGAAATAAAGAGACGGACGCAGCTTCCATTTCTTGAGGTTCCAGTTGAAACCCACATTAGCACTGAGCATTCCAACCCCATCCAGGTTGACGAACTGGCTCACCGTACGGTTTTGTGCATCTGTAGAACGCTGCATGGTGATGGCATTATCTGTATAAGTATAATAAAGACTACCATACATGTAATTGCCATTCATCTTAAATCTGTTGAATGATACACGGCCGGTATGCCTGAAAGAAGGCCTGAGATCGGGGTTACCTACCTGTACATACAAAGGATTATTGGTTCTGCGTAAAGGCTGCAATTGATCAACAGAAGGTTGGGAAGTTTCGCCGTTATAACCAATATCGATATTGGTGTTTTTGATAACACGCAGACCAATACTCAGGTTAGGAGCAAAATTGATAAACCGCCGCGTTACACCTTTATTAAGATCATTATTAACCTGCTCCATGCCGGTATGGAAGACCCTGCTACCAGCAGTAATATTCATTTTCTTAGTGCTCCAGCTCAACATGGCAGCTGATATGTGCGTATTAACAGTGAAATCATAATCGTTGCTGAGACTGTCAACACGAGCCGTATATTTCCCATTAACATCGTTGAACGTATTGAATACGTTGGACGATTGAGCTGTTTTCCAGCCATACTCCAACGAAATGCCCAGCTCTTTGGTAAACTTATCGGTATAAGTACCCCTCACCGCATAAGATTCAAATGGACTACGCGTTTGCTGAAGCTGGTTCAGCGTATCTGCCCTCCTGAAATCACCATTGGCCGGATCAAAATAATTGGTAGCATTGAAAGTATACGCATCCGTAATATTACTGCTGTGCTCCTGCTGAAAACTAAAAGAGAACGTCCTTCCATCCTTCCTGAACTTCTTCTGCAACGTAATGTCACTGCCAAAACGTTTATTCTCCGATTCGTTCTTGTAAGATTGCTCATTGTTGTTCACAAGGAACCCCTTTTCGTTTTTGGATTCCGACGTGGACCAGTTGTTATTATTATTCCTGCCAAGGCTACCGTTGGCCGACAATTTCAACGTGGTAAATGAATCCAGCTTCGTTGTAAAATTGCCACTGGCCTTTTGCGAAAAACTATAAGAACTTTCACGGCTATCACTTTTATTGAAAAAGCCTGTCCCGTCTGGCAGAATGTTAGAGCCGTTTGAATTACTCCAACCATCAGCTTTGATCTCCTTAATACGATAGTTGGCAAATACTTTTTGCTTGTCGCCACCCCATTTATCCGAAAAATGCGCGCCACCATACAATACCGATGGCAGGCCATTACCCCAATACCGGTCACTTTCATAATCACTATTGCTGGTATAATAAGCAACGCCTCCCATGCCATCACCGATCGCTTCATAATCCTGCGTCACATATTTACTCATATCCTGGTAAGAAAGTCCTGCAGCCCCGGTTTTGGCAGCAGTACCGAAAACCGAAATTTTCTTATTGCCGTTGAACAATGCTCCCATGGCCTCGTGCTGATAATAATTCTTCCCGTCGGCGCCCGCAGAAAGCTTACCGAAATAACCATGCTTACTATTCTTCTTAAGCTTAAGATTGATTGTTTTATTACGCGAGCCATCGTCGATCCCCGTAAATTCAGACTGTGCACTCTTTTTATCAAACACCTGTACCTTGTCTACCGCACCGGCCTGCAGGTATTTCAACGCAAGCCCGGGATCATCAGAGAAAAACTCGTCACCATCCACCAATACTGTCTTCACCTCCTGCCCTTGCGCCATTATTTTTCCATCCTTTTCTACCTGAATACCAGGCAGACGCTTCAACAGCTCTTCCACTGTTTGATTGGGCTTCAGGGCAAAACTATCCGCCGTATACTCCAGTGTATCGCCTCGCATACGGATAGGCACACCGGCCCGCACCACTACCTCCTCGAGCAGCTTGGCTTCCGTAGTCATAGGCACTTTGCCAAGGTCTATTTTGGAAGTATCGGAAACAGTAATGTCTTGCAGAAAATCGGCCATCTTAGGATAAGAGACCATCACAGTATAGCGACCGGCAGGTACACCTGTAAAGCCAAAAACACCTTCCTCGTTCGAGCGGATGGAGCGGTATAAAGTACTATCAGCCTTGTTGATGAGTGCTACAATCGCATAATGAAGATTCTTCTTCTCGGCAGTATCTACCACCGATCCTTTGAGCACATTTTTCTGTGCGGATGCGGATACAACAGACAGGATAAATACAAAAAGGACAAAACAGGTTTTGGTTAAACGGTTGACTGCCAACATGCAGGTTAAAGGTTAGGGTTGCTCAAATATATTAATTGCCCACACAGCTTAACCTGCCGCACAACCGATTAATGAATTATTTAACAAATAAAAGAAATTCATAATCGGCAATCAGGTCTGCTAATAGCAAGCAGTCTTGTTATACTTGACGCAAAATATGGTACCATGGTTGGTACAAGGTAGACTACCACACATTCTTCGGACACCAGTCGCCATATTTGTTGCCAATAAGAAACCCGATCATGATCTCATGCGTGCCCTTGCTCACCGTATTAAGATTGGAAGTAGTATAATCATACGCATACCCCACATTGAGCGTGTTGGAAATATTCATACCCACCATGCCCGCAAACCCTTCCCCGGTACGGTAAGAAGCTCCAATCCAGGCAAGGTCCTGGTACTGCAGCTTTAAATTGAGATCGGCCTGCACCGGCAAAGGACGGATATACTTTACCATGGCAGAAGGAGTCAGGTTGAAATCATCGCCCAGTAAAAAACGATAACCAGCCGTAGCAAAGATGTGAGGCACAAACTTGGCGTCCCTCACCACCACACTACGTTCCGCAAAATTCACCTTTTGCGGAATGAGCTGCTGAGCCGATAAGCCTACAAAATAATCCGCAGAATATAGATACAACCCTGCATTGAAATCAGGTTTGAAATTATTGACCATGCCACTGGTATACACAGCCGGATCTACAGGCGCTTGTATGCCCAGGAAAACCTTGTTGGTATTGAGACTTAAATTGGTAAACCCGGCCCCAAAGCCTGCCGCCAGACTGGTACGTGCACTGATACCGATATGATAAGCATAAGTAGCGTATGCCGAAAAATGATTGAGCGGACCAGTACGATCGTTGATCACCTGCAACCCGATCCCATGGTGCGGTTCAGCTGCTTCATAATTTTCCCAGTAGCTTTTCCCACGCGGATTTTCGCCCGGCACCCGGTAAGAAGTAGCCGAAGTACGGAAATCCTTTTTGCCAATAGGCCCATGAACAGTAACATACGTAGTAACAGGCGCGCCATCGAAACCCACCCACTGGTGGCGGTGACTGGCCTTGATATCAACATAGTTTTCGATACCGGTAAGCGCCGGATTGAGAATATATTGATTGAGTATATACTGCGTGTAATGCGGCTGCTGTTGAGCCTGCACACCCAAACAAAAAACTACTCCCCATAAACAGTTAAGCATTCTCTTCATACCACACAGGTTTATCTTATGATTGTTACCGATCCGTTCATCTGCTGCCGCCCATTCTTCGGATTGATGATCCAGTAATAAGTACCCACCGGCAGCGGATTACCATTCATCGTGCCATCCCATTCACGGCCATAACCGGTGGAAAAGAAGACACGCTGGCCATACCGGTTGTACACATCAACCGTGCAACCCGGATAAGATTCGAGGTACAATATTTTCCAGGTATCGTTGATCCGGTCACCATTCGGTGTAAACGTATTGGGCACAATAACCTCCTTCAACACCTTCACAAACACCTCATCACTGCTCGTACAGCCATCGCCGGAAACAACCGTCAGCTTATAAGTAATATCTGCTGTAGGGCTTACCCTGGGCGTTGGTTTATCAGGCCTGTCCACACCGGTCACAGGCGTCCAGCTGTACTGCAGCTCTGAACCAGTGGACCGTCCATCCAACACAACAAAACCACCTTCCAGCACGCCCTTATCAGCCCCTGCATTAACTACAGGCGTAGGATTGACCCGTATCGTTTGTTCACGCGAAGCAGAACAGCCATTGGTAGCCATAAAGTCGTACCGCAACGTATGCAGTCCTGGCGTGGCAGCACGTGGGCTGAACGTAATACCATCTGTACTCATGCCGGGGCCACTGATGCTGCCCGTGCCACTAAAGCCGAATATCTCACGCGTAGAATTGATCGTAAATGGCGTCACCTCCTCACAAACGGCCTGTAGAGCGTTAAATTCAACGACAGGGCTTGCCTTGAGCGTTATCGTCTGCACATCCGTTTCGAAGCAATTTTCGCCGGAATAGGCGATATAACGCACCTGGTAGGCCCGGGTGGCCGGAGAACCGAAATCAGGATACTTATGCGTGTAGGATTTGCCGATCGCAGGATCTTCATCCACGGTCTTCACGGTGGGGTCACCTGTGTAGTCCCAATAGATCTCTACCCGTATCAATTTACCCGACACCACCTCCGAACGGTCCTGGATCAGCACCGCTTTATTGGCACAAAGCACTGCCGGGTCTTGCACTGCAAAAGCACCCCGCCGCACATCGCCATTCACCGCCAAAGGATGTGTAACAGTTTTGAAGCAGCCGTCTTTAGAAGTAATGGACAGACTTACCTGGTAATCGCCCGCAGCACCATAATTATGTTGTGGACTGGCCTGAGTAGAACTATTGCCATTCCCGAAATTCCAGTTGTAACTGAACTGAGCCTCGCTGTTATCAGCAATTGTACTGGTACTTGTAAATGGTACCGCATCGAACAGGCACACCTCCGGCATCGTAAAATCGGGCACAGGCATAGGGTGTATGATGATAGGCCGTGAAGCCAGCGCGCTCACACAGCCCTTACTGCTTTCTACAACCAGACTGGCAGTATAAGTATTGGGCGTAGCATACGTAGTAGCAGGATTTTGTTGCGTGGAAGTATTCCCATTGCCAAAAGACCATTGCCACTTCACCAACGTGCCCGCATTGGGCGTAGAAGCATCCGTAAAACCCACCGGCGCACCTTCACAGGTAGGCGCCGCAAAATTGAACACCGCCGTAGGCAAAGGATGAACAATGGCCTGCCGGGTAGCCGTATCGGACTTACAGCCTTTATCGGTCACCACCGACAACTTCACATCGAACGTGTCGGCAGTGGCATAAGTAAGCGTATTATTCTGTTGGGTAGAAGCCTGCGCATTGCCCAAATCCCAGTTCCACTGCGTCACCGTACTACCCTTTCCATCACTCCTGTCGGTAAACTGAATAGCCGCCCCCAGGCAAACCTCACCACTCACATCGAAGCTGGCTTTAGGTTGCGGATAGATCGTATTGAGCGCCTTTACCCGGCTGCCCATACACTGGTTGTTGGAGGTCACAGACAACTTCACATTGTAAGGCCCAACACCGGTAAACTGGTAAACCGGGTTGCTGGTGGTAGCCGTTTGACCATCTCCAAAATCCCATAGGTAAGTAAACAGATTTTGAGTACCGTCGGTGATGGTGGTCAGGCTTCCAAAAGTAGCCGTACCGGCAGGCAGACAAACAGCGCCAGGGAGACTAAAATCAACCACCGGTTTTGGATGAATAGTTATGGGCAATTGACGCACTGTACTCTTGCACCCAAAAGTCGTTTCCACCACCAATCCCACAGTGTAATTTCCGGGCGTATTATAAGCATGCGTGAGCGGGTTATTATTGGTTGCCGTAGACGTCGAATTATCGCCAAAATCCCAGGTCCATTTGGCCAGCGTTCCGCCGGTCACATTTGACTGGTCGGTAAAAGTAATCAGCGTGTCCTGACAATGCACCGGAGACAGGGTAAAATTGGCGTTCGGCAGAGAAGCCAATTCCACTGTTTTTTCAACAGTATCCGACAGGCAGCCAATGTCCGTAATACCCCAGTGCTTCACCTTATATTGACCGGCGGCCGCATAAGTGTGTGTCACATCCTTGAGCGTGCTGACATTCCCATCATCAAGATTCCAAAACCATTTGATCAGGCTACGCCCTTGTCCGTCGATCCGGTCGGTAAAAGCGACCGGGTCGCCCAGGCATTTTGGAGTAAAAGAAAAATCGGCCCGGGGGCGCTCGAAGATCTCCAGGTCGTAATCGATCTGCTGCTCACCATTACACCCGTCCGCTGTCGGATTATTAGCCCTCACAATGATCGGATAAGTGCCCGGTGTACTGATGGTATATTGACCCGGCAATTTGTAACGATACAAAGTGCGGCCATCGAGCACCCAGCTCGAATCAGCAACAGGAACATTGATATTCACGTCAACAAATCCCATCGCATTGAGCGTAGCCCCAAACACCCATTTTATTTCCGTCGGCTGGTAAGGGAAGGTCATAGACAAACGGAAAGGGGTGTTTTTGCAGCCCGCCGGAAAATTGACCACAGCATAGTCATTCTGCATGGACACATACTGATACAGGTCCTTGAGATTACTGCCGGCAGAATACCCATAAGATTCGGTACGCCCAAAACCATAAGCGATGGCATTGAAAGGAGTGTCGCAGGTAATCGTATGAGCCGCAGGACCATCCACGACGATCCGGGCAAACGCATAAGACGGATCAACAGGATGCGGCATAAAACTACTGGCATAACCAACACCATCGATACGGAAGGTATTGATGGCTCCCGGACTGTTCTTCACCACGGCGTTGACAAAATGAACATTGCTCACATTATTGATCAGCCGCATGGAAACAAGCGTCACCTTATTGACGGTTTGCTCCACCGGACTGAGGTAGATCATTTCAGGATCACCATTGCCCGTTCGCTCCCCACATTCCTGCGTGGTGAAATACTGGGCCACCAGGAGCGGCTTGTCCGACTCGATAATATGCGGCGAAGCATCTGAAAATTCGTAATACAAATTATTGGTAAAATTACCGGCAGGAACGACGGCGCCGTCCAGCCTGACTACCGACGCAGGATCGGGCCGGATGATCCGGTAATAATTCAACGGCCGGGTAGCGCTTGGAACAGTGATATACTTTTTGCCCCACGTACTCGAAGGATACATCTGCTGAAAAAGATTGTCAGACGAAGAGACGCCGCCGGAAGGACAACCAATACCGATACGCCCACTTCCGCAAAACACAGCGACCTTTTTACAACCCGATCCATTGTTGATCGACCTGATGGTAGAACCGGTGAGGTCGGTGGAAGAAAGAACATTATACACCTGACCCTTCTGCAACACCTGGCTATAAGTTTGGCCTGCCGTCATGGTCTGGGTATTGGCGGATGGTATCACCTCGATCTCGGTATTGTCTTCTGTAGCCACTACAAAAAACCAGGAGTAAGAATTACTGTTCACATCCGCCTGTGCCTCCTGCTTGAAGTTCACCGAATAATATTCCCGGCCAAGGGTAGCCACCGGCAAACAAAGCGAAGCTCCGGACACCGACGCGTAATAAATGTGCGCGTAGGCGACCACCGGTTTAAGCGCCGTGATATGAATGCCTTTATTGGATAAACCTTCATTGTCGAGAAATGCCCGGGAAGGGATAGCGATCTGCCGGACCTGGTTGGCGAAGATGTCGAAGGTCTGCGTAACACCAAGACCAGGAATTTCGAGGGTGACTTCAGTATCGACGTCGGAGGTTATGTAAACGTCCATGCCGGGTTGAGCATTACTATACATCTGCTGATGGTTGCCATAGCCCAGCCAAAACTCTTTCCCTTTATTGGTAAAGTCTTGGGCCCGGGATAAGGTTGATAAAATTACCAGGCAGCTAAGCAGTATAGATTTTCTCATGGGGTCCTTCCGGTTTTGGCAACGGAAGGGTGTTATTGCAATATAAGAAATTCAGGGCAGCCTTCGTGAGATCCCCCAGGGTATTTTACCCTGCCAAATTGCATTATAAAAAGCGCTATATGAGGCCCTTTTTTACCCATCAAAAAGCACCATCAACTTTGCGCTCATCATTTCGGATCGGTAGCCAATAATGAGCGGGCATTTTTTCCCTCACAAAAAAGCAGGTCCAAAATGGAGCAGTGCGGAATGAACCCGGTCCGGTCCTCAAAAACTTGCCGGTAAACCACTGGTTCCAGGAAATTTTGCATGATAGATTTTGGTAATAACTTATTTCGAAGATCAAGCCATTTTGTCATATCATAGTCAGTCCGGTACTCCTTCGTTGTACCGGTCGCAACCTCCATTCCCAATTTTTTGGACGCCCATTCCCAGCAGGCCAAATTCCAGTCGACCAAAAAATCCACCTGCTTTTGAAAAAGACCTTCCAGCTCATCCCGGTAAAATTCGAACCAGGGCGACCGGTTGTAACACGATAGGATGCTTTTCCAATGTTGCGACTGCCAGGGGTACCGGTTGGCGATCCGGACGTCCCTGGTCAACCTCCGTTGACCCCGGCCTTCTTCCAGCGGAATACTCAGGGTAACCGGTCCGCCGCCGCCCAAAATGATGCATCGGTTGCGAAAACTCATTTTTTGATAAGTCTCATATACATCATAATCAACATTCGAAATTTTATTTACCTTTTTATAGAATATAGCAGGTGCAAAATATTGTATTTCAATTATTAAGTTCATTTTTAAATACTTGTTCCAGAAACTGTTTAAGGTTGCTTCATTTTTCTTGAAATTTGGGCATTTGCAACCCAATTTCATTAAAATAAAAATTCAATATAGTTGGCTCTAAAATGTTTTAAACTAAGTTTATAAACATAAAATTGTAAGCTAAACAAGTTAGTTATTGATTTTGAATACTTTCATTCAAAAAGAGCCCAAAAATCTCTAAACTTTTTAGCAAAGATTTTCCTAAATGTACAACCCCGTTTTTGGCAGAAAAAATTTATACCCTACTTTGTGTCCACAAAAAATAGACATGAATAAAAAGCTTCTAATAGCCTCCTTCCCCATCCTGCTCATAGCCTGCGCCAAGCCAACAGGGTTCGATTACCTCGGAATAAGGAACGCAAAAGTGGTCAAGTTTGACCTGAAAGAATCGACCATTTCGGCGGAGGTTGGATACTATAATCCCAACAAATTTCCCGTCACCATGAAGCATGCCGAGGTCGATGTTTATGTCAACAGCAACTTTTTAGGACATAGTACACTCGACTCAACCATCAAAATTCCCAGGAAAGACACCTTCTATTTACCCGTTCAGATGACTGTCAATATGTCAACAACAGCGATTGGATTGATACAAACATTGGCCGGAGGGCAGCAGGAAGTGATGATCAAACTGGATGGAAAAGCGCGGATTGGCCGGGGCGGGATCTTCATTAATTACCCCATAAAGTATGAAGGAGCCCAAAAACTGAAGTTTTAAAAGCACAGCTCAGGAGGTCAAAAAAGACATTTTAGCGATATAAAATACGCGTCAAAAAAAGGTCATAAATGACCTCCAAAAATTTCAACGGACGAACAGCATTTATACATAAGATCAAAAGACCGGATCGGGCTAAACAATTTTTGTGATGAGATCGGTCTTTTTTTACAGATAAAGACAAACCAGAAATGGGTCATTTTTTCGAAAATGACCCATTTTTATTTTCCCGGAATTATGCATTTTCCAGGATTCAGGTGCCCCAAAGACATCTAACCAGGTCACAAAAGGAGCAATTTTTAGCCCCTGATTTTAGCAATTTTCCGATTTTTTGAGGTCGAAAACGACGGTCATTTTTGACCTCATTCGAATAGAATAGTTAAACAGAGTATGGTCATCTCCCGCCCGGATCGGTCCCAAAAAGAGCGTCCAATCGTCCTGGAAAGGCGCCGTTGGAAGGTCATTTTTGACATACATAAAACCAGCTGTTGAAAGACTTGGGAGGCCTCAAAAAACAGAATAGCTTAAAAACAGGGCCCAGAAAAAGAAGGAGCTGAACGGTCATATTTGACATATCGCCGCAGGTGTTTTTAATTACATATTGACCGGAAAATCGGCTTTTTATTGCTCCGGAATCAGCAAGCAACAACACCGCAGGAGGTCGTTTTTGACAGTACCAGGCGGCAAGAAGCCAGGTAGTTTAAAGGTCAATTTAGACACTACAGATAGCAGCATTTTTACTTTTAAATTCCATATTCCGGTCAGCTTTACTAACCAGGAGGTCACCCGTAAAAGGTCAATTTTGACATTATTAAGAATGACATTGACTTTCAGTTTAGTTACCAAAAACAGTCAAATAAGCCCTGCGCTTTATACAGCAATCACGACTGAACAGCCCCCAAAAAAAGCCACTCCCCCAAGGTCTATTTTGACTATATACAATGATTTTAACGCGGCGCAGGCCCGGTCAATTTTGCCCTCGCAACTGGCGCAAGCATGCCGCATAGCTAAGTGCTGTAGGGTGCTTGTGCCTGATAAGCAGAGGTCAATTTTGACTATTTTTAATGCAGAAAGAGTGCACTCAAAAGGGTCAATTTTGACCATTTTTTTAAACCCGAAAACTGCTATAAACTCGCCTACCCTCCCCTTTTTTAGAGGTAAAGCGCGCTATAAATGCCTGGTCAAAAAGGTCTATTTTGACCACAACCGAAAGCCAAAGGCCAGCTCACGAAACGTCTATTTTGACTAACTACTGATTGAATTAACAGCTCTCCAATTGGTCAATTTTGACCGCCGGAATTAGTATAAAAGAAGCTACATGTACCCCGTCGGAAGGCCCTGAGATTTGCTTAAACGGATTCGATCCGGGGCTATATCCTGAATTTTCGACCTGTAAAAGGTGGCTTTTGAGCAATTAAAAAGAGTCAAAATTGACTATTCGCCCCGACTACAAACCATTGATATACTGGTCAATTTTGACCCTGACCGCAAGCTAAAAGGCCCACTAAAAACAGGTCTCATTTGCCCTAATTGCCAAACCGGAAATCTGCCCAATAATGGTGCGCCCTCCTCCTTTTTCTGGAAAAGAATGCCAGCGATCAATGAGGAGAATAGTCAAATTTGACCACACCCGAGGCCTGAATACAGGCTTAAAAACAAGTCTATTTCGACTAATTTAAAGACATCCGAAATTCGCTTCACAACGGCGGCCTCTCCTCTTTTTTTGAACTGAAATAGGCCGTAGGCAGCTTAGGAAAAGAGGCAAATTTGACCATCCTTATAAGCTCAAAACAAGCACAGATTTACGTCTACTTTGACCACTTTTAAATAAAGAGAAATTGTCTATAAAACCTCAAACCCTCCCTTTTTTTATTCAATCAACTCCACTAGCCGGGCTTAAAAGAAGGTCAATTTTGACTACCGGTTTAGTCAGAAAGTAAGCATCCGGATACGTCTATTTTGACTACTTTTTAGCAAAGAGAAATCTCCCTTAAAACGGCAGGCCCTCCCCTTTTTCTAAATAAAACAACGAAGGAGAACGCCGGGAAAAAAAGTCAAGTTTGACCACCGTAACAAGCAACAAAAACGAACCCAATCAGGTCTATTTTGTCTACTTCCTGAAGAGCAGAAATTCACTTACCAACGCCAGCTCCTCCTGTTTTTTGAACAAAAGACAGCCGAAAATACCACGGTAAAATAGTCAAACTTGACCACCTCAAAAGGAGCATCGAAGACAGGATAACAGGTCTATTTTGACTACCATCATCCGGGCTCAGCGCCAATAATTGCAGTCTGTTTTGACCGGTTTTAGCCACCCCGAAAAGGCAATTTTACCCCTCCCGGAAGCCCCTGAGATTTGCATAAACGGCCTCAGGCTTTCCCTGAGCCCTGAATATTTCACCTATAAAAGGCTGTATGTCATGTCTTTGGGAAAGGTCTATCTTGACCTGAAAAGAAGGGATTACAAGAAGGGTAATAATAAGTCTTATTTGACTACCCGATTTATCACAAGAAAACTATCCCTGACGAAGACAAGTTTGACTCACCTAAACGAAGAAGAAAAGCCTCCGGAATATAGGTCTTGTTTGACCACTCAGATGGCCCCCTTACAAAGGTCAATTTTGCCCCATAAAACCTCTGCCTACAACAACCCTCTATGGTCATGACTAGAGTGTCATTTTTGACCAGTTAAAAGCAGGCAACAACAAGTCAAAATTAACCGCCGCCAAAGCCTGCAAAAAAAGCCCTCCAAGGGGCATTTTAGACCGAACTATCCCTCCCTGCTGTATCGCTTATAAAGCGTCGGAGCGGCTTACTTTTGCGATCCGGTTGCAGAAAAATAGCCTGCAGTAAGCATGGAATCGCCCTTCAGATTTCGTAAATTACTCATATGAAAAAGCAGGACACAAAACCCAAACTCCATGCTTCAAAAACTGGAATACGTTGATTATGAATGAGACTTTACCAATAAGCCTCCTGCGCTTGCCCATCCCCTTAGAAGGCAGGCCCTCCTGATTTAACAGGCTTATCCGGACCTTATCCGGAGGTTATCCGGACCTTACCCGGACCTTTTCCGGACTTTGCCCTAACCTTATCGAGACCTTACCGAGACCTTGTCGAGACCTTATCGAGACTTTATCGAGACCCACCCCTATAGCAATCCCCTACCAGACCCGGATCAGACCTATACCAAACACCTATCAGACAGGGATCAGGCCAGTATGAGCCCTGCCACAACGCCCCCTGTAACTTGTAGCCTGTAACCTGAAACCACCCCAAAGCCCCCCTGAAACGAAAAAACCGCCTCATTACTGAGACGGCCTTTTCAATATGGTCAATAAGATTGGCAGTATTAGTGATCGCCACCACCCCCATCTTCAGGCTTCTTACAGCACTTGGGAAGCTTCTTATAAGCCTCGGTATCTGCCGTCACATCATCCGCATCATAGCCCGCATTGGCGATAGCCGTCTTTACGTTCTCTATATTCGTACGCTCGGCAACAAAAGTGACCTTCGTAACCTTCTTTTTGAAGTCCACATTCACCTTTTGCACGCCATCTTCGCGCTTCATGAACTCTTCAATACGCTTTTTGCAGCTTTCACATTGAACCGTAGGGGTCTTGATAGTAACCGTTTGGATGCCCTTCTTAACTTGTCCAAAACCCGTAGCCAGAAGGCCGGTTATGGCCACTACCAATAGGAATAGTTTCTTCATACAGACATAGTTTTCCCAAATATAGCTATTTCCCGGTCCAGTTGCCAGGGTCCTGGCTCCACTTTAACAAAACCTCCTGTTGATCAGCAGTTACCAGCCCTTTTTCAATAGCCAGGCTAATTAAAGCAGGATAATTAGTCAGTGAGCGATAAGCAATACCAGCCTTCTCAAAAGCCGCCGTAGCCACGGGGAAACCATAGCTAAAAATGGACACCATTCCAATTAC
This sequence comes from Paraflavitalea sp., assembly GCF_059502485.1. Taxonomy (NCBI): domain Bacteria; kingdom Pseudomonadati; phylum Bacteroidota; class Chitinophagia; order Chitinophagales; family Chitinophagaceae; genus Paraflavitalea; species Paraflavitalea sp. Next base: position 1,341,987 of record NZ_JCACET010000010.1, read on the forward strand.
CTGCACGCCCGCCGCTTTCAGCACATCCACCACCTGGAGGCTGCTTTTGCCGGTAGAAATAAGGTCCTCGATCACCACCACCTTCTGGTCCGCACTATAAAAACCCTCGATCTGGTTGCCCAGCCCATGCTCTTTCGGCTTGGGACGCACATATATATAAGGCAGCTTCAGCTGATCGGCAGCCATAGCCCCCCAGGGAATACCCGCAGTAGCTACACCAGCCAGCAAGTCAGCTTCAGGATACTCTTCAAAGATCACATTGCACATTTCCGATTTAATGAAATCACGGATATAAGGAAAAGACAACACCTTCCGGTTATCGCAGTAAATAGGACTTTTCCAACCAGAGGCCCAGGTAAAAGGTTCCCCCGGATTCAATTTAATAGCATTAATTTGTAAAAGCTTTTCAGCTACCGCTTTTTCGTTCTGAGACATAAAGAGATTTTATTCAGTCCGGCGAAATTGAAGGTTGAAGCGGTAAAATGGAAAATTATTTATGCACATCAAGATATACTTCAACGATAAACCTTTGTTCCTCACAGACGAGATTACGCCTGAAATTGAGCCCTATGCACACCACGATGATGCAGTCTTGATCGATGAATTTTCTACGCCAGGCGTCAACTCCATGATCCATGAGATGAAGCAGGAAAAGATACACGCAGGCATCTATGTACACAATGATCTGACGGAATTGGAAAAAGCCTTTCGCAAAAAGTTTACCATTGTACAGGCTGGCGGAGGCTTGGTATTGAATGATGCAAGAGCAGTATTGATGATGCAGCGCCGCAACAAGTGGGACCTTCCCAAAGGCAAACTCGACCCGGGAGAAACACTCGAAGCCTGCGCCGTTCGGGAAGTACAGGAAGAAACAGGCCTCACCAAGGTAATACTTGAAAAGCCATTGCTGGTCACCTACCACACCTACGATGAAAGCGGCAAACACATATTGAAAGAGTCACACTGGTACCTGATGAAAGCACCCGGTCAGCAGGCACTCATACCCCAGTCGGAAGAACAGATCACCCAATTAAAATGGGTACCTGCAGCAGAAGTGAAGCAGTACATGAACAATACTTTCCCCTCGATTATAGATGTATTGACAACAGGAGGATTTCTTTAAAAAAGCGAAGTAAACGTCCGCTCACTTCCCCTTCCCCAGCCATTTTAACAGGTCATCGATCATGGCCTGCTTGTGACTGATCACTTCTTCCTTACCGTTTGCTTGCGTAATCTCATTGAAGAAATGATCGGTAGGATAAACCCTATAAGTAAGATTCTGCTTGCCCAGGCGTAGAAATTCGAGTGGCACATAGTCCAGCCCATATATAGGAGAGTTCTTATCATTACTCCCCACAGCCATAAAGATGGGGATAGTAAGCTTAGTCAGACTCTCCATCGGAATATCCGTACAATAACTACCCCAGCGCAAATAACTATGCCCCTCCCACTCCTTGTCAGTAGCAGTTGGGTGACGGTAAATGTCTGCAAATACAGCCATCAGAGAGTCGATCCTCCGTTGCGCTTCCTGATAAGTGATCTCCCCTTTAGCAGCCAACACACGTTGCGCAGTAAGCCAGTCATACAATTGATTCAAACCCGCACCAACAATACTCGCACAATGAGTTACTTTCTTATTGATAACAGACAGCCGGGGCACTACCTGTCCACCTTCACTATACCCATACACAATCACCTGCTTTCTATCCACCGGAAGCTTCTTACAGAGATAATCGATCACCCTCGAAGCCGCTTCCGACCGCCAGTATAAACCCGCCCGCCTGGTATATTCTTCCGAAGGCTTCAGGCGTTCAGCCACATCTTCAAAGTGCATATCGTCCGCATCGATATCCACCGTATCACAAAAAGCAACACCGGGCTTACTGATAAAAACAACATGGAATTTATCAGCTAATTGCAACATGTCATTATCGAAAGAATTGAGCACCCGCATCTGCTTTTTGAGCCGTACAAGAGTCGTCAGCGGAAAATGCCCCGAACCATCCAACGCCAGGAGTAAAGGCTTGGTGGAATCCATACCTGCCGACGACACATAAAAGTTGATAGTCCCTAATTTTTTATCCTGTATGGAAAAAGCCTTCAGGCCATAATCGGCAGGCTGAGTAGGTTGCGCAGCACAAACACCTGCAAGGAGTAGCAGTGTAAAAACGATAATTATTCGCATGGATAAGGTCTTATTTTTTCGGCAAAATAGCAACAGTAAGCCGGCTGATGCACACAAGCTTTTCCCGCTCATCGGTAATCCTGATATCCCACACGTGCGTAGAAGCGCCAATATGGATAGGACTGGCAGTGCCTGTCACAAAACCACTGCGCACACCGCGCACATGATTGGCATTGATCTCCAGCCCAACACAAATAAACTTCGATTGATCGATCACCAGTGCAGAAGCTACACTGCCCAGCGTTTCAGCCAGCACACACGAAGCACCGCCATGCAACAACCCATAAGGCTGATGCGTACGATGATCCACTGGCATACGCCCCCTCAGAAAATCAGCCCCTATTTCAGTAAACTCAAGACCGATCACCTCGGCAATAGTGTTCTTGCCCAAAGGCTGTATATCCGAAACCCCTACAGATTTATGAAACCAGATCATATCTCGTATTTCTTTCGCTGTTCCAAAGACCGCGCTACTACATCAGGCAGGAATTTCATCACATCACCACCATTCCGTAATACATCGCGCACCAGCGTAGAAGCCACAGAAGTAAATTGAGGCAGGCAGGTAAGAAAAACAGTTTCTATATTGTTGTCGAGGCTGCGGTTCATATCCGCGATAGCCTTTTCATACTCGAAGTCATTAACGTAGCGGATGCCCCGTACAATGAAGTTGGCGCCCACTTTCTGGCAACAATCCACCGTCAGCCCTTCATACAACACAGCACTCACTTTGGAAGTGTCCTTGTAGATCTCATTGATCCAGCTGATACGTTGCTCGTCAGAGAACATCGGCGTCTTATTGATATTACGTCCGATACCAATGATCAGCTTGTCGAACAAAGGCAAAGCCCGGTTGATAATATCGAGGTGACCGATAGTAATAGGGTCGAAAGTACCGGGAAATAAAGCAATACGTTGTTGCATAAGAAGAATTTAAGGAACAAGGCGCAATACTCCATCCAGGTTAATTCATGCTACCTCTCCCACCTGAAAGCAGGTATAAAGCAGCCATGCGAACAGCTACGCCATTCTCCACCTGTTGAAGGATGATAGATTGTTTGCTATCAGCCGCATCACTGTCCAGTTCCACACCCCTGTTGATAGGTCCGGGGTGCATGATCACCACTTCTTTATTGAGACTATCCAGCAAACGTTTATTAATACCATAAGCCAGGCTATACTCACGCAGGGAAGAAAAGAGTACCTGGTTCTGCCGCTCCAGTTGAATACGCAGCACGTTGGCCACATCACACCATTCCAGCGCCTTCTTCAGGTTGTACTCCACGCGCACATCAAATGCTTCCTTGATGTACTTTGGAATCAGCGTGGGAGGACCAGCCACCATGATCTCAGCACCCATCTTTTTAAGCAGGTAAATATTACTCATTGCCACCCGTGAGTGCATAATATCACCAATGATGGCCACCTTCAGCCCTTCCAGTTTACCCAGCCTTTCCCGCATCGAGAAAGCATCCAGTAAACCTTGCGTAGGATGTTCGTTGATACCATCACCGGCATTAATGATGGCCGCAGGAATATGCTTCGCCAGGAAGTGGGGGGCGCCGCTGGCACTATGCCGCATCACCACCATATCCACTTTCATGGACAGGATATTATTCACCGTGTCCAGCAGGGTTTCACCTTTGGAAACCGAAGAACCACTGGCAGTAAAGTTAATAGTATCGGCGCTGAGGCGCTTCTCAGCCAGTTCGAAAGAAATACGCGTGCGGGTAGAATTCTCGTAAAACAGGTTCACAATGGTCACATCCCGTAAAGAAGGGACCTTTTTGATGGGTCGCTGCAATACCTCTTTGAATTCCGTAGCAGTATCTAAGATAAGCTGGATGTCTTGCCGGGTAAGATCCCTGATGCCGAGCAGATGTTTAACTGAAAGTTGCATGTCGGGCAGCAAAATTAGAGCAAAAAGATATAAGGTACAAAATAAGATAAAGCACAGGATACTAACATTCTACAACAACACAACTTCCTCTTTTCCATCCTTTTCCTTCCAAAACACCCGCACCTTTTGCGAGATGATCGAGTCGATGGATTTACCCACATAATCAGCCTGGATAGGAAGCTGGCGGCTGAAACGGCGGTCGATCAGGATACACAACTCCACCTTTGCCGGCCTGCCAAAGCCCATCAAAGCATCCAGCGCAGCCCGGATCGTACGGCCTGTATACAATACATCATCGATGATGACCACATTCTTATTCTCTATGCTGAAAGGAATATCAGTGTGATTGGGCGCGTGCAGCGAGTTGCGGATATCGTCGCGGTAAAAAGTAATATCCAGTTTGCCATATTTTACTACATCAGCCGGCACCAGCTCACGTATCTCCCGCACAATCTGATCAGAAACAAAAATACCCCGGGGCTGAATGCCGATCAATACCGTATTTTCAAGATTTACGTGGTTCTCCAGGATCTGGTGACCCAGACGCTTGATCGTAAAAGCCAGTTGCTGTTCGTTCAAAACCGTTTTCATGTCATAAATATTATTCACTTCAAAGCATTCCGGAAAATACAGCAGGAGCCTTTAAAGAGAAAAATTTCCATAAAAATAAGAAACCACTGCCAATGACAGTGGTTTTCTCCTAAAAGAATATGAGTTAGTAATAATACCGTAATTAATTACAACCTGTAAGTAACACCCAACTGCAATACACTGTTGTTCATAGTACCGGCATGTTCCCACACGTCCGTCATACCCAGGTTCCAGCGAAGGCCGATACCAGCCTGCTTTGTAAAGTTGAAACCAGCACCGAAGCCCCACGACAGGTCAAATGACTTGAAATAACTGTTGGCGCTTACTACATTGCCATCATCCTTTGACTTGGCATTGAGCAAAAATCCAAACTGAGGGCCGGTCTCAGCATAAAAACCGGAAGGATCATTATACTGTCCCATAACAGGAACGTTGAGATAATTCAACCGCCATTTGATATCATCACCGGGATCATCAAACTTGGCGCCCTGACGAGAGAATACAAGCTCAGGCTGCACACTAAAACGACTGGCTACCGGTACGTTCGCAAAAGCACCGGCATAAAAACTAAGCTTCATGTCACCTTCGATATCATTCGTAAGATTGGCGAAGTTGAATCCACTCTTGATACCAAACTTAGCTTGTGCTTGTGTTGCAACAAAAGAAGCCACACATACGATCAATAGGACAAGTTTTTTCATAGCTTTTGATTTCAGCCCCAATAACGAAGAATTAGGAAAATTATTATCCTAAGCCCGCAGTATAAATGTATATGTATGGATACCTGTTAGAAAGACATAAGAACAAATAGCTATGCTGTTAAAAGCTGGTTAACAAAAAAACCGGCCATCTAAAAGATGACCGGTCACTACACTAATAAAAACAACAATATTATTTGCTTCCCAATACGTAGAATACACCTATTTGGAAAACACTGTTCCTCATCTTTGCATCTTCATTATAACCTTTAGAATCGCTCATATTGCTAAGACCGAGGTTATAACGTACATTGACACCAACATTCGATTGAGTAAGGTAACCCACGCCGAAAGCCCAGCTCAGGTCAAACTTCTTCAAGCCATCCTTGATATCCTGTTTGCCTTCATCAGATTTAGCTTTAGCACTCAACAGGAAACCAAACTGGGGGCCGGTTTCACCATAAAAACCGCTGGCAGTATTGTATTGAGCCAGCACCGGGAGATTCAGGTAAGTAGTATTGTTCTTTACCTTATAGTTTATCCCTTCAAAGCTCGCTTCTTCCTTAGCACCCTGTGTAGACAACAACAGCTCAGGTTGGAGACTGATAGCTTCAGTAAGAGAAACCTTCGCAAAAGCACCGGCATTGAAGCCGATCTTCATCTTGTTGCCCTCTACATCGCCGGCAACATTGGCCAGGTTCACGCCTGCTTTAACGCCATACTTGATCTGTTGAGCTTTAGTACCCAGGAAAGCGCCGGAAAGGATAAGGATCAAAAAAGTCTTTTTCATGCTATACATCTTTTATTGGTTATTGATGCCGCAAAACTGCGCTAAAACAACCCAGTGGCCAATAACATAAAAATGTGGTTTTACGCTTCAAATCGATAACCTGTATCACATGCTTGTAAGTTAGACGGCTAATACAGCGGATGAATTGTCGATTATAGAGTATGAAATACACAATACCACCCGGATACAGTACATAACATGTTCTACTTACACACTAACAATGCAGCATACTTGCTAAAATTTATAACCCTGCACACAATAAAAAAGTTAATTATACCTTTTTTATAACAGAATTGCTACATGTAGTTTTTATTCATTTTCTAATTAACCTAAAAAAACCACAAAATGAAAAAGGTTTTATTCGCAGCATTAATGACGATTGCAGTACAAGGAGTTTTCGCACAGGTAAACAAAGGACAATGGTTAGTTGGTGGTAACGCAGGCTTCACTTCATCTAAACAAGGTGATGGAGATGCTAACAAATGGACCTATTTTAACCTTAGCCCCAATGCTGGTTATTTCTTTATTGATAAGCTGGCTGGTGGATTACGTGTTAACTTTACCAGCACTAAAAACAAAGCAGCTGATAAAGCAAGCACTAATTTATGGATAGGTCCGTTCGCCAGATATTACTTTTTACCAGCCGCTGATAAAGTAAACATCCTTGCAGATGCCGGTTATTCTTTTGGAAGCGCAGGAGCAGGTGATAAAAGCAGCCAGAATGGTTTCAGCATCGCAGCAGGACCTGCAATATTCCTTTCTCCGAACACAGCCCTCGAATTCACACTGAACTATCAATCTTTCAAATACGAAGGTGAATCCGATAGGGAAAACAACTTCGGCGTAAACGTTGGCTTCCAGATCCACCTGGGTGGCGGCGCAAAGAAGTAATTGAACACAGTAATTATCGAATAAAAAAAGGCAGGCCACCTGGTACCGGTGGCCTGCCTTAATACGTTGATCATACCAAAATGAGCCCTTAGGCGGGCTGTTGTAGCGCCCCACGCATCTTTCGAAACGCCTTCCATTCTTTATAGCCCCATCGTGCCCAGAAGATCGCCAGTACAGGAAATGCAATGAACGACCACATGTGATAAGCGAAAGCCTCTTCAAATTCGAAATGAATGAGGTGCATACAAGCCCTTGTAAGGCCGCAGGCAAAACATTCAACATTGAAGAACACCTTCGATAAACAAACCGCTTCACCATTATCGAAGAAGTCGGCTGGCAATATCAGCAACGTAACAGGCACAGCAACTATAAAGATCAGCTTGGCTATCGTAAAATAGTAACGGAATTGCATGGTTCAGGGAAATAAGAAAAGGGCCAGGCAAACCCGGCCCTCTATGAAAAAATTATAAAGTTGTAGCGTAAGTGTCATCCTTAGGCTGCAGATCACCCGTGCAAATACGGATAAAGTCGATCAGCGCCCAGATACCGCAACCACCCAAAGTCAGCAGTTGAACAATACCTTGCCATGTGTAGCCCAGGTAAAACCTGTGGATACCAAGACCACCCAGGAAGAAGCACAGCAACAGAGCAATCAGCTGAGATTTGTTGCCACTTGCAGGTAAAGACTCCATTTTGTTGGCAATCTTCTTACCAAAAAGTTTAAGGCCGATCTTTTCTTTCAGGGTCAGTTTTTCACCTTTCAGTTCAGTAACGATTCCTTTCAGTTCCTTGTTGGTGATGTTTCCATCAACGGCTGCCTTTTCCCAGGCTGCTACCGCTCTTTCTACTTTGGGGTCAACTGGCTTCTCACTGGCAGGGGTAGCAGAAGTAAACACCAGTACAGAAAATGCTGCAATCGCCAGCAATGTTAAGGGTTTAAAAAGCTTCATAATAAAAAGATAATTAGGTTTGCGCTTACTCTTTGGATTTTCAGCTTCCTCCGCCTGACTTTTCTTGGATTTCGGCGTTATCCCTGAGAAATTGTTTATAGTGATAAATTTCTACACGACATTGAGATATATTCAGTGGCCAACCCAACTGAAACCTTGTTTACAAATCAAAGTAAACGAGGGTTAATTGAGCATTAACTCTTATATGACATCAATTGGCTATTCTATAGCCCCAACTGACTGAAATATGGAATCAACTGCCTTGTCCTGAAAACTAATTGCTACAACAAAAAACTAACTGCGCGGTAGATGGTAACGCCCGAATAGGCTGCTTAGGTGTGTGGTGTATATATTTTTCATGTTAGAGTTGCTGGGTTGGGTTAAAGAATACGCTATCGCTTATAAAAATAAACAAGTTTGTATAACCGCAAAAAAATATTGCATACACAAAAACTGATATTTAATATTCCATTAACATGTGTATGCCCATTCTCCCCCTTTTAGGGGAGACAAATAATAAAAAAGCTGCACTCGTTCAAGTGCAGCTTTCAGAATTTATCAAATGTGTATCGAAACCGGACAGTTATGCTTCTGCCAGAAACGGATAACGATAGTCGGTAGGAGGAGTGAAAGTTTCCTTAATGGTCCGCGCACTCAACCAGCGATAGAGGTTGAGAATAGAACCAGCCTTATCATTGGTGCCGGAAGCACGGGCGCCACCAAAAGGCTGCTGACCCACAACAGCACCCGTTGGCTTATCATTGATATAGAAGTTACCGGCAGCATTCCGCAGCTTGTTGGTCGCCAGTTCTACTGCAGCCCTGTCTTGTGAAATGATAGAACCAGTCAACGCATAAGGAGAAGTACTGTCAACCAGTGCCAGCGTTTCTTCAAACTTGTCCGCATCATATACATACACAGTCAACACAGGCCCGAAGATCTCTTCGCACATGGTTACATATTGCGGGTCCTTAGCCTCGATAACAGTAGGCTCTACAAAATAACCTTTTGACTTATCGCAAGTACCGCCCGCCCATATCGACGCATTCTTATCGGCTTTGGCATTATCGATATAAGACTTGATCTTATCGAAGCTCTTCTCATCGATCACCGCATTGACAAAGTTGCTGAAGTCTTCCACAGTACCCATTTTAAAACTCTTGATACCGTCGATCACCTTCTGCTTTACTTCTGCAGCAATGTTGGAAGGAATATAAGCACGGGAAGCAGCAGAACACTTTTGCCCCTGAAACTCGAAGGCGCCACGCAGCAATGCAGTAGCCACTACATCGGGAATAGCACTCTTATGCGCTACCACAAAGTCCTTACCACCAGTCTCCCCTACGATCCTTGGATAAGACCTGTAAGAAGACATGTTCTTACCAATGGTCTCCCACATATTGTTGAATACACCGGTAGAACCAGTGAAGTGTACACCAGCAAAGTCGCGGTGGCTGAAGCAAACCTTTCCGAGCGTAGGACCATCCACATAGATCAGGTTGATCACACCATCAGGAAGACCGGCTTCCTGCATAATGCGCATGAACATCTGTGCAGAATACACTTGCGTATTGGCAGGCTTCCACACCACTACGTTGCCACACATAGCAGCAGAAGCAGGCAGGTTGCCACCGATAGCCGTGAAGTTGAAAGGCGTAACAGCCAGTACAAAACCTTCCAGCGGACGAAACTCCAGCCTGTTGTGGATGCCGGGGCCACTGATAGGTTGTTGCTTATAGATCTCACTTAAAAAGTGAACATTGAACTTCAGGAAGTCTACAATCTCACAGGCGCTGTCGATCTCAGCCTGGAAAGCATTCTTACTTTGGCCCAGCATGGTGGTGCCATTCATGTAAGGACGGTATTTGGTAGCAATGAGGTCAGCAGCTTTCAGGAAAATGTTCGCACGGTTCTCCCAGCTCATGGCCGCCCAGCTTTCTTTGGCAGCCAGCGCCGCATCGATTGCCTCTTTAATGTGCTTCTCTTCTCCATGATGAAAATAGCCAAGCGTGTGCGCTATTTCATGGGGAGGATGGATGGCAACCTTTTTATCGGTACGCACTTCCTTTCCACCAATATACATGGGAATATCAGCTTCCTTGCCTTTCAGCTCAGCCAATACTTCTTTCAATCTTTTCTTCTCCGGTGAACCGGGGCCATAATTAAGAACAGGCTCATTAACAGGGAGAGGATATGAAAAATAACCTAAGCTCATAGTTCAATGTAGTTTATATAGTAAATTAACTCTGCGTTTCTTTCTCCATCATCAGGTAGGCCTTGATAAAGCCATCCAGCTCACCATCCATCACCGGCTGCACGTTACCTACCTCAAAATCCGTACGGTGGTCCTTGATCATCTTATAAGGATGGAACACATAACTGCGGATCTGGCTGCCCCACTCGATCTTCTTCTTATTCGCATTGGCGGCATTCTTCAGCGCCTCACGTCTGCGCATTTCCTCCTCATATAAGCGGCTCTTCAACATCTGCAGTGCCATTTCCCGGTTCTCACCCTGTGTACGTGCCTTCTGACACTCTACGATGATACCACTGGGAATATGCTTCAGGCGCACAGCCGTTTCCACCTTGTTCACGTTCTGGCCACCCTTACCACCGCTTCGGTAAAACTCCCACTCCAGATCGGCCGGGTTCACCGCCACTTCGATACTGTCATCTACCAGGGGGTACACGTATACAGATGCGAAGGAAGTGTGACGCCGGGCATTGCTGTCGAAAGGAGATATCCGCACCAGCCGGTGTACCCCGCTTTCAGCTTTCAGAAAGCCATAAGCAAAAGGACCGTCAAACTGCAGGGTAGCGCTTTTAACGCCGGCCCCATCCCCATCCTGCCAGTCCAGCTCGGTCACTGACCAACCTTGCTTCTCACCATACATCCGGTACATCCGGGCCAGCATTTCGGCCCAGTCCTGGCTTTCCGTACCACCCGCACCACTATTGATCTGCAACACGCCGGGCAGCTCATCTTCCGGCTGGTTCAAGGTACTCTTGAACTCCGCCTCTTCAAGCTGCTGCAACGATCGGTCATAAGCTTCGCGCGTCTCTTCTTCCGAAGCCTCCCCTGTTTTCCAGAAATCGAACAACACGGCAAAATCCTCTACTGAAGCCTCTGATTGCTCATACAGCTTCACCCAGTACTCATTCAGTTTGGTGTTCTTAAGGATTTCGGTAGCCCGCTTATTGTCGTCCCAGAAGCCGGGAGATAAAGCCAATTGTTTATCCTGGTTTATTTTATCACGTCTGTTATCGACGTCAAAGAAACCTCCTCAGGACCACTACACGGTCCCTCATAGCCTTGATTGATTCTTGTGTCATAAGGGCGCAAAGATAAGGATTAGTTGATTTGGCCCATAAGCCGGGAAGCCGGGCATAATAATTATGGTTAAGCATTGATTAATAGCGGATAAATTGCGCCTCGTAATCGTCTTTTACACGAACTTCGGGCGCCGTTGACAAAACCGATTGATTTAACCTCAAATATTCAGCATTACTATGAAGTACATTCCTTTATGCCTTGCGATCCTGGCAGTAAGCGCCACCATTACCAGCTGTAGCGATCAACCAGCCGCTACTACGGATGGCCCCAAAAAAGATACAGTAATAATCAAAGAACAGTCTGTCACTTATGATTCAGACACTACCCAAATGGTCGGCTTTGTAGCTTACAACGAAGCAGATTCAGCCAAAAGACCAGCCGTACTGGTAATACCGGAATGGTGGGGATTGAACGACTATCCCAAAATGCGCGCACGTGAACTGGCGAAGCTGGGATACATTGCCTTCGTGGCCGACATGTACGGCAATGGCGCTATCGCCGATAGCCCTTCCCTCGCCCAGAAGTACGCAACACCTTTCTACACCAACCCTGCCCTCGGAAACATGCGCTTCCTGGCAGCCCTGAATAAGCTGAAAAGCTATCCACAAACAGATAGCTCCAAAATAGCTGCCATTGGTTATTGCTTCGGCGGTTCCATGGTATTGAACGCCGCCAAACTGGGTGCTCCGGTAAGTGGCGTAGTAAGCTTCCACGGCGACCTGCGCGGCGTACCAGCCGACAAGAACCTGCTGAAAGCAAAAGTGCTGGTATGCCATGGTCTGGCCGACAGCTTTGTTCCTCAGGAACAGGTAGACGCTTTTAAAAAGCAAATGGATTCTATCGGTGCAGATTACACCTTTAAAGCCTATGCCGATGCAACACATGCATTTACCAACCCTAATGCAACTGCAACAGGCGAGCGCTTTAAAATGCCCATCAAATACAACGCTGCTGCCGACACAGCTTCCTGGAAAGACATGCAGGACTTCTTTGGCAGAATATTCAAATAAACATATATAACTTTTTATTACAAAGGCTATGGCTGCCCGTTGATTACGGCGCCATAGCCTTTGTCGCTTTACAGGGCAATTTTAACACATACGGTTTGGGCTACCTGACAGATTCAGCTATCTTTCGGCCTCAAACGCCCTAATACATGACCAAAACCCTAAAACCGTTACTTACGATTGCTGCTGCAATTTGTTTTTGCCACAGTGCTTCATCACAAACAGACACCACCAACAACGAGCTCAACCTCGGAAGGGTGAAGTTCCAAAAAGACTTTACACAATCCATTACCATCAAAGGAGAACAGCTGGAAAGAATGCCCTTCACCAACCTGAGTGAAGCCATTAACGCCTGGACATACGGTTACTTCGTCGGTCAGGCCAATATCATATATGTAATAGATGGCGTTGTGATCAATGATGTAAATGCCTATAGTATTTATGACATTAAGGAAGTAACACTCATTCAAAATGCACTTACACAAGTAAATGGCGCCAGCCGCCAGCAACTACTCGCTGTAGTGACTACCCGCAATAGAGACACTGGTGCGCAAGGTATAACAGTAGCCGGACAAAGCTTTCAGACAAAGACCAATTGGCGGGGGCTGTATGAAACTCCTTATTCATCAGAAAAGAACTTTTTTCACCAATACCACCTCGCTGGCAGACTGAATAGAAAGAATATACAAATGGGCCTTTCCGCCAACTACCTGCGAGATGTGAGTCCACTGCTCAAAGTCACCAAGATCGATTCCCGTAAACCTATCAATTATGACCGTTTCCGGCTGAACGGCTGGCTCAATGCAAAGCTGGGCAATGCACACGACCTTTCTGTAAGCATAAATGTAACCCCACAGGTAGCAGACATTGATCGAACTTATACATGGAGCACCAATTGGCAAGATTATAAAACGCATAGCGATCAAACAGCCTTCAACCCTACCATCAGCCTCCGGTCAGGATTATCAAAAAAACTGACCAATGAATTTACGTCCAGTTATGCTGCTTATAAAAGAACAGGAGAAACAGATTTCAAGCAAGTCTCGCCTTTGCCTGGTGGCGTTACTGTTATTACCGAGCGAATGGACATGACCTATAAAACCAAACAGGTGCTGTTAATGGATCAAATCACCTATCATGGTACACTGAACAATCATTGGTCGCTTGATCCATCAGTGAATGTACAGTTCAGATACACAGAAAATGATTATGAAGCAACCGCAGCCCAAAACAACAATGGTTCTAATACTTCTCAAAGATTTATCTATAAACAGGATAGCAGAACTTTTTTAATAACACCTTCTATTAACCTGTATTATAAAAACAGTTTTAATGTACAAGGGGGCGTATTGGTCAACCGGTCAAATACCTATGGACGCAGTTCGACAAAAATACTACCCTTTGTAAGCACCAGTGTGGATGTATTGCGATTGGCGCAACCCGACAACCTGCACAGCCTGAAATTATTTGCGTCTTACGCACAAAGCTCGAATCAAAGCGACAATGCCACACGTATGGATGGACATGCAGACAATATCGTTTTCCCAAGTCTGTTTAGTGGTCCTGTCAGTAATCCTACACTACCTCCTAACCAACAACCTGATGGCAACTATTGGGTATGGCAGGCCGGCACCCGGCTGGGTCTTTTAAATGATAAGGTAACTTTCAACTATTCATTTGAACGCCGGAACTACACAACGGAAGTCTATTTTGCCACACCTTCTGGTGTTCACTTATTGTATCCTGATCTTACGGCCAATATGCACCATGTAAACCTTATGGTAAGTGTAGTTAATAAAGAGGCATTCAATTGGACTACCGGCATCAACGCCACCAGTATAAAAACTAAATCCAAAGAAAAGCTTAGTACTCCCTTTAGTCAGTTTCTTACAGGTGATTTCAACAGTGATAAAACTACCTGGACAGGCGGATGGGTAAACCGGATTTCCTGGAAAAGATTCTCCGCCGGCCTGGACTTTGTTTATTATTTCAACCCTGCCGATCCAGCCCGCCGAACGGGCACTTCATGGGAACGGACGAAAGTAGTAGCATTGCAAAATATATACATTGGATATCTGTTCAAACTGAAAGGAACCCAAGGGCTGGAAATATATGCTGATAGTCGGAACCCATACCAGAGCAAGGACCTTAGATTCGCCAACTCACTCACCGGTTCCCGCCAATATTATGGATTGGGCTTCAAAGCCAGGATGTAACTTTGAGATAATAAACCTTACCGTGAGAAAGTATTTTTCATTCAACGCGAAGTATTATAATTACTGGCCGGTCTATACAACCATCGGCAAGTACTATCCCATAGGCACGGATCACATTACCTGGCCCGGATTCAGACAGCAAAACCCAGGTACCATTGCCTTGAATGAACTGATCGTTCATGCTTTCGGGGACCAACAATTTGCAACGTGGCGCAACTTCCGGCAACAGATAGGGGAAACGTTACAAAAAGAGACTTTCGATTACAGCAGCATTCATTTCCCCGCTTATACTGCAGAAGTTATACTGAACACTTTCAAATATAAAACGGTCACACATGTACAAAAACTAATACTTTCAGTGAGCCTTGCCGGTCCTTTCTTTACACTCTATGGAGTTGATGAAACAGCTGTAGCCGTCTACAATGCAGAAGGGCCTGATGGCATGATCCGCACCATCAATACCATCGTCACTTCACCCAGTGGTGATTTTGCTACAGCTTTTAAAGCAACAGAAAAATTGGTACGTGAACAGTTCAATGGTTATAAGCTGCTGCCGTTATCCATCAGCGCACTGTACTTAAAAGGCCATTACAATTCCTTTACTGAAGAGAATGAGAATACAGTACATGCGTCCCTGTTTGGCAATCAATTGAACGACTATGGCACAGAAGCCAATTACAGTGGTGATGAATATTATGGATGGAGTGAATGGAGAACAGAAGAACCATTACCAGGAGGCTGGATAGCTTATCCTCTTCTCTCGCCGGAAGATCAGGCCACCTGATTTTCGTAGCGGGGCAATGTAAAAGAGAAGATACTGCCCTTACCCGGTTCGCTTTCTACGGAGATGTTTCCACCGTTCTTTTCGAGAAACTCTTTACAGAGCTTAAGGCCCAGGCCGGTACCTGTTTCATGGTTGGTACCTTTGGTCGTATAGTAGTTATCACCAAAAATGCGTTGCATATTCTCCCGGCTCATGCCGATGCCGGTATCCTGTACAAAGACTTCAACTTGTTTCGACTTTTCTGTGGCGCCTATATATACTGTTCCGTTCTTAGGCGTGAACTTGATCGCATTCGACAGCAGGTTGCGCAATACCAGGTTCACCATCTCACGATCGGCAAAACAATAGATCGGTTCATCCAGCTTACACTCAAGATATACCTGCTTATTCTCCGCCTGAAGCTGCAGTAGCTGCAACACATCGATCATCATCCTTTGCACATCCAGCACCTCGGGATTCACAGTGGCGTGCTTCATCTGCGATTTAGACCATTGCAGCAGGTTCTCCATCAGGCTGGTGGTATAGTTCATCTCGGTAGCAATACCGGGCACCATATCCAGGATCTCCTGTGAGGAGAGTTTATAACGCTGCATATTGTAAAACAGGTTACGCAATGCGTACATCGGCGTTTTAAGGTCATGCGCTATAACAGAAAAGAGCTTGTTCTTCACCTGGTTCAACTCTGTCAACTCTTTTGTCTGCTGTTCCAGCAGGCGCGCTTTTTCCGCAATCTCCTGCTTCTGCCGCCCTACTTCCTGGTTGCGCCGGTGCAGCTCTCTACTCTTGGCCATCAGGCTCAGCTGGTAATCTGCATTCTCTCTTTTGATCAGGACCAGGGTATAGAAGATAAAACCCAGGGCCGTAATATGATGAAATACATATAGCCAGTAGTTGACCGTAGCCAATCTGAAATAAAAATTGTGTGGTACCACTGTAGCAACAATATAGCAGGCAGCCGACCAGCAAAAGGCAAATACAATGCTCCTGAACTTCTGTAAAAAGAATACAGACATCACCCCATACAGGATAAAGAATAGTGACACACCCGCATCAACCTTGCCGAGATAAACCAGGCAGGTAACGATCGGATAAACACTAAAGTAGATCAGGCGGGCAGCTTCATAATACCGCTCGTAAGTAAGCCAAAGTATAATTATGCCTATTGCAAGGGGTGAACATACTACATACCAAACCAGCGGAGGTAAATGATCATTGCTGAAGATACCGGCCAGGGTTAAAATGAGACCAGCCAGCATGCTAAAGAGATTAAGCTGGTTGAACATACTCAACCTGCGCTTGTCGTACTCCTCCATCTCGGAAGTAACCCCTATAGATCTGATGAAGTTCCAATAATGCAGAAAGGCCTGGCCAAAAGGATGCAAGCCGGATGATTTCGCAGGATTGAATTTATAGAAACGTATCAGGGGGTGGTGGTTTGAGATATGAGGAAAGATAGTTATAAAACATTTCTCATGCAAGTATCTCTCGATAAGTTACCGGAAATCTAATGCTTTCAGGTCTGCCCCGGAAGCACTGACTCGCAACCTTGTAGACCAAATTCCCCTTTGAGAATCAAAAATATATGTTAATTTCACGCCATTGTATACCAAAATTAATCACTATGAAAAGACTTTTCCTTCGCCTGTTTGTATTGTTGATCATGGTAGGTACAGTAGCCCCTGTTAGCATGGCCGCCAGCACTACTGAGCCCGTTACAGCCTCTACACCTGCCAGCGAGCCCAACCCCGAAGATGTGAAAGCCGCGATGAAAGATTTCAAGAGCCTGCCCCGCAGCGAGAGAAGGCACCGCCTGAAAGAAGCCAAGAAGTTATTCAAAGATTACAAAGCCAATAAAAAGGCTGGCAAGAAAGAAGAGAGCGACCAGGTGTTGCTGGCAATCCTGGCCATCCTGCTGCCACCACTGGCCGTATACCTCAAGGAAGGAGAGATCAACAGCAAGTTCTGGATCAGCCTGATCCTGACCCTGATCTTCTGGATCCCAGGTGTTATTTATGCACTGCTCGTAGTATTCGACGCTGCTTAATAACTCCTCTTACAACTTATTAAGAGCTTCTGCCCTCGTTTGTGCAGAAGCTCTTTTTATTTGTGGCCTCCCCTATTGCAAAGAATTGTTAATCCCCTTTACCATAGTATGTATCTGCCACCCGAATGGCATCTATTCAGCAACAAAAACATACATTATGCAAAAGGTATTAATATTATTGGCAGCCGTTGGTATCCTGGCTGGCTGTGCACGCAAGACCATTCCCGTTAAAGAAGAAACAGCCAATAGCTCGCTCACCAATACAAGATGGAAACTAATAAGCCTCAGTAGCCTCCCTAATGGACTGCCCAGTTTATCAAAAGACGTATTCCTGCAACTCGATACTGGCCGCATCAAAGGCTTTGCCGGCTGCAACAGCTACTTCGGAGGATATACTATGCAAGCAGCTGCCATTACTTTTACTGGCGTTGGCAGCACCAAAATGTTTTGCCAGGAAGGCATGGAGACGGAGAATAAATTATTCCAGGCACTTAATACTACTACGCATTATCGTATCACAGGCACAAAACTGGAGTTACTGAAAGGACAGGACTTACTGGCCACGTTTGAAGCCCTGTACCTCCAATAACTAATCCTAACAATCCACTGATCATGTTTACCTGGCTATTGACTCGATAAGCCTGTCTGGTTTTATCAAGGTTTTATACTTTTGCGTCATGGTACAAGCATATAACTTCCTTGCCAGTTGGCAGCTGTTTCCCGAGAAAGGCGTATACGAGCTTGGAGACCGCCCATTATCAGGCATCTATAAAGTGGAATCCGTAGAGAACGATCGTGTACTATCAGTAAGCATGAACTGGGTAACCCTGGAGAATCAGGCTTTCGAATCCAAATACCTGTTGGTGCCCGATGGGCAGATACACAGCTTTGAGAATCCTGAGATAGCAGATACCAGTAAAGCAGTATTCATCGATGGCATTACATTCGAAACCGAATTCTATAAGGACAACCAGCCTATCCTGCAGGTGGTGAATGAGATCATGCCGAATGGGTACCTTAAGATCACCCAGAAAGGATTTACACCTGCCCAGCGCGAATACACCAATATTGAGTACTATCACAAGCAGATGAGCGTATTGCCCTATTCTGCTTCTGTATCAGGCGCCCTGATCAAGCCTAATGAAGAAGGTGTGATACGCCACAAAGCGCTTACTGCGATGGAAGAACAAACCAATATGCAGTTGGTGCAGATACGCAAGCAAATTGAACTGCTGGCACTGCAGGCGCAGGAGATACAAAAGCGCAAAGAGCTGTCGATGCTGATCTATAACTCCAAGCTCAACTTTGCACCCGTGATCGGGCAAACCTATTACGTATATGAGAAAAGCGATGGCAGCCACCTGCTGTCGCTGGTAAGCCCCCGTGAATGGGGCGGCGGTGCAGGTCCTTACAAGCGTTTTGTTGCTGCCGTAAAATTATTAGCCGATCATACCTGGATGGAAATGGTATAAAAAAGTTGCGGAGCCACATAGGACTCCGCAACACGCTATAGCTGATTTTCCAGAACTTTTATCAGTCTTTCTTTTCTGTCGTTGCTTTTTTCACTGCTCCCGGCTCAATCGTTTTTCCCTGTATAGCAGGTGCGCTCTTATGCTCCAGCGATTCTTTAACGCCACCCTGTGCAGGAGCTACAGGAGTATTGGCAGCAGGCGTAGTCTTTTGCTCTGCTTTCTGATCGCTGGGTAATGCTCCCCCGGCAGCCTGCGTTCTTACTGTTTTGCGGGCTGCATTTGGCGTAAACCCACTACCACCTTCAAAACGCATTCCCTTGATGGTTCCCTTTTTCAGTTGCATGCCACTGCTTTCGTCGTGGTTCTCCTGTTGTTCTGCAACCGTAGCCCTTCTTTGCATCTTTGGCTTCTCAGGAGCATATTGCATGCCCGGTACGCGGTTGTTGAGAAACTGCTTTCCAAGGCTTTCGCCGGTATTTCTCTTCTCGTCGTCCTGAGCATTGGCAATGAAGGCATGCGCCAGCAATACCATCACGCCTATCATTACTTTATATTGATGTTTGAATGTCATAAGTGTTGTTTTAGTATTTATTTAATGCTTACCAGTACATTGATCTTACCAACTCCCTGTCCATTGAAATCCTGCAGAGCTTTACCAATCACCTGACCCACCTTTACTTTATCAGGATCAGCTTTCATAGCTACACCAGTTGTAGAAGATGTAACTATAAGGTCGCCACGTTTGATAGCTCCACCTTCCATACATACTTTAGTAGGAATGACTCCGATAACTCCCATAGGTACCTGATGATCGAGGTTATCATCGATATGTGCTTCAGAAAGCAGTACACCCGGGCGTGTAGCATATACACCGGCTACCAATGTAGAATATGCACCAGTAGATTTTTCTACTGTTCTGTCGGCATCCTGAGCAATCACCAGTACATCTCCGGGCTCATAGGCCTTTGAAGTACCTGTTACATTAAAGAACTCGGCCACGTCAGCGCCACCAACCTGTGTACCGCCATTGAAGAAACCTCTTCCCGCAGCGTTGATCCTTGCTACGTTTACAGTTCCGGGGTTACCACTTTTAAAGAGAGCAATAGATCCATTGCTATGTTGTTCTACTGTAAGTACTGCATTGGTATTACCTGTATTAAAATTTACGAACCGGCTGGCCCTTCCATTACCGAAGTTGGGTACCCAACCAAAAACAGCTGTACCTGTACCGTCAGCAGTTGCTTCTATACCGTCGCCGCCATTAGAGGCATTCGCAGTAATACCATTACCGTTACCGTCAGCAATAGCCACTATAGCAGGGCCATTACCAGCCGGATTGGAGGCATGGAACAGGCCTGCAAAACCACCCGTACCGGAAGAAATACCATAAATACCCGCCGTACCAAAGTTGGCGAACATAGAGTTCACTTCTCCTTTTACTGCCGGAGAGGTACCTGTAGTACGGTCTACCGTGAAATTACCAGCCGTACCATTACCTACAGTTTTTACCGTTATTACATCGTTGTCATTATCTTCATTATATATCTGAAAACGGCCGGCTCTACCAGTAGCGAAAGAAGGTACCCATGCATACAGAGCGTTACCAGCGCCATCAATATTGGTTTCTATACCATTACCGTCTTTGCTGGCATTAGCTGTAATGGCGTTGCCATTACCATCGTTGATAGACACCAATGAAGCACCATTACCTGAAGTGTTGGAAGCATGAAACAAACCGGCAAAGCCGCCGGTGCCAGAGGATATACCGAAGATACCTGCTGCGCCAAAGTTGCCGAAGATGGTTTTCACTTCTGCCCGAACAGCAGCACCTACGCTATTAGTATTATCAACCAGGAATGAAGAAGCATTACCCTGTGTATTATCGGGAATATTACCGTTGCCATTGGTCTCCACTTCCAGGGTGTTACCCATCGTGTTGGTAGCATTGAAGTTTTCAAAACGACCAGCACGTCCGGTACTGTTATTCAGACCTATTTGTCCAAGTACACCTACCGCAGTACCTGAGGTGTTGGTGGCAACAAACCCACGCACCCCATAACCACCACCATCATTACGGCCTACCACAGCACCTGCAATATTACTGGTAGTACGTCCTACTACCGCTTCACCGGCACCGCTGTTATCTCCTATGATACCGGCAGAACTTTGCGAACTGGTTATACCATGCACACCAAAACCACTGCCTGTAGAGCTAAATACACCCGTTCCGTTACCAGTGGTAGAGACATTGATCACAGTACCATTACCAACAGAATTGGCATTGAGTACATTGTTATTGTTGGCGTTGTTGAAAATGGATAGGCTGGCAGGTATACCATTATTGGAAGTAGCAGTTAAACCTGTACCAGTATTACTATTGGCATATACACCCGTACCATTGGCAGATGAATTTCCATATACACCCAGTCCATTAGGCGTAACACCGTAAACACCCCATCCGGAACCAGCCTGTGAGCCCCATACACCAATACCCAATCCACCTGTTCCGTTGTTGATACCACGTACGGCGGAAGAGAAACCTCCAGGTGAAGTTGAGCTAATGATACCACGTACAGCAGCAATACTTGAAGTGGTAGTATTATTGACACCTTCTATAGAAGTTCCATCACCATCGTTGGTAAGGGAAAACAAGGTGCCTGCATTATTCTCGAGTGTTACATAGGGAAGTGTAAAACCACCACCACCAATGGCACCTGGTGCCCAGTTAATACCATCGAATTTCAATACTTGTCCGGCCACCGGCGCCAGTGCTGAAACACCTACGCCCATAATCTTTGCCACAGCGGGATTGGGATAGGTGCCACTCAGGTCACCACCCGCAGGACCGCTGGGAGGAAACATCACACCAGGATCGATCTTGGCCTGTGTCACTGCACCATCAGCCAGCTTAGCTGTAGTGATGTTGGCGTCTACCACCTTTGCAGTAGTTACACTATTGTCAGCCAACTTAGCAGTGGTAACAGCAGCATCCATTACTTTGGCAGTAGCAACACTTCCATCCGCAAGCTTTGCAGTTGTGATATTAGCATCAACCACTTTCGCAGTAGTGACACTATTATCAGCCAGTTTAGCAGTAGTAACAGCAGCATCCATTACTTTGGCAGTAGTTACACTGCCATCAGCCAATTTAGCTGTTATGATGTTAGCATCAGCTACCTTGGCAGTAGTAACGCTGCCGTCAACCAACTTAGCCGTGGAAACACTACCATCAGCCAGTTTTGCTGTAGTGATATTGGCGTCCACTACTTTGGCAGTAGTTACACTACCATCTGCGAGCTTTGCAGTGGTGATATTAGCGTCTACCACCTTAGCAGTGGTAACGCTGCCATCCGCCAGCTTAGCCGTTGTGATAGCTGCATTAGCCACCTTATCAGTAGTTACCGCGCCGTTATTTATTTTGGCAGTAGTCACTGCATTGGCTGCAATGGTTGGATTGGGATAAGTACCTGTAAGATCACCACCTGCAGGACCTACGGGATTACCGCCGCCGGAATAGATGGCATAAGGAACAGACAACAGTTGATTGGTACCTATGGATACAAACGAATTACCGTTATTGGGGTCTACTTCCACCTGCATGTATTTGGCGCCTGTACCCCAATTGATCCCGCCTATAGTGCCGGTTATATTAGTAGCACCGCCGCTTCCTACCTGCACATTGAACAGGCCCACGGGGTTAGTAGTTACAGTTCTTGTTTCAGTATATACAATAGGACCGGCAGCAGAGCCATCCCGGATGCTCAACCGCAACTTAATATCTTTATTAGGCAAGACGTTACCTACAGAGTTACGGGCAACACCCTGGTAGTTCAGGAGGTTTGGCGCCTGCCCGATCGTGATCATGGACACCAGTTGCAATACAAAGAGTATGCATAGAAATCGCTTCATAATTTGTTTGTTTTATGGTTTTAGAGAGACGCTAATCATTAGAAAAAACAGTAGTTATAAGATTGCCGTTATTTACCAATCTTCACCACACGGAAGCCACTGTAGCGTGTGGTTGCATTACCATCATTTCGTTTTGGAGATAATTTGGCTATTACATAATAAGTGCCTGTCGGGTAAGGCGTGAGGTTGAAGAATTCGATGCGGCAGCAACCGTCATACTGATACTCCCTTCTTTCAAGTATTTTACCCCAGCTATCTGTCAGCTGCAACTCCATGCGTCCGCTTTCGCGTACAAAGAAGTCCAGCTCAAATCTGCCAGCGGTGGGATTGGGAAAGAGCCGGTATTCGCCGGAAGCAAATAGCGTTGAAGCGTTTGACTTGGTTACAAACTCTGTGCAAGGTTGTAACACGCCATGCGTCAGCAGGATAACGCTGTCGGCCGGAGCCATGGCATTGATCAGGGTGAGCTCCCCGATGCTCCATTCAAAGTGGAAATAAGAATTGGGATCATTGAAAGATCCTCCTCCTGCGTTCAATACAAAAGGCTTTGCACTCTGCGCTGTTGCCTGCCAGGTAGCACCCGCCAATAGCAACACGCACCATGCTTTGTAAAATTTACCCATAAGCAGGTTGATGTGTTTTAAAGGTTAAACAATACAGAATATATGTCCGCCCGCTGCCCAATGGCAGCGATTATTACGCTGTATGGAAAAGGAACAGGCACAGTAAGGTCATGTTGCACTATGTATCATGCAACGCAGGGGAATACATTCAATGCGATCATAGATCGCTCACAGGCATGTGAACAAGCTGGAAATCATCCGGAAATGTCAATACACAACAGGCTAAGGAAGTCTTGATCTCTGTAAATGCCCTTGCTTACGGGCAATGGGTGATAACCTGGATGGTTACGCTACGGTTGGAGTCTCTGGGTGGGTATCATCTAAACTGACGTAAAAATAGAGAGTTTTTTAAATATAAAAAATTCCCTGTTTGTGGTATTTATGTGTAAAAGAACAGAAGTCCTCCAACAATGAAGGACTTCTGCGAATAATTAGTGCCTTTAAAGGAACCGGTTTAGCTTTTTCTTCATAGGTAAATGGAACCGTTCAAAGGACTTAGTATCGGTCTAATGTCTCCCTGCGTTTACTCAGGTTGTCTTCTACAACTCTTCAATAAACTCAGGGTGACAGCTATTTCGAAAAAAAGGGTGGAGCGTGATGATGTTCAATTCAGGTCCACATATCCGTTAAATTCAACGCTGGAAAGCATTCCGGAGGCCCCACCTGATTTCTTGCATGCAAATGTGGCCCGGAGCAGGCATAAAATAGTTACGGTTTCGGTAAAAGGTGTTTACGGAAGCGGGAAATGATGGAAGTATTTGATTTACAACTGGCTGAAGTAGTTAGGGTAATCAGTAATGATACCATCTACACCCAATTTAACGAGGGCCTTCATTTCTTCAACGGTATTGACAGTCCAGGGCACCAGCTTCATTTTATGTTGCTTGCAGGCGTTCACCACTTCTGGAGTTACCAGTTTGTAGTGCGGGCTATAAATCTCAGGAGTAAAACCCAGCTGGGCCAGGTTCTGGTCCACTGACGCTGTCTTGGAGTCCGTCAGGAAGCCGATTATAACGCCTGGGTATTTTTGGTGCACCACCTGCAGAGGGCGCATATCGAATGACTGAATATAGAAACGCTTACCAATGTTTTTGCTGTTCACCACATCCATCACTGACTTGATCATTTCCTCGGGGCCTGCATTGTAATCGAGGCTGTCGAATTTGAGGCTTGTTTTTACTTCGATGTTATAGATAACCGGTGTGAATTTATGGGCAGTGGTGAATGCTTCTACAGAATCGATCAGTTCGCCCAACAGTGGCATGTATGTTTTTATCTTCTGCTGTTGTGGCCAGCCGTTATATGGTTTGGAGCCTACATCGAACTTACGGATGTCCGCATAGTTCATCTGCCGCCATACATACTTCTTAGCATCCTCTTTCGCTATCTCACTTCCATCTTCATAGAATGAATGGTTCACATTCACCATCGGATCATGTGCTATCAATACCTGCTTGTCTTTGGTAATGTAGATATCCACCTCGATGATATTGGCGCCTGCTTCAATGGCCTTTGTCATTGCAGGAATGGTATTTTCCGGCATCAATCCTCTTGTGCCACGATGGCCTTCTTTGTAAAATGCGGGAAACTGATTGATGGCAGCCGTTTTTTGAGTTGTTTTACAGGAAAACAGGACAAACATTGCAATAACCGAAGTTACAGACAGCAGTGTCAGCGTATATTTCATGGGGATCGATAGTTGAGCCGTAAATATACAATGTGCAGTCTGATCAGCAGGTTAAATAACTATTTATTTCCCCGGTAATCGAATGGCTTATATTCGTCACTATCTTCTTTGGTATTGTTTTCTTTCGGCTTACCTCCATCTATAACAGTGCGGTGTTCTTCGGGTTTATGTGGCCGTGGCATTTTGATCTCTTCGGGATCGGGCAATACAGCTCCTTTAGCAGCCACGTTGGCGGCATCATCTGTGGTACCGGCATCGATTGCCGGTTTGTTATCCGCACTGATCTTGAGTTTGTCTTTTTCCTTATTCACCATGGTCAACCTCTTTTTAGTGTGTTGGGTTTCGTTAAGCACCGGGTTTCCCATATAGCAGCACACTAAATTTACTGATTTTTACCATTTCACCCGCAGGGTAAAGCCCCAGGTTTCAGGATTTCCGAGGTGAACGGCACCGAAATCATAAGCATAACTGATGTACTTCCTGTTGCCCCAGTTGCGGCCCCAGAAAAGCAGGTCTACGTACTTGGTTAGAATGCCTGCACGGGTATTGATCAGGTTGTAAGGTGATTGACGGATGTTATTGGATAGGTCAAAGTATTGCTCGCCAATGTACTGCCATTCGCCACGTGCCATCAGTTGAATATTTTGCCAACCGATAACAGGGAACTGGTATTGAACGGCCAGCATAGAGGTCATGTCTGGAGTAAAGAGTTGTTTCTTGCCAGAAAGATCTACCTCTGCCCCACCCTGTGGCACTTTCAGGGTTTTGTACTCAGCATCAGTAAAGCCCGCCTGGTAGTTTATTTCCAGTCCTCTTACGGGTAATGCAGCCAGTTCTATTTCTGCTCCCTTGCTGTTGAGCTTTCCACTGTTTTTAGTAATAGTGATGGCATCGGGCAGCACCAGCGTAGGCACCTGTGCATCAGTGATCGTGGCATAGAATAAGGCGACATTTACACGCAGCTTATTGCTAAAGAAAGTGTTCTTGCTACCTACTTCGATATTGTTGCTGTATTCAGGCTTATAAGCATACAAAGGCGGTGTTGATGGATCAGCAGCAAGTTGCGTTAAACCACCGGCACGGTAACCGCGGCTATAGGTAACGTACAGGTCGTTGTTGGCAGCGGCGTGGTACAGCAAACCAACTTTGGGAGAAAAGGCACTGAAGTTTGCTCTCGCTGAAGTATCAGGTTGAAAGTCGAAAATAGGAGCCGGCTGGTCGTCGGGCTTGTATTCTCCCAACACCTGTTGTTTCTTACGCTCATAATCATAGCGCAGGCCGGCTATCACTTCCCACTGTCTGTTGAGCGCGTAGTTAGCTTCGCCATAAATGGCAATGCCAAAACCTTTGCCTTTAGAAGTATTGATGAGTGCATAATTCTTTTCGGGAGTGCCGGTCACCCATGGAGCATCTTCTCCGAAATGCGTGGCCTGTTTTACCGGGTTGTCCAGTACAAACAAGTAAGTACCTGCTGTCCATTTGAGTGGTGAGGCGGCCGCAGTGGGTGATGTGAACCTGAACTCCTGGGTGAATACTTTTACTTTATTAAAATCTTTTCCGTAGTCGTTGATAATGGTTATTCCATCAATAGGAGAAAAGTCACCATCGATGGGGCTGTTGTAATACCGGTGATTGGACTGCCAGGCTGTTTGTGAACTGAAATTAAATGTGTGGCCGGTATGATTGATGGATAATGACGTGTTGAATGTATTATCGATCATCTTCGTTACAGCATTCTGGTTCAGCTGAAATGGTTGTTCCAATGCTTCTTCCACGCCGTTCACGAGGGGGAAGGTACCGTTGTTGCGGTTGGCAAGGTGCTTCAGATTGAAAGTAACAGACCAACGTGGGTTAGCGATATACTTCAGGTAGTAGTTGCCGGAAACATTGTGCTGGCGATCAAAATCTTTGTCGTTGAACACGTTGGTATAAAATCCATCACGCTTATCGTACATACCGGATACACCCAGGTAGAGTTTATTTTTGATCAGGGGAGTGCGGATGCCGGCAGCATAACGTTGTTGTCCGTAATTGCCGATGTTGGCTTCTGCAAAGCCTGTGATGTTATTACCCGGTTGTTTGGTGATGATGTTGATGACACCACCCATAGCATTACGTCCGTACAAGGTGCCCTGCGGGCCGCGCAATACTTCGATGCGTTCGATATCGGATAGCTGAGAAATGTAAGTGTCCAGTCCAAATTGGTTCACACCGTCGATATAGGTAGCTACTGCCGGGTCGTAGGAAGTAGTGGTAATGCCACGAATGGAAGTTACATTCCTGTTATCGCCGGGATCGGCTGAATAGAGATTGGGAACGATGGCTGTGATCTCGCGTGTATTCCACAAACGATAATCTATCACTTGTCTTGAGGTGATCGCTGTTACACTCACAGGGATCTTTTGCAGCTTTTCTTCTTTCTTCTGTGCTGTTACCACAATGGTTTCGAGGCTATCGATCGTTTGCGCCATAGCGCCTGAACAGAGTAAGGTACCGACTACAGTGTAAAATATTTTCATATGCATCGCTGATAATAATTGTCAATATTACGGATAAATTACCCAAATGCCCCAATCCGGCTTCCTACAATACTACTCTATAAAATGAAAAAGCAGGCTATTGTTAATAGCCTGCCTTCTTATTGTAACAATTCATTTATTTCAACACCAGTATTCCATTAGCAAGGAGACGGATCTCCTTCTTGGGTTCGGTGATGGCGTCTATTTCAGCTTGTGGCTTTTTAGCGTCTTCAGCGTAGTGCTTTAATTCATTTACTGAAGTGGTATGGAGTTTGGCTTCTGTATCCAATACTACTGTTTTGCCAATTACGTCCATGGGAACGAAGAAACCGTAATCTTTCATTTTCACGAAAGCGGTCGTGTTTTCATCAATCTGCACTTTCATCCAGCAGCCTTTTTTGGGGCAAACGTCCAATACCTTGGCAATCACCTTGGTTTGGCCGATGCTGTCTTTCTTAGCAAGGGCAGCGGGCAGTTTGGCAATGTCCATTGCACCTTTAGATGTAGTGGGGGCTCCGTATACGTCGCCGGGGTTGGCAGGTCCTTTGGGAGGTTGGGCCTGGGCCAGTGATAAGGTTGTGGCGGCTACCACCAGTAATAAAAGCTTTTTCATCTGTTCTTTTTTTAATTTACTTTGACTGACGGAACCGGCATTTCGTTGTCCTGTTCCTTCTTAATGTTACTACAAAGGTGCGGAAAACGCACCAGATTGTGTATCGAAAACGGGAAATTGATTCCTGTGGGCCTGATTTACAGGCCAATACGAACCTACTAACAAATGTGGGAATATTTTACGCCTTTTTTGTTCTTAGGGCTTAATCTTTAGTGGATTATCCCTACCTTTGCAAACTCTTTAAAAGGGATGCTCATGAGTAGCCGCAGGAATTTTGATATCGCATTCGTAGGGTTAAAGCCGGGGATTCATGAGTTTGAGTACAATATCGACGATAAGTTCTTTGTAGATCATCCACAGCAGGACTTCCGCAACTGCAAGGCCCAGGTAAAGCTAACGCTGGACAAGAAGGCTGGTTTTATGTTGCTGAAGTTTGAAATAGGCGGACAACTGGAAGTGACGTGTGACCGCTGTGGAAATAACCTGCCGCTTCAACTCTGGGAAGATTTCAACATCGTAGTAAAGATGGTGGAAGACCCCGAAGTAATGAACGATCAGGAAGAAGATCCGGATGTATATTATATATCCAGGGGTGAAAGCCACTTACGTGTGTCTGATTGGATATTCGAATTCATCAACCTGAGTATCCCCATGCAGCGGATGTGCAGTGAAGATGAAATGGGAGGCCCGCACTGCAATAAAGAAGTGCTGGCAGTGCTGAAGAAAATGGACGATCAGCACAACGAAGCTCCCAAAAATCCTTTATGGAAAGGATTGGAAAAGTTCAAAGATTTAGGAGACAATTGATTTTTTAGTAGTTTATAAATTTTGAGGTCATGCCAAATCCCAAACGCAGACATTCCCAACAAAGGGGTGCGAAGAGAAGAACTCACTACAAAGCTGAGAAGGTTACATTGAGCAAGGACAGCACTACCGGCGAGATCCACGTGCGTCACCGCGCTCACACAAGCGAGGGTAAATTGTATTATAAAGGTAAAGTGGTAGTAGAAAATTCTCCCATTAAGTAATCCTTTTTAGTACAAATCTTACCTGCCGGATGATAATTGGTTTAGATATGATGGGTGGAGATTTTGCACCGCTGGAAGCGGTGAAAGGTATCCAGCTATATTTGTCGGAAACTGATAGTCCGGCAATATTGTTTTTAACCGGTGATGAAGCACAGTTGAATCCTTTGCTGCAGGAATATAATATTCCTGCAGACCGGGTGAAAGTAGTGCATGCGCCACAGGTTATTGACATGCACGAACATCCTACCAAAGCGCTGAAAGAAAAGCAGCAATCTTCTATTGCCATCGGGTTCCACCTGCTGGCATCGGGCAAAACGGAAGCGTTTATCAGCGCCGGTAATACCGGGGCCATGCTGGTAGGCGCCATGTACAGCATCAAAGCCATAGAAGGTGTTCAGCGCCCCACCATTTCTACCATCATTCCCAAAGAGAACGGTAAAACAGGTTTATTGCTCGACGTTGGTTTAAATGCCGACTGCAAGCCCGAACACCTGAACCAGTTTGCCATCCTGGGCTCCCTGTATGCTCAGCACATCCTGGGTATCTCCAATCCCCGGGTAGCACTGCTGAATATCGGTGAAGAAGAAGGTAAGGGCAATATCCTGGCTCAGAATACCTATCCCCTGCTGAAAGCCAACACCCAGATCAATTTTACCGGCAATATCGAAGGCCGGGACGTACTGGAAGATAAAGCCGACGTGATGGTGTGTGAAGGCTTTACCGGTAATGTGATCCTGAAGATGGCTGAATCGATCTACGACATTACCCACCGTAAAGACATCAAGCACGAATATTTCGATCTGTTCAATTTTGAGCTTTATGGCGGCACGCCTGTACTGGGTGTGGCCAAGCCAGTGATCATTGGTCATGGCATATCGCATGCAAAAGCGTTTTCCAACATGATCAAGGTAGCGCAGAAGATGATCGAATCTGACCTGATGAGCAAGATGAAGGATAGCTTTACTTCATAAAGGATAGCTTTACTTCATAATTACGGATTCAGCATCCCCTATTTCCAATTCTACGATTGCCGGCGAATTACTGGCTTATTCTTTGTTGTTTGTTTTCCTCCTCACCTGACGTTTTGCAATGAAACTTATCCTCGGGTATTTACGGGAATACATTCGTGGGCTCAATACGAAAGTGCTGGCATCGGTAAGCTTACTGATGGCTGTGCTCATTTACATCAATTACTCTACCGGTATTGAACGGCACCTGATGGCGATGGATACTTTCGCCCGGCTGGCTGGCTTCTTTTGCTTCTTCCTGTTTGTATATGGCAGTGCCTGGCTGCTGCAGTTCCTGCTCGTGAGCAATGTAAGTTATCCTCCCCGATTTTTTTATGTGCTGCTGATTGCGTGTCCTTTGATCTTCGCTATTAAGGTTTCAGCGGATGATATTGCCCGCTGGCTCACAGCTGGCCTGGAGGAGCCCTGGGACAGGTATGGGTATTTGACTCTTAACTGGCCGCTGAAGTGTTTGCTTGCCTGGCTATTGGTGCTGCTGGTATGGCGGGTAGGCAAGTATGAAGGGCCTGTGGCGGGGATGCAGCGGCGGGGGTTTGATGTGAAGCCTTACTTCCTGTTGTTGCTGTTTATGGTGCCACTCCTGGTGTTTGCGGCCACACAGGCGGATTTTCAGCATACGTATCCCAAAGTACAGCGGGTTGCTTTTATCGATGATTATGTCACTCCTTCCTGGCCCTGGAAGCTGCTGTATGAGCTTGCTTATGGCATCGACTTTCTCACCATCGAATTCTTCTTCCGTGGCTTCATGATACTGGCCTTTGTTCGGTATGCAGGCAAAGATGCCATCTTACCCATGGCCGCATTTTACTGCGCTATTCACTTTGGTAAGCCGCTGTTTGAATGTATCACTTCTTATTTTGGAGGTATGATCCTGGGGGTAGTGGTGTACCATACCCGAAGCATTTGGGGCGGCCTGATCGTGCACCTGGGCATTGCCTGGTTGATGGAAGTAGCAGGATGGGCAGGTAAAGCGATAGCTGACTGAACCACTTCATACTACTAAAGTGGTATTTCTATTGCAAGCATCTTTTCTTAATTTTAATTACTATCCTCCCTATAATCAATCTTCATTACACGTATCCCGGATAACTATCATCGTGCTTTTTTTCCGTACAACGCAAATTAGTTGCTCATTTCCTTAACGGTAATCAAGATGTTATGAAGTGGTACCTACTTATCTTTTGCATGTATATCCTGATCCCGGCAAAAGCAACAGACCCTCCAGCTGTCAAATTCATAATTGGTTATAAGGTCAGACAATCATCTCCTGCAATCGATAGGATCATCCAGAATATTGGTATTCTTGTACAACAGGAGAACAACCTGTTCATTTCTGGCATTGACAGTATCAGTATTAAACCTGATGAAATTCTGGCAATCATCTCTCCAACACGTTCTGTTTCGATAGATTATTTCATCAGCGATATTTATCCTGCTACCAACAAATCTTTTATCATTAGTCTTTTTCAACGCACCAAACCTGATCCTTACTTAATTGAAGTACCAGCCGACGACTTCAATGCTTTGTACAAAAAATTCTCTGAAATATTCACGCTTCATTTGCAGCAGATCAACCCCGATGAGATACAACATTTTTTATCTGCAGAGGATATGGTATCGGAAGCCGATATACATTATTTACAGGGTTTGCGATTCTTAAAAATGCACGATTACCCCGAGGCTCATTTGTATTTCGACAGTGCAATAGCCAGTGATGCGCAACATCACCGGGCTTATTTTGCCAAAGCACTATGTTATAAATACCAAAACAATGATGCACTCTATAAGACTTTTTTGGAAGATGCTATCAGGAAAAGCCCGAGAAATGGTAGTTATCTGATTGAAATGGGTAATTATTATCTGCATCACGGGGAGGTGAACCGGGCTATTGCATACTACAGACAATTTGAAAACAATCCACGTTATTATGATCTTGCCAACTGGAACCTGTACGTTGCTTATTCACGGCTTGGCCAATCCACTACTGCCGTCAATCATTTAAAAACCATATCGCCCGATTCCAGGTTCTTCATCAATGCTCAAACAATCATTGGCAAACGTGATATTTTTGTGAAGGTGTTGAAAATCGCCTTTTTTATACTGCTACCCGCTGCAGCTATCTTTTTTTCCATTCTGGCGATCAGGAACATTTATAAAAGGAAGGAAAGTCTTGCCGATCAAAAAGTGCAGGTTTCTATTTCTGTCGTCTCTTTACTGGCCGTTATCCTTCAATTGATCTTCAAGTTTTTTTGAGAAGGTATAATAACTACAAACCTGTAAGCCGGATTCTGTTTACCCGTCGTTAAACGGATACGGTTATCATTTATCTGGGCCTGGCATTACTGACAGGCTCTTGCTGCCTACCCACCCAACGGTCATCTTGCGATGATCGGACGAGCCGCCCTCGGCCGTTGGTATACATGGCATTTCAGCATGTAAGGTTTACCCCTGCCATACATTACTGTACAACACCGTAGGCTCTTACCCTACGTTTTCACCTTTACCGCACCGAAGTGAGGCAGTTATTTTCTGTGGCACTATCTGTCTCCAGTAAACCGGAGCCCGGCTCTTCACCGGTACATTGCCCTATGCTGTCCGGACTTTCCTCCTCCCGACCAAAGGTCGGGAAGCGATAACCCGGTTTGTAGTTGGTACAAAGGTACAATTAATACTGGAAGTAGATCTCCGTGGCACCGTAGCCGTAGGCCGGGTGGTATTTATTGAAGAAGCTCTTCACTTCTTTCTTGTACTTTAATATTTCGTGGATCTCGTCGCGCAACTTACCACTGCCTACACCATGGATGGCGATGAAGGCAGGCTTGTGGTGCAGGATCGCGAGGTCGAGATATTTCTCGAAGGTGCGAAGTTGCAGGTCGAGCTTTTCGAAGTTGTCCAACGCATCCGGATCGGGTGTCAGCTTTTCAATGTGAAGGTCTATCTCATTTTTAGCTGGCTCCAGGTTCTGGCGGGTTTGGGATACGTCGTATACCTTAAAGCCCTTTTTTCCCAAAACACTTACATCAATGCTGGGTTCCTCTACCCGTGGCGGGTAAGTATCAAACAGCTTATAAGAAAACATAGCCTCGCCTTTTTGCTTCAGTTCCTCAATACGGGCAAAGACTTGTTTAGGCTTCAGCTTCAGGGATGCCTCATAATATTCCGCCTTGTTCTTATCGGGTGTCATCAACGAGAACTCGAAGGAGAAGGTGGGACTATCGTTGAGGTTTTCGAACGGTACATCATGCAGGTAGAAGTCCTCGAAGGGGTGCACCTGATTGGGCAGTTCAAAGGATGTTTCCCCCTGATAATTGAGCTTATAAATGAACTTATAGCCTGTGTGTGTTCTGTTGATCAGTCGTACTTTCAATTCTTCCACCACATCATCCCCAAACTCATCGGGCACCATCACCGGTATGAAGATGAGCCATACACCATCCACCACTTTGTCCTTGACGATCTTTTTCTCGCGCGGGAGATCGTCGATGTATTTCTTTTTGGGCTTGTTATCCGGAACAATCTTCTTCTGTGTAAACTGTTTGAAATACGGAAAATCCAACTGGTCTGTGTAAGCCGGGAATTTCACGCCACGCACATCGACCATTACCATCTTGTCGTTGATTATATCCACTACTTCTCCGTCGTCATTGGAGTGGAGCACCACCACTTTATCGCCTATCTGAAATTTCATGGTGCAAAATTATTATAATTCGCGGAAATGGGGAGCGAATAGGGTGTAGCCAGCCGCGAGCGAGTGGGAAATCTCTTAGATATACGCTTGTAGTTCTTTTTCCATATTTGTGCGGGCCCGGGCTTCGTATTGTTCTCGGAAGACGGCTGTGTGAAAAATATAGGTAGTTTGCAGGGTTTGCTGCAAAAAAGCCTTTCTGCCGGGCTTGTAGAGCTTATCGGGGTATATTTTGTATTCCCGGCGCACCTGGCCGGTGTATGTACTATAAGCCTCCCAGGGCGCCGCTAAGATGGCCATATCGAAATCGAGGAAAAAGGTCAGGTCCGTCTTGTTGGACGCCGTTTCGGGCACCTGATGGGTTTTAGTGGCCTCGATAAACAACGCGACAGCTTCCACCCTGCTGGCAGGCACACCTAATTCCGTAAGGCGCTTAACTGCACGTACAGCGCTTCGCTGCTCATTGTCTTTGCGCAGAACGTTGTATATGATGTCGTGGTAAAAGATGGCAAAATGTACCAGGTCTTTATCCTGCAGATATTGCTCATACTGCTCCGATAAGCCGATCAGTTCACGAATATGCTGCAGGTTGTGGTAATGCCGGCTGGAACCAGTGTACTTCCGGTGAAGCTCTTTGTACAGCGTTTCCATCAATTCAGCATTGCTGGTATACCTGCTACACAGGATGAACCATATCTCTTTAAGATCGGCTGACATTTTTAGCCCTTGGCCAGTTTGCTTTTACGATAGCCGTAGGCAAAGTAGATCACCAGTCCTATCGCCAACCAACCTATGAACCATACCCAGTTGCTCTTGGTCATACCAGTAAGGAGGTATAAACAGGTGGTAACCCCCATAAGTGGTATCAGTGAGTACTCTTTAAAGATGGTTATAATGCTCAGTATGATACAAACGAGCCAGAAGATGATAAGCGATATCTTGGGGATAGCAAGGTCCATAAATGTTACTTCTCCTGCTGC
Source organism: Paraflavitalea sp. (assembly GCF_059502485.1). Classification (NCBI taxonomy): domain Bacteria; kingdom Pseudomonadati; phylum Bacteroidota; class Chitinophagia; order Chitinophagales; family Chitinophagaceae; genus Paraflavitalea; species Paraflavitalea sp. The sequence continues at coordinate 1,376,921 of NZ_JCACET010000010.1, forward strand.
ATAATCAGCATCGCCCGAGAAGTCATAATTGAACAGGTCGCCAAAGTAGTTATCAGTCAACGCAACCAGGATGATCATACTACCGAATACGATTACAGGATAGATAAACTTTCCGTTGATGTAGGGCATGTTAAACCGTCCGGGCACTTTTTCTTTACGTGGCAGCAGCAATACACCACCACATACCAGCACAAAGGCAAACAGGGTGGCGATGCTCGTGAAGTCCAATACAAATGATTTATCGGTAAACAGGATGGGAATACCCACTACCAAACCGGTAAGTATGGTGGCAAAGGAAGGTGTTTTGAATTTGTGGTGAATACGCTGAAATACAGGAGGCAACAATCCGTCGCGGCTCATGCTCATCCAGATACGCGGCTGCCCCATCTGGAATACCAGCATTACGCTTGTCATGGCCACCACCGCACAAGCTGCTACCAGCATTTGCATCCAACCTACTCCTTTTACTTCAAATATTTTAGCCAGCGGGTCTCCTACCCCTTCAAATTGGCGGTAGTTGACAACGCCCGTCAATACCAGTGCAAGCAGAATGTATACAATCGTACAAATAACCAGGGAATAAGACATGCCTTTGGGCAGATCACGCTGAGGATTTTTACTCTCCTCGGCCAGCACACTCACAGCATCAAATCCGATGTAAGCAAAGAATACACCTGACACTGCTGCCATAACACCACCAAAGCCATTGGGCATGAAGGAGGGCACGCCTGCATCATTTGCCGGGAACCAATTATCAGTATTGATGTAGGCTGCTCCTACAATGATCACCAACGCAACCACTACCAGCTTCAGGATCACCATGGCATTGCTGAAGTTGCGGGATTCTTTAATGCCCACATATACCAGCGCCGTGATAAGCATATTGATGATCAGGGCAGGCAGATCGAAAATGATACGCAGTCCGCCAACAATAGGGGCAGAGTTCCACGCATTGATCAACTCTGTATTGGATGAAGCATTGGCTACTGCCTTTTTAGCTTCGAGGTAACTGCACGTAAGGTAATCCGGTATATGCACATTGATCTTGTGCAACAAGGATGTAAAATAATCGCTCCAGGAGAAGGCTACATAGATGTTGCCAATGGAATACTCCATGACGAGGGCCCAGCCAATGATCCAGGCAAAGAGCTCGCCAAAGGATGCGTAGGCATAGGTATAAGCGCTACCGGCCACTGGGATGCGGCTGGCAAATTCTGAGTAACAAAATGCTGTAAATGCGCAGGCTATACCACAAATAATGAACAACACCACTACACCCGGACCGCCTTTAAAACAGGCTTCCCCGAGGCTGCTGAAGCTACCTGCTCCAATGATGGCCGCAATACCAAAGAATGTAAGGTCCCTTACAGTAAGTACTCTTTTTAATCCGGAACCGTGTTCCCCATCTCCTCCTTCTGCCAGTATTGAATCAACCTTTTTTGTACGGAACAATGAATTGGCCATGCTGGTGTTGGGTTTAAGGGGTGGAAATTAGGGAAAAGTCCGCTTTTGGCCAATAAGCAATCAATACTCGCGCTGAACGAGGAAGTGTGCCAGCTGTATCAAGGGTTCTTTGCGACCGGATATGATGGTGATATTGTCCAGGTGCTCAAAGGCGCTGGTGATGTATTTTTCTTTGAGGTCAAAGGCCCATTTGTCTACTCCCCCATCGCGGAAGATCTGGAGCACGCGGTCTACTTTATCTGCAGGATTTTCCTGCATCAGCCGCTTCAGTTCTTTTACCTGTACCGGCGTACAGGATTCAAGGGCTTTGATAACGAGGAAAGTCTTTTTATTGGACATAATGTCTCCTCCTACCTGCTTGCCGAACTTGGCGGGATCGCCAAATGCGTCGAGGTAGTCGTCCTGTACCTGGAAAGCAATGCCCAGTTCGCGTCCAAACGCATATAGCTCCTCCTGGTTGCCCCTGGAGGCGCCGCCGAGGATAGCACCCAGTTGCAGGCTGGCGGCCAGTAAAACCGAGGTTTTAAGCTCTATCATGCGAATGTATTCGTCGAGGTGCACTACTTCCTGTTTTTCAAAGTCCATATCCAGCTGCTGGCCTTCGCATACTTCTTTAGCAGTTTTATTGAAAAGGCTCACTATTTTCCGCTGATGTTCTGACTTCACTTTGTTGAGGTGATCGTAGGCTACTACCAGCATCACATCGCCAGCCAGCAGGGCAGTTGATTCACCGTATTTCTCATGAACGGTAGGCATATTCCTCCGCAAGGGGGCCTTGTCCATAATGTCGTCATGTATGAGCGTAAAGTTGTGGAAGAGCTCGATGGCAGTAGCCACATGCCATGCATCAGGCACAAGCTCATCAAACAGCTCATTGCCCATCAGGCAAAGGATCGGCCGCACTCTTTTGCCACCGAGACTCAGGAAGTACTCGTTGGGGTCATATAAGGATGCGGGCTGTTCCGGGAAATGCCTGATGCTGAACTTTTGTGTGAACTCTTTGGATAATGCTTCAAATGACTGCATGGTGGTGAGGTATGGGTTGCAAGATAGGCTGAAAATTGGTTATATTCATATCCAAACCCCTCGCATGAAAGTAGCCTTTGCACTTACCTTGATATTTCTTTCCTTTTCCGGCTTCAGCCAGTTATCGGATAGTGAAGTCATGGACCTGAAAACAGGCCGAAGGAAGGATGATACCAGTTATGTTTACTGGCTGCCTTATGCGGAGAAGAAAAGTTTTCTGTTGATACAGGCTTCCAACAGCAAGATGAGTCACCGGCAGGAGTTGTCACTCGACTTCAAAATGAAAAAGGGCAGCAAGATTTGCGCTGTACGTGATGGCGTGGTCATTGAAGCAAGGGGCGACAGTGATAAGGGTGGCTTAAAAGAAGAGAATCTTGCAGATGGAAACTATATCATCATTCGCCATCCCGATGGCAGTGTAGCCAAATACTGGCACCTCGAAAAGGATGGTGTTTTCGTGAAGGTGGGCGATGCTGTTCAAAAAGGGCAGCATATTGGTGCCTCAGGTAATACCGGCTATACTGCTTTCCCGCACTTACACTTTCAGATTAATGATGCTACCGGCCGGCAGATCTTAACACGGTTCTATACAAGGAGGGGCATTAAATATTTACGCCCCGGCAACTGGTATAAGTGTGTACACGACTGAGCTGTTCCCAACACTTCATGAGCTTTTGACAAAACTACCTTTGAGCTGCTGGCAAAAATCACCGGCCGGCATCGTGACGACCTTTGACATACAAACATTAAAAACGCTTAGGTATGAAAAAGGTAGTATTGGTGACCGGCGCCTCTGCCGGTATCGGCAAGGCCACCACCCTTGTCCTTGCTCAAAATGGTTATACGGTGTATGGTGCCGCCAGGCGGCTAACCCGTTTAAATGATCTTATTACACATGGCATCAAGCCGCTTGCCATGGACGTTACTGATGATGATTCGATGCAGGCAGGTATTGCCCACATTCTGACTGCTGAAAAAAGGATCGATATCCTCGTCAACAATGCAGGTTTTGGCTCTTATGGTGCTATTGAAGATGTGCCTCTCTCTGAGGCAAAGTATCAATTAGAAGTAAACCTCTTTGGGGCAGCCAGGTTGATCCAGTTGGTATTGCCTGTGATGCGCACGCAACGTAAGGGCAGCATCGTTAATATTTCCTCTATCGGCGGAAAAATAGCTACCCCGTTTGGCGGGTGGTATCATGCCAGTAAATTTGCACTGGAAGGACTCAGTGATTCGCTACGCAATGAAGTGAAGCCTTTTGGTATCGATGTGATCGTAATAGAGCCGGGTGGCATTAAATCGGAATGGGGCGGCATTGCTTTCGACAGTCTTGTAAAAACTTCGGGCGCTACTGCTTACCGGGAAATGGCCGGCAAGTTTGCCGATGCTTTCAAGGGAACAGAAAATAAAAACCCTGAACCGGAAGTTATTGGCCGTCTCGTCCTTAAAGCTGTTGAAGCAAAGAAACCTAAAGCCCGGTACGCTGTCGGTTACCTTGCCCATCTCACGCTGATAGCCCGCAAGTTGCTTTCGGATGGAATGATGGATAAACTAATGATGAGTCAAATTAAATAACACGTGTAATCATGCCAGCAATTACCGACAGAGCACAGTATAATATTCTATACTCGTGCATAGAGACGCAGAAGAGGGGCAATGAACAGTTTGTGCAAGAGCATGCACTGTGTTATATGATAGCCGGGGAGATACAGTTTCACACCAATGATGGTGTGCTCAAATACGGCGCAGGCAGTTTGGGGTTGATCAGGCGTAATCAACTGGCCAAATCGCTTAAACTGCCTGCTATTACCGGCGAACCTTTTACTTCTATCAGCATCCTGCTGCCACAAGAATTATTGCGGGCTTATAACCAAAAGCATGAGCTGACTGCGGCTGCCGTATATAAAGGCCCGAATATGATTGAACTGGATAAAGATCCATTCATTGCAGGCTTCTTTAATTCGTTGATGCCTTATTTCGATGCGCCTGATGAACTGACCGAAAAGCTGGCTGAACTTAAAACAGAAGAGGCTATTGCCTTGCTGTTGCGCCATGATGCACAATTGAAGGATATCCTGTTTGATTTTCATGAGCCGCACAAGATAGACCTGGCCACTTTCATGAACCGCCACTTCATGTACAATGTAACCATGAGCCGGTTTGCTACCTTATCGGGTCGCAGCCTTGCCACTTTTAAGCGTGACTTCAAAAAGCACTTTGATACTTCTCCTGAAAAATGGTTGCACCACAAACGGCTGGAACATGCGCATTACCTGCTGACGCAGAAGAAACAAAAGCCTTCTGATGTGTATCTCGAAGTGGGGTTTGAAAACTTCTCGCACTTCTCTACTTCGTTTAAGCAGCAGTTTGGTTATCCCCCCTCCAGTGTGCAGTAATATAAAGATGGGCCGCCTTTGGAAGGCACCTTTGGACAGTCGCTAAGAAATCAATAATTTACATGGCAACAACCGACATCATGCCCCGTAAATTATTGCTATTTGCCCTTGCTGTGTTTGCATTTGTTCATGTACAAAGCCAGGACCTTCATACAGAAATAAAGAAGTCTGTATCAGCTTTTGTGGATGGTCTTTCGACACTTCAGAAGAAAAGGGCACTGGTCGATTTCAGAGACACTATGCGTACGGAGTGGAATAACCTGCCGGTAGGGCTTCGCCCGCGTGTAGGTATCAATATTGGGAGCTTGTCTGATGATCAACGTAAACTATTGCACCGCATTCTTTCCGCTTCTTTAAGTTCTCAGGGATATTTGAAAGCTACCGGTATCATGCACATGGACAACCTGTTGAATGCCTACTATGATACTTTATTAAATCGCAAAGAGATCAATGATGGGCTTCACAAGCAGCTGCGGGCATTGCAATGGAGCCACCAACAATTTTACCTCGCCGTGTTCAGTAATCCTTCTACTGATAGTATTTGGGGCTTTAAGCTGGAAGGGCATCATCTTTCGCTAAACTTTACTTTTAATCGTCAACAGCTTGCTGTAACGCCTATGTTTGTGGGTAGTGACCCTGCTGAATATGGTATCACGGAATATGCCGGCTGGCGCATCCTTGGCCAGGAAGAAGACCTGGGTGTTAAGCTCATCAACGCTCTTTCGCCCGCACTTCAAAAGAAGGCCACGATGAGCGGAAACGTACCGGGGGATATTATCACCGCTGCCGAGAGTGGAAAACGGTTGATCGATTACTGGGGTGTAAAAGGTGATGTGCTTACTAAAGAGCAACAGGAGTTATTGAAAAGGATCATTCGTGAATTTGTTTATAACCTGGAATACGAAAAGGCTACTGCAGAATATGACAAGATCATCAAGGCAGGCATTGGCAATGTTTATTTTGGATGGATCGGCCCTTATGAGGAACATAAGGCTCATTACTTCGTGATCAATGGTCCTACTTTCCTCATTGAATTTGACAACAGTGGTTTTAACAACGATGGTAATCATATTCATGCCATCTGGCGTGAGAAAGGCAATGAATTTGGCGGTGATGTTTTAAAAAAGCATTACCAGGCCTCGCATTAGTATAGTCATCAAAACAATATAACCCCTAAACATGAATGCAAGATCACTCATCGCGTTTGTGCTATTAATTACAGGCATCCATTGTACAGCACAGTATTCCGAATCTTCCGATGATGTCAGAGACATTACCAGGGTCAACCTGATAAGTCCCGGTCTCGGCTATGAAAAGCGGGTAGGTAAATATCAAACGTTGTACCTGCAAGGCTTTTTAAGTTTATCCGGAGGTGTTGGTTATTCAAGTTCGCAGGGATTTCTGTCGCACTTTTATGTTGACCCTACGCTGTCACTGGAATATCGGTATTTTTATAATTTCCGGAGCCGGCAAGAACGTGGCAAAAGAGTAGATATGAATAGTGCAAATTACCTGTCGCCTTTTTTCCGGACAGTTTTTGCCAAGCGGGATTATGTGGATGAAATGGGAAACATCGATAGCAAGCGGAAGAACATCAATGCCGTAGGTGTCACCTGGGGGCTTCAGCGCAATTTCAATAGCCGTCTCTGCGTGGATGTAAATATTGGCGCAGGCTATATATTTGGAGGTGATAACTACGTGAACGATGGCGAGGTATTTACCCAAAGGGATGGTCAATTCTTTATTCCAACCCGCATTACACTTGGTTTCTGGTTAAATAAGAGGAAATAAAAAAGGGGCACTTATGTGCCCCCTATTTGTGTTTGTTATTTTTTCTTGCCCTTACCTCCGGGTCGACCTCCTTTCCCTTTGGCTGATTTTTTTGGTATCGGGTAAGCAGGCTTTTGCAGGTTGACTTCAACCTTATCATCGCCCGTGGTGGCGGTAATCACCCATTCGTAATCCAGTTGGCGCTTGCTGAGGTTGGCGGCAATTACTTTGATGCGTACTTTGTCGCCCATCCTGAATTTACGGCCGCTGCGCATGCCTGCGAGACTGTAATCTCCTTCAACAAGGCGGAAGTCATCATATTCCAACAGACTGTTGATGCTTACCAGGCCCTCGCATTTGTGCTCGATGGTCTCTACCCAGAACCCAAAGGCGGCCACGCCGCTGATGACACCTTCAAACTCATCGCCCAGGAAGTTCTGCATGTACTCCACTTGTTTGTATTTGTTGCCTGCCCGTTCAGATTCCATGGCACTGCGTTCTTTGTCGCTGCAGTGTTTGCATTTCTGCTCCATCTTCTTATCGGGCTCTATCTTCTCGTTCAGAATATCAAACAGCACCCGATGTACCAACACGTCAGGGTAACGACGGATCGGTGAGGTAAAGTGGCAGTAGTATTTAAAGCCCAACCCATAGTGTCCTATGTTCTCAGACGTGTAGATAGCTTTAGCCATGGTACGGATACCCAGTTGCTCCAGTACATGCTGCTCGGGTTTGCCCTGCACATCTTTCAACATCTGGTTGAATGACCGTGCTATACCTTCCGGTGATTTGGTATCGAACTCATGTCCGTATTTACGGGCAAATGCCGCAAAGGGTTCCAGCTTCATCTCATCGGGCGTATCGTGCACGCGGTAAGGGAAGGGTATATCCTTTTTGTTGAACTTGACCTTCGACACACTTTCTGCCACCGTACGGTTGGCCAGCAACATGAACTCTTCTATAAGTTGGTGTGCTTCTTTGCTTTCTTTGATCATGATGCCGATGGGCTTTCCTTTTTCATCCAGCTTGAAGCGTACTTCCTGTGATGAGAAGTTGATAGCTCCTTTCTTAAACCGCTGTTTGCGGAATTTCTGGGCAAGCTCATTCAGGATCAATACCTCGTCTTTGTATAAGCCTTCCTGCTGCTCGATGATCTCCTGCACCTGCTCATAGGTAAAGCGGTGATCGGAATGGATCACTGTTTTACCCAGCCAGTGTTGTTTCACCTCTCCTTTCGGAGTGATCTGGAAAATGGCCGAGAAAGTGAGCTTATCTTCTTTAGGCCGCAGGGAGCACAGCTCATTGGATATTCTTTCGGGCAGCATTGGCAGCACCCTGTCTGGCAGGTATACTGATGTAGCCCTGTTGTAGGCTTCTTTGTCCAGCGCAGTATCGGGCTCTACGTAATGGCCCACATCGGCAATGTGTACGCCTATTTCATAGTTGCCATTCTTCAATACTCGGAAGGAAATGGCGTCGTCGAAGTCTTTTGCATCCACCGGGTCAATGGTGAATGTAAGTATTTCGCGTACGTCTTTGCGGTTATCGATCTCTGACTGTGGTATGGTATCGGGTATGCGCTCAGTCTCTTCTATTACATCTTCAGGGAAGAACAGGGGGAACCCATTCTGCATGAGAATCTCCTTCATCGCCATATCGTTGGCATCACCCTTTTCCATGACCTGTACTACTTCGCCTACAGGCTTTTTGTTGGGCTGCCACTCTACGATGCGCACTATTACCTGGTCGTTGTCTTTTGCTTCTTTAAGGTTGTTGAGCGGTACAAAGATGTCGGGCATCGGCTTGTCGACATCGGCAATAAAGAAGGCAAAGGTCTTCCCTATTTCTATTTTGCCCAGGAACTCGGTCTGCTTGCGCTGTACCACTTCCACTACTTTGCCCTGCTGGCGACCGCTTTGTCTGCCGCCGCTGTTGACCACTCTTACCCGCACGGTATCACCGTGAAGGGCTGTATTAAAATCGCCGGGGCGCACCAGTATGTCATTGTCTGCATTGGGTATCACTACATACCCTACTCCGGACCGTGTAATGTCCAGCACTCCTTTGAGTGTATCCTGGTCGTTGAACGATTTTTTCTTCTTACTCTTGTTCTTATTCTTCTTTGATTGTTTCTTACTCATCCGTAAGTGTTTAAGACCTGTATGTAAATTCCTGAATGAATTTAGTGATTAAATCACTAAATACCTGCTGTTCGTTGAAGAGGAACTGCACTTCGATCGGAATTACATAGACAGGCAATTCTTTTAATTGTTGTTCAAATTTCACCAGCCGTACTGCATCTTTTTCGGTGGTGAGCATGATCTTGTTAGGTGCCTGGATGGCATCGAGGCGCTTGATCATGTCTTTCAGATCATCAATGGAGAAGATGTGATGATCGCTGTAGGGGATCTCATAGTAGGTTTTGGTTACTTCCTGCAGATATCTTTTAAGGGGTGCAGGATTGGCGATGCCGCTTACCAGCAATACTTCCATGGAATCGTTGAGGAGCTGTTCATTCCTGTGGAGGATGTGATAAGGGACGCCATAGCGTATGGTGGAAAAGAATACCCGCTGGTGCGGCAGTGGGTTCAGCTCTTCCAGGATGGCTTTTCTTTCTTCTTCGGAAAGGTTGGGCCTGCACTTGGTGACTACCATTATATCGGCACGCTTGTAGCTATTCTTTTCGTCGCGAAGGTCGCCGGTAGGCAAAAACCAGTCGCGGGTGAAGAGATTGCTATAATCTGTGAGCACGATGTTAAGACCCGCTTTCACGGTACGGTGCTGGAAAGCATCATCCAGCACGATCACTTTTGTATCGGGTTTATCATGCAGCAACTGGGGTATGGCCACCACTCTTTCTTCACCTACTGCAATGGTTACGTCCGGAAATTTGAGGTGGAACTGCATGGGTTCGTCGCCTATTTCCAGCGCAGTGGTGCGCGGCCCGGCGAGGGCATAGCCCCGGGTCTTGCGTTTGTATCCTCTGCTTAGTACTGCCACTTCCATATTGCTGTGCAGGTGCTTCAGCAAAAACTCTACCATGGGTGATTTCCCGGTGCCTCCTGCCGAAAGGTTGCCCACGCAAATAACCGGTAGGTTGAAGGAGGAGGATTTAAGGATGTTCTTATCAAAAAGTCTGTTGCGCAACCATATTACAGCGCCATAAACAAGTGAGACAGGAAACAGCAGGATCCGTATTGGCCGTAGCAAGGGTGCATTAAAATTCATAAATACGATACGGTGTGATACAAAAGTTTAAAGGTACATCATATTGGTTGATGTCTTCGATGCCCCGTATAGCCTCGAAGAAGGAGAATCCAACGCGTATTATATCGTGCCGGCAGCGGGCCATATAACGATCGTAATATCCTTTGCCATAGCCTACGCGGTATCCTTTTTCATCAAAGGCAACGAGGGGTACAAAGATCACGTCAAGCAATTCAGGGGCTATGGTATCGCCGCTGATGGGCTCCAGTACATTGTAGCGGTTCTTGGTAAACAGGCCGCCTCTTTGTACCAGCGTGGCTTCCATTTCGGAGGAATGTTCTTCGATGCGGGGCCAGGCCGTTTGCAGGGAAGGGTTTTGCTGCTTGAGCATGTCTTCACACACGGAGACATCAAATTCGCGCCTTGCCAGCAGGGGTGAATAGGACATCAGGTATTTAACAGGGGGGAAGGTTAACTTCTTAAAGTTAAACGCCATGAGGGCGGTTTGCTGTTGCAGGTCTTCTTCGGGAATATCCATCCTGCGTTGCAGGTAGTCTTTTCTAACGGTTTTTTTTATCATAGAAATCCTTTCAGTTGCTTTTGTAGTGCAGCCGTCTGAGCCTCGATAAATTTCCCGTTTTCTGTTTTCATATATGGTACAGATGCTATCAGTGGGTAGTTGCTCCAGCGTACAATCTCTTCTTCATAGTGAAGGTACTGATCATTGAATATCCACCCTATCACCGGCAAATCCATCTCCCTGCACACGCGGGCAGTCAATAATGAGTGATTGATGCTCCCCAGGTAATTGCGACTGACCAATATCACTTTCGCACCCAGGGCTTTTATCAGGTCTGCCACAAATTCAGTTCCGTTTAACGGAACGAGTAATCCTCCAGCCCCTTCGATGATCAAATTACGACTAATTGGCGGAACCTGTTCACAAATTTTTTGAATGGATATGTCAATGCCTTCTTCACGCGCTGCTATGTGTGGCGATGCAGGCATTTTAAGTTTGTATACTTCGGGATGTATTATAGAAGCTGTACCCTTAAGCGTATTCTGTACATACTCACTATCGGTACCGTCTTCATATCCTGCCTGGATGGGCTTCCAGTAATCTGCTTCCAGTGCTTTGGCAAGCAGGGCTGAGATAAAAGTTTTACCGATGCCGGTTCCTATTCCTGTGATGAAAATCTTGTTCATGATAAAGGCTTTTAGCTATTAGCTTTTAGCCTTTAGCTGTTAGCTAACAGCCAATACCTAACAGCTAATGCCTATTTACTTATTTACAAAAATGCTGAAAATTGTAGTTCCGTAGTTGCGGGCGGTAACGAAGAGTGGGTAGTTTTCGTAATTGTTGCGGGGAGTATGCTCCAAAACAAACCAGCCGTTGGGTTTTAATAATTGTTTTTCTGCGATCTTTTTAGGCAGTTCATCGATCGTGGTCAATGCGTAGGGAGGTCCGGCGAAGATGAAGTCGAACTTATCCGTGCATTGTTCCAGGAATTTGAACACCTCCATTTTGATCACCTTGAAGTTCTCGAGCTTCAGGTCTTGTGATGTCTTTTTAATGAACTCGTACATGGCTGTATCTTTCTCCACGATGGTAAGGTCTTCTGCTCCACGGGAAGCCAGCTCGTAGCTGATGCTGCCTGTGCCGCCAAAGATGTCCAGCGTTTTGAGGGAAGCGATGTCGAGGTTGTTCTGTAAAATGTTGAAGAGCCCTTCTTTAGCAATATCCGTAGTGGGTCGGGTATGCGGCATTTTAGCCGGCGGGTTGATGCGCCGTCCTCCTAATTCTCCACTGATTATACGCATAGGGCCATGTTCAGCAAGGGTGAAAAATAATGCGCCGGATATGCCTCAAATGCTTCGTGCAGCCGTGAGCTGGCGGTTGGCGCCTCCCACTCCATACGGAGGAAGTATTTGAAGAGCTCCTGGTATAGTTTGGATTGCTCATCGAGCAAGCCGGATATTTTAAGTATCACCTTTTCGTTGTCGAGACTGAAGCGGTCGCACAGCGCCAACAACTGGTACGATACGTCGTCGGGCGTATCGTAATTATAGGTCTGTATTAGTTGAAGGGCATTATTCTTGAATACTGCCGCCACGATCCTGTCGGATGCTACCACTACTTTAATCACTCCATCGCCGTATGTTCCTTTTTCTATGCCGGAAAGCATAATAGTATAGTAGTGCCAGTATTTGCCTGCAGCAAATTTGTGCTGCATAAGGGCGTGAGCCTCACGGGGTATGCGGTAGATATTGTATACGTTCCAGCCGGGTACTTTTTCACTGAGCAGCAGTCCCTTGTGGGCATTGCCAAAGATCAGTTCCGTAACCGGCTTATTCAATTCAATATGAAAGAGTTTCTCGGGTAGCAGGTTGCTGTCGGTATAATGATAGATGACGAATGCTTCGCGGTAATGAAGCTGCAGTAGCTCATCGCCGGCCAAGATTTCCTGTAAAGCCTCCATTACCGGTTTGCCGGGCATGAAATCGAGGTTATACTGGCGCAGCCCCATAAACCGCTGCTGCTGCTTGTTGTATAACACATAACTAAATACCTTTTCACCCACTTCCATGAGTAACAGGCTATTCTGTATGTCTTCCTGCCGGTTTGTTTCCGGTATGATATCGAATGTGGCTTTGAGCATATTTATTTGGAGGTGCAATAATACACGAATTGTGCCATACGTGCGCTATTTTTGCAGGTTCCCAAAAGCACATGAGCATTAAGGGGGTAGCTAATTAAGTTATGGCCACTGTTTTATCAGATGATCTACGGGTAGAAGTTTCCAACCGTCAAATATTGAAGATCGCATTGCCGATCAGCTTTGCTTTACTGGTACCTCAGATTAATTTTATTACGAATAATATTTTCCTGGGCGGGCTGGGTGAACAGGAATTGGGCACCGCCGGCCTGACGGGTGTATATTATCTCATTTTCGCTGCTATTGGTGCTGGTTTGAACAATGGGTTGCAGGCATTGATCTCACGCCGTGCCGGGGAAAACCGCGTAGAAGAGATCGGTAAACTGTTTTCGCAAGGTGTACGGATCGCGCTCACCATTGCCGTAATTGGTATTGCCATTACTTACCTGCTGGCTCCTGCCATTTTGAAGTTCTCGCTGCATGATGAAAACGTGCTGAAGCAATCCATGAGCTTCCTGTATATCCGCATCTGGGGATTGCCTTTCTTATTTATTTACCAGATGCGCAATGCGCTGCTGGTAGGCACCAACCAAAGTAAGTATCTCGTGATCGGTACGATAGCAGAGACTGTCGCTAATATTTTCTTTGACTATACGCTCATCTATGGCAAGCTCGGGTTTCCTCATTTGGGCTTCAACGGCGCCGCTATTGCTTCAGTGATTGCTGAAGCCACCGGCATGTTTGTGGTGTTTGCCGTGATCCACCGAAAAGGGATCAGCAAACGTTTTTCTCTATATAAGCACTTCAAGTACAATAAAGCTATTTCCAGGCTCATTCTGGTACAGTCTTCTCCACTTATTTTTCAACATGCCATCAGCATCATCAGCTGGATATTCTTTTATATCCTCATCGAGCGGCATGGTTATTCCGCCGGACATAGCAACCGCGACCTGGCTATTTCCAATGCCATGCGCAACCTGTTTGGTTTCTTCGGGGTGTTTACCTGGGCTTTCGCTGCTACTTCCAATACAATGGTGAGCAACATCATTGGCCAGGGCAGAAAAGACCTCGTGATCACGCTGGTAAAAAAGATCGTGCGTCTTAGTTTCAGCATTGCTGTAGTTGTTGCGATCCTGCTAAACATTTTCCCACAGGTACTGCTATCTGTTTATGGACAAGACCCAGGTTTCATTACTGATGCAATCCCTGTTGTAAGAGTGGTATCGTGTGCACTGGTATTGATGTCCTTTTCTACCATATGGCTGAACGCTGTAACCGGCACCGGTAATTCGACGGTAAACCTGGGCATTGAAGCCGTAGCTATTATTCTTTATAGCACCTACGTATACCTCGTGTTGGAAGTATTCAACCTGTCCATTATCTGGGGCTGGATGTCTGAGGGGCTATACTGGATTTCCATGTTTACCCTCTCCTATTGGTATATTAGAAGTGGAAAATGGAAGAAGAAGGAGATATAGCTACTCAAACTTTTTGTGCATGGTGATGCCCAGCTTGCCCTGTATGTTTTCGATGGGTGGCTCTAATTTGTAAATGGAGATGATGATCTCGGTAGTGAATGGGTATTGATGTTTGAGCTTCCGGATGATGCCTTCGGCAACTTTTTCCAGTAAGGGAGTTGGTACCTTCATCCTTTGTTTTACCACCTCAAATACATCCACATAATTGATGGTATTCTTCAGGTCGTCGAACTTAACATGCCCCTCGTCGTACGATATTTTCAGGCTTACCTCGTAAGGGCTTCCTGTTTTCTGTTCACCTTCATAAAGACCATGATACGCCTGTAACCTAATGTTGTGCAGCTCAATAGTAACCATACATGAAATTTGGTCCCCGCCTTGCGGAACGGGGGCCAAATTAGAAAGAAGTAAGGAATTGTAATGTTATTTTTTCGGTTGCAACACAGTATTTCTACTAATTGCAATTAAACCAACCCTTTGGCTGACAGGTAACGTTCTGCATCAAGGGCAGCCATACAGCCGCTACCGGCGGCCGTTACAGCCTGGCGATAGATCTTATCCTGTACGTCGCCTGCAGCAAATACGCCTTCCACATTTGTTTTGGAAGTACCGGGAATGGTTTTGATATAGCCTGCTTCATCCATGTCGAGGAATGGTTTGAAAACAGCTGAATTGGGTTCATGCCCAATGGCCACAAAGAAACCACTGATGGGAATTGTTTGTGATTCGTTGGTCTTGATATTCTTAATACGTACCGAATCCACTTTGTTCTCTCCTACTACTTCTTCGGTTTCCGTATTCCAATATACTTTAATGTTTGGTGTACGTTGTACTCTTTCCTGCATCACCTTGGAAGCGCGCATGCTATCACGGCGTACGAACATATGCACTGTAGTTGCCAGTTTAGACAGGTAAAGAGCTTCTTCTGCAGCTGTATCGCCTGCTCCTACTATCGCCACTTCTTTACCACGGAAGAAAAAGCCATCGCACACGGCGCAGGCGCTAACGCCAAAGCCATTGAGGCGTTGTTCGCTTTCCAGGCCCAGCCATTTGGCAGAAGCTCCGGTTGCAATGATTACTGCATCTGCTTCCAGCAGCTTCTCATCATCGATCCATACTTTAAATGGCTGCTGAGAGAAGTCTACTTTAGTAGCCAGTCCAAAGCGGATATCTGCGCCCATGCGGGTAGCCTGTTTTTCGAAATGGATCATCATTTCGGGGCCTTGTACACCATCCGGATAACCGGGATAGTTCTCCACCTCGGTGGTGATCGTCAACTGACCGCCAGGCTGGATGCCCTGGTATAACACAGGTTTCATATTGGCCCTTGCGGCATAGATAGCTGCTGTATATCCTGCTGGTCCTGATCCTATAATTAAACAGTGTACTTTTTCACTTTCCATAGTAGCGTGTTAAAAAGAAATTTGGCAAAAATAAAGGCAAAAGGGTTATCAAAATGCCCGGTTTGGCAAACCTTGATTCCTTGTGCATAACCTTATTATAACAGTTAACGGGTTGATATGTTGACAGGTTGAAAAGGGCGGGAGCAGTTGAAAAGTTAATAAGTTGATAAGTTGACAGGACAAAAACTCGCAGTACCCCCCTTTTCAACCTTTAAACCTGTAAACTTATCAACTAATCATTGCGGGATGACCAACGTATAGTACTGAACAGCGTAGCCGCCAAAGTAACCCAGGCCGCCCCCTTTAATATTACTTAGCACCTTTACGGGTGATGAGAACGGGTTGCCGATGCTGCTATAATTGTACTCCATCGTACGCCAGAAGTCGAAAGTAGCTTTATCGATATTGCAGAGTTTGACCGTGACTATATCACCCCGGTAGAAGAAGGCATATTCCTCCAAATCGATCGACTGATTCCTGTCCACGCCATGTTCTATCTGGATATCATAGGTTTTCCCGTCCACGATCTGGTCGTCGAATACCGAATTTAGGCCGGGGTAGAAGAACTCTGCATTGGACTGAGTATAATACCGGATATAATTACCAAAGCCGGGCGGATCGGTGGTGCGGCTCATAACGATGACTTTCGATGAGTCGGGATTATTGGGTGCGGGCAGCCACCAAAGGGAATCGATCTTTTTGGTGAGTGCCGGGATGGTGGTAGTGGCTGTGTATTCCCTGCCTCCTGTTTTTACCTGCAGGGAGTAGCTTTTATTGAATTCGCCTTCAAAGGCTGTGGCCAGGTTGGCCGAGTCGATGGAGTAATAATATACTGTATAACCATTGTTAGCGGGGAAAGCATATTCCTTCAGGCGGTGTGTTTTGACACCATTGGACACATAGACCTCGGCATTGCGGATAAACGAGTTGGCCAGGGAATCGGGCGATAGTTCACTAAAGTAGTTGAGGCTGCGTGAAAGAATGACTGTGGGTGCCTCGCCATTCTCGATAGTAGCTTCTATGACCACTACGGGCTCTGCATTACGGGGCGTAAAGGTGATGGCTTTTTCGCAGGCAGCGAGGGCTACCAGCAGTATTAGTGCCATACTTATTCGCGCGATCATGCTCATACGCTATAAAGATAGCAACAAAAAGCCCGGCAGGTTTTCACCATACCGGGCTTTTATTTGATTAACGTACTATTACTAACCTAAATAGGCTTTCAATGCATTGCTGTAGCGGGCCTTTTGTAAACGTTTGATAGCCCTTTCCTTGATCTGGCGGATACGCTCTTTAGTAAGATCGTATTTCTGTCCGATCTGCTCGATGGTAACACCATTTTCGCCATCCAGGCCAAAATAGGCGTTTACGATCTCTGCTTCACGTGGGCTGAGTGATTTCAACACCCGGCGTATTTCATTACGCAGGGAGTCTTTCATCACATCATCATCTGTATCATCACCACCTTCCAGCAGGTCACCCATAGCCACATCTTCTGCTTCGTGCACAGGGGCATCGAGGGAAGTGTGACGGGTATTGCTTTGGAAGATATTATTGATCTCGGTTTCGCTCATTTCGAGAAGCTCTGCCAGCTCTTCGGTACTTGGTTCACGCTCATGCTCCTGCTCGAAGGCCATGTAAGCCTTATTAGCTTTATTGTAAGTACCGATCTTGTTCTGGGGCAAACGTACGAGACGGCCTTGTTCAGCCAATGCCTGTAAGATAGACTGACGAATCCACCATACCGCGTAGGAGATGAATTTAAAACCTTTGGTTTCGTCGAAACGCTGTGCCGCCTTGATCAGACCGAGGTTACCCTCGTTGATCAGATCGCTCAGGGACAGGCCCTGGTGCTGATACTGCTTGGCTACGGATACTACGAAACGTAGGTTCGCCTGTACTAACTTATCCAACGCTTTCTGATCCCCCATCTTGATCCGCTGGGCCAGTACAGTCTCCTCTTCGGGAGTAATCATTGGGATTTTTGAAATTTCCTGCAGATATTTCTCTACTGCCTGCGAGTCGCGATTAGTTATCTGGGTAGCAATTTTGAGCTGTCTCATATCAAATTTCTAAGTGAAAAATAATAACTGTCAATTGGGGGCAGGGTACAGTATCAACAGTAAATAGACTGAAAAGTTCAGGGGGAGGTTGCAAATCAACCGCAAAATGAGCTGTTAATGTGTTAGATCCGTCCAGAACCGTCTGCAAAAATAACACGCAATCACGAAATCTCATAGCCTTTGTGGATAAAAACAAAGCTGTTAAGGGTAGATTCCGGATTGAATGTCAACGCAAACGTTTGTGCCTGTTTGCGTGTGATAAGCTGAAAACCGCGCCAACACTACTATAGACGATGTAACTACAAGATTCCTGTGCTTCAAAATCCGTCTCTAAAAAAATTGTGAATAACCTAAAATATTATTTTGTAACTAAGAAATTAGTTATAGATTTGAGCTACAACTAAAAAATTAGTTATGAAGCCGCTCACCAAAGCAGAAGAACAGGTAATGCTGGTTGTATGGGACCTTGGCCAAGGATTCCTGAAGGATATAATGGAGCACATTCCAGAGCCCAGGCCCCATTCGAACACGGTAGCCACCATTTTGAAGATCCTGGTAGAGAAGGAGTTTATAGAGTATGAGGTGCAGGGCAGGAACAACCTGTACAAACCAAGGATCAGCAAGACAGAATATGGCAAGAAAAGCGTGAACCAGCTGGTTAAAGGGTATTTTGAAGGCTCTCCTGCCAAGCTGGTATCGCAATTCGTTAGCGACAATAAACTAAGCCAGCAAGAGCTGGAGGCTCTGCTGCAACAAATCCGTGACGCCCAAAACAAGTAATTATGGTGTTCCTGCTTTATTTCCTCAAAATGGTGATCTGCTCGGGAGTACTGACGGGCTATTACTGGCTCTTCCTCCGCAACAAGCGGTTTCACCACTATAACCGGTTCTTTTTGCTGGGCACGCTGGCGCTATCGCTGCTGCTGCCGTTGGCAAGCCTACCGGTAATCTTTGATCCGGAGGCACCGGTTCAGTCGACCGCCTATCGGGTGGTGCAGGCCATTAGCTTACCAACTGAAAGTGCGCCCACTCCTACTACAATGGCAATTCCTGTTGTAGTTAATAAGATCGAGGCAACACCAATGATCACCACTGCAAACTGCCTTTGGATCTTATATTGGGCCGGAGCAGCCTGGCTGTTGCTAACATTGGTGCGTGCCCTATATCAATTGTTCCGCCTGCACAGGCAGTATCGGCCATCGTCTATAAATGGGCTGCTTATTTACAATACTACAGCCGCGGGAACTCCTTTTTCTTTTTTCCGCTCCATATTCTGGAATCAGCAGTTGGACATTTCCGGTACAGCCGGTCAAAAGATCTTCCGGCACGAAGTATTCCATTGCCGACAGTTGCATTCATTGGATATTCTGCTGACTGAGCTTGTTTTAATTGGCTGCTGGTTCAATCCCTTCTTTTGGCTGCTGAAGAAAGAACTATCGGCCATTCATGAATTCCTGGCCGACCAATATGCTGCTGCCGACAGCGACCCTTCGGATTATGCCCAGTTGTTGGTGCTTCAAGTGGCCCAGGCCAATAACAGAATGCTTAATCACTATTTTTTCACTCATCCCATAAAACGTCGTATTACCATGATCTTATCATCCAACCCAACGAGATTCGGCTACCTGAGCCGGATTATGGCACTGCCTGTAGTGCTGGTGCTTGCCGGAACGATTGCTGTAAAGGCACAACAGGTTGCCTCTAAACTACCTGAAGGCTTATCTGCGGAAATGTATTTTGCTACGGACAATCGCGGTATGCTTGCTGTAAAAAGCACTAAGCTGCAAAAAATGCCCGTCTATGAATTCAAGACTATTAAAGAAGTCCCCGGGAACGGGCCTGATATCACTATCGCAAGGCTTCTGCAAAAAGAGATCACTAATATGAAACAGGTGCAGGAAAAATTAGGCGCCCCCAGGCAAAAGACGCTTTCGACCGGCGAAAGTGTATGGAGTTATACGGCGGGCGGGAAATCACTTCGCATCGTGTTTGACAGAAATACTGATACCATCCAATCGTTCAACTACGTGCAGTTTGGAAAATCTGTTGCTCAAAAGCTCAGCTATGAGCAGGTAAAATCCATCAAGGAAGGCCAAACCACCGGAGAGATGATCACACAATTGTTCGGCAAACCCACAAACATCTTTGTCAAGAAGGATGCAGAAACCTGGCAATTCGAGTTACCCAATCAACAATTGAGCATTGAATTCGACAGACTGGGAGACGGCCACCAATTGGTACGTTCCTTCAATTATAATGAACATAATCCTGATTACGGCAAATAGTTGACCATCACCTCTCAAATCAGTTGTATGAGCATACTGTTGTATTTTCTGAAAGTGATCCTTTGTTCAGGCATCCTGTTTGGTTATTACCACCTGTTCCTGCGAAACAAACGTTTCCATCATTATAACCGGTTTTACCTGCTGGGAGCACTTGTACTTTCACTGGTATTGCCGTTGTTCAAGATACCGGTGTTCAATGAAGACTCCGGCACACTGAACCAGGTAGTATACCGGACTGCACAGGTCATTACCGTATCGCCAGTAGTAGCTCAGGCTTCTCCAACGCAGGAAGCAAGTACCCTGTTTACGGCCGGCAACCTGGTTTGGACGGTGTATGGGTTGGGTATCCTGGTGTTGCTGTTCATGCTTGGCCGATCATTGGGATACATCCGGAAGATATCGCAACGGTATCCTTTTGAACGGGTAAATGATCTGAAGTTTTACCAGACACAGGAACCAGGTACGCCTTTTTCTTTCTTCCGGTCTATCTTCTGGAACGATGCATTGAATTTTAATAGTCAGCAGGGACAACAGATATTCCGGCACGAACTATTTCATGTGCAACAGAAGCATACTGCAGATATCCTGCTGGCAGAGATCATCACGATGCTGTGTTGGTTCAACCCGTTCTTTTATCTTATCAAGAAAGAACTGAAAGCTATTCACGAATTTCTGGCCGATCAATATGCTGCTTCCGGCAGCAACCGCTATCAATATGCCGAATTACTGGTTGAGCAGGTAATGGCTTCGCGCGCAGCCTCGCTTGCACATCCGTTTTTTCAACATCAATTAAAAAGACGAATTACCATGATCACTCAGCTTAATCAAACAAAATATGGCTACTGGAGCCGCGTAATGGTGCTCCCATTGTCTATAACACTTTTCTTTTCGCTGGCCCTGTATGCTGGTGAAAACAAGCAATCCCCTACGCTAAAGCAGGATAACACTGATAGATTTAATATAGCGTCTGTTACAGACACCGCTCCACAGCCCTATATTAAAGTGCAAAAATGGAAACAGGCACAGGCAACAGCACCAACAAAGGAAGAAAAGGAATTCTTTTTTGTTGAAGAGCGTTTCAAAGGGTCAGAGTTGCAGATCGTTCGGGAAAAGCAGGAATTGCTGCAGAAGATCCTGAAACAGAATAAAACAAAAGATGAGCACATGGACATCGTGCTGCAAAAGGAATTGAATGACCTGAAAATGCAGGAAAAGCAATTACAGGCAAAGCGGGAATTCGTTCTTAAAGAGAAGATTGTCAAAAATGATGTCCGTTATTATACGGATGATAAGGCCCATTACTACAAGGATGACAAGACCCGTTATTACACCGATGACAAGTCTCGTTACTATACCGACGATAAGACCCGCTACTATAAAGATGATAAAACGGGTTACTATACCGATGAGGATCATCAGAAGCTACAAACCGAATTAAAACAATTGTCGCTTCTCAAAAAAGAGCTTGAAGCCGGCAATGATCCACAAAAGGGAGAACGCCTGAAAAAGATCGACTTGCAACTGCAGGCCATACAGGACTACCAGAAAAACGTGGTCGGCGTGCCATCAAACTTTGAGTACAGAGAAGATACCACCATCAGAACACTGCAACGCTTTTTCAACAAGAACTTTCGTTATCCCAAAGACATGATAGAAAATGATGGCCAGGGTTCTGTATGGTATTCTTTCAAACTGGATGAATCCGGTAAACCGGTTGACTATGAAGTATTCGATAAAGCACCTACTGCCGTAGAAGGGAAAATATGGGAAATTGTAATTGTAGGGTATTCCAAACAAACAGGTAATACCATAAGTGCGGAAAACTTACAACAACAAATGAAGAACGAGGTCTTACGGATCGCCGCAAAAAATACCACTCCTTTCAGGGAAGGTACCAAAGTAACTCCTGCCCGCTATTATTTTAAAGCTACTTTCAAATTGCAAAAAGAAGACTAATAACGCTCACTTTATCATTCGCCTTAATACCACCGGCCATAGTTTCTATGGCCGGTGGTTTGTAACCTTCTTCGCATAACGTTTTCAGGCAACCGTAATAGATGTCCTTTCAACTTATCCTGTAGCAATAGCGAACGTCCGTAAACGCGCACATAATGTATCGTAACCGGTCAGCCAGGAAGTACTAATTTATTTAATAACTATTGATTATCAATGTTTCATAAAATGGCATAGCCCTTGAAACATTTCACTTCATTACGTGTCTTTTAAACACTGAATTCAATCTTTTTTTTCTATACGCAAGTTAACTTTTGTTAACACGGGGCAGGTTTCCACTTGCCCCTTATTATTTATTCTATCTAATAAAAAAGCGGCACTTCGTGTAGAAAGTACCGCTTTCGCTTATCATGTTCAGCAACCTGTGCTGATTGCTTGTTCAATTAGTAAACGATCTCTTCTCCGCCAATCTTAAGCACCAATTCCTTCTTATCACTTGCCTCTACCCTGCCTACGATCTTTGCTTCAATACCTAATGCTTCACCTTCTTTGATCATGCCGGCAGCCGCTTTTTCGGTAGTGAATACTTCAAGACGATGGCCCATGTTGAATACCTGGTACATCTCCCGCAGATCACTGCCAGAGGCTTTTTGTATGACCTGGAAAATAACAGGCGGCTCAAACAGGTTGTCTTTTACAATACGGAAATCGCCGGGCAGGTATTTCATGCACTTGGTCTGTCCGCCACCACTGCAGTGGATGAGGCCGTGGATATCATCAAACTGTTTTTCGAACAGTTGCTTGAGCAGCGGCGCGTAGGTACGCGTAGGACTCAGGAGCAATTGACCAACGTTGAGCTCGGCATAGGGAGCCGGAAGCCGGTCGGTCATTCTGTGTGGCCCTATATAAACGACTTCATCGCTCAGTGAGTTTTCGTATGATTCTTTGTACTGCTGTGCATAGAACTTACCCAATACATCATGGCGGGCGCTGGTGAGTCCGTTGCTGCCGAGGCCGCTGTTGTAGGCAGTCTCATATTTGGCCTGGCCAAAGCTGGAGAACCCTACAATCACATCACCTGGTTGTATCTTTTCGTTGGTCACCAATTTGTTCTTAGGCCAGCGGGCTGTCATGGTACCGTTTACCGCAATCGTGCGCACTACATCACCTACGTCGGCTGTTTCGCCACCCAGGAAATGGATGTTGACACCATATTGCTTCAGTTCGTCGAATATTTGCTGGGTGCCATTGATGATTACTTCCAACACTTCGCCCGGAACGAGCTTTTTATTGCGGTCGATGGTAGAGGAGAATAAGAGGTTGTCGTGGATACCTACACACAGGAGATCGTCGAGGTTCATGACGATAGCATCCTGCGCAATGCCTTTCCACACGCTGATATCACCAGTCTCTTTCCAATAGAGGTAGGCCAGGATACTTTTGGTGCCGGCGCCATCTGCGTGCATCAGGTTCACCCAGTTGGCATCACCGGTAAGGTAATCGGGATATATTTTACAAAAAGCATAGGGATATAAGCCCTTGTCCAGTTTCTCGGTAGCCTTGTGAACTTCTTCTTTCTGAGCAGAAACGCCCCGCTGTGAATATAGACTCATCCGGCAAAACTAAGAAAAGTCCGAAAGACCGTAAATCAGTAAGCCCGAAAGCGGAAAGAATGTCGATAAATAATCAAAGATACTTCCTGACTTTACCGACTTTCCGACTTTCGGACTAATTTAGCACCGCATTTATGAAAGTCTATTATTCAATCGATAATATACCTGCCTTTAACCGGGCAGTGCTAACCATAGGCACATTCGACGGGGTACACCTGGGTCACCAGCAGATATTGGAGCAACTGAAGCAGGAGGCCAGGCGGATAGGCGGTGAAACGGTTATCATCACCTTCCACCCCCACCCCCGCAAGGTGGTATCGGGCCAGCAGCCTGCTTTCCACCTGCTCAATACCATCGAAGAAAGGATTGAATTGCTGGACAAGAACGGTATCGACCACCTGGTGATTGTTCCTTTTACCCCTGCTTTCGCCCAACAAACCCCGGAGGAATATATAGAGCATTTCCTGATCGAAAAGTTCCACCCCCATACGATCATTATCGGTTATGACCATCGATTTGGACAGGGCCGGACAGGCAATTACAAGCTCCTGGAGACTTATTGCGAGCGACTGGGTTTCCGGCTCCTGGAAATACCAGGCCATGTGATCGATGAAAATACCGTCAGTTCCACCCGCATCAGGCAAGCCCTCCTCGAAAGCCATATCGGGCAGGCCAATACCCTTCTCGGTTATGACTTCTTTTTTGAAGGCACCGTAGTGGAAGGCAACAAACTGGGGAGGGTACTGGGCTATCCTACTGCTAACCTTCGCATTGAAAATGAAGAAAAGCTGGTGCCGGGTAATGGTATCTATGTAGTATCTGCAGAAGTGGAAGGCCATAACTCACTAAAAGGCATGATGAGCATTGGTATACGTCCTACCATTACCGATAACAGGCGTACCATCGAGGTGAACTTGTTTGACTTTAATGCCGATATCTATAGCCGCACACTCCGTGTATACATAAAGCAATATATCCGCGCAGAAGAAAAGTTCGATGGCCTGGAATCCCTCAAAGTAGCGCTGGCTAATGATAAGCAAGTCAGCTTACGTTACTTCGGATTATAGCATTTATGCCATCATTTTTGCTACCATCTCTTTCAACAAGGATGCATCGGAAGTACCGACATCATTGACCCCAATACTTTTGAGGTTATATTGATGCAATAACAGCAAAGCGCCTTCTGTACCTTCGTATTTATAGTTCCTGGCAGTGAGTAAGTAATCTTTTACAAACCACGCATTGACCCCGATGTTGGCTGCAATGGTTTTTTCGTCAGAGCTGTTCTGCCCAAAGATCATATAGGTTTTACTGAAGAGGTTGTACAAGGTTGGCAACACAAGCTGTATGGGCGCCGCTTTGGGATTGGCCTCGAAGTACTGGATGATACGCATGGCCTTGGACAGGTCGCGCGAAGCTACCGCACTCTGTAGTTCAAAAGGATTGTATTCCTTACTTACGCCTACATACTTTTCAATATCGTCTTCTGTAATGCTTTTGCGGTCACCAAGGTTCACCAGCATCTTGTCGATCTCATTGTTGATGCGGCTCAGGTCGTTGCCGATATGATCCACCAGCAGCAACAAAGCTTTTTGGGAAATAGAATAACCTTTGGATTGTACGAGCTCGTTGGTCCAGTCGGGCAACTGGTTATCATACATTTTTTTGGTCGTCAGCATCTCCCCTTTTTCTTTCAGGGTTTTGGCCAGCTTACTACGGCCATCTACTTTTTTTTCTTTATATGATACGACGAAGATGGTAGACTTTAAAGGATTTTCTATATAAGGCTCGAGCTTATCGATATCCCGCATTTGTTGTGCTTCTTTTAACAAAACCACTTGTTTGTCGGCAAACATGGGATACCGGCGACAGGCATTGATGATGTCGGGCCAATTGGCATCCTTACCATAAAAGATGGTAAGATTGAACCCTGCCTCCGCCTCGCTCAGGATATGATGCTCTGCATAATTAACTACCTTATCAATGAAATAATCTTCTTCTCCTTCCAGCCAATAAACGGGCTTAAACTGTTTTTTTTTCCAATCAGACAATATTTTTTCTGCAGACATGTGGAAGTAAAGTATTTGAAATTGGTGCAATATTACACCAAAAAAAGGGTAGTTTGGGGAGTAAATATACAGGGCCAAAACACAATACTACACTACATTTCAGCGTTTTTGACCCCGCCATGCACCCTTGCTCGGGTAATTCTGGCATGGTTTTGGACTAACCCAATATCGACAACCTGAATGATAGGGGTTACAACCCAAATTTTAAACTTTTGAAAACACATATTAATTATGAGCACAACCAATTATCCATCAGCCAGTCCACAAAATCAACCTCCTAAAAAGGATTCTAAAAACCTTATCATCGGCTTATTGGCCGTTGGTATCCTCGGAACCTGGGGTTATTTCCTGTGGGACAAGAACAAGTCTGACCAACAGATTACGTCTTTGCAAACTCAATATGTTGCAGTTGACTCCTCAAAGAATGAATTGCAAAAGAGTTTTGATGCCGCAGTTATCCGTCTTGATTCACTGACCGGTTATAACAATGAACTGGAAGGTAAACTGAGCGAGCGTAACAGCGAGATCCAAAAGATGAAGAATAACATCGCAGCCAAACTGAAAAAAGAAAGGCTGACTGAAAGAGAGAAGAAAGAACTGGCTTCTCAAATCACTGAGTTGAACACTAAGATCGGTAATCTGGAAGCAGAAGTTGCCCGTCTGACTCAGGAAAATCAAGTGCTGACTACTGAAAAAACTCAGTTGACAGCCGACAAGGAAAAGCTTACTACTGATCTTACTACAACTACTACCGCTAAGGTAGAGTTGGAAAAGAAAGTAGACGTAGCTTCTACTCTGAACGCTTCAAACATCGGTATCACTCCTATCAACGAAAAGAGTGGTGGTCGCGAAAAAGTAACTACTACAGCAAAACGCGTAGACAAACTGGTTATCTCTTTCGATGTTGACAACCGTATCGCACCAGCTGGTTCTACTGACGTATATGTTGCAGTAACTGACCCAGAAGGTAAGCCTGTAACTGTTGAAGCACTGGGTTCTGGCACCTTCACTACCCGTGAAGAAGGTGACAAGTTCTACACTTTCAAAATGCCTGTTACTATCGAAACTGGTAAGAAAGTACACGTAGAATATCCCTGGAAACAAAACAGCGGTTTCAAGAAAGGTAACTACAAGATCGAAGTTTACCACAACGGCTTCAAGATCGGCGAAAGCGTTCGTGAGCTGAAGAAAGGTGGTCTCTTCTCTTAATAATCTTTCTATAAGATCTATAAAAAAACGTCCCGGCAAATTGTCGGGACGTTTTTTTATGTCTTTACAGCAAAGCCCTGATGGCCGCCCTTCCAATATGTACGATCCTCGATGTTCCTGGCTTACGACCTTCGTACTGGATGTTCATTTCAAGGTTGTTGGACAATCGCTTGGTGAGGTCCAAATTCCACAAAAAGTTTTTACCGGGTAATAATCCATCCAATATGATGTAAGATGACGGAGAGTTGGTATTGGGCGTAGCATCGAGTGAACTAAACGTAATATTGTTATAAGTAAAGCGCGCCTGTATAGAAGTACTTTGAAGGATGTTATATTTTACTTCGGAAAGGATCGAGTTCGACAATGATTTCTCCTGGCTGCCTGTCTGGTTCTTCTTATCAGCATACTTGTATCCCACCATTGCCCTGAAACTGGCCCCTTTGGTAAAAGTAAACCGGGGTTCTATGGAATATTGATCGATCTTAAAATTGCGGTTGTCGAATTTTGGATTGGAACTGATGAGCTGGTTGATGCCTGTTTTTCCACTCAGCTCCAGCATGAACATCCGGGTAATATTCCAGCGCCCCCGCAGGTTCCATTCATCCAGCTTACGGCTTTCATAGCCATACGTAAGCAGGGATTTATTGGTGTTGCGTGAGTTGTTGATATCAAAGCCCCATTTCGGGCTAAACCTGTTGAATGAAAGCGTATTGATAAATATGGAGTTCAGGGTGATTAACGATGTGTCATTGAGCGGAGCCTTGAAAGGATTGAACTGTACAATGCCTTTGGCTAATTCTTTCTTATTAAGCTGCAAAGATGACTGCAGGTTCAAATTGGCCAATAACTTCATGAAAGGCTTTGCTTCCGCCATATTAATCACGGACCTGGGATTTAAACCCACCGTATAGTTGAAGGTGTTGTAATTAGCTTTTACAAATTGATTGGTCGGCGTGAAGATGCGGATGTATTTTGCCTGATCCTGGAACAGGGCCACTTCAAACTCATTAAGCTGTTGTATGCCATCATTATTATAATCGATCCAGGTGTACTCCCCTTGTCCGGCAGGTACTTCGAGGTAAGCGAAATCACGCTTCTGCTCCTGCCCTGCACCTACTTCATACAGGACATTACCTGTTAGCAATCCCCTCCATTCATTCACCAAGTACTCTGCCCGGCCCAGGAGGCTGTTATCGGGCTTCTGTGTGGTTACCTTATCATTCAGGATGGAGAGCGTTCGGTAAGTACCGTTGAAGCGAAACTGGTGCCTTTCGTTTTTAAGCAACTCTGCAAAAACATTGACGTTGTGGCTGCGGTCGGAAGTAGCCAACTCTTTTCCCAGCGGATAAGCATTCGTACGAGTAAAATAAATAACGCCCCAGCGATTGAGTTTTGATCCGTCTGATTTAATAGACGCCTGGAAGTTTTCGAAGGAAAAACTTTGGAATGAGACACTGTCGGAAAACCTGTTATGAATCTCATTATGCTCCACCGAATAATTAAGTCCCAGGGTGTAATTCTTCAATCGGGGAAACTGACGTGAGATATCGATGGTAGGGCGCAGGAAATAACCTTTATCTGTAGTAGCATCTACCGCTGAATACATGAACACATTGTTCAGCTTCCAGCCTTTGATGTTATGAGTGTGCGCCACTGTATTACGGACCCCGGTAAAACCGGAACCCCGGTTATAACGCGTAAACTGGTAGCGTAGAGAATTGCCTTTGGCGTCCACCAGTTGGGCGGCGCCAGTAGCAATAGCCTCATTATCGGACGTTACCTGGAGCGGTAATCCCCAGTCACGTGTAAACTCTACATTCCTTAATCTTTCCAGTGGTTTGAACCTTGCTTCCACGTATTCAAACCCTCCTTCTGTCACCAACTGCAATCCAATCTTGGAAGACTTAAATGGTAAGGTATTCTTCAATTGCACTTTACCAGCGTAACCCTTATCATTCCCTTTATCTTTCGAAGAAAATGTATTTACATCATAACTACTCATGGCGACCTCTGTATTCAGGATCGTGTTCTTCGTAATGTTATAGTCCAGCCCAATGCTCACAAGCTGTTGTTTCTTGGGAGTTACCAGTAATACAGCCGGCTCGTATTGCCCCTGTTTGTTGCCATTAACAGGCTCTACCCAGCGGTATACCTTTCCATTGGCGCCATTGAGATCAGGAATATAATCGCCATTCCCTACACCCACATCGATGAATGATAAACTGTAATGGGCACTATCGGGGTTAGTGCTGTATACATAAATGGAATCGCGGGTAGGTGCACCATTCCATGTAGTGTCGATCTTTTTGTAAAGAATCTTACCGGCAGCAAAAGTATCGAGGTCGGCAGTAGGATAAAAAGCCCTTGAAATACTATCGCCAATGGTATTCAGAAATTGCTTTTGCTGCGGGTCCAAAGATTGGTTGATGGGTGAGCTCTTGGCATCTGCGTTATTGAAAAAGCCTATTCGTAATGCCGCTTTCTGTCCCAGCTTCACCTCATCGGCCAGGTAGATATTCGAGTTGAGGTAGTTCCTGTCGGCATATTCAAACTCCACCTGGATACGCCTATCCTTGGTGATCATTCGTTTGGGCGTAAAGGCTATCTCGGCTGTGTTGTAGTTGATCACATAGTCCTGGTCTTCGCCCCGTTGCAGCAATTCTCCATCGATGAATACCCGTTCAGTATTGGCCAGCACAACGAAGAAGAATTCATTATTTGCCCCTTGCAAACGGTATGGCCCCTGGTTACCTTCCTGGCCATTGAATACATTGCGCGTAAATTTTCCTTTGGCGATGGAACCACTCACCAACAGGTTATTGCTGATCTTATCCGTGATAGCGGTTTGCGTCTCGAAGGAGATACCCTGCAAGCGTTTATAGAAGTTGAGGAAATAACTCTTTTGCTGACGGATATCGATATCACCCAGGCTTAGCTGCCAGTTCTTTTTCCTGAATTGAAGAAAGATGCGGTCAAACTCATTCAGCTCCTGGGTAGTGCCATCCGGTTGAATAGGGATATTGTTATCGGTAATGGCTGCAACGATCTCGATACTATCAGCCAGAAAGCCATTCAATTGCAGGTTGAGGTTGGAAGAAACTACTGCGTCCTGGCTGTTACCAAACGAGATAGACCGCCCAAAGCTACCATTGTAATTGATATTCCCGAAGTTGAAGAACCCTTCCGCCTGCGACACCCCAGCATAGTTGGGCATAAATGGTTGCCCGATAAAATTGTTCATAATGCTGTCGTAAGGCATCCTGTTCATGGCAGCATCCAGCTTTGCAGGAAATACCCGGTAATAGACCGTCAGGGTATCGAGCACTGGTTTTGCTTTCCAGGTAAGCCGGGCGCGCACAAAGTCGAGGCTGTAAAGGCTATCCGGAACGCCCGGAATGAACAATGTTTTGGGAATGATGCTTAAGGTATCCAGCTGCACAACATGCTGGTTGGCGAGGATGATCTTTTTGCGGAGGTTGGACAAAGGTTTACCTGTCTGCGGAGCCTGGCCAAATGCCGGCTGCAGCAAGGGTAGACACAATAAAGCGAGTATCAATATCCTCCCGATCAACAAGGTGCAATTTCGTTTTACTGAATCCTTTTACGGAAGTGGAAGGCACATGGCTTCCGGAAAAGGCTGCTCGCTGTTTATAGCGCTTAAAATTAGGATTTTATTGCCTCAACACGGGCTTTTATACTGTTTATCAGGCACTGGGAAAGCCGCGTGCAACGCCGCAGCCTATAATCGTGTCAATAGCTTACCTGACACCCTACACCAATGAGGAATTTTATACCCTTCGCCGTACTGATCACCGTATTTACCGGCTGCCGGCAATATGCTTTTTACCAAAGCCCCTTGCACAGCAATACCAGCAGTTATAAAGCCACCCCTTTACAAAGTGATAGTATAGCCGCAGCCACTTATGCCAGCATCAACTTTATGGTGGGCGGCGCCAATCACAGATGGCACGATAATACCTGGAGTTTTAGCGGCTCTCTGCACAGAAGTCATAATTTCGGCATGTTCCAGGCCTCTTACGGCGCCAACACAACACTGGGTGTTTACGACGTACGGCCATATATCACCTCCAATGACACTACAAACACTCCCCGAACGAACAGCTTCAGGCCATTCGACGAAATAGCGATTAATAGCCGGTCGGGCAACAAGTTTTTTGGCGCCTGGGGACTGATGGGTAGCATCAATGTGGTGGTACCATTTAGCCGGAGCAGTGAGTGGAGGGCATTCGGCACCGAACTATCCTGGAATAGTGAGTTTGGCAAGTACCTCGACTTTAGAAAGGATTTACCCGATGGTGTCGCCAATATTGTAAGCCGGAAAAACAACTATTTCACGATGAGCTTCTTTACAGAAGTAGTAGGTCGTCTCGACGATGATAAGGCGTTGGGATATAAGATGGCCTGCGTAGTATCTCCCCAAACGCTCCAGGGAGATGATGTTTCACACAGCATTACCCCAACCTATTTTTCGCAGACCGTCCATTTAAGACTACACAGAGCAACGTTGTATGCCCAATTTAATCTTGGCTCTTATGCCGCTAACATGCAAACCGGCTTTAGCTTACGCCTTGGTAAATAAAAAAGGCTGGCAATCTGCCAGCCCTGTAAATATTATCAAAACTTACTAAGCAACTTTCAGCTTCCGGGCTTGTTTTTCTTCGAGGTATTCATCGAAGGTCATCAGCTTATCGATAGCACCGGCAGGTGTCAATTCGATGATGCGGTTAGCCACGGTTTGCAGGAAGGTATGGTCATGTGAAGTGATCAGTACAATACCTTTAAAGTTTTCCATGCTTTCGTTAAAAGCCTGAATAGACTCCAGGTCGAGGTGGTTGGTAGGCTCGTCGAGGATCACCACATTAGGATCTTGCAACATCATACGGCTGATCATACAACGCACTTTCTCACCACCACTCAATACAGATGTTTTCTTCATGATCTCATCTCCACTGAACAGCATCTTACCCAGGAAACCACGCAGGAAAGGCTCATCCACATCAGTTACATGCGGTGGCACATACTGGCGCAACCAATCCATCAGGTTATAGCTGGTGGTAAAAAACTCGGAGTTGTCATTAGGCAGGTAGGCTTTAGATACCGTAGTGCCCCATTCGAATTTACCGCTATCGGCAGTCTGCTTGCCATTGATGATCTCAAAGAAAGCAGTAACCGCCATCTGGTCATCAGCTACCACAGCGATCTTATCGCCTTTATTGACAGTGAAACTTACATTCTTGAATAAGTTACGACCATCCACTGTTGATGCAGACAGTTGTTCTACATTCAATATCTGGTTACCTACTTCACGCAGTTGCTTGAAGATGATACCAGGATATTTACGATTGGAAGCCGTGATATCTTCGATAACCAGCTTTTCCAATGCCTTCTTACGGGAAGTGGCTTGCTTGGATTTAGAAGCGTTGGCACTGAAACGCGCGATAAAGTCCATCAGGTCTTTACGCTTTTCCTCCATCTTCTTATTCTTATCTCCCTGCTGACGGGCAGCCAATTGGCTACTTTCATACCAGAAGGTGTAGTTACCAGTGTAGATCTTGATCTTCTGACGATCTACGTCAGCCACATGCGTACACACAGAGTCGAGGAAGTGACGGTCGTGAGATACAACAATCACAATATTTTCATATTCGGCCAGGAAGTTCTCCAGCCAGGAAATAGTTACGACGTCAAGGTTGTTGGTAGGCTCATCGAGAATGAGGATATCAGGATTACCAAACAGGGCCTGCGCCAACAATACGCGTACTTTAAGCGCACCACTGATGTCTTTCATCAGCGTTTGATGTACTTCTTCTTCTACGCCCAGCTCACTCAGTAAAGTAGCAGCATCACTCTCGGCAGTATAACCGCCCATCTCCCCAAACTCGCCTTCCAGTTCACCAGCCTTGATACCATCTTCTTCGGTGAAGTCTTCCTTGGCATAGATCGCATCGCGTTCCTGCATCACCTTCCACAGTTTGCTGTGCCCCATCATCACCGTACTCAATACAGTGGATTCGTCAAATGCGAAATGGTTCTGGTTCAACACAGCCATCCGTTCGCCGGGCGTAATGTCTACCGTGCCTTTATTAGGCTCGATCTCACCAGACAGAATTTTCAGGAAAGTAGACTTACCGGCACCATTGGCGCCAATAACTCCATAGCAATTGCCTTTTGTAAAGGAAAGGTTTACTTCATCAAACAAAACGCGCTTACCAAACGAAAGCGTTACATTATTTACCGATATCATATTTACGAGGGAATTTCAGGGCGCAAAGGTACGATAATTAGGTGGATTAGCTGACAAGTAAATAGGTTGATAAGTACCTGATTTTCAAAGAAACGGTATTAAAATCCGTCCCCCTGTATATCAACCAGTTACCTTATCAACCTATCAACTTGTGAACCTGTCAACTTTCCTTTACTCCACTTTTCCCTCCAATGCCAGGAAGAAGGCATAGCGCAGTGCCACATCCTTCAGGTAATCGAACCGGCCGGATGCACCACCGTGGCCTGCTTCCATATTGGTTTTGAAAAGCACTATGTTGCTGTCGGTTTTCAGTTCCCGCAGTTTGGCCACCCACTTGGCAGGCTCAAAATATTGCACCTGAGAATCGTGCAAACCTGTTGTTACCAGCAAGTTGGGATAAGCTTTCTTTTCAACATTATCGTAAGGAGAATAAGACTTGATGTAGAAGTATTCCGCACTATCAGCTGGATTACCCCACTCTTTGTATTCACCCGTAGTAAGCGGAATAGAAGGATCGCTCATGGTAGTGATCACATCCACAAAGGGTACGTCAGCCACCACACCATGCCACAGGTCGGGACGAATGTTGGTGATAGCACCCATCAGCAAACCGCCGGCGCTGCCGCCATTGGCATACAGGTGTTCTTTGGTTGTATATTTTTCACTGATGAGGTATTCGCCGCAATCAATGAAATCGTAGAACGTGTTTTTCTTTTTGAACAGGTGACCGTCATCATACCACTGACGGCCCATTTCCTGGCCACCGCGTATATGCGCTACAGCATATACAAAACCACGGTCGAGCAAGCTGATCACGTTGCCGTTGAAACCTGGGAACATGCTGGAACCGTAAGAACCATAGGCATACAACAATAAAGGATTGCTGCCATCTTTCTTCATACCTTTTTTATACACCAGCGATATAGGCACTTTTACACCATCACGGGCAGTAGCCCAGATGCGCTCAGAAGCATATTCATCTTTCTTAAATCCACCCAACACTTCTGTTTGCTTCTTCAACTCACGCTGCTGTGTTTCCATATTATAGTCATAAATGGAAGAAGGCGTGGTCATGGATGTATAAGAGAAGCGTAAAATGTTGGTATTGAAATCAGGATTCACATTCACGAATGCTGTATATACCGGCTCATCAAAAGAGACATAATAATCCTTCTTGTTGGTGAGGTTGATGACACGGATCTGATTCATGGCATCTTTTACTTCGCCTAATACGAGGTGATCCTTAAATACAGTGAGGCCCGAAATGAATACATCTTTGCGATGAGCGATCACTTCTTTCCAGTTTGCTTTCGCAGTAGCATTTTCAGGCGTTTCCATTAGTTTATAATTGGGCGCCTCCCAATCAGTAACGATGTAGAACTTATCATTGAAGTGCTCCACGGTATACTGCAGGTTGTCCTGGCGTGGCTCAAATACCTTGAAAGCGCCGGTAGGATTGGCAGCTTCCAACAGGCGGTATTCGGTAGATACATTGTTGAGATCGGAAACGATGCCGATATATTTCTTCGACTTGCTACGGAATAGCCCCATGTAAAAACGGTTGTCCTTCTCTTCATATACCATCACATCCTTTTGAGCATCGGAGCCCAATACGTGGCGCCAAACCTGGTAGCCCAACAAAGTAGTCACATCTTTCTTAACGTAGAAGATGGTCTTGTTATCAGCAGCCCAGGCCACGCTGCCGCCTTCCACATTGGGAATGTTCTCAGGATAGATCTCACCTGTCTTCAGGTTCTTTACGCGCAGACCGTATAAGCGGCGGCTAACAGAATCCACGGTATAAGCCAGCAACTCATTGTTGTCGCTCACTACACGGCCACCCACAGAATAGTACTTGAATCCTTCGGCCATCTTGTTCTGATCGAGCATGATCTCTTCAGGAGCATCCAGCGTTTCCTTCTTGCGGCAGAATAAGGGATACTGCTTGCCTTCTTCGAAACGGGAATAATACCAATAGCCATTATTCTTAAAAGGCAATGACTCATCCTTTTCCTTGATACGCCCCTTCATTTCAGCAAACAGCTTTTCCTGCAGGGCTTTTGTGCCCGACATCATGGTATCGAGATAAGCATTTTCTGCTTTGAGATAGTCGATCACTTTCGCATTCTCGCGCTGGTTCAGCCAATAGTAATTATCGATACGCACATCGCCGTGCGCTTTAAACTCTTTGGGTTCTTTGTCAACAACAGGCGTCTTAAGATCCTTTGGCCATTCATATGGTTTCATGGTAGTAGAACTTTGATTACAGGCCGCCACCGATGCGGCAGCCAAAAACAAATAACATAGATTTTTCATGCAGCAGGTAAATTTAGTGGGAATGAAAGTACTCATTCCCAAGACAGCTAATACTACCTCTGGTGTAAAGAAAGAAAATTCAAGGGAAATGGGTAGCGATGATTACTCTGCTTGCGCCAGCAGCCCCTTCACATCGAGATGCTCAGTTACCATTTGGAGATTACCTGAGGCGTCCAGCGGCCATGCCTCCCTGGGTTTATCCCAATACAACTCCACACCATTTCCATCGGGATCATCAAGATAAATTGCTTCCGATACGCCGTGGTCAGACAAACCTGTCAACGGATATTGAGCATCTATCAACCGTTTAAGAATGATGGCGAGGTCTTTACGGGTGGGATATAAAATAGCCGTATGAAACAGGCCGGGGGCTTTTTGTGGCGCCGGGGGCATATTGCGGCTATACCAGGTGTTAAGACCAATATGATGATGATAACCGCCGGCAGAAATAAATACGGCCTGAGAGCCATACTGCTGCATCACCTCAAATCCCAACAGATCGCGATAAAAAGCCAGCGACTTATCGAGGTCAGCCACTTTAAGGTGCACATGCCCAATACGGGTTTGAGAAGGGACTTTGTATTCCATCCCTAAAGTAACAACAATTGGCGTTGAAAAGTTGAAGCACGAAAAAACCGGCCCTTAAGCCGGTTTCTATCAATAGATAAGATAATATATTATCAGTCAATCCTTATTTGTCGATCGTCAATCCTGCACGCAGGTACTCGCTGTTCAGGCGGGCAATGTTGCTGATAGAGATCTCTTTAGGACATACTGCTTCGCAGGCACCGGTGTTGGTACAGCCACCAAATCCTTCCTTGTCCATCTGTGCGATCATATTGATAGCACGGTCTTTACGCTCTGGATCGCCCTGAGGTAACAAGGCAAGGTGACTTACTTTGGCAGATACGAAGAGCATGGCTGAACTGTTCTTACAAGCAGCTACGCAGGCGCCACAACCGATACAGGCAGCATTGGCGAAAGCCAGGTCAGCCTTGTCTTTTTCGATGGGGATAGCGTTGGCATCTACCGGGTTACCGGTATTTACAGAGATGTAACCACCAGACTGGATGATACGGTCGAAGGCAGAACGGTCTACCATCAGGTCTTTGATCACCGGGAAAGCCTTAGCCCTCCAGGGTTCTACCACGATGGTATCGCCATCTTTGTAAGCCCGCATGTGAAGCTGGCAGGTAGTGTTGGCTTGCCAGGGGCCATGCGGACGGCCATCGATATACATGGAGCAGGCGCCACAGATACCTTCACGGCAGTCGTGGTCGAAAGTGATGGGGTCCTTCCCTTCGCGGATCAACTCTTCGTTCAATACGTCGAACATTTCCAGGAAAGACATTTCCGAAGAAACATCCTTCACCTGGTAGGTTTCAAATTGTCCCCTGTCATCCTTATTCTTTTGTCTCCAGACCTTGAGGGTCAGATTCATATTATAATGCTCCATAGTATATTATTAAGTCCGGGTATAAGTGTCTTTACTTTTGATTATTTGTAAGAACGTTGAGATGGCTTGGCCACTTCAAATTCCAACGTTTCCTTGTGCAGTTCCCACTGGCTATCAGCTTTGAATTCCCAGGCAGCTACATACTGGAAGTTGTTGTCGTCGCGTGCTGCTTCCCCTTCTTCGGTTTGAGACTCCTCGCGGAAGTGACCACCACAGCTTTCTCTACGATTCAGGGCATCTTTACACATCAGTTCGCCCAGTTCGATAAAGTCTGCTACACGGTTCGCTTTGTCCAGCTCGGGGTTCATTTCATTGATACCACCGGGGATACGTACATCGCTCCAGAATTCTTTCTTCAGTTGCTGTATTTCAACGATCGCTTCCTGCAATCCCTTTTCATTACGCGCCATGCCACATTTATCCCACATGATCTTGCCAAGGCGCTTGTGGAAGCTTTCTACTGTTTGCTTTCCTTTGATGCCCATCAGTTTCTCGATGCGGTCTCTCACTTCTTTTTCCGCTGCTTCAAAAGCCGGATCAGTAGTGGGGATAGGTTTGGTGCGAATATCATCAGCGAGGTAGTTACCAATGGTATAAGGAATTACAAAATATCCATCAGCCAACCCTTGCATCAGCGCAGAAGCACCAAGACGGTTTGCACCGTGGTCACTGAAGTTGGCTTCACCCAACGCATAGAGACCGGGCACAGTGGTCATCAGTTCATAATCAACCCACAGGCCACCCATGGTATAGTGTACCGCGGGATAGATACGCATCGGCACTTCGTAAGGGTTCTCACCGGTAATCTTTTCGTACATATCGAACAGGTTACCATACTTTTCCTTTACTACAGCAACACCTTGCTTGCGCACCACATCGGCAGATGGGTTTTCGATACCCAGCTTACGGCATTCTATCTTTCCATAACGCTCGATGGCCGCTGCGTAGTCTAAGTACACAGCCTGTTTGGAAGTACCTACGCCATAACCGGCATCGCAACGCTCTTTAGCAGCCCGGGATGCCACGTCGCGCGGTACCAGGTTACCAAAAGCAGGATATCTTCTTTCGAGGTAATAATCTCTTTCATCTTCCGGGATCTCACTGGGGCGGCGGTTATCGCCTTGCTTCTTAGGCACCCAGATACGACCGTCATTACGCAAGCTCTCCGACATCAGCGTGAGCTTGGACTGGTGGTCTCCACTCACAGGGATACAAGTGGGGTGGATCTGCGTATAGCAAGGGTTACCGAAATAAGCACCCTTCACGTGTGCTTTCCAGGCAGCAGTAACGTTGCTACCCATCGCATTGGTTGAAAGGTAGAACACGTTGCCATATCCACCACTGCACAACAATACAGCGTGTCCGAAATGACGCTCCAGTTGACCTGTTACCAGGTTCCGGGCGATAATACCCCGTGCCTTGCCATCGATCTTAACGATGTCCAGCATTTCATGGCGGGAGTACTGTGTCACATTACCCAGTGCTACCTGACGTTCCAACGCCTGGTAAGCACCTATCAATAATTGCTGACCGGTTTGGCCGGCAGCATAAAAAGTTCTTTGAACCTGCGTACCACCGAAAGAACGGTTACTGAGCAAACCACCATACTCACGGGCAAAAGGAACACCCTGCGCCACACACTGATCGATGATGTTGGCACTTACTTCGGCCAGACGGTGTACGTTGCCTTCACGGGCGCGGTAGTCACCACCTTTAATAGTATCGTAAAACAAACGGAACACAGAGTCACCGTCATTCTGATAATTCTTGGCAGCGTTGATACCACCTTGTGCAGCAATAGAGTGAGCCCTGCGGGGAGAATCCTGGAAGCAAAAGGTTTTCACTTTATAACCCAGTTCACCGAGCGCTGCTGCCGCCGAAGCGCCAGCCAGTCCAGTACCAATGATAATGATCTCGATGCTGCGTTTATTGGCCGGGTTCACCAGCTTACAATGGCCTTTATAATCTGTCCACTTGTCTTCTAAAGGACCCGCTGGAATTCTTGAATTCAACATATAACCAATTTATGGTTTTGAATGTATCCGGAGGCAAGCCACCAGAGTAATTTTTTGTTTGCTTAATTCTGTAAACCTATCCACTGAAAATGCATGGCAATAGGCATGAGTGCGAATACCAATGGTATCAGGATGGAAAATCCAAGACCAACACCATGAAGCAAGATCAGGTAACGCTTGTTGAATACACCCAGCGTCCTGAAGGCGCTTTGAAAACCATGCGCCAGGTGATAAGCCAGGGAAATACAACCCAGCACATATAATATAACGATGAAAGGATTCTCAAATGTCACCATCATTTTAATGAACAGGTCGTGGTGCTCAGGATTATAAGAAGCTTCGGGTAACCCCGTGATGCGGGAAGGCACCCAGAAGTGAGAAATATGCATGATCAGGAACAACAACAGCAAAGTACCCAGCAAGCCCATAGAACGGCTGTACCATTTGCTACCCTTGTTGCCCATTTGCTTGGCGTAGCCTACACCCCGGCGACTGCGGTTTTGGATCTCTACTGCAAAACCCTGAATAACGTGCAGCAGGATAAAAGCAAAGAGACCGATCTCTGCAGCGCGGATCACCCAGCTGGAACCCATAAAATGAGCAGCCCGGTTAAACATTTCTCCATCATCTGTAGGATCGAAAAAATCGGCGAAAATGCAGGCATTGATCCCCGCGTGTACAACTAAGAAGGTGATAAGAAAGACACCCGTTAAGCTCATTACCAGTTTTTTACCAATGGAGGACGTAAAGAAGGCAGACCATTTCATCGTTTATATTTCCTTTTAGTGCCGGATGGAACTGTGGTCCCATCTGTAAATAATTGATTGCTTGGGCGAGTCTCAGGATGAGTTATATTGGATTCATCGTGAGGCAAGGTGATCTATTCGGCTGATTTCGACCGCAAAAATAACGCAGCAACGTGAAATATCATATTTCGGTAAAAAAATTCCTATTATATATACAATTAATGGTATCATTTCGTTATTCCATGTGGTCAATATATGATTGATAACGGTTAACATTTTTCCTTACTGTAATAATGACACGTTTTCCGCATCCTCCTCCACTTACTTATTTTATCCATTTCAGGCGCACTTTTCGCTGTAGTTCTTTCACTTATTCTAAAATACCTATCTTAGCCCCCTTAAAATCGACCTAATGAAGCAAGAAGAGGATTTTGAGGCCAATCTGGCAGGAGAAGAAGGACAAAGTGAAGAAACGAAGAGCAGTTGGTTCAAAAGGATCAAGAAGGGAATTCTCACCAGCACCGCCGAAAAAAAAGAAACACCTGAAGGACTCTGGAGCAAATGCCCGGAATGTGGTTATATATGCACCGTTACCGAGCTCCGGGAAAATATGTTTGTTTGCCCCAAATGCAATTACCACCACCGCATTGGCAGTTCCGAATATTTTGATGTCATTTTCGATGAGGACCATTTCGAGGTCCTGTTTGAAAATATCCGTTCCAAGGATTTCCTTCACTTTACCGACCTGAAGTCATACGACAAACGCTTGCAGGAAACCTGGGCCAAGACCGATATCACCGACTCTATCCGCGTTGCCAGAGGTAAGGTCAAATCGCTGGACCTGGTAGTGGGCTGTATGGACTTCGAGTTCATCGGCGGCTCATTGGGCAGTGTGATGGGAGAACGGATAGCCCGGGCAGCCGATGTTTGCCTGGAACACCGCATACCCCTGATGATCATTTGTAAATCGGGCGGTGCGCGCATGATGGAAAGCGCTTTTTCACTGATGCAATTGGCTAAGGTATCAGGTAAGTTATCCCAACTTACAGATGCCGGTATTCCATATATATCTTTCCTGACAGACCCGTCCTTCGGCGGCATTTCAGCCTCCTTTGGTATGCTGGGCGACCTGAACATTGCAGAACCCGGCGCCCTTATCGGCTTTGCCGGCCCCCGTGTGATCAAAGAAACCATCAAGAAGGACCTGCCCGAAGGATTCCAGCGCAGTGAATTCCTGCTGGAGCACGGCTTCCTCGATTTCATCGTACACCGCAAAGAGTTGAAAGACAAACTGGCGACTGTGCTTTCATTGTTTAAGAACTAAAGTACGAAGTAAGCAATAAGAGGCCGGAAGTAAGTACGTTATAGGTAATTCTCTTACCTCCTACTTCCGGCCTCCTGTATTCACCATGTCAGAAATTCGCAACAAATCGGCCTACCATGAGTATTTCATCGAAGACAAATACGATGCAGGCCTTGTATTGCTGGGCACCGAAGTAAAAGCCTTGCGCGAAGGCCGGGCCAGCTTTAATGATAGTTATTGTTATTTTCAGAAAGGCGAGCTGTGGATCAAAAGCCTGCACATTTCAGAATACTCCCACGGCATCGGCAACAACCACAACCCTATTCGCGAACGGAAGCTCTTGCTACAAAAAAAGGAATTGCGCAAGATTGAAGGCAAGGTTAAAGAAAAGGGCTATACGATCGTTCCTTTGCGTATCTTCTTTAACGAAGGCGGCCTGGCCAAAATAGAGATCGGGCTGGGCAAAGGCAAAAAGCTGTATGATAAACGTGAGACCATCAAGCAACGCGATAATGACCGCGAATTGAAGCGGTACATGAAATAATCCCCCATTTCTATTCCCAAGCGTGGACGTTCGGCTCTCAGTACAGAACTCAAGACTCCAAATGAAACTGGCTTGATTTTTTCTCCTTAATTTCACGTATGCTGAAAAACACGCTTCTCCTGTTATCACTTTTTGCAGCCCACCACGTGGCAGCACAAACAATAACCGGCGCCTGGTTTGGCAGGGCCGATGTAGTAGGCCAGGGCACTAAGAATAACTACCTCACAGAATTTATCCTGAAACAAAAAGGCGACGAAGTAGAAGGCATTTTCGGTTATTACTTCAAGGACAGTTATCAAAGCTTCTTTGTGCGCGGCAGTTACAACAAAACAACCCGCGAAGTAACGATCCCCAACCTATCCATGTTTCATTACAGCTCGTCTACACGCGGCGGTATTGAATGCCCTATGAACTTCTATGGTAAACTGATGGTGAGCCAGGCCCAAAGCACCCTTAGCGGCTCTTTTCTCACCGAACCCAAATATAAATATACCTGCCCCGAACTGCGCACCAGCTTTACGTTGGACATCGCTGCCGATCAGGACAGCATGCTGGACAATGTAGTAACCGGTCAGAAGTTCTGGAAACCGCAACAGGAAGATGTGATTGTTGCCAATACGCCTGAAGACAAGCCGGCAACCTCTACAGCAACATTTGCCAAAGACTCCCTGGTATTAACTCCCACCAAAGTAGAGGATGTAGTTGCAAAGAAACTCGTAGAAAACTTTGAGAGCAGGAAGAACATCTATACACAGGAGTTGGAAATAGAAGGAGACTCTATCCGCATCAGCTTTTACGATAACGGCGATATCGACCATGACACCATTAGCGTGTTATTGAATAAAACGCCCATCATGGTAAAGCAGGAACTGAGTGCAAAAGCGATCACGCTCTATGTAGTGCTCGATGATAAAAGACCGGTAAGTGAGATAGGTATGTTTGCTGAAAACCTTGGTAAATACCCCCCCAATACAGCCCTTATGGTCATTACAGACGGAAAACACCGGTACGAAATGTACCTGTCCAGCAGCCTCCACCAAAATGCACTGGTGCGGCTACGCAAGAAAAAGAAGTGACGCGCTAATTGACTATTATTTTATAGAATGGCTAACCAGGTTCATTTCCGACAGTAAGCCGCCTCCCCATACCGGATCACCCTTTGAATCTACCTTTATTATGCCGATATTCTTTGCCACATAATAATCGTAGGTCGCAAATGTCAATACTCCCAGCATCGGTATATCATATTTGAGTACCATTTCCGTACGAATCACATCATTATAAACTTTTCCTTCCACTGTCATTGTGGTTCCTTTTGTAATGATGGCTCCATCTATAATGGCCGTAAATCCGTTACCATGGCCAGCTTCATAACTCCACTTATACCCAACAGAAGCAGTATCATTCAGGTATAAGAGGTTAACATCAAACGCAGCGCCCGTATTGGGAGAAGTCCCTTTCTGAACTGTATAATAATTATGATCTTTGATTGCAAACAACCCTTCGCCCGCAGCATTGGCAATAGTACTTGTGCTTGTAAACACGAAACAGGAGAGGCCATTTACAACCCTTGTATTACCTGTGCTGGTTATAGTTGTTTCCCCTGGGAATACACCAGTAAGTACGTATTTCCAGGTGCTGTTTTTAGAAACAGGCTGATAAGTATCATTCCCGGATGACGAACCGCCACCGCCCCCACCAGTTCCGGGGCCGCCGCCCGGTCCATTGCCATTGGTTTCAACACTGATCTCTTTGCTACAACTGGTAGCCAAAGACGCAATCACCAGACAATAGAGTAAAATCCTTTTCATTATACACGATTTGGGTTAAGGTATCGTAAACAGGGCTACCCATTAACGAAGGGCAGCCCTGCAATCTTATGCATGTATGGAGCCTGGATTAAAATAGCTCAGGCTGATCGGAATCTTTTTCCTTGATCACCTTCATGGTCCATTCAAATTCAGTACTCTTCGTAAAGTCAGCCAGCTTATTACCAACCGCTTTCCAGCCCATCACTTCCACAAAGTCATTGATCTTGATCTTTTGCGTACGCGCCTGTGCGCCACGGCCCGATTTGATCATCACAATAGGCTCAGGGTGCGTGGTCACCGCTTCGAGGTAATTACCCTCCCCTTCCTTGATAAACGTAAACTTATTGTTCAACGTAGTGGTCTCGATCTTGAAACGCTTTACATTGAACTGCTGCTTATCATTATCGAGGTAAATAGCAGTAACCGTTTTCTCAGGATCAAACTTCTCCATCTCTACCACCTGCTCGGGATCAAACTTCCGGGTAAGTTCCTGATCGGCTATTTGATAAGTGCCATCATGATACATGACCAACAACCTGTCTTCCGGCTGGAAGCTGCCCAGGTATTCACCCTTCGCCTCCGTACTTAAGCGGCCAAACTGGTCATCGAACCACAACTTCCTGCCACCCAGCGTAGAGCGGCCAGCTTCTTTGAACTTAACACTCTTAATAGGGTACTTGGTAACCTGGTTGCCCATGCTGCTGCGGTTCTTGATCTCCAGCTCTTCAAAAGCAAAATCAAGCTCTTTGTTACGCGCAGAGCTATTAGGGTTCAATACGATCTTTACGATCTCCGCTTCGCCATTGGCGTTAGCCGTAAAATAATGCACTTTACTCTTCTCATCACCCTTGGTAAGGTCATATTCCTTATCCCGTGTGATACCAGTTACGTTGAAGCGCTTGGCATAAGCAATGCCAGACTTGCTATCAACGTAGATCATATTGTAAGTAGTACGCTCGTCATTCTTCTGGAAGATGGCCACGTGAATGATGTCCTTACCGATAAAAGCCTTATCAGACACCTTCACGATCTTCATCTTACCACTCTTGGTAAATACGATTACATCATCCAGCGCAGATACATCACCTACAAATTCATCTTTCTTCAAACCTGAGCCCACAAAACCATCAGCGCGGTTCACATACAGCTTGATATTAGCGATGGCCACCTGCTTGGCCTGAATAGCTTCAAACTGCTTGATCTCTGTCTTACGCTCCCTGCCCTTACCATACTTGCTCAGCAGATTTTCATAGTACGCCACCGTAAAATCAACGAGGTTATTCAGGTCATGCTTCACTTGCTTGATCTCTTTCTCCAACCCTTTGATCTGATCATTGAGCTCATCGATATCCAGCTTGTAAATACGACGTACCGGTTTTTCTGTCAGCTTCACTATATCTTCCCGGGTTATATCGCGCCTCAGCTGCTTTCTGAACGGCTCAAACGCCTTGGCGATGGCCAGCAACACCTTATCCCAGGTTTCGTGCTTCTTCTCTAATTCTTTATATATCTTTTCTTCGAAGAAGATCTTTTCCAATGAAGTATAATGCCATTTCTCCTGCAGCTCGGCCAGCTTGATCTCCAATTCACGTTTCAGTAGATCTTTGGTCCTATCTACCGATAAGCGTAGCAACTCATATACGCTGAGGAACTGAGGTTTCTTCTCAACGATCACGCAGGCATTGGGTGAAATGCTTACTTCACAATCCGTGAAAGCATACAACGCATCGATGGTAATATCCGGAGAAATACCAGGCGCCAGATCAACCTGCACCTCTACTTCAGCAGCAGTATTATCCGTTACCTTCTTGATCTTGATCTTACCCTGGTCGTTGGCCTTCACAATAGAGTCCATCAACTGGGCAGTAGTAACACCATAAGGTACATCCTTGATGAGTAAGGTCTTTTTATCCAGCTCTTCGATGTGTG
Source organism: Paraflavitalea sp. (assembly GCF_059502485.1). Taxonomy (NCBI): domain Bacteria; kingdom Pseudomonadati; phylum Bacteroidota; class Chitinophagia; order Chitinophagales; family Chitinophagaceae; genus Paraflavitalea; species Paraflavitalea sp. The sequence continues at coordinate 1,421,899 of NZ_JCACET010000010.1, forward strand.
CACGTACACGTACCTTGCCGCCACGCTTACCCTCATTGTAATTAGTAGCATCAATCATACCACCGGTCTGGAAGTCGGGCAGTAACTCGAACTTCTTACCGCGCAGGTATTTAATAGCTGCCTCGATCAACTCGATGAAGTTGTGCGGTAATATTTTTGTAGCAAGACCTACTGCAATACCCTCCGCACCCTGTGCCAGCAGCAGCGGAAATTTCATGGGCAGCGTTACCGGCTCGTTCTTACGGCCATCATAACTCAGGGCCCAATCAGTGGTCTTGGCATTGAAAGCTACATCCAGCGCAAACTTGCTGAGGCGCGCCTCGATATAACGGGCAGCAGCCGCATCATCCCCCGTACGCACATCACCCCAGTTACCTTGTGTATCGATCAAAAGGTCTTTCTGACCCATGTTTACCAACGCATCACCAATGCTGGCATCACCATGCGGGTGATATTGCATGGCCTGACCGATGATATTGGCCACCTTATTATAACGGCCATCATCCATTTCCTTCATGGCGTGCAGGATACGCCGTTGCACGGGTTTCAACCCATCTTCAACAGCAGGCACCGCTCTTTCCAGGATTACATAAGAAGCGTAATCCAGGAACCAGGTCTTGTACTGACCCGTCAACCCACTGTCAAGATTAAAAGCCTGTTCGTTTATTTTTGATTTTGCCATAGATAATGTTATAAAGCTAAATGCTCATTTATTTTATTCGCTTCGCTGATATGGATGCCCCCTGTGTCCAGATCATTGTAATGACTTTTCCATCGGCATCTTTTATAAACTCTGCAGAAGCATCTACCACTTTTAAAAAGAACTTGCTTTGCGTTTCGGCAAACATGTCAAATTCGGACTGGCCTGTTGCCCTTCCTTTCAATCCATCATTCGCTACCCATATGGTAATGGTAAATCCAGGCTTTAATTCATATTCACCGGCATATTGCTGCAGAATGGCCGTATCTACTTTAATAGCCACTTTTTCCTTCGGCATTTCATAAGGCTGATTATACAGGATGGACAATATCCCCTCGCAGATGTCGCCTAATGAACCCGTACCCATATTGGCCAGCAGCACTACACAGGCATCATCTGCCGGAATACGTGCAAAAGCAGAAACAAACCCAAATATGCCACCATCGTGCGATATGCGTCTTTTACCAAAGATGGTATCAATTATCCAGCCATAGCCATAATTTCCCTTATAAGGCGTATAAGCTTTTTCCTGCGAAGCTGCTTTGATGACCGTGTTCTTCATCAGCCCCTTGTGCCATTCCCACAGGTCATTGACAGTGGTATAGATCGCACCTGCTGCAAAAGAGGCTGTAGAATCTACAATAACAGCCGGCACTTTTATCTTTTCCGTATACAGTGAATAACCAGTAGCCTTATGGGGATCAGTCAAATGGGCAAAATCAAAGCCACTATGCGTCATCCCCAGTGGCTTGAAGATGCGTTCACGAACAACCTGTTCATAAGGCTGCCCGGTAATCTTTTCAATGATATATCCAAGCAACATATAACCGGAGTTACTATAAGAAAAGTCAGTACCCGGTCTAAATGCCAGCGGCTTATCCTTAAACAAAGCAAAGATCTTTTCCTGTGAGGCAGGTTTAGTAGCCTCAGTGGTCATAAACTTACTGTCTTTGGTATAGTTGTAAATACCCGATGTATGCGTCAGCAGGTTTTCAATGGTAATGGAATCGGCCCATGAAAATGCGGGAAAGTATTTACTGAGCTTGTCCTGCAGCGACAACTTCTTCTGATCCTGCAATTGCAGGATGATGGTGGCCGTAAACTGCTTGGTGACAGAACCTATCTGAAAGATGGAGTTCACATCATTATACGTACTGTCCTTCGTATTTTTAAATCCATATCCCTTGCTGAAAACAACCTGGCCTTTGCTAACCACCAATGCAGTGCCATTGAACTTGTATTGCCGGGCATAAGCCGTCAACAGCTCATTGATCTTGTCTGCATCCGATTGGGCATTGACCGTATTGACGCTGCCCGAAAACTGCAAAGCGATCACCAGCGCCAGCCAGAACTTATATTTCATGATTCGCTTAAGCATTGGTCGCCTCCGCAGTTTGCGCAACTTTATTCTTTACTTCAAACTCTTTCATATTCCTTACCTCACCCTGTACATCAAACTCTCCTGTCGACAACAGTGTCTTCAGGCGCCATAATACATAAGCATCGCCAGTGGTTTGCTTATTCTTGCTCAGGAATTGGTTAATGATCTTTGACGCCTTCTGCCAATCGCCGGTAATGTATTTCCGCAGGTCGGCATCATAATAGGTATAATCCTGTTGGGACAGCTTTTTGCCCCCTTCCAGCAAGCGTACACCTTTCCCCTCCTCCTGTTGCAACTTGGCCCACTCGTCCGGATCTACTTCAAATTCACTAAGCGTGATAGGGCGTGCCAGCTTCCTTGCTTTCAGGAACTCTTTGGGCGGAATAACATGCAGCCATTCAGGATAAAAGATCAATCCCTTTTCATTGATGAAAGGCAGGTTGTTCAGGTATAATATATATATCCTGCTCTGGAAATCTTTCAGCTGACTCATCAGCCAGTAATAACCACTCACATCATGCTTATTCTGAGCAGCCCATATCCACACCAGTTCGGCAGGATCGTTCTGCAAACGTTCTATCAGATCGGCCACCAGTTTATTATCATCGATGGTTCCCTCATCTACCTTGCCGGCATAATCGCCACCGGCCAGCACATCACGCCACCATTGCCTGCGCGCTTCAATACCTTCAGTAGTATAGATGCCAGCCAACGGACCTACTGCATAATCATCTTTTACCTGAATGACATCTCCTTCCAGGGATGTATCCAGCTCGATGGCCTTTTTCAGCACATCAACATCAGCTTCATTAAAAACGATATGGATCATTACAACAGTTATTCAGGTGTTATGAGATAGTAAACACAAGTCGTTACAAAATTCCTTAGCCAGGGAATATTCCTTATGATCGGAAACTGCTCCCGGGCCTTCCAGCCAAATTTATATTCATAGATCGGATTGAACAGGTAATGCCGTTTCAAACTGATCTTATAACCTGTCTTTTTGGTAATCCTTTCAAACTTCTCTATAGAGATACGTGTATCCCTGATTTCCAGCAGTGCATCAACCGGCTCTCCATTCCGCTTCAGGATGTAACGGTACAGGCCTCTCGGCAGCAGGTGATACCAGGGAAGTTTGCTCAACCATTTGCCATGGCACATTTGCTGATGACCACCAAAAGGCATTTGCCAGGGCGGAAAGCCAAAGAAGATCACCCCATTTGGCTGCAACAGCCGTTTCATCTCAGCGATCAGCTTTGGCTGATCATGAATATGCTCGATAACATCTTTCAGGATGATGATATCAAACTTACCTCCCAATTCCCGCTCTACATCTACTTTATAAATGTCTTTATCTATGTATTGTACTCTACCGGCATCGACATATTCCTTCGTCCATTCGGCCGCATGAACCAGACGTGGAGAATCCAGTTCCACCCCTACTCCGGTGCAGCCCTTTTCCAGGAAAGCCAGCAACACACCAGCCTCACCGCATCCAATTTCCAGCACGCGCTGCCCAGGCTTCACAGGAACCCGCTCCTCGATAAACGGAATCACATACTTCAACGCATTCTCACGCTGAATATCAAAGTATCGCTTCCTGTCGGCATGAAATTCAAACATAGATTATCCCTTCTTTTCAGTTGCAGCTTCTTCTTCCACCAGGTCCAGCTCCACTTTCAGGTTATCGATGATGAATTCCTGACGCTCCTGCGTGTTCTTACCCATATAATATTCCAGCAGTTGCTGAATATGCTCTCCCTGTTCGATGATCACCGGCTCCTTGCGCATATCTACACCGATAAAACGGGCAAACTCATCAGGAGAAATTTCACCCAACCCTTTAAAGCGCGTGATCTCCGGCTTGCCCCCCAGCTTTTTGATGGCAGCCTGCTTCTCACCTTCGTCATAACAGTAGATAGTCTCCTGTTTGTTACGAACGCGAAACAGAGGCGTTTCCAGAATATAGACGTGCTGGTTCTTCACCAGGTCGGGGAAGAATTGCAGGAAGAAAGTCATCAGCAACAGGCGGATGTGCATACCATCCACGTCGGCATCGGTAGCGATCACAATATTGTTATAACGCAACCCTTCATACCCTTCTTCAATATTGAGCGCATGTTGCAGCAGGTTGAACTCTTCGTTCTCATACACCACTTTCTTGGTAAGGCCAAAACAGTTCAGCGGCTTACCACGCAAACTGAATACCGCCTGCGTTTCCACACTGCGGGCCTTAGTAATAGATCCACTTGCAGAGTCACCTTCCGTAATGAAGATGGTGCTCTCCTTTTGTTTTTCTAAAATGGTATCCTTTTCTTTACCGGTTGCTTCATCATTGAGGTGATAGCGACAGTCGCGCAACTTACGGTTGTGCAGGTTAGCCTTCTTCGCCCGCTCATTGGCCAGTTTCTTGATGCCCGCCAACTCCTTACGCTCGCGCTCACTCTGTTCGATACGTTTCTTCAACGCTTCAGCAGTAGTGGGGTTACGGTGCAGGAAGTTGTCCAGCTCCTTCGAAAGGAAATCACCTACAAAGTTCCGCATGGTAGGACCACCATCGAATACCACCTGTGAACCCAGCTTCGTTTTCGTCTGGCTCTCGAACACCGGCTCCTGAACACGAACAGACACCGCCGCACAAATGCTGGCACGGATATCCGCCGCGTCATAATCCTTCTTAAAGAAATCACGGATGGTCTTTACATACCCTTCCCGGAAAGCCGCGAGGTGCGTACCACCCTGCGTTGTATATTGACCATTCACGAAAGAGTAATACTCTTCGCCGTATTGATTTTCATGTGTAATCGCTACTTCGATATCCTCGCCTTTAAGGTGGATAACGGGGTAGCGCAACTCATCCTCATTGGTCTTGCGATGCAACAGATCGAGCAAGCCATTCTTACTCACATATTTCTTACCGTTGAGGTTGATGACCAGACCAGCATTGAGGTAACAATAGTTCCAGAGCTGACCATCCAGGTATTCATGAATAAAATGGAAGTTCTTGAACACCGTATCATCTGGTACAAAAGACACCATGGTACCGTTCTCTTCAGTCGTCTTTACTTCTTTATGTTCTTTTGTTAACACGCCGCGTTCAAACTCAGCGGTCTTTTCTTTTCCTTCACGGAAAGCCGTTACCTTAAAGTAGTTACTCAGGGCATTCACCGCCTTGGTACCCACACCGTTAAGGCCCACACTCTTCTGGAACGCCTTACTATCGTATTTGGCGCCGGTATTGATCTTGCTCACTACATCCACCACTTTACCGAGCGGAATGCCGCGACCATAATCCCGTATGGTAACAGTTTTACCCTCGATCGTGATATCCACGTGCTTACCATAACCCATGGTATGCTCATCGATACAGTTGTCGATCACCTCTTTTATTAATACATAGATACCATCGTCGGGGCTGCTGCCATCGCCCAGTTTCCCGATATACATACCGGGGCGCAGGCGAATATGCTCCCGCCAGTCAAGGCTACGGATCGATTCTTCGTTGTAATCAAACAGGTTGCTATCTTTTTCTTTTGCCATATTCCAATCCTCCGCCGGGCGGAGCAATCTTTTTGGTTATTAACTCGGGTTTTATATAGTATTGGTTATAAACCTTTTACACTTATTCATGGACACGGCAGTGCCCTGTGCCCCTTTTCAGGGACGGGCAAATATAGCAAAAGCAGGTCACAAGCCCTTTGCGCTAAATATTAACGATTTGTGGAAAAAAGCTGTTGATGATGAACAATTTGCATCATATTTTGGCCGTTGCGCCGGCATAAATGTGGAAAACCCAGCTCCAACAGCACCCTTGTGCCGGGAAACCGGGTTTAGCCTTATTAACACAGATAACCCAATTAGCGGTTCTTGATCACTTTGTGCACTACCGTCCTGTCGCTGAACACAATACGCACAGTATACAAGCCATTGGCATAAGGACTGAGGTCGAAATCATACCTGGTCGAGCCATTATTGCCAATCATTCTTTCTACGATCCTTTGCCCGGCCGCATCATAAATACCGATGCCTTTCAGGTTGGTCGGATTAGGGTAAAACTGAACGCTCAGCGCACCAGAGGTAGGATTGGGCGTCACCAGGATACCTTTTTCTTTCAGGTTCGGATTAATGACCACCTTATTCACATTGATATCGTCCAGGTAAATATTGTTCTCAAATTCTGAGCTGTTCAGGAAAGCCAGCATGATAGGCCCACGGCCGATGTAAGCAGTGAGGTCAACAGAATCCTTCCTCCATTCAGAGGAGAGCGGGACGAAGGATGTAGTAACAGCCGTTTTGCGCGTCACCAGCGAACTGCCCCACTTTTTATACAAGCTGGTGTACGTATTACCACAATCGGTACTGACGAGCACCTGTAAGGTATCCCACACATTGTTCGGTGTAGAAGGATCAGTTTGTACTGCTGCCGCCACCTGGAAAGAAAGGAAAGCCGAGTCGGCGGAATTTATATTGATCTGTGGCAGTCGCAGGTAATCCCTGGGACCATTCTGTTCATATTGTAGGTTGCGCATCACTACAGACGCATTGCCTGTTTTAGCTACACCGGTTACCTTTTCCCAGGTAAAGAAACCATCCGGATTTACAATATCCCAGCCTTGCGGCGGGAATGTATTGCCTTCGAAGCTTTCGGATAATGGCGGCTCAACCGGAGGATAATATTCAACAGCAGAAGTCAGTGTATCATTGGTCAGTTCACCATCTGTTGTACCATTGGGATCGGCCACATAAATCTTAAGATTGTGCCTGCCGGTATTTACAGTAAGGCTGGAAAGGGTAATATCGATCGCTGAGCGACTGGCCAGTGAACCTGTCCACTGCGTGCGCATAGGCGTGCCTCCATCAACACTTACATAGATATTGGCCGAAGTAAGCACTTGTGCACCGAGATTACGTAACGTAATAGCAGGTGAAAAGCTGGCATTGCAAATACGGGAAAGTGTATTGATGCTGCGTAAAGAAGCATTGACATTCTTCAGCACCACAGGATCGGCGCCATTGGAGGTAAGCAATGATGCACGGTACATCGTGAAAGCTGTTTCCATGCGCTCGTCCTGCTCATTCGTAAACATCACCATACAGGCATCATCGGTATAATCCATGAAGTTCTGGTACATGATGCCCGGAGACTGCGTAGTGCAATCGTCTGTACGAACACCACTGGGACAACCACCAGTCTCTTCCGCCTGGTTGGGTGTTTCATCTATATAATCAGTGCCGGTGCAGGCGCCATCATCATCACCCCAGATATGATACAGGAAAAAGAAGTGGCCTGTTTCATGCGTAAGCGTACGGCCTTTATTATAAGGCGCCGCCGTGCCGCCCGGCAGGCTTCTGTACAATACCACCACCCCCTGCTCTGCGGTGACACTGCCGCCGGGAAAAGTAGCATAACCCAATATGCCACCGGAAATATTGGTAAGCCACACATTCAGATAGCGCGAAGGGTCCCAGGCATCAGCCCCACCCTGCGCAGTATATTTAAGCGTATTGTCGGTATACGCATAGGAGCTTTTAGTAGTAACATAACGGTTGATACCGGTAGAAGGCTCATCATTAGGCGTACGTTGCGCCAGCTTGAATTGAATTCTCCCCTTGCCAAAAAGCGCCTTGAAATCAACCGGTATTTTAGTAGAGTCGGCATTGATGCCCGCGAAATCCTTATTCAGCGAATCCAGTTGAGCCAACACCTGCGCATCCGTCACCAGGTTTGGATTTTGCAATACGATGTGGAATACTACAGGCACGTACATGGGCTCTCCGGTCTCCCGGAGGTTTGACTGCTTGCGCTGCACAGTAGCCTGCCTTACATCCTGTAGCGATCGTTCGAAATTGGTTTTTAAAGCGGGATTGCGTTCCAGTGCACTTTGTAATACTTCAACCGTTGCACAACGGCCGGTCTTTTCCTTTTGCTGAGCAAAGCCAATACAATACACCAGCAACAAAGCTACGGTAGGCAGGAAGTATCGGTGAGCGGCCAACATGCGAAAGTGTTTATTATGATTAACTACGTAGGATGTTTCCAAACTGTTGGCTGGCTGGTCCTAAAATCGAGGAAACTGGGTATTTTGTCTGCCAGCCTGCATTTTGAAGGCATCGATTACAACCACAAATTACAGAAAGTAAGAAGCTGTCCCATTATAAAAAGGATGAGCAGGCAGAATATATCGGTAAACAGGCAGATAGGCACCTTATCGACGCTATGCCTTCTTTTATAACTTGATGGAATTAAAATCATTTAATGATAAGAGGTATTATGATCACCGGATCAGACTTTCATTTGATCAGCATAACGCGGTGTTCAACCACGATGCACTTCTATTCAATAAAATATAAAGCACAACAACAATAAATTTTCAAACAAGCAGTGTAGATTTTTTTGCTCATGCATCTATGATCACGTGTTAAAACAATCGTGCCATAAAAGACACTGCAATGGCTTATGCGCTCGCAAAGAGTTGTTAATTTAATTTTTATACATGAAGAAAGATTATGGCATAGTCCTTGTCTATACTATTATGACTCCACGAACAACCGAACCGTAAGAACGCTCTTTTATATTAGTTAAGTAGTAACCATTTTTATTAACCTATAATTTTAGATTTTATGAAAAGCATCAAGTCAAGAATGGTGGGATTAGGTATTGTTGCCGCCACTGCAGGATTATTCGCATTCCAGGCTGTACAAACAAGTTCAGTAAAAGGTACTGTATCACCCGCTGATGGTGCTGTACGTGCATGGGCTCTGTCTGGCACGGACACACTAAAAGCGACCATCGATAAAGGCGCATTTGAAATTACTGGTGCAAAAGCCGGTACATATCGTGTGATCATCGAGGCTAAACCGCCTTACAAGAATGCAGCGAAAGATGGAGTTACAGTAGTAGACGGACAGCCTACTGACATTGGCGAAATCAAACTGGAACAATAGTCTATCATTTGATATAGTTTATTGATCCTTACTCAAAGCACGCCACGGAGCGGGAGTAACATCCTGTAGCCGTGGTGTGCTTTTTTATACCCTATCTTTGCCGGAATTTTCAAGCAAAGAACACCATGGCGGATATATTATTGCAACTGGAACAGGTATCAGTAAAGCTGGGCGCACAAAAAGTTTTAGATAATATCGATCTTACCATTTATGAAGGGCAGCATTGGGCTATAACCGGACAATCCGGCAGCGGTAAAACAGTACTGGCACACACACTGACCGGCAAACATTTCTTCAGCGGGCATATTCAGGCTTCCTTCGGCACTCCAGAAACCTACCACCACTCCATCGTAATAGTAGAACAACAACACCGCTTCAAAGACCTCACCAACCGCAGTGATTTTTATTACCAGCAAAGATTCAACTCCTTCGATGCCGAACAAACAGCCACAGTAGCACAGGAACTGTCGCAATACATCACTCCTGCCAACAAAGAGCAGGCCGCACAATGGGTGTCCTTGTTGCAGGTCACCAGCCTGATGGAAGAACCCTTGATACAACTTTCCAACGGAGAAAATAAACGCTTACAGCTGATCATCGCTTTATTGCAGCAACCCAAACTGCTGGTGCTGGACAATCCTTTTGTGGGCCTTGACGTAAAAGGAAGAGAAGTGCTGCATGATATCCTGCAAAAGATCAGCACTACCGGCATCACCTTGTTACTCATCACCACGCCCGATCAGTTATCTCCCTGCATTACGCATGTGGCAACCTTACAAAACGGCGGCCTTACCAATGCAGTCCCCATAGCGCAATACAAAGCACCTGCACCAGAAAAAATATCATTGCCCATTACAGAGGAGGCATTACAAACGTTGATCGGGGAGCCGGATGCAGACTTCTCCACGGCCATTAAGATGGTTGATGTAACCATACAATACGAGGGTAAACATATCCTGGATCATATTAACTGGGAAGTAAAGCGCGGAGAGCGGTGGAGCGTGTCTGGCCCCAATGGCGCAGGCAAGTCTACTCTGCTAAGCATCATCACCGGCGACAATCCACAAGCCTATGCCAATGAGATCTATTTATTCGATCGGCGCAGAGGCAGTGGAGAGAGTATCTGGGACATCAAGAAAAAGACAGGTTACGTATCGCCCGAGATGCATTTGTACTTCGATTTCACCGCTACCTGCTTCCAGGCCATTGCTTCGGGCCTGTTCGATACTATTGGATTGTTCAGAGTGCTGACCGCGGAACAGGAAGAGCTGGTGTACCAGTGGATCAAGCTCATGCAACTGGATAAGAAAGCCCATCACGGCCTGTCGAGGCTATCTGCCGGCGAGCAAAGATTGACCTTACTGGCGAGGGCATTGATCAAGAGTCCTGCCCTGCTGATACTGGACGAGCCTTGTCAGGGACTGGACGCTGCCCACACGGAATTGTTCCGCAACCTGGTAGACACCATCTGCGCCAAAGCGCCGACCACGCTGGTATATGTGAGTCACTACCGCGCGGAAATCCCGGCCTGTGTAGACAAATTCCTGCAACTGGAGAAGGGAAAAGGAACAATTACTATCTGATTTGCAGATAGCTAACCACATTTTTTGAGAGAAATTTGTTCTATATCGTTGTCTTTTCTTACTTTTGCAATCCCTTTTACGATTTGAACCGCTCGCGGTGCTTTTTTAGAAGGAAAGATTAGACTCCCTAGCTCAGTTGGTTAGAGCTACTGACTCTTAATCAGTAGGTCCTGGGTTCGAGTCCCAGGGGGGTCACAAAAGAAACAGGTTCGCAAATGCGAACCTGTTTTATTTTGTCGTACTCCATAGCCTGACTGACATATGAAAATTGCTATACTCGGCGCTCACAACGTCGGTAAAACGACGTTAGTGGGAACGATAAAGACAATTAAAGTAAGCGGTACTTTATCAAACCGCAGAGACCAGGTACTCGCTAAAATCTCATGACAGCCATTGCTTCTATGCTATCCCTCCACCCCATATCTTATCGCCTCTTCAAGTACATTGATGTTTATATCTTTCAGCGCTTTGAACTTAATGCAATAGCCGGTCACGCTGGCCTTGCCGAGTTTCTTTCCATACGTTTGGGCTAAGTAGGTCTTATCTTCTATGCCAAGTATATAAACAGAGATTCCGGTGGTGTTGGCACTCATTCCAACTTGATAAAACTCCCTGGTTTTTCCACCGGCATATTCCATCATGCGGGAGCCATATCCGATATTAGGATTAGAAACAACTTTACCCTCCTCGTTTTTACCATCCAGGAACCACAATTTACATCCGGGCATTACCTTCAGAATAGCGCTATGCAACGTCTGCATGTCGTTACGTTTTGCCTCAGGTTGGCTGGTAATATATTCTTTAATTTGTTGCTTTACGCTCATATGAAATATAAATTACCGGTTAAAGATTGGTTTCCCAAATGTATCGCGCCCTTTCCGAACCTACGGGTGGAAAATGCGACGATCTAAGGGGTAGATCACGCCAATCCTTGTCCTATCCATGCTCCAGGTAAGGGTAATCCAGCTCAAAGTGCGCTTTAACCCACAAGGATGGCACATGATTGGAGCCAGGACCGGTCCGCTAAACGCATGCTTTCACCCCAACCATTGTCGGAGTCCACCCCAACATTTATGTACTTCACGACATAAATTCCCAAAGGGCGTTTGGCCACGCTAACTTTGCACAAAACAATCATTCTATCGCAAGGCTTGAAGGCATACCACTCGTTACAGGCACTATTGGCCCCGTTTGCATCTACAAGATGCATGGACGGTATTTTATGCGCAGTCGTAGTTCCTTGACCGGTGAGCGCGTGAAGAAGGATGCTGCTTTCCGTAAGACGATGGAATATGCTACCCTGCTGGCGAAAGCCTCTCGCATTGGTTCGACGGTGTATGCAAACATACCAGCCCATCGAAAGCAGCATGCGTTATACCGCAAGTTAACCGGCGAAGCCATGACCTGGCTAAAGTTTGGATGGAAAGAAACAGATGTATTGGAATGGCTACAGCAACGCTACACGCCACAAGAGATCAATATCTTCTGCGAGCGTTTGGGAGAAGAACGAGCGATTGCGAAAGTCTCACAAACAGAAGAACAAGTGATTACGCATTTCAAAGTACGTATGAACCGTCGTTTGTTGCGTACGCTTCGCCGGGGAGACTTTTCAATGATAGACGACCGGCCTCCTGACAGAGGTTCATCCAGGACGCTATCACATCCCTTTCTCCATCAATAATATGTTGAATTTATGGCCATCAGGATCAGCAAAGGCAAAACCATAGTGATTGGTTGAGTCTCTACCCGCTTCATTAAAAACGGTACCGCCGGCTTCTTTTACTTTATCTGCCCACTCCTTCACTTCCGCCTCTGTCTCTGCAGAAAGGGTGAAGATGATTTCGCTGACTTTTGATCCGGAGGATAAATACTCATCTATTTGTGAACCCTGCTCAAAAAAGTGGATCACAAAATTATTATCACCAAAACGAAAACTGGCCAGTTTGGGATCGCTGGACTTATTGGGAGTAAATCCCAAATGTGTATAGAATTGATGGGTACGCTTTGCATCCTTTACACTGAAATTAGCCCATATCATTTTCGCTTTCATATTCTTGAGTTTTGAGTGACCAATTACTTTTGTCCGGCCTGTTCCATTTGCTTGATCGCTACCCACCCTTCCGGTGTGATACCCATGATCTCGGTGACAACGCCGAGCGTTTGATAAGTATCGAAGAAAGCCATGCGTGCAATAGGGTGATCCACTTCACTGATGACTGCATAACCCTGTTCACGAAGCTCGCTGGTGATACGCTCGAAATCGCTAACCGGCAAACGAAATGCCAGGTGCTGTGTGCCGCCTGCAGGATATTTTGCAAGGTAGTCATGAAACATGCTCTGGCCGGATAAAGGCTGAACAAGCTCGATAAAACTGCCTCCATTATAAGTCTGCGTGGTCAGCCATTCAGCAGGCACCACCTTGCCATGGTAAGTCATATCCAAGTCCTGCGCTCGTACGTGTTGCGGTTCGTGAAAGCCAGCAATGCCCAAAGCACTTGAGAGGAATTTTACAGCCGCGTGAATGTCCGGGACTACCCAGCCGATCTGTGCAAATTCAAGTCCGGCAATGGTGTTGTTAATATTACTCATGTTCGTTTACTGTGTTAGTGATGGAACGAAGGTAAAATGGGCAGATTACTCACTTCGGGGGCATTTGCGTCAGTAAGAAGGCACTTTACGACAATTTCCTGTATGCCATTCACTTGAGGCTTTGTCACACAAACAAACGCTACTATGACTCACGCCATCCGGAAAATAGTAAAGACAGGGCCCTCAAATAGCATGGAACTGCAAAGTGACAAGATAGCTGGTAAACGCGGATAATCATAAGCCAGCCACTATCTGATATTTTGATAAAAGTCCAGTGTCTTTGTCTTCAGGATAAAATCATACCGGGCATTGACAAAGTTGATATTAGCCCTGTCGAGATTGTTTTTTGCAATCAGGTAATTGACAGATGAACCATCTACGCCTGTCTCAAACCTTGCCTGAGCAGCCTTGAAACTAACTTTGTAAGCCTCTAACTGGCTGGACAGCGTCTGGTAGCGGGTATAAGCATTCGTCATAGCTACATAGGCACGCTCTATTTGTTGCCAAACCTGCATTTTAGTTTTCTCCTCGATCAGGCTTGCATTACGCAAGTTAATATCAGCCAGCCTGATATCATTTTTAATGTTACCGGCAAGAATAGGAATGCGAACACCTACTACAAAATTGGCAGCCCGGTTGTTGACAAACTGATTGGAGAATGATACTTTCTGTGCAGCAACGTTGGCAGAACTTGTATAAGCCGTAGATATAGTCGATCCTGCAAAGATCTGAGGATATTTCAATCCCCTTGCAGCCTTCAATCCATATTCAGCAGCTTTGGTGCGCAACTCAGCAGCCTTGATGGCGGCAAAATCGTTCAAAGCAGCAGCATAGACCTCCTGGCTATTCTTCTGGTAAGCTCCCATCAATTCATCTACAGATATACTTTCCAGTACAATATTTTTATTATAAGGAATATTCATCTGCTGCGCCAGTTCCATCTTATTCCATTCCAGGGTATTTTGCAAATCAACGATTGCCAGATTATCATTTAATAACTGTCCCTTTAAATCAGTCACCTGAGAAAGAGCCGCGACGCCCTTTTTCTTTTTCAACTCCATTCTGTCCAACTGTTCATTACTCAATCTTGCCTGATTTTTTGCCATAGCCAGCTGTTCTTCCGTACTCAATACCAGCAAGTATGCAAGTAGTACATTAAGCGTTATCTGACGATTACTTTGCTGCACATCCTTATTAGAAGCGATAGCCGCTGCTTCGGATTGCCGGATAGTATTACGAATATTGGAACCATTGAAAATAATAACATCACCCGATACCCCATATATGCCATACGCGACAGTCTCATTCACATAGGCATTTGTAAATGGGTCAACATTGCGGCCAAGATTCAGGGCCTGATCAACATTACCGTAAATTGCCGGAAGTTGCCTGGTCCTCACCTGCCGGAGATTTACTTCTGCAGCCTCAGCTGAAAATTTCGCTTGCCTGATCTCGATGTTTTTCCTGAGTGCTGTATCGATACATTGCTGCAATGTAAGCTTGTATTGCCCCTGTGCATGAACAGCTATGTAGCTGACACAGAGAACAAGGATAAGTATACAATTACGGACCATAGTATATTTTATTTAATCGTATAGTAATAAAACCTTGTAATTATGTCTTTGTCTGGTTTTTCCTTACAGTAGTACTTCTTTTTCCTGCGGTTGTCTTTTTGAGCACAGGAAACTGCTTATCCCACAGCTGGGCATAATGACCATGCTGCGCAATCAATGAATCATGATCACCTTCTTCCACTAAAAGTCCCTGCTGTAATACAAGAATTTTATCTGCGAATAACACAGTACTAAGCCGGTGAGCAATTACAATGATGGTCAATCCTTCCTGCTGCAATAACAGCAAAGCCTCCTGTATCTTCTCTTCCGACAAACTATCAAGCGCCGAAGTAGCTTCATCCAGGATGAGTATTTTCGGTTCACGGTAAAGCGCCCGGGCAATGGCCAGTCGTTGCCGCTGACCACCAGACAGGTTCACGCCATTTTCTCCTAACACAGTCTCAAATCCATTAGGCAGAGACTCAATCATATCCAGTATGCCTATCTTTTTACAGGTATTGATCAGCTTCTTTATGTCCGGCTCAAATTCACCAGCAGCAATATTCTCCCGTACCGTACCCGCAAAAAGATCGATCTTTTGGGGCACCACACTTACTACATTACGCAGGCTATCGGGCGTTATATATTTGATATCATATTCCCCAATACTGATAGTGCCGCCCTGCAAAGGATAAATATTTTGCAGTAAAGCCAGTAAGGTCGTTTTACCACTTCCGCTTTCGCCAATGATAGCAGTTGTTTTTCCAGCAGGAATGGTGAGGCATAATTTTTCAAATACATCGGCACGGGTGCCATAACGGAACTTTACATCTTTCAATACTATATCACCGCCAGCCATCTCCTTTTCCAACTGCACCTTGTTCTCATACTTCTCTTTATCCAATTCCATGATCTCAAACAACCGGTCAAATGCAATCAGGGCATCCTGCATCGTTTTATTCATTCCTATCAGGGAAAGCACTGGTCCGGTAAAATAACCCAGCAGTGCATAAAAAGAAAGCAACTCGCCCGGCGTAAGAGACCGGTTGAGCACAAAGCTGGTACCTGCCCAAAGCATGACCACGACAAACAATCCAGATACTAAGCTACTTGCAGTACCAATGAGCAGGTTATTATAGCCCGATTGCCATATTGAACCAAGAAATTTTACAAAATGGTTTTCTGTTTTAATATTAGCGTATTCTTCCAGGGAAAACTGCTTGATGGTACTGATCGAATTCACAGACTCTACCAACTGAGCGCCCAGCTCGGCATTGTTCTCCATCATTTTCCGTTGCGTCTTTTTATTTAGCCTGTTAGAGACATAATAAATAAGAACATACAGTGGTATCACCACCAGCATAATAACAGCGAGCTTCCAATAGGCAGTAAACATCAGTGCAAAGGAAAAGATGAGTATGAAAACGTTTATGGCAAATGATACCAGGGCCTCGTTGACAAATGCCCTTATTTTAACCGCATCATTCATACGACTGATAATTTCACCTGTTCGCATATTATCGAAGAACTGCTGGGGAAGCCGCAAAAGATGTTTATAATAACCAAGAATGAGCCGCGCATCTATCTGCTGGCCGGTTTGCATAGTCAACAACGTTCTTACATAATTAATAAAAACCTGCACCAGTAAAATGCCAATCATAATGATACTTAGCAGATTTAGTAAATGCTGGTTACCATCCGGAATGATATTGTCTATTATTTTTTGCAGATAGATCGAAGTAGCCAAGCCCAGAAGCGTATAAAAAAGTGCGCCGATCATCACCTGGATCAGCACTGACTTATGAGGTTTCATCAATTCTCTGAAACGGGTAAGTGCGGACACAGTCTTATCTCCGACTTCAAATTCCGGCAAGGGAGCCAGCAATACCAGTATGCCTGACCATAGTTGCTGAAATTGTGTATTCGGAATTGCTTCCATAAGGCCATCGCCGGGGTTCATAACCCTGATCAGCTTTTCATTCGCTTCATATACCACCACATAATGATGGAGTCCATTGGGCAGTACCACGTGAGCAATAGCAGGCAGGGGCACTTCCATAATACTTTCAGGCTCACCTTTGATTGCCTTAGCAGAAAGATGAAGCTTTTCCGCAGCTTCTACCAGGCCCAATATGCTGGTTCCCTTTTTATCGGTTCCCGCAAACTGCCTGATCCGCGCAATAGGATATTTCAAACCATACCACGCAGATACAGAAGCCAGGCAAGCTGCACCGCAATCAGTCATATCCTGTTGCCTTACCTGTATCTTCTTCCGGTTCATCCTGTTAAATGAAAACAGGTTTGTTAACCGGTAGAAAAATGAATTGCTATTTGCTTGCTGACTGTTCATGATTCATACTATTTGGGTTTAGCCAGTCACTTGTCTGATCGTACAACAATTGGAAAATGGTTCGCCTTGCAATCTTAAAACCCGCCTGCACGGTCATTCCTTTTTTTAACTGACCGGTATAACCATTCCTCAACTGCAAAGAGGTTTTATCGAGCCGGCAACGGACTTTGAAAAAAGGTTGCTGCCCTTGAACAAATACATCTCCGGATATAGCTTCTACTTTTCCGTCAATGGTGCCCCAGGAATTATAATTGAATGCGTCTATCTGCATCCTGACCGGGTTGCCTTTTTTGATCAGGCCGATATCTTTAGGTAAAACATATGTTTCAGCAATCAGTCCACTGTCGGGAGATACAATACCCAGCACCTCACCCACTGTAACAAAACTTCCCGGCTGTATACCCTTAAGGTCCTGCACAGTACCGCTCACCTGGGCTTTGACAAGATATTGTGACTTATATTCCTCATTTACGCCAAGATCGGCAGAAAGATCCTTCTTTTGATTAGTAAGAGCATTCAACTCAGTTTGCCACTGGCTTATTTGTTGCTGCTTAACAAGGCCAGCCTCACTGGCTGCAGTCTCCTTTTCAAAAGAGGCATTATCATATTCCAATTGTGATACAGCATTGTTTTCGTAGAGATAAGCGTAGCGGCTGAAATTTTTTGAGGCCAGGTTATACCGGTTCTTAGCATCAGCTAATTTTTGTACGTAGTATCTATATTGCTGTAAATACAGGGAAGATCGCAAGCCAGTAGCTTTTCCAGCCGTAAGGATCTTCAGGTCATTAATACGGTCTTCAATATCTTTAAGTTGTCCACTCATAGCAGAGCCCTTTTGCTCCAATGCCTCCGTTCGCACCTTCATCAATGGCTGACCTGCCGTTACGTATGCATTCTCCTTAATAAATAAGGAGTCTACAACACCATCAGCCGGCACCTTAATATCGTTTTTCTCAGCCAGGGATTTTATGCTTCCGCCAGCTTTCACCGTGACATCTGTTTTTATAACAAACAACAATATAAAAGCTATGAACAAAGAAGAAAGAATAATGATGTATACGATCCTTGTATGCTTTAGATCATGAGCAAGCTGTTGCTCCACAGGATGGGGCATCAATACAAAGGGAACTATTTGTTTTTTAACAGGCATAGTGCAACTATAATAGAAAAGGGATAACTGTTTGGCTATCCCTTTTCTATAGTTTGTAGATTAATGACGGTTGGAAGAGAAGCCAAGGTTGCTGATCAGTCCAAGTCCCAGACTGAAGCTGCTGGAGCTGGAGTTGTTGTGATGACGACCACCTTCGTACTCATTGCTTGATTCGATACCGAGGCTAAGACCAAGGCCCAGATTGAAGCTTGAATTGCTGGAACCATGGTTACCACCAAAGATACCACCACCATTGATTGTCTGCATTTCCTGGAGTTCTAAGTTTCTCGTTTTCATAATCGTAATATTAGTAATGATGCCTACTCTATTTCGGGTTTTCAG
The DNA here is from genome assembly GCF_059502485.1 of Paraflavitalea sp. Taxonomy (NCBI): domain Bacteria; kingdom Pseudomonadati; phylum Bacteroidota; class Chitinophagia; order Chitinophagales; family Chitinophagaceae; genus Paraflavitalea; species Paraflavitalea sp. The sequence goes on from NZ_JCACET010000010.1 coordinate 1,440,492, forward strand.
CATGCCCCGTTGAATGTTACTTCAAATGATTCGATTAAGAGTGAACGAATAACATGCCATTCTGAGCACCAAAAAACAGGATTGTGGCCAACAAAACTTTATGGTTCTTTTTTACGTATCTGGGGTTCTTCTACAAGAAAACTGCTTTTTTTGCACGAAATGACAAGATCACCGGGTAGTTGTGAAGAAAAATATTTTTTATGCGAAAAGTTTTTTTCCGGAAAGATCAAAGCAAATGAACAGAAGAATGCTCCACAAACTGAGTAACTAATTCTACTATCAACTTTTATTACCCATACTTTAAACCTATATCGAAGATGGTTTGCAAAAGCAACCTTACTTTTGTTTTGGCATATACTATTATTCATATGTATACCCGAGAGGAAATTTCTAAATTAAGGCAAGCCTTCTGGACAGCATTTGGCAAGTATATGCGCCCGGTATTGTCGGCTGATGGAATGCCGGTAAGCTGGCTGAACTATAAAACCGGCGTGCCGGGCATCAGCTTTAAAATGGATGCTGATCGTGACCACGCTGTAATCATGATCCTGCTATCGAATAATAATGCCACCATACAACAATCACACTACGATCAGTTCCTGCAACTGAAAGGTATATTGGAGGATTCGCTGGAAGAACAGGATTGGGAATGGCAACAGGCAAATGGAGAAATGACTGGTAAAAACAATAGTACCATCAGCAAAACACTCAAGGGAGTAAACGTCCTTAACCAGTCCGATTGGGCAACTATCATTTCATTCCTGAAGCCTCGCATCATAGCCCTGGACAACTTCTGGAGCATGACGAAGCCAGCCTTTGAGCAGTGAAATCATTTCCGTTAATTGATCAGCTTCTTTTTATACTGGTTGGGACTAAAACCTGTCTCTTTCTTGAAAAGCCGGGAGAAATAAGGCAGGTTTTCAAAACCAAGCTCATACGCTATTTCAGAGATGCGCTGATCATCGGTCTTAAGCCGGTTCTTGGCTTCGTTGATCAGGTAAATATGGATCAGCTCGATGGCAGTCTTACCCGTTTCCTGCTTCAGCAGATCACTGAGGTAACGGGGTGATAAATTCAGCTTCGATGCCAGCGCGTTGACAGTAGGTAATCCCTGAGCAGCCAGCAAGCCATTCTTGAAATAAACCGCCAAAGCATCATTGAACTTCGATACTGTTTTACCAGATATCTCAGTGCGGTTAATAAACTGACGCTTGTAAAACCGCTGTGAATATTTCAGCATCGAGTCAATATGCGCAAGTATGATATCCCGGCTGTATTCATCTGTATTATTGTGGTATTCACCTTCTATTTTGTGAAACAGGTCCCACATGATCTTTTCTTCCGATGGTGAGAGATGCAGTGCTTCGTTGGCTTCATAATCAAAGAAAGCATATTTGTTGATGGCATTGTGCAGCACATGCCCATGCAGAAAATCTTCGTGAATAAACATAATAAAAGCGTCTTCCTCATATTCCACACTTCTAAACTCGATGACCTGCCGGGGCTTAATGAACATCATGCTGCCATTATCATGATCATATTTAGTACGGCCATACATGATCACACCAGCCTTGAGCTTCTTGAATCCGATCATATAATAATCGGAAGTAAACTCCCTGTTACCAAAATCGCAGGTACGTAAACACCTGTAAGCACTGAAGAGCGGATTCTCAGGCATTGGAAAACCGTTAAACCGGTGTATCTCAGACAAACTCTTAAAATGCAGCATGATCTAAAAATTATACAAATCTACGCCGGATGCGGCGTAGATTATGTTATTAACAACTCATTAAAACTATTTGCCGTGAGCGGCAGATGCCACCTCATTCCAGTTATTCCACTCGGCCAGGCGACCTTCATAAGCTTGCTTAACCCACGGAAGCCCATGTTTACCAAGGAATAAGCGCAAAGGAGGATTTTCACTGTCAATGAGTTTGATCACAGCAGCTGTGGTAGCCTCCGGAACGCCCCATATGTCATCAACCAACCCTTCCTGAAAAGCAGCCTTCACTCCATCATACGCAGGCATGGCTGTTGTTTGTATGGCTGAAGCGCCCGACCAGTCGGTGGCATAACCATTGGGTTCGATCAACGTAACATTAATGCCAAAACCTTTTACTTCAGTAGCCAATGTCTCGCTTAAACCCTCTACGGCAAATTTAGAAGCGTTGTACAGTCCCAACACGGGTAAAGTGATGAGACCCAATATACTTGAAACCTGGATGATGTGACCATGCCCCTGTGCACGCATAACAGGTAATGCCGCCTGCGTGAGCCACAACAAACCGAAGAAATTGGTTTCCATCTGTTCGCGGGCTTCCTTTTCAGAAGTCTCTTCTACACTACCAAACAAGCCATAACCCGCATTGTTGATCAGCACATCGATACTGCCGAAATGAGCTTTTGCTTTTTGGATAGCTGCAAAACCTGCACTGCGGTCGTTAACATCCAGTTGCAGTGGTAAAATATTGTTGCCGTATTTCTGTACCAGATCATCCAGCGTACGCAGGTCGCGTACAGTGGCTACTACTTTATCGCCGCGTTGCAAAAGCGCCTCGGCCCATAGTTTACCGAAGCCCCTTGAAGCACCGGTAATGAAAATTGTCTTTGCCATTATTATTGTTTTAAAATGATAAGGCAAACTTAGAACGGCCGGCGCAGATCGATTTATACAGAAGTGGGGAAGATTGATACATTTTTACCTGAGAGCTGTAACGTTGGCAATAAAAAGCAAAGCCTCCGATAACGGAGGCTTTGCGTATTAGGAACTAAACTTTACAATCAAGCTATATATCAAATCTGTCGAGGTTCATTACTTTGCTCCAGGCAGCAACAAAGTCCTTCACGAACTTGCCTTGCGCATCGGAGCTTCCGTATACTTCCGCAACAGCACGCAGTTCTGAGTTGGAACCGAACACCAGGTCTGCACGGGAAGCGGTCCACTTAGGTTGACCGGTAGTGCAATCACTGCCAATATACAGTTCGCGGTCTTCACCGGCAGCCTTCCAGGCCGTGTTCATATCGAGCAGGTTGATGAAGAAGTCATTGGTGAGCTTACCTGGGCGTGCTGTAAACACGCCATGTTTGGAACCATCGAAGTTGGTATCCAATACACGCATGCCACCTACCAGTACTGTCAACTCAGGAGCAGTAAGCGTAAGCAGGTGCGCCTTATCGATCAGCAGCTCTTCAGTAGATACGCGGAACTTAGTTCCACGATAGTTACGGAAGCCATCAGCCAGTGGCTCGAGGTAGCCAACAGATTCAACATCTGTTTGTTCCTGGGCAGCATCCATACGGCCAGCAGTAAAGGGAACAGTAATATCATGTCCTGCATCCTTTGCAGCTTTTTCAACAGCAGCGCCGCCAGCCAAAACGATCAGGTCGGCGAGCGAAACTTTTTTACCATCTTTCTGCGCACCGTTAAACTCTTTGGCGATGCCCTCAAGTTTACCCAACACCTTTTGCAGCTGCGCCGGATTGTTTACCCCCCAGTCTTTCTGAGGAGCCAGACGAACACGCGCTCCGTTAGCTCCACCGCGCTTGTCGGAGCCACGGAAGGTGGAAGCAGAAGCCCAGGCAGTGGAAACTAATTCAGCTACGCTTAATCCAGATGCCAATACTTTTGACTTCAACGCTGCAACATCATTAGCATCGATCAATTTGTGATCAACTGCAGGAATAGGGTCTTGCCAAAGCAATACTTCTTTCGGCACATCAGCACCGAGGTAACGGGCACGTGGTCCCATATCACGGTGTGTTAATTTAAACCATGCCCGTGCAAATGCATCGGCAAAAGCATCGGGGTTTTCCAGGAAGTGCCTGGATATTTTCTCATACGCCGGATCAAAGCGTAAGGAAAGATCGGTAGTCAGCATGGTTGGCTTATGCTTCTTTGAACCATCATATGCATCAGGAATAATGCCTTCTGCATTTTTAGCTACCCACTGGTGGGCACCGGCAGGGCTCTTGGTGAGCTCCCATTCAAAACCAAACAGGTTCTCGAAGAAGTTATTGCTCCATTTGGTAGGTGTCTTTGTCCATATTACTTCAAGACCACTGGTAATAGTATCGGCGCCTTTGCCAGAACCATAGCTATTGCTCCAGCCCAGACCTTGCAATTCCAGGTCTACCGCTTCAGGCTCTTTGCCTACGTGTGTAGCAGGAGCAGCACCGTGCGTTTTACCAAAGCTGTGGCCACCAGCTATCAGCGCCACTGTTTCTTCATCGTTCATAGCCATGCGGCCAAACGTATCACGGATATCTTTAGCAGCAGCCACAGGATCAGGATTGCCATCAGGCCCTTCAGGGTTCACGTAGATCAAACCCATCTGTACAGCCGCCAGCGGCTTCTCCAGGTTGCGGGAATGTATTTTACCATCAGCATCGTCATCTGATACTACTACGCCATGTCCTTCCACCACACCGGGAGAACCATGTGCATAGCGAATGTCGCCACCCAGCCAGGTAGTTTCTGAACCCCAGTACACATCTTCATCGGGTTCCCATACATCGGGACGTCCACCGGCAAAACCAAATGTTTTAAAGCCCATTGACTCCAATGCTATATTACCAGTAAGGATCATCAGATCGGCCCACGATATTTTGTTACCATATTTTTGTTTGATGGGCCACAGCAACCTACGTGCTTTATCGAGGCTCACGTTGTCGGGCCAGCTATTGAGGGGAGCAAAACGTTGCTGACCTGCACCACCGCCACCACGACCATCGGTCACGCGGTAGGTACCGGCGCTGTGCCATGCCATGCGGATAAACAAGGGACCATAATGGCCAAAGTCTGCCGGCCACCATTCCTGAGAATCGGTCATGAGCGCATGCAGGTCTTTCTTCACCGCCTCGAGGTCGAGGCTTTTGAAAGCTTCGGCATAGTTAAAATCCTCCCCCATTGGGTTTGACCTGTCAGCATGCTGACGCAGGATCGTTAACTTTAATTGGTTGGGCCACCAGTCACGATTCCTGGTTCCGCCACCGCCAACATTGTTCTTCATACTGCCATTATGAAACGGGCATTTGCTGATGTCGTTAGATTCTTTTCCCATTGTTGTAAGATTTTGATATTGAAAGAACAGTTGCCTGCTTGTAGTTATTTACGCAGGCCGGTAAAATTAGGATTTTGGGCACATAAACAACATCAATTAATTCTATACTTCAATAGCCAAAACCTATCAATAAATTAACCTTGCCGAAACACAGGATTCCACAAAGAGTAGTACATACACAATACTATAAAATACTACTAACAGGCTATTGACTTTCGTGTATACAGCACGTAGCTTTGGTCTGTAATTTTTTCTCCCTGCCGTTCACACATATTGCTTTCTTAAGCTGTCTCTCTTATCCCTGCCAAAGGAGATCTTAAGGAGTATAACAGATCCAACCAATTATTATCATTATCTGATTATTAGCCTTCCTGGGTTTTGCCAGGCATGTTCTTATTGCCCATTCTTACAACGGGAATTATATAACCAACATTGAAAATTACAATGAAAACCACCTACCGGCCTTCATTGAAGGCACACGTGTCTATTGATGACAACGAGCAAGTAAAGCACATCCGTCACAGCCAGGAATATTGGTTCAGTGAGGAAGCAGCGCCCAGACCTATCGCTGCCGAATACCTGCAACAATGGTCTGAAGTGTACCAGATACCCGAAGCTCAGTTAAAGAACCTGCACCAGAAAGCATCACACTTTGATCCGCGTGAACAGGATATAGAATACCAGTTTGCAGAAGATAAACATCTTTTCGATGGTCATACAATAGCCTACGCACAAACATTTCTCAATGTACCCGTATGGCGCAAAGGTTTCGCGGTGAAAATAAAACAGAACCCTTACCGGGTAGTAGGCTCTACCAACAACAGCGAGAACGGGCTGAAAGGTAAATTGCCCGACCCCAAGCACATTGACCGGTACAAACAGCTATTCCGTACCATGAGTGCGATGAAGCTGGCTGGCAACGAGGTAGTGAGCGAGGATGCCGCCTCTGAAACTGATACTTTTATGATGAAAGCATTCGGTAAAGCAGCACCGAAAACTGCTGTTAAAAAGAATGCCGCAGCAGCTGCCACAGAAAGAACACGCTACCTGAACGGCCGCTTCTTCGCTTATAAATATGATGTAGAGAAACGCTATGGAGATAAACCTGCACCACCTAAAAGGAGAGCAGACAATGCCGTAGTGTCAGAAGAATTTCACGAACATACTTTCCCCCAACTGCCCGCAGTGGATGAAAGCATCCATAACGGTCAAACCTATCTCGTTGCTGAAATTATATTTCAGCAATACGAAGCAGATCATGGTTACGTGACCTGGCTGATACTCGTAGAAGTGGCTACCAATTCCATCCTGTACATTGAATGTATGACCTGTGGCGTCAATGGTCTTGTGTTTAAGCAAGATCCTATGGTATCATCCGGCGACCTCACTGTTGTTGCTTCATCAACCGGCGCTACGCTGGCTATGCACGACAGCAGCGAGACACTCAACAACCTTGCAGCACCAGTGGCCGGCACACAAAGCCTCAGTGGTACCTATGTCGTGATCCAGAATGTAGAAAATCCCAACATAGCCCCTCCTACTCAACCAACCGGCAATGACTTCGACTATAGCCCACGCACAGATAACTTTGCAGCGGTTAATGCCTATTACCACGAAACAGAATTGTTCAGAACAATAGAAAGCCTCGGCTTCCCTATCGCTACTTATTTTGATGGCACCACTTTCCCCATTCCTGTCGACCATCGTGGCATGGGTACTACTATCAATGCGCACTGGTCATACAATGGTAGCGGCGGTACAGATCACATGTGTTTTGCACTTTGCGACCTCTCTGATACCAGCAATCCTTTGGGCCGTGCCGTAGACCCTTGGGTACACTGGCATGAAATGGGTGGGCACGGTACACTGGGTGATCACGTTAACTCGGGCAACCTCGGATTCTCACATAGTGCAGGAGACAGTCTGGCCTGCATACAAATGGATCCGGAATCAGCACTACGCACTTTACCTGAACGCTTCAGGTATGCACCCTTCCGGCCCATACCTCCCGGCAGCTATGAGCGCCGGTTTGACCGCACTGTGGCGGCCTGGGCATGGGGTGGCACACCGGTATTTGATATGAGTGGTAATACGGTAAGTGGTGATGAAGGCGGCTATGGCAGTGAACAAATTCTGGCTACCTGTCACTTCAGAATATACCGCTCTATCGGTGGTGATCACAGCAACCTGGGGCGCAGGAAATTTGCTTCCCGTGCAGCCACGTATCTCATCCTGCGCACCATTGGTAATCTTACACCCGGCACCAATCCCAATGATCCGGAGGTATGGTGTGAGGAAATGCAGGATACAGATTTGGAGAACTGGACCAGTGAAGGCATTTCAGGCGGTGCTTACAACAAGGTGATCCGTTGGGCTTTTGAAAAACAAGGTTGTTATCAGCCCGCCGGTGCGCCTACACCCGTTATCACTGAAGGTGCACCTCCGGCAGTAGATGTATACATCAACGATGGCCGTAATGGTGAATACCAATTCCAGGCAGTGCATTGGGGCAATATGTCGATGTGGAACCGCAACAATCCCGACGGGCTGCCCGGTCATGAAGATGCCTTGCCCGGCGTTACCAACTATATGTATGGCAAAGTAAAGAACAGGGGTACGCAAGCGGCTACCAATGTAAACGTGCGCGCCTTCCACAGCTTACCCGGCGCTGGCCTCACCTGGCCCAACGATTTTACTGAAATGCCAGCAGCTCCCGGCTTACCCATCGCCAGCATCGCTGCCAACAACGCAGCGGAGATCACCGTAGGACCATTTGAATGGATACCTAACGTGAACGCTTATGGTCACGACTGTGTACTAATGATCGTATCAGCGCCCGGCGACCCCAGCAATATCGACAACTTCACCGGTGGTGAAACCATTGAAGAATGGCGCCTGGTGCCCAACGACAACAACGTGGGTCAGCGCAACGTAAACATCCTGCCCGGTGGCGGTGGCGAGGATGGCCTGATGCTCGGACTCAACCGTCATATCTTCTATGCCGGCAACTCTTTCCGCAAGCGCGCTACCATGGAATTGAAAACAGAACTGCCGAAGTTCCTGGCAGACGCAGGCTGGAAGTTAGCGTTTGAAGGCATCAGCGGAAACAAGTTTGTGCTGAAGCCCGGAGAGAAAAGAGAGATCGTGATCAACCTGATACCCGGTAAGGACTTTACGGCAGACCAGGTAAGGAATGCGGACAACAAGGATATCACTGTAGAATTGTTGGGCAACGATATATCACTCGGTGGTATGGTTTACCGGCTCGACCCGGATAAGAAAGTACCTGGTTACATACCCGGCGGTACTAAAGGCGACAACAAGTGCAATGACAAAGCACAGGAGTTGTTGAAGTGCCTGCACCTCGGTGATGCCGAAGTAAAGAAGGTATGTGTAAAGAAGATCTCATTGGACATCGAGTTGAATAACGATTGTAAATGTTAATGCATGGCAACGAACTTCCATATAGCCCCTCCGGCAAAAACGGTAGACGGCTTACTTGCAGTGCCCATCGACATCCAGAATATCAGTGCTACCATCATTTTTGATGGTAGCACTTCTACTACTTCAGTCGATGCCACTATTGAATATACAGTAGGTCCCACGGCAGGTAATCCCTTCTTCGACCTGCGGCAAACGATCTCACAGGCATGGCTGGATGGATCCGTATTCGCTCCTGCACAAATTGCGCTGCATGATTTTGGTGGTGGCGCCAATACCGGCTTGCGCATTATTGAATCGGTGCAGGCTGCAGGCTCTGTGCACACCTTGCGCGTAGTATATAATCTGGCGTTGCCGCAATCACAATTGGGCGGCACTTATTTGCCCGTCATTGAATGGCAGCCCGGCCCCAAGCTGCGGTTCGTATTTGGCCTGTCGGACCTTAATGCAGGCCGTTACCTCGAAGCATGGCTGCCCGCCAACCTCATCTTCGACCAGTTTACCCTACAGCTCACTGTGCAGATCACCAATACGCTGGCTGCGCACTCCGTTATTACGAATGCCCAGGTCACCAACCTTGGCAGCAATCATTGGAGCCTGACATTTCCCGCCCGTTTTACCGCCCTATCGCCCATGCTGGAAATAAGAGCATCGGACACGCTGCAATCGCAAACGGATACGGTTGTCTTACCTGTATCTGGCACCCTGGTAACGATTGAAGCGTGGAAACCCAGCGGAAGCGGCACTAATCTTACCACGGAGATCAACAACATCAAAAGTTTTCTGCAGGACAATGAGAATAACTATGGTGCTTACGTGCATGGTAACCGCTTCGTGGCTTTCTTTAATGGCAGTGGCGGCATGGAGTATGAAGGGGGCACCACTACCAGCAGCGGCGCGCTGCTGCATGAAACTTTTCATAGCTGGTTTGCCCGCGGCGTAAAACCTGCTGGTCAGGCCGATGGCTGGTGGGATGAAGCATATACGTCCTTCCATGATGATGGCGGTGATGATGCACTTCCTTTCGACTTTACCGATCCGCCCATCTTGTTGTGCACGCGCGATCCTTTCCAACGCAGGACTCCCAACAACTCTTACTCGGACGGTAACAGGTTTTGGCAAGGCATGGCCTCTCTGCTGGGTACCAGCGCCCTCAACAATAGCCTGCGTGAGTTTTACAAGTACTACAAAGGCAACCCGGCATCTACTGCCATGCTGGAAGAGTTTTTACTCACGCAACACAACAATGATCAATTGGTAGATGCGTTTCACCGCTTTGTATACAACCTACCCAATCCTTCTCCTGCGCCTGATCTCTGGATGAAAGACAATGCTCCTGATCCCGGTGGTAACTTTACGGATGGCGCTTTCTGGGATTCGCCTGATCTGTGGATACGCAATGTGGATGATGGGCTTACTACTCACCAGGCGCCGGAATATGGACAGGACAACTGGTTTTATGCGCGTGTACGCAACAAAGCTGCAACGGGCACTGCCCGACACTTTGTGGTGACCTTCAATGCCAAATCATTTGCCGGTACTGAGTTTGTGTACCCCGGTGATTTTCTACCCTGCATAGCAGCCAAAGCAGAGTTTGATCTTGGCCCTGGCGAGACAAGGATCGTGAAGGCACGCTGGCCACGCTCCAAAGTGCCACCAGCCGGTACCCACTCCTGTCTGCTGGCGTCTGTTATCAGTCGCAACGATCATCCTGCATCCGGGTTGCATGTTTGGGAGCACAATAACCTGGCGCAAAAAAACCTAACGATCGTAAACCTGCAGCCTGATATGTTCATCATCATTCCGTTCGTATTGATCAACGTACTGCTGGGACAGGAAGACAGGCATGAGCTGGAAATATGGCGGGATAGCAGGGTGACAGATTACCCCGTAAGTATCGTACATCCTTCCAAGGATTTCTTCAGCCACCACAAAGGCGTGAAGCTTGTGCCTTTAAGCATTGAAAATAATACACATAATCATCTACATTCAGATGATGCACAGCTTGAGTGTGGCGCTCATCTTCAGGATAAGGGTACGGTGTACAAAACAAAGATGCTTACTTCTGATAACCCCGAACTTATCAGGAAGAGATATCCCTATGCCTTACAGGCCATTATGCCCAAAGGAAAGAAGGCTGCGCTGACCATCTCACTGCCTGTACACAATCAAACCGTGGCCGGCTTAAAGGTGGATGTTCCGCCTAATACGAAGAAAGGAGAGGTTTTTAAAACTCATATTGTACAAAGACATATTAAAACCAAAAAGATAACTGGCGGTATTGCCGTTGAAATACACGTCCGGTAAGCATTTCAGGCTGTTAACGGGGCTTTTTAACGGCCCCGTTAACAAGTCATTTACAAAGGTATGCCCCGACTTTTTGCGCATTACTATTAATTTTACTCCGCTTGCTATAGAAATACAGATCATCAACAACTGTTTTTAATAATGTGGCAAGAGAAACGATGCCTTTCCATATTCCATAGAAAGGCTTTATTTTTTTCAGCCATATTGAATGACTGTTATTTTTTCTGAGACCAGACGATGAGGGTTTTAATCAGATTTATCATATCACTGTGTTTTCTCCTGTGGGGAAGCTATAGTCATGCACACCAGCAGCGTCTATACGATCTCCATCAGCAACACATTGAAAGACCTGTACAGGCCAGTTCGTGTGGTGAACATGATGGCAGGGTACGGATCAGTAAGAACTATCCATCAGACAATAGCAGTACAGGAGATTTTCCTGAGGCCAAAGAAATTGAAGAGGAGGACGAGGAATCCGAATCTTTCAAAAAACGTTCATCAGGCGGCCATGGCTCCATCTCTTTTCTCGATGGGCTGACAGCCGGCAATTGCCTGCCATATCTCAATGCTCCGCTCCCCCTTTGTGAACACTTTTCTTACCATTCTTCCAATAAATTTATCCTCCATCGTGTGATCAGGATATGATCCTGCATCTTCAAGGCAACTAATCCTGCCTCCACCTTTCCACCATCGTTATGTAAGGCTCGTTTTCCATGGCTTATTAGCTGTTGGGCCGGGTGATTTCATTTCAACTAAAAAAGATTTATCGAGCAAAGCTGGATAAGCCCCTGTTAATTTTATGAAGCGAATTTTTATTCTCATGAGTTTGTGTGGAGCATTGACTTACACAAGCTGCAAACACAAGGAAGAAAAAAAAGAAGAAGAAACAAAGTTCCTCGTTACCAGCCCGCTGAAAATGGATACCACGGTAACCAATGAGTATGTATGCCAGATACGTTCCATACGTAATATCGAGCTGCGAGCGCAGGAAAAAGGTTATCTCGAAGAGATTCTCGTAGATGAAGGTCAGTTTGTAAGAAAAGGTCAGCTCCTCTTCAGGATCATGCCTAAGATCTATGAAGCTGAACTACAGAAAGCACAGGCGGAAGTAAACGCTACTGAAATTGAAGTGCAGAACACACAGCCGCTTGTTGAAAAGAACATCGTATCTAAAAATGAACTGGCCATGGCGCAGGCAAAACTCGGTAAAGCGAAAGCCGAACTGCAACTGGCTAAAGTTCACCTCGAATTTACACAGATCAGAGCGCCCTTCGACGGCCTGATCGACCGCCTGCATTTAAAGCTGGGTAGCCTCGTAGAGGAAGGCGAACTGCTTACCAGCCTGAGCGACAACAGTGAGATGTGGGTTTACTTCAACGTGTCTGAACCTGAGTACCTGAATTTTGCTGCCCAGGCCAAGACCAAAGGTAAGCTGGCTGTAAGCCTGCGTATGGCCAATAACGAATTGTTCAAACACCCCGGTGTGGTAGAAACCATCGAGAGTGAGTTCAACAACGAAACCGGTAACATCGCTTTCAGGGCCACTTTCCCCAACCATGAGGGATTGCTGAGGCATGGCGAAACCGGTAGCATTCTCATGAAAGAGCACCTGAAAGACGCGTTGATCATCCCCCAGAAAGCAACGCTGGAGATCATGGACAAAAAGTATGTGTACATCGTAGATAAAAACAATGTAGCTCACTTAACGCCCATTACGATTGCCGCTGAAATGCCCGATCTCTATGTGATCAAAGAAGGCATTGCCGATGGCGACAAGGTTATGCTGGAAGGTATCCGCAAGGTCAAGGACAATGAAAAGATCGTCTTTGAATTCGCAGAGCCCAGGACAGTAGTCGCTCATTTGAAGTTGCCAACGGAATAATGCAAGTACCCAAAAAAACAAGAGATGTTTAATATATTCATGAAGCGGCCAGTCTTCGCGATAGTCATATCTGTTATGATTATCTTCATGGGCGTACTGGCCATCAATACCCTGCCGACCTCGCAGTTCCCTTCTATTGCGCCGCCCCGGGTAATCGTTAGTGTATCTTACCCCGGCGCCAGTGCCGACGTGTTGGTAAAGTCTGTACTCATCCCCATGGAAAAAGCCGTGAACGGTGTACCGGGCATGAAGTACATGACTTCCGATGCCACCAGTGCGGGTGAGGCCAACATTCAAGTAGTATTCGATCTTGGTACCGATCCCAACCAGGCGGTGGTGAACGTTAAGAACCGTATCGAGCAGGTGACCAACAGGTTGCCCATCCTCGTACAGCGGGAAGGTATCATCGTTAACATTCTTCAGCCAAACATGTTGATGTATGTTAACGTGTACAGTAAAGACCCCAAGGCTGATGAGAAGTTCCTGTACAACTATGCCAACGTTAATATCTTAAATGAATTAAAGCGTGTAACGGGTGTAGGTAACGCGCAGATCCTCGGTAGCCGTCAATACGCGATGCGTGTGTGGCTGAAACCCGACCGGATGCGCGCTTACAATGTGTCTACTGAAGAAGTGATGGAAGCGCTGGGCAGCCAGAGTATCATCGGTTCTCCCGGCCGTTTGGGCCGAAGCGACGGTAAGCGTTCAGAAGCCTTGGAATATGTATTGACTTACAAGGGCCGGTATAACCAGCCGGAACAATACAAGGATGTGATTATCCGCGCCAACTCCAATGGTGAATTGCTGCACCTGAAAGATGTAGCCGATGTGGAGCTGGGTAGTGAGTATTATGATATCTATTCCAACCTGAACGGTCACCCCTCTGCGGCGATCGTATTGAAGCAGACCTATGGTAGTAACGCCAGTGATGTAATCAAGGCCATCAAGGAAAAGCTGAATGAGATCAAGGCCAGTTCTTTCCCTCCGGGCATGGACTACGAGATCAGTTATGACGTATCTACCTTCCTCGATGCTTCTATCGAAAAGGTGTTGCATACATTGGGTGAGGCCTTCATATTGGTGGCCATCGTGGTGTTCCTGTTCTTAGGCGACTGGCGCTCTACCCTCATCCCTACGCTGGCGGTGCCCGTATCGCTGGTGGGTTCGTTCTTCTTTATGCAGCTCTTTGGTTTGAACATCAACCTCATCACCTTGTTCGCGCTGGTACTGGCTATCGGTATCGTGGTGGACAACGCGATCGTTGTTATTGAAGCTGTACACGCCAAGATGCATGAAGAGAATCTTTCGCCTTACCAGGCCACTTACAGGGTGGTGCATGAGATCAGCGGCGCCATCGTGGCCATTACGTTTGTAATGACCGCGGTGTTTATCCCCGTTGCCTTCATGTCGGGCCCGGTGGGTATCTTCTACCGACAGTTCTCCATCACCATGGCCACGGCCATCGTACTATCGGGTGTGGTGGCGTTAACGCTTACGCCGGTACTTTGCGCTATTCTATTGAAGAATAATCATGGCAAGCCCAAGAAGAAGAGCCCGATCGATAAAATGCTCGATGCTTTCAACAGAGGCTTTGAGAAACTCACGGGCCGGTATGCAGGGTTGCTGAAACTGATTGCCAACCGACGCGTGATCACTTTTGGCATGTTGCTGGCGTTTGGCTTCGGCATATTCGGTATTGGTAAGGGATTGCCTGCGGGCTTCATCCCCAACGAAGACCAGGGTATGATCTACGCCATCATTCAAACGCCTCCGGGCTCCACGCTTGAAAGGACTAACCACCTGGCGCATGAGGTACAGGAGATCGCAGAGCATGTGGAAGGTATTCAGTCTGTTTCGGCGCTGGCAGGTTATGAGGTGTTGACGGAAGGGCGTGGTTCCAACGCCGGTACCTGCTTGATCAACCTGAAAAACTGGTCAGAACGTAAACATTCAGTCAATGAGATCATCCATGAGCTGGAAGAAAAGACACACGAAATACCCGGCGCGACCATCGAGTTCTTCGGACCTCCCGCCGTACCCGGTTATGGTGCTGCTGGTGGTTTCGCGCTGCGCTTACTGGATAAAACAAACAGTGATGACTTCACGAGTATGGAGAAAGTGAACGACGACTTCATGGCTGCCTTGAAGCAGCGCAAGGAGTTGACGGGTTTATTCACCTTCTTCAGTGCCAACTATCCTCAATATGACCTGGAGATCGACAACCAGGCTGCGATGCAAAAGGGCGTTTCCATTGGTAAAGCGATGGACAACCTCTCTGTATTGATCGGTAGTAGTTATGAGCTTGGCTTTATCCGATTCGGTACTTATTTCAAAGTATTCGTTCAGGCTTCTCCGGAATACAGGGCGCTGCCTGATGACCTGATGAAACTGTATGTAAAGAATGATCATGATGAGATGGTACCTTATTCTGCTTTCATGAAGATCAAGAAGTCGCATGGTCTGAATGAGATCACCCGCTACAATATGTACAACTCATCGGCGATCAGGGGTGAGCCCGCTCCCGGCTACAGTAGTGGTGAAGCCATCCAGATCATTCAGGAGGTAGCAGCCAAAACATTGCCCCGTGGTTATGCCATCGACTGGGAAGGTCTTTCCAAAGATGAAGCAGGACGCGGCAATGAAGCGGTCATTATTTTCGCGATCGTGTTAGGGTTCGTATACCTGATCCTTGCGGCTCAATACGAAAGCTTCCTGTTACCATTTGCCGTAATCCTTTCGCTGCCTGCTGGTGTGTTCGGTTCGTTCCTGCTGATCAAAGCGATGGGACTGGCCAACGATATCTATGCGCAGGTGGGTCTGGTAATGCTGGTGGGTCTGTTGGGTAAGAACGCGGTGTTGATCGTGGAGTTTGCCGTGCAGAAACACCGGGCAGGCTCTACCGTACTGGAAGCGGCCATCGAAGGCGCCAAAGTGCGTTTCCGCCCGATCCTGATGACTTCGCTGGCCTTCATTGCCGGTTTGATACCGCTGTTGTTCGCAACAGGTCCGGGCGCTATTGGTAACCGTACCATCGGTGCGTCTTCTGCAGGTGGTATGTTGCTGGGTACTGTATTCGGGGTGATCGTCATTCCGGGATTGTACTATGTGTTTGGCAAGATGGCAGAAAAGCGGAAGCTGATTAAAGACGAGGAAGAAAATCCCTTAACAGAAGAAATCGATCACAATGTTTAGAAACAAATTATATACTTATTTAGGGATAGGCTGTATTGCGCTCGCGTATGCAGCTTGTAAGGTGCCCGTTTTAACAGGGAAAACGGAGAACAAGTCGCTGCCTGCGGCTTACGGCAACTCTCAGGATACGACCAACCCGGCATCGATCCAATGGCGTGCTTACTTCACCGATCCCAATCTCGCTACCCTGATCGATACGGCTTTGAAGAACAACCAGGAGCTCAATATCACCTTGCAGGAGATCGAGATCGCCCGGAATGAGATACAGGCGCGTAAAGGGGAGTATTTACCTTTCGTTAATATACGAGGCGGAGCTGGTCTTGAAAAACCAGGCCGGTATACCATGCAGGGGGCTACTGAGAAGAACATCGAGATCAAGCCGGGTAAAGAAACGCCTGATCCCCTACCCGATTTTACGGTAGGTGTGTATGCTACGTGGGAAGTAGATATCTGGCACAAACTGCGCAATGCCAAGAAAGCAGCTGTGACAAGGTACCTTGCTACGGTAGAGGGCAGGAACTTCGTAATCACTACGCTGATCGCAGAAATCGCCAACTCTTATTATGAATTGCTGGCGCTCGATAATCAGCTGGCTATCGTGAAGCAAAATATCGACATCCAGACCAATGCGTTGGAAATCGTGAAGGCGCAGAAGGAAGCTACGCGTGTTACGGAACTGGCTGTGAAGAAGTTTGAGGCGGAAGTATTCAAGACACGCAGTCTTCAATATGATATCCTGCAGCAGATCACGGAAGCAGAGAACAGGATCAATTTCCTGCTGGCGCGCGCGCCGCAGCCTATTGTGCGGAATGCCCAAAGCTTCGATACGGCACTACCCGGAGATATCCATGCTGGCCTGCCATCACAGCTGCTGGCCAACAGACCTGATATCAAGCAGGCTGAGCTGGAACTGGCAGCTGCCAAAATAGATATCCAGGTGGCCAAGGCGCAGTTCTATCCTTCATTGGGTATTTCTGCCGGTATCGGTTACCAGGCTTTCAATCCGGCCTACCTCGTAAGAACACCAGAGTCGATATTGTATTCACTGGCTGGTGAATTAATGGCGCCATTGGTCAATAAGAATGCGATCAAGGCTACTTATTTCAATGCCAATGCAAAACAGATACAGGCGGTGTACAACTATGAACGTACTATCCTGAAGGCCTATGTGGAAGTGGCTAATCAGTTGGCGAAGATCGGCAACCTGAAAAACAGTTACGATCTGAAGTCTAAGCAAGTAGAGGCACTTACGCAATCCATCAACATTTCAAACGACCTGTTCAAATCGGCTCGTGCCGATTATATGGAGGTGTTGATGACACAACGTGATGCGCTTGAATCGAAGTTTGAACTGATCGAAACCAGGAAGCAGCAGATGAATGCCATGGTGAACATCTACCAGGCATTAGGCGGTGGCTGGAATTAAGATTGTGTTTTAATAGGGTTTTTAAGGATGGCCTGCTTTTGCAGGCCATTTTTTTAATGCTCTACTTAATCATTTGTGTTAAGATTAGGGTACCGCTTTTGAAAAATGCCGTGTTCTCTGCATCTTCGCGGAACGACCGCATTTGTTCAAAGCTATTTTTATTGACCAACCACAGCCAACATAGCCCTGTATCACAGGAGGAAGAAAAGCAATTATTCAGCCGGGTAGCCACTGGTGATGAGAAGGCTTTTGAGCAATTATTCCATCTATTCTTATCGAGGCTGCATCCCTTTATTCTTAAACTCACCCGCTCGGAGCATGCAGCGCAAGAGGTGATACAGGAAACTTTCATCCGGGTGTGGCTCAACCGGGATAAGCTGGACAGCATCGATAATCCGGGCGGCTGGCTGTTTAAGGTAGCTTCCAATGAGTGTTACACTTACCTCCGGAAAAGCATGCTGGTTAATAAGTTCTCCCAGGAACTTTCTGTTGAACCAGCCCCGCTGGATACTACGCATGAATACCTTGATGCACGAGAGCTGAACCGGCTTATTGGGGAAGCCGTGGAATTGCTGCCGCCACAACGCCGGAGGATATACCAGCTAAGCCGGCATGAAGGCAAGACCATCCCTGAGATCGCCGATGAGTTGCAGCTATCGCCCAGCACCGTCAAGAATGCCCTTGTCACTTCTTTAAAGTCTATCCGGGAATACCTGGCTCAATCGGGTATCACGCTTTCGGTGCTTTTACTGCTGTTTGGCAAAAAATAAAAAAGTTTTCGGGCCGATAGTCCTAATTGGCTGCCCGTGCTTCTTATTATAGGGAGCAGGCAACAATGCCTTCCCTACTCACTAACATGGAAAAGCAACGGTTAACTTATTTATTACAACAACACCTCGCCGGTAGCCTCTCAGCCGAAGAGCAACAGGAGCTTAGTATGCTGTTGCAGGCTGATGCTGACCGGGAATTGTTCAATACGGTGCTGGCTGACCTGATGCAGCAGGAAACGCCGGCTGTGCCTGCTAACCCGGCTGTGTGGCAACAAATGGTACAGGACATCGTAGCTATCGACAGGCCATCTGCTACGCCGGTCAAAACCATTGCGCGGAGAACGCTCCCTATATACCGGTGGGCTGCAGCGGCGGCTGTATTGTTGTTGATCAGCACGGTGGTCTATTTCTTCATCAACCGGCAAGGGCCTGACATTACAAGTGTACAAAAGAATATCCCTTCACTGGCGCTCACACCGGTGGCGAAAAGCATGCTTACACTCCCGGATGGCACTCAGTTGATGCTTGACGAAGCAAAGAACGGAACCATTGCCACGCTGGGCACTGTCACCATTACCAAACAGGATAACCGGATCACTTATACCGGCGCCGGTGCTGCTGATACCAGCAGCTATCATGTGATCTCTACCGCACGCGGCAGTGAATACGAAGTGGTGCTCAGTGATGGCAGCCAGGTGTGGCTCAACGCCGCTTCTTCTTTTCGCTTCCCTACTGCTTTTGCCAATGCAGCGCGGATCGTAGACTTATCGGGCCAGGCATGGTTTGATGTGCAACATGCCGCTCAGCATCCTTTCCTCGTTCACTCGGGTTCTTTCACCACTTCTGTATTAGGAACTGCTTTCGACATCAAGGATTATCCCGGAGAGAAAAGCAAAATTGTATCTGTTCAAAGGGGTAAAGTAAAAGTGGCCACCGCCGATACAACGCTGGCCATTCTTGAAAAGGGACAGCAGGTAAAGTTAATTGCTGATACAGTGGTACACCGCCAGGCTGTCGATACTGCACTGATAGCTGGCTGGAAACAGGGTGACCTGATCTATGATGATGAAGCACTGGAAACCGTTGTTGCTGACCTGCAAAGAGTATTCAAGGACTCCGTAACTATCAGAAATAACACCTTCAAGAAAGCACGAGTCACACTGCGCTTAGAGAAAAAAACTGGCATGCAGCGCGCACTGGAACTTTTATGCGCACTCATGGAAGTTCGCCTTTCAAAAAAGGATGGCATTTACATAATCGAATAAAAGCAATCTTATACTCAACCTTATGAAACGGATAATCATTTGTCTGTTACCCTTGCTCTGTGCCCTGTTGTCAACTTTCCGTACCCAGGGACAAGACATCAGTAAAGTAACCATCAACATCGAGCTCAACAATGCAACGCTGAAAGAGGCATTGGCGAAAATAGAAAAGCTCACGTCTTTTAAATTTACTTACAAAACGGCTGATGTTTCAGACATCAAGCACCTGCAGTATCATCAGCGACAAGTTTCTCTTAAGAAAGTACTGGATGATCTGTTGCTCAAAAACGGCTTGTATTATGAGCTGTTACAAAACACGATACTGGTAAAGAAACGCCGCCAGGCTTCTGAAATAGCTACTGTATTTGGTATTGTAACTGCCGCTCAATCCGGCGAAGCACTCATCGGCGCGACTATCAGCTTATCGGGCGATAACAGCTACACTACCGTTACCAATGCATATGGGTTTTATTCGCTCACGGTGCCTGCCGGTGAATATACACTGAGTGGATCGTTTGTGGGATTCAACAACCTGAGCGAGCAGGTAAGTGTCGATGAAAGCCACCGGCGCAATATAGGTCTGCAAGTAAAAGAAGCTGATACTTTGCAGGCGGTGATGGTGACTTCTTCGGGCAAGAAAAGCATGGTGCAAAATGTGGTAACCGGCAATCTCCGGCTGAGCACGGCGGAAATTAAAAAGATAGCCATGGGTGGCGGTGAGCCGGATGTGCTGAAAAGCCTGCAGTTCTTACCGGGCATTCAGGCTGCAGCGGAAGGGACTACCAATTTATCGGTGCGTGGAGGTTCCTACGATCAGAACCTGATCCTGTTAGACGAAGCGCCGGTGTATAATCCTACACACAGTCTTGGTTTCTTTTCTGCTTTTAATGCCGATGCCCTGAAGGATGTGGCTATTTATAAGGGTGTATTTCCTGCACAGTATGGCGGGCGTCTATCTTCTGTAATAGATATCCGCATGAAGGAAGGCAACAGTCAGCAGCACACATTCTCCGGTGGCGTTGGTTTAATCGCCAGCCGGCTTACTTATGAAGGGCCTATCAAAAAGGGGAAATCTTCTTTCATGATCTCCGGCAGGTACAGTAATACTGGTACCGTATTGAATACTGCTTATAAGTTGGGGATCATCGATGCCGGCACCAACAGTAACAAGATATCTTTCTACGACCTGAATGCAAAGTTCAATACGGTGCTTGGCAGCCACGACCGGCTTTATCTATCTGCTTATACAGGGCATGATAATTTTTATCTTTTTCCGCTCGATATGGGCACACGTATGAACTGGGGCAATACCACAGTAACCGCCCGTTGGAACCATATTTTCAATTCCCACTTATTTGCCAATACTTCTCTGCTGTACAGTAATTACAAGTACACACATTACATACTGGACGGCGCGCGTGATCTATCCTGGCGGGCCAATCTTAAGGAAGTAACCTTGAAGACTGATTTCGATTGGAGCACCAACAAGAATAGCTTGTTGAAATTCGGCGCCGGTATTACAGGGCAGGATGTGTTGCCCGGCAAAACGCTTCCCGATTCAGACCATTCACCGGCACAAAGTGTTGCACTGAACAATCGCAAGTCGGTGCAGGCGTTTGCTTACCTCAATCATGAACAGAAAATAAACAAAAGGATCAGTGTGTCTTATGGCATACGTGCCACCGGCTTTGCGGCGCTGGGTGATGCCATGGTGTACCGGTATAATGCCGATACCTCGGCTGTTGTGGACAGTACTTTTTATGGTAAGGGCAAGATCGTCAAGTCTTATTTTGGGGCTGAACCCAAGGCTACTGTCCGGTTCTTATTATCTACACTCACTTCATTGAAGGTTGCTTATGGCCGGAACTATCAATTCCAGCACCTGCTGACCAACTCTTCTGTAGGCCTTCCCTCTGATCTATGGATGCCTTCTGATGCTTATTTCAAGCCGCAGTATGCCGATCATTTTTCAGCAGGAATATACAGGTCTTTTGCCGGAGAGGCCTGGGAGGCCAGCATGGAGTTGTATTACCGGAAATCTTACAACGTGATCGATTACCGGGACAACGCAGAACTGTTTTTAAATGATAAAGTAGAGACGCAATTGTTGACCGGACAAGCCAAGGGTTATGGTGTGGAGTTGCTGGTGAAAAAGAATAAAGGCGTGGCCACCGGATGGATTAGTTACACTTTATCGAAGGCTTCGCGCCAGATCGATGGTATCAACAACGATGAATGGTACCCGGCCAGTTATGACCGGCGGCACAATCTTTCGGTGGTATACAATCAAACGCTCTCCAAAAGACTTAGCTTTTCGGCCAACTGGGTATTCCGTAGCGGCAACCGTACGACCATGCCGCTGGGCAGCTATGCTTTTAATGGAATGAGTTTCACCTATTATAGTACACGCAATGGTTATGCTTTACCTGCTCACCACCGGCTTGACCTTAGTGTGACCTGGCATGGCAAACTCAGAGAGAAAAGAAGATGGCAGGATGAATGGGTGCTCAGCGTTTACAATGTCTATAATCGGCAAAACGTAGTTGCCCTATTTGTAAGGCAAGATCCAGACAATTATTCCTACCTCAAACCGTACGCGGTATATCTCGGTGGGGTCATTCCTTCCATCACTTACAATTTTAAATTCTAAATGACAGTCATGCGTATTCAAGCATTTATAGTGAGTATTCTTTTTGTGATGGCCATTACAGGTTGTACCAAAGATTTTAATTTGGCCCAGGAAGCGGTAAAGCCTTTGTATGTTATCGAGGGAAGGATCAGTAATATGTGGGGCCCTTATTATGTGCGGGTCACGAAGTCGACCGGCCTGACAGCTAATCCCGATCCCTATTTTCCGTGGCGTGATAGTGCTGAAGCTGTACAAAACGCGCTGGTCATCATTACGGATGATGCCGGCATCAAGGATACGCTCATTCCCAGCCCACCCACTATCGACCGGTATGTATATTACTTCCGGGATTCTATCAACTATACTGGTCTCGATTCTGTCTTTACCACGGTAGACGATCGTGCTACTACACATGAACGTGGGTATTACCATACTACGAAAATAAAAGGTCTACCGGGCCATACTTATCACCTCGAAGTGCAGATCAACGATACGGTATTCCGGTCTTCGGCCTATATGCCACCAGTGGCGCCGTTGGAGCGCGTGGAATGGGTAAGGGATACAACGCTTAGCCCGTACCTGAACTCGGGCACTGTAGCGGTGGCCTGGTTCAAAGACCCTCCCAATGAAAAGAACTATTATGCACTCAAACGTAGCCTCACACTTAATGCCTACCGGTATGACTATGCTCTGGCGCCGGGCATTTATTCTCATGCTACTTTCAATGTGCTTCCTTATTATGTTTTCGATGACAGGTTATTAACTGGCGAGACAAGTTCCGCTGCTGTTCGTGAACTGCCTTTGAATATTCAATATCCTATTGTGCCCGAAGGGCATTACCCTTACATCGATTATTATCCTTACGTACGATATTCCGGCACACCCTTGCAGATCAGGCTGCATTCTTTAACCAAAGAGGCTTACGATTATTTCAATACCACGAACAAGCAGTTAGAGACCAATGGAAACATCTACAAGCCGGCGCCGGCTTCAGCCCGGAGCAATATCAGTGGCGGAGCGCTGGGGCTATTTTATGCCACTACTATTTCCGATAAGCTGATCTATTCCTGGTAAGCATCGCTCCCGATCGTTGTCCGCAAATTTTGTCTACTTACACGCCAAATACCTTAGTCCTACCCTTAGGAAATTAAAAAGCGCCCTGCACTCAGGGTGCTTTTTGGCTTCTGTTACAGGATACACTATATTGCATTTTTATTTGATACATGTCGATCGCTCCCTTGACCCGCCAACACGCACTGTGGTTGATGTTGTTCCTCATTGCAGCTATTCCCTGCAAAGCGGACACCTTGACGCTTCGAACGGCTGAACAGGTAGCTCAAAAGACCTCGCTCAATCCTTACGCTACCATCTGGGAAGATCCTACTAATTCGTCCGACACGGCCACTGCCCGCCAACACTTTGCTCAGTTTGTTTCCCTTGACAGTCTTGTTCAGCAATCGGCTGTTAGCTTTTACTGGCTCCGTATTCCTGTTAAGAATGCAACCGGGGCAACTGCCGACATGATGCTCTCTTTCAGAAGCCTCACTTTTGTGGATGTATATCTGTATCAGGGGAATCGTTGTATACTCTATCGGCAGGCTGGTGCTTTCCAAAAGCGCAGCCGGCTTGCTGCCCAGGATGGCAGGCTTTATACTTTATTGCCTTTGCAGGCAGGCCAATCTTATGAACTGCTGCTAAAGGTGCACCATACCAAGCATTACTCACCGTCATTCAATTTCTACCTGCAACAAAAGGATCCTTTTCTAAGTCAGCTGCATACTATGCAACTGATCGATGCCTGGTCGCAGGGGGCCGTGGCGGTGTTCCTCATCTATACCATCTTATCCTGGCTGGTGAGCCGCTTCCGGCCTTATCTCTGGCTGTTGTGTTACATGACCGGTATCGGCTTATACGGGATTGCCACGGGTGGCTATCTCATCGAGTGGTTTTTCCCTGAAAATCCTTTCATGGGCTGGCTGTTCAACGTCACTTTTGTTCACCTCGGCAGCTTTGGTATTTATATGTTGTTGATCGATTTCTGGCAGATGAAGCAGCATAATCCCAAGTTGTATAAGATCGGCAGGATATTGATCGTGGAACTGATACTGCTCACCATTACGGGCCTTTGCATCGATTACTTTACCGGCAATTTCAACCTGGCCAACAATATCAACTTGTGGTCTTTTGCCATTCCTTTCAGTTTTATCATCGCTTCTTTGTGGCTGTGCTGGCACCGGCTCACCCGTGCGCAACGGTATATGGCTTATGGGCTATTGCTATTCTTTGCAGGCGCGCTCATCATTGTATTCAGTTCGGCTTTCCTGCGGGAGAGGTCGCTACAGTTTGCTCCTTATATCACCAACTTTACCACGCTGGCCATCTTCCTGCTTTTTGCAACGGGCCTGAAGGAAGAGCTGCGGCAGCATGAAATAGACAAGCATGCGGCGCTTAAAGAGCTCAACCGCCTGCAGCTATACCAGAATGCCATCCTGGAACAAAAGGTGGAAAACCGTACTTCTGAGCTGCGGGTATCCAATCAGCATCTTACTGAACAACAGGCTTTGCTGGCTGACAGGAATATCAAGATCGAAACGCTGATCAATGAACTGAACCACCGGGTAAAGAACAACCTGCAATTATTGTATGGCCTCAGCAGCCTGCAGGTGCCGATGGTGAGCGATGAGGCCTCCCGCGAAATCCTGAAGGGCAATATGGCCAAGATCAAGGCCATGATGCTGGTAAATGAAAAGTTGTTGTGGTTCGACGAAAAGTCATCGGTACATATTCAACAGTTTACGTCTGAGATCACTGATCACCTGCAACGTATTTATGATACGCAGAACAAGGTAAATATTCAGCTGGATGTACATCATGGCATTCAGCTTCAGGGTAAATACGCGCTGTCGTTTGGCCTTATTCTGGCAGAATTATTGACGAATTCTTTCAAGTATGCTTTTGGTGAGTACCACGAGCATCCTATTATTAACATAAACATTCAACACGTAGACTTGCGCACCATGCAGTTTATGTATGCCGATAATGGTATAGGAATGGAAAAGGGATCGTCGGGCTATCCTGCCACGATGGGTATTTCGCTGGTCCATGATCTTACCCGGCAAATGAATGGAAAAATATCCGTGGAAAATGGCCACGGGTTGACTTATCAGTTTTTAATTCCTGTATAATTATGGTACGCGTACTGATCATTGAAGATGAGATCATCATAGCCCGCTTTATAGAGCAACAACTGGTATCGGGCTTTTCCTGTACTACCCGCATTGCGGTATCGACAAGCGAGGCCAAGGCGGCGATGCCGCAATTGCTACCTCACCTCTTATTGTGCGACATCAACCTGCAGGGTGACCAATCGGGTATTGACCTCATTACCGAACTGCGTCGTGAATATGCTTTTGAAGTCATCTATATCACTTCTTATCAAAACCGGGGTATCATCGAGCAGGCTTCTGCTACGAACCCCGCCAACTACATTATCAAGCCAGTAGACGAGGCCCAGCTTTTTGCCGGTGTACAACTGGTGATGAACAGGATACAACAACACCCTACTGCCGGTGAAAAAATCTCCAATGCAGCCAGTCAGTTCAACGCTACCGAGCTGAATATTTTACAACTCATCAGTGAGCAAAAGACCACCAAGGATATTGCCCAGGCACTTTTTCTCAGTCCTTATACCATCAAGAATCATCGCCACACTATTTGCCGCAAGCTGCAGTTGGAAGAGGGCAACAATGCTTTGTTGAAGTGGGCGATGCAAAACAGCCAGTTGATAGCGCAAGGTATACGGGCGCTGGAGTCGCAGCAGAAATAGATACTTGTTGCCTACGGCAATGCTATTGCCAAAGGCAATGGAATAGGGCTGCGAGGCTACAAGCCTCGCAGAGCTTCGCGCTTCGCAATCCCTTAGCGCTGCAGATCACTATCTACACGGTTCAGTCTGGCCGCTTTGAGCGGCCTGACTACTTGTTCTTATTTGAATAGGCCGGTATTGCTGATGAAAGCTACACGTTTGCTGTCGGGGCTCCAGGAGGGGGTGTTGATGGTGCCCTGGCCTCCGTATAAATAAGCAATCACTTTTGGTGCACCGCCGCTCATTGGCATCAGGCGCAGCATTACTCTTTTGTAAAATGGATGGTCATCGGGATTGATTGTAGTAGGGAAAGAAATAAATACGATCCATTTGTTATCGGGTGATATGTGGGGGAACCAGTTGTTGTACTCATCAAAGGTGATCTGCTCCTGCGCGCTGCCGTCTGTTTTCATGCGCCACAATTGCATGGTGCCGCTCTGGTTGGCGTTGTAATAGATATACTTTCCGTCTGGTGAATACTCAGGGCCATCAGACAAGCCGGTCTTGTTGGTGGTGAGGGCCACTTCCGGTCCTCCGTTGATAGACTTTTTGTAAATATTGTATGCGGGAATCTTGCTTGAACGCAAAGCTGTATAGACGAGGTCTTTTCCATCTACACTCCATCCATGCAAATAGGAAGGTGTACTATCGGTGACCAGTATTGGCTCGCCGCCTGTCAGGGGTAAGTAATAAACTGTAGATCCCCCTCCCGGCATTCCATCTCGGTGATGGCTGATGCCCAGCTTCTTTCCATCAAAGGAGATAACATGGTCATTGTTGTTGCGGTTGGCGAATCCTGTATTCAGCTTCTCCGGTGTGCCGCCTTCTATGGGTATGGTGTACAATGAACCGCCTTTATTGAATAATAGCTTCTTTCCATCAGGCATCCAGTTGGGTGCTTCCAGCCTGCCATCGTCTTCATGGATAATTGTTCTCTTGCCATCAAATACATTCAACAGTTCGAGGCGGCTGGCCAGTATGCCATCGCGGTATCCGTTGTGTATATCGGGTACTGTTTTCTCGATGCGTACATTCCAGGCCATGCCTTCTTCCATCACACTCGCGTTGTGGCTGCAAATGAATAGTCCTGCCAGGGCATCATCCGGCATATCGATGCTATCGGTGCGGCCTACTTCCTGTAATGGTTCGCCGGGATTGGCCATGCGCATGATGAATGTTCTGCCTGTGCGTTCCAGTTGCAAAATGGTTGAGTGCTTCTTTATGGTAGCGCGCTGGTCGTGGGGATCGCGCATGGATGCTCCTTTAGCCCGGCGCCATTGCAATACTGTGAGCCCATCGCCATGAACTACGGCACTCATGTGCGCAGCATCTTCCTGCTCACCTGCACGCACCATCCAGCCTATTTTGCGATGTGGGTCGGTACCAGCACCTAACAGTTTTACATGGGCCGTGAGTATGAAATCGCCATTGACCTTGCGCCAGGCATACTGGAATTCGTCGCGGTTGAACCAGATGTTGTATCCGCCGCCTTTGAGGTTATAGGATTGGTCCTTACTGTTCCAGGTTACAGCGCCTTTGATAGCAGGGTTACCGATATCGGCGTTGCGCTGAAAAATGCCTATGGTACCGGATTGTGCCATTAAAGGGATGTAACACAATAGCATAGCAGTTATGGTCAGGTATTTCATAATGGAAGCATGTGGGTTTGCGTATCCCCTAATTTACCAATCCTCTTTTGTTGTTGTTACCATAACCGCACTATTAATTAAAATAGTGCATGTAGTGTGAATACTACTAAAAGGGTATTGTAGCGGCCTGTGTCTGTCCTACCTTTACGGTCCTACCTTTTAAGCCTGTTTTTCCTGCCGCAACGTACCCGGCCCTGCCGGCCTTCTATCTTTTTATTGTACTTAACCTTTAAAGCATATTTATATGCCTCAACCTTCTGTATACCTCGGCAAGATCAGGAATGCTTTACCGCTGAAACAAGCCATGCAAACTTCGGCATTGGCAGAACGCCCTTCTCCTGTTGCCGTTAAATTCGATTATGACCGGGAGGCCGTGCTGGACCTGGGCCACCGGCGTGCAACTGTGTGGGCCGACATGCTTGACTACCTGCAGGTGAATAACAGGCCTGTATACGTGGAGATCGACCCTGATACCAATTTCATTATCAAGTTGTACATACCCAAGGCTGCCAACGTCATACAAATCCAGCCTTCGGACAATGAGCAAGTTGTGTACATCGGCTTGAGCACTTCCCAAGCTACTCATTACCTGAACCGGCATCACCCGGACTTTCCGCATATGCTGGATGCATTGCAGCAGGCCAAGGATACGGATACAACGATATTGGTGACTGCCACGCACCAGGATTTCGAGATCATCGATGTGCGGCCGTTGCCTCCCTCCTATGGTAATGAAGGTCCCCCGGAGCCTCCCCCACCGCCGGTTCCGGACCCTCCGGTTAGCTGGGACAGGGCGGTGGAGCTGTTCAACATGATGAATGCCGATACTTGTACACCGTGTTCGGCTACCAGCCCTTGCATTCCTTTCAAGTACCCACGGGATGGTTGCTGGATCAGGGCGCACCTGATGTGTTACAAGCTTATCGCAGAAGGGGAAACTCCTGAAAAGATATGGATAACGGGTAGTGGCGGGCTCAGCCTGATCGCCGCTTCTTCCAATGTACCAGACTGTGGAGTAAAATGGTTCTGGCACGTAGCTCCTACGCTCATGGTGACACCTGAAGGTGGCGGGGCGGATGTTAAAATGGTGATCGATCCTTCATTGTGTACGGAACCAGTAACCGTGGACTTCTGGAAAGGACTGCAAAGTGATCCTGCTGCTACGCTTACTCCTTCTTCCTGGGATGCGTATAGTTATCTCGCCTCAGGTACTGCTTCTCAATCAACAGCAGACAGCCAGATGGAGATGTATAGGTTATTCCTGAATGAATTGTGTGCCGACTATGGGCCTTCGCCTTATTCGTGCCCAATCGTAAAGAAATGTTTTTTCATCATCGACCGGAGTACTATTTCAAAGGATGAAGTGGACGCCATGTTGTTTACCAGCAATCCTGCAGTAATAGAGGCTGCTTTATATGTGGTAGTTGAAGGCTTTACGCCTGCTGAGTTGGGCATTACCTCAGCCACCTTATCGGGGATACCGAATATACACCCCAATTTAACGCCTACCTCTCCCGTAGCGCAAATGACCATTGGGCTGATGCCTAACCTGGGACTGGAGTATCCTACCAAGTTCAATCGCCCGCAGCGCATTACGTGGAAATATCAGATCAGCTTTACAGGTTCTACAGGGTTTGTGGCTGAGCTGGCGGAAATAAATCTGTCGGCATCTATCAGCACAGTCATGGGCACCTCCAAGCTCTACCTGATCAAACAGCCTAATCCTTATGAAATAGATGGAGCTACTTCGTGGTTGAGTACTGACCTCCGTGTATTCCAGATCAGAACGGGTGAATCGAAGTTCAATGCCGCCATGGCTGCTGATGGTTCTGCTTTCATTACCAATGTGATCAATAATCTCAATACGGGCAACACCGCCGGACAAACTTTCGAAGGGAATATTTCTACCGATCAACAGACTTCGCGGCTGGAGCTTTCGCAATCGATAGGTGGTGTGAACGTATACAACTTTGCCGTGGCCAAAGTGCGTTACCGGGCTTTATCTGTTTCGGCTACCAATGTGCGTGTATTCTTCCGTCTGTTCCAAACTTCTTCGACTTCGATGGAGTTTAACCAGGGTACTACTTACCGTCGTACCACGCAAGGTGGCAGCACCAAGCCGCTGCTGGGTATAGTTGGTGGCGAGACTGTAACTATCCCTTGTTTTGCTGCGCCACGCGTGGATACACTAACTACCTCAATGGCTGATCAATCTGATCCTGCTAACGTACAAGTTCTTCCTCCTAATGCTGGTGGGGCTGAAGTGGTGCGGTATTTTGGGTGCTGGCTCGATATCAACCAAACACAACAGCACTTTCCGGTAAATCCTGCATCACCCATCGACGGCCCTTATCCCTCAGCAAGCCGGAAGTCGATACAGGAACTTGTTCGTAATGAACATCAGTGTCTCGTGGCAGAGATCGCTTTCGATCCTATACCTATTCCTGCAAACGCATCGCCCTCCACATCGGATAAGCTGGCGCAAAGGAACCTGGCTATTGTGCAATCTGATAATCCCGGAGCTATTGCTTCGCACCGTATTCCGCATACTTTCGAGATCAAGCCTACGCGGGCCAGGCAGGGCAGTGAAGAACTGCCTGATGAGATCATGGTCGACTGGGGCAATACACCTATTGGCTGTGCAGCCACTTTGTATATTCCCGGCATCGATACGAATGATATCCTGGCGTTGGCCATCAAACATTACCGCCATCATGAGCTCGTGCGCATCGATGCGCATACACTGCGCTGTGAAACTGGTGGCATCACTTATATTCCTATACCCGCTGGTGAAGGCGCCAATTACGCTTCGCTCATCTCTATCGATCTGCCTTCGAACGTGAAGAAGGGGCAATCTTTTACTACCGTGATCCACCAGATAACGGGCAATGTACCCAGAGAACCGCTGACGCATGTTGGTGAAGCCAGTGTACCACTGCGTGGACGACGTGTGCTTGGTTCTTTCCAACTTACCATGCCTGTTACCACGAAGGAGCATATGCTGGTGCATGAAGAGATCCTGCTTTCGAACCTGCGCTGGATATTGCGGGCTATTCCGCTCAACAATCGCTGGCATCCTGTATTCAACCGGTATGTGAACATTATCGGTAGCCGCGTGGATGCATTGGGTGGTGATTCGAGCATTGTTGTAGCCTCTCCTGCCGGCGACTGGAAAGAGAAGCGTAGTAAGTGTAATAACCTGCGGCTCTTGACCATCGTGTTGCTGATCATGCTGATCGTAGCATTGGGCGCCCTGAGTGATCAATTGCCGCTTATCGTTGGCGCTGTTGTGGCTGCCCTGCTTATCGCAGCCGGCACCTATTGGATCAAGCATTGCAAACCTGATAAAGGGCGCATGCTGAAAGCACTGCTTATTGGATCTGCCTATGGTGCTGTGATCCTCGGCGGGCTTTTGATCGGTGGGCTACGTACGCCGCAGCTGGTGGGAGTGCTTATAGCCAGTGCTGTTGTTGCGCTTGTGGCAGCGGTCTTTAGTCGTGGGCGCAGTTGATAGGCTGGTTGACTTACCAGGCACAAGTACGCAGCCACACAAAGCCAGGCTGCATACTTGCGCCAGTTAGTGTGAAACAGCCATATCCCAGGTGACACTTTTTGAAAAGGTGTCACTTGGGGTATGAAATACTTTCGCGATGTCTATCGCAATACTGTTAATTCAAAGAACTATATTTATATTGAAGCAGGGGCACCAGCAGCCCTGCTGTTTTTGGTGAAAACTGCACGTTTTAGTCAACTACGCTATTTCAATACTCTATCTATACTTCATCTATAGGGTATCTATACCTCATCTATACTCTACCCAGCCTTCATCTTTGCCTGATCTGGTTGCCCAATCACTCGTTCTGTCACTTCTGCTGTCCAATTGTCATTTATAACGTAGTCAAACAAATGTAGTGCTAAAAGTAATGGGCTCAAATGTGTGGTGATGTGTTCCGATCTATGTGGAGACAGATTGTGATAATTGGTCACTTTCGATACTTTCCGCACTCAATTGGTCTAAGGCCCGACCAAGGGGGGGGGGAGTTTTACCCCCGTACAAGGGGTGCTCGGATTTCACTGTTTAAAGGAAAATAACCCGACTATTAATGCCTTAAAAAATACCCGATATTTGCTGGCTTATGGAGCAGCACGCCGGCATGGAAACACACTCTTCCGGGGGAACACATTTTAAAAGATTTCCGATTGGAGAGCTTACTGAAACGCTCATAGCGCAACACAGTGCCGGCTATGTGGAAGCGCGGGAATATCAGCATATTATTCCTCATAGTCTTGAAGTTGGTCACGGTATTTTTATCAGCCGGTATGATAATCCTCCTTTTCCACCAGTAACGGTTTTGTTGCAAGAGCAGCAACTGCTGGTTTCCTGTACCTGTGACCATAAATCGCAGCAGCTGTGTCAACATGAAGCGCAGGTATTGACGGCTATTGTTCGTAAGGAAGAGTTTGGTGTATTTTTCTTTACGAAACAGCGGCATGAAAAGCTGAAGAAGTTTGCCGTTGACTATGGACTATCTGCCTCCACGGACCTGGACCAATTCTTTACGCTGCAATTTGAAAATGGCAGGTTATCTATTGCTCCGCGACAGTCAGCATTGCTGGCGGTGAACCCCGATACCCTTAAAGCTATGCAGCAGGTATTGTATCCTGCACCGGATACTCTTCCTAAAGAAGATCCCGAAGCCACTGGCAAAACCGTATGCGTGGTATTCAAGCAACACAAGTATCATAAGCACCTGCTCATAGAGTTGTATAGTGCTGCAGTATCGAAAGAAGGCAAGATCAAAAATCCCATGACGCCGGTGCCGCCGCTGGAGCTTGCGTGGAGCTCGGATGATCCGGAATGTTTGAAATTTTATACTGCTGTTCATAAATTCCAAACTCATCCTGCCGCCAAACGGTCTCAATCGGACCTCATTGCATTGAAAGCTATTACCAGGAATCCATTGCATTATCGCTTTTATTGTCATGTTCCCGAAGTGTCTGATAATATAACTGCTACTTCTGTGGTTCCTGTGCAAGCTTCTCCCCTTCCAGGCCGAATCATATTGTCGGTGGCACAGGAAGGTGATTTTTATTCTATAGGCGGCCGCCTGATCCTCGATGATAAGGAATATGCATTGGGTGATCTAAACCTGCGGTTCACGTATTTCGTGCAGGTTGATGATAACCTGTACCTCGTGGATCAGCTGCAAGCATTGGGCATCATCGAACTGCTGAAGAAAAAGAGTCATTTCCTGATCCATAGCAGCAAGTATGCGGAATTCAAATCGCAATTGCTGGACAAGCTGGAAGAAAAGATCAATATAGGGTATGAGTATATCAAGCCTGGCACGCGTGCTCAACTGGAGCAGCAGGGCTTTGATCATGCTCCGCAGCGCATCATTTATTTATCTGACCTGAAGAATTATGTGATGATCATCCCCGTGATGCGGTACGGAGATGTTGAGATCCCTATCCGCACCAAGAAGCCGGTGCATGGCGTAGACAAGCATGGTAAGGAGTTCCTGGTAAAACGGGATGATACAGCTGAAGCAGCTTTTACGTCGCTGATCCTGAACCAGCACCCGCACTTTGACGAGCAACTGGAAAATGATCTTCACTACTGGTACCTGCATCGTGATCGTTTTTTATCGGAAGATTGGTTCCTGCATGTGTTTGAGGAATGGCGTAAGGAAGGTATTACTGTTTTAGGCTTCAATGAACTGGAGGGTAATAAGCTGAACCCGCACAAAGCAAAGATTGATATCAAGGTGCTAACTGGCATCAATTGGTTCAATGCTAAGGTGGAAGTAAAATTTGGTAAACAGAAGGCTACGCTGCAACAGATATATAAATCGCTTCGTAATCATAATAAGTA
Organism: Paraflavitalea sp.; assembly: GCF_059502485.1. NCBI lineage: Bacteria > Pseudomonadati > Bacteroidota > Chitinophagia > Chitinophagales > Chitinophagaceae > Paraflavitalea > Paraflavitalea sp. The sequence goes on from NZ_JCACET010000010.1 coordinate 1,473,850, forward strand.
CATTCAACTGGATGATGGCACCAAGGGTATCCTTCCGGCTGAATGGCTGGAGAAGTTTACGCATTTCTTCAACAATGCAGAGATCATCGATGAAGCTACTATCCGCATCGACAAGATCAATTTTTCGACTGTTGAGCAGTTGTATGAGGATGCCATGGTGGATGCAGCTGTTGTAGAAGAAGTACAATTGTACCGTAACAAACTGCAGGACCTGCATGCCGTGCAGGAAGTGGCCGTACCTGCTGCATTGCAGGGCACACTACGCCCTTATCAGCAGGCGGGATTGAACTGGCTCAACTTTTTGGATGAGCTCAACTTTGGTGGCTGTCTGGCTGATGATATGGGTCTTGGTAAATCCATACAGATCATTGCTTTTATACTTTCGCAAAGGGGCAAAGTGAAAGTGAATACCAATCTGCTTGTGGTTCCTTCCACACTTATCTTCAACTGGCAGGAGGAAGTGGCTCGCTTTGCTCCTTCTATCAAGATATATACTGTACACGGTGCCGGCAGGATAAAAAGTACAGCCGCATTTGACGGGTATGAGATCATATTGACATCTTACGGAACGCTATTATCGGATATACAGTTCCTAAAGGATTATGTGTTCAATTATGTGTTCCTCGATGAATCGCAGAACATCAAGAATCCTGAAACGCAACGGTATAAAGCTGTGCGGTTACTGCAATCACGTAATAAAATTGCTATCACCGGTACACCCATAGAGAACAATACATTTGATCTATTCAGCCAGTTATCGTTTGCCTGTCCGGGCCTGCTGGGCAACAAGCAATACTTCAGGGATGTTTATTCTGTCCCTATCGATACTTTCAAGAGTATCAAACGGGCGGAGGAACTGCATCAGAAGGTAAAGCCTTTTATACTACGAAGAACGAAACAGGAAGTGGCGCCTGAATTGCCGGAGAAAACGGAAATGGTATTGCTCTGTGAAATGGATGAAGAGCAGCGCAAGCTGTATGATGTATATGAAAAAGAGTTCAGGGAGTATATTTCTGCCGCTACGAATGAAGAACTGAAGAAAAGCCCTATGAACGTATTGAAGGGGCTTACCAAGTTGCGGCAGATTTGCGATTCTCCTGCACTACTGGCCGAGGATGATCTTACTGGTCACTCTTCTGCCAAGATCAATACGTTGATAGAACAGATCGAAACGAAATCTCCTCATCATAAGATACTTGTGTTCTCTCAGTTTGTATCGATGCTGGAACTGATCGAAAAAGAATTGGTGAGCCGTGATATAGGTTTTGAGAAACTTACAGGCAGCACACGCAACCGGGGCGCTGCTGTCAACTCTTTTCAAAGCAATCCTGAGAAGCGGGTATTCCTAATCAGTTTGAAAGCTGGTGGTACTGGTCTCAACCTTACGGAAGCGGATTATGTATACCTTGTTGATCCCTGGTGGAACCCTGCTGTGGAAAATCAGGCTATCGACCGTGCACATCGTATCGGGCAGGATAAAAAGGTGATTGCCATCAGGCTTATCTGTCCGGGTACTGTAGAAGAAAAAATACAAAAGATGCAGGTCACCAAAAAGTCGCTGGCTGATGACCTTGTTAAGGGCGGCAGCTCGTTGTTGAATACGCTGTCGAAAGATGAGCTACTTGAACTATTGATGTAAATGTTTACTACATGGAAACTATTATAGGTATTGCGGGGATCGCTATTATGGGAGTGTTGCTGTCGCTTGCTTTCAGGAGGAAGAAGGCATTTCCAACGCTGTCATCTGAGACGATACAGCCCTTATTGCAGGAGCATGTGGCTTTCTACCAGGCATTGAATGTGGAACAAAAAGCACAATTTGAGAAACGGGTAATTGGGTTTCTGGAAAAGGTACACATCACAGGCGTGAACACCACTGTAGAAGATATTGACCGCGCGTTAGTAGCTGCCGGCGCCATTATCCCCATCTTTTCATTCCCGGACTGGGAATACAGGAACATTCATGAAGTGCTGTTGTATCCCGGTTCTTTCGATGATGAGTTTAAGCAGGATACGAAGGACCGCAATATCCTGGGCATGGTAGGTACCGGCCCCATGCAAAATGTAATGATCCTTTCCCAACAAAATGTGCGGGATGGTTTCCGGAATACACCGGATAAACACAATACTGCTATCCATGAATTTGTGCACCTCGTAGATAAATCTGATGGCTCTACCGATGGCCTACCCGAAGCGCTTATCCCTCATCAATATGCCAAGCCCTGGCTTAAGCGTATTCACGAAGAAATGCAGCTGATACGTGAAGGGCGTTCTGATATTAATTATTATGGCACTACAAATGAAGCGGAGTTTCTGGCTGTTGTGTCTGAATACTTCTTTGAAAAGCCGGCCGAGATGGAAAAGAAGCATCCTGAACTGTATGACTTATTAAAGCGCATTTTCTTACCACCTGCTTTAAAATAGAAACCCCATCTTACATTGTCAAAGGGTGAGCCGCCCTTCGAGGGCGACCCACCCTTTGACAGTAAAGCGAGCCACTTTAGCGCTACAAAATCTATTTAGGCTATCTGTAATGATCCTTTCGTCAGGGCTGTTTTTATTATCTGCCATCTGCTTTCGGGTAGCTCTTCCTGGGCGAGCTTCATATATAATGAATACACCTCCTGTGGCGCATTGTGCTTAATGCCTTTGAGCCATGCAATTGCTTCCTGGCTGTTGATGGAAGCCATCATCCAGCGGCTTGTTTCGAATAGTATGGTAGGCTCGATAGAACTTACCAGCGTATGTGATATGTGCATTATTTCAGGATCGCTGTAATATTGCCAGAGTACTGCATTCAATTCTACTTCTTCTTTGTTCATGTGACTGAGGTTGAACGCGATAAACTCGTTGAAATCGTACAATATCTTCAGTCCCATCTCTACCATAAGTGTTTCTTCTTGTGTTGTTTTCCACTGGCTGATGGCATCACGCAGGCTGTGGGTGAGCTCATGATCTACCACATGCTGGCTTTCCAATTCATCAACGAGTGGTTTAGCATATCGCTCTACGGCTGGCATAATGTACTTGTCTTCGTGGTCTGCATGGTCATCGAATGCATCCAATACTTTTTCAAGTCGTTGTATGGTAACGATGGCCTCGTCGCGGTTGGTGAAATCTGTTTGCTGAATTGCTGTAGCCGCTTCGAACATCATGGAGCGGAGGGCTTTGTGAATGAGATTGAAGATGTTATACCTTTTTGTTTCCATTTGCTACTTTTTAAATGTTCATTTGACAATACAAATTTCCTGTTATTAGCTCGGGGGGACAATGAAGGGCTGCGTTAATTGTGGTATAGGCGTCATGAATTGCCACAAAAAGTGGTTTGAATCTAAATTGCTATCTGTTATATGCTGGTTAATGGGTCAGGATCTCCTCAACCTATCGGGCATAGTTTTCGTATATGTATAGGTACTCTACAGAAAACTCAACCTCCCACATATGACGACGAAAATCCACTACCTGCTGGCTACCTGGTTAAGCCTGTCCTTACTTGTAGTATCCTGTAATAAGGATGATGGTAATGATGCCGACGATCTTCCCACCAATGTTGAAACTCAACCTGCTGTTCTAACGCCTGTTACGCAAAACATCAGCAGCACTATTGGCGGTTATTATGAAGCGCTTCCGGCATCATATAATGAAAATCAAAACAAATATCCCGTACTGATCTTTCTTCCCGGAGCGGGACAATTTGGTAATGGCAGCAAAGATGAGCTGCCGAGAGTATTAAATGAAGGCATCGGACTTTTACTAAAGCAACAAAAGCTTCCACCCGACTTTACGGTAAACGGCCAGCACTTTTCTTTCGTTGTGCTGATCCCTCAGTTTAAAAGTGGCCCCGTTCTTAGCGACTTGCGGGCTTTTGTAGATTATGCCTATTCCAAGTATCGTGTCAACAGATCTTACTTTTATCTAACAGGTTTTAGTCTCGGTGGACGTCAGGCTGCGGAATTCGCGGCTAATTATCCCACAGAACCGGCTGCTATTGTAACTATGGCAGGGGCTTTTAATTACAACCTGCCTGCAGCAGTAAAAGGTATTGCCGATAAAAACCTGCCTGTATGGAGCTTTCACAACGAGCAAGACCAGATGATCTTATCACAGGAGACCAAGGCATTTATAGCTGCTATCAATGGTTATAAACCGGCCATACCTGCCAAGCAAACTATTTTCCCTACCTCTGATGCAGTAATGCAACATGATTGCTGGACCAAAGTATCGGACCCAGCCTATAAGGAAGGCGGCGTGAACATCTATGAATGGATGCTCAGCCACAAACGGTAACTCGGCACAAAAGGGGCGCCTGATCGCGAATCAAGCGCCCTTTTTGATTATATTTGCCCCGGTGAAAAAAGGGTGCCTGTACATATTGTTTTTCGTTTTGTTATTGAATGACACTTCCCTGAACCAGTTTTTAAAGGTTCCGGTACTGGTGGCCCACTTCATGGAGCATCACCGACTCGATGAACGTGTGGGATTTGTTCAGTTCCTCGCCATGCACTATGGAGGCAACGATATGAATGATAATGATGACGACCGGGACATGCAGTTGCCTTACAAAAGGGTCAACCTCCAGTCTATCGATCATCCACTTATTCCTGCTATTAAACCGGCCATTGCTCAACACCCGGAATTTACTAATGTAGTTGTGCAGCCGGTCTTCGATAATGACGTTCTCCCTCAGCCTGCTCTGGGCTCATTGTTCCGTCCTCCCCGCATGTAGTCTGCACTTAAAATTTATTGGATTTGAAGGTTTGTTAGGCATGTATTGTTGTGCAATGCTTAGCTACCTGTATTCATTTATTTAATCAGACTCATCTATTATGCTGAATAAGATTATCAGCTTTTCTGTAAAGAATAAGCTGGTTATTGGATTATTTATTATAGCGCTCACCGCCTGGGGCAGCTATGAAGTGACCAGGCTGCCCATCGATGCCGTACCCGATATTACCGATAACCAGGTGCAGGTTCTTACTGTATCTCCCTCATTAGGCGCGCCGGATATTGAACGGCTCATTACTTTTCCCATCGAGCAGGCTTGCAGTAATATTCCCGGCTTGAAGCAGGTACGCAGTTTTTCGCGTTTTGGCCTTTCGCTGGTGACCATTGTTTTTGACGATGCTACGGATGTATACTGGGCAAGGCAACAGATCAGTGAGCGATTGCAACAGGTGCAACAGGAAATACCCGCAGGCATCGGCTCGCCCGTGATGGCGCCTGTATCTACCGGCCTCGGCGAGATCTATCAATATGTTGTGAGACCCAAAAGCGGTTACGAAGGGAAGTATAGTGCGATGCAGCTGCGTACCATCCAGGATTGGATCGTGCGGCGGCAACTGATGGGCACGCCGGGCGTAGCTGAAGTATCCAGCTTTGGCGGCCAGCTAAAGCAATATGAGATCGCTGTTCGACAGGAACAATTGAAGGCTTACGGCCTCACCATTGCCGATGTTTTTGATGCGCTGGAGAAGAACAACGAGAATACCGGCGGCGCCTATATAGAAAAAGGGCCTACCGTATTGTATATCCGGAGTGAAGGGCTTACGGCTGCCATCGAGGATATTCAACGGATCGTAGTGAAGACGCTGAATAATGGTACGCCACTGCTGATGCGCGATGTGGCCACTGTGCAATATGGCGCCGCCATCCGTTACGGTGCAATGACCTATAATGACAGAGGCGAAGTGGCCGGTGCAGTACTGATGATGTTGAAAGGAGAAAACTCTTCAGCCGTGATCAAAAGGGTCAAGCAGCGGGTGGAGGAAATCCAGCAGATGTTGCCGGAGGGCGTGGTGATCGAGCCATTTCTTGACAGAACCAAAATGGTGAACAATGCTATCGAGACCGTGGAGACTAACTTGTTGGAAGGCGCTTTGATCGTGATCCTTGTATTGGTGTTCTTCCTCGGTAATCTTCGCGCGGGACTGATCGTATCTTCTGTTATTCCGCTGTCGATGTTGTTTGCCATTATCCTGATGAATAAGTTTGGCGTGGGTGGCAACCTTATGTCTTTAGGGGCTATCGATTTCGGATTGATCGTAGATGGATCGGTGATCGTGGTGGAAGCTATTTTACACCGTTTCTCTCACTCCAAACATTTCAGGCATCTTTCGCGCATCAGCCAGGAGCAAATGGATGTGGAGGTTACGAAATCGACCGGCGCCATGATCAAGTCGGCCGTGTTTAGCCAGATTATTATCCTGATTGTTTACCTGCCTATTCTTTCACTGCAAGGTATTGAAGGTAAGATGTTCAAGCCGATGGCTATTACTATTGCTTTTGCCATCCTTGGAGCATTTCTGCTGTCTGTAACGTATGTGCCCATGATGGCCGCCTTGTGCCTGAGTAAAAAACTCAATCATAAGCGTACCATGACCGACCGGTTGATGGGCTGGCTGGAGCGCCGGTATCAACCCATGCTGAGCCGGTTACTACGTTATCCCAAATCTATCATTGCTGTTACACTGACGCTGTTCATTGGTGCAGTTATGATCCTCAGCCGTATGGGTGGCGAATTCATTCCTCAATTGGAAGAGGGTGATTTTGCCGTGGAAACAAGGTTGCTGACCGGTAGTAACCTGAACAATACCATCCACTCCACTCAACAGGCTTCGAAAATATTGCTGAAGGAGTTTCCTGAAGTAGAGAAGGTGGTTACCAAGATCGGCAGTTCTGAAATCCCCACTGACCCGATGCCTTTTGAAGCTGGTGATATGATCGTAGTGCTGAAACCCAAGAAAGCATGGACTTCCGCAAAAACATTTCCTGAGTTAAGCGCCAAGATGACCACAGCACTGGAAGCAGTGCCTGGAATCACAGTTAGTTTTCAATTCCCGGTACAGATGCGCTTCAATGAACTGATGACGGGCGCCCGGCAGGATATCGTGTGCAAGATATTCGGGGAGAACCTGGATACTTTGGCTGCTTATGCGCACCGGCTGAATGGGATCATTCAAAGTGTGCAAGGGGCTATCAATATTTATGAAGAGACGGTGACGGGTATGCCCCAGGTGGTGATCAAATACAACCGTGACGGCATGGCTAAATATGGGCTGAATGTAAGTGATATCAACCGCGTGGTAAATACTGCTTTTGCAGGGCAAACAGCCGGGCAGGTGTATGAGGGTGAAAAACGGTTTGATATGGTGGTGCGCCTTGCCGGTGATGCACGTAAGAACATGACTGATATTCAAAACCTGTTGGTGCCCACTAAACAGGGTACTCAAATTCCATTGTCTATGGTAGCTACTATTGAAGAAACTGAGGGAGTAAACCAGGTACAGCGCGAGAACACGCGTCGCCGCATCATTGTAGGGTTCAACGTAAACGGGCGTGATGTGCAATCCATTGTGCAGGAGCTTCAGCAAAAAGTGCAAGTGCAGCTTAACCTGCCTAAAGAATATACTATTTCTTATGGTGGTTCTTTTGAGAATATGAATGCCGCCAAAGAAAGGCTGAGTATTGTGGTGCCGGTGGCGTTGTTACTTATTTTCCTGCTGCTGTATTTTGCATTCAGCTCTATCAAGCAAGGTTTGCTGATCTATACCGCTATTCCTCTTTCTGCGATAGGTGGTATAGTGGCTTTGTGGATGCGCGATATGCCTTTCAGCATTTCTGCCGGAGTGGGCTTTATTGCGCTATTTGGTGTAGCTGTGCTAAATGGTATTTTGCTGGTGAGTGAGTTTAACCGGTTGAAGCAAGAGGGCTGGCATGATGTACGGCGTATCGTGATCCATGCTACCAAATCGAAACTGCGGGCTGTATTGATGACGGCACTTGTGCCTTCTCTTGGATTTATTCCTATGGCCATTAGTACCGGCGCCGGAGGTGAAGTGCAAAAGCCTTTGGCTACAGTAGTGATCGGCGGGTTGATCATCTCTACGCTGCTTACACTTTTCCTGCTGCCCGTGTTGTATATCGTTTTTGAAAAGGGCTTCCGGTATTTTAAAGCACGCCGACCACGTGCCGTTACTCTGACACTGTTGTTGGGTACTGCTGCCGCACAAGCTCAACAACCTATTACATTGTCTGCAGCTATCGATAGTGCTTTAAAGAATAATCAGCGCCTGCAGGTAGCTGGCACAGAGATCGCTTATTACAAGGCTTTGCAGAAAAGCAGCTTCGACCTGGAGAAAACTGCTCTGGACGTAGAATATGGCCGATTCAATAGTCTCGCTAATGATAACCGGTTTTCCATTTCGCAGAGTATACAATTTCCCAGTGTGTATAAACATCAGCGGAGTATTAACAAGACGCATGTGCTGATCAGTGAAACCAATCGTCAACAGCAAGTGGTAGTACTGAAAGCAACTGTAAAGCAAGTGTTTTATGAAATGCTGGTGTTGCAGGAAAAGCGCCGGTTGTTGCAAGAAGCTGATAGTATGTATAGCAGCCTGCTGCAAAAATCGCAACAACGTTTTCAGGCCGGGGATATCGATGTATTGGAGAAGACCACCATCGAGAACCAGCGCAAGCAGATCGGCAGTCAATTGCGCCTGTTGGCCACCGACCACCAGGTGTTGCAAACGCAGCTCAGGTTATTAATCAACAGCACTTATAAACCCGAGCCAATAGCAGATACTGCTTTATATGCCCTGGCTACCATTCCCGACACCAGCCTGGTATCTTCCTCCCCTATTGTGCAATTGCAAGAACAGCAAGCTGCACTTGCTGCAGAACAGCATAAACTGGAGAAAAGCAAGTTGCTACCCAGTTTCAGTGCAGGGTACAATAATTCTTCAATCATTGGCTGGCAGACCAGCAAACAGGGGGATGAAATGTACTTCGGTGGCAGCAAACGTTTCTCATCTGTAAATGTGGGTGTAGGCATTACGCTTTTTTCCGGGGCTCAACGTTCCCGGATCAAAGCTGCCGGCATTCAGGTAAGTCAACGAATGCAGGAAACGGCGGCCACGCGACAACAGCTCAACGCCAGCCTGGAAGCAGCTACGCAGGTATACCTGCAAAGTAGCCAACTCGTGGTGGATTACCAGCAAACGCTGTTGCCTAATGCCAACACCATTATTCATACTGCCACGCAACGGCTGCAGGCCGGAGAAACCGGTTATCTCGACTGGGTGATCCTGGTAAATCAGGCTTTGCAAATACGCAGCGAATATTATAACGCCGTGCAGCAACGGAATGATGCTGCTTTTGAAATTGAAAAATTAACTGCTTCCAATTAAGTTTAAAAAGAATGATCATGAAACAACGAATAATATCAGCGCTTGTTTTTATCACCCTATTCTCTCAATGCAAGGATCAACCTGCTCCCACAGCGGCTGCTCCATCAAACGACTCGCTGAAGGTGCAGGAGAACGTGGTAAAGCTCACGGCTGTACAAGCCAGCAATGCCGGTATCGTAACCGGTAAAGTGGAAGCAAGGCCCATGCATACGACCTTACAGGTAAGCGGTGTGGTAGATGTACCGCCGCAAAATATAGTGTCCATCAGCGTGCCGCTGGGTGGCTATGTGAAGAAGGCTACGCTGCTGCCTGGCGCTAAAATAAGCAAGGGGGCTATTCTGGCTACACTGGAGGACCAACAATATATTCAGCTTCAGCAGGACTATCTTACTGCCAAAAGCCGGCTGGCTTTTGCACAAGCTGACTTTACTCGGCAAGAAGGGTTGAATGCCACCAAAGCTGTGAGTGATAAAGTGTACCAGCAATCTCGTAGTGAGTTTGAAAGTCAGAAGATCTTGTTGCGCTCTCTGGCTGAGAAACTCCGCCTGATCGGCATCAATCCTGAAGGGCTGAACGAAAACAATATTTCCCGGAGCATTCATCTTTATGCACCGATCAGCGGGTTTGTTAGTAAGGTGAATGTGAATACCGGCAAGTATGTAAGTCCTACTGATGTGCTTTTTGAATTGATCAGTCCGGATGACTTGCATCTAAGCCTTACTGTGTTTGAGAACAATGCTGCCAACCTTGTTATTGGGCAAAAGCTCACTTGTTATACCAACAGTAACCCGGATAATAAATATGCTGCCACCGTGAGCCTCATTACGCCTTCTATCGATGAAGAGCGCGCTGCAGAAGTGCATTGTCACCTGGAACATGGCACCAAGGGGCTAATGCCTGGCATGTTCATGAATGCAGCTATCGAGCTGAACAATGCCAAAGTAACAGCCGTACCTGAAGAGGCAATCGTGAAATGGAATAACCGGTATTATGTATTCAGTGAACAGGGTAATAATCAATATAAACTGCTGCCGGTTGAAACAGGCGTAGCTACCGACGGGTTTACGGAGATCAAGAGTGCGTTACCGGATGGGAATGTTGTGATCAAGAATGCTTATACGCTGTTGATGAAGATGAAGAATAGCGGGGAGGAGTAAGATAAATCAACCAAGTGATAATACTCATCCAGGTCATGACGAGCAGGAAGGTGACCTTTTGTAAGACAGGTAAGGTATAAAGCCAATAGCCAGTGTAATAAACATAGTTGTTGAGACCTATCAGCATTAAAGAAAATATTCCAAATGCAAACAGCTTGTACCACCTGTTCTTATAAAGGGCGACGAATGTTGTGATCATGGCTGTTATACCTGGTATGCTGGCAAGGTTGATGACCAGGTCATGGTATTTTGTAGAAAGGAATGGCGTGATGAGCATGGCCAATATACCTGCATACCCAATGCAGATGGTATACCAACGGTTGGGATTGAAAAGTCTTGGAGTTATCCACCAGAAAACGGCCAATGCTATGCAAAGTATGCCCATTGCCCATATAGCTACCCGCCCGCCTGGATTGTATTTGCCATTGGCAGCCCGATCGCTTAATAGTTCGCACCAATAATTGTGCAGTATGCTGAATCCTTTGGCATTTTTATCTTCATCGGAACCGCCGGGGTACAATGCAGCAGCTACTACATACATGATGATAAAAATACAGAACCCAATAAAGGGCGTGAGTAGCCAGACTTTATGAAGAGGGGCTTTTTTCAATCGCAAGGGTTATTAACTGATGACGAGGGGTTCCGGCTTCAGCTAATTTAGGGTTAATTTCCTGATCTCCTGACTTCCCTATCCCGTAACTATAAACTTTTTTGTGGCTAACTCCTGTCCGTTGATCACAATGGACAGGGCATGCTGGCCAGCATAGTGTTTTCGGGTAGTGAGGTTGCGAAATGACTGGTTGCGTTTAAAAGTATAGGCCTGACCTGGCTGGTAAGTATTTTCGGTGATCTTGAACAGTTTCCTGTTGGCCTTGCCATTGGATTTCATATAATCGATGCCATATTCCACCCGGAGCTTAATGGGTTTTGCGCCGGTATTGGTGAGGGTGAAGGAGAAGCTCATGGCTTCGCCAATACTGATGCTTTTGGTTTCCAGCTTCAGCTTATCTACCACGATCTTATCGGCCACGGCCAATCCAAATATCTTCATGGCCTGCGGATTGGCTTTGCGCAGCAGGGTACGGCTGCCGTGTTTGATGATCCAATCTGTTCGTGGTGAGTGTCCCTGCCATCTTTTTACGATGCCTAATACCACCTCTGGATTGTCTTTGACGATGTCATTGAGGTTGTTGGCTACGCTCTTGCGGACGAACTCTGATGGATCATCTTTCAGGTTCTCCAGTATTGGCAATATGGGTGAAGGATCTTTTTTGAGGAAGGGCAATGCCATCGACCAGGGCAAACGTGGCCTGCAGCCTTCACTGGCAAAACGGCGTACGTGCAGGCTCTCATGTTTTGACCATACCAGCATTTGTTTCATTGCCTTTTCGGGATAGCGAAGGATAAATGGACGTATGGCAAATTCGCAACTGATGAATTGTGTAATGAATTCAAATGCTTCCATAGAGGTATCGTAATGATCGATACCGAAGTTGTCGACATACTCCGTAAAGATCATGTATTCCAATCCGCCGTTGATACCATTTTTTCGTAGTGTGGTGATGATATCCTTGATCTTTCCTGTTGCCTGTTCGTATTTTGCGGGCATAAACTCATGCATCACCAGTGCAATGTGTTTCATGCGCTGCTTCAGTTCTCTGCTTTCCCAGGCATCATCATAGACTTTTTTAAGGAAGCGTTTCTTGTCGAATCCTGTAAGGGTCTTATTCAGTACTGCTGTAAATCCGTTGAAGAAGGTATCGTTGTAAATATTCTTGAAAGGCTCCACCGTATTTTATTTGGGGTGCAATATAGGGATTAGGGGAAAAAGTTAGAGGAGACATCTCTCAAAAAGATGTCTCCTCTGTGCATTAGTCTGGCCGCCTGGAGCGGTCTGACTATTTAATGTGCGTCGTCACCGGCGCAGTCGTACGTGTAATATCCTGATCCTTTGGTCTCGTTGGTTTGGCCAGTATTGGGATCATGTGTAAGGAAGCGTGTTGTACGTTTTACCGGATATGCGTCATCATAGGTGTAGGTATAGAATGTTTCGCGGAATTTAAATGGTGCTCCGTCTGGCAGTTTTCCAGTAACTCCCTGATAGGTAACGTTATTGTCGGGTATGGGTTCAAAGACCTGGAAGATATCATCATTGGGTATAAAGAAAGGGTTCAGGATGGAATTGGGCCAGGTTGTAAAAGGATTCACTTTGTTGTCGTATACGTAGTCATAGATTATTCCCGGGAATGAGGAGTTATTGGGATCGAAAACTATTCGGCGCTTAAAGTTGTTGGTATTACCAATATATTCCCAACGCAAAGCTTCCTGCCCACCGGTACGTTCGATAATCCTGCCGCGCGAATCATATACAAAGTTCATCCAGGGATGGTATTGATTGTCTGGCCCCAATTCATCAATACGTATAATACGGCCTTGCTGGTATATATATTTATAGTGGTTCACGTTATTGATGCTCACTGTTACCGGGCGGTGCTGGTTATTATACCCAATACCTAATCTCAAGGAAACTACAGGAGTAAAGGTGGCCCCAATAGTAAATGAATCCATGAGCCGTTTTTCATTGTACATATAATGGTATACACGGCCAAAAGTCTGTGAAGAGTCGATAAAAGTGCTGATCTGGCATTTTTTGTGGGGCCATTCTCCTGGTTTGTGGCAAGAGAGCGTAAGAACAATGAAGCTGGCAAATACAAGTAATCCTAAGCTGATTTTTTTCATACAGAAAGATTGATGGTTAAATGAATAGAGTTTGTTAGTGTATATCGTCTTTACAATCGTAGTAATAATGGCTTACGCCGGGTGTTTCCTGGCTACCCCCAGCCACAAAGTAGCTAAGGTAACGGGCTGTTCGTTTTACCGGGTATATGTCATCATACTGATAAGCGAAAATGGATTCCCGGAACATGAAATAAGTGCCATCTCCGACATTGCCTTTCACGGTTTCGCGCACAACGTTATTCTGTGTTATAGGCTCATACTGTACTGTATTGATCTCAAGAAGCGGAAAGTAAAAGGGAAAAAGTGTGGTATTGGGCCAGGTATTCCAGGGATTTAGCTTGTTATCATAGGTGTACTCATAGATCAACGTTGGAGTTGTAAGGTCAGATGGCGGGAATGACAGACGCCTTTTGAAATTATTGGAAGGACCATCATATTCCCAGCGCAGCACTTCGGAACCAGATATCCGGCTAACCACTCTGCCACGATTGTCGTACGTATATGTATATAAGGTATGGTATTGGTTATCGGTGCCCAGTCCATCCACACGTATAATACGTCCCGCCTGGTAAACGTACTTATGCATGTTGTTATAATTATCCCGGAAAGTAAGGGGTCGTTTCTGGTTATCGTATCCCATTTTCAATGTTACCGCAGGAATAGGATTAAAGGTGGCCCGGGCAACAAGGGAATCGAGCAACCGGTGCTGGTTGTACAGGTAGCGGTATTCTCTTCCGTAAATATTTGTGGAATCGATCAACATGGTAAGCTGGCAAAGCTTGTTGTGTGGGAAATCGGGCTTGTGGCAGGAAATGGTCATACTTACCCAGCCTGCCAGTAACAGCAGCAAAAGGTTCATCCTTTTCATAAATAAAGGTTGTGGAGGTTAAGAAAGTTTATGTATTAAAAATTGGCTCCGCTGCCCTGACAATCGTACATAAATCGGGTGGTGCCTCTGGTGGTATCAACTATTGAAATAAAGGGATTGCGGGTCAGGAGCAGCAGATCATATTTTATGGGATAAACATCGTCATATTGGTAGGTGTACAGGTATTCCCGGAATGGCAACTGTGCTCCACGGAAATTGGCTGTTACATTCTGGCGTACCCAATTGTTTTCGGGGATGGGCTCAAACTGGCGACCGGCTCCTGCTACAATGTCAAAGTAAAAGGGTAACAGTGTCGTGTTGGGCCAGGTTTGCATGGGGTTTACTTTATCATCATAGGTATACTCATAGGCCATAAATATTTCCAGCGGCTCACCCGGGCGAATGTGTTGCATATCCAACCTGCGCTTGAAGTTTTTGGATGTGCCTTCGTATTCAAAGCGCAAGGCACTGGATGCATCCTGGCGCTCTATGATGCGGCCTTGTGTATCATACACGAAAGTATATAGTGACTGATACTGACCATTCGTGCCCAGTTGGTCTACTCTTGTTACGCGTCCACTTTGGTAGATAAGTTTATAGGTAACGTTTGGGCCTACTAACCCTACCGGTTTGCCCTGGCTGTTGTAGCTTATCCTAACATTGAGGGGCGGTTGTGTGCCAGTGATTGGCCGTACAGTGAGTGAATCAAGTAGCCGTTGTCTGTTGTAAGCATACCGAGTAACACGATCCGTAGTAGTGAAAGGGTTGGGTTGGTAGATGTCTTCAATGCTTTTGATCTGGCAATACTTTTTGCAGGGGTAATCTGGTTTGTGGCAAGATGAAATAACACAGCTGGCAATAGCCAACAGGCATACGATCGTAATTTTTTTCATACAGAAGGTTAATAGGTGAAGAAAGTAAATGTCCTGACGGGTACAGAGAAGGTCATAAGAAGATTGGTTGGCTATGGGATAGCCAAAATGAAATGTTCCGGATTATTGAGGACATAGATTATTAGGAGGGAACGGCTGGGTGCAAACGGCAGGTTGAATTATAACAGTTATTTAAAGATAAGTAATATTCTAATCAATACTTGATGATTTAATCATTACTGTTTTATTATTAAACTGACCTTACTCCTGTTGTGAAGGCTATCTCAGGATTTATTACCAATAGCTGTTTAGTGTCTGCTGCTGTAAATCCTTTTTGTTCCAATAGGGGTAGCAGTTTTGTAAAGATTGCTGTGAACCCGGTAAACTGGCCACCATCGGGCTCTCCGGGCCTGTACCAGCCTGCATCATGCGAGATCAATACGCGGTGTAATAATTGTTGTTGCTTTAATCGGATAATGGAATCAGCATAATTTTCATGATCGCCCCAGGCTATGCCATCGAGACTAACCCAGGCACCCATTTGCGCTGCTTTTATATGCAGGCTCTTGTCTGATTCTGCCTGCGCATGGACCCAAACGAACGCATCTGGCTTTACTCCGTTGTTCTTTAATATATCTATCTGTTCAAAAGCCGCTGGTGCTTTACCGGTATGGGAGCAAATGGTGAGCCCCGTTTGGAGGTGTGTGAGAGCTGCTGCCTTCACTAATTTCTGGTGCAACTCGGAGAGTTTTCCTTCGTTGACGCTGATCTTAATAAAGCCGGGTCGTACTCCTGTGTTTTCTATACCTTCTTTGTGTTCTTTGATCCAGCGTTGGGCCAACGATTCTGCCGTCTCTTCTTTTACCCAGGCGGGCAGGTATTTGTTGTTTACTGCTCCATAGTATCCTGTATTGGTAATAATGTGTAGTCCGCTTTTTTCTGACAATGTTTTCAGCAGAAGCGGGTCACGGCCCAGGAAGGCGGGCGTGCAATCGAAGAAGGTTTTGACGCCTGCTTTTTTTGCTTCTTCGAGGTAGGGCAATACGCGCTTGATCACATCTTCTTTGTTCCAGCGGTCGTAGCCGATCTTATCGGCTCCGATGAAGTCGACGAGGAGGTGTTCGTGGATTAAGGTAGTGCCCATTGAATGTGAAGGCCGCGAACCAAGTACGGTCATTAGGTTATTGTCAGCATTGTGGTACAAGCACCCTTCGCCTCTGGCCTGGCGACATACTTGCGCCAGGAACAGACCAGCAGTGGATAACAGGAATTGTCTGCGGGATAGCATATTGCAGGTATTGCCTGTAAGATACTACTTAATATGTTTAATGCTGGACTGGCGGCAGATGATCTCGGGTTCGAGGATGAATTTGCGGGGTGGTGCTTTAAGTGCTATTTTCTTATTGAAGATATCGAAGAAAAGGCTGGCAGCTTCTTCGCCCATGCGTACGGTATGCTGGTTGACGGTAGACAAGGAAGGGGTCAGGTATTCGCTGAACATTTCGTTGGCGAAACCAATAATGGCAATCTCGTCGGGGATGCTGACGCCTGCTTCTTTGATGGCTTGCATGGCACCCAGTGCAGTGAAATCTTCTACTGCGAATACTGCATCGGGCTTATGGCGCAGGAGCTGTTTCATGCATTCCCTACCCGATTCTATGCTCACTTTTCCATATACAATGAGGTCGTCATTGACTGCAATGTTGTGCACGTTCAGGGCATCTATATAGCCTCGCAGCCGCTGGTTGAAATTGGTGACGTGTTGCTGTCCTCCAATATGAGCAATGCGGCGACAGCCCTGCTCGATGAGGTGCCTGGTGGCATTGAAGGCTCCCAGGTAATCATTAACCACCACGGCCGGAACCTGTAAGGAATCGTGTGCCCGGTCGAATAATACCAGCGGTACGCCTTTGGTCTTCAGATCGGCATAATGTCCCAGGTTGATGGTCTCTTTGGAAATGGAGGCCAGCACCCCATCTACTCTTGACCGGAGGAATGTTTGCACTGCTTTTTTCTCCAGTTCATATAATTCGTTGGATTGATAGATGAGTACATTGTAATCGTTCCTGCTGGCTACATTTTCTATACCATGGATAACAGAACCAAAGAAGTTGATCTCTGCACTGGGAATGATGACACCAATGATCTTGGATTTTCCTGAGCGGAGTGAGGAGGCGATCTTATTTGGCTGGTAATTCATCTGCTTGGCCGCCCGCTTCACTGCTTCGCGGGTAGCATCGCTAATGGCCGGATGATCGTTCAGCGCCCGTGATACAGTGGCCGCAGCAACATTCAATGCTCGTGCTATATCCAATATGGTGGTTCTGACAACGGGTTCGCTCATAGCTATTGAAGCTGGTTTACTAATGCAATGAGGTCTGCGGGCTTGTTAAAGTTGGTATTATTGTTTTTTACCCAATCGTTGATGCGTTGTTTTTTATCGGGCAATATGTATGTGAGCTGCCGGGCGTTGGCAAACTTCTCGTATGCTTTTCCTTTGATCAGGTAGTAATTGATCTTTGTGCTTACCTTATAATCATCCGGCAATTTAAGGCCATAGACAAGTCCTGAGCCTACCAATGTTTTTACTGTGTGGGCTGAAGCCGTCTGAGAATTACCATAGCCGGTAGGCACTCCTTCTTCAACAATGGTAGATTGATAGTCTACATATAGCTTGTTAGTGGTTCCCGCAATCCATTCGTAGAATTTTTTATCGACATAGATGAAGGTACGGCCAGCCACTACGACTGAGTCTACCTTTTCGGGATTGGCAATGGCCAGGTATTTTCCTCCTTCTTCAAAGATCATTTCTTTGGTGAGTGTATTGTAATTGAGCATGCGGCTGATTACTTCACCTGACTGCATGTAGACTTTTCCGGGATAGAAATTATCTAAGACGTAGTGGATAATTGTAGTGCCCCCGATCTTGTTGTCTGATTGGGCATATGTCTGTATCACGATGAGCAGCGATAAGAGGGCAATGTACTTTTTCATAGACAAGCATTGGGGGGTTTTGGCAATCGTTATAAATGGTGAATGGTGAGTCGCCTGTTCTGCTATTGTGCTATGCTGCAGGGCAACCCACCATTCACTGCAGTTATTTATCTAACAATTTAATGAAATATCCTCCTACTACGCTGCGGGCCTGGAAACCTACCTGCTTACCGTCGGTAGTTTCATGCCAGTCGCACAACGGCACACGGGTACTGGTCTCTGCCGCATATTTGTACAATGGTTGTACAAATGCATTCCAATCCTGCTGATTGTCAGTCAGTGCTGCCGTCCACATGATCCAATCGGATTTGGTGTATGTGCGGCGGCTGTCGAGCGGCAGGCCGAATGACTGTTGTTTAGTAAGGTAATACTTTATTTCTTTCTCGTATACTTCTTTCGGGAAGACGTTCAGGTGCAGCAACTTATCCCAAACCAGGTTGTACTTCTGGCTCCAGGTGCCTTTCTTTTCGAAGGCGAGTGTGTAATGATCGCCATCTGCCGCCAGTTGCATCCACCTCTTAGCCATGGCCACTGCTGTATCGTGGTATTTCTTCTCTGTAGCCTGATCGCCCAACTGGCCGGCCATCATGGCATATCCTGCAATACCCATGATCGCTTTTATGGAGAGGTTGGCGTTACGGGCCATATGGCCGGCAAAGTCATCCGTACACAACTGGTTGGCAGGATCAAATCCATCTCTTACAAGGTAACCCACCCAGGTAGTAAGGGTGTTCCAATGTTTCTTTGCGTAGTTGGCATTGCCTTCTGCTTTGGCAATAGCTGCAGTGAGGATGATCATGTTGCCTGCTTCTTCCACCGGCATGTCTTCACCATACAGCTGGCCATTGGCCATGGGATAAGTACCGAGGTCATGCGCCGGGAAAGGCTTTGTCCATTTTCCGCTTTCGCTATAGTAGAAGATGCCATTGAGCATGCCTTTCAGCAGATCAGGATTGTATGCCAGGTATAAAGGCGCTGAAGGATAAGTAACATCGACTGTATTGATACAACCGTTGCTGTAGTTCTCCTTTGAGAGGAAGAGAATCTCGCCTTGTGGGTCTTTCAATACTTTGTGTGCCGATACGCTTTGGCGGTAAGCCAATTCGCACAGTTGGGCATATTGTTCTCCACCCGCTTTCAAGGTTTCGTTGTACAGTTTTTTATCGAACGCTTCGCACTTTTCCATGATGGACTTATAATCAGTAGCCGCATGCGACAGTTCCTGGTCGATGGTTGAGCCTTTTTGCGCCCACCAGGCCTTGAGATTCTGGCCAAAGTACTGTATGGCATACAGGTCATCGTATCCTATCAGTAATACGTTTGAAAAGTCGGAACCAGTGTTTACCGATCCTTTGAAAACTGTGCTCAGCATAAGTTGTTTGCCTTCCAGTTTGGTAGCTCTTTTGTATTTAGCGGGACCAAAAGCATTCACTGCTTCTGCAGCTGTAGCAATGTATTGGAGTGGTGTAGTGTTTTCGCCAGCGGCTACATACAGATAGCCCCAATCGATACGCAGATCATCGCCTTTTTTCTTCAACACAGGTTGTTCAATGGTACCAGCCTTGAGGATCGACAGGTTATTGGCATTGTATTGCTCAGCTTTTACTTCCTGTTGGGGTGTATTGACTGCCAGCGAAGAAGACACGCCAAAATACACTTGTACGTCATGCTTTGCGCCGTCAACAGAACTCACTTTTGCTGTAACGTATGTTACAGGTCTTGACAGCAGATCGAGGTTGTCAGGCAATAAGGGAGAAGTAAAAGTGAGTGAAAGGGATGCTTTACCTGCCGTGAAGTTGTACTTTGTTTGTGTGGCAGTTACTGTTACGTTATCCTGGGTAGCCAATTTTATGTTGCCACCTGGTTGCTGTTTGGGTTCATCCATTATACCAGCATCCATCCAGGCACCGCCCCGGGTATTCACTATATGGAGGGCCAGTACGTTCTTCCCTTTTACCAGTTTGCGTTTAGCAGACTCCGGTATTGCAAAGTGTTGGAATTTATTCAACCAGCCAACATAGCTGTATATCTTTTCGCCGTTGAGGTATACGTCTGCATTGTCGTCGTGGTTGATCTTCAGGAACAGTTTGTTGAAGTCTGTTTTATCCAGCGTGAACTCACGACGTACCCACAGGTCGTGGCTTCTCCATACTGTTTTGGCAGTGGAGCTGTTATCTGTGAAAGGCGCTCCGCCACGTTTCCAGCTTTTGTCGTTGAAGGAAAGGTTCATCCAGCCAGTTGCGGGTTCACTTTCTGTATATGCTACGTCATATGCTTTCTCGTCGGAAGCAGGGATCACCGTATTGTAAACTTTCTCTACATCGCCCATGAAGCGATACACTGTTCCATCTACATTGATCAATCCCAGCAAGGACTGATCGGCGCCTGTCCAGTGTTTGGTGGTGGACTCATTCAATTTGTTTGAAGTGGACCATACACTGAAATAGGGATCGTGTGTGATCAAAGGGTACGCAGGAGCACGCATTTCCTGTGCTAATGCATTGCTTAACTGAAGGGTGGCCAAACCAATTGCCAGCGCTTTTTTCATTATTTATTCCTGTTTTAGATTGTTAGGTGTTAAAAGGACGGTACCGGGAGCGGTATGCCCACTTTTATAGGCTCTCCAAATTGGGGCATACCTTCTTTGCTCCAGGTAAATTGTTGTGCACGTGGCGAACGTTGTTTGCCGCATCCCTGCCCTGGTGCATCGTTGGCATGGTACAGTATCCAATCCTGTTTGCCATCCGGTGATTTAAAGAATGAGTTATGTCCCGGTGCATAAACACCGCTTTCTTTCGATTGTTTGAAGAATGGCTCCGGATGTTTTTTCCAGCTGCCTGCATCCAGCAAATCCTGTTTGCCGGTGAAGCTCAACACGCCTAATGCATAAAAATCCGTCCAGCAGCCACTGGCTGAAAAGATGATGAACAGCTTATCGCCGTTCATGAGTGCCTGGGGGCCTTCATTCACATTTACGTGGGGCGGATCGCCTTTGAGATCGCCGTGCTTTTCCCAATCGAACTGTGGGGCCGCGATCTTGACGCGATTGCCTTCAATGGTCCAGGGGTTCTTCATTTTGGCAATGTAGATGTCCTGCTCACCATTGGTGTCTCCCTCCCATCCCGACCAGATCATGTATAGCTGTCCTTTCCAGGTAAACACATCGCCATCAATGGCCCATTTATCGGAAGGATCGGCCACTTTGCCTTTGAATGTCCAGTTGCCTTCCAGTGGATCGGCGGCCGTATTTTCCAGTACATACATGCGGTGGTTCTCATTGCGGCCATCGTCGGCTGCAAAGTATACGTACCACTTGCCCTGTATGTAATGAATTTCCGGAGCCCACAGGTTCCTGGAATGGGCTGTGTTGGGTGGCGGTGTAAAGATCGTTTTGCGTTGGGCAGTTTTCAGATCGGCCAGGTTCTTTGTCTTCCAGATATCGATACGGTTGCCTGTGGTATGGGTGTAATAGTAATAGCCGTCCTTATAAAAAGAAAAAGGATCGGCTCCTGCAGGCAGCAAGGGGTTGGAAAAAGTGGCGCCGGTTGTCTGCCCCGGCGCACTTTTAACTGCGACTAAAACTAACAATAAACCGAAAATGCTTAACCTGCTCATATGCTTTGCTTATTGTACTACGGGGAAGGCTGCTATCCGCAAGCGGGCTGCTCCCATTGGTACAAGTGTTAATTCTTTAACTGGTTCGCCTGTTGCTACCGGGCTTTGTGGCAACAATCCGCACAATCCATACTGATCGATGGTCCAGGCAGGTATCTGTTTTCCTTTCGCCTTCAATGTAATGGGCGCACCTGCAAGGGTAAATGGATTGTTGTCTTTTGGCCAAGCTTTGCGCACTACCGTGAATGTTTTATCCAAGGGTTGTGTATTCAGCAGCAGACCATAGTTCCATTGGGTAGCGGGATAGATCTCAAATGAAGGCCATTTGGTTGGGTCAGCATTTTCCTGCCACCTGGAATCGCCGATGGCGGTAGCCTTGCTGTCTTTTTGTTCATAGCGCTCTTGTATCTGCAGCGAATAGGTGAGCGGTCCACGATTGATGCTCACGCTGTTCTTGTTTTTATCCCAGGTACGCAACTCCAACTCCATAGGGAACTGTAAGGATATACGGTCATTGTCCTTCCATTGGTTGGTTAGTTTTACATAACCACCCGGCGTTGCCTCAAATGTCACGGCTTTACCGTTCACTTTTACCACCGGCTTTTTACACCATACCGGCAAGCGGAGGTATAAGGGGAAGTTGGTGGCGGTGGCAGTTTTAATAGTAAGCTCAACTGACTCTTCGAAAGGGTAACGTGTATTTTCCACAATCGTAACCGTGTTGCTGTTGCCTACGCGGGCTGTTACTTCTCCTTCTACATAGAGCTGTGCGGCCAATCCGTTGTCGGGCGTAGCCATCCAGCTATTTTCTGCATAATATACCCAGCCTGCCGCATGGTTGTGCTGGCAGCAGCGGCTGCTGAAAGGGTTCATCATGAGGAAGGGGCCATTGTTGTCGATGCCCGGCGCATGGTTCTTGCTATCGCTCACAACATGGTTGGGTGCTGTTAAATAGCGCAGGGCCTTATAGTCGGGCATAAACGCGGCTGGGAATGTATTGAAGGCTACATCTTCACAGTTCTCCGCCCATTTGGTGTCGCCTGTATACCAAAGTAACATCTGGTCGGAGGTCATTTGTTCTACCATGCCGCAAGTCTCTACCAACTGGCGTGGATCGTCGTAGCCTTTACGTGCATTCTCATCGGCGCCAAACATACCGCCCGGCACCTGTCCATAGATATCACGTATCAATTTAAAGTTATCGTAGGTGGCCTGCAGATCGCTTTCATTGCGGCTCAGGAGTGAATACTGTGCCGGCTCACGGAAGCACTGCGCCACATTCACATTGTGCCAGTTGGGCAGGTTGTTCTTTTGCGTCCAGTTGGCCGTATTCTGGTGGAGCTTTTTTGCCAGATCGAGTAACCAGGCTTCGCCGGTATGGTTGTACAGCCAGTAAACGCTGTATATGTTATCACCTCCGCGGCTGTTTTCCCAGTAGTCTTCCAGCAGCTGATCATCGGGTAATGACAGCTCCCACTTGAAATATTTAGTCATCAGGTCAAGTACGCGCTTATCCTGTGCATATTCATAGTATGATTGCAAACACCACAGCATCGGCATATTGGTCCAGAGGTCCCGCTTTCCATTCCGGTTAACGAGGGGGCCAAAGTCACCGTTTTCACGCTGGTTATCCATAGCTGCATCAAGCCAGAATTTGGCTTCTTTGATCATCTTTTGATCGCGCAGCATGTAGCCAATGTTTGCATATCCTTTGAGCCAGTAGGGTAATTCCTCCCAGCCATATTTTCCTTTACCGTCTTTGTGCAACCAGGCATTGTCGTGCTTCGACAGCCAAATGCTGATCTCTCCGAGGTTACCTGTGAGACCGTCCCGTTGCAACTCCAGCATTTTTTTGAGCCAGCCTCCGGGCTTTATCGCAGTGACCGGCAGCTTGACGAAATACTGTTGTTGTAATGGCGCTTTGTTGCTTATATAGTATTTGTTGAGAACTGTATTGTCGGGCTTGTTTACTACTTCTACTTTCAGGCTCGTCTGTGCCTGGGTGCCGGCATATACCGAACCCAGCAGAGCAATCGTCAGCAAAGCCTGTTTTTTATACTTGTTCATTGCGTGACTCAAGAGTTATTTCATTTTTACCAGGTTCACATCGTACAGTTTATTGTGTACTTGCTTCAAGCTGGGAACTGGTATTTTAAATACTTTTCTGTCGTATGTCATCAGGCCGTTTGTTTCCACTTCCACGTCGGTGGTTTGGGTGTACACTGCGGCTGACAATCCTTTTTTGATCAATGCCGGGAATTTATCGACGAGCTGTGAATAGTTTGTAAAGAGTTCTTCCTGGTTCTTATAGCTGCGATAGCCCCAGTTGTTCTTATCCTGCCAGGTGTGTCCTTCGAGTGGTAATCCGAGACCGCCGAACTCACCCAATACCAGTACGTAATTGGCGCCAAACAGGTCGGCCGTTGGCATAGCAGGTAAAGGATAATTGTGTAAGTCAACGATATGTCCCACTAAATGGAAGTTACCACCGCTGGCTGTATTTACGAGGCGTGAACGATCTTTCTGCATTGTCCAGTTTACAATTTCTTTGGTCTTGAACTGTCCCCATGCTTCATTGAAGGGAACCCAGACCACAATGCTGGGGAAGTTGTGGAGGCTTTCCATGATGGCCGTCCACTCTGTACGGAAGATATTTTCCGATTCGGCTGAACGCTCCATATCATAGCCAATGCCTTCTATACCGGGACGGTTTTCCCAGCGGGCATGGAGGTCGCCACTTGGCATATCCTGCCAAACAAGGATACCTAACTGATCGCAGTGGTAGTACCAGCGGGCGGGTTCTACTTTTACGTGTTTGCGGATCATATTGAAGCCCATTTCTTTGGTCTTTACTACGTCGAATTTGAGGGCTTCATCGGTAGGTGCAGTATACAAACCATCAGGCCACCAGCCCTGGTCGAGAGGGCCATATTGGAATACGAACTTGTTGTTGAGCAGCATGCGTTGTATGCCTTTGTCATCAACGCCCATAGATATTTTGCGCATGGCAAAATAGCTGTCGGCTTCGTCTACTACTTTTCCGGCACGCAACACTTCAATCTTGAGTGCATAGAGAAAAGGATTTTCCGGTGTCCAGAGTTTTGGATTGTCGATAGACAATTTGATATTCTCACCAGCTGTAACACTCTGTTCAGTGATCCTGGTAGTACCATCCAACGCTGTCACTTTTACCAGGTCGCCTGCTTGCGCGTTGGCTACTTTGGTTTCAATGCTCAGTGTTTTGGTGTCGATATCGGGCGTTTGTTTGGTAGACACGATGTAGGTGGATGCTACTGTCTCGAGCCATACTGTTTGCCAGATACCTGTTACCGGGGTGTACCAAATGCCTTCGGGCTTACGCACTTGTTTGCCGCGAGGCTGAGGTCCCTGGTCGGAAGGGTCCCATACTGATACTGCAATTTCCTGCTGTTTTCCTTTTTTCAGGGCTGCTGTGATATCGAAAGAAAAAGGATCATAGCCCCCCTGGTGTGTGCCTACTTTTTGTCCGTTGACATATACCGCACAACGCCAGTCGACCGCACCAAAGTGCAAGAGAACCTGCTGGCCTTTTTTAACAACAGGGGTAGCGATGACCCTTTTATACCAGAGTACGCTGTCCTTCCCTACTGTTTTTCCTACGCCTGACAGGGATGCTTCTACCGCATATGGCACCAGGATATTACCTGCAAAAGTAGCAGGGATGGTTTCTTCCTGTGCTTTGGGCAAGATGCTGTATTGCCAAAGGCCATTGAGGTTTTGCCAGTTCTTCCGCACCAGTTGTGGGCGGGGATATTCGGGCAAAGGACTCGCAGGGTTTACATTGGCAGACCATTCGGTAGTAATCTTCCCTGGCACTATTTGCCAGGGTTGCTGAGCATTCAGGGCTGTAGTTACAATCAACAGTAAAAAAAGGACGGGCACTCTACGCATGATAAATTAGAATTTGTTACACTAAATCTATTCAATAAAATGATAATAATACGAACCTGAATCAGAATGTTATTTTCTTCACATCAGAGAAGATCCAATCTTCCACGTTGGCAATCCTAACCCCGATACGTGCATATACATAGTTTTGAGCGGGCACCAGTGCTGGTATTGCTACACTCATATTTACACTGTTGGGGTTTGTAATATCGGCTCCGTTGATAGATGTTTTAGCCACGTTGTTACCCTCGGACACGAACTGGGTTTTATTGATGTACAATGTCACCCTGTCGATATTCTTGGCATTGGCATCGTTGATGATCTTTTCGAGCTTGAAAGTAGACGCTATACTGCCTGCAGAAGCCGTAAACTGTGCATCGCGCACCATGTAGTAGGGCAGCACTTCGATGTCCAGTTCCTGGTTGCCTGACAGGTTTACCACGATGGTATCTTTCGCAGCGCCGCTTTGTTTTGTCATAAACGGTCCCTGACCACCCGGGAAGGTAAGTTTGTAGGTGTTATTAAAGAGCATGGCCGAGTAGCCACCATCCTGCGCAATGGTCACATCGATGGGTTTTACATTGACATAGCCGCTCTCCCAGAGTTGAAAGCGTACCTGATTGTATTCTACATTGATGGGTTGCCCGTTGTATACGATACGTCCCTTCAATGTGGCATTCGGCGCGTCGTAATTGTCTTTTGCGCAGGATGCGAAGCAGCCTATAGCGGCAATCAGCAGTATATAATTAGTTATCTTTTTCATGAGTTGACCTTTTTAACCACTTATTGATTCGGATTTCTGACAATCTTAGGATTGTTATTGATGACGTCATCGCCAATGTAGGAGTAATAGTTTCCGAGCCTGAACCTGTCGGCTCCTGTTACTGCGTTGGGTTTTTCGATCTTAAACACCCATTTTCCATTGGTAGCCGGTACACCTGGCGTGTAGACTTTGTAGGGTGTAAGGCCAAATACCTGTGTATATATTTTGTCCGACTTTCCGATGTTGGCTTTCAGATCGGCCTCTGTCATGGCGCTTCCGTTCCATACTTTGTGGGCCAGTCTCCAGCGTTTGTTATCCCAAAGGATATGATCTTCGAACGCCAGCTCTATCCTTCTTTCATGTACAATCCTGTCGAAAGTGATATCTACTGCAGTAAGATCGGTTGTAAAGCCCGCACGACGACGCACCAGGTTGATGTGATCTTTGGCTTCGGGAAGTCCCAGTTCAAAGGCAGCTTCTGCCGCATTGAGTAATACTTCGGCATAGCGCATACGGATGTACCATACATCGCTTGCGGTACCGAGGGAACCAGCGCCTGCGTTGGGGTCAAGCCATTTGCGAACAAGGAAACCAGTTTGTGCACTCCATTCCAGGCCTGGGATAGGGCCATCTTCTCCCACCACTACTTCCGGTGCGGTTTTGCCAGGCAGTGTTTTTTGTGCACCGAAGTTGGTGCCGGAAATGATCGTCTTGTCGGCCAGCATGTAGCCGCCCCAGATGTCTACCGGCCTGCCTCTGAAGTTGGCGCCGGGTAGAATAACCGTGCCAGCGAGGCGTGCATCACGACCTGCGAAGATGTCCAACGGATTATCGTAGTATACAAAGTCGGAACCGTTTGTATTGTTAAGGGGTGCATATGTGTTGTTGAGCAGCTCGAATTCCTGTACAAGATTCAACGCCGGGTTGAGCCCACTGCCAAAGCTTTCTTCGGTCATAGACATGGGCTGGTTGTCGATCGTATAGTTGTGTACTTTACCGCTTTTCAATTTGTAGTCTTCGGCAAAGATCACCTCGGGGTTACCGCCTTTATCCAGGAAAATGTTGGCGAAATTGTCGGCAAGGTCTCCCGGCTTTTTCAAGTACAGGGAATAACCTTGTACTGCTTTGGCAGCAGTGAGGGCTTTGTTGTAATAGGTGTTTGCTTTTGCAGCTGGTATACCTACTTCGCCTCCAGCCAATGTTACGGATGGTGTAGTGCCACCATATTTTGCAATGGAACCTGCATACAGCGCTATGCGGCTGATGTAGGCCTGTGCTGTTCCTTTTGTAGCTCTTGTTTTATCACCGGGTGCATCTGGCAGCATGGCTGTCACTGCATCCAACTCAGCAATGATAAAATCATAGAGATCGGCTTCTTTGGCACGGGGGTGTTGCAATGGTGTAGGATCGCCACTGAAGTCGTAGGTCATAGGCTCTGTGATCAAAGGCACCCCGCCCATTCTCTTTACCATTTCAAAGTAGAGCAAAGCACGCAGGAAACGTGTTTCACCTAAGAAGAGGTTGCGGTCAACAGCTTCCAGTTCTGTAGCTGTGCCCAGTTTCTGGATGGCGATGTTGAGATCGCGCATGTACCCATAATCCCACATACCCCATTCGCCATAGCCCCAGTCGTTGTTCTGAAAACGCCAGCGATCGCCATTGCGTGATATAAAACCTTCGTTGAAATTGCCGTAGTTCCAGTAGCCATCTATTGCCTGAAAATTGGGTATACGGTCATATAGATCTGCGAGTACGTTGAGTACAAGTTTCTTGCTTTTCCATACCGCTTCATCGAGGAGGATATCGGTAGGTTTTTTATCGAGGAAGTCATCTTCCTTTACACAACCACTGCTAAACAGGGCTGCGGATAGTATAATTGCTGAGAAGTACTTTTTCATATTGCCTACAATTGTGTGGTTAGAAGGACAGGTTTACGCCAAAATTGATAAAGCGGTTTTGGGGATACTGCAGACCATTGGGGTCCATTACTTCGGGTTCTATCCCTATGTCCTTCAGATTATCTATAGAGAACAGGTTATAGGTGTTGACATAAAATCTCACCTTGTTGAGCTTTGCTCTTTGCAGCCATTCTTTAGGCAAAGAATAACCCAGCTCAATTGTTCTTGCACGCAGGTATTTTACGTTGGTAGTCCAGAACGTAGACTGCCAGCTACCATCGCGGTAGTTGCTATGACCGCCCTGGTTGAAACGCAGCGCCGGATATTTGCCGGGGATCCATTTGCTGTTTACATCAAAGGGATCTTCGCGGTGCCAGCGGCTGTCGAAGAACTGGCGCAGCAGGTTACCACCGTTCTGGTAAGGCCATTTCATTTCCCAGTTCTGACCAAAGGTATACATGGAGCCTCCGGAGAAATCAGCCGTGAAGTCGATGCCACGGAAGTTGAAGCCGAGTGTGAAACCGAAGTTCACATTCGGGTTCCTGTTGGCTACGTACCCGATTGGGCGAACATCATTGCCATCAATCTTCTTATCGCCATTGATATCCTTGTATATAAGGTCACCGGGCAGGAGGGTCCGGTTGCCTTCGTTGTCGATGTTTACAGGATAGTCGTTGATCTGCTCCATCGATTGGAACTGGCCGATCACTTCGTATCCCCAATAGATATCGCTCCAGCGGTTTTCGCGTCCGTTGTTGTATTTATCCAGTGAGTTGCCATATACTGGCTTGTAAGAGTCGAGGAACTTTCTGCGGGCGAAAGAAAGGTTGCCACCTACATTGAACTTTACCTCACCGATCGAACCAGTATAGTTCAATGAACCTTCGCCACCTAATACGGCATCACTTTCTACGTTCTCATCAGGCAATGAATATCCCAGCTCAGAAGGCACCAGTACATCATATTTGCGACCACGAAGACCAGTACGTTTGCGGTAGAAGTAGTCTACTGTACCTGTGAGAGCGCCATTGAACAAAGAGAAATCGGCACCAACGTCGGTGATGGTACTTACGAACCAGCTAATATTGGTGACAGGTACACCACGGTTGCGGGCGCCGAGCACCGTATTACCGTTGAATATTGAGCGGCCTACATTATAGTTATAGCCAGCCATGTAATCGAAAGGTCCGAGATTGGGTACGTTGTCATCTCCCAACTCACCATAGGATGCTCTTATTTTAAGATCAGAGAGGACGCTGTTACCACCCGTCATGCGTTCGAAGAATCTTTCTGAAGTAATTCTCCAGCCTGCAGAAACGTTGGGGAAATAGCCCACCCGCTTGCCAGGTGCAAATTTCCAGGAGGCATCACGGCGACCTGAAAACTCTACGTAATATCTGTTATCATAGCTATAGTTTACACGGGCTACGTAGCCTGAGCGGGCTTCCTGACGATCATAGTCATCAAACTGGTTGGCGTCCATATCAGGAAACTGCAGGTTGGGCAGCTCATTGATGCTGGGCACCGCATGCTGGAAGGTCCTGATGTTCCTTCTGTCAATGCGTTCTGTGGCCAGCGTCGCACCTACTGTATGACGACCGAAGGTGTTACTGTAGTTCAGTTGTAACTGAGCTACCTGGTTGAACACTTTTTCTACAATGCGCTCTCTCCAGGGGTTGTCGCTACCACCAGTCCTTTTGTAAGTACTGTCTGCCGGATTGAAAGTATAGGCATCATAGGTATATTCATGTCCGTTGGTAACCATATCTGCCAGGTAGTAAGAATATTTTCCCTGAACAGTAAGGCCCTTGATAGGTGTAGTGTACTCGCCGGTGAAGTTGAGCTGGATCACACGCCAGTCCTGCTTCCAGTAACCGGATTTTGCTTTATTGAGCAGGCCCCAGTTTTCGGCATTGTGACCAATGTCATTGAGGTACTCCGGATTATCGTTGGCAAAAGGACGTTCGTAAGGACGGTTGCGGAAAAGCGCAAAGCGTGGCGCCCAGTAGTCATCACCACCGGGTACACCAGGATTATCACGGGTTTCGATACGGCCATTGATCTGCATGCCCACTTTGAAGCGGTTGGAGATCTTGGCATCGATATTACTTTGTACGTTCGTGCGTTTGAACGTGAATTCACGACCTAATACGGAATTCTGATCGAGGCGTGTAACGGACAGGTAGTAGTTGATCCTGTCTGATCCTCCTGTGGCATTCACGTTCATGGAGGTAAGTGGAGAATTCTTCTGTATGATGAAGTCATACCAGTCAAAATTGCGGTAACCGTACTCGGTACCTTGTTTCCACTTTTCCAGTTCAGCCTTCGTCATATTGGTAGAAGGGTTCACCCGGTTCATATCTGCTTCCAAAACGCCGAGTTGCCATTCGTAGGCGTTTACTGTTTTGGGGAAGCGTGACCAGTTTTGCCAGCCTGTATACGCATCGATGTTGATGGTATTGCGGCTGCCTACTTTACCGCGTTTGGTAGTAACCACCACTACGCCGTTGGCGGCGCGCACACCATAGATGGCGGCAGACGCATCTTTCAGTACTGTAATGCTTTCCACATCGTTTGGTGCAAGGTTGTTGAATTGACCGGCGTCCTGCTGGATACCATCAATTACATACAGGGGATCGCCCATGTTGCGGATCTGGATGGAAGCGCTGGCACCAGGACGTCCATCGGGCATACGGAATGTTACGCCCGGCAATTTACCCGCCAGGCCAGAGCTCACGGTAGAACCTCCGTGTACACGCTCAAGGTCTTTGGATGTTACTGTAGAAATAGCGCCAGTCAACGACTCCTTTTTGCGGGAGCCATATCCCACGACAACTACTTCTCCCAGATCGGCATTGGCCGACTGCAGGGAAACGCTAAGATTTTTCTGATTGCCTACCCGTACTTCTCTGGGGGTATGGCCAACATACGTGAAAACGAGCACGGCATTGGCGCCGGCTACTTGAATTGAGAATACACCACCCTCATTGGTGGCAGTAACGTTCTGGGTCCCTTTTTCCGACACAGTAACTCCCTGGATAGCTTTGCCTGCGCTGTCGAGAACTGTTCCCGTTACAGGCACTTTATCCTGGGCAGTAAGTGAAAAAGAAAAAAACAAAAGGAAGAAGGTAAAGATACCGGTTCGTGCAGGTAGCAGTTTGGATAACCTGCAGCCGGATGAAAAACTCCTGGCAGATAGTTTCATACAGCAGTAATTGTTAGTTAAAAAACAATGTAAACGTTTGCATAAGCAGGCACAATCACTTAGGCATGTTCGTGCCTCCAAGCAATCTTGCTGTAAAATTTGGATTAATCTTTTTTACGGGCGTGGCTATTCGTCTCATAGTTTCCCCAAAATGTCTCAAATTCAGGCGTATTTGAAGCAAAAAGGTCAAATTATACAGGTCGTCAAAGTGCCAGTGCTAACACGTATTTGCTACGAAAGTCGTGACCTTGAGCCGGTTAAACCCGCTGTCCGCTGCGCAATCCAGGCCTGGATGCAACGTGGTTCTTTTATCTTGTTATATTTGTGCAAACTCAACTGCCGTTTGCTTGAAAAGTAATGTCATTTGCATAACGATTGCGCTGCTTGTATTTTGCACATCTTCTATATATGGGCAGGGCTATTATTTCAGGCATTACCAGGTAGAGAACGGCCTCTCTCACAACACGGTGCATTGCATTGTACAGGATAAGGAAGGTTTTTTATGGTTTGGCTCCAAAGATGGTCTCAACCGGTTTGATGGTATTACCTTCAAGATATTCCGCCCCGATCCTTCCGATAGCACCAGTCTGGGCAACAATTTCGTATACTCGCTGCATGTCGATCCCAAGGGTACTTTGTGGGTAGGTACCCGCGAAGGTGTATACCGGTATAATGCAAAAACAGAAAGCTTTCGTTTCATAAAAAGCACCGGCTGGTCTGATGTGCGGGATATTACTTCTGACAAGGATGGTAATCTGTGGTTTATATTGGGCTTACGGCTATACAGGTATAATGAGCTAAAAGATTCTATCCCGATACGGATCAACAGTATTGAGATTGAGCTTTCTACAGCTTGCGTTACACCCGAAGGACAAATATGGACATCCGGCACCGATGGCCGGCTGCTACGGTATCATCCGGACACTGACAGCTTCGAAGGGTATGATGTATTTAATGAAACTACTCCCATCGTATCGAAATGGATCGGCAAGCTCTATGCTACCAACAAAGGGCAAATTTTGATCGGTACTGCCCACCAGGGTATCAAACTTTTCGATATTGCAAGTAGAAAGTATATAGACGTCGTTACTCACAATGCCGATAATTCGATCGTATATGGCCGTGATTTTGTACATTATGGAGGTGAAGAATATTGGATCGCCACGGAATCGGGTGTTTATATTTATAATATCAGGGATAGCAGCCTGAAGAACCTGCGCAAACAATTTAATGATCCTTATTCTATTGCCGATAACGCCGTTTATTCGCTTTGCAGAGACAAGGAAGGTGGTATATGGTCGGGTACTTATTTTGGTGGCGTCAACTATTTCCCTCATCAATATACTGCTTTCCAAAAGTATTTCCCGGGCAGCGCTTTGAATAATATCAGCGGCAATGCC
Organism: Paraflavitalea sp.; assembly: GCF_059502485.1. Classification (NCBI taxonomy): domain Bacteria; kingdom Pseudomonadati; phylum Bacteroidota; class Chitinophagia; order Chitinophagales; family Chitinophagaceae; genus Paraflavitalea; species Paraflavitalea sp. The sequence goes on from NZ_JCACET010000010.1 coordinate 1,506,476, forward strand.
GTACGCGCCATGTGTGAAGACCAGTATGGTAATCTTTGGATTGGTACAGAAGACGGGGGGCTGAATAAACTGGAACAATCTACCGGGAAGATAACGCATTACCTGCCCGGCGGTAACCGCTCCACGATTTCGTATACCAACATCCACGGTGTGCAGGCTATGGGTAATGAATTATGGATCGGTACTTTTGAACATGGGGTTGATGTGATGGATATCCGCACCGGAAAAGTGATACGCCATTATTCCAAGCGACGTGATGGTTCTTCTTCGTTCCCTGCAAGTTTTGTCATCACTTTTTATAAAACGAGGGCTGGTGAATTACTGGCCGGCACTCCTTTGGGCTTGTTCAGGTATGATAAGCAAACGGATGATTTTGTAGCTATACAGGAAGGTATCACCGTACATGGTATTCTCGAAGATCATGCCGGGACTATTTGGTTATCGACTATTGGTAATGGCGTTGTTTATTACAATACCGCCACCGGTGAAAAGGGCAGCCTGCGTCCCGATCCCAATGATAGCAATAGCCTCAGCAGCCCTCTTGTAAATAATGTTTTCGAGGACAGTAATCATAATTTATGGATAGCCACTGAAGGGGGCGGTTTGTACCGGTATAATCATGCCACCAAAACAGGGAAACGTTACTCGACCAAGAATGGATTGCCCAGCAACTTTGTTTTCATTGTACGGGAAGACAATCAGCATAATTTATGGATAAGCACCACGCGTGGGCTTACCTGCCTCAATCCTTTAACAAACAATATACAGGTATACACCAAGAGTAATGGGCTGTTGAACGATCAGTTTAATTATAGTTCGGCCTTTAAAGATAAAAATGGGCGTTTGTATTTTGGTAGTGTAAAGGGGTTGATCAGCTTCAACCCTGATGAATTCACCAAAAGTTGGTTTGTTCCTCCAGTATATATCACAGGTATACAGGTAAATAACCAGGAGTTGATCATCAATGAAAAGGAGTCTCCTCTTTCTCAGTCCGTCATACAAACAAACCGCATTACTCTACCCTATACCGCTTCTACTTTCAGCATCGACTTTGCTGCACTAAGTTATACTTCACCAGAGCGTACGGAGTATATGTACAAGATGGAAGGACTGGACAAAGACTGGACCTATCTGAAGTCGAACCGCAAAGTATATTTTACCGGATTATCAGCAGGTACTTATCGTTTTATAGTAAAGGCAGCCAATAGTAGCGGGCAATGGAACAGTCAAACTGCGCAATTACAAATACGTATTCTGCCTCCTTTCTGGGCCAGCACCTGGGCGTATGCCGTGTATTCTTTAATTGGCGTATTGATCGTGTTCTATATTATACGTAATTATCACCGGAGAACGGAAGAGAAGAACAAACGCAAGCTGGAACTATTGGAGCACGAGAAAGAGAAGGAGCTATACCAAGCCAAGATAGAGTTCTTTACCAATGTGGCGCATGAAATAAAAACGCCGCTGACCTTAATAAAAGGGCCGCTGGAAAAGGTGATCAAGAAGTCGGATGAAAGCCCTGATCTACACAACAGCCTGCGGATCATGGAACGTAATACCAACCGTCTGATCGACCTCACGAATCAGCTGCTGGACTTCCGGCAAACGGAGACCAAGGGTTTCAGCCTCAACTTTACGCCTATCAACATTTCCGAGTTGCTGGAAGAAACTTATGCCAACTTCAAACCGCTGGCAGAGGAACGCAATTTGCAATTCACTATGGAGTTACCTTCGCAGCCGCTGTATACTATGGCTGATCTGGAGGCCTTGAATAAGATATTCAGTAATATATTCAGCAATGCCATTAAGTATGCCGACCGAAAGGTACATGTACAATTGTTACCTTTTGGCCAGGAAGACAGTTTGTTCATGATCGAGGTTGCCAATGATGGCCACCTTATCCCTTATGATATGAAGGAAAAGATATTCGAGCCTTTTTTCCGGCTCAAGAAAACGGAAAAGCAAAAGGGAACAGGTATCGGTCTGGCACTTGCCCGTTCACTGGCGCAATTGCTTAAAGGGAACCTGTATTTCAAAGAGGATAATCATGACTTGAATGTATTTGTGATCAGCTTACCTTTGCTGCCCACTAATAATGGTACTGGTCTTGAGCAGAACGACAACTCAATCATCTCAACAAACCAATAAACCCTATACGCTATGACACCACCCACCATCTTATTGGTTGATGACAATGAAGAGATCATTGAATTCCTGGCGGAAGTGTTGGGAGCTCAGTATGCTGTTTTAAAAGCATCCGATGGCCAGGAGGCTTTGTCTGTTCTCGACAAAGAGGCTGTGCACCTGGTGGTGAGTGATGTCATGATGCCAGGCATGGATGGCTTCGAACTTTGTCGCCTGATCAAAACCAATTTCGACTTCAGTCATATCCCCGTCATCCTGTTGACGGCCAAGAATACTTTACAATCAAAGATCGAAGGGTTGAAACTGGGAGCTGACGCGTATATTGAAAAGCCGTTCTCTCCGGAACACCTCGAAGTGCAGATCGCCAACCTGCTCAGTAACCGTAATAAGATACGGGAGTACTTTGCCAACTCGCCTCTTGTTCATATCAAGAGTATGGCTTACTCTACTGCCGATGAACAGTTCCTGGAGACTTTGAATGAATCTATCCGCAATCACCTCGAAGATACTGAGTTGGACGTGGAGAAACTGGCCCGGATCATGAACATGAGCCGCCCTACTCTATATCGTAAGATCAAATCCATTTCCAACCTTACGCCCAATGAGCTGATCAATATTACCCGGTTGAAGAAAGCTGCTGAAATGCTGGCCGGTGGTCAGCATAAAGTATATGAAGTAGCCGACCTTGTGGGTTATAATTCGCAGAACAACTTTGGCAGGAACTTCCTGAAGCAGTTTGGCATTACGCCTACTGAATATATCAGCATGAATAAAAAGCCCTGACAGCTTACGCTTGCCAGGGCTCTCTAATTTTGTATTCAATATACTTACTCTTTCAATATTCTCATCGTTTGTCCATTCTTCAGCTTTAATGTATACACGCCGGATTTGTATTGCTCCATGTGGAGGATGGTAACGCTTTGCGTGATCTGTATACGTTGTAACTCCCTGCCTGTTCCATCGTACAGGCAAGCCGTAGTGTTGATCAGTTCTTTATCGGTAACATTCAACGTAGCTGCGCCCTTAACAGGATTGGGATATAAAGTTACCCAGCCTTTACGATCGCTCTTCAGCAACAGGATGCGGCTGTAGGTGGTACGTCCATTAAGGTCTGTTTGTTTGATACGATAAGATGCTTTACCAGCGAGCGCCTGTATTTCCTGGAAGCTATATTCATTTTCTCCATTGCCTTTAGAAGTGATCGTGGCTATAGCTATGAATGGCTCATCTTCTATTGCTCTTTCAATGCTGTAAGAAGCTACCTGCTCTTCCTGTACTTTCCAGGTGATCAAAGGCTGGCCCTGGGCATTGAGTGATCCATTAACATACACCCAAGTCACAGGCAATATATACGTGCTTGTCTGCAGGAAGAAGCCGCTAAAGCCAACAACGTTGAAACTAATTTCCCAACGGTTAAGTGTAGCATTCCAAATAATATCGCTGTCTACGGGATCGATCAGTGCTTTTGTACCCGTATAGGTACCGGGCAAACCAGTCGCAGGATTGTTGCTGGCGCCGGCAAACTTGCTGAAACGCACGTTGGCTTTACCTGCAGCATCTGAAGGACCGGTAGGCAGGTTAGCTGTGCTACCCGGAGCAGCGTTGAAGTTATCGAACTCTAATTGTGTAAAATAAAGTGTTACTCTACCGGTAGCTGTGGCCGCATTGGTAGCAGGCTGTATCTCATAATGCCTGGCCACATAGGGCTTACCAGTAACTGCAGGATAGACAGGTACTCCTGACTCAAACCACACACGTGCTGCGACCGTACCACTTACCTGGCTGCCACCATTGGGCACCAGGGTAGCAATGAGGTTACAGCTTGCATCGTAGATATTATTGTTGGATGCAGATACTACGAAGGTCGTATTGGTCGTATTGGCAGTAGCCAATTGCGTGGCAGGCATGGTGATGGTATAATTCTTCGTAACAGTATTGCCAATGGCATCTGTTACTGTAACACTCGGCGTAGCACCCACACAGAAACCGGTAGCTGTTCCGGTAGTACTTACATTGGGTGTCCAGGCATATGTATAAGGAGTGACGCCACCGGATGGAGTAACGGTTGCAGTACCATTGCAGCCTACGTTACAGGTAACGGGGGTTTGTGATTGGGTGGCAGTCAATGGTGCAGGATTATTGAACCGGGCCAATACAATATCTGAACTTCCTACAAATGGCAGTACCGCCAATGGTGAAAGTGTCAGATCGCTGGTGTAGCTGCCGGTGATCCAGGGATTATTGCCCGAGCCAAGCGCTATTGCCAATCCCTGGTTGCCGGTAGTGCTGCCACTGGCGCCCGCTCCCTGCCCCAGCAATTGGCCATTACCCGTTTCGGCACTCACACGCGCCAGAAAAATATCCTCACCAGAAGTCCGGCTATTGGTAATCGAAACAGGAGACGCGAGGTTGGTGGGCAAGCTCAGGGTGCCCCAGAAATAACCCACCATCAAAATGCCGCCGGCGCCATCGGAAGTGATACCAGTCACCCTATCGGTACCAGTCGTAGCACCAGCTGCTTTAGACCAAACGAAGGTGTTATCGTCCGGACTATACCGTACATAAAAAGCATCCTGTGTACCGCCGGAATTATTCAATGCAGGATTAGACCCAAAGGTGATGCTGGCACTTTGAAAATACCCTCCCAGTACCACATCACCCGTAAATGCATCATAGGTAATGCCTAATCCTTCTTCTCCCGACGCACCACCAATGCCTGCACCACTTAGGAATGCACCATTAGCAGCATTAAGTTCAAGCAGGCAAATATCTGCCGCACCGGCATTGTTGAGTACAACAGATGAGGCTGGTGTAGTTGTAGAATAAGTAGCAGTAGCACCTGTATAACTGCCCGTAACGACGACCTCGTTGAGGGCTGAAACATAAGTAATGCTACTTCCCTGGGCATTATCGGGATTAGCAGACGAACCGCCTGTGCTTACCCAATTGAAGGCACCTGTAGTAGTATTCAACTGTGCTACAAAAAGATCGGAGGAAGTACTTCCATTAACAGTACGGTTAAAGGAGCCAAAAGTGGCGCCTACGAAAAAGTTGCCAGCCGCATATAGGTTACCAGCTCCATCGAGGCAAAGCGACTGCACATTATCAACACTGCTGCCATTGACAGTAGATACCCATATACCTGCACCAGTGCTTGCATTGAGCTTTGCGATAAACCCATCTAAACTTGTTCCAGCTACAGGAGCTAATGGAGGCACGGTGATACTAGTCAAAAAATTACCTCCTACATAGACGGAAGTACCATCAGTAGCAATAGCAAATCCTACATCATTACCCGTTGCACCGGCAAAACTAACTGCCCACTGGCATACACCGGAGGAATTGAATTTAGCCACATAGCATTCATTGTTACCGGGATCTGGTAATGGGCCAGTACCAAAATTGACCGGGCCTACATAACTACCGGTAATGTATACATTTCCGGAAGCATCAGTAGCGATGGCAAGCCCTCTTTCCTGGCCTCCGTCGGTTGTGCCGTAGCCAGCACGATAACCCCAGCCTTGTGCCTGAGTATTGATCGAATCTGACAGAGTTATTATTAGCAATAAAATAGGTAGTACAGCGTACAGTTTATTTTTCATATGAAGGTTTTAGGTATTTTTCAAGTAAGTTGATGTCCTTGTTGTAATCCGAAAGCTGCCAGTTTGTGGCCGGGATAAAATCCTTCTTCACAATAGACCACTTCGGCTTTAATAGCTTTACCATCTTTGCACGCAACGATAAGCCCCTGCCCTGCATTAACAGAAAGCACTGTACCGGGTAATTTTTCACCTCCCGGCTGATCGATTACGGCAGCATGGCTGATACCAAAGAGCCAATCGTTCCAACGCGTGGCTGCCCCTTTGTTCCAGGGATTGCAGGCATTAACAAGCGCATTGATCTCGCCGGCATTCATGGTATTCCAATTGATAAAAAGATCCTCAGGCGCCGGCCTACCATACCAGCGGGCCTTTACGGGGTCCTGCTCTTTCTTTTGCAGGGTTCCCGAAAGCAGCCCGTTCAGTAACATACCCGATGCATGTACTCCCGCGTAAGCAAGCTGCGTATAGAAAAGGCCAAAGTTCACATCCGGCATCAGCGGCACTGGTTGTTGCAGCAGTACAGGCCCCGCATCAAACTCTTCCGTCATTTCATGCACAGTGACAGCTCCTGCTGTAGCCTGATTACGTATCATCCAGAACAAGGGATTGGAGCCCCGCCATTCAGGCAAGGGGGCATAGTGAAAGTTGATGAAGCCATGCCGGGGCATGTGGATCACTTCTGCTGGTATGAGATAGGGAAATGTTTTTACCAATACTACATCGGGCCGGTAGCGGGTTATCCACTCCGGCAGATCGGCAGCTATGCTGTGTTTGCGAAAACCCTGTACCGGTACATTTGCACGGGCACAGGCGCTTTCAGCCAGCAATCGTATTTGCTGGTTGAGCGCCGGTACGCCCACCGCTACTACCAGACCGGTAGCCAGCAGTTGATGCAATGCAGGTAAGGCTATCCTGTCGTTACAAAGTATGGCGATTCTCATAGGTTATATACATAGATAATTGTTCTTCCATCCGGACGCCATGTCAGGTTTGTCCTTGTGTACCGTTTCATGATCAGCGGCTGTAACAGTTATGGCATCCGTGATATGCAGGATACATTTATTATGCTCACCGCCCATGATCTCCGCTTTATATAAAGGTGCATAGGTAAACTGCGTTTGTGGATGGATGGTGACCGCACCTCTCGGGCTGGCGTAGGAAAATCCATTTAATGTTGTTGCTCCTTCGCGCAGGGCTTGTAACGCCACAATGCCAGCCTCCCAACCCAGTAAATGGAAGATGTTGGCTTTCTTTTTTTTCTCTTTCAGTATCGTGTTTGTAAACAACTGTTGCGCCTCTCCCTGCAGACCTGAACCCCAGGGTACAATGGCATGGAAAGTACCTCCGGGAAAATCACATTTGGCAAGTAACTGTTCTTCGGCCATGAAGGGTGAACAATAAAAAGGTAATGCTATGGCAGAAGGGTTCTTTTGCTTAAGTGCTTTTATAAACAGATCGGCCAGGTAAGTGCTGAAGCAGGCTGCCACAGATTGAGCGCCTGAATGACCAAGTAGTTCGATATAAGCATCGATGCTGAATTCTGCTTCTTTATAACCGCTTACATAATTGCCGCAAACGCTGCCACCTGCTTCTTCAAGACCACGGGTATAGCCCCATGGCCCCCGGTAACCGCCATCATAGAAGGAAGTAGCCATTAATACCTTACGGCTTTTTTCGCCCGCCAGATAGCCGGCTATGCGACAGGCATGAACACCCTGTAGAGAGATGTGGTAGCAATAGGGTTGTGCCGATAATTCCGGCAATTGCATACCCGGATCAACAAAGATGAATGGACGGCCGATAGCCGCAGCCAAACCGTATAATGGTTCAGCATTGGCTACATTGCAATAGGCGATGATGGCATCCACATTGTCCTGCAATAACAGCTTTTCAGCCTTTGCATAATTGAGGGCATGGTCTTCTCCATATCCTATATTTTCAGGTATGATGCGCAACTCATCCTGGTTATTGATAGCGGTACTGTATCGTAAGCCATCCAGTATATCGAATCCCAATGCCGGATAGTCAGTAGATCTTGGTAATAATAGTCCTATGGACAGGGACATAATGGTATTTTAAACGTATAATGATTAATTCCTGGCAGGGAAAATGCCGCGCACACAAACGATATAACATAATGCAAGCTCCGGATGCAGGTTGCTAAAAGGAAGCGAATTACCCGTCGAAGCCGTGGTGAGTGTACCTGGATAAGCTTGCATCTGCGCAGTAGGTGCGGGACCATAAAATGGCTCGCCAGAAGCTGCCGTTGCATATACATCGTTGCCCGGCGAAGGCTGATCGGCCGCAGAAGCTGCATTAGGCTGTATTTGTACAGCAGCCGTATGTGTGTGTGCCGGAATGTTAAATGATAATAGTGTGGTAGTTTCGGTACCGCCTATTTGTCCAAGGCTATACATTGACAATCCTGGCCCCTGGCCAGCTCCCACCACGGCACGGCCGCGCAGATCGGGTAAAGCAAAGGTGGTAGTACCGTTGCCACCGTAGGTAGTTCCTAAAATAGAGAACAGGGCAGTGTTGCTGGCAATTGAAATGAGTTGTCCCTGGCAAAGCGCCCAGTTTCTGGGAGCAAAGCTGCCGGCGAACAGTGTTACAGATCCTATAAAGCCATTCATAGTATGATGTGTTTAATGCGTTAGAGATGGTGTTAGTAGCTTAGTTGCGTGAAGGGAAAATACCTTCCATACAAATGACATAATTCATAGCGAGATAGGGCGATTGAATAGCAAAGGGCTGGTTCTGTCCCGTTACAGCTGTATTGGTATTACAGGTAAATGTGGCCATAACATTACCAGTGCTTGCTGCTGCATAGGCGTTGGTGCCCGATACGAGGGCAGGCACCGCATTGGTAGGATCAGATACAGTTCCTGCAGTAGTATTGACGGTTGGAGCACCGGAAATACTCACAAAAGCATGCGTATGTGGAGGAAGCTGGCCTGTGACGAGGGTCACACTTTCTACACCCGCCGCTTGCCCTAATTCATAATTTGAGAAACCAGGGGCCTGTCCGGCGTGAATGGCCACGCGGCTGCGCAGATCGGGCAAGGCGAAAGTTACTTGCCCGTCTCCTCCATAAATAGTACCTATCAGGGCAAAGAGGGCTGAGTTTTCTGCAATAGATATAAGTTGTCCCTGGCAAAATGCCCACCCACGTGGTGCAAAGGTGCCCGCAAAGATGGTAACGTTGGCTAAATATTGATCTTCAAACATGATGTTGTGCTTTAATAATGTAGGAATAGATGGAGCAATGATGATCAATTGCGGCTGGGGTATACTCCCTGCAGGCAAATGATGTAGTTGATGGCGAGGTAAGGACTCAGCACGGGTACAGGCTGACCATTACCGGTTGATCCGATCGTTACCGACAGATATTTGGGAGCAAGCATGTTGGCCCCATTGGTAGGTGCAGCCGCATAAGCATTTGTGTAAGGTCCCGGGTAGTTAAAGTCGGGCGCCGGATCAGCACAAGCGGTGGAGTCGGCTTCCAATTTTAGATTGGCAGTTCCCGTGTGCACATGTGCGGGCATGGAAGAAGTAGTAAGGGTAACAGTTTCGCTACCGGCTTGCTGGCCTAAGAAATAATTGGCTGTCCCAATCCCTTGTCCTATGCCGACTGCTGTGCGGCCACGCAAATCCGGCAAAGCAAAAGTAGTAACCCCGTTTCCACCATACGTGGTACCCAGTAAAGAAAACAATGCCTGGTTTTGAGCGATCGCTAATATTTGTCCACTACAAAACGCCCAGGTCTTTGGCGCAAAATCGCCTGCAAAGCAGGTAACGACTGCCATCATTCCATTCATAATAGAAAGTTTAGGTTTTATGTAAATGCAAAGAAATACTGTGTCAAAAAAGTGCTTACTTTTTTAACAGGGCCAAAACCAGTCATTACTTAAACAGGAGCATTAACCAAACAGGTATACGGATATAACAGGGCACACGAGCTGCCTTGTCAATGGTTAGGTGGGGTTAGTAAAAGTTGCTTTTCAGAAAATAGTCAGTGTGTTTACCCGGTATGGACTAATCAGTGGAGGATCGCTATTTGCTAAACAGGTCGTAAATGTAGGTAAATTTGATTATATACAATCAGGTCACCTTACTTTCATTTTTGCGTAGTACTACGCTGTTACCGTTAGTAAAATATACCTGTAACAGATCAAGATTATCTTTTTGTTACTACGCCATGAAAATGCACTAAATACCCTCCCAATTCCTTTTTAATTAACTTGCGCCAAAACAACAGGATGGCAACGGATATTAAATGCCCGAAATGTGGGCATCAGTTTGATATTGAAGATGCTGTATCGGAAGAATATAAGAAGGAACTGCGCGAACAGATGGTAGCTTATAAGAAGCAGGTGACGGATGAAGCTGCGAAGAAAGAGAAGGAGCAGTCTGAGCAGTTCAGCCGGCGCGAGAAAGAGTTGGCTCAACAGGCTCAGGCAGCCGCCACTGAATACACTAAAAAGCTACAGGAAGAAAAAGTAAAGCTGCAACAGACGCTGGAAGAAAATCTGCGCAAGAGTATCAGTGCTGATTATGAGAACCAATTGAACCTGCTGACGCAAAATAATAAAGACAACGAAGAGAAGCTGAAGCTGGCCCGGCAGAAGGAGCTTGAATTTCTCCAAAAAGAACAGGCGCTCAAAAACAGGGAAGCCGAGCTGGAACTAAGCGTGCAACGTAAACTGCAGGAGGAAAGGAGCAAACTATCGGAAGAGTTAAGAAAACTGGAAGAAGAGAAAACAGCTGCCAAGGAAGTGGAACATCAACTACGCCAAAAGGAACTGGAGAAACAACTCGAGGACCAGAAACGGCTCATTGAAGAGATGAAACGCAAAGCTGAGCAGGGCTCTATGCAACTGCAGGGAGAGATACAAGAACTGGCATTAGAAGAAATGTTGAAGGCAGCCTTTCCTTTCGATATGATCAGTGAAGTAGGAAAAGGTATACGTGGGGCAGACTGTATTCAAACTGTCCGCAACCAGTTTGGCCAGGAATGTGGCCGCATCATTTATGAAAGTAAACGCACCAAGCATTTTGATAAGGCCTGGATTGAAAAGCTGAAAGCCGATATGCGCAGCACCACAGCTGATGTAGCAGTGATCGTGACACAGGCACTACCCGAGCAACTGAACAAGTTTGGGCAACTGGAAGGCATCTGGATCTGTTCTTTTAGTGAAGTAACAGCACTATCACATGTACTACGCGATGGCATCATCCGGATCTTCAATGCTACCAAATCGCAGGAAAACCGTGGCGACAAAATGCATCTGCTATATGACTATCTTACCAGTAATGAATTTGGTGAGCAATGGAAAGCTATCCGCGAAGGCTTTCTGTCTATGAAGCTGTCTATACAACGCGAGCGGGACGCCATGGAAAAAATGTGGAAGGCCAGGGAAAAGCAACTGGAGAAAGTGCTACTGAATGCCGCTCATATCAAAGGCTCCATCGAGGGTATTGCGGGCAGTGATAATATACAATTGAATTTACTGGACGAACCGGATCTATTGGAAGAATAATTGCTTCGAGCAACGAGCTCCCGTGAAGCGGGACTACGATTTTTGGTTTCGAAAAAGCTGTATACTTGCGGTCGATTTAAGGCTTTGATATGAAGAAATATACATTGGTTTTTGCGCTGGTACTGACCGGGTTGATAGCTTCTGCACAAACATATAAGTATCCGCCCCGTAATGAAGTTAATAAAGACAGTTCCCTGAAAGTATTTGTAGACACGCTCAAAGCAGTGATTGCCCGCAAGGACGCTCCTGCCCTGTTGAAACTGCTGAGCCCTACTGTGACAGTAACGGCTGAAGATGCAGAACGCAAAGAAGACTCACACAACAATATCAAAGGTTTTAAGGAGATCTATGCGCCACAATTCCCTTCGTCCAAAGTGTGGAAGAACCTGGAGACTGTGATCGGCCTTGGTGGCATTTTTGATAGCAAGCTACGTAGCCAGTTTGTATTTCCTTATGTGATGGGCATGTCTGTCATGAAGGGCGGCACTAACTATTGTGGTGGCTGCGGGGAGTGTCTTACTATCATATCGCCGGATGCCAATGTACGCAAGAGCCCAGACAGGTTATCGGCCAACCTGGGCAGGCTGAGCTATGATATCGTGAAAGTAATAGATGAGCCTGTATCTAAAACGGCCGGCGGCAATTCAGACAACTGGACCTACATTCAAACTTTCGATGGCAAGCTTACCGGTTGGGTTCGCAACGACCTCACCTGGGATATATGTGATTACCGCCTGATCCTGGAAAAGAAGAAGGGCAAGTGGATCATCAATACGTTTATGGCAGGGGATTAAGTCATATAAAATACACTACCAGCAAGCAATCACATATGATTTATATTTAATACTTTTTATGTAATTTGCCTGATGCCAGAGCAGGTATTCATCATTGATAAAATAACTGATTGCATTGAAGAAAAATCTACACGCAGAACTTTTCCAACTGTATTGCAATTAGTAACAAAGGAAGAGATAAGTAAGATCCACAAGAAAGATGGCTGGCTTTTTAACTGGAAAGCAGCATATCGTGAAGCTAACCATCAGGTATATAAGTTAACGATGATAGGCAACTCACAAGTACAAGGCCTGATAAGTCTGGAGCCTATCAAAAGTCAGCAATACATCGAACTGCACTTAATTGAAAATGCTCCTCATAATTACGGTTCGCAAAAACAATTCGAAGGTGTAGCCGCCAATCTTGTTGCTTTTGCCTGCAAAATGAGCTTTGAATTGGGTTTTGATGGCTTTGTAGCTTTTACAGCTAAAACCAAGTTGATCAACCACTACATCGAAAAGCTTGGGGCTCAACTACTTTATGGACATAATCGTATGGGAATTTTCACAGAAGAAGCGAAAAATTTAGTAAATTCGTATTACAAAGGTTACTTCAATGACTGACAAAAAGAAATATAATCAATTAGATGATGTGCGGATTGTAGGCACTCAGGAAAAGAAGTCAGCCCTTTCTCAAAAGAACCATGAACGTAAAACGGGCGACATCTTCCGCAAAGCCCGTGCAGCATCTTCTACTGCACATAAAGTCAAGAAAGCTTCCTAATCAAAAATTAATTAAGTTACCACCCACGCCAGGCCGAGTTGATCAAAGAGGCGGGCGGTTACAGTCATGGGGATGGCCTCATGCTTCCTGAATTCAAAGGGCATGGTAACCCATTCATTGACGCCTGACACGATTGGACCACAAAGCCGCATGTGTTCTTTAAAATCGACCATACCTGCTCCATACCACTTATAGATGGCTTCTTTGGCGCTCCACAGCAGCGTGGTCAGTTCCAGGTGTATTTGTGGCAAGGCCTCCCACTCCTGCAGGAAAAGGGCTTCGTCGCGGTGCAGGAATTTCTCCGAAATGCCGCGTAAGCGGGGTGTCACCAGCTCGATGTCCACTCCCACCCGATGGGTGTCGCTTACGATGGCTGCGGCAAAATTGCCACAATGGGAAATGGAAAAGTGATAGCGCTCACTCTCCAGGAAAGGCTTGCGGGTGTCGGCAATCAGTATTTCCGAAAGGGGGAAATCTTCAAAGAGGATGGGCAGCAGGTAACGTCCTGCCAGGTGCTGCAAACGCTTGTAGGGATGCGATACATCCCGCTTCAGCGGCACTTTTTCCAGAAAAAAGGACTCCGGCTCTTCAATGCGCCAAATCCCCAATTTTGTATTCCCGTTGATATTATGTTGATAAAACAGCGCCACTGTACAATTTTAGCATTTACTTTCGCTCACTGAGTTAAATTCACCTCAAATATAAAATAAGCATACCACATGATCTTGTCGGACAAGCGCATATTGGAAGAAATGGAGAAAGGAACCATTAAGATCGAGCCGTATTCGAGGGAATGCCTTGGCAGTAACTCATACGATGTGCACCTCGGCAGAACGCTGGCTACGTATCGCGAACATATTCTTGACGCCAAAAAACACAATACCATAGAGTCTTTCGATATTCCGGACGACGGATTTGTACTCTATCCGCATATTTTTTACCTGGGTGTGACGATGGAATATACCGAAACCCATGCTCACGTACCTTTCCTTGAAGGTAAATCCTCCACCGGTCGCCTGGGTATCGATATCCATGCCACCGCCGGAAAGGGTGATGTAGGCTTCTGTGGCAACTGGACACTGGAGATATCTGTAAAACAGCCTGTAAAGGTGTATGCGGGCATGCCCGTGGGACAATTGATCTACTTCCCTGTGGAAGGTGAGATCGAGGTTAAATACAATCAAAAGCAGAACGCTAAATACAGTGGTCAGCCCAACAGGCCGATTGAAAGTATGATGTGGAAGAATAAGTTTTAGATCGCTTCCTTGCCGTACTTCTTGTAATACGCAATGAGCCAGGCAATGACTTCATTATAACTCAGCTTACCCGAAGGCTGCTGGTTGGCCTTCAGGTATTGCCCATATAATTTATCAATTACTGCTTCTACCGGGTTGCGGTGCCGCCGCAGGAACTCCTTCAACTCAGCATAATCTTTCTTTACACCTACTGGCAAAGTTGTCGTAAGCTGCCTTGCCAACACTGAATCCTGCCGGTACAGATAATACCAGGAATAGGAATACAGATCGAAGTATACGGAATAGCGGAACGTTGGGTCGGCAGATGATTTGGAAGCTAAATAGCCTGCAAAATTGGCCTCATTCTCTTTGGCATAGCCCAACTGGTGGCCTATTTCATGACAAGCTGTAAAAGGCTGTACAAATACCGGCATGGTAGTGTTGACCTGCGCTTCGCCTGAAAAGGGATTGTAGTAGCCCGAATACCCGAGGTAATTGCCCAGGTAGCTATACAAAGAAGGCTTTACTGACTTAAAGGAATATTGGATACCCTTTTGATGCAGCGCAAGGCTATCATACGCGTCTACTGCTCCATTGAACAGCGTTCTCTTTTTATTCATCGACTCCCGGTTCACGCGACCTGTTGAATCCAATGTGTGCAATCTCTCGACAATCGTGTTCATTACCGTCAATAGGTCTTCCTTAGTATAATGTGTCTCTGCCAAGCCAAGATCATAAGCAATGCCGTGCCGGTTATAATTCAGTCCCCACAGGATATTGAAGGATATATATACCCATAAAAAGATCAGCACGAATAACCGTCCCCCACTCAGCCAGTACTGCCGGTTGGCTTGCTTCTTCCGCAGTCGCCTGATGAGATCGTAGACTTTATACAACAGAAGCAGGATCACAACTGCATAGAAAATATCACCGATGCTAAAAGGTATCCAGCCAAACAGGATACGCTGTACTGCTGAAGTAAAGGAGTACAGTCCATGTGTATAATACCGCTCTACCGCGTCCGGGAAAAGGGAAAATACTTTGATCAGAACTGCCACCGCCAATAATATAACGATTGTCTTATTTTTCTTCCACATTGCTTTAAAAATAGTAAAATCTTCATTGGGTGGGTAAAGTCTTCACGTTAAACTTGTATAAATCGGCCAACTCTGTCAGGTTTCCACGAAAAGCTTATTTTGCATGCAAACGCTTGCACCATGAATGTGGAATTCAACAAGAATGAAGATGTTATGAAACTATCCCTGAGTCAGCTGCGCCAGCGGTTTGACCAGGTGGCTTTGGGTGGTGGCAAAAAGGCCATCGAGAAGCAACGGGAAAAGAACAAGCTCACCGCCCGTGAACGTATTGAATACCTCCGCGATAAAGACACTCCTTTTATTGAGATCGGCGCTTTTGCAGGTTATGAGATGTACCAGGAACAGGGTGGATGTCCTTCTGGTGGTACGGTGGCCGGTGTTGGCTATATCAGCGGCCGTCAATGTATGATCGTTGCCAACGACCAAACAGTGAAGGCTGGCGCCTGGTTTCCCATTACCGGTAAAAAGAACCTGCGCATGCAGGAGATCGCTATGGAGAACCACCTGCCGGTGGTATATCTTGTTGACAGTGCCGGTGTTTTCCTGCCCATGCAGGATGAGATATTCCCCGATAAGGAACACTTTGGACGTATATTCCGCAACAATGCCCGTATGAGTGCCATGGGTATTCCTCAAATAGCTGCCGTGATGGGCTCCTGTGTGGCCGGTGGCGCTTACCTGCCGATCATGAGTGATGAGACGCTGATGGTAGAAGGCAATGGCTCTATATTTCTTGCCGGCCCTTATCTCGTAAAGGCTGCCATTGGTGAAGATGTGGACAGTGAAACGCTGGGTGGCGCCGTTACACATACTGCGATCAGCGGGATTGCCGATTATAAGTTCAGCACTGAACAGGAATGTCTCGACCAGGTAAAAAGGATCATTGGCAAACTGGGCCTGCGGCCTGATGCTGCCGGCTTCGATCGCGTTGCTCCTGCTGCGCCCAAGAAATCAGCTTCTGAGATATACGGCATCATTCCCGCTGATGCTACCAAGGCCTATGATATGCTGGACATCATCGAGCGATTGGTAGACAACTCAGAGTTTGACCAGTTCAAGCAGGATTATGGTAAGACCATTCTTTGCGGCTATGCACGCATCGATGGCTGGGCAGTAGGCATTGTGGCCAACCAGCGTAAGATGATGAAAAGCAAAAAGGGTGAAATGCAGATGGGCGGTGTGATCTACAATGACAGTGCCGACAAGGCAGCCCGCTTCATCATGAATTGTAATCAAAAGAAGATACCGCTCGTATTCCTGCAGGACGTTACCGGCTTCATGGTAGGCTCACGCAGCGAACAAGCCGGCATCATTAAAGATGGCGCCAAGCTGGTAAATGCTGTGGCCAACTCTGTTGTGCCCAAGATCACCATCGTAGTAGGCAACTCTTACGGCGCCGGCAACTATGCCATGTGTGGTAAGGCTTATGATCCCCGTTTCATATTTGCGTGGCCCGGTGCTAAAATAGCCGTAATGGGAGGCGAACAGGCTGCTAAAACATTACTGCAAATACAGGTAGCCGGTATGAAGGCCAAAGGCAAAGAAGTGACTCCGGAAGAGGAACAGCGATTACTGAATGAAATAAAAGGCCGGTACGATCAGCAAACCAGTCCTTATTATGCTGCTGCACGGTTATGGGTAGATGGCATCATCGATCCGCTGCAAACCCGCCAGGTAATTTCCGAAGGATTGGCTGCCGCTAATCATCAACCGTACATGGCACCGTTCAACCCCGGCGTGATACAGGTGTAGTGGTTTCCTCTTACTCTAACCGTATCTAACAACCGGTTTAAGGGTGAGTAGGTAGATTTGAGATTTTACTGAAAATTCGTTATTTTCACTGTAATCATTTACCAAATCTACTGTGCACATGAGAAAATTTACTCTGACGAGGATCGTCCTGTCCTTACATGTCATTGCCATAGGAATGACAGCCTGTACCAAGGATGATCCGGCGTCCCTTATCCCACCTCCGCTTCCTGATCAATCATTTGTAGAAGAATTTGATACTGTGGCCAGTGCCTGGCACCGTGGCTGGATACCGCTCAACAACAGCAATCCCAAAGGTTCCCACATCTGGATACAAGCCAGTGGTCCTCAGACAACACAGAGTGGTCTGCCAATCGTTATGCCGCTCTTTCCCGCTTTCTCTTCCCGGGGTTCTTATGCAGGTTATGTAGTATGTGATGCAGAAGTTACTTCCGGCGGTGCCAGCGTAGCCAGTAACTGGCTGATATCCCCACCAGTATGGATGAAGAATGGTGATAAGATCATCTTCTACACACGTTGCGCCTTATATGGCGCTGCAGGCGCTGCCCAGGATTATGGCAACAACCTCGAAATTTGTATCAACCGTAAAAACGATGGCACCAATGTGGGTGAATCTTTAGACCCACGCTCTGCCGGTTTTAATTATTATGCCGACCGGGGTGATTTTGAACTGATCCATTCCATCAATCCACCCAAGTACAATGCTGCCAACGACTGGTTTGATTATGCAACTGCTACCGATGATCCGGCCAATTTCGATCCCAAGGCCTTCCCGGCCAACTGGACGAAGTTTGAAATTACACTGACTGGTTTTGTGAAGCCCGTCAAAGGAAGATTTGGCTTCCGCTATTACACGCTCGATGCCGGCAGCACGGGCAATGGTAGCGCGGTGGGCATCGACAGTGTAGCTTTTGTGAGTAGTAAACCTTAATTCCCGGGCCTCAAAAATTATTCTTATGAATAAGCAATTATACCTTTCCTTGACAAGCCTTACCCTATTGATCGTACTGATCGTTTCCTGCGAAAAAGATTTTAAGGAAACTGAAAAGCCTGCACCACCGCCCGTTGTTTCCAAATCATACAAAGAATCATTCGACACTGTAGGCAACATCGCCAAAAAAGGATGGGTGATCATCAACAACAGTGACCCCGTTGGTCCTACTGCCTGGAGACAAGGACGCTTTGAATACGGTGGTAAACTGGGTGATGAAGTGGTAGGGTTTCCCGCCTATTCAGGAACTTTTAGTCAGAATGAATATGTAAGTGTAGATATGAACTGCGGAGCAGGCGCTGCCGTATTGAGCGCCTGGCTGATCTCTCCACCCACCGATATGAAGAATGGCGACGTATTCACTTTCTATTCCCGCAGCAAAGGCGATTATGCAGACAGGATGCAGGTGTGGCTCAATACCTCCACCAGTAATGCTAATCCCGGTAAAGGCGCTACCGCTACTGGCGATTTCTCTATTAAGCTGCTGGATATTAATGAATCGATGGGTGTCGATTACCCGATCGAATGGACGAAATATACCTTTACGCTTGCCGGCATTACCGGCACCGTGAAAGGACGCATTGCTTTCCGGTATTTTATAGAAGATGGCGGTCCCGGTGGCTCCTACGGTGACCAGGTAGGTATCGACGATTTTGAATTTACCAGTAAATAGAACCTATTTTTCATCATTGCTATCGGTCCTGTCGCCAGCAGGGCCGATTTTTTTTATTGTCCATTTTTGCCGATCATTGCCGCATTGATACCTGTTTGTAAATGCACCGCCTGATCTCTCCCATATTATCCTTACTTATCCTAATGGCCCTTACAGGCTGCAACGGAGCAGAACAAGCTGCTACTACAACGGATGTAGTAGCGCTGGAAATGCAGCAGGTGCGGCAAGCCAATGACTCTCTACTGAAGGATGCCAAGGTGACTATTCAATCCGGCGACCTGGTATTGCGTACCGGTACGGATTATGCCAGTGAGCAAGTCAAAGCGCTATCAAAACAAGACAGGACTTATTCACACGGAGGGATCGCTTTTGCAGACAGTGGCAAGATCTATGTTTACCACGTGGAGCCGGATCATGAGCATATACATGATAAAGTGCGTAAGGAATTACTGGACAGCTTTTGTAATCCAGCTAAAAACCTGGGGTTTGCCGTAGCGAGGTATAATATGGCGGATGCTGAGAAAGCCAAATTCCTGGCCTATCTCGACAAGCAATACCGGCAGCAGGTGGCATTTGATCTGCGATTTGACCTTGCTACCGATACAGCGATGTATTGTTCGGAAATGATCTATAAAGGGCTGGCGCAAGCCACTAACAAAAAGATCCTGATCGCCACAGACCGCATCACTGATCGCAATAAGTTTAAGCTGATCAAACGGCATTTCAAGTTGACCGAAAAACAGATCGTAAGCAGGGATATCATACCTATTGATCATCTGTACCTGAATCCCTGGTGTACGGTAATAAAACGATACCCTTTTCAAACGCTTTAATCGACTGTTATTTTGACGAACAACAAAGAACTGGTTATTTATACGGATGGATCTTCGCGCGGCAATCCGGGTCCCGGAGGTTATGGCGCTATTTTAATGTATGGTGGGAAAAGCAAGGAACTCTCCGGCGGATACCGCCGCACCACCAACAATCGGATGGAGTTACTGGCGGTGATTGCCTCACTGGAGGCGTTGAACCGCGAAGGTTTGAAGATCACTGTTTATTCTGACAGCCAGTATGTGGTAAAAGCTGTAAAGGAAGGTTGGCTGAAGAAATGGATCGCTACCAATTTTAGTGGTGGGAAGAAGAATAGAGACCTGTGGATGCGCTATCACCAACTCTCTCTAAAACACAATATCAGCTTTGTGTGGGTAAAAGGCCACGCAGAGAATGTATACAACAATCGCTGTGATGAATTGGCCACCTCTGCTGCCGATGGCAGGAACCTGCAGGTGGATCAGGGGTATGAATCGGGAGAAGCGGGGTAGGTCAAGTTGATCAGTTAACAAGTTGAAAAGTTGATAAGGCAAGTGTACGAGGCTCGGACGCTTAATATCGTTCCGCGAGGGCAAAGGAGTTTATATTTCTCAAAATATCCTGAACACGTCTTTGTTCATTGTATTCCAGGTGAGCGCCAAGCCACTCGCGCAGGTAATTGCCGCTGCTTAGTACTGAAAATGTTTCGCGCAAATAGGCTCTAACTTCCGGTGCGGCGTCTTCCAGTTCTTGCCAAATCGCAGTTCTGTTATTCAACACAAACACGATGTCTTCGAAATCGGTACTAAGCCGGCCATCATCTCTACCCCTATTTTTAAACGCTTCCAGCTTGGTGGCCAGAAAAAATGCCGGCCGCATGATAGAGATATTATAGCCATCATCCAGAGGAAACTTCAGTGCAGTAGCAAATGCTTGTTCATACCATCTATTGGAGAAGCCTAAAATGTTCTCATCGGTAGGCATTACGTCCACTACCACACTATTGATGATATAACGGCAAATAATTTGTGAGCTTGCATCATGTGCGAAACCCTTCTTCCGCAATTTATCTTCGATATTCGCGTAGCCTTTTCTGCCAGCAACTTCAACCAGTATATCCACATCTTCTGTTGGTCGTGATTCTCCTGCCGGCCGGTCTGCGTATAAAGAAACCGTAGCTCCTCCAACAAACACGACCTCTCCGGCAATTTCTTCCAGTGCATCATACACCATTTTTATCCTGGCAACATTGTCGGCATGACTCATAATATGGCTTTTTTTAGTTGCTTTAACGCAAGCTCTTTTTCACGTGCACGTCCTACACGCAACACATCAATGCTTGCCAGCAGTTTATACAAAAGCTCGTCCTGCCCACAGGCTTTGGGCACTCCTTTATGAAGCGGTTGAATAGCTAATCCCCGAATGTCTCCATCTTCATCAGGCCATACATAATTAAACTCACTGGAGAAATGTTGTTTATAGAATGCGTGACTATGTGCTGTGGGAATGCCAGTCACCATACTGCCTGGCACCTGTGGAAAAACATAACGGATGCCATATTCAAGAAACTCCATCAACGATTGACGGTGAACGTGGCGCTTGCTTTCATCTACGAGTCCCGCTACATGACTACGGACAAGAGAGTCGGATACTTCTGAGATCGAAATAAAAAGCGAAGCTGCCAAACCACGGTACTGCCAGCCAGCATCCTGGATAGTTAACATCTTAAGTAAGATGACGATGTCCTGTGGGCGCATCGAGCTTTGTGCTTTCATAGAGCAAATATACACATTGTTCGCAAATCGCGAACAGAGAACAATAGTTAATTCTCCATACGTCTACGACTTGCCGCAGCCTACTCCACTTCTACACAAACAATTGATTTGCAATCAAAAGTGGCTTATCGAATGAGAATGAGTATTAAGATAAAAGACCTTAAGCCCAAAAGAAAAAGCCGGGCATTCGATGTGAATGCCCGGCTTTTATATGTTGTGCAACCCGGTTTCTTATGCAGCTACAGCAGCTTGTTGCTGTGCTACCGGTTTGCGTTTGTTGATCAGGTAGTATACGCCAAAGAAGATGGTACTGAAGATAAATGTATTTATCAACGAACCCTTAAAGAATGGTATTGCTTCACTATAGCAGTGTACCAGTCCGGCCCAGGTGCGTGGGTAAATAACTACTCCTACGCCCAGCCATACTGCAAAGTTGGATACGATGAAAAAGTAAACAGGCGCCATGAGTGTTCCAAGCAGGATGTTCGTAATATTCACCTTTCTAAACAGCAATCCTACCAATGTAACAGACCCCATGATCAGGTAATTAACCCATTGGCCATCATAGAATCCGCTAATGGGTGTCAAACCATTTACATATAACAGTTGATAGATAACATCTGAGATAAAAAGAGAAATGAGGGGTAATCCAAAAGCCCATCCCTTGTTCTGGATAGCCATGCCGCCAAACAATGCCATAGCAATTTGCGGTGCACCTAATCCGAAAGTACGGCATACTGCCGCTACAACGATCATGACAACGAGATAGATAAGAGTCGACTTGTTCAGTTTCATATGCGGAATTGATAGGGCAAAAATAATTAAAAAGACCGAAAGTCGGGCTTTTCCGACTGTGCTGATTTTCTGGCTCTTATGCAGGCACTGTAGCCGTGAAAATCACCGTATTCTCCGTGCTGGTGAATGTTACTTCTGTACCAGCTTTGGCCAGCAGGGCTTCACCTTTTTTGAGTGCTACCTGGTCATTACCAGCTGTGGCCTGCGCACTGCCTTCGTATACGAAATAGATATCGGCAGTAGTGGCAGTTACCTTGATTGACTTGCCGGCCTGTAAAGTGAGGCGGTGCAACTCAAAATCATTTACTGGTGTCAGGAAGATGTCCTCTCCTACTACCCTACCGGGCGTGCCTTTGATCACGTTGGGAACCACCGGCTCAAAACGTACATGCTTCATCAGCTCGCTTACATCGATGTGTTTATTGGTCAATCCGCCGCGTAATACGTTGTCTGAATTGGCCATGATCTCCATATTCTGTCCTTCGAGGTAGGCGTGCAGGATGCCTGCGTCCTGGAAAACAGCTTCGCCAGGAGCCAGGTGCAGTACATTGAACAGGTAAATAGAAAAAATACCGCGGTCAGTACGGCCCGGCTCGCAGAATGTTTTAACGGCGCGGGCGGCCCAGAAATCTTCCTGGTCTTTTTTCAGTTCGCCTTTTTCATACAAAGGAAGAATGCGGTCGAGCAGTGGTTGCAGATGATCATTCACGGCCTGCTGTGGCATTTCCATCACCGTCTTATACAAAGCGGCATAATCCCCTTCTCCAAAAACGGGCAGCAAGAATTGCAGTTCCGGTGTTTGCTGCAATACTTTCTTCAACGCAGCGGCGGGCTTAAAGCCGTGCAGCAACCAGAAATCGCTCAGAGCGAGCATCAGTTCCGGCTTATGGTTGTCATCTTTATAATTTCTGTTGGATGCAGCAAGGGGTGTACCCAGTTTATTTTCTGCGGCAAAGGCTTCTACGGCTGCTTTCTTTTCAGGGTGCACCTGTATGGACAGCATATCTTTTACATCCAGCACTTTGAACAGGTAGGGTAACCGGCCAAAACGGTCATTCACTGTTTTACCCAACAAACCGGCAGGGTTCTGCGCCACAATGGTGTTCAATGGTTGCTTTTGACCGTTGGCATCTATTACATCAGCCGGGGCATTGTCGTGGGCGCCCATCCAATATTCAGCGAATGGTTTGTTATCGGTATTACTTTGTTGCAATAAACTGGGGATAAACTGTGAACCGCCCCATGCATATGGTTGAACCTTTCCCTGAAGCTTGCTTATTTTTGTACTATTGTCCATAATCCTGTTTGAGGGCACAATATTACAAAAAGCTTGTCATGGCCCAACATAATGAAACCGGTAAAAAGGGAGAAGCATTAGCTGTGAATTACCTGGAGCGACAGGGATTCACTGTGCTGCATTGTAATTGGCGGCATGAACAGTATGAGATAGACATCATTGCCACACGATCTTCCGTACTTCATTTCATAGAAGTAAAAACGCGTCAATCGCTGGCATTTGGATTGCCTGAAGAAAGTGTCACGCATAAAAAGATCAGGAGCATCGTTACCGCAGGGGTTGCTTTTCAATATCAGCATCCACAATGGAAACGGGTACAGTATGATGTGCTCTCCATTATACTGACAGACCAGGAGGAGCCGGCATTCTTTTATATTGAAGACGTATACTTATGAGGTTAGCAAGTTAGTAAATCATGTGAGTATCTTCCGGACATCTAATCTCCCTGGCTTATGGACTTTCCCTATATTGCATCAAAGAAATTCAATACATCTAATCCAGCTAATTACTAATGGCCTTTAATCTTCGTTCATTCAAAAAGATCATGCTGCTCAACCGCTCAGCATTCAGGCGGTTCCTTACCAAACTGGAAAAGGATCCTCCCCGCAGGCTCGACCAGTTGGCTACAGAGACTGATGTGGAAGTATGGAAGGAGACGGATTGCCTTGCCTGCGCCAACTGCTGCAAGACGATGAGCCCTACATTTACAGGCGTGGATATCAAACGTATCTCCCGTCACCTCGGCATGAAGGATGAAGAGTTTCGCAAGAAATGGCTGTATAAAGACCGCAATGGTGATTGGATCAATAAGAGTCAGCCCTGTCAGTTCCTGAACCTGCAGGATAATAAATGCTCCATTTACGAGGTACGCCCGCGTGATTGTTCCGGCTTCCCCCATCATACCAAACGGCGCATGGTAGATTATATGCACGTGTTCAAACAGAACGTGGAGTATTGCCCGGCTACTTACAAGCTCGTAGAGAAGATGGTGGAGAAGGTAAATAATAAATAACGGCGTGAAGCCATGTGGGAACCGTATAAAAAGGGATTCAGGGCATTTCTGCAACTGGAGCGATCACTGTCTGAAAACTCCGTGGAAGCTTATGGCCGTGATATCGACAAGCTCACACAGTTCCTACAACAAAATGGTATTGAAAAGAATCCGGCAGCGCTGGAACTGACCGATCTGCAGCAATTTATTAAATGGGTGGCAGAACTTGGCATGACGCCCACCTCTCAGGCAAGGATCATTTCGGGTATCCGCGCTTTTTACAAATACTGCTCGCTGGAGCAGATCGTTGTTAATGACCCCACCGTTTTACTGGAAGCACCCAAATTAAAAAGGGCCCTGCCCGATGTGCTGGGCTTTGAAGAGATAGAAAACATCATTGGCCAGATAGACCTCAGCAAACCCGAGGGCGGGCGTAACAAGGCCATCCTGGAAACGATGTATAGTTGTGGATTGCGGGTAAGCGAAGTGGTAAACCTGAAGTTATCTCAATTGCACCTCGACGTAGGTTTTATCCGGGTGATCGGTAAGGGTGATAAGGAGCGGCTGGTGCCTATCGGTGAGTCGGCCACCAAGTACATCAATATTTACCGCAACGATATTCGTGTGCACATGCCTATCAAAAAGGGGCAGGAAGATGTTTTATTCCTCAACCGCCGGGGCAGTAAGCTGACCCGGGTTATGATCTTCCTGATGCTGAAGGACCTGGTGAAGAAGGCTGGTATCACGAAGAATATTTCCCCGCATACCTTCCGGCATTCCTTTGCCACCCACCTTGTGGAGGGCGGCGCCGACCTGCGGGCCGTGCAGGAGATGCTTGGCCATGAAAGTATTACAACTACCGAAATCTACACCCACCTCGACCGGGACTTCCTGCGTGACACCCTTCAACGCTTCCACCCGGCCTTCAAATAGGGCGTACAGCTATTACCACTCAATCGCCCACTGCCCGGCATCGCTCACATAATAGTTAAGCCCATTGCTCATGTGGTGTAACTCTTTGCCATCTTTTCTGGAGGAAGTCTTTATTTCATCCCGGACACCATTATTGTCGCAGGTGAGGTAATTGATCAATGCGGGTAATGTAGGCGGCAGATCGTGCAGCCACTGGCCATCCTCCTCTTTTACAAATGCCTGACTCATACAAAGTTATTTAGATTGAAACACTACAAAGTTAAACATAAACAGCATGCCATTGGCCTTCCATCCCTTCCTGAAAGCTCTTCCATCTTTGCTTCCGGCGGCCTAAAGTGCGCTTTAACCTACAAGGATGGCACATGGATAGAGCTACTAATAGGTAGCGGGCTGACACCGGAGGCGATGAGGGAATATGAATGTGATCGGGGTTTGGTATAGGTTTGATCAGGGTCTGATCAGGAATTGCCCAGGAACTGGGTCTCGATAAAGTCTCGATAAAGTCTCGATAAGGTCTCGATAAGGTCTCGGTAAGGTCTCGGTAAGGTCTCGATAAGGATGTTAGTTAAGTGTAGACAAACGATGGCAGGAGGAAAGGGCTTGCCGGCATAACTATAAGGTTTTCAATCTTAATCCAGTCTGGCCGCCTTGAGCGGCCTGACCGAAGGCGTTACCTGAATTTACGAAATCCGCCGCCCAGATTCATCATTGTGTGGAAGGATCTTTCTGCAACAACAGGACAAATTTGTGGCGAAGAGCAAAGACCTGCACACTTAAATGGCCGTGTTTATTGCATCAATAACTGACGACCATAAGGAGTGAGGTATTGTTTCAAATTAGCAAGCCTAAAGGAAAACTCAAAATCACCAACATCATCCAACGCCCTGTTCACGTGGGCCGAACAGCGACCAATATGAATGAGCAGGGAATTCGCTTTCAGGTGGAAAGACAAATCTTGTATCGATTCAACGCCTCCCAACTCCAGGCATTCCTGGTACATTTCAATTGCTTCTTTTGCTCTTTCGTGATCTTCTTTTTGGGCTGTATCCTGTAAGGATACCTGCAAGTGCTTAACAGCAGTTTGTAGCTCGTGCTTCTTTAGCAGGTTAACAGAGTCGAGCAAACGACGCTGCCCTTCTTGTGTAAATAACTGGTCAAGCGCCAGCAACTTACCCGTTTTAAGATCAAAAGAATAGTAATTGGTGAAGGGTTCACAGTAAGCACCGCAACCTTCTGCCGAAATTGCCAGGCTGAACAGTTTTGAGGTGTTGGTATGCGTTTCCCAGGATATTTCGCTCAGAAAAGCTGGTATTCCTACTCCTTCCTGCGGCCATACCGCTTCAAAAATGCTTTTACGCACTTTCTTAGGGTCGATCTCCAAAAAGTCGGTTATAAGCGCATGATTGATCTTAGTGGCAACAGTTTTATTAGCGCCGTATACGATATGCGGAAATGCATAATCGATCTGCCTGACAGGTGATTGTCCTTTGATCGTTCGGATAGTAACCTGCCTGCCAAAAGAAAATACCGGAAATAAAAGACATATTACAACATACAATAAGATCGATGTGCGCATGGCTGAAGGTAAAAAAGAAACCGCACTACTGCAACAACAGCTTAGCCTGATATACTTTTTTATCAGTCGTATTGGTTATGCGTACCCAATATATACCATGGCTCCACAATGATTGCGTGGGCACGTTAACTACTTGTTCTTTCTGCACTATCTCTAATGGCTGCACATGCATTATTCGGCCGGAAGCATCTGTAAGCTCCAATTTATAGTCTCCCCCTTTATTAAGGTTCAGGCCGATATTGACAGTATTGCCCGGCATTACCGGATTGGGATAAATGCGTACATCCTTTTTACCAGACAACCAATCCTTCACCTCTCGTTTTATTTTTTCAACCTTCGTTACTCTCCTTGTAACTGCTACTACTCCTGCAGTTCTTCCAAGCAATGCAGTATGATCGACCGGCCCACATTCCTCAATAGGTGGCGCTTCTATGGACGCTATTTTGCCCATCGTTACACCTTTTACTTCTACTGGTTTCAATTCCCGGACCATCTCTATCTTGTATTTCTTAGAGCCGTATACAGACACTTTAAATTCTTTGTCTTCATACCCAATCGCACTTACTATTACGGTTACTGTATTCTTTCCTGCAGGTGCTGTTATATTAAAATAGCCGGTGTCATTGGCTGACACACCCGTTTCAATTCCTTTTATACGAACAGAAGCAAAGCCTAACGGTAGACCAGTGGTACCATCTACCACTGTGCCGGTAATCTTCCTTGTAGGAGCTTCCATAAAAGCTCCCATGACGATATCCTTTGGTAAGGAAATATCTTTAATCTGTTGCTCAGCCGGCTCCTTCTTTTTGGTGTTCTTCTTCGATTGCGCTGTTGCTGCGCTGTCTGTCAAGAGAAAAGTGGCCACCAATACATTCCAGGCATAACGGAAGGTGAAAGCAGGTTTGACTTTCTTTTCAGCGTATGTTTTATTCAATTGACCACTGGTGAAACGGCCGCATACGGAGGAGGATGCGCGGGAAATATGATCGAGGATTTCCTGGTCGCTCATCAGCGTAAAGTCTACTACTGTTTTCTGGCATGATAAACAATGGCGGCCTTGCCCGTTGGGCGTCATTAGTTGCCAGCTTTCATGACATGGTTCTTCGATGTTCAGGTGTACGGGTGTAGACATAAACGAAGTGTTTAGTGATTTACCATGTAGATGCAGGAATTGAAGTGAATACACAAAGCTCAGGCTCTCGGTCCTAAACTCACCGCGCGTAGCTGTTACTGCAATAACAACTTAGCCTGGTAAACTTTTCTATCAGTGGCATTGGTTATACGTATCCAATATATGCCATGGCTCCACGATGATTGCGTGGGTATATTGACGACTTGTCCCTTTTGTGCTATCTGTAATACCTGCACATACACTACCCTGCCGGAAGCATCCATCAATTCCAGCTTATATTCACCAGTCTTATCCAGGTTCAGGCTAATATTGAATGGATTACCTGGTGTTATTGGGTTTGGATAAATGCGTACCTCTGCTTTAATCGGCAACCATTCCTTTTCTTCCGGCTTTACTTTTTCTATCGTCGTTACTACAGATGTGGCAGAGAAACTTATTAGTTTTCCGCTCAACAGGCTATCCATCGATATGGGCATATCAGCCTTTTTAATAGGCGGATTAGGAACTCCCCGTGTGCAATGGATAGCTGGATAGCCCACTACTTCTACAGGTTGCAGACTATCATAAATTATCGGTTTGACTGTACCGGGTACCTTGTCTTCTTTTATAACATCCAGTGTCCGAACAACAGGCGTTCCCATGATGACACCATTGCATTCGGATTCATCCGGCACAGACTCCACCAATACAGTATCCTGTACTACCACCTTGCCCATGACCGGTTCTATCGCTACTTCTCCCATCGTCATGCCCCGGCTACGCTCGGCATCATATACAATTGATCCATCGCTCTCCAAAGAGAAATTCATAGCCCTGAAGCTGTTTACATCCACCTCATACTCTTTTGTCGCATAACCTTTGGCTGTTACTTCCAGCGTAACTTTTCCACTGATGTCGACGATTGGAAATTCAAAGCGTCCATCCTCACCGGCTTCAACACCTGCTTTTACACCTTTCAGCCGTACAGTGGCGGCATCGATGGGTTTCCCGGTATAGTTGTCACGGATGAAGCCAAACATTTTAAGTGGAGGTTCAATAAGGTTCTCTAACCCGGCTTCAGTTGTAATGACATTACCATATATTTCATAATGAACTGGTTCCTTAATCGTAGTAAAACCGATCGTCGTAAAGGATATTGGCTCCTGAAAAGGCAAATCTGTGAGGTAGTACTTCGAACCAACCAAGTTTTCTAACTTAAACTTAAAGGCCCATTCTTTTTTCACACCCGCCTTCTTCTTTGTTTTTTTCTTAACCTGAGCAGACGCAGCACTGCCGGTGAGGAGAAAGGCTGCTGTTATCAGGTTCCACGCATAACGGAAGGTGAAAGCCGGCTTGATCTTCTTGACCTCGTATGTTTTATCCAGCTGGTGATTATAGAAACGACCACATACAGACGATGAAGCGTTAGAGATATAGTGCAGAATCTCCTGGTCGCTCATAAGTGTAAAATCCACCACCGTTTTCTGGCATGAAAGACAATGACGACCTTGCTCATTGGGGGTCATTTGCTGCCAATTCTCATGACATGGTTGCTTAACATCAATGTGTAAAGGTGCAGACATAAACAGCAGATTTTAAGGTTAGATGCAGTAACCGGAAGAAATGCATAAATGTGAGTGGTGAATAGCACCACTCACATTCTCATCACTTCGTCTTGATCAGGAACTCTATATCCTTATCGATCGACAGGATCAACAAACAGGTAGCAGTACAAAATACCGGGCTGGTAATACAGTGATGGCCATTCCAGCTTCCATCAGTATTCTGTATCTGCACCAGACGGCCGCTCATTTTTTCGTACCAGCTCTTCCAGTCATTATTGCCACCGATCACCAATGATTCGCCGGTCATGAGATAGCTGAGGAATTCCTCGCCGCCATTATTGCCAAACCCACTGACCACATCAGCATCCTGTGCCCGCGAAGCGGCGGCGCCTTTTATCTTATAGGCAGTGGCATATCCCATCGCTTCTGTTTTACTGAGCCCGGCTTTTTCGAGGTTGGCTTCATTCACTTCGGCATTTTTGTCGAGGGTGCCTTTTTTCTTAGCTTCTTCGATCACTTCTTTTGCTTTCCGGGCCTCCTGGGCGCTGGCCCTTGCAGTGCCGCTCACGGAATACAACATCACACCTGCAGCTTTACCCGTCACGGCAGAGTTTGTTTTCATGTCATAGTTCTGCTTCTGGTAATTCCTCGACTTTTCCAACACCTTATCATCCACTTTTGCGCCTCTGTCTTTAGCTGCTTCCAGTGCATTGTTGGCCAGTGCTGATTGTAAAACAGGTGCCCAGCCTCCTTCTTTCCAGCCACCATCATGATCCTGCCCATGCTGTATCTTTTCTACACATTTCTGTAAGGCGCTCTCTACCTGCTTCTTCAACTCTTTGTTATTATCAAGGTGATGCAAGGCATTGCCCAGGAACTGGGCTGTAAGGATCACATCGATGTTCTTACCCAGTTTCGTTTGCGGTTGTGTATTGGTGAGGGTAGTAATGTTTACGGCTTGTGCCGGTGTATTGTTGACCGCTTCGAGCAAGTAATCAACGGCTTTCTTCAACCTTGCCCCTTCTTTGCCTTCGAAGGGCTTTTCGTCCATGCGCAACAAGGCCATCCCTACCAGCGCTGTAGTAGCGGGATCGGATTGCACCGCATGTGGGTCGCGTATATTCTGGTATTGGTGGCTGCCCGCACCCCAGCCACCATTTTGCTGCTGGGCCTGCATCAGCCAACTAAGTCCACTGCGCAAAGAAGCATCAATGAGTTTACTGTTTACCGTTACCTGACTGGTATCGAAAGGGGCAAGCCCTGTAAGTGCAAGGAACACGCAGGCTTTCTCTGGTGTTGCGCACTCAATTACCTGCCTGGGCGCTTTTTTGTTTTCATACCGCGGCACAAAAGCCACCAGGGCAATACCCGCCACGACGGTGCACGTCAATAACCACGCAACTGGCTTTGAATGTTGTGTCATGCCAATAAATATTTAATGAAGAAAAAAGGTTTGTAAAAGTGGGCCACCCCTTCAGAGTGACCCACCAAGAAAGGCGAAAGGCGATACTACTATCAACTCTGAGATGTGGCTTTGTCAGGATTTACATATCCTGCCGGGGAATATCTTTTGTTAAAAATTTTATAATGGCGTGGAAGGCCATAGTAACGGGCGTCTTATGCTTATGCTGTTATTAAAATATCTTTTGCTAATTTTATCAGCGCGTGGCCTTTATTAAAAACATACACGATAACGCGTTGCCAGACAAGGAGCTGGTAGCGCAATTTCAAACTTCCGGCGACCTGGAAGTGCTGGCCACGCTGTTTCAGCGGTATATGGACCTCTTATATGGCGTTTGTCTTAAATACCTGAAAGACCCTGAAACAGCCAAAGATGCCGTGATGCAGGTATTTGAAGAGCTGGTGCGGAAGCTGCCCAAGCACCAGGTGGACAATTTCAAGAGCTGGCTGTATACCCTGGCCAAGAATTACTGCCTGATGCAGCTGAGAACACCCAAAAATCTGAAAACCACGGAATTTAACCCCGACAGTATGCAATCCGGGGAAGAAACGCATCTGAATGGTATGATGCTGAAAGAGGAGCATTTGCAGAAGATGGAACGGTGCTTGCAGACGCTTTCGGCAGAGCAAAAAGAGAGTGTGGAAATGTTCTACCTCCAAAGTAAATGTTATAAAGAAATTGCAGATATAACCGGTCTGGAATTGAATAAAGTACGTAGTAATATACAGAATGGGAAAAGAAACCTGAAGATTTGCATGGAAAAGGGGGAAGAAGTTGATAAGTTGATCGGGTTAAAAAGTTAATAAGATTCATGTCCGCTACTGACCATATAAAACAATATTCGGCAGCAGATATCCAGCGATACCTGGAGGGCGGGATGTTGCCCGCTGAAATGCACGAGCTCGAAAAAGCGGCGCTGGAAGATCCTTTTCTGGCCGACGCGATCGAGGGTATGCAGCAAACGCTGGAGCAGCATGATGCTTCCCTCATTCAGGGTCACCTGCAGGATATACGCCAACAAGTGGCCGAAAGAACGCGCCAGGAGGATTCTACCAAAGTGGTGGCGCCGGTGCGTGCCTTCCGATGGTGGCAGGTGGCTGCTGCGGCTGTAGTGGTACTTACGGGCAGTATCTGGGCGCTTAATTACTTCAATCAATCTGAAGCCAAGAACGCAGATAAACAGTTGGCTGTGGTAACACAGGAACAAAATGCTAATGAAGCGCCACTTACTCTTGCAGATAGTGCAGCACCATCTGTTGCAGACAAGGCGACTTCAAAGGCGGCTACAGATTCTACAATAGTAAGTAGCCAACATTTTTCTGTTTCAACTAATGACGCCGGCAACAGCAACTGGCGTAGTAATCCAGCTTCACCACTGGAACAGCCACTCCCTTACCTGAAGGCAAAAGAAGAAGTGGCAGCCAACCAACCTGCTGCTGTGCACGACAAACTTCCTGCTAAGCCTGTGAAAGACATGCCGGCAGTAAGTCTTGCGGAAAACAAACAAGCTTTTGACGACAAACATAATTATGCCTTCAAGAAAGCCGATACTGTAAATGGCGGGACATTTGACCAGTATAAGGCGGTAGATAACGCGAACAGCCGCAAAGCATTTTACAACAGCCTGGATAAAACATATACGACCAAGCCATCTGATTTTGAACAGATCGTTGTTGCCGACAAGAAGAAAGATTCCAACGGACGTGACTTTTATGGCAAACCCGAAGAGCTGGCCATGAACAGGTCACGCAAAGAGCTATCGGAAAAGCAGGCAAAAAAGAACCCCAATGCGTTGTTGAGCGGTTTCATCAGCGGCCGGGTCACCGATCAGTCCA
Source organism: Paraflavitalea sp. (assembly GCF_059502485.1). Lineage (NCBI taxonomy): Bacteria > Pseudomonadati > Bacteroidota > Chitinophagia > Chitinophagales > Chitinophagaceae > Paraflavitalea > Paraflavitalea sp. Next base: position 1,539,236 of record NZ_JCACET010000010.1, read on the forward strand.
ACAACCCGCTGTCCAATGCATTACTGCGGGCGGAAGACAACCGGATCTTTTATACCGACCGGCAGGGGCAGTTTAAAATACCAGTGAAAGACACCGTTTCCGTGCTTAATATCGCTGTGGCCAGTACGGGTTATTACACGCAGAATGTGCAGCTGTTCAATAACTCCCAGAGCTTCAACGCCAATTATAATAATATTTCCCTGAATCAATTGGGCGTAAAAGCGCCTAATCCCCAGCTTAATGAAGCCATCCGCATACGGGGTGTCAGCACAGTTCGCCAGGGTGACTCTACGGTGATCAGCCGCAACAATTACCCCGAAGTAATGGTGCAGGATGCTCAGCCGGAAGATGGCTGGCTGGAGTTTCAGCAATACCTGGAGAAGAACAAACAAACCCCTCCCGGCACTCCCCAATTGACCGGTGTGGTAGTCGTGTCTTTCCATGTAAATAAGAAAGGGGACCTATCAGACTTCAAGATCGAGCAGTCGCTCGACAAAGCATATGATGATGAAGCGCTCCGCCTGATAAAGGCTGGCCCTGCCTGGAAGCTCAACAAAGGCCGCAAGACAAAAGTGACCGTGCTGGTCCGTTTTTAACCTTTGGTGTATCTACGCATGTTGCATCTGTAATATCAATTACATTTGCGAAAATTAATTGCCATGCGCAAACTCATCAACGTATTTGTATTTACAGTCATCACAGCCTTTGCCGGCCAGGCACAGTTAAAGACGCCGGCTCCTTCACCAACACAATACATTAAACAGGATTTTGGCCTGGGCACTATCGAATTGTCCTATTCCCGTCCTGCCATGAAAGGCCGCACCATCATGGGCGACCTGGTACCTTATGGTAAAGTATGGCGTACTGGCGCTAACCAGGCCACTACGCTCAACTTCACCGATGAAGTAATTATCGGTGGCACTAAAATACCCGCTGGTAAATATGGCCTCGTAAGTATCCCCGGTGCTACCGAGTGGACTTTTATCATTACCAAACAACTCGACATTACTTCACCTGCTGCTTACAAGCAAGAGAATGATGTGGTACGTGTAAAAGCGAAATCCCGTCTGGTGGCTACTACTGCGCAATCATTTACCATGCAGTTTGTAAACGTTACTGCTTTCAAATGTGAATTGCAGCTTCAGTGGGATAAAACAGTAGTGGGTCTGCCTATTTCCAATGACATTGACGCCAAGGTAATGGCTCAGATAGACCAGCAAATCAATGGCGACGGCGACGAAGCTAAAAAGCCTTATTCCAGCGCTGCTCAATATTACCTCGACAATGGTAAAGACCTGAACAAAGCCCTGACATGGTTTGACAAAGCTGCGGCACAAAACCCCAAAGCATTTTGGGTAATGCACAATAAAGCCAAGTGTGAAGCCAAACTGGGTAAAAAGAAAGAAGCGATTGCTTCTGCCAATAAATCCATCGAGCTGGCCAAAGAAGCCAAGAACGATGATTACGTAGCGCTGAACAAGAAGTTGCTGGCTACATTGGGTGTGAAGGGATAAGGAAAGCGGTAAGAAGTCAGGAGTACAATAAATAGAAAGTCCGTAAGTAAATGCTACTTACGGACTTTTTTATTTTGAGTTCGCTTGCTTCTACGCCGGCTCCTGCTGGCTCAGGCAATGGAAACTGCCAAGTCCCCAGATGATCTCTGTAGAATCGATGCCCACTACCTTGCGGTCGGGGAAACATTGCTGGATGATATGCAAAGCCTTGTCATCTTTATCGCACCGGAACGTAGGTACGATCACAGAGGTGTTAGCGATATAGAAATTAGCGTAAGAGGCAGGCAGGCGCTGGTCTTCATACTCCACGGCATCAGGCATCGGCAGTTCAACAATATTCAGTTGTTTGCCATTGAGCAGGCGCATCGCTTGCAATTGCTTCAGGTTGTGTTGCAGCAGTCCGTAGTTTTCGTCCTGCTTGTTCTCCTCGATCACCGTCAGTACCGTATCCTCATTCACAAAACGCACTGTATCGTCGATATGTCCATCGGTGTCATCACCAATGATACCTTCATCTACCCACAATATTTGTTCAACGCCATAGTAGTTGATCAGGTAATTTTCTATTTGCGCCTGGTTCAGGTGTGGGTTGCGGTTGGGATTGAGCAGGCAAGCTGTTGAAGTAAGCAAAGTACCCTTGCCATTGAACTCTACAGAGCCGCCTTCCATTACGATACCGGGATTGTATACCGGCAGGTTGAACTGCTTGCCAATAAGCGTGGGGATCACATCGTCCAGATCATAAGGAGGATATTTATTACCCCAGGCATTATAACCCCAGTCTACCACCACTTTTTTGATATCAGCAGCAGGATTGATCAGAAAGGCCGGACCATGGTCTCTGCACCAGGCATCGTTGGTAGGATGTATGTAGAACTCCACCTGGTTAAGATCGGCGCCTGCTTCGCGGATATACTTAAGTGCAAAAGCTTTCATAGCTTCATCTGCGACGTTGATGCGCACTTTTTCACTCAGTGCCAACTCACGTATAAACTGGCTGTAATAGGGATAGATCGCATCGATCTTGCCTGGCCAGGAGGCTTCCTTATGGGGCCAGCTTAACCACGTGGCTATGTGTGGTGCAAACTCGGCGGGGAAATAATAACCTAAACTCTTTGGAGTAGTTGATTCCATTGCTGGTTGATTCTGTTAAAGGAAATGCTCAATGTACATGCTCAATAAATATTGAGTTGAACATTGAGCATTGAATATTATTTACGCTTCGTCAATATAACGTTTGGTGATCGGCTGATAAGAGTCGATACGGCGATCGCGCATAAAAGGCCAGTGTGTGCGGTAGCGATCTGTCTTTTGCAGGTCGAGCTCTACCACTGCTACATCTTCCTGGTCGTGCGAGGCTTTGTAGATCAAGGAACCGAAAGGATTGGACACAAAGGAACCGCCCCAGAATTTCATAGCGCCGTTTTGCTCCAGCCCTACCCTGTTCACGCTCACTACGTGTACGCCATTGGCCACGGAGTGACTGCGTTGGATGGTTTGCCATGCATTGTATTGCTCGGTATTGGTGGCTTCGTCCTGAGAAGTAGCCCAGCCAATAGCTGTAGGATAAAACAGTATTTCTGCACCCATCAGCGCCGTGATGCGGGCTGCTTCAGGGTACCATTGGTCCCAGCAGATCAACACGCCGAAAGTGGCAAACTTAGTCTTGAACACTTTGTAACCGAGATCACCGGGTGTGAAGTAGAACTTCTCATAATATGCCGGATCGTCGGGGATGTGCATCTTGCGGTACTTGCCCAGGTAAGAACCATCGGCATCCAGTACAGCTGTAGTATTGTGGTAAAGGCCCTGTGCCCGCTTTTCAAATAAGGAAGCAATGATCACCACGCCGGCTTCCTTCGCTACTTTACTAAGCGCGTCGGTAGAAGGTCCGGGAATTGGTTCTGCCAGCTTGAAGTTTTCGTAATCTTCCACATCGCAGAAATAGAGAGAAGTAAACAACTCCTGCAGACAAACGATCTGTGCGCCCTTGGCGGCAGCCTCTTTTACCTTTGCGATTGCCTTCTGCAGGTTCTCTTCCTTGTTTGCGGTGCAACTCGTTTGCACCAATCCTACTTTTACTGTTGACATGATAGCTCTTTAAAAATGAAGTGCAAAAATAGTTTTTTAGCCGGGAACAAGACGTAAAATGACCGTTAATAGTTGCGTGGGGAAAACCAGCTGCTTCTAATGAAAAATGAGTAAACAAAAAAGCCCGTAAGTGGATGACACTTACGGGCTTTCAGTCTTATAAACTTATTAACTTTTCAACTTCCGTGCTACGCTGCTCTTCCCATCTGCTTCAGGAACGCTACGTGCGAAGCTACGGCATACCGTACCCGGGGATACTCGATATAAGCAATGCCATATTCCTGGCAGGCCTGACGAATGATCTTGCTGATAGCAGGATAGTGTACGTGTGATATTTTGGGGAACAAGTGGTGTTCGATCTGGAAGTTCAATCCACCTACCAGCCAGCTCACCAGTTTGTTGTGGGTAGCGAAGTTGGCTGTGGTCTTGATCTGGTGAACAGCCCACTCATCTTCCAGTTTGTTGGTAACAACATCGGGCATAGGGAAAGCAGTATGCTCTACCGTGTGTGCCAGTTGGAATACCAGGCTCAGAACAAGACCAGCTACCAGCGTAAAGATGATAAAACTGATGAGCCAGGAAGAGAAGCCTACCATGTAAATGGGCAATCCTACAAAGAGAAACAAGTGGAATACTTTAAAGCCCCAGAAAACGAGGTGATCGGACAACTTCATTTTCTTCAGTGGCATATTACCGATCTTGCTCTTGAAGTATTTTTGATAATCGAGTACGAAGATCCAGAAGATGTACAGGAGCGAATACAAGAACCAGAAATAGATGTGCTGGTATTTGTGTAAACGGTATTTCTTCTGTGTAGAGCTCATGCGCATCCAGGGTTGGATATCGATATCATCGTCCACACCATCCACGTTTGTGAAAGCATGGTGGATCACATTGTGCTTCATATTCCACATGAAGCTGTTACCACCAAGAATATTGAGAGAAAATGCTGCGAAAGAATTTATCCATTTGTATTTGCTGAAGCTACCGTGCGCACCATCGTGCATCACATTAAAACCGATAGCCGCTACTACACCACCCAACAGTACACTTTCGAGCACCTGCCAGATAACAGCAGGCGTAAAGAATACGAGGTGTACATAGATCAACAAAAATGCCACCATCAGGATTACCGCCTTGATGAAGATGGGATAGTCACCCGTTTGAGATTTCCCCACTTCTTCAAAGTAAGAGCCGATGCGCTTCTTTAATTCTGTGTGGAAAGAGTGTTGAACTGTTGTAAACTTGGGCACTGCTGACATGATCGACAATTTATATAAATGGTTGGCAAAGTTACGTTTAACCTTGTAATAAACGTTTAAAAAAAAGCAATAGATGTGCCGAAAGAGGGAATTTTAGCGTGACGCTAACTTATCTGACAAATCCGGGACAAACAGCTGTAAAAAGACGGCAGGACAAAGCCTGCTCAAACACAGTGGTAGCAAGCATTTTAGCGAAAAAACCAATTACAGCCTGACAAGTTTAACTGCCAGCGTGACCGGGTTATTTTTTCCTGATTTCGCAAATTAAGTTTCAACCTGAACCAGCGCATCCAGGTTCCGGATGCCGATCTTCTTTTCGCTCACAAAGCCTTCGGCATATTTAACGCCGATACGCTTGCCCAGCATGCGCGCCCGGGCGATGACACTATCGAGGAAATCGGGAGAGGAAATATAGGTTTGCGGCTCCTTGTTGTCTACCCCACCGGGGAAGAATTGGGTACCATACGCTTCGATGGATTTCATGCGTTGCTCGAAAACTTCGCTGATATCGATCAGGATATCGGGCTCGTGAAACCAGTCCTGCATGTAGTGCAACACGTACTTGGGTCTCCAACGCGCCTGTGGATTACCTTTTGCATCTTTCGTTTCTATTTTGATCAACCCCGACAGGAAGCAGGCATCGGCAATCAGCTGACCAGCACGGCCATGATCGGGATGACGATCGTGCAATATATTGGCAATGACGATCTCAGGCTGATAAGTCCTGATGGCCTGGATCAGTTGCAATTGATGTTCTTCATCATTGCGGAAGAAGCCATCACGCATCTTCAGGTTGTCGCGCACATTAACACCCAGTATGCCTGCAGCGGCAGCCGCTTCGGCATAGCGGGTTTCGATGGTTCCACGGGTACCTAACTCCCCTTGTGTAAGGTCGAGGATACCTACTTTTTTACCCAGCTTCAATTCATTGAGAATAGTACCAGAACAGCCCAGCTCCACATCGTCCGGGTGTACTCCAATAGCGAGAATATCTAATTTCATACCTGAGATTAAAGGACAAATGTAGTAAAACGTAAAAGAAGCTAAAAAGTTCGCCCCCAATTGATAATGGCGTTCACTTCAGCCGGGGCGCCATTGATGCGCACGTCGGAGCGCTTTTTACCCAGCCTCACCATGATCAGTTTTTTGTCGGGGATCACGATCACATACTGACCAAGGATGCCACGGGCGTAGAAGATAGGCTGGCCCGGATAGATCCACCACTGGTATCCATAATAATCACAGGGCTGGCCGCTTTCATCGGGTATCATGCAGGGCTTTATAGAAGCAGCATAGTATTCCGGCGTAATGATCTCGGTGCCTTTCCAGCGGCCGCTGTCGAGCATCAGCTTGCCAAACCGGGCAAAGTCGCGCGCATTGGAATTGAAACAGCAGTAGGCTTTTTCGTGACCACCCGTATGGTCAAGACTCCACAGTGCAGGATGTTCTGCACCCATGGGTTGCCACAGTTTCTCTGCCGCATAGGCACTCAGTGATTTGCCGGTTGCCTTTTCCAATATCAGGCCCAGCAGTTGCGTATCGCCTGATTTATAGCTGTGTAGCGTTCCGGGCGTATGAATGACATTGACACTGGTAGCCACTTTGTAAATATCAGTTCCATAATAAGCTTGCGTGGTTACTGAGAAGGGACTGGCATACGATTCATCCCAGTCGGTACCACTGCTCATGGTCAGCAGGTCGATGATCTTTATGGATGCTTTCTTACCTGATGCAAACTCGGATAGGTAATTGCCTACAGGGTCCTGTAAGGAATGTATCTTCCCTTCCTTCAACGCAGCACCGATCAGCAGACTGACAATGCTTTTGGCAGCGGAGAATGAACTCGACCACGACGAGTCATTGTATCCCTCATAATACTGCTCGAATAACAGCGAATCATTTTTGATCACCAGCACTGCAACTGTCTCCAGGTCCTTCAACATTTGCTGCAGGGTGTCGGGCATGCTGGCCTTGTTGTACGCAGCGGCCGTATCCCAGGGCTGGTGCACATCGGTGGTCACCGTATTATTCTTGAATATTTTATAATCATCGATATCGACATAGTTGTACCAGATGGCTTTGAACAGGTAGGTTTTGCCACTGGCAACGGCGTAAAGAGAAAAAACAATCATGATGAACAGGAGGAAATACAGGAAAATACGGAAGAACTTTTTCATGTAATAGCGGCTTGAATAAGGAAGATACTGAAAAAGTTCCACGGAACCCCTGCATAAACATCTGAGCGCCATTTACTGTTATTAGAAGTAGCTCATTTGGCTTTTTTACCATTTTCGAGTAGCTTCGCTGGTCTTTTGATCAGTAAAGTGTTCATATTCAGCAATCAGAAATCTAAAATCGTACATCACATATGGCATACGACGTAGTAGTTCTCGGTAGCGGCCCCGGTGGATACGTGGCAGCTATCCGTGCTTCACAGCTGGGTTTTAAAACCGCAATTATCGAAAAGGAAAACCTCGGAGGTATCTGTCTCAACTGGGGTTGTATCCCCACCAAAGCGCTCCTGAAAAGCGCCCAGGTTATGGACTATATCAACCATGCGAAAGACTTTGGAATCGAAGCATCCGGTAAGCATGACTTTGCCGCAGTTATCAAGCGCAGCCGTGGAGCAGCCGATAAAATGAGCAAGGGCGTACAGTTCCTGATGAAGAAAAATAAGATCGACGTAGTGATGGGCTTTGGTAAAATTAAAGCCAAAGGCCAGATCGAAGTAACTGCAGCTGATGGCAGCAAGCAGGTAGTAGAAGGAAAGCACATCATCGTTGCTACCGGTGGCCGCAGCCGCGAACTGCCCACCCTGAAGCAGGATGGTAAAAAGATCATCGGCTACCGCGAGGCGATGTCACTGCCCGAGCAACCCAAGAGCCTGATCGTTGTAGGTAGTGGTGCTATCGGTGTTGAGTTTGGTTATTTCTATTCAGCTATGGGCACTAAGGTGACTATCGTTGAGTTCCTGCCAAGGATCGTACCGGTAGAAGATGAGGACATCTCCAAAGAACTGGAAAAGCAACTCAAGAAAAAAGGTATCGATATTCTCACCAGCGCTGAAGTAACCAGCGTGGATACCAGCGGCAATGGCGTTAAAGCAAAAGTAAAAACTGCGAATGGCGAGGTTGTCCTCGAAGCCGACGTAGTATTGAGCGCAGTAGGTGTATCAGCCAACATCGAAGGCATCGGCCTAGAAGAGACTGGCGTGAAGACCGAGAAAGGCAAGATCGCTGTTGACAAATATTATCAAACCAATGTTCCCGGCATTTATGCTATCGGTGACTGTGCTCCCGGCCAGGCCCTGGCACACGTAGCTTCCAAAGAAGCCATCATCTGCGTGGAGAACATCGGATACAACGAAAAGAAATACAACCACCAGCCAGAGGCACTGGATTATGGCAACGTACCGGGCTGTACTTATTGCACACCCGAAGTAGCATCTGTAGGCTTGACTGAAAAGCAAGCCAAAGAAGCTGGTTACGAGATCAAGGTTGGTAAATTCCCGCTGAGCGCATCTGGTAAAGCAGTAGGCGCCGGCCATACCGAAGGTTTTGCCAAAGTGATCTTCGATGCCAAGTACGGCGAATGGCTGGGTACCCACCTGATCGGATACAACGTTACAGAGGTCATCGTGGAAACAGTAGTAGCCCGCAAGCTGGAAACTACTTACCATGAAGTACTCAACAGCATCCACCCCCACCCAACCATCAGCGAAAGCGTGAAAGACGCTATCGAGCATGCATACGGTGAGGCGATCCACCTGTAAAGTGTGAGTAGTGAGTGGTCAGTTGTGAGTAGAAATACAAAACAATTACATAGCAAAAGCGGTTCCTTATGGGAACCGCTTTTTTATTGGTTGAAGTTGGAACGAAAAGACGACTTGAAAATTTATTGTAATCCCGGGGTCTTAACTCTGAACTCCCGACTCTGAACTGACCTAACTCCCCTGTGCCTGCTTGCTGCCAAATACTTTCTTCAATATCTCAGTAGTGCGTGCAACAGGATCTTTACGGATCTTCTGTTCTTCCAATCCTACCTGGTAAAAGATGCCATCCATTGCTTTACCGGTAACAAAGCCACTGAGATCGGGATTGATCTTATTTGTTGCAAACCGGTTATAATTAGTAAATACATCCGCCCAATATTTGGTGGCACCTACCTTACTGAGTGATTGTTCTATAACAGGGCGAAAAGCTTCAGTGAGCTGAGCAGTAGTTTTTTGCTTGAGGTAGTTGGTAGCAGCAAAATCGCCACCTTTCAAAATGCCCAATGCATCCTGGATGGTCATTTGTTTTACCGCATTGATGAAAATGGGAGCTGCAGATTTGGCTGCATCTTCAGCAGCGCGATTCACTGAAAGAATTGCTTTATCGACAAGGCTACCTAAACCTACATCACGCAAAGTCTTTTCTACTTTCTGCGCTTCTTCGGGCAATAAGATCTTGATAGCTGCATTTTTGAAAAAACCATCGAGTGCCGACAGTTGATTTGACGATTGTTGGGCGCCTACAGACAACGCCTCCTTTAAACCCGACACAATGTCGGCATTTGTCAATCCGCCATTGGCAGTTTGTCCGTAATCTTTAAGAATCTGGTGGGCAGTTTCGCAACTATTCAAGAGAATAGTGCATAGGATTAAAGCATAGAGTGATTTTTTCATAAGGAAATAATTTGAGGGCGTACTGATTGGCGTAAATTTGTTTTAGATCAAACACAAACGTACAATATTCTGATTGCTTTTACCGTATGTGTGTGGGCAAATTCTTAAAGAGACCACTATGCAAATCTCCGTCTGGGAAAAAGAAAGTTTCTACGCACCTAAAGATATCATTATCATCGGCAGTGGCCTCGTAGGTCTATGGAGCGCTTACTATATCAAAAAGCAAAATCCTAAAACTTCCGTTGCTATTATCGACCGAGGCATTATCCCTACCGGAGCCAGTACGCGCAACGCCGGCTTTGCCTGCTTTGGCAGTGTTACAGAATTGCATGACGACTTCAATAAAATGGGAGAAGACAAAACCCTGGAACTGGTAAGCATGCGTTACCAGGGTTTGCAACGCATACGAAAAGTGCTCGATGAAAAAGCAATCGACTTTGAATTGTGTGGAGGTTATGAATTGATCGCATCCGATAATGATCCCGGCGCTGAGGCGCTCGAAGAACAGGTAGCCTCCGTGAACAAGAAGCTGAAGCAGGTGATCAAAACCAGCCAGACCTTCAAGCTCTCCGACAAAAAGATCAGTGAATTTGGCTTTCAGCATGTGGCTCATTTATTGGAAAACAAACTGGAAGGTTATTTACACTCCGGTAAAATGTGTCAGGCATTGCTGCAACTGGTGCAATCGATGGGCGTGATCGTGTTCAACGGCGTAGAAGTAACCCGCTATGAAAAGCTACACGATAAAATAGTATTGTACACCAATCAGACATTACGTTTTACAGCAGCCAAAGTACTTATTTGCACCAACGCATTTGCAGACCTGCTACCGAAGGTAGATATCATACCTGCCCGTGGCCAGGTGCTCGTTACCACGCCCATCAACGGGCTAAAGCTCAACGGTACCTTTCACTATGAAGAAGGATATTATTATTTCCGCAACTTAGGCAACCGTGTGCTGCTGGGCGGCGCCCGCAACAAAGCATTTGAAGAAGAGCGGACGACAGATATGAATACGACCGACAAGATCCAGAAAGAGCTCGAACGCTTTCTTTCCCGCTATATACTCCCAGGTAAAGAATATGCCATTACCGACCGCTGGAGCGGCATCATGGGCATGGGCTCCGAGAAGATGCCCATCATGAAAGAGGTTTCACCGCAAGTATATTGTGCCGTGCGCATGAGCGGCATGGGCGTAGCACTCGCCCCCGTCGTCGGAGAAAAAGTAGCTGAGATGATGAAGTGATGGTTATTTTCCTTTCAACAGTTTAGTCACTTCTCCTGAGCCTTCAATACGAATAAAGTACATGCCATCCCGCAGGTGCTGAACACTGATGGGCATATTGCCTTTGGTTATTTTGACCTGCAGGGCCAACTGGCCAAGGTGGTTGCGGATAGTAACCGTTTTACCTACCAGCTCACCATCTTTTCCTTCAATGGTAATGGTCGTAATGGCCGGGTTGGGATAAACCTTTACCACATTGGCAGCAATTACAACAGGTTCCTCGATGGGCCTTACAGGATCAGTTATAGGCGTTGCGGTGAGCGCATTGGAAGAAAGCAGTGCATGACGAACGCCACCGGGTTGAAACAGTTGACGCATCTTATTACGCTGGCCTGCCGTAAAGAGGTTCATACAGGCATCATCCGTTAGATCCATAAAGTTATTGTACATATCGCCATACGGATTGTTATCGCATGTAATGATAACGCCCGTGGGGCATTTACGTGTAGCGCTCCGTTGCGGAGGTGTATCATCGATGTGGTCATCGCCACAATAAGTATCGCCCCATATATGACGCAGACCCAGCCAGTGGCCAATCTCATGCGTAGCAGTACGACCACCGTTAAAAGGTGCACTGGCTGTTCCCACAGTGCCAAAAACAGATGGAGAAATAGCAACACCATCGATCGATTTATCGCAACCCAGGGTGCTGGCATAACCCAACAAACCTCCCGCCAGGCTACCTACCCATATATTCAGGTAACGGTCCGGATCCCAGGCATCGAAACCTCCTTTATTGGTAAACTTGATACGGTCATCCAGGCCATACATCATAATAGAAGTTGCCTTGCGAGTAATACCCGTAGTAGCCCTGCCATCAGGGTCGATCTTAGCCAGCTCAAACTGCAGCTGACAATCAGCAGCCAGGTGTTTGAACATAAGTGGTGTATTCGCCGTATCGGTATTCAGCCTCCTGAAATCTTTGTTTAATACATCTATCTGAGACTTTATTTGCGCATCGCTGATATTTTGACTGGCCGTATTGAAAAGTACATGCACTACTACAGGTATTTTAATAACTGCAGGCGTGGGCGCCTCAGCACCATTGAGCATTACATCGCGCCCCTGGAAAGACTCAATAGCCGCAATCCTTTGCGCCAGCAACGGATCACGCTGCAGTTGCTGCTGCAGGTACTCATGCGAAGCACAGTTACGCTGAGCCTTAGCAACCTGAAAGCTCAGGCAGCATAAGAGGTAAAGAGGTACAAAATGTTTCATGGTAACGACTTTCTTTTGTGGTCGTCACAGGTTCTGGAAGAGGTATATTCAGGCAGGAATTGGAGATTCTATATTGAACAACTAATAGCCTTATGCCATTGGCATCTGCTATAGAACAAACGGTACGACAATACCATGTACTATATCAGACGATATTGGAGTAAGACAATAAAACAATACAATAGGAAAGTGTAATTACTAATTGGTCCACAGAGTTACCTATTCATCGAGCCACTCGGATGGGGTTGAGAAAGGAAAGAGGTACGTTGTAGAGTGGTATTCAGGTGATAAGCTACTGTAAAGCAAGCAAATCTTTTCAACAAATCAAAGCCGTTTTACCAAAATTTTCAATTAATTGATATCCCGTAACTTGGGGGCAAATTGTATTTTTGACGTTTTGAGGACATCCTTTATGAAGAAAATCAGCTACATAGCATTTGCCATCGCTTTTACAGCCTGGGCTTGCGGCAGCGGAGACGCCGACAAACCGGTCGATATTCCCAACACCGGAAATTCTGATGCCTTGCCACCAGCCATTCCTTATACAGTCGCCAACAAGCAACCTCACGATACCAGCTATTTCACCGAAGGGCTTGAATTCTATAATGGTCAGTTGCTGGAAAGCTCCGGCGGCAACGACGACGGCAGTCCCTACCCTTCCGAATTAGGCGTAGTGGACCGCGCCACAGGTAAAGTGACTCCCAAAGCCAAACTCGACAAGTCGAAACATTTTGGAGAAGGCATTACGGTCTTTAAAGACAAACTCTATCAACTCACCTGGAAGAGCGGTGTTGGATTTGTATACGATGCCAAAACCTTTAAGCTCCTCAAAGAATTTAAATTGCCTACTGAAGAAGGTTGGGGCCTCACCCACGATACAGCCTCCCTCATCATGAGCGATGGCAGCAGCAACCTGTATTACCTCGACCCCGATTCTTTAAGAGTGAAATACACCGTTAACGTGATCCACAATGGCAATCCTGAAGGTAACCTCAATGAACTGGAATATGTGAATGGCATGATCTACGCCAACAAATGGGGAAGTACTTATATACTGAAGATCGACCCTGCCTCCGGCAAAGTATTGGGACACCTGAACTTCGACAGCCTCGACAAAGAAGCAAAAGCGGCTTATCCCGGTGCAGCAGAATTAAACGGTATCGCTTACGACAGCGCCACCGGCAAACTCTATATTACCGGTAAAAAGTGGCCCACATTATACGAGATTAAACTACAGTAGTTATTTTGTAATGATATAGATCAGCGAGCTGCATTTTTCCCGCTGGCCCATGGCTTTCATATTGGAGATAAAACCACGCAGGAAGCCTTTGACCACACTGGCCTTTCCGGTCTTGTATTTTTCACTCAGCAGGCTCACATAAAAGCTATCGAACCACATGGGTTTGGTAGCCTTCACGGTAAGACCATGTTGTTGTAACAGCCCACGCATGGAAGCCGGTGAAAAATGATACAGGTGCCGGGGCACATCGTACGCAGCCCAGCATTGCTGGTAATAGTCTGCATCGTGCGCAGTATAGTTCGGCACAGCGATCAATAGCACACCATCCGGTTTCAGTAAAGCCTTCAATTGATCGAGGTATTCATGCAGCCGGTGCACGTGCTCCAGCACATGCCACATGGTGATGGCATCAAACTGGCCCACCGGTAGCTTGAACAGATCACTGGTGTCCTGCAAAGCAATGCGGTTTTGTTCTTGCGCACGCGCACGCGTTTCAGCATCAGGCTCCAGTCCCGTCACCTGCCAGCCCTGCTGACGCATATAGCTGGCAAAAGCCCCTACACCGGCCCCTACGTCCAGCAGGTTGCCGGTAGCACGCTTTGTTACTGACTGTACCAGTTTCTTCTTGCTGGAAAGGGTATAGTTCCTGACAATGTGATACAGCCTGTTGACAAGCCCCTTATTGGTATTTGTGTGGGAGATATAATTCTCGGATTGATAGTATTTACCGATCACAGACTCCGCCGGAATATCCTGGGTAAAGCGAAGGGTACAGGCATCACAATGCCATACCTCAAAAAGCTCCTGAGATACCGTATAATCTTTTACGGGCAGTACCTTATGAATGGCGGTGGCTTTACAAGCCGGGCATGAAGTATAATGAACAGTTTCCACGGCTGCAAAGAAAGGGAAAACTCTCGACTCTCAGCTATCGCCCGGTCGCGATATGTTGTTGATTTCCGGTTCCCGAAGTAGAAAAACCGTTTTGGTAGAAATTAAAGAAGATGATGCTTAAGGCAATGGCGCCGATAATGATCGCATAGATCCACCAGTTATTTTTTACAGGTTGCTCTTCTTCATATTCATAAGCCACGCCTTCTTCAGAAACGATCTCACGGGTTACTTCCCGGTCGCCCACCAGCATGGTATGTTGCGTGTTACTATGGATCACCCGCACAGCCGGGGCCGGTTGTTGCCCGGAGGGAATGGCGCCTGCTGCTTCGAAAACGATCTCACCCGACACATCTTTCTTGAGCGCTCCTACCCCTTTCCACTCAACCACTTCATCCGTACGCAACTTGTTGCGCAGCTCGTAAGCCCATTCGTTGTACCATTTGATGGCCTCGTAATCGGCAATATCCTTTTGCTGCGCCAGGTAGGTAAAGAACTCCTTATCGGGTGCATCGAAATATTTATCAAAACGGAAATGATAAGAAGGCGGCAGTATCTGCTTATTGATAAAATCCGTCTGAGCCGGTATCCGTTCAATATAAACGGTGCCCAGGCCCGGGATACTTATACTTTTATGTTGCAGTAAATAGCTGGTCAGCGCTTCAGTCATAATCCACCTGATTTAAAATACAGGAACAAGGGCGCAAGATACGGGTTACAGGTTACATGTTACACGTTTCAATCTGCTAAGTCATCACTGCATAAACCAACAGCCATGCAACCTGTATCCTGAAACCTGTAACTATTTGGTATTGAAAGAATAGGTTATACCACCTAATATATTGAATCCAAATACCTGGTACTGGTTCCAGCGCTCGTATTTGCTGTTGAAGATATTGTTCATCTGGAGCCACAGGTTGAAATTCTTTGTTATGCGAAACTCGGCGCCGGCATTGAGGTCGAAGGCAGGATCATTTTTACCATCGTCGCCGTTCTTGAAGCGGTAGCGAGGACCGTCCCAGGCCCACAGGTCAGTATTGAACCACAGGTCTTTCATGATCTGCCAGCGCAACCCAAGGTTGAGCTCGATGGGGATCAGGCCCCAGGCTTTATTTTCACGCGTAACCTTGGTAAACCAATTGTAATTGACAGCCGCCGTTGCATTGAATTTCTCACCAATACTATATCCTATTTCCGTGTGCAGGTTTACGGCATTGATCTGCGGGTCGTAGATCGTTTTAAAAGTCTTGCCATCTGTAGTATCGTTCACGAACAGTGCCATGTCGGTAAACTTCTGCAAGCCCAGCTTAGCTGAGTAAGAGAAATGCCCGGCCACAGAACCCTTGAACCCAGCATACAATTCCTGTACACGCGTGTTCATCAATGAATCAGGCTGTGCTATCCAGGGATTGATAGCAGCAAATCGCTGATAAGAACCTTTAAGGTAATGACCGATCCAGCCCAGTTGCAAGGTCAATTGCTTATCATTGGTCGTGATATCGGCCATGATATTAGGCAACAGGTTGAAACGATCGTTCTGCCAGGAAGGGATCACGCCACCATGGATATAAAGGTTAGCCGTTTTATACTGCAAGGCAGCTGCTACCTGGTACAGGTTATTATTATCAGTAAACTTACTGCTGCCATTGTCTATCCGGTAGTTGGTAAGGTCGGCAGTAACACCCAGCTTAAAAGCAAACTCATCGCCGAAAGTCTTTTCCAACGGCAGGTTCAACACGGTATTAGCCTCACGTCCTTTGATATCGTGGTTATCGCCAAAAACACTGATCCGTAAACTTGGATGATAGTTGAGGCCAAACTCTGTTGGCTCCAGGTTGCGGAAATGAACCTTGGCTTCAATAGTCTGAAAACGTTGACGCAGGTCTTTCTTGGTAAAGACAAGCGTTTCAGGACGGAACCCATACAAATAATAATCATCACTACTAAAACCAATAGAACCATTCCACTCCAGGTTCTGCGATGTTTTATAAGTACCCGCCGCACCTACACTGGCAAGGCTGTTCTTTTGAAATTCCTTATCTCCTTTAGAGTTATAATAATTGGCAAATACATTGAAGAAGCTGTTCTTATTATCACCAAAGCTGAAACCCGCTTTTACATAAGGCTGGTGCACATTGCCAATGCCCACTTTGATGAAATTGCTGTATTGCCAGCCGGTGAGCGAGTCCATAGACAAGGCCACTGGCTTCAACTCTGCAGGCTGATACGTGAAATACAGGTTTTGAACAGGAATATTGTATTTGAGCATGGGCCGCGAAGTATCCACCAGCGGGGGCGCCGCATTGAAGTTGATCTTGGCAGCATCACGCAATACCGGCTTGAAAGTAGAAGTAATGTCGATCGTTTTACGCCTGGTAGTATCCTGCGCCATAGAGGCTATACCGGCTCCTATAAAACAGGCACCGATCGCTACTACCTTAAAAAGTGATCTATTATTCATCTGCAAGTTGATTCGATTCTTGTTAATTGTTTTACTCGTTGCCATAATGCCTTGCTGCCTCGTTTCCTATTCTACCTTACTATTCTTCTTCTCTGCATCAGCCGTTTCCTTCAGCTTCCGTTCAGCTTCCTGCCTCAGTTCTTCGATCTTGGCATTATCTACCACACTCTGATAAGTGGCTTTTGCATTGAAGTAGTCCTGTTGTTTGAAGTAAACATCACCCAGCAGGATATAAGCCTTTGTCACCCAGTTTTCATAAGAACCAGCCTTATTGATCACCTCGAAAGCCGCTTTCTCAGCATCACTCATCCTGTTTTGCGCCAGGAAACTATTGGCAATCTCATATCGCGCTTCAGCGCCATAAGCCGATTTGCTGAGCGATACTACAGAACGATAGGCAGTGATGGCCTTATCGTATTCTTTTGCATTCTGGTGAGACTTGGCAATAGCCAGGTTAGCCAACACTTTATCATCCGTACCTATCCCCTTCTGATTGAGCAGGTCGCGTGCATTGGTCACAGCATCATCCCATTTTTGCAATTGGTACTGGCTGCGCAATAAACCGCGCATACCTTCCAGCTTGTTTTCCTGGGAAGAAGCAAAATCTTTCAGCTTGATAAAGTATTTTTCAGCCTTCGCATAATCCTTCAGGTCGAAGAAGTTAAGGCGGGCAGCATTAACCAGTGATTTCTCACCAAACTTATGCGGCACCCTGTCGGCCAGCATTTCATAACCGGCAGCAGCCTTTGCCCAATCCTTTTGGTTGAAATAGATCTCACTCTTATAATATAAAGCTTCCAGCGAGTTTTTTCCTTCAGGGAATTTAGCGAGGTAATCTTCAAACTTTTTGGCAGCAGCCGGGAAGTTGCCATTGTTGAATTGCACTTCCGCTTCCTGGTAAGCCAGCTCATCTTCCTGTGTACTGGTAACCTCTTTACCCATGGTGCGCGCAAAGTTTACGTACTCGCTGGTTTTACCCTGCTCGATGTAAATGATACGGGCATTCTCCAATGCGGCATCAGCCTCTGGCGAGTTGGGGAACTGCTTCAGGATGGTAGTATATTGATTTAACGCCTCCGTATTATTGTCCAGGTTATAATAAGCAATACCCATTTTCAGATGCGCCTTGGGCTTCAGCGAAGAGTTGGGATCGCTCACTACATTTTTGAGATAAGGAATAGCCTCTCTGAATTGCTCATTGGCCAGCAAAGTAACCGCCACTTCCATATTGGCATCAGCTACGAGACTTGAGGTGGGATACTTACGGCTGATAGAAGAAAGCAAGTTGATCTTCTCCTTGCCATTGTTAACACCGGCGATCATGGCCTTTTGGAAAGTAGCGTAATCGCTGGATGGCCAGGAATAATCGAGCACCTTATTATACATGGCTTCCGCTTTCTTGTAATCGCGGTTCATGTAATAACAATCTGCAATACGTACATAAGCATCCTGCTCGATGGCGGCAGCATTGATCTTGGGAGAAGCAGAAGCTACCTGCTCAAAAAATCCCTGCGCCTGTTTGTAGTTCTCCTTTTTCAGGAAGCTATAACCAAGATTGTATTTCGCATTTATCGGATTCACCTCACCATTTACCACTGGATTTTTCAGGTAGTCGAAGTAATACCGGATCGCATCATCCAATTTGTTAAGACGGTAAGAGATCTCCCCTTTCCAGAACTGCACAAAAGGCAATACCGAAGTATTGTTGGGATCTATCTCGGCACGGGTAAGCAACTCCATGGCCGAAACCAGCATACCATCATTGGCCAGCTCGGTAGCACGGCCATACAATATCTTGGGATAAAGACGGCGGGCATTGGGCGAAGGCGATTTCACTCCTTCGAGCAAGCTCAGCGCATCCTTGTAATTGTTGGTATTGGCCAGCACGCTCACCATCAGCTCGCGCGCTTCATTGTTGTATTCAGATTGCGGATAAGCCTGCGTGAACTTTTGCAGTTCGGTCAGTGCCACATCCTGGTAGCCAAGTTCGTAAGACAGCTTGGCATAGTTGTACATCGATATCTCCTTTTGTTTGGCGTTGCTGTTATTGGCAGCACCGATCAGGAAGGCATTCCGGGCATTGGCTTTCTGATTCGTTTTCAGGTAAGCATCGCCCAGCAGGTACATCGCATTCTGTGCCAGTGAATCATCCTTACCGCTGATCTGCCTGAATCCCTCAATAGCCTTGTGCCAGTTATTGGCTTTATAATAACTATAAGAAAGTTCATATACATCTTCCCGGCGCACCTTGTCAGATTTGTTGACATAAGTTTCCAGGTAAGGCAACGCCTTGTCGTACTGCTGCTTTTCAAAATAAGCATGACCTACGATCTGGCGCATTTCAAGATCATAATGCAGATTGCCGCGTTTCAGCTTGCTTTCTGCATATTCCAGCGCCTTATCTTTTTGCCCCAGCGCATAATAAATATTGGCTACATAGTAAGGAACCACCTTCCCATAGTTCTCATGATCCTCTACTACCCTGAATGCGGCCAGCGCATCATTGTATTTCTTATCGTAGAACGATATAAAACCATAGTAGTAATTGGCATCGATGTAGTTCGGATCGTTCTTCATTTGCCGGATGGCATCGAACATCGGTTTGGCCTGGGCAAACTGCTTATTGGTAAAATAAGAATACCCCAGGTGAAACTTCATATCCGCGATCTCCCGGTTGGTAAGATTGGAGATATCTACCTTTTCGTATAAAGGGATCGCTTCCGTATAATTCTGCTCCCGGAAATGATATTCAGCCAGGTGATAACCCATCATCTGTGTACGAACATCGTTATCCTCGAGATCGATGAAATCCTTTGCCTTCGCAACGGCCCCTTTCTCATTTTGCTTGAGCGCACATACAACAGTATAGTATTTTACCTCCTGGTAAGGAATGGCCTGGTTGATGATATCAGTCTCACGCTGCTTTAACTGCAGGTCTTTGAGTAGCGGATAAGCCAGGCTATACTGTTCACGCTGAAAGTATTCCTTCGCCTGCTTATAAGACGCCTGGGGATCGTTAAGAAAACGGGTTTGCTGCGCAATAGAAAATTGGGAAAAACCAAGAAGAGCAATGATAGCTGTCGTTTTTTTCATTCCCTGCTTTTTTATTCAGTACTTTTTGGATGGGGAGCAAAAAAAATTACGAACAACGAATCGGATTTTAGTGATTGAATTCTTACTTCCAGTTCGACATTCGTATTGCATTTCAGTTGGCGCCCCTGCTGGGTTTTTAACGTGGTAAAGTTTCTAATTATTTTATGTACGACCAAAGATCGTTCCTAACACTGTGGATAAG
The DNA here is from genome assembly GCF_059502485.1 of Paraflavitalea sp. NCBI lineage: Bacteria > Pseudomonadati > Bacteroidota > Chitinophagia > Chitinophagales > Chitinophagaceae > Paraflavitalea > Paraflavitalea sp. Next base: position 1,559,159 of record NZ_JCACET010000010.1, read on the forward strand.
TGCAAGGATTAACAATTCTTTTTGATTATGAATTGCAAAAACAAAACCATTACTTTTGAAAAAACATCCTCCTGATGAGTAAACTACTATCCACTAACTACACCGCCGGTGCCTTCAATTTTGGTGCCCTGGTGCTTCGCCTCGCCATGGGCGGACTATTGTTGCCACATGGCTACGATAAATTGGTACACTTTGCCCAATACAAAGGAAAGTTCATCAACTTTATGGGCATCGGAAATACAGCATCACTCGGTCTGACCGTTTTTGCGGAGTTATTTTGCGCCCTCTTTGTGGTATTGGGGTTGGCAACAAGGCTCGCAGCCATACCACCCGCCATCGCCATGTTTGTTGCCTTGTGGAAAGGACATAACCTCGACATATTTGGTGAAGGAGAACATGCTGCGCTGTTCATGTTCGGCTTTATTGTGATCCTCATCATCGGCCCCGGTAAAGCCAGTGTTGATGGCGCTATGGGTAAATAAAAAGCTGTTAGCTTTTAGTCCTTAGCTATTAGCAATAATAATAGAGTTCATCACTATACAAAGGAGATACCTTTTCAAAAGGTGTCTCCTTTGTCAATAACGACTCAACATTCAAGATGTTTATAGCGGAAACCAACATACGCGTACGATACGCAGAGACCGATCAGATGGATGTGGTCTATTATGGTAATTATGCACAATACTTTGAAGTAGGCCGTGCGGAATCAATCCGGCAACTCGGGTTTACCTATAAAGACATGGAACAAAATGGCGTGATGATGCCAGTGGTAGAAATGCAATGCAGGTACCTGCGCCCGGCACATTATGATGACCTTATCACTGTTAAAACCACATTACGGGAATTGCCCACCGATCACCGCATAGAGTTTCATCACGAAGTATACAATGAGCAGAAAAAGCTGCTGACCACCGGCAAGGTCGTGTTGTTCTTTCTGGATATCAAAACGAAGGCTAAAGCAGCCATGCCTGCCGACCTGAAAGAGGCCCTGGCGGCCTATTTTGCCTGAATTTGACCCACCCTTGTTAATGTTTCCTTAATGATTCCTTAACCACTGAAAGTTAGCAAAAGCGGTTAAAAGCCATTTCTTTGTGTCACCAATCCAGGAAAAACCAAGTAGTCCAATGTCGCTGAAAAACTAAGCACCAATATCCTTAAAAAGCCAGCAGACCCAGTCCGAGAAAAACCAGTCCAGATCCAATGAAGGAAAACCGTTTATTTCCCGTCCAGAAGTCCTTTGAAAAACATCCCCAGCGGATGTTTTTCTCTTTTATACCAGCCACTGGCCCTACTTCAACACATCTAACACTTTATACATCTTCCTCACTGCTTCACCAGCAGAGCCATCGTAGTTGTTGACGATAATAGCGTAGACATATTCCTTTCCATCCTTACCAGTATGATAACCAGCAAAAGCACGCGCGCCACCAACAGAACCACTTTTCATTTTCATACCATTGTATTCGGGCAGGCAGTTGTAGAAAGACGAATACCAGGGTCGCGTTTTTGCATATTGTAATACCTGTACCAAAGAGCGCGTGGTAACGCGATTTTGTGGCGATAAACCACTGCCATCCATAATATGAATAGCCGCTTTATCGATGCCCTGTTGCTGCCAGAAATTACGAACCAACTCAACACCTTGTTCAGTTGTAGCTCCCTTTTCTCCTTTTTGAGCTGCCAATGTCTTCAACAGCGCTTCACCATACAAGTTGATGCTCCGACGCAAGAACCAGTAATTGATACTGTCAAGCGGAGGAGACAGCAATTCACCAAGCGATTCCTGCATAACTGGCCAGCTTCTTTTATTCGCCGTTTTCTCGATGTATATTTTAGAAGGACCATCAGGTTTGATCTTTTGCTTAAGCAGTGCCATCTCCAATTCTCTTGAAAACTGCGCAGGAGGATTAGTAAGCGCACCCGATATTTTAAAAGTATCACCCAATGGCACAGTTCCCTGGGTAAAACCAAATGTGGCGTAAGCAGGCATATAAATGTAACCGTTATCGCCGCTACCCTTTTTGCCGGTAGTGATCAGGTTCATAAGCCCTTCAGACTGAAAGTCGGGATTGGTGCCAGCTATGGAAGTCAACTCACCCTCTGTCTTGCCCGGCTTGAGCAACAGATCATATTGATTTTCCCGCCAGTTGATGCCCCAACAACCGGCGCCATAGTAATTGCCAATATCATCCCATATCCAGCCACCCGGAATAGGTTGAATGGAAAAAACAGCATCATTCAACAATATCCGGCCATCGATCTTACTGATCTTTTTAGATTTAAGAATAGCCGCGATCCTGTTAAGTACAGAATCAGGCTTTGTGTCCTTCCATCGCCAGCTACCAAGCGTAGGATCACCGCTGCCATTGATATGCAGGTCGCCGGTCAATACATCCTTCTCTATCTTGCCATTGTATCCGATATCCGTCTTATACCGGAATCCCTTTCCCAGCAATTCAAAAGCAGCAGCACTGGTAAAAAGCTTTTGCGTACTGGCGGGCGCGAGACCCACATTGCTGTTATGTTCGTATACCAACGTACCTGTTTTAGCATCCGCCACATACAAACTAAAGATGGCGTATTTCATTTGTGCATCGGCTTCAAATTGCTGCACAGCCGTTACCAGTTTTTGCGGAAGCGATTGCGCCACCATTATTAGCGAACAAAACAAACAGGCAAAAAGAAAGAAAATAGACCTCATAACTTGCATTCAGATTAAGTAACACCAACCTAAGCAAAAGTTGTCAACAAACAATGAGCAGTGCCACACAGTTTACCTTGTCCTAAAAGTATAGTCAGGCCGCTCAAGCGGCCAGACAGCGTTGTTCTGAAAATCCCCGATTCTCCTTGTTTGAACTGATTTGTCCTACTTGGAAGGGTTTCGCTCAATCCGCAGTTTTGCCCATCGATTGTTAGCACTACATTTGATTAGCTTCACGATTGATGACAACTGGACAGCAACAATGACAGAAAGGAAGATTTCAAAAGCAAAATCGAAGGGCCTGCTGTAGGGCTGGAGTATAACAGAAGTATGTCAACGGTATGTCAGAAGTATGGATAGTGTATTCAAATAGTGGAGTTGACCAAAAAGTGCAGTTTTTACCAAAAACAGTAGGGCGTTTCGTGTCAACTTTTCAACTTATCACCCTATCAACTTCTCCCCTACCTTTGTTCCCCAATTCAGAAGATATGGAACAGGTTTTAGCATCGATCATTACCATTGGCGATGAACTATTGATAGGACAGGTAGTAGACACCAACAGTGCCTGGATGGCGCAGGAGTTGAATAAAGCAGGCATTTGGTTGAAGCGCCGGGTGGCAGTGGGTGATAATAAACAGGAGATCATCAATGCCCTCGACGATCAAAGCCGCGACACACAGATCATCCTGATCACTGGTGGCCTCGGCCCCACGGCCGATGATATCACCAAGCCGGTACTCAACAACTATTTCGGCGGCAAAATGGTGGTAGATGAAAATGTGCTGGCTCATGTAAAATATCTGTTTGAACAGGTATATCGCCGGCCCATTACTGATCGCAACATGAAGCAGGCAGAAGTGCCCGATGTATGCATGGTGTTGCACAATGCCCGCGGCTCGGCACCCGGCATGTGGTTCGAGAAAGATGGAAAAGTATTTGTTTCCCTTCCCGGCGTACCCCATGAAATGAAGGGCCTGATGACAACTGAGGTGTTGCCAAGATTACAGCAGCGCTTTACGATGCCCTTTATTTCTCACCGTACATTGCTGACAGCCGGCGTGGGAGAAAGCTATATCGCAGACCATATACAAAGTTGGGAAGAAGCACTTCCTGCCCACTTTAAACTGGCTTACCTGCCCAATTATGGCATGGTGCGCCTGCGCATCACAGGCTCGGGAACAGACAAAGCCCAACTCGATGCAGCATTAGATACCGAATTCGATAAATTAAAAATCCTCGTAAAGCATTGGATGGTGATCGACGAGGACCTGCCACTCAACATGGTGGTGGGCAAGCTGCTGAAAGAACAGGGCAAAACAATGTGCACGGCCGAAAGCTGCACAGGCGGGTATATTGCCCACATCATCACATCAGTGCCAGGCTCCAGTGCATATTATAAAGGCAGTATAGTATCTTACGCCAATGAAGTGAAAGAAAACGTGCTGAAAGTGTCGCCCCAGACATTACAAGCAACAGGTGCCGTGAGCGAAGAAACCGTGCGGCAAATGGTGCAGGGCGCACTGGTGACCCTCAATACCGACTATGCGCTGGCCACTTCCGGCATTATGGGACCGGATGGAGGCACCGCCGAAAAACCGGTGGGCATGGTATGGGTGGCAGTCGGCAACCGGGAGAAGATTGTGACACAGTTGTTCAATTTCCGGTTCGACAGGATGCGGAATATCGAGATGACTGCAAACAACAGCCTCAACCTGTTGAGAAAATTTATTGCAGAACAAGGGTAATGCGAACGATTGTTAGCAAAACCCTTACCTTTGACGCTTTGAAACGCAAGACCCCTTGCGCCAGAACCAATCACTAAAAACCAAAAAACCAGAATCTCATTATGGCAGTTGTTGACCTGGTGATGCCTAAGCTGGGCGAAAGTATTATGGAAGCCACCGTTTTAAAGTGGCACAAACAACCCGGCGATACCGTGAAGATGGATGAAACCGTGCTGGAAATAGCCACGGATAAGGTGGATAGTGAAGTGCCCTCAACAGCCGAAGGCGTTATAGACGAGATATTATTCAATGTAAATGATGTAGTGCCTATCGGTACTGTCATTGCGCGCATACGTACAGGAGCAGCAGAACCTGCCACGACCCCTGCACAAAAGCCACAACAACCAGTTACGAGCCACCAGTCGCCGGCAACCGGAAGTTGGCAATCAACCACCATCAACCAGCCAGCTGTCGTAAACGGCAATGCCGGACGGTTCTACTCTCCCCTGGTACTGAATATCGCAGCCGGTGAAGGCGTAAGCATGACCGAGCTGGAAAAGATACCGGGCACTGGCAATGAAGGTCGCGTTACGAAGAAAGATATTTTACAATATGTAGAAGCAAAGAAAGCAGGAAAAGCTCCTGTGTACGAAGCTACAAGCCACGAGCCACGAGCTACAAGCTACGAGCAGAAACCAGCGAGTCAGGCACACGTTATCCCTGCACAGGAACAAAAGCCACAAGCTGTTACCTCCTCACAACTCCCTGCTTCTTATACAGGCAATGTTGAGATCATCGAAATGGACCGTATGCGGAAGGCAATTGCCAACCACATGGTCCACAGCACCCATACAAGCGCACACGTTACCAGCTTCACAGAAGCTGATGTTACCAACATGGTATTGTGGCGCGAACGTGTAAAGAAAGAATTCGAAAAACGCGAAGGAGAAAAACTTACCTTCACGCCCCTGTTCATCGAAGCAGTGGTACGTTGCATCAAGAAGTACCCCTGGCTCAACAGCAGTGTGGATGGAGATAAGATCATTCTCAAACGTGATATCAATATCGGGATGGCTGCAGCCCTGCCCTCCGGCAACCTGATCGTTCCGGTGATCAAGAATGCAGACCAGCTAAACCTGGTAGGGCTTACCAAACAGGTAAACACCCTGGCCAATAATGCACGGAATGCGAAGCTGAAACCAGATGATACTGCGGGCGGCACCTTTACCCTCACCAACGTGGGTACGTTTGGTAGCCTGATGGGCACCCCCATCATCAACCAGCCGCAGGTAGCGATCCTGGCCGTGGGAGCTATCAAGAAAAGACCTGTGGTGATAGAAACAGAGCAAGGCGATTCAATCGCGATCCGCCACATGATGTACCTGTCGATGTCATACGATCACCGCATTATAGACGGCGCACTGGGAGCTACCTTCCTCAACGCCGTTGCCAAAGAATTGGAACATTTTAATCCCGATCGGGAAATCTAAGTGTTGTGTTGCTGGCTATTTTTAAGCAAGCCTGGGCTAAAGCCCGGGCTTTTTTATTAAACGCTACGGGTGGGTCGCTTTCTCAAAACGGCGAGGTAAAGGTAGGCCTCCCTGCGGCGCTGCTACGCCGGGCGGCAGGGAGACTCACCTTACATTAACGACATTGGTCCTTCTTAATTGGCGCCATAATGCAGGTGCCTGAATGTGATCCGTGTTCCCAGGAAACGTTTATACTTTATCACAAAAAGGTTATTGAACTCGGTTTCAGGCAGGTCGGCAGCTATCGTATTGTTGTTGGTAAGCCCGTTCACAATATTGTCTACGGTATTGCTGTGCCCCACGATCAGCGTACTACGCTTTAAACCCTTCAGTTTGGCTATAAACGCAGAGTCGGGCATAGGGCCATAGATTTGGGTAGTCAGCGACAGCAGGTTGCGCAGCGGCTCTGCCGTGCTTTTAGTGCGAACAGTATTGGTAGAGAAGATATAGGCGATGTTTTTAGTCGCCAAAGAGTCTTTTAGCGCCTGGGCACGCTGTTCGCCAGCCGCTGTCAGCGGCGGGTCGTTGGCCGGCGTAGTTCCCTTTTCAGCATGGCGCACCACATAATAAGTATGGCTGCAAGACGTTAGCAATAAGAGCAAGGCTAAGACAGATAGCATGGACTTCATAAAGCAGTAGTTTTAACACTTTAAAGTTAAACGTCATTTTGCAACAACGGTCAAAATTTCGTAAATTCAATTAACCGCCTAAAACACAAAATTACCAGATGAAAACACTTTCAGACACCTGGTTTGCCGATGGTTATATTGACTTTGAATTGAAAAAGTATACCCTGCTGGCCTATCTCCAGGAAGTAAACCGCTACTTCGACTCCAATAAGCTCTACCCACAGCTGGCAGACGTGATCTTCCACTACAACAACCTGGTGGCCTTCCGCGAAAACAAGAAGTACCTGCAAGAGCAGTTTCCCAAAACACTGACCGGCGTACAAATGGAAAAACTGCAACTGCTATACGAACAGATCATTGAAGACGATGAGATGATGCAGGAGCTGGAAGACATTATCAACTACGCTACCAACAAGATCAAAAAAGCCATTAGTAATGGAACAGAGATATATGAGTTCGTAGAAAACAAGCTTATCATATTCCCGGTTGGGCTTATACCGTTAGATGTGCGGGAAGGCTATTTCTTCCTGAGTGAAGGTACTCACCGCAACACCCGCGTATATCAATACCGCCTGAGCTTTTTTGAAAAGCACGATGAAAAATACAGGGCCATCAAAACCGAGTATATAGACAGGTGGGAAAGAAATACAGTAAACACTTACGAAAACATCAAAGCCGAACTGATACGTAAGAAAAGAGACCTGCCCAACCCGGCAGTGTACTCGATTGAAACGGAACTCACCTTCCCGGTAGATGAAACCCTCTTACCCATCGCCAAGCGCAGCCTGGTAAGATATATCTCCACCGCCGCTTAAGCATTCAAGCAAAAACATTTACAAATAGAAAAGGGAAACATCATTGAGATGTTTCCCTTTCAACTTATTAACCAATTAACTTTTCAACTTCCTTAAAACGCCTTCTTCTCTACAATCTCAGTGCCCCAATCAACGCCCTTATCAGTAGCAGGCACACCCTCAGCGATCCATTTAGCAGCAGGCGCTCCTTTCAGGTAATGATCAAAGAACTGCGCCAGCCGAATGCTCAGGTCCTTACGGTTCCTTCTTTCTACGAGGTTGTGATCTTCACCGTTGTATTGCAGCATCCACACCTTTTTACCAAGACGGCGCAAAGCAGTGAAATACTCAATACCCTGATACCAGGGCACAGCACCATCGGCATCATTGTGCATGATGAGCAAAGGCGTAGCCACCTTATCAGCCTTGAAGAGCGGAGAGTTCTTCAGGTACAGGTCTGGCTTTTGCCAGAGCGTAGCGCCAATACGGCTTTGAGAGTGCTCATACTGGAACTGACGGTTAAGCCCCGTGCCCCAGCGGATACCACCATAAGCACTGGTCATATTGGCCACAGGTGCGCCGGCGCCGGCTGCAGCAAACATTTTAGTACGGGTCACGAGGTAAGCCACCTGGTAGCCACCCCAGCTTTGACCCTGGATCGCCATTTTGGTAGAATCAACCCACGGTTGCTTTGCCATATGCTTAGCAGCAGATACTACAGAGTTATAAGCACTTTCACCAGGCTCACCATTCTTATAGTAAATATTGGGATCGAATACTAAATAACCATTACTTACAAAGTAAGCGATGTTGACAGTAGACGCACTGGGTGCAGGAGCCCGGTAGTTGTACAGATCATCGGCATCCTTTTCATAGAAGTAGAAGATCACAGGATACTTCTTCTTGGGATCGAAGTTTTCTGGTTTGAACAACAAACCCTCCGCTTCTTTGCCATCAAACATCTTCCACTTCACCAGCTCGGAAGTTAGCCAGTTGTATTCCTTTTGTTGTGGGTTGATCTCACTTAAACGCGTGAAGTTTTTGAAATCGGCAGTAGAATATACGTTGGCAGCTTCCTGAACATTCATACGTCCTACGATATATACTTCTGCCTGTTTGGCCTTTGTGGGGTTTACATGAGAATAAGGCTCCATGCTCATTTGTACGGGATCACCAGCTACGTCTATTTTCTTGGTAAAGTAGCCATCATATTTATTAACGCGATTGAAAGCGTTCAGCAGAATTTGCTCACCCGGAGCAATAGTACGCTTATCACGATCAGTACGCACATAACGCAACACGATCTTGTTTTTCTTACCATAACCACCGGTCACATTAATGGGCGCTTTCACACCGGTAGGATCAACCTGCCAGATATCATAACGATCGTTGATCAACACAGCCGCATCATCATCCAGCCAGCCTGCAGTACCAAAAGAAGAAGGATCGTCCGGATGATCATCTTCATCATCATACAAATGATCAGTGATCTTCTGAGTGATATTCCTCACAGTACCAGTACTTACCTGGTAAGTAAAATAGTTTTTGGTGGTCATATCATACCAGATAACAAAGTTTCCTTTGGGAGAAATAGTATAAAACCCTCTTTGTTTATCCTTTACGAATTTAGCAGAGCCATCAGTAGTAGAAACGATATAAGCCTTTTGACGGGCAAAACCCTGCCATTGAGCCTCTACACGGTTGCCTTTGCTGGAAATAGCCAGTACATAATCGGCATTACCTTCATCCACCAGTTGAATATTTTCAGTAGTATCAGAACCTAATTGTACTACTTTACCAGAACCAATATTGAGCACAGAAGTATAACTCCTGCGAAGATCATTGTTCAACTGCACCAATTGTTGTGGTTGCAGGTAGTCGTCATTGTAGTGCCATACATCCAGGCGGGCAGTTTCAAAATCAACCAGCGTAGTATCCTTTGGTCGCTTGATAGAAGCCAATCCAAAGAATAATTTCTTTCCATCCTTGCTGAAGGTGAGGATATAATTCTCACTAACGCTAAGACCTTTTTTCACACCGGCAGTAGAACGGTCTACCTGCATTTTGGCACTGTCCATGCCAGGTTTGTAATACCACACTTTATAAAACTTTTGCAACGCCTTGGCAACACTGTCGCGTTCTGCAACAAACACGAGTTGACCACCTTGTTCGTCAAGTGAAACACTCCTGATATCATTGAATTTCGTCATCACCGTGTCTACCTTGCCACCAGGCAGGCTGGCCCACAACAAAGCAGGCTCGGAAGCATTATTACCATTCGCTTTAGTCATTTTGATGATGAGCGTATTACCCGGTTCACTGAAGTAATATTCACTTACCAGCTTGAATATTCTTTCTTCACCAGTATAAAGATTGCGTAATACCAGTTCAGTTCCTTCTTCGCCATCGCTGGCAGCAGCAAAAGCAGCACCACCAAAACGGCCACCGCCACCGCCGCCTCTGCCTGCAGGAGCTGCACCACCTCTGGCAGCGCCACCACCAGCACCGGAGGTAGCGCCAGCGTTACCACCACCGCCAGTGTTGCTTTCGCCACGAGGAGCAGATTGCAACACGGCAAGACCTTTCGTCTTGGCTTCATTAGCTTTATTGCGGAGGCTATCGGCCACACGCACAAGGCTGTCGGCCATACGCAGCATGTTGTTCAGGCGTGTTACCGAATCAGGCAATCCCCTGCCACCACCACGGGTAGCTTCAACAACAGGCTTATCCAATAAGTAGGCTATCCACTGACCAGTTCCTTTCTCCGGAGCTTTAAATGACTTTACACGGGCGATTTTCTTCACTTCATCCTTACCCAACTCCAGAATACCCAGGCTATCCTTGGGCATATCATTAGGGGTTTTCTTCTTAATCCGGGCGTCGCGGGTTTCTTTAAAAGGAGCACGTATTTTAAAAACAACAAAGCGATTGTCTTCTGTAATAGAAGCACCATAACCACGGGGAACTTCCTTCTTCCAGGAGTTATCGGCAGCCTGCAGCACCAATGTACCATCACCCTCTTGAGGAGTAATAGCATAGACCACATATTTACCATTGTTGCTGATAGCCCGCTCACCGATGCTTTGCCAGCCATCGTATACGGAGTGATCGAGGGGCTTTTTCTGAGCCGTTACTGCCAGGGAGATGCACAGTACCCCCGGTAGCAGGTAGAAGAATTTTCTCATTTTCTTGTTTTGGTTTGGAAAATAAAGTTAGGCTAAAGAGATATTGGACGTTTTTTGCCATCAGGCATTGTGGCCGCTCATAAAGAAATGGGCAGCCTTCAGCAGCAGGTAAAAACAGTTGTTAGTATTAAACTATCAGGTAGCAGCAGTTAGCAGGTTGCTACGCATTAGCGGCAAGGGAAGCCTTTTTATGAGCCCTGAAAAAGAACCAGTTCTGCAACAGCACAGATATTACAATTAACAGCAAACCAAGGTAGAAGGAGTCTGCCAGCTGTTTGTCTTCCCGGAACAATAAAAACGCCAATACGATAGAATAAAGCGGCTCCAGGTTGTAAGTAAGATTCACCGTAAAAGCAGATATTTTCTTCAGCGCGTTCATCGACAGGTGGAAGGCCCATACCGTACACAGCCACGCCAGCACCAGCAGCCAAATAAGATCGGTCCAGCCAGGCAACAGATGATCTGCCGGGAAATAATTCAGATAAAAAGGCAGTAAAATAGATAAGAAAAGGAAGCCACCGCTCAATTCATACAACGTCACCGTTTCGGCAGTATGCTTTTGTAACAGCTGCCGATTGAAGATCGGGAATAAGCAACCCAGCCAGGCAGAAATAAGCCCCACTATGATACCTATCTTATATTGAGGATCAAAATGAAAGATCAATGAAATACCAATAACAGCGATCAGACCCAGTAACAGCTCAACCCAGTTCATCTTTTTGCGCGCAATGATGGGCTCGAAGATGGCAGTAAAAAAGCCAATAGCAGAAAAGCACACCACACCTACAGATACATTGGAATATTTTATACTCCCAAAAAATGTAACCCAGTGCAGCGCAGCAATAGCGCCCACACCTACAATCTTGAGGATTTCACGGAAACTTGTGCGTTGTAGCTTTTTAGTGAAGAAAAACAATACCCATAATGTAACCGCAGTGATCATCAGGCGATACCACACCAGCAAGCCTTCATTGAGATCGATCAATCGGCCCAGAATACCGGTAAGACCAGCGAGGACAACAGCACCATGTAATTGCAGGAACGCTTTGCGCATGAGGCAAGATAAGCCAGAAAGTCTGGAGTTATTTAACCCATTTTAACCTTCTTGTCATCTCTTTGCATGTAGGGGAACGTAGTCGTTGTGTTGGTATTTTTAACGCGGTTGCGGTAGTCTTTGAAGAGACTGTACCAGCGAAGTTTAAGCACACCGAGGATACCTTCTTTCACGATACCCTTGTGCATTTTGGAGGCACCAAACTTGCGGTCCTGGAATATGATGGGAACTTCTTTGATCTTGAAGCCAAGCTTCCAGGCAGCAAATTTCATTTCGATCTGGAAAGCATAACCCAGGAACTGTATCTCATCAAGATTGATAGCGTCCAATACCTCGGCGCGATAGCAAAGAAAGCCCGCAGTAGTATCTTTTACAGGTATCCAGGTGATCAAACGGGTGTACAGAGAGCCGCCTTTGGAAAGCAACACCCTGTCACGTGGCCAGTTCACCGTGCCGCCGCCTGCTACATAACGTGAGCCAATGGCAACATCAGCGCCATTTTTGCAGGCTTCATATAAACGTTGAAGATCATTGGGATTGTGGGAGAAATCGGCATCCATTTCGAAGATGAAACGGTATCCGCGTGCCAGCGACCATTTGAATCCGTGGATATAAGCAGTACCCAATCCTAATTTACCGGTACGCTGTTCAAGGAACAGTTGATTGGTATATTGCTTTTGTAGCCCTTTCACAATATCAGCCGTACCATCAGGAGATCCATCATCGATTACCAATATATGGAAGTCCTGGCGCAAAGCAAATATTGCGTCAATGATGGGCGTAATGTTCTCACGCTCATTATAAGTGGGTATGATTACTATTTTTTCCAAATCCAGGCAATCAATGATATTCACAAATTTAAGGCATTTGAGTGGGTGGTTATCCTTAAATTCCCCACAAGCCAATTTTAGCCCTTCTTTAACAAAGTCCTATTGAATATCTCGGTGAGTTTCTGCTTGGTATGCATAGGAAAATCTCCTTTCATCATCCAATCATAATACTGGGGTTCTGCCTTCAAAACATCTGCCACGGCCCTACCCTTGTGCTTACCGAAATTGAATACTTCCACGCCGTTTTCCAGCACCATACGGCGGGCAAAATCCACCGTATTATCTTCTCCGATCACTTTCAGGATGCTTTCCACGGTATTACCCAGCTGGGGGTACTTAACCACCTGCGCCTCCAGCACTTCCCAGGTAGCAGTAGCATCTACCTCGGCGCCATGGGCTCCCTCCAGGGTTTTGTTACAGTAGAACTTATAAGCGGCACTAAGTGTGCGCTGCTCCATGAGGTGAAACACCTTTTGTACATCGATCAGGCGGCGGCCTTTGAAATCGAAATCGAGACCCACCCGCAGAAACTCTTCCGCCAACATGGGAATGTCGAAACGGTTGGAGTTGTAACCCGCCAGGTCACAATTATCCAGAAACTGTTTGATCTCGTTGGCTACCTGCTTGAAAGTGGGAGCGTCTTTTACCATTTCATTGGTAATGCCATGCAGATCGCTGGAAACAACCGAAATGGGAATCTCAGGATTCAGCAGCTTACGCTTTACTGTCTTTGTCCCGTCGGGTTGAATTCTCACAATGGCAATTTCAACGATACGATCAGTACTAAGATTGATACCAGTGGTCTCCAGGTCAATGATCGCTAATGGTCGTGCTAACTGTAACATCAAGTTTTGATATTGGGTTAATTGGTCACCTTTTTTGCAAATGTAAGCATATCTATTCCATCATAGTTACCTGAGCTCATCAAAAGCAAGTTGGCGTTTTGGTATGACTGTGACTGCAACCATTGTACCAGTTCCTCCTTTTGATTTATAACGGCCAGGTCTTTTTTTCCAAACCCTTCAATTACTTTTTCTTTTGGCAGCGGTGGCATGCGCTTTAATTCCAATGCATGTCCCGAATAGAAAACAACCGCAGCATCCGCTTTATCCATAGCACCACTGTACTCCTTCATGAACTGTTCATTCAGGCTGCTAAAGGTATGTAGTTCCAATACAGCAATCAATTTACGTTGGGGATATTGTTGCCTCACCGCCTCCATAGTAGCTTTTACTTTGGAAGGAGCATGCGCAAAATCGCGGTATACGATGGTCTGCTCACTCTTGGCCAGCAGCTCCAATCGCTTGGCAGCACCGGTAAAAGAAGCAATGGCTTTGACAAAAGTCGCCTCATCGAGACCCAGCTCCTTGCAGGCAAACCAGGCAGCATATAAGTTCATGAGATTATGATCACCAAACACCTGCAACGTACCGGTATGCTGACCGATACTAACGGATGTTATACCATTTTTGATGGTATGAGTGGGAATACCATAAGGCTGATAACGTATATCATTTCGTTTGTTATCATCAACGAGCTTCTTCAATACAGGGTCTGTTTCATTATAGATAAGCAAACCACCCGCTTCTATTTTATTGATGAAAATGACAAACTGCTCCAGGTAAAAATCAAACGTGGGAAACACATTGATATGATCCCACGCAATACCTGTGAGGATAGCGATATGAGGAAATAAAAAATGGAACTTGGGTCTTTTCTCCAGTGCACTGGCAGGATATTCATCACCCTCACATACGATGACAGGGGCGTTAGTTATATTGACCGATTGATCAAAACCTTCGAGCCTGGCACCTACGAGGTAATCGAAAGCCTTCCCCGCATTCTTCAACACGTGCATGATCATGGAAGTAGTAGTGGTTTTGCCATGACTGCCACCAACAACCACCCTTGTCTTCTGCTGACTTTCCTGGTAAATATATTCTGGGAAAGAGTAGATCTTTAATCCCAATGCCTTGGCGCGTTCCAGTTCGGGATTATCACCCTTGGCATGCATACCTAATATAATAGCATCGATATCCGGGGAGATCTTTTCAGGGAACCATCCAGTGGTTTCCGGCAATAACCCTTCCCTGGAGAGATTGGAACGGGCCGGTTCGAAAATTTCATCATCACTGCCTGTAACGGTATATCCTTTCCTATTGAGTGCCAGGGCCAGCTGGTGCATCACACTGCCGCCGATAGCTATAAAGTGTACTTTCATAGTGCTGCAAAGCCGAAAGATAAGATTTTAATCGTTTTATGCCTTGATTAGCATGTTTTAGTATCTATGTAGCAGTAATTTATACCAGTTCGTGGTATGTTTATTGTGTCCACCCCCACATTTTTTTATGCCACACACTTGCAAGAACCGGATTTAGTTTGTTTCTTTGACTCATCAAACGCGACTAGCCCTTACTACCCTCTCCAATCCTATTCAAATCCGTACTCATCCACTCCTCTGAAGTAGCTTAATCCGCTCCTCTGAATTTCCTGATGATCGTTGTATTTACATCCCTTTAAGGTTCATTCATCAGGCTTATTCTCAACCTTAAATACCACAAAAAATGAAACGGATTTTGACTATTCTCGCATTAGTAATTGCTCTTGGTGTAACTGTATCTTCTTGCACTACTTCTAAAGGCGGTTGCAAATCAACAAGAGGAATGGTAGGCTACTAAGGCCATTCCCGGACCACAAAAGAGACAAACTTCTGGACGGCATCACTATGTGATGCCTTTTTTTATTACGTGAAAATGCAAGCAACCAGTACTGCCGACTGCCGGTATTGCCGACACTGCCGAAAACGAAAAAAGCCATCCTGTGAACAGGACGGCCTCTAACGATTGCTTGCCATATGAAAAAAAACTTATTTCTTCAGAGTGTCAGCAGCAGCAGCTGTAGCAGAATCAGGCTTTGCAGTCAGAGAATCAGGAGTAGTAGTCACTGAATCTGGAGCAGGAGCCGCTGGAGTAGTGGTAGTGTCTTTAGTTCCTTCACCAGTTCCACCGTCATTGCAAGATGCTACGAATGCGCCAATTGCTAAAACTAACAGGAGCTTTTTCATTTGTACCGTTTTTTTGTTTTGTTAACAGATGATTTAAGGATTAATACTGGAAAGAGAAAAAGGTAACCTCCCCTCGCTAAAAAAATTATAAATATTTTTTCCCGGCCCTGAAACACAGTACTTTGCGCGCCGGTGCCCCCCTTTTTTCCTTCATTTTAGCAGGATATTTGGGTTACTTCTCATTAATTTGGGTATTAATAATACGGTTCAAGTTGAAAACAGATCCCCGGGAAATAGCTTTATTGGAAGGACTGGCAAAAAATGACCGGCAAGCCATTGAAACGATCTATAAGCAGCACTATAATATGGTGCAAACGCTGATAATCAACAACAATGGCTCAGCAGACGATGCACGGGACGTTTTCCAGGAAGCCATGATCGTGTTATATGAAAAGGCGAAGTCAGGAACCTTTGAGCTCAATTGCCTGTTAAAGACCTATGTATATTCAGTTTGCAGGCGATTGTGGCTAAAAAGGCTCCAGCAGCAGCAAAAGTTCGTTCCGGATATCAATGGGCTGAGTGACACAGTACCGGTGGAAGATGAACTCGAAGCACATGGACAACGGAATACCGAGTTCCAGATGATGGAAAAAGCCATGTTGCACCTCGGTGAACCCTGTCGCAGCCTCCTCGAAGCCTTCTATATACAGAAAAGGAACATGCTTGACATTGCGAGCCATTTTGGATACACGAATGCCGACAATGCCAAGAACCAGAAATACAAATGTTTAATGCGGCTCAAGAAGCTATTCTTCGCCGCCTATAAAAACAACAATACGCTGTGATGGAAGAGATGCAAATATTGGATGCCGTGGAGCGCTACCTGGCCAATGAGATGCCCGCCGAAGAACGGGCATACTTTGAACAACTGCGCAAAACCAACCCGGAAGTAGACCAGCTGGTGGTGGAACACACTATGTTCCTGCAGCAGATGGACCGCTTCAGCGATTGGAAACAGTTCAAATCAACCCTGAACGAAGTACATACCCAATTGGCTGAAACCGGCTCCATTAAGGATAAAGCACCTAAAGCCACAGTGATCCAATTGTGGAAGAAATACCAGCGCGTAGTAGCGGTGGCAGCCTGTATCGCCGGCATCACAGCCCTTACGATCAGTGCAATGGTCTACTACTTTACACCCAAACCCGTTTCCGAGATCCGTTTACTTTCCCAGGAGCTGGACAAAGTAAAAATGAAACAGCAGCGCACCGACCAGAAGGTAACACTGATAGAAAAGTCTGGCCCTGCAGCCCCCTCGCGTCCTGCAGCTGATCCTAAAAGCGGAGGTACCGGTTTCCTCATCGATGGAAAAGGATACCTGGTAACCAGCGCACACATTGTAGCCGATGCAGATTCAGTATATATTCAGAATATCAAAGGCGATTATTTCAAGGTCTCTACCCTGTACGTTAACAAACAAACAGACATCGCAGTGTTGAAGATCGTTGACAACCGTTACCAGTCTGTCAAATCACTGCCCTACGCCTTGCAAAAAAATACAGCCGATCTGGGCGAAGAAATATTCACGATGGGCTTTCCCCGTCCTACCTCTGAAATTGTTTATAACAAAGGATACCTGAGCGCCAAGACCGGTTATAATGGAGACACTACAACTTACCAGTTGGCTATTTCAGCCAATCCCGGTAACTCAGGTGGCCCCATCTTCAACCACAGCGGCGAAGTGATCGGCATCCTGAGCGGTAAGCAAACCACTGCAGAAGGCGTTGTATTCTCCAGCCGCACGAAGAACATCTTCACCGCCCTGCACGAGATCAGGAAAGACAGCACAAACGAAGATCGCATCAAGTTGTTGCTGCCCTCTTCCATCAAAGGTCTCGACCGTGTACAACAGATCAAGAAAATTGAAGACTGTATGTTCATGGTAATACGCTACTAATATTACTCTTGCTCTGACAATAAAAAAACTCCGCTTGATTGATCAGCGGAGTTTTTCTTTTTATACTTAGTTGGTATAAGCAATGCTTAGCTCCACAAAGCAGGAGGATATTCACCGGCATTAACCAGCTTCTCCAGGTTGGCCTTCACTTCAGGCGCATCCTCTTTGTACGTAACGCCAAACCAATCAGAAGAAGTGGGGATCACTTTGATCACACCAACATCATCCTTGATGAATTGGTCAGCTACGATAGGAATGAAGAACTCAGACTTTAATTGAGTGCCTTGCTCTTTCAGGAATGTTTTGAAAAGACCCAGAGAATAATCAAATACAGCAGGATCGAAACACCAGAAGTTCATAGACACGCTGGAATCCCTTGGCAATTCTTTCGGAACAAAAGAATCATCAGTCTGGATCTTTCCATCTTTCATAACGATGTTAAGACGCTCGGCAATAGAAGTAAGATTACCCTGCGCATCAACCTGGCACACACCACGGTTTACCGTACCATTGTCCGACAGGGTTTTCAACAGCTCATAACCAATGATAGACCATACTTTGGCACTAACGTCGGTAGTGAGGAATTTATAAGCCTTCTCAAATGCGTCACGACCATAAAAGTCATCAGCATTGATCACAGCAAACGGTTCTTTAACGGTATCCTTAGCACAGAGTACAGCATGAGCAGTACCCCAGGGCTTGGCACGGTCAGGAGCAACATCGAAACCTTCAGTAAAAGCCTTCAGGTCCTGGTACACATAATCGATCTCGATACGGCCTTTTAACCTTGGCTCCACGATCGCTTTGAAATCATCTGCAAAATCCTTCCGTATGATGAATACTACTTTTTTAAAACCGGCACGGATAGCATCATAAATAGAGTAATCCATGATCGTTTCACCACCGGGCCCAAAAGATTGGATCTGTTTCATACTTCCATAGCGGGAGGCCATACCGGCAGCTAATATCAACAAGGTTGGTTGCATTATCGTATTTTTAAAGTTTCGGGCACGAAAATATAAAAATAAGTTATCAAAAGAAACCTTGCCGGCTATTAATACATACCAGCCAGTCGATTACACAAAGGCCATCGTACAATCTATACCCAATGAATCCTGGCATGCCAAAGGCGTTCATGCAGATGTATTGCGCCTCGACCTCATACATCCGGTCCTCTCCGGCAACAAATGGTTTAAACTGAAGTATTACCTGCAACAAGCCAAAGCACAAAAGCAAGGTATACTCACATTTGGCGGCGCTTATTCCAATCACCTCGTGGCAACAGCCATTGCCTGTAAGCTGGAAGACATTCCCGCTATAGGCATCGTGCGTGGCGAATCCGCCACAACACTTTCCCCTACTCTACTGGAAGTGCAGACTTATGGCATGCAGCTACAGTTTGTATCCCGCACTACTTTTCAGGATGAGCAAAACCTGATAGCAGCCATGCAGGAAGCACATCCCGGCTACCTCGTAGTACCCGCCGGTGGGCAGGGGACTGAAGGCATACGGGGAGCCACAGAGATCTTGTCGCTGGCCAATCTGCAACCCTACACGCATGTGGCCTGTGCTATCGGCACGGGAACCATGTTTACAGGCCTTATAAACGCCCTTTTGCCCCACCAGCATGCTCTTGGGTTCAGCAGCCTTAAAATAGCCGACCACCAACACAACACCATCCTGGACTTTGTAAAGGCCCATGCCGCGTCCTCCCGCTTTTCGGTCATTTACGACTACCACTTTGGCGGCTATGCCCGTAAAAACAATACCCTGATCGATTTTATGAATAAATTATACAAAACCTATACATTACCAACCGATTTTGTATACACGGGGAAACTAATGTATGGAATTGAAAACCTTATACATAAGGATTATTTCCCCTCCAATAGTAGGATTTTACTCGTCCACAGCGGCGGATTACAAGGAAACCGGTCGCTGGCGCCTGAAACCCTGTCTTTCTAAACAAATGGCTTTAAAGGCATTATTTTAGGATTTATAAGCGTAATTCCCATAACCGGTATAAAATTGGCTATCCATTAAGCCTGAAGCGCATCATCAGCCGTATCTTTGCGGCACTAAAATAGAACCACCGACAAATTCGTTATAGGCTCATGACAAGGATCGTATCGTTTGTATTGCTATTGATTTCTCTCAACACCCTTGCACAGGATACCTTGCCAAAGTTTACCGCTTACACAAGAGGTAACGACAAAGTGATCATCAGTTGGACAAACACTTACCCCAAAGTCACCCAGATCAGCATTCAACGCTCTACAGATAGCATAAAACTCTTCAAAACCATCCTGACGGTGCCCGACCCTTCTGTTCCCCAGAATGGTTACCTCGATGCCAAAGGCGCCAGTCCAAAAATGTTTTACCGCCTCTTTATTGTACTTGATAGCGGCAAGTATGTTTTCACGCAGTCTAAACGTGCAGATACGACCCAAAGTCAAAGCCCCGAAGGTCAACAGCAGGATATGGTACCGGAAAACAATGCCCGGCAGCGGGTGGTGATCGCAGATAACATAGCCCCCAAAGAAGCCGAGCTGCTGAAAGAGAAAATACGGGAATCCGTGAAGAAAGAAGAACCCGCCAAACCGGTAACGGTGGCGCCACCTGTAGAAAAGCCTAAACCAGCACCCGAGCCGGAGCGCTTTTTCATCGTTAAAAGACGGGACACCGTGATCATGCAGGTCTCCGAGAAGTCATTAAAGAAGTTCAGGGATTCCATCGTGTTGCGCACCAAGGATACACTGACTTTTAAGAACATGGACACCATCTTATTGAAGCCCTTCATTCCTAAAGAAGTATACAGACCTTCCAAATACGTATTCACCGACAACAGCGGCAACGTGGTCATCTCCCTCCCCGATGCCAAAAGCAATACCTACACAGTGAAGTTCTTTGAAGATGACAAAACACTCCTCTTCGAAGTAAAACATGTAAAAGAACCCTATCTGGTAGTAGATAAGACAAACTTCCTGCACGCAGGCTGGTTCCGCTTTGAATTACTCGATGATGGTAAGGTGAAAGAACAACACAAGTTCTTTATACCGAAAGATTAATAAGCCAGCTCCACATTGAATACCCGCTCGAAGTTGGCTTTCACTTTAGCCTTCACTTCCTCCATATCCAGCTTATAACCCAGCTCCTTCTGCAGAGAGGTCACCTGCTTGTTGTAAATACCGCAGGGAATGATATTATCGAAGTACGTGAGGTCTGTATTTACATTGAAAGCAAAACCATGCATCGTTACCCAGCGGCTACAGCGGATGCCCATCGCACAGATCTTGCGCTCCTTGCCCGGCACCGAAGCATCCATCCAAACGCCTGTTTCACCAGATGAACGTTCCCCCTTCAGCCCATATTCAGCCATGGTGAGGATGAATACTTCCTCCAGGTTGCGCAGGTATTTGCCCAGGTCCGTATAAAACCTTTCGAGGTCGAGGATGGGATAACCCACCAGTTGCTGAGGACCATGGAAGGTGATGTCTCCCCCCCTGTTGGTGTTAAAAAACTCAATATTCCGGGCTACCCGGTCCTCTTCGCTGATCAGCACATGAGCCATATCCCCGCTTTTGCCGAGGGTATACACTGGCGGATGCTCCACAAAAAGCAAGTGGTGAGTGGTGAGTAGCGAATCAGGGATGGTAACAACTGCTGAATCAACACCTTCGGTCACAGGTTGCAGGTTTCTGACCTCGGCTTTCTTCTTTACATTCTCCTTCAGGAGCCTTTCCTGGTAATCCCAGGCTGCCTGATAGGGCATAGCACCCAGGTCCTCAAAAAATACGGGCTGTTTATCAATACTGGCCATAGCAACGGCAAATTTACGTGATTATCACTACTCAGCCCGATATCTTACCTTTGCGCCAAATTCAGTGGCAGTCATGAGTAAAAAAGATATTGAGCTGGACAATGAGCTGGACGACAGCGCGGAAGGCTCGGAGGAACTATATGAGCGCATGAACCTGGTGGTAGACCGGGGTCAGGAGCCCATGCGGCTGGACAAGTTCCTGGTACAACGAATTGAGAACGCTTCACGCAATAAAGTACAGCAGGCTATCGAAAGCGGTCGTGTACTGATCAATGGCAAGCAGGTCCAATCCAATCACAAGATCAAGCCCGGAGAAGAGATCATTGTATACTCCGATAGAGAAGTACAGGGCGAAGATATAGTACCGGAAAAGATGCCATTGAATATCGAGTACGAAGACGACGATATCCTGATCATTAACAAACCGGTAGGCCTGGTAGTTCACCCTGCCAGCGGTAACCCCCGTGGCACCCTCATCAATGGAGTAGCCTGGTATTTGTTGCAACAGAACAGTGAACTGAATGCTGAAGTGTTACCCCGTTTCGGATTAGTACACCGCATCGATAAAAATACCAGCGGCCTGATGGTATTGGCCAAAACAGAAAAGGCAGTAGCCAGCCTTGCAAAAGAGTTTTTCAACCACACGATACATCGCCAGTACGTAGCATTGGTATGGGGTGATGTGGCAGAAGACAGCGGTACCGTAAATGCACACATTGGCAGGCACCAGCGCTTCCGCAAAATATTTGATGCCTATCCTGATGGCGAACACGGTAAAGAAGCCATTACCCATTATAAAGTACTGGAACGTTTTGGCTACGTAACGATGGTACAGTGCGAACTGGAAACAGGACGCACCCATCAGATACGTGTACACATGAAGCATATCGGCCACCCATTGTTTAATGATGAAGTATATGGTGGTGACAGGATCGTAAAGGGTACCGTGTTCAGCAAATACAAACAGTTTGTAGACAACTGTTTCGCCCTCTGCCCACGGCATGCCCTGCATGCCAAAACCCTTGGCTTTAAGCACCCCCGCACACGCCAGGACGTGGTCTTCAACAGCGAAATACCCAATGATATGCAGCAGGTGATCGACAAGTGGCGCCATTATGTGCAAGTGAAGAATATTATCTTATGAGGGCTAAGTGAAGGGAATTGCCCGGTCCTTTAGGACCGGGATACAAGGATTACTACCTAACTAGGCTTTAGCCTAATTAACAAAATACTTAAAAGTAAATAGGTGACACCTTTTCAGAAGGTGTCACCTATTTACTTTAGAAATGTATTATCATCTTATCGCGTAAAGTCAAACAACGTAGCAGTAAACACCGCTTTCTCACGTTTCTTCAACACCACCCCCCAGGTACCATTATAACGCAGCACCTTAGGCACCAGCAGGTCTTCAAACTTCGTCATCTCTGCTTCCATGTTTACATCAAAACTATACACACCGGCATTGTAACTCAGGTCATAATTACGGGCCACGATATCCCAGTTATCTACGTTGAACCAGGTAGTCATCTCATTGATCACGATCTTATCTTTCTCACCATTGGTAAGATCACTACGGGGTATCAGTTTGAAGATATAACACATCTGCCCGTTGAAAGTATTCATGTCTATGATGTAATCATACAACTTGCCCACTTCCTCATCAAACACCGCGATCTTGTTGCCTATGAAAGGTATGCCTGGTATCTTCTTACCCGGATTGAAGAACAACATCTTCAATTGCTCCTTGTGCTTTTCAATACCACTTTTGTTTTTGGTGCTGAACTCATTCCCCTTTACAATGTTCGATTCACCACAAATGGTATCCCGGGCAAAGAACAAACCCGCATACAGATTGGCAGTATAATAGTTGAAGTTGCGGTTCTTGTCGTACATGTCGCCGGTTGTAATCTCTTCCAGCACCGTCATCCACCGGCAGCTGTCCTTCACCACCTGCTGTGTACGGCTGTTGAGCGTTGCTTTCACCTTGCCATCCTTCTCCTGCATGCGGATATCATTGAGCGCTTTATAGCCCAACACTTTCAGGTTGCGAAAAGCCTTATAGAAAGTAGTATCCTCTTTTACACGATCAATAAAGGCGGGAACATTGAGGTTGCTACGTACCACCACCTCTTTCAGGGTGACTGCTTTGTTATTTACCTTAACCGATGAATCCTTTTGGGCATAGGAGGCATAACTACAAAAAAGTACAGATATAAAAGCCAAAGCCTTCATACCTGTAATATAGTTATTCCACCTAAGAGATGTAGTTGCTGTGTTGATTATTAAGCCGCTTTTAAGAATTGTTACCAAACAGTTATTTAGGGAACGACATTTTATAGTCCACTTTTATCTTCCCTTTCGTAATGTCATCCAGTTTCCCTTTCAGCAGCTTACGTTTCAGCGGTTTGAGGTAGTCGATAAACAACTTACCTTCGATATGATCATATTCATGCAGTATAACGCGGGCGGTTATACCATTGAAAGTTTTAGTTTGTGGAACAAATTGCTCATCCACATATTCAAGCGTCACCTCTTCATGACGGGTCACATCTTCCCGTATTTTGGGAATGCTGAGACACCCTTCATTATAAGCCCATTCTTTGCCATTGAGCGCCTTCACATGTGCATTGATGAATACCTGCTTGATACCTGGCTCATCGGGATACTTGCCCTTTTCATCTTCATCCTGGTTCTCGAAGATCTGGGAACTGTCTACCACAAAAAGACGGATATCGCGGTTGATCTGCGGAGCAGCCAACCCTACCCCATTACTGGCGTACATGGTTTCCCACATATCTTCTATCAGTTTGGACAGATTTGGATAATCCGGCGTAATATCCTTGCTTACAACACGTAATACCGGTGCTCCGTAAGCTACGATGGGAAGGATCATGCTTGTATACTTAAATGCTTGATTATACGATTGTTAAATTCTAATTGCAACGGCAAATATACGCCAAATAAGCCGCATTTTTAGCCCATTTTTTGCAGATACTCCTGCAGCATGATGGTGGCAGCAATTTCATCCACAAGCGCCTTGTTTTGCCGCTGCTTCTTTTTTAGCCCCATCTCGATCATGGCCTGAGACGCCATCTTGGACGTATAACGTTCATCCACCATTTTAAGCGGCATGGCAGGAAACTCTTTCTTTATCCTTTCAACGATCTTCTTTACCAAAGGAGTAGCGTGCGTATCCGTATCGTCCCAGTTCTTGGGTTCGCCGATGATGATAAGCTCAACCGTTTCTTTGGAGAAATAGTCTTTTAAAAAAGCGATCAGCTTGGGCGACTCGATCGTTGTAAGTCCCGAAGCAATGATCTGCAACGGATCAGTGACCGCTATGCCGGTCCTTTTGAGGCCATAATCTATGGAGAGAATGCGCGCCATGAAAGATAGTAGCTGATTAGTGATTTAAAAATATGAGCACGTCGGCAATGACAAATACGGCAAATACCACACTGGCAATACCATTGGCCGTCATAAATGCCAGGTTTACCCTGCGCAGATCGTTGGGCTTTACAATAGAATGCTGGTAAATAAGCATACCAACAAAAACAGCAATACCTATCCAATACAACCAATGGAAACTACCATAGATACCGGCCGCAATAACACATGCAGCACTTAGCACATGCAGCAATTCCGAGACCCTTAATGCTTTAGCCTTACCCAGCCAGGCAGGTATAGAATGCAGCTTGTGCGACTTATCAAACTCCTCATCCTGCAGTGCATAGATAATATCAAAGCCACTCACCCAAAAGATTACAGCCAGCGAAAAAAGGATGGGCAGCAAAGCAAACTGACCGGTTACCGCCAGGAAAGCACCTATAG
The DNA here is from genome assembly GCF_059502485.1 of Paraflavitalea sp. Classification (NCBI taxonomy): domain Bacteria; kingdom Pseudomonadati; phylum Bacteroidota; class Chitinophagia; order Chitinophagales; family Chitinophagaceae; genus Paraflavitalea; species Paraflavitalea sp. Next base: position 1,584,217 of record NZ_JCACET010000010.1, read on the forward strand.
GAGCCAGTGACAATCCCACGCCCAGCACAAGATGACACAGTGGTGTAAAGCGTTTGGTATAACTATAGAACAGGACCACAAATAAAGCTACAGGAGAGAGGAAGAAACAAAGCTGGTTGATGAACCAGGAGCAGACCATAAACAGGATACTGCTTACAATTGTAAAGAGCAACACACGATCAGCCTTCAGAATACCTGCCGGAATTTCCCGGATCGCTGTACGTGGATTCCTGGCATCAAACTTCCTGTCGAGATAACGGTTGAAAGCCATGGCTGCACTACGGGCGAAAATCATACAGAGGATAACAAGAGCCAGTTTGATCAATAATACCTTTCTGGCTGCTACAGCAGGTTGCTCGGCCCAACCGATAGTTATGTTCAGGTTCGATTGCTCTGTTGCAAACAAAGCCGAAGAAGAATAAGTTACCCCCAGGAAAAACCCAATCAGCGCAAAAGGCATCGCGAAGATGGTATGGGAGAATTTGATGAGAGAGAGATAGTTCTTTATTGTAGACATTGCAAATGTTTCACGATTGAATGTTCAGCTTTGTACGGACGAGCTCCCACAACACGATCCCGGCAGCCACCGAGATATTCAGGGAATGTTTCATGCCCAACTGGGGAATTTCTATGCAACCATCGCAGGCCTTGATAACCTCCGCTTCCACACCACTTACTTCGTTCCCAAATACAACAGCCAGCGGGGCCGCCTGGTTGGCGTCAAAGCTATTTAAAGGCACGCTATTTTCCACCTGTTCTATGGCCCAAAGCTGGTATCCGGCAGCCCGCAATTCCTCCACAGCTTCCATAGTGGTATTGAAGTACTTCCAGTTCACGGTTTCAGTAGCCCCCAGCGCCGTTTTATGAATATCCCGGTGTGGCGGCTGTGGGGTATAACCACACAGGTAAATACCCTGCAGCAGGAAAGCGTCCGCTGTACGGAAAACACTGCCCACATTGTGCATGCTGCGGATATTGTCCAGCACCACTACAATAGGTATTTTATCCGATCCCCTGAACTCATCTAAGGATTTACGGTTCAGCTCGTCCATGCTCAGTTTGCGCATCACGCAAAGGTACGGAAGAGATCGTGAGAAGTGAAACACGAGAGGTGAGCCCCTTTCACGTCTGACATCTCACGTTTTCGCTATTTTTGCCCCTTCTTTTTGAAAACAAGCAAGCAACATATAATGAAACCAACGACAGTAATTTTCGACATGGACGGCCTGCTCATCGATTCCGAACCATTATGGGAAGAGGCCGGTAAAGAAACACTCGCGCAATTTGATGTAACATTGACCGACGAACAATACCACTACAGCACCGGGCTACGCACAAAAGAATGGGTAGACTGGTGGTTTTCCTGGTTCAATATCGACAAGAAACATGCGCTGACGGCCGAGTTGACCATCGTCCAGAAAGCTATTGAAAAAATAGGCGCACGTGGTGTTGCCATGCCGGGCGTAGAACAGACCTTTCAATTCTTCCGGGACCGTGGATTTAAGATAGGAATAGCTACCTCCTCTCCCCTCGCGTTGGTGAAAGTAGTAGCAGATAAATTGCAGATCAATGATTACCTGCAGGCCATCGCCTCGGCAGAAGAATTAAAATACGGCAAACCCCATCCGCAGGTATACCTCGATTGCGCACAGGCACTGGAAGTGTCACCGTTGGAATGCGTTTGTTTTGAAGACTCGTTCAATGGAATGATCGCTGTAAAAGCGGCCCGTATGAAGTGTATTGTAATACCTGCGCCACACCACCAACAGCAAACCCGCTGGGATGCGGCAGATAAAAAGTTATCATCCCTGCTGGAGGTAAATGAACATATATTGAATGCGCTGTAACAACAGATAAGCAGATCTGTTATGTGCTGCAATGAAAGAAACATATCAGCATCAGGATCACCATCAGCAAATACAAAGGCTGCATCTTTTCGTTTTTCATATTGGAGATTTTGAATAGTTAGGAATGACCTTCCAAATGAAAACATGTCTGGGTTGGGGATGACTAACAATCAGAGCGACATAGGGAGTGCGGAAAATGCTACTGTAAAATGGACAGCCAAGGTACGAAATAACCCAACATAAAGACTGCAGAGATCAAAATAAGCTACAGATAACAGGTGGAGTACAAAGCGGGATAAGCTTTGTCTAAGACTTCGGCAGCACTCAGCCTCTTACATTAAACACACAAATATAAAAGCATAAAAAAAGCGTTCCGGTAATCCGGAACGCTTATATCAGGTAACTACTGTCTTGAATTACTCTTTAGGAGCAGTAGCATCACCACCTTGCTTCTCTTCCTGCTTCAGCTTTTCTTTGATCTCAGCCAAAGCACCCAGATCACCGAGGGTAGCTTTTTCTACTTTACCTTGGATATTCTTAACAGCCTTCTTGGTCTTGTCGGCTTCAGCACGAGCTTCCTTGCGGGCAGCTTCCTTCTCTTCTACCTTGGATTGTTCCCACAGACGTGTGTGTGATACAACAATGCGTTTTTCATTGCGATCGAATTCGATCACCATGAACTGCGATGTTTCATCAGCACCCATGCTCTTACCATCTTCCTTCGTCAGGTGACGGTTAGGCGCAAATCCTTCCAGACCATAAGGCAGTTGAACGATACCACCTTTGTCATCACGACGGATAACAGTTCCTTCATGCACTGAACCCACAGCGAATGTGTCTTGCAGTGCATTCCAGGGATCTTCTTCCAGTTGTTTGTGACCAAGCTGCAGCTTGCGGTTTTCTTTATCGATACCGAGGATCACTACGTCGATGTTAGAACCAACTTTAGTGTACTCAGAAGGATGATTGAAACGTTTCAGCCAGCTCAGGTCGCTGATGTGGATCATACCACCGATACCAGGAGCCAGTTCAACAAACACACCGTAAGGAGTGATGTTCTTCACCAGACCAGTATGACGGCTTCCTTCAGGGAACTTAGTTTCGATAGTGCTCCAGGGATCTTCGCTCATTTGCTTGATAGACAAGCTCATTTTGCGGCTACCCTTATCGAGTGTAACGATCTTAGCTTCGTACTCGTCACCAAGCTTGAAGAATTCCTTAGCGTTGATCGGGGTGTTAGCCCAGGTGATCTCACTTACGTGAACCAGACCTTCTACGCCAGGCATGATTTCGAGGAATGCACCGTAATCTTCGATGTTTACTACTTTACCCTTCACTACAGAACCTTCATGCACATTCTCTGGCAGGATATCCCATGGGTGAGGAGTCAGTTGTTTCAGACCAAGGCTGATACGTTTCTTCTCGTCGTCGAAATCCAGTACCACCACTTTCAGCTTCTGATCCAGCTTCAACACCTCGCTCGGATGGCTGATACGTCCCCAGCTGATATCGGTGATATACAGCAGACCGTCCAGACCACCCAGGTCCATGAATGCACCGAAGTCGGTAATATTCTTGATAGTACCTTCCAACACCTGACCTCTTTCGAGTTTGCTCATGATCTCTGCACGTTGTGCTTCGATATCGCTTTCGATGAGGGCCTTGTGAGATACTACAGCGTTCTTGATAGCTTCGTTGATCTTCACTACTTTGAACTCCATGGTCTTACCTACAAACTGATCGTAATCAGTTACAGGCTTAACGTCGATCTGTGAACCTGGCAGGAACGTTTCCATACCGAACACATCAACGATCAGACCACCCTTAGTCTTAGAAGTAACAGTACCGGTGATAACTTCGCCAGTCTTGTGAACTTCCACGATACGCTCCCAGGCACGTGTGATACGCGCTTGCTTGCGGCTCAGGTTCAGGTGACCTTCCCGGTCTTCCTTCTCAACTACCATCACTTCAACCTCATCACCTGTTTTCAGGTTGGTAAGGTCACGGAATTCGTTCAGGGAAACCAGACCGTCACTCTTGAAACCAATGTTGATAACTACGTCTGTTTTAGTCATAGCTACCACCAGGCCTTTCACCAGCTCACCATCGGTAACAGCTTTGAAAGTACCTTCATAAACAGCGTCATACTTAGCCTTCTCTTCTTTAGAGTAAGAAGCCACATTACGCTTGTCAATGCTCCAGTCGAAATCGTCATGCGCACCTGCATCTTCCACAACAGGAGCGGCCACAGGTGCAGTTATTGTCGCTGTAGTCTCTTCAGCAGGTGCTGCAGAAGACTCCTGTGCATCAGCGTTTAGTTGTTTAACAATTAAATTTTGAAACATGATAGAATCCCGGAGGGTTTTTATTCCGGGGGTGCAAAGATACGTCAAAATGCTGAACAGGAGCGGTTTTTTGCTGTTTTTTCACCCCGGTAAAGGCCTCACCCGCAAGGTTTTACAGAGGCTGTCCCAAAACATCCCCGCAAGGGCGTAATTCCGACTTCCATCCTGGCATTTGATTTATGATCATGACCTGTTGTTGATTATTATTTTTCTGCAAAACATTTCACAACAAACAGTTTTCTGTTATTTTTGAAACCTTTTTACACCAACCGTTTACAATGATCACACCGGTTTTAATTCAGTTATTCGAGCAAAGCCTGAACAAACTCACAGAAGAAATTAACGCATACCCCGACGATGCCAGCCTTTGGCTTGCAGGCGAAGGAATTAACAATCCCGGCGGCAACCTGTGCATGCACCTCACAGGAAACCTCCAGCATTTTTTAGGAGCCGTATTGAACGATTCAGGTTACGTACGTAACCGCGAGGCCGAATTCAAAGTGAAGAACATCGCCAAGGTTAAATTACTCAACGAAATAGAGGAAGCCAAAACAGCTGTAAAAGATACCCTCGAACAGGTAAGCAGAAAACAATTGGATAAGAACTATCCACTGCCTATCAATGGGGAAATGGTAAATACCGAGTATTTCCTCGTTTACCTGTTGGGCCACCTCAACTACCACATCGGGCAGATCAACTACCACAGAAGATTAGTAGTTAAGCAGCCTGCATAAAATATTATTGTCACCCTGAGCCTGTCGAAGGGTGCCTGATTCTCTGCGAGGTGACACCTTTCGCTTGCGAAGCAAAGGAAGGTGTCACCTCGTATACATTTAAGAACTATCAACTCTTTGCAATAGCCCCGGCTGCAATGAACCCACTGGTCCATGCATGCTGAAAGTTGAACCCACCCGTAATACCATCCACATCCAGTATTTCGCCGGCGAAGAACAGATGAGGCATCAGTTTACTCTGCATGGTTTGAGCATCTACTTCAACCAGCTTGATCCCTCCCGCAGTTACGAACTCCTCTTTGAAAGTCGTCTTTCCACGCACAGCAAACTCCTGTACACAAAGTACCTTAACAAGTTTGTTCTGTGCTGCAGCCGGCAGGTCGGCCCATCGGATATCACCGCCAATACCAGCTTGCTCCAGGAAATAGTCCCACAACCTTTGAGGCAAGCCAAAAGGATTGCGGTTACTGATCTTTTGAGCAGCCAGTTCAAAACGCAGCCGCTGCAACTCATCCCTCAGACTATTCTCATTATACGTCGGCAACCAGTTTACCTGAATGTTGAATTGATAGTTACCAGTAGACAACTCTCGTGCGCCCCACGCCGACAACCGTAATACCGCAGGACCACTCATGCCCCAATGCGTGATCAGCAAAGGCCCTTGCGATGACAACTTACTGCCCGTAATACGTACATGAGCATCAGGAACAGATACACCCATAAGCTGGGTAATACTGTTGCCCGGCATGTTGAATGTGAACAGTGATGGAACAGGCTCTTCGATAGTATGACCTAACTGCTTTAGCCAGTCGAACATAGAAGACTTAGGATAACCACCACAAGCGACGCATACATAATCAGCAGTCAGGGTCCTGTCACCGGAAAGCTCGATTACAAATCCGTCCCCAGTACGCTGCAAACGTTGAACATCCGAAGACATTCTCACCTCTACCCTATACTTATTCACTTCACGCAAAAGACAATCGATAATAGTCTGCGACGAATCAGTTACCGGAAACATACGGCCATCGTCTTCCGTTTTCAATGCCACACCACGCTCCCGGAACCATTCAATAGTATCAGTAGTAAAGAACTGATGGAACGTCTTTTTAAGGAAGTTCGCGCCCCGCGGATATTTCTTCACCATATCAGCAATAGAAAAGCAGGCATGCGTCACATTACAACGCCCCCCACCCGATACCTTTACCTTGGATAATACCTTATTACTCTTTTCAAGAATGATCACTTCCAATGCAGGATGCTGCCGTGCAGCATTCACCGCACAGAAAAAACCAGCGGCGCCACCACCAATTACAACCAACCTTTTCTTCTTATCAGCCATATTATCCAATTGAAACCTGTCAGGTAAAAGAAAACCCTCTGCTAAAGAGGGTTTATATAGTAAGATTAAGTTTTAGCACTATTAGCTTTATCCAACCAATACTGACTGGTCAGTAACCAGGTGGGCATTAGCCTTCTCTGCGGCTTCAATAATGCTGTAGTCAGACAGGATATCAGCCTGGTTCTTTTGCACACACACATCGTGCTCAAAGTGAACAGAAGGTGAATGATCTACAGTACGCACAGTCCAGCCATCAGACTCAGTGTACACTTCCTTCTTACCCATGTTGATCATAGGTTCGATAGCCAACACAGTTCCTTCCTTCAGTTTGCCGCCGGAACCCCGCTTGCCATAGTTCGGCACCTGAGGATCTTCGTGCAAGCTTTTGCCCAACCCATGGCCTACCAGCTCACGCACTACACCATAGCCATACTTCTTTTCAGTATGCTCCTGGATAGCGCTGCCTATATCACCTACGCGGTTGCCGGCTATAGCCTGTTCGATACCCTTATACAGCGATTCCTTGGTAATACGGATGAGCTTCAGCACCTCTGGCTTTACATCGCCAATAGCGAAAGTATAAGCATGATCACCATGATAACCATTCTTGATGATACCAATGTCAACAGAGATAATATCACCATCCCTCAGCTCCTTTTCATTCGGAAAACCATGCACCACCACATCATTTACGGAGATACAGGAATTGAACGGATATCCATGAAAGCCCAGGAAAGAAGGAACACCACCATGATCTTTGATCATCTCGCCAATAGTCTTATCGAGCGATAAGGTGGTAATACCGGGGCGAAGCAACTTGGCAATTTCAGCTAAAGTAGCGCTCACCAATAAAGCACTTTGGCGCATCAACTCTACTTCAGCCGGTGTTTTAATATAAACCATTATCGTAGCATCTTTTGTTTAAAACAAAACCTGACAACTACTATAACAGTTGCCAGGTTTTAAAGTTGTATAATCAGTTATTACAGAGATGCCGGAGAAGCGGGAGATACCGTTTGGCGGCCCTGCACGCGTCCACTCTTCATCAAACCATCATACTGACGCATCAAAAGTTGAGTTTCAATTTGTTGCAGTGTATCCAGGATTACACCAACCATGATCAGCAGAGAAGTTCCACCAAAGAAGGAAGAGAAAGACTGCTGAATACCAAGACGTTGTGCAAAACCAGGCAGGATACCTACCACAGCCAGCAATACCGCACCAGGTAAAGTGATCTTGTCCATTACCGCACCGATATAATCGGCAGTAGGCTGACCAGGCTTTACACCAGGAATGAAACCGTTGTTACGCTTCAGGTCATCGGCAATTTGCTTGGGGTTGAAGATCAAAGCTGTATACAGGAAGGTAAAACCTATCACCATTACAGCGTAGATCAACATATACCAGAAGTTACTGTGGTCACCGAATATCTTGGCAAGACCACGCGTAGAATCGAAGTTAGACAACAAAGTAGGCAGGAACATGATCGCCTGAGCAAAGATGATCGGCATTACACCTGCACTGTTCACCTTGATAGGCAGGAACTGGCGGGCACCACCAAACTGGCGGTTACCTACAATTTGCTTGGCATATTGAACCGGGATCTTGCGAACACCCTGGATCAGGATGATCAATCCCATGATGATAGCAACAAGAACAGCGATCTCGATCACGAACAACAGGATACCACGGCCACTTGCACCGGTAGTTTTAGCACTCCACTCCTGCATCAGCGACTGAGGAAGACGAGCGAGGATACCCACCATGATGATCACAGAGCTACCATTACCCAATCCCTTATCAGTGATCTTCTCACCAATCCACATTACAAACAAAGTACCGGCACTGAGGATTACAGTAGTAGACAGCCAGAAATAGCTGGAATACTCCTGGATCATCGCGTCCTTATTAGTTTGGTGCAGATAAGCCACATAAGCACTGGCCTGCAGGATGGCAACAGCCACTGTTAAGAAACGAGTGTATTGGTTGATCTTTTTACGGCCACTCTCACCCTCTTTTTGCATTTTCTGGAACGGGGGATAAAGAATGGTCATCAACTGCATGAAGATAGAAGCAGAGATATAAGGCATGATACCCAAAGCCAGAATAGAAGCCTGAGAAAAGGCGCCACCGGCAAAAGCATCGATCAGGCCAAGAATACCACCACCAGATGCGTTGGTATTGATCAGAGTAGGATTGATACCAGGCAACACGATGTGAGTACCGAGGCGGTATACGGCTATCAAAGTAATGGTCACCAGGATCTTACTCTTCAGCTCCTCAATACTCCAGATATTCTTCAGGGTTTGTATGAATTTTTTCACGGAATCCAGAAATTTTTTATGATGGCCTCTGTTTTTTTAAACCACAAAACAGGTTTGCTGCAAAGACCATTTCAATCCTTATGGCAAACCTGCTGTCCGTTATATAACCGGTTAGCTACTAAGCGTTTTAAAGCAAAAAAGACGCATTCTAAGATGCGTCTATGCAAGTTACACAAAATTACTTTACAATTTCTACTGTGCCACCTGCTGCTTCGATAGCAGCTTTCGCTTTTTCACTGATAGCATTCACTTTGAAAGCTACTTTGCTCTTCACCTCACCATTACCCAGGATTTTCACCAGGTCAGTGCGGCTAACCAGTCCATTGATATATAAGTTCTCCAGGGAGAATTCTTTCAATTCATATTTCTCAACGAGATGATCAACCTGGCCGAGGTTAAACACCTTATACTCAACCCTGTTTATATTATTAAATCCACGTTTTGGCAAACGACGCTGGATTGGCATCTGTCCACCTTCATGAGCATTCTTACGTTGGTAACCAGCACGGCTTTGACCACCCTTGTTACCTTTGGTAGAAGTACCACCCTTACCGGATGCTTCACCACGACCTAATCTTTTCTCTTTATGCGTTGCGCCTTCTGCGGGCTTGATCTGATGTAATTTCATGTTTTTTGATTTTTACTCAACGGGGAATCTCCCCTCGCGTTTAAAGATTGATAATTACTTAACCTCTACTACGGTAACCAGGTGGCTTACTGTACGCACCATACCGAGTATTTGTGGAGTTGCCTCTACCTCTTTGGTAGAATTCAACTTGTTCAGGCCCAACGCCTGGAGCGTTAATTTCTGGCGCTCAGGTCTGTCAATGCCACTCTTTACTAAGGTGATCTTAATCTTGCTCATGATTTAATCATTATGATCAGTCTTTCACCAACAGCCGATCGCCTCTCGACGCACGGCTCCTGACTCCCGACTGAAATGTTATCCGTTAAATACTTTCTTCAGGTTCAGTTTACGTTGCTTGGCAACAGTAATAGGCTCACGCAACAGGGCCAGCGCACCAAAAGTAGCTTTCACCACGTTGTGAGGATTGGCAGAACCCATTGATTTAGCCAATACGTCGGTAACACCAGCGCTTTCCAATACCGCACGCATGCTACCTCCGGCGATCACACCAGTACCATGAGCGGCTGGCTTGATCAATACTTTGGCAGCACCAACTTTCGCCCACTGATCGTGAGGAATAGTACCGTGCATGATGGGCACTTTTATGAGGTTCTTCTTGGCATCTTCAATGCCTTTAGTAATAGCTTCCTGTACTTCTTTGGCTTTACCCAGGCCATGACCAACAACACCATTCTCATTACCTACTACAACCAGGGCAGAAAAACTGAAAGCACGACCACCTTTAGTGGTTTTTACCACCCGGTTGATGGCTACCACTTTCTCTTTCAGCTCAAGATCGCCGGCTTTAACTCTGTTTAAATTAACTTTTGCCATTATTTCGAATTGACGATTTTAATTGTAATTATCCAAAAGGATTAGAATTGCAAACCACCTTCACGGGCACCATCAGCCACGCTCTTCACACGGCCATGATACAAGTTACCACCACGGTCAAATACTACGATAGTAATACCGAGTTCAGTAGCCTTGCGGGCAATTGCCTGACCTACCAGTTTGCTCTTTTCGATCCTTGTCACCTTCTGAGCAGCAATATCCTTATCCCTGGAAGAAGCCGCAGCCAATGTTTTACCACTAACGTCGTCAATCAGTTGCACATAGATATCAGTGTTGCTTCTGAAAACAGACAGCCTTGGTTTTTGGCCTGTACCAGATACTTTCTTGCGGATCCGGTAGCGGATTTTCTGTCTTTTAACTAATTTATTCATTGCTCTTTATTTTATGCCGCCCGATACTGCCGGGCGGCTAATTTTCAAATTATTTACCAGCAGCCTTACCAGCTTTACGACGGATAACTTCACCAGCGTATTTAACACCTTTACCTTTGTACGGCTCGGGCTTACGCAGGCTGCGCAGTTTGGCAGCTACCTGACCGATCAGTTGTTTATCGATGCCTTCCAGCATGATCTTGGGGTTTTCACCCTTTTCCTGGGAAGTAGCTACTTTCAATTCCTTGGGAATCTCGAAAATGATATTGTGAGAGTAACCCAGTGACAGGTCAAGCAGATTACCTTGGTTAGAAGCTTTGTAACCTACACCCACCAACTCCAGGTTTCTTTTATAACCTTCAGTTACGCCTTTTACCAGGTTGGCAACAAGAGCGCGGTATAAACCATGCATAGCGCGGTGACGGATTTGATCTGTTGGACGAGTGAAAGTAACAGTGTTATCCTTTACTTCTACAGCGATATCACGATCGATAGCTTGTTTCAGTTCACCCTTAGGGCCTTTTACAGTCAACACATTATCCTTACCGATAGTAGCAGTAACACCACTGGGCAATGCGATGGGTTGTTTACCTATACGAGACATAAAAAAATTAGTTTATTGTTTTTTGTTTTCCGGAGTTGCCGCCGGGTTGGTTTTAGTCGCTGGCCGGTCAGCCTCTATAGGTCGGGCTTAATGTACCAGTAACAATATAGTTGAGGGCTTTCAGCGTTAGCCAAAAGCCCGTACAATTAATAGATATAGCAAAGAACTTCGCCACCTACATTCTGCACTTTCGCTTGCTTATCAGTCATAACACCTTTAGAAGTGCTGATGATAGCAACACCCAGACCATTCTTTACACGTTTGAACTCACCAGGGCTGGCATACTGACGCAAACCAGGACGGCTTACTCTTTCCAGTGACCTGATCGCAGGTTCTTTAGATTGGGCATCATACTTCAAGGCGATCTTGATCACACCTTGTTTGCTGTCATCCTCAAATTTATATTTCAGGATATAGCCTTGATCATACAGGATCTCTGTAATACGCTTTTTAAGGTTAGAAGCCGGGATTTCAACAATCCGGTGGCCGGCCAATTGCGCGTTACGAACTCTGGTCAGAAAATCTGCTATAGGATCTGTTACCATTTTATAATAAGTTATTGTATCAGTTCAGAATTAGATTGAATCTCATACACACAGGATGTACTGTCACGGGACTGATAATTACCGTAACCCATATCCTGCTGCGTCGTATATTACCAGGAAGCCTTGCGAACGCCTGGGATCTTGCCGTTAAGCGCCATCTCACGGAATGTAACACGGGAGAGACCGAAGTAACGCATATATCCCTTAGGACGGCCAGTTAACTGGCAACGGTTCTTCAGACGAACTTTTGAAGAATTCTTCGGCAGTTCATCCAGTGCTTGCCATTCTCCGGCAGCTTTCAATGCAGCACGCTTTTCAGCATACTGAGCTACCATATGTTCTCTTTTCTTTTGTCTGGCTTTTATTGACTCTTTTGCCATAATAATTAGAAATTCGAATTTAAAATGTCAGGATCAGCGCTTGAGGCTATCTAACCCCGTATTTGTATTTTATATTTCTTACTTAGTCTTTCTTCTTGAACGGCATACCCATTTCCTTCAGCAGCTCGAAAGCTTCTTCGTTGGTACCAGCCGTTGTTACGAAAGTGATATCAAGACCGGTGATCTTGTTTACCTTATCGATATCGATCTCCGGGAAAATGATTTGCTCAGTAACACCGAGTGTATAGTTACCACGACCGTCGAACGCTTTTTCATTGATACCTTTGAAATCACGTACGCGGGGCAGAGCAGTAGCGATCAGCCTGTCCAGGAACTCATACATTTTCACACCACGCAAAGTAACACGGGCGCCGATAGGCATGTTCTTACGCAGTTTGAAGTTAGAGATGTCCTTTTTAGACATAGTAGTCACCGCTTTCTGGCCAGTGATCTGTGTAAGCTCGTCTACAGCAATATCCACCAGTTTCTTGTCGCTTACAGCGCCATTCACACCGCGGTTCAGGCAGATCTTTTCCAGACGTGGAACCTGCATAAGGCTGCCGTAGTTAAAGCGCTTCATCAGGGCAGGTACAACGTCCTTCTTGTACTTGTCTGCTAATCTCGGAGTATATTTTGTTGTGCTCATTTTTTAAAGCTTTATTACTTTATAACTTCACCGGATTTCTTGGAAACACGTACCAGTTTGCCATTTTCGCGGGTACGTTTAACCTTGGTGGCTTCACCCTTCTTGGCATCCCACAACTTCACATTCGAAATGTGGATAGCCGCTTCCTTCTTCACAATACCACCTTTGGTATCACGGGCAGAAGGCTTGGTGTGGCGGGTAATGATATTTACACCTTCAACCAGTACTCTTTCCTTGTCAGGAAACACTTCGAGCACTTTGCGGGGTTTCGTTGTGTCTTTATCGTCACCGGTAATTACCACTACGGTGTCGCCTTTTTTAATATTGAACTTAGGTTTAAAACGATTGCTCATCTTTTTAAGCTTTGAGCTATGAGCTGCGAACGGCGAGCTGATAGCGTTATAAAAATCTATTTCGGAACGGGCTCGTAGCTGATCGCTCGTAGCTCGTAGCTTTATTTACAGTACTTCCGGGGCCAGAGAGATGATCTTCATGTAACCCTTATCACGCAGTTCACGCGCTACAGGTCCGAAGATACGCGTACCACGAGGCTCATCAGAAGCGTTCAACAGTACCACTGCGTTGTCGTCGAAACGGATATAAGATCCGTCCTTGCGACGCAGCTTGTTCTTGGTACGAACGATAACGGCCTTTGTAACGGTACCTTTCTTGATACCACCGGCAGGAATTGCATCCTTTACGGTAACAACAATTTTATCGCCGATCTTCGCGTAATCCTGGCCACTGTTACCCAGCACACGGATACACAACACTTCCTTGGCACCACTATTATCAGCTACGTTTAATCTGCTTTCTTGCTGAATCATTGTATTAGCTTTTAGCTTTTAGCTATTAGGGGTTAGCCCAATAGCCCATGAAAATTAGTTATATTCCGACGGTGTGAGCTAACAGCTAATGGCCAATAGCTAACCGCATATTCCTTACTTCGCCTTTTCTACCACTTCTACCAGTCTCCAGCGCTTTGTTTTGCTGAGCGGACGAGTTTCCATGATCTTTACCACATCACCTATAGTGCACTCATTCTTTTCATCATGAGCATGGAACTTCGTGGTTTTCTTTACGAACTTACCATAGATCGGGTGCTTTACTTTTCTTTCAACAGCAACAGTGATGGTTTTTGCCATCTTATTGCTGGTAACAACACCAGTTCTTGTTTTACGCAAATTTCTATCTAACATTTTCTTTAGGTTTTAGCTTTTAGCACTTAGCTATTAGCGCTCAACTTATTTAGTTTGTTCTCTTTTACTTAGTACAGCTAACTGCCAAGAGCTAACTGCTAACAGCTTTAAACAGCCTGTTGTTTTTGCTTCAGCTCTGTTTTCAAACGAGCCAGATCTTTGCGAAGGCCGCGGATACTCATAGGGTTCTCCAGGGGAGAGATAGCATGAGCAAACTCCAGCTTCTTCAGACGCAGTTCATCTTCCTGTATACGGGCTTTCAGGTCGGTTACAGACAGCTCTTTCAGGCTTTTTACAAAATCAATTTTCTTAGACATGATATACGATTTGAATATTCTCAAATATTCGCCTTAGTGCTTATTGTTCCACGTAATCCCGGCGAACGATGAACTTTGTTTTAATGGGAAGCTTTTGAGCAGCAAGTTCAAGCGCTTGCTTTGCTGTCGCTTCGCTTACACCGTCGCACTCGAAAATGATACGGCCTGGTTCCACTACAGCAGCCCAGAACTCGGGGTTACCTTTACCTTTACCCATCCGCACTTCGGCAGGCTTACGGGTAATTGGCTTATCAGGGAAAATGCGTATCCACACATTACCTTCACGTTTCATTGAACGGGTCAGCGCCTGACGCGCAGCTTCGATCTGACGGTTGTTTAACCATATTGGTTCCAGGGCTTTCAGAGCGAAAGAACCAAAAGAGATAGTAGTACCACGCTTGGCTACTTCCCGGATGCGTCCTTTCTGCGCTTTCCTGTGTTTCGTCCTTTTAGGCTGTAACATCTATTAACAGTTTGAAAATTTGATAATTTTTGAAGACCTCCAATTAACGGGGGATATCCCCTGCCGCTATTAGCGTCCTCTGTTGTTTCCTCCACGGCCGGCACCGCCGCCGCCTCTGCGATCACCGCCGCCGCCGCCTCTGCGATCACCACCACCGCCGCCTCTGCGGTCACCGCCACCACCGCCTCTGCGGTCGTCTCTGCGATCACCACCACGTTGGTCATCACCATCTCTCCGGTCTCTCCGGTCATTCACATCGCTCTTTCCACCTACGAGGTTCGGGTTCAGGTCACGTTTACCAAGTACTTCACCTTTACAGATCCATACCTTGATACCTATCTTACCATACACAGTCAATGCAAACACATTAGCGTAGTCGATATCCATACGCAGTGTGTGCAAAGGTGTACGACCTTGTTTGATTTCTTCCGTACGGGCAATTTCAGCACCACCCAAACGGCCACCCACTTTGATCTTGATACCTTCAGCACCCATACGGAGAGCAGAAGCAATCGCCATCTTGATAGCGCGTTTGTAGTTGATACGGTTTTCGATCTGGCGGGCAATAGTGTCACCTACGATCATCGCATCCAGTTCAGGACGACGGATCTCGAGGATGTTGATCTGTACATCGTCTTTACCAGTCAGCTTCTTCAACTCTTCTTTGATACGATCTACTTCGCCACCACCTTTACCTATGATGATACCGGGTTTTGAGGTATGAATGGTAACGATCAGTTTATTCAGCGTACGCTCAATAACGATCTTGGAGATACCACCTTTGTTGATACGGGCATTCAGGTAAGTCCTGATCTTGTTATCCTCGATCAACTTGGTAGAAAAATCTTTTTTGTTACCATACCAGTTAGATTCCCAACCGCGGATGATCCCTAACCTGGCACCAATAGGATTTGTTTTCTGACCCATTTATTCTAATTTGAAAATTTTATAATTAAGCTTTTGCGTCAACAATGAGCGTTACGTGGTTACTGCGCTTACGTAAGCGATAAGCTCTTCCTTGAGGAGCAGGCAGCATCCTTTTCAGGGTGCGGGCGCCGTCAACAAAGATTGTCTTTACCACCAGTCCTGCATCAGCAGCACTTTTGCCTTCATTCTTTTGCTCCCAGTTGTTAATAGCGCTTTTCAACAGCTTGAACAAAGGAGTGGCGGAATGTTGCGGATGGTGTTCCAGCAAAGCCAGGGCTTTCTCCACTTCTACACCGCGGATCTCATCAGCCAGCAAACGCATTCTGCGGGGTGATGTGGGATAATTTCTCAGTTTAGCTACTGCTTCCATTTTATTAAATTTCAAGTTCAGAGTTCCGGGTCTTGAGTCCGGTGATTAACTCCCGACTCTTTACTCTCGACTCCTGACTATTTTATTAAGATACTTTTTTGCTTGAGTGTCCTTTAAAGTTGCGCGTAGGTGCAAACTCACCCAGCTTATGGCCAACCATAAACTCAGTCACGTAAACCGGGATGAATTTATTACCGTTGTGTACGGCGAAGGTATGACCTACAAAGTCCGGAGTAATGGTAGAACGACGGCTCCAGGTTTTGATAACACCCTTCTTTGCTTTGCCTTCGTTTACGGCCAGTACTTTATGCTCCAGTTTAGCAGCTACATAAGGACCTTTTTTTATCGAACGAGCCATATATACTTAGTTTGAAAATTTGAAGTTTTAAAATCAGCGGTTAATTACTTAGCCAATTTTTTACCGTTCTTACGTTGGATGATCAGCTTATCGCTTCCCTTACCCCTCGTACGTGTCTTCTGACCTTTCGCATACTTGCTGGTCCTTGAACGTGGGTGACCACCGGAAGATTTACCTTCACCACCACCCATCGGGTGATCTACAGGGTTCATCGCTACACCACGGGTGCGGGGGCGGATACCTTTCCAACGGTTACGGCCAGCCTTACCAGCCATCTCCAGGTTATGATCACCATTGCTTACGATACCTACAGTAGCGAAGCAGTTGATCAATACTTTTCTCAACTCACCAGAAGGCATCTTCAATACTGCATAACGCTCTTCCTTGTTCGTCAGTTGGGCTGAAGTACCGGCACTACGTACCAGCTTACCACCCTGACCAGGTTGCATTTCAATGTTGTGAACGTTGGTACCCAAAGGCATGTTCTTCATTTGAAGAGCATTACCAATTTCAGGAGCAACAGCGTCACCGGAAATAACAGTAGAACCAACTTGTAAACCCTGAGGAGCCAGGATATACCTTTTTTCACCATCTGCATAGTTCAGCAGCGCGATGAAAGCAGTACGGTTCGGATCATATTCTACAGAAACTACAGTAGCTTCAATATCTTTCTTGTTTCTCTTGAAATCAACGATACGATACATCTTCTTGTGACCGCCACCGATGTAGCGCATTGCGCGGCGTCCCTGAGCATTACGGCCACCAGTAGACTTTACTTTCTCTACCAGGCTCTTTTCAGGAACATTCGTTGTCACTTCCTCATATGCATTACCAATTCTCCAGCGGGTTCCGGCCGTAATTGGTTTATACTTTTTCAGTGCCATGTTTTAATTCTTATTCTGTGTTAAAAATCGTTTTGTCAATCCTTTGCGGCGTTTGACGCGCCATTCTTATTAATCATCCGCCGTGGCGGGCAAGATTAAATGTTAGCGTACAGGTCGATAGTCTCACCTTCAGCAACTGTTACATACGCTTTCTTGTAAGCAGGCTTTACACCGGAGATGAAGCCGGCTTTGGTGAAACGGCTCTTAGCCTTACCTGGAACTACGATAGTGTTCACGTCGATCACATTCACACTGTAAAAACCTTCTACCGCTTTCTTGATTTCCAGTTTATTGGCTTTGCGATTTACCCGGAAAGCATAAGTTCTGCTCTTGTCAGAGAGCTTATTGCTCTTCTCGGTTACAATCGGCTTTATCAGTACTTCTGCGAGTTTCATATAACTCTAATTTGAGAATTTGAAAATTTGATTATGCTGTTACTTCTGCTTCGTCATCAACGAAGATTTTGGCAGCGCTTTCAGTAAACACCAGTACGTCGGCATTTACGATATCGTAAGTGTTCAGGTCAGCGATCAGTGCACCAATTACAGAAGGCACATTACGCAGGCTCAGGTACAGGTTATCGTTGTACTCGGGCAGAACAACCAGAGATTTCTTACTGTCGATATTCAACGCTTTCAGAGCTCCGGCAAAAGTCTTTGTCTTGGGAGTTTCCAGGTTGAGATCTTCAATAATTACGATAGCATTTTCTTTCGCTTTGTAAGACAGGGCGCTGATCTTGGCCAGATCCTTCACTTTACGATTCAGCTTGAAATCATAACCGTGAGGCTTAGGTCCGAAGATAGTACCACCACCCTTGAAGATAGGAGCACGCAGGTTACCTTTACGGGAACCACCAGTACCCTTTTGACGGTGCAGCTTCTTGCTGGCACCTTGTACTTCCGCACGGGTTTTCACTTTGTGAGTACCCTGACGTTGTGCAGCCAGAAATTGCTTTACAGCCAGGTAGATTACGTGATCGTTTGGCTCAGCACCAAAGATCTCATCAGGCAACTCTACTGAGCGACCTGTTTTCTTACCGCTTATATTTAATACATCTACTTGCATCGTACGCTATTTTTATCGATCTGTTAAGGAGAGGCGCTTTACAACGGCTCGCCTTGACAGCGTGATTATTTTTGAATTAATACAATTGAGCCGTTGTGTCCGGGAACTGATCCGCTAACCAGGATGTAGTTCTTTTCTGGGAAGATCTTAACAACCTTCAGACCTTTTACCTTAACACGGTCTTGACCCATCCGGCCAGCCATACGCATACCTTTGAATACGCGTGAAGCATCAGATGAGTTACCAATAGAACCGGGGGCACGTTGACGGTCATGCTGACCGTGTGATTGCTCACCTACCCCACTGAATCCGTGGCGCTTTACAACACCCTGGAAACCTTTACCCTTGGTAGTACCTACAACTTCAACTTTATCGCCTTCAGCGAAAATGTCAACAGTAACAGATTCACCAAGAGCCTTCTCTATGGAATAATCACGGAACTCTTTTACGAATTTTTTTGCGGCTGTATTGGCCTTTGCGAAGTGATTCTTTTCTGAAGCGAGTGTGTGCTTCTCTTTCTTGTCGCCGAATGCTAACTGCACAGCGCTGTAACCATCAGTGTCTTTTGTTTTGACCTGGGTTACAACACAGGGACCTGCTTCGATGATGGTAACACTTGTTTGTTTACCATCAGGACTGAAGATGCTGGTCATCCCGATTTTTTTGCCAATAATTCCTTTCATCGTTGTTCGTTTTTGCCTTCTCGGTTAAAGAGACATTTGCAGTATGATTGTCACAACCTTGCTGTCCGGGCGGACAGAGAAGGCACAACCATGGCAACTTCAATCCCCGTTTGCTGCCGACCTTTTCTTTTATTATCTGCTTTATTCCATCTTACATGAAAACCGCAGAATTCGAAGTACCGGCAGTAAACTAACCTCGAAGGGTCAGTTCATATTTAGTTTTTATAACACCTGGCAGGCTATAACACCCACTCAGATTTTCCTTGTTGATTTACCCAGCGCTGCTTTATCCGTTACCAACGGTAACAAAGTTTGCAGATGGGTTTGAAAGAACTTTCGTCGGCCGCCGAAGCTTTAGCGTAGGCGGCTTCTGTATTGATACATGAAAAAACCCTGTCAGGATTTTAGAACCCTGACAGGGTTCATCAATGTTCTAATTAGGCTTTGATCTCAACTTCTACACCACTGGGCAAGTCGAGCTTACTCAGGGCATCCACCGTACGGCTGGAAGAAGTGTAGATATCCAGCAAACGCTTGTGCGTGCACAACTGGAACTGCTCACGGCTCTTCTTATTCACGTGCGGAGAGCGTAATACTGTAAAAATCTTCTTACGGGTAGGTAAAGGAATAGGACCTGTTACTACCGCTCCGGTGCTGCGCACTGTCTTCACGATTTTCTCGGCAGATTTGTCTACCAGGTTGTGATCGTAAGACTGTAATTTGATTCTGATTCGTTGAGACATAGTTCAATCCCATTTTTCTAATGGGGATGCAAAGGTAAGTGGAGTTTGAATACTTACAAAAGATTTAAAGATAATTTTTTGCCCCTGCGAGTAAAAAAACATTCACGACACCGTAAAAATACGCTATTTCCGGCCAGATTGACCGTTTTTGCTCTCCAACCAGGCATCGGTAGCCAGGATCGCCGCCCCCGCCAACACCCCGAAACCGGTAGCAGCCGACTTGCCGAAGCCAGTCACCTCCTCCACATACGACCACTCACCCGGCCGGTCGCGGTACAAAGTAAACCTCTTGGGCCTAACCAATGTGCGGTACAGCTCCGATACATAAAAGCTATGTTGGTAGGCCACCGGCACAGGTGCACTGCTGTCGCCCACCACGATGGCCAGGTAACTCCTGAACTGCAAGGGAGAACTATCTGCTTCAAAAAATGCTTGTCGGGCAACAGCGGTAGAGCCATCATCCAGGGTAAGCCCGATCTTCTGCAAGGCCGAATCCGGGAAGTTCTTCAGTAATTTATTGGTCACCCCCATGGGAGTCTTGGTCACAAACGACTGAGGAGGGATCATTTGAATGCCTGGTGGCAACGTAGCCGTCACATCCAAACCAGCCTGGGTAGAGCTAAAACCCTCGACCCAATCGATGGTCCTGCCATTGACCACACCCTTTAGCGCAACTTCATCAGGGGAATAAGAGATTGCTTTATCATTGATAATCAATGCAGAACGCTTCCAGTCGATATAAATAGGCTTATTCAGCTTGTTCCTGACCAACAGGTTGACCGGTGCATTCTTGCCGTTGAAGTTGTACACGATCTGCAATGTGTCGTTCTCGATCGTAAACGCTTGTCGATCATCCTTTTGCACCTGCTCACTATTAATGCCAAGGTACTGGTACCTGTTGCAGGAAGAGGCAAATACAAGGAGAAAAAGAACGGGTATAGTTAGCCGCATTTTTTTTACTTTAAAATAAGAAATTCCCGAAGGAAGGATTTGTTAAAATGCCATCAGTGTTTCACAACCTTAGCAGGCATGGTCACCGGCTGGCTGCGCACCTGGCTCTTCAGCACAGCCCTCCCCCCTACAATCCCATAACCGGCCGGCATGCTGTCATTCACCGCACTGGGCACCACAAAAAAGCGGTCCCCCCGGGTATCTCCCCCCATTGAACTCGGCGGATTGACCATTTGAACCAGCTCAGACACATAAAAGTCATGCTGATAAACCACCGGTTTGGGCTGGGTATCGCCTATCATTACAGTGAGGTAGCTCCGGAAAGCCAATGGCGTGGTAGCTGCCGTAAAATTGGCCAGTTTGATCATTTCCTGACTTTCCCCACCCATAAGCGGGATTTTCTTCTTGGAGAACATGGAATCGGGCAGGTTACTCAACCCCTGGTTGGTAATACCCATCAGCTTTTTAGTAACGTACGTTTGTGGCGGCAGGAACTCAATATCCGAAGGAAGTTGGGCAGTAGCGCTTAACCTGCCCGCAGTAGTGGTCACCGGCACAGGGTCAGAAGGCAGGTCCCAATGATAAGAAGAAGCCCCAAAAGCACCTTCTATGCGTATTTTGCCAGGCGCATAACTAATAGCTTGCTCATTAATGATCAGCGCCGAGCGCTTCCAGTCGATATACAACGGCTGCTGCAGCTTGTTTTTGATCATCATCGTAATAGGCCCATTCTGACCATTGAAATTGTAGGTCAGCACCAGACTGTCATTTTCCACAACAAATTCGCCAAGCTTGTTTTGAGGTATTTCCCGGCTGCTGACAGTCATCACCTGGTAAACACCACAGGAAGCCAATAAAGAGCAGATCAGGGCGGGTAGAATTAACTTCATAGATGTAGAGGTTTTGAAGCTAATTTAAGCTGAGCAGGCAGCCATCGACGTTAAGGAAAACCGAATTGAGGAGATTTTAATACAAAGCTATTCCACAAGAAGCTGTTGCCTGATAAGCGAATTATTATAACGCTGTATCAATCCACGCATATGCAGCTCCATACGCGTCCTGTCTGCAGCATACACACTATCCTGCAGCAGATTTACCTGCATAAAAGGATCAACCCTCACATTATATAAAAAAACAGATTGATCCTTTTCATCATTATATCCCAATATGAACCTGTTATCGGTAAGCTGAGATATCCCTTTGAATTTGTTAAAAACGTAGCGGGTAGTAGTGTCCTCTACTGAATAACCGAAACTCATAAACGGCTTGGCATAATGAAGCTTGTCAAGGATGGTAGGCACAATGTCGAATTGCTGAACAGGATGATCGATAACCCGGTGAGCAGTATCCGCAGGGTCAAATATAAAAATAGGTATACGGTAAAAAGTAAAACCACTATTCCGGCTGTCAAACACAACATTGATAGAATGGTCGGCCGAAAAAACAAACAACGTATTTTGATACCACGGTTCATCCCTGATCGAATCAAAGAACAGCCGTAAACTATAATCGAGATAAGCAGCACTGATTTGCATGGGACGTAACCCCGGGCCTTCAAATCGGGCACGCAGGTCATCCGGCACAGCAAAAGGGCTGTGCGTGGAAAGATTGAACACAGTAGCAAAAAATGGAGATTGTTGCTGCTTCAATACACTGGCAGCATAAGGCAGGAATTTATGATCATAGATCCCCCACTGACCATCATGAAAACGCTTATCTCCGAATTCCTTTTCGGAATAATAATGATCGATGCCAGCCATTTTACAAAACTTTCCAAACCCATAATGATCCGGAGACGCCCCCATAAAGAAATGCGTGGAGTAACCCTCCCGCTGAAGGATCGATCCGATACCATTGAATTTTGTATGACTGTAAGCCGAATAATAATACGGCTCATCCATGAAAGTAGGCAAGCTCCCAAGGATAGCGACCAGCCCCTTATTAGAGCCATCACCATTACCATAAGCATTGGAAAACCACGTACCGTGCCCGATAAGAGAGTCCATAAAAGGCGTTCGGCTTCTGAATGGACTGGAAGGATCGAGATATTCCTTACAAAAGCTTTCCAGGATAAAGACCACAACATTCTTTTTCTGAAAAGGCTCGGCTGCCGGATACTGCCGCCGGATGGTGAACAAGGAATCCAGTTGCTGGGGAGTAAAAAAGCTTTTAACCGACAAATGCTGTTGCCGCCTTACAACAGAATATAAAAAAGTGATAGAGGAATTGTTGACCAGCGGTTGATACTCGGGTGAAAAATACAACAAAGCAGTAGAAGGCATGATAGGCCTGCCAGTCCCACCATACGCCACGCCTGCCATGATCAGCAAAGCAAGCAAACCGGCCAGGTAACAGCTAATGATGCTACGCTTGTCACGAACAGCTTCAGTAGCCCTTAGTAAACGCCTCCCCACAACGATAAATAATAGTATAATGAAGACAAGGCCCACTAATAAGTACCAGTAACTCACCAGGAAACCTGGAACAGCCACCATAGTATCCTTCACTACATACAACAAGTCCACCGAACTTCGCCTTCCTACAAAACCGAAATAAACAAGGTCGATAAGATTAAGAGCAAGAAAAGGGATGTTCACAGCCATCAACACCCAGGCAATCCAAAGGGCCGGCTTTGACGGTAGAAGATCATACAGGAAAAGGTAATAAAGAAAGAAAGGAAGGTTGATATAAAAGAGAATGGTAAAGTCGATCCGGAAACCCCAGTAAAACACCTTGAACAAAGACACGCCAGCAATACTATCCGAAAAGTAAATGTTCAAAAAAACAACCCTTATCAGGCCATATACAACAAGCCAGAAAAGCATAAAAAGCAGCAACACTTTTACTTTCCTAAGACTGTTGAATATTGAAAAGCCCATTATTTATAGTGCCTGCTTTTAATATTGATCAATACAATACCAATAGTGGTGTCAGACAACAGAGAACGAAAATGAGAAAGATTGAAGTAATTATCAAAAGACAATGCCCAGGTAATGATCTTCTTCTGCGGATAACGACGCTTTAAAGCCGCTACAAAACGATCTTCCTGCGATACAAAAGACACTTCCGGCAAAAGATTGATACCTGTATCCCCGCTGTTGCCTTCCAAAAATTGAGGCGGCACAAGATAGGAAACAATAAATCCGGCTGTGGCAAGCCTGTTTACCAAAGCCGGTTCTGAAGACTCAACAACCACTTGATCCCGGATATGATACAAACTATCACTTTGTAAGAAATACCTGACCCCGGCTTCCACATCTGCCGGTTGAAAGTCCTTTACATCCAGCCACATCTTTTTGCCCGATGACTTCAACCAGCGGAAATAATCATCAGCCGTAAGGTCATTGGCAGGAGCAGGAGGATGAGTAATCCTAAACGTATTAGCCACTCTGTCAAACACCAGGTCACATTCAAAGCCACCGAAGTGATCCTGTATCACCTGTAACCTTTCAAAACTATTAACCCGGTGAACCCATAACTTTTGGCAACCCTGCAGGTTAGCGATGTTACTACCTGCAATCTGCCGTTTATCAACAGAACAATCCAATTGACCAAGACGCATGCGCTGAAAAGCAAAAAGCAAGGAGTTGCTAAAAGCGAATAATAATGCTCCGGCTATCACCAAAACAATCAATACGCCTTTCCAAAACCTTGCTTTTTTGCGCATGAATTACGCTACTTTATCTCGCCCCTGGAGGACAATGTTGTTTCAGATAATTAGTATACAAAGTAGACAAGTGCTGATAAGTGCCCGCACCTTCCGAAATACTGTGCGTACGGTTGGGATACGACATCAGCTGGAATTGCCTGTTATACTTTATCAACTCGTTGACAAGCATTTCAGCATTATTATAATGCACGTTATCATCCCCGGTACCGTGGATGTAAAGCAGGTTACCCTTCAGGTTCTTGGCATAAGTGATGGGAGAACCCTTCACAAAATCTTCCCTGTTTTCCTGAGGTAAGCCCATGTACCTTTCCTGGTAAATATTATCATAAGTCAGCTGGTTGCCCACAGCGGCCACAGAAATACCGGTTTTGTAGATCTCGGGATATTGAAACATGAGGTTAAGCGTAGCAGAGCCACCGCCGCTCCATCCCCACACAGCTACACGGCTGGTATCCGTAAAAGGCCATTTCAGGATTTCGGCAGCTGCCAACGCCTGGTCCCGGATATTCACCAGCCCGATCTTACGATATACCACCTTGCGCCAGTTCCTTCCTTTAGGAACAGGAGTACCCCTGTTATCGATAGAGATATAGATATAACCATCTTGCGCCATGCTACCCTGATACAGGAAATTGCTTTCCACACCAAACTGGTCCTTCACGTTCTGGCCCCAGGGCTCAGTGTATACATAAAATACCACGGGATATTTCTTGTTGGGATCGAAATTAGTAGGCTTCACCATCCAGGCATCCATTTCTACGCCTTCAGAAGTCTTTACTTTAAAGAACTCTACTTTAGAAGCCGCCTTGTTGGCTTTTGCTACAGCGTCAGCTACCTTATTCTCCCCATTCACACCCTTGTGATCGGCCAGGGAGATCAGCTCAGAAGCATAATTAGTGTAGTAATTGGAAAAGGTGTGTTGAGCATACTTGGCACTGGGCGACACATCATAGTCGTGCGTACCCTGCTGAGTAGCCGGAGAAACGCGCTCAGCTTTTCCTTTGCCATCCAGCTTGATGCGGTACAGGAATTTCTGCGTCGCATTATCAGGCGAAGCCATAAAGTACACATACCCAGCCTTCTCATCGATACAGGTAATTTCCATTACGTCATAGTTACCCACGGTGATCAGCGTTTCCTTCTTACCATCACGACTTACCCGGTAAAGGTGGCGCCAGCCATCCTTTTCAGAAGGCCAGATGAACTCCTTACCCCCATTAAGCCAGTCCCAGCCGCCCCAGATATAGTCGTTATCCCACAAAGGCAGGATATCGATCCAGGCAGAATCCTTTTCGGTATAGATGGTTTGCGCTGCACCACTTTGAACATTGCACAGCATGAGCTGGCTTTCATTCTGCTTGCGGTTGAGATGTTGAATAATGAGTTCGGTATTATTGGCCGCCCACTCTACGCGCGGAACATAGCTTTGCAAAACAGGATCAGTAGGAATGTTCATCCATTTAGTCTGCGCAGAAGCAATGTCAACCACCCCTACCTTGAAAGGAGAAGGCGCTTCGCCCGCACTGGGATACTCCACAGGAACAGCAAAAGGGTAAATAGAATCCGTATTATTCACCATCAGGTAATCCTTGGTATTCTTGGCGTCGATCTGCCAATAAGCGATCTGCTTGCTGTCGGGGCTCCAGCGGAAACCATCCCGGCAGAAGAACTCCTCTTCATACACCCAATCGAAAGTACCATTGATAAGCTTGCGGTTACCATCAGTAGTCAGCTGCTTTACAGCACCAGTGCCCAGGTCTTCCACATACAGATTGTACTCGCTCACATAAGCCACTTTTGAACCGTCGGGCGAGAATTTGGCAAACATGAGCGAAGAAGCCGGACGGCTTGCGCCTACCTGCTTCAGCGAATTAGCGGTGCGGTCATATACCCAATAGTCACCCCGGGTATTCAGACGCCAAACCTTCTTGGTATTGGTAAACAACAATACCTTCTTATCATCATCGGAAAAAGCGAAGCTGCGGAAAGCCAGGGGCTTTTGTCCTTTCGGGGTCAGCTGCTCCTTGGAAAGCAAGACAGTCTTGGTGTTCTGGGGAAGGATAAACTGAGCCAGTTCACCACCCTGCGCACTGAAATAACTATTCCCATCTTTGGCCCATTTGACAGAACCCTGAGCCTGCAGCAATTGCACGGATAACAAACCCAGGACTAAACAAAACAATCTTGCCTTGAAGGCAGCCTGACATTTCATGCGTTAAAAATTTAGGGCGGGAAATTAAAGCAAAAGTCTGAATCCAGCTTAACCGGGATTCACCAAATAAAAAATCCCGGCACAAAGCCGGGACTGCTAACCATAGCTTCCTTACAAGAAAAGGAAACGTATATCCTTTGACCTGAAACTAAAAACCGGGAGATTATTAGGGCACACTACGTCCGTTCCGTTTACACGGTTGTTTGACATTTATTGAAAAAGATGGTTTAATGCCCTCCTCCCTTTTAATAAACCTTTAATAAATGGGAAGCGCTCAAGGTGGGTCGCCCTTTGAGGGCGACCCACCCTGATATGCGCAATAAAAAAGCCTCTCTACGGAGAGGCCCTTTTACGTGATTTCATCATTGCTATTCGAATTCACTTTGGGGAGAGTTGCTGCCCACCTCGGTGGGTCGCGCTAATCAAAAGCCAGTAGTTTAGGGGCTACCACTGCAATATATGACAGGAAGTGCCATTTTACAATACAAACCTATAAGTGTGTATAATATCGATGTAACTGTGCAGTTTTGGCGGATAAGTGTGCAATCGACAGGCTTTTTCGCCTGACAAAGAAGCAGTTTTTTGCCACCCCCCGGATAAAAAAGCCCCGCCGGTCCGGCGAGGCTTATATATGACAGTTCCATTATATCAGGTAACTGGCAATCTATTTCACGATCAGTTTATGCAATGTGGCGGAGCCTCCTATAGTAATACGCAAAGTATATATCCCCTTTGAGACCTTACCCAGCGACAAAGGCTCTATAAGCCGGTTGCCGGAAGGCCTGCCAAATACTTTCGCCAGCACTACCCTGCCCGCCTGATCAACTACAGCTACACTGACATTACCGGTTACATTCCCTTTTACGTCCACCGTTACTTCGCCATCCGTTGGATTAGGATAAACAGTCGAAACGATATCTGCCCCTTTCACCAGCACGATGGCTATTGGAGACAACTTACCGCTATGGTTCAGGTCCACCATTTTCAGCCTGTAATAATTATAACCCGTTGCCGGCGTCTCATCAGTAAATGCATAAGAAGCACCGGTAGCAATATTCTTCGCAGGCACCTTACCGATGGTGAAAAAATCTACCCCATTGGAACTTCGCTGTACTTCAAAAAATTCACTATTAAACTCAGCAGCCGTTTTCCAGCTAAGGTTTACCACCGCACCACTCAATACAGCTTTGAAAGAGGTGAGAGTGACAGGCAAAGTAGACAAGCTTACAATGGCAGTCTTGGCATTATTGGTTTGAATAGGCAGATTATAATCAAAATAAATACCGGCCGCATTATATATCGTATCACCCGGTACCAGTGTCACATGCGGCTTAATACGATACAAAATATAACCATGGCTGCCAGGCTCGTCCACAAAACTGTCAGGCAGATTGATATTATTGAAAGCCCATGAGAGCTGATGCTGTTGATCTATGGTAAGCCGGTAATTATGACTGGCCATGATCATCTCAAGCGTGCTCCAATCAAGCTTGGCATCCAGCGTATCACGAACAATTACATGCGTAGCCGTAGCATTACCCGTATTCTGAAAACGGATCATATAAGTAAGATATTCACCATCCAGCACTTTCGCAGGCGTCATCGTTCCGGCATGGACTTCCATTTTATCATTCGGATCAAATGAATTCACGACAAGCTGCTTCAGTTCAAAGACATTATCATCCGGCTGCGTATCACCGCCTACAGGGCTTATTGAAGCAACGAACTTCAAGGTATCTCCCATATTCACTGCAGGAGGTGGATCTACCTTCAACTGAATATAAATACTTCTTCCCTCGAGAGGATATAAAGCAGCATAATTCCAGGTAAGCGTATCCTGGTTCACAACGTCAGGCATTACATCAGCATTTTCCAGGGTTGTCCGGGCACTCTTGGTAAGCTTGATGGAACCGGCAGGTACCGTATCAGTACCCTTGTTGAAATAAGTAACGATATAATCAGTCGAAAAACCAGGTTTGGCATTAGACAACGGAGCAATATGCACCTGCAGATCACGTATGCCCGCTAAAGGTTTCAGCGCAAAAATTACAGAATCGACGTTACTGTAAGTAGCAAAATCAGATGCCTGGGCAGATGGGCTTATTTGATAATAAGGCTGGTTCGTTTGAAATTTCGTAATATACCTGCCCGTATCAGTTTCAATATCGAAAGTGCCGAATGCCAGTGAAGAAGCAAATACAGATCCATTTTTCTCCACAGTTACAATGCCATCATAAAAGAAAGGCTCATCATCCTCAGGCATGTTATTACCGTTAAGATCCACATAAGCATAACCCTGAATATTATTGATTGGCTTGCGCACCCGGTGCTTGATGATATCCCACACATCGAAATAAGCAGAATCAGGCGTCACAGGCATGATATTATAATGGATAGCCAGGCTGTCGCCTATATTGACCACAGGAACATTAGGCACGGACAACTCAAGCGTAAAGTTTCCTATAATTTGTGGTTGCAGATTACTCACCGAAAAGATCAGCGTATCGCCACGTACACCTGCCAACGGAACACTCGAAGACTGATAAGTTAAACGTGGGTCTTTTACTATTTTAATTCGTCCATCGAGCGTAGTACGTGTTCCCCGATAAGTATAGTGAACAGCATATTGCGCTGTCAGGCCGGCACGTATAGATTTAATCGTATCCACAAACACAAGAACATCAGATACAAGGCCGGACGGAACCATACCAAAGCTAAACTCATCCGTATTGTTATAACCGGGAAATACAGATACATGATGACGGGGAGCCGCACGATAACCCGCGTCATTGCCCGCAACTAAACTTGTAAACCTTCCCGTATCCACCCGCGTCTCAAAAGTACCAATGCCGGTATTTTTATATCGTTGAGTATCGCCAACATTACTTTTGATCAACATGTATTTATTATCAAATAATTCCTCGCCTACATCCCTCATGCCGTTGCCATTTTCGTCTTTATAAACAATTCCTTTAATGGTATTGAACTGAAATGGTTTATTACTGAATTTCATCAACCACATGTCAGACATCCCATGATTGGTAGCAACGTCTCCGTTAGCTTCACCACTGGTCCCTGCTACTATATACTCATGCTCATCCAATACCAGTAAAGAATAAAACGCATCTGCATCGCTCCCACCGTAACACTTCTGTTCAAGCAATGCACCACTATTACTTAACCTCGTGATCCAACCATCCAGCATACCGTGATTACCACTCACATCCCCATCATTTGAATTAGCATAGCCACAAATGATATAAGAATCTGACAATTCAGCAACATCAAAAGCATGATCCCAAAATTTGCCGCCCAAAGGTTTTTGCCACAAAATATTCCCTGTTGCATCCAGCTTAACGATCCATTGATCGAAGTCATAAGGAGTTTGTCCAAATGCGGCAGGATGATTGCCGGAAACATCACCATCATTAGACCTGGTAGTGCCTGCAAAAATATACCCCCCATCACTTGTAGGAATGATACGCCGTATGTCTTCATAATAACTGCCACCATACTTCTTATGCCATAACTCATTACCACCCGTATCCACTTTCAGAACATAAGCATCGAAATTTGCGGTAGTAATAATATTGCTACCCGTCTGCGCCTGATAAGCGCCTATAATATAATTGCCGTCCTGCGTTTTCTCTATCACACCGCCAAATTCACTATACCCGCCTCCAAAACATCGCTGCCACAGCAGGCTGCCCGTATTATCCACCTTCAAAAGCCATATGTCCAACCCACCATGATTACCAGACACATCCTTATTGTTCGAAGTAGCCCGGCCACACATCACATATCCGCCATCATCGGCCACCAACAAAGACGTTCCATAATCATTATCTGTACCTCCATAAAATTTCTGCCACTCAAGCTCGCCATAAGACGATAACTTAAGCAACCAATAATCAAAAGCGCCCGGGCGTCCCGCAAAAACACCATCCTGCGAATTGGTAGTGCCACAAACGACATATCCTCCATCACTTGTTTGTTTTACATCACTACCCCAATCCCAGCCATTACCACCAAAACTCTTCTCCCATTGTAAAACACCTTTATCATTGAATTTAGAGATCCAAAGATCATGAGATCCATAGTTAGTACTCACATCGCCATCACTCGAATAAGAAGTACCCAGTAGCACGTACCCGTTATCTGCGGTCCTGATGGTTTTAACGTGGGTTTCGCGGTCACCGTCATATTCATTTTGCGTCCCACCTACCGATCTTTGCCATTGAATAGAAGGCAATTGTGCATATGCATTACCTCCTAAAGCAATGCATATCAATAAAAACAACCTTACTTTCTTTAAGGCCGCACTGATTCCGTACAACATGAAGTCTGATTTAAAATGAATAAGTTATAACCTCTTTATTCAGATAGGTATTCCAGGCAGGATGATTGAAAGCAGCGTAAGGTTTTAAATAAGCATGGACTCTAATAGCAGAAAGATCACAAATATAAACCAGCCGGGCATATCCCTCCGACACAACCTATAACCGTGCAGAATCAGCCCAAAACCGTGCAGTTTCCGGCTATAACCGTGCAGCGAAAGTCTTTCCCAAAAACGGAATAACTGCCAATAAAAAGCCCCGCCGGTCCGGCGAGGCTTATGTATGACAGTTCCATTATATCAGGTAACAGGCAATCTATTGAACGATCAGTACCTGGCTAACTGAGCTTGCCCCCTCATCCCACACGATCGTATAAGTTCCTTTGGGCACTCCTGTCAGCATGATCTTCGTTTGTAAGGTATTATTGCCCACACTTACAGCCTTGATCACCTTTCCGCTCACGTCTACTACCCGCAATTGAACAGCATTCCGGATAGAAGGGTGCTTCACTACCACAAAATCCTTGGCGGGGTTTGGACCAAGCGTTATTAGCGCCTTCACAGCGTCCGGTCTCACGATCACAGTTTTACTGTACGTTACGCTTTGATCTATATCCACTATCTTAAGACGGTAATAATACACCGCTGAGCTACCCAAGTCGTCATTATAATGATAATCATATTCCAGATCACTGCCGTTCGAAGCATTGATCTTTCCGATTGTGATAAACTCACTGCCATTATCACGACGCTGCAACTCAAAATGAGATACGTTGATTTCACGGGTGGTTTTCCATTTCAACATAGCTACATGATCCCTTACCTTACCTTCAAAGGAGACAATAGTTACCGGTAGAAGGCTATTCCCGGCAGAGCCCATAAAGAAGCCACTGAAGCCGTTGATATCGAACGTTATCTCCCACTGAAAAGTCGTCGCATTCCAAACGATCTTTGCATCATCGGGATCTATTTCCATGCCGTTGCCACTGTAGCTACCAGGCAAGCTGGTGGTGCTGAAGCCATGATATTGATACACACGCAGATTGGCTTTATTGAGATCATCAGTAGCATGATGCGGCAGATCAAGCCCATGCGCCGGGTGAGCATTGTAATTGTCGAACTCCTGTTGTGTAAAGAACAAAGTAAGAGTAGCCGTAGCAGTTAATATGTTATTGGCGGGCGTCACGTCATAATGCCGTTGCACATAAGGATGCCCTTGATAAGTTTGTATAGTAGGATCAACCGTTACTTTATTGAACAGACCGCCGGTAACGGGATTGGAACCGGAAGGAATAACCAACGCTTCACCTGTTTTATTGCGAAAAATAGAAATGCTATCTACTCTGTAACTATATAATGCCAGATCGGGTTTACCATCTCCATCGATATCTCCCAGGCTAATACCACGTGGGAAAGTACCTCCGTTCATAAAGCTTGTACCCTTGAAGGAAATAGTCCCGGGTACGCTTTTATTACCCATTATAGATAGAGTATTGGCAAAAGCATTCCCTGCTGCAATGTCAGGCTTACCATCTCCATCGATATCCCCCAGCGCCAGGTCCTGCGGGCCATTTTCTGTTACTAAACGTATGGGGTCGTTCAATGCTATATTTCCCATACTGCTATTGTTGGCCAGCACAGATAAACTGATGGAAGTAGCCCAGCTACCTACAACCAGATCGGCCCGGTTATCAGCATCCAGATCACCAGCCTTGATGTCGTACGATCCCCTTCCCCCTCTTTTAAATCCTTGTTTTGCTGCGAATGTAATTATCCCGGGAGTGCTTGTATTCCTGAAAATATAAAGACTGTCCAATGTGGAGATATAAGCATCAGAACAAATGTCTGGCTTCCCGTCTTGATCCATATCTTCAAGCGTCAATCCACGCGGATAGAATTCACCTAAAGTATAGAAATCGTCAGGCCCAAATGAAATGCCTCCCCCCTCACTGGTATTACGCATAACAATAAGTCCATTGGAGCTGTACGATTCCATCACAAGATCGGGCCTTCCATCGCCATCCAGATCTCTTACCGCAATTTCATTAGTAGACCTGCCGGCAATGATATAATGTGGCTGGAAAGAAAGATTACCCCATGTACTGGTATTCCTGAAAATGGTAACATAGTTGGCTAAACCGGAAACTATAATATCAGGTTTCCCATCTCCGTTTATATCTTCAATAGCAAGACTTCGAACCTTGGCATCCGGAAACTTTAAGCCTGCTGCAAACGAAATAACCCCATTGGAACTGGTGTTACGATATATAGAAACCATCCCGCCACCAAAAGCAGTCGTTGCAATATCTGTCATACTATCACCATCAAGATCACCCATGGCCATATCCAACATTATGCTGTCGCCGGTAAACATGACCCTTTCTCCAAAAGCAGCAGTAGCTACCAGTGAGTCCATAGCCCCGGGAAAAGTAATGATGAAACGTTGATCGGAATATGCCTTCAGCCCAGCAGAGTTAGTAACAGTGATAGGCTCATAGGTCGTACCGGCTGGCACAGCAACAGTCAATAGCGTATCGGAGGCAGAAGTAATAGTAGCCTTCATGGCGCCGAAATAAACAGTATTACCCGATGCAGTATTCCCAAAATGCTTTCCTTTAATAGTTACTGAACTCCACACAGGGCCAGATGTCGGGAAGAAAGAAGTTATAACAGGAACATTGGGCGTCACTGACGGACTTGTAAGATTACTCAGCACATAAAAATTAGCACTACCATCTATAACTATAATATCAGCTTTTTTGTCATTGTTATAATCTGCTATGGCAGCTTGTTGAGCACTGTAGGCGAAGCTTATATCCTGCTTCGCAGCAAATCCGATATTCCCACCTGTACCAGTATTCTTAAATAATGAAACAACTCCACCGGAAGAAGGATTGCTGATGATCAACATATCTTTTTTACCATCCATATCGAAGTCAGCTTCGTTTAGATGCGTAACGGTATTATCAACCTGTAATAATACGGGTGCGGCAAAAGCCGGGGTGCCGGTAGTAGTTATATTCTTATATACCTCCAGTTGTTTCGTATGCGTTATTACCGCCAGCTCGGGTTTGCTATCCTGGTTGAAGTCTGCAGCGATCATACCTCTCGGCGAACCGGTCTGCGCCATAAAAGGTGTCCCTTGGGTAAATTGTATATTCAATATTTGATTACCGCCACTTTGGTTCTTAAGGTTCAACAAGTAACCAAGCGTATTGATGATAAAAAGGTCAAGCTTTTGATCCGTATCAAAATTCTGCGCCACAACAGCAAAGGACGAAGATATCTGAGTGGCAAACGCCTGGTAAGGCAGGAAATTAATGGTTGACCCTCCCCCATTTTGAAAGACATACACGCCTGGCTCCGTTCCATTCACAGCAACAATGTCTGGAAGCCCATCGCTGTTAAAATCTCCTATTGTCAGGTGTTTATTTTGATAAGAGCTAAACTGGAAAACAGGCATAAAGTAATCGACACGCTGGGAAAAAGAAATAACGCCATTGGAGCTTGTATTCCAGAAAACAGCGATCCCATCCTGCTGCCAGGTTTGTACCACCACATCAGGCTTTCCATCCAGGTTCACATCACCTGTAATAATGCTGACAGGCTTTCCAGCCAGTGGATAGTCTACCCTGGCATTGAAGGAAGCAACATGCCCGGTACTATTGTTTTTAAAGAGACAGAAAGCATTTACATCCTGCAAGATGCCAACTACGTCAGCCCTGCCATCACCATCGAAATCGGCAGTAGCAATACCTAGGAAATTATTAGCAGACCCGGCATATACACCCTGGGGAGCCGCAAATTGAAAATCATTGGATTGGGCAAAAGTGATAGTATACGATAAAGCACACAGCGTGAGCAGTAAGTAAAACTTCTTCATAAAAACAACCAGGTTTAAATGGAATGGTAAGTGGCCTTCCAGGGAAGTATCGGAAAAACAGACCCGGTCTTTATAAGATTGGAATTTGGGAAGATAAACCAAATATACGTATCCCACCCTTACCCCGCGCTCAAACCTGTAACTGTGCAGAATCGACCCAAAACCGTGCAGTTTTAGGCTATAACCGTGCAGCAGGATTTCTTCCCAAAAATGGGATAACTGCCTGTAATAAAAAAAGCCAACCTGTTACCTCACGATCAGTTTATGCAATGTGGTGGAGCTCCCCACAGTAACACGCAAAGTATATATCCCCTTTGCGACCTTACCCAACGATAATGGTTCAATAAGCCGGTTGCCGGAAGGCCGGCCAAATACTTTCGCCAGCACTACCCTGCCCGACTGATCAATGATAGCTACACTTACATTACCGGTTACATTCCCTTTTACGTCCACTGTTACTTCTCCATCCGTTGGATTAGGATAAACAGTCGAAACGATATCTACCTCTTTCACCAACACAATAGCAATGTGCGACAACTTACTGCTGCGGTTCAGATCTACCGTTTTCAACCTGTAATAATTATACCCCGTTGCCGGCGTCTCATCAGTAAATGCATAAGAAGCACCGGTAGCAACATTTTTTACGGACAGCTTACCGATAGTAACGAAATCTACGCCATTCGTGCTTCGCTGCACCTCGAAATAATCACTACCATATTCCGTGGCTGTTTTCCAATTTACGTTTACCACACCACCATTCAGTACGGCTTTAAAAGATGCCAGGCTTACAGGCAAAGTAGCCTGTAAGACAATAGCCGTTTTTGCCATATTGGTAGCTACAGGCGGATTGAAATCGAAATAAATACCCGCTGTATTCCGGATGGTATCGCCTGCAGCAACAGTTGCACGGGGCCTGATCCGGAAAGCAATATATCCATGACTGGCAGGTTCATTGATATTGCTATCAGCCAAAAGGATATTATTGAATACCCAGCTTAGCTTATTGTTGTCTGTTATTGATAACTGGTAAGGATGGCTGGCGGCAACCATCTGCAACGTGTTCCAGTCAAGCTGTGTATCCAGCGTATCCCTGATGGTTACATTGAATGCTGTATCAGTGCCCGTATTCTGGAACCTGATAAGATAATTAAGATACTCGCCGTCATTTACCTGTGCAGGTGTGATCACACCAGCATTGGACTCGGTTTTATCATTGGGATCGTAGGAACCTCTTACCAGCACCCGCAACCTCGCGGTATCGTTCTCAGGCGTTTCATCATCTGTAACCGGCCCTACCATAGCAACATAACGTAGCGTGTCCCCAATGTTCACTGTGGGCGGAGCAGCAACATCCAATTGCAAGGTGATGTACTGATAAGTGAAAGGAGCCAGTCCTGTAAAGTTCCATTCCAATGTATCCGCCGTAATAATATCCGGTGCAGGCGATGCCGAAACAAAAGTAGTCCTGTTGTCCTTTACAAACCTCACAGTTCCCGATGGCACTCCTATCGTACCAGCATTTTGATATTGAAGGCTATAAGTAGACCTGAACCCCGGCCTTGCTGCATTCCAGGGTATAATATCCATCACCAGGTCTTTCTTAAGCGGAAGCGGCTGTACGGCAAAACTTATCGAATCAGTATTGTAATACGTAGTAAAAACAGACTGAACCGAAGCCGGCACAACCGTATAATAATGATGATTTACCCGCACTGTAGTGGTATAAGTTCCTGTATCAGCCGAAATAGTAAATAGCCCATTGTAGGGAGTAGCCGACCAGGAATATTCCCTTTTTTGAGCAGTCACTATAGCTTGATCAAAAAAGCTCTCACCTGGGTCCTTTATACCGTTACTGTTTTCATCGAGAAACAAAGTGCCTTTGATAGTATTGGCGTACCCAAACCGTATAAATAATCCGTCGCCGTAATCTGGTCCCCAGGTTGGTTGCAGTAATGGTTCACCCGCACCCGCAGCTATGAAATCAGTATTATTGACCGGCAATACGGCAAAAGCAAATTCACTCCTGACGGTACCGGCACAACGTTCCCACAACAAATTGCCCGCAACATCCAGCCTTAATATCCAGAGATCGGAACCTCCTGCATGCGCACTTACAACATCACCATTACCTGATTCAGTAAAGCCGGCAGCAAAAAAGCCATTATCCGTTGCTGGCCTCAGGTCGAAAGCCGCATCATCATTCGACCCGCCATATAATTTAGACCACAGTATGCTTCCTGCATTATCCGTTTTTATCACCCAAACATCCGCCTGTCCATGATTGGCGCTCACATCTCCATCATTGGAGAAGGAGTAGCCGGATAACAGATAAGTATCATCGGCATTCCTCACCAGGCGATTAATAACATCGCGGGCACTGCCACCAAGATTCGTTTGCCATTGCAGCACGCCGGCGGCATTTACCTTCAGCAGCCACCCATCTGTAGCGCCCTTGTTTCCCGCAAGGTCTCCATTGGCAGAAGTAGAAGTGCCAGCCACCAGGTATCCATTATCGGGTAGTTGAACAATAGTATAAGCAGTATCGTTACCCGTACCGCCATAAGTAAGTGACCATTCCTTATTACCACCGGCATCCAGCTTTAATAACCACAGATCCGAACCGCCATGATTAGAAACAATATCCCCATCCGTTGAGCTGGCCTGACCTGCGGCAATAAAGCCTCCGTCTACAGTTTGCTTTATTGCAAATAACCTGTCGGCTCCGGCTCCCCCAAAAGCCTTGGTCCAAAGTATTGCACCCGTGCTGCTGAACCTCGCCACATGACCCACCATAGGATCAGGGTACATACGTCCAAAGCCGGCAGCAACATAGCCGCCATCAGCAATTTGCTCAACAGTAGTAAAAGCAGCATCCACCAGATAGCCCCCAGCCCAGTTGCCTGGCGACAATGACCAGGCTATAGCACCCAGGCTATCCGTTTTGGCAATCCAGGCCTGTCCGCTGTTGGCCTTATTCCACACACTGCTTTTACTGAAAGAATACCCCGTATCATACCCTGCTATGATGTAACCCTTATCAGTAGTTGGCTTCACATCGTAGATCAGTTCGATATCCCAATAAGTTGTAAAATATTTACTCCATTGAATGGAAGGCGTTTGTGCAAATGCTGTTAAAGAAAACAGACAAGTAAGGAATAGCGTAAAGTTTTTTTTCATAATACGTTTTGGCTATTGACGAGAGGATTGAATGCTTAGCAGGTACGGACTAATGATAGTAAGATGCATCCAAATATAAAAAACCATAAACAAATTCAACTTTACCAAATAAAAAAAGCCCCCCGCTAAGCGGAGGGCTGTATTAATAAGACTTTGATATCGCTTATTCGCTCACTTTCATCTTGCCTTTCACCTTCGCAATCACCTCTTCAGCGATGTTGTTAGGTGCAGGAGAATAGTGGCTGAACTCCATGGTAGAAGTAGCACGGCCAGAGCTTAAGCTACGCAATTGAGTTACGTAACCAAACATTTCGCTCAAAGGCACTTTAGCTTTGATAACCTGTGCACCACCGCGGCTGTCCATGCCTTCCAGCATACCACGACGACGGTTCAAGTCACCAGTCACATCACCCATGTACTGATCAGGAGTGATAACCTCTACCTTCATGATAGGCTCCAGCAGAACTGGTT
The DNA here is from genome assembly GCF_059502485.1 of Paraflavitalea sp. Taxonomy (NCBI): domain Bacteria; kingdom Pseudomonadati; phylum Bacteroidota; class Chitinophagia; order Chitinophagales; family Chitinophagaceae; genus Paraflavitalea; species Paraflavitalea sp. The sequence goes on from NZ_JCACET010000010.1 coordinate 1,622,547, forward strand.
GTGCCTTACGGCCCGCTTCACGGAAACCTTGCTTGGCGCAAAGCTCGAAAGACATGGCGTCAGAGTCAACCTGGTGGAAGCTACCATCGAATACGCGAACCTTAACATTCTCAACAGGATAGCTGGCCAATACACCAGTACCCAGAGATTGTTGGAATCCTTTCTGAATAGCAGGAACGAACTCACGGGGGATAGAACCACCGAAGATATCATTCACGAACTGCAGGTTCTCTTTAGGGTTTGCTGTCAGCCACTCTTCGTCGGCAGGCCCGAGTTCGAAGATGATGTCCGCAAACTTACCACGACCACCCGTTTGCTTCTTCAGGATCTCACGGTGTTCAACAGATTTGCGGAACGCCTCTTTATAAGCAACCTGGGGAGCACCCTGGTTTACTTCTACTTTGAACTCACGACGCATACGGTCGATGATGATCTCCAGGTGCAACTCACCCATACCACGAAGGATGGTTTGACCGGTATCTTCATCAGTATTTACACGCAGTGTAGGATCTTCTTCTACCAGCTTGGCAATAGCCATACCCATTTTATCAACGTCGGCCTGAGTTTTAGGCTCAACAGCGATCGCGATTACAGGCTCAGGAATGAACATGTTTTCCAAAGTGATCGGATGATCTTCATCACACAGCGTATCACCGGTCTTGATTTCCTTGAAACCTACAGCCGCACCGATATCACCAGCTTCGATGAAATCGATAGGGTTTTGCTTGTTCGCAAACATCTTCATGATACGGCTGATACGCTCTTTCTTACCACTTCTTACGTTCAATACATAAGAACCGGCATCGAGGTGGCCACTATAACACCGGAAGAATGCCAGACGACCTACGAAGGGGTCAGTCATGATCTTGAAGGCCAATGCAGCGAAAGGCGCTTTAGGATCAGGTTTACGCGTTTCTTGTTCGCCGGTATCAGGATTGGTACCTACAGTATCGTCGATATCTACAGGAGAAGGCAGGTAACGGCAAACCGCATCCAGTGCAGTTTGTACACCCTTGTTCTTGAAAGAAGAACCGCACATCATCGGAACGATGCTCAGATCGATAGTAGCCTTACGGATAGCTTCGTGTACTTCTTCCTCAGTGATCGTGTTAGGATCATCGAAGAACTTTTCCATCAGCTTGTCATCATATTCAGCCACCGCTTCGATCAGGTTCTGCCTCCACTCTTCAGCTTCAGCTTGCATATCAGCAGGAACAGGGATCTCGTCGAAAGTCATACCTTCAGTTTCCATGTGCCAGATGATACCCTTCATCTTGATCAGGTCAACCACACCCTTGAAATCATCTTCTGCACCGATAGGCAATTGAAGAGGAACGGCTTTAGCGCCGAGCATTTCTTTTACCTGCTTAACCACCATCAGGAAGTCAGCACCGGAACGGTCCATTTTGTTAACGAAACCGATACGGGGAACTTTATAACGGTTAGCCTGGCGCCAAACAGTCTCAGATTGAGGCTCTACACCGTCAACCGCAGAAAACAGGGCGATCAGACCGTCCAGAACACGCATAGAACGCTCTACTTCTACAGTAAAGTCCACGTGGCCTGGAGTATCAATGATATTGAAATAATATTTTTTAGTGTTAGCATCGGCCTTACCTTTTACGGTAGGGAAATTCCACTGGCAGCTAACAGCAGCAGAGGTAATAGTGATACCCCTTTCTTTTTCCTGCTCCATCCAGTCGGTAGTAGCCGCACCATCGTGCACCTCACCAATCTTGTGGATCATACCGGTATAGCGCAGGATACGCTCCGTAGTTGTGGTTTTACCGGCATCAATGTGCGCCGCAATACCAAAGTTTCTCTGTAATCGTAAGTCTGCCATGACTTTGTTGTTGTTTACTGTTTAATTGTGTACAGGGCAAAATACCCTGAAAATAAGTGCGCAAAGGTAAGCAAAAACTACCGGAAAAATCAGATTCAAGGAGATCAAAAGATTAAATGTGGAAAACAGGCCCACAGGCCCCGAATATGCCCATACAAAGTACCATCCCCTTCATATCCCTCCCATAGTCTTCCCATATATCTCCCATAGCTCCGCCATAGCATTTCCATAGATGCTCCACAGTAAAGGCAAGACAATAGTAAGGCAATAGTAAGACAGTAGTAAGGGAATAGTAAGACAACAGGCCTCAAATGCAGGCTGGACGCGGAAATGTATTCATTTCAATTGGCAAACCCTTTACAGACAAGGGTTTGATCAATATAAGCCTGTTTAAAATTGGATTACTGTACATAGAACGCATACATAAAACAATCCTTACACAATATACTGAAAACGTGGGCCAAAGCCAAAAAACAGTTACATTTAAGGACCATTAGCCTTTGTCACATGAGAAACAGTATCCTGTTGACCATCTGCTGCTGCATTTGTCTGGTTATCAATGCTCAACAACCAGACAATAGTTTACTGCGTGCCAAACTCTCCCCCCGCCTGCTCTCATTAAAAAGCACCGCACAACCCGATACCACGTCCACCTGGTGGCTCACAGTTACCGATACCACAGCCTTTAAAACCTTCCTGGTCCAACAACAACTGCCGGTAAAGATAACCGCAGTATACACGCCTACGAACCTGCTGGTGATCCAGACAACTCATAAAATATTGATAAACAAAATATTGCAGGCTCCTTGGGTGACCTTTGTCGATCAGCCCCGCCAGCCCCGGGAAGAACAGGCCATCAACACGATGGACAACACCACCAACCAGGTCAATACAGCGTATGGCCGGTACCCCTCCCTCAATGGCCTCGGACTGACGGTCTCCGTTAAGGAAAATAAACCCGACACCACTGATATCGACTTCAAAGGCAGGTTCCTGCCCACCCCTTTGAGCTCACCCGACATTACCCAGCATGCGGGCATCATGAGCACCATCATGGGTGGAGGAGGAAACAGCGACCACACCGGCCGGGGCGCCGCCTGGGCGGCCACCCTTAGCTCCTCCAATTTTGCCACCCTCCTGCCCGATGCCAACAGCGCCTACCAGCAATACCAGATCACCGTACAAAACCACTCCTATGGCACCGGCATTGAAAACTATTACGGCGCCGATGCCGCCGCTTACGATGCCAGCAGCATTGTCAACCCATCACTACTCCACATTTTCTCCGCTGGCAATGCCGGCAACCAAGCCAGCACACAAGGCCCCTATACAAGCATTCCCAATTATGCCAATATCACGGGCAGTTTCAAGATGGGCAAGAACATGATCACCGTGGGCGCCATCAATGGCCTGTACCAACCAGAGGCATTAAGCTCTAAAGGCCCCGCTTACGATGGCCGGGTAAAACCCGAACTCGTAGCATTTGGCGTAGATGGCAGCTCAGGTGCCGCAGCCATAACTTCCGGCATTGCCCTGTTGATACAACAAGCCTGCAAGAATAAAACAGGATCATTACCATCAGCCACACTGGTAAAAACTATACTACTCAACACTGCCGATGACATCGCAACACCAGGTATCGACTTTCAAACAGGCTACGGAAGTGTAAACGCAATCAAAGCTGTTGAAGCAGCACAACAGGATCAGCACACAACCGGTAGCATTAGTCAGACACAAACACAAAACATCCCACTCACTATTCCGGCAGGTATAAAACAACTCAAAATAACATTGTGCTGGTACGATCAACCAGCCACACCCAATACCCCCAAAGCCTTGATCAACGACATAGACCTCGAACTGGTAAATACAACCACGGGAGAACGTTGGCAACCCTGGGTATTGAACCACGCAGCCAATGCTGCTGCATTAGCACAATTACCTGCAAGAAAAAGAGACAGCCTGAACAACAATGAACAGATCACAGTAGATAATCCAGCGCCAGGCACATATACTATACAGATAAAGGGATACGATATACCATCCGGCACACAGTCATTTGCTGTTGCCTGGCACCTCGACACCGCCGACCGCTTTCACTGGTACTATCCGGTTAAAGCCGATTACATACGCACAGGCGAAAACAATACCTTGCGTTGGTCCGCAACCTTCAACAACCCACAACCTGCCCGGCTCGATTATTCTACTGATGGCGGCAATCAATGGCAACAGATCGCCAATGATGTAGACCTTACGAAAGGCTACTACACCTGGTCCGCTCCGGACAGGTATACCACTGCCCTGCTGAAAATAACCACCGGCAGCCAATCCTTTATATCCGATACCTTCACCATATCAACAAGATTAAGAGCAACCACAGGATTCAATTGTCCCGATTCATTCTTACTCACCTGGAACAAGCCTGCCGGAGTCGATAGGTTTATGGTTTACAGCCTCGCCAATCAATACCTCGCCCCATTGGTCATCACCAACGATACGGCAATTGTGTTGAAGAAGGCAGTTAGCCCGTCCTTACATTTCACTGTGGCGCCATTATTCACTGGGGGCTATACCGCCATGAAAGCCTATACCTTCGATTATACAACACAAGGAGTAAGCTGTTACATCAAAAGTTTCCTCGCCGATCTCGTCAACAATACAGCCAGCCTGCAGATCGAATTAGGCACACGCTATGCCATACAAAAGATCATAGTGGAGAAGTTGGGCATTACAGGCTATGCTACTTCACAAACCGTGGAGCCGGTTAACAGCCTGCAATATGAATTAACCGATAACAACCTGCAACGGGGCGTTAATACCTATCGCCTCAAGATCCAGCGCACCGATGGCTCAGTTATTTATAGCCAGCCCGAAACAGTATACAACTTCGGCGAAGCCACCTACATCCTCTTTCCCAATCCCGTTGCCGGAAGTTCCCTCCTCAACATACTCACCGCCACACCAGGCAACAGTACCCTCACCTTATACAACACCTCAGGCCAACAGGTTCTTCACAGACGATTGCAAGAGCTACACGAAAGATTACCATTACGAGCCCTGCAAAAAGGCGCCTACTTCTACATTATCCGCAAAGAAGGAAAGAGAGAACAAACGGGCAGCATCCTGGTATATTAAAACAAAAAACCCCGTTCTCACGGGGCCTCTTGTTCTTTTAAACCTCAAAAAAGAGTTTATTCAAAGATTACTTTATAAACATACGTTTCCTGGCTGTTGAGCGCAGTGATGCGCAACATATACACCCCACTCTTCACCTGCGATGAACGGTGATATTGAATGGTAGTCTGTTGCACATTTTTAACCAATTGCTCATGAACCAGCTGACCAGTATTGCTGAACAGCGATAACCGGTAGCTCTCCTGCGACTTAGACAACAGCGAGATGTTCAATACCTGCTTCACAGGGTTGGGATAAACCGTAATACTATGAACAGCGGCCATTTTTATAGAAATGCCATTACTATAGATAGCTTGATTATCCTTGCCCACAATGCGAAGTCGGTAGTAATTGGTACCCTGCAGCGGTGCATCATCCGTGAAGGCATACATACTCCGGTTGCCCGATTGTCGTGAGTTTACACTGCCGATAGCAACATATTGGCCATTACCGGCATTGCTACGCTCAACAATGTATTCCTTAGTATCTACATCCTGCTGCGTCACCCAGTTGAGCTGAACAGCACCGTTAAGTTCCTTGCCCGACAGTTTCACCTGGCCTGGCAGCGTACCACTACACATACCAGACACATGGAAGTAAGACAGCTTGGTCAAACAACCATTGTTCACCGACATGTGACAAACATACATACCTGTATCGGAAGGCAACAGATAAGGTATCTTATAAGAAGTGGTAGTACTCACCAACAAACTATCCGTAGCACTTGTTTTCTTAAACCACCTGTAATTCGCATTGGCAGTTGAATCCACATGCAGGTCGATATTCTGATAATAACAATCCGAGCTGGCATAAATGATCGTATTAGCCAGCGGCAGAATGTTTACGTCATTCAGCGTCGCATTACCACAGGCATCCACCGCACGCAAACGAACCAGAGAGTATTGAACACCATTGGTAATGGTAAATACAGGGCTCGTCTGACCAGATGTAATAATACTCGGCGAAGCAGGAACACTACCGATCACTTCATAATTGAAAGGTCCAGTACCACCAGTTACCGCTGCACCTACACTAAAGTTGTTGTTATCACACTGGTAAGCAGCCGACTGTTGCAGACCCGGGAAGCTATAAGGCACCACATCGATGGTATCATAAAGCTTACCCGTACAACTGGGCACACTATACTGCATGATATAAACAGCAGGCTCCAGGTCAACGAACTTGAACGAAGAACCTACATTCGAAGTAAAGTTGATCGTAACATTATTGCCGTTCTTCTTGATGATCACCGGTGTCACCACACCCATATTGGAGTTCACATCGATGTCAATATCAGTAGCACCATTTTCCCAGGCGCCCGACGGACATTTCGACTTCACGAACTTCGTCTTGTTCACAATACTGGGCTTCGGTGTTACCAACGCAGTATCACGCACATTACAATTATCGATACCGATCACTTTATACTGCTGACCACCACTAAGCGGAGGTAGCGCATTGATCATTACAGGACTGGTAGCCGACGTCACAGACGTTACCAATACACCCACAGGGTTCAGTACATCGATACGATAAGGAGCATTACCCGTATTGAACGTTACCCGCACATCGGTAGTACCAAAAGTACAGGACTCCATAGCCGATACACCAATATCGATCGGAACAGGATCAGCATTGAAGCGGCGAACGATCACCGTATCATAACAGGTATCCTTGATTTTCACATCATAATAACCATAAGGCAGGTTATAGAAAATGCCCGTACCATTGGTAGCCTTCAGATTTCCAAGCGTATCATAAACATTATACACAGGGTTCTTCAGGTTGTTCTGACCATTTACCCGGGCATCAAACCCAGAACAAGCCTTGTTGGTGATAGATACGTTCGTTACAGAAGGAACATCACGATTTACCGTAAAGCACCTTTCCATAAGCGTATCATAACAACTATTCCTCACCCTGATACAGTTATAACCATAAGGCACATTATTGAACGTACCATTCGTATTACTGTCAATAGGCTGATTCAGCGAATTATACAAAATATACTTAGGCGTGGTCAGATTTGAACCAGAGATCTTGGCCGTTACGCCATCACAACCCTTGTTGCTGATATTCACAACAGAAGAAAGAGAAGGCTTCGGCCTTACCGGCTCAAAACACCGCACAATAACTGTATCATAACAGCCAGGATCGTTGCTGATACGCATACAATAGTAACCATAAGGCAGGTTATTGAATTGACCCGTAGAGTTACAACCTACCAGCACATTACTTGAATTATACAGGCAATAGTTGGGATTATTCAGGTTGGTCTGACCATTTACGCTCACGTTAAAGCTGCTACAGTTCTGCGTAAGATTAAGATTGTTACCAACACTGGGCAACGCCCTTGGCACATTGAAGCAACGGGTGATAGTAGTATCATAACACACATCATTCTTGATGCGGATACAATAATTTGTACCATACGCCAGATTGTTAAACGTACCGATGGTATTACAACCAATCAGCACATTACTGCTGTTATATAAACAGTACTGCGGATTGGTAAGATTAGATTGAGCTTGCACACTACCAGTGAAAGTATTACAACCCACATTGCTGGTGCCAATATTAAGACCTACCGATGGTTTCGGCGCAGTCTCAGTAAAGCAACGGGTAATGGTCGTATCATAACAACCATCCTTCATTTTGATACAGTAGCTGCCATAAGGAATGGTATTGAACACACCATTCGTATTGGTACCGATCAGGATATTGCTGCTATTATACAACTCATAAGTCGGGTTCGTAAGATTCGTTTGCCCGGTTATGGTAGCAGAAAAAGTGGCACACACCCTGTTGGAGATATTGACGTTGTTACCCAATGCGGGTTTGGGCCTGGTAGCTGAAAAACAACGTCTGATAGTAGTATCGTAACAATTGTCTCGTACGTCAACACAATAATTGCCATAAGCGAGACCAGTAAAAGAACCAGTAGAATTAGTAGAAATCAATACATTGCTGCTATTATATAATCTGTAAATAGGGTTAGTAAGATTGTTTTGACCAGTTACTGTAGCATTGAAAGTGTTACACGTAAAGTTCGAAGTATTCACATTGGCATTCACAGTAGGTACGTTGGGGTCAACCCAGTTGGTAACCTGCATGGTTCCGCAAGGGTCTTTGATAACCACCTTTACCGAACGCTTATTACCAAGGTAAAAACGGAAATTACTGTTGGAAGACCATACAGTATCACCTGCCGCTCTTACCACACCATAACTGAAACCACTGAAGCCGGTGGTATTACCCTTACTGTCTTTCAACTTCACCGTCACCTGGGCACTGTCGCAACCAACTTTGGCTACCGTCACACCATCGATCCACCACTGGTAGTTGAGAATAGTAGCGCGGCGCGTCTGTTGACCACCGCAGGAATCCTTCAACTGCACAGCATACTCACCAGCAATCAGACCGGTAAAGGTACCCGTAGAATTGGTAGTGCCTACTCCGACAGGAGAAGGCGCTACAAGAGTATAAGTAAATGGGGATCGGCCAAACTGCATACCCGCCACACTGATGGTACCATCGGTACCGTTTATACAGGTCACATCGGTCTTAGTCAGTACAAACCGCGGATCGGCATAAGTACCAGGCACCACTACATTATACTTATCAATCACACAATTGGTGCTGATGTCTTTTACACTCACCACATAGGCGCCAGCCGAAAGACCGGTAATGTTGGTAGAAGAAGTATAAGCGGTGGAGACAGGTCCCGTTACTTTAATGTTATAACTGCCGGAACCTCCGGTGATATTCACCTTGATGCCGCCCGTGGCAATACATCGCGACTCCGTGGTAGTAACGGTAAAATTAAGTGTAGAACAATCCTGGGTCCACCCAATAAGCGGATGCAGGATAAGTAGGGGAATTACAAGAAGCCCCCTGCGCGTCAGTTTCAACAGGCTCTTCATTAGGGTACGATTTCGGATTATTTTTCTATAGGATATGATCTCAATAAATACAGGATAAAGTAAATAGGTTTTAGGCATTAATGCAAGCCAGTATGGATAAGTTGCTAATAAAATGACATTTGTCATGTACCAATCCGAAACACATAAACCCATTTAATTATGCACAGAACCGTTGATTAAGAGCAGCTTTAGGTCTGCTGAGGAGAGCCTTCCTGGCGGAAGATTAAATTTTCGAAGGCGTAACATGAATGTGAATAACTTGATATGTTGGAGCATGAAAAAGGCCATCCCATATATGGGATGGCCTTTGAATATGATGATCTGCCGGGCAGATTATACTTTAAAGTGAGCGAAAGCCTTGTTGGCTTCAGCCATACGGTGCGTATCTTCTTTCTTCTTGAAAGCACCACCTTCACCCTTGGCAGCAGCCAGGATTTCGTTAGCCAGCTTTTCAGCCATGCTACGACCATTCCTGTCGCGGGTGTAGCGAATGAGCCACTTGATGCTCAGAGAGATCTTCCTGTCTGCACGTACCTCAGCAGGAATTTGGAAAGTAGCACCACCGATACGACGGCTGCGTACTTCTACCGCCGGAGTAACGTTGGATAAAGCTTTTTTCCATATTTCATAACCATTCTCACCGGTTTGCTTGGAAATACGATCCATAGCATCATAGAAAATGGTAAATGCCGTATTCTTTTTGCCCTCCCACATCAGGTTGTTTACAAAACGGGTAACCAGTGCATCATTATATTTTGCGTCTGGAGCCGGGGCAATTTTTTTGGCTTTAGTCTTCCTCATTGTTATCGCTGATTTGATGGATTAACCGGATTTGGCCGGTCTATCCTTGTATTTTTTATCTGTGAAATCTTAACAATCCGCGTAATACGCGATTATTATTTCTTAGCCTTTTCACGTTTAGTACCGTATTTAGAACGGCTCTTCTTACGATCCTTCACACCGGCAGTATCAAGGCTACCGCGTACGATATGGTAACGTACACCTGGTAAGTCCTTTACACGACCGCCACGAACCAACACAATGGAGTGCTCCTGCAGGTTATGTCCTTCACCGGGTATATAGGCAATCACCTCTACCTTATTCGTTAAACGTACCTTAGCTACCTTACGCAAAGCCGAGTTAGGCTTTTTGGGAGTAGTTGTATATACACGGGTGCAAACACCGCGACGGAACGGACAGCTATCCAAAGCCCTTGACTTGCTCTTGGCCTTGATGATCTCTCTTCCTTTTCTTACCAATTGTTGAATTGTAGGCATTCTGAACCTTTTATTTTTGGGAGGGCAAAGGTAAACCTCAGCCCATTAAATACCAAATCTTACTTGAAATTTTGAAGAATTCTCCCTGATTATGTGGATAACTCCTGCAAAAAGCCCTAAATCTTGTACATCCAGCCATGATTATCAGCCGTTCTTCCTTCACGGATATCATCCAAACGACGCTTCATTTCAGGCGCAGTTGTCCACGCATCTACGTTGAAGGTCATCACAAAATCCTTGTATTTCAGCTCTTTAATAGGCGAAATAGTAGCAGCCGTACCGGTGCCGAATACCTCCCGGAGCTGGCCAGCCTTATAAGCTTCGATCATTTCTTCAATATTCACAGGCCTTTCCTCCACCGTCAACCCCATTTCTCGTAAAATGGTGATCGCACTGGCGCGGGTCACACCGTTCAGGATCGTCCCGGCACCCAGGTCAGGCGTAAGCGCCTTGTTACCCACAATGAAGAACACGTTCATGGTACCGATCTCCTGGACATACTTGTGCTCAACAGCATCAGTCCACAGCACCTGGTCATAACCCTTGCTCTTGGCCTCAGCAGTCACCATCATGCTGGCGCCGTAGTTACCGGCCACCTTTGCATAACCAACACCACCCGGAGCGGCACGCGTATATTTTTCTTCTACATAGATCCGCGCAGGTGCTGAATAGTAAGGACCCGTCGGACTAAGGATGATCATGAATTTATAAGTATCGGAAGCCTTTACACCAATCACCTCATCAGTAGAAAACATGAAAGGGCGCACATACAAAGAGTGATCCTTTCTGGCAGGGATCCAGTTCTTATCCAGTTGGATCAGTTGACGCATACCCTCCATAAAAAGCTCTTCAGGCACTTCCGGCATTTGCATGCGCGTAGCAGATATATTAAAACGCTTGAAATTATCCTGGGGACGGAAAATATAAGCCTCACCATCATCATTACGGTAAGCCTTGATACCTTCAAAAATAGCCTGACCATAGTGCAAAGAAGCCAGGGCAGGGCTCAGTACCAGTGGTTGGTAAGGCTTGATCTCCACATTCTTCCACTCACCATTCTCATAATCAGCCTCCAGCATGTGGTCAGTGAAATATTTACCGAAAGGAATGTTTTCCAATGGAATATCATTCAATTTACTCCGCTCAATTTTTGTCACAGGTATACTATAAGCATCGATCATAATCCAGTATTTTTGAGCCACAAAGAAACAATTAAAGTTTTTGCCTGCAAAAAATCCAGGCATAAATTGCTAACAATTGTTAGTGCGACATAAGTCAAGGAAAGTTGAAGTACAGAAGCTATTAAATAATATTATTATGTCAGCCTTTAATATACAATTGCCGGGAGTAGTCATTGCCGGGCTCTACAAAAAAGCCGTAGTGCAGGGAGAAGGAAAAGCCGTGGAAGGCGGAGTAACATTCGCGCCCGAGTCAGCGCCAGCGCCAGTTGAAGCGAAAGCAGCAACTACTGCTGCTACGCCGGGAAGACAGGATTCGAACCCGCCGGTCACTACCGCCGCAACAGCACCCGTAGAAACAATACAGCCCACTGCACCAGCAGTGAAACCAACGGCACAACCGGCAACGGCCGACACCGGCGCCTACAAGTTCCTGGGCAAAAACCAGCAACACGTGGCCATCATCGTACAGTTTGACGGAGAAGCATTCCTGCCGGAGCAACACCTGCAACTACTCACGAAGATGCTGGGCGCCTGCAAACTCAACCTGGGCGATGTTGCCATTGTCAACGATGCCAGTCGGAAAGTAGAGATTAATCAGCTGAAAGAGCAATTATACCCCAAACAGGTCCTCTTATTCGGCATCAGCCCCGAAGAAACAGGCCTGCCCCTCTCCTTCCCCATGTTCAAACCCCAGGAATACGCAGGAACAACCTACCTGTACACCCCATCATTGGAAGAACTGAACCAGGAATCTGAAGAAGGAAAACTGTTGAAGCGGAGACTGTGGGATAACCTGAAGAAGATATTCGGAGTATAGAACAAAAGCCTAAAAAACAAACCATACACATTGCTTACACTTATTTTCGCTACCAACAACGCCCACAAGGTGCAGGAAATACAGGCAGCCATCGGCCACCAGATTACGGTGATCAGCCTCAAAGAAGCAGGTATCGACATTGATATCCCCGAGCCCTACGATACGCTTGAGGCCAATGCCACACAGAAGTCCCGCACCATACAGCAATTGACCGGTAAAAATTGCTTCAGTGAAGATACTGGCCTGGAAGTAGACGCGTTGAATGGAGAACCAGGCGTAAAAAGCGCCCGGTATGCAGGAGAAGACAAAGCATTCGATAAGAATATTGAAAAATTGCTGGGCAAACTGGGAGATAATCCCCAACGCACAGCCCGGTTCCGTACCGTAATATCCTTATTGTGGGGCGATCAGGAATACCTGTTTGAAGGCATTTGTGAAGGGACAATTATCCACGATAAAAAAGGGACCGGAGGCTTTGGATATGACCCTGTTTTTGTTCCGGAAGGAAGTACCCGTACTTTTGCCGAAATGACCCTGGAGGAAAAAGGACAGTACAGCCACCGGAAAAAGGCGGCAGACAAGCTGGTTTCTTTTTTGCAGCAAGTGGTGCAACAAGCTTAATATGGCCTGTTGAATAACAGCCCGACCTCACAATTCATATTATTATATTAAAATTTGGATCAAAAAAGCAACTATAACATCTCTGAATCCGACTTGATAAAGGGCAGTATTGCGGGCGATAGGCGTATGCAGGAAGAACTGTACCGCAGGTTTGCCCCTAAAATGTATGCCGTGTGCCTGCGCTATGCCAATAATACAAATGATGCCCAGGACCTCTTGCAGGAAGGATTTATCAAGGTATATAAAAACCTGCATCGCTTCCGGGCAGAAGGGTCATTTGAAGGATGGGTCAGAAGAGTGTTTGTAAACACCTCTATTGAACACTTCCGTAAAAAAACGGCCCAGCTATCCAGCGTAAGTGAAAAAGAAGAAAATACAATAGAAGATGCGGATATAACAGCACTCGACAGCCTGGCAGAAAAAGATATCATAAACCTTGTCCAGGAACTTTCACCCGGCTACCGCACAGTGTTCAACCTGTACGTAGTAGAAGGATACTCACACAAAGAGATCGGAGAAATGTTGGGTATCAGTGAAGGAACCAGCAAGTCGCAATTGGCACGGGCCAAGTCGATATTACAAAAGAAGATCACGCAATACTTAAGCGATACAAAAAAGTCCTTTACCCGCTAATATGTCTGCTAACGTACAACATATCCTCCTCAACCTCGAAGCAGCACCGCCACCTGGCGCGTGGGATACTATTAGCACCCGCCTCGATACAGAATTTGATGCCAGCGAAAGTAAGATCGCAGAAAAACTATACGATTGGGAAACACCACCCCCATCCGCTGCCTGGGATCATATTGCACTGGCCCTCCAGATCACACCAGCACCCCAGGAAGCACCCGCCAAAGTGATCCGCCTGCCCTTTCGCAAAGTGGCCATAGCGGCAGCTGTATTGGCCATAGTAGGCTTCCTCACCTGGAACTTCCTAAACAGCGCTCCGGATAATACGAACATTGTGCAACGCACACAGGAACCGACAACACCTGGTAATAATACCACCATCAATAACGATCTGCCGGTACAACCTTCGCTGCCAGCTATCGATGCATCCATTGGAGGCCGCCGTCGTACAACCATTAATGTTGCCCGCCGCGTAAATGTCACCGAAGCATTGAACGCCAATTATGTGAGCAATACCATGCCAGAGATAGATCCCATGGAAGATATTCAACATGCGGAAATAGATGGCTTGCGTGCCCAGGTCACGACCCTACGCAATGGAATTAAAGCCCCACTCATCAAAGATGCCAGCGGCAATGTGATCATGGACAAAAGCCTGATCATTACACACGATAACAACTACATCATCATCACTTGCCCCAACGGAGAACAAACACGCATCTCCGCCAAATTCCTGCCGGTATTGACCGACCTGAATGCAGCTACCGATCCGGCCGAATACTTCGATGCAGTGATACGGGAAAACAATATATGGAAAAGCCGCTTCAGCCAATGGCGCTCAAAACTCATGCAGCAGGCATCCTTCGCACCCACAGCCAACAACTTCCTGGATATACTGACACTGAAAGAGCTGATAGAAGAACAATAAGAACAAATATTCATGGCACGCATCAAAGTCGACCTTCCCGAACAATTCACCTTTACGACAACCATACCCATCCGTATCACAGACCTCAACTATGGCGGACATGTCGGCAACGATACCATCCTTTCCATCATACACGAAGCAAGAGTGCAGTTCATGCAACACCATGGCTATGGCGAACTGGATATGGCCGGCCTGGGAGTTATCATGAGCGATGTAGGCATTGAGTTCAAACACGAACTATTCTATGCCGACCAGGTAAAAGTATCGGTAGTAGCCACCGAATTCTCCAAAATAGCATTTGAGCTCTACTACAAACTGGAAAAAGAAACAAGTGAAAAGACAGTCTTGGTAGCCGCCGCCAAAACAGGCATGGTTTGTTACGACTATGCAAAGAAAAAAGTAGCCGCCATACCAGAAGAAGTAAAAGTAAAACTTCAATCGTAAATGTCACGCTGAGCCCGTCGAAGGGTCGCGAAGGATCAGCTATTCCAAATCCTCCAGCTCTCTTCAGCCTGGATCACCAGCATATCAGACCCGTTTTTGATCGCAGCCCCTTGCTCCTCCCCTTTTTGGAGAAAAAAAGTCTTAGCCGGGTTATATACCAGGTCAAACAAATAATGACGTGGAGTGAGATCCGAATAAGGCAAAGGCGGGCAGTCATGTTCATTAGGATACATGCCCACCGGAGTAGTATTGATGATAAGCGTATGATCGTTTAACACAGCAGGTGTCAGCTGCTCATAACTGATCTGCCGGCCGGAAGAAGGATTACGGGACACCTCCAGGAAAATGATACCCAGCTTCTCCAGCACAAAGTGAACAGCCTTGGCAGCGCCACCAGTGCCCAGCACCAGCGCCTTACGGTGATGCGTTTCCAGCAACGGCCTGAGCGACTCCTCAAAGCCCGTTACATCAGTATTGTAACCATGCAATTCACCATTCACTATTTTGATACAATTGCAGGCGCCGATCTGCTTTACCACATCACTTTGATGATGCAAATAAGGGATCACCTTTTCCTTATAAGGAATAGTCACATTGAGCCCTGCAAGATGTGGATGCTGCGCCAGCACCTCCCGCAAAGCATCGATATTTTCAAGGGGGAAATTCTGGTACGTACAACCAGCAATACCCTCTACCCTGAATTTGTCAGTAAAGAATTTCTGGGAAAAAGAGTGGCTTAACGGGAAACCGATCAGCCCAAACAGTTTCATTATGCTTCTTCTTTATTAAGGAATAAACTGAAAGTGTCGCCACGAAGGCCAACACGCATCGCTTCAAGAGAGATCATTTCAGTAGGAGCAATATTACCAAGGTTCACATTACATCCCAGCAGCTCGATGAAATACAGTTGCTGTGCCTTTTGAGGAGCCTCCCAAAGGATTTTCTCACCAGGAATTTGAGTAAGGATCTCCTGAACCAGCCCCTCGCGAACTTCACCACTGCCACGATAGATACCCACGTTACCCGCTTCGCGCGCTTCAGCGATCACATAAGTAGCACCGGCATTCAGCTCGGCACGCATCAACTCGATCCACTTATAAGGAGGAATGATATGAGCAGCATCTTTACTACCTACTTCACTGAGGATAATAGCGTGCTTGGTAAGCTTTTCAATATAACCACATTTCTCGGCATGAGGAATAGTGATGGATCCATCACTCACTTCCATATATTTAATACCGTAGTCTTTGCAAACCTCGATATAGTCATTGAACTGGTTGCGCACCAGGAAAGCTTCGAACAAAGTACCACCAAAATAAATGGGAATATTGTAGGATTGATAAACTTCTATTTTCTCACGCAGGTTGGGAGTGACGAAAGAAGTCCCAAATCCCAGCTTCACGATATCTACATGTGGGCCGGATACACTCAGGAAATTATGCACTTCAGGAATACTAAGACCCTTGTCCATTACCATCGTAATACCGTTGGTACGAGGCTTAGAGTTTCTATCGGGCATCTGAGAGAGGTTGAAATTCATTCGCTGGATTTTACTATTAGGATTTTCAAAAGCAGCCGCAAAAATAGGGGAAAGAGATAAATTTTGCGCTGCCCCGGTTCCTTTGTCTGAATTTCAGTTGGCTGTTATGACTTGTTTTTTTTGTAGCGCGCTACCACATCCACCACCATTTGGTGCTGTAGGATAGCAGGATTCAATTGAACCAGCTTCTTTACCATTTTGGGAGCTACGCTCATGGCATTTTCCAGCTGTAATAAAGCCTCCTTTACCTTACCAAGTGCAAAATAAACACCTGATAGATAGAAGAGAAAGAGCGGTTTGCCTTCCGTCATCTTGATCGCCGCCTTCACCTGTTCAAGCGCTTCTTCATAAAACTCGCCATTATACAGACAACGGATCAGTGCCTCCCAACTGGAGATATTCCGTGGACGCTGACGCACCACATTGGAAAAATATTGAATAGCTTCCTTGAATTCACCCAGCTGCATTTTACATTCACCCATCGCCATATTATACTCAGGTTGCATGCGATGGATCGATAAAGCAGTTTCCAGGTGCTTGATGGCAGTAGTATACTGCGCTTCATTAATATAAGTACAGGCGATCTTATAATGCAGCTTACTATCCTCAACGTTGAGGTGCGAAGCCTTACGATAATAAAACCTTGCCTGCGCGAAATTCTTCATCCGGTCGTAGCAATGACCAATAGCCTCATAGATCACATCTTCGGGCCTTGAAAGCTCCAACACCTTCTCCAGCACCTCGATAGCATCCTTATACTTACGCATCCGGATATAAGCATCTCCCATATTACGGTAAGCGTAATCAAACTTCTCGTCAATAACAATCGCGTACTTATAGGCATCGATAGCCTTTTCGTAGAGCTTCAGCCCCTGGAAGGCAGCCGCCAGGTTGAACCAGGCCAGCTCACTATACGGGTACTCCTCGATGATCTGCTGGTGCAGGCGGATACTCTCCTCATTACGACCAGTAAAGTCGGTCCAGAAGCAGATCTTATACAGTGCCTCCTCATTGTTAGGCTCCTGCTCAAGGATCAGCTTCAGGCAATCGAATATTTTATCAAACTCTTCGTAATCGTCATACACGTCGGCCAGCTCGAACAACAACTCGATACGCTCCTGCCCTTCAAAAAGCTGCAGCGCGTTTTCCAGCAACTCCACCGCCTTCTCCTGCTGGTCAAGCGCCAGGAAAGCGTCGGTCTTCAATATATAAAGGTTGATATCGTTGCTGTCCAGCAACTCGGCATGCTGCAAAATACGCAGCGCCTCATGATAGTGGCGGGTGGCAATGAGCAGGTCAGCCTTTTTGATGAGTAACATGGCCGAATACGGGTATTGCTCGATACCCAACTCGGCAGCTTCCAATGCCTGTTGCAGATCCTCCCGGTCGTCGAAATAGTCAATAATTCGCTCAAACGCTTCCTCGTCCAGGAAAGAGTGACTGCGGCCTGACTTAAGGTTTTGAAACTGCTTCACCAACTCCCTAAGTTCCTCATTGTCATTACGTGATGGATTGTCTCTCATGTATTTAAGCAAAGGTTTATGTAAAATAGCTTTTTCATGGAACCATACCAATTTTTTCTTATTGACATCATGTTAATAAGTGATTAACAAAGTCATTGATTTAGAATATTTTAACGTTAACATGCAACATTCTCCAAAAAAGCAGTGTCATTTTTATGGAAATACTAACAATTCGACATCTCTAATCGTTAAAGAGATTATAATCTTTGGGATGATCGGTTAAAGGTTTCTAAAATTTTTTAACTATTTTTGCGTTAGATATGAAGGCAAACTCTACACTTAAACTTAACCACATGCTTAAAAAGACCCTCATCAGTTGTGCGATGATTGGGGCGGTAGCGCTTGCGGCAGTAGCCAGCAGCGGTGGTGGTAAGAAGAAGTCAGAGACGCCGCTAAAACCAATCTACACGCCCATTAGAACCACTAATGGCTTCACGTTAAAAGCTGGACCTTCCTACGCAGGAAGTCACATCTTCAGCAGCGAACGTAGCAGAAATTTCATCACCTACAACACGGTAGTTACCTACCAAAGAGGCAGTACAGTTTACATGCTGCCACAGCAGGTAAAGATGAACACTAAACCTACGTTTAAGTCAAATCTCAACCTCTTAGATCTTAAAATAAAGCTTCATAAGTAAGCTTTACGATTAAAAGATCATTAAAAGTCATTAATTCATCTTCTTGCTTTCGTCGTAGGTCAACTCACGATAGCCACTCTTTGGTATGTCAAACTTAGAGGCAGGCACCGGGTTTAGGTTGATCTTTGACACGGTGTATTTAATGGTAAGTTTACCCTGAACCAGCTCATATTCCAGGGGCAGGCCGTTCAGGTTTTTGAACTGAGAGTCGTAATCCTTATTCTCGGGGATTATATCGGTAGTATAATAAACAGTAAAAGTAGTGCCGTCAGCCAGCTTGGCCTCGGCCTTCGTACAATTATAACCAGCAATCGACTTGGTCTCCTTGGTGTCGGTAAACGTCATCCCATTATACCGCTTATTTTTCTCAGACCAGTTGTCGGCTGTCATCCTGATCAGGATCTTCTGACCACTTACTTCCCGTAAGATCACAGCAGTACCAGCTTTAGAATCATGAATAGTCGTGGAAGAAAAAAGTGCACTCACCATCTCCGTGCGGCTCATATTACCCTTGAGATAAACAGTAGTCGTAGCACCATCCAGCGCATCAGCCATTTTAGGTTCCTTGCTGCCAGAAGAAATAGAAGCATCATACACAAGGGTCAGCTCAGAAACCTTCTTCTGCCCCATAGCTGTCAGCAGCAGGAGCAGGTTCAGCGTGAAAAGACCAATATACTTTTTCATGTTTATCCGGGTTGATCAGATGTCATAAAGACGAGACAAGTATTGAAAACCGTTGCCTAAAATAATAACAACCGGCCAATTTAAGGCACTATTAGCCTGGTTTTTAACGAAATACTTGAATAGAAAGTATAAAAGTTAACAAGTTGGTAAGTTAATAAGAAAAGAAACTACCCAATAAAAAACCGGCTGGAAGTACCAGCCGGTCATATTGTTGAACACTTGATTCGTAGTAGTATCTCTTTTAAACCTTTTAACCTATCAACTTTTCAACATATCAACTCTCAACTACTTCTTCCCCTGCTGCTTTGCCTTCGCTTCCTGCATCTTCCTTTGCTGCTCCTGCACTTGCTCCAGGCGCTCCGCCCATTTGGACTTTGCCTTCGGCTTCTTGCGCGTCTCTTCGATCTTCGCTACCAGCTTATCGTGGTTGATAATGTAGTTCTGGATCACAAACTGCAGCAACAACGTAATGATGTTCGACACAGTGTAATACCATGTCAAAGCCGCCGGCAGTTTATTGAATACGAACAACAGAACAAACGGGAAGATATAAGGCATGTATTTCAATGCTGGGTTGCCCTGGTCAGGCGTAGAAGCCATGTTATAGAAAGAGATCAAAAAGCTGGTAAGACAGGCCGTAATGGTAAACAAGCTAATGTGATTACCCAATCCCCAGATCTCGAAATTAAACTGGAACAACACATCATACGACGCCAGGTTCTTGGCCCACAGGAATTCTTCACCACGCAGAGAGATATTGGAGTTAAAGAAACTATACAACGCAAAGAAGATAGGAATTTGCAACAAGCTGGGTAAGCAACCGGCAAATTGATTAACACCCGCCTCACGCATAAACTTCATTTGCTCCATAGCAAACTGCTGCTGATCAGGATACTTCTCTTTCAGCTTAGCCAGATCAGGCCTTAAGATCTTCATCTTCGCACTGGTAAGATAACCTGGATACATCAATGGAGAAGTCAGCAAACGGATGAATAACGTCAGCAGCAAAATTACCACACCCATACTGCCGATGAAACTATCAAAGAAATTGAACACCGGCATCACAATATACTTGTTGATGGGGCGCACAAAAGTATACAAGTCACGGCCGAGGTTGATGATCTTATCCATTTCCGGTACCGGCTGACTTTTCAGAATGCGGTAATCGTTAGGACCATAATAAAGCTGCATTGGAAAAGCAGCATCAGCACCCAAGGGCAGTTTAGTCTGCAAAGAAGTCGTTACATCAGCGATCTTGTTGGTAGAATCAACATGCCTTAACCACTTGATATCGGCAGAAGAAAAACCATTCTTGGCAATCAACGTGGTGTTGAAGAATTGCTGAGATACAGATACCCATTGCACTTGCTTGTCAAGCTTCTTCTCAGTCTTCGACATGATATAGTCGAAATCATTATCAGAGTAATAACCGATATTAGTTTGCAAACGCTCATACTTCACATCACTTTCATGCTGGGTTGGCTGATCCTGCCAGGTCAGGTTGAAAGCACCCTGCGTCAACAATTTATCAGCCCCACCCAGTTGCACATTCCAGTCGATCAGGTAATCATTAGGCCGCACAGTAAACTTATGCACCAGTGTACCATTGGAAAGCGGCATCTGGAAAGTGATAGTTTGACTGTTATCAGCATTCTTTACAACATCGCCACCAAGAAAATAAAGATCAGCGACCTCTGCAGAATTTTGAGAACCGGCATTGACCCGGTAAGATATCTTATCGAAAGATTGACCGTTCAGCACCACCAGGTTGCTATCAACAGATTTGTATTTCTTAAGCTCTACTTTACCCGGCTGACCGCCCTTATTGGAAAAAGTAATTTTAAGCACTTCATTTTCTACAACAACCAGCTTTTCTACGCCTTGAGTAATTCTTGCAAGGCTGTCATTACCCAGAATAGCCTTGATAGTAGTATCCTTTTGAGCAATAGCTGCAACGGAATCCATCGCCCTTTTTACACGGGCTACAGAATCCTCATAATGTTGGCGCTGCCCCTGTAGATCATGAGAATTTTTAGTGGAGATAAACAGGTAAGCGAATAATAAGCCCGCCAGTAATACAAAGCCAATGATCGTATTGCGATCCATGTTCATTAGTACAAAATTTAGAAGAGGTGCAAAGATAGGGGAATCTGGGTCAGTCCTGAGTCGGGAGTTCAGAGTCTGGAGCAAGAATCGAGAGCCTGCAACCGGAAGTAGGAAAGTCAGATAACCTGCACATATGTCGCCGTCCGGGGCCACTTGTTACAAAAAAGCCGGGAATCAGCAATAAACTGACTCCCGGCTATTGAAGCTGAACGCAGAACACCTGACTTCAGCTAATTATATCATTTCACTCTGCAACAAAGGATTCTTCACAGCATTCTTCTGATCAGCATAATCCTTGGCAGCCTTAATAAAGTGCACAAATAACGGATGTGGGTTCTCCACCGTACTTTTCAGTTCAGGATGGTATTGAACACCGATAAAGAAGGGGTGCCTAGGCAACTCAACAATCTCTACCAGACCACTCTCCGGATTCTTACCGCTGGCAACCATACCTGCCTCCTCAAAACGTGTAAGATATTGGTTATTAAACTCCCAACGGTGCCTGTGACGCTCAGTGATCATTTCCTTGCCATAAATACGACGGGCCAGACTGCCTTCCAGCGTTTGACAGGTATAAGAACCAAGACGCATAGTACCACCCTTGGCAGTGATCTTCTTTTGCTCCTCCATCAGGTCTATAACCGGATCAGGGGTATTAAGATCCATTTCAGTGGAATGAGCTTTCTGCAAACCGAGCACATCCCGCGCAAATTCGATCACCGACATCTGCATACCAAGACAAATACCGAAGAAAGGCAGGTTATTTTCGCGGGCATACTTCACAGCAATGATCTTACCCTCTACCCCACGGTGGCCAAAGCCGGGAGCAACCAGCAAACCATCGAGATTAGCGAGCTTTTCAGCAACATTATCCTCAGTAATGAACTCACTGTGCACGTTGACAACCTGCACTTTAGATTCATTGATGGCGCCGGCATGAACAAAAGCCTCCAGGATGGACTTGTAAGCATCCTGCAGCTCGATATATTTACCAATAAGGCCAATAGTAACCTGGCTCTTGGGATATTTCAATTTATCGAGGAATTCCTTCCAGCGATGAAGATCAGGCTCATTGGTAAGCTTCAGGTTCAGCTTCTTCATACAAATGAGGTCCAGCTTCTCCCGCATCATGGCCAATGGCACTTCATAAATAGTAGGCGCATCAGCAGCTTCGATCACCGCTTCCGCCTTCACATTACAAAACAGCGCAATTTTACGGCGCAGATCGGGCGACAACGGCCTTTCAGTTCTGCACACAATGATATCCGGGTGAACACCTTCCTGGCTCAACATCTTCACACTGTGTTGAGTAGGCTTGGTTTTCAATTCTTTAGCAGCCTTCAAATAAGGAATAAGCGTCAGGTGAACCACCACAGTATCCTCCTCAGGCAGCTCCCATTGCAACTGGCGCAGCGCCTCGATAAAAGGAAGACTTTCAATATCACCCACAGTACCACCCAACTCGGTAATGATTACATCATACTCATTGTTCTTGCCCAGCAACAACATCCTGCGCTTGATCTCATCAGTAATGTGCGGGATTACCTGCACCGTCTTACCGAGAAAAGCGCCTTCCCGCTCCTTGTTAATAACAGTTTGATAGATACGGCCGGTAGTAACGTTATTAGCCTGCGTGGTAAAAATGTTCAGGAAACGCTCGTAGTGACCAAGGTCCAGGTCAGTCTCGGCACCATCCTCAGTAACATAACACTCCCCATGCTCGTAGGGATTCAGCGTACCAGGGTCAACATTGATGTAAGGATCGAATTTTTGAATGGTTACCCTTAAACCCCTTGCCTGCAATAGCTTCGCTAAAGATGCGGCAATGATCCCTTTACCTAATGAAGAAGTTACGCCTCCTGTAACAAAAATGTACTTGGCCATAATATATGGTTATAATCAGTTTACAATATTATCAGCTGCTTTGGTTTAGGACACAGGTACAAAACAATAAGCCACACACACATCGTTGAGGGTCCCTGCCAAATGGATTAACAGGGGTACATCGATGTCTGCATTATCTGGCGTACTACTTTTTTGCTTGATTATTGAACCAGTTCGGTTACTGACCAGCGGAAAACCACATTAGGGGATATAATTATTTCCTGAAGGTCATGCAAAGATACAGCAATTTTTTAGCTGGCAAAAATCACGAAATGATAATGTGGAAAAACTGTCGGATAGCTACTTCAATCTGATAAGGGTAAAATTATTATTCCATTGATAAGTAGCCTGCGTAGGCGGCTTTTGCTCTGTAGTTACAGCAGTTTGGATGGGCGTCTGAGGCCGGCTGGTTTTGGCGGTGTGTAATACACCAATCACGATAATCTCTACCAGTAAGACGAATAAAGTAAACCTCTCACTTTTCATAGTAAAATTGGATCAGGGAATTAAAGGTAAATTCTAAAACGAAGTAAGGCAATTTTTATTTCATAAGCAAGGCTTGAAACAGGATTTATTGACATTTCCGTATGAATACGTGGCTGGCAACGAATTTTTTACGAATAATATTTGCCTTTTATGGGTATCTCGACCTTATACGGGTAATATCACGCAGCTATATTATATTTAACACACTGAGGCCAGAAATTTGGCGAATTCAAGGTAAGTTTTGTACTTTAGGATCAGATAGAATGTATACCCTCCTGTTGATCCTCTCTCCCTTTACAAGAACCGTTCAAAATCAATTAGCCTGTGGATGAGCCCTGCACTCATTTCATAACTGCTTTAATTATTTCGCATGAACAGGTTGATTACAATTATTGCCGGCACCCTTCTGCTGTCAATAACCAGCTTTGCACAAAACAAAGTAACAACAGAGCTATCTCCATCTAATAAAAGCAGGTACAAAGTCATTTACCCGTTGGCGGATAACAACGAACAAACAATAGCCCTGCCCTTTTCAGCCATTGAGATCAGAGACATACGTCCTGATACCACCAAGCTGGGATTTTACCGCTCTACCAAAGACAGGCGCTCCTACAAATACCGCTTTGCATCCAACACAGCCGATGAACTCACAGCGTTTTTAAACAATCATTTCAAAAACAACCTCACGTCCACCTCCGGCGACAAGTTGGTGATCTATGTAAAAAAATTATGGCTGTCCGAATTCGACTCCGCAGAACTGAACCTCCACAATACCCATGTGCGCAATGCCTGGCTATACCTCAAAGCAGAGATATACCTCCAGACAAAAGAAACATACCACCCGATTTACCGCATGGATTCTGTGATCTATGTACGCAAGACCAACAGCTATACCTCCGGCGGCTTCATTGCATCCAGCTTTGTAAAAGGACTGGAAACACTCAGTCGCATCGATTATGCACGCGTACTCAACAAGCGAAAACTGACACAAACCGACATCGACGCATTCAACAACCAGTATACAAACGCCCCTGCATTGCCACAACCAGCAAAAGGAGTTTACCTATCATACAATGAATTCAAAAGCAGCCATCCCTCCTGCACCGATTTCCAGGTAAGATTCGAATCACTGGCCGATGTAGTTTATGTAAAAGAAAAAGATGGACAGTACTACGCTAAAAAAAATATA
Source organism: Paraflavitalea sp. (assembly GCF_059502485.1). Lineage (NCBI taxonomy): Bacteria > Pseudomonadati > Bacteroidota > Chitinophagia > Chitinophagales > Chitinophagaceae > Paraflavitalea > Paraflavitalea sp. The sequence goes on from NZ_JCACET010000010.1 coordinate 1,647,435, forward strand.
TGGGGCTTTAGCGATGGACATACTGTCTTTATCAGAATGGGCTCCAACTTCTTTCCACTGTACAACCAGAACAAGACCTGGGAATTTTATGGATCGGCGTCAATGGAAACACTGGGCTTGCGTATGCCGGTCATTGCAGGTATGGGCCTGCCGGTTATGCTGGCTTCAGCAGGCGCCAATGAATTTTCACAATACGAAAAGCGCCTCGTCAACCTCCGTGCCTTCCAGGTCGATATCGAGAACGGAAAGTTTTACTAATAAAAAAAGGTGAGCACTTAAGCAAGTACTCACCCTGAAGATGGACGATTTATGTGTAACTAAAACTAATCTTTAGCAATCTTATCATAACTGGCCACGATGCCCTTGATGAGCGAAGAACTGAATCCTTGATGCTCCATTTCATTCAGCCCGGCAATAGTGCAGCCCTTGGGCGTGGTCACCTTATCGATCTCCTGCTCAGGATGCGACCCCTTCTTCAACAATAACTCAGCCGCCCCTTTCACTGTCTGCGCCGCAATGAGCGTGGCAGTAGCCGCATCAAATCCAATTTCTATGCCACCTTGAATATTAGCGCGAATATAACGCATTGCATAAGCCGTACCACAAGCTCCCAACACAGTAGCGGCATCCATCAGCTTCTCATCGATCCACACAACACGGCCAAGCTGGTTAAACAGATCTTCCGTATAACTCACCTGTTCTTTACTCACTTCATGAGCAGCCAAACAAGTCATGCTTTCCTGGATCGCAATAGCCGTATTAGGCATGGCGCGAATGATGGGCACTTTCTTACCAGCCGCTTTCACCAGGTGATCGATAGTAATACCGGTCACCACAGATACCAGCACATGCTTTGCAGGGTCCAGCACATCCTTCAGCTTACCCACCACATCATTCACCTGGAAAGGCTTTACTGCCAGGATGACGAGGTTGGCAAAACCTACTGCCTCGACGTTATCATCACTCACTAGCACACCCTTTTGTTGCAAACCATGCAAAGTCTTCACATTCCGCTTGGTGATAAGAATATGTTCAGGTTTTGAAAAGCCACTGTTGATGAGCCCTTCAGCAATCGCGGTACCCAGGTTACCGCCACCGATGATAGCGATCTTGTTGCTCATGGAAATAGGTTTAATAGAACTTACCCTGAGCCAGGTAATTACGCACGTAGTCGTCTACCCCTTGCTCAAGTGAATAAAAAGGTTGAGAATAACCGGCATTGATCAGCTTTTGCATATTGGCCTCTGTGAAATACTGATACTTATCGCGAATATCCTCCGGCATGTCGATAAACTGAATGTTGGAATCCTTGTCCAGTCCGGCATAAGTAGCCTTCACGAGATCTTCAAAACTCCTTGCCTTACCGGTACCAAGGTTGTACAATCCATTGCCAACCCCGCCACCGGAATGCTCCATCAGCCAGAAACAAACATTCAGTACATCCTTCACATATACAAAGTCACGCAACTGCTGGCCATCCTTGAAATCAGGACGGTGCGATTTGAACAACTTCACTACCCCATCCTTCTTTATCTGGTTGAAAGAGTGCCATATCACACTGGCCATACGGCCCTTGTGATACTCATTAGGGCCATATACGTTGAAAAACTTCAATCCAGTCCAGAAAGGAGGCTGAAGTGCCTGCTCCAAAGCCCACTTATCAAACTCATTCTTTGAAACACCATAAGGATTCAAAGGTTTCAGCCTATACGGTACTTCATGATCATCATCATAACCCAACTCTCCGGCACCATACGTAGCTGCAGAAGAGGCATATACCAGTGGCACACGGTGCTTTACACAATAGGCCCATACGCTCTTGGTATATTCTACGTTCAGTCGCTCATGCACCGAATAATCGAATTCAGTAGTATCAGTGCGTGCACCAATATGAAAGATGAAGTCAACCGGCTTGGCTTGCTTTTCCAGCCAGGTGAAAAATTGGTCCCTGTCCACCTTTTCCACAAAACGCTTGCCTTGCAGATTAGGATACTTATCAGTACGCTCAAATTCATCTACCAGGATCAGATTACTATATCCTTTTTCATTAAGAAAGCCAACCAGGGCACTGCCGATGAACCCGGCAGCACCGGTTACTACTATCGTTGAAGCTTTGTCCATTTGTTGATTTTTTATGCACATTAACCATCTCCACCCACAACTGACTACTCACCACTCACCACTCACCATTACAGCGCACTCAAAGCCTGCTCAGACTGTGTACCAGCCAACAGGTTCTCGATAGCCGTATCATACTTTTCTTTCCAGGTAATGATATTACCCCAGTTCATGCCATCGATCTCGATAGAGCCATTGGTCACAAAACCCAGCTCTTCAAAAGGATGATCGCCCAGCAGTTTGCGGAAAGCCGCTACCTTGGCAGGCTTCACACTCACCACTACCCTGCTTTGTGCCTCACCAAACCAGAAACCATCTTTACGGATGGCGCTATCAGAAGCTACCACATCGACACCGAGGTTACCATGGAAAGAAGACTCCAGCAAAGTAATGAACAAACCGCCTTCACTCACATCGTGAGCAGACTCGATGGCGCCAGCCTTGATGAGTTCAGCTATTTTTTGTTGCAGGGCAAACTCTTCGTCCAGATCGAAATGAGGAACAGGACTGTGCTCTACCCCTTTAATTTTATGCAGGTATTCAGAAGAGTTGATATCTCCACTCGCTTTACCAACGAGGAATATCACATCACCTTCCTCTTTAAAGAACATGGTCATCTTATCCTTCACACTATCCAATAAACCTACCATACCAATGGTTGGCGTAGGATAAACAGCACCATCAGGATTCTGATTATAGAAACTCACATTACCACCGGTAACAGGCGTGTCGAACTTGCGACAAGCTTCGCCCATACCCTTGATGGCATGCACAAATTGATAATAAACTTCCGGATCATAAGGATTACCGAAGTTGAGACAGTTCGTTACACCCAATGGTAAACCACCGCTACATACAATGTTACGCGCAGCTTCAGCCACCGCGATCATCGCACCCTTATAAGGATCAGCAAAAACATAACGACTATTACAATCAGTAGTCAGCGCCAGCCCCTTATCAGTTGGCTTGGCAATAACCACCGCCGCATCACTCGGCTCATTGGTAGAAGCATTACCCGCGCCTACCATACTATCATATTGAACATACACCCAACGCTTCGAAGCGATGTTGGGAATAGTCACCAGTTCTTCCGCTACAGCTTTCAGATCATCAGGCACAGCGATAGCAGCAGCATCGAAAGCTTTGATCTTTTCGAGGTAAGCTGGTTCTTTATATTCACGGGTATATTGAGGAGCACCGCCACCAAGCACCAGCAGTTCAGCAGGCAACTCGGCTTCCAGTTCTCCATGCATGTAAAATTTCAGCTGGCCATCAGCAGTTACTTCACCGATGTTTGAGCAAGGCAGGTCCCATTTCTCAAATACCTTCTTAACAGCTTCTTCCTTGCCTTTTTCCACCACCATCAGCATACGCTCCTGGCTTTCGCTCAACAACAGCTCCCATGTTTTCATGTTCGCCTGGCGCGTAGGCACCTTATCCAGGTCGATCCGCATACCAACACCACCTTTAGCACTCATTTCGGCAGTAGAACAAATAATACCGGCAGCACCCATGTCCTGCATACCAACCACAGCACCCGTTTGAATCACTTCCAGGCAGGCCTCCAGCAATTTCTTTTCCTGGAAAGGATCACCCACCTGAACAGCTGGCAATTCCTGCACACTTTCAGAAGTGATATCAGCCGAGGCAAAAGAAGCACCACCAATACCATCCTTACCAGTAGCAGAACCCACAAAGAATACAGGGTTGCCAATACCGGCAGCAGTAGCAGAAATAGTTTCGCCATTTTTCACGATACCAACACTCATCGCATTAACCAGCGGATTGGTGTGATAACGACCTTCAAAGTAGATCTCCCCACCCACTGTAGGAACTCCAAAGCAGTTGCCATAGTGACCAATGCCGTGTACAACGCCCGACAGCAGATGTTGGGTTTTGGCATCCTTCAGGTGGCCAAAACGCAAAGAGTTGAGAGAAGCCACAGGACGCGCGCCCATGGTAAAAATATCGCGGTGAATACCCCCTACGCCGGTAGCGGCACCCTGGAAGGGCTCGATAGCAGAAGGGTGATTGTGAGATTCTATCTTAAAAACTACGCCATAACCATCGCCAATATCCATCAGACCGGCATTCTCTTCACCAGCCTTTACGAGCATTTTTTGACCATCACGGGGCAGCGTTTTTAACCATTTAATCGAATTTTTGTAGCTACAGTGTTCACTCCACATGCCGCTGAAGGCACACAATTCGTTGAAGTTGGGAGTTCGACCAATTTTTTCTTTAATGAGCTCAAATTCTTCGGGAGTAAGGCGCAACTGTTGCGCCGTTTTAACTGATATTTCCATGGTGCCGCAAAAGTACGTCCGATTTTGGATTTAGGATTCCTGATTTAGCATTCTTTTTATGCAAAATGTTGATAAAAAGTAGCTTACACTGTTTGAAATTCCAGTACAAGCGGCTGATTGACAAGCAGCTTGCCCGCTTTTACCACAGAAACATTTATTTTTATCGCTGTTTGATAACCCTGATGACGATCGTATTTGTACATAACAACAAAGCATTTCTGCCTGAAATAGAAGCCTATCGACGCTTTTTAAGCAGGTACCATATTACCTGCATAACAGCTGCGCCGGACCAGCTCAGTCAACAAAAAAGAGAAGTAGAATGGTGGCTGATGGGAACCGATTTTTCCAAACGGCAAAAAGACATCTACCGCATCCATGAATACGCATCTGCATCCGTTCCACCTGCCCGTCAATGGAAAGACCTCACCAAACGCTACCTGAACAGCCGGCCGGATTACCGGTTGTTCCTGAATCAATATGTAAAACAACGCCTTTCATTTAGAGACAATGTGCCCTACGGCTTCCGCGATATGGGACTGTGGGATGAACAATTATCACCAGCACCACCTGCTGCCGATAAATTATATGACTTCATTTATGTAGGCTCCATAACACCAGACACCCACATAGATACCTTATTGGACCATTTTAAGCCGGGCGCCCCCATGGCCGGATATACATTATTAGTGGTGAGCAAAAATTATGAACACCTGCAAGCCAGGTACAGCTTAGCAACCAATATTGTCTTTAAAGGACCTGTAGAGCAATCAATGGTTCTGGAGCTGATCCGTCAATCACGTTTTACGATCAACTATAAACCCGATATAGCACCCCACAACCAGCAAACCTCTACCAAACTATTAGAGTATGCAGCCTGCCAAACACCCATCATTACCACTCATTTTGCCTGGATGCACAACTTCCAGCAACAGTATGGAGGCAACTATTTTTTCCTGGAATCGGACCTGTCCAACTTCACCTGGGAGAAAGTAAATGCATACAACTACACATATCCAGACCTATCAACATGGAGCTGGGAACAACAAATAAAAAAATCGGGCGTAATAGAATTTCTACAATCGAAGTTTCCGCAGGCGTTTAGTCTGTGAGTTATCTATCCCAAAATCAATCCGGCAGATCTCCCTGCAACGTATCCGTATATTCATCGATCACGTTCGTGATATTGAACTTACGCACTACCAGCGAACGGCCATTTTTTCCCATGCGCGCCCGCTCATCGAGTGAAAGATTGATCATCCTTTCCATCTTATCGGCAAGATCAAAAGGGTCATGACGATTGCAGATATAACCAGTAGAATTATTCAACACCACTTCCTTACAACCCCGGTTCATAGAAGTGATGACAGGCAATTCCATCGCAGCAGCTTCCATCAGACAACGCGGAATACCTTCATTATAAAAAGAGGGAAATACAAAACAATCAGCCTTAGCCAGCCAGGGACGCACATCTTCAGCAAAACCACCATAGTGAATAAGCCCTTCCTTTTCCCAGCGCGACAAGTCTTCCTGCGCAATAGAATCAGGATGATGATTTTCAAAGAACCCGATAAGCTCGAAACGAACATCGTAATTCTTCTTTTTCAAAATACGGGCGGCATCCACATACAACCCAACTCCTTTACTTTTAAGCAGGCGCGTACTCATCAGAAAAGTAAAAGACTGATCAGCATGCCGGTTGGATTGGATGGGAGCAAAATAAGCAGTATTGATACCCTCGCCCGGCAGCACCTTCACCTTTTCAATATTCACGATCTTTTCATCGATAAAAACACGCGCATCCTCATTATTGAGGAACCATACCTCCTTCGCCTTGCGCAGCGACACTTTGTACAACCTCCTCACTATACGGTAAAGCCAGTTGCGCCGGGCAAACGCATACCCCAGTCCCGTAACCACAGCCACAGAAGGAATACCATTCGCAGCAGCAGCAAGAGACCCATAAATATTAGGCTTTGCCACATAATGAAAAATAAAATCAGGCTTGAACTGACCATACAGCCTTTTCAGCTGGCGGTAGAACAAAAAGTCTCGAAAAGGATTCTTTGTTTTATTGTCGAAAGAGATAGGAACAAAACGACAGCCATTTTCCCGGAGCAGGCCCGAATACGGATCATCCGGCGCCAGCACGATCACATCATAGCCTTGAGCAAGCAGGTTATTGATCACATCCAGCCGGAAATTATACACCGACCAGGCACTGTTCGACACGAAGGCTATGCAACTTTTATGTGAAGCAGAAATACCGGACATTGGCAAATATTCCATCAAATGTATAGATTTGGACGCAATTACCATAACCAGGAGCCCTTCACATGGTCATTACATTGCTATTATTTTTATTGTTTGTCTTCCTGATAGTCCGTCTGGTACGCCGCGCCACCCCCGGCCTCACCATGCCGGAAACCCTCATGGCCTTTGCATTTAAGGCACTCATGGCCTGCGCTTATGGCTATCTGTTCATGCATTACTACGGTGGCGACGACACCTGGAAATACAATGAACTATCCCTGCACGAATACAAGCTATTAATGGAGCATCCCGGCGAGTTTTTTTGGGAACTGACGCCAGCCACAGCATGGCGCAATTCGGGTGGCCATATATGGCAGGCATTGAGCCTCTACCTCGTTGACCTCGAATATTGCATGATCGCCAAAACACTCGGCATCTTCAACATCATCAGCCGTGGAAATTATTATGCCAATGCCATCTTCTTTAGCTTTCTTACATTCTGGGGCCACTATTGGCTGTTCCAACTCCTCGCAGGCATATTCCCGCAAAAAAGGAAGATACTGCTTGCCATCATATTCTTCTTTCCACCAGTAGTATTCTGGCTCAGTGGCATACGCGCCGATGGATTGATCCTGGTCTTCTTATCCCTATTGCTGCTGCATGCCTGGAAATGGATAGAACAACACCGAAAGACTTCTATCCTGTACTTGCTGGCGGGCCTGGCAGGCATCTTTATACTCAGAAACGAGATCATATTGTTGTTGGCACCGGCATTGATCAGCTGGTGGATAATAGTACGGTTCAACCGTAAACCAATACCTGTATTATCAATCGTTTATGGGATAGCCGTTATAGTATTCTTCGGAAGCACCTGGCTGCCGGGTGTACCCAACCTGCCGGCAATGATTGTAATCCGTCAGGAGGAGTTTATGGCCCTGAAAGGCAATACACGATTTCAACTCGATACACTCCACCCAACCATCGGCAGCTTCTTACAAGTACTGCCTCAGGCAATAAGCAATACATTTCTCCGGCCTTTTATATGGGAAGCACAAGGCATTTTGCAAATTATGACAGCCCTGGAAATCATGTTTTTATGGGCACTGATACTCTTCGCAACAGTGCGGCGCGACAAAAGCATTGGATTCAGTACTCACCCCCTGTTATTAATATTATTGATATTCAGCGTTTCTCTCTATTTATTTATTGGATATATAACCCCATTTCCCGGCGCTATCGTGCGGTATAAGATCATTCCGGAGCTACTCCTCATAGCCTGTTTTGCCCTGGTGCTCAAAACCCGTAAGCAGGCATTAAATTAGTAAAAAGAAAAATATTAAATCTAACAGGTATTTTGGGGTCTTTTTTAGCATTTCATTCAAAAATAACATGCTTTTCCTCACATTTTATTTAAAAAATGCACATTACACCCAAAAAGTTTTTTATCCCCTTCATTTATTGTTTATTTGCACAACACGCAAAAAAATAAGAAATGGAATCATTACGCTTTAAAGCTATCAACGACCTGACGCATTCGAACGGTACGGCGGTGGACGGGTCAACCAAAATTACCGGGATCTTTGGTGAGAACGTATTTACGCTTAAAACAGCTCGTGAATTCTTAAGTGATGAGGCTTACAAAAGCCTGCTGACCTCTATCAAAGGTGGCAAGAAGATCGACAGGGCTATGGCAAATCAAATCTCTGCCGGCCTCCGTCAATGGGCTGAAAGCAAAGGTGTTACACACTATACACACTGGTTTCAACCATTAACAGGTACAACAGCTGAAAAACACGATTCATTCTTCACCCTGAAAGGCGATGGCAGTGCCCTCGAAACCTTTGACGGTGACGCACTTATACAACAAGAGCCTGATGCTTCTTCTTTCCCCAACGGTGGTATCCGCGCTACTTTTGAAGCACGTGGTTACACAGCCTGGGATCCTTCTTCTCCTCCCTTCGTTATGGAGATCGGCACTGGTAAAACACTTTGCATTCCAACCATCTTCGTTTCCTATACCGGCGAAACACTGGATTACAAAGCTCCCCTGCTGAAATCACTCGAAGCCCTGAACAAAGCTGCAGTAGAAGTTTGTAACTACTTCGATAAGAACGTAAGCAAAGTTTCTGCAACATTAGGCTGGGAGCAAGAGTATTTCATCATCGACGAAGCGATGTTCAACGCCCGTCCTGACCTGGTAATGAGCGGCCGCACCGTATTTGGTCACGCGCCTGCTAAAGGCCAGCAACTGGAAGACCACTACTTCGGTTCTATCCCCGAAAGAGTGTATGCTTTCATGCGCGATTACGAAACAGAATCTTACAAACTGGGTATTCCTTTACGTACGCGTCACAATGAGGTGGCTCCTGCACAGTTCGAGTGTGCTCCTATCTTCGAAGAAGTGAGCGTAGCTGTTGACCACAATACTTTGCTCATGGACATCATGGACCGCGTTGCCCGTCGTCACAAACTGCGCGCGCTGTTGCATGAGAAGCCATTTGCCGGCATCAACGGTAGTGGTAAGCACAACAACTGGAGCCTTGCTACAGATACAGGCGTAAACCTGCTGGCTCCTGGTAAAACACCAAAGACAAACCTCATGTTCTTGACCTTCTTCGTAAATACGATCAAGGCTGTTCATGATTATTCTGAAATACTGCGGGCTTCTATCGCTTCTGCCGGTAATGACCACCGTCTGGGTGCCAACGAAGCTCCTCCTGCCATCATCTCTGTATTCATCGGACAATACCTGAGCAAGGTACTGGCTGACGTGAAAGAAAGAGTAGGTGGTAAATTCGACGAGCAGGATGAAGCCATCCTGAAGCTCGACCTGCACCGCAGCATTCCTGAACTGTTGCTCGACAACACCGACCGTAACCGTACTTCTCCTTTTGCCTTCACCGGTAACAAGTTCGAGTTCCGCGCGGTAGGTTCAGGTGCAAACTGCGCCAACGCAATGACTACTCTGAACAGTATCATGGCTGCTACGCTGAAGCAATTCAAGAAAGATGTAGATACGCTGATCGAAAAGGGTGAGAAAAAAGAGATCGCCATCATGCACGTGATCCGCGAGTACATCGTAGCCAGCGAGAAGGTATTGTTTGAAGGTGATGGCTATAGCGACGAATGGCACCACGAAGCAGAAAGACGCGGTCTTCCCAACGTACGCACTACACCACTGGCATTGGATGCAATGGTTACAGAGAGCTCCAAAGCACTGTTCGAACAACTGAACGTACTGAACCACGTAGAGCTGGAAGCTCGTCACGAGATCGAGCTGGAAAAATACATCAAGCGCGTACAGATCGAAGCCCGTATCATGGGTGAGCTTTGCACCAGCCATGTACTGCCTGCAGCTATCAAGTATCAGAATACCCTGATCGAGAATATCAAGGGTCTGAAAGAGATTGGCCTGAAGGAAGAGACCTATGCCAACCAAAAGCAAATACTCGAAAAGATCTCTGAGCACATCAGCAAGGTGAGCGGACTGGTAGAGAAGATGATCGAAGCACGTAAAACTGCCAATGCTATGAGCGATACCCGTACAAAGGCCATCGCTTACCAAAGCCAGGTAAAGGATGCTTTCTTCGATGATATCCGTTACAGTGTTGACAAACTGGAATTGTTGGTAGCTGACGATTTCTGGGCGCTGCCTAAATACCGCGAAATGTTGTTCCTGAGATAATCAGGTACAATCATCAAATAGGTACACTGACATGACAAGCAAAGGGGCCCTTCTACGAAAGTAGAGGGGTTCTTTATTTTGTGGCAACACGCAATAACCCACTACAAGTACTTTACCCCGTTAGGAACAGTACCCTCCTCCTGAATTCACGACTTCTGCATAGAAATTATTCGACCTCCTACAAGGTCAAAAAATACCCACATAAGATCAATGCCCTAAAAAACATGTGCATTACTGATAGCCTATCCACAAAAAACACACAAACCGTCTTTTTTTTCATTTTTGAAATCTTTCCGGCATGATGTTCCGTAGTTTATTACATAGGATAAGGTTTAATGGTTAACGCATATGAATGGGAGCACCCCCGCTTTTTATAAGGCGGGGTTTCTTTTTTATCCCGTTCCTTCGCCACCCACCAATCAACGTACAGGCTATTCCATGCATAGCCCCGCTGCAGCATCTCTGACTCCACAACGGTGCCCTCAAACGCTCTGCGAGGCGTAGCTTGTAGCTTTTCTTCTTCAATCAATGCCAGCCGCTGCCGCTCCATCGTACGCTCATAACACGCATCATTCATCGCTTTATGCTGCCGTTTCCGCTCTTCCTCCTCCGGATCTCTCCACTTAGGTTTGCCATCCTTACCCTTGCGTTTCAGCATACGCTGTATAGATTCCTCACTGTATTTCCTTTTCTTTCTTACCTTCTTAGGCCTGGGCTGCCAGATAAGGTTATCAGGATCAACAACCTTGCGCTCCTCCCAGTATTCAACATAACATGTCCACAAAAGCTGTTTTACTTCCTCGTCGCTGTAGGCATTCTCCTCTAATAAAGTAAAAGCCTCTCCGGTAAAACTGCGGTACATCCAGAACTGTCGCCAGCCGGGTGGCAGCCCCCTATAGATCTGCGAACCGATCTTTGAGGCACGGGCCAACAGTCGTGCGTAGACCATCGTCCACCGAAACTCGGGGCTCGTTTTAACTCGTTCGGAGGAGAGAGAACTTTTGGCGCGGGCATAATACTGCCCATCCATTTTATAGAGAGTTAGACCATCGAAGGTGCCTTCAAGGAAACAGAGTCCGGCTATTTGTTTTGCCATGGGAACTGGATTATATGCCTGAATTTAATTATATTCATCAAACCGGACAACAGGTATAGGCCATTTTAGGCCAAATTGACCGAATTGTCCGGATTGCCCGAAAACGCTCAAAGACTTTCTGATCCTGGTCCTGTTGGGCTACTCCCGGGTTCCTGAAGAGATGATCCATGGATGCTCCCGGTCAACGCCATATTAAAGGCGTACTTCACTAAAACGGAGATCGCGTTTCTTCTAATTACTTCCCATATACAAAAATATTCAGTCGCTTCACAATCAACACCTTTGAGTAGCCGCTCAATCCTTACAACCGAAGCCCTGTAACCTACAACCTGACTAAAACACTTAGTACAGTTTTCCATTCATTCACGCAAGCTTACAACCTATAGCTAAACTTTTCTTTTGGTTAGTTGGTTATATCCGAAATCCTTTATCGCTATTTCTCGTATATCAGTATAGGGCAATAAAACAGCTCAAGCTCATGGAAGCGTATGTAGTACATCTTTTATCCGATATCCTGGAGGCAGAACGCCCCGTTCAGCCCGTGCTCAGCTATGTTTACCCGGATATGGCAGATGAAGAATTAGAAGAATATGAAAATGATCCCCAGTACACATTCGGGTATTACTGCGGGCTGAAACAGGAGCAGTTCCCCCCTACTCATTTATTAAATAGCTTACAGTTAGAACGAATATGCGCCGCATTCAGCAAAATGATGTTCACCTGGAACCTCGATACTGATATTCCCGATGATGTTCCTTTAACTAAAGAATATGAACTGCTGGTCAGTACGCTGGATATTAAAACAGAGATCAGCAACAACAACCTCAATACATTTGAATTGTGCAGTTACGATCCCCCCTCCTGCCCCCTGGGCGAATATTGCACCTGCAAGGAGTTTTTAAATGACGATGCACTCGAAAACATCGACGATTATATGCACGGCGAGTAACATTTCAGTAGCATAAAAAAGTGAACAACCTTTTTCGCAATCTTTGCTGCGTTTCAGATTGTTCACTCATATGTACGACAGATATTAGTTAATATCTATCGCTAATCATTAATGCTATCGTCCTCTTTCCACTGTTGATTATGCTGCTTATTTGGATCATTTTTCCAGGTAGAAGACTGCTCATCCTCTTTCCAGGTTTGATTACCTTGTTTCCTTTTATCCTGAGGTTGATTATTATGAGGTACTACTACCCTGGTAGTATCATCAGCAGCATTCTCGCGACTTATATCACGACTATAATCATTACCTAAATTAGGACCGCCTTGTTCCAGGCCGGCGCCACCAATTGATCTGTTAGCTCTATTTCCTCGTGTCATAACATTTCATTTTAGGTGAATAAAATGATTTATACTTCATGGTAATAGGTTAAAAAACGATGCCACAACAAGCCCCCTTTGAACCATTCCCCATAAGGAAAAATTTCCACACCCTTGCGTAGACACATTCCACAGGCATAAAAAAAACCGGAAGCTGTTAAGCCCCCGGTCTCCGTATAACCGGTTATTACCCGGCGTGGTCCATAGGAATATATTGAACTATAGTCAACTTACGATGAAGCATTGCGTGACAAATAATCTTCAATTGCCTGACCAACGATATGGCTCAGTTCACTCTCTTTCTGAGTGTCCATGTGCACCCATACCTTTTCGCCATGCAATTCACGTTGCTGAAGTTTGATTTCAGGAAATGCATCATACGGTCCTTCCGGATGATTCGCAAAACGAATATTGCTCACTATAAAATAGGGCGTAGAGTTATGCGGCGTTACATCTCCCGTAAGTTCAATGGAAATATTCTTTTCCTTGAACGGGTACTTGAACCTGATGTTGAACGATTGTTTCATAGCCGTGCTTTTTGGTGAATAATGCTGTGCTACCCCTACTATTCAATGCCCGTGCCACTTACAGCCCCAATCACGTTAATAAATCAGGAGAAACTATGACTATCAAATACTTGAGTATTCATTCTTTTAGAAACCCTTTAACAAATGAATTAATCACTTATATCAATAAGCAATTAGCCTTGACATGCATCAATAAAAAAGGATGACATAAATGCCATCCTTAAAAATCAAAAGCCATCAAAACTATGATCAGAATATTTTCTCCGTTTCTACAACCTTCCGTTGCACCATTATTTTTTTTGCAGTAGCCTGCTCATGATCATCAAGCCCCAATGTTTCACCAATGCTGTTTAATAAACTTTCCTCTTCCTCCGTCAATACATTATCACTTAACAACAACTCCGCGCAATAAGTGTACAATGCCAGTTCATTCACAGGATTGATCTGCTCGATCAGGTATTGCAAATATTCCTGTTCATCAGCAACACTATCCCTGTATTCACGGTAACTAATGATCTCGTCTTTGAAATTGAGCGCTTTATTCAGACCGGCCTGCACCAGTTTATCCGATACAGCATCCAATTCCCTATCCGCCATTTCACCATCCTTCAATATGCAATGGAAAAACAGGTGACACAGCGCCTGGTCCTGACTATTTATTACAGAAGTATACATAGGTTCTTTTGGGTGCATCGCTTCAATTTTCAGGCCACGGGGAGGGTTGACAGGTTGGAAAGTTGAAAAGAGAGAAAGCAGTGATTATAATTGGCGAAGCCCGGAGCATAAGGCGCCAGGCGGGGCGGCGAATGCTACGGGCTTCTTTTAGCAGGTTTCAGAGCAATCCTGTATCACAGGGTAAGGTTTAACCTAATGCATTATCATAATCGTTAGTGTATTTTGGTAACATCATCCATTAAAAAAACACCCACAGATCCGCATCAGTACACCTCCAGGCTCCATATACCACACTGTTCTATCACAAAAACAGTGGATTCCATTAACGGTCATTTTCCACCGTTTATTATACCAGCCCCCAAATGATTTTCAATTTTTTACACGCTCCCTGCCAAAAAGCCATTATTCCCGGCGCCAAAAAGAAAACCCCGTCTTTACGACGGGGCTTCTTCACCACTGATTAATGAAAAATAAACCACCTTGTACTTACCTATAAAACCACTTATGCTTATTTGATAATTTTTTGCATCCACCTTTCTTCACCAGCCGTCACCTCTATAATATACAGGCCCTTGTTAAGCTCGTTCAAGCCTGTGAGCGTCCATTTATTGAATCCACTTTGACCGGAATATACCTGACTTTTAACCAGCCGTCCATTCATATCCAGCAGCCTTACATTCACCGGCAATGATTTCGTAAGCGTAGTCGTTACTTCCAGCTTCTCGGCAAAAGGATTGGGATATACACCCGCTGTGATCTTTTGCGAACCGACAGTTTTTACCAGGATGGTATTACTATATTCAGTACGGCCATCAACATCCACCATCATCAACCTGAAGTAAAGCGTCGCACTGTTTACCTTTGTAAATTGATATTGATAATTCACCCTTTCAGTACTGTTTCCTTTGGCAGCCACAGCACCAGCTGTTGTAAAGTTCAAACCATCAGTACTGTATTCCACCATAAACTGCTTGCCGTTTATTTCAGAAGTAGTAGCCCAGCTAAGGTTGATCACACTTCCATCGTAGGTTCCCTTTAGTGATGATACGACCATCGGTAATAACATAGCACAGGACACATCAGGGTTACCAGCACCGCCAGCATAAGTGGCTGTATCTTCTGCCGCCATACCATTGTTTACCTGTACATTGGTGGCACTACCATTGGGCACCGATTGACTGATAAAAAGCCTTTCAGCACCGCTCTTACCGGTAAGCGTTCCACCGCCATTGGAAAATGAACCCGCTATGTATATTTTGCCGTTACCTCTCATGGTGCCATTGTTAGACAATGCTCCACTCACCCTTACCTGTGCATTGGTACGATTCATCTGGATAGCACCTCCGTTGTATTGGAAAGAACCGCCTACCCAGAACAATCCATCGTTACGCATCCTGAAAGAGCCCTGTATAGCATTCCTGAATACCAATGTATACAAGTTGATAATAGAGTCTCCGTTATTGAAGTTGTTGGTACTTCCTTTGAAAACCGCTTGCCATTGATTCTTTAAAAGCCCGGCAAAATTGATATTCCCATTCACAGTAAGCCTGCCACGATTATCGATCGTAGTACCACTGTTGGTATTCAATCCCTGCATGGTCATAGTACCGCTGTTATTAAGCGTAGTTCCATTCTGTAAATTGATGTCCTGCGAAAAAGTCATGGTACCGCAGGAAGTATTGGAAACTGTAATAGCCTGGTTCTGGTTAAAGCTGCCCCAGGTAAATGAGCCGCTATTAGTTACGCCAAATCCATTTGAAAAACCTGCATTAGACAATATCGCCGTTCCATTTTTCGCAACAGTGATTACCGAAGCCAGGTTGTTGGCAGTACCTGGATTAAATGTCCCTCCTGCTTTTACTTCTATCGTGGAACCTTGGTTACCGTCGATGTTACCAGTATAATTACCACCACTCACAATGACCATTTTAGCGCCATTGGTAATCTTGATATTACCGCTGAAGTTGGTGGAGATACAAACCGTTTGACCATTGTTATAGTTACCGGCTGTATTAGAAATACTACCTGCGGGACATTGAGCCGCTGCAGGCTGCAGAAAGGTGATGGTGGTGATCAACATCAGCCCACTGCTGATAAGATGTTTAGGGTACAGATGCTTCATTTTCTACGATCAGTTGGTTGGCATGGTAGATTCCAACGACGCGCCAATTTTGAAAAATGACCATCGATATACCCAGATACATGAGCCCCTACCTACTACGTAGCACGCTATCAATCAACAAATTACAACCAATGACTAAACACCATTATATTTTTATTGTACCAGATACACAATACAAAAAGAGGTGGGAATTTTTCCCATTCATGGAAAGTAGTTCCAGAAATGATGTGATAATAATTGAAAATCAGGCAGTAATAGATATTTTACTATACGCAACTACAGAAAATACGGAGCAACATGAACAGAACAGGCCAATTCACGGGCTAACGCCCCGGGAACGGCATCTGGTTAGAGCATTAAGCTCTTGCAGAGAAACAACCGGTATTATAATTATTTGTTGTTAGCGACCTGTTTATTGGCTACAGGCAGCACCCCATCCTTTACCATGATATTTACGATCGCAGCGCCCCCTTTGAGGTTGGCGTGCAGGTAATCGGTAAAAGACAGCGTATCGGTCACAGCATGGCTGTAATCATGCACAGGATAGCCGGTGGCGGTTTCCACCTGCTGCTTCAGCACATCCAGCCGTTTAACCGTATAGCCCGGGAAGAAAGGGGCTATTACCAATTGAAGATTGATATTTTTAGCGCGGCAATAATCAGCCAGCCTTTTGATGTTTGCTACATGCTTCTCAGGCACCTTAAACTCTACGCTGCGGTGAGCCGCCTGTTCGATGAGGTCAGGCGTAATAGTATGGTCAAAATACCAGTCGTCATCGAGCTTACTGCGATAATACATGGCCCGTTGAAACACCTCATTATTGAAGCGGTACACATGAGAGAAATGAGCGTAATTCCAGGTCTCCTTCACATTGTTCTTCAGCACCGAATCGATCCTTTCAGAATAAGGAATATAAGTAGTAAAGCCCGGCAGCAGTTTATCATCCGACATTTCTACCATGGTGATCTCTGCCAGTACAGTTTTAACGTTGGGATATTTATCAAGGTAATCCTGCGTAAGCACCGTAGCTATTTCACAAGGCATACTATAATAACAAAGACTGAAAGTTTTTAGGCCGGTGGCTTTCTCTACGGTAGGCTGATAAAAGTTGAGACCACGGGAGTTTCCCACAATGAGAATATCGGCCTCGCCTTCGCCCCGGTACATACGCGAATAGCGGAACTGACTTTTGGTGATCTGCTGTTGAAAAAACCAGCCTATCAAACGGTCACCCAGGAAGAGGACGACCAGAAACATTATAACCCAAATTCCTTTCTTCATGCGCTATTCAGATTAAAACTGGAAGTATATAAAAGAGTTTGCAGAGAACGTACCAAACAAGGCAATCAGCCACAACACAGAAACAAAGAGCGCTATCCGCAACGCAGGACGCTGCAGCTGCGACACGTTCCATGACCAACGTTGGTTGGTGATCTCCACGCTCAACAAGATGAACAATAATAACATGCCCTTCATCACCTGATATTTGTTAAGCACGCTAAACCAGGTAAAGTCTTCCAAAGAAGCTATCCGGCCAATAATAGTATTAGCCACCGAAAAGGCGCTATGCCCCATACTTCCCGAACGGAAGTAGATCCACGCCAGTACAGTCAAAGCATATACGATCACAATACAAATGGCCGAGTTGATAAATGCCGGCATACGCACGATCGCCACAAACTTTCGCCAGATGGGCGTGGTAATACGCTGCACAATTAGGTATACACCATGCAAGAAGCCCCAGAATATAAAGGCGAGGTTGGCCCCGTGCCATAGCCCCCCCAGCAGCATGGTGATCATGTTGTTCTTGTACGTATGGAACTTCCCTTTTCTGTTACCTCCCAAAGGAATGTACAGGTAATCGCGCAACCAGCCGGAAAGAGAGATATGCCAGCGGGTCCAGAACTCACTGAAACTTTGCGAGAAATAAGGCGTTTTGAAATTCTCCACGAAGCGATAACCCATGATGCGCGCCAGACCGATAGCGATATCGGAATAACCCGAGAAGTCGCAATATATCTGGAACGAATAGAAGATGACGCCTATAAAGAGGTGTGAAGAAGAGAATTTGGAGGGGTCGGCCCAGCACTGGTCGACAAAGGGCGCCAGCGAATCGGCGATTGCTACCTTCTTGAAGAAACCCCATAGGATACGGCCAAGGCCGGAGTTGAAGTTATCCCAATCAAACTTTTTATCGGTATTCATTTGTGGCAGCAGGTCCCTGGCCCTAACGATAGGCCCGGCCACCAGCTGCGGGAAGAGCGCGATAAAGGCCGCAAACTTAAGCATGTCACGCTCCACCGGAATTTCACGCCGGTAGATATCGATGGTGTACGATAAGCTCTGGAAAGTATAGAACGAGATACCGATGGGCAGCATGATCTGCAAGGTGCCAATAGAAGGCTGGAAGCCAAACTTGTGCATCATGACCACGAAGCTGTCGATAAAGAAGTTGAAATACTTGAAATACCCCAGAAAGCCAAGGTTCATGATCATGCTGAAGATGAGGTAAGTACGTCGCTTGGTCTTGTCTTCCGTAGCCCCGATCAGCTTACCGAAATTGAAGTCCATGAACGTGGAGATCATGATAATGGCCAGGAAACGATAGTCCCACCAACCATAAAACACGTAGCTCGCCAGCAGGATCCACCACAGGCGCAGCTTTCCCTTGGTAAGGAAATACAAAGGGAAAAAAATACCACTAAAAATTAAGAATGTAATACTGTTGAATACCATCCTGGCTTAGCTTAAGGGTAAAAGAAACCGGGGGCAAAGTAAAGCAAATCAGTCCATAACCGGAAACGGCCCGTACCGCGTTGCGTTATTGCCAACTGAAAATTACCCAGTTAAACGTCAATATAGGAAAATTTATTATATAGGATAGAGACGTAAAGCCGAAAAGCCATTAAATTCCCCAGCCTGTGCCTATTCGGTATCCTTAAGCCGCTCGTGCACCCAGCCCAGCGCAATATCCAGTTGTTCCCGCATGGTGAGCTTGGAATTGTCGAGCAGTAAAGCATCTTCAGCCTGACGGAGGGGGCTTATCTCACGATGAGAATCGATATAGTCCCTCATTTCCAGGTTGGATTTCACCTCTTCGATGGTGATGTTGGGATTCTTTTCATACAGTTCGCGGAAACGGCGCTGAACACGGATAGCCTTATCAGCAGTCATAAAGATCTTCAGTTCGGCACTGGGAAACACCACGGTACCAATGTCGCGCCCATCCATCACAATACCCTTCTTGTTGCCCATGTCCTGCTGCTGCTTCACGGCAAACTGGCGCACCTCTTTAATGGCAGCCACTTCACTCACTTTTTCAGCCACTACCAGGTCGCGGATAACATACTCCACGTTCTCCCCATTGAGGTAGATCTCACTTTGACCATTCTTGTGATTGGAGAGGAACTCGAGCTTTATTTTCTTCAAAGCATCTTCTACCGCCTCGTGGTGAGTCCAGTCTAAGTGATTACGCAGAAAATACAGGGTAATAGCACGGTACATAGCACCACTGTCGATGTATACATAGCCCAACTCACGCGCCAATTGCTTGGCAACGGTGCTCTTGCCACAGGATGACCAGCCGTCAATAGTAATGATGATCTTTTTTTCCACTCCGCAAAACTAAGAAATACAATGAATTGGCAAAAGCATCGCTAAACCTGTGTCGTAAAAGTAATATTGGACAGCAATTAAAAGTTAATGCCGCTCCACACAGGTAGAACGGCATTAAAAATGTAGCGGGACGATTTACCGGACCTACTACGCGTAAGTCACCTTGTTATCATAAGCATTGGATTTTACCATTGTCTGTAACCGGGGGATCGACATTGCGAAAATGTCCAGGCCAGGCTCCAGCATAAAAAACAGAGGGACTTGCAATATAAACGCTATGTGATATTTAATAGTGTGTGATCGAAATCAAGAAAGTTACAGGCAACAAGGCATTGTGAGGCATAAAGGCAACGAGTGAAGGCTTGTTGCTTCGATAGGCTGTCGCCAGCAGGCAACAAAAAACCCTCTCCGGTTAATGGAGAGGGTTTCTTATATAGAACTGTTACGAATGTTTATGCTTCAGACTTCTCTTTGGTCACTTTCAGCGTGAAGAGGATCTTGGTCTTGTCCTTATCAAGGTCGGCAAGCATTACATCACCTTGCTTGATATTGAGGTTCAGGATCTCTTCAGCCAGCGGATCTTCCAGGTATTTCTGGATAGCCCTGTGCAGCGGACGCGCTCCAAATTGAGAGTCATATCCCTTCTCAGCGATGAAGTTCTTGGCCTCTTCAGTAAGCTCAAGGCTGAATCCAAGGCTGTTCAACCGTTTCATTACACCCTTCATCAGGATGTCGATGATCAGGAAGATATGCTCCTTGCCCAGTGAGTTAAAGATCACCACATCATCGATACGGTTGAGGAACTCAGGAGAGAAAGTCCTTTTCAGGGCCTTTTCAATTACTGCTTTATTGTTCTCTTCCGCATTTTGCTGACGGGAAGCTGTTGCAAACCCTACACCATCACCAAAGTCTTTCAATTGGCGTACACCAATGTTCGAGGTCATGATGATCAATGTATTCTTGAAGTCTACCTTTCTGCCAAGGCCGTCGGTCAGTTGACCATCATCCAGCACTTGCAACAGAATGTTGTAGATATCGGGGTGAGCTTTCTCGATCTCGTCCAGAAGGATCACAGAGTATGGCTTACGGCGTACACGCTCGGTAAGTTGACCACCCTCTTCATATCCTACATAGCCGGGAGGCGCACCAATCAAACGGCTTACAGTAAACTTCTCCATGTATTCACTCATATCGATACGGATAAGCGCATCTTCTGAGTCGAACATGTAGCGGGCCAGCGCTCTTGCCAACTCGGTTTTACCGACCCCGGTAGGTCCGAGGAAAATGAATGTACCGATAGGTTTCTTAGGATCTTTCAACCCTACCCTGTTACGCTGAATGGCTTTCACCACCTTTGTAATGGCGTCGTCCTGACCAACCACCATATTGCGCATGTCGATCGTCATGTTGCGCAGCTTCTCAGTTTCGGCCTGCACCATTCTCTTCACCGGAATACCGGTCATCATGCTCACTACTTCGGCAATGGCCTCTTCATCTATGGGGTAGCGCTTGTGTTTGCTTTCTTCTTCCCAGCTTGCTTTTGCTTTCTCCAGCTCTTCCTGCAAACGCTTCTCAGTATCACGGAGGGAGGCAGCTTCTTCAAACTTCTGGCTCTTTACCACTTTGTTCTTTTCCACCTTCACATCCTCGATCTTCTTTTCAAGGTCCAGGATCTCCTTAGGCACATTGATGTTCTTCAGGTGCACACGGGCGCCTACTTCATCCATCACGTCGATAGCCTTGTCGGGCAACAGACGGTCTGTAATGTAGCGGTCACTCAGCTTCACGCAGGCATCGATAGCCTCGTCATTGTAAGTAACGTTGTGGTAGTCTTCGTATTTAGACTTGATGTTATTGAGGATCTGGATGGTTTCGTCCACGCTTGGTGGTTCAACCATTACTTTCTGGAAACGACGGTCGAGGGCACCATCCTTTTCGATGTACATGCGGTACTCGTCCAGTGTAGAAGCGCCAATGCATTGGAGTTCGCCACGGGCAAGGGCTGGTTTGAAGATGTTGGAAGCATCCAGTGAACCACTGGCGCCACCGGCACCTACGATCGTGTGTATCTCATCGATGAAGAGGATCACATCACGGTTCTTTTCCAACTCGTTCATGATCGCTTTCATGCGCTCTTCAAACTGGCCACGGTATTTGGTACCTGCCACCAGGGCAGCAAGGTCGAGTGAAATAACACGTTTGTCGAATAATACCCGGGATACTTTACGCTGCACGATACGCAGCGCCAGACCTTCTACGATCGCTGTTTTACCAACGCCGGGCTCACCAATGAGGATCGGATTGTTCTTCTTACGACGGGAAAGGATCTGAGACACACGCTCGATCTCTTCTTCCCGGCCTACGATGGGGTCCAGTGCTCCGCTCTCGGCCAACCGCGTGATATCACGACCGAAATTGTCGAGTACAGGCGTCTTGCTCTTGGCATTACCTGCCTGGCGAGACTTCTGTTGTGAGTATTTCTTTTCCTCATCGAAATCGTCTTCGTTCTCATCGGCATATTCGCTACGAACATCATTGCTCTTCACTACGCCTAATTCGTTTCTGAATAAATCGTAATCCACGTCAAACTGATTTAAGATTTGAGTAGCTATGTTTTCCTTGTTCTTGAGTATGGAGAGCATAAGGTGCTCCGTTTCTACAGTAGGGCTCTTTAGGGCCTTCGCCTCCAGCACTGTTACCCGGATGACCTTCTCTGCCTGTTTGGTCAGGGGTAAGCTGTTTATGTTGGCGATGTTCTTACCGGTTTTGTCCTTGACGGCCAATTCTACTTCTTTACGCAGTTCGTAGAGATCAACATTGAAGCTCTTGAGTATTCGCACTGCCGTATTTTCACCTTCCCGAATCAACCCAAGCAACAAATGTTCAGTACCGATAAAATCATTCCCCAGCCTCAAAGCCTCCTCCCTGCTAAACGAAATAATCTCCTTTACCTGGGCTGAAAAATTGTTATCCATTTTTGTAATTTGTTGTGTTATACAATAATAACGAATATTTTTGACTTATGTTCTCGCCTCTTTATTAACGGCTGTTAACAAACATTAAGTGTGTATGCAGGTCAAAATTGATACCAAGCAAAAATTCCATGCCATAACGATCATTGAACCAGTTTTATCTGCTAATATGACAGCAGAACTGGATGAATGTTTACTTCCCTTCCTCCAAAATGACGTTAAAAACATCATCCTGATTGTTAAAGACATTAACGAGGTGGACGATGCTGCCGGAGAGTACCTGTTAAAGTTACAACAAACCTTCTACGAGCAGGGAGCCTCCTTCGTCATCTGCGAGCTGCAACCAGACGTAGAAGAATCCCTGGAAAAAGCTGGTATCCTTGAGCTGATGAATGTAACGCCTACCGAGAGCGAAGCCTGGGACATTGTCCAAATGGAAGAGATCGAGCGGGAACTCCTGGGAGGAGAGTAAATTTCGTGTCAGGATCAACCCGATACGGGTATCAGGATACCAATCATACAAGACAGGACTTAGTACAATTGTGCTATAATTTTATGTGTAATGACAACGTTATAACAGGAAGAGACGGTTAATATGAGAATCTTTGTTTTATCTTTCCTGTGTTTATTTTTGTTCTCATTCCTAACGATTGCCCAGGATAGCTGCCAGGGAAAGCAGCTTCCCTACAAGGTTTCCATTGCCGGCCAAACCGATTTAATTACGGTAGACGCCGTTTTGAAAGCAGGCAAGCTCCAATGCAGCCACCCAGCCCTTACCGTGTTCAGTTTTAGGTTAGGCTCAAAAGGCCCAGGTATTCTTTGCTATGCCGAAACCTATTGTTCTTCTGATTCATTGTCGCCAGTGGCTGTTTCTCTTGTCAAACGACTAACACCCGGCAGTCGCTTTTTTTTGGATTGCATCAGGGTTAAAAACCGAGCGGGCGATACATTCCTACTGAAAAACCAGATAATCCGGATTCGCTAAAAGTTTTTTGCAGCTAATTAAATCTATTTGTACTCTTAACCAGTACATTATAATAAAGTTGACGCTAACCCTTACATGAAAAAATACGCAGTAATTGTAGCCGGCGGTTCAGGTATGCGCATGGGCACCATTGTTCCAAAACAGTTTCTCCCCCTTCAGGGCAAGCCAGTATTGTGGTATACGCTTACCGCTTTCCTGGACGCATTCCCCGATCTTGAGATCATCCTGGTACTCCCTGAAGCCCATCTTGAAACCGGTCAGGAAATACTCCGTTCCACCCACGCTCCCGATCGCATCTGGATGACGGCAGGCGGGGAAACACGCTTTCATTCCGTCCGCAATGGCCTGTCACATATCCACCACCATTCAATCGTTTTTGTGCACGACGGAGTACGTTGCCTGCTCACCCCCCAATTGATACGCCGCTGCTACCAGATGGCACAGGAACGTGGCAACGCCATCCCCGCCATCGGTGCGGTTGATTCTATCCGCATCCAGACCTTCGATGGCAATGAGTTCATCGACCGCAGCAAGGTGCGCATCATTCAAACCCCACAAACGTTTTACAGCGATATCGTCAAAGCAGCCTTCGAACAGGAGTACGAAGAGTCTTTCACCGACGAAGCCAGTGTAGTAGAGCGGCTGGGCGTAAAGATCCACCTCATTGACGGAGAATCTACCAATATCAAGATCACCCATCCCATCGATGTGCTGATCGCAGAGAAGATACTCGAAGAAAGAGAAATGGGGATTTAGAGAGTCGGGTAGCCTTTGCTTTTCCAACGCAGCCACCAGGGCAAACGCTGAAACTGCAAAGCCGGGTATACTTCCTTCACCCCGCCGAAGCTACTATAGAAGAATGCCAGACTGGCAACATCAGAACCTTCAAAATCCAACAACAATTCCTGCCCCACATGTTCATGAATGAACCGGTCAATAAGGAAGTGCGAAGCACCTATCGTTTTCCCATTGGGATGATTGCCCACTAAAATGTAGTAAGCCCTCCCATGTGAATAAAACCACACACAGGAAGCCACCAGCTCATTATTTGAAGTATATACCCCACTGGTTGCTGCGCTGCAAGGTTTGTAGGCCGTCGCTCTTCGAGGCTTGTAGCCTCGAAGCTCTATTCCGTTGCGTTCCGCAACACCCCCTTCCTCACCCAACGATACCAGGTAATTGAACAGCTCTTTAAAGTGCGTGTAATCCTCTTCCCCTATATTGGTCACCTGCTGTTGTATCTGCCATCGCGCCAGCGTGATTATTTCATCCAACGGAATATCAGTTGCATAACGGCAATTCAACTGCTGCGCCTTTTTAACATTCCGGCGCACATTGTTCCTGTATTCGTTGTAAATAGTCTCGTAAGGTCTTTCAAGATTCAGTACATAGTTGCTGCGCATGGATTGTATTCCCGAAGACGGCAGGAAATTATTCCGGTTCAATAACAGGTCTACTAATTTAAACCGGGCAGGTATAGCCTTAATGAACTGGCTGGTCAATGCTTCAGTGATCGATGCACCAAAAATACCCAGCGAAGCAGTCAACGGCGGATGAGCCAGATAGCAAATGCCCCACTTCTTTTTCCAGGGCAATGGCATCACCGCTTCATAGTCATTCAACACCAGCGCGTCCCAATCAACAGCCATCCGGTCGAGATAGAAAGAATAGCCATAGATCAATCCATTGGGAGCATTGGCCATGCAGTTGTCCCATTTCACCCTGTCGATCTGTGGGTGTTGAAGGTATTGAATAACGTTTGTTGACATCTCAACGCTGAATGACCTTTCGCAGGTTGAAACGGTGTATATCAAAGCTAAAGGAAAGCCGTTTGCCAAAAGTATTGACTTCCGGTGCCGTTTTGAGATTGTCCCGGAACTCTTTGCTGTAGAAGATAGGCGCATATACATTCAGCAGGTCTTTAAACAGCGACACCTGCAACCCGGCCACAAACAAAAAGCGACTGGTCTCAGCATTCTTCTTCCAGGCATCTGCATAAGTGCCCACATCTGCAAATATGCGTATCGGCAATTCTACCGGAAACAGGTTTTTAGTCAGCGTAGTATTGAAGTTAATGGAAGCAATCCAGTTATCCGACCGCCCTTGCAACCCTGCAAAAAGATCAGTACGCAGTTTCAGCCCTCCATCCCGCATCATGATCTGCTGGCTGGCAGCCCCATCAAATTCAGAGCGACCGATAAAATAGTTGCTGTAAGTATAATCTTCATCACCCCGCACAGCTGTGAGCTTGGGCTGGTACAGGAACGACCGGCTTACCTTTTCACTCGTTCGGCCACCGAGGTAACCAAACTTGGCAACGAATGCCCGCACCTGCATGCCGCCACCTTTGGCATAGTTGAAATAATAATGACCGGTAGCCTGCGCACGATAGAAACCATCCCCTTGCTGCAACTGTATCTGCGCATCGTAGGGATAGAGCTTCCGATAATCAGTGATATTAAAAGTAAGCTGGTTCAGGTAACGATTCTTAACAGCTCCCGGCGTAGGATAACTTACACTGTCATCATGATCCATTACATAATTGAATCCCTTCTCACCAATGAGGTACGTTTTCCATTCTATCCACTTTTCAACCGTAGAAAGCAGAGAACGGTTTTTAAAGGTAAAGCGCAATGCAGGCACGATCTTGTGAAAGCCGCCATGCACTTTCGCACCGTTGCTGTCTACTCCTTCCATCGTGGAAAACCGTGCGCCGGTAACTGACAGATCGATATTTTGGAAATGCTTACGCGGATTCCAATGATAACCGAGCGTACCAATACCATTAAACTGTTTGCTGCCGGTAGCATACAAAGGAGCCAGCATGAATTGAAACTTGTGAGAAGGCATGGAAACATTGTGCAATACCAGCCCCACCATAAACTTGTCGTACATGTTGTAGCCGATAGCCGGCAGGAAGTTGACATAGTTTACCCGCTCATAATCTTTCATAGAGAACAGGAAGGCAGGCTTTATTTTTTTAGGGCCAACATAATCCTGTATCGCCCCCTGCGTATGTAAGTCATGGAAAAGCTCAGCAAGGTTCTGGCCACTATTTTGTTCCATCACCCGTTGAAAATCTTCCGGCTGGGGATGTTTGAACTTCCACTGCTCATAATACAATTGCATACAACTATCGAAACGCGCCTGTCCCACCTGTTCCTCCATACGCTTCATCCATAAAGAAGTTTTACCGTAAGCAATGATAGAATAGTTCTGCTCAGTGAAGTCGGCAGAAGCTGTACTGATAGGCTGGTCTTTTTTCTCCTTGGCAAAAATGGCAATATTCAGCCTGGTCTGGTTCTCGGGTATCTTGGATTCCAGCCAGTTCCTCTTGCGTTTTTCCGGGTATTTCCAGGCCACATAGCGATTGCCATAATAACTGTTGATACCTTCATCCATCCAGGGATGGTCGCGCTCATTGCTGGCAAGGATACCATAAAACCAGTTGTGCCCCACCTCATGATCAATGACCATGTCCAATGTTTTGGCATCCGGCATAGAGCCAATGTTGGTGATGGTGGGATATTCCATACCACCACTTTCTTTGGTCTGCACCACGCTCACTACATTATAAGGATATTCACCAATGAGCTTTGAACGGAAATGAATAGCATCTTTTGCCATGGCCACGCTCTGCTTCCACAACGTATCCTTCTGTGGATAAAACGACCAGGCCTCTATCACCCTGCCCGATGTCAGCTTTATGGTATCGTAGTCCACCACGAAACGCTTATCGGCAAACCACGCAAAATCGTGGATACGGTCTTGTTTGAACTGCAGCGTTTTGGTAGCTATCACTGTAGCATTAGGCTTTGCAGCAATGGCGGGCTCTGCAGGCTTGCTTTCAACCTCTGCGGGTTTAGCCACATTCTTTTTATTTTTCAGCGGCGCCTTATTGGTGTTCTTTTTGACAGGCGTTTTAGGTGCCGGCTTCTTAGGTGTTGGCTTCAGGAACTTAGGCTTTTGGTTCACGACAGGTGGTGGCGCCTGCTGATTCCTGTATTCAGCCGTCATGGTCTTCATCCACTGCTTTTCGGCCGCACTCTGCAATTCGCCGGTAGCAGCCACCACATAATCTGTCGGCACTGTAATGCGCACATCGTATGTACCAAACTCACTGTAAAACTCTCCCTGATCGAGGTAAGGCATCGGATGCCAGCCCTTGCTATCATATACTGCCGGCTTGGGGTACCATTGAGTTGCCTGGTAAGACTGGCCAACATGCCCACCACGCGAAAAGTGTTTCGGCAGTTTTACATGAAAAGGCGTCGTGATCTCTGTCTGTGCACCAGGCGCCAGCGGCGTATTCAGGAGCACTTTTATCACATCGATGTATTGAGGATGATCTTCCGTTTCCAGCGTAGCATTGTTCACCCTGAAATCGAGCCGGTTAATATAACCACGGTCTTCCCGGTTGGAAAAGTAGAAATCGGTACGGCCATGAAGCAACAATTGATCACTAAAGGCAGTACGGTCATTCTTATAAGCATTCGGCCACAGGTGAAACCAGATGAAAGAAAGCGTATCCGGCGAATTATTGATGTA
Organism: Paraflavitalea sp.; assembly: GCF_059502485.1. Lineage (NCBI taxonomy): Bacteria > Pseudomonadati > Bacteroidota > Chitinophagia > Chitinophagales > Chitinophagaceae > Paraflavitalea > Paraflavitalea sp. The sequence goes on from NZ_JCACET010000010.1 coordinate 1,675,660, forward strand.
CCGAAGCTTCAGGTACCCGTTAAGACTATGCTGCGTATCGTCGAGCTCAACATCTATTGTATAATGCAACTCCTGCTGCCAGTAACGTTGAGCGTGACTGGCTTTCTGCAAGATGATCAACAATAAAATAATACAGGTACTCTTTTTCATGATCGGTTTTTTCGGCAATCGGCAGTCGACAATATCAAAAACTTCCTTCTTTGTTCAGCAGCTCAAAGACTCCATCGAGGCCCACCTGCGTGGATTTTTCCAATGCAGCTTTGAGGTCTTCCGGGTAAGGATGCTTGAATTTCCAGGTAGCGAAATATGCTTGCATGGCTTTATCGAATCGCTCACGCCCCAGGGCCATTTCCACGAGGTAAAGCCAGGTAGCCGCTTTCACGTATACAACGATACCATAATCGTTTTTATTGGCAAAACCTGTTGAGCCTGTATTAACGGGCTCTTTGGCAGGCAGGCTGTTGAACGCATTGTATAGCCGGCCCAGGAGTTCGTCCGTGGGGAGTTGCTTTAATTCCTTAGGCATGGATTTACCAAAAATAGTGTTGGACTTGTATTTTTCCGCTTCATAGCGGAACTGATAGAAACTGTTGATACCCTCATCCATCCAGGGGTAGTCCCGCTCATTGCTGCCAAGGATACCATAAAACCAGTTGTGCCCCACCTCATGGGTGATCACGGCATCAAGATTTTCCGCATCAGCATCGGGACTGGTAATAAGGGTGATCATGGGATATTCCATTCCACCGGAAGAAAGGTTCTTGGGGCCTTCCACTGCCTGCACTACCGGCCAGGGGTACTCCCCTATCCAGCCGGAATAATGGCGTACCGCATCTTCAACAAAAGAAAGGCTGTTACTCCACTCCTTGTTGCCATTGGGCTGGTAGTATGTAAAAGCATCGATCACCTTACCCGAAGGCAGTTGTAGTGTATCATACTGAATGATGGCATCTTTATCGGCAAACCAGGCAAAGTCGTGGATATTCTCCCCATAGTATTGCAGGGTTTTGAGCGCATCAGGTTGAGCAGCCTTGTATTTGGCAACACCAGCTTTGGCCTGGTAATTCTGCGTCCCAAGCGCTTTATACTGATCCAGCTCTTCCTTCGTTTGCAACGTACCGGTAGCGCCTACAACATAAGCGGCAGGAACGGTAATGTTCACTTTAAAAGTACCGAACTCACTGTAAAACTCTCCCTGATCGAGGTAAGGGAAAGCATGCCAGCCCTTTTTGTCATACACAGCCGGCTTGGGGTACCACTGGCAGATCATGTATTGATCGCCATCATAACCAGAGCGGGAGAAATAAAACGGCAGCTTTACATTGAAAGGCGTAGCGATGGTGGCCGTTTGCCCGGGCGCCAGTGGCGCAGGCAGTATCAGCTTTATCACATCTGCGTCGTTGGCACTATCCTGCCCGGTAGTCACGGTTTTACCATCGACTGTAAAGGCAAGGCCATCGATGTATCCTTCACTTTTTTTATTCTTGAGCTTTTTCTTCCCCTCCTTGTCGCCTTCCAGTTGCCTGGCCAGCGCAGTATTGTCATCCTTATAAGCATTGGGCCAGAGGTGAAACCAGATATAGGTCAGCGTATCAGGAGAATGATTGATGTATTGCAATGACAGGTTGCCTTTAAGCGTATGTTGTTTTTCATTAAGTGCCACATCGATGGTGTAATGCACTTCCTGTTGCCAGTAATCCTGGGAAAAAGCCGCATTGTACAAAAGGACAAGCACAAATAAGGGAACGATCTTTTTTTGCATGTAGGTCTTTTAGTGAATAGTCTGTACTAAATAGTGGTTCATCGTCCTACCCCCATGAAAATAATCCTCAACGTATGGATCATGATCTTCAGGTCAAGAGCGAGGGATATATTTTCGATGTAGATAAGGTCATATTTCATGCGCTCTACCATCTGCTCCACATTTTCAGCATAGCCAAATTTGACCATGCCCCAGGAAGTGACGCCGGGTTTTACTTTGAGCAGGTATTTAAAGTAGGGCGATTGCTGTTGTATCTGGTTGATGTAATATTCCCGTTCCGGACGTGGGCCTACCAGGCTCATCTCTCCTTTGAGGATATTCCACAACTGAGGCAGCTCATCCAGCCGCCAGGTACGCATCGTCTTCCCCCATTTGGTGATCCGCTCGTCATTGGCCGATGACAGCTGCGGGCCATTGATCTCAGCAGGATAATACATAGACCGGAACTTATAGATGTTGAACTTGCGGCCACGATAGCCAATACGCTCCTGCATATAAAAGATAGGACCCGGTGAAGTTGCTTTTACCCGTATGGCTGCATACAGGTATAAAGGAGACAACAACATCATTCCAAAAGAAGCGATGAACACGTCGATCACCCGCTTGATATTCTGCTGCCACTCGGGCATGAGGCCCGTTTTGAGATCGGAAAGGATAGCACCAAACACATTGCTGGTCTTTACCGATCCGGAGAGGATATCCAACATGTCCGGCGCGATCTTGATATCAACATCTTCATCACTGAGCACCGCCACTATCTTCTCCACCTGGTGCTTCTCCGACTCCTCGAGCGCAATCACTACCAGTTGCACCTTTTGCTCGCGTATCACCCTTTCAATGTCGTGCACATTGCCATATTGAGGCAAATGACTGCTGATACCATTGGGTTCTGGCGAAGCCGCAATAAACCCCGTGTAATGATAACCTGCCAACCTAAGACCAGCCTTTGTATCCTTATAAATTTTACTGGCCACTGCATTACCACCCACCAATAACGTATTAAATTGTACCGAACCTTTTACCAATTGCCTGCGCACCTTACCCAACAGCAGGCTGCGCCCAATCCAGGTAAAGAATAGCTGAGCCCAGATATAGGTGAACAATGCCTTGTAATAGTAGGTGTATTTGTGCTGAGGGTCATTGATCATGATCGAGAAGAAAATGATCGTACAACCAATGATGCAAACAAGAATGGTGTTGGTAAATTCATTGAGCCGCGACTTCTTATACAAAGTATGATAGGAACCTATCAGCGTAAAAAAGGTAAGCCAGGCAATGGGTATCAACAACAACCCCCACCAGAATGGCGGATTGAACTGTACACCATGCTCTTTGGAGATAACTTTTATCTGCAGGAAATAACTACGTGCAAAGTGCAAAACGATCCACGCCAGGATGGCCGCTATATAGTCGCTGAGGAGATACCAGGCGCTATGGATACGATTGTTCGCTGACATGCAGGAGGCTACGAGGTAATGCTATTGTTTTTAATCTTTTGCAATATCTGGTGTGCTACGTCCATGGCCCTATAACCGTCTACTTCCGATACCCGTGTGGGTGTATTGTCGATGATGGAATCGCGAAATGCTTCCAGTTCTTTTTTGATCGCATTGACTTCAGGAACCTGTGGGTTCACGATGGCAATAGTCTTTTTCCCATGTGGTGTATCCAGGTCAAAAGAAAAAGCATCCACGTCCTGGGGGGTCTTTAATTTGATGACCTCTGACTTCTTATTGAGAAAGTCCACCCCAATATAAGCATCTTTCTGAAATAACCTCATTTTACGCATTTTCTTCATGGATATCCGGCTGGAAGTGAGGTTGGCTACACAGCCATTGTTGAATTCTATCCGCACATTGGCTATATCGGGCGTATCAGTCATAACCGCTACGCCGCTGGCCGAGATCATTTTGACCTCGCTCTTGACGATGCTGAGGATAATGTCGATATCGTGGATCATTAGGTCGAGGATCACACTCACCTCCGTGCCCCGGGGATTGAACTGAGCCAGGCGGTGCACCTCGATGAACATCGGCTGCAATTGCATGTGCTGGATGCCGAGGTAGGCAGGATTGAATCGCTCCACATGCCCCACCTGTAATTTGACATTGGACTCCCGCACGAGCTTTACCAGCTCTCGCGCCTCTTCCATGGTATTGGCAAGAGGCTTTTCCACAAAAACGTGCTTACCCTTACGGATGGCCATTTTGCAAAGGTCGAAGTGAAAGGTCGTCGGCGCCACGATGTCCACCATATCCACAGCCTCAACAAGCCTTTCTGGATCGAGGAAGCGGGCCAACTGGTATTTTTCCGTTACCTCCTGAGCCGCTACATCATTCGGGTCATAAAATCCGACCAGTTCTACGTCCTTAATTTCTTTCCAGTTATTGAGGTGGAATTTTCCGAGATGACCAACGCCGAATACGCCAACCTTTAGCATAGGTATTGTGAGTTACAAGGTGTTAAAAATCAAAGATAAACAGAGGATTCGGTTTTGTTCGGAGGTTTTTATGAACATGTGGGGAAAGCCGCGAGCTGCGAGCAAAATACAGCGCTCGTTGCCTCAATGCCTTGTCGCCTCGTTGCCTTTTTGGGTTCGTAGCTAATAACGAAGCTTACTTCTTCAATAAAGCTGACTTTGAACGATAAGCCGATGTAGGATGATAAATAAAGAGGCAGTTGCCTTCTTTGATCTGGTCGATCATGGACGCACAAACGTCCAGCGGAACAGCGGGACATCCTTTGCTGCGGCCAATATAGCCCTGGCTGGCAATGAACTGCTCACTCACGTAATCAGCGCCATGCAACACGATAGCGCGGCGGTAAGCGAAATCATTAATACCCTTTTCCACGCCCTGCAGTTTGAGCGAATAACCATTGCTGCCCTGGTAGGCTTCGCCGGTTACATAGAATCCAAGACTGCTCTTGTTGGAAGATGGTTTATTGGAAAACAACTGTGCCATGGTTTTGCCCGACTTCATGCCGTGGGCTACCCAGGTATTATATAATAACTCGTAGTTGTCCAGATCGATCACATAGAGACGCTTGTTGATGCTGGGCTGGCTAAAATCTACAATGGCCAGGATATGCCCTTTGAGCCAGCCTTTAGCCGACAGCTTTTCCATGCCTTTCAACGCCGTGCGGTATACCATACGGGAGAGCCCTGCCTCTTCGAGGTGGAGACTATCGTATATCTCCATGCTGTTGTCGAAAGAAAAAGCTGCAACCTTTTTGGTATTTTCTATATGTATGGAAGTAGTATCACGAGGAGCGACCGTACCGGGATATACGGTTGAAGTTGCGGGTACAAATGACCATTGCAACAGAATTGCTAAACCTAAGAAGGATGCACTAACCAACTTACTAAACCTTGCCTTATTCGGTTTTTTCATAGATTCAACCTTTTTGAAGGGGTGAATGATTGACCAATGATTTCAGTATCAACGAAATATTGGCGATTAAATTGCCCTGGCTATTGACAATCAGGATATTTTTTGGACGATCACGAAAGTAGCGGTTTTTACGGTTCCTGCAACCTTTTCTACGGGGTAAGAACACATATTTGGAAGTCCCATATTTATTGAACTGGGTGTAAAGGTTGTACTTCGGTAGTTTATTGATTTACAAGGAAAAAAGAAGGTGTTAGCTGTTAGCTTTTAGCCTTTAGCGAAGTACAGAGCCAATAGCTAACAGCTAAAGGCTAATGCCTGTCATAACTTCTCTCCTATTATATTATACAGCAGGTTTTTATAGTGCTCGCTGCAGGGCAGTTCGGTGTCGCCGAGGAAAACCGTTTTGCGGGAAACCGTGTCTACTTTCCGGAGAGATACTATATAAGACCGGTGAATGCGGATAAAATCCTCGTTGGGCAACCTGCTCTCGAAGTACTTCAGGCTCTGGAGCGTAACCACCGGCTTTTTACTATCCGTAAGGTGGATGCGGGTATAGTCCTTCAACCCCTCGAGGTAAACGATATCGTTGTAGAATATCTTCTGAATCTTATGGGCTGTTTTGATGAACAGGAAGTCATCCTTGCGTTGCGGTGATTTATTCTTGCGGTAAGATATATATTCCCAGGCCTTATTGACAGCTGTCACAAACCGATCGAAGGGAACAGGCTTCAGCAGGTAATCGATGGCATCCAACTCATACCCTTCCACGGCAAATTCATGGTAGGCCGTGACAAATATAACCGCTGGCTTTTTAGGCAATATTTTCAGGAATTCGATCCCCGAGAGATCGGGCATCTTAATATCAAGGAACACAAGGTCGATCTCTTCTTTATCAAAATGCTGGAGAGCGGCAACGGGACCTTCACAGCGGGCTATTAGTTTCAGGTAGGGCACCTTACGTATAAAATCTTCCATCAGGTCCAATGCCCAGGGTTCATCATCGATAATGAGGCAGTTTAAGTTCATCGGGTGTGCGTTTTAATTATATATGAGCTATCTGATCACGGTCAGTCTCATGGTCAAGCGAGATCTTCAGGTTTACAACATAGATGCTGTTGTTGTCACTGATGTCGAGCAGGTAACGGCCAGGATACAAGACATCCAACCGCCGACGTGCATTTACCAGGCCCACTCCCCCACCCCCACTTTCACTGCTGTAAGATGGATTGCGGATAATGGTGTTGCCCACAGTAAGGGTAAGGTCGGTACCGGTTACGCCAATCCTGATATCAATGGCCGACGGGCTGGAGTAACTGATACCATGTTTGAACGCATTTTCAATAAAGGTGATCAACAGTAAAGGCGCTATAAGCAGATCACTGGTAACACCATTTACATCGTACTGGATGGTTATGTTTTTAGAGATCCGCAGCTTTTGCAGATCGATGTAGTTCCGTATGTATTCCAGGTCTTTCTTCAAGGGTATCTTTTCAGTAGTACTATCGTACAACACATACCGCATGATCTGCGAGAACTTGAGAATAGAGTATTCCGTTTGCTCCGACTTCAGGTGCGCCTGCGAATAAATACTGTTCAGGGTATTGAATAGAAAGTGTGGATTGATCTGCAACTTCAGGAAGTTGAGCTCCGCATTCAGCCGTTCATTCTCCAACGCCTTCTTCTGCTTTTCACTGATGATAAACGAATTCGCCAGTTTGATGAACCCACTGATGAGCAGGATGATCACGCCTGATGAAAGCGTATTCATCAACACCATCGAGAAACCCATCCAGAATATTCCTCTCTCACCCAAAGGGCCACCCCTGAATAAACGAATGCCCGCAGCAGGCATTGTTACTCCACCTACCGCACTTACCGACGCCTCGATCATCGTATCCTGCGGATGCCGCGTATGGAAATATTGTCTCAACATATGCATACGCCTGCGCATGGTATCATCCCTTATAAGACTCACAGTACCTGCCACCATTGCAGGTTCCTGATAAGTGGCACCTGTAGTACCTGCTACGTGCAAAGTAGGCATGGCTGGTATGGCTGGCATAGTCGGTAAAGCCTGCGTAAAAAAACCATCACCCGTTACAGAATCCTTCACCGTTATCATCCTGCCACCTGGCCCCATCCTGCTGGTGAGTATATAATGCTTTGCATTAGCCCGCAGGTGCTCCCGGAAGAAATACTCCGTAACAATATTCACTACACACAACAGCAATAGAGCCGCCGTGATGGATAAAAAATAATTAGCCACTTTCCTGCGCTGAAAGAACTGGGGCAGCAGGTAATAATAGTTTACATAAAAAAGAATGACAAGGAAAGATTTAGTCACCAGCTCACGATAAATGAACGTATTGTCCAATATCCTGATCCGGTAGATCAATAACGGCATGGCCAGAAAAAGCCCCCATAGAAAAAGATGTGACACGATTACCAGTACACGATGACGTGTAGTTTTCACGGGTTTAAATCCCAGTATATAGGCTATGCTATCACGGGCTTTCTCTTTGGTCATCATATTAATGAGCAGGCAAGGTAGTGGTACGCTGCATTTGATGCGCATTAAATACAGGCGTCTCACCCAATTTTATATTTCCTATAACAATTCGCGCATCAGCTTCCGCAGCCTGTTTCGTTGCAAAGCCTTTCCTGCCTGCAACGTGCGGATTAATGGACTGGTGTATCAGCACCTTATCACCTGTCAGAATATCATACCCCCACCCTTCTCCACTGGAGAAGCACTGATACGATAGTTGATCCGCAGGCCTGTTGTTGTAGTGCCAGTAAAGTTTGATAGCCGTAATAGCTGCCGCTATCACAACGGCAGCTATCAGGATTCTGTAAGACTTATTGGTTGTCATCGTCATTCTGTTCATCTGCAGGGCGCCACTCATACATGTTGTAATAATATTCAGAACCATTGCGGCCAGTGAGCACAAACCCCCTGTCTTTCAAGGTCATGGCCAAAGCCCCTTCTCTTGCCTTGCCTTCAAAATCGGTTTTGCGCGTCCACTGATCGTTGGCCGCATCATACTCCCAAACAGTAGCATTATAAGAACCACTTTGCCCGGTAGCCAGGTAAGCTTTCCCACCCATTACAAAACTCACTGCATTGTAACGTACAATAGACGAATAATCATCGTCATAACTTTCGTCCGATACATTTGTCAGCTTCCTTTTTTCGGTCCAGTCCTTCGTTGCCGGATCATACACCAGCAAGTCATTCAACGCTGTACCATTGTTGCTGCCGCTTACTACATAAGCTTTATTATTCAACACAAATACGGTAGAAGCTGACCTTCTGCGGTTCATACTTTTCACCTGCTCCCATTGACCGGTAGCGGGCGTGTAAGAATATATATCCTGCAAGTCACTACCATCGTATCCTGAACCAACATACCCTTTATCACCAATAGCAAACCCTATTGCATTATAACGGGCCGACCCCGGAAAAGGAGGCAGCGTATCCCAATCGTTCGTAGCCGGATTGAAGGAGTACATATCGTTAAATTCATCGTATCCGTCGGTACCAGTACCTACATAACCGATATTACCTACTGCAAATGCGACAGCCGAATTCCTTTGCGGACCTGGCACTTCTTTCATGCGTGTCCAGTAGTCTTTATCTAAATCGTACTCCCACAGATCATTGTAACGTTTGGTACCGGAAACGCCGGTACCGAGATAGGCTTTATTCCCAATGGTAAACAGAATGGCCTCACCTCTCGCATCGTTTTCAAAGTCCTTGCTGATCGACCAGTTTCCAACCAGGTCGTCGTCACTACTTGTACTCTTCGTACAGCCGGGCACTATCAATACAGGGGTTAATACAATCAATGAAGCAGCAACATAAACAGCAAATTGTTTCATCTCTAAGCGTATTTTCGATAAAAGTATCTATGTGCTCTCCAAATGAGTTGGTAAAATAGATAGTCCCGTAAGTTGAATCGACGAATGTTTAGGAATAATCGTCAGGTTAAATAACGAGGTAAGAGGCGGGAAATAGAAGGTTGAGCACTTCATCTTTCGCTGCATGAAGCTTGTTAATAAAATGCTAAGAGTATTCAGCTACGTTATACTCAATAGTGTAAGCATTCACTCCTTCTGTTAGGGTGGGTCGCCCTCCAAGGGCGGCTCACCCTAACAGAAGTGAACTTCTGATTCGTCGATTATTTAGAGCCGACTATCTATTATAACAAATCGTCCTCTCATTACCCTAATATATTGCGCAGATCATCATTCCAAGATTTGTGTATGACTATTCCGAAACCTGCCGCTACGGTATTCTCCGGCCTGTGCCTTGTGATAACATTGTTCAGCTCCTGCTATAAAGAACCCATCAAGTTTGGCGACATTGGTGGCGAAAGCAACACCCGGCTTATTACCATCGACACCATTACTCCCATTTTATCGACGGTAATACTGGATTCCTTCCCAACTTCCGACAAAGGCATCCTGCTTATCGGTCGCTGGGAAGATCCGCTGATGGGCACCACCCGGGCCAGCACGTATTTCCAGGTAGGACTGCCGGCCAGTGTAATCAATCTGGCTTTTCCCAATGATGCGGTCTACGACTCACTGGCCATGACGCTCAGGCCCAACAAGCAATACTTCGGTGATACGGTACAAGCCCAAACCTTTTCTGTATATGAGTTGGCCAATCAACCCGACTACACGTATGCCAACAGCTTGTACAACACTTCCTCCACGGCAAAAGCATCTGCTACACCGATGGGCAGTACCACGGTCCGCATCAGGCTCAACCGGAATGACTCCGTACAGATTACCCTGCCCTACAGCAAAGGCTTGGAACTATACAACAAGATAAAAGCCCAAACGTCGGAAGTAAAAAGTGAGGACAACTTCCTGAATTACCTGCGCGGCTTTTGCATCCAGGTGAATGACAACGACAAGGGCGCCGTCTTTGGTTTCAATGCCGACAGCAGTGTGATGATGAAGTTGTATTATCACACCACTATTCCTACGTACCAACAGCACGTGATCGAATTTACGCTGACACGCACCGCTTATCAGTACAATCAATTATTAAGTAACCGGACAGGCACCGCCCTGGACCCGCTTGGCTCCACCCAGAAAGAGTTCTTTACTTCCAAGCAATACCCGTATGCCTTTACACAATCGGGCACCGGTGTAATGATGAAGATGAAGTTCCCTTCTCTGCGTAATATATTGGGCCTGGGCAGTGTGGTGAGATTACTGAACGCCAAAGTGGTTATCAAACCCGTGGAACAGACTTTCGACACCTATGGTTATCGCCTGCCCGATACGCTTTACATGGCTCAAACGGATGGCACCAATAACATTGGCAGCTTTATTCCCGATATCACAGGTTCTGCCACACAGTTCAGCACGCCTTCCATCGATTACATCTATCGCCTCAACACCAATTACACATTCGATCTTTCTTCCTATACCAATTATTTATTGAACACGGCTGGCGTAACAGAAGATGGCGTATTTGTGTTGGAACAAATTCCCGGCTCCAATAAAAAACTAAACCGCGCTTTGATGGGCAGCTACAACCATCCAAAGTACAGAACACAGTTGATAATGACAGTTATGGTAATAGAATAAAAACCCATTGCTGATTGCCCATTGCCGACTGCCGATTTCAACGTAAAAAAGACATTCATGAATAGATATCTAACCTTTCTTGTATTGATCATCGCGTTTAATGTTGACGCACAAGATTATAATGCTCCGTACTCTATTTACGGCGTGGGCGACCTGGAGCAACGATTTTATGACCGCAGTATTGGTGTGGCCAATAGCTCACTTTCATTGGTAAGTACACCGATGTACCAATTCTTAAAGAACCCGGCTTCACTAAGTGGATTGGAGCGCAGTAATGTTTATGTGAATATGGCGCTTACCGGCAGAACAGTTAGTTATGCCGGCGACGCCATCAACGAAGGCAACCGCACTACCCGCGACTTCTCGATCAAAAGTTTTTCAGTGGCCACCAAACTGAATAAATACTGGGCCAGTAGCATTGGCTTTATGCCCGTGAGCTATGCCGGCTACCGATATACTGCCACAAAAACCATTGAAGGAAGCAATGATACCTATGCCGGAGATTATGAAGGCGACGGCGGGTTGTACAATGTATATTGGAATAATGCCCTGGCGCTGGGCAAGCACTTTTCAGTAGGTGTACGCTCGTCTTTCATCTTTGGTTCCCTTAACCTGACAGAGACGCTTTCCGGCGAAGCGCTGGCAGCTTCTATCGTTACCAAGACAAGAGATTACTATAACAACTTTCGTTTTGAGTTTGGCTCTATCTACAGAGCCAATATTACTAAGAACTGGCAGTTGGCGCTTGGCGGTAAGCTTACCACCAAGACCAAACTCAACTCCGACCGAACAGTTACCATTACAGAAGGGACCACCGTTATCAAAGAAGACCAGGAAGTAAAAAGTGACGCTTTTTACCTGCCTGTTTCGTATGATGCGGGCATATCGTTCACCCACAAGAACCGACTCACATTTTCTGTAGACTACAACTACCAAAGCTGGACCGATCTGAAGCAGCGGGGCTATGGTTACTCCCTGATCAACAGCCGCAGGCTATCGGCCGGCATACAGTTCTCGAACCAGATAGAAGCCTGGGGCCGCCGCTATGAAAAGAACTATATACAGGCAGGCTTCTTCACCAACAACTCTTACCTGCGTGTGCGCAATACCCCCATCAATGAAATAGGCGGCAGCATCGGCTATGGCAGTTACCTATCCGGTAGCCTGTTTTATGGCCTGTCTGTAGAAGCCGGCCGCCGGGGCACCATTGTCAATGGCCTCATCAAAGAGAATTATGTGCAGGGCACTTTAACGCTAAGTTTAAGAGAGTTCCTGTTCAGTAAGGGGCATAAATATGATTAGTTAACGGGTTGATAGGTTGAAAAGTTGAAAGGCAAGTGACCGGATTCAAGCATTACAAATGCTCACGGGCATAGGTAACGATTCTCCATTGCATATAGCCTCCTATAATTCAAGGGTTTGAATTATTGGCCTATCGATGGCGGAACAATCTTTTCACTCCCCCCTCCCTGTGCAAAGATTTCTTGAATAAGTAATGTGCCAGATTTGTGTATTCTGCGCCGATATCCTTATTTTGGTGCTGGATTCAAGGATGACCTCCCGTATTCAGTTACCATCTATCCATCCACCATTAAACCTTCATCACTGCTGCCATTGCTGATCAATTACCGGCCAAGGGGCTGGCGTTAACCAATATCCATCCTGATTATAGTAGCAAATTTTAATTCGTAATTTCCAAAAGCACAGGCTCGATGACGCACCTGGGACAAGACCTGGTTACCCAATTTACACAGGGAGATACCCGTGCTTTTACTACTATCTATAATATTTACTATCCCCGTCTTTTCAACTTCGTGAAGCGCATGGTGGACAACCGCCAGGAGGCGCAGGACATTACGGCCGAAACCTTCGTGAAGCTATGGCGCCTGCACCCCAACTTCTCCACGACCGATAAAATAAGGGCTTTCCTGTTCGTGACCGCCCGCAATGCCTGTTATGATTTTTTAAAGTACAATGCCCGGGAGAACAGTCAGCAAAAAGAGTTGCTGCACCAGTTGCTACCCGAGACCGACAGTGTAGTAATGCGCGATGAGATCAAGGCTGATGTGCTGGATCATATCTACACTGCGATCGAGCAACTACCCCAACAATGTAAGGCGGTATTCACCCTCTCCTACCTCGAAGGCCGCAAGAATAATGAAATTGCTGAACTGCTCCACATTACTGATAAAACTGTGCGCAATCAAAAAGTATTGGCTAAAAAACTACTGCGTGTAGCATTGTTTGATCACCTGCGTATAGTGTCGCTCCTCCTTTGGATGATGCCGGCTGGTTTGTTGTAAGAAGTTACTACGGATGTTAATATTTTGCCTGTTAACATGCAGTCAAGTAGAAAAGAATATAATAATGTAAACAGACGATTAGTTACCCAGTAGTTTTTTTATTTCATTGGCTATTTCATCGACCTTTCTCTCACTATAACCAGAGGAAATATACTGTATAACACCTTGCTTATCGATGAGGAAGTTTTTAGGAATGCCAACAGTGGCATATTTATTACATATTTTTTTATCAGGATCGAGGCCAGGTGTGAAAAAAATTCCCTCTTCCTGCTGCAGGTTGGCGATGCATTCGGCTACAAGTTCCTTTTGTTCTCCCCAGGAGATTGCCAGAAAAACAAAATCTTTGCTTTTAAAAGGTATGAGAACCTTTGAAGAGAGTTCATGCAATTCTTTTAAGCAAGGATGACACCACGTCGCCCAAAAATTGATTAGCACTACCTTGCCTTTCAAATCGGATAATTTTACATTTGTCCCATCCAGCATTTGAACAGTAAAATCGGCAGCAGGATTATTTACATTGAGCAGATTCTCTTCGTCCATGCCACGTACTGATTGTTGGACCTGGCTTTCTTTTTGTTTCTTTTCTTCCTCGGTAAAAAGGGAGATCATCATAATAGATTGCTTATCCTTACTCACTTTGTCGCCAAACTTTTCTTTAAGTGCTTTCATTTCTTCATCGGATACTCCTTTCCGCACAGTCTTGATATCTCCACTTTTAGCATATTTATTTACAGTAGCCATAGTGGTAACAGAATCATTACTAATGATGAAATATTCCGTTTTATTAGGGGTATTATCCTGTGCCTGAGATATACAAGTAAGAAAAGAAAGAATTACGATAAAAACAGTTCGCATAGCATAGGTTTAAGACAATTGGGATTTCTTTAACGGGCGTGAAGATAACCAGCTTGGAGGTAAGTTATTGATAATGCAGCCTTTATTTAAAATTTTCCTGTTTTCACCGGGACATTTAGAGAGTTTTCAGTTACAAGAATTCCATATTTTCGACTAAAGAACTAAGAGTTTACAATTTATTTATACTTGTTGAGTAGAAACCTGGCGTGTAGTTAGTAGGTTTATCGGATTGGAAGCTTTCCTTTTCTTCTTTCTGCCCCACCATATCATAACACCTGTAACAGGTAATGAAGCTGCAATCAGGCTGGCAAAGAAAGCCAGGAACTTGCCCGGCAAGCCCCAAATGGCCCCTGTGTGGATATCGTAGTTAGCGCGGTAGATCTTATCGGAAACCGTTGCCTGATCAATTCTACCCCAGATATGTTTTACCGGGATCTCCTTCAGCGTATATTGATCATAAAAGCGGTAATCCGTTTTCCAGTAAGTACCTCTTTCGGCATTCAAAGCTATCTCTATAGCCCCCGTGTCAGAAGCCGGGAAATGTACATCCATCACTTCACCAGTAGCAGCTTCCTTGGCAAGCTGTTGCCACAACACATCCACCGGTTGAGCATACAGCGCTTTCGCATCGGTCTTGGCACTCAGCGGCTCCACATACTCAGTCGTTTTTTCTCCACCCACAGCCCAATAAGCAGCTTTAGAGAACCATTGAAAACCCCAAACCAATCCGGTTAGTGCAATGAAGATCACTACCCAGGTCATATAAAAGCCGAAGACGTTATGCAGGTCATAATTCACCCGGCGCCAGCGGGCATTCCATTTCACGCTGAAACGTTGCTTACGTGCAGCCTTGTTCTTAGGCCACCAGAGAATAAGGCCGGAGATCATCATTACCACAAATACCAGCGTCGCGTAAGCTACTACGGGCTGACCAATGGTTGGCGGCAACCAGAGGTAAAAATGCCCATCCAATACCCAGTGGAAAAAGCCAGCTTCCATGTCCTTGGTCTTTAGCATCTCTCCTGTATAAGGATTGATGTAAACCATATAGTAATACTCCTCAGGCTCATAAGCATAAAAAGATACCCGGGCAGCATCGGTTTTACGGCCATAGCCAACACTATGTATATGCTTGCCGGGCAATTGCTTTTCGGCAATGCTCTTGAGTTGAGAAGGTGGCAAATAAGGCTGCTCCTGCGCTTTTACATACCGGAACGGCTCCATCATATCCGTAATCTCTTCCTGAAACGCATACAGACAGCCCGTAATAGCGATAATAAAAACGAGGATCCCGGACACCAACCCGAGCCATAAATGCACTTTACCAATGATCTTTTTGAAGGACATAGGCGCAAGTTAGGAAGCTTCATTTACGCATTTGGGAAAATGGGTTTCGCAATGCGGAAACAGCCTATAAATCAATGACCTAACCCGCGTGTAAAACAAAAAAGCGCTCTCAAAGAGAGCGCCTTCAGGACATTGTGTGGTGTATTTTATACTGGATGGTGGATTCTATATCTTTTGCCTACGCACTACAAGTCACACAACCGTCTTCCATAGTACAGGTAGCCCCTACTGGGATGGCATCAGCCTCACCACCTTCTACTACTTTCAACGTATGATTGTCGGTAAGTGGCTCGGTCATCTTGCCACCTTGTTTCTCTACCGTGAACTGTACAGCCTGAGAAGCAGCCTTCGTGCGCAGGTAGTACATACCGGTCTTCAAACCTTTCTTCCAGCCATAGAAGTGCATGGAAGTAAGCTTACCGGTAGTAGGCGTATCTACAAACAGGTTCAGCGATTGAGACTGACAGATATAAGCACCGCGATCGGCAGCCATATCGATCAGCGTGCGCTGTTTGATCTCCCAAACAGTTTTGTAAATCTCCTTGATATTGTCAGGAATGCCATCGATCTTCTGCACAGAACCATTGTGCGTAATGATCTTGTTCTTCATATCATCATTCCACAGGTTCAGTTCAACCAGGTCTTTCAACAGGTGCTTATTCACTACTACAAACTCACCACTCAGTACACGACGCACATAAATGTTGGAAGTATAAGGCTCAAAACACTCGTTGTTGCCCAGTATCTGTGAAGTAGAAGCCGTAGGCATCGGCGCTACCAGCAGAGAGTTGCGGATACCGTGCTTTATTACCTCCGCCTTCAGTGTATACCAATCCCACCGCAGAGACGGCTCAACACCCCATGCGTCGAACTGGAAAACACCTTTGGAAGCAGGAGAACCGGCAAACGTTTCATAAGCACCTTCTACTTTAGCCAGATCTTTACTGGCAGTCATAGCGGCAAAATAGATCGTTTCGAAGATGTCTTTATTCAGTTGCTTGGCACCCTCACTTTCAAAAGGCAGGCGCATCAGAATAAAGGCATCAGCCAATCCTTGTACACCCAACCCGATCGGACGATGGCGCAGGTTAGACGTTTTGGCTTCTTCAACCGGATAATAATTATTGTCAATGATCTTGTTCAGGTTCTTGGTAGCCTGGTAGGTTACATCATACAAGGTCTGGTGGTCAAACTGGCCGTTGTTCACAAAACGTGGCAAAGCCAGCGAGGCCAGGTTACAAACCGCCACCTCTTTATCGGAAGTATATTCCAGTATCTCCGTACATAAGTTGCTGCTCTTGATCGTACCCAGGTTCTGCTGGTTTGATTTGCGGTTGGCAGAATCCTTATACAGCAGGTAGGGCGTACCAGTCTCGATCTGTGCATCCAGGATAGCAAACCAGAGGTCTTGTGCTTTCACCGTTCTGCGCGCGCGGCCTTCCTGTTCGTATTGATGATACAGCTTTTCAAATTCCTCACCCCAGCACTCATGCAAACCCGGCGCTTCATGGGGACAGAACAAGCTCCACTGGCCATCACTCTCTACACGTTGCATAAACAGGTCGGGGATCCACAGCGCATAGAACAAATCTCTTGCACGCATTTCTTCCTTACCATGGTTCTTGCGCAGATCAAGGAATTCAAAAACGTCAGCATGCCAGGGCTCCAGGTAAATGGCAAAAGCACCTTTGCGCTTACCACCGCCCTGATCTACATAGCGGGCAGTATCATTAAACACACGCAGCATAGGGATGATACCATTGCTGGTACCATTAGTGCCGCCGATATAGCTACCGGTAGCACGGATGCCGTGGATAGAAAGACCGATGCCACCAGCACTCTGAGATATCTTGGCAGTTTGTTTCAAGGTGTCATAAATACCATCGATGCTGTCCTCCTTCATAGTCAGCAGGAAGCAGCTGCTCATTTGCGGCTTAGGCGTGCCGGCATTGAACAAGGTTGGCGTGGCATGTGTAAACCAGCGCTCAGACATCAGGTGATAAGTCTTGATAGCGCTCTCGATATCGTTTTTATGAATACCCACCGATACACGCATGAACATATGCTGTGGACGCTCCACCACTTTGCCATCCACCTTCAGCAGGTAAGATTTTTCCAGTGTTTTGAAACCGAAATAATCGAAGCTGTAATCACGATCGTAGATGATCGTAGAATCCAGCAATTCGGCATGCTCCTGGATGATAGCCCACACGTCATCAGCCAGCAAAGGAGCTGCTTTACCAGCCTTGCTGTCCCTGCATTCGTACAGCAACTTCATCGTATCGGAAAAAGTCTTGATGGTATTCTTATGCAGGTTGCTCACTGCGATGCGGCTGGCCAGCAACGCATAATCCGGGTGCTTCACCGTTAAGGAAGCAGCAGTTTCTGCAGCGAGGTTATCCAGTTCGGTAGTGGTAACGCCATCATACAAACCTTCAATAACCTTCTTCGCTACATCGATGGAATTCACAAACCGCCTGTCGAGCCCATAGCATAGTTTTTCTATGCGGGCAGTGATCTTGTCAAACTTGACAGATTCTCTTTTGCCGTTTCTTTTTATTACAAACATGGGTCAGTAAGTATTTATGATAAGTGATTAATGCTTTTTAAGCTGTTAGCTTTTAGCCATTAGGTGTTAGCAAAGCAAAAGCCCTAAAAGCTAATAGCTAAAGGCTAATGCCTGTTTAGAAATCTTCCTCCAACGAAAATGACTGGCTTTCTTTATTACCCATCACGCCACTCTTCTGGTAATCGCCCACACGCTTTTCAAAGAAGTTAGTCTTACCTTCCAGGGAGATCATTTCCATGAAGTCGAAAGGATTGGTGCTGTTGAACATTTTGGGATAGCCCAGTTCACTCAGCCAGCGGTCAGCTACAAACTCGATGTATTGCTGCATCAGCTTGGCATTCATACCGATCAGGTCCACAGGCAGTGCTTCCGTGATGAATTCCTTTTCAATCTTCACCGCATCGCCGATGATAGCGTATACTTCTTCCTGCGTCATCTTTTTACTCAGCATGCTGTACAGCAAGCAGGCAAATTCGCAATGCAAGCCTTCATCACGACTGATCAGTTCATTGCTGAATGTAAGACCGGGCATCAGGCCTCTCTTCTTTAACCAGAAGATGGAGCAGAAGCTGCCACTGAAGAAAATACCTTCTACGGCGGCAAAGGCTACGAGTCTTTCAGCGAAACTGCCATTCTCGATCCAGCGCAGCGCCCACTCCGCTTTCTTTTTCACAGCAGGCACCGTATCGATAGCATGGAACAAGCGATGCTTTTCCTGGGGATCTTTAATATAGGTGTCGATCAATAAAGCGTATGTTTCAGAATGGATGTTCTCCATCATGATCTGGAAGCCATAGAAGCAACGTGCTTCGGGCAATTGCACTTCGCTCATGAAGTTGACTGCCAGGTTCTCATTCACAATACCATCGCTGGCAGCAAAGAATGCCAGTACATGCGAAATAAAATGACGTTCACCATCGTTTAAGTTCGCCCAGTGTTGCAGGTCACCGCTCAGATCGATCTCTTCCGCTGTCCAGAAGCTTGCTTCATGCTTCTTGTACATTTCCCACACCCTGGGATAATTGATGGGCAGAATAACAAAGCGGTCTTTGTTTTCCTGCAGTAATATTTCGTTTTCGTTGCTCATGGCTCAATGGTATAGTTATATTAGTAATAGTCTGTCTTCTCCTCGTTGCCTTGCCTTCTACCGACGACGATATCCTTCCATAGAAATACACTTCCATGGATGGAACCAGCGATCACCCGTTACAAAAGGGAACAACACAATACGTGGCCACGCCACTGACCGGAGGGGTGAGGGTGCAGTGAGTGACAGTATAGCAGTGCGAATTACCTTTGATGCGAAGGTGTGGCACTTAATTGTATGGCAGGTATCTGACTTTGTCCGCGAAAGCTACAAACCGGAGTGGCGAAAAGTAAGCGATTTTAAAGCCACTACTTATTGCCGATTGCCGATTGCCAATTCACGAAATTCACAGTTGCGCAACAGTCCATGATTTACACATGGTTCCCTTTTAAGCCTGTCTAAATACCTGTTTTTGAGGCAAATAGACGGGCACCAACACAATATTTTGTAAAAGAGCGAATACAAACTTAAACTTCGAGGCGGGGCTGGTCAAATGAACTTAGTAACAGGGGGTGGATAATTCTTCCACGCTGAATTGACAACCGTCAAGAGCCTTACCGGATGGGCTTTTGCTTAAAATTGTCCTGCTCTCAACACTTTAGCTGGGTAAATTTGTAATACAGGACTCTCCATTCTATACACCGTATACCGAATACAGCATTCTTCTACTTACAAACACTTAACCCAATGTTAACATTTGGGTTAGTGGTCAATTATGGAAATTTTAGTCTGTCGAAATAAAACAAGGATGTAAATAATGGATGAAATTTATGGTGTGGTCCGGGTTAATCGAAGGGCCACCTATGATCATGAGAAAATCTACGCAATTTCAATAACCCGGGCCTAAAGTTCTAAAAACGGGAACGCTACGATAGCTTATGTATTTCGAAGGTCCGGGTTATCTGAAATTGCAACTGGCTGTATAGCCACCTTGGTTGAGGTATGTATTTAATAAAAACCGGCCGGCCAATACCGGTAGTATGTATTAAGCGACAGTACATGCTATAGGATTGTGCCAGCCCACTGACTCTCCTCCTCTTTTTGACCCTTATACTGCTAAAGGCTGCTGATTAGGCCCGTACACTGTGTGACACACTTGCTTTATCGAATAGTACATGCTGAACAGGCGGAGTGTCTGCCTTGTACCCATGTAAAACCTTAACAAACATTAAGAAATCGTTACAGTCAAATGAACAAGCGTTTCATAGTGGGGATCGTATCCCTGCTCCTTATCCTGTTGATGGTGTATGCAGCACAGGCCAAACTAAGAGATTACTACAATTTTCAATTCGGGCTTAGTGAATCACCCATCATCGCTCCTTTTGCTGGTATATTGGCCTGGGCCGTACCGGCGATGGAGCTCATCATTGCTGCCATGCTGGCCATACCACGCCTTCGGTTAGCCGGCTTGTACGCCTCCTTTGTATTAATGACATTATTTACCCTGTACATTATTGTGATGCTCAGTTTCTACGACGACATCCCCTGTTCTTGCGGGGGCGTATTGGAAGAAATGTCGTGGGGCGTACACATTGCCTTCAACCTGGCCTTTGTGTTGGGCAGCGCCTGGGCCATCATGCTCGAGAAGAAGCGCCGACGACGTCCTCCATCGACGACGTCACCTGCTTCGCCTGCCGAAGCTTTAGCGTAGGCAAGTCGAAGGATCTTTATCAAGAGTTACACCTATTCAAATACCGATCACCATTAAACCAATGTGTCATGCGTAAGAACATCCTGGAACGTTTGGAACGTATTGACCGCCTTATCCGAATTAAAGGAACCGGAAGCCCGGCAGAACTGGCGGCCAGATTAAAAATGTCTGAAAGAAATATTTACCAGTACCTCAACCTCATGCGCGACCTGGGCGCGCCTATCAAATTTGATCCTTATCGTGAAACTTACTACTACAGCGAAGAAGGACAATTCATTGTTTGTTTTCAACGCTTCGAGGGAGAGGAAACAGATGATAAGGACAAAAAAACAGCACTTAAAAAGTCTGCTTAGTGTCATACTGAGCTTGTTGAAGCATCTATTTTGTCAGCCTGATCCTGTCAAAGGCCTGTGCTTGAATAATAACACGCCACTGCACAATAGGTGCAGTATGGCCGTGTAAATTAGAATCACGAATACAGCATTTTTATACATGGAATACAGTGTGTCGAATACATGCTGTATTCTCTATTATGCTAAATTTAAAACAAGCCCATGAAACCAATAAGCATCACCCACGCATCCGAAATCCCTGCTGAAAAAGGCCCCGAACAACAGCAGGAGCAACCCAAAGGCAAGGTCGAAAAAAAATCCGGAAAGCGTATTGGATTCAACTATATCATTCTAAAAAGTTATAAGGAAAGCCAGAAGAATGACGTAGTTAAATGCCTGTATATTAAAAGCCTGATCAAGTGGGGATTTTGTGTAATCAAGGAAGGTTCTTATGGTGACACCAAGGATAAAAACAATCGTGATATCATAGACCGGCTCAAATGGCAAAAACAGTTGCATGAACAATTACAGGACAAGATTCGAATGCCAAGATTATTAGGACATTTTGAAGAAAATGGTAATTATTATTTGGTGATCGGACATATCAAAGGAATACCCTTGTACAAGGCATGTGATGATAAAGAAAAAGAATTAAAGCAAGGATTAATCACCGGTAATAAAATCGGCAGAAAGTTCCTCAATTACTTAATCCAGATAGCTGCTTTATTGGAAACACTCCATAAGGAAGGTATTGTACATCGTGACGCTACGGCCAATAATTATATGATCACTGCTGGCGGGAAAGTGGCACTTATAGATATGGAACTATCTTATTCTATACCAGAGCAGTTTCCCACTCCGGCTTTCTCTTTGGGTACTTATGGCTATATGTCAAAGCAGCAGGAAGCAATTGCCATTCCCACTACAGCGGAAGACATTTTTGCTTTTGGAGCTGTTATATTACAAATGTGGAGTGGTATATCTGCCTCCAGATTGACCAATGAACCTATTGATGAATTAACCAAAAAGATAGCCTTTTTCGTTCCTGATCAACAGATAGCTAATCTCGTAACCCAATGTCTGCTGCCTGAGGATGATAAACGACCGGATGCTACTCATGCACTTCGCGTATTAAAACAATACCAGATAGATCTGAAAAATAAAGTACCGAGACCGGTCAATCAGCGTGTTTATTATTCACATGAAGAAATATTGGTTACGGTGCAGGAAGCTATTCAAACATTGGCGACGCCTTTACTTGCAGATACGGAGAAGGGATGGTTTGCAGATGACTTGCAACCACCTTCCCCCGAAGACAAACACTTGTTACGGAAAAAATGGTATGCCAGTTATAACAGGGGTTGTATAGGAGTTGTATATATGCTGGCGCAAGCCAAAGCAATGGGATTGAATATTGATGCCAATAAACCTTTTGTAGAGAAGACCCTGGAACTGGTAAAAAGAAAATACATAGATCGTATCGAACGAGGTGCTACTGGCTTGCATTTTGGGCCTGATGGCATTGCCGCTGCACTGACCGTTGCTATCCGGAATGAATTGATAGTAGCTTCTCCGGAGTACCTTGAATGGATTGATTTATTGCTGGAGAAGAGCAGTGATATACTTGATATTGAGTATGGGGTGGCGGGCCAAGGAATAGCCAATCTGGTGAGCAAGTCATTTATCACTCCGCAGCAGTTACAGGCAAGATTGCAACGCTATGCTGAATTATTGATAAAGAATCAACACAAAGATGGTTATTGGCTAAAAGGGTATTATAAGCAAAAGTATACCAGAAGAAAAATGAAAAGAATTACCCGTGGTTTTACACAAGGAATGGCGGGCTTTGTATACTTCTTGCTGGAATACGGCCACCGGTGCCAACATCAGCCAAGTAAAGATGCGGCTCAACGTGGCCTGCAATGGCTGACCCAGAAAGCGAGATACAAAAAAGGAAATATAGAATGGCGTTCTGCACGAGGAAAACGATTAGGTTATGGCTGGGCGGAAGGAGCAGCCGGTATTGCGTTTACTTTTATCCGGGCTTTCCAGCTTACCAATATACCATTATACCGTAAATATGCTGAAAAGACATTACGCCATATCCCGGCGGATAATACGGCATATGACATAGGCCAGCAGGACGGCCTTAGCAGTATTGGAGAAGTCTATCTGGAAGCCTGGCAGGTATTCAACAACCCAGAGTGGCTTAACCGGGCCACATGGATAGCTCAAGTGATCATGCAACAGAAAAAACTGCACCCTAAATATGGAACCTATTGGATAGTGAAAGGAGAACGTGAGCCCGTAGCTAATTTTATGGTAGGTAATAGTGGCGTAATACATTTCCTGCTAAGGTACTGTCATCCTGACAAGATCGGTTTCCCCCTTATGCCTGAAAATTAACTTACAATCGCATTAGCTTGCTGGAGCCTTTTGTCACCTTGAGCTCGTCGAAGGGTAATCATTTAAAACTTGTGTTCATATGAAGTATTTAAGAATGTTCGAGGCTGCTTCGGGTCTCTTTCCTAAGCGCATCAATGTAACATTGATCGATGCAGCTACTGGCAATAGATTAGGCAAATACAAAATACTGGCAGAGTTGCTGCCAGCTGCCTTTAATCGCCCTATTACGCTGGACATTGACAATACTCACTGGCGCATACTGCAGGCTGATCCTTTGCTATCAGATGACTTTCTGTTCACAAAGAAACTTACCCTCCAGGTGCAGCCCGTTGCAAGTGTTGATTCACGTCAACTAAAATTTGATTTACCTACTATATGTAAAGTTTTGCCGTCTATAGATGCAAGTGGTATGTATCAGGATTTTACTTTGAAAATAGAAGAAATCGATTGGCGGCAGATAGAATTATTACCGCTTAGTCAATCAGGCCTAATAGAAGAAGCGGTAGAAATAGTAGCGGGTATTCTCAACAACCAGATCAACCCATTGCTGGGTTATGAGCAACAATATATACGTGATAATACCTTGCAACCGGGCATCACTTTTCCCTTCGATCAATTTTGTTCCTTGCTGGTTAATCCCGTAAAAGGAAATATCTTATTCAGTAATAGAGGGTTTGTACAAAACGGCTTTGCTGTACAGAGCGATAGCTATACTTATTATGGCATACAGGAAAACGGTTCCATCCAAATGCTATGCTTAAATCAGTTTGAGTGGGCTGATGATGAGTTTATGCGGGTATTAGCTACATATGAACTATGCCTGATCGATTGGTGTAATGCTTCCCGTATCAGTGCCGAAGCCGGCGAAAAACCTAAAAGCGAATATATAAACATATAATATAAGTAACCTCACGTTCACGCAGTTTTCTTTTCATCAACTTGCTTCTCTTTTTGTTTTGCTTTCTTTTCTTTTTCCAATTCGCGTTCTTGTCTTTTCTTTTCCCGTTCTTTTACCCAGGCCTTGAACTCGGGATAGCCAGGCTGGCTATAGTAATCTTGCAAGATGGCCTGTGCAATAGGATTTTTAAGGCCCAATTCAGAGATTACTTTCTCATCCAGAATCCTATCAAGCAAACGTTCGCGTAGTTGTCCTTTGAATTGTTGCTTCGCTTTGTTATACAAGGTTCTGGCATACACGTCATAGGATTTCAGGCTGTCGGTACTAAAATCAAAGCCTGCCTGCCTGTTGAGTTCCATCCAGGTAAAGGTATAAACATCATAAATGGATCCATTGTATTCTGAAAGCCCGTTCAGCCATTGCCGGGACGGTTTGTTTTGGGTAGAATCCCATATCTGCATAAGATCATTGGTGGTTAACTGTGTATTACCTGTAGAGCTAACGGCTCTCTGTAAAGCACAGAAGGCGTCGACCCGGTCACATTCTGCATTTCCGATAAGATTAGATTTGTAAAAATCATATTCGGTAGGCGTGATCTGGTTCCTGAAAGATTCTATTACGGGCAGCGATAAGGCCATTTTTTCATCGACGTAGCGGTTCCATTCCTGGTAATCGGACATATTGTTGACATTATAGCTGTACTTCTTGAAAGGTTTTGATACCCGTTCTGCCAATTGAGCCAAGGTATCTATCAATACCATTGCATGGGTATTACTGCCCGAGTAGCGGAGGTAATTCTCCTTGTATAGAACATATATACTATCTCCGGGATACATGATAATACCTGTGCCCAAAGGCGGATACAATTTAATAGGTTGATTGGAATATATTTCCCAACGCACCTTTCCCTCTCTTACCTTTCCCTTCACAGTAGCAACATCGGGGCTGACCTCTTTAAGTGGAAAAAACTGATATCGCAGGTTTATTTCTTCCTGTATGGTAAAAACCTCTTCCAGTTCGCGGTGAAACCATTTATTTATGGTCGCCTCAATAATAATTTTTTTACGTGACTCGCTGCCTGACTTACAGCCTGTTGTAAGGAATAAAAAAAAAGTCGTCGAAGCGATAATAACCCCATAACCAAAAAAAGACATAGTTTGTATGAACGGTATTTTTTCCATAACAATAAGGTAAATGAGTTACAATTTTATAGATACCCGGTGGCCTTTTCGATCAACCTGTAAAAAATGATGCCGTTTGATAAAGAGGCCACTTGGGTTGTCATTAGCATAATCGGTCCCTGTATGGACAAGTTTGCCGTCAAATGAAATACTATTTGTAATTGGCAGGTTATTACCTGTTACTAAGCCCTTTACATTGAATTGTTGCAACAGGCTGTTAACTGTCTCTATAGTTAATCCATGATTTTCCGGTAAAGCAACAGTTGATACTGTGGTGAGCGTGACAGGTTGTTGTATGTATAGTGAGCGTACAAAATTATTGACTGCTGCAAGTGTAAAGGATCGATTAGTGAGAAAGGGCAGCAAGTCATAGTGTACAAATAATAATTGACCGATCTTTTCGACAATATTTCGCGCACTCAACCATTGCTTTAATTCAAAGTTGGCGCTATACAGGGCTGTAAAAGGGCTACGGGATTTGTCGGTAGCAGCCGGGTAAGCAGGATGCTCGTATTGCCAGGATCCGTTAACCTGTCCCAGTTCATAAGGTCCCGGTAGGAAATGGACAACTCCTCCCATGGCCTTTGCCCTTTGTTCTAATGAATACAGAAACCACCACCAGTTAGCATCAGGCTTACTGGAATCATGACTATTGCCAAATATCACCAAACTGCCTTCTCCAAAAGTCCAGCGCAAATTCTGGTTTACTACTTTATGTTTGATCAGCAGGTGGCAAAAAGGACGGAACTGATCTTTACTGCCTGACACTACAAATAAGCGGCGGGAAGCCTGATAAGTGTGGGGTATAGTACTCAATGATTGTTGCAGCCGGAATGAAAAATGTCCATGTCTTGTAAGATCACCAGGCAATCGTAATGCTATTTTTACAGAATGAGGCATAGTTATTCGCTTAATGGCCGTTGACCAGAAAAAAATTCACACAAATCGGCCCTTACAGTAGCAGGGACAGCCGATACTCTTTTATATGCTTTTTGATGGTGCGTATAATATAGGGTTGGTTTGTCCTTGTACAGATTATATCGATAAGCTAAGTTCTGGCTATCAAGAATAAGTCGTTGGCCATCGGATATGATAGGAAGTTCATAATGCTGCTCCTGGAAATATCCACGCATGGTTTTCCGGCCTCCGTTTGCCGCAATAATGATATAATGATTGGGGGCCAGACTCGTCTGGTGGTTCATAATACTATCGATGGTCTTTTTCCGGCATGAAGGGCAACTGGCCTGCACTGGTAGTATTAGGAAAGCAAGTGAGTCATTGCGTATTATCTCCGGTATGCGGTATTGGATAACGGCTATCAAACCTCTGAACAAGGAATCCTGCTGTTGTGGCTCGGTAATTATTTCTATACTGGTGGGGGGCTTTTCACAGGCCGTCCAAAAGACTATTACAACCAATAAGATGATCGTTTTCATAGCACTAAAATAAATCGGGCTGCTGCAGTTTGGTTGCAGCGCAAGATTATTTCTGCGGAGCATGAAGTCCGGCCAACGGAGTTATTTGGTCCTGGCCGTCTTTATAGGCAAAACGCACAAACTTCAGAGCGTATTCATTCTGAAAATCAGTACGGGCGTAGAGTTGTCCATCCGGAGTGAAGAACAACGATTCGAAGTCTACGCCGGCCGGCCAGGCTGATTCGCCAATTATCTGAAAATGTTCATTGAAGATTAGTACGGTTAACCGGGGGGCTTTTTTAGCATGGAACTCCTCCGGGGTCATTTTGTGTCGTGCGAGACGTAGATAATATTTACGGACTGAGTCAAAAAGTACAGGGCCATAGGAATCACGGATTGCAGACTCTTTCAACTCATCCTCATATTTTTTTAGAGATTGTACAGATAGCGGGTATATGGGTTCTTGCTGCTCACGACTGCGGGCAAAATAGGAATCAAAATGATCAATAAAGTTCGTCTCATATAGCAGTGTGTCGGCAGGGAAACTAAATACGAATTTTCTCCGGTTATTGTAGCAAAAATTGTATTCCAGGAAGTGATCGCCGTATAGGTTTTCCTGATATAGTTTGGGCAAAGGATAAAGCAATTGAGTAGTCCCTTTTTTAAGATCGAAGCTATACATGACTTTCCAGTTGCGTAAAGCATTTAAAGACCGATAATCTACTCTGTTGCGACTGATGGCATATAGGGTATGGCCTATCAGGACTGGCTGCTTGTGATTATCAAATACAGCAACATTGTCTTCTGGCTTAGTAGGAAATTCGATCTTAACTGTCCGATGCCCACTGCTATCAAAAAGACGTAGGGTAGATCTGTTAATAATAAAGATACTGTCCCAATTTTTTATAAAAACTGATGTTTTATGAAGCTGTCGGGTGTCAAATAGTTTTTTTAAGGGAATGTGACGGCATAGCTGTTGATTCAATAAGTAATAAACAAGGATTGATTGCGAGCGCTGGTCATAAAAAGATATATAATGAATTCCTTTTTCCTGAAAAGTATTGAAAGATTTTACTTCGTTGTAACTATTGTTACTCAGTTGAAATTGTAACGTATCAGATTTTGCAATCAACTGAATGCGGTCATATTCAGGAGTGGCACTATGGAAGTTATGATCGATCGTTCGTACAGAACTGCGGCAACCTTGCATCAGTACAACAAATAAGAAGAACAACACAATGCACGATTTGTAATAATCTAAGCTCATATCCTGATTATTTATAGCGCCATTAGATTTCCTCCTGCTTTTATTATTCAAAGAGCACAAAAGGAAGTAATTGAACCGGAAAAAGATGATTATGATAACCATCTATAAGATCCATTAGAATTAATTTAAAGATGTTTGACCCAGGCCTGATACATTACTGGTAATAGTCTTGACTTTTTGGATACAAATAACGCCAGTTGTTATTGAACTGGTAGGATCTTTTCCAACTCCTACAGTTGAAGTTCTTGAAGAATTACGTGCACCATAACAATTTCCTCCGGCATGAGTTATACTCCACGTACATAGTGCGCCACTCGCCTGATCCCTACTACAAGTTAATTGTGCTATCCAACCAGCACCAATACTCGCTTGCAGACGTCCAGTGGTTCCCTTATCTTTTTTATTGGGAAGCATAGCTGCAGTAATGGCTGATGTTATGATAAGCAATAGACCTGTAACACCCCATGATATATTTTGTTTCATATACAATAAATGATTGATTAAGAATACAATTACAGTAATGGCTTGGATTAGTTATCATATTGGATCAATAGTGTGAAGTATAACCATTCCTGACAAACATACTTGTACAATTAATTACAAATAGATTAATAGAGAAAACTGGCACATAGGCAATTTTAAGCATCAATTATAAGATGTATGATTAACATTTCGATCTGGGCCCATATATAGCTGCTAATGGTCTTTACTTTATTGAGGAAAATGAATCCAGCTGTTGTTGAACTGGTAAGCTTTTTTCTAACTCCTGCAGTTGAAGTTCTTGAAAATGACGTCCATCATCGTAACAAACTTCTCCGGTATGGGACTTGGATTGGTTAGTATCTTAGCATATAGGTCAATAGTGAGAGACATATAAATCTCCTTACAAGCATACTTTGTCATTAACCACAAATACATTAATGAAAAAAAGCTGGCTGCAATAGCCAGCTTTTTTTCATCAGGATTAATTAAAAGATGTATGATTAATATCTTGATCTGGACCCGATGCATTGCTGCTAATGGTCTTTACTTTTGCGCCCAAAGCATTTGTTATTGAACTGGTAAGATCTTTTCCAGTTCCTACAGTTGAAGTTCTTGATCCTTCGCCATCAACACCACTAACGCCTTGTGTTGCAGTCCAGGTACATAGATTCCCAACCGCCTGATCTTTACTACAAGTTAATTGTGCTAAGAGACCGTTAGCACTTGCCTGCAGACGTCCGCTGGTTCCCTTATCTTTGTTATTAGGAACTACAGCTGCGGCAACAGCAGAGGCACCGATGAGTACAAGGCCCAACAGGGAG
This sequence comes from Paraflavitalea sp., assembly GCF_059502485.1. Classification (NCBI taxonomy): domain Bacteria; kingdom Pseudomonadati; phylum Bacteroidota; class Chitinophagia; order Chitinophagales; family Chitinophagaceae; genus Paraflavitalea; species Paraflavitalea sp. The sequence continues at coordinate 1,705,036 of NZ_JCACET010000010.1, forward strand.
TACTTACGCATTGATTCTTTTTTCATAAATGATGTTTATTCGGTAAAAAATAAATTATTTATCTATGGCCAATAGATTTCAATGCTAAGTTACTTTCACCTGCTGCACTAAAACTGCAGCAAGATATTAAATCAGGTACATAATCATTAATGAGCCCGGGAGGCGGTTCCATTAATAATTATATCTTCTTTTTTGAATAACAATATGCGCTTTCCAGTAGCTGATACCCTGAAAAAGCTACTTTTTTCCACCAACAAAGCTTCACTATTGCCACTGGCATGCTTGGTATCGGTATTGATCACTTTATTTGAATGATGTACGCTTATTGTATCAGCCACAATGGTATGACCAGTTACGATGTAATTAACTTGGAATTTTTGTAGGGTACTGTCTATCATGCTTTCTGCTTTTGCCCCACTATAATAATCCCGGTGCCAAAATGGTCCCACCTTAGCACTCATAATAATATTGGCTTTTTCACTACCATAGTTATCTTTCCTGATGGAATAATTGGACCTTGCCAATTGGTTGATCTCTTCTATAGTAACTGGTAGTTGATTAAGCTCCCTGGATATACCACCATGCGTAAACAGCATATCTCCAATTTTTTCTACGATATTTTTAGTGCGTAACCACCGGCCCAGTTCACTGTCTTCGTTATAAAGCGCTGTCAGCGTTCTACCCATCAACTTGGCGCTTTTGTGGTATTTGTCTTGTACATATCTGTGGTCGCCTTGCAGGTTCATGATCTCATGGTTACCTAATATAAAATGTACCATCCCCCCGGCTGCTTTAGCTTTTTTTTCGAGTGCGTAAATGAGCCATAGGCATTCTGTTACCTGATTGCCCCGGTCGAACATATCACCGGCAAATACGAGGTGCCCTTTACCAAATGCCCAGTTATATTTTTCATCCATCACTCCATTGGCTTGCAGCAATTGCCGAAACGGACCGAAATTGCCTTCAATATCTGAGAGTACCAACATTTTTTCAGGAGCAGCATAAATGGATGGAACTGATGCATGCTTTTTTTGCAGCCTGAACATGAAATCTTTTCCGGGCTGGTCCGTGACAGAGGCAAGGAGGGAAGTAGATTGTAGGCGAGTAGCAGAATCATCAGCGATATAATACCCTTGAATATTACCTTTTTCATGAAATACGTAAGGACCGTCTTTAAAGTTCATTATCCGGTTGTCGGCTATGGCAGCAAGTATTTGTTGAGGTGAAAATGTGCTTGCCAATGGATTGGATTTATTTATTATTACCCTGCCGGTATGATCATACATACGGATAGCAGGAAAGTCGGTTACATGAAAATCTTTAATTATTTCATGGTGATTACCCATGCCGCCGGTGTATAACTGTATTCCTTCTAAGGGCACATACTTCCCTTCCTGGATACTTTTTTTCCATTGCTCTTTATCGGTATCTATACAAACGTTCAGAAAAACAACTTTTGGATCGTTTTTGAATTGTTTTTGCAGTTGGGACAATTCTTTGGCTGTTTGTAAACACGGCTCACTTCCGGTATACCAGAAATTAACCACTGTAAATTTTCCATCCGTGAGTTTTTTCGGAAAAACATTATTCTGCATGTCTGAGAGGTTAAATAAAGGGATCTCTCCGCTATTAATACTGGATTCATGCTCCATTTCTTTTACCCATTTTTTGTAGGCAGGGAAGCCAGGCATTGCATAATAATCCTGTAGAATGGATTGTGTGATCCAGTTATAGTTACCCAATTCCTGAATAAGCTCTTCTCTGATAAAATAGCACAAAATCCGTTCGCGGAATAATCCTGTGAGGTTGGATTTAATGATATGATAAGATAGTTTTTTAAACACTGGTTGATTACGAATGGAGTCAGTGGGCATAAATCCAAAACGTCGGAATAATTCTGTTACGACAAAACTTTCCATATATCCACGATTTCCGATGCCTGGTAGATTTTGTATAGCACCCGCTCGAAACCAGGTAGCATTGGATTGGTACATAGTGCTATCCCATACTCGCACGAGATCATTGCTGGAGTATGAGAATGAGTCCGGTCGATTGGAAACAGCCGGGTTGGGCGTTACATAAAAATACAGCCAGCGGCTATATTCTGTATTACTTAAAAAAATGGCCTTCAGCCAGTCGTGCTCATATTGGGTTAGGCTGGACTTGCGGGAATCAAGAATTTGTAGGGCGCTTGTTACCTTATCATTCAGGTGGCGATGGAGTACCAAAAAACGGGACAGACTCTTGGGATACTTCTCACCGGTAGGGTAAGGTACATTCTCGCTTGCTTTAGTCATTTCATATTGTGTCTGAAATTTGGTAGCTCCTTTACCGGTAAAAACGGGTTTTCCTTGGTCATAGGTAATATGAATGCTGTCCCCTGGTAATATCAGGTAATCCCCTCCTAATATTGTGTTATTACGTACGATGCAGGGTTTATCCAATGAGAATTGCCAGGTATAAGTTTGCTGATGAATGGTAGCTTTTTCTCTCCACAAATAGGGCCTTTTTCTTTTATCATCACCGTTGGGAGAGAGGCTGTCTCCATCGAGCCGGAAAGGAAAAATTATATATTCTGCTCCCATAGTTTTAGGGACATGGGCATTTACCGTAAGTGGAACGAGGGTGTCAGTTCCTTCCCAAATCGGATGACTGGAGGTTGGTAGTTTTTCTGTATAGCCTGATAGATTGGCTACAATGACTACCTGATTTTTTTGTCCCAATGTCCAATGCTGACAGACAACGAGGAAAGCAATAATAAATAAGGTGTTTAACTTCATACTGGTTTATATTGGCCTTGTAATCAATACGATGGATTTTGCTGAATACCATAATTTACATCCGATAAAGGAATAGGCGTTATCGCTTTGTTGCTGGGGTAGGGCAAAGAGCGCGGTGCGCTGGAGATAGCATCCATCCTGCTCACGCCTTTTTTCCAACGTAGCAGATCCCACATCCGAAGTCCCTCGAAGGCTAACTCTTTCCTTCTTTCAATATATATGGAATCCAGCAAAGCCAAGCCTGTCGCAGTAGAATTGGCAGCAGCAGGATCTGCTCTCTGCCGAATAGCATCTAAAAAATTCTTTGAAGTAAGAGCGTCCCCCAAATGAGCGGACGCTTCAGCTACAGTGAGAAACATTTCTGATGACCTGATCACCGTAATATAATAAGAACGATGAAGATTATTTGCCGAGCCAAAACCCGAAACTACATTACTCGGAAATTTTCGTATGGAATCAATACCGTCAAGGGAAGTGGATATCCATTTTCTTCTGACGTCACCGGATCCCTGATTAAGTAATGTTGTAATATCATCGGTAGCAATAAAGAGGGTAAGGGTACCTCTAAAGTAACTTCCTTCAAAAATGGTAGTATAACTTCCGTTAACCACGTTGGTCGAAGAAGGTTCTATCTGGAATAAGGCCTCCGTTTCCCCTTTTCGAAAAAGGCTATCTGGATATTTGTGATTCGTTGGACTATTAATCATAAGAGGTACAGCCATGCATACTTCAACAGCAAAATCTTTTGCCTTTTGCCACTCTTCCTTGAAAAGATATATCCTTGCTAGAAGGGCTTTGGCAGCCAGCTGGTTCATAATGATCTTATTGTTATTGTTGGGAGTAAGCAGGGGAATTGCTTTGTTTAGGTCATCGATCATGCCATCATATACTTCTTTAACAGTATTACGATGAAACGGGGTGTTCCAATCCCAACTGGTAATATAAGGAACACCCAAATGGCTGGCATTAGTGGTGAAATTATAAGATTGTGCAAACGTATTAACCAAGATAAAATGAGCTAATGCCCTTAAGCTGTAAGCCTCTCCTGCTATCTGGTTGGCTTTTATCGGATCTTCATTCTTAAAGTCCTTGGCTTTTTCGATGACGAAACTACAATTGCGGATGAATTGATAACTATTCTTCCATAATTCATCTCCCCCATTGGGAGACCCAGATCTTGTCCCATTGGATTGATTCCACGTATAATGAGAGATAAGATAAGAAGGGTTCCTCAAACTAGGTTTAATATTATCTGCCGTTAGTTCGGACATTATCCTGTGCCCATTTAATGCCTCATTTAAGTTTTGTCCAAGTACAATATATATACCGTTTAGGTATTGCTGCAGGCTATTGAGATTATTCACATACTGTTCCCTGAGCAAGAAAGTATTGTCTTCCACATCAAGGAAAGATTTGTTGCAGGACAGGCTACTACAAAAGAGTAATGTAACAAAGTAATATTTTAGCTGCTTCATGATCTTTATATTTTTAAAACCTTTCTATAATTACGTAAACATTACAGGCTTACATTAATGCCAATTGAATACGACTGTGCTTGTGGATACTGAAAAAGTAGTAATCCCTGTACATTTACATTGCTGATGTCAGCTGTACCAGGTCTTTTGGTAGACCATAATGCCAAATTATATCCCTGGGCAAAAACCTTAAGTGAGTTTAAACGAAGGGGCTGAATCAGTTTCTTGGGCATATTATAGCTTATGGATACCGTTTGCAGACGTATGTAATCTCCATCGAATAGATTACGGGTGGAACTACGGGTATAAACGGAGTTATTCATTTGTCTTTTAGGATTGGTAGCTATATCGCCGGGTTTTTGCCACCGGTTTAAAGCGCTTTTCTGCTGGTTATCAAAAGGAGTGAACCCATCATTGATTAGTTTGGGATCAGCATTGTATACCTTAAAACCATACTGATAATAGAACTGGAATAAAAGAGAAATTCCTTTATAAATAAAAGTATTGGTGATGGAGCCGAATCCGTCAGGTTGTGGCTTGCCTACCCACTGACGTTTAGCAGCATTGAAATCAGTGTTGGACTTACCAGTAGAATCTACCCACATGCCCTCTCCTGTTGTCGGATCAACACCAGCCCACACTGGCAGATAAAAGGAATTAAAATTACGCCCTTCCTGATTAGCTAATTCACTGGTTCCGGATACCACCACCGGAAGTCGATTATTGGCCTTAACAAGCTTATTTTGATTGGTGCTCCAGTTCGCAGCTATGTTCCAGGAAAAATGGTTGGATTTAATAATTGTTGCAGATAGAGAAATCTCCACCCCTTTATTGACAATATCCCCTAAATTATCTTGAACAACAGTAAATCCACTGGCAGCAGGCAATTCCTTATTAAAAATCAGGTTCGAGGTTTTACGCTGATAAAAATCAGCCGTAAAAGAAAGCCTGTTATGCAACAATTGCAACTCAAGACCGGCATCCCAGGTAAATGTTCGTTCAGGTTCTATTAGGGTATTGGGGGGGACACTACTAGGCAGCAAACCAAGTGTGATACTATTCTGGTAATTTAAGGTAGTCAGCGTCTGATACTTGATATACCTATTGATTGCGGCGGCATTGCCTGCAGACCCGATGCTACCCCTTAGTTTCAGATAATTCAACCAGGATTGTGCACCCTTCATGAAGTTTTCTGCCGAAATGATCCAGCCTGCCCCTGCAGACCAGAAGGTATTAAAGGGCTGTTTCCCACCAAACTGGGAATAACCGTCTGAACGAATACTGGTAGAAGCAAAATATTTTTTTCTGAAATCATAGTTGATCTGTCCAAAATAAGATAAACCTGTTTGTTTAAGTTTATTGCCAGAGCTAGTTCTAACACCGGTTTGATCGATCTGGTCGCTTGTATAATACTGCAAGTAAGTACCTGTTGCCGTAACCGCTTGTTTCGTAATTAAGCGTGCTTCCTGGCCAGCTACCACATTCAAACCATGCTGTCCAATTTCCTTGGTAAAGTTGAGTATATTAGTATTAATGAGATTGGCATTACGTATGTTATCCTGACTGATCCTACCGACCCCTGTTACGTCCAATTCGATATCCAGTAACCTTGGATCCCTTTTGCTATTAGCTTCAGTAAATAAAAAGTCGATCCCTAAATTGGAAGTAAACCTAATTGCCTTTGACAGTTTTACCTCTGCAAACAATTTAGTTAGTCCGCGATAACTAGTATTCTGGTTGCTATTCAGATTAAGCGAGGCTACGGGATTAATTCCCCTAATAGGAACAGTATAGTTATAATAATACTCTCCATTTTCCAGGTATGCCGGGTTTAAAGGATAGGCAAAGAAGATGGATCCGTACTGAATAGCACGATCAGAAGAAAAATCCTGTACATTATAAGAAAATGCTGTATTCATTCCTATCTTCAACCAATCAGTCACGCTATTTTCAAAATTCAGCCGCGCAGATTTACGGTCGAATCCGGTCTTTCTGTAAACTCCATCCTGTTTGGTCCATTCAAAGTTTAAATAAAAGTTAGACCGGGCATTGCCACCAGATATCGACAGATCATTGGAAAAAGTAGCGGCATTGTCCTTGTATAATAAAGGTGTTAGGTCAGTAAACGGGTAAAAGCTACCATCAGCTCTTACGGGAAACTTCGATTTTAGGTCAGCAAGAATGTCTGCATCTGTAATACCAGGTGTACTATTACGATAAGTTTCATACAACAGCTCCATATATTCATCCTGGTTTACCAGTTCAATATTGTTCTTGATCCTATTAGCAATGTCTACCCGGCTGCGAAAACTTAATATCGTATTACCGGCTTTTCCTTTCTTTGTAGTGATCAGGATTACGCCATTGCTGGCGGTAGAACCATATAAGGCAATAGCGGCGGCATCTTTCAATACAGATATGGATTCTATATCAGAAGGGTTTAAAGTGGCCATAGGATTGTTAGCCGGTACTTCCCAAAGCTCCTGGTTTCGTCCTGCCGCTAATTGCGCATCCTGAGATACCGGAACACCATCTACCACCATCAATGGATTTCTGATAGTGGAATATCCTGTTAAAATATTCTCAGAAGTACCTGTAGCTATTCCCCTTAATACAAAGTTACTCAAACCTCCTCCCGGTTGACCTGTACCGGAAGTAACCAATAAACCCGGCACCAATCCTTGCAGGGATTTATCTACTGACATATTCGGCAAATTTTGAACCTCTTCTCCTTTTACTACGGTGACTGCACCTACATTACTACGTGAAGAAATTTTATTATAAGCTACCACAACTTCTTCCTCAGACTTAATAGAAATTGGTAGTTTGATCTCCATTGTCAGTTTATTACCGGTCAACTTTATCTGTTGAGTGATATGTCCTATAGAGCTTATTACAAGGATAGCATCTTCTTCAATCTCTGAAAGCGTGAAATACCCCTCTCCGTCTGTAGTAGTGCTCATATCACTACGACGTACCGTAATTGTAGCCCCCGCCAACGGATCGCCCTTTTCATTCAACACCCTGCCGCGCATGGAAATCTTTTTGGGATTACCAGCGGCAAAAGTATTCACCACAGGAACAGCCAATGCCTTTTCCTGCCGCGGTTTCACCACTACAATTTTATCTACGATGGTGTAAGTAAGGGGTTGATCCTGGAAACAGAGGGAAAGCACCTTGTCCAATGAAGTGTTGGATACTTGTATAGTCACTTTATTAGCACGGGAAATTTCACTTTCCGTGTACACGAAGCTGTAACCTGTTTGCTTGCGTATTTCTTTGAATACTTTATCCAGGGTTGCTTCCTTGAACGAAAGCGTAATATCCTGGGGCAGCTCTCCGTTGTGGGCTTGTACGCCGAGAGAGAATAGGAATGCCAAAATAATCAGTGCACCTTGCTGCCAGCGGTTATACAAATAACGGGTGGCGCTACTAACATACAGTCGTTGTTGGTCAGTTGTTGTAGAGAGTTGCATGTACAATAGTTTGTTCAAAATGATGTTGATGATGCGGAAAGGTGTAATGGTGCAATCATAAAGCAAGCGTTCCTTTCATCGGACTTCGGTCATTGTGAACAATCGTAGCAAATGGTTAAGTTCTTTGATCTCTGGTTTATTTCATAGCAAAAGGATTTCCGATCATCTCCATGAGGAGACAATTCACCTAAAAGGATAGTGAACTAAAACAAGGGTTACTTAATGTTGAGGTGCAATTTGTACGCGGCCTTCTTTATCCTGTCTTACGCACCAGCTCCACAGATCATGGATAAGTAGATACGTTCTAAGGTTTTCAGGATAGGTACATATAACAAAACTGCGACGCCATTCTTTTGTCAGAACAGTAGTCGCAGTTTAGTGATGTCTTTAATGGCCACACCATACGCCGTGCGTGCAGTTGTACTAATCTTCCGGATGTCATCATCATTGAGTGCCTTATACTCATACAAGTTAGCTTAACAACCCTTTAACCGGTCGTATGGTTTTCAAATAATAGGTAGGTTAATGGTCTATGTATAATGATACAATAGTGATTATACTTTTTTAACAGTGATCTTCCGGCCTTCGATCTCGAACTTTACTTTCTCTGTCAACTCCAGGTATTGCAACACTTTACTCACGGGCACATTCCGGGACATCCACATGATGGTAAATTTTTCATCCGTACGACCTCCCTCATACTCAACTTCTACATCATAGCTCCGGGCTATTTCCCGCATAATAGTTTCTATCGAGGCTTTATTGTAAACAAAAGCAGCGTCTTTCCAGGCAACAGCCTCTTCAGTGTCCGCAGCTACTACTTTAAAAGGATCATTGTTGTCGGCAGCGATTGCTTTTCCTGCCAATATCGCCTGCTGACCGGGGGAAAGAAGGCGTGAGTTGCGGCCCACAGGCGCGCCGCCAGAAACGGGAACAGGCGTCACTCTTACGCTTCCTTCCAACAAGGTCGTTCTTATAGCTGACTCATCTGAATAACTCATGATATTGAAATGCGTGCCCAACACATCCACCTGCATGCCGTTCAACTTCACAATAAATGGTTTTCTTTTGGGCGCTGCTCCTGTACTGCCGGGTATCATGCTTTTAGCGACCTCGAAATACGCCTCACCTGTCAACTCCACCACCCGCTCATCGCCCGTAAACGTCGTGGGATATTTTAAGGAGGATACCGAATTGAGCCATACCACACTATTATCTGCCAGCACTATCTTGTATTTACCACCTCTGTTTGTACTGATGGTATTATATTGAACTACTGATTCACGATTCACATCTGACGATTCACGGTATTCAATCGTCCCATTATCCTGCTTCACTATTTCCATCGTTCCCTGCTCTGCCAGTTGACCATTATTCGCATCATCCAGGTTGATGGTGTTGCCATTGGCCAACCGCAGCACTGCATTGTTACCAGTAGGCGCGGCCACATCATTTTTGTACTTACTCTTGTTAACGACTTTCGCTATGCTTTCCTTTTGGGTATTGTTGAAAGCAAAGTACCAAACACCCAAACCCGTCATTAATAATACGGCAGCCACCCCTGCATAGCGCATCCACCTGATGCGTCTTACCGGCGTTTCATCCAGTTCAGGCGCCATAGAAATGATCTTGGCCCATGTTGCCCTTTTATCTTCACTATGCTCGTTCAGGTCCTGGCTCATGCGGTACTCATCACACAATTCTTCAAATAAGTCCTTGTTTTCCTTCGATTCATTGATCCATTGGTCAAGCGTTTGCCTTTCCAAAGGAGTGATCGTTCCTTCCAGTTTCTTAATAATGAGTGCCGATATAGGATGCAAAGACTTCCGCATGTTCTTATTTAAGGGGGTTAAATTTGAAGCACGATAATACTCATATTTTCACGATCGATATACAACTTGTATCTAACCCCGGTACAATTTGTACACACTTAGAACGAACAAACCCTGGATTGTCCCGGTGATTGTCCTTTCTTTTTAGAAATATTTTCGATAAAAAATGATTTTGCCGCTCCGTTTAGCCGTATATTAATTTATCATTACCCAAGTATGAAGTAATTGCTATTTCTGAATACATTTCCTGCCAGTTGTAAGTACCCGAATCAGGCAATAGAAAAATATCTATAGTAGGATCAACGATCAATCTGAAGAAGGATAAATACGAACAATCGTTTGTTACGTATCTACTTGTAGAAAGATGGCTCATAGTCCCTGACCCGCTCCGCGATAAAAAGGAGCAAATAGAGCATCAGTGCTAATAACGGGCAGGCTCCTTTGGAAAGACTTAGTGTATCACGTACGTTTGTCTTGTCACTATTGATGACAGCAGTGCAGAAAAGGATAGAAGGTTTTTACACCAATTTGCAAGCGTAAGCAGCAGAAGCAGGTAAACAGGAAATGAACACAGTGGGTATCGAATAGGAGTCAGGGAGCAACTAAGCGTAGATGGCCTATGGATGGTGTATAGATACTGTATAGATGGTGTATACATAGAGTATCAAAATAGCAGTGCAAAGAAAATCCGCAGTTTTAGCCAAAAACAGCAGGGCCTTTTTTTATACTATTACACAGCTGATGATCAAAGATTAACCACCAACACGGGAATTGTTAGTTCATGACGAACGGAGTTGATGGTTTCACCATAGAGCCAATCTTTAACACCGGTGTGGCGGTGGGCGCCGATCACCAGCATATCTGCTCCGTTCTCTTTTACCAGTCGAACGATCTCTTTGGCACGGTTGCGGAAGCCGAGGTGGCCGGTAGTGACAAAGCCACGCTCCTGTAGCTGACGAATATAGAATTGTAAGCGTTCTTCATCGGCACGCGTCTCAGCATCATCGCTCTCTTGTCCCAGCAACCTGGCCGAAGCACTTTCTACGATGTGTATGAGCACATACTCAGAATCTGTTTTTCCCTGGCCAATGGCATGCGCCAGCAACGCTGAATCATTCTCTCCAAATTCCAGCGCCACGGCAATCTTCTTATACGTAGGCACCACCAGCGGCTTCAAGCCTTCCACATCGGGGTGCATTTGTATCGACACCGGTTTGTCGCGCTTACTAAAGAAGGGATAGAAGATCGTAAACACCAACAACAGGAGAAATAATAATCCGCCAACAATGATGAGTACTTTCCAGACAAAGTTTCCTGGCTCATTAAATACCTTACTGGCTTCATTCATCACCATCTTGATATTGAGGTATACCAGCACCGTCGCTATCAACCAGGCAGCCGCCTGCACAATGGGCTTGATGGCAAAGCCACCCATCGTCTTCTTATCGCTCACAAAGTGAATGAGGGGTATCACGGCAAATCCCAATTGCATGCTGAGGATCACCTGACTTAAGATCAAGAGACTATCAACTTCCTTGTCGCCAAAAATATAGATAACGATCAGCGCGGGCACAATGGCTAATAAACGGGTAAGCAGCCGGCGTATCCAGGGATTGATGCGCAAACGCAGGTATCCTTCCATCACGATCTGGCCGGCCAGCGTGCCGGTAACGGTCGAGCTTTGTCCGGCGGCTATTAATGCAACAGCAAATAGTATAGGAGCTACCCGCGTTCCCAACGCATCAGACAACAAGGTATGGGCATCTTTTATTTCATCTACCACAAGGCCTTGCTTAAAGAAAGCCGTAGCTGCCAATATCAGGATGGCCGCATTGACCAGGAATGCAATATTGAGTGCAATAGCGGAATCCCAAAAACTCCATTTCAGCGCTTGTTTGATCCCATCTTTCGACCGGTTGATTTTCCTGGTTTGCACCAGTGCAGAATGCAGGTACAGGTTATGCGGCATTACCGTGGCGCCGATGATACCGATGGCTATATACAAAGCTTCATCTGAAGGCAAACGCGGAATGAGGCCGGAAGCTACATCAGTAAGTGCTGGCTTCGCCAGTATGATCTCTATAAGAAACGAAAATGCTACAATGGCTACCAGACCAATGATAAACACTTCCATCTTCCGCATGCCCAACCGCTGCAGGTATAATAACAGAAACGTATCTAAAACAGTAATCCCTACGCCCCATAAAATGGGCATGCCGGTGAGCAGGTGGATACCAATGGCCATGCCCAGCACTTCAGCCAGGTCGGTAGCGGCAATAGCTACTTCCGCCAGTATATAGAGGAAGAAGTTGATGGTCTTGGGGTAAGTTTCGCGGTTGGCCTGGGCAAGGTCGCGGCCACGCACGATGCCCAACCGTGCAGAAAGACTTTGCAGCAAGAGGGCCATGATATTACTCATCAGTAATACCCAGATGAGTGTATAGCCAAACTTGCTACCGCCGGCGAGGTCGGTGGCCCAGTTGCCGGGGTCCATATAGCCAACACTTACCAGGTAGGCGGGTCCAAAGAATGCCAGCACTCTTTTCCAGCCGATGGCTTTATTGTTAACGTCTATTGATTCGTGTACTTCGCTGAGTGACTGTTCGTGTTTAACTCTATTCATCATACTTTACAAACACATTTTTAGCTACATGCTCGCTGACAGTAACCATCGATTGGTTCCTGATCTTTAGCTCCAGTGAATTATCGAAAGCGAATTTCTTTTTTACTTCCAGTTTTGTTCCCAGCGCTATCCCTTTATCACCCAACAGCTCCAACATCTCGGGGCTCTGATCGCCAATGCTACTCACCTCTGCTACTTTATTGAGTGGCAAGTTCAGCAGGTCCACTTGTTTGGGCAACGTAAACTTGCCATTGCTGTCAGGGATAGGATCTCCATGAGGATCCGATTTCGGGAATCCGAGGTATTCATCCAGCCGGTCTATCAATTTTTTGCTGCTGATGTGTTCCAGTTCTTCCGCAATCTCATGCACCTCATCCCAGCCAAAGCTCAGCTTCTCTACCAGGAAGTATTCCCACAACCGGTGTTTGCGGATAATCTGCAATGCCACCTTGCGGCCTTCGTTACTCAACTTGAACCCCTTGTATTTCTCATAGATCAATAGCTTCTGTGCCTTGAGCTTTTTAAGCATGTCGGTCACGGAAGCCGGCCGGGTTTGCAATTCATTGGCAACGTCGTTGGTGGTTACTATACCATCGCTTTTTTGGAGATGGAAGATGGCCTTGAGGTAGTTTTCTGTGCTGCTGGTGTATTTAACGCTCATAACTGGTCTACATGCGAGTGGCGCCTAAAATTAATTTTAGACAAATCTAAAATTAAATCCTGACAATTAAAACACAATATTTTCAATGAGTGGGGGGGATGTATTACTTTTAATCGTGAATGCTTATGTTTCAACCCGGTTTATGAAAAAGTACTTTTTCTGGCTGCCCTTTTTCTTGTTGATCATTGCCTGTAAAGGAAAGAAAACTTCTCTCCAGGATAATGAGACGGTGACTATTGAAGAATTTATTGAGTTTTTCCCCGAAACGCCGCTACCCATCCGTATTGCTGACACTACCTTGGTAAGAAAATCCACAGATTCTCTCCAGATCGGATATAAGATATTTACGCAATTCGTTCCCGACAGCCTCATCAAAAAAGACTTTGGTAAGGGTGTAACGCCCCGGATATTCCCCCTGGGCAGGACCCAGGAGAAGGACAAAGAAACTTACCTGTTTATCAAAGCTACTACCGGCTCAAAGCGCATTGCCTACCTGGCCACTTTCAGCGATAAAAATGAGTTCCTGCAGATGCTGCCGCTGGTAAAAACTGGCTTCGATTCCTATTCTTCCGCTTATGGCGTACTGGACAAAAAGTTCCAGATCACTACCTACCACGAGAAGAAGCGGGCCAATAGCGAGACATCCTTTAAGCGTAATGTGTACATTTATAATAGTGGCGCAAACGAGTTTACGCTTATCCTGACTGAGCCCAATGAGGAGATCATTGAAAATGTCATCAATCCTATCGATACTTTTTCGGCTAAGAACAAGTTCTCTGGCGACTATGTAAAGGATAAGAAGAATTTCATTTCTGTGCGTGATGGACGCCATGCCAATGAGCCGATGATCTTTGTGCACTTTGAGAAAAACGACTGTCGCGGCGAGCTGAAAGGCGCTGCCCGTTTGGTATCGGCCAATACTGCCATTTTCAAGGAAAGCGGCAACCCTTGCGAGCTTGAGTTTACCTTCAGTAATTCCCAGGTAGTGATGAAAGAAACCGGTGGTTGTGGCTCATACCGGGACTTCAAATGTTTCTTTGAAGGCACCTACCCGAAGAAAAAAGCGGCGAAGAAGAAGTGAGCCTACAAGATCCCCCACCCTGCCGTGCAATAACCGTTCTTTTGTTCCGTTGGTATTTCGTTAATAATGTGTTGACTCTATAAATGCAATACATTTAATATTTTACCAGTATATTGCACCCTTGTTGTGTATTTTATACACATATAATTTGACGACTAAGTTTTTTACTATATGAGTTTTACCAATTTTACTGTACCGTACCAGCTTGACGAGCGCTTCAATAAGAAGGTGGCCTATTTTTCTATGGAGTTTGCTGTGCACCAGCCCCTGAAGATCTATAGTGGTGGTTTGGGCTTTTTGTCGGGCTCTCACCTGCGGAGCGCGTATGAGTTGCGCCAAAACATGATCGGCATCGGCATTTTGTGGAAATATGGTTATTATGACCAGGCGCGCAACCAGGACCAGACACTGCAAGTGACCTGGATGGAGAAGAATTATAGCTTCCTCGAAGATACCGGCATTAAATTTCAGATCATCATTCATGATCACCCCGTATGGGTAAAGGTCTTTTACCTGAATCCCGAAACCTTCCGCACGGCGCCACTTTTCCTGCTGAGCACCGACCTGCCGGAGAATGACTATGTGTCGCAAACGATCACCCATCGCCTGTATGATGCCAACGTGGCTACCAAAGTAGCGCAGTTCATCCTGTTGGGTGTAGGTGGCGCCAAGCTGGTTGATGAATTGAATTTCAACCCCGATCGTTATCACCTTAATGAAGCGCATGGCGTTTCCTCCGTGTTCTATCTCTATAAGAAGTTTGGCAATGTAGAAGAGATCAGGAAGCGCCTGGTATTTACCACGCACACGCCTGAGGAAGCCGGTAATGAAAAGCACGATATCAATCTTTGTCATAAAATGAGTTATTTCTGTGGGCTGGGCCTTGATGAAGTGCGTAAGCTGACTGGCCTGCAGGATGATCAATTCAATCACTCATTGGTGGCGCTTCGCTTTGCGCACCTCGCCAATGGCGTATCGGCGTTGCATGGAGAAGTATCCCGGCAGATGTGGGGCAAGTATCCCGGCATTTGTCCGATCATTTCCATCACCAATGCACAGAACTGGAGTTATTGGGCCGATAAGCAATTGTACCGTGCTACGGATGAAAGTAACGACACCTGGTGGGATGACCGCAAGAAATACCTGAAGAAACGTGCTTTTGAAGTGGTGGCCGATCAAACGGGTAAGATCTTTAATCCCAATGCGCTGACCATTGTATGGGCACGCCGTTTTGCGGGTTATAAAAGAGCTGAGTTCCTGACCCGTGACAAGGCCCGCTTTGAGAAGCTGTTGTCCAACACAAAGTATCCTGTACAGATCATTTGGGCTGGAAAGCCTTACCCAATGGATTACCCGGCTATCAATGAATTCAACAACCTCGTTCACCTGAGCAAGAACTATAAGAATGTGGCCGTGCTCGTTGGTTATGAGTTGGGCCTTTCCAAACGGTTGAAGCAAGCAGCTGATATCTGGTTGAATAACCCGCGTGTGCCGCGTGAAGCATCAGGCACCAGTGGTATGACGGCTGCTATGAACGGCGCAGTCAACTTCTCTACCGATGATGGCTGGATCCCCGAGTTCATTGATCATGCGCACAATGGCTTTGTGGTTCCCAAGGCTGATTATGCACGCATGAATACACAGGAGCAGGATGATTATGATTACAACAAGCTGTATGATATCCTGGAAAAGGAAATCCTGCCGCTCTACTATGAGCAATATGACACCTGGCGTAAGGTAGCTCAGAATGGCATGCGTGATGTTCGTTTTGAATTCGATGCGGGCCGCATGGCGACTGAGTATTATGAGAAGCTGTATAAATAGCGGTAAGAGGTAGGCAGTAAGAAGCGTTAGGTTGAAAATGAAATGTCTCTTATTGAGTACTATATTAGAAGCAAAAGCCTGGGCATAAGTCCAGGCTTTCGCTTTTATTGTTTATTGAGTTGTGCTACAAAGCTGTTGTAGGTAGCGCATTCTTCTATGAGTTCTTTATAATAATCTTTATCAAATCCTCTTTGTGTCAGTAGTTCCGGGTAGTGGTCCGGTATTTTTCCGGCTTCCCGCTTGAAGACGCTCATAGCACGATAGTTCTGAAACTTTTTATCGCACTGACGCGCCATATAAGCGCATAGGGAAGCCAGCTTTTTGTCTTTCGCCAACGTCATTGCTTTTATATAGTATGCTCTTGCGCGGACGCAACCATAGTAGGCATCGTTGAACCGGCTAACAGTAAAGTCTTTTGCGTATTCGCTATAGTCGCTCGCGGATGACCAGGGCTTTGATAAGATCCAGAATTTACCATGCCAGGTAAGGTTATAGTAGGCATTAGCCAGTTTATAATAATGTAAAGCGGCGTTCTTTTTGTCCTCCGCTGCTTTTTGCTTTAGCCTGATCATGCCTGCCACTACCTGTATCTTATCATAGTCTTCTTCGCCTTTTTCCTGGCTGCGGGCATGATTGATGTTTAGATAAAAGGGATTTCCTTTTACGTATTCATCATAAGGATGCTTTAGCCAAAAGGTATCGGGTATTTGCTTTAATACTGCCAGTGCTTTTTCCAGGCTGTCCTGCCGTATGTACCAGCCTGCTTTAAGGTCCATGAGCTTGTTGATATTCCACTTTTCTTTGGGGTCGTCTTTTGCCCACTCATAATATTCATAAGGAGTAGCTACTGTACCCTGGGTAACGAATCTTTCGAACGGCGTTTTCGATCCTTTTTGCAGTAGGTGGAATATTTCATTATAATCATTTGCGGTAGCTGTCTCCCACATCATCTCGTATACACTCTTGTAAGTGTCGATAGAAAGAAGCCCCAATGCACGACGGGTTTTACCCAATAGCAAGAGGCCTTTTGCGCGCTGCCCATTGCGGATGAGTTTTTTACCGGTATACAGTATCAGTTGGTCTTTCATGTATCCGGGGCTGTGTACACCTAACCTGGAGGCTGGCGCCAACAACAGGTGCATAAGTTTGTCTTCTGTTGTTTTATCAAACGAGGAATCTACTTCAAGGCGAAGCAGGAGATCGTTTATCTGTATTTGGGTCTTTATATTCGCCGGCAGGTTGGGCATCCGGGAAGCTGCTTCCAAATGCTGCCGTGACAACGACGGCATACCTTGTATAAAGGCCAGGTGGGCTGCACACAGTTGTAGCAATGGCCGGTCTTGCTGTTTTCTTTCTGCCAGTAGCTGTTTTACAAAATCGTAGAGCTGTCTGGCATAGAGCTGGTCCATTTTGCAATTCTTCTCTTTGACTTCATCTACCTCACCATACCAGCCTTGAGGGGTAGCGGGTTCAAATCCGGTTACTTTATTGGTCAGCAGCCAATCTTCTGCTTTGTTGATCTCCCGCAAGAGCAAGAAAGGAATTTCTTTGTACCAGGGTTCGCGGCTATAAATGTATTTGATGTTGTGCAAGGCTCTTCCCGGATCTCTAAAAGCTTTCATGGCATATAGCACCGTGCGTTCATGTTCATTGGTAGTGAATGGCAACACTTTTTTCAGGTTCACTTCTCTGAATCCCCAGAGGCAATATTTACGATTAAAGTTTGACCGGTCAAATACACGTGACATGAGATAATACTTCTCCGGTTCAGGAGCTGTTCGTGCCCGGTCGTATAGGGCGGCATATTGTATCCAGCTATCGATCTTTTCGTCAGCTACCTTCTGCTGCCATTTCGCAGCAGTATTGTATGAATAGTCATAACCATACAGACGTACCAATTGGTAAGCGAGGCGCATACGAATGTTAGCGTTGGTAGAGGATGCATACCGGGATTCTGCTTCACTGATCAATTTATCGCGGGTGGGATCGGCATATTTATTTTCCTGCCAGGGGTCGGGGTTAGCGGTGTAGAGTTCTATCTTTTTTGCCAGCCTCATGTAGTTCAATAGTTCTTTATTACGTGGCTGCAGCAATAGCCTGGCAAAGGAATTGGTTTTGGATAACTTGTCCAGGCTGACCAGAAATTCATTGGGTTCTGCACTGTATATGATTGCATCAACATCCTGTTCATTGGTTTTGCCGCCTATCAGGGCTATCCATTCTTGCACATTCTGCCGGTAGTGGGGTGGCGTGCTTGCGGGCTGATCATCCGGAAAGAACGCTAACGTAGAAAAATAGTAAGGGCTTAACTCGGGTTGATTCGAGAGATCGGGCTGTAGCAGCCAGAACCGGTATTCGCCGGGCCAGATATAGAATCCGCAGGCCCGTGCTACTTTTTTGGGGAGTATCAGTAATGTGCTAATGCACAAAACCATTATACACCTGCTCGATCGTTTCATGTTGGTAGTTTTTTATTTCTGCGTCGGAGAGTTCGAAGAGTGTTACCGTGAAGGAATCTGTATTGATAGCTTTCCCGGCCAGTTGGGCTGCCTGCCGCAATGTTTGTTCATCTATTTTCTCCAACCTGATCTCATCGCCTGGCCGGAGGAAAACATCGTAGAAAACGGTGTCGGCTGTTACTTTCCAGGTATTGTCGCGGGTATTACGGAGGAAGGTACTTTTCTGTAGCGTATCCGGGTTAAGATCATTTTCTATCTGGTAGAATTTTCCCTGCCTGAATACAATGCCCCAGGAGTATGCCGGCAGGGCTACATCCAATGGTAATGGATAGGGCCTGTTGCCTGTAAAGTAGGTCTTGGCTTTTTTGTAATCGAAGATGGAGTTGGTAGAGGCATAGTCGGTAAGCTTCTCCACATTGTAAATCATCAACATACCGCGATCGACCGGCGGGACGCCTGTTTTAGTGGGGTACTTGTATTGGTGCAGACGAATGGTAGCGGTAATGGCTATTGACTCACCAGCCAGTTGCCGGCGTATTTCCTGCAGGAAGTAGAAGTATTTATCTTTTGTGGTAGCGCTCCAGTCGCAATCGAATTGTATTTCATGGGGTACTGGCATTCGTCTCCCCCACCGTTCAGATGGGATGGCTTGCTCGTCGAACCCGGGCAGGCATTTGCGCAGGATGCGGGTAGCCAGCAAGGGAATATCAGTAGAGTCGGTATGCCGGAATGTTTTGTTGGTGATGAATATGACCGGCACTACCTGTATTGCCATGCTGTCGTAGGTCCGCAAGGCATACGCTATTTCATGTACATCGGTAATAGTAAGGGGATGCGCCTGGTTGACCTCGTTCCAATCTATGTCGAGACACTTGGCGTACAGCTTTTGCATTCCATGTTGGCGGAGGAAGTTTTTCTCTGATTCCTGCAAGTAGGTGCTGTTGCGCCAGTAATAGTAGGCACGGGTCACTTGCTTTTCTTTGCAGGAAAAGAGGAATACAGGAAACAATGATAATAATAAGAGGCGGGGAAACGAGAGAGGGGTCATACAGGCGGCGCCACATTTTACAGGTTGCTGCCGTTATACCAAATATACTATAGCGTTGGGGCGATTTGCAAATACAGGATTGTTAAATGTTGTCTAAAGACAAAATTTTTTCCGTTGCTATGGGAATCCGGAATGTTTGTCTACTTTTGATATCTCAATTTTTCCTTTATGGAAAGTGATCATTGTAATATTCATTTTCTTTCTCTTTACCGGACCATCCGGTTCACCATTCACAATACTTCTCCTCCCGGCTGTTAGTAATCGTGTATTTACAACTATTTATGGTTATACCTATGGCCGTTACATTCCCGTAGCAGCCATGGGATGGTTATCTATTTTCTATAGCTTTTAATTATCATTAAATATTATGAACTCCCTAACGCTAATTCAATGGGCTATGCTCATTGGTATACCCCTTTTTTGCCTTTTACTGTATAAGTCTATTCTTCGTTTTTTCTTTGGTCTTGTAATTGTTCCGGAAGACCGCATTGGTTTGGTGACCAAGAAGTGGGTGCTGGTAGGCAAGCAGGAACTACCGGCAAATCGCATTGTTGCAACCGAAGGCGAAGCGGGCTTTCAGGCAGATACCTTACCTCCGGGTGTTTACTTCTGGAAATGGATGTGGCAGTATGAGATCACGTTTCAGCCTTTTACGATCATTCCTACAGGAAAGATCGGGTTGGTAATGTCCAAGGATGGAAAGGAACTGGAAACGGGCCGTATCCTTGCCCGCAAGGTGGAGTGCGATACTTTCCAGGACGCCAAAGCTTTTCTGCAGAATGGTGGACGGAAGGGACGACAAACGGCTATTATTCCGCCCGGCTCTTACCGGATCAATACTTTTCTGTTCGAGACCGAGATCTATGATATGACCACCATCCCTGATAATGCGGTGGGTATTGTGACCACACTGGAGGGACAACCGCTCGATGAAGGCCAGATCGCCGGCGGGCAGATCGAAGGTCATAGCAAGTTTCAGGATATAGATACGTTCTTAAGCAACGGCGGATCTAAAGGGCTACAGGAACAAGTGATCCTGGCGGGTTCTTATTTTCTGAATCCCTGGTTTACCAAAGTAGAGATGGTGAAGATGACGGAAATCCCCATCGGTTATGTGGGTGTGGTCATTTCGTTTGTAGGTGAAGAGGGTGTAGACTTAAGTGGTGTGGAATTCAAGCATGGGAATATCGTGTCCAAAAAGCAGAAGGGTGTATGGGCTGAACCGCTGGGGCCTGGTAAATATCCTGTCAATTCGCATATTATGAAGATCGAGTTGGTGCCCACTACTAACCTTGTGCTCAACTGGGCAAGTGCGCGCAGTGAATCGCATCAGCTGGATAAAAACCTTTCTACTATTGCAGTGCGCAGCAAGGATGGCTTTACGTTCAACCTCGATGTAGCGCAGATCATTCATATTCCTACTACTGAAGCGCCCAAGGTAATTGCCCGGTTCGGTAATATGAGTAATCTCGTAACGCAGGTGCTGGAACCTACTATTGGTAACTACTTCCGCAACTCGGCGCAGGATGCCGATGTAATTGACTTCCTGAAAAGCCGGAAGGAAAGGCAGGAATCTGCCCGGGAGCATATTGGTCATGTGCTGGATCAGTATAACGTATTTGGTGTCGATACGCTGATCGGTGATATCGTGCCACCGGAGACCTTGATGAAAACACTCACCGATCGTAAGCTGGCGGAAGAGCAAAAGGTAACTTATGAAACGCAAAGGCTGGCGCAGGAAACAAGGCAGGACCTGGAAAAGGAAACGGCTATTGCTGAGATCCAGAAGGATATTGTAAAAGCCGATCAGGGTGTATTGATCGCTGAGCGTGTTGCTGATGCATCTGTAAAGAAAGCAACGGGTGATGCGAATAGTGTACGCATCCAGGCTACTGCCGAATCGGAAAGGGTGAAATTGCTGGCCGACGGAGAGGCAGCAAAAACACGCTTGCTGGCCAAGGCCGATGCTGAAAAGATAGAATGGCTGGCTAAGGCGGAAGCGGAGAAAATATCTGTTACGGGTAATGCGGAAGCTGAAAAGATCCTGGCTATCGGTAAGTCTTCGGCTGAGTCTTATAAGCTGGCGGTAGAAGGCATGGGAGGTGATAATTTTACTCAGCTCAAAATTATGGAGGCCATCGGTACGCAGCATATTAAGGTGATGCCCGACGTCCTGATTGGTGGTAATGGTGATGGGAATGGCTCTATTAATGGTTTGTTGGGGCTGCAATTACTGGAACAGATACGCAGAAAGGTAGACAACAATACGAAGAATGATAGTTTATCTAATTAGTAGTAGTTTTCAGAAACGATTGGCAGTCAAATGCAGCTGCGTGTTACGAACTACGCCTTACGCATCAAAGCAAAGGTTTTATAGTTTGTGACGCGCAGTTGCATTTATGTTTATACCCAAACGCCTTTGCGCAAACGATCCTTTTTTGGTTTAATTTAGGTATAACCAAAAACCAAGTCTCATGAGAAAGATCACACTACTCTTTGCATTAGTGTTGGTCGGATATGGCGCTTTGTCCCAACAAGCTGATTTCTGGGCGCCTGTCAATGAATCCACCATCACTAAAAATCTCTTCACCACCCACATTAAGCCCTCAACCTACCAGCTGTACCGGCTGGACGAACCTTCGATAACGCGCACGTTGCGCAACTCTCCTTCGGAAAGAAGGGTATCGGCCGCTCAATCTTCTTTTATCATTGCTGTTCCTGTTGGTAATCAACTGGAACGGTTTAGTGTTGTGTCCGCGCCTGTGATGGACCCAGCATTGGCAGTCCGCTACCCAGAAATTCAATCGTATGCCGGCCAGGGGATCGACCACCCCACTTCCACCATCCGGTTTGATGTTTCGCCAAGGGGCTTTCATGGAATGATCTTGTCTGCCGACCGGCCAACGATCTACATTGATCCCATCGACCGTGATGCGAAGTATTATGTTGTGTTCTCGCGTCAGGAGGTGATCGATTACCGGAATGTGTTTCAATGTTTCACGCAAGAGAACAACAAGATCCAGCAACCTTCTGCTGCTATTCCCGGCGAAGTGTTGCGGGGCGCTGATGATGGCAGGCTGCGCATTTATCGTCTGGCTTTGGCCTGTACTGGCGAGTATGCCACTTATTTCTTGAATGGTACAGAAACCACCGACGCACAACGGAAGGCCAAAGTACTGGCTGCTATGAACACGCTAATGACCAGAACGAATGGTATCTATGAGCGTGATTTTGGCGTTCGCCTGAACCTGATCGCCAATAATGATGCGATCATCTATCTCACGGCTGCTTCTGATCCGTGGACCAATGAATACAATACCAAAACACAGCAAACTATCGACGCCGTGATCGGTAATGCCAATTATGATATTGGCCACCTCGTGCACCGCGGTTCCAACAATGGTAATGCAGGCTGTATTGGTTGTGTTTGCGTTGCCGGTCAGAAGGGCAGCGCCTTTACTTCTCACACAACGCCGGAGGGTGATCCTTTTGTGGTGGATTATTCCACGCATGAGATGGGCCACCAGTTTGGCGCCAATCATACTTTCTCTTTCCAGACGGAAGGTACCGGCGCCAATATGGAGCCGGGCAGTGGCAGCACCATCATGGGTTACGCCGGCATTACCGGTTCAACGACTGATGTGCAACCGCATAGTGATGATTATTTCCACGCTAAAAGTGTCGAGCAGGTAACTGATTATATTAAGGGCTCTACTGGTGGTGGCTGCGCTGTAGTAACTATTACCGGCAACTCCACTCCTACCGCCAATGCGGGCGCTAATTATACTATTCCGAGGTCTACTCCTTTTGTATTATCTGGTACCGGTGCCGACGCAGATGCCGGAGATGTACTGACGTATACCTGGGAGCAGTATGATAATTATGCTTCCGGCTCGGCTACTGTTCCTTCTGCTACGGCTACTTCGGGCCCGCAGTTCAGAAGTGTATCTTATTCCACCAGTCCTTCACGTGCCTTCCCCAACCTGGCTTCTGTACTGGGAGGAACCAATAGCAACAAGTGGGAAGTGTTGCCTTCTGTAGCGCGCACGCTTAACTTCCGGTTTACCGTACGGGACAATCATAGTGGCGGTGGTAATAACAACAGTGATGATATGCAGGTAATCATATCCTCTGCCGCCGGACCTTTTGCTGTTTCAGCTCCCAATACGGCTGTTACCTGGGCGCCAGGTTCTTCGCAAACGATTACCTGGAGTGTGAACAGCACTAATGCAGCTCCTGTTAGTTGTACCAATGTGAAGATCAGCTTATCGACTGATGGCGGTAATAGCTTCCCCATCATATTGCTGGCCAGCACCGCCAACGATGGTACGGAAAGTATTACCGTGCCTAATAATGTTACTACACAGGCAAGGGTGAAGATCGAGGCGGTGGGTAATATTTTCTATGATATTTCGAATGTCAACTTCACGATCAGCGGTACGCCTCCCACCTGCTCTCCTCCTACTGGCTTAGCTTCTTCAGGCGTTACGGCTGCAGGCGCCACTGTAAGCTGGACGGCAGTAAGCGGCGCCAATAGTTATGATGTCGATTATAAAACGACTGCTTCTTCTACGTGGTCAGCTGGTGCAGCAGGCATTACCACTACTTCTGCCAACTTAGGTGGTTTAGCCGCTAATACTACTTATGATTGGCGGGTACGGGCCAATTGCGCATCAGGCAGCAGTTCTTACTCCGCTGCTCAATTCACGACTTCCCCTATCATTGGTTGTACGAATGCTTATGAGCCCAATGAAACGCTTAGTGCGGCGGCAGCTGTGGCTACCAACACCGCTATTTCGGCTGCTATCGGCAGTGCTTCTGATAAGGACTGGTATTCCTTTACTTTGAGTGCTACCAGCAACCTCAATATTACGCTGGGTAACCTGCCGGGTGATTATGATATCATTTTGTATAATTCTGCTGGTACTGAGCTGGCACGTTCTGAGAACGGTGGCACTTCCAGTGAATCTATTACACGCACGAATGCTGCGGCTGGCACTTATTATATCCAGGTATTCGGATATAGTGGTGCTTTCAGTACTTCGGTATGTTATAACCTGAACATCGGTGCTACTACGGTGACCGGTTGCGCCAGCACTTATGACAACAGCAGTAATGGCACTTTCGCAGGTGCCCCACAAATTCCGCTGAATACAAATATTACTGGTTTGATTAGCCCGAGCGGTGATAATGATTATTACCGGTTCGTCATCACTACCGGTGGCACCATCACTATTACGCTGAGCACATTGCCGGCTGATTATGATATCCGGTTGTTCAACAGTGCACAAACGCAGGTAGGCATTTCACAGGCAGGCGGCACCAGCAGTGAGACCATCAATTACACAGCCGCTGCCGGTACTTACTATATACGGGTATATGGTTATAGCAATGCCAACAACGCTACCAACTGTTACACGCTACGCGTAGCTACGGGGACAGCCTCAAGGGGTGATGATGCTCCCGACTTTACCAGCGCTCCCAAGGTGCGTGTGTTCCCCAATCCTGTGGTGAGCTCGCTGAACGTAAACATTGCGGGTACTTCTTCGCGGTCGGTGATCAAGGTAGTGGATGTCAATGGCAGGTTGCTGATCAATAAACCTGCATCGGAAGGTAATACATTACTGGATGTACGTTCTTTTGCCAGTGGTGTATATATGCTGGTGGTGACTGATGAGAAGGGAGTGAAGATGCATCAGTATAAGTTTGTGAAAGAGTAGAGAGTCTTGAGTTCAGAGTAAAATACAAAAGCCGGACGCGTGGCGTCCGGCTTTTACTTTTATTGACAATAATTCAATTATTGTTGTATGGGCTGGGTAGGCTGTGTGGATTGTGGTTTAATGATCTCCAGCAGTTCCACTTCAAAGATGAGGGTGGAACCACCGGCTATCGGGCCATTGTCTCCGTCGCCATATCCCAGTTCTGAAGGGATAAACAGTTTCCATTTGCTACCTACGGGCATCAGTTGCAGGGCTTCTGTCCAACCTCTGATAACGCCTCCTACCTGGAAGGTAGCGGGCTCATTCCGGGCATAGGAACTTTCAAATACCTGTCCATCGATAAATGATCCTACATAGTGGCATTTTACCTGATCAGTTGGTGTTGGTTTGGGCCCTGTTCCTGCCTGTAATATCTGGTATTGCAAGCCGCTGGGCAAGGTTACCACGCCTGCTTTAGCCTTGTTCTGCGCCAGGAATGCCTGTCCTGCTTTTCTTGTGCCGGAAGATTTCTGGCTGCGGGCTTCCTGCATGTAGTTCATGATGCACATGTTGGCCTGCTCATCGTTCAGCACCGGCTTGCCATTTTTTGCATCTGTGAGGGCTTTGAGCACCAACTGGTTGTTGATGCCAGTAACGCCTTGTTGTTTATAGAAATTAGCAATGCTCAATCCTATTGCATAGCTGAATGAATCTACTGAGCTTTTCATCGCTACTGCTGTGCCGCCGGGCTTTGCGCCGGTAGCGGGTTTGGCTGTAGCTGTTTTAGGGGCCGGTTTAGCGGTTGCAGGTTTTGTGGTTGCGGGTTTTGTGGTTTGTGCGATCGTGGTAGCAGCGGCAAAACAGGTAACTATCAATAAACTCGTTTTTTTCATTCCGTTGTTTTTAATGGGCCCAAATGTAGGGAATTATTGCTTATTGAGCTGGTTGAGCATGGCGATGGCCTGCTGGTTTCCGGGCTGCATTTGTAACACCTTCTCGCAGCATTCCCTGGCTGCTTTGGTATTGCCTTTTTTGACGTAGGCAGTGGCCAGGTAGTTGTGGGCGCCTGGCTCGGCAGGGAATAGTATGGTATTGATGCGCATGGCGTCGATCGCCTTGTCTGTTTCCCCACCAGTGAGCAATACCCTGCCAAAGGATGCCAGCTCTCCCCAATTTGTAATTAATGTCCTGAGTTGTTCGGCTGACTGTTCGAGTGTGGCTTTAGTCGGCATCCATTGTGGTGATTGCATCAGGTTAATCAAATACGCAATGCCGGGATATTTGGGCGCATACCCTTTATTGTCTGCTATTACCAGCAGGTCTTTTTCGAGTGTGGCTACTGGTGTCTCTACTATCCTACCCTTTTCTTTGTTGTTCTCATACACCAACAAGTCCGGTACTTTAAATATGTATTGTCCTCTTTCTTCATGCTGCGGGCTTTGTTTGTAGGCCGAATCATGATTATTTACATTGATCACTTGTATCTGTGATGGCTTCACGCCGCAATAGTCCAGTAGTTTATACATGCGTGGCACCTCCCGGCGGCTATCGCCACACCAGGTGCCCATGTAAATGACAAATTGCTTATTCTTCAACAGGGGTTTTAGCTGGTTGGCGGTGTTGGTGTCGATGGTGTAGTCTGTGTAGTTCTTATTGAACCAGGCATCGAAGGGGGCTTGGGTTAAGCGCTCGCGTGGGGTTTTGCCCAAGAGGTTGGTATTTCCGGCGGCGTCTTTGTATTCGGTTGCCTGAACAGGTGCTGTAGTTTGTGCAGCGGCTGTGGGTACGGTGTGCCTGTTGCAGGCTATAAATGTGATTGTGATTATGAGTGATATATGTATAAGTTTCATGATTGTAGTTTTTTGTGTTTTAACGGCAGGTACGAGATGGACATAAGCTTCAGTAACGTCATCCCACAGAGCGGGACAAGCGCTACGGTGACGCACCACTTACTTTATGCAGAACACATGGTTGCTAAGCAAACAATATTGCATACGCAATACTCCATGCGCAATTTGCAACAATGGCATTGAAGTGATTTGAATACTGGTATGATTGTCTATGCCCGGGGAGGTTGAAAGATCGAGGCGGTGTGGCCAGTGGGGATGTCGGCGTTGTAGTAACGCTGTTTGTTGTTATCTGTAATGATTATAACTGGTAGTTGAATAATGTGCTCATGGACAAGGTAGACTTCTTCAGCTTTTTCTTTGGCAGTGGCGATAGGGATATGGGGATGATCTTTATCCGTATGGCCCGTCAATAGTGTTTTCTGGCAATCGCAATTGGGTGGCGCAATAAGCTTACAATGCCAATAGCTGACGATCTTGCCATATTGTAAGGCAACAAAAGCGGTAAGGCATATTATGGTGATCAGCTTGCGCATATTGCTGGTGGCGCCCCCTCAACAAATCCTTGGTGACATTGTTGAAAGCAACAGCTTAACTGAAAGTTAGCTAATATTTACGGTATCGTATAATTTTACGGATAAGGTTGTTAAAAAATAATGTATGAGTAATTACGTAAAGCATATTGAAGTTCGTTGGTCGGACCTGGACCCTAATTTTCACTTACGCCACTCCGTTTATTATGATTATGGAGCTTATTGCCGCATTGCATTCCTGGATGCGCATGGCCTCACCGCCGCTTTTATGGCGCAAAATAATCTTGGTCCCGTCCTGTTCCGGGAAGAATGTGTGTTTCGCAAAGAGATCCGATTGGGTGATGCGGTGTCTATCGATCTGCACTTACTGAAGGCCAAGGAAGATCAATCGCGCTGGAGTATCCAGCATCATATTTATAAAAATTCCGATACGCTGGCGGCCATTATCACCGTTGACGGCGCCTGGATCAATACACAGCTGCGCAAGTTAGCGGCCCCACCGGAGCAGGTTTTGCACGTTTTTAACAATATGCCCCGGCCGGAAGGGTTTGAGTGGATTAAATAAGGCCGACAGGGAATTAAATAGGGTTTAATATGGCATTAAATAGCTGAGGGTTAACAACTTTTTATAGAAAGTGACGTTACTTTTAACGAAATAATGTCGCTATGAAAAAATTAGTACTCCCCCTGTTATTGCTTACTTCTGTTGCATCTTTTGCTCAATCTGGTGGCCTGCTGAAAAAGGCTGGTAACTTATTGAATAAGGGCAAAGGTGGCTCCCTGAGCAACGAAGACATCGTGGCCGGTTTGAAAGAGGCGCTGTCTGTAGGTGCTCAAAACAGCGCTACTAAATTATCTTCTGTTGATGGCTTTTTTGCCAATGCCGCTATCAAGGTGTTGATGCCTCCCGAGGCTCAAAAGGTCGAGAAAACATTGCGTTCAGCCGGTATGGGTAAACTCGTAGATGATGCGATCCTGTCTATGAACCGTGCTGCCGAAGAGGCTTCCAAATCTGCTGCTCCCATCTTTGTGGATGCTGTTAAGAATATGAGTTTCCAGGATGCCCTGGGTATTCTGAGGGGCAGTGATACTGCCGCTACCGGTTACCTGAGGGGTAAAACATTACCCGCCCTGTCTAACGCTTTCCGTCCTGTGATCGAAGGCGCTCTGGAAAAGACCGGCGCTACCAAGCACTGGAAAGCTGTAATGGAGGCTTATAATAAGATCCCGCTCGTATCTAAGGTAAATCCTGATCTTTCGGGTTATGTAACGGACCGTGCGTTGGGTGGCCTGTTTTTCCAGGTAGCCCAGGAAGAGCAGAAGATCCGCAAGGACCCTGCTGCACGCGTGACGGAGACGTTGAAGAAGGTATTTGGATAAGAAGCAAGCTTCAAGCATATTATAAAGAAACATCCTCTATTATGGGGATGTTTTCTTTTTTAGGCAGGTGGATGCTTATTTTTGCTGCGCATTTATAAGTCATAGCCATGTTATCTACCACCTTGTCCCTGTATAGAAGTGCTTACAGCGGTCTGTCTCCTTCTACCTGGTGGCTTTCATTCATCATGCTGATCAACCGGAGCGGCACGATGGTGTTGCCATTCATGACCATTTATCTCATTAGTCCTGAAGTTGGTTATAGTATCGGCGATGCCGGTATCGTCATGGGCCTCTTTGGTCTTGGCGCTATTGCCGGTGGCTACCTGGGTGGTCGGCTCACTGACAGGATCGGCTTTTTCCGTGTGCAGATGTTTGCGCTTATTGGCGGTGGTATCCTGTTCATGATCCTGGGGCAAATGCATTCCTTTACCAGTATTTGTGTGCTGAGTTTTTTGTTGAGCATGGTGAATGAATCTTTCCGTCCGGCCAACTCTACTGCTATTGCTTTTTATAGTAACCCGGAGAATCGTACCCGCTCTTTTTCGCTGAACCGCCTCGCCATCAACCTGGGCTGGGCTGTGGGCAGCGCCGCCGGTGGGCTGATCGCAGCTTACGATTATGAACTGCTTTTCTGGGTGGATGGTTTTACCAATATCGCCGCTGCTATTTTGATGTGGTTCTTATTACCTCCTTCCAAAACCAACAGTGAAAAGAAAGAACACGTTGCAGCTCCGGATCCCAGTCATTCTGCTTATAAAGACAAGGTGTTCCTGTGGTTCATCGTATTGACCATCTTGTTTGCCGCCTGCTTTTTCCAGGTGTTCAATAACCTGACTGCTTATTTCAAGAACGTGCTTCATTTCTCCGAGCAATACATCGGTTTGCTGAATGCTTTGAATGGCCTGATCATTACTTTCATCGAGATGGTGCTGATCTTCAAACTGGAGGGTAAGCGCAGCAAGCTGTATTACATTTCCGTAGGTGTTCTTTTATGTGGTCTTGCTTACCTGATGTTGAATGTATTCAACATGAATGCGACGCTGGCCATCGGCATGATCATACTGGTCACTTTTGGTGAGATACTGGCCATGCCTTTCATGAACTCTTTCTGGATCGTGCGCACGGCCGCTCATAACCGTGGGCAATATGCCGGTTTGTATACGATCGCCTGGTCGATTGCGCAAACGCTGGGTCCTTTCTTTGGCTCGCAGGTGGCAGAACATGCTGGCTGGACCGTGCTGTGGTGGGGTGTTGGGGGATTGTGTGTAGTGACCAGTGTGGGTTTCTGGATGATGAAGAGGAAGGAAGTATCTTTGGGGTCATGAATACGGAAAAGTTCGAGATGTTCAGGAACCGGTTGTCGAAGGTATACCGGCATGTTGGCAAGCAGGCCCGCCGGCAAGGCATCACCTGTTACCGGGTATATGATCATGACCTGCCCGAGTTTCCCTTTTGTATCGAGATCTACGAAGAGAATATTTACCTCGCTGAATACAAGCGCCGTCATGCGCTTTCGGAAGAGGAGCATGAGCAATGGCTGGAAGACTGTATCGTAGTGATCAGTGAGATCCTGGAAATGCCTGCCGATAATGTCTATATCAAGCAGCGCCAACGCAAGCAAGGTCGCCTGGGTCAATATCAGCGGGTTGCCACAGAGGAGGCTTTCTTCCTTGCGAAGGAAGCAGGGCTGACGTTTAAAGTAAACTTATCTGACTATCTCGATACCGGCTTGTTCCTCGATCACCGCATTACCCGTGGTATGGTGCGTGAGGCTTCTAAAGACAAACATGTTCTGAATCTATTCTGTTATACTGCTTCTTTTTCCGTGTATGCAGCGGCCGGTGGCGCTGCGTCGGTAACGTCTGTAGATCTTTCCAAGACTTATCTGAAATGGGGTGAGGATAATATGGTGTTGAATAACTTGTATGACCCCAATAAGCACTCTTATGTTCATGCCGACGTGAAGCAATACCTCGATTCTTTGAAGCCGGGTTCTTTTGACCTGGTGATCATGGACCCTCCTACTTTCAGTAATAGTAAGCGCATGGTCGACTTCCTTGATATTCAGCGTGATCATGCGGAGTTGTTGAATAAGACGTTGCAGGCTGTTTCGCCCGGTGGAGTGATCTACTTCAGTACTAACTTCCGGCGTTTTGTGTTGGAGCAGGAGAAGATACACTCGTCTTCGATCAGGGATATTACCAAAGCTACTACGCCGTTTGATTTTCAGGGAAAGCTTTTCAGGTGGTGTTATAAGATTGAAAAAGTATAATAAAAGAAAATGCGGCCTCAAGGGGCCGCATTTTCTTTTATTAGTTTACAGTATTATCGTACTGCATTGGGATCAAGGGGAATGTCGCGCTTGAGCATGTCGTTGCGGTTGGCCATTTCCCAGGCTGTGTAGAATACCAGCTTTGCTCTTTTTGCCATCAACTCATAACCGATCTTATCGGGTGTGTCGCCCGGACGGTGGTAGTCGGCATGGGTGCCGTTGAAATAGAAGATGATGGGTACTCCTTTGCGTGCAAAGTTGTAATGGTCGCTGCGATAGTAGATGCGCTCTGTATCTTTCGGATCGTTGTATTTGTAATCCAGCTCCATCTTGATATACTTTTTATTCATGGCCTCGCTGATCGGGCGCAGGTCTGAACTGAGCTTGTCATCTCCTACTACATATACGTAATTGGTTGAATCGCCAATCTTACGTTTGGGATCGATGCGGCCAATCATGTCGATGTTGAGATCGACTGTTGTCTTATCGAGGGGATATACCGGATGATCGCCATAGTAAGCTGATCCCCATAATCCTTTTTCTTCTCCTGATACCGTCATGAATACGATGGAGCGACGTGGGCCTTTGCCAGCGGCTTTGGCTTTTACAAATGCTTCAGCCAGTTCGAGAACGCTCACTGTTCCAGAGCCATCATCGTCGGCGCCGTAGTTGATGACGCCTGCTGCTGTTTTTCCAATGTGGTCGTAATGGGCTGTGATGAACACGTATTCGTCTTTCTTGTCTGAACCTTCCAGGAATCCTATCACGTTGGTGCTCTCGAGTGCTGTAATATATTTGATAAGCTCAACGCCTACGTTGGCTGTATAGGCTTTAGCAACAGGATTGCCAGCTTTCATTGCTTCTTTGGCTGGCGCATAGTCTGTGCCCATGATGCTTTCTGCCACCTGATCAGAGATAGCAATGAGGTTGGGGTAATTGGCTTTCCGGAATCCATTTACGTATTGGAATCCACGTGCAGCACCTGCTCTGCGGGGAAAGCCTGCCTGCACCTGAAATACGGCTATTGCTCCATTTTTAGCTGCTGCATCCAGTACGGGGTTAACGGCAAAACCACGACGGGGTGCTCCGGCTGGTTGTGCTGCTGCGGGTGGTGCCCCTGCCAATACGAGCACTATTTTTCCTTTTGCATCGATGCCTTTGTAGTCGTCGCGGGTTGAATCGCTGATGCCATATCCTACAAATACAACTTCGCTTCCCAGGAAGGCTGATGTATTGCTGCCTCCAAGGTTAACTGCAAAGTCGGTAAAGGGTGCAAACTTCTTTCCGTTTACTTCAATGGATGCTTTTACCAGTGAATCCTGGAATACAGGGTATGGTTGCTGGTATCCTCCATTTATGCCCGGCGCCAGGCCCAGTTGTTTAAAATGGTTTTCGATGTAGGCAGCGGCTTTGCGCTGTCCTTCTGTAGCAGTTTCGCGTCCTTCCATTTCTGCACCAGCTATGATGTAGAGGTGCTTTTTCAGGTCTTCCGCCGTAATGCTGTTGGCGTAGGTAGTTGGATTGGCAGCTTTTTGGGCCATCATTCCACAAGGTGCTACCAATGCCATTATCAGGCATAGTTTTCTCATGTAATGTATTGTTTGTGTTTAGGAGGCGAAAATAGGGCAACCAATGTGATTTTAGTTGCCATTGGTGGAATTATAGGGTTAGCCTTCCATCTCGCTGAGTTCCAGCCAGCGCAGCTCTTTTTCGTCGAGGAGGTTGGTAATCTCTCCGATGCGAACGGCCAGCTGTTGTAATTCGTCGAATGGCGCGCTGCCGCTGTTGAGCTTCTCAGTTACGGTAACTTTTTCTTTTTCAAGATTGGCTATTTCCTGCTGCAGGGTTTCAAACTCTCTTTTTTCTTTATATGACAGTCTTTTTTTCTCTGCCGGCTTACCGGTTGCATCACTCATCGGCGCCGTGTTCTGAGGCTTAGCCTCAGCTTTTGGGCTTGCTGCTTTGTTTTCTTCTTTCTCTTTTTCTGCTATCCTGTATTGGGTATAGTTGCCCGGGAAGTCGTTGATCTCTCCATTGCCTTCAAAGACAAACAGGTGGTCTACCAACCTGTCCATGAAGTATCGGTCGTGGGATATGATCAGCAGACAGCCCTGGAAGTCGTTGAGGAAGTTTTCCAGTACGCCCAGAGTCGGCAGATCAAGGTCGTTGGTAGGCTCATCGAGCACCAGGAAGTTGGGATTACGGAACAGGATGGACAGCAGGTGGAGGCGTCGTTTTTCTCCTCCACTGAGTTTTGAGATATAGGTGTATTGCTGGTCGGGCGGAAAGAGGAAAAGGTCAAGGAATTGCGCGGCGCTTAATGATCCTCCGCTGGCGAGGGGGAAGCTTTCTGCTATGTTTTTGACGTATTCGATTACGCGCATGTCTTCTTTGATGGTAAGTCCCTGTTGTGAGTAGTTACCGAAGACAACTGTTTCTCCAATATTGATCTTTCCGCTATCGGGTTGTTCCGAGCCTTGCAATATGTTGATGAAGGTGGATTTGCCTACTCCATTTTTACCTACTACTCCTACCCGCTCTCCTTTTTTGAAGGTATAGTCGAAGCCTTTCATGATGACTTTTTCGCCATAGCTTTTGTAGACTTTCTTTAGCTCGGCGATCTTTCCTCCGAGGCGGGTCATCTTCATGTCCAGTTGCAACTTCTGTTCTTCTATGCGTTGTTTGGCTTTCGCTTCTACTGCATAGAAGTTATCCTGCCTGCTTTTGGATTTGGTGGTCCGGGCTTTGGGCTGTTTGCGCATCCACTCCAGTTCGCGCCGGTAGGTGTTGCGTGCTTTATCGATGCTGGCTGCTTCACTTTCCATGCGGGCAGCTTTCTTCTCTAAATAGTTCTCGTAATCGCCTTTATATACTGTGAGTTCGCTGCGGTCCATTTCCCATATTTCGTTGCACACGTTGTCGAGGAAGTAGCGGTCGTGGGTAACGAGTAGCAGGGTTACGTGTTGCTGGTTGAGGTAATGCTCGAGCCATTCCACCATTTCTACATCGAGGTGGTTGGTGGGCTCGTCCATGATAAGGAGCACGTGTTTATGTTCAAATCCTATATCGATCAGTGTTTTGGCAAGGGCCACGCGCTTACGCTGCCCACCCGACAGGGTACCTGTGGGCTGATTGAGGTGGTGTATGTTGAGCTTGCCCAGTATCTGTTTTACGCTGGCATCGAAATCCCAGGCGCCCAGTTCGTCCATTTTGACAATGGCATCGCTTACCTGTTCGGGTGTTCCTTCTTCGCTAACGGCTTCGTATTGCTTGATAGCGTTGATAATGGGATGATCATGCTGGAAGATGTTATCAAGTACAGAGAGGTCTTCACGGAATACCGGTTCCTGATCGAAAAGGGCAACGGTGACTTCTTTATTGATCCAGGCTTTTCCTTCATCGGGCACTTCTTTGCCTGCCAGTATTTTAAGGAGGGTGGATTTGCCGCTGCCGTTCCTGGCCACGAGTGCAATCTTATCGCCTTCTTCAATGTGAAATGATATATTATCAAAAAGCGGCTTGACGCCGAATGATTTTGTGAGTGCTTCTGCTGAAACGTAATGCATGGGGCAAAGATAGGGGTTGAAAAGTTGATAAGTTTATAGGTTGAAAAGGGCTTAGGTTGCACGTTACAAGTTTCAGTTGCAGGGGTTACTGATACAGCTCGTGCATTTATTTATTATGAAAAGTACGATTGTCATGGAATGCAAGCATTTTTTTCGCAATATTGTGTGTTTATAGCCTATTGTATGCGAAATCCACTGCCCTCCTCTGTTAAACTTTCACTGGCTTTTCTTGTATTCGGCATTGCCTGGATATTGTTTTCTGATTCCCTCACGCTAACGCTCACCAATCATGATCTCTCTTCCTACAATAAGCTGCAGAATTATAAGGGTATTTTATTTGTGGTGCTATCTGCCCTGCTGATCTATTTCGTAAGTCGCCGGTTGCAAACTAATATCGATAAGTCGCACAAGCAAGAGGAGGATCTATTGGAGCGGTATGAGTTGCTGGGCATGGCTACCAATGATGCGATCTGGGATTATAATATTGTTACCAAAATATGTTATACCAACCGTGCCCTGCAAGAGACTTTTGGTTATACTTCTGATGAATTGCAGGACAACTATCATTGGTGGACGAATAACCTGCACCCGGCTGACAAGGCTCGTGTGCTGGATGCCATCGATGCCAAACTGGATACTGGTGGAAAGGTGTGGCAGGATGAGTACCGGTTCCGTTGCAAGAACGGGGAATACAAAACAATCTTTGACCGGGGTTTTATCCTGCGTGATAAAGCAGGCAAGCCCTACCGGTTGATCGGAGCTATGCAGGATGTAACGGAGCAGCGGATCCTGCAGGAAACGCTGATCGATGCGCAGACGAGGCATAAAGATGAGGTGGCGCAAAGCGTGTTGCAGGCAGAGGAAGCAGAACGCAAGAAGCTGGGTGAAGAGCTTCATGATAATATCAATCAGTTGCTGGGTGTTGTGAAGTTGTATATTCAGCATGCGTTGGTAAATCCCAAGATGCGGGAAGAGCTGCTACAAAAGAGTGCCAGTTATATTTCTCAAACAATAGAAGAGATCAGGCAGTTATCACGCTCGCTGCTACCTCCTGCGCTTCAGGAGCATGGGCTACTGGAAAGTCTGCATCAACTGATCGAAGATATCCGCCCTGTAAAGGCCATCGATTTCACAGTGGAACATGAGGGGTTTGATGAATCGAAGGTACCGGACAACAAATGCCTGATCCTTTACCGTATTATCCAGGAGCAATTGAATAACGCCTTAAAGCATTCAAATGCTCAATCTGTCGTTATCCGGCTGGCGCATTGTGGTGAGCATGTTCATTTGACGATCCAGGATGATGGTATTGGTTTCGATCCCGGGGAAGTAAGACCAGGCATGGGGCTGAATAATATCCATAACCGTATCGAGGTGTTTAATGGTGAGATGGAGATCGTGTCATCACCGGGTAAGGGATGTCTGTTGAAGGTTAAGATATAGTTGAGGGGTTGAAAAGTTGATAGGTTGAAATGGGGGGGTACGCTTATTGTATAAATTGCTGCTGTATGAATTCCTACCTTCTGCTAATACTTCTTTGGGTATTGTTTGGGCTATCGCATAGCCTGCTGGCAGCGGAATGGTGGAAGGGTTGGGTAGCCAGTGTTACCGGTGTTTATTTCCGCTATTATCGTCTTATCTATTCTTTTATCGCGCTGTTTTTACTGGTTGTCATTGTTGTTTATGAGTTACAGCTTCCCGCCAATTGGTTATGGCGAACTTCTTCTGTATTGTTGATCGTATTTGGTGTTCCCGCTCTTGCCGGTCTCCTGATCATGGGTATTTGTATACGGCGTTATTTCTTTTATCTCAGTGGGATCGATGTTTTGTTTCCCGCCAAGCAGGCTTCGATGGGGCTTGCTACCGGTGGTTTGAACCGGTATGTACGTCATCCGCTTTATTTCGGAACGTTACTGGCCATGTGGTCTTTTTTTGTGTTGCTGCCGGCGATGCATTATCTCGTGACTTGCTGCATGGTTACGGTGTATACCTGGCTGGGAGCTGTGTTGGAGGAAAAGAAGCTGCGCAAGGAATTTGGTGAGGAATATACAGATTATCAGCGACGGGTGCCGATGCTTATTCCGTTCAAAATGAAATTGGGCTAAAGCCCAGTGGTGGGTTGATCTTTATCCCGGCCCTAAAGGGCCGGGCAATTTACGTTTGCTTCGAAACCTTTGTGTCGCAAGCAGATTTCTCACTCCGCTATCGCTTCGTTCGAAATGACAAAAAGGAAAAACTATCTGCCGTAGACGGTTTCCCAGTTCATCATGCCGCCGACGAGGTTTTTGGTGTTTTTGAAGCCGAGCATGTCGAGGATCATGGCGGCTTGTCCACTGCGGTTGCCACTGCGGCAGTATACGATCACTTCCTGCTCTTTGAGGGCTTCCAGCTCATCGACCTGCATGGTCTGTATTTTTCCGAGTGGGTATAATGTTCCTCCGATGTTGAAGTCAGCATGTTCGTGCGGCTCGCGTACGTCGACCAGGTTGAGTTGTTCTCCGGCATTCATACGTGCTTTTACTTCTTCTGCTGTGATGTTTTGCATTTTATCTGGTGTTAATTGTTATTCTGGTTGTTGTGCCGGAACGGTGGTGCTATCGTCAGTACGAACGGGACGCTGTGCCACCAGCCTTATATTGATGGACTGTCCCGGACGTATCATGCTTACAGTGCCATCGGGCATTAGCGGTGTTGGCATTTGAGTGTGTATGTATGCAATGCTGGTATCGGAAACAGAACCATCATACGCTATGGAGCCAAGAATCAACCCGTATGATTCGAGGAGTACACGGGCTTCTGCATAAGTTTTGCCAAAAAGATCAGGTACGGGCAACTCTTCCTGCCCCAATCCACTACCCAATACGAGGACAATACCACTTCCCATAGCTATTTTGGTACCGGGCTTTATGCGTTGTCCTTTGTAGCGTACTTCTATCACTGCGTTTTTAGCGAAGTTTGTTTCGTACAGCGTGTCATCCAGTTTAAGGCCATATTGTTTTAGTGCAAGTTGTACGCTGCGGAATGTTTGTCCTTCGAGGTTGGGCATCTCTATCTCCGGCGGTACAGCTCTATTGATCGTAAGGTATACGGTGCGGTTTACTTTTACGATCGCTTCGCCGTCGGGGAACTGGCGTAATACGGCAAGTGCTTTGGCGGTATCGTTGTAGATGGAATCCTGGATCTCTACATCAAACCCCTGGTCTTCCAATATCTTTTTTGCCTGATCATAGGGCTTGCCTGTAACCGAAGGGATGACAAGTGTATCGCCATGTTTGGTCAGCAGGTTGAGGGACTGCAAAAAAAGGAATAGGAGAAGGATGATCAGAATGACCGCAAAAAGGATGTTCTGCCAAAGGGGTCGTGTGGTGATGAATTTGAACATAGTGATTTATTTCTTCGTTCTTCTGCTTAATGCATCTTCGATGAGGGATGAGTAGAAGTCTTTCAATGTCCATCCCATCACCTGCACCTGCTGGGGTACAATGCTGGCCTCGCTTTGACCGGGCACTGTATTTATTTCCAACATGTATGGCGCATTTTTGGCTTCATTGTATATAAAATCGATTCGCACTACTCCACGACAGTTAAAGGTTTCGTACACTTTGCGGGCTGTTTTCCGAATGGTATTGGCCATGTGTTCGTCAATGTTGGCCGGTGTTGTTTCTTCACTTTTGCCCTGGTATTTGGCCTCAAAGTCGAAAAAGTCCTTATGGGTAGTTACTTCTGTAATAGGCAGTACTATTATCTCTTTGGTTGTTTTGAACACGCCAACTGTAAACTCCCTGCCGGAAATGAACTCTTCTATCAGCAACTGGTCGTCTTCCGCAAAGGCTTTTTCAAGGGCGGCTGCCAGGTCTTCGGCTTTGTGTACTTTGCTCATGCCGATGCTCGACCCGCCATTGTTGGGCTTTACGAATACGGGCAGGCTAACTTGTTTCAGTATTTCTGCCGGGGCAACGGGTGTATGGCTGAAGACATGCAAAGATTTGGCCACATGTATGCCTGCGAAGGCTGCCACTGCTACCGTGTAGCGCTTGTTGAAGGTAAGGGCCGATGTGGCGGCATCGCAGGAGGTGTATGGAAGACCGAGGAGGTCGAAATATCCCTGGAGTTTGCCATCTTCACCGGGTGTTCCGTGGATGCCGATGAGCACGGCATCGAAGGTCACTTTCCTTCCATCTGCTGCTATGGAGAAATCGCTACGGTCCACGGCTATTTTACGGCCGGTAGAGGTTTCGTACCACCACCCTTCGGGGGTGATGTCTATTTTAAATACTTCGTATTTGCTGGTATCTATGTGTTTCTCAATGGTAAGTGCACTTTTATAGGATACGGCTGCTTCTGACGAGTACCCTCCGGTGACAAAGGCAATGACAGGCTTCATTTATATGTTTCGAATTTTCAGCAAATAAACGAAAAAAGCGGCGGGCTTGGTATAAATGTTTTGTTACAGCTATGTTGCTGTATATGAGGGGTTAGCAGGCTCAAAAAAAGGTGGGCTTCCCTGCAGTGCTCCTATGCTGGACGGCAGGGAAACCCACTTCATTGTAATGATATTGGCTGGTTATCTGCTCAGGTCAAATTCTTTGGGCGGCTCCAGCCCTCTCAGGTTACGAACAAAATAATCCCAGCGACGGCGCATCATGTAGGGTGAATAGGGCCCAAATCCATGGGCGCTGTTGGGGAAGACAATTAGATCGAAATCCTTATTTGCTTTTTGGAGTGCCTCTACTATCAGCAGGGTGTTGTAGGGTGGCACATTGTTGTCCATCAATCCATGGGCGAGCATGAGTTTGCCTTTCAGATTTTTAGCATAGTTCTGATTGGCCTGTGCCTCATAGTTAGCATTCTCTGCAAGGCCATTGTATCTTTCGCCCCAATCGTCCTCGTAGTTGCGGTTGTCGTGGTTGCCCGATTCGGAGATGCCTACTTTGTAGAAATCGGGATAACGGAACATAGCTGTAGCGGTAGCGAAGCCGCCGCCGGAATGACCCCAGATGCCAACACGGGTTGTATCGATGGGATATTGTGCTGCCAGCTGCCGGATGCCTCCGATCTGATCGGGCAGGGTGTTTTCGGCCATGTTGCCATAGCTCATGTCATGGAAGCTTTTGGAGCGAAAAGGATTGCTGGTGCCTTCGATAAGCACTACTATGAAGCCCAGCTCTGCCAACGCCTGGTGATCGCCACGTGATGCAGCAAATGACCAGCTACCAACACTTCCTCCCTGCGGTCCGGGATAGATGTAGTTGACCACCGGGTATTTCTTTGTGCGGTCCATGTTGGTTGGCGTAAATACGAGGCCGTAGATATCAGTTTTGCCGTCGTGTGCCATGAGCTTTACCGGCGTAGGTGGTTGCCAACCTTTCGCTTTCAGCTTGGACACATCGGCTCTTTCGAGTTCGAGGAGCAGTTTTCCATTCACATCGCGCAAGGCTGTTACCGGTGGCACATTGGGTTGTGACCAGGTGTCGATAATGTATTTTTGAGAGGGCGACCATGTTGCCTGGTGGTTGCCTTCGTCGGGTGTAAGGGAAACTAGGTTCTTTCCGTCGAAGCCGATCCTGTACAAGTGTGAATAGTAAGGATTGCCGGGTTCTTTGCCCACTGCAGTGAAAGTGATCTCTCTTTTCTTTTCGTCTACTTCCACTATTCTCGCTACTACGAATTGTCCTTTGGTGATCTGGTTTTTCAACTGGCCTGTTTGGGCGTCATAGAGGTATAGCTGCCCCCAGTCGTCGCGCTCGGAATACCAGATGAATTCGGATGTGGCTGGCAGGTAGCGCCAGTTGATGGCTCCCCGGCCTGACTCGTATTGGGTTTTTACCACTTCTTCAAACACTTCGCGAACCGCTCCTGTGCTTGCATTAGCGATACGCATTTTTGCTTGTTTGTGGTCGCGTGATGTAGACAGGAAGGCCACTTCGGTACCATCTGCTTTCCAATCCACATCGTCGAGTGCACCAGTACCCGATATATCATCAGTAAGGGAAGCTCTGTGTGGATCAGCAGGAATCTGCAAACGGATAACAGCCGGGTTTTCGACGTTAATGATAACGCGGTGTATCATGGCAATGTCTTTATCGCCGGGGAGGGGATATTTCCAGGCTCTCAATGTAGGCTTTCCTACATTGGTAGTGACGAGGTACATATCACTCACCTTGCGTTCGTCTTGCTGGAAGGTGGCTATCTTTTTAGAGTCGGGCGACCATTTAATGATAGGTCGATCACTGGATTTCCAACCGGCATTGTCGGTGGCGTATCCAAAGTATTGTATTCCGTCGGTGGTAAGTTGTGTTTCTTTTTTGGTAGCTACGTCACGCACCCAGAGGTTATAATTCCTGATGAATGCGGCCAGTTTGCCATCGGGTGAGAGGACGTCACTTCCTCCTCCACCTCTTCTGCCCATAGCAGGCGCCGGGGCTTCTGCTATCACAGCTCCTGTATCGGACAGCACCTGATTGGTTTTAAAGTCGTATTTCCATTTTTTCCCGTCAACTGCAAAAGAGATGCTTTTGGCGTCGGGCGCATACATGAATGTTTGAAAGGGCAAACGGTAGGGGGCTATCTGTTTACCTGTCGTTGTGGACAGTGCTGCCGCCAGTTTTTCCTGGTCGAACGCTGCTGCCTTCGTCTTTTTAGCCGGGTCTACCAGTATGAATTCCGTTCCTTTTTCGGTCGTTACCGTGTACCAGAACCGGTCTCCCGCCAGCCACACCGGGCGAACACTACTGCGATATACCAGGGACTCTGTACCAGCGCTGAGAAAGCTGGCCGCATGCTGGTAGTCTTTGACAGTCAATGAATCTTTTTGTTGCGCATGAGCGATCGCTGTTGTTGCAAACAGGGCAATGGAGAGGAGATGTTTCTTAGCCATAATCAGAAAAAGCCGGCCCGGGGCCGATGATTAGTGTTGAAAGATGTCAAGATAAGGATAAAATGAATAGGATGACTATGGCATAAAAATCGGAAAGGTGAAGGACGTTTGCCGCTTCACCTTTCTACAACGGGAAATATCACCCGCCTGCTATAAGTAGTACTAAGACTACATTCACTATTTGAATACTGTTAAGTTACGATTTTAAGATACCCTGTTCCAAATAAAGGGCGGGTTACTTATGCACACTTTTGTTAAAGGTGCATTTTTTCTTTTTTAGCCATGAGCTCTTCTACTGTTTCCTGGTACATTTCGTCAGGCACGCAGCAATCCACCGGGCAAACAGCAGCACATTGGGGCTCTTCATGAAAGCCCTGGCACTCTGTGCATTTATTAGGAGTAATGTAGTATGTATCAACGCTAACGGGCGCAAAGCGCGCTTCGGCATCCACCACTGTACCATCCATGAGTGTAAAAGAGCCTTTTACGTTGGTGCCATCGGTAATGGCCCACTCTACTCCTCCTTCATAAATGGCGTTATTAGGACACTCAGGTTCACAAGCTCCGCAGTTGATACACTCTTCCGTTATTTTGATAGACATATATTGCTTGAATTTTAATGGATCGAATACAGTTATTTTGCACGACAAATATACGCTGTAATGAATTTACAACAACGGATAGATTTACTGAAGCGCTTAGGTGAATATATTTTATCGACTGATAATCAATGGACCGCGGTCAAGGAAAGGGCTTCCCGTGAGAATGGCTGGTTTACTCCTGAATTCATTGATCTGAGTGTTCAAAACATTGCCCGCATCTTTTTAGACCCGGCTGCTTTGTCGGCCTGGGCTTCTCAATATGGTATCCCCGAAACACAATCTTCTGTCAAAAATGTTGGGATCGTGATGGCCGGAAACATCCCTTTGGTAGGGTTTCATGACCTGCTGTGTGTCTTTATGAGTGGCCACCGGCAAACGATCAAGCTCTCCTCCAAAGACGAAGTACTGTTGCGGCACCTGGTAGCTCAGCTGCATGCCTGGGAGCCTGCCACGGAGTCGCTTATTGGTATACAATCTATGCTAAAGGGTTGTGATGCTTATATTGCTACCGGCAGTAATAACTCTGCCCGGTATTTTGATTACTATTTTGCCAAATTCCCGCATATTATCCGCCGCAACCGTACTTCAGTGGCCATCCTGGACGGCAATGAAACGATAGAAGAGCTCGCGCTGCTGGCTGACGATGTGTACCTGTATTTTGGTCTCGGCTGCCGGAATGTGACGCAGCTGTATGTGCCGGAGGAGTATGACTTCGTGCCGCTGCTGGAAACGTTCAAGAAATACAGCGAGCTGGGTGACCATAATAAGTACAGAAATAACTACGATTATCAACTGGCTTTGCTGATCCTGAATAAGTCGTACTACATGACCAATGGCAGTATTATTCTGCATGAAAATGCATCTCCTTTCTCCCCCATCAGCCAGTTGCATTATTCTTTTTACAAGGACGAACAGGCTGTAGCTTCTTCACTATTGAACAATGCCGATATCCAATGTGTAGTTGGCAAGAAGTGGCTCCCCTTTGGGCAATCGCAACAACCGGGGTTAACAGACTATGCTGATGGGATCGATACACTTCAATTCTTGCTGTCGTTGTAGCTATTCCGGAAATTAAGGCAGCCGGCAAGACGTAAAGGCGGTAATCAAAGACAAAATTGCGGGCAGAACAGTTGTGCACTTCAAGCTACGAGCTGCGAGCCGCAAGCAGTGAACCTGTAATGACGTCAAAAACCTTGCAATAATTCAGATTACCAGGCTATTCCAGATAAGCTAACTCGCTGATTTTCCGGGTTTATTTTCTAAATTTGTATCACGAAGTACGAAGACTTTAGTAAATTAATTGTTAAACCGGGAGGTTGGTACGACCCTTATTCGTTTTGTGGTGTTAATTTGTTGTGACCGGGCATATAATTTGAATTTGTATATTTCCATCAGAATAAAAATTAAAAATTACACAGCATATGAAGTTTAAACAGATAGCAGCGATTGTGTTGCTGAGTGCTGCCACAACATTTGCTACCATGTGGGGCTACCAACGGTTTGCAAAGCAAGACACTTACGTTTACCAGAATGATAATAACGATAGTGGTAAGATTCCCGCCAACTACGCAGATTTTAAAGGGGTGATGAATGCGCCAACGGCCGACTTTGTTCCGGCTGCAAACGCCGCTATCCCCGCTACTGTACACATTAAAACAAAGGCTACACGTACGGCCAGCAACAATCTTCCACGCAGAAGTCCTTTTGGCGACATGTTCGATATGGACCTCGATGATTTTTTTGGTGACCGTTTACGGTCTGTTCCCCAAATGGCTTCCGGTTCCGGCGCCATCATCAGTGAAGACGGGTACATCGTTACCAATAATCACGTAGTAGAAGGGGCTGACGAGATCAATGTTACTTTGAATAATAAGAAATCTTTCAAGGCTAAGCTGATTGCCGCTGACCCCAGCAGTGATCTGGCTGTGATCAAGATTGAAGCGAAAGGTCTTCCTTTCCTGATCTATGGCAACTCTGACGATGTAAAAGTTGGTCAATGGGTACTGGCCGTAGGTTATCCGCTTACGCTCGAAACTACCGTTACCGCTGGTATCGTGAGTGCCAAGGGCAGAACGCTGGACATCAATAGC
Source organism: Paraflavitalea sp. (assembly GCF_059502485.1). Taxonomy (NCBI): domain Bacteria; kingdom Pseudomonadati; phylum Bacteroidota; class Chitinophagia; order Chitinophagales; family Chitinophagaceae; genus Paraflavitalea; species Paraflavitalea sp. The sequence continues at coordinate 1,749,161 of NZ_JCACET010000010.1, forward strand.
CGTCAAAGCCGTACGCCTGTAGAATCTTTCATTCAAACTGATGCTGCGGTGAACCCGGGCAACAGTGGCGGTCCGCTGATCAATACCGATGGTAAACTGATCGGTATCAACTCTGCGATCGCTTCTCCTACCGGCGCTTATGCGGGTTACTCTTTCACTATTCCGGTTAATATCGTGAAGAAGATTGTAGCCGACCTGATGAAGCATGGTACTGTTCAAAGGGCTTACCTGGGTATAGAATATCCCCGTGAGAACCTGAGCGACGAAGTGAAAGAGCAAAATGGCATCAAAGAGGGTGAAGGTGTGTTTGTACTGAATGCCCGTACTGAAGGCGCTGCCGCCGCTGCCGGCATCAAGAAGGGTGATATCATTACTAAAGTGAATGGTGTTCCTGTAGTGAATGCTGCTGATATGGTTGGCCAGATCGCTACTTTCCGTCCTGGCGATAAGATCAATATTACCTACAGACGCGAGGGTAAAGAAAATACTGTTGCTGTAACGTTACGCAATGAATCCGGCTCAACTGATATTGTCCGTACTTCTGTACTGGACAAACTGGGCGCCGAGTTGCAAACGCTGAGCAAAGAAGACGCGAAGGAACTGGGTGTAAACGGTGGCGTGGTAATCAAATCGATTGCCGGTAAAGGCGCCCTGAGCCGTGTACGTGTTCAGGAGGGTTATGTGATCGTAAAGGCTGATGGTAAAGAAGTGAAGACCGTTGAAGATTTCCGTAAGATACTGGAAAGTGCCAGCGGCAGTGTAAAGATTGAAGGTATGTATCCTGGTTATGAAGGGATCTATCCAATTGTGATCAACCTCAGTAATGCCAACTAAGCTTTAATCATAATAAATTGTTGCACGGGGCTTTCGAAAGAGAGCCCCTTTTTTTTAGTAGCAAAGCCAGAGGCTTTGAAACAGGCGTCACCAGCCAGAGGCTGGCGACTAAAGAAATGCTTTAATTAGTAAGTACCAGATAATCCCAGGGCTTGCAGCCGATGATCAGTTGAGGGGTAATGTTGAATGTTTTGTTGTCGAAGACATTGGTGAAGGTTCCCTGTACCTGGCGATCGGTCAATTGCACAGATACCGGCTGATCGGACAGGTTGAGCAGCACCAGCACCTGCCTGTTTTCCTGCCGACGTACAAACGCAAATACCTGTGTGTCCTGGGTGGTCTTTATGCGTTCTGGCTGTGTTCCATGTGCATTGCTCAATGCAGGATGCTGTTTGCGTAATTGGTTCAGCACTCTATAGAAATCGTGCAGTTGGTTATTCCCGCTCCATTGTATAGGATCTTTGTCGAAGAATTTCAGCCTTTTCAGGTTAGGTAATTCCTGTCCGCTATAGATCAATGGTATGCCTTTCCACGTGGCGTTGAATGCGGCAAGGGCTGTAGCTGCACCATTGTATTTTTCGTATTCGGTTCCGTTCCAACTGTTCTCATCATGATTGGCGGTAAAGAATAATGGGCAGGTGCCGGCGGGATACTCTTGCTGGTAGGTATCTAACAGTGCCAGTAGTGTTGTGAGGTTGAGTTCTTTCTTGTAAAACTTCTCGGTCTGGTGCATCCAGCGCCAGGCATAGCAGGTATCAAATACATCGAGGTAGGGTATGTCTTCTGTTTCGCCCAACCAAAATAACGGCTTTAATGGGTCGAGGGCTGTACGTGCCTGCCGCCAAAAGTCGAGCGGCACCAGGTGTGCCATATCGCAACGGAATCCGTCGATATTGCATTCTTTGATCCAAAACTCCATGGCTGCTATCAATGTGCGGCGCATAGACTGGTCGTAATAATTGAGGTCTATCACATCATCCCATCCGTTGGTATCGTAGAATTTTCCGTTGATGTCTTTTTTGTAAAACTCAGGGTTACTGGTGGTCCATTCATGATCGAGGCCGGTATGGTTGGCCACCCAGTCGATGATGACTTTCATGCCTGCTTCATGGGCTTGCTGCACCAGCTTTTTGAAATCTGCTACTGTTCCGTATTCAGGATTGGTGGTCGTATAGCTTGAACAGGCATAATAGCTGCCGAGGGTGCCTTTCATGCCTGCTTTGCTGATGGGTGTGATGGGCATGAACCAGAGTAGCTCTACGCCCATAGCTGCCAGCCGGGGAAGATGGTTGGCAAAGGCTGCAAATGTTCCTTCGGGCGTATATTGTCGGAGATTGACTTCATATATATTGGTATCATTGCTCCAGGCTACTGGTGTAAAGCGTTTCGACATAGGTATTTATGGTTGGACACGGCACGAATATAGGCCATCTGGCGGATATGATGCATTCAGCGTCAACTTTGTACCTTTGCAGGAATGAAAACGTTCAATGTTCCCATCATATATCGCAGTCCGCTGATCAATGCCATTAAAAGCAAGCGGAAGGCAGAGGATAAGATGAAGAAGGATTTTACCCCTACCCTGTTGAACCTGGGCCCGCTACATATTTACCTGGCCCGCCATTTCGGCTTTTGTTATGGGGTAGAGAACGCTATTGAAATCTCTTTCCGCACGATCGATGAGAATCCCGGCAAGCGCATTTTCCTGCTCAGTGAAATGATCCACAATCCGCAGGTGAATGCCGACCTGCAGCAAAGGGGTGTTCAGTTTTTACAGGATACTTATGGTAATCAGTTGATCCCTTTTGAGGACCTGAAGCCTGAGGATGTGGTGATCATTCCTGCTTTTGGCACCACATTGGAAATTGAACAAAAGCTCAACAATTTTGGAATCCCTACAGAGAAATATAACACCACTTGCCCTTTTGTTGAGAAGGTATGGAACCGCAGTGAGCAGATTGCTAAGAAGGGTTACACCATCGTGATCCATGGCAAGCCCAGGCATGAGGAAACGCGGGCCACTTTTTCGCATGCAGCAGAGAATGCTCCTTCTGTGATCGTGAATGATATGAAGGATACGTTGTTGCTGGCACAATTTATTACCGGCGAAAAAGATGCTGCTGAATTTTATACCAGCTTTGCCGGCCGCTATTCCCCGGGTTTTGATGCTGCGAAAGACCTGCAGCGCGTCGGCGTAGTGAACCAAACTACTCAACTGGCTACTGATACACAGGCCATTGCTGATTTCTTAAAGCAAACCATGCGTCAGCATTATGGTTTGAATGATAGCAACATTGGTGAACGGTTTGCCGACACCCGCGATACGCTGTGTTATGCTACGAATGATAACCAGACGGCTATTACGCATATGTTGCATACGCCTGCCGACCTCGCCATCGTGGTAGGGGGCTATAATTCTTCGAATACCACGCACCTGGTAGAACTGTGTGAAGAGAAGTTGCCTACTTATTTTATCAACTCCGAAGAGAAATTACTTTCTGCAGAGCATGTGCTGCATTATAATTACCATACTAAAGAGGAATTGTCTACGACCAACTATCTACCAACACAGGAACCTGTACGTATCCTGATCACCAGTGGTGCTTCCTGCCCGGATGCATTGGTGGAAGGAGTGATACGGAGGCTGGCTTCGTTTTACGGGGTGGAGGGGAATGTTGAAGAGTTGGTTACTGCATTTAATGGATGAGTTGTGTTTCTTTATTTAACTGCCACTTCTTAGTTAGCTGCTGGATTGTTTTTTTGTAGGCTTCCAGGGCGGCTTGCTCTTGTTTGATAAAGGTGTTATCGGACAGTTTGCCCAATACTTTATTCATGGCTTCAGTGGTTTCGTACACCATTTTCCGGAAGGGATTACGGTAGTCTTTTGCCCTTGAATCATAAATACCTTTTACCATCCATTCTTTGACCTGAACGCTTTGTGTAAACAGGTCTTTGAGTATCGCTGCTGCATTGGCCTTTTTGAATTGTATGCTATGTACTTCTCTCAGTGCGGCCAGCGCATGTAATAGCTTCTCGTATTGGTAGCTTTGTGCCTGTTGCTGGTAGAAGGTATGTATATCGTTCCAGCCTTTTACACGACCGGTATGTATTTGTTTAATGAGCTTTTCCAACGCGGTACGCAGGATCAACTGTCCACCTGCATTCACCCACTGTGAAAGTACTGGTTTGGCCGGCAATCCTTCTGTCAATTGCTCCAGTGTCTTGATGCTATTTCCGCTTGTATATTCCAATACCTGTTGTACGGTATAGTACACCACCAACTCTTTGTATATACGGTAAGCAGCGGCTACTTTGACCAGCAGGATGGGCCTGTTGGCATTTTCAAAGCCTTCTGCCAGTATTTCCAATTCGTCGATAACAGGGTCATTGTCTTCCAGCAGTTTTTTACCGATGGCTATAATTTCTTCCTCTGCCATCTTTTTACGACTACTTTCTTTCCTGAACCATGCTTTTCCGGTGTATAGCTGGAGCATGGTGATGGCTTGTACGATCTCATTGACTGAATCGGGCGCCAGGAAATTAAATTCTATGGGCTGCGTTTTGTTGATACGCTTGTCGCGGTCAACATATTTCCAGGAGTTGCGCGCCAGCGCATACATGTTGTATAGAAACCAATAGGCAGGCATTACTACCAGCCTGTTGTGGGTAACATCGTTGCTAACGAGTGAGAAGGGTATGCGTATGTCCAACTCTGCCGGGAAATCGCCTTTGGCTAATATGGTGTAGGTGGCAAAACGTGAATTATGTTTGATGCTTACGCATAGGCCGGGCCAGAAGCCACGTCCCGCTACGAGTTCTCCATCCGGGCTGCGGGAGTTGTGGTTGGACCCAATGGTGGCGCCTGCCGCCATATTGCTTTGTCCCTGCACCAGGGCTGCACATAGGAATGAGTTGTTGTGGTGCTGCTCATGGGCAGGAAAGATGAGTGAATTCAATACTTCGCAACAGGAGATCGTAGAGTTATCGCCCAGGTACGAGTTGATCAACCGGGCGCCATATTTCAGTTGTGAATGGGAAGCCAGGAAGAAACGTACAGCCTTTACACCATAGAACAGCCGGCATCCGTAACCAATGATCCCGTTTACCAGCTCGCACCCCTCGCCTACCTGTGTATGTGCCTGGGCCGATGAGTTGATGGTAACATTTTTGATCTTATTGGCTCCTTTGATGTAGGCATCTGTTCCTATGTTTACATCTTTGATGATGCGGCAATTCTTGATCACTGTGCGGTCACCAATGGTGCCATAGTAACCGCGACGATTATCGAACTTTTGCTGGGTAAATTGTTTGAGTTTATCCTGCAGCACTGTATCATCGCGAAACTGTGTCCACAACCAGGCATCGCCAGGCAACATGCCATCGAAGGGGACGATACTGCGTCCGCCGTTTTCATTGCATACTTCGAGCCAGATACGAATGTTCTCTGCTTCTCCTTCTTTCAGGATACCATTGCCAAACTTCGCATGGTCGGTCGTAGCTATTTCATTGATATTGACAAGTATTACCTCGCTGCCCGTGATGTAGTGGGATAGAAAGTTGACATTGTCGACAACCACATTGTCGCCAAAGTCGCAACTAATGATGGTGCTGTTATACAGACCTACCGGTCTGCGGAGGTTATGGTATTCGAGGTAATAGGGCTCCAGTTTTCCGATGCGCACCAGGCCGAAGAACTTACAGTTCTGTACCAGTTCGGGCAGGAAAGCATCTGACACCAGGATGTTATTCCAATTGTCGGAGGTATTGCGGTTACGCACCAGTACTTCTATTTCATACGCTGTAAGCTGACGGTATTTTATACCGTTCTCATTTTGCTGGTTGCGCAGGTAGTATTCATCTTTTCCTTTGGGAAGGTATTCTTTAGGAACGAAGTGGTACCCTAATGTATTGAGCGGACTTTTTTTGATAATGTTCATACACAATTGCCCGTTAGCTACGAGCGTCGAGCTTTACGCTTCGAGTGTTTATTCAACGGTTACGCTCTTGGCGAGATTTCTTGGTTTATCTACGTCCAGTTGTTTAGCCACGCCAATATAGTATGCCAGCAGCTGCAATGGTATTACGCTCAACATCGGCGCCATCAGCTCATCGGCAGCTGGTACTACAATAACATCATCGGCCATTTTGCTGATGATCTCATCGCCTTCTGTGATAACAGCAATTACTTTCCCTTTACGGGCTTTGATCTCCTGGATGTTGCTCACGATCTTTTCGTGGTAGGAGTCTTTTGTAGCAACAAACACTACCGGCAGGGTTTCATCTACCAGGGCGATGGGTCCGTGTTTCATTTCTGCAGCAGGGTATCCTTCTGCGTGTATGTAGGAAATCTCTTTCAACTTCAAAGCTCCTTCCAATGCAACGGGGAAGTTATATCCACGGCCCAGGTAGAGGAAGTCTTTAGCGTCTTTATATTTCTCAGCCAGTTTGCGTATGGCTTCGCTTTGCTTGAGTGCTGCCGGTACTTTCTCCGGTATTTCATGGAGTTCGTTCAGCAGGTGCATAAAGCGTTTGTTGTCGATGCTGCCTTTTTCGTAAGCAATTTTCAGAGCTATCAGCGTCAGTACTACCAATTGGGCAGTAAATGCCTTGGTACTGGCTACGCCTATCTCGGGACCTGCGTGTGTGTAAGCGCCTGCATGTGATAAACGGGCAATGGAAGAGCCTACCACGTTCACCACACCAAATATCAATGCGCCCTGTTCTTTAGCTTTTTCTATAGCCACCAGGGTATCTGCCGTTTCTCCGCTTTGTGATACGGCTATGATCACATCGCCTTTGTGGATGACCGGATTACGATACCTGAATTCTGAAGCGTATTCCACTTCTACCGGTATGCGGCAAAGCTCTTCGATAATGTATTCGGCGATCAACCCGGCATGCCAGCTCGTACCACAGGCCACGATGATGATGCGGGAGGCGTTCTTTAATTGCTCAATGTTGTTTTGAACGCCTGCCATCGTGATGGTGCCAGCGGTGGCATCGAGACGGCCGCGTAAGCAGTCGAAGATGGTATGTGGCTGTTCAAAGATCTCTTTCAGCATGAAGTGGTCGTAGCCACTTTTTTCTATGGCCGCCAGCTCCATATCGAGCTTGGTTATGAATGGCGTGACCTTTTCGTTACCCAGGTTTTTGAGGATAAGCTCATCGGGTCGTATGATGGCCAGCTCATAGTCATTGATATATACTACTTCCTTGGTGTATTCTATAATGGGTGAGGCATCGGAAGCAAGGAAATGTTCTCCTTTGCCAATGCCTATTACCAGAGGGCTTCCTTTACGGGCAGCGATCAGGGTATCGGGATGGTCCTGATCGATCAATACGATTACGTAGGCGCCTGTTACGCGCTTGAGGGCAATGCGTACTGCTTCTTCCAGTCCACACTCATTGTTGAGCTGAATGTCTTCTATGAATTTGAGGAGTACTTCTGTATCGGTATCACTGGTGAAGGTGTATCCTTTCTTCTGTAGTTCGCCTTTGAGCTGGGTGTAGTTTTCGATGATGCCATTGTGTATCATGGCCAGCTTGCCATTGGCGGAGATATGGGGGTGTGCATTGCGATCGCTGGGTTCGCCATGGGTGGCCCAACGTGTGTGGCCGATGCCTGCATTGGCGTGGAGGTCTTTTCCCACAAGGCTTTCTTCGAGTTCGGCTACCTTTCCTTTCTTCTTGTATACTTTGAGTCCGCTATTGAGCAGGGCTACTCCGGAACTATCGTATCCCCGGTATTCGAGTCGTTTCAAACCTTTCAGGATTACCGGATATGCTTCTTTGGGTCCAATGTAGGCTACGATTCCGCACATATTATTAATTTCTTGTTATGGTTCTTTTGACAGGATTGACCGGATATCTGGTATCACAGTTTTTATTCTGCAACACAAACGGTTGCAATATATTGAATATTATGCCGACCATGCAAGTTTTTGCCGGGCAGGGACTTGCCTTGAAATATTAAACCGTTATAGCATGCATAAAAGGGCAGTTCGGGAGTCGGAAGTGGAGAGTTCAGGGGCGATAAATGTAGAGCCGGGGAATGCAGTGGCAAGAGGATTACTGAATAATGGGGTATATGACAGATGTAGCCCAATAACATTGATTATACCTCGTTATTCTAATATCGTCAATAAACATCCTTGTAGCAGTAAGAAACTGCTCGTAAGGTCGTATCCCAAGCTTTGCAGGTTCCAACGTATCTGTTCTAAAAAGTTGCTCACAGTAAACGCCGGTCTTAGTATAAAATCCAAGCCTGAAGCTTATAATCTTATAGGTGGTATCCCGCAGATGTACCCTGAACCCATTTTCCAAAGAAGCACGATCCATTCTTTTCTGAGGCTCGAACGACGTGCCCCTAATAATAGAGGTATCTTTTAACCGGCTGGGAACAAAAGCTTCTACTTTGATAACCTGTGTTGGCTTACAGGAGTCAATGGGTATGTTCTGAGCAATGCCGTTCAAACAAGTGATGATGATTATGAAACAAGTCATGAACATCGTCCTGAGACTTTTGCTCAATCTAATTGTACTGTATAAGCTTGCGGGAACAGATGGCATATTTGTGCAGGCGTTTATGTGCCAATATAGAAGTTCTTATACTGAGTTGCAACCTGTCAAAAGGTTAAAAATAAACATGGCGCTCTGTAACAGAGCGCCATGTCGGTAAAGTCTTCCCTATGTTTATTTCTTCAGGTATGTTTCAAACAGCTTGTAGATGCGTTTGTATTCGTCGGTCCAGCTGCTGGGCTCCACAAAGCCATGGTCTTCCATTGGGTAAACCGCCAGCTCCCAATTGTCTTTACCCAGTTCTATGAGTTTTTGGGAAAGGCGTATGATGTCCTGGAAATGCACATTCACATCCACCATGCCGTGGCACATCAGGAGGTGTCCTTTCAGGCCTTTCGCAAAGTTGATGGGTGAGCTGCGCTGGTAGGCAATGCTGTCATTGAATGGCTCGTTCAGGATGTTGGCTGTATAGCCATGATTGTAATGTGCCCAATCCGTCACGGAACGAAGGGCGCCACCTGCGGCAAATACATCGGGCTCATTGAACATTGCCATCAAAGTAATGAAGCCTCCATAGGAACCTCCATAAAGGCCGATGTTCTTGGGGTTCACGCCCAGTTTTTCCACGAGGTATTTAGCGCCGTCTACCTGGTCGCTCAGGTCTTTGCCACCCATGTGGCGATAGATACCGGTGCGCCAGTCGCGGCCATAACCTGCGCTGCCCCGGTAATCAATGTCCAACACGGTGTATCCCTGATCAGCCAGCATATTGTGGAACATGTATTCACGGAAGTAGCTGCTCCACCATTTGTGGGCATTCTGCAGGTAGCCTGCTCCATGTACAAATATTACAGCTGGTTTGGAGGCATGGACCTGGGCCGGACGGAATAAGCGGGCGTATACATCTGCTCCGTCCTTTGCTTTAAAGGTCACTACTTCCGGATCTTTCCAGGCGTAGGCTTTGAACTCGTCTGTTTGTGCAGCTGTGGTAACTTGTTGCAGTTTGCCGCCGGGTTTGTTTTCCTGCAGGTACAACTCCCAGGGTTTGTTGCTATAGGAATAAAGAATAGCGAGCCATTTTTCATCGGGTGAAAGGGTCACCTGGTTGGCGCCTGTCATGGTAGTGATCTTTTCTGCTTTACCACCACTTACCGGCAGGCGGTAAAAGTGTTGCTCACCGGGATGTACTTCGTTGGTGGTTAAGTAGAAGTATTTCTTGTCTTTGGACAGGATGGTGCGTTGCACTTCGTACTTACCGCTTGTGAGGGCTTTTTTCTCTTTGGTTTGTACGTTGATCGTGTAGAGGTGTGAATAGCCGGTTGCTTCTGATTGGAACCAGAAAGTATTGGCATCGATCCAACCAGTACTAAAGCTGCCAAAGCCACTGGTGCCGGGGCCACCTATCCAGGCTTCATCGCGCTGGCGATCGAGCGGGGACAGTTTGCCTGTTGCGCCATTCAGCAGCATGAGCCAGCGGTCTTTGTTGTCCTGTGAACGTACTTCCACTACTGCATAATCGCCGGCGGGTGACCAGGAGGCGTTTTGAAAGCTCACCGCGCGTACAGGAGGGTTCTTGCTTTTTTCGGCATTAACGGCCGGATAATCTTTTACATAGTCGGGCAGGTCTTTGATGCCGGGTATGGAATCTACTTTCACCTGGAATACCGTGTCTTTCATGGTATCGAATACAAAGTATTCCTGTGTGCCCAGGGGTGCTCCTACTTTGGTGCGGCCGGAAATATCTTCTGTGAAACCGCTTTCCGTAACGTAGTTGGGTATGATGGTATTCTTACCGCCAGTAGCGGCTCTTGCCAGCCGGTAAGTAATAAACCGTCCATCGGCGCTGATGCTGGTACCAAAAACGGATCTGTCATCTATACCAATGGCGCGGAGTGTTTTTTCTTTGGGCAGTGCTTTGCGCATGGAGTCGGCCAGTTCACGCTTTTCCTTGCGACTTTGTAACACCAGTGAGTTTTCCAGTGATTCTTCCTGCAGCCATTTTTCCTGTGGGTTGCCGGTGGCTGCTGCTCTGTTAGGGTTGCCGGCACCGCCGCGGAAGCCACCTCCTCCACCTTGTCCACCGCCACCTCGTTGTGGGCCAGCGGCGGGCGCTGTGGGTGCTGCTGCCAGGCCTGCCTGGAAGTTGGTAAGCTGTGTGGTTGCGCCGGTAGCAATATCCCAGGCAAAGAGGTTGAGGCCACGGGTGTATACTATTTTGCTATCTCCAAAGGAGAATTGTGGACCGCTTTCAAACTCCACTGTTTGTGTAACGGGGCGCTGCTGGCCGGTCTTTACATCAACCAGGTATACATCTCCCTGCCGGGAGAACACATAATGGGTGCGTTTAGTATTGTAGCGAACACCGCTTTCGTCGAGGAATTGCTGCCGGAAAGCATAGTTCGTTTTTTGCGGAGTAAGGGAGGTCGGCGTAATGTAGTAAGTGGAATCGGATGCTGCTTTTTCGGGATTCCAGTCGAACAAAAGGTATTTGCCGTCCAATGACCAATCAGGATTGGCCGGTGATGAGCCTATCCACTTGGGATCGCGCATGATCTTATCGACGGTCAATGCGCCGGGGCTTTGGCTGTAGGCTGCTGCTGTGGTCATCAACAGGGCCACGGAAAAGAGCTGTGATTTTCTCATGATGTTAGTTAAAAATGATATGGGTGTTAGACGATTTAGAGCAAAATACCATGCAAAAAGATAAGTGCTGCGGAAAAATATATGACGAGGCCTGTTACATCCACCAGCGTAGCTACGAAAGGAGCAGAGGAGGTGGCGGGGTCGGCGCCCAGTTTCTTCAATATGATGGGAAGCATAGAACCTGATATAGTGCCCCACAATACAACTCCTATCAGGGAAACACCTACGGTAAAGGCGACCAGTATGCCATGATCGCCATAGGTATGGAAGACAGAGTTCCAGAATACGACCCTGAAGAAGCCGATGAGCCCCAGCATGGCGCCGAGCAGCAAGCCGGATATGATCTCGCGCCGCAATACGCGCCACCAATCCACGAGGGTGATCTCTCCCACGGCCATGGCCTGTATGATGAGGGTGGAAGCTTGTGATCCACTGTTGCCACCACTGGAAATAATGAGGGGTATAAATAAGGCCAGCACCACTGCCTTTTGTATCTGTCCTTCAAAATACTGCATAACCGTAGCGGTGAGCATTTCACCCAGGAATAGCACGACCAACCACACTACGCGTTTTTTAAAGAGTTTGAGGATCGGTATTTCAAGGTAGGGTTCATCCAACGCTTCGGTACCACCCATTTTCTGCATGTCTTCGCTAAACTCTTCGTTGGCCACCCACAGGATATCATCGATGGTAACGATCCCCAGCAGTACGTTTTTATCGTCTACCACCGGCAAGGCCACGCGGTTATTCATTCTAAACACCTGGTTGGCTTCTTCCTGGTCATCGTTTACATTCAGTACAATGAAGCGGTTATCGATCAGTTCGCCCACCTGCCTGTCGGGGCTGGCCAGCAATATTTCCCTGATCCTGATATCATCTACAAACTCTCCTTTATCGGTGACTACATAGATCACATCGATCGTCTCGCTCTCCTTCCCTACTTCGCGGATATGCTCCAATACTTCCTGTACCATCCAATCGACCTGTACAGCAATGTAGTCGGGCGTCATCAGCCTTCCAACACTGCTTTCGGGATAGCCCAGGAGTGACAAGGTAACGCGGCGCTCTTCGGGGTCCAGCAGCCTGATGAGTTCTTTCACCACTTCGCTGGGCAATTCTTCCAAAAAGGCGGTACGGTCATCCGCCGGTAGTTCATTTAATAATTCAGCCGTTTTATAGGGGGGTAATTCCTGTATGATGGTTTTCTGGGTGGAAAGGTCCAGTATTTTGAATACGCTGGCTGCCCGGTGCATGTTCATATGCTGGATGATCTGGCTCTCGTACTCGGGCAGTTCATTGATGAGCTCGGCCACATCGCTGATGTTCTGGTCGTTCAGAAACTCCCGGATGGAGGTCTCATTACCGCTGTGCATCAGCTCTTCAAATTGCTCCTGTAGGGTGATGTCTTCTGTGCTCATGGGCCAAATTTACGGGATTGAATGGCATATTATTTTTTCGAGATCAGAGGTGCGATCAGTGCCTCTTCAAAAATAATAACTAATTTAGAACGGTTTAGATATTAGACCCTCATACCTCGATTTTACTTATGATCCTGCCATGTTTATTTATTGCTCCTACCCGGGTGATGGGCCGTGGTGTATTTACTTCCCAGAGTCTGGAAGCGGATAGTATCGTTGAGATATCGCCGGTGATCGTGATGAACAATGATGACCGCAAGCTGCTTGACCAAACCATCCTGCATGATTATATTTTTGAATGGGGTGGTGAGCGCCAGCAATGTTGTATGGCCCTGGGTTATATTCCTATCTATAATCATTCTTACGCTTCCAACTGTGAATACGAGATGGATTATACGCATGATATCATTACCATCAAAACTGTTCGCTTTATCAAGGCGGGCGAAGAGCTGTTCATCAACTATAACGGCACCTGGGATGATGCCAAGCCGCTGTGGTTTGATGCAAAGTAATTGAAAGCTTCAGCAACGCTATTTACGAAGCGGTTGTCAATGTATACAACCGCTTAAACATGAAAAATACAACTCCTACACACACAACCCGTTTTATTCAACTGTTTATTGTTATTCTTTTTATTTCAACTGCGTTGCGTTGTAAAAAGACTACCGTCATCGAACATCCTTTTACGGATATCGAAACGCTGGATTGCAGGAACCTATTGATAAGAAGTGTTGAACTGAAAGGTGCTATCGTTGAAGTGGCAATAGAGAATACCTGTAAGAACTGTGAGGATGATTTTGTATACCTGGGCGTACTCATCACTAAAAGAGGTGCTCCCGCAGATACGATTGCGCGAACTCCCTGCTTAACCTGTTATAGCTGCCCCAAAAACGGTGAGGTAAAGAAATATGAACTTGTTACCAATCGTACAAGCCTCCCTGATATCAAAACGCTGAAGATCGACTTCGAGTATCTTTGTACGGATGTTACTTACCTGCCGAAATAATGCTCAGCTATTCTATTACTTAGTCAGTTTATACTTTACAGAGAAATAGATGCCATAACTATTCAGGTCCAGTTTTCCGTACCCTAATCCTTTTAACGGGAACTTGAAGTATGGTTCTGCCTGCAGGGAGAAGCGCTTATTAAGTGCCCGCTCAAAGCCTGCCGAGAGGTTGAGGATGGAGAACAGGTAAGTGCTGGTGGAGTCTCTTGTCCAATCTGCCTGCCTGCGGGTTCCATTATATGTATAATCGTAATTGTAGTATTCGCTCTTCATGATGTAGGAAGATGCTCCCGCACTGGCAAACCACCGTTGTTTTTTATTCACAGCAAAGTCGTACCGTATATTGATGGGAATATCCCACATTTCACAATATCCCTGTACAGTATGAATATCTATATTTCGCCACCAGCCGGTCTTTGTCCAGTCTTTACCTGCCGCAGTGTAATTTTTCTTTGTATAGAGTAATCCTGTGTTAACCGACCAACGATCATTAAAGCGATATCCTATTTGCAGGCCCACGTTGTAGCCTGCCTTATCCATATCGGTAAACTTCACATTGCTCATATCCGGGCCAGCCACCAGGCCTACTTGCAACCCTTTTTCTCTTTGTTGCTTATTTTCTATCGGTGCTTCTTCCGGAGCAGGCGTTACTGCCGGGTTTAAGGATGGCGCTTTGATGCCTTCCAGTTTATTGTTCCAAACTATATCAGCCACCATACTGGGACGAAGCGAGGCTTCAGCTTCCAATTCGTCTGTAGAATTAATAACTACCGGTTGTTTTTTATGATGTTTTACAGGCTCCCGTTTGTCAGAAAGAGGCATTTCACCTATTACCAGGACTTCCTGGCCATCATCATCAGCGGATGTTTGCGCTGCTTTCTTCCTTAAAAGACTTTCTTTCTTATCGTTTTTTGTTGCTGTAGTATTATTGGGTTGCGGAGTGTTACCCAGTGGTTTGCCGGCAGCGACCTCCTCTGGAGTAATGATTGTTCCGGCCGGCAGGGTATTGGCATCACTTCCCGGGGCAGTGGTTGCATTTTCGGGGGCAGTGCTGGCGGCGCCCTCAGGAGCCGGGGTACTCCCCACATTTGGGGATGGTTGGTTATCGGCAGGGTTTGTATTTTGGGGAGCCTTTTCAGCTGGTGTTGCTTTATCTGCATGGGCTACCTGGACAGTGTTGCTGTTCTTGTTGGTCATCGTCCACAGCAAGCCGCCACCCGCCAGCAATACGATCAGGAACAGCCAGAACAGAAAGCGCCTGCGCTCCTTCTCTTCTTTGAGTGGCAGTTCCCTGTTGAGCCGGTTTTCCAGCGTTTCCCAACCCGACGTACTTGCTTCTACATCGTATTGTTCGGCTGCTTCCCTGCTCAAACGGTCAAGGTCGTTATCATTGAGGGGATACATACACGTTGTACTGTGTTTTATTCAACAATAGTTTTCTGAGGTTGTCTCTGGCTTTTGATAAGTTGGATTTTGAAGCGCCCACTGAAATCCCCAGCACATTGGCTATTTCCTCATGACTTAATCCTTCTATCACAAACAGGTTGAACACGGCTCTGTAGCCGGGTGACAACAAGCGGACTGCTTCTATTATTTCTTTATACGATAAAATATCTATGCCGGTTTCACTATGGTCCGGAATGGATTCAGATTCATGGTTCAATACGTGACCGCTCACCGAGGCGTTCATTTTTCGGTAGTGGTCGATACAGGTATTGATCAGGATACGCTTGAACCATCCTTTGAGGGACAGCAAGGTATCTTCCTGACGGTTCTCGTCAAACTGATGCACGTTCTTGAACAGTTTGACAAAACCTTCGTTCATGATCTCTTCTGACTCTTCCTGGGCATTGGTGTAACGGTAACAAATCTTCATAGCAAACCCGCGGAGCAGGTAATAGAGCTCCTTTTGACTGTTACGGTCATTTTGACGACAGCCGTTCAACAGGGCAGAAATTTTCGGGTTATCTGCGAGCAAGGGATGGTTGGTTTACAATTGTAAAACTTCTTTAATAAGTTACAATATATTTCCGGAACACCCCATAATACGGAGCATGGCTCCTATTGGTTGCCGCTCCCGGATTTTTATTTCGTTCTGCATCCTGGCTGTCTTTACCGTTTCATACTCAACAGGTTAGCTGGTGGCCGACCAATCAGTACGATACTGCCTTTTATATATGCCTGTATTTGAATATAATCTTTTTGGGGCAATAGACCCAATACCTTAACGCTTTCGAGCTTACCTGTAGTACTCATCCAGTCGGTAACCTGCTGGTTGAGGCGGGCTTCTATAAGGGCTTTATTTTTCTGGATAAGGGCGGCAATGTCGAGCACCGACTTGCCCTGGAGCTCTTTCATGATCCTTTTACGGAACATGCCTTTGGCAATGTTGACCAGGATATCCTTGGTATCCAGGGCAAAGGTAATATCGGGCATGGAAAGGTATTGGCGGGCCGTGTCCAGCACGGGGGTGCCGCTGAGGTGCAATACGCCTTTGCGGTTGCCGGTAAAAGACACATCGACTGCTATTTTACCGTCGTTGCTGCCCCGTACGTTGACGTCTTTGATCACGAAGGTGCGGCCTTCTACTTCGAATGGTTTATTGCTAAGGCTGTCGTTCAGCAGCTTGTTGAAGAATTTGTATTCATATACGGCATCAAAATAGGTGCTGATGGTACCGCTGTTATCGGTCCCGGAAATGGGTGGCAGTGGCGCTCTTGTCACCAGCCGGTTGCTATCGGACGAGAATTTAGGGCTTCCCTGAAAGCCGAGGGCGAAGTACAAGGTGTCACGGTTTACATTGAAGCTGCTCACCTGCAGCTTGGTGGGGTTGAGGTTAAGGAATCCATATTTGCTGACGGCCATCACGCGGCTGCCGCCACCACGCCATTGCTGCAGAAAGGCATTGTTGTTGACAGCCTGTACAAACTTGTCGAAAGTGCTGCAATAGCTTTCTACAGATGCCTTGATGCTGTCCATGATCTCGGAAGTCATGTCATTTTGCAGCAGCGTCACCTGGCACTTGTCGATAGGCTTTAAGGCTTCGAGCCGGGTAGCGGTCGCTATCTGGTGGTTGGGCAGCAGGTTGAGCACCGAGCTGATGTTGAGATCTACCCGGCGTAATGCCTCATCACCAAAACCGCAGCTGCCACTCACCCAGGGTGATACTTGTTTGTCGAATGCACACACGCAACGGCTGCCGGCAATCTGGTAATTGCCACGGAAACCAATGTTCACTTTATTGTTGACGCAGGTGATCACAAAAGGGGAACGCACGAAACGGTATTTGTAGCGAAAGTCGCAACCGCTTTGCATATAATTGGGCCATTTATCGCTGGTAAACTCTTTGGCCGTCATGCTGTCCATCAGGTTCAGCAGCGGCCTCATGTATACCTTAATAGGAATATTGATCTGCGACACCGGGAGGGCTGGCAACAGGCGGGCGGGTGGCTCACTGGCCGTTGTAACCGCTTTTTTTGCGCCTCCGCAGGATGTCAGGAAAAACAGGGTAACAATGATACAAGGGATCGGCAGGAATTTCATGGCGTAAATATATAGTCTGAACCGCGATTTTCAGGTATTTAAAGGATTAACAGGATGTGAAAAAGGCCGTCCTTGCGGGACGGCCTCTATGAGACTATGCACACTTTTGGGAAGATAAAAATTACTATTTATGCCCGTTGTTTGGCAGGTGCTTTGCGTTTGCCTTTCAGGGCTTCATCGATGGCCTTGCGCAATCCATCGAAGGTGGGTTTACCTGTATATAATTCTCCGTTGATGAAGAAAGCAGGAACATCTCTTACACCCATAGAGAGACCATCTAACAGATCGGCCCTCACTGTCCAGCCATAGAATGAATCGATCAGCCGGGGCAGGAAATGCTTATCGGAAACGCCTGCTTCCCTGCTATATTCTTTCAGGCTTGCAGTACCCAGGTGCTTACGGTTCCTGAATATGACCTCATGCATTTCCCAAAACTTACCAGCCTGCCCTGCTCCTACCGCTGCTTCAGCTGCTTTGTGGGCCCGCTGGTGTATTTGCGTAAGGGGGAAATGCCGGTAGTTGAACCGCACCTCATCGCCATAGGTATGGAGGATCTTTTTAATTACTTCATGCGCTTTCGCGCATTCTTCGCTTTCATAATCGCCAAACTCCACCAGTTTCACCGGGGCACTGGCAGGTCCCTGCCAGATGTCCTTGGGTGAAATGATCTCGATGACCTTAGGTTTATTGTTTACTGCCATATGTTAAGTATAGTTTTATACGCCAAATGCACAGATAATCAACCGATTAGCTGTGCAGTAAATAAAAAGCCACTCCGCTCGCGGCAGAATGGCTTTGGTAATATGTTATTAAGACGGTTTTAGTCTCTGATTGGTGGCATGCCTGTTTAAGAAGTGATGTGATTGGGCACTTCGTTCCTGAATACTACCACCCCGTCGAATACGTCTACCAACACCGGGTGCGTCCTGTCGACATCGCCTGCCAGTATCTTTTTGGACAACTGGTTCACGATCTCTTTCTGGATAAGCCGCTTAAGCGGACGGGCGCCGAACTGGGGATCGAATCCATTCTCTGCCAGATAGTCTACCGCATATTCACTGAACTGGAGGTCGATGCCATTGGCGGCCACTAACTTCCGCAGGTTGTTCAACTGGATCGTAATAATGCCCCTGATCTCTTTTTTGAGTAATGGCTGGAACATGATCACCTCATCTACCCGGTTCAAAAACTCGGGGCGGATGGTTTGCCGCAACAGGTTCATCACTTCCACTTTTGCTTTTTCTGTAGCATCTTCCAGGTTGCGTTCGTTCACGCCTTCAAAGGCTTCCTGTATGAGGTGGCTACCAATGTTGCTGGTCATGATGATGATCGTATTCTTGAAGTTCACCACCCGGCCTTTATTGTCGGTAAGGCGTCCATCATCCAATACCTGCAGCAGTACGTTCCATACATCGGGGTGTGCTTTCTCAATCTCGTCGAGCAATACCACACTATAGGGCTTACGTCTTACAGCTTCGGAGAGTTGTCCTCCTTCGTCATAACCAACGTATCCCGGAGGGGCGCCTACCAGTCGCGACACCGTATGTTTTTCCTGGTACTCACTCATGTCAATGCGCGTCATCATACCTTCGTCGTCGAAGAGGTATTCGGCCAGGGCTTTCGCCAGTTCCGTTTTACCTACCCCGGTAGTACCAAGGAAGATGAAGGAACCGATAGGCTTCCTGGGATCCTGTAACCCTGCGCGACTACGGCGGATAGCATCCGCTACGGCGGTAATTGCTTCTTCCTGACCTACCACACGTTCATGGAGGTGTTCTTCCAGGTGCAACAGTTTTTCTTTCTCACTCTGCAACATACGCGTTACCGGTATACCGGTAGCCTTCGCCACATTTTCTGCAATGTCTTCCGCGTCTACTTCTTCTTTCAACAAGCGCTTCTCATTAATTCCTGCCAACTCTCCTGTAAGTTCTCCAATGATCTTTTCCTGTTCTTTGATCTTGCCGTAGCGTATTTCAGCTACCTTACCGTATTCGCCATTTCGCTCGGCCTGTTCAGCTTCGAGCTTCAGTTGCTCGATCGCTGCTTTGGCATTCTGTACTTTATCTACTACTTCTTTTTCTGCTTTCCATTTTGCTTTGAATGTATCGCGCTCTACGCTCAGGTTGGCAATCTCTGTATTGAGCTCGCGCAGCTTGTATTCATCGTTCTCACGTTTGATGGCTTCGCGCTCAATTTCCAACTGGCGTATTTGTCTTTCCAGCTTGTCCAGCTCTTCGGGCATGCTGTTCATTTCGAGGCGCAGCTTAGCGGCGCTCTCATCGATCAGGTCGATGGCCTTATCGGGCAGGAAACGATCGGTAATGTACCGGTGTGACAATTCCACTGCTGCGATGATGGCTTCGTCTTTGATGCGCACATGGTGGTGCGTTTCGTAACGATCTTTCAATCCGCGCAGGATAGATATGGCATCTTCCACGCTGGGTTCTTCGATCATTACTTTCTGGAACCGGCGTTCCAGGGCTTTATCTTTCTCGAAAAACTTCTGGTATTCATTGAGGGTTGTAGCACCAATGGCTCTCAACTCTCCTCTTGCCAGGGCAGGCTTCAGGATATTGGCTGCATCCATAGCACCTTCTCCACCACCTGCACCTACGAGGGTGTGTATCTCATCGATAAAGAGCACGATCTCTCCTTCGCTGGTGCTCACTTCTTTTACTACGCCTTTCAGTCTTTCTTCAAATTCTCCTTTATACTTGGCACCGGCAATGAGCTGTCCCATGTCCAGTGCATAAATGATCTTCGACTTTAAGTTATCTGGTACATCGCCATTCACAATGCGTATGGCCAACCCTTCTGCAATAGCTGTTTTACCTACGCCGGGCTCACCCACCAGGATAGGGTTATTCTTACTACGGCGTGAAAGGATATGCAGGGTACGGCGAATCTCTTCGTCCCTACCGATCACGGGGTCCAGTTTGCCCTGGCGCGCCAGTTCGTTGAGGTTCTTCGCATATTTGTTCAGTGCGTTGAACTGGGTTTCCTGGGTCTGGCTTTTAATGGTATCGCCTTTGCGCAGGTCTTTGGTAGCAGCTACCAGTCCTTTTTCGGTAAGGCCGGCATCTTTCAACAACCGCGCGGTATTATCGCTGCCTTGCACGATGGCCAATAACAGGTGTTCTACGCTCACGAATTCATCGCCAAACTGCTTGAGGGTGGTACCCGCACGCAGGATAGCATTGTTGGCATCCCGGCTGATAGCCTGCGCCGGCTGTGCATCGCCATTTACTTTGGGCAGCTTATCAATCGCATCCCGCAGCTTGCTTTCCAGGAGGTTCACTGTCACATTATTTTTCTTCAGCAGGTATTCTACCGGAGAATCTTCCTGGTCCAGCAAGCTCTTGAGCAGGTGCTCTGTTTCTATATTTACATTCCCCTGGTTAAAAGCGATCTGCTGTGCCTGTGCGATCACTTCCTGGGCCTTAATGGTAAAGTTGTTTAAGTTCATAGTCTCTTTGTTTGTGTTTTGGCGGCCGGTAGCTGGGAAGGATAGGCTTAAATTCTTCGTTAATAACAACATTGTGCCAACCCTCAAGGTTCAGTTACCGTAACTTCCAATAACTTTATCCCTTATCGCAAATCACAATCCAACCAAAAATTTCCGGCATTTATGTCATTAAAAACGCCCCGAACCTGCCCAAAATTCAGTCTGTCCCTGTTTTTCCTGTTAATGTTGCAGTTTGCCTATACCCAGGACTTCAGCAGCGTGGACCAATTGCTGGAAAAGAACAAGAAGTTGTTGGGTAACAATGTAGTAGCGTTGGTGTGGAAGGATGGCAAGCTGATTTACCAGAAGGCGATCGGTACGGATTTCAACGGCAAAACGCAGGCGCCTATTGCCAGTTGCAGCAAGTGGATCACGGCTGCTACTATCATGGCGTTGGTTGACGAGGGTAAGCTGGACCTGGACGATCCTGTTGTAAAGTACATTCCCGTATTGGAGAAATATATGAAGGGCTATATCACCATCCGTCAATGTCTGTCGCATACTACTGGTATAGACAATGGTAAGGGTGGCCTGGCCAAAGTATTTGAGCGCCGCAAGTTTGACAACCTGGAGGATGAAGCCAATTCAATTGCCGCAAAAGAGATCTCCAACAACCCCGGTAAGGAGTTTGCTTATGGCAGCAGCGGTCTCAACCTGGCAGCACGCTGTGCAGAGGTGGTGAGCAAGAAAGATTTTTCACGGCTGGTGCAGGAGAAGATCACCCGTCCGTTGAAAATGCGGGCCACCACTTTTGTGAACGATAATGGTAATGCTCCCAATCCTTCGGGTGGCGCCCAATCGACCGCTAATGATTATATGAACTTCCTCATCATGATCCTGAACAAAGGGATGTTTGAAGGCAAACGTGTGTTGAGCGAAGCATCGATCGCGGAAATGCAGAAGAACCACTTTCCCGGGTTGCCCGTCAAGTTTACGCCCAAGATAGCAGAGGGCTATGAGTATGGTTTAGGTGAGTGGATACAAGAGAAGGATGCCAGTGGCAATGCAACTGTAGTGAGCAGTCCCGGCTTGTTTGGTACCTGGCCTTATATCGATAAATGCCGCAATTATGCCGCCATCATCTTTGTGAAAACATTACTGGGCGAACAGAAGAAAGACTTTTACCTGCAGTTTAAAGAGGCTGTTGATGAGCAAGTTGGTCCTTGTAAATAGCGGACACCAGCTACCCTGCCGTTTTTGGTGTAAATGGCTGTTTTGGACTTGTTGTGCTATTAATACGGGATTAGTACGGCTTTACTACGGCTTAAGTACGGCTTAACCCCGGCTTAACTGCGGCTCAAGTACAAGCTTTCCTGCACACAAAAATACATTGAACAGTTAAGCAACTGCCAACAGGTGACCGAAATGGCCGTAAATGCCCTGAAATGACCGGTTATTAATTTATAAGTTTTTCAGCAAGGCATTCTTCCACTCACCATAGATGTCTTTGTATTGCTCCTGCAATCCTTTTTCCGGCTCCAGTTTTTTGATCACGTTCATGCCAGCAAAGCAGGATTTAAAATCGGGATAGATGCCTGCGCCTACGCCTGCAGCGCGGGCTGCACCGGCCGCGCCATCTGTATTATACAGCTCGACTGTGCAGCCAGTGGTATTGGCAAATACGCTTCCAAATATTTCACTGAGGAACATGTTGGCATATCCTGCACGGATGGTCTTCAGTTGCATGCCCATCTGTTGCATGATCTCCATACCATATTGCAGAGAGAATACAATGCCTTCCTGTGCTGCGCGGGCTACATGTCCACGATCGTGGCGGTTGAATTGTAAGCCCTGAAGGATGGCGCCAATGTCTTTGTTCTCCAATACACGCTCGGCACCATTGCCGAAGGGGAAGAAACGAAGTCCATCTGAACCGGGCGGTACGGCAGCGGCCTGTGCATTCATATCAGCATAGGAGGCTGTGCCAAAGAAGTTTTTACGCAGCCAGCTATTGAGGATGCCGGTGCCATTTACGCATAGTAAAATACCATAACGAGGTTTCTCTTCTGTGTGGCTTACATGCACAAAGGTGTTTACTCTTGACTTGGGATCGTATTCCACCTTGTCGGTAACACCGTATACCACACCCGAAGTACCAGCTGTGGCAGCTACTTCGCCGGGTTGTAATACGTTGAGTGAATAAGCATTGTTGGGCTGGTCGCCGGCACGATAGCTCACTGGTATGCCTGCTTTCAGGTCCAGCAGTTCAGCAGCCTCCTGTGTTACCCTACCCTGCTCTCCAAAGGTGGGCACGATAGTAGACAACAGGCTTTCGTCTATGCCGTAATAATTGAGCAGGTCTTTGGCAATGCTCTTTGTCTTAAAGTTCCACAAGATGCCTTCTGACAAACCAGAAACCGTGGTGGTAGCATCGCCTGTGAGCCGCAGGGCAATGTAATCGCCGGGCAGCATGATCTTGTGTATCTTTTTATAGAGTTCGGGCTCATTCTCTTTCACCCACTTCAATTTGGAAGCGGTGAAGTTGCCCGGAGAGTTCAGGAAATTGGAAAGGCTGAAATCTTCTCCGAGGGCTTCAAAGGCTTTGTTGCCATATTCTACGGCCCTGCCATCACACCAGATGATAGACGGACGCAATGGCTTTCCTGCTTTGTCTACACACACCAGGCCGTGCATCTGGTAGGAAATACCGATAGCAGCCACCTCATCGCCTTTGAAAGGGGTTTGCTGGCGCAGTTTTTTAAGCGCGTGCTGCAACTCCTGCCACCACATATCGGGGTCCTGCTCGGCAAAACCGGTTTTAGGGGCAGCAATGGGCATTTCCTCGGAAGGAGAAAAGGCTGTAGCTGCTATCTTACCACTGGAAATTTCTATTAAAGCGGCTTTTATGGAGGAGGAGCCGATATCGATGCCGAGTAAATATTTCACAATCGCTTTTTATGTAATCAATTAGGTTTTCTAACCGGGTAGCCAATTTAGGCATTTTATCTTTCATAAATTGCGTCGGTAAGGAAGAATCCCGAATTGAGAAACACGGAACAACATACCACCCTTGTCAAATCCTTTGCGGCTCAGCTGGGGTTTGAGTACTGCGGCATCGCCCGGGCGCAACGGCTGGACGATGATGCCCGGCGGTTGGAGAACTGGCTGCACCAGGGTATGCATGGTTCTATGCAGTACATGGAGAACCACTTCGAGCTGCGGATAGATCCTACGAAGCTGGTACCGGGCGCTCAATCGGTGATTACTTTGCTGTTGAATTATTACCCGGCAGAGCTACAGGCCCCGGATGCGCCCCAAATAGCCAAATATGCCTATGGCAAGGATTACCATGAAGTGATACGTACAAAGCTCAACAGGATGCTGGCGATGATGAGAGAACAGATCGGCGAGGTACAGGGAAGGGGCTTTGTAGATTCGGCACCCGTATTGGAAAGAACCTGGGCACAACGTAGCGGCCTGGGGTGGATCGGCAAAAATGGAAATATGCTTACCAAGCAGGCTGGTTCTTTTTTCTTTATCGCCACGCTTATTACCGATCTTCCTTTGCTGTATGATGATCCTTTTGCCAAAGACTATTGCGGCACCTGTCGCAAATGTATCGACGCCTGTCCTACTGATGCCATCCTGGAAAATAAGGTAGTTGACGGCAGTAAGTGTATTTCTTATTTTACCATCGAACTGAAGGAGAAGCTGATCCCCGGAGAGATGGCCAATAAGTTCGACAACTGGTTTTTTGGCTGCGATACCTGTCAGGATGTATGTCCCTGGAACCGGTTTTCCCAACCTACCCGGGAGACCGAATTCTCGCCGATACCTGAGTTGCTTAATTTCACTACGGCCGAATGGCAATCGCTCACAGAAGATGCTTTTAAAAAGATCTTCCGACATTCTCCGCTCAAGCGCTCTAAATTCCACGGTATACAACGTAATTTAAACTTCGTACAAAACCCGGATCATGGAAAAGCCACTAGTGAATAAGAAGTATACTTTGCAACGAATGCCTGGCAAAGGCGGCTGGACGTTTATAGTCATCAAAGAGATCACCCCTGATATGAGAGGTATCAGAGGTATGGTACAAGTGAAAGGGCTTATTGACGACACGTACGAAATCAAAAGCTTCAACCTGATGCCGATGAGCAATGGTTGCATGTTCATGCCTGTAAAAGCGGAGATCCGCAAGCTGCTCAAAAAAGGTGAAGGCGACCAGGTAAAGCTGGTATTGTATGCTGATGCCGATCCACTGGACATCCCTCCTGACCTGTTGGAATGCCTGCGCGATGAGCCTGTGGCCCACAAAAAATTCTTTGCTTTTCCGGAAAGCGAACAAAAGCAATACATCGACTGGATATACGGTGCTAAAAAAGAAGAAACCCGGATAGAACGGATGGCCGAAGCCATTAACCGTTTAACCCGGGGTCTTACTTTGAGACAGAAGAATAGCGATGAATGAACGATTATTAAAACCGGTAACCCAGTTTCAGGGTTATCCTGTTGAAAGTATAATTATAAGTTTCACGACTTTCCGGCGAGCACGACGGGCAAAACTGGGGATAGGTAGTAACTTCCTCTACTGTCTTCCGGCTAAAGCCCGCGCTTAGCAATACTGCATGCTGGTCTTTCACGCTCACTTTATAACCAATCCCTGCATCATAATAAAGATCATTACTGAATGTGCGTTTGCCAGTACCACCAGGTTTGTCCTTCTCAGTAGGCCATGAGTAATGAATACCACCATCTGCATACACAAAGGGTGTGGACGGCTTATTCAAAATATCCTTCCGGACATCGAGGAATACAGGTATTCCTCTTTTTTTATAAAAATCTAATCCAACGCCTGCTCCTGCAAACCAGGTTTTATAGCGCATGCCATTGATCGATTGCAGCTGGAAAGAAGAACCTGCTTCTCCTGTTAGAACGCCCACCTGATTGATAGAACTGAATGCGCAAGAACATCCTTTCTTTGGCGTTGTTTCTTTAGTAGTGGTTTGCGCAACAGTCATAATAACCAAACAACAACATAATAATGTAGTGACAGTAATGTGCCTGATCATATTTCTTAGTGTTTATTCAGGCTTATTTTACTGATCTGTTTAATGTTGTTCAGGTTGGTATAATCAAACTGGTACAGTCCATCTTTTGCCACTACCAGCGCCCATTTATTGTAGGCTATAATATCATAGGTCTCGAAATCACCAATCTGTTTGATCAGCTTGAGTGAACTGGCATTTTGAGCGTCATACACTTTAAGTCCATCTTTTCCATCGCAAATAAACAGGGTATTGCCGTCTATAGCCAGCCCGTGCGGATTGGTCATTGGGTAGGTTTTTATCAGGCTTGGGCTGTTCAGGTTCCTGACATCGAGCACTTCCAACTGGTTAGTAAATCCCTGGCAGGTAGTTCCTGATCGCAGGGTAACATAGGCATAGGTATCGTTGGCCACTACCGGATCACAGCTACGAACATGTGAGAAACTGCCTTTTTTAGAGGGCGTACCGGGACTGGAGACATCATAGATGAACATGCCGGAAGTAGAACCGATGAATAATTGATCTTTGAAAGGATAAATGGTTTCAATTCCCCCGCCTATCGGTGTTTTGCCGGCTAAAAAAGGCTGGTGCGCGGTAGATATATCGAAAGTATTGAGTGACGTGTTGGTGACCGTGTACAGGTAATTGTTCATGAGGGTAAAACGCGCCATGGAGCCACCTTGACCACCACCCACTTTCTGCGATGCAAAAGACCCGCTTGCGTCAGCCGATGCACTCGCGTAAAACCTTTCATACAGCATATTATACGTTTCACAATCCACCGTAGTATCTCTTGAGGTCCAGTCAACGACCACACTTATCGAATCTGGATTTAAGGGTTCATTGGGAGCCGGGCGATAATAAGTATTATACCTGTAATAACCATTACGATCCGGGAAAACGCTGCTGAGGAAATTTTTGGCAGCTACCTGCTGCGGATTAGTGATATCAAAGCTGACCAGATCGCCCCAGGAGTCGGCATACAAGGTATTGCCTTTTACCGCCATGTCGACATTGCCTGGTATGTTGATGAAAGCGATATTCTTTGGAGATGCAGGATTGGTATTATCAATGATATGAATACCTTTCTCTTGTTCGTTGAGGAAAATATAATTACCGTAAATATATAATTTGCCGGGACTCTCCAATGTTTTTGCTGTACTGCTCTTCATCTCCTGCCTTACCTGGGTAAGCGTTTTATATACAGGTGTGTACAGTGTGTAGGTGCGTGTACAATTGTCTTTTAAGCAACTGCTCAGCGACAGGAGTAGCAATGCAGGCACTACCCATAACAGTTTGTTTTGGTATTTCCAGGTCATAACGAAGGGTTTTCCTTCTGACACTGGAATAGGAAAGAGCGTTGCCTGTTGTTTATTTTTTCAATAAAACGGTTGCACGCAATCCTACGGCCCATACATGCTGGCCAGTGGAATAGTCTTTCTTCAACATTGGGGTGATATTATAACGCATTACAGGCCCAACTGTGAGCGGGTGCTGTGTATGCTTAAAGAGTTGGACATTAAAGCCTGTAGAAACAGCCCATTGGGTTTTATTGAACAGTTCCTTATCCTGGTAGTATACCCCACCCAATCCATCATAGTGCAACGCATTTGTGTTTAACAGCTTTGATACAGAGAAGCCGGCATCCCATATGATGGGTAAGCGTTTTCCTCTGTTCAATTGCGTATGCAAGGTCACCGGCAATTCAATGAACTGATACCTGTTGGTATAGTTTTGTGTGTTGTGGCCGGGATTATTAAAGCTTGCAAAGGAGCTGGCGTTATAGTATTCATTCACCACCTGTGAGGTTGAAGGGGCGCGGTTAACAGTCCTGTTGTTGCTTACTTTGCTACCTACTACCTGGCGGGTACTTAGGTAGGTGTACTGCAAGCCGGCAGAAAGGCTCAACCTGTTTGACAAGGCACGCTTTACAAATCCACCAACGGAGAACGATAGCCCCATCGTAAGATTAGAGGGCTTGCTGACCGGCCTGGGGAACTGTGGCGTATAGGTGACCGAGTTGTTGAAGGAAGGGGATGCAAGATCGGGCACCTGGGTATAGTTCTTTTCAAGGAAACCAAACAATCCATCTTTGGTAACGCCTGAATAACCGCCTTCCACCTGCACACCAAACTGCCAATTGGAAGGGCCTGCTTTCTTCTGCACTTTCGCGGCCTGTGCTACTTCCGGCACAGCTACCGGTGGTACGTTGGCGATCGTTTGAGCAGCAGAATCTTTTACTACGGTTGCGCTGTCGACAGCAGTTACCTGTGCCAGGCTATTGCTATCCACAGTAGCAATAGCTGGATCTATGGTAGCTACAGTCTCTGTAGTTTGCGCAGAATCGACGGCAGTCATTACGGCTACGCTACTGTCACCCCGCAACACAGTTGGCTGTTCGATCTCCTCCGTTTGTACATTATTATTCTCCTGTTTATTGGAAGCCAACTCACTATTATTCTTATTCGCTTTCTCAGGCTTCTTTTTAGTCTGTTTAACAAGAGGTACTATGATTTTGGAATTGGTGTTATTGCTTTCTGTTGTTTTCCTGGCAGTAATGCGTGTTGGCTTTTTGACAGCTGGTGTTGTTTTGTCGATAGCTGGCTTCACAGTAACCGGGTTTCCGGAAACTGTCTTATCTGTAGCTCCTTTATCTGCGCTTACAGGCACATTGCTTGTTGGAGCATCGGGCGTTGCTGTGTTGGCAGCGGACGTGGTTGCGGGAAGTGTATTTTCTTGTGTTTGCTGTGTAGAAGTTGAGGTCGATGGCTTGTCATTTTGTGTGGAAGATGATGACGTTACTGAAGATGACGGAGTCGCCTGGCTCACCACGTGATTGGCGGAACCGGCTGTTTTCGTCATAGCAAAATAGCCCCCTGCTCCCAGGAAAAGGAGTGCAACGGGTAGCCACATGATCATTCGGCGGCGGCGTTTATCCCTTCGGATATTCTTTTCCACCTCCGTCCACACAGCATTGGATGGGCGCAGCCTGAACTGCTCCATTTTTAGCTGTACCTGTTTTTCAAATTCATGGTCGGACATACGATTCATTTTTGGTTTCCATATTTTGCTTTTTCAACCAGGTGATAAGCAAAGCACGGGCACGGGCATATTGTGAACGGGAAGTGCCTTCATTAATTCCAAGCATCTTCCCAATTTCTACATGTGAAAAACCCTCCACTGCGTGGAGGTTAAATATTGTTTGGTATCCGGTTGGCAACTGGCGTATCAGCTCTGCCAGGTCTTTGGCCAGCAGGCTTACTTCAGGGTTATCAGCCGACACGGGATGCAGGCTTGTATCGAAATAGGCCAGGTCGGTCTGGTAACGGCTGTTCTTCTTCAGGTAATTGAGCGCTGTGTTTACCATGATCCGCCGTATCCACCCTCCCAGTTCGCCTTCGAACTTATATTGATCCAGGTGTTTGAAAACTTTGATAAATCCTTCCTGCAGTACATCTTCCGCATCTGTCATAGACTTGGTATACCGATAGCATATACCCAACATGCCCTCGGCGAAATGCTCGTAGAGCTGTCGTTGGGCCTCCGGTCGTCCCCTCAAACATTCTTTTACCAGCCTGTTATAATCCATTTTGTATCCTACGGGTGACAATTTGCAGGGATGATCCGTTGCACCCTGGCAGTTTTTTCGATGCTTTTCGGCGCCCGGGAAAGGAACAAGTGCTTTACCTTTGCCCTCTTATGCCAAATTCATTGAAAGCCAGGGATAAACAGGTTATCTGGCACCCATATACTCCGCAAAAGTACATGCCAGATCCGATTCCCATAGTAAAAGGTGAAGGAACCTACATTATCGATGCTGAAGGCAACAAATACCTGGATGCAATCGCCAGCTGGTGGGTAACCATCCATGGCCACGGCCATCCATATATAGCTGAAAAACTATATGAGCAAGCCAGGACACTGGAGCAGGTAATTTTTGCCGGCTTTACCCATGAACCCGCTGTTAGGCTCGCAGAACGCCTGATTGATGTATTACCCGGTGATTTTTCCCGTATTTTTTATTCTGATAATGGGTCTACGGCTACTGAAGTAGCTATCAAGATGGCCTTGCAGTATTGGTGGAACAATGGCCATTCAAAGCGCAATAAAGTACTGGCTTTCAACAATTCATATCATGGAGACACGTTTGGCGCCATGAGTGTGAGTCAGCGAAGCGTGTTTACCTCGGCTTTTCAGGATAAATTGTTTGAAGTGGTGTTTATAGATACCCCGGCAGTCGGCAGTCGGCAATCGGCAATAGAAAACCCGCAATGGGAAACGCTGCCTTGGGACGAGATTGCCTGCATTATTTATGAGCCGCTGGTACAGGGAGCGGGTGGCATGCTGATGTATGACCCGGCAGGATTGGATGCCTTGTTGAAGAAGTGCCATGAGCAGGGGGTTATTTGCATAGCCGACGAGGTGATGACCGGCTTCGGCAGAACGGGTAAGCTGTTTGCCTCCTCCTATATGACAGAGCAGCCGGATATCATTTGTCTTTCCAAAGGGCTGACAGGAGGCACGATGGCGTTGGGCGTTACTGCCTGTACGCACCACATTTATGAAGCGTTTTTGCAGGAGGATAAACTGAAAACCTTTTTCCATGGCCACTCTTTCACGGCCAACCCACTGGCCTGCGCAGCCGCACTCGCCAGTCTCGATTTGCTGGAACAACAAAGCTGCCTCGATAGTATCGAGCGAATTGGCCGGCAGCACCGTGCATTTGCGGCTTCGCTGGCTGCAGACTTCCCCGCTTCTACCAAGAATATCCGTTCGCTCGGAACCTTGCTTGCTTTTGAGTTGGTACAAGGCAAGGATGAATACCTCAACAATATTGGTAAAGAGATCACACAGAAGGCGCTTGCCCGAGGAGTATATATTCGTCCGCTGGGTAATACAGTATATCTGATGCCACCTTATTGTATTACGGAAGAGGAGTTGGAGAAGGTGTATGAAGTAATCAGGGAAATATTGAGGGAGTTAACCAAGGCTATTTAGCTTTTTCACTTTCGTAGTGACTATATGCCTGTGCATATTTTTGCCACCTGTTATTTTCTTTAGTATAAAAGCCAAAATCCAGCTGCGTGTAATTGGTTCGATATCTTTCCTGATCCAGATACAGGCAGATGGAGCCTTCCCTGATAAAAATGGGGTTTGAGAAAGTATAGATGATTGAACAGAGATTTCTTTCTTTTTCTGTTCGCAAGGTTTCTGTTCTGGCAAGCACCGATTCTATGTCGGCTTCAACGATCATTCTGGATTGAGGAAATAAGCCCGCCTTCCATTTGTATGTTTTCAACTTTTCCAGTTCAGCTACAATGTATTGCTGTTCTTCTTTCGTCAGCGTCAATGGAGCTGCATTGGAATTCGTATACAGGAAGTGTATTTTGAAGACAGGCGATGCCGCTATTCTCTGAATCATTGAATCGATAATCGTAGTATTGATACTTTCCGTGTAATAAAGGGTATCACAGGTGATCCTATCGTATTTGAAACGACTGATCCACTCCCAGTGAACATCTTCCAGCGGCTTATCCTGGGCAGCTGCCGATGAGCAAACCAGTACCGGTAATAACAGGACATAGAGGTATTTCATAGCTATTATATTAGCAAAGGCGGCTGAATGAGCCGCCTTATACGTTTAATGATTAACGTAGATTTCCTTTGTTTATTTTACAATTACCCAACGATTGAGGTAGTTGCCGGGTGTTTCGATCACGATCTTATAGAATTTGGACGCATCGCTTCCAACCTCTACGGTTATCTGTTCTTTTGAAACCGGCACCGTCGCTTTCAGCACGTATTCATCCCGGCCTCCCTCTTTGAACTGATTGGTAGTGGCTATCCAGATCTTTGCATCTCCTTTACGGGAAACGGCTTTCCAGGTAATGTTCAGCTTTCCATCTTCCAGTTTGGCATCAGGAGCAATAGCAGATATAGAACCGGTTAATGGCACACCGTCTACTTCTTTCAATTGTTCTGCCGGTATTTTAACGCCTAAGAAGTTGGCAATAGAAGGCATGATGTCTACTACGCCCGGATTACCGGTTTTAAAATAGTCGTTCAATCCTTTTGCATTGGTTACAATCCAGGTGCTTCTTTCCCGGTCAGATTGTCCGCCATGTCCCTTACCGGTAGCTTTATCACGGCCATGGTCGGTAGTAATATAAATCACCCAGTCTTCTTTGAACTGTTTTTCGCGGTAGGTGATGGCTTCCCAAAGACGGCCGATCTGTTGATCCATCAACGATATGGCCCGGTAGTATTCGGGACTGTCGCCAAACATATGTCCCATGTCATCTGTGTACTCCAGGTACACCCATGACAAATCGGGCGCCTCTTTTTTGATATAGTCAACACCATTGTTCACTACAGACTCATCGATACGGTGCATGAAGTCGCGCTTTTTATCATGCGGATAGTTGATCGTATCCAACTCCAGGCCATCAAAATGATAGCTCAGTTGGAGGTTGCCGGTAGCTGGCAGGCTTTCACCAACCAGCTTTGTCCTGTTGTCGAGCCAGCTTGAGAAAACAGCCGTCTTTTTCTGAGGATATTGTTCTTTGAGAAAACGAAAGATCGTCCAATAGTTATAGTTGGGTGCTTTGATGTCATTGCCCCATACGTTGTGTTTATTGACCCAGGTACCAGTGAGCAGGCTATTATAACCTACTGCAGAGATGGTGGGTGTTTGTGAATAGCCACCTTTCTCTCCGCCTACATGGGCTCTCGTGTAGCCACCCACTTTTGCAATGGCATCTAAAAAAGGGGTAGGCTGATCTTCAATAACGTCTGCCGCTATGCCGTCTACAATTACAAACAGTGCTTTCTTAGCTCTCTGCGCCTGTACTCCTGCAAAGGAGCATACCAGCGCCAATAATAAAATCCCTTTCTTCATAGTTATGAATATATCATTTATTGCAAAATCCACATTACGCCGTTGATATTATCTCCACCGGGGTACTGGCTTTTCACCGCATTCTCTACATTCACCCGGTTGTTGGTGAACTCATCTGTAGGGTACATCCAGCGTTTGGGAATAACACCTCCATTGAGGATACCCGATCCGGTAACATCGAAAGCAGGAAATCCTGTACGTCTTTGTTCATAGAATGGCTGCCAGCCGGTATTCATAAACATACTGATGTACTTCTGCGTAATAATTTGCTTTATCTCAGTGCCTGTTTGCAAAGCCACTACCGGTTGTGCAACATAAGTATCTATATCAGTAGTAGAATACGTATTGCTAAAGTTAGAAAACTCCAATGAAGCTTTGATACCATTTTTATAGTACGTTTCAGCAGTACCTGTGATCCATCCGCGTATAACAGCTTCTGCCAGGATGAATTGGACTTCTGCATAGCTCATCAGCACGCTTGGCTCGTTGATAGCCTGGTAAGAGAAGCGGTCATGGATTTGTGAAGCATTACCGGCACCTCTTTTAGCGGTGTTGGAAGCCAGTGAACCGCTACCTCTCAGACCATCGTATGCGTTGAAGTCCTTTACGGGAAGCGCAGATGATGGCTTGGGCTTACCAAAGGAGAACAAGCGCGGATCTTTCAGGTCCTGCAAAATATCCACGAACGTGCTATCCAGGTAGTAGTCCGTTTTCATGGAGTTGTTGTTGAAATAAGGATACTGGTTGCCGGTGATGTCATAATAAGGCAACTTACCATTGTCGGCATTGGCGCTCAGCAAAGGATATTTAGTGGGATTTGACACGATCTCATTGAAACGCTGCTTAATGTTCAAAGTAGCATCTGCTTCTTTTTTGGAAAGGCTGATCAATACTCTTAATGTAAAGGAGTTGATCAGTTTTTTCCATCTGTCGATATTGCCTCCATACACCAGGTCACCGCTGATGGCCACTTCTGCAGTAGATAATGAGTCGCTGGCAATCTTGAGCTCATCGAGCACGCCACGGTAAATAGTCTGCTGCTTGTCGTAGGCTGGTCTCAGGGCTGATGAGTCGGTGAAATTGTTATTCCTGATCGACTGCATCATCTGGGAATAAGGGATATCGCCAAAGGTCTGCGTCATGCCTACGATATAATAGGCCGTTAAAAACTTGCCGATATACCTGTAATTTTTCTTACCCACACGCTCAGCTTCCTGTTGCATCTTAACAATCTGGGTAATGTTGCCGTATCCCATGCTGCTGCGTTGCCAACCATAGTATTGGGAATTGCTGGCACCCTGTGTATACACCAGGTAACGGGAAGCGAGGGCGGCATCAGCCGATATGGTAGCGAATGCATTACGCTCGATAGACGTCAATAGCAAAGAGGGATCGGCTACTGTAGGGTTATTGGGATTTATCTGAAATTCCTCGAACTTCTTACAGGCTGAAAAAGCTGCAAGGGTTGTCAACAGGAATAATATCTTATATCGTTTCATCTTACTATTTTTTATAATTATGATACACCTGGTTAGAACTTCAAATTGATGTTGAATCCTACAGACCTCATAGAAGGCGTTTGCAGGTCATCGCGTTCAGCATCCGGATCTACGTTATCCAGTTTGGAAAGGATAAACAGGTTGTTGCCGATCAGGGAAACTGAAGCGGAATTGAAGATGCCTTTTACCAATTTGGTGGGGAGATTATACGTCAATACCAGTTCGCGCATTTTGATATAGGTACCGCTATAGTAAAAATAGTTGTTCAGCATTGCCCCGCTCGTTGTTTGCATAAAGCTGATGTAGTTAACCTTGGTAGTATTGGGCGCAAACTTCCGTGTGTCGGAAAGAATGTTGCCATAGCTGTCATAGGTTATAGCTCCATCAGTAACTACTACGCCTGGTCCAACATAGGTAGCATTACCTGCATTGGCATCATCGCGGTATTGGTTAACGGTTCCTTTAGCCGAACCACCCCACCACATTTTCTGGTTGGTAGTAGAATAGATCAAACCACCCAGACGGCCATCGAATGAAAAGCTCAGTGAGAAATCTTTGTAACCAAATGTATTTTGCACACCATAGATCCAATCAGCATCGCGGTTGCCAAAGTATTGTCCGTAAGGAGTATAGGCTTGCATACCGTTGGCGTTGTAGATCGCCTGTCCATCAGGTGTACGGGAGTCAGTAATATAGATCCGGTCCATGCGCTGACCTTCTTTAACCTGGTTGATATATCCATCCTGGTTAACGGTTGCATCTTCCAACCAGCGGTGTACACTGCTGAAGTTGATAGAAGCTTCCCACCTGAAGTTCTTGTTCTTAACCGGTGATCCGCTTATCATGAATTCCCATCCCTTTCTGAGGTAAACATCCGCATTCGTGAGGATGTTGGTGTATCCACTGGCCTGTGAAGGGAGAATCGGAGCAAAGTTATTATAGTCCTTATTCCTGAAATAAGTTGCATCGATATTGAGCCTGTTCTTGAAGAAACCTGCAGCGATGCCATATTCGCCCGACTTAACTGTTTCAGGTATCAGATCTGGTGATTTAAAAGTGGTGGGCAGGGTCAACGAAGGCACGTTGTTCCACTTAGGTCCCAGGTTATAGGTATTGATGTGAGCATAAGGATCACCGCTATTGATGAAACCCGTGTTTACCTTAGCCCATGAGCCACGTACTTTCAGGAAAGAAACGAAGTCGGGCATTTTAATTACATCCGACAGTACGGCTGAAACACCGGCTGATGGATAAAAATAGCCGTTGTTCTTAACAGGTAATGTGGAGGTTTTATCATATCGGCCTGTGAACGACAGGTATAAGAAGCCCAGTGTTTCGATATCGATCATACCATAGGCGCTCGCTGTTCTCCGCTCGCGAAGTGTACTGGTAGCCTTAAGGGGATTGATGGAATTGCCCAATGAATAGAACGCAGGAATAGTAAGTCCATCGGTAGTGGTGTATGTATTTTCCAGCCTTCTATAGGCATTGGCAGCTCCAGCTGTTACATTCAGCTTAAGGGCATCGCCAAATTTATGGTTATAGTTAAGGATCAGGTCTGAGTTGATATCAAAGTAGTTGGTGACATCGGTAGAATAGTTGCCTCTTGAAATATAGCTATAGGCAATATAGCTATAGGGTTCTTTCAGATCGGCATTGCTGGCATATTGGTTGAAGCCATTACGGAACTTCACTGTGAAGTTGTCCATAATTTTATAATCGAACGTTACCTGTCCGAAGCTGTTGCTTCTTTTGTAACCGTTCAACAGTTCATTGGCCACGAAGTGGGGATTGTTGTACCATGACAGGTTATAGTTGCGTTGTTGCAAACCTTCCTTGCCTGGTATCCAATAGTTTTCCAGATCGCGGATATCTATGTCCGGACCGATCCAGAGTATCAGGTTATACAGATAGTTGGGAGGTCCGTATCCTACTGTAGGATAGTTATCAGAATACTCTTTGTTGAAGGTCAGTTTACCGTCCATGCTCAATTTGTTGGAAAGACGATAGTTGCCCCCGATAGAAAAGGATGAGTTGTTGAGTCCGGTATTGGGCACCACACCTTTCTGGTAAATGTGGTTGGCAGCTACCCTGAAGGCTCCTTTTTCGGTACCTATAGAAGCTGAAACGCTGTTGGTAGATAACAGACCTGTTCTGAAGAAGTTCTTGATATTGTCTGCTCCCTTAGAGATCCAGGGCGTTTTCTTACGCACACCGGTAACGGGATCAACAGGGCTATCAAATTGTGTTGTTTCGTAAAAACCGCTTGGAGTAGAAGGATCGCGCTGATCGAGTTTTGGTCCCCATATCCAGCCACCACCTTCGGTGCCACCGCCAGAGCCATTTACATAGGCATACTTACCCTGATCGCCACCACCATAGGTGGTTTGTATTTCGGGTATTACGGTATAGCCAGTCTGGAACAACGTAGATGAGTTAACCTCTACATTTACTTTTCCTTTATTACCTTTTTTGGTCGTATACAGGATGGCGCCATTTACGCCTACTGCACCATACAATGCACCAGCTGCCGTTCCCTTGAGCACACTGATGCTTTCAATATCATCTGCATTGATCTTGTAAGGATCGGCATCAGGATCGGGTATTCCATCGATCACGATCAATGGTGTTCTGCCTCTCAAAGAGATACCGGGATTGCGAAACAGATCGGTCGTATTGTTGATATTCAGACCAGCTACTTTACCGGTTAAAGCGCTGAGGGCTGTGGCCGTTTTGGTTTTAGCCATCGTTTCTCCGCTCACTTCCTGCACCGCATAGCCCAATGTTTTCTGTTGCTTTTTAATACCAAGGGCTGTGGTAACAACCACTGTTTCCAGCTCATTGCCGCCACCGGTTTTCAACTCGATATCAATTACCGTTCTTCCATTGACCGGCACTTGCTGGGAGGCGTAACCCAGGAATGAAAATGTAAGTACCGCGTCTTTCGGAACCAGCAGGGAATACTTACCATCATTGTTGGTGGTAGTTCCCCGGCTCTTGCCATTTACTGAAACAGAAACACCACTCAGCGAAGCATTTTCGCCTACAGAGCGCACTGTGCCTGTTACTGTAATATCCTGTGCAAAGGTGATATACTGTAACAGTAATGAAAGGATTAATAAAGCAGTTGTTTTCATAAACTGAAACTATTTTAAAAGATAAAAGCGCGTTGTGAAGATTGGACCTTGTAAGAATGACCGTACAAAAATGGGGAAATAATGCAGATTTCAAAAATAAATTGAATGAACGTTCAATTTATTTTTGAAATCATAATGCAATGGTTACAATTAATTAATACAAATGTGGCATGAAATGACATATGCGCAATCGGTTTCACAACCCTACGCAATCGTTGCACTTTCTTACGCAATCGTTTTACCTGCGAAAGACAAGTACGAATCTTATATTTGCCGGAAATTACAAGACTAACCAACTATGGGAAGAAGAAGTATCAAAGAATCAAGGCAGAAAGAAATCATCCAGGCTTTTTACGAACTGGCTAAAAAGGAAGGGCTTGAAAATGCTTCCATCGCTAAAACAGCCGCACTCATCAATATCAATCCCAGTCTTGTTATTCACTATTTCAAAACGAAAGAATCCCTCGTATACGGTCTGATCGAACATATTCTCGACCAGTATCTGTTGATATTCAAAACACCTCCAGCCTACAAGAACGATCCGCAGAAAAGATTACTGAAAGTGATAGACAATATCTTTTCACAAAAATGGAATACGCTCTTCGACGATAGTGTTTCTTATAGTTGTTATTCGCTGGCCTTCCGGGATAAAGAAGTAAAAGAAAAGTATAAGCTGTTGCTGGATACGTTACGGAGTAACTTCAGGGAGATCATCATAGAATGTAATCAGCAGGGAGCACTTAATGTAAAAGATCCTGCTCATGTTGCTGATAGTATTTTCGTACTGGTGGATGGCGCTTATTACTATTTGAGCCTGGTCAGCAATAAACAGGAATACAAAAGAAAGTTAGCCCAATATAAAGAACAGGCATTGCAGCAACTCAATTTGGCTTCTTCCGCTTCCGGTAAATCACAATCAAAGCGGTCAAAGCGATAATGCCCCACGCGAGGTTCACTACTACATTGGGCAGGTCTGCATAGTAAATGGCATTTGTCGTTAATCCTATCGCTCCTACAATATTCAGGGCATGATAAATGGATTGGTTTGCTTTGATCTTATTAATGCTTAACAGAAAATAGGCAAGCAGGTAAGCAAAGGTACCCGTCCAACCCAGCAAAGGATACAAATTATTCATCGCCATCGCCAGCAATTTGGGTTACAAAATAGGCTTTTTTTGGCTCGTAGCCTGCCTGTTGATAAGCAAGTGACGAGGCATAAAAAAAGCGGCCCGGGGGCCGCTTCAGTAAGCTTAACGCAAACTTTATATCTTGATAGGCACAGTCACCTGTGTCTGGTCCCACTCGATGATCAGGTCGTTCTTAGGCGTAAAACGAATGGTATGTTGCTCTACTACAGCGTCGAGCTTTTTAGCTGGAACTGTTACCTGCAACACATCTTTGTCTTTGAACTTGTCGTAGCTGTAAGCGCCCCATTGGCCCAGCTGGCTATTGAGGATAACTGTCCACTCTTTTTCATTGGGAATGGTGAACAGGGTGTAAGTACCTGCTTTTACCGCTTTGCCACCGAAAGTAGCGTCTTTGGCAAAGGTGATCTGGGTAGCTGAGTCAGCACCGGTACGCCATACTTTACCGTATTTCTCCAGTCCGCCGAAGATCTCGCGGCCTTTTTTGTAAGGACGGCCATAGCGTACGCTTACTTCTTTACCAGTTGCGGTCTCATGTGGGCTCTTTTGCGCAGCAGCCTCTGTAGTAACGAACATGGTGGTGGCCATCGCTATCGCTGCAAGGAATAATAGTTTTTTCATATATCGTGTTTATTTGTGGATGATGAAATTATGTTATTGGGGAATGGTTTCCAGCTTTTTTTTGAGTTCCCCCAACGATTGCTCCATCGGCGGTCCTAATTGCTTATCAAAAATGATGCTACCAAATTTCTCCCAGGGGTACCATTTCAACTGAAAATCAAAATACCATTGAACCACAATGGTATTGTCGGCCGTATGCAGGTTAAATCCGCTGAAGGTTTCCCGGCCGGTCGACTGCTGCCAAATGGTGGTGATGGTATCGGTATCTACCTTTCCAAGGCGTACTTGCAGCTTGTCGCTGGTAAAGGCATTGTTGCTGTACCAGGGATTGGTCAGCTCCTGTTTGGTGATCAGGGTGTTCCATTTGGGCCACTGCCGCAGGTCGGCCAGGTAACGGGTCACGCTATCTTTGGGAGCCGTGATATTGATGGCGCGGGATATACGCACCTTCGAAGGGATAAGCAGTGATATACAGAAGATCACTACAAATAATACTACGATACTGATCAACCCTAATTTTACTAAACGCATATTGGATATTTATAACAACAGGGAGATTATTCCCATTTGAATGCTTTTATAGCCAGCACGTAAGCGATCACTCCCCAGATGGCCAATATGCCCAGTTGTTTGCCACAATCGGTGAGGTGTGCTCCTTCAAAGGCGATATTACGCATGGCATCGTTCATATGTGTCAACGGTAATGCCCGGCAAATGGGTTGTAGCCAGGATGGGAAGTTATCTACAGAAAAGAAAGTACCAGCTAACAGGAATTGTGGCAGTGTAAACAAATTGGCCAATGGAGGAATAACACTCTCATTTTTTGCCACGCCACTCACCACAAAGCCAAATCCCATAAATACCAGCAAGCCTATAAAGCTCAATACCAGTAATTCAAGGAAAGTGATAAAGCCATGAATTAATGTAAACTTAAAGAAGTAATGTCCTGCCAGCAAGATCACCACAGCTGTAATCAACTGGAAGATCACGCGGCTCAACCCCTCTCCCAACACAATGTAGGAGCGTTTGATCGGTGTGGCAAAGAAACGTTTCAATACAAGTGTTTGCCGGAGGTTGAAGAAAATGAAAGCTACCCCAAATACACCGGCACTCATGAGGGAAAAGCCAAGCTGACCGGGCAGGATGAAATCGATGGTGCGGTATACCCGGCCCGGTATTTTCTCTACTTCTTTATCAATGAGTGCTACTGTCTTCCGGTTGGGATACACCATCTCATCGGCTTGCTTGATGATCGATTCAAAAATGGAACGCAGTACCTGCAGGTTTTGAGGATTGACTGCTCCTGAGCTTTTGAAGCTGACCGTATAATTTGACAGCGTATCATGGCTTTTTTGAATGTTCACGATGGCCGTCATACGCCCCTTTTCAAGGTCTTCTATCAGTTCCTTTTCATCTTTCTGGACAATCCGGATGCCGGGGATGTTTTTTACAACATTGTATAAGGGTGCTGTAGTATCGGTTTTACTGTCAAAGGCTATGCGCACATTAATACCTCCACCGCCGCCTATAAAGCCAAACACCAGTATAAACACCATGGGGAAGGCAAAACTAAAGATCACAGCGCTGGGACTTCTGAAAACAGCTTTCAGGCTGGCTTTGGTAATGGCCAGCATAGCCCGGAACTGATTGTATGGTTGCGGCATGGGGAGGAATCTGTTAAATGAGCAGCAAAGCTATGGTTTTAATACGAAGTAAGAAGTAGGAGGTAAGAAGTATGACATTCATGATACTATAGCGTCTTACTTCTTACTTCCGACCTCAGACCTCAGACCTCTGCCCTCAGTCGATCGTAAAATCAAATGGCAGCCTTGCCTGTGAAACGCCCATGAGCCCCCTTGCGCGTTTGATGGTATTGTAGGTTTTTGTGCCTTCGGCGCCCAGCTCTTCCCGGATAGCCGATTGTTTGGCTTCGCGCTGGTACTCACCGAAGATCATATCGAAGATGTTACGTGGTTCGGGAAATTCTTTAAGTCCGTAGTCTGTTACTTTGGCCAGCTTTGCCGCGCAGGCAATGGCCTCTTTCAGTCCGCCGATACGGTCTACCAGCCCCAACTCCAGGGCCCGTGTACCGCTCCAGATGCGGCCCTGACCAATGCTGTCTACATATTCCAATGTCATCTTACGGCCGTCGGCAACACGCTGTTTAAAGCTGTGGTAAATGGTATCTACATCATTTTGCAGGTATTGCCTTTGGGCAGGCGTGAGGGGTTTGCTTATGGAGAGGGCGTCTGCATCGGGCGATGTCTTTACGCCATCGAAGGTCATGCCCAGCTTATTCTGGAAGAACTTCTGCATATTGGGCAACAAAACGAATACACCAATGGAGCCGGTAATGGTGTTGGGCTGTGCAAAGATGCTGTCGGCATTGCAGGATAGATAATATCCGCCGGAAGCAGCTACATCACCAAAACTTACCACCACGGGCTTGTCCTGACGGGCTACTGTGAGCTCGCGCCAGATATTTTCGCTGGCCATGGCACTGCCACCACCAGAATTGATACGAACTACAATGGCCTTCACTTCCTTGTCGAGGCGTGCTTTACGGATAAGGTTGCGATAGGTATCACCGCCAATGGTTTCCCTGTCGCCTTTGCCATCAACAATATCGCCCTGTGCATAGATCACAGCGATCTTATCGGTACCGGCTTCTTTATAATCTACTGCCTGTGCATATTTGCCCAGGCTTACAAAATTGATCTTATCGTATTTGCTTACGCTCAGCTTTTCTTTGATCTCGTCTTTTACTTCGTCATCATATTTTAGACCGTCAACCAGTTTATACTTCAATGCATCTGCAGCAAATTGAATACTATTCTCATTGGCATAGTGGTGCAACGTAGCGGTGTCTGTTTTACGGGTGGCCGATGTCTGCAACAGGAAATGTCCATACAGGTCATTGAGGATAACGCTCGATTGCAGCCTGTTGGCATCTGTCATTTTATCTTCACGGAAAGGCTCTGTGGCGCTCTTGAATTTACCGGCATAGAATATCTGTGGTTCTATCTCCAGCTTTTGCAAAGTTCCTTTGAGGTATACCATCTGCATCACAAAACCACGCCAGTCTAACCCGCCCTTGGGGTTGCAGTATACTTTATCGGCTACGTTGGCGATGTGGTAAGCATTTTGCGTGATCACATCTGCATAGGCGTAGATAAACTTGCCGGTTGATTTGAAATCCAGCAGGGCATCGCGCAGCTCATCGCTGGTACCCATGCCATTCGCACTGCTACCGCTGTTGATATAAATGCCTTTTACGGAAGAATCGGTTTTGGCGTAACGGATAAGTCTCACTACATCATACAAGGCGGGATTGCTGTATTGTTCTCTTCCTCCCAGTGCAGCCAATGGATTTTCTGTTTTGACTTCCTGAATGGGTTGTGAAAGGTCTATCGTCAATACGGCCTTAGCGCCTATTGGTTCTTTTTTGGGTGTAGCTAATCCTGATAGAAAGCCGAGGCTGACAAAAAACAGGACCAGGGTAAACACCAACAATGCGGTCAGAGAAGCAAGAAATATTTTGAGAAAGCTGTTCATCAATCAAGTGATTTTATACAAAATTCAAAGATATTTGACCCTTTGACAGCCTGCAATATATGAATTATGTGTATTTACTGATAGGCGGCAACGTAGGTGACAGGCTCCACAACCTGCAACAGGCCGTAATTACCATCGACCGTACCTGCGGCCGTGTTGTGCGTCAATCGGCTATTTATGAAACGGCCGCCTGGGGCAAGACCGACCAGCAATCTTTTCTCAACCAGGCGCTGTTGGTAGAAACGGATCTGACGGCTTTCCAATTATTGGAAAAGGTATTGGAAGCGGAAACGCTGCTGGGCCGTGTGCGCAAGGAACGATATGGCCCCCGGATCATCGATATCGACATATTACTTTTTAATTATGATGATATAAGTGAGCCCGATCTGGTCATTCCGCACCCTGAGCTGCAGAACCGCCGCTTTGCCTTGACGCCTTTGGCGGAAATAGCGCCCGGTTATTTGCACCCAGTACTGGGGAAGACGATTCGAACGCTGTTAGAGGAGTGTAAGGATGAGTTGGAGGTTAAAAAAGTCAGCTTTTAGCTGTTAGGCATTAGCCTTTAGCAATGCCCTGTTATTGCGCTGCTAAAAGCTAACAACTAATAGCTAATACCTTTTCAAGTTTTCCACAAATTATGTTCACACCCCATATGTATGTAGTCATTTCCTTTATTTTGGTGCACTGACTGCGGACTCCTACACATTATGAATTATCACTTTATAACAATTGAAGGCAATAT
The DNA here is from genome assembly GCF_059502485.1 of Paraflavitalea sp. Classification (NCBI taxonomy): domain Bacteria; kingdom Pseudomonadati; phylum Bacteroidota; class Chitinophagia; order Chitinophagales; family Chitinophagaceae; genus Paraflavitalea; species Paraflavitalea sp. The sequence continues at coordinate 1,792,213 of NZ_JCACET010000010.1, forward strand.
CGGGGCGGGTAAAACCACCCTGTCGCACTTACTGGCCAAACGGTACAATTCGCGCCTGATCCTGGAAGCTTTTGCCGACAATCCTTTTCTCAGCAAATTCTACGAAAACCCGGCGCAGTATGCGTTTCCGCTGGAGTTGTTCTTTATGGCTGAGCGTTATAAACAATTGAAGGAACTGATCCACACCAAAGACCTGTTCCAGAGTGTGACCATCACCGATTATCTTTTTACCAAGTGCCTGCTCTTCGCTAAAGTAAACCTGCCTGAAGAAGAGTTTCGCCTGTACCAGAAGTTATTCGAGATCATTCACCAACAGATACCGCAGCCGGAGATCCTGATCTATCTGCATGTGCCGGTCAATAAGTTGCAGCAAAATATCCGTAAGCGCAACCGTCCTTACGAGCAGGCCATTCCTGATGAATACCTATTCAGGATACAGGAGACTTATACGAATTACATCAAGCAGCATAACCTGAAGACTTTGTTTGTAGATGCCAGCAATGCCGATTTTCTTGGTAACGAGAAACACCTGCAGGTGATCACCGATGCCCTGGAGAAGGATCATGATTATGGGCAGCGTTATCTTACGTTGCCGTAAATGAATTAGCTGTTAGCCATTGGCTTTTAGCTTTTAGCCGATGACGGTTCCGGGTGACAATGCTGAGAATCCATTATTTTTGCGCCCATGGATAGTGAACTACAAAGCAACAACAGCCCATTTGCCTCCGTTCGTATCGAAGAATTCCGCTACTTTATCATACAACGTTTTTTCTTCATCATGGCTATGCGCATGGTGGCCACACTGGTACTGTGGAAATTGTACCTGTTGACAAAAGATCCCTTACAGGTTTCCCTGATCGGTTTGGCCGAAGCCATTCCTGCCATTTCACTGGCGCTCTATTCCGGCCACGTGGTGGATAAGAGTGATAAGCGCACGTTATTGCTCCGTACTATCCTGTTGTACCTACTGTGTGTGACCGGCCTGCTGGTGATCACCTACAAAGATGTAGAGGCAAGTATGGGCAGCCGGTTTGTGCAATATGGTATTTACTTCGTGATTTTCTGTACCGGCATTATCCGCTCTTTCACAGGTCCAAGCTCCAGTTCTATCATGGCTCAACTGGTTCCTAAGCAGATGCTACCTAATGCCGTGACCTGGAGCTCTACTACCTGGCTCACGGGCTCTGTGCTGGGGCATGGTTCCGCCGGCCTGCTGATCGCGTATGCCGGTTATTCGGCTTCTTTCGTGATTATCATGGTATACCTGGTCATTGCCTGCCTGAGCATCTGGCGGATCAAGCCCAAACCCATCCTGCATAACAACTCCGAGCAGAAAACCTGGGAGAGCGTGAAAGAAGGATTGAAATATGTGATCACCACTAAAGAATTGCTGAGCGCCCTGACGCTGGATATGTTTGCCGTACTGTTTGGCGGCGCCGTAGCGATGATCCCTTTCTTCGCCGACCAGATATTGCATGTAGGTCCCATTGGTTTTGGCTGGCTGAATGCCGCTGGCGATATTGGCTCTTTTGGTGTGATCATCACGCTTATCTTTTTCCCGCTGCGCCGCAAGCAGGGACTTAAGCTGTTGTATGTGGTGGCAGGCTATGGTGTGTGCATTATCATATTTGGCCTCTCGAAAATATTCCTGCTTTCTTTTGTTGCACTGCTGATCAGTGGTGTGCTGGACGGTATCAGTGTGGTAGTGCGCGGCACTATTCTACAAATGAAAACGCCCGACAATATGCGCGGGCGTGTATCTGCCGTGAACTCTATGTTTATCAACTCGTCGAATGAGATCGGACAGGTGGAAAGCGGCCTCGCAGCAACGCTGATGGGCAAAGTACCTTCTGTGATCTTCGGCGGCGCTATGACGCTATTGGTGGTAGCCGCCATGTGGTGGAAGGCGCCTAAGCTGCGCAAATTCGAGTATTGAGTCCCCTACTCCTTTACCAGTTTCTGAATCATTTTCCGTTCTCCTACTATCCAGATAATATCGTCCCATTCAAAAACCGTGGAAGAGTCCGGATTGAGGATGCGTGTACCGTCACGTTCGATGCCAACCACCAGTCCATGCGCTATTTCCCGGATACCGGAATCGCGGATGCTTTTGCCCCGCAGGTCTGTGCGGTTGTCGATGATGAGCTTATTGAGGATGATATCATCTTTATGAGGGATGTATTCGCCATCGCCGGTTTCTATTTCTACAATCGTCCTGAAATTTTCCAACTGCACATCGGTTCCTATTACAGCCATCTTGTCGTGGGGGTGGATCATGACGTCGCGGGACGGGGCATAGATCGTTCTTTTGCCTCGCTCGATCAGGGCGACGTTTACACCGTATTTCTCGCGCCAGGAAAGCTGCAGCAAGGTTTGCCCGATGGCAGGCGACTCAGGCAAAATGGTAAAATAGGCAAGGTGCGCATCCCAGGGCGACAGATCATGGGAGCCCTGCGCGGCAGTCGTCTCCCTGTCATTGAGGTTGGACAGAAAGCGTTTTTCTATGCGTGAGTAAAATGCATTCAGCCTGCGCGAGAATACCAACAATACCACTACTATGACGGGTAATACTACCATCAAAGCTACCAATGCGCCAAAAAGCCTGTCGACCAAAAATCCCACCAGCACGATCAACAAAATATTGCGCATTACTTCCAGTAATACCAATGGGCCATGGTTATACTTTTGATCCAGCCATAGATTGGCGGAAGCAAAGGAATGTATTCGCCGGATAGCCAATGCCCACAGGAAAGGGGCCATCACTATAAAGGTGATAAAACAGGTGAGGAAAGCAGCCAGTGTAGGACTGGCTAAATAGCTGCTGACAAATGGCAGCAGGAACTGAGCCGATAACAGTACCAGCGCCACTACGATCACAGAATTGACCAGCATTACTGTCAGGTAAGACCGCAGCACAATCTTCCAATCGCTTTCCACACGGATGGTTTGAGCACCCGTACTGTACTGATTAAGTGCGGTGCGCCATTTTAATGGCAGCTTTTTGTCCAGCCAGTTATACAAGGGGTCGGCCAGTCTGATCATGTAAGGTGTAGTAAATGCAGTGATCACAGAAACGCCCACTGCAATGGGATAGAGGTGTTTGCCGGTTACATTCAGCGACAACCCGAGGTTGGCGATAATAAAAGAGAACTCCCCTATTTGCGACAAACTCATACCTGCCTGCAACGACTGCTTCAGCGGCTGCCCGGAGAGTAATGATCCGATGGTAACACTTATCGTTTTACCGGCAATGACAATAAGCACCAGCCCAGCAACAGGCAGGGCATACTTGATCAGCATGGGCACCTCGATCAATAAGCCTACCGATACAAAGAATATGGCTCCAAACAGGTCTTTCACTGGTTTCACCAGGTGTTCAATTTTTTCTGCCTGTGTTGTCTCGGCCAATATAGAGCCCATGATGAAAGCGCCCAATGGTGCAGAAAAACCGGTGTGGGTAGCCAACACTACCATCAATAAGCATAAGCCTAATGATATTACCAACAAGGTTTCTTCATTGATCAATCGCCGTACCCATTTAAAAAAAGTGGGCAGGATAAAGATGCCAGATATGAACCAAAGGGAAAGAAAGAATAATAGCTTAAAGACTGACTGTAACATTTGGCCGCCTTCGAAGGTCTGGCTTACCGCAATCGTTGATAATAATACCATCAACAATACCGCTACCAGGTCCTCAATAACGAGTATACCCAATACAAGGCCCGCAAATTTTTGGGCTTTTACGCCCAGCTCATCGAAAGCCCGGATGATAATGGTGGTGGAAGAAATAGCTATAATGCCGCCGAGGAAGATACAATCCATGGTTGGCCATCCCATCAACCTGCCCGTGAAATATCCAAGGGCAATCATACAGGTGATCTCAAAAATACCTGCAATGCCAGCCGTGCCGCTGACCTTCACCAGTTTTTTAAAACTGAACTCTAAACCCAGACTGAATAGCAGCACGATGACCCCGATATCTGCCCATACCTGCACGCTCTGCCTGTCGGACACATTGGGTAGCCATGACACATTAGGACTTACCAGCAAACCCGCCAATATATAGCCCAGTACTACGGGTTGTTTAAGTTTTTTGAACAGCAAAGTGATGATACCAGCCAGGGCCAATATCAAGGCGAGATCTTCAATTAGTTTAGGCAAATGCGACATTGCTGAATTATACAAAAAATATCGTTCAGTTGTTGTGTATTGTCTGGATATTTATATCACTTATTTGTTGGCTGTATCAGCTTTTCCATTACGTAGTGTACTGCAGGACAAAAACTCGCATTCTTCAAGGTAAGGTTCGGGCGTTTCAACAATACATCTTCATCCGTATAGGGGAATCGTGCGCAATCAGAGGGACGCTCTTCATAGATGCTGCAATAATTATCAGCGCTCAGGAAAGGGCAAGGTGCAGACTTGACCACATAATCGCCTTCTTCATCGAGGCGCAGGTACGTATCGATGAATGCACTTTCTTTCATTCTCAGGTGCTTACTGATACGTTTTATGTCGGGCGTTTTAAAACGGGGGGAATAGTTCTTACAACAGGCGCCGCATTGCAAACAGTCTATCTTACTGAAGGCCTCCTCATGCAAATCGGGCAATTGTTTCAACACTTTATTCTTGTCGGCCTGTTTCAAAAACTGTTTATACTGTTTCTGATTGGCCGCAGCCTTCTTTTGCCAGTTATCGTTTACAAGGTTTGCCATCAGCTAAATCATTCCACAAGAGCCACTTATAAGCTCCTGACCATCAATACGGGATTATAATATGATTATAATTATTTGCCCTGCAAGTTACTGAACCCTGCCAGCATTGCATGGTACTTTTTTTGAGTCGGGGATGGCATGGGAACACTTCAGCAGCAATTATTGGTGTTGATCACCACGCCGTTGTACGTGATCGTCATTGGCGCGGAGATCATTTTAAGTAATATTCACCACACGCATAGTTATACCCGGCGCAATACCTTCCAGAATTTTTGTATTAGTATTTTATCAGGCGCGGTAGATGTGTTGATGCGGGGTGTAAGCCTGGCAATTTTTGCTTTCTTTTTCAACCATCATTTTTTCAAGCTTACGCATACTTTTTTCTATTGGGCAGTCTTACTACTACTGGTGGATATGATGCACTATTGGCTGCATCGCCTTAGCCATACCTGCCGGCTATTTTGGGCCGTGCATGTGAATCACCACTCTTCTTCGCTGTATAATTTCAGTGTAGGCTTTCGGGCAGGTGTACTGGAACCTTTGTATCGTTTCGCCTTCTTTATTCCCATTGTATTGCTGGGTTTCCAACCGGCTGATCTTTTACTGGTCTATTCCATTACTGAAATATGGGCCATTTTAACGCATACAGAAAAGGTGCGCAAGCTGGGATGGCTGGAATATATTCTCATTACCCCCTCCCACCACCGCGTTCACCACGCATCCAATGTTAAGTACCTTGATCGGAATATGGGTTCTGTATTTATTTTCTGGGACAAATTATTTGGCACCTTCCAGGAAGAATTATCCGCTGCTGAGTATGAGCCTATCCGGTATGGGCTCACTACGCCACTCGAAAAAGATACTATACCCACCATCATCTTTCATGAATGGTCTGCCATCTGGCAGGATCTGCACCGCCCGGGGCTTACCTGGAAACAAAAATGGTTATATGTTTTTGGTCCTCCGGGCTGGAGCCATGATGGTAGCCGCAAGACAAGTGAAGAACTGAGAGAGATGTTGAAAAGAAATAAACAAAAAACTGCCAGATTTCCTACCCTCAAAACCAGGCGGCAAACCCTCCAGATTGAGCGGAACGCATGACAGAAAGAAGCCATGTACAGCCACCGCTCACACGATAAGATGGGATTATGTTCATTTTTTGACAAATCATTTACTGTCAGTTGCTTACTTTTGCCCATCGCATATGGACTCTTTACGGGAGCAAATACTTATTCTCATCAGTACACCTTTATACCTGATCATTATTGGGCTGGAGGTGTTATTGAGCAATTACCGTCACCGTAAATTGTATACCTGGAAAGATACGGCCATCAATTGCTACCTGATGTTGATGAACAGTGCCATCGATCTGCTGTTCAGGGCTGTATACCTGCTGATCCTGGATTACTTCTACCGTCATCAACTATTTTCGTTCAGCCATGTGGTTGTGTATTGGTTCATGCTGGTATTGCTGGAAGACTTCCTGTATTACTGGCTACACCGGTTTGACCATGAAATAAGGCTCTTCTGGGCGGTGCATGTTACGCACCATTCATCGGAGCACATGAACTTTACCGTTGGATTCCGTTCTTCTGTATTCCAGCCTTTATACCGCTTTATTTATTTTATACCGCTGGCGCTGATGGGCTTTAGCCCGGTAGATATCGTATTCGTTTACTCTGCTACCCAGATATGGGGCATTTTCGTTCATACGGAACTGATCAACAAGATGGGCTGGCTGGAGCATATCCTGGTAACACCCTCCCACCACCGCGTGCACCATGCTTCGAATGCTAAATACCTCGATAAGAACATGGGCATGTTCCTGATCATCTGGGACAAGTTGTTCGGTACCTTCCAGGCCGAATTGCCGGCAACCGAATACCAGCCTATTAAATACGGGCTTACTAAGGCTGTAGAGAAGGAAACGCCTGTTACGGTGGTATTCCACGAATGGCAGAATATCTTCAAGGATATCAACCGCACCGATATTGGCTGGAAAGAACGATTTGGCTACATCTTTGGCCCTCCCGGCTGGAGCCACGATGGCAGCAGGCTGACCAGCGAGCAGATGCGACAGGAAGAGGATGCAGGTATGATCACCGATGAGCTTAAAGAAGACGCGATAGCAGTAAAAGCTACGAGCCGCGAGCTCCCATCGTAACGGGACAAGTTATGAGCTGCGCGTAAATATATTACAGGTTAGCTGTTAGCGTCCTCCGCTAAACATTCTCACAAAGAATTTATAGAAATCCCCGCTTTGATAAATGTACACTGCCATAGCGGTGAATGAGAACATAAACCAGGCAATGATGGCAAAAAGAGCCACAAAGAATGACTTGATGCGCTGCCCCGCAGTTGTCAACTGAAAGAATCCATTGTAACTCCAGCACAGGTATAAGGTCTGCAGCAACATGCCTATCAGCGGCAACCAGCTTGCTATAGCAGTACCTTTGAACAGGCCCCGCAGAGGAAAGATAATCAGTGCAAATAAAAGGTTGCTGAACACTACAAACATCATATTGCCAGTAAGATGTTCAGCATAATTAAACCCACGACGATAAAAGAACATCCAGGAGACGAGGGCTATTAGCGGTACTGCTACCATGGCCACGATATTGGCCTTCTTTTCCATGAAATGCTTGACGTTATTGCCCCGGCGGAGCATGTCGACATACTGCTGTTTTCCTTCAGCTGTCGGTATACGAGCCAGCACCCGCTGATCGGGCTCCTGTTCAGGGGCACTTTTCACAAACATAGCATCAGCCAGCACATAGATGCCCATGACGATGAGGAAGAAGGTAAACGGGTTGAAGTAAGCTTTACGCTTGCCTTGTATATATTCCCGGGCTGTGGCGCCGGGCCTGGTAGCCAACGACTTAAGGAGGTGAAAAATACCTTTATCCGTGTGGGTGAAAGCATGGAAAAACTCATGCAGGAAATGGGGTACGGAGAAGCGGTGGATAGCAGCTTGTTGCCCACATTGGCTACAATAACGCTGTTCCGGCTGTAAAGGCGTATTACAGTTTAAGCAGTTGGTTGAATGCATGGGTTGTTTTGGTTGCCACCGAATGTAAGCAAACTTTCCTTATTTTCATTTATATGCCACGTTACGATTTTACCACTTTGAACGATAAAGATTTTGAGGAGCTTGCCAGGGATCTCCTCAATAAAAAGTTCTCCTTTAATCTTCAAAGCTATAAAAGTGGACGGGATGCAGGTATAGACCTTCGTGACTCCAGTTCAGCCAATCCAAATAAAACTGTGGTGCAGGTAAAGCACTATTATAACTCAGGTTATAAAGTGCTGCTAAGAACGTTAAAAAAAGAGGTGGCCAAGGTCAGTAAGCTTAAGCCCGGCCGGTACTTTGTCGTTACTTCTGTGCCGTTATCTGCTGCTAACCAAGATGAAATCAAAGCACTGTTTAAGCCATTTATAAAATCCGCAGGCGATGTCATTGGCAACGAAACCCTGAACGCCTGGCTTGGCGAATACAAAGAGGTAGAACAGGTGCATTTTAAACTATGGCTGTCCAGTACTGAGATCATCAATAACATTATCAATAATGCTGTCACCGGGCGCTCCAGCTACTATATAGATTGGATAAAGGACCGTATCCGTTATTATGTACCTACGCAAGCTTACCACAAGGCTTATGACCAGCTCCTAAAGAACAAGATACTTATTATTACCGGGCAACCTGGCGCCGGAAAAACGACGTTGGCAGACATGCTTTCTTTTCGAATGCTGGCGGAGGGTTATCATTTATTCAAAATTGAATCCATTAAAGAAGCTGAAGAGAATCTATCCCGTTCGCCAGATCAAAAGCAACTTTTCTATTTTGATGACTTCCTGGGAGCCATTCATCTTGACCTGGCGATGAATAAGCATCTTACCGACGCTTCGCTCGATCAATTCTTCAGAACAATACGCAAATCAAGCAATAAGTTATTTGTACTAACCAGCCGGACAGTAATCCTTAACCAGGGGCTTGAAACCTATGAACGATTTCGGTATGCATTTCTGGACCGTGAAAAAACAGAGCTTTCAATCAATGAGTACTCAGATCTGGAACGTGGTAAAATATTGTACAATCATATTTATTTCCATGGTTTGCCGTCCGATCACGTTGCAGTTATTAAACAAGATGGCTTTTTCCTGGAGATCATCCGGCACGGCAATTTTAATCCAAGGGTTATCGAATTTGTCACTAATCCAGCACGGCTGGAAACTATACTTATAGATGATTATAAACAATTTGTGCTTAATACCTTGGCGAATCCGGCAGATATTTGGAGGTTTAGTTTTGAAAAACAGTTGAATGATGAGGAGCGGTTTTTATTATTAGGTTTATTCAGCCTCCGCTTTGGGCTCCCCGTCGATGAAAGTTTAGTACAGGAAATTTATGAAAAAAGACTGCAATATGAAATCGCAAACCATAATCACCGCCTTTCATTCGATTCTTTTCAGAAAGCTATGAAAGTACTTGTCAACGGGTTTATTAGTCGACAAATCTCAATAGAAGGTAGAAATCCTATTGCCAAAGTAGCATTCATTAATCCTTCCTTGCAGGATTTCCTACGATTCTTTTTGGCTTCATCTGTCCACGAGCGCGTGCGTATGATTGGTTCATTTTCTTACATTGAGCAGGTCGAACGATTTGTCTACATGTTCATGAATACCGGTTTCACGACAAAAGAAATTGATATACTTGAGAAGCTTCTATTAGCTGATACACTTTTTACTTATGAGTTTAAATATACTGTTACAGATAAACAAATCCGATGCTTCTGTCTTATCTCAATAATCTCACCGGGTAATAAGGCAGCATTACAGGCTTTGGAAAAAATAGACTTCAATAATTTTGATTCTGCCGAAAAACATTCACTTGTTGAAACACTCGACAATAGTATTAACAACCCAGATTTAAAAAAAATTATCCAATTGAATTTTGACCAGCTAATCATGGTAGCATTAAGAGAAATAAGCGGTCATATTGATATACCATCCTTTTGCCAGTTGTTTAACAAGTATGAAAGGGATCTGGCAGCCTTTTTTAGCAATGAAGAGCACATTGAGGTATTGAGATCAAGGTTCCACATGTACATTGAATTTAAAATTAGTCTTATTAAGTCCGACTTTTTTTATCGGGAAGACATAACGGGAGCATATACAGCGATAACTGAATTCATACGTGATCAGACAACCATCATCGAAAACGAGTTGCAAGGTTATTTCAAACTTGATTATGCTATTCCGGATGAATATGAATGGATGCGGGAAAATGAAGATGAGTTTGTTTCTATTGTAGAGCGATATGATGGCTATGTTGAGTCAGACGAAGAAATAGCCGAACAAGAGGAGGAAGAGGAAATACGAGCAATCTTTGAATAAGGTACAGCTGATTGCCACCATGTCCCTCTGGTCATGCGGCTCAGCTGACCCGCCGGGCACCAGCTATCAACTATGCCCCTTTTACCAGCAGCCCGGTCAATCACCCTTATTCAAGCCCGGACACCCTATAACGCCCTATATCCAGCAGCCTACAGAGGCACTATCCCCTGTCTTTCAACGGTTTTCCCCATTTAATGCACCGTCTTCAACAAACACCTGTTCGTCTGGATTAATCATATTAACTTTGCACCCTCTTTGAAGGGTTACCGTAAGGTTTGTTGGTCGATTCCGAGGTAGTCTTTTATCCTTACACCTCCCCTTTCCCGCGGTTGCTCCCAACAATTGAAATTAGAAATTAATACTATATATGAGTCTGTTCGAAAAGCAAAACTCCGAATTTATCCGTCGCCATATTGGCCCCCATGAATCCGAGACCCGGCAAATGCTGAAAACGATCGGGGAGCCCAGTGTAGAGGCGCTGGTTAGCAAAACTGTTCCTCCTGCTATCCGCATGAACAAGGCGCTGAATATTCCCGCCTCCATCAGTGAAAATGAATACCTGCATTTACTGAAAGAAATCTCCCTGAAGAATAAGACTTACAAAACTTACATTGGTCAGGGTTATTATGACAATATCGTTCCCAGTGTTATCCTGCGCAACATTTTCGAGAACCCAGGTTGGTATACACAGTACACGCCCTACCAGGCCGAGATCTCTCAAGGCCGCCTCGAAAGCCTGCTGAACTTCCAGACCATGGTAAGCGATCTTACCGCCCTGCCGCTGGCCAACGCCTCGCTGCTGGACGAAGCTACCGCTGCTGCTGAAGCGATGACCATGTTCTTCAATACACTGAACAGGGACCATGATCACATCACCCGTCCTAAGTTCTTTGTAGATGCAGCCACCTTCCCACAAACCAAAGATGTACTGGTTACCCGCGCTATACCAGTAGGTATTGAAGTAGTATTTGGCGATTATAAGACTGCCACTATCGACAAGAGCTATTTTGGTGCGCTGGTGCAATATCCCAATGACAAGGGTTCTATCGAAGACTACCGCAGTTTCATCAATAAAGTACACGAAGCGGAGGCTTACGTGGTAATGACTACCGACCTGCTGGCGCTCACCCTGCTGACACCTCCCGGTGAACTGGGTGCTGACGTAGCCTGTGGTTCTGCTCAACGCTTTGGCGTTCCGCTCGGCTATGGTGGTCCACACGCAGCCTTCTTCGCTGCCAAAGATGAGTTCAAACGCAATATCCCCGGCCGTATTATCGGTGTGAGCATCGACGCGCAGGGTGACCGTGCGCTCCGTATGGCGCTGCAAACAAGAGAGCAGCACATCAAACGGGAGAAAGCAACTTCCAATATTTGTACGGCACAGGCATTGCTGGCCAATATGGCTGCGATGTATGCTGTATATCATGGCCCCGATGGCCTGAAGGATATCGCCAAGCGCGTTACCGTAATGGCCAACGCTATGGCAGAAGAGCTGGAAGCTGAAGGTTATGAGGTACTGCACGATAACTACTTCGACACCATAGTGATCAAGGTAGAAGATAGTGCGGCTATCAAGGCAAAAGCTGAAAAGGCGGAGATCAACTTCCGTTATTATGAGAATAACCTCATCGGTATTTCTCTGGACGAAAGCACTACACTCAGCGATGTACTGGATATCCTGTTGTTGCTGGATCAACCCAATGACCACAGCGTAGCTGGTTTCAGCGTAAGTGAAGATGCCGGCCTGTATCACCTGCCTACCGGCTTAACGCGTACTTCTCCTTTCTTAACGCATCCGACGTTCAACTCGCACCACAGTGAAACGCAGATGATGCGTTATATCAAGCAACTGGAAAATAAAGACCTTTCGCTCAATACTTCCATGATCTCCCTGGGTTCCTGCACCATGAAGCTGAACGCAGCGAGTGAAATGATACCCCTTAGCTGGGCACACTGGAGCAAGATCCACCCCTTCGCCCCCAAGGATCAGACACAAGGTTATCAGCAGATCGTGGATGAACTGAGCGAATACCTTTGCCAGATCACTGCCTTCGACGCGTGTAGTCTGCAACCCAACAGTGGCGCCCAGGGCGAATACGCTGGCCTGCTGGTAATCCGCGATTACCATGAAAGCCGTGGTGAAGGTCACCGTAATGTGATGTTGATCCCCATTAGCGCCCACGGCACCAACCCTGCCAGCGCTGTAATGGCCGGTATGAAGGTGGTTGTGGTGAAAGCGCTGGAGAACGGTTATATTGATGTAGAGGACCTGAAAGCCAAAGCTGCTCAGTACAGCAAGGAGCTTTCCGGTATCATGATCACCTACCCCAGCACGTATGGTGTATATGAAGAGACGGTAAAAGAGATCACTGATATCATCCACCAACATGGTGGTCAGGTATATATGGATGGTGCGAACATGAATGCACAGGTTGGTTTAACGGCTCCGGGCCTTATCGGCGCCGACGTTTGCCACCTCAACCTGCACAAAACCTTCGCTATCCCTCACGGTGGCGGTGGTCCTGGCATGGGTCCCATCTGTGTGAAGCAACATCTGGCTCCTTACCTGCCCGGCCACGTGTCACTGAATTCCAAAGGTGCTGTATCTGCTGCTCCTTATGGTTCTGCCTCTATCCTGCTCATCAGCTATGGTTATATCCGCATGCTGGGCCAGGAAGGTACTAAGATGGCTACTGAATATGCTATCCTCAACGCTAATTATATGCGTGCAAGGTTGCAGGAAGAATATGAGATCCTTTATACCAACCACAATGGCCAGTGTGCACACGAGTTTATCGTAGACCTGCGTCCTTTCAAGAAGTCTGCCGAGATCGAAGCGGAAGATGTGGCCAAGCGTTTGATGGACTATGGCTTCCACGCTCCAACCCTGAGCTTCCCTGTACCAGGCACGATCATGATAGAGCCTACAGAAAGTGAAGACAAAGCCGAGCTGGACCGTTTCTGCGACGCTATGTTGAGCATACGTGATGAGATCCGTGCCATTGAAGAAGGCAAAGCTGACAAGAAAGACAATGCCCTGAAGAATGCTCCCCATACGCAGTATGTGATCACTGCCGATGAGTGGAAACATGCTTACAGCCGTCAGCAAGCAGCCTTCCCGCTGTCGTATATCCGCGCCAACAAGTTCTGGCCTTCTGTAGCCCGCGTAAACAACACGCATGGTGACAGGAACCTGATCTGTACCTGTGAGCCGGTTAGCTCGTATGCAGAAGTGGAAGCACAATAGTGAATGGTGAATTGATTTATATCATTGCCCAATAGCAGAAGCCCTCCGTTTATAGCGGAGGGCTTTTTTAATGTGGTTGATGAAGACGAAACGCCCGGCCGGAGCGTTTACAGGGAAGCGTATGATGTTTTTTCTGTATTTTACGATCCAAACCCTGACCTGAGATCACTATGTTCCTTAATGTGCCCGTCAAAACCCAATTCCTTTGTTATATCCTATTGCTTGGTTGCCTGCTGTGCCATACAGTGCAGGCACAGGACACGCTCCAACAACCTGTTCGCGCTGAGGAATTACGTATTTATAGCGAAAGCATTAACTTTTCCGGCAGAGAAGCTTTACAGAAAAGCCGTATGGAATTCCGGGTAAATGCTGCTACCTGCAAAGACAGCTCTTATCAAAAATTGTCCTGGGCAGATAACCATCAGTTTTCCATGCATGGCGGCTCTACCAAACTACGGGATGGTAGTATCATAGCAACAGGGAGTGTTTGGGATAAAGCAGATACCTGGCGGTTCTTTGGATTGATCGTAAAATATGATAGCCTGGGCAATGTTGTATGGGCAAAAAAACTGCGCGGCACCCTCAATTTTGACAACCCTATTCTTAAGGTCATGGAATTAAGTGATGGCAGCATCGCCATTGCAGGTAATTATAATACCGTAAATCAGCAATACGATACATGGATAGCCAAACTGACGAGTACAGGCGACCTGATATGGGCGAAAAAATTTCGTACATCGCTGACTAATTGTAATACTTCTGGCTTTACACAAATTAAATCGATGGCAGAAGGCAGCAACGGCGATATACTGGTAGCAGGTACGGTGGTGTATTGTCCTACCGGTATTGCGTTCCGGCTCGATGCTTCCGGCAATATGGTATGGAGTACGGCCTTCAAACATATGAGTAACCACAGCTGGGCCGATGGTATATTTTTTGCCAACAATGAAGTGGTGGTAATGGGCAGGTCCGGCACCTCCTTTGAATATGATCTGGTGACGAATATGACCTTTCTGCGTCTCAATTATCAAACGGGCGCATTGCTGGGCGAACGTTCTTATAAACAGGAAGGCACAGTATCCTCTACCAACTACTGGACACAGTTTTCGGGCTATGATATCATCACGGAAAGACTGAACAATGGTCATTACGTGATGGCAGGTTTCGTATCGGACAGGAATATTGTCCGGCCGGCAGAAACCAATTATTTTGCCGTCATAGAATTCGATAGCGACCTCAACTATGTGGCAGGCTATCTCATCAGTACAACTGTTGTAGATAATATCACCAGCTACGACCACATCAGCATAAGCCCCAATGGCCAGATCAACTTCGGTATTCACTATCAGGTTAACAGTACGCAGAAAGATCTTTTTATGGCTACCATAAAGGATGGCCAGTTCCGGAAGCAGCGAAAAATATCGTATACAGATGTTACACTTGTTAATGGCTCTACTTTTCTCTCATTTGGCGATAACTCGATAGTACACCTGCAGAACTATTATGCACCTAATGAACCCCAGAGCTATATTGAATTTGTGAAAATGCACAACAGTGATACTTCCGGCTACGCAACCTGCATGGGTATCGATACGAACTTTGCCAGGCTTACGCCACTAAAATATGTTCCCCATACCAATAGATGGTCAGGGCTTCTTACCAACCAGTTCCAGGAAATACCTAATGACATCTATGCGGATCCGCTGGATTTTTATACCCGGGATGGTTGCGTGCAGCAAAGCTGGTGCGATACACTGAAGGTACATGGACCTGATACGCTTTGTACAGGCCAGCAACCTATTGTGTTGACGGCTTTCAAAAACAGGGAGTGTGGCAGTTGGGTGAATTGGCAGTTGCCAGATACTTCGGCCCTCAGCAAGGTGACTTACCTGAATGATACTACGGTGAGCTTTGAGATAAAATCTACCTGGGAAGGAAAGATCTATGCCGCTATCGATGGCCGTTGCAATGCGCAGGCGGATTCTATTAAGATCGCCGTTCTGATATCTCCCGACAGGATCGACCTGGGTAAGGATACCTCCCTGTGTCCTTCCAACACCTTACAATTAAATGCCCGCAAAGGCTTTCTTTCGTATCGCTGGCAGGATGGATCAGCCGATTCCGTTTTCCTCGTACAGGCTCCCGGGAAGTACTATGTCACTGCCCAAAATGCCTGTGGCATAGAATATACCGATACGGTGGTAGTGTCGGCCGCTCCTCCTATTCCGTTCGATCTGGGCGCAGCTGTGAGCAAATGCAATAAAGACTCTGTAACGATTACGGCGCCGGCAGGCTTTTTAAATTACAGCTGGTCGCCGGCATATAATGTAACCAGCACTGCAGAACAAAAACTCACCGCCTTTCCTGCCGTCGATACGATGTATTATGTCGCTGCAGAGAAATCGCCAGGCTGTTTTGCCTATGACTCCATCCGCATTGCAGTTCATCATTCGCCTGTTATTTCATTGGGCAGGGATACCAGCTTTTGCCGGGGCGACAGTATTGTATTGAATGCAGGCGCAGGGTTTCAATCTTATACCTGGAACACGGGCGCCTCCTCTTCTTTTATTACTGCGAGGAATGCAGGTTCTTATATTATCAGGGCTGTTGATTACAATAACTGCCCTGCTGCCGACACGTTAAGGGTGCTCAACGTATATGCGCTTCCCGTAAGTCAGCTCAATAAGGACCCATTCTTATGTACCGCCTCTTCCCGGCAATTGACGCCCGGCACTGGCTTCTCCAGCTACCAGTGGCAGGATGGTTCTTCACAGCCACAGCTAACCGTTTCTGCCACAGGTACCTACTGGGTAAAAATTACAGATGCCAATCAATGTTTCAGTAGTGACACCACCATCATCAACACTATACTTCCGCTGCCGAAAGGCTTTTTGCCTATAGATACGGTGTTATGCGCTTACTCCAGTATGAACCTCAAACCTTCAGAAAGCTTTAGCCGTTATGCCTGGAGTACCGGTGCTACCTCCTCCTCGATCACGATCGCTCAAAGCGGCGTCTATAGGCTTACGGTAACCGATCAATTTGGCTGTCAGGGAATGGATACCATTACCATTCTGCCGAAAGAATGCCTGAAAGGCCTATTCTTCCCCAATGCCTTCTCACCCAATGGCGACAGGAAAAACGATGTATTTAAGCCTGTTGCGCATGGTCTTGTGGTGAAATATGAATTAACCATTTACAATCGTTGGGGACAGCGCATCTTCTCCACGGGGGATGTTCATAAAGGCTGGGATGGAACAGTTGGCGGTTTGCCGCAGGATACCGGTGGCTATACATGGACCTGTACCTGGCAATTGGCAAACGAACCGGTCCAAAACAATAGAGGCATGCTCATGCTGGTACGATAGCCAGTACCTAAAAAAACTTCTCGGCTGTAAGGCCAAAGTTCACCAGCAGGTTTTCCCGGTCGGTGCGGCTGAGTTTATTATAGGTGACTGCGGCTGTAAGGCTCAACCATGATCGCAGCTTTACGGATAGCGAAGACACCGAACGGATGATATAATCATCGAAGCGTTGTAAGGAAGGCTGCCAGAAATGCATGCCTTCCAGCACCACCAACTTGTTTACATCCCACCTGTATTTTATACGCAAAGAGTTTCGTACTGTCTGGTAAATATCCTGCTCACCGGTAACCAACTTCAGGTCGCTGGTCTCATACAATAAGCCATCGCTTATCACCAATTCAGCCGCTTCCTTATTGATAAAATTATACCCAATGCCGCCGCCGGCCTGGAACTGGTAATCGATCTTCAGGGAGTAACTGGATGTGAAGGTGGCCAGTGCCCAGTAATACAGCCGCTGCTTGTCCTTCAGGTAATCCAGGTTCAGGGCCGTGGTAAAGTCGTTGTTGGTAAGCCTGCTCCCCTGCCGGCCATAGATCCAGGCATTGCTGCTGTTGAGACTGAACTTTTCCTTATTGACCTGGAAGCCGAGCACATTGTTCAACACAAAGGAGCGGGCATCGTTTGTTTTGTTGATGATGCCTGTGGTTGAATACTTCACATGGTAATGCGTGGAATCATTAAACTGTCCACGGGCAGCAGCACAACTCAATAACAGGCATATGGTAAAAAAAGTAATTCGCTTCATAATAACCCTGGTTGCACAGCAACATAAATGCCATTCCTCAATTCAACAAATCTTATTGTCAATTCAGGCAGTGCAGGCTTGATGGCGGCCGTGTGGCGGGATTACTTTGCGCATTCATTAATCAATAAGCATAAAGTATTAGCCATGCGTAAAGTAGTTTTCATTATCGGAACGGTAGCCACGCTCCTTTTCAACAGTAGCTGCGACAAAGACAATGATAGTAAGGGTCAGGCAAAATCGTGTAACCTGCCCAGCAGCCCGGCCCCTGCAGGCGCTGCCGGCGGATGGGTACGGGGTCAGGCTTCATCGACCATTGTAACGGATGCCTATAATGGCAAATATGTGGGCACCGGTTTCAAAACCGGCCAGTACCTGAAGTTTGATGCCAATGGTAAGAATGCAGAACTGACACTCCTGGTAGACGGGGGTTATTATAGCGGTCTGCAATCAGTGACCAGGATGTATGGTACTGTGGTATTCGACGAGAATGCTCAAACGCTGGAGTTTAAAGTATGCAATGCCTGGTACAAAGGATGGACAACCGGTAAACTGACCGTTGACCGGGCTGCTACAGACAGTGAGGTGCAGGGTATGACCAATAACAACAAGTTTTTCTTTACTTATGATCCGTCTTCCAATTACCCGCTTGTTCTTTATTTCCAATCGCTGCCGGTAGACGACGACCATGCCAATAGTTTCAGGAGAGATTAGCGCTTAGGTGTCAGCTTTTAGGTATTAGCCATTAGCGTTAATAGAAAGAAGAAGCCGCCTCTGGTATTACCGGGGCGGCTTCCTCTCATGTAGCAGTTGGTTCTGATCTTTCCCTCATTGGGGATGTTATAACAATGAAATTCCATTCTGCCTGAAGTTCACGCAAAAGGGATACTCACGGGCAATAGCGTTCAGGCGTTTAATCGTTTCCTCATCGGGAGGTGTAGGGGTGGTCTTGCCGGCAGACGTTTTTGGTTGAGTCTTGATTTTCGCTGCCTTTCCTGTGCCGGTTCCGTCGGCAGGGAGGTAATTGTAATGTAGCTTTTTCATGCCATCAGATTTTATAGAGTGAACAGAGAATACTGAACAGGTTGATTATGCACACAGCACTATCCTTGCACAGTTTTCAGTTAAGGGGATGCGGAAGCAAACGTTGGGCAAAAAATCGGAACTTTAAATATGGCAGGCGCTCAATGTTGACGGAGAAAGAGATAATAATTCGCTACGATTCATTCGAT
The DNA here is from genome assembly GCF_059502485.1 of Paraflavitalea sp. Classification (NCBI taxonomy): domain Bacteria; kingdom Pseudomonadati; phylum Bacteroidota; class Chitinophagia; order Chitinophagales; family Chitinophagaceae; genus Paraflavitalea; species Paraflavitalea sp. The sequence continues at coordinate 1,810,908 of NZ_JCACET010000010.1, forward strand.
CCCTTCAAAGATAGTCAAAAAAGAAATCGTTCGATCACACAAATAAAAAAATCCTGCGCTTTTAATGTGTATTATTTACCTGACAATGAACTCTTTTACAAGGTTTGCTCTATTAAGGAGTGAACCGTTCCAAACGAAAATCTGACCACCATCACGTATTGATCAATTTTCTCCCGGCTTCACCGCCATAAAAAACCATTGGCACAAGATTTTTGTTGTGTTTTGTAAACGCAAGACCATGGCAAAGAAAACCGCGGGCGCCCAATCAGGCAAATTAAAAGATACCAACCCACAACCGGCAACCAAGTCAAAAGCTTCTTCCAGTGATCTGCAAGACTCGCCACAAGACGAGGCAAAGCTGCAGGGTGACGAGGCCACGCTGGACCTGCCCGAGGTGAAAGACATTCCCGGCCAGGAGCATGTGCGGGTGCCGCGCATGCGTGAGTTCCAGGATACCACCATTTCCTCCGATGATGAAGAGGGTGCAAGTATATTGGATGATCCGCAGGATGAGGATATCATTGCCGACAGGGGCTCCAATGTCTCTGCCGAAGAAGCAGCTCTGCTACAGGAAGCAACAGACTATAACTCCGATGAGGATGATAAGATCATACGGGCCAGCGCGCTCGACAGCACCGACGAAGATGGCGACCCACTAAATGAACGGGGATTCCGCAATGCTTATAGCGGTGACGACCTGGATGTGCCCGGCAGTGAGGACGATGATGCCGATGAAGAAATCGGGGAGGAAGACGAGGAGAATAATGCCTACAGTGTTGATGAGGAGAATGAAGACGATGAAAGGGAATAATTTCTGCTAATATGATATTGGATTGGGAAACTGCTTTGATCCGAATAGGTATTGCCGTACTTATCGGGGCCCTTATTGGCGCCGAGCGGGAATATCATGATAAATCCGCCGGTCTGCGCACGCTGACGCTTATCTGCGTGGGCTCCTGCCTGTTTACACTTATATCCCTGCTGCTGACCAATGGCACTGCCGACCGGATTGCTTCTACTATAGTGACCGGCATCGGCTTCCTCGGCGCCGGCGTGATCTTCAAAAGCGAGCAGGGCGTTAATGGCCTCACCACCGCTGCCACCATCTGGGCCACCGCCGCCATCGGTATGGCCGTTGGCAACGGATTGTATATTGTAGCCTCGGCCACGGCGCTGTGTGTACTGATCGTCCTATCACTCTTCGTTCACCTCGAACCGCTTATCGACACTTTTCACAAAGAAAGAACCTATACCATCGTAAGTATTTACGAACCCGACATTTTGCAGAAGTACGAGGCGCTGTTAAAGAGTTATGGTCTCACCTGTGCCAAGCAAAGGCGGGCAAAGAAAGGAAAGGAACTGCATTTCAGGCTCAAAATAAAAGGTGGTAAAGCAGCCCATGACCGCTTTATCGATGCGATGCTGAAGGACGAAACGGTTATCAATTTCGAGTTTTGACCTCCTCCTCTATTTGACTTATCCCCTGCTTTCGTCAACTGGTCATACAGATCGGCCAATTCATGCACTACAGGCAGGGAAAGAACTTAACCGGTTTTTAATATTGTCGCTGCAATCAATTTAAAACCGGTTATTATGGAAAATAGCAAGTATTATGGTTATGCCGGAAACGGCAATGGGAAGAAGATCCTTTTTGCCTGTGTGCCTGCCGATGGACATTTCAATCCCCTCACGGGGCTGGCCATGCACCTGAAAAGCATTGGGTATGATGTAAGGTGGTATGCCGGCGATGCCTATGAAGAGAAGATCAAAAAGATGGGCATGCCCTGGTATCCTTTTCAACGGGCGCTGAACCTGAATGGCGACAACGTGAATGAGTTGTTTCCCGACCGGGAGCAACATAAGAGCCAGATCGCTAAATTGAATTACGACCTGATCAATGTATTCATATTACGCTCTACAGAGTATTACGACGACATCCGGGAGATCTATCAAACATTCCCCTTCGACCTGATGATCGCAGACGTTACTTTCTCTGCTATGCCTTTCGTGAAAGAGAAGATGAATATCCCGGTGATCGGTATAGGCATTGTTCCCATCACACAAACTTCAAAAGACCTGGGGCCTGCAGGATTGGGACTTACACCTGCCACCAGTTTCTTTGGCAGGCGCAAGCAGGACCTCATGCGTTTCATCGCCGACCAATTCATCTTCCGCAAATCCAATAAGGTGATGCGCAAGATATTCAGGGAGTATGACATCGACCCCGGACCTTCCAATGTATTCGACACGCTTACCCGCAAGGCTACTTTGATGCTGCAAAGTGGTACGCCGGGCTTTGAGTTTGAACGCAGTGACCTGGCCAGCAATATTCGCTTTATCGGGCCTTTACTGCCTTATACATCTTCGCGCGAACGCAAACGCTGGTACCATGAAAAGCTGGAGCAGTATGATAAGGTGATCATTGTGACGCAGGGCACTGTAGAGAAAGATCCTGAGAAAATCATTGTGCCCACGTTGGAAGCATTCAGGGGCTCTACCAGCCACCTGGTGATTGCTACTACTGGTGGCTCAGGCACCGCTGCCTTGCAACAAAAGTATGCTGCCGACAATATCATCGTTGAAGATTTTATTCCTTTTGATGATGTGATGCCTTATGCCGATGTATATGTTACCAATGGAGGATATGGTGGTGTACTGCTGGGTATTCAACATTTACTGCCACTGGTGGTAGGTGGTATCCACGAGGGCAAGCTGGAGATCAATGCACGGGTTGGCTATTTCAAGCTGGGCGTTGATATGAAAACAGAAAAGCCCACGCCTCAACAATTAAAGGAGAGTGTACTGGAAGTATTGTCGAACGATATCTACAAACAACAGGTGAAGAAACTGGCGGCAGAATTCAACCGGTACGATCCGCATCTGCTTTGTGAACAATATGTAGCAGAAGTGTTGCAAAACAATGTGGGTTCATTGGGAAGCAAGTCAATGGCCAATAGCAAGACGCTGGTCAGCAATTAAAATACCATTAAAACCACCACCAAATACAAAAGGGTGAGCCACGTAGGCTCACCCTTTCAATTTCTTTATATACAAAGCTTAGTTGGCTGCTCTTAATACGCCCAATCCGAGGGCATTGGAACCTGTACCGCCGGGGTTACCTGCCAGGTAGAAGGTATAAGCGTTGCCTGCCAGCAGGTTCACATCGTCTAATTTAGCAACAACACTATCAGTTCCGCCGCTGGTTTTTACTTTTACCTCAAACTTGTGGTAGCCTGCTGTAGATGCTGTAAATCCGTTATAGTAATCACTGAACTCATTATCAGCCAGTGAGCGCTGAGAAAATATCTTGTTATTATCGACATACAAGTCTACCGGTCCCAGGTCGTTGATACCGGGGCTCAGTTGCCAGAATCTAAAGAAAGGTTTATCAAGCGTAAGATCGGAGAAGTCATCCTCGATTACCATGGCGTTTACATTAGATCCTGAGGGTTCGTTGAATAATACCATGGAATAGAAACCCAATGAATCGAAACGCGTAAAAGGTATGCCGGCTACTATGCTGTCTTTGGTGCTCTTTTTGAACTTAACGACAAAGTTGCCCGTATTTACAGGAGAATAAGTTTGTGATACACCACCTGCATCAAAAGTACCGGATACCAGGGTATCATTAAAGTAGATCTGCACCGCCACAGCCGGTGTTTTGGTAGCTAAATGCAGCATCGATACGTAAGCTTTAGCAGCCTGCCGCTGTGGTTCACTTGTCTTCAAGCAGCCCGTTAAGGTAACACCCAGCAAAGCTATCGCGCTCCATAAGAAAATATTTGCCTTACTCTTTTGCACAGTTTTACTTTTTTATCTTAATAATTAGGGTTGACGAACAGCACTATATCTACAGGATATCACCGCACAATATTAGGAAAGATTGCCGGCTTTGGTGCAAAGGTTTTCCTGTAGGCTATTAAGACAATTTACGATGGATTTTCGTTGCACCGCTGTACGCCCCCTGGCAAAAGTAAGGGCAAGGCCTGAATGCAAATGGCTCTTTAACAAGGTTTTCTGATATTATTTACCTGTTTTGACGAGTTTTTGAATGATCACCGATCCCGGGTACATGATCCTTGCCATATAGCTGCCTGCCGGCAAGGTAGCCAGTGAAATACTATGACTGCCAGCCACTGCCTGCTCCAGGTTTTCATGGTGCACTACGCGGCCCATATTATCAAGTATCATGACAGAATGCGGTTTTTTACCGGTAGCCCATTTAATCCGTACGACATCCGAAAAGGGGTTGGGAAACAGGGAGATCGTGGAAGGATTATTTTCCCGTGCGAGCGTTGGCCGGGACGGGCTCTCCTCCGCAGGTAGTAGCGCCACATCGGCGCAGCTATTGCAGGCAGAAAAAATATGCGCTGTCGGTATTCCCCAGGCATTGGGCTTGTTGGTACCTCCGGTAGCTGAGGAATGCGAACTACTCAGGCAAATCAATAACTTGGGATCATTGGTCAGGGTATCGGTCAATTGCGAAAACTGGTATACCGATACGCAAGCCATGCCGTAAGGTACCGAATAGGCATCTTTTACTTTATTGATAAGAACGGTTTGCTTCACCTGACTTCCCTTTCCGAGGCACACACTACCAGCTACCGCGTTGTTGTCGGTAATGATACCATGAAACTCTGCCAACCCATTATTTACAAAGTAAGAAAAGGGGTTATTGATCACGAAGTAGTTGAAGGCACGGCACGAGGAAGCAGCCGTTACATTCATCAGGATATTGGGCTTTGAAGCGGTGGCATTGGGCCCTTCAAAAGTGATATTGGAAGTGATCTCAAACCTTCCATGGTTATAAACAGCACAGTTGCCCCGCCAGATCATACCACTTCCTCCCCCACCGGCTGTGAGTTTGGCGCCTGGCCTGATCACGATGGTGCCAGAGTCCATGTTCAATACATTAATGGTAAGTTCTGTACAAACGATGAGGGTACCGCCGCGAAGCGTAAGCTGGTTAAAAGTAGCCGGCGCTCCATAATGCCATTTTTTTGTGCCGAGCAATATCGTCTCGTTATCGGAGACGGTTGCTTCATTACCTACACAGGGCTCTACGGGTGGCGCAACGATGCATTGGCTAAACGCAGGTTGATACAATAGTTGCAGAAATGCAACGCTGATAAGCATAGCAAGGGCACGCATGGGAATAGGGGTTTGAGGGTTTTTATGCAGGATATCAGGTTCTCAAACAAAATACCCCATGCGCCCGGTGCCTGAAAGCGAATCCGTTTAAGCTGAATGATTAACGGGTCGAATTGCACAAATTACGTAGTGAACTTACTGCCCCAGCCACCGTTTAAACTCGTTTACTTTTTCCCTGCTCACCAGTATTTCTTTTTCCATGGAAGGATCGAGGAACAGTTTTAACCGGTTGCCAAAGTAAGGATGGATCTGCTCCACGCTTTTAAAAGCAATGAGTAGTGAACGGTTGATGCGGAAGAACAGTTGCGGATCGAGCATCGATTCCAGCTCCTCCAATGTATACTCCACCAGGTACTTTTGGCTATCGAAGGTTTTGAAAAATATAAAGCGCCCTTCGGAGAAGAAATAAGCGATGGTAGTTGTTTCGATAGAAGCAAATTTCTGTCCCTGCCTTACCAGAAAACGGGTTCGCCAGGCAGTTTGTAAAGTAGATGTTGCAGTGGTTGCTACAGCAGCTGTTGCTTCGATGGCTTGTTCCGGCAATTGCAATGTAGTAGTATAAGCTTCTTCCTGCACGCGGTTCATAAAAGCTGCCGGTAGGAGATGTTCAAGATGGCTGATGCGGAAAGCGTAGAATGTAAACTGGTCAGACTGTACTGTGAAAATAACGGTAGCGTTGATCTTACCGCTCGAGAGGTCGGCGATCTGGTGTTCTTTCACGGCTCTTTCACTCATCAAAATAATATCCGGAATACCATGCTGCTCCAGCCAATGGGCGGAAGCAAAAATAGCAGGGATTGTTCCAATGATGTGGATGGAGTGATCGATCTTTTTCAAAGCCCGTTCTAATAACCTTACAACGCGCTTTTCCCCTTCCACGACTAATACCTTCATGATTCTGCATTTTATCGGTTGAGAAATACGGTACTTTCAACAGCCGGCAAATGTAGAGAACCCCATAGCGGTAAAAAGAGCGAACGTTATAGACAGTTAATCAGAAAGAATAAACCGAATGAATTAACGGATGAACCGTATTAGTTTTTTATAGCAGTTTTAGAAACTTTTCTTTATCCAGGACTGCAATGTAGCTGGTTTCCAAGCTCCTGGAACAATGATACGACGAATGGTATGCAGTGGATCATTGAGGTCGCGCTTGCCTGATAACTGGAAGGCTGCTATCATGCCGCGTTGTTTCAATTGTGGAATGGCTTGTGGGTTCCATAGACCAAATGGATATGCAAAATAATTAACGGGTTTACCGGTAATAGTTTCCAGCTGTTTAGATGGCTTCTCGATCTGTGTCACCCAATCCTGTCCCTGGTATTGTTTTACATTATGATGATCCCAGGTATGTGAGCCAATGATATTTCCCTGATCGGCCAGGTCCTTGATCTGTGTTTTGCTCATGTAGTGAGGTCTTCCGATCGATACGGTCATTACAAAGAACACACCTTTGAATCCGTACTTATTCATCTCAGGCAGTGCCACAGTATATTGCTCCAGGTCGGTATCATCGAACGTAAGCATTACAGGTTTGGATGGAAGTGCAGCCCCGGTGGTGAGGTAAGCATATAACTGATCGGGCAGGATGGTATGGTAGCCACTATCCGCCAGCATTTTCATCTGATCGCGGAAAGCCTGCACCGGTACAATATAATTCTGTGCTGTTTTGGAATCGGTATCCCTCCATTCGCGTATCTGGTGATAGCAAAGGATGGGCACTTCACGGCGGGCCATTACTTTAGCCGGGTCTACAGGAACTGCAGTGGCTGGAGTTGGCGTGGCAACCGGTTTAGGCTCAGCCGGAGTTTCGGTCTTTTCAGCGGCAGCAGCCGGAGGCGGCGCAGCGATAGACACCGTAGTGCCGGGTGTATTTTGACAACTGTAAGCAAAAAACATGCAGATTGCTACAGAAAGATTCCTGGCAGAAAAATGGAGGGCTGTGGTTTTCATAGCGTTTAGGGAATAGGTAAGCTTGGGTTTTATAACGGCAAACTTAGGGTTTTGTTGTCTGATTCTGTAAGCAAATACGCGCTATTTTCGCACCGTTATATATGCAGCTAAAAGATTACTATAAAATACTGGAAGTGACACCGCTGGCCACCCAGCAGGAGATCAAAAAGTCGTTCCGCCAGCTGGCGTTGAAATACCACCCGGATAAAAATGAAGCCTCCCCTCTCTCGGAGGCTATGTTCAAAGAGATACAGGAAGCCTGGGAGGTATTATCGGACCCTAAAAAGCGGGAAGAATACAATTACAAACGCTGGTTCAACCGCAGCATCGGCGGCGGTTATACTGAACGTCCGCTCACGCCTGACGCTATCCTGGCATCTGCCCAGCAGTTGAAAGACTACGTGGTATCGATGAACATTTTCCAGATCGACTTCGATGCCTTGAGCTTTCATATCCGGCAGTTGCTGAGTGATAGTAATATCGGCATCCTACACCAGTTCAACGACGTATCCACCAACCGCACCATCAATAAAACCCTCTTGCAAGCTGCTGAGCCCTTACCCTTAAAATACCTGCAGCCTATCGCGCTACTACTGGCCAAACTGGCCGGCAACGACGAGCCCATCATCCGCGCCATCGATCATGCCGTGCAACAAAGAAAGCGTCGCGACCTGTGGGAGAAATACAAATGGGTGGCGGTAGTAGTAATCACCGGCCTTATCTGCTGGCTCATGTACAAGGTTGGTAACCAGTAGGCTTAGGATTTAGCTGTTAGGCATTAGCTCTTAGCTGCCCTTTTCTTCGTGTCTCAATTCATAGCAAAGAAATTACAATTCGTTCAATCCCGCATTGCTGCTGCATTTGATGGGGCATACCTTTGTTCAACTTTCACCCCCACTCATCGTTATTCATCCTGTGATCATCCTGCCCGTATCATCACCTGCTGCAAGCTATCAGTAACCTGCAGACAGATATTTATTTGAATTTAAAACTTAAACGCAATGAAGAAGAAGCTGATGCTTACGGGCATCATGGGCTTGCTCGTGGGCGCCATCGTGCTGGTAGATGCCAGTTGTACAACACAAGCAGAAAAGAAGGCGGATGTGTTGCCGCAAAGCGCGGCGCTTACGCACGGAGAACTGGTAACACGGGGTAAGTACCTGGTAACTGTGGGACTTTGCAATGATTGTCACTCTCCGAAAAAGTTTGGCCCACATGGCATGTCGCTGGATGAAGAACGTTTATTGTCCGGCCACCCGGAAGGCAGCACTATTCCGGCAGTAGATGCCAAATCACTTAAACCGGGAGGCTGGGTATTATTTTCAGGTCATCTTACCGCTGCTGTGGGTCCCTGGGGCATCAGTTATTCCGCCAATCTTACGCCTGATTCCACTACCGGTATCGGCGCATGGAGTGAAGAAACCTTTGTAAAGACCATACGTACCGGTAAGCACCTGGGCCAGGAAGGTGGCCGTCCTATTTTACCACCCATGCCCTGGGAGTTTGTAGGGAAAATGACCGATGAAGACCTTAAAGCCGTATATACTTATTTGCAGTCATTGCCTCCTGTGAAGAACCGGGTACCTGCACCTGTACCTCCTGCAGAAGCAGCCAAATTGGCGAAGTTGTAAGGGGCAATTTAAAAGGTACATCCAATAAAGGCATCCCCGTAAGGATGCTTTTTATTTTTATTTAAGATCAGTACATGAGCCGGCGCAGGTCTTCCGTATAGCTGCGGCTAACCTTGAGGGAAACATTGTTGGAAGTGACCACCTGTATGCCATTGTCTTCCCGGTATACTTCTTTGATGTGATTGATGTTGACGATCCAGGAGCGGTGAATGCGTATGAAGTGCCGGGGGTCGAGGCGCTGCACGATCACACCGATGCCATAGTTGCTGAGGTATTGTTTCTTTTCGGTAAACAGGCGGGTATAATCTCTTTCTGCTTCGAGGTAGATGATATCGGCCGTTTGTATGTTGGTGAGCTTGCTGCCACTTTCTACCAGTATTCTTTCTGAATAGGTGGTGGCCGTATAGCTCGCCTGATCGACAAGGGTTTTAACCGCTTCCATGGAAGCGTTGCCCGATCTCAATAAGACTTTGGATACTGCCTGCCTGAACCTTTCCAATGTATAGGGCTTCAACAGGTAGTCGATGGCGTTGGAGTCGAAGGCTTTGAGGGCATATTGATCGTAAGCGGTAGTAAAGATGATCTGTGGCACGTGCACGATCTGCTGTATTACCTGGAAGCCACTAAGACCGGGCATCTGTATGTCCAGGAATATCAGATCGGGTTCCAGCCGGTTGATGGCTGTAACGGCTTCCTGCCCATGGCTGCATTCACCGATGATCTGCAACTCTTCAAAGGCGGCAAGGTATTGTCGTATTACCAGCCGGGCCGCATCTTCATCATCGATGATCAATACTTTCTTTGTCATGATAGTCTATAAGGGTATGTAAAAATAAGAGGTGAACCCGGTAGGCATATTGGCTTGCACAAACAGTTCTTCGTTGTATAACCGCTGCAACCGCTGGCGGGTATTTTTCAGTCCGATACCTTCTGCACGTTCCAATTGCAGCCAATCGCCTTTAAATCCTGCTCCTGTATCGCTGATCGTGATCTTTGCATACTGGCCCTCCCGTATACAGGATATTTTAATAGTGCCTCCGCTGATACTGCCCCCGATGCCATGTTTCACCGCGTTTTCTACCAATGGTTGTAACAACATAGGTGGTATCAGTATTTGCAATACAGATTCGTCGGTATCGTATTCAACTTTGAGCCGCGATTTGAACCGGTGCATTTCCAGCTCGATCCAGGTATGAATGAAATCCAGTTCTTCTGCCAGTGTTACCTCATGTTTTTGGGTGCTACGCAGTGCATACCGGAAAGTATCGGCGAGACGTGCGATCATTACCCGGGTGGCTTCCATTTCAGGTGGCACAGTAGCACTAATCGAGTTGAGGGTATTGAACAGGAAGTGGGGTTGTATTTGCGCCTTCAAGGCATTTACTTCGCTTTGATAGGCCAGGGACAGCAACTCTTTTTCTTTTTGCAGCTGCCGCTGACTCTTTAGCCAGAAGTTATACGCGTGCATGATACCAAACTGTATGAGGTAAAACAGGAATGGCAGGTAATAGGCAAACCAAAAGCTATAGACACCCCGTTCTTTATGGGTTATGATCATGATCACACTGCTTTCTACCCAACACCGGATGTATAGAAAAACGGCTGCGCAAGCGATGTGGGCCAACAGGATCAAGGTGAGTGGGCGGTCTTTCAATTTGCGGAAGATGATCCACCAGATGGGCAATGTAAGCAATGCCTGCACGCCAGCTCCTATGGAAATATCTGTCAGGATTGCTTTATCGATCCCGGTTGCGGGCGCGCCAAACTTGATGGAGATAAGCGCATAGTAGTAAATGATCCCGTACAGGATGAAAAATAACAACCAGAGCAAAAATTCCTTCAGGCTGATGGTCCAGATGATCCGTTTAGCTAATAGCCGCTCCCATGTGTTGCCACTCATACTATAAAAATACCCTATCCGGGATGCCGGGCAGGAAACTATCCGACGAAATGGGTATTGCTTCGATGAGCGGCAAAACCTTATCTTTAATTGATTAAACGCAACCGCTTCATGAGAAAAATACAGCATCTGCTCCTGCCTATACTGGCGGGTTTATCCTTCACTGCGCCTGCTCAAAATCAATCCGGTACGACAAAAATCGAAAAGCCTGCCGCCCCCCTGGTGATCAACAAGGTAAGTGTGATCAATGTGCTCACCGGGAAAGCCGAAGCCGACCAAACCATCGTCATAGAGAATGACCGCATTACCGCAGCCGGCCCTTCCAAAAAGATCAAGGCGCCCGCCAATGCTATTACGATCGATGGTACCGGCAAGTACATGATGCCGGGCATGACGGATGCGCATATTCACTTTTTCCAGAGCGGCGGTTTGTACACACGCCCCGACGGAGCCAACCTCAACCAGGTATATCCCTATGAGAAGGACCAACAATGGGTAAGGGACAATCTATATGGTCTCATGACCCGCTACCTCGCCTGTGGTATCACCACGGTCATTGACGTGGGTGGCCCTATGAGCAATTACACCACCCGCGATTCGGTGAATGCACGTATAGCCGCGCCTACGGCCTTTGTAACCGGTCCGTTGGTGTCAACCTACCTGCCGCCCAACCTCGATAAGAAAGACCCACCCATCGTTAAAGTCACTACTGCCGATGAAGCACGCGCATTGGTGCAAAAGCAGGTACCGCTCAAGCCTGATTTCATCAAGATATGGTACATCGTATTGCCCAACCAGAAAGCGGAGGCTACGCTGCCGATCGTAAAAGCTGCCATAGAAGAAAGCCATGCCAATGGCCTGAAGGTAGCTGTTCACGCCACGCAATATGAAACAGCCAAACTGGCCGTGACTGCCGGCGCCGATATACTGGTGCATAGTGTGGATGATAAAGTGCTGGACACTGAGATGCTGCAATTGCTGAAGACCAAACAAACGGTTTATATTCCTACGATGATCGTTGCGCAAAACTATAACCGCACGTTCAGCCAGCAGTTCAACTTCACGGCGCATGACTTCAAATACAGTGATCCCTTTATGCTGGGCACCCTGATGGACCCGCAGCACATCGAGAAAAACAAGATCACTTTCGATTACAAGAAGACACGCAATTACATTCGCATTCCCGACAAGGAAGACAGCACCATGATAACCAACCTCAAACTGGCGCAGGATGCAGGCGTATTGGTAGTAACGGGAACCGATGCCGGCAATATCGGTACGCACCATGCTTCTTCCTATTACGATGAGCTGCTGGTGATGAAGCAGGCAGGGCTCAGCAATGCCGATATCATCCGTGCAGCTACCATCAATGCGGCCAAAGGGTTTGGCAAGGACAAAGATTATGGCAGTATCGAGAAAGGCAAGATCGCCGATCTGCTGTTGCTGGACAAAGACCCGCTGCAAGACCTCTCCATTCTGAGCAATATCAATACGGTGATCCACCGCGGTGTACCTATGCAGCCTAAACAACTGCTGCCCGTAACGCCGGAAAGTCTGGCGCAGCAACAATTGAATGCTTATAATGCCAGGAACATCGATGCTTTCCTGGAGCCGTATAGCGACAGTGTACGCATTTATAGTTTCCCCAACACCTTGATCATGCAAGGCAAGGAAGCCATGCGGAAGCAATACAGCGGTATGTTCACCAATGTAAAAGAATTGCACTGCAAACTGGTGAATCGTATTGTGGAAGGCAATACCGTGATCGACCAGGAAAGTGTTACCGGCTTTGGCAATAAGCCTTTAACAGCCATTGCTATTTATAAGATCGTTAATGATAAGATCGCTGAAGTGTATTTTATCCAATAGGAACCGGGGTATCAAAGTTGCATAATGCCTGTTAAAGGCATTGTATGAGCACAGCTTTTCCCATTGTATCCTGGGGCAACGGAACGAATATTTACGAGGTCAACATCAGGCAATACACACCTCAAGGTACTTTCCAGGCTTTTATCGAACACATCCCGCGTCTGGCCAATATGGGGGTGGATGTTTTGTGGCTGATGCCTGTAACGCCTATCAGTGTAGAAAAAAGACAGGGTACTTACGGCAGTTATTATGCCGCCAGCTCTTATACCGATATCGATCCTGCCTATGGCACTACTGATGATTTCAGGCAACTGATCGATACGGCTCACTTTCACGGCATGAAGGTGATCATCGACTGGGTAGCGAATCATACCGGCTATGATCATCAATGGACGAAAAAGTATGCTGACTGGTACCGGAAAGATGAAGCTGGCAATTTCACTGAACTGTATGGCTGGGTTGATGTGATAGATCTCAATTACGACATCCCCGAGATGCGCGCAGAGATGATCAACTCTATGAAATTCTGGCTACGGGAGTTTAACCTCGATGGATTTCGCTGTGATATGGCGCGCACTGTGCCCATCGATTTCTGGATCGAGGCGCGCAGTGAATGTGATACCATCAGGCCATTGCTGTGGCTGGCAGAATGTGAGATACTGAACTATCATGAAGTGTTTGATATCACCTATGGCTGGGAGTGCATGCGGGCCATCGATAAGTTCATGGCTGGCAAAGAAATTAAGATGCCAGATATCCTGAAGATACTGGTAGATTATTCGCGCTATCCTATTGGTTCGCGCAAATTATTGTTTACCTCCAATCACGATGAGAATACTGATCATGGTACCGAGTATGAAAAATATGGCATCGCTGCCAAAGCCATGGCTGTATTCACCTGCACCTGGCCGGGCATTCCGCTCATTTACTCCGGACAGGAAAAACCTAATTATAACCGCCTCGCTTTTTTTGAAAAGGATTCCATCGACTGGAACGGCAAAGTAGAGCTACACGATTTTTACAAGACCTTGCTTACCATCCGCAAAAAGAATAAAGCTTTACAGGAAAGCGCTTCTGTATTGATACTACCGCAAGAACATACTTACGTATTGGCTTACCTGTGCAGGCGACAGGCAGATAAGGTGCTTGTGCTGCTAAACTTCGGTAAAGAGAGCGCCTCTTTCAGCATCGATCATCCGGCTATAGCCGGTGAATATCATAATCTCTATTCAGGTGAATCGGTATCTATTAAAAGAAAGATGCAATTTGATTTTGAGCCGGGGCAGTATGAGGTGTTGCATATCACGAGTCCTGATGGGAAGTTGATAGGTTAATAAGTTGAAAGGGCTCTGGATCAAGCCGCTACTTTTAATGGCCACGCTTTATTAGATCGAAGGCGAATTGCTTTTGGGTGTCGATGCCTTTGAGGATGTTGTTGATGTCGTCGGGCACTGCGTGATCGGGCAATACTCCTCTGCCCTTTTCAAAAGGTGGTTTTGTGGCATTATTGTAATACACTAATGGAATGGATATCCTGATATTACTATGAGGTAAATTCAATGGAATGAAGGAGCCACCATTACCGCCTTCATAATTGCCACCTGCTTCTTCGCCAATGAATACACCAAGCTCGTTGGTACGGGCGGCCGCTAAAAACTCAGCCGTAGTGGAAGCACTGCCGCCATTCATCAGGAAATAAACCTTGCCGGTATAGTGGAGTGGTTTGGGGTTTTGTATCGACAAGCCAGCAGCGGCAGCAGGTTTCAAAGAAAAAGTGCCGTCTGTCTCCCGTATCAATTCATTACGTACGTTTTGAAGATCATCTTCCGACAGATCGCTTAGTTTTAAATATTGCATGGAATCGGTAATACCATGCTGCCGGATATAGTATCGGGATGGTTTGTCAATAAGATAATTGAAGAGCAATACGCCGGCACTGTCCCACCCACCGCCGTTGTTGCGCAGGTCTATAACAAGATGACCAATATTCTTTTTCTTCAGCTCGCGCATGGATCTTTCCAGAAAACCTCCCAGGTCTGATGCTGCTTTTCCTCCAAAGGTGCGTATGCTGAGCACGGCTGTATTGAGCTCCTTATTGATCTCCAGGTCGAGGTCTTTTCGTTTTCTATCTACATATAGTCTTATTATTTCTTTGTTGACTGGATTTTGGCGAAACTGCTGGCCACCTTGCTGCATTGTTAGTGCAGGATAAACGATCCTGACTTCTTTTCCTGACAGGTCTTTGGCAGTGATGGCAAAGCTATCCGGCCGGGCTATGAACAAATAATAGAACAGGCCAAACGAGCCGGTATTCAGGCGTTGTTGTTTATTGGTAAGGTTATAGCCATCACTCCAGGAGTGATCGAAGATAAACTGGCGAATAGCTGTTACCAGTTGGCCGTTGATGTGGGTTACTTCATAACCGGGTTTTATGGTGGTATCGGCCGTAAGGTTTGCCGATACATAAAGTTTGTCGCTGATGAAATGCGTTGAAAAAGGGTATACAGGCATATTGGTGGAAAAATGAGCCTGCCAGTTGCCACCGGGAAGGATGGTGGTGTGCGCACAGCGAACTCCAGCGATCAGTGATGCCAGCAGCCTGTAGAAATCGTAATAAGGTAACGGCGTGGTAATGAGGTTATAGAAACTATCCAGGCGCCTGTACATGTCAGCTCTGGACGCATAACGATACAAGCCGGGATGTGTTTTCTCCATAATATGGCGGAGGTATTGCAGGTCTTCCTGCATATCCTGTTTTGACAGGGTACGGTCAGCTAAACTGTCATACACGGGATTTTTCCCCTGCGCTGCAGCTTGTGTTACGATACATAGTAAAACAAGGATGATCCATACAAACTTCATGGGTAGCTTTTTTGCAAACCTCTTTATTAACTGCTTAACAGGCTGAAAAACAGTTACTCAATTCCGGATTTGAGGGAGGTATCGACCGGTCTGGCCGCATTGAGCGGCCTGACGGAGTCGCCTTCCGGCAGCTTTGTCTCCTGTATAAATTGGGACGGCGTAGTGCCGGTGAGCTGTTTGAAGATGCGCTGAAAGGTAGCGGCTGAGCTGAAGCCGCATTCTGCAGCAAGGCCGGGAATGGTCAGTTTATCGGCATCCTCCTGCATGATCCTTTGCCTGAAAGCGGTTATGCGATATTCGTTTACAAAAACGGAAAAGCTTTTGTTGAGGTGCTGGTTCAATACAGCGGAGACCGTTTTGGCGGGTATGTCCACCTGCTTTGCCAATGTATTCACAGTGAGTGATGGATCAAGGTAGAGTTTTTGCGCTTCCATGATCAGCTGCAACTGGTCTATATAAAGCGTTGCTAAAGACTCGGGCAAAGCGGAGACCGTAGCCAATGTTTTAGGGCTGTTTAACTCAAAGGGTTTATAGTTGACAAGGTATCCTTTAAGCCCCAGCCAATAGATCATTACTGCCAGCGGAATAAATACAGGGTACCAGTCGACAGCATCGAGCAACGCCTGCCGCGTAGCGGGAATGCTATAGGGCACGAGGTAGACAAACCAGATGGCCTGGAATACGAGAAATATCGTTACAAACTGCTGTAGCCAATGGCTTGTTTGCGGTTGCTCTGCTGTTTGCTGCCGCAGGTATTGGTGGGTCAGCCACAGATAAGCTGTGAGGGATAGCCAACGGGGAATGTCGGCATACACCTGCCACTGATCGATAAAGCTACTTACCCAGCTGCGCTGTCCTTTGGATACCATGCCGGTAAGTGATCCGATATCGGCAATCAGGATGAGTAAATACGGGAAGAGGTCGAGCACTACCGGATAGAAATGCCGGTACTGTTTGCGGGTGAGACGGAATATGGGATCGGTTGTTGCCTGGACATAACACCAGATCAATGGGCCTATCGGCATGATCACTACAAGCGGCAATGCACCGGCGAGTATATGCAATACGATGTTGCTATCCAGCCAGGTAGCATCGAGCAGGTAGATGTTGAGACAGGCCAATGTGATAAGTGCTATAAGGGCAGCCAGGAAACGATTGGCAGGCTTTTTTTTGCGGGATGAAAACAACAAGGCACTGAGGATAAACCCTTGCAGTATGCCCAGCAAAACGATGGTATCCAAAAAGCCTGACCAGGAACTCATACTTGTACGTTTTCGTTCAACCTAAAAATACAACCTGCTAATGAAAAGAAAATTGTAAAATGATCGTATGACAATCATCTCAAAGACGGAAACAACCAGCCCTGCTGTTTTTGGCTAAAACTGCGAATTTTCTATACACTGCTATTTTGATACACTATCTATACAGCATCTATACACCATCTATACACTATCCTTACTGTATCTACACTTCGCCTCTTGTTCATGCCCTGCAATCTCTACGCTTTCCTGCCAATTGCTGTATATATTCCCATCACTTCACTGTCCTTGTGTCATTCATTGAATCAATACAAACGTAGATCATATCTACAGGCCACCCAAATGGAGATGACCGTTTTTAGTACTTATGACCCATTTGACCCTTTTTAATGTGACGGGTTAGTGTGACTAAACGGCAGGTACCCCAAACCAACACGTCTACGTTTAGCCTGGCTGAAATATTATAAAATAGCTATCTTGTCTACACCCGGCGAGGCAAACAGCAGCCTATCGGTTTAATTATGCAAAACACCCAGGAAAAGATTGACAAGCTTATTGAGTTTAAACGACGTGATAAGTTTTCAGTACAGGCATGGAATGAAAGGGGTTTAAATCCTTCCGGCGATGAGTTATGTCAATATCTTACTGCATTCTTCAATGTCTGCACAGACAAGCTGGTTAATGCGGTAAATCGTGAAGAGTCAACCAAAGCTTTAACAACACTACTTGATTCGGAGCTCAATAGATTAAAAAGATCAGACTTCGATACAGAAGAACGGGAGTTTATTTGCGATTTATTTCATGAACTTGCTTCCATTGTACAAGTTGATTTTAATGAACACCTGACTAAGTGGCTTTATGGTTCTGTGTTAGCAACACTGATGAAAATCCAACGAACGCTTCGCCCTGAAAAAATTGTTGAGACACTTCGAACCCCCTGTACGAAATGCAGTATAGATTTAGAAACCCATATTCTTAGGAAAGAAGCCGGAATACCTGACTACTCCTGGGATGTGGTAAGATGCAATAACTGTGAAGAGCTGAACCTGCTTTCGCACGGACCAGATGTTAAAGAGGTTCGATTCGGGAATTATAAAATGGTAGAACACCTACCTAAAGATGAATATACCTACGACCAAGCGTTGACAAGGCTTGAGCAAATTAAGGTTTTTAGGAAGTAGCTTTGCGTACATATTTTGTAAGGATCACAATCGTTTGGTCGTTTATCTTTCCTTCTATCTGCTCCGTATTATCGGGTACCAATCTTATTTTTCGAACAATCGTTCCTTTAGGAGCCGTGAAGTTAGTTCCTTTAACATTCAATCCCTGGGTAAGCACAACGGTGTCACCTGCTTCCAGCTGACTACCATTGCTATCGCGGTGCACTTCTTTTACTTCGAATGCACTGAGTGCCCAGTTGATCACCGACTCCTCTAATGTCACAGAATCCATGATCTCGCTGGCCCATGCCTGATCTTTATGTTTATAGAGTATCCGATAGCTCAAAGCCTGCACGCTGGGCTCTGTATTCCAGATGCTGCCCGCCAGGCATTGCCAATGCAGTGAAGCTGCCGGATCATCGATTGCAGAAAGACAGGTATTACACAAGGCTACTTCATGCTCAATAGCATCGTTATTTTTAGGGCTAACAGCATAGGCAATGGTTGCCTGTTCGTTGCTGCATAATTCGCAAGTTCCACTGCTACGATCTTTTAATCCGGCTGCTATTGTAATGCTCATTATTATTTATTGTTATATACGAGCCGTAAAGATAAGATTGTTTACACTATGAGTAAGCCCATATACTTTGACAACCAGTTTTTTATAATATATTGCAATGATTGTTTGTTAGCGTTGGTAACAATACCCCGATTTCTACACCCTTAACCCAATATTATATGAAGTTTACTCTTACTTCTCTCCTGCTTGTTGTTTATTTTTTTGCTGCCGGACAGGTCGCCCCTGCTTCTACCGGTAAGGTGCAATTTGAAGACCTCAAGATCGACTCCAGCATTACCGGCTTCCACTTTGCCGCCAACTTCCAGGGAACGGTTGTTTACACTAAAAACGGACCATCGGACATTAAGAGTGTTAACCCGTCTGCTTTTTCCTTCACCTTAGCACCTAATATGAGTGCTAAAGTGGCGCTTGACCAGTTCGAACAATTCGTGGCTTTTTCCAAACAACTGAATAATACCCTTTCGGATGTAGTCAAAAAGGATACGACCCTTCACGGAAATCCGGCGTATTATGTTTCATATACCGAGTCTAATGAAAAGACCAATTATAAGAACTTTGTTTTTAATGCCTATGTGATCAAGGATAACACACTCATTGTTTTCGCGAGTGGTGATCTTGATAAAGGCATATACATCGACAAATTCAAGAAAACATTTTACAGTATCAAGCTCTGATCTTCCAAGTCTCCACCATGCCTGACAATAAACCAACCGACCCTATTGACAGTACCCAAGCTGTAGACAATACTCAACCTATAGATCATACTCAATCTGCAAGCGATGAACAAACAGGTGACGGCGCTCCGCCTGTTGATCCTGTTTTTAAAAAGTATATTCCTATTGCAACAGTCATTTTCTGTGCAGCGAGTATTGTTCTATTTCTCGGGATAAATCTTTTTGAAGACAAGCCTATCAGTATGGAAGCATACAGGAAATGGGGCGCTTCTTCCTTCACGGAGATCTTCGACGGAGATTATTGGGGTCTTATCACGTCTAATTTCTTACACGTAGAAGTCTGGCATATTATCTTTAATTTATTCTGGTTCTGGTTCCTCGGAAAGAAGATCGAATTTGAGAGCAACAAGCTTTTTTACCTGCTGCTGGTCTTATCTTCTGCCCTGGTCAGCTCTTTAGCGCAACTCTCCTTTAGTGACGCATCGGGTATTGGTCTATCAGGAATTGCTTATGCTTTTTTTGGCTTCGTATTCATAAAGAGTAAATCGTCTGATGCGTATAAAAACTACCTTGATCGACAGGCCATCAGCTTATTCTTTGCATGGCTGGTCATTTGTATCGTGATAACAAAGCTCGGGCTTATGAATATCGGCAATGCTGCCCATGTCGGCGGACTTGTGTGGGGCATGTTGCTGGCTTATCTTACCCGCTTTGCGTCTTATAAGCAATGGGCCGGCGCGTTGTTGTTACTGGCTGTTTTGGGGTCTTCTGTTTGGTGGAGCCCTTTTTCTGTTTCATTGCTTTCCCATCAGGCCTTTAAACTTCATAATGCGCAAAAGCTGGAGGAAGCAATGGTCCTTTATAGAAAGATACTGGATAGAGATGCGGATAATGAGTTTGCCAAAATCAATTTAAAGCAATTGGAGATCCATACGTTATCGCAGAAGGCTGCCGAACTTCAGATCAATAAAAAATTTAAAGAAGCACGCGAGGTTTATAATAAGATACTGGCTATAGATAAGGATAATGCCATGGCCAAAGAGAATCTGCAGCTGCTTCCCAAGGAATAGCGGGCCAGAGGCCCGGGAATAGGGCTACGAGGCTACAAGCCTCGTAGAGCTAAGCAACCTTGAACGGTTAATGTATTGGTATGTGGGTATCTGCCATAGGCTGTTTATCTCCTTCTGTGCCCTCACTTTTCCATGAGTCGCCGATCTGTTCGAGGGAGCGGCCCTTGGTTTCGGGAAGGAAGCGGTAAATGAATACAAAAGCGATCACACAAAAGACGGCAAAGAACCAGAAGGTGCCGCTACTGCCGATCTCTTTCAGTAATATAGGGGTAAGTTGTCCTACAATGGTATCGGCGATCCACATGACCATGATGCTGATGGCCAACGCACGGCCACGAATGGCGTCGGGGAATATTTCTGAAGCTACTACAAACTTCAAGGGGCCAATGGAGAAGGCAAAGAATGCCAGGAAGGACAACACAAATACCAGCAACCAGATGCTTTGGGTAGCGCCATAGTAAAAGCACAATCCCGTCAACACCAGTGTTACAGCCGCACCCGCTGTGCCGTAGAGGTATAAGGGTCTTCTGCCCCAGCTATCTACTTTCCAGATGGCGATGAGGGTAAAGAGCACGTTGGCCAATCCAAAGATCACCTGGCTCAACAAGGAATTACTTAATGATACACCTGCATTACTCAATATGCCGGGTCCGTAGTAGATGATGGCATTGATGCCGCTGAATTGTGAAAAGAACGGCAGGAGTATGCCTATCAATAATGCTTTGCGCATGCCGGGGGCAAACAGCTCACGATACGATACCTTCTTATTGTTTTCTTTCACTGTCGCAGCTCCATTAACTGCTGCGACCGGCTGGCCGGTGATGGCGCTGGTAATACGGTTGGCTTCTTCATATCTCCCCTTCTGCCTCAACCAACGCGGGCTTTCAGGGACCAGGAATAGTCCACCGAAAAAGAGCAACGCCGGAATAGCGCCCGCTCCGAACATTAAACGCCAGGTTTCATTGCCCGGAGTGTTGTGTGGCGCTACTGCGACAAGACCGGCATTGCTAATATAGGCTACCAGGATGCCCACGGTTACTGCCAGCTGGTAATAGGTGACCAACCTGCCGCGGTTATGAGCCGGTGCAATTTCAGAGATGTATAAGGGGACAACGTTTGACGCGATACCAATACCGATACCTCCCAACAAACGAAATACGATCACTCCCGACAGATAAGGCATTACTGCGCAACCAACAGCTGATACGACAAACAGGATGGCTGCTATAAGGAGCGGCTCTTTCCTGCCTATCCTATCACTCAACTCTCCGGAGAATGCCACACCGATTATACACCCAATCAAAGCTGATGAAACAAACCATCCTTCCTGGCCTGGTGTTAGCAGGAATTGTTTTTGTACCAACGGCAATACGCCGGAGATGACTGCCATATCGAACCCGAAAAGAAACCCTCCCAATGCCACCACCCAGGTGATCAATGCAAGGCTTATCTTTTTTTGACCGTGTTTCATTTGTTGCTGTTTATGTTGTGTGATGCCCTTCTGTACCCTTCGACAGGCTCAGGGTGACAGTCTTAATAGCTTCCTTGCAAAATTTCGCTTACATTGTCTTTTACGAATGCCTTCACCACTTTTGCACGTCCGCTGCCTTTGTTGACTAAAGTATAACTCTTCGCTGCTGCCGGGATAACGAAGGTTTCTGCATACTGGAAAACCTGCTCTGAGCCGTCTTCGTTCACCGCTGCTACTTTACTTCCTTCCACCAACATCAATACGTGGCACACGTTGCCGGTTTCAACCGGTATGCTGGTATCAAACTCCAGGCGGTGTACATCATAGAAGTGTGCAGCATGTGTGGGCACATGAACCAGCTGCCAATCGCTTCCCTTTTTCAATATAGCAGGTTTCGAGATCAGTTCGTCTTTTACCGTGTTACCTTTTCGGTCGAAGCGAAGGTTATTGAAAGCATGCTCTATGTTGATGGCACGTGGTTCGCCGTCCAGACCAAGACGCAGCCAATCGTACATTTTAAAGGTAAAGATGTAGGGCGTGGCGCTGATCTCCAGTACCATGTTGCCCGCACCAGCGCTGTGTACCGTACCATTAGGGATGAGGAACAGGTCATGTTTTTGTGCCTGATGGGCCTGCACATGCCGCTCTATGTCGACCGGTATTTTTTCATCGCGGCTCATCTCGAGCTCATTCCTGAATTGGTCCGGGTCGATGGTGTCCTGAAAGCCGAGGTACACGCGTGCATTGTCCTGGCAATCGAGTATGTAGTAGGTTTCATCTTGTGTGATGGTCTCTCCAAACTCCTTTTGTATATAGGGTAAGGAAGGATGGCATTGTATAGACAGGTTGCCTCCCTGCCAGGTATCGAGAAAGTCAAACCGTATGGGGAATTCATCTTTGAAGAGGTCTGCATGTTTTCCCATCACGGCATCGCGCTGGCTGAACATAAGGAAGTCGAATGATACTTCCAGCAGCAGGCCATCGCTTTCGAACAGTATTCCGTTTTCGGGCACGATCAGCTCGAATGACCATGCGTAGTTGATCTCTTCCTGGCTTAGTCCATTGATACGGTCTTTCATCCAATGTCCTCCCCATGCACCGGGCTCGAACCAAGGGCGCACCCTGAATACATGATTGCCTATATTTTTAAGACCAGTCAGCAAGCTGCTGCCCAAGCACCAGTTGAGTGTATGCTTGTGTTGGGCATCACCAATCACTGCCATCCTGTGCAGGATGTTCTTCTTATGTGCATTCAGGAGTACCCAGTCTACAAAATAAAAGCGCTTGTACATTTCAGCAGCCGCATCGGTTACATCGGCCCCGAGGTTGTTGACAGAACCTGTACGCATCCTCAACTGCAGTTCATTCTTAGGCAGGTCGAGGTAGACGACAGGTGCTGAAGTATTCATTAATGCTGCGCCCGGGCCAATAAATATCGTAAGGTCATAGTTGGCGCCCGGCACTTCCTTGTATTTGAATTCATACAAATCAGCTAATTCCAGTGTACACTTTGTGCCCCATACCGAGTTTTCTGTTCCAAGGAAGGGCGCTATTAGGTCTTGAATAACCGATGGTGTTTTCAGATAAGTAGCCGTGCGCACCCAGTTTATGCGCAGGTTCAGTTTCTTAAACTCTTCTGTGAGGTATCGTTCTGTTTCTTCCCAGAATACGCCTACATAGCCATCGATCACTACCTGTGTCTGTTTCTTCATCCAGCCTGCCAGGGATGTGTAGCCATTGTTGATCTGACCGGTTCCTAATGTGTGATAAGGATAAAGGGTGTACCCGTCCGGTGTATTGGTGGTATCAATTTTTACCGGCAGCAAAGGTTGTGTTCCACTTCGCCATTTCTTTTCCACAGGGTTGTTCGCTAAAATATTGGTGTTAACCTCCATAAAATCCATTGTATTGTTGTGTTGTTACTTCTTTTTCTCCAGTTGTGTAATGGCATTCCATAATACGCCGGCTTCTCCTTTGAATCCTGATGAGCCCTGCGCCCGGTTGTCGGGCGTGTACCACTCATAGAAGCCTTTGTTTTTCAGCACGCGTGCCAGCATCGGTTCTACAGCCTCGCAAGCCTCGTTCAATAAGTTGTACCTGATGAGCTGGGTGATCATCCTTGCGCCAAACCATGTCCAGTCACCACCGTTTTGATAGGAATAAGGGCCCATGCCGCCATTCTTAAAAGTACCGGCAGGATATACAGGATATAGGGTGAGGCCAATCGTAGCTGCGTTGGCTTTCTTTACATTGTCCTGCATTTTTTCATAGGCTTGTTTCACTTCTTGTTTGCTAAGTAGCCCTGCTTCTATGGCTACTGTAGTGCCGCCATGGTAATAGACGTCCGATTCATCAAAGGAGGTTGGGAAGGGTGATCCGTTCAGGTAGATATGTGGACGATACTTTTGTTTGGCCTTGTCCCACAGATGTGTTTGTATGTTTTTCTTCAGGTTGTTCCTGGTGTTTGTCCAGTATTTGCGCTCTTTGGCCGGGATCGTAGCAAAGCCAAGGTAATCTTCTATGGCGATCACAAACATGGCATTGTCGTAGATGTCTATTGCCCGGTGTGTGTTTTCATTGATCTCAACGCCCCATTCATGTTCGGGTTGCACATCACCCCAATCGGCGGTGGTGGCACCCCAAATCAATCCATGCTTTTCGTCGTACCGTTTGGTCAACAGGAACTGCATGGCTCGTTCGAGGTGTTTTTGTATGGCTATACCTGCAATGGTATCTGTGAGGATTGTTTTGTCGCCGGTAATACGGATGTATTTGGCAACGGCTTGTATGAGTGATGTTTCCTGGTCAGTTTCTACGGTGTTCTTGTGTCCCGCGTATTCAGGCGCCAGTGGCGTGTGGTAATAATTGTAAGGAACGCCCGATCCTTTGGGATTGGGTACGTAGCCATCGAGGATGGCGCCATCGGGTTGCTGAAACTTTATAAAGTTGATCAGGCCTTTCCTGATCAATGCACGGTCCTGCACTTTGCAAGCTACTTCCATAAATGTGTTGAAGTCCCTGATCCAGACCTCACCGTAGCCATCGCCTGCGTTGAACCCTTTTTTGATCAACTGTTCTGCCATCGTTTTGACAGAATCACCCATCAAAATGACTGTCGCCATCTTGTTCGCTGCTCCTTGCTGACCGTTTGTGATGTAGCTACTGGTCAGTAGTGCTAAAGCTGTAATCGTTGTTATCCCCTTCCTCATTAATTATTGTTTGTCGTTAAGTGTACGGAATTATTTAGCAGGGTTAGGTCCCATTGTCAATTCGAGGGTCCCGCCTTTTGTAATGTCATGAAAGCTGATCGCATGGTCTTTTATGGTTTGTCCATTCAGTTTAATGGACTGGATATAGATGTTCTTATCCGAGTTGTTGATGGCCTTGATCACAAAGGTTTTGCCTTTGTAAAAGGCCGGGTTGAGGCAAATGGTTGCTTCTGTGAATAAAGGGCTCGTAATATCTATACGCAGATCTGGTGAGGTGCCGCCATTCATTTCGAACAGGCCCAATGCGCTCAATACAAACCAGGCGCCCATCTGTCCTTCGTCTTCATCGCCATTCCAACCTACGTAGGGTGAGTCGTCGAAGAAGGTGTTCATTATTTTGCGGGTGTAGTATTGGGTAAGGTCTGGCCGCCCGCCGTAGTTGAACAGATAGGCTGCCTGCATATTCACCTGGTTGCCCTGGTTGATGTAGTATTCCGCCGACTGGCCTTCGGTACGGTCGAGTGCATGAGCTGCAAACTTGTGGAATTCAGACTTCTTAAATCCTTCTGTGAGCCTTGCTATAAACTCTCCTTTTCCCATTCGTTTCACTACGCCCGGGATGTCGTGGGGCACATAAAAGGAATATTGCCAGCCATTACCTTCTACAAAGTGTTTTACTGAGAAACGATCGAAGTCTGGCGTGTAGGTTCCATCTTCTTTACGTGGTCGTACATATCCTACTGTTGTATCGAATACGTTGCGCCAGTTGCCTGACCGCTGTAAGAAAAAGGCTGCATCCTCTTTCTTATTGAGTGATTGTGCCAGCTGGCCTACACACCAATCGTCGAAGGCGTAGTCGAGGGTATTGGATGTAAAACCTTTTTCTATGGGTACATATCCAAGGCGTGCATAAGTAGCGATGTGTGGATTACCGGGCCTGCCACCACAGGTGGGTGCGGGTTCTACTTCTACATTTTTCTTCATCGCTGCGTAAGCAATGTCTACATCTTTTTTAACGATGCCTTTCAGGTAGGCGCTTGCCATCAGGGCCATTTCATGAGAGCCTTCCATAATGCCTGAATACTCAATGCCAGCTGGCCCTTTGGAAGTCCATCCTGTTTTTTCGTACATCTCCAATTGTGTATCTACCATTTGCTGCGTGATCTCCGGCGCTGCCAGAGACCACAACATGTTCAGGTTCCAGTAGGTATTCCAGAAGGCATCGCCGCCGATCATCGCTTTGCGGCCCTGTGCCAGTTGTTGTTCTTTTTCACAGGCATCGAGGTATTTGCCATTGGCATCGCTCATGATCATTTTGGCGGTGAAGCAGCGGTATAGGTTGGTGTAGAATTTTACTTTGTCTTTTTCTGAACCGCCTTTTACCTGGATAGTGCTGAGTTGCTTGTTCCATATTGCTTTGTTGTGCTTCACCAGTGCATCGAAATTCCAGTCGAAGTCTTTTAGTTCCATCGAGAGATTCAACCGGGCCTGGTCTATGCTAACGAAGGATATACCTGTGCGTACGATCACCTGTTCGGCTTTGCTGGCAGGGAATGTAACGTATGCGCCTAATTCCTTACTGCCTTTCACTTCTGTATCGCCTGCTATTTCTTTCCAGTTGCTATAGCCACGAAACTTAGTGAAGGGTTTGCTGAACTGCATCACAAAGTGCAGGGTGTATTCGTTGAATCCCCATACGGCTGATGTCTTTGCATAGCCTTGTATTTCGTGGTCGTTGACTTTGGTGATGACGGCGTCTTTCAGCTCGTAACCATATTCTGCCGGTGGGTTCAATTGTACCATGATCCTGTTGGACTCATCGGCCGGAAAGGAATAGCGCTGTACGCCTGTTCGCTCTGTTGTCGTCAGTTCTGCTTTCACCTGTGGGTCCAGCAGGTAAACGGAATAATAACCAGGACTGGCTTTTTCATCGTTGTGATTGAAGCGGGAATGATAGCCTGCTCCTGCTCCTCTGAATGGCGCATCGGGCGTGCCTGCATTGAGTGCAAGGTCGCCATTGGCCGGCATGGTAAGCAGGCCGGCCATCGTCCAGCCGTGTATGAAGGTAAAGCCGTGTATGCTTCCTATCGAGTAATCGTAACCTCCCTGCCATACCCATCCCTGGTTGTCGGGACTCAGTTTTACCATACCATTGGGCATGGTGGCCCCGGGGAATAGCATCCAGCGGGA
Source organism: Paraflavitalea sp. (assembly GCF_059502485.1). Classification (NCBI taxonomy): domain Bacteria; kingdom Pseudomonadati; phylum Bacteroidota; class Chitinophagia; order Chitinophagales; family Chitinophagaceae; genus Paraflavitalea; species Paraflavitalea sp. Next base: position 1,837,887 of record NZ_JCACET010000010.1, read on the forward strand.
ATTGGAGGTGCCGATCATCGGGTTTACATAATCTATTGGTTGTTTTTGTTGGGCATAGCTATGTGCTGCCAACATCATGAGACACGGAATGAGTACGGTATTTCGAATGGTCTTCATCATTATGCTAAAGCGTTATCTGTCGCGCGTATACAATGTAAATTCTTCGATCGTCATGAATGGTCTGTTGCCCCAGTTCGTCAGCAGCTTGAAGCGATAGTACCTATAAGCTTGTGTGCCTGCCGGTGCTATAAATTCTTCTCCGGCTTTCGCATAGTCGATATCTGCCTGGGTGTTCTGTCCTACCGGCTGGCCCGATGGCTTGATCGAAGTATACTCTCCTATTTTGGTCCAGCTATCCCAGGTACCGTCTGCATTTGGTGCATTGCTGCCATATAGTTCAAATGTCTTTACGCTTTCGAGTTGAAACAAGCGGTCATTCGCCTGCCACATTTTGAACCTGCTGAGGGCAGCTGCTTGTCCGGCATCGATCGTAAACCAACAAGGTATTTGGTTTTTGGTAGCAAAGCCGGGTGGGTTGTATTTCTCGTCCCACATGTATTGCTGGAACCAGTTATATCCACCTTCCTGTACATCCGTTGTAAGGTTTACCAGTTTGAATCCTGCTTTATCCAGTTCTCTTTCAAATAAGGGCAGGGTTATTTCAACGGCCGCGGGTGAGAAGTTTTCAAAGGCTGTCGAATCGGGTTTGTAGAGGGATCGGTAGGTCAGTTTACTTTGTTCTTTGTAATTGGGCAGTGTGGTCACTGCATCTGTTGATAGAACTACTATTTTCTTAGCTGTGCCATCTTCTGCCACATAATTCACTTCTGTTCCTAATTCACCGGCAGCGGCTTCTCCCCAGGTGAGTTGCATTTGAAGGCCGTTCTTCGATTGTGCTACTGTCTTCAGGGTGCGGTTGGCCAATGAGCTCACATAGCTGTCGCCATATACCGTTCCTGTTGTATTAAAGATAACCGACTTGTTGCCATTTTTATCAAAGGTATAGATGATAAAGTTGTAATTGCCTTCTACCAGGTTGGGGATTATGACCCGTACGGTATCTTTTGTATGGTCAACTGCCACATCCACCGAGTCGGCCTGGTTGTTCCAAAATATACGCAAGCGGGTTACCAAAGGATCGTTGCCCAGTACAGAGGCCAACTGAACGCGTTTGTATCCAGCTTCAACGATCACGGTATCCACACGGCCGGGATAAACGATCTCTCCTCCCTTCACGTATTCTTTCCAGGAATCGCTTTTTGTTTTGGTACAGGTAGCTACTGTAACTGCCAGGATGGCTATGATAAGCAATGCAATGTTTATGTTCGTTTTCATGCCTGTTGTTTTTATTGTGTGTCTCCCCACATCATCAGTTCATAAAAGTTGACGTATGTACCGTTTGACCAGTTCTTGAGTGTCTTGAATCTTATATAGCGAACTTTGGGTATGTTCAGCGGGAATATCATCGTTTCTCCGGCATGTGCCGCATCGATATCCGCTTGTGATAATTGTCCTTCCGGTAAGCCTGAAGGCTTGATCGCCGTATGCGTGCCCAACAAAGTCCAGGTAGCATCAAAGTCGCCATTAGGATTGGGATTGTTGGAACCCCATATTTCTACTACGCGGGGATTGTGCAGTGTATAATAGAACCCATCACGCATGAACCAGGTGAGGCGGCTCAGCTTGGCTGTGACGCCCATATCAAATGTGAACCATTGGGGCATCCGGGCAGCATCGCCTGAGTGATAGAAACCACTTGTGACATTGCCATCGAAGATGCCTGCAATGTTACCGCCATGTCCGAGGGGTGCATCATTGCTAAATACCACGCCTTTCATTTTCGTGCGATCCAATAGTTGCTCAAACAAAGGTGTAAGGGTTACGATGAGTGTATCGGAAAGATTGCCCCATCTGTCGCGGGCATACACACCAAATTTTGTAGGCTGGGAAGCCATGCCCCTGACAGAGAAATTGCCTTCTTTCAGGTTGGTATAGTGCGTATATACCGGAGAGAACTGTCCTAATGAATCATTCGTCAATACTATCAATGCCAGGTTTTCTTCTGATTCGTTTTCGTATTTGATATTAATACCTCCAAAGTCGGGCGTTGTCTGAAAGCTGGCGCGTGTAAGCACAACTGCAGGGCTTAGTGGCTTCACCGCCGTTTGTACCGGCGCTGATTCGTTTTCGCTTTTATCTACTGCATACAGGCTTACCTGATAAGTATCGGTATCGCCAAAGCCTACTACTGTGAGGCTACTGTTGAAGCGACTCACTTTGGTTTCTCTTACCTCACCTTGCTTGGTAGTATAGAGGGCTTTTACATATAAGAGGTCGCCATCGTCGGGCAGCTTGTAGCTTATTTTGGCGGCGCCGTGCAGGTTCTCAACAGTGACGTTGCTTACCTGTCCGGGCACTGTGCTGTCTTTTTCAACAGGTCCCAGCACTTCTTGCTTACAGGCGCTGAGCAGCATCAGCATCCCGGCGAGCATCGTGTATATAATATTTTTCATTGTCGTTGTATTTAATGTTTGTTACTACCAGCCCGTGTTTTGTACCAGGTTGGGGTTGATCTGCAGGTTGTATTCTCTTACCGGCCAGAAGTAATCTCTGGGGGCTACAAACCTTGGATTGTACAGGAGGACTTTCCTGTTGTAATCTTCGTAGGTGGTTTGCAGGATGTCCCAACCGTAGATCGGCTGGCTCAATACCTGTGGGGCTGTTTTCCAACGGCGAAGGTCCCAGAAGCGGCTTCCTTCAAAGGCCATTTCAATTGTGCGCTCCTGGCGTATGATCTCGCGCAGCCCTTCCACGCTCGTGTATTTAGATGGCTTGGTTGAATAGGTTGTCCATGCCGTTTCCACTGTTGGCAATCCAGCTCTTGCCCTGATCTGGTTTACGTAGGGTAACGCAGCGCCTGCATTGCCTGACTCGTTCAATGCTTCTGCATATAAGAGGTAAAGGTCTCCGAGGCGTATCACCGGCCATGGATAGGATTCAACGGTAGTGCTGTTTGCAGTGAATACCAGGTTCCAGTTGACCAGCTTTTTGGTATAGTAGCCGGTTACTGAATACAAGCGGCTTTGCTTTTTACCGGCGTGTTGTTCAGACTTGGATTGTATGTTGTAGTTACCGTTTTTCATGAACCACTTCGATCCGTCGAAGGCCATGTCGGCATAGAAACGACGCTCTCTGTTGAAATGGAGGCCTATCGTTTGGTAACCCGATTGTATGCCCGTATCAGTTGCAGCAGCAGTACGCAGCTTGAAACGATCGGCATAGTTCCAGGTCTTATCTTCTTCTATGGGTACGCCGTTCTTTGTATAGAACTGTTCTGCCATTTTCAAAGGCGGCGCCAGTTTTCCTTTCAGGTTGAGGTTAAGGTTGCTGGGATCCAGTTGGGGTACTGCATAGAGTTGTATCCAGTAGGTTGGATTGCCACTGGCTGATGAACCCCAGATCAACTCGCTGTTCCACTTCTCACATACTGCGTTACGAATGTTCATTTCTGTTTTGGTAGCAGGATCTACCGGAAAGAGTGCATCGTTGAAGTAGTAGAGTTTATTTCCTGCAGCGGTGGCCATATCGATGGCCTTTTTGCAGGCTTCGGCAGCTCTTGTCCATTTGGCAGGATCGTACTGGGTGTTGAACAACGCTACTCCATTGTTGGATTTCAATCCAGTGAAATCATTGTTGCCATTAAACAGGGGACTTGCTGCTGTAACCAGTACTCTTGCACGAATCGCCATGGCCGCTACTTTGGTGGCACGTCCCAGCTCGGTGGTCGTACTTGTGATCACCATGGGCAATCCTGTGTTGGCATCACCGGCTGCAGATTCTTCCAGCAGGTTGGCTATGTAGTTCACCACTGAATCGACCGGCTGACGGTATACTTTCACATCAGCGGGCGCTGCTGTTACCGGCAGGTTTTTGTCTACCACAGGTATAGGTCCATACATGCGGAAGAGATACCAGTGGAAATAGGCTTTCAGGAATTTAGCTTCTGCTATCCAGCGTTCTTTAATGTAGGGCTGGAGGTCTGCTACTTTGTCGACGTTCTCCAGGAATATATTGCAAACACGGATGCCTTGCCATAATGATTTGTTGTCGAATCCGTCCCAGTAGTTCATGTAGGGATTGGAACGGTTCTGGTTGCCACGGGCAATGTTGTAGGGATCAAGGAAGAAGAAGTCTTCGATCATGGGCCAGTAGGTCCATGCTTCATCGCCTCCGCTGAAGGCAGGGTTCTTATCCGGATGTCCTTCCTGTGGCAAATAGGTGTAGCAGGTGAACAGGTATTTTTCTGCCTCGATGCTATTGGCAAATGCATTGTCGATCGTGGCCACGTTATCGGGCACTATGTCGAGGTATTTTTTGCAGGCTTGTGTGGCCAGCAAACTTATTATTAGTATGGTGAGTTTTACCGTTTTCATTTTACTTCATTGACTTTTTTCAATTCGACTTAGTCCAGGGTGAGCCGCCCTTCGAGGGCGACCCACCCTCGGTTTACAAGGAGACGTTCAGGCCCAGGTTGAATACGCGTTGTACAGGATAGCCCAATCCGTTGCCTCCTTGTTCAGGATCCCACAGCTTAAAGGCACTGATCAAAAACAGGTTGGTGCCATTGGCATAGAACCTCAGTCCCGATATATGAAATCTTCTAAGGGCTTTGTCTTTGATGTTGTAGCCGATCTCTGCGCTCTTCATGCGGAGGAAGGCGCCGTTGCGCATCCACCAGTTGGAAGGCTTATTGTTGTTCTCGCTTTGCATGAGGCTCAGGCGTGGCCAGAATGCGTAGAGGTTGCGGTGGTCTTCGGACCAGTGATCATTGGCGATGACGCTCAACAAACCATGCTGGTTAGCTCCATCCATCACGAAGGGTGATATGGCGGAGGGGCTGATGTAGATGGCTGATCTGGCAGAGCCCTGGAAGAAGGTGCTGATGTCGAAGTTTTTGTAGCCGAATGAAAAGCCAAAGCCATAGATGATCTCTGGCGTCGTTGGGTAGCCCAGGCCGTTGGCCATATCCAGATCAGTGATCTGTCCATCGCCATTAAGGTCTTTGTATTTAATATCGCCTCCTCTCACTTCTCCGAAATTCTGGCGGGGCGAGTTCTTCACGTCTTCGTCGTCTACAAACAAGCGTTCTGCGATGAGACCATATACCTGTCCTAATGAATGGCCTACGCGCGACAAATATTTCATGTTGGCAGGATAGTCGGGTTCTTCATTGGTGAGGAGCTCGCTGGCTGCGTAAGTGAAGGTGCCGCGCACCTGCAGCCATGCCTGTCCAAAGGTCCTGTTGTAATCTACAGATAAGTCAATACCCTGACCAGAAGCTACGCCCACGTTGGCACTAACCGGCGCGGTGAGCCCCATGGTGGAAGCGATGTAAGCACGCTGCATCAGGATGTTGCTGCGACGTTCGTAATAAGCATCGAGGGTAATGTTCAGGGCATTCCACAGGCCAATGTCCATACCTACGTTGACTTTCTTCGATCTCTCCCAGGAGATGTCGTTGTTCGCATAGCGGGAGATGGTGACGCCCGGTCTATAGAAGTTGTAGTTCTCTCCAAAGTAAGCTCCGTAGTTCGCATCTGCGAGGTTTACGTTGGACATGTAGAAGAACCTGTCGGCTGCACTACCGATCTGGTCATTACCCACCAGGCCGTAGGTAGCACGCAGTTTCAATTTTGTAATGGTGTTAACGAGTGGTTCAAAGAACTTTTCGTTGCTGGCATTCCAGGCAAGGCCTATCGATGGGAAGAAGCCAAACCGGTTATTCTTAGCGAATCGCTCTGAACCGTTGTAACCAAAGTTGGCTTCGAGGAGGTAACGGTTATCATAGCCATAGGTAAAGCGGCCGGATATGCCCTGGTTCCTAAATGGCAGGGACGCCTGCAGATCGCCGGCATTGCCTGTCAGGTAATTTCTTTGTATGCCTATCAACAGACCACCGATGTTGTGTACTTTATTGAATACGCGGTTGTAGTTAAGGGCCAACTCGCCATAGGTAGCGGTGTTGGTAACCTTGCTTCCTTCTTTATAGTTGAGGTACTCGGTTGCTGTGCTTTGATTCAACAGGGTGAGCACATATCCTTTTCCATCTGTGATGGAAGGAGAAGCCGCATAGAAATAGGGATTGTACTGACGGCTCAGGTCGAAGTATGAATAGCGTTTGGTAAATACCATTGCTCTTGCCGAAAGCCCTTCGGTAATGAACCTAAGGTCCTGTTTCATTTCCAGCTGCAGGTTCAAGGTAGAGGTGCTGTTATGCTGGTATCCTGATACCATCGAAGCCAGCGGGTTGGTATATACTTCTCCGTTCGTTCCACGTGCAGCATTACCAAACAAAGGATGTTTTGCATAGGGCATTGCTGAAGCGGGGTAGATGGCCGGGAACAATACCGGGTTGGCATTGAGTACGCTATTGAAGATAGCTCCCCCACCGCCTACTGGCCCATTGTAATCATCGAAATCACCTGATATCCTCAGTATTCCTTCGGTCGTATTGGTGAGTTTCACATTGATGTTGGAACGAACCTGGTAGCTTCTGAGCTTAATGTTGCTGTTGACGTTGTTGCCTTCCTGTGATTTCAATATGCCATTGTCCTGGTTGTAGGTGGCTGCCACATAGTACTGTGCCCTGTTTACACCACCGCTTACGTTGAGGTTAACGCGCTGGTTCCAGGTGTAATCTTTGATGAGCCTACCCATCCAGTCGTTGTTGGGGTACAGTAATGGATTAGCGCCTTCTATCGTACGGTCAATCTTGTTTTGCGTGTAGGGTAATGGGGCCAGGGGATTACGGGTCAACGCTGCCTCATTAGCCAGTTTCATATAGGTAATGTTATCTGCGAGGCGGAAGTTCTGTGTGTTGGAGGATATGGAGTTCTCCAGGCGGGCGTTCAATTTCGTTTCTCCTACTTTACCTGATTTGGTGGTAACGAGGATAACGCCGTTGGCACCACGCGCTCCGTAGAGGGAGGATGCTGCTGCATCTTTCAATACGGAGAAGCCTGTAATATCATCTGGCTGAAGGCGCGCCAGTGCCGTGTTGCTGGACTCCATACCATCGATGAGGATGAGCGGGTCCAGCTTACCAGAGCCGAAGGATGTAATGCCACGGATAAAGAAGGAGGCATTGTCGGCGCCGGGTTCGCCGCTACGCTGGTACGAAACCAAACCGGAGATGCGACCTGCCAGCATGGTGGTCAGGTTACTGGTTGGTCCTTTGATCTCTTTCGGCGATATCGTGGTAATGGCACTTACCATGCTTTCTTTTTTCTGCGTGCCATAGGCCACCACGATGACCTCTCCGAGGGAATCGTTCTTACTGTCTAATGTAACGTTGATGATCTTACGGCCAGCAATGTTCGCCTCTTTTGTAGTAAAGCCTACGAAGGAGAACACCAGGGTGGCCGTGTCGGGAGCATTGATGCCATAGACGCCATCTTCGTCGGTAAATGCGCCAATAGCCGGGTTGTGCTTCAGGGCCACTGCTACGCCCTGTAGCTTCGTGCCCTTATTATCAACCACAGACCCACTGACTTTTATGGGTGTTTGGGCAAAGGTGGCGCCCGCTGTGTATAGGATAAGAAAGATGGAGCTGAGATACCTCACTCGCAGACACGTGGAGAAGTGGCGCATAATCGTTTTTGTTTAGTTAGCTTGGTTTATAAACTCCCTTACGGGATATTTAGTATGTATGTACATAGTTACAATTAAGTATCCTGACTTCCAAATATTTATTAAAAGGTCATTTTTATACTTCTTATTTATTTGTTTATCAATTAATTATTAAACAATACATATAACCCAGAAATAACTATATGTACTTACATATAAATCTATAATCAGTGCTGATATGCTATCCGGATACAAAAAGCCGGAATAGGATATTGTACTTATCTTTAATGCTCCAAACGTGTTTAATGAAGTATCGCATCAATCATAAAAGCCCTATTCCGCTGCACATACAGGCTGAAGAACTGTTGAGAAAAATGATCAGGGACCCTCAGTTTGAGAATGGCAAGCTGTTTCCGAAAGAGGTGGACCTGGCCAAGCAACTGGCTATCTCGCGCACCACGCTTCGCCAGGCTATCAATAAACTGGTGTATGAAGGGCTGCTGGCACGCAAGAAGGGTGTTGGCACCACGGTGGCGCAACATACCGTGAGCTCACGCTCCAACAACTGGCTGAGCTTTTCGCAGGAAATGGCTGCACGTGGCATCCCCATCAAAAACTTCGAACTGCACATCAGCTGGGTAGAACCTGAAGAAAAGGTGGCTCAGTTCTTCGAGATCGGTACTGATAAGAAGATCCTTTGTCTTGAACGTCTGCGGGGCCGCCCCGAAGGTCCCTTCGTATATTTCATCTCGTACTTTCATCCCCGTGTAGGTCTCACCGGTGATGAAGACTTCAAAAGACCGCTGTATGAAATCCTGGAGAAGGATCATAGTGTGGTAGCTACTTTGTCCAAGGAGGAGATTAGTGCAAGGGCTTCGGACAAGTTTATTTCTAAAAAATTAGAGATTGATGCGGGGTCGCCTATCTTATTGCGCAAGCGGTATGTGTTTGATCAGGAGGATCGGCCTATAGAGTATAATATTGGGTACTATAGGGCGGATAGTTTTGTGTATACGACGGAGAGTCGGAGGGATGTCTGATTTACTTTTTGCCACTTCTTTACTTTCTTCTTTGCTTTTTGCTGACGCAAGGGTTTCGCGCTGTGCGCGCGGGACTGTCACTTTCTTTTCCTTGATGAAAAGAAAGTAACCAAAGAAAAATCAAGTCAGGCCCGATCGCTCCGCGCGGCCTGACGGGCCAACGCCTCTCCAAGGCGTAACAATCTTCACTTATTATAAGCAGCAAGACACTTTAGGTGTAGCACACCTTATTTACCACAAGCACCTAGCCTCCTGATAGTAAACGACGCACTTTTTTGGTTCGTTTGGTGATGTTATTATGAGGGAAAAGTCTTATATTGAATTTGTGTTATAGGATATACGCCGTACCTGCTTTACATACCATTAAACTAAGGGCTTATGAAGCGATACGGCATGTGCCTGTTGTTATTGTTTTGCTGCCTGCGGCATTCGCTTGTGGCGCAGCGATCGAGTTCTCTTTCTTTCTCTTTGAATAGCTCTATATTCGATTCCACTCCTGCTCCTCCCAAACCCAGCTTCTGGCAAACGAAGGCGGTCCGCGTGGCGGGTATTCCCATTGGTTTGTTTGCCGCCAGCGCATTGACCTGGGGTGAACGGGAGGAGATCAGGAAGTTCCGCAACCGCTATATCCCCACCTTCCGGCATCACTATGATGATTATATGCAGTATGTCCCAGCTCTGTCTGTGTTTGGACTTAACGCTGCGGGCATTAAAGGCAAACATACTGTTAAGCGTGCGTTTGTATCTTATGCTTTTTCTGCCGCCATCATGGGCCTCACCGTCAATACCATCAAGTATTCAGCTAAAGTGCAAAGGCCCAGTGGCGATGACCGTAACTCTTTTCCCTCTGGTCATACAGCTAATTCATTCATGAATGCCTCCTTCCTACACAAGGAGTATGGCCAATACCGGCATCCGCTGTATGGTGTTGCCGGTTATACTATGGCTACTGCTACTGCCATCGGCCGGCAACTGAACAACCGGCACTGGATATCGGATGTACTGGCCGGTGCAGGCATCGGCATCTTATCGACTGAAGCAGGCTACTTTATTGCCGATAAGATATTCAAGAATAAGGGGACACACCATCCCTTGCGGAATAACCCCTACCCCATCAATAAAAAGCCCAGCTTTATTGAAATGCGGCTTGGCTTTGCTACTGCTACCAGCAGGGACCTTACAAAAGCATCCAGTGAAGTGCATGCACGCAAGGGATTTAATCTCGGCCTGGAGGGTGCGTGGTTCTTTCATAAAAACTTTGGCATTGGTGGTGAGTTTGCTTTTACCAGTTTTCCTATCAATGATGACCATCTCATCTTGAGTGATCCCGATATTCCAACGCTCACCGATGGGCATTACACGCAACCGATGGGTATCCGCTACCTGCACCTTGGTCCTTTCTTCAGTGTGCCACTGCCCAATAACTGGTTTATTACTGGCAAGATCGGCTTTGGTTCTTCGCTGGGCGCAGATGGTAATGTGGTGCTGCAGATCAAGGATGAATATGCTGATTTCTTTGGCACCAATGAATTGCCTTACCTGCGGTATAAGCCTGAAGCTACTTTCAGCTGGTCGGCGGGGATGGGATTGCAGAAGAGGGTTGGCCGTAACCTCGCGATGAAGTTATACACCGGTTATTTTGATTCGGACCATGACTTTGTTATCGATCGATTGTCGGAGATCGATATCGATGGGAAGTATACTTACCAGCACCAGGGTACTGAGCGGGTGAAGTTTGATCACTTTGCTTTTGGGCTGGCGCTGACGGCGTTTATTTGGTGAGAGGTTGACAAGTTGAAAGGTTAAAAAGATATAGACACCAACAGCCCTGCTGTTTTTGGTAAAAACTGCACGTTTTAGTCAACTACGCTATTTCAATACTCTATCTATACTTCATCTATAGGGTATCTATACTTCATCTATACCCTATCCTGTCTTTAGCTCTACCTCATTCCGGTCGTCTTTTCGAGTCTGCCGGTTCTTTCTGTCACACTTACTGTCTCATTGTCATCAATAGCATAGCTTAACAAATGTAGTGCTAAAAAGTAATGGTCTTCAATATGTGGTGATGCATTCCGGGGCTATGTGGAGACAGATTGTGATAATTGGTCACTTCTGATGTTTTCGGTGCAAAACGACGCATCATATAAATTGGGCCAAAGGCCCAGCCATAACACTGCGAGGCTGCAAGCCTCGCAGAGCGATAGCCTCGCAGAGCAGTACTTACCGGAAGTCAAACCACAGCGTGCCAGTGTAGGGGGCATTGAGCTGGACATTCTTCTGGCTTTGTGGGCCCATGGCGGAGGCAGGTTGGAACTTCGTGCCGATCGGTTGTATGGCGTTCAGGAATCCAATGTTGCCTGCCGGGTAGTTGACGGTTGTATTGCTATTGTAAGCGCCTTTGGGACTTTCGGGTTTCAACATCTGGAAGAATAGTTTTTTGTCTTCTGTATGCACGGTGAAGGGAAATTCATTGGTGTGTATGGTAACCCAGGCTACCTCCGCGTGGTTGCCTTTAAACTCCGGATACTGCCAGCCACGCTCACCTGTGATGGTATTGTTGTATGCTTTTTCCCATACTCCATATTGTTGTCCTTTGAGCCGGTTCTTCCATATATGGTATGGCCCACGGCCCTGCCATTTCATACCTTTTACTTTTTCTTCCGGGTAGTTGAAGGTGATGCCCATGAAGTCGGCTTCACCGCGCTGTGAAAAGCTATAGGTCAGTTTTACCATTTCGGCGGGGCTGAAGGTCCACGTTACATTCAGCGAGTTATTGTTGCCTTTATATTTGGCCTCTACGATATAATTATCGCCTTCTTTTTTGTGAGTGAAAGAGGTCTTTTGTTGATCGAGACCTGCCAATACCGGACCTCCTGATAACGAAAGCAATGAATCTCCTTTCATTACTTTGGACAGGTAGCCTGTGGTGGTATCGAAATGCATGGCTATGTTATCCTGCCTTATTATCAAGGTGTTTTGCTCCTGTGTGACCTGGATGGGTTGACCACTTCTGGATACCATTTTACCTAGCTTTAGCAACGACTCCAACGGAAAGCTCCAGGTGCATATTTCTTTGCCATGGGGATCGGTTGCTGTGATGTATAGTATATTGGAGAGTATCGGCATCTTCACCCTTGATAAATCCAGCATTCCTTTTTCTCCGGGTTTAACGGAGATAGTTGCTAACTGGCCGGAATCAAGGGTTTCCATGGCGGCATGGCCTCCTGCCTTCATGACGCTCATTACTTTGTACCGGAAGGTGCACTGGTTGAGGTTAGTGAAGAGAAACCTATTCTCAACTGGTAATTGGATATTATTGTCGAGTTCTATTGGTTTCACATCGATGTGTACCGGCGACCATATTTCTTTGATGGTATAGTAGCTGCCTTCTTTCTGATGGTAAGGGCCAACGATGCCATCGGGTGCGTTGTTGGTCCAGGTGTCGATGCTGTCGTTCTTATCACGACGCACTACGCCTTCATCGGCATATACCCAGAGGAAACCTCCGGCAAAAATGGGATACTTCAGGATGATGTTCCAGAAATCATCGAGACCGGCGCCATGTCCGCCATCATATAATCCATGCATGAACTCTGTGGGGAACAACACCTCTTTCTCATATAGTGAAGCATTCACCATGTAGTTGTAATCGGGATAGTGTCTGGTATCGGTGCCATTGAATTTTTCCCAAGGGTGTATGACATGTCTTTTCTGAAGGTCGTAGAAATGGTAGTTCTTATCTACGGTGCGGTTGAATCCTCCTTCGTTGCCATTGGCCCAGAGTACTATGGCAGGATGGTGCTGATCTCTCGTCACCAACTCACCCACCAGGCGGGCGGCCGTGGTATCATCATACATTTTCTGCCAGCCTGTGAGTTCGTCAATGACCATGAGGCCCATCGAGTCGCACACATCAAGGAAGTGTTGATCGGGCGGATAGTGGGACATGCGCACCGTGTTCATGTTCATGTCTTTCATGAGGGTCACATCTTCAATACTGAGGGCCTTGCTGAGGGTTCGGCCGCTTTCGGGCCAGAAACTATGTCTGTTGACACCTTTGAAGATGACTTTTTGGTTGTTCAGGTAGAAGCCGTCGCCCCGTCGTAGTTCAACTGTACGGAAGCCGAATTTCTTTTCGATCGTATGGACTGCTTTTCCCTGACTGTTTTGTAATGTTACTATTACTTTGTAGAGGTTAGGAAATTCAGGGCTCCATAATTCGGGGTTATTAATCTTACTTTCCAGGCTGAGGACCTCACCGTCTCGTGAATTGTTGGTCATTGTTGCTATTGGCAAGTCACTATTGGCTTTGCTGATGGAAGCTTTCACAGTGTAGCCTTCGCTGGCTTGCTGTTTGTATACATCCATTAAAAATTTTCCATCGGCCTGCGCATCTATTGTTATTCTTTCGATATGGGCAACGGGTGTCATTTCGAGGTATACCGGACGGAAGATGCCGCCGAATATCCAGAAGTCGGCAACGCGCTCGGCCTGGTTGACGGAGTAATTGGCTGATTTCTTACTCACTTTTACCTCAAGGAGGTTGGTTGCTCCGTATTTCAGCAAATCTGTGATGTCGTAACTAAAGCGGTAAAAGGCTCCCTGGTGTATATTACCAGCCTGCTTGCCATTGATCTTTACTTCGGTATCGGTCATGCTACCTTCAAAGACAATCTTCACTTTTTGTCCTTTCCATTGTTTGTCTACTTTGAAACGGTATTTATAAAGTCCTTCTTCATCGCCTTGCTCTGCCAGTTTCACATGTCCATAATCGTAGCGGCCAAAGCCCTGCAACTCCCAACAGGATGGTACTGCAATCGTGGTCCACTTCCCGCTGTTCCTTCCTTTGGTGCAAAAGAAATCCCAGGCTACTGTGTGGTCTCTATCGGTTCCGGACAAATACTGAACAACTGTTTGTTGGGCTATCGTGTGAAACCCTGTTGCACAAATGAGGCATGCAAGGGCTATACTATTGCGTAAAGAGCGAATGATTGAGGAAGGATTAGGCATCTGCGTATTATTGTAAGAGTATTATATTATAATCGTGTATACAATAATAATGAAAAAGGGCTACCTTAACGCGCTGTTAACGCTCTATCTGGCCAATAAACTATGATTTTTTACTGTTGGTCGATATATTTGCAAATTGTATATAAACCCGTGACAAGATTTTTGCTCATATTAGTCGCTTTCTCGGTGTTGAACCAGAGTATCGACCTTGATTACATCACGTCGACTTTTGCCTCCCGGCAGTCGGCGAATATGCGCGGCTATGATGATATCGATTCGATCACGGAGTTTGTGATCGAGCAGATCATGGATGATGAGGATTATATTCCCGAGCAACAAAATGAAGATGATGGCATGCCTAAGAATAAAGGCGTTGAAAAGTTCTCCTGGAATCCTCTGTGCTGTCAATTTTTTCAGAAAGTAATTGTGACACCCACCAACAGAACTGATAAAGCTTCTCAAACGGCCAACCGGCAGGATTACCCAACCTGCAAGGGTTATTTTCACATTGTTTCTCCTCCCCCAGATCTCAGGCTCGTTTAAGCTGACCTTCCTTTATCATTTTTATTAAACTAATGTATGTATGAACAGAAAGTGTTTTCTGTTCAGGCGATGCATGGTTGTATGTTTTGTATTGCTGGCAGGCTTTGCAGCCAACGCCCAGGATACATTGCGTATTTCCCTGCAATCGGCTGAGCAACAATTTTTGCAGAACAACTTATCGCTGCTGGCCTCTAAATATGATATTTCGATAGCGCAGGCAGCCATCATCCAGGCCCGATTGTACAATAATCCCAACTTATCGGTAAATGGTAATTTATATAATCCCGACCGTCGCAAGTTTTTTGATATCAGTAACAAAACCGGCCAATACGATATTCAAATCCAGCAATTGATCACGCTGGCAGGCAAACGCAACAAGCAGATCAGCCTGGCTTCTACCAATGCAAGGATAGCCGAGTATAATTTTTACGATGTGCTGCGCACACTGCGTTTTTCTCTGCGCAGTAATTTCTTCAGCATGCTGCACCTGCAGCAATCGAAGGATGCTTACCAGGTACAGATCAATAGTCTGCAACAGTTGACTGCCGCTTATAGCGACTTGCAGGCTAAAGGAGTGGTAACGCTCAAGGATGCAGTGCGCATCAAATCGTTGTTGTATTCGCTGCAAGCTGAACAAACGAGTCTGCAGAATCAGTTGAATGACCTCGAGGCTGAACTGCAATTGCTGCTGGGCGACAACAAGCATTATTTTATACCGGAGGATGCCAACAACGGTCCGGATATGCCTACGCAATATCCGCTGCAATCGCTGGTTGACAGTGCTTATAATAATCGCTATGACCTGAAGGCTGCCGATGCCAACAGGGTGTATAGTGAACAGAATTATCAATTGCAAAAGGCTTTGCGCACGCCTGATCTTACGCTGGGCGCCGAATTCGACAAGCGGGGAAGTTTTGTCAATAATGCTTCTTTCCTGACTGCCGCCATCGATCTTCCTTTTTTCAACCGCAATCAGGGAAATATCAAAGCAGCTAAAACGCAGATCGATCAAAGCAAGGTGTTGTATCAGCATCAACAGCTGACGGTTGAGAATGATGTGCAGAAGGCTTATATCAAAGCCATGAATACGGGCAAGATGCTTCAATCGTTCGACCCCTCCTTCAAACAGCAGTTCGACAAGCTGCTGCAGGGCATTACGGAAAATTTCCAGAAGAAGAATATCAGTTTATTAGAGTTTACCGACTTCTATGAGTCCTGGCGTGACAATGTGTTGCAATGGAACCAGCTGAGGAATGAAAAAGACCAGGCTATGGAAGCGCTGAATTTCGCTATTGGCAAAACCCTTTTCAATTAAACGACCTAAAATGTATTGTATGAAATCTATGATCATATTCCTGTTGGGTGGTCTTCTTTTGTTTCAGATGACTGCCTGCCGGGAAAGCGAAGCTACCCCTGTAACCGACACTCCTTTTTGCCTTACCGATACTTTACAAAAGAAGATAGTAATGGCGACCGTGCAAACGGACACGGTGAAGAATGAGATCGCACTATCGGGCAAAATCCAGGCTAATGAGGACAAATGGATCAAGGTGTTCCCCGTAGTAGGTGGTATTGTGGAATCGCTGAAGGTAGAACTGGGCGATTATGTTACTAAAGGCCAGGTGTTGGCAGTGATCCGCAGTAGTGAGATTGCCGATTACCAGGGGCAACAGTCGAGTGCCGAGGCTTCTGTGAAGATGGCAGAGAAAACATTGTCTTCGAACAAAGACATGTTTTCTGCCGGCCTGGCTACGGAGAAGGATGTGGTGGCTGCTGAAACTGAACTCGAAAAAGCTAAGGCCGATCTGAAGCGTATTCGCGAAACGAATGCGATCTACGGTGCTAAAGGCAATGCATTGCAAACCATCACAGCGCCTGTGTCGGGCTTTATCATTGAAAAGAATATTACTGACCAGATGCAATTCCGTGTGGATGGCGCCCAGCCTTTCTTCATCATTTCGAACCTGGATGAGGTGTGGGTTATGGCCAATGTATTTGAAAGTGATATTCCTAAAATACAAGTGGGGTATGATGCGAATGTTTCCGTGATCGCCTATAAGGACAAGGTGTTCAAAGGAAAGGTCGATAGGATCTTTTCCATGCTGGACCCTCAGAGCCGGGTGATGAAGGTGCGGATACGTATTCCCAACAGTGGTTATGTACTGAAGCCAGAAATGTTTGCGCAGATCAATATTCAATATACAGAAGGAAAAGAGCACATGCCTGCCATTCCGGCCGAGGCAGTGATCTTCGACAAGAACAAGAATTTTGTGATGGTGTATAAAGACAAATGCAATATTGAAACCCGGGAGATCGAGTTGTACAAAACCATTGGTGGGACCACTTATGTGAAGAGTGGCCTGACTGATGGAGAGAAGGTGATCACGCAGTACCAGTTGCTGGTGTATGATGCGTTGAATGATTAGCTGTTAGCTATTAGCTTTTAGCTGCCGGCTTTTAGCAGTTAGTGGTATTGATATTTTTATTGCAAAACGTCTTTGGACATGAATAAATTTATTTCCAACATAGTAACCTTTTCGCTTAAGAACAGGTTCTTTATTTTCTTCATGACGCTGCTGATCATTATCGGCGGTATCTGGAGTTATATTAAAACTCCGCTGGAAGCTTTCCCGGATGTAACGAATACGCAGATCATTATTGTGACGCAATGGCCCGGCCGTAGTGCCGAGGAAGTGGAGCGGTTTGTGACGGTGCCGGTCGAGGTGGCCATGAACTCCGTACAGAAGAAATCGACATTGCGGTCTATTTCCATGTTTGGTCTCTCTGTGACCAAGATCATTTTCGATGATGATGTGGAGGATTTCTTTGCACGACAGCAGGTGAATAATCTATTGCGCAATGTGAACTTACCGGAAAATGTGGAGCCGGATGTGCAGCCTCCTTATGGCCCCACCGGTGAGATATTCCGGTATACTATCCAGGGCAAAGGGAAAAGCTCTACCGATCTACTGACCATTCAGAATTGGGTGATCGACCGGCAGCTGCGGAGCATTCCTGGCGTGGCCGACCTGGTGGCGTTTGGCGGTGCCGAGAAGACTTATGAGATCAAGGTTGACCCTACCATGCTGGCCCGGTATGATATTACGCCGCTGGAAGTATATAGTGCGGTGAGTAAAAGTAATATCAACGTGGGTGGTGATGTGATCGAGAAGAATGGCCAGGCTTATGTGGTGCGTGGTATCGGGTTGCTGGACAAGATCAGAGACATCGAGAATATCATTGTGGATAATATCAATGGCACGCCTATCCTCGTAAAAAACCTTGCTACCGTTGTCGAGAGTCATGTGCCACGTGTGGGTCAAGTGGGTCTCGATGAGAATGACGATGCCGTAGAAGGTATTGTAGTGATGCGGAAGGGTGAGAACCCACGTGAGGTGCTGGCGCGGGTAAAGGATAAGATCAATGATCTCAATGAGCATATTCTACCGTCGGATGTGAAGATGGTGACTTTTTATGACCGGGACAACCTGATGGATTTTTGTACGGAGACCATCATCCACAATCTTGTGGAAGGTATTTTGCTGGTAACGCTTATCGTTTTCATTTTCATGTTCGACTGGCGTACGACCGTGATCGTATCTATTATTATTCCGCTCTCGCTGTTGTTTGCCTTTATTTGTTTGCACCTGAAGGGTATGAGCGCCAACCTGCTTTCGATGGGGGCTATCGATTTCGGTATCATCATCGATGGGGCCGTGGTGATGGTGGAAGGATTGTTTGTAGTGCTGGCGCATAAGGCGCACGAGGTAGGGATGGAAAAGTATAATAAGATCGCCAAGCTGAGTATGATCCGTAAGACGGGTTCTTCACTCGCCAAGGCCATCTTCTTTGCCAAGGTGATCATCATTACCAGTCTTATTCCCATTTTCGCTTTTGAGAAGGTAGAGGGAAAAATGTTCTCTCCGCTTGCGTGGACTTTGAGTTTCGCATTGTTGGGCGCCTTGTTGTTCACGCTTACGCTGGTGCCTGTGCTTTCAAGTATCCTGCTCAGGAAGAATGCCCGGGAAAGGAATAATCCTGTGGTGAACTTCTTCAACCGTATCGTGAACAAGGGTTTCAATTTCACTATGGGTCATAAGAAGCTCAGCCTCACAGTGGCTTTTGCTATCATGGGTGCTGTGCTTTTCTCGTTCAAGTTCCTTGGCAGTGAATTTTTGCCTACGTTGAATGAGGGCGCCTTGTGGGTGGAGGCTAAGTTGCCGATGAGCAGCTCGCTGACTAATTCAACCAAGTTTGTGCACGAGTTCCGGAGTATTCTCAACAGTTTTGACGAGGTTAATGGGGTATTGTCTCAAACGGGCCGTAGTAATGACGGTACTGATCCTTCCGGATTTTATTATGTGCAATGCCAGGTGAACCTGAAGCCCAAGAAGGAATGGAAGCGTAAGATATCGACTGATCAGCTGGTTGAAGAAATGGATGCCAAGCTGCGGCAGTACCCCGGCGTGGTGTACAACTATTCTCAACCTATTATCGATAACGTAGCGGAAGCCGTGGCCGGCATCAATGCTTCTCTGGCGGTGAAGATATTTGGTAATGATCTTGAAAAGCTCGACAAGCTGGCTGATAGTGTGTATACTATTCTTGGCAAGGTACAGGGAGTAAAGGACCTTGGTATCATGCGGAATATTGGTCAGCCGGAACTAAGTATCGTGCTCGACGAGCAGAAGATGGGTATTTATGGCGTTACTACTGCTGATGCCAATGCTGTTATCGAAATGGCCATTGGTGGTAAATCTGTTTCTACTTTTTATCAGCAGGAAAGGAAGTTCGATATCCGTATTCGTTACCCCGAAGAATTCCGGGATAATGAATATAAGATCGGTAAACTGATGGTGCCCACTATTCACGGCGCTAAAGTGCAGTTACGTGAGATCGCTGACATTAAAACGGTTACCGGTCCGGCGTTCGTTTACCGCGATAAGAATACACGTTTTATCGCTATCAAGTTCTCTATCCGGGAAAGGGATATGGGCAGTACCATTGCTGAAGCGCAGCAACTCGTAAATCAGCATATCAAGCTCGACAAGGGTTTTCATGTTGAATGGAGTGGTGAGTTTGAGAACCAGGTGCGTGCGCAGAAGAAGTTGTCGCAGGTGGTGCCTATCGTGCTCGTAATGATCTTCATCCTGTTGTTCATTATGTTTGGCAATGCCGTGGATGCGGGCCTCGTGTTGATCAATGTGCCTTTTGCGATGATCGGTGGAATCCTGGCCTTGCATATCACCGGTACCATCTTCAGTATTTCGGCGGGCATTGGTTTCATTGCATTGTTTGGTATTTGTATCCAGAATGGGGTAATCCTGATCTCGGTGTTCAAGCAGAACCTGCATCAGAAGATACCGTTGGTGCAGGCTATACGGGAGGGCGTGAACTCGCGGATCAGGCCTGTGGTAATGACCGCACTGATGGCAGCCATCGGTTTATTACCAGCGGCTGTATCAACCGGTATCGGTTCTGAAACGCAAAAGCCGCTGGCTATTGTGGTGATCGGTGGGTTGATCAGCTCAACCATTCTTACGTTGCTGGTGTTTCCGCTGATCGTGGAGATCATTTACCGGCGGTCGCACAGCCGGAAGCAGAAGAGGCAAGTGTCGCTGACGTAGGAACAGCGATTAGCTTTTAGCTGTTAGCAATTAGCAACAGCCAGAATATAGCCGGAGGGCGGGGTTGGTTTGGGTTTTTACTTTCACCTCGTTCTTCCGGCTATTTTCTGTTTGTGGAAATATGTTAATTTACAGTGTTATTGCCTGTTTTTGTATCCAACCTAAACTGACTGATGATGAAAAGACGCCGCTTTATTCAATCTTCTTTTATCGCCGGCACCTCTGCGGCGCTATCTCCTGCCACTGCGCTATCTGCCGATGCCGCCAAGAAGAAACAGGAATTTTACGAGCTACGTGTATACACCTTAAAGGATGAGGCTCAACAACGATTAACAGAAGTGTACCTGTCGCAGGCTTATATTCCGGCAATGAACCGGCAAGGGTCAAAGTATGTGGGTGTGTTTACCGAGCTTAAGCCGGAAGGGCAGACCAAGGTTTATGTAGTGACTCAATTCCCATCTTTGGAAAATTTTACGGCGATGGATGTAAACCTGGCTAAGGATATCCAATATCAACAGGAGGCTTCAGATTATCTCACGGCTCCAGCGGATGCTCCGGCCTATGTACGTATTCAAAGTTCGCTGCTGAAGGCTTTTTCTTTTATGCCCAACCTGGTGGCGCCCGAGAATAAGGAAAGGATCTTCGAGCTGAGGCGCTATGAAAGTCCTACGGAGTACGCCAGTAAAAAGAAGATCGAGATGTTCAACGAAGGTGGAGAGATCGAAATCTTCAAAAAGACCGGGCTGACGCCTGTGTTTTTTGGGGAGGTGCTGATCGGTGATTCACGTCCCAACCTGACTTACATGATCACTTTCGACAATATGGAAGCGCATGACCGCAACTGGAAAACTTTTGGGAGTGATGCTGAGTGGAAGCGGATCAGCAGTATGGAGGAGTATGCGGATAAAAAACTGATCTCCAAAATTGTGCGCACTTTTCTGAAGCCTGTTTTGTACTCGCAGATATAAGTGGCTGTCCTGTCTATTCTTATTACTTTTTTATCGATTGCTCTTCTTTGTCAATTGGGCTAAAGCCCAAGGTGGGAATAGTCATTTTGTATCCCGGCCCTGAAGGGCCGGGCAATTCCGTTTGCTTCGAGAGGGGCTTTTCCTGTGCAGCGTTTGCTTCGAAAGGGAGGCGTCACCTCGTTTGTAGCTTGCTTCGAACGTTTGTTTGTTTGTATTCTTCCTGACTGGCAAGAGGTGACACCTTCTTTCACTTCGCAAGCGAAAAGGTGTCACCTCTTTTGCGTCGTTTTTGCTTTACTACCGGAGACAGACAAGTACTTTTTTGTTGTATAGAATCAATTTCTTTTTTCCGCGATAAAATATTGTGGTGGTTTTGAATGGTGAGTAGGAGAATACAATATCTTGTGGAGGATTTACCACTATTTCCCAATAGGGTACTCCTCTAAGCTTTTATCCTTTAATAAAAATGCCCCGGGCATGATTTTTTACTTCTGTTGATCGCTTACCTTCTGTTCCTCTTGCCATATGTCTAATCTGACGTGTCCGGCAGTTTCTGTCGCGATGCCCTGATTTGCATCATCCTGTAAAAAGCAATTGATATGAAGCATTTGTACAATTTATGTACAGCATGCCTGTTATTGGTATGTGTACTAACGAATCAGCAAGGCATAGCTCAACTACCAGCCTCTACGCACACGCCCAGGACTGTTAACATCAACAGTAATTGTGGCGGTTTTTATGAATATCTTCCGCAGGGTTATGACGGCACCGCCGCTCAGCGATACCCCCTGATCGTGTATATGCATGGCGATGGGGACCGTGGCAGTGGTAGCCAGGCTGATCTTGCTAAGCTGTTAACGAAAGCATTACCCAAGCTGATCAATGAGGGACAGTTTCCTTCTTCTGTGACTTCCAATGGACAGGCTTTCAAATTCATCGTTATTTCCCCTCAATTGAAGTTGTGGCCGCAGACAGGACCTGCCGGAGCAGCGGATGTAGCTGCAGTGCTTGCTTATGTGAAGAGCCGCTACAAGGTGGATACCAACCGTGTTTACCTGACCGGCATGAGCATGGGCGGCGGCATTACCTGGGAATACGCCGGCAGTAATATCAATGCAGCTCAAAAGCTGGCCGCTATTGTACCTATATGCGGCGCTTCTTCGCCCCAAACTCCTGTTGCCAATGTGATCGCCAATGGTGATGTGCCGGTATGGGCTACTCATAACCAGGCTGATAATGCGGTATCGGTTGACAATACCAATGGTTATGTAAGTTTTATCAATGGTAATCCGCGTCCACCGTCGCCGCTGGCCCGGAAAACTATTTTTACCACTGCCCCTGCCGAACTCCACGATGCATGGACACGCACTTATAGTCCTTCTTTCCGGGAGAATGGATTGAATATTTACGAGTGGATGCTGCAATATAGCCGGGCTGAGGCCGCGCTGCCAGTTACGCTAACAAACTACAGGATCGTATCTGCCGACAAGCAGGCGGTAACTATTGGCTGGTCGACTACTGCGGAACAAAACAATGATTTTTTCAGTATTGAACGCTCTACTGACGGCAACAACTTTTCCGTCATTGGGAAAGTAGCGGGTACCAACCTCTCCAGTGGCAGTAATTATAGTTTCAAGGATCAGCAACCTGCTATCGGCAATAACTTTTACCGTCTGAGCCAGACTGACCTGAATGGTAAAACCACGCTTTATTCTATCCTGCAATCTGTTATTGAACTACAAGCCAATGGCATTGTGCTATTCCCCAATCCTGCCAGCGCCTCTGTAACTGTTGGATTCAGCCATCCTGAGAAGGACAGGCTTTCTGTGAAGATCATCAATCAGCAAGGCATGGTAGTGCAAGTGAATCAGTTCAATAAGGAAACGGGCTATTGGCAGCAATCTATTCCTACGAGCCATCTGACGGCTGGTCAGTATTTTATCCAGGTGAAGGGTAATACGATCGAGCAGGTGCAGGCGTTGATGATTAAGAAGTAAGTTCAGAGTCGTTTGCTTCGAAACTTTTGCGTCGCAGGCAGATTTCTCACCCTGTGTTCTGGTTATGAAGGCAAGTACGTGTGGCAGGGTTCGAAATGACAGCGTAAGTTAATATAGAAAGGCCGATCATATAAAGCCGGGGGTCTGGGTTCAGGCTCCCGGTCTTTTTTGTAGCTGCACTGGTTCACTACTCCCTGGTTTTCCCGATGTTCACAAATGGGCGATAGCTGTATCACAAACGGACAACTTCTACTCCATTCCTATATCTATTTAATTGATTTTTAGCTCTCTGTGTTTTGGACCTGTTTGTGCAACAATAGGACGGGCTGCATGTCTTTGTGTTGTAGTTATCACTGATCCCGTTTCTTTAACCTCACACTCCTGCTATGGCCAATCATTTCTTCAAAACCAGCTTTCGCTCGCTGCAGAAAAACAAGTCTTTCGTTATCATCAATGTTGCCGGTCTTGGCGTTGGTATCGCCGCCTGCCTGCTTATTTTCCTGACGATTCATTATGAAACGAGTTACGATAGTTATCATCAAAGGAAGGACAGGATCTACCGGGTGGTGAGTGAAAAGAAAAGCCGTAGTAATGGGGCCATCGAAGAATATCACCGGGGTGTGCCCACGCCCATGCCAGATGCGCTGCGTCATGATCTTACCTCTTTTGAAAGGGTAAGCATGGTCACCGCGCTTGGACAGGCACAGATCTATGTGCCGGGTAAAGATCTGGCGGATGAAAAGAGGTTCAAGGAAAATGAGGGGCTTTATTTTACCGAGCCCGGAATCTTCGACATGTTCGATTTCAAATGGATTGCCGGTAACGCTACAGGCCTTACTGCTCCCAATACCGGTGTCATCGAACAAAGTATGGCGGAAAAGTATTTCGGCAGTGCCACAGCAGCCATCGGCAAAACGATCGAATTCTTTTCTTTTCGTAATAAGGTTTTAATTACCGGGGTTTTTAAAGACCTGCCTTCCAATACCGATGTACCTATTCGCATGGGAGTATCTTTTGCCACCATACGAAAAATTTACCCGCCTGATTTTTTTACTTCGATAGACAATTGGACATGGGTACATGAAAATCTCCAATGTTTTGTATTGATGCCGGAAGGACAGTCTGCCACTATCGCTGCGGCTCAACTGCCCGCTTTTGTAAAGAAGTATTACCCGGAGGACCAAAACACCAAGCAATCCCTGCAATTGAAGCTACAGCCGCTGGCCGATGTGCACCTTAACCATGTCTATGGTACTTTTACGGGCGACAGCCTATCGGTAAAAGAGTTGTGGGCGCTGGGACTGATCGGCGGCTTTTTGCTGTTGGTGGCCTGCATCAATTTCATTAACCTCGCTACTGCACAGTCGGTGACACGCGCGCGTGAGATCGGTGTACGCAAGGTATTGGGCAGTAACCGGCCTCAACTGGTGCGGCAGTTTTTGCAAGAAACCGGTCTTATTACTTTGCTGGCGCTGGCGCTTGGCATTGTACTGGCTGTTATTACTTTGCCTTTGCTGGTTCAAGTACTCGATAAGCAGCTTTCTGCCAACCTGCTGTATGACCCGGGTGTTCTTTTATTTATGGCTACGGTTGTTATTGTAGTTACTTTCCTGGCCGGCCTCTACCCTGCTCTTATCGTATCGGGCTTTAAGCCTGTAACTATTTTCAGGAACAAGTTATCTACGAAAAGCATTGGTGGCATTTCTTTACGCCGGGCGCTGGTGGTGTTCCAGTTTGTGATCGCTCAATTGCTGGTGATCGGCACTATTGTAGTTGTGAAGCAGATGCAGTTTTTCCGCTCCCAATCTATGGGTTTTCAAAAGGAAGGTATTGCGCTTATCGATCTTCCCAGTGACAGCTCTCTGAAAGTGAAGTATCCGCTGCTCAAACAAAGCATGCAGGCTATAGCAGGGGTGCAGGATGCCAGCCTTTGCTGGGATGCCCCGGCTGTAATGTGGGTATCAGAAAATGACCTTTATTTCAATAATGATCCTGTGAAGCAGCCGTTCAAGATCGGTATGGAGTTTGCCGACAGCAGTTATTATCAAACGTTCGGTCTCAAGCTGGCAGCAGGCCGTTTGCCTTTTCACAGTGATACTGCCCGGGAATTCCTGGTGAATGAAGCGACGGTAAAGCAATTGGGCTTTGCCTCTGCCAATGATATTATCGGCAAGCTGATCTCCTTTGATGGCAAAATAAAATTTCCTGTAGTAGGTGTATTGCGTGATTTCCACGCGCGCTCGCTGCATGTTCAGATCAAACCGCTGGCTATTACTACTCATTATGACATGTATTCCACGCTGGCAGTACGTATGGACCG
Source organism: Paraflavitalea sp. (assembly GCF_059502485.1). NCBI lineage: Bacteria > Pseudomonadati > Bacteroidota > Chitinophagia > Chitinophagales > Chitinophagaceae > Paraflavitalea > Paraflavitalea sp. The sequence goes on from NZ_JCACET010000010.1 coordinate 1,863,024, forward strand.
TGCTCATATGGGCAGCACGCTGGCTCAAATGGAAAAGACTTTCCGGGGGGTGTACCCAACATACATGTATGACCTTCGCTTTTTCGACGAGCAAATCGAACGTTTTTATAAGTCGGAGGTTACTATTGCGCAGTTGTTCAAAATATTCGCTGCTTTGGCCATTTTTATCTCCTGCCTCGGTTTGTATGGTCTGGTGGCTTTTATGGCTGTACAGAAGACAAAAGAGATCGGCATCCGCAAGGTGCTCGGCGCTTCGGTACAAAGTATCGTGTATTTGTTTTCCAAGGAGTTTACGGTGCTGATCGTGGTAGCCTTCCTGATAGCAGCGCCCACGGGTTATTACTTCATGCATCAATGGCTGGCCGATTTCCATTATCATATCAGCATAGGCGTTGGGATTTTTGTCGCCGCGATCGTATTCTCGGTAGTGATTGCCTGGATAGCTGTGGGTTATAAGGCCATCAGGGCCGCCCTGGCGAACCCGGTGAAGAGTCTGAAGACAGAGTGATGAGTTCAGAGTCGAGAGTTCAGAGTCGTTTGCTTCGATACCATTGCTTCGCAGGCAGATTTCTCACTGCGCTGTCGCTCCGTTCGAAATGACAAACAAGGAAGCGCTCCGTTCGAAATGACAGTGTTATATATACAACAAAAGGAAAGAACTGGCGTTCTTTCCTTTTGTATTTTGTACCTTTCGTTTATTACCTAACCAATCGACCCTTTATGCGCCGCTTTACCACCTTGTTGTATACCTGTTTTTCGCTGTTTTTTCTTGCTACTGCCTGTTCGGAACCTGAAAAGCCTGCCACCAAGGAAGAGGCTGCCGCTCTTGCCAAGTCTCTTGAAAGCAGCATGGCTAAGCGCAGTGCTGCCAAGTTTAACGAAGCGCTCGATGCCGAATCGCTCCGCAATAGGATCATGGAGGCCGGCAAGAAAAAGATCGACTCCCGCATCGTGGATGGTGCTATTAAAGAACTTAAAACCGGGCAACTGGGTACGCAGATCACTCAATCGCTTGGAAAAGGCGGCACTTATCAATTGGTAAAGCAATATGAGAAGGACCAAAAGCAGCATCTTATTTTCCGGTTGTATGCCGATAGCAAACTGAATTACCACGATTTTGAGGTGATCAAGAAAAAAGACCAGGTGAAGATCGGTGATATATTTATTTATATAACGGGTGAAACGCTGAGCGCCACGCTGGCCGAATCGGCGATGTTGATGTCGGAAAATCTCAGCAGTCTATCTTCGGTAGATAAGGATCACGTGAATAACATCAAGCGGATACGTCAGCTTATCAATGGCCAGGATTATGAACAGGCTAACAGGATTTATAAGAGCTTGCCTGCTATTTTACGGCAAACCAAGATCTTCAAGATGATGTACGTACAAATTGCTTCCGGGCTGGGCAACGATGAGTACCTCAAGGCCATGACCGATTATCAACAAGCTTATCCGGATGCTCCGAATATGTACCTATTAATGATCGACGCTTATATCCTGAAAGAACAGCATGAGAAGGCGCTTGAGTCGGTAAATCAACTGGATGCTCTTATCAATAAAGATCCCTTCCTTGATTATTATCGCGGACTGATCTACAAGATGATGGGCAACAAGGAAAAGCAGCGTGAGCATCTTGAACTGCTGGATAAAAATATGCCTTCTTTTTATGAGGGAACACTGGAGCTGCTCGTGACGTACCTCGACAATAAAGAAACTGACAAGGCTGTAGCGCTTGTGAATTCAAGGAGCAGCAATTATAAGAAGATCCCTTCGGACCAACGTGAAACGTTGTACCTGATGTATCCTGACTTCAAGAAGAAGATGGATGCGGAGTAAGAAGTAAGAGGTAGGAGGTAAGAGCCTTTATGTGAAAAGCATTTGCTTCGATAAGATACTAAAATAGGGTGAGCCGCTCTTTGGAGAGCGACTCACCCTACTTTAGTTTTTGCGGGCGCTGTCGCGTGCTTCCTTTGCTTCTCGTCTTGCTTTTTTTCTAAAGTATCCGCGGAGCAGGAAGTTGTGCTGCAGCGCTTCCAGGTTTTCATCGAGTTTGCGGCTGCTGCTGTTTAAATTCTCCAGGGTGTTGCGCAGTTCATCGCCTACCTTTTCATCGTTCAATAGTATTCCGGCAGCATTGTTGCCTTCGTCGAGCTTATCTCCTGCATTGCGCAGGGAGTGTACAAATGCATTTGTTTGGGCTGTTGCCAGGTTGATCTGCTCTACCGACGTGCGCAGGTTTGTCATGATCACCGTGTCGGTCACCAGATCGCCGGCAAGGGTGCCAGGTGTATTGAGGCTGGCCGTGTATTCAGCTACATTGCCCGTCAATTTTTCGCTGTTGCGAACAGCCACTTGCAGGTTGGCTACCGTGTTATTGAGCTTAGCGATCGTGGCTTGCATATCTTTATAGAGGGCTTCATTGCTGATCAAAGCTCCAAGAGTCCCTTCTCCGTTTACCAGTTTTTTGCTGAGTGTTTTGAAATCGGTGGTAATGGCCAACAGGTTCTTGTTGTTGGTTTGCAACGTACCTAACAGTTCTTCAGAACTAAGGGCTTCTTCCACCTGCAGGTTTTCGCCTCCTTCTATTCCTCCTGCCTGTTCCGTGCCTCCGTACAACACTACCAGCTTATTGCCAATCAGTCCCTCAGCGCTGATCTTAGCCTTCGCATCTTTGCGAATGAATTCATGGGCCTTCCTGTCAATGTTCAGGGTGACTTTAACCTGGGAATTGCCATAGAACTCGATGGTTTTGACCGTACCGATCTTCACGCCGGAAAACCAGACGTTGTTTCCTTTCTGCAGGCCATTTACATTATTGAAGATGGCTGTTACCGGTAAGGAGGCTGCAAAGGTTTTCTTCTGCCCACCGAGGGTAAAGATGCCCACGATGAGTATGACAATGCCGATGGTGATAAAGAACCCTACGGTGATGGCCTGTTTATTTTTGGGTGTGCTCATTAGTCGATAAAATTATAGTCATAAAAACTTTGTACCTGTGGATCGGTCGTATGCTCTACCACTGTTTCGAAGGTGCCTATGTGGGCAAATTGTCCTTCGAGCAGGATCGCTATACGATCGCCCACTACTTTGGCACAGGTAAGGTCGTGGGTAATGACAACGGACGTGGTGTGGTATTGTTCCTGTACTTTATTGATGAGGTTGTTGATGTCCATGCTTGTAATGGGGTCGAGGCCAGCTGTTGGCTCATCATAGAGCATAATGGCTGGCTGCATGATCAGGGTGCGGGCGATGCCGATACGCTTTCTTTGTCCACCCGACAGTTCGGCCGGCAGCTGGTGTATGGCTTTTGCCAATCCAACTGCTTCCAGTACCTCCTGTACTGCTTTGTTAACTTCAGCTGTGGACAATGTTTTGTTGTGGCGTTGTAGTGGAAATGCCAGGTTCTCTCCTACCGTCATGCTATCGTATAATGCGCTGTGCTGAAATGAGAAGCCTATCTTCAATCGTAAGGCATCCAGTTCTTTTACCGATAGTTTATCCACCTCCTGTCCCAACACTTTCATCATTCCGCTATCCTGTTTCAGCAGGCCTGCCATGATCTTAATGAGGACGCTTTTGCCCGTACCGGATCGACCGAGCACCACGAGGGTTTCGCCCTGGGAAATATCCAGGTCCACTCCACGCAATACATGGTTTTCTCCAAAGGATTTGTACAAATCCCGGATGGTGACGACTACATTGTCTTTATCGATATGGTTGGTGCTTTTTTTCATATTGTTCTTTTATACCCTGAACCAGTTGACGACCTGTACTATAATGATCTCTTCTATGAATATGAGGAACATGGATATGACCACTGCGGAGTTGGCGGCTTTTCCTACCCCCTGCGTGCCCTGGGTGGTGTAGTATCCTTTATAGCATCCTACTATACCGATGGTAAAGCCAAAGGCCAGGGACTTGAACGTGGAGGAGAAAATATCGAGGAAGGATATCTGCTCGAATGCGTTCTCAAAAAAGGATACCAGGCTCGTTTGTTCATTCTGGTGCACATTGAGGTAAGCGCCTATGAGGGCTATGAGGGCCATATAAAGCATGAGCAGTGGCAACATAAATGTGGTGGCCATGACACGCGTGACGACCAGGTATCGAAATGGATTGACGGCAGAGACTTCCATGGCCTCTATCTGTTCTGTTACGCGCATCGATCCCAGTTCAGCTCCAATATTGGACCCTACTTTACCTGCTGCGATGAGGGCCGTGACCAGCGGCGCCAGGGCCCGTATGATGGCAATGGCCACCAGTGAAGGCAGCCAGGAGGTGGCGCCAAATTCGGCCAGAGAAGGCCGGGACTGCTTGGTAAACACGATGCCTGTAACAAAGCTCGTGACGGATACCAACGCCAGCGATCTGTAGCCTACCATATAGCATTGTCTGATGATCTCTTTCCATTCGTAGGGCGGCAGGAAGGCTTCTTTGAAGAATCGCCCGGTAAACTGCCCGATGGCGTATATGTCCATGAAGAATGCGTCCAACTGCCTGGAGAATACCTGCTTGCCTGATTTTTTGGACTTTACGCGCATAAGTTGCTTCTTTTTAAAGGAACGGGTACCATTTTCCCCGCCGTTAGTTGTTTTTAGGAGGTTCTAATCTTGTGCCACCGGGTCGTATGTTAAGAGAAGATTAATATCGGCTTCGCGCTTCCTGCTTATATTTGGCCAAATAATTTCTACTGTTATGAGGATCATCAAGCGTTTACTGCTGGCCGGCTTGTTATTTTATCTACCCAGTCAGGTGATGGCCTGGGGTATGCTGGGTCACCGTATTGTTGGCCAGATTGCCGATAGCTACCTGAGTGCCAAAGCCCGCCGCCAGATCAGGGAGATCCTGGGTAACGAATCGCTGGCTATGTGCAGTAACTGGCCAGACTTCATCAAATCGGACACCACTTTTCGCTACCTCGATCCCTGGCATTATATCAATTTTAAGGATGGCCTTACTGAACAGCAATTGCATGACTATCTCGATAAGGATACCGCTACCGATGCATACACCAAACTGAACTTCCTGATCAACGAGTTGAAAAACAAATCGCTCGATAAGGAAAAGAAGGTGTTTTATCTCCGCCTGGTAGTCCATATTGTAGGCGATATACATCAGCCTATGCATACCGGTCGTCCCGAAGACCTTGGTGGCAATCGCATCAACGTGTTGTGGTTCAACCAGCCTACCAACCTGCACAGTGTGTGGGATAATAGGCTGGTAGAGCAGCAGGAGCTGAGTTATACCGAGTATGCTGCTGCCATCAATTTTACTACGAAGGCTCAACGCAAGGAATGGCAGTCAAACTCTATCAAGCACTGGTTGTTTGAATCTTATACCATCAGTCAGCGTCTTTATGCCGAGATCAAAGAGCCTAATCAAAAGCTGGGCTACCGCTATAATTTCGATTATCTCGATACGGTGAATGATCGCCTGTTGAAGGGTGGCGTGCGGCTGGCAGGGGTACTGAATGAGATTTTTAAATAGGTGTTAGGTTTTAGCTGTGGGTTAAACCAAAGGCTTCGTTAACTGTTATTTATTCGATGATTTATACAACAACGGTGCGTGTTTGTCAATTGGCGCATCGATGGTTACATAGTAGCTTTGTTCTATAGTTGAATGTTTTTTTAAGAAAGGAATTTATATATGAGTACAGCAATCAAGACGCTGTTCCTGGATATGGGAGGCGTTATTTTATCGAATGGATGGGGCACCGCCTCAAGGAAACTGGCCGCTGAAAAGTTCTCTCTTGATTTTACTGAGTTGAATGACCGTCATAAGCTGGCGTTTGATGCTTATGAAACGGGCAAGATGTCGCTCCACGAGTATTTGCAGTTAACTGTTTTTTATACGCCGCGCTCTTTTACGCCGGAAGTGTTCATCGAGTTCATGTACACGCAATCGCAGCCATTAACTGACATGCTTCAATTTGTACAACAGCTGAAGCAACAGAACGGGCTGAAGGTTTTTGCGCTCAATAATGAAGGTCGTGAGCTGAATGAATACCGTATCCGGACCTTCGGGCTGGATAAGTTATTTGACGCTTTCGTTTCGTCGGCTTTTGTGCAGTTGCGTAAGCCTGACAAGGGTATTTACCAGCTGGCATTGGATATTGCTTATACCAAGCCGGAGGAAGCACTTTATTTCGATGACCGCCTGATGTTTATTCAAGTGGCCCGCAGCCTTGGCATCAATGCTATTCACCATACCAGCGTAGAGAACTCGAAGAAGGAGCTGGCGCAATATGGTCTGTCTTTGGCTTAATGTATTTGATGTTATCTTTGATCCCATTACTAAATTATCCTGTTTATGATCTCAGGCAGAAAAACTACGCCCACTATCATTATCATATTTGGAGGCAGCGGCGACCTGGCTAAGCGAAAGTTATTACCTGCTTTTTATAATCTTTTTCTTGACGGCTGGATGCCGGACACGTTTGCCATCATTGGTCTTGGCTTGAACGAATTCAACGACGCTCAATACCAGGATTTCATTGAAGAGAGTTTGTCTGAGTTTTCCCGCAAAGGCAAACCTTCGGGGCCTTCCTGGGAAGATTTTAAGCAACGCCTGACTTACATTCCTTCGAATATGAATGAGGAGATCACGTATTCGAACTTGTCGGCCAAAGTAACAGCGTTCGATACCAAGTGGGGCGCGCGTGCTGACCGGTTGTTCTATCTTTCCATTGCTCCACGCTTCGTGGAAGTGGTAGCCGTGAACCTGCACAAGCTGAGTCTTGCTTCCAATGCAGCCACCGACCGCATCGTTATCGAGAAACCTTTTGGTCATAATAAAGAGAGTGCTATTGCACTTAATAACCTGCTGACCGGCCTGTTCCAGGAGACGCAGTTGTACCGCATCGACCACTATCTTGGTAAGGAAACTGTGCAGAACATCCTGGCTTTCCGTTTTGCCAATGCATTGTTCGAGCCATTGTGGAACCGTAACTACATCGATTATATACAGATCACCGTGGCCGAGCAGGTTGGTGTGGAAGAACGTGGTGGTTATTATGAGAGTGCTGGTGCATTGCGCGATATGGTGCAGAACCATTTGCTGCAGCTGTTGTGTATGATCGCGATGGAACCGCCTGTCTCTTTCGATGCAGAGGAAATCCGTAACCGCAAGGCTGATGTGATGCGTGCTATACGCCCCATCAAACATGAAGAAGTGAGCAAGGTGGCTGTGCGTGGTCAATATGCGCCCGGCTGGATCGAGGGTCGCAAGGTGCCTGGTTACCGTGAAGAACCGGGTGTGAGCCCCACTTCCAATGCGGAGACTTATGCGGCGATCAAGTTCCATCTTGATAACTGGCGCTGGCAGGGTGTTCCTTTTTATATCCGCACCGGTAAACGGATGCTGGAGAAGACTTCTTCTATTACTATTCAGTTCCGCCCTATCCCCCACTCTTCTTTCCCGGAAAACCTGTATGATAGTGTGACGCCCAACCGGCTTATCATCAATATTCAACCGCAGATGGATATCCGGTTGCGTTTTACTGCCAAACGGCAGGGCCTGGAGATGAACCTGAATCCAGTGGAGATGGTGTTTGACTATGATACATGCTCTACACAATCACCGGAGGCTTATGAAACGTTGCTGCTGGATGCACTGCAAGGTGATGCGACTTTGTTCATGCGTTCTGACCAGGTGTTGATCGCGTGGGATGTGGTGACGCCGATATTGGAATCATGGGAGTCGCATAATTCGATCGAGTTTCCTAATTACACTGCCGGCATGTGGGGTCCTGAAAATGCAGAGGCTTTGATAGCGAAGCAAGGGCATACGTGGGCTTCGCATACGCATAAATAATTGACAAGATCATATACACATTAAGGCCCCTTAGAAAAGGGGCCTTGTTTTTTGCTTTAATTGGGCTAAAGCCCATTGTGTATAGAAGATCCGTGTACCCCGTCCTAAAGGACGGGGCAATTCCCTTCGAGTCGACACCCTTTAAGAACAGGGGCAATTTCCTTTGAGTGGGCATCCAGGTTGGCACAAGTACGCCTCGCGCGTTGGCCTGGCGGCATACTTGCGCCAGTGTGCTCTTTGGTGCTTCCCGCCCTGCATGGCGGGTGGTTGGTCGAACGACTTGCCTTGCAGTCAGCAGTGTCGTCTCTCTATCAAATGTGTCTATTCGTTGTGTATACTAAAATGCCTGTTGCCATTCTGGTTGGAATAACGCATACGGCTACCAGAACCGCTCAGGTATTTGCTTTTGAATTTCTGGTGTAATTCTGCTGATTGTTTCTTGTCGTTCACGATAAATGAATCATCAGATAATTCTACGATCCGTACTTCTTCTTTGCTGCCTACGATGTTCTCTTTCACCAAATCTTCAAAGAATGCTGCCATCTTTTTACGGTCTTCTTCTGCGCGCTTGCGATCTATTTCGGCTTGTGCTCTATCTTTTTCGGCTTGCACGCGGTCACGTCCAGCCTGTTCGCGATCACGATTGGCCTGCTCACGGTCGCGATCTGCCTGTGCACGGTCCTTATCGGCCCGTTGTCTATCACGCTCTGCCTGCGCGCGATCCTGGTCGGCACGTTGCCTGTCGCGCCCGGCTTGTTCGCGGTCTTTGTCCGCCTGTGCTCTATCGCGCTCTGCTTGTGCACGATCACGCTGGACTTGTTCGCGATTCTTATCGGCCTGTGCTCTATCCTGCACGGCGCGTTCACGGTCTCTATCTGCCTGCTGACGATCTTTTTCTGCCTGCGCTCTGTCCAGTTCGGCGCGTTGCCTGTCACGCTCAGCTTGTTGACGGTCTTTATCTGCCTGTTTTCTATCGCGCTCGGCCTGCTCACGGTCTCGGGCAGCCTGTTCTTCATCACGCTTTACCTGCTCCAGTATTTCTTTTACCATGGTTGCATACTTAGGGAAGTCCGACTCCGGCACTTTTTTGTCGTCGATGTACATTTCTGTGATCTTCTCATTGGTGACCTTGATCTTATAAACATCACCGTTCTTGTACATCGTGATCGATTTGTTGGGATCGTTGGCTGAATCTGATTGTACATTCATCCAATTGTCTGATGACGAACTGCGTGTTCTGGTAGTACTGGAGCGTACAGGTGGATTGTTTTGTGCCTGCGCAGCAGTAATTGAAATGGTCATGGCACAAAGGAGTACTTTAATCATTAACGTTTTGTTTTTCATGTTTTCTTTTTTGATGTTAAGCAATAGGCAATACTTTCCCTTTTCACTCCTGGTGAATTTTTACAACCCTTCGACGAGCTTCCCGCAGGGCGGGACACGCAGGGTGACATCTTAATTCAACGATATTGATAGGATACTACTCAACCTGTAAAGTGCGCATCTTTATGGGTTGGTGTAAAGCGGAGTTGCTGTATTTCTAAGTTGTTCTACTCTTTTCTGCTCAAATTGTTTGCGGTCTCTATCGGCCTGCCGGCGGTGTTCATTGGCCTGCGCCCTGTCCCTGTCTGCCTGTGCTCTGTCTCTTTCCGCCTGCTCACGATCTTTGTCTGCCTGTGCACGATCTCTGTCGGCCTGCAATCTATCGCGCTCGGCCTGAGCACGATCTTGTTCGGCTCTTTGTCTATCTATGTTGGCCCGCTCGCGGTCACGATCAGCTTGTGCACGGTCTTTTGCTGCCTGCTCACGGTCGCGCATAGCCTGCTGATGATCTTGTTCTGCCTGCCTGCGATACCGGTCGGCCTGGCTTTCTGTATGCGATGCAACTTTCATCTCTTCCTCTCTTTGCCGTTGGGCGATCTCCACGGTTTGTTCATGGCTGCTTTGTGCATTCATGGCCAGCTCCGTTTGTATTACCTGGGTGCTTACTGTTGTTGGTATCCGGCGAGCTGTTGTTGTATTTCTCTTTACCGGTGTTGTCTTCTTTTCTTTTACACTCACTGGAGTTGCTGCAGGTTGCGGCAGTGGCAGTAGTATTGCTGCCGTTATTTCTTTTACCGGTTCTTTCACGGCTACAACCGGCGTGGCTTGTCCACCAGTCATTGCTCCCAATAGGGCAAAGCATATCAACAGGCTACCGAGCAGGAATATCTTTTCTCCTCCGCTTAATGTGTTGTTGCGGTTGTATACTATGCGTGTCACACGTTGTAATAAATGGCTCTTTTTACCGGGGAAGGCCACCGCCTGGCTGTTGCCATATATAACATGTTCTTTGAAGCTGATCAATGCCTGAATGAACTGTTTTTTATTGCCTGTGTGAGCCAGGGCCACATCATCACAGCAGTGTTCTCTTTCCTGTTTTACCAATGACGATACCCATAATAATCCGGGATTGAAGAAGAAGACACTTTCTGCCATATTCTGCAGCAGGTTGACAAGGTAGTCGTTGCGCCGGATGTGTGCCAGTTCGTGCAACAGTACTGCTTCTACCTGGTCGGGCGGCAGGTTGGCCAGTAAACCAAGCGGCATATAAATAACCGGCTTCAGGTGGCCAATGACTACAGGTACTTTGGTAATACCTGATTCGAGCATCGTTACTGTTCGCTTTATCTGTAACTGTTGTGTGAGGGTACTGATCTTGTTTTGCCAGTAAACACCAGGCGACCGGTGATTGCTTGTGCGCACGCGCCGTATGTAACTGAATGCACGGCTCATTTGCCAGCAGCGGAAGGTGAAGATGGCAAACCATCCCAACACAATGTATGTTGCATGGGAAGAGCAGTATTGGGCCAAGGCAGCAGGCCATCCGTCGATACCATAGTGCTGCAGCAAGGCTATATTACCAAATCCTGTCTTTGCAGTCTGAGAGTCGGTTGCTGCAAACCCATTGTTCCATTCATAGATATAGGTGCCGCAGCAGACTGCCAGGAATGTAAAGAAAAGACCGGTTGTAAGGGCATACCGTGTTTCTGCTTTGGCTTTATTGGTCAGCAGCATTACGATGCCGGTGACAAGGGCTAACAGCAGGCCCTGCCAAAGGGAATGGATCAGCATCCAGCAGAAGGCCTGGAGGCTTCGTTCCAACAGTATGTTGTTTACAAGGGCGTTCATGTTGTACTGCTTTTGTGCTTATTTATTTATCATCCAGTTTCTTCAACATTTCCTTCAACACCTGTAATTCTTTTTCGGAGGTTTTGTCATTTCCTAACAGGGCAACCATGAGATTGCTCACGGAGCCATCATACATATTATCTACGAAGCGGCTCAACATGGAGCCTTTCGTCTTGCTTTCTTCGAGTGCCGCACTGTATACGTGCTTCATGCTGGACTCATCTCTTGTGAGCATTCCTTTTTCTGTCATCACCTGCATGAGCTTGAGGGTAGATGTGTATTGTACCGCTTCCTTCTGTTCGTTGAGTGTATCGTGTACAAACCGAACGGTGGAAGGGCCGTGTTGCCAGAGTACCTGGAGCACATCCATCTCTGCTTTGGTGGGCACTGTTTCTTTGCCGGCAGGTTCTTTTCTAAGCTTCATAGGACCAAGGTACGATAAAAAACGTACGTTTATAACAAATAGCTTTATATTTTTTCTGCCGAGGGGGCTAAAAGCGGCACTTCAAGCTGATTATTAATATTATAGCTCCTATTTTGATGCCTTCCCGATTTTGTTTGTAAGTGCAAAGGAGTATCTTGCTGTTCTAATATTATTACCCAACATGGTTATCGACACTTTACAGAATGCGATCCTGTATTATAATCTTGGCCCCCGGGTCGTGAAGGCTTTCCAGTATCTTACTGAAACTGATTTTTCGCAGGTGCCCAAGGGCAGGTATGAGATTGATGGCACCAATGTTATTGCCATTGTAAATGAATATGACACTGTTCCTGCTGCCGGTGAAAAGATGGAGGCGCACAAAAAATACATCGATGTCCAGTATATTGTGAGTGGCCAGGAGCTTATCGGCCATGACTGGCTGCGCCAGCAGTCGCCTGCCAAGGAGTATGATGAGGCTAATGATTATTGGTTATTTGGTGAGCAGCCTGCTTTTTTCTCGAAGCTGGAGGCTGGTATGTTTGCGATCTTCTATCCTACTGATCTGCACATGCCTAATATTATGGTGAAGCAGCCTTCGCCCGTGAAGAAGGTGGTGATGAAGGTGAGCACTCAATAAAGAATTTGAAAGGTTTATATAGCACCAAAGGCCCCTTACGGGGCCTTTGACCTTTTGCTAAACTACTCTGATGCGCGCGAACGTTTATATTCCTATGGTTAATGAGACTATGACTTTTTGCTGAGCTTCACCTGGTATATCAATGCATCTGCAAAGTTTTCCAGCGCTTTTTGTACAGCGTTCATGTATTTTGCTTTGGTAGTTGCCACTACTACCGGTACATAGCGTATGTCTTTGGCAAAGATGTTCTCGCGTTTGTTCAATACTTTACGATTAGGGTCCTGGGTAAGCTCTGTAGCGAACTCTGTAAAGGAGGGAATATCGGCATTGAACATGTAGGTATCTGTTTTGGAGCGATCGTTTTGAAACATCAGCCTGCCGCCCATGCTCTTGCCATCCCAGGTAGTCCAGCCAGCCACTTTTACATTGGGGGCAGCTTTGGCATTCATTTCATAGTTCTTGAAACTCGTCTTGATCTCATAAAGACCAAAATCGGTTTTTGTGACAGGGTTGTTCATCCACTCGTATTTAACGCCGGAGCCCGTATGTACATCACCTTCCAGCATCAGGTCTACAAAGTCTACTACTGTATGCAGGAATAAGATGGGTGCACCCAGCTCTTCGGAGAAGTTGGCTGCTCTTTTTATTTTCATGCCGGCAAAGCCGAAGTTGAAAGTGCGGGAAGGATCGTAGGTAGTGACGGTCTTTCCTTTGTTGGCATTGACCATGGTGTAGATCTGTCCTTTCTTTTCTTCGCTTTTGCGTGTTTTGTCTTCTTCTTCCGCATCATCGCCTGCCTGGTAAAAGTCTTTCTGGGTGATGGTGTTCCAATCTACTGTACCAATGCCGTTCTCGTTCAGACGTTTTGTGAGGTAACCATAGAACTGGTCTGCCATCAACTGGTAATCTTCTTGTGTAAGCTCTCCATCTGTGATCTCGAGGTAAGCTGTGATCTTGCCGGTGACGGTACCACCCCCGGATTTGCGTCCGCCCAGCAAGCCGCCTCTTTCATTTTTCAGATAATCTTTTGTAGTGGCTGTTTTAAAGATGATGGTGGCCTGTGGGATGGCCAGTTTGTTCATGTCTTTTAAAATGGTCTGCTTGCCGAATGTGCCACTTTTGATAAAGGTGAATACATCGAAGTCCTGAGCAACAGCCATTGCACTGCAAGCTGTGATCAGCAGGGTAAAGAATAGCTTTTTCATTTAAAGAGGGTTTATGGGGATTGCTATAATGCCTCAAAGCTATCTTTACGGGGAAGCGGAATCAATAGTGCATTTGCATTAGCCAGCAATTATACCCATTTATACTTATACGCGAGTTGTACTGCCTGTGCTTTGGAGTTGATGTGGAGCTTTTCGTATATTTTACTGATGTGGGCCCGCACCGTGTTGGGGCTAATGGATAGTCTTGCAGCGATGCTTTTGTATTCCAAACCTTCTACCATCAGTTTCATGATCTCCAGTTCGCGGTTGCTGAGTAGTTTGTCGCTGGTGACCGGTGATGTTGCCGGCGCTCCCGGCTTATACTGGAGCTCCCGCAGCCAGGACAGGGTTTTACGGGCCACAGCAGGACTCATGGGTGTGCCGTTGAATTCCATAATGTTTGTGATGGCTTCGGCCAACTGTACGGCTGAATCGTCTTTGAGGAGGTAACCGGAAGCGCCTGCCTGTATGGCTTCGAATATTTTCTCATCGTCGTCGAATACCGTAAGGACCAGGAACCTGGTGCCGGGAAACCTGATGGTGCCGATGGCTATGGCTTCAATGCCGCTCATTTGCGGCATATCAATGTCCATGAGTACGATCTGTGGCCTTTCTGCCTCTGTGAGGTGTTCCATTTTTTCAATGAAATCCTGGCCGGAGGAGGCTTCCAGCACTATCCGTATATCTGCCGCTCCCTGCAGGTTGCGCTGCGCGGTTTTCCGGTTGATCATCTTATCGTCTACGATGCCGATGCGGGTCATGTACAAATATTGTTTTTTAACTGCTGCCGGGGGATACTGCATTTGCACTATTTTTCCTGTATGTGCACGGCTGTTCCTGATCCCTCGCCGGACTGTATCAATAAATTATAACCTGATTCTTCTGCGCGCTGCTCCATGTTGTGGAGGCCATAGCTGTCTTCTTTTTTGTGGTTGCTTAATCCTCTTCCATTGTCTTTTATGGTGATGCTGAATTGATCGCGGTTCAAGACTGTTATTTCTATACAGGTGGCTGCAGCATATTTACAGGCGTTATGCAATGCTTCCTGCATGATGCGGAAGAGGTTGAGTGATTGCTGGGGGGAGAGGGTTTTCTCTGCCGGCGAGTCCTGGTGTATTTGCAGGGTGATGTCTGGATAGTTTCTCATGATCTTTACCGCATAGCTTTTGAACCTGTCAACAAAAGCGGTGAGGGTGAGGCTTTCATTATTCAATACCCATATTGTTTGCCGCAGGGAAGCCATGATGCCGGCGGCATATTCCCCCAGTTCTTCTACTTCCGTGTGTTCATGGTTTTCATCTTTCAGGCGGTTGATGCCTGCTATGAGGGCTGAAGTGTAGGCGCCGATGTTATCGTGCAGGTCGCGGCTAATTCTTTCGCGTTCCCGCTGGAGCTGCCGTTGCACCTGCAGGGCCTGCATTTGCCGGGCGTATTTGGCTTGTGTGTAGATCCTAACTCCCCAACCGATGAGTCCTCCTATGGCCAGGAACGACAGCCCCTTGAACCAGGTCGTTTGCCACCAGGGTGGCCGAACGTTCATGCTGAATGTAGACACCGGCGCTTCCCGTAATTCGGCTGTGGAATAAGCAGCCCGCACCTGCATCGTGACGGCTCCAAATGGCAACTGTGTATAGTTGATGCGCGCCGTTCCCTGTGGTAATGTATTCCACTCTTTTTCGTGGCTAAGCCGGTACTGGTAAATAAGGTTGCCCGGCTGGAAGGCTTCGCGTATAGAAAATTCAAAGCTAATGGTTGTGTAGCCGGGCTGCAGCACATAGGATTGTTGCAGGGACGCTATGCTTTCTCCATTTACTTTCACGTCGCTCACTGCCGCTTCTGCGGTTTTATTTTGCAGCTCGATGTTGTTGGCATTCGCCACCAGCAGGCCGTGTGTAGTGCCCAGGTAAATCTGTCCTTGCTCGTTCAGGGTGAGCGCCCCTACCATGTAATCTCCTGCCGGTACACCTTCACTGAAGCCTGGCTTATAAAACTTCTTTTCTTCGGGCACGTAGATGTTGATGCCTGAAGTAGTGGTAATCCAAAGGCGTCCTTTCTGATCGCCAATAATGCCATAGGTGACATTACTGCTTAAGCCATGATCGGTGGTAAACTGGGACAGTTTTCCATTATGGTATTGGTAGATGCCGCTGCTGAGGGTCGCTATCCATATGTCGCCACGTTTGTCCTGCGTGATGGCCGTAATGAGCGTGCGGTTGATGGCGGATGTATCGGACGCGCTGTTGATCGTGAACAGCATCCTGAGTTCTTCATCGTACACATCGACGCCTGTATTTTTACCTACCCAGATACGATGCTGATCATCCTGGAATATATTCATAATGTAATATCCCGTGGCGCTGTTATCATTCAGCTTCGTGAATCCCTGCCATTTACCCGTAGCCTGATCAAGTATAAATAATCCCTTCACTGTTCCTACCAATATCCTGTTGTGGTTGTCGCAAAAGAGGTAATTGATGTCTTTATCCTGCAGCAGTGCCTGTGGCACCTGAACAGGTGATTGCATGCTGCCTTTATTAATCACATACAATCCTTTCTTTTGAACAGCTGCCCATATTTTACCTTCTTTGTCATTTGCGAGTGCCGTGATAACCTGTCCGGGCAGTAACCGTTTTTCTATTGCATAGTTATTTTCTTCACCGGGTTGGCGGCGAGCGACATATAGTCCACTTACCGCTGCTATCCATCGTTCGTCTTCCGAATAATCAACAGCTGCTGTTATGCCATCATTCCTGATGCCTGTTGTTAACAGGGCATAGTTATTAAAAGCGGGATTGTGAAAGGCCAAACCACCGCTTGCGGAACCTACCCAGAGGTTGCCTTGCCTGTCGTGGTAACTGCACAATAGTTTTCCCGGGGGTAAGGTGAACTGTTCATCTTTTGCAATGGCGACCTGTTGTGGCAATTGCTGTTGTGATATGGTATATAATCCCTTGTACGTGCTGATCCATGGATGGCTATTGTGGTCGAAGCCGATGTGCGTGATCACAGCAGGCACCGACAAGGGTTGCTGTTCCCATTTGCGTGATGATATATAGTAACGCCATATGCTGTTTTTTGCACCTTCTTCATAGCACCACAATTCCTGTGCAGGGCTTATTACACATTTGAGCTGGGTAGCCTGCGGCAGGCTTGTCATTTTCTGTGGCCGGTATTGCAGTGCAGGATCATAGCAATAGAGTATATTGTTTTTATCGAAGCCCCAAAGGCGACCGCTGCTGTCTATAGCGGGATCACTGATCATAAGGGGATACGTTTGTAAGCCTGCTCCGTCCTGACCATTCTTAAATACCGATAAAATGCCTATTCTGCCCGGCACGAGTATATCGCCTTGCCGGTTTTTCAATATTGTGAAGTAAGGGTGGCCGATCGTTCTCTTCTCTTCAAGGGTAGTATAATACCGGGTAAACTTGCCAGTACGTTTATTGAATTTATTAAAGCCGTTACGGGTGCCTATCCAGAGGTGGCCGGTATTGTCTTCTGTAATGGAAAGTATGAACTGATCGCTGATGGTAGTGGTATCGTGCTGGTGGTGTTTCCAGGTTTTGAAGTGCTGACCATCGAAGCTGTTGAGGCCATCCTGTGTGCCGATCCAGATGAGGCCATCGCTGTCCTGGTAAATGGTGTGTACGCTGCTTTGGGAGAGGCCGTGGGATACGTTCCAGGTAATGAAACGTTGTTGTCGTGCATGCATCGACAGGGTCAGGAGCATGCAGGCATGCAATAGCAGGGCCTGCCGGAGAGGGGTCCGTTTAGTCATCTATTCAGGGAGTTGCTATCGTGAATATATGATTTACGGAGCTAATATCATGATACTTTATTCCAGTCGATCTTAGCTGGCTTCAATGGCAGTTCCCGTAGTCTGCTGCCTGTAGCATTGAAAATAGCGTTGGCAATGGCTGCGGCCGTGGGTCCTTGTGCCGCCTCTCCTGCTCCCAATGGCGGCAGTCCTGTTTTGTTGATGACAAATACTTCTGTGTGAGGTACTGCATTGAAGCGCAGGATGGGATATGAATCCCAGGCCCGGGTGAGTATGCCTCCTTCGTTGTAGCGCACTTCTTCGAGCATCGTCCAACTGGCTGATTGTATCATGCCGCCGGCTGTTTGGTTGATGATGCCATCTATATTAATTGCCTGGCCTGCATCGATAGCGCTGGTAAGTTTTACAAGCCGGTATTGTTTTGTTTTTTTATCGATCTGCACTTCTGCCACTACTGCACAATAGGATGCATCGTTTTTATATTGAGCAAAGGCAATACCCAGGCCGGCTCCTTTCTTCTTAATGCGATCGCGCCACTGGGTTTTCTCTATCACCATTTCTATGACGGCTCTTGCGCGTTCATCTTTCAGGTACTTCAGCCTGAAGTCGGCAGGGTCTTTACCTGCTTTATGGGCCAGCTCATCCATGAAGGATTCGAGGGCGAATATGTTGGCATAAGCGCCGAGGCTACGCAACGCAGAAGTTCTGAGTGGTCCTTTGCAATTGTTGAGGATCACCTGGCTCGGTGTATCGTATAGTGGCTGAGAGTTGCGGTAGCTACCACCGGAGAAGCGCCCAACAGAAAAGGTAAAGGGTTTCTCCAGATCGCGGCCTGCAATGAAATGGCCAGCGCGGCCTCCGGGACGGGAGCTGTGTGTATCGGACCAAAGTTCTGTACTCAATGCCAGCAGGTTGCCTTGTGCATCGAGGCCGCCTTTTAAGCGCAGCAGCATAGCTGATCCGTATGGCTCCCAACTGTGCTCATCATCGCGCATCCATTGTACACGCACTGGTTTTCCCGGCACTGCCATCGCCAGCAAGGCTGCATCTGCGCCTACATCATCAGCACCATTGTGTCCATAGCAACCTGAGCCCGGCACTGCCATTACCCTGATCCTGGTTTCCGGTATACCCAACAGATCGGACAGCGTGCCCCTGAGAGGAAAAGCTCCTTGTGTGTGGGACCATACTGTCAGCTGATCGTCTTTCCATTCGGCTATTGCACAAGACGGGCCAATGGAGCCATGCATGTGGTAGGGTCGTTTGTATACTGCTTCCAGTTTGGTAGCAGCGCCTTCAATAGCCGGGTTTACCGATTCATTTTTCTTGACGACTTCGCTATTGGTATTTTGTTGTAGTATATGGTCGAACAATTGTGGCTGAGCAGGCTGCAATGCCGGCTTGCTCCAGGTAGCGCTCTGTTGCAGCAGCTTCAGTGCTTTCATGGCCTGGTATTCTTCCTGGGCCACAATGCCTACAAAGCTGCCATTGCGTACCAGCTTTACAATGCCTGGCAATGTTTTCAGTTTGTCTTCCGGCAATGTCAACAGTTTGGCGCCGTATGCTGGCGGACGTACTACACGTGCGTGCAGCATGCCGGGTAGTCTCATGTCCTGTACATATACCGGCTCACCTGTGGCCATGGCTGCTATGTCTTCGCGTGGCCAGGAAGTGCCTACCAATGTATATTTTGATGGATCTTTCTGCGGTGCTTTACCAGAGACTTTTCCTTGTATACTTTTTCCATCTAATAAGGCTGCATAGCTAATGGATCTACCGGTAGCTGTGGCTGTTACCATGCCATCTTTCACATTGAGACCGCCTACTTGTGTTTGTAATTTTTCTGCGGCCATTTCCAGTAATACTCTTCTTGCTTCTGCTGCTGCTTCGCGGATGGCACTACCACTGCCTGTGATGGAAGCGCTGCCAGCTGTATATCGTTCATCGGCAGTTTGTGCTGTATCTGAGATAATAATGTGCATGTGCTTCATGCTCACGTCCAACTCCTCGGCTGCTATTTGCATCAGGGCTGTTTTTATGCCCTGGCCCAATTCTGTTTTACCCGTCAACACCGTGACATTCCCTTCTGCATCGATCCTGAGCCATGCATTGATGTTTCCTTCATCGACCGTTACTGCATCGGCAGTCATTGCCTGCATTGCCCTGAAGGTGGATGGTATAATACTGAAACCGATCAGTAATTGCCCCGTGGCTTTGAGGAAATGACGTCTTCCGGGATTGGCTGGTGTATCTGTGTGGTGTATTGACATGGGCGTGTGTTAAAGTTGAGCGGCTGCTTTTTTAATGGCACTGATGAAGCGGGTGTGGGTGCCGCAGCGGCAGAGCACACGTTGCAGGGCTTCTCTTATTTCTGTATCTGTGGGATGCGTATTGTTTTCCAGCAGTTCTTTGGCGCACATAATAACGCCATTGAGGCAATAGCCGCATTGTGCGGCCTGCTCTTCAATACAAGCTTTTTGTACAGGATGTAGTTTCTCTCTGTTGCCAATGCCTTCGAGTGTTGTAATGGAGTGGGTGGCAGCTGTAGAGCAAGGCATGATGCAGGAGGGCTGTGCTTTTCCATCCAACAATACCATGCAGCTTCCGCAAAGCGCCATGCCGCAACCGTATTTGGGTCCATTCAATTGCAGATTGTTCCTGAGTGCATATAATAATGGCATTTCGGGATCTATGTTCAAGCTCCAGTCTTTGCCATTGACTTTGAGTACAATCGTTTGTTCCATTGCGAAATCATTTAATAGGTGGCCTGCCCCGGTGGGACTGCTGTGGTATATGTCGTCTTAAATTTACAATAATTACAGGGCGGAGTAATAAGTTTAATGTGAGCTTAATGAGTAGCAGCGGCACTTTTGTTTCGTAGCAAAGAATTGGGCTAAAGCCCAGTCGACCTACTTGTTTTTCTCCCGGCCCTAAAGGACCGGGCAATTCGCGTTTGCTTCGACAGCAGATTTCTCACTACGCTAGCGCTTCGTTCGAAATGACAAAAAGAAGGTGTCATTTCACAATTATATTCCGGGTGCTGAGGCTGAAGCCGCTGAAGCAGCCAGTTACATTTTCACCATTGATGGTACTGAGGAGGGATACCGGCGTAGCAAAGGGTCCTCCATTGTCCCTGGCTTTATTGAAGCTATCCCAGAAGTTGTATACTTTCCTTTCTACATTGGCCATAAAGTATTCGACCGTATCACCTATCACAAATCCGTAAGAGTGAGTGATCTTGACATTCTGCCCATTTACCAATTCATCTGTACCGGGGGTATACCAATTGGCGCCTAAGCCTCCCCAGCCAAAGTTGTTGCGAATGCCGCCGTGACGCCAGTAATAGAGCTGGGTATTGCCAATGGTATCGGGGTCTTTAAAATAAACTGTTATTCGTGCTTTTGTCAAGGTGTCGTGGTCATCGTCTTCGTCCACGAAGTAATTGCCCGTACTGAGGCTGTCTACAGGCACCGGTATCAGCAGCGCTGTGGTGGCCGTGTATTTCTTTCCCTCCACTTCTATTTCCAAGAGGTAGTGCTTGCCAGGTTTCCCTCTCAATGCGTTGGCAGAATCGGTAACAAGCCTGGGATCAAAATAAACACCTGATGCGGGCGAATTCCTAACCTGGGGCAGGGCGACTTCTCTTAGTTCGCGTGTAGAGGTTTCATCCCAACGGTATTTGTTATCTGCGGATAGCTCGCCTTCGGTAATGTACACTTTTGCTCCTCCTACCGGCGTATTCTGAAATCCGGGTTCATAGTAGTTCTTGCTTTTGCTCAACACCACATAGTTGAAGGTGGGCAATAAATTGTTGATGTATGCTTCCACTACCAGTTGTGGCTCGTTGTTCTTGATCTTTATATCAAAATCCCGCTCACATGCTACAAAAGCTATGAGTGATACAAGGGCTGCCCATCCTATTTTACACTTTACTTTCCTCATGTTCCTAAAATTTAAAGTTCCAGGTAACGCCTGGTAAAATGGGAAACAGAAATACTTTCTTTCCCTGAATGGTTTCTTCATCTTCCTGCACATCCATATAAATAAAATAGGGATTCTGCCTGTTATAAAGATTATAAAGACTAAAGATCCAGCTGCTCTTAAAGCGTTTTGTACTATTCGGTTTTGGTGTATAGGTAAATGAAAGGTCTACTCTGTGATAAGCCGGCATTCGATAATCGTTGATCTTATCGTATTGGTTCAGGCTGGTAAAAACCGGCCTCTTTTCGTATTCGTTGTAACCAAGGTTGTATACAAACCGGCCGGTAGGCATGGTCAATGCATTGCCAGTGCCATATACAAAAACTCCTGAAGCATCCCATTTGCTGCTGAGTTTATAATTGGCCACTACGCTTACATCGTGGGTACGGTCGTAGCGATATGGAAATGGTTTGCCTTCGTTCATAGCAGGGAATGTGCGTTCTGTGCGGCTGAGTGTATACCCAATCCAACCAGTAAGTCTTCCGGTCTTTTTCTGGAAGAACAGTTCAAGGCCGTAGGCTTTTCCTGTTCCGAAGATCATTTCTCCTTCGATGTTCTGGTTCAGCAATAAGCGGGCCCCGGGTTTAAACTCCAGTTGGTTGGACATGGTTTTGTAATAGGCTTCTACACTCATTTCATAAGCGCCATTGCCGAGGTCTTTAAAAAATCCTGCTGCCACCTGCTGGGCCTTCGCCGGCTTGATAAGGCTGCCTGATGGCACCCAAAGATCGCTGGGAAATGTTGCAGCGCTGGTGGTTGCGAGGTGCAGGTATTGTATAGTACGTGTGTAGGACACCTTGATACTGGCTTTTCCGGGCAGGCGATAGAGCGCACTAAAGCGGGGCTCGGGATAATGATAGCGTGCTATGCTTTGTCCTTTTCCATATCGTTCTGTTTCGCCAGTGGGTGATCCGTCGGGACCGTACAGCACACGCTCTGTAGGTCCTACCTGATTAAAATAGCTGTAGCGTAATCCTGCTATAATATTCAGCTGTGGTGTGATGTTGAGGTCTGTGCTCACGTAAGCTGCTGCTTCACGCGCATACTGATCTGTGATGGAAGTCTTGAATTCCTGCACACCGGCATTGGAGCTTCCTGCGCCGGGCCGAAATTCGTGGCGGGTATATAGCAGTCCCCACTTCCATTTCATCCAACTGTTGGCTGTATAGGTCCAGTCGTTCTTCAGCTGGTAATCGGTGAGCCCGGAGGAGAAAACAAATCCATTGATGCCGAATGATACTTTGGTATCGAGGTTGAAATCATTGCGCACTATCGCCAGTTCCTGTTTCAACTTTTTATTCAATTGCTGTTTCCAGGAAAGGCCCAGGATCGTATTGCCCCATACCGCATTGAAGCGGCGTTCGGGACCGTCTTCGTCATCATCTACAAAGTTGAAGTCATCTTTTCCGTGGTAGAAGGTGAAGTATAGAGCATTGTTCTTATTGAGCTGGTAATCGGCCTTGAAGTTGACGTCGTAAAAGTAGTACCCATTATCGCCAATGGTGTCGCGGGCAAACAGTTTGGCCACCTGGTCAATATACGTGCGCCGGGCGCTGAGGATGAAGGAGGACTTGCCTTTCACTATGGGTCCTTCCAGCGAAACGCGGGAGGAGATCAATCCTATGCCGCCACTTCCTTTCAGGGTGTCTTTGTTCCCATCACGGGTGTCCACTGCTATCACGCTGCTGAGACGGCCTCCGTATTCGGCGGGTATGCCACCTTTAATGACCTCAATATTTTTTACCGCTTCGCCATTGAAGACGCTGAAGAATCCGAGCAGGTGATTGGGATTGTAAACGGGTATGCCATCCAATAGCACCAGATTTTGATCGGGCCCGCCACCACGTACATAGATACCCGCACTCGCCTCTCCCCCGCTTTTAATGCCGGGCAACAGGGTGATTGTCTTTAGTGGATCAATTTCCCCAAATACAACGGGCAATTTCTTGATCTGTGTAATGTTCAGCGATTGGGTACTCATCTGGTTGCGGTGCACATTGGCGCTTGCTGTGACCACTACATTTGTCAACAGGCTTTCGCGTGATCGTAAGAGTACCTGGATGGCGGTATCACTGTAAAGTGGAATGGTGAAAGTGTTGGCATAGTGGCCTACGGCCGAGATGGTGATTCGATGAATGCCTGAAGGTAATTGTATAGCAATATTCCCTGATGAATCTACGACCTTTTCCTGTTTGTTGATCTTCAAGGTCGCGTTGCTCACCGGGATCTGTGCGCTATCCGCCACCTGTATTGTCAAAGTATGGTTTTGTGCATAGGCAACTTGCGCTGCTATACTCAAGATCATCAACACGAGGTAACGGATAAAGTGGTTGGTCTTGGTCACTGCTCTCATGCCTAAGCTAAGTTAACCATTTAGCCGTTTAGCAGGCAAAGACCGGACCGGGATTATTGAGGTAGGTTGAAAAGTTAACAGGTTAAAAAGTTGATAAGAATGGAAAGTGAATAGATTGAGTTTTCCCAAAATGGAACGGTGATGGGTTAAAAAGGAAAAAGAAACGAGGTATTGAGGAAACGAGTAGTGATGTGAAGAGTTAACAGATTGAAAAGGTGGAGATTAACAAAAGGCGAAAAAACAACAAGGGTGAGCCGCTTTTGAGAGCGACCCACCCTTTGGACTTGCCGTACTTTTTGGTTCTCTTAATCTTCGAAAAAAAAGCTCGTTTATGGGTGTTGAATGTTCTGCTTTGTGTTGCGCGCTGCCTTATTTCCAACCGCCTCCGAGGGAGCGGTACAATTCTACCACGGCTCCCAATTGGCTGCGCTGGATGGCTGCGAGGTTCAATTCGGCCTGCAGTGCGTTGGTTTGGGCGGTGATCACCTCCAGGTAGTTGGCCATATCGCTCTTGAAGAGCAATTGTGCGTTGCCAACGGCCTGTTTTAAAGTATCTACCTGGTTGCCGGCCAAAACGCGTTGTTCTTTCAGCTTTTCTACCTGTACCAGCGCGTTACTCACTTCACCGGTAGCCAGCAGTACTGACTGCCTGAACTGTATCACTGCCTGCTCTCTTTCGATCTTCGCTATTTCAAATTGTGTTTTCAGTTGTTTCTGTCTGAATACCGGTTGCAATATTGTTCCGGCTGCCAGTCCAAACAGAGAGCCAGGAATGTTGAACCAGTTGCTTGACTTGAAAGACTCAAGACCTGTACCTGCCGTGATCGTAAACGCAGGGTACATATTGGCTTGCGCCACACCTACCTGCGCATTGGCCATCACAAGGGCCAATTCGGTAGTGCGTACATCCGGCCTCCGGCTCACCATAGCCACCGGCAATCCGGTAGACAGGTTGGTGGGTAGGGGCAGATCGTTCAACGATGCTGCACGGGCTACCGCACCGGGCAACTGGCCTGTCAATACCTGCAGGGCATTTTCCTGCATGGCAATGTCTTGCTCCAGCTGCGGGATCAATAAGGCAGTGGTTTGCTTTTGTGCTTCTGCCTGACGCACTGCCAGTGTAGTTACTACGCCTCCATCTCTCAGTAAGCGGGTAACGTTGACAAATGTATCATTGAGTGTAAGGTTGTTGCGTGCAATGATCAATTGCCTGTCGAGCATCAGCAGGTTGTAATAACCTTGTGCGATGCTGGACACCAGTTGTGTTTGTACTGCCTTGGCAGCTTCCTGTGTTTGCAGGTATTGGGCCAGCACAGTCTCTTTCTGTCCACGTATCTTTCCCCAGATATCGGCTTCCCAGGAGATATTGGCCAACACCTGGTAGTTTTCTATGTATACTTTACCTAAGAAGGCACTGGCGCTAAGTCCGTTCAAGCTATTGTCTGATGGACGGTTAATGGCTCCCGTTACCTGCAGGTCGACCTTCGGCAGCTGGAGTAACTTCGCCTGCTTTGCCTGGGCATTGGCAATGTCTATTCTTTTGATGGCTACCTGCAAGTCATTGTTGTAAGTAATGCCGCGGGTAATCAACTCCTGCAATGTTGGATCGGTAAAGAACTCCTTCCAGGCAATGTCTGCGATACTGTTGGTATCGGCAAAACTCTGTGCCTGTGCTGTGGTGCCAAACTGTTGCGGCAGTTGTACCTGGGGGCGTTGGTATTCCTTACCTAACTTACATCCCACCAGTACCACGGCGACGAAGGCAGCTATATAAAAGTGAATATGCTTCTGTTGCATGGCGTATATCCGTTTTAATACGATTATTATTGTTCTTTAAGATCCCGCAGAGCAAGCTCTGCGGGATCAAATATTATTTTATTCGCTCAGGCTGATCTCTCTTGGTCCTGTTCTGCCGGTTACTTTTTCCTGCAGGTACTGGAATATTACATAGAGTACAGGGATCATAAATATCCCTAAGATCACCCCGGTAAGCATTCCACCTACAGCACTGGTACCAATAGATGCGTTTCCTTTTGCGGAAGCGCCGTGTGTCCATATTAATGGCAACAGACCAACGATGAACGCGAAGGAGGTCATTAGGATCGGACGCAACCTAAGTCTTGATCCTTCGAGTGCCGATTCAATCAGTCCCATGCCTGCCCTGCGGCGCTGTACGGCATACTCAACGATCAGGATAGCGTTCTTGGCCAACAGACCGATCAACATGATCAAACCGATCTGCACATATATATTACTTTCTATGCCGGCCCATCCGATGAAGGAATACACACCGAGTACGCCGGTAGGAATGGTAAGGATAATAGCGAACGGCAGAATGTAGCTCTCGTACTGGGCTGCCAGCAGGAAGAATACAAAGATGATACTGAGCAGGAAGATAAATCCTGTTTGTCCACCTGTCTTGATCTCTTCACGTGTTACACCTGTCCATTCGTATGCATATCCGCGTGGCAACACCTGCTTAGCTGTTTCCTCGATGGCCTTGATGGCATCACCGGTACTGTATCCAGGTTTGGGTACTCCGTTGATGGTAACGGCATTGAACAGGTTGTTACGGGTTACTGTTTCAGGACCGTAAACCCTTTTCAATCTTACCAGTGATTTAGCTGGCACCATTTCTCCACTGCCGTTCTTTATATAGATACCATCGAGTGAATTGGCATCGGTACGGTAAGACGGATCGGCTTGCGCCATTACACGGTAGTATTTACCAAAGCGGTTAAAGTCGGACACGAAGCTACTTCCGTAGTAGATCTGCATGGTTTGCATCAACTCGGTAATGGATACGCCCAGTTGTTTGGCTTTTATATTGTCCACTTCGATCATGTACTGCGGGTTGGCAGTGGCAAAGGTGGTGAACGCATAAGCGATCTCCGGTCTTTGCATCAGGGCTCCGATGAACGCCCAGGTAGTATTACCCAGTTTATCGAGGGGGCCGTTGCTCCTATCCTGCAGCATGAACTCGAAACCGCTCACGTTACCAAATCCCTGTACAGTGGGGAAGTTGAAGAAGAAGGCGTTCGCGCCTTTTATGCCTGCTACTTTTTGTGATATACCACCGGCAATCATGTCGGGGTCTTTCACTGCACCACGGTCTTTATAATCTTTCAATCGCACAAAACCTGCAGCATACGGTGATGCGTTGGCATTGCTGATGAAGTTGAGACCATCGATCACGTAGTGGTGATTAGCGGCTGGTTCGTTCTTAATAATATTCTCGATCTGCTGGGTTGCCTGTTTGGTCCTGTCGAGTGAACTGCCGGGAGGCGTGTTCAATGCATACAGCACGAAACCCTGGTCTTCTGTTGGAATGAAGCCTGTAGGCGTTTTTCCTATCAGCCAGAAGCAGAGCACGCCTATGACAACAAGACCTGTGATCGGTACCCATTTATGCTTGATCAGGAACTGCAGGCTCTTGATGTATTTATTGGTCATGCTGTTGAAGCCTGCATTGAAGGCGCCAAAGAAGCGGCCTGCAAATCCTTTTCTTTTGCCATGAACTTCTTCGTCATGTCCGCCTTTCAGGAAGAGGGCGCAAAGGGCCGGACTCAGTGTCAACGCGTTCACCGCAGAGATCAGGATCGCGATAGCCAGGGTGAAGGCGAACTGCCTGTAGAATACACCGGCAGGGCCTTGCATGAAGCCTACGGGAATGAACACCGCCGCCATTACGAGGGTAATAGAGATGATGGCCCCGGAGATCTCACTCATAGACTGCACCGTTGCGGTGCGTGCGGGTAGTTTGGTACGTTCCATCTTCGAGTGCACCGCTTCTACCACCACGATGGCGTCATCCACCACGATACCGATGGCGAGTACCAACGCGAAGAGGGTAAGCAGGTTGAGGGTGAACCCAAACAGCTGCATGAAGAAGAAGGTACCTATAATAGCTACCGGTACTGCAATGGCCGGTATCAATGTTGAACGGAAATCCTGCAGGAAGAGGAACACCACGAGGAACACCAGCACGAAGGCGATCACCAGGGTTTCCGTTACCTGGTCGATCGACGCATCAAGGAACTCTTTGGAGTTGAACATGATGGTGGTCTTCACACCTTTGGGCAGCGTGCGCTCAAAGTCTTTCAGCTGACGTTCTATCTCTGTAAGGATATCGTTGGCGTTGGAGCCTGCTGTCTGGAATACAGCGAACCCTGATACCGGATTGCCATCCATACGGCTATTGGTGGAATAGGTATAAGAACCAAACTGTACGCGGGCTACATCTTTCAGGCGCAGCATGGAGCCATCAGGATTGGCCTTGATCACAAAGTTCTCGTAGTCTTCGTATTGGTTCAGCTTGCCTTTGTATTTAAGTACATACTCAAATGTTTCGGGGCTGCTTTGTCCAAGACGACCAGGTGCTGCTTCAAGATTCTGGTCCCTGATCGCGTTCAGCACATCCTGTGGTGACAGGTTGTTGGCAATGAGGCGGTCGGGCTTTAACCAGATACGCATGGAGTAATCCTTGGTACCGAATACGAGGGCCTGGCCCACACCGGGTACACGTTGTATCTGGGGGATCAGGTTGATCTTGATGTAGTTTTCGAGAAACAACTCATCATATTGCGTACTGTCTTCGCTCGACAGGGCCACGAACATGATGATACTGTTCTGTACTTTCTGAGTGGAGATACCTGCCTGTACTACTTCAGCAGGAACCTGGCTCACGGCCTTGGACACGCGGTTCTGTACGTTTACAGAGGCGATATCCGGGTCGGTTCCCTGTTTGAAGAAAACAGTGAGGGTCATACTACCGTCGTTACTGGAGTTGGAAGTCATGTAGGTCATGTTTTCCACACCGTTGACGGCTTCTTCCAAAGGCGTAGCTACTGAACGGGCTACTACTTCGGCATTGGCTCCCGGGTACAGGGCTGTTACCTGTACGCTGGGGGGCGCGATATCGGGAAAGAGTGTAACTGGCAGCGTATACAACGACAGACCGCCCAACAACAGCAATATGATGGACACGACCGTTGATAAAACGGGCCTTTCTATGAATTTTCTAAGCATGGGAGAAAGAATTAGAATGCAGCATCCGGATTACAGAACTCATTATAGCGTTCAGTATTTACAGCAATAAGCATTTAGCACAAAATCAGTATCCGGTGTTACAGCATTATTTGTTTATAATGGCTTAACTTTTAATAAACTGTCGGCAGAGATAGGCTGTGGCACGATCGCCATTCCATCCTGCAGGTTGCCGGTACCTGCGAATACGATCTTCTCACCAGGCTTGAGACCACTTTCCACAAAGTACCAGGTAGGTGTTTTGCCTGCGATGCCAATGGGCTTGCTGGCCACTTTGTTGCTATCGCCTACTACGAATACAAATACTTTGTCCTGTATTTCGAAAGTAGCTTCCTGTGGTACTACTACTACCTGCGCCAGCTGTTGTGGTATTCTCACTTTACCAGTGTTGCCGGTGCGGAGCATACCGCCTGCATTGGGGAAAGTAGCGCGGAAGGCAATGGTTCCTGTAGTTCTGTCGAACTGGCCTTCAACTGTAGATATCTTACCTTTTTCGGTGTATACACTGTTATCGGCCAGGAGCAGTTCAACGGCAGGCACTTTCTTTACTTTCTCTTCGATGGTATTACCGGCGAATTGCTGTTTGAAGGTGATAAAGTCGGGCTCACTCATGGAGAAGTAAGCATACATCTCGTTGATCTCAGACAACACTGTCAACGGCATGGCTTCTCCTTTACCTACCAGGCTACCTGTCTTGTAAGGGATGCGGCCGATATAACCACTCACAGGCGCCGTGATATAAGTGTACCCTACGTTGATGCGTGCGTTGCCTACACCTGCTTTGGCCTGCTCTTCTGACGCTTTAGCAGCATCGAGGGCAGCGCGGGCAGTTTTGAGCTGCACTTCGGAGATCACCTTGTTATCTACCAATGGTACCAGGCGATCTACTTCTACCTGTGCTCTCTGCACGTTGGCTTGTGCAGCCAGTACGCTCGATTGAGCGCTATTGAGTGCTTCGTTGTAAATGCGGTCATTGATCTTAAACAGAGGCTGACCTGCTTTTACATAAGCGCCTTCATCTACATAGATCTTTTCGAGGTATCCTTCTACCTGTGGGCGGATCTCTACGTTCACCCGTCCTTCGAGTGAAGCAGAGTATTCTTTGAAAGTAGTAGCGGGAGATGTAACAACTGCTACTACGGGCAGCTGCGGAGGAGGCATGGCCCCATAGGCAGCTCCGGGTGCGGCTGAAGAGCCACAGCTATATAGTATGATGGATACAACAGCACCCAGGAAAATGTGCCCAAGCGGTGCAACGACACGATGCATGGCCGGGCTGACGGAAACGGTTGGTTTGTTAGTTCTTCTATTCATCTTTGTGTATTGCATAACAGGTTGTTTACAGAAGCAGGGTTTGCTTCCGGTTTTATATAAACAGGTATATGTTTCAATAATATGCTTATGGCAAAAGCATGCAATCGACTTGAGTTTCTATCAGTCGGGCAGGATAATCAATACCTATCGTTTCTACTACGAACGGATGGGACGAATTCGGACAAATCCCGGAAGTTATTTTTTCCGTTCTTCTGCCTGTGAGCTGGGCAGGTGGATCTGTTTGTTCATGGCTTTATCTTTCCCTTTCGTTACTGCTTATCCCAGTGAATGAAGTTGCGCCATCATTTACGGAGTGTCCACAGTGGTAGCAAAGCTAATTAAATTAGTCATTTACCACTAAATAAATTAGCTTCTTTTTTTCACACTATGCCAGGTTTTTAATAAACCCTTCTATTGCATCATCCATTACCATTTTATTAAGTACTTCCGACACATCGGAAGTTCTCATCATTTTAATCGAGATCAGCCCGTGAATAACCGACCAGAAGGTGTGGGTCTTCAAACACACACTGTCTTCTGTTTGCTTGTTGTTCTTTTCCAGGATGACGGATATAGGATCCGCCACGAGGCTCCTGAAGCTGATCTTTTCGGGCTGGCAGTTGCAATCGTCGACCTCATTGCAGGGTATGCCGAGGTTGAACATCACCTGGTAATACTCCTTGTTCTTAAAGGCGAAATTCCAGTAGGCATCTGCCATGGCTTTTAACTGTTGGGCGGGATCAGTATGCTTGCTCTTGGCCTGTTGCATCTTTTTTGCCAACAGACAAAAGCCTTCTTTGGCAAACTCCAACAGAATGCATTCCTTGTTCACAAAATGGTCATATACCACTGGTACGCTGTACTCTATGGCGTCGGCGATCTTGCGGATGGAGAGTGCTTGCCACCCTTCTTCCTTTACGATCTGCCATGCCGTGGCGAGTATGTTGGAGCGTACCTCCTCTTTTTGCCGTAACCGTCTTTCTGATATTCCCATCGTTATTTTTCCTAACAGTGTTAGCAAAAGTAACAACGTTTGAATTACCGCCAACCTTTTTTCCAAAGAATTTTTTTATAGATCGCCAACTTGTAGCCAGTAAACATAGCGCCGGGGCTATTCTAACATACCAACCGGCCACAAGGTTCGAAAACAAAAATAGATTGTACAGAATTAGGATCGGAGGGGCGATTGCGGCAATCTAACGGGCTGAATGCGCCGCTCGCGGCTTGTGCTGACAGTAAATTATACAAGTCCGTTGCACGAATGCTGATAAAAGAATGATTGTCAGCAAGTGTCAACAGACAGGTGCTGACACTGTATGCAGGTGGTGAATGATGTAATAGTGTTATAAAACTAACGGTAGTATGTCTATTTAATCTCTACCTTTTTTCCAGACTTTACTGCTGCGTAGATAGCGTCGATGATCTTAAGATCACGCAGTCCTTCTTCGCCATCTACCGGCACAATGGGTTGTTTTCCTTCGAGTATAATGCCTGCCATTTCTTCCATCTGCACGGTTTGATGGGTATTGTGGGGCTGTGTAAGTTCGCCTTTATTGGTGCGGCCTTTAATGGGTCCATAGCCGGTAGATGGTTGCAATTCTGCAAATCCGTTCGTGCCGTTGAGGTAGAATTTATCGAGGCCGTTCATGCTATAAGTAGATAAGCAGGAAGCTACTGCACCGGAGGGAAAGCCCATCTGGAATTGTATCGTCTCATCTACTCCTTCTTTGAATTTTGTAGTGTCGGTCTTTGTCTCCTGTGCTGTGACCCATACCGGTTCCTCTCCTACCATGTAGCGTGCTCCATTGATGGAATAGATGCCTATGTCCATCATCGCGCCGCCTCCGGCCAGTTGTTTATTCAACCGCCACTGTGTAGGGTCGCCGATCCTGAAGCCGGACAGTCCCTGGAAGAACAGTATTTTTCCCAACTCTCCGTCTTTGCGCATGCGGACCACTTCGAGTGTTTTTGGCTCGAAGTGCATGCGGTAGCCTACTAATAATTTTACATTGGCTTTTTTACAGGCGTCGATCATCTCCTGCCCTTCTTTGGCATTCAGGGCCATCGGCTTTTCGCAGATAACATGTTTGCCAGCTTTTGCTACGCGGATCACCTGGCCATGGTGGAGTGAGTTGGGTGTGATGACGTATACGGCATCGATATCGGGATTGTTCTTAATGTTGTCGAAGTTCTCGTAGTTGTAGCAGTTCTTCTCGGGTATATTGTATTTCGTTTGCCAGGCTTTGACCTTGGAAGGCGTGCCACTGATAACGCCTACCAGTTTTGCTTTCTGGCAAGCCTGCATAGCATCTGCCACGCGGGTACCATATCCACCAAGACCCATGATAGCTACCCGCAATACCGGACCATCGTACGGTTTTGTTTCACCCGTACTGGTGTTGGTATCGGCATTATTGCATTCTTCAAATGAGAGTAAAGGCAATGTAACGGCAGCGGCTGTCAGCTTGTGCAGAAAGGATCGGCGTGTTGTCATAGCAAGGCTTTTTGTGTGCGTTAGTTATGACACAATTTAGGTCTTTCTGTTGATAAGTTGACAGGGTTGAAAAGTTGAGAAGGCAAGACCGGCAATCGGCAGTCAGCAATCGGCAATGCGTTTACTTCGACAACTCTACCATCAGGCTTTCGCTTTCTTCTTTTTGACAACCTCATTCTCTTTGTTTTCTTTCATCCTGAACTGCACTATTTTTTTAATGAGTGTAGTGGGCAGCGGCTCATCGTTGGGGAATTGGATGGCCGACTTGCTGACATTGTATTTCGCCAGTTCGGTTTTGAATTCTTTTAGCAGGGCTGGGCTCCAGGGCGACGAAAGGGATATATGCGACTTGTAGGCTGAATAGTAAACCAGGTAACCATGGTACTTAAAGGAGGGTATCTGGTAGCTGATAATCTCTTCGGCATCAGGCGCTGCCTTTTTAACGATGCTTCTGATGGTTTCCATTCTTTCGAGGGTTTCGCCTGAGAAGTTCTGGTGGTATTCGTCGATGGTCTTGAAATCTGTCTTTGCCATGTTGTTAGGTGTTGGCTATCGGCTGTTAGCTTTTAGCGATGAATAGATGAATGATCAGTTTTTCAAAAATACCGTTGGGACTGTATAATGAAGGGGTGGTATCAGGACAAATAGGGGGCTATTTGCGACCTTACGGCGCTGAATATGTTGTAAGTTTGGATAAACATCTTCTCTATGCCAATACGCTTATCCTTATTGCTTTTGTTTGCCTGGTGCTCCTTCTCTGCTGCGCATGCACAGCGAGACTCGCTGATCAAAGCTATTTTCCCCAAGGGAACGGTCATGCATCAAAACATTCCTTATGCGGGTGATACGGAGAAGAAGCACCTGCTGGATATTTATTTGCCAGCCAATGCCACGGCCAATACGCCGTTGCTGGTGTGGGTACATGGCGGCGGCTGGATGGTCAATGACAAGTATGCCGACATGAGTTATATGAACTCCACCATCCGGGCTATTATCAATAATGGCTATGCGCTGGCTTCTATCGACTACCGGTTCAGCTCACAGGCTGTTTTTCCGGCACAGGTGCAGGATTGTAATCTTGCCCTGGAGTATTTGTACCAGCACGCTGCCGACTATAAACTTGATAAGCGAAAGATCGGCCTAATCGGCTTTTCTGCCGGCGGGCATCTTGCTTCGCTGATGGGCCTTTCGCACAACAATTCAATCAAAGACTTTTATACCGATGGCCGGAAACCTTCTTTTTCTATCCGTTGCGTCGTTGATTTTTATGGTCCTTCTGATCTCATCGCGCTGGGCATCAATCCACCTGCCGATACTTCGCTGAGTAATGGCCGTGATGCTTTGTCTTTATTGCTGGGCGCCCTGGTGGTTGACCGGCCCGACCTCGCCAAACGGGCAAGTCCTATAACGTATGTTGACAAACAAGACCCTCCTTTCATTATCATACAGGGTGAAAAGGATGATGGCGTGCCCCAATCGCAATCGAAAGTGTTGCACTCCTGGCTGAAATTGTCAGGCGTGTACAGTGAGCTGATCGTAGTACCTGGCGCGCCTCACTTCGGGGTGATGTTTGATGCTGCAGATATACGGGAACGTATAATTGGCTTTCTGGGAAAATATTTGAAGTAGTGATCAAAACTCCAGTGGCAGGACCATTGTCTTCACCAGTTTATCGAGATTCTCCAGCGATTGCTGTAGTTCCCGCTGCATTTTCTTTTTCTGTGTGAGTGTATACAGGAGTTTATTGAACGTACCTTTTTTGCCGTAGTAATCGAGGATAAGCCGGGGCTTTCCGTTTACAATCTCCATCGTATAGTAGGTGGAGTTCTTTTTCTGTTCATCTGTTTCGCTGAAGATGATCCTCTCCTCAGGGTTGTATACAAAGCTGCTGGTGTACATGAGCGTAGACCCGCCATTGTCAAACTGGTGACGGTGGGTGCTGCCAATACCCGGCAGGTAGTGTTGTACTTCATTGACCGCCTTTACGCCTACCTGCCACTGGTGACGAAATTCAAAATGCAATACGGTAAAGCATAGCAGTTTGAGGTCTACATCATAATCTCTGTATACCGTCAACCATCTTTCTTTTTGTTCCAACTCGAGGGATGGCAATGGATCGGATGGTAATGTTTCTTTCAGGTGGCTTAGCTGGGTATAGTGAAATGGTATCTCGCCCGTCTCTGTTTGTTTTTTGCTGCTGTTCCATTCCATCCAGCCGGTGAGTTCTGCCGGTTGCTGACTGGGTAGGAGGCCCTGCGTGACCAACCAGTATTCATGTTGTTCGATATCGTTCTTCAACAGCTGGTGGGCCACGATCACATCTTTACCAATGAGCTTGCTGAAGTTCTTTACGTTGTACGTGGCAAACTCTCCATAGTGGGTGATCACTTTCAGGCTGAGGTTTACTGCCGAGATGCAGGCTTTACACTGACAAATGCGGCGGGCGTTGTAAGCATTGATGTGTTGGTGAAAGGAACAGAACATTCGTTCTACCTGCTTGTAAATGGCTTCCAGCTCCAACGGTTCTCCGAATTTATAAAAGAGGATGGCATCGCCTTCTATTTCTGATACTTCCAGCCCTACCTCATTGGCATTGATGAGCAGCTCCAGCAACTGCTGGATGATGTGCCGGCTGTGCTCTAATTCTATTTCGTTGACAAACCGGGTAAAGCCGCTGATATCAGGAATAAATAGCAGGCCCTTGTGCTGCATTTTTTGTTTTAAAGATAGGACAATTTAATACGCGGCTGCGATAGGGTCAGGTACGCCATCGGGATCGTTTAGTGCAGCGCCTTTGGTAACGATCCTGGCGCCATTGAGCACGAGGATGCCCGCTACATGTGGTGCTGCCATAGAGGTGCCACTCAACCGGGCATATCTTCCCTGGCTGAAGGTGGATACGATGTCTACTCCCGGTGCTGCGAAGTCTACCACATCATTGCCGAAGTTGGAAAAGCGCGCCAGCCGACCAAGGCTATCGATTGCAGACACAGTAAATACGTTGGGTGCGTTAACCCGCGCCGGAGAACTAAGGTTTGCTTTTACCGCATCATTGCCTGCAGCGATGGCAAACAAGATACCTCTGTCTGCCAATGTGCGTACAGCATTGTCCAATGCTGCTGATATCGTATCGGTACCGAGGCTGATGTTCACTACCTCACCGGCCTGTGCATTCTGGCCAATGTAGTTAAGTGCGCGCATGATACTGCTGGAGTTGCCGTTGCCTTCGCCATCGAGCGCTTTCAATGCAATGATGCTTACACCGGAAGCCACACCTAATACGCCGCGTGTATTGTTCAATGCACCGATGATGCCCGCCACGTGGGTACCATGTCCGTTATTGTCTTCAATAGTAGTCTCACTGGTGATGAATGACCTGCTGAGGGTTTGGTCTACATTGAGGTCCGGATGATCGGGATCTACGCCCGTATCGATAATCCATACTCTCTTGCCTGTTCCATCGCCTACTCCAACACGGCGTACACCCCATTGTGCAGTGGATGGCGCCACTACGGTAAAGCATCCTTCTGACAAGGTGATTACCCGGTCGTGCTCTACCAATTGTACTTCGCTGTCTTCTTTCAAGGCTGCTGCCTGTGCCGGTGTAAGTCGGGCGATACATCCTATATGTATGGCGTTAAATGCCTGGTCGAGTTGTGTTGTTGCGATCTTGTGTCGTTGAAACAGGCTGGTGGTTACTGCTCTTGCCTGATCGGCTGATTGCATGAGACGACCCGCTGGCGCTTCATTATTCATGATCACGATGTAGGTATCACTGAGGGCAGCGGTAGTAAACCGTACTGGTTCGCATTCGGGCTCCTGCTGACTGGAGGTGGAAGAAGGACTGTCGTCTTTTTTGCAACCGGGCAGGATGGCTATGCTTGCAACAATAGCCAGTAGTGATATGGATTTACAGGTTTTCATATTTATCAGGTACGTAGAAGACGGACAAATAAGGGGCCGCGGAGGTCTAAAGGTTTGTTAATGTCGGAACCAGGATTTGTTGGATCTGGTGGATTGTGAGGAATAAAGGCAACAGGTTAAGAAGGCAACGAGGCATTGAGGCAAACAGGCAACGAGGAAGCCAAGGGATGCTAACTAAAAAACGGTTTGATGCTTTCCCAGACGGCGGGCCAGTTGCAGAAGAAGACTACGTGGGAACAGCCGGGGATGATGGACAGCCGGCTGCCGGGGATCATTTTTGCGGTGGCTACTATACCGTCTACGTTGTGGTAATCATCTTTGTCGCCGCTCATGATCAACGTGGGGCATTTGATCTTTGCAAAGGTTTCTTTGCTCAGAAAGTCATTATTGTAGAGTCCGTTGAGCCAGGTAAGGCATTGAGCCCAGCGTTCCGGCTGGGGCATCAATGTTTTTCGACCTTCAAATAGAGATCTCGCCTGGCTCATTAATAATTCAGGGCTATACTTAAATTTCTCTTTGCGGCTTCCTTTGGGCGTGTCACCAAATCCGATAGCCACCAGTTTCGAGACTGCTTCCGGATGATTGGCCGCCAGTTTGAACCCGGCAGCTGCTCCATCGCTGAAGCCCAATACCATGACGCTGTCTTTTGTAATGGTACGGATCAGCTTGTATGCATCGGCTGCGCGCTGATCCCAGGTGAAAGGTGTATTGCCAATCTCCGATCTTCCATGCCCGCGGGTAGCAAGGCAGATCACCTGGTTGGTTTGTGACAGCTGATCGATAAATGCTGCAAACTCATCGATGTAGCCATATACGCCGCCATGCAATAGCAAAATGGGTTTGCCACTGCCGTAGGTTTCATAGTAGAGTTTGGCGTCGCCTGCGTTCATGTATTTTCCAGCGGCGGGATTGTTGCCATAGCTTACTTTCTTAGCTGCCGTGGCCGGCGTGATGACCAGGTTGGCGAAGCTGCCATGTGACTTACCCTGTATCCAGAATCCTATTCTTCCGGAGGTATATTTAGACAGGCTGTTCACCACCAGCGAAGGCTGGGGATTGTTGTTGACATATACTTTTATTTCCGGGTGGTTGATGGTGATCTTCACATGAAACCAACTGTCGGGGTCCGGGGCATTAATGATCCTGTTCTCATATTTTCCCGGATGCTCAGTCCTCAATTTGAACCAATCATTATCTGGCAGGGACATGTATTGTACTGAACGGGGTCTCCGCACCGTATCAGGGTTGTAAAAGTTGAAGGGCCTGAAATAAATGGTTTCAAAGACATGTGGATCTTCCTGCATGTTGAAGGCCAATCCTACAAAGTTGTTGTTCATATCGTTTACTCCTTTCACATCAAATTCTACGGTACCCAGACTTATTATTTCATTTTTCAGGACCCACAATCCGATGCTATCGTGTGGCGCAAAGCCCATGGTATCTTTGG
This sequence comes from Paraflavitalea sp., assembly GCF_059502485.1. Lineage (NCBI taxonomy): Bacteria > Pseudomonadati > Bacteroidota > Chitinophagia > Chitinophagales > Chitinophagaceae > Paraflavitalea > Paraflavitalea sp. The sequence goes on from NZ_JCACET010000010.1 coordinate 1,900,610, forward strand.
TAGTGAATTGCAAGTCCCTGTCATATATTTGCCAGAGGCTACGGTTACCAACATCTATTTTTCGTTGTTGGCCTTGTACAACCGATACCAATAAAGCAAGGATAGACAGGGAGAGGAAGCGCGTCAGGTGCATTGTTTTTTTCATGGTGCTATTTTCCGGTTTGTGTTATTTGACCCAAATATGAATGTAGCGTCATGAATACAGGGATGCAAAGGTTGTTCAAGTTGGTTCATTTTTATTCACGATTTAAACAGCTCATTGTCAAATGACAACAAATGATGAGCAAGTACATATCAAAGCTTGCCTGGATGCCATTGAAGCGCAATTGAACTGGGGCAGCAGCGCTAAATGGTCCAATTATGATTTCGAAAAGCTGGCTGATCTCATCGCCGGCAAGACCAATGTGCAGCTCAGCGTGTCTACGCTGAAGCGGGTGTGGGGCAAAGTCTCCTCCCAACATACTCCTTCTCTTACCACTTTACACACGCTGGCGCAGTACCTGGGGTATTCCGACTGGCGGGCTTACCAGCAGCAGTTCCGGCCTCCGCCGGTTATTATTATAGCGCAAACTGTCGAGGAAGCTATGGCAGCAGTTGCTTCCCATGACGGGGAGGGGGCTTTTCCGCCTCAGCGGGACTTAACTCAACAGGAAAGTGCATCTACCGAATCTGGTAGACGATCTTCGTCCAAGCGTAAGCGGGTTGTCATTATGCTGACTGGTGCACTGGTGCTACTGGCGGCCATCGTTTTCATTGCAGCCAACCGAAATACCAAGCCCAGGAAGCCTGATCCGGCAAAGTTTAGCTTCTCTACCAACAAGATCATTTCCGAAGGTGTACCTAACACCGTCATCTTTCACTACGACGCTTCTGCGGCTACCACCGATTCTGTTTATATCGTTCAAACCTGGGACCTATCGCGTAAAAAACTGGTGCCGAAAAACAAGCATGATCATTCAGCGATCTATTATTATCCCGGCTTCTTTCGCACCAAGCTGATCGTTGACGGCGAGGTGGTAAAACGTCATGATGTGCAGATCACTTCCGATGGCTGGCTTGGCCTGGTGGAAAACGAACCGACACCCCTTTATTTCAGGAAAGATGAGTATATCAAGCGTGACCGGATAGAAATCGATTCTGCCACGCTGCGGGCTTATAGCTTGTCACTACATCCGAAGCCGCCCAAGGTAAGATTGTTCAACCAGCGTGATCTGGGTTCTTTACGCAATGACAATTTCACGTTTGAAACGAAGCTGAAGAATGAATTTTCCGGCGGTACAAACGCTTGTCAACATGTTCAGGTATTGATCCAATGCAAGGATGATATCATGATCATCCCCCTGTCGACCAAAGCCTGCACCGGCGACCTGATGTTGTATGCCTGTGGTGGAGGCGGTACCAGCAAGGATACTGATCTGTCGGGCTTTGGCGCCGACCTGAGCCAGTGGACCACGCTGCGTGTAGAAAGCCGTAATAAGCAAATGACGTTTTTTGTGAATGGCACGCAGGCCTACTCACTTAATTTTCCCAATGAACCTACGGACATTGTTGGGTTGCAATATCGCTTTTATGGTATAGGTGCTGTGAAGGATACCTGGTTCAGGGATAGTAATACAGTATATGACTTTACCCCTGCTGCCGTGAATATACATGCAGATTCCAGTAAGGTCTCAGACCAATAAATTATTTATCGTCCTCGTCTTCGTCCTCTTCTTCTTTTACTGTTTTTACAAATGAGCTGCGGCGGGGAGCTGGCATCACGCTGTGTTCTCCTTTTACGGCTTTCCAGATGACCTGGCTAAAAAGCAAATCGGGTATCCTGTCTTCTTTTGTGAAGTCGAGGGTATTGCTGAGTTGTGCCGTAGCGTTATTGGCCGTGTTCTTGTCATTGAGGTTCACGTTGGCCGGCACGGATTGAAATGCCGTATAATCGGGTGTAGCGGTGAAGCTGCGCCACATCGGTGTGGCCGCCGCATCGTACTGGCTCATGGGCGGCAGACCCAGTATCAGTTCCATCGTGCGCAGCATGGAGGAAGTAGAATACATCGTGTGGTCGACAAACTTCCTTTTTACAAAGGGGCCAGCCACATAGGCGGTAGTGCGGTGTGCATCTACGTGATCAGGTCCATTTTGCGCATCGTCTTCAACGATGAACACTACTGACTCTTTCCATATCGGACTTTTGGAAAGATATTCGACAAACAAGCCTACTGCGAGGTCATTATCGGCCACATGGGCAAATGGGGAAGGTCTTCCTGTTCTCAACCCTTCGGTGTGGTCGTTGCCAAAGCGCATGCTGTTGAACTGGGGTACTGCGTTGGCTGCTACCAGTGAATCGAACTCGCGGCGCCACTGGTAAAAACGTGTCGTATCTCTTACAGCTAAGTTGTAATCGGTGTAGTAGGGGCAAAAGTGTCCTTCGAGTACAGGGATGTTGGCTTTGCCGTCATCAGCAAATTCGCCATAGGTACGGAAGGTAACACCTGCGCGCTGGCAATAATCCCAGATAAATCCTTTCTTAGGATTGGCTACCCCACGCTTGCCTTCGCCGGGATAGGTGCCACCGCGGCCTCCGTAGCTGGTGGGCCAGTTCTTTTCGAGAAAATCGGTAGCATGGGCCGATGTGCTCCAGTTGTGCCCGTCGGCACTTACTTCGCCGTCAGCATAAAAGTTATCCAGCACTACAAACTCTTCTACCAGTTTGTGCTGGTTGGGCGTCACGTACCTGCCAAACAACAGAAGGCTGGTATCACCGTTACCACCGGCTACATCGCTCAACACCTGATCATATGTCCTGTTTTCCTTGATGATGTAGAACACGTGTTTGATGGGCGAAGCCTCTCCCACTTTCATGGGAATGGGATTTCCCTGTTCGCCCTGTGTCGACAGCTCACCGTCTTTTGAATAGGGCGTATTCTTATACACTGCTTTTGAATAGATCTCCAGTTCTGCATCACTGGGCTCTTTGATAATGGACAGGGTGCCCTTCATCAACCCACCTATGTATTCCACTTCTTTGGGTGCCGAGCCCTCGTGCCTGATGACCGAGCCTCTTGGCTGAATAGGACTGGGACCGTTGGGGTTGGCAAATGAGGAGAAACCTTTACCATTGGCCACGAATAGTTTCTTGCCAATCACTTTTATATTGGTAGGGTACCATCCTGCCGGTATAAATCCTTTTGATTTCGTAAAACCGGGTTTGGCTACATCGAACACGGCGAGGCAATTGTTGTCGGCATTGGCTACATACAATGTTTTTTCATTGGCCGATAATGCTAATCCGTTAGACGTTGTACCTGCCGGTGCGGCGGGATACATCGCAGCGTTCAATACTTCCAGCACTTTGCGTTGTTTGATATCGATAACAGATACGCTGTTGTCGTTGGCATTGGCAACATATAAATGGGTTCCTTTGCGGGTAAGCAACAACTCGTTTGGATTATCACCTACGGGTATAGTGGCCGTGATCTTTTGTTCTTTTGTATCCAGCACTGCTACTTTATCGCCACCCCATACGGAGATGTACAACTCTTTTTTATCGGGCGAGAGCAGGCAGGAGTATGCTTCGCTGCCCAGTTCGATCTGCTTCACAATGGCTTTGCTGGTGAGGTTGATGATATAAAGGCTATTGTTCTCTTTGGTGACCACATACATCATCTGTGCTGCATCGTCTATTTCAATACCTGCCGGAGAGATCAATGCCGGCCAGGGTTTGCCAAGCACGATGCTGTCCTGCAGTATGAGCTTCTCATTGATGAGAGCATATTTCAGGATACGGTTGTCATTACCAGCCGATGCATACAGGTATTTTTCGTCGGCACTGAATTTGAGTCCATACCATGATTTTGGAATCACTACATTGTCGGCCACCTGTTCTTTCTTCACGTTGATGAGCTGTATGCTCTGTACGCTTTGGCCATTGTTGGTAGCAGCCATCCACTTCTGTGAACGTGACAGTGCCAGGTTCAGTGGCAGATCGCCCAATGGTAATGACGTTCCTGCCGGTGAGAGGTGCCAGCCGTTGGGCAGGCGTACTCTTTTGCTGTTGAGCTGTTCTTCGAGGTTATCGTTTTTCTGTGCAGCAGCAGTGATTGTCAGCAGGGTGCAAATGACCAATTGTGCAATTAGCTTCATGGTATGATAATTTTGGAGGCGTAGGTTTTAGCGGCGCTAAATTAGGTTGATGGGTTTGTAAATGTAGGGGTTTACAATTGCTTAACATCAGTATGTGCGCGTAGTGATTAGCAGCTTTAGATTGTCTTTAGAATTGACTATTGCTCTTTCAGGTGAAGTTTATTGAGTCAACAGTTCCTTGAGCACCACAGCGTCGTTGTGGGTTTCGTCTTTGGCGGCGTAGATGAGGGTGACGGGCCCGCTTTTTACATGGGCTTTGAGGATGGCTACCTGTTCTTTGTTATTCTTCAGTTCGGCTTTGTAGCGCTTTTTAAATTCAGTCCACTTTGCAGGATCGTGGTCAAACCATTTGCGTAGTTCCGTACTGGGCGCAATTTCTTTCAGCCATACATCTATAGCAGCTTTGTCTTTGGTAAGGCCGCGTGGCCACAGCCTGTCGACCAGGATGCGCAGGCCGTCTTCCTTTGAAGGCTTTTCGAATGCTCTTTTAAGCTGCAGTTTCATATTGATCGTTTTATTCAATAAGCTTACTACAGTTCAAAGGTATTGAGAAATAATTGGGCTAAAGCCCAAAGAGGGGCCTACTTTACCCCGGCCCTGAAGGGCCGGGCAATTAGGGCCGGGCTTCGTGGCCGACTTCATTGGACAGAAGCATCACTACTTTTACGGGTGAGGTGCTGAATTGATCGGCGCCGGCATCGAGCGGAGCTTTGCGCAGCTGTCCATCCATATCGAGGGTAATACCACGGTAATCGCTTTTGGCTGCGCCAATGGCAGGACTTCCTTTTTGCAGGTGATAAACGCCGTCTGCGTTTTTAACTAATAAAGGATCGGCTTGTGTGTAAGCTGTATCCGGGAGCTGACCAGCGCTTTTGGTATTGAAGAGGATGTTGCCTTTCCAGACAGGATTGTAATAAGGACCTTTGATGCTTACTGCTTCTCCTCCACCTTGTATGATGTTGTAAGCAATGGTGATGTATGTAGAACCGATTCCATTGGGTCGTTCTGTGCGGGTGATGTTCTCTTCATTGTTGACCAGTGTATTGAATACGATCAACACCCTGTCGGGGCGATCGTGTGAGCGCAGGTCTGCTCCGTCGGCCACTTCTGCGCCTCCATTTCCAATGTTGATAGCAGGCTTACAGTTTTCAAAGTAGTTGCTGTGTACGATGTGGTCATCACCGAAGATGCGCAGTCCCGGTGTGCGGGTGAAGTAGTTGCCATAGACTTCGCAGTGGTTGCCATGCCGCAGGGTGAATTGGGCTTTGCAATCGCGGATGGTGTTGTAGCGTATGGTTACAAAGGAGGCTTTCACCGATATGAGTTCGTTTTCTCCAGCGCATTTTTCAAATACATTGTATTCAACCAGACTGTGGCTGGAGGAGAGGCTGTATCCACTAAGGCCAAACTGAAAGGCTTCCGCTCCGTTGCCTGTTTGCGGCAGGAAGTCGAAAAAGTAGTTGTGGTGTATCCAAAGGCGTTCTGCTATCTGGTTGCCCTCGCCTCTTACGCCGATGAATTTTCCCAATGCGTTCTTATGTTGGAAGGTGTTGTAATCTACCTGATGATCGCTGCCCATGATGGAGAGGTAGTTGCCTTCGCCGTTTGTCTGGAATATGTTGCGTGTCCACCGGCAAAAGCGTGAGCCAGGCTGCATGATAGCTTTGTCTGAAGCATGGGTAAAGAAGAATCCTTGTATAACGATGTAAGCTGATGGGCCTTCTATGCTAAATCCTGCCACTCCTTTGATCTCCACGCCGCCTGTTTTTTGTGCAGTGATGGTGATCGGCTGAAAGGGTGTTCCGCTGTTCTTAATTTTGATGGGCTCAGTCGTAGTGTATACGCCATTGGCTACGGTGATCACATCGCCGGGCACAGCGCTATTGATAGCAGCTTGCAGGGCGGGTAATGTTTTAACGAGAATATCTTTGGCGGAAGCGCTTTGCATCAGGCACAAGCACGCAACCGCGCTTGCCCATGCCGCATGATTGCGCCAGTAGTGTAGTAAGATTGCTGGTATGCTTAAGAACAATGTTGCTTGTTTCATGGTCCTATTTTCCAGGCACAAGTACGAGAAAATAGCCGTTTGTGTTATCTGCCTTATTTGCTTTTTATGCAAGGATATTGGCAGTTGTTATCGTGGCAGGATGGTATATGTTTTTCCTTTTTCTGTTTCAAAGAAAGCAATATCGTAACCTTTACCCTTCAGGGTTTTGGTACTTTTCCCGTTTACAGTTACCGGCATGTTTGTACGTATGGTGCAGGGGCCGCCTGCCAATGAAGTGATGGTGGCTTTTGTGAGGCGACCGTCTTTCCAGCTCATCGATACTTCAAAATTGCCTCTTGCTTTCAATCCTTTTATGGAGCCTGTGGCCCAGGCTTCGGGCAGGGCCGCGAGCAGGTGCAGCTCATCGAGGTGTGATTGTAACAACATTTCTGTCATACCGGCCACACCGCCAAAGTTGCCATCGATCTGGAAGGGTGGATGTGCATCGAAGAGGTTGGCATAGGAACCACCGCCGCGTGCATAGTTGGTTCCTTCCTGGCCCGTGATGCGCAGGAGATCGCGGATCATTTTATAGGCATGGTCACCATCGAGCAGTCGCGCCCAGAAGTTGATCTTCCAGGCCAGGCTCCAGCCGGTGCCTTCATCGCCGCGCAGCTCCAGTGTTTTGCGTGCTGCTGCTGCCATGTCCGGCGTTTTGGTGGGTGATATCTGCCGGCCGGGATGCAAAGCAAAGAGGTGTGACACGTGGCGGTGGTGTGGATCGGGGTCTTCCCAATCTTTGTACCATTCCTGCAGGTTGCCTTTTTTGCCAATGTGCAGGGGATATAATTGCTTCCTTTTAGCAAGAAGGGTATCACGGTAGGCTTTGTCGATGCCTAATTCGGTAGAAGCTTCTATGAGGTTGGTGAACAGGTCCCAGATGATCGACATATCCATGGTAGTGGCAATGGAAACGCTGCCTTTCTTACCGTTGTCATCAAAGAATGTATTTTCCGGCGACAGGGATGGTGCTGTGACGAGGTATCCGTTCTTATCTTCTACCAGGAAATCGAGACAAAATGCCGCAGCTCCTTTCATGATGGGATACGCAGTTTGCTGCAGGAACTTTTTGTCTTTGGTATATTCATAATGCCACCACAGGTGTTGTGACAGCCAGGGTGATCCCATCGTCCAGTTGGCCCACATCGGGTCGCCATTGCCGATATCTCCCACAGGGTTGGACAATGCCCATATATCGCTGTTGTGGTGAACGGCCCAGCCACGTGCGCGGTAAAATTCCTGCGCTGTTACTGCGCCGGTAACGGATGCATTTTTTACAAACTCCAACATCGGCTTGTGCATTTCACTCAGGTTGACAGCTTCGGCAGGCCAGTAGTTCATCTGCACGTTGATGTTGGTGGTATAGTTGGCACTCCATGGTGGCCGCATTTCTTTGTTCCATATCCCCTGCAGATTAGCTGGCACGCCCGGTGTGCGCGAGGAAGAGATCAGCAGGTACCTGCCGTATTGAAAATATAATGTTTCCAATGCGGGGTCTTTGGCACCTTCGGTGTATCCGATCAACCGCTGATCGGTGGGCAGGGCTGCATTCTTATTATCTACCGGTGCTGCCAATGTAAATGATACGCGGTTGAAGTATTTGTGGTAGTCGGCCTCGTGAGCGCTCAATAGCGCCACCCAATTCTTTTTGAGTGCTGCCTGCAGGTATTGCGTGGCGATCTTCTTCTCATCTTTTCCCTGTGAGTCGGGGCATTTATCAAATCCATTGAAGCTGGTGGCGGCGGATACGTATATCAGTATTTCTGAGGCGTCCGTAATAGCAATACCGCTGGTGTCGGATACAATGGCGCCATCCTTACTGGTGGCTTTAACACGCCAGTCGAAGCGCATGCCTCTGCAACCGGCGGGATCGTCCTGCGTGATCGGTTTATCGCTGCGTACATAGTTGGGATCGATGTGGGAAGCGGCTTTGCCCTGTATCGCTATTTCACTGTTGCTGATGACTGCTTTCTGGTGTTTGATCTGTGAGTTGGTTCCCAGCGCTATATTGAGGCTGCGTGGTTTGCTGGTGGTGAGGCGTATTACGATCACCTGATCGGGTGCCGAGCTGATGACCTGGCGAGTGAAAGTGATGCCGTCTATTTTATAACGTGTTGTGGCAATGGCATTGGCGATATCCAGGTCGCGATAATAGTCTGTGGGTTGAGCATCTTTCAGCAGCTGCCTGATGTAGAGGTCGCCCATGGGCAGGAATGATTCGGAATAGTAGCCCTGCATTTTTTTGGTGAGCTCCCAGGCTTTGGTATAGTTCTCTTCTTTGAAGAGTGCTTCGCGTACCAGCTTCAGCTGGTCGTAAGCACCGGGATTTACATTGGTCCTTACCGGGCCGCCATTCCACAGCGTGGACTCATTGAGCTGTATGAGCTCTTCTCCCACGCCGCCGAAGATCATGGCGCCAAGGCGGCCATTGCCTACGGGGAGCGCTTCTGTCCACACTTTGGCGGGCTTCGTATACCAGAGTTTCTGTGGTTGTTGTGCCTGTATGCCTTGTGCAATGCATACGTGTGCAAGGATCGTCAGGATGGTTAACCGTATCATGATCCCAAGATACGTGAAATGTAGAAGTGAAGCAGGAAAGACCTTACCGGTTTCGTTTGCGACGTAAACGAAGCCTGTAAGGTCTCCCCTATTTTGTTATCACGGCTATTTGCAGTCAAAGACTCTAATCGACGATCGTTTTCAGTTGGATATATTTTTGAATGCTTTTCAGGTTATGGCCTTTTTGTTTCATGGAGTTGATAAAGGCGGGCGTGGTGCCGGTGCTTTTTGCACTGATCACTTCATTGATGGATACGTTCTCAAATCCCAATGCTGTATATTCTTTGATCAATGCAGGGGTGATGTTTTGTGATTTGAGTGACACTGCCTGGTTCAGGCTAAAGTCTTTGTAGCCCATTTCCTGGAAGCTTTTGATATAGTCGGGCGTTATATTCATTGACTTCAGCGGGATCACCTGCCGTGGTTTAAGGTCCTTGTAACCAAGTGACTCAAATGATTTTACATACTCGGGTGTTATGTTTTGCGACTTTATAGAGATGATATCATTGGCTGATATGTCTTTAAAGCCGGATGTCTGCAGGCTTTTGATGTACTCAGCCGTAACGCCTTGTGATTTCATCGATATGATCTTATTGGGAGACAGGTCTTCAACTCCTGTAGACTTCAATGAACTGGCATATTCAGGGGTTACGTTCAGGGATTTAAAGGAGATGATCTGATTGGGTTTAAGATCCTGAAATCCTGCCGCTTTCAGTTCTTTCACGTATTCGGCAGTGATGTTCTGTGATTTCATGGAGATCAGCTGGCTGTTGGAGAGGTCGTCCAATCCTGCTTCTTTCAATGACCGGATGTACTCGGGATTTATGTTCAGTGACTTGATGGCTACAATGTCATTGGGAGATACATTAACGTTGACATTGGAATTAACATTGACGTTGGAATTGGTGCTAACGCTTACTTCACCTTTATTATCTGATTGGCCCTTGCCGTCCTTTGACGCTGCTGGTTTTGTGGGAACCGCTGTAGCGCTGCGTACGTCAGCAATGTATTTGGCATCGATACCTTGTGATTTGAAGGAGATCAGTTGGTTGGCTGTTACATCGGGGTAACCGGCTTTGCGGATCTCTGCTATATAGGCTCCGTCGATCTTCAGGGATTTGAAAGGGATCAGGTTGCGTAGGGTCACTTCTTTGATACCGCTGCTTTTGATGGCCTTTATGTAGGCTTCGTCCACCTTCAGGGAAGCCATTGGGATCACGTCGTTTCTTCTCAGCTCTGTGTAGCCGTTGTCCTTCAGCATTTTTACATAGGCCTTCGTTACGTTGACCAGGAAGAAGGTCATTACATCTTTGTCGTGCCTGATCTCGATGCCTTCTTTCTTCATGGATTCAGCATAGTCGTTGTTGGGGGTAAACTTGTAACGGCCCATTCCCTGATCACCTTCGAAGCGACCGGAAAACTGCATGCTGCCGGCTTCGCGTGTTAGTGTGAATACACCCGCTTTGTCCCTGGGCAGTTCTCCCAGATCGCTCAGGTTAAAACTGGACATGTTGGAATAAGAGTTTTCGTCTTCATCATTCCTGAACTGGATAGATACTTTGCCTTCTTTGATGGTGGCAAACCAAACGCCTTCTGTTTCCATATTCAACTGGTCTGGATTGTGAATAGGCAATTTCTTTTCGGTAACGGGTGCGTTGGCATAGACTACCGGTTCGTTCAACAGGCAAACGAGGAATACGAGCATGGGTAGCAGGAAGCAATACTTCCAGGCTGTGTGGAGGTTTGATTTTTTTACGTTCATCATGGCTATTCTTTTTTTAAGGAGCGATTGATTATAGTTTGTTGTCAGGTTCAATGGGAAATGGGGCGCCGATACTTTGAGCAGGCTCATCTGGTAAGCTTCTTTTTCTACCCGGCTGTGGTTTACCAGTTGATCGTCGGTAAGGTATTCGAGGTTATTCTCCAACGCTTTGCGGTACTGCCACGCGAAGGGGTTGAACCATTGGAACACGATCACCAGCTCAGCCAGCAGCAGGTCGAAACTATGGCGTTGCTGTATATGTATTTTCTCGTGTTCGATGATCTGGCTGTAGGTTTCCCAATCATACTTTTCAGGATTGATAAATATATTGTTCCAGAATGAGCAAGGGGCTTTATCGCCCGTGAGCTCAACTATACGGAAGCGACCATCGCGTATTACCGGTCTTGTGTAGGCTCTGTATAATAGTGTAATAAGCTGTACCAGAAAGTTGATGGCAAAGACGATGACACCAAACCAATATAACCAACCGGCCCATTGTAGTGCGCGCTCCCAGGTGATGAGGGGCGTTTTCATTTCGCGGGTATTGTTGGTCGTGGTGGTGGCAGGTGTTGTATTAACAGCAGGTACCGGCTCCTGGGGCGTGATGGTTACATTTTCCAATGCAGGCGTTTCTGCCGGGGGCTGTACCAGGATGGTGCGGGCCTTGCGGAACGACCATTGTTGTGGCACCTGCACCAGTGGCAATCCGAAGGAGAATGCCAGGCATAGCAGCAGTATCCAGCGGTTGGCGCGGAAGAAGGTTTCTTTTTGCAGGAGTATCTTGTAAAAGATGAGGCTGCCTGCGAGGATGATCCCTGCATTGGTGATGTACTGCATCATTTGTTCTTCTTTTTAATGATGTTGACGATTTCGTTGAGCTCTTCTTCTGACAGGTTTTGTTCTTTGGCAAAGAAAGCCAGCATTCGTGGGTACGAGTTGTCGAAGTACTGGCTTACGATGTCTTTGATGGCGTGTTTCTGGTAGTCTTCTCTTTTAATGACGGGGAAATACCGGTACATGTTGCCTACTGCTTCATGGCTCAGGAAACCTTTTTCTTCGAGGATCTTTACCATCGTGGCTACACTATTATAGTGTGGCTTGGGATCGGGCAGGTGGGGGATGATGTCCCGGATGAATGCCTTTTCCAATTCCCAAAACGCGATCATGATCTGCTCTTCTCTTTTGGCGAGTTTTACCATTGTACTGCTTTATGGAACAATACTACTAATTAATTCGGAGTTCAACTAATTTATTAGGAGAATATTGGGAGGAGCGGTGGCGGAATAACTTCGAACGGCGGGCTACGCGCTGTGAGCGGGATGTTTTGGGACGGTCAATTAACTGATTGATATGCTCAAAAGTGGCCCGATCCATGTGTCAGCCATGCCTGAAGTGCGCTTTAACCTGCAAGGATGACACATGGCTGAGACATCCCTGCTATAATACCCGGTTTACGGTATTGACTTCGCTTTCAATATGTAGTAATTTCAGGCAATTCATAATATGGCGAGATTCGACGGCATACCTGCTTTTACGGGCACCTTTGGTTCCTTCTGCATTTACCAAATGCATGGCCGGTACTTTATGCGCGCCAGCAATCCGCTCACCCGTGACCGGGTTTTGCAAGACCCGGTCTTCCGGAAGACCATGGAGTATGCCAACCTGCTGGCCAAAGCATCGCGCATCGGGTCTGTAGTATATAGTGCTGTTCCGGCAAATAAAAAGCAACATACGCTGTATCGAAAAATTACGGGCGCAGCCATGTATTGGCTCAAGCATAACTGGACAACAGAAGATGTGCTGGATTTTTTGCTTAAGCTGTATACTGTCTCCGCGATAACCGTAACTAAAAGTGCAACGGTTACCGCAAAAGCTTCTGCGCAACCTGCAACACAACATCCGAAAAGAGGCACCCGCCGGCAGCATAAAACAATTCCCGACAAGTCTTCTCACCATCTTTATACTGACCTCAATTTGGGTGGCCCGTAAAGTTGAGCAGCCCGACTATGTGAAAAGTGCCTTATTATTGCGCCAATGAGTGAGTCTCTTTCCTTTGGCAGAACGCGGATAGCACCAACACCCAGCGGTTATTTGCATTTGGGCAATGTATTGTCGTTTGTGATCACGGTGGCGTGGGCGCGGCGTACAGGAGCGAAGGTGCTGCTGCGGATCGATGATCTTGACCGGGAGCGGTATCAGCCAGCGTATGTGCAGGATATCTTTGATACGCTCAACTTCCTGGAGCTGCCCTGGGATGAGGGTCCGCGTAATGTATCCGAATTTGAACAGCAGTATAGCCAAGTGCATAGAATGCCGCTGTATCAAGAAGCCTTGCAGGCATTGGCACAAGCCGGCCGGATTTTCGCCTGCACCTGTTCACGGTCCTCTTTGCAAAATACAGTTGCTTATCCCGGTACTTGTCGTGACAAACATTATCCATTGGATGCGGCGCAGGTGAACTGGCGGTTGTATGCTGATCCTACTACAGCTATTAATATTAAAGGGGTGCCTTCCGAAACTATCTCTACTACCCTACCTGCTTCGATGCAGGATTTTGTGGTGCGTAAAAAAGATGGATTTCCAGCTTATCAATTAAGTTCTATTGTCGATGATTTGCATTTTGGGGTAGACCTCATCGTAAGGGGTGCTGATCTGCTGCCTTCTACTATTGCGCAGCTTTATCTGGCTGCGCAGTTACCTGCTAATAACTTTCATAACATTGCTTTCTTTCATCATGCTTTGCTCACCGGCGCCAATGGCAGCAAGCTGTCTAAGTCTGCGGGCGATACTTCTATTCAATATCTCCGTAAAGAAGGTTATTCGCGTGCAGCGATTTACGGCCTGCTCGGTGCACAGCTTGGCATAGCTGAGCCCGTTAGCGATTGGTCTTCGCTTGCGGAACGGTTACCAGACCTGTTGCCTGCTACACACCTGCCTTCCTGATGGTGTCGAGTGTTTTGCGGAGGCCGGTTTCAGCAACTTTCTGCAAATCTTCTTTCCAATAATCGTTGTTGTACAATTCCAGTGAGACACAACCGGTGAAGCCAGTGCTCTTGAGGTCTTTCAATATCTTCGGTAATGGTAAAATGCCATCACCGGGATACACACGGTGTTTGTCTTCCAACTGCGCGATGGCTGGCGTGGCCGGTGCATCACCAAACTGAAAGATGGCGATGGACTTGCCACTGATCAGCGGCAGGCCGTCGAATCCTCCTTCAGAAATGTACATGTGGTAGGTATCGGGAATGATCATGGCGCCGGGATGGTTGGCATCGAGAGCAATGCCCATCGCCTGACCCATTGTTTTGAGGGGAAAGTATTTTACGAATACCAACGCAGGATGTATGTTAAATTCTTTCAAGCCAATTTCGATGATATCGCGGTAGCGGGCGGCAACATACTTTTGATCGTAATTATCACCTACTGTATTGGGAATGGTTTGTATATGTTTGGCGCCTACGTCTGCCGCCATGCGCATCCTGCGCCGTGTATCTTTCAGGGAGGCTTCGAATGCTTCCTTGCCGGGAGGTAAAGCATTCCATAAGCCGATCACGCTGGGCACAAACAGCCCAAGGTCTTTGATCTTTTTGCCGAGGTCTTTAAGGTTACCACCATCAGCTTCGTATTTTTCCAGCTCGCCGTCCCAGGGTTCTATGGCATCATAGCCTACTTTGGCGGCTATTTTTACTTTGTCATCTAAGGATGCAGGACGGATAGTAGCCGTGTCCAGGCATATGGGCCAGGGGCTCACGCCTTTCTGGTAGCGCTTTCCCTGTTGTGGTGTTTCGTTTTGTGCGGCCAATGTTACTGCCGGTGTTGCGGCCACAAGGCCAGCCATCGTTGTGAGGGAAAGGAACTCCTTCCGTTTCATAGTACTGTAGTTGGTTAGTGTTGCGGTAATTTACTAATCTTCCATGAATTATTGTTTATAGTATCTGTTGTATTGATTTTGTATTACTTTCAGTATAGACGGTTTCAACTTTTGTATCATGAAAAAAACGGTGAAGCATATTTTAAAGAAGGGCAAGTATAAGGTCAATGGCAGCCTGTGGATCGAGGGTGATGGCACGCGCTTCTGGGGGCCGGGGCCGGTGGAGCTGCTGGGCCATATCGATGCTACCGGGTCTATCAACCAGGCTGCGCAGAAAATGGGCATGTCTTACAAGAAGGCGTGGGAGATCGTGAACAGATTGAATGGCATGGCTACCAACCCTATGGTGATCACCGCAACCGGTGGTGAGAAAGGCGGCGGGTCTTCTATTTCTGCTGAGGCGAAGGAGATGATCACTTATCATAAGGAGCTGCGGGAGCGGTTCAAGCAGTTTTTGGAGGAGGAAACGAAGAGATTGGGGAAGTGACCCGATCGTTATATCTTTGAAGATATAACGCTTAAAATCGGCTCCTTTATGACCAAAAGACTGTTGGCTGCTTTGTGCATTGTTAGCATTTGTAATTGGGCGCAGGGTCAATCGACTGACCAGCCTGTTGTTTCCAACCTGAAAGACACTACACCTGCACCTATTTTTACTTTGGGTGAAGTGGTAATTACTGAAAAGAAAGGTTCCATCAATAATTATATCGGTGCGCGTAAGCTGCAGGAGTTTGCACGGAACGATGTTTCCAAAGCGCTGAACCTGCTGCCGGGCGTGAATGTGTCTGCCGTTGGCCCGCGCAATGAGGCGATGGTGTATGTAAGAGGGTTTGATCTGCGGCAGGTGCCTATCCTGATTGATGGCATACCGGTATATGTGCCTTATGATGGTTATGTGGATCTGGCGCGCTTCACGACTTTCGATCTTGCAGCTGTTCATATTTCCAAAGGATATACTTCAGTGATCTATGGTCCCAATGCCATGGGTGGAGCCATCAATCTCGTGAGCAGCCGGCCTGTTAAAAAGTTAGAAGTGTACGGCTCCAGTGGCTGGCTTTCCGGCGGCTATCGCATGAACGTGAATGTGGGAAGCAACCTTGGCAAGTTTTATATCCAGGCAGGCGCTTCGAAACTGAGCCGCGACTCTTTCCCGCTGGCAAATGACTTCAAAGCCAGCAAAACCGAGAATGGCGACTGGCGCAACAATTCGTACAGCACGGATGAGAAATACAGTATCAAAGTAGGCTTTACACCGAATAAGAAGTCAGAGTATGCGTTGAGCTACATCTACCAGCATGGCAAGAAGGGCACGCCCGTATATACCGGCGCCGATACGCTGAATGCGCAGTTCAGGAACCCGCGCTTCTGGCAGTGGCCTTATTGGGACAAGCAAAGTCTTTATTTCATTTCCAATACTGCTATCGACAGTCTGCAATATGTGAAGACGCGCTTGTATTACGATAAGTTCAAGAACCAGCTAAACTCGTATGACGACGCCACGTATACCAATATTTCACGTCCTTATGCTTTCAGGAGTTTTTATAATGATTATTCTTTTGGTGGCATTGTAGAGTATGGCCGCAGTCTGTGGCAGCAAAGGGATATCATTAAGGCCACTGTGCAATACAAGCAGGATGTACACCGGGAGAATAACGCGGGTGAGCCTATAAGGACCATGTCGGACAAGACTTTTACTGCTGGCATCGAGAATGAGTTTAAGGTATCTCCGAAACTATTGTTGTTGACCGGCCTCAGCTATAACAACCGGACAAGTATTAAAGCGCAGGACTATAACAGTACTACCAAAGTGGTGTCTGACTATCCTTCGAACGATAATGACGCTTTCAATATACAGGGTGGTCTGGAGTTCAGGCCGGATGCCAGCAATACTTTCAATGCATCTGTTTCACGCAAAACACGCTTTGCTACTACCAAGGACCGCTATTCTTATCGTCTTGGCACGGCCATCCCGAACCCAGACCTCGCTGCGGAGTTTGCCGTGAATTATGAGTTGGGCTATAAGGGTAATTTCAACAACCGCCTGCAGGTGCAGGCTGCCCTGTTTTACAGCAAGATCAACAACACCATACTGATGGTCAATAACGTGAAGTATGATTCGGTAAGAAAGGTGTGGCTGAGCCAGCTGCAAAATACCGGGAAGTCTGAATACATGGGTGGAGAAGCTGGCGTGGAATACCTGTTTGTGCCTGCGCTTAAAGGGGGCGCCAACTATACGTATGTAAAACGCAATAACCTTACTAATCCCAACGTCCGCTTTATCGATGTGCCTGAGCATAAGGTGTTTGCTTTTCTGCAATATCAGTGGAAGCAGTGGGTTTCGGTACAAGCGAATTATGAATATAACTCCAGCCGGTTCAGCACCAGTTATGGCGCAAAGGCCGGATCGTTTAATTTGCTGAATGCCCGGGCGCAGGTGCTGGTGTGGAAATATTTTTCTGTTGAGGGAGGAATCAATAATATTACTGACGTGAATTACTCGCTGGCGGAAGGTTATCCTGAGGCGGGAAGGAATTATTTCGCGAATGTGGTTTATAGGTTTTAAAAAAGCTGTGAGCGACGAGCTTCGAGCGGAAAACCTTTTGCGTTGAGGCGTTTACTTCGATAGGGGCAACCAGTCTGGCCGCTTTGAGCGGCCTGACTAACAGAACCTCGCAGAGCGACGCAGTAGTCTCTTGCTTCGATTAATATCTAAGTGATGCAGTATCGGTTTGTCAATATTGTTGTGGTGATTGCAGTGCTTGTGTGCCTGGGAGCTACAAGTGTTGATAGTGATCTACGGCCAACAATTGACAACAAGCGGGCAGGTACTCCTTTTAAGCTGGAATATCCAACGTATTTCGGCAACAGGATATTTATTCCGGCGGATAATCCAACAACGGAAGAGGGTGTGCAGCTGGGCAGAATGCTGTTTTATGAAACGAAATTATCGGCGAATAATCAGATCTCCTGTGCGCACTGCCATCAACAGGAACGTGCTTTTACGGATGGGCTGACTTTCAGCAAGGGAGTCGATGGAACGCCTACGCCACGCAACTCCATGTCGCTGGCCAACCTGCTGTGGATACGTAATTTCTTTTGGGATGGCCGGGTGAATGGCCTTGAAGCGCAGGCGCAAGTGCCGCTCACCGATCCGCATGAGATGGGTCAGGCGCTGGTCGCCTCTGCACGCAAGCTACAGCAAACAGCTTTGTATCCTCCCCTGTTCAATAAAGCTTTCGGTACGGCTACTGTATCCGGCGATCTGATTGTGAAGGCGCTGGCGCAGTTTGAAAGAACGCTGATCTCTGCTAATTCCAAATATGATCAATACCTGCGTGGCGCCTATAAACCCAATGCTTCGGAATTGAATGGTATGGCACTGTTCTTTGGCAACCCGGATATGACCCGGAACGTGCGAGGCGCCTCTTGTGGTCATTGTCATGGCGGCCCTAAAACGTTCAGTGAATTGTTTCATAATAACGGGCTGGACAGTGTGGCTACAGATGCCGGACGGGAAAAGATCACCGGTCAGTCGATCGACCGGGGGCGGTTCCGGGTGGCTACTTTGCGCAATATTGCACTGACTGCTCCTTATATGCATGATGGCCGCTTTTCTTCGCTGGAGCAGGTGGTGGATCATTATAACGAGCATATTCAACCCAGTGCTACGCTCAGTACTTTTTTGCAAAATAATCAACCGGGTATGGATGGTACAAAACTGGGTTTAACGGTTGCTGAAAAGAAAGACCTCGTAGCTTTTCTGCATTTGTTGACTGATTCATCTTTTATTACGGATAAACGCTTTTCCAATCCTTTTATTAAATAGTTTGTTTATGTCGATATCCCGCTTTTATGGTGTGTTGCTGCTGGCCTGTTTTTCTTTTTGCGTATCACAGGCGCAGGTAAAGGAAGCGCCAACTTATGTGAAAGTAACCGGTGAAGTAACCAAACCTTTGCAGCTTACCGTTGCCGACCTCGCCAAGATGAAACGTGCTACTGTTCAGCTAAAGGACCGTGATGGTAAGGATCATGCTTATACGGGTGTGGATGTGCAGGATATTTTGAACCTGGCGGGTGTTACTACCGGCGGACAGCTGCGTGGAGAAAATCTTTCCAAGTATATGCTGGTTCGTTGTGCCGATGGTTATGAAGTGTTGTTTTCTCTGGCAGAGCTTGATTCTGCTTTTACTGACAGGCGCGTGATACTGGCTGACGATCTGGAAGGGAAACCATTGCCTGCCGGTAAAGGGCCTTTCAGGCTGGTAGTACCGGGAGAGCACAGACCGGCGCGGAGTTGTCACCAGGTAGTGGAATTCGTGATACGATTTGCGAAAGATTAACAGAAAGCCCTTTGCTTCGACAGCAGATTTCTCACTTCGCTATCGCTTCGTTCGAAATGACAAAATGTGAGGCTACGCAGTAGTTTTGTTTCAAAACCGCTCTTAAACCGGTAGCAAATCAGCCTCCCCCACGATCTTCATGAGGTGTTGGGTCAACGTTTTCAAAGAGGCTGTTTTTTGCAGGCAACCGGTGGCCCCTTTCGATAATGCCTGCAGGCGGGTCGTTTCTGAAAAATCACTGGAGTACATGATGATGGGTACTTTGTCGATGCCTGGTTCATTCCTCACTTGTTCGAGGCATTCGATGCCGTTTATCTTCGGCATGTTGTAATCTATGAAAATATAATCGGGCAATACTTCTTGCAGTAATTGACGGGCCCGATCGAGGGTACTTGCCCAAACACAACTGTAGGGCAATCCAGCCAACTGGAGTGCCTGATCCAGTATCAATAGCTCTTCTTCATCATCGTCTATCAGCATGATCATCTTTTGCATATAATAAGGCGTTTGAATGGTTATTGGGCACGGGGCAAGCTTTATTAATCGTTCATATTAATAAAAAGGAACTAAGGTATGGCTGTTGTTGAGAGAATTGTGTTGACCGACAATGTCATGTATCACGGAAAGCATACTAAATCTATGCTTTTAGAGGGAGATGGCCAAAAAGCATTTATTCCCCAAGTTGGGGAATGCACTCCGCGTTCGAGCTGTGGCTGTATATGAAGGAGATATGTTTTATAATTGTTCTACAAACCTGCTATACCTGGTTCGTCTTGCAATGAACTCGGCTGCTTCGAGCAGATTTGCAGCTGTATGATCGGGTTTACGTAGTTCTTCGCCATTCCATATTATCTCTTTTCCACTGTCAAGGAGGATGGTTTTGCAACCTGCCAGGTTCCCAGCTTCCACATCATCCAGGGATTCTCCAATCATCCAGGATTGAGGCAAGTGGATATTGTATTCCTCCGATGCCCGCCATATCATATCAGGCCGGGGCTTGCGACAGGTACAGGTGGTGTTGTAGGGCCATTGTTTCCCCTGTGGGTGATGGGGACAATAGTACAAGCCCTGTAACCGGGTGCCATGTTCCTTTAATTGTTTGTTGGTTTGTATAAATACGGTATGGAGATCGGCTTCTGAAAAGCAGCGAAAAGCAATGCCGGGCTGGTTGGTGATCATAAACATCGTGTAATCCTGCTGGTGCAATAGCTGCAAAGCCTGGATCGTGTAGTCGTCGAGGGTAATGATCGATGGCTCTATCTCACAAGGAACATTTTTGTATGTTCCGTCCTTACCAAGAAATACTGCTCTGTTCATAGGTGTGCTGTCTGTAAAAGCTGTGCCAGGAGAAGTTGGAAGGTTGATGGGTTGACAGGTTGAAAAGGAAAGGCAGTGGTCTGGCCGCCTTGAGCGGCCTGACTGGTTTACTTCTTGAACATGGGTAAAGGGCGTAGGGGGTGTATGAATAGATTTTTTAATAGTTTTTTCATAAGAAACCAGTGAAAGCCACGGTTGGGATATTGTTGCCGGTTGTGGCTGATGTGTTGCTTATTGACCCCAAAGGTGCGGAAGCCGAGTGACACATCTATCCAGTCGGACTTGCGAAAGGTTTCGACCGTTTGCTGAAACGGTCCTGTATAGGGGCTGGTCTTATGGTGCCAGTTGATCATCGCGTTGCATTCGTCCAGCCACTGCCCCCTACCCGTTTTTTTGAGGTAGATATCGAGCTGGACGATGGATGGCTCGAGGTAATCGATGGTGTTGTTGGTCCAGATGCCGATATCGTGGAATACGGCCACGATGGCATACTTTTCTTCGTTGTTGTGATCGGGGTCGATGTGGCGGCAATTGTGGAAGACGCGGCACACATGGTTCCTGTATTTTTCGTAGTGGGCGCCAAGGTAGGGCTGGTAGGTATGCAAGATCGTATCGATGGTAGTCGTGGGCATGGCGGGTTGTTGGATGGGGTATTGTGTATTGTAAAGTTATCGTGCGGGCTGGTTTATTCCGATGGCTAAATGCGTGTAGCCGTTGTACAATTCGGGGTGGCGGCCTGCAGTTGCGTTATTTTGGTTTAAATTAGTGATTATTATGAAGATTGCTACTTATAACGTGAATGGTGTAAACGGGCGGCTGCCTGTATTGCTTCGCTGGCTGGAAGAGTCGGCTCCTGATGTGGTGTGCCTGCAGGAACTGAAGGCGCCGCAGGAGAAATTCCCCGAGGAAGCTATTCGCGAGGCTGGTTATCATGCCATCTGGCATGGACAGAAGAGCTGGAATGGAGTAGCCATTCTCTCCCGTCACGAGCCTCCGCAAGAGGTACGCCGCGCCCTGCCGGGTGATGAGGAGGATACACATAGCCGGTACATCGAGGCAACGATCGATGGCATCCTGATCGGCTGTCTTTATTTACCCAATGGCAATCCGGCACCGGGACCCAAGTTCGATTATAAGCTGGGCTGGTTTGAGCGACTGACCGTTCATGCCAAATCTTTACTGGCTAAAAAGCAACCCGTGATCCTTGCGGGCGATTTCAACGTAATGCCTACGGAGCTGGACGTCTATAAACCCGAACGCTGGGTGGATGATGCATTGTTCCGTCCGGAAACGCGCGCTGCTTTTGCCAAGCTGGCCAAGCAGGGCTGGACAGATGCGTTACGCACTTTGTATCCTAACGAGAAGATCTATACGTTCTGGGATTATTTCCGCAATGCTTATGGCCGTGATGCCGGCCTGCGGATCGACCACTTTTTACTGAGCCCACAAATTGAAGGCCGTCTGAAGGCTGCTGGAGTGGACAAGCATGTGCGCGGATGGGAGAAGACGAGCGATCATGCACCGGTGTGGATAGAGGTGAAGTGATGTTGATAAGTTAATAAGTTGACAAGTTAAAAGGGGATACACCGTTTAGGTAATTGGTTGAAAAGGAATACAGCATGCGCTATCATCGAGTATACCACTATACCGTTGTATACCGATTACCTTTAGTATAGCAGCGACAATCCATTCATAATTCTGTATAGCTTGCATTACGATTCCTGCGCAGGAGTTTCAACGCTGTAAAATTATTTATTAACTACTTTACCTCAAATATAGTGAAGAAGATATTGCATGTTACTTCGAGCCCCAGGGGCGAGGAGTCAAACAGCATCAAGCTGGCTAATCGTATCATCGATCAGCTGCAGGTGCGTTACCCAGACAGCTCTCTGAGCATCAACAATACTGTTGAAAGAAATTATATCCATCTGAATGAGATCCATCCTGTTGCCTACCGGCTGCCGGACACAGAGCAAACGCCCAAGCAACGGGACACACTGTATAGCAGTGACCTGGCTGTGCGTGAACTGATGGATGCCGATATCATCGTGATCAGTATCGCTATGTATAATTTTAACATTCCTTCTGCCCTGAAAGCATGGGTGGACCACGTGGTGCGCGCCGGCAAAACGTTCAGTTATGCCACCGGTAAACCGGAAGGGTTGCTGCAGAACAAAAAAGTGTACCTCGCCATCGCTTCCAGCGGTGTGTATTCAGACGGGCCAATGAAGCCTTTTGACTTTGGTGAGCCTTACCTGCGTTTCATTCTTGGTTTTATGGGAATTACTGATATTACTACTTACCGTGTAGAAGGGGCTGGTATTCCCGGCATTATGGAGCATTCGCTGGAAAAGGGATTGGAGAGTGTGGCGGTGTAAGCTGGTTGATGGGTTAACAAGTTGATAGGTTTAAAAGGGAATACACTGTTGAGTCGAATTAGTTGAGAAGGGAAGATCCCTGTAGGCGGTTGACGGGGATCAAGCAATTGCCTGTTTTTTGAAAAAAGTTGTAGAAGCTTTGGTACAAAAAGCCGATTTACCTGTTATAATAAAAAGGATAAGGTTTAATGGTTAACGAATTTGATTAGTTAAGCCCCGTATTTCTATACGGGGCTTTGTTTATTAAAGGGCACAAGCACGCTCTACACGAATCTGCGCCGCATGCTTGCGCCAGCTAACAGCCAGCACACATGGCTATAGAGATTGAGCTCAGGTATGAAGATTAATAAATGCCTGACAATATGCTTTGATCTCATCACGCACTTCTCTAAACTGCTGCATGATGGCCGGAGCTGTACCTGAAGCTTTGGCCGGATCGGTGAAATTGTGGTGAAATTTTTCAGCCCTGGCGGGAAAGTAAGGGCAGCGCTCTTTTGCATTATCACATACCGTAATCACAAAGTCGAAATCAATATCCCGGTATTCGTTGATGATGTTGGAAGTATGTGCTGATATATCGATGCCATCTTCCTTCATGATCTCTATCGCCTTTGGGTTAACTCCGTGAGCTTCGACTCCCGCACTGTATATTTCTGCATTACCTTCAGCAAAATGTTTTAAATAGCCTTCGGCCATTTGGCTGCGGCAACTGTTTCCTGTGCAGAGTACTAATATCTTTTTCATTTATTTTAATACTTCTTATTAATTGCAGCAATCAGTGCCACAACAGCTTGTTTCTTTGGTTGGTTTTTCTGCATAGACGGTAATGCTATAGATGCCCGTGTTGCCATTCCTGAATTGGGTTATTTCTTCCTTCGAGAGGTAGCCTGATAAAATATCATCGGGGATGTTGATCGCTTTTTCTTTCTGAATGGTGATGTTGGTGAACCCGTTTGTTTCGATCAGTTCGAGGTAGACTTGCTTTTGTATGGCGCCGGATACGCAACCGGCATACATTTCAGCGGCCTTTTGGATAGTGGCAGGCAGGTTGCCTTCCAGCACAATATCGGAGATACTGAAATGGGCACCGGGTTTGAGCACGCGGTAGATGTCTTTGATTACGCCGTCTTTATTGGGCACCAGGTTCAATACGCAGTTACTTACAATAACATCAGCCACGTTGGCTGATACCGGCATGTTCTCTATATCTCCCTGCCGGAACTCTACATTGTGGAAGCCTAATTTCTCTGCATTCTCCCGGGCTTTGGTGATCATGGCTGGCGTGAAGTCTATCCCAATTACTTTTCCCATCTCACCGGTTTCTGCTCTTGCGATAAAGGCGTCGTTGCCGGCACCCGAACCCAGATCAATGACCACATCGCCTTTTTTGATCTTAGCAAACTGGGTAGGCAAGCCGCAACCCAGCCCCAGATCAGCATCGGGATTGTAGCCCTCCAACGTGGTGTAATCATCCGTCATAATGTTGGCTGTTTCAATAGAACAGCAACCGGAGCCACAGCAAGAGGCTGCATTTTCGGTTTTGTCTTGTAAGGCAATGTCACTGTATTTCTGCCTTACCATTTCTTTGATTTGTTCTGTTGTTTGCATGGCTTTACTATTTATTGTATTATCGCAATATTGCGATCAATTAGTGCAAAAAAAATGCTCAGCAGCATTTGTCTTTGTTTACGTAGGATACAAAAAAGGTATCGAAGGCTGTGCGGTATTGATTCCAAACTTTAGGATCTATGCAATAGCAAACACTTGTTCCCTCAATGGTTCCTTGTATCAGTCCGGCCGTTTTAAGTTCTTTCAGGTGCTGGCTGATGGTGGCCTGAGCAAGGCCCAGCTCTTCTACCAGATCACCACAAACGCACGCCTGTGACTTGACGAGGTGCTGGATGATGGCAATGCGGGCGGGATGCGCCAATGCCTTCATCATTTGTGCGAGCTTGTTCTGCTTATCTGTAAATATTTCCGATTTCGTGAGGCCCATATCTATCGCAATATTACGATACATTATGAAACTTCAAAAATTATTTTCTGTAGACGGCTTGTAGTTCGGGCCAAAGGCCCGGAAATAGAACTGCGAGGCTTGCAGCCTCGCAGAGCGTTAAAGCGTTTATTCGCAATACATTATTTATGGAGCATTGCCCTTTTCTTACTCGCCTTTGGGTTCCCACAACTCAATGATGTTTCCTTCGGGATCAAGGATGTGCACGAATTTACCGTAGTCGTATTCTGAAATCTCATCCACAATAGTGACGTTGTTCTGTTTTAGTTCCTCTACCAGGGCGACGATGTTCTCTACCCGGTAATTGACCATAAATGGCTTGGTGGAAGGATTGAAGTATTTGGTGGTTGACGGGAACGTGCACCAAGCTGTGGAGCCTTTTTTCTCCGGGTCATCGGCCTGCCGCCATTCAAAGGTTGCGCCGTATTCGCTGGTAGCTATACCCAGGTTTTTGGCGTACCAGTCGTTCATTTCTTTTGGATTGTCGCATTTGAAGAATACGCCGCCGAGTCCCGTTACTTTTTTCATGTTTACCGTGTTAGAGGATTAAGAAAGTGATAAGACCAATATCCAATTATTTTTGGATATAACCTTATGTGTTAACAAATCTTCTATTCAAGGGAGTTCCGGAACCAGCGTTTTTGGCATTTTTAAACGGCTACTACAAACTCGGTTAGTTGTCTTTTTTGCTGGAGCGACTTTTTATCGAATGCAAACAACTTGTTGACCAGTTTCAGCATTTTGTTGTAGCCGTGTTGCTTGCGCACAAAGTAGGCTGCGCCTTCATTGAGCATTTTTTCGACGAGGATAATGTTTTCTGAATTGGAAAAGACGATCACCGGCAGGGATTGTAATTGCTCGCTGGCCTTTATTTCCCGAAGGCAGGTGAGGCCATCTTTTTTGGGCATATTGATATCGAGGAACAATGCATCGGGCAATTGCTTTGCCGCCTTCAGAAAGTCCATTAATTCGACCCCATCATTTACGGTGTGCAGGGTCAATTTGAGCCCCAGGTCTTTAACAATATCGCGGAATAGCATTCGGTCATCGGCATCATCGTCTGCCAGTAATACATGCTGTAGTGTATTCATGTGAAAAGTAATTGCGGTTGATTTGTTTGCTTTTTAATCTATTTCAAAATACCATGCCAGTTCAATGTATGTATGGTCTTTTGTTTCAGCCATCCCTGCAGACAAATCAATAACGGGAATATTGCAAAAAGGTTGATGCAGTAATCTGTCGAAACAGAAATGATACCTGCACAGAAGCAAAAACTCCTGTATGCAATTGATCTTTTATCTGTTTGCTGGCCCATACTATGATACTTTAAAAAATAATGCCGAAAATCATGCATGTTCTATTTATCTGCTTTAACTAATTGTTATGGCAAATAATAAGCAAAACACTGTAAGAAGGATGATATCCGGGTGGATAGTACGATTCAAGTGAGGCAGAATATCTACACCAAACAGTAAAGAAGTTTAGTTTCATTTGTTTGTTCCGGAAATGTGTTATTAGCATACATTTGTTCGTAAGGGAAAACACCACTCTGTAACAATCGATGAATCATCAGTTGGAGCCTGCTTTTGCTGCGGATGTAGAGAATATTCAACAGCTGGATATTGTGCCTTCGATCCTTGAATTAATCTGCCGTACCACGGGTATGGGTTTTTCGGCAGTTGCCCGCGTGACCGAGCAACGATGGATTGCCTGCGCAGTGCATGACGAGCTCAACTTTGGGCTGGCGCCAGGTGGCGAACTGGCGATCGAGACAACTATCTGCAACGAGATCCGCGGACATGGGCAACCCGTAGTGATCGACGAGGTACGCTCGGATGAAGCTTATTGTAATCACCCTACGCCTAAGCTATATGGGTTTCAGAGTTATATTTCCATTCCCATTTTCTTAAAGAACGGTCAGTTCTTCGGCACGTTGTGCGCCATCGATCCCAAGCCGCTTTCGTTGAAGGCGTCGAAGATGGTCACCCTATTCAAGCTTTTTGCGGATCTCATCGCTTATCATCTTCAGTCGAGGGAAGCGACACTGCAGCAAAAAGACCTGCTGACCAAGACGCAATTACAACTTAGCTCATCGCTGGATGATATCCGGCAATTTTCTTATATCAGTCAGCACACCTTACAGGAGCCGCTACGCAAGCTGCGTGTGTTTTCTGATCTGCTGGCACACGAGGCTACGCTTCCTAATGATGACAAGGTGCGGCAGATTGCCCAAAAGATCAATGGGCTTGCTACCGATTTCAGTAATATGATCTACGGATTGACTGATTTTTCAACGGAGCTGCATGCTGCTGTGGCTTTTGAAATTGTAGATACAAACTGGATCATGGCGGAGGCAGCGAGCAAATTGCGTTTGCTGCTGCAGGAGAAGCATGCGGAGGTCCTTGTAGAGCCTTTGCACCAGGTGCGGGGCGTACGTGGCCAGATCACCCGTGTATTTTATAACTTATTGAATAATGCACTCCGGTTTAGCCGTCCCGGTGTATCTCCTGTAGTGCGGGTCTATTCCAAGGAGCTGACAGTCGATGAGATTACCCGACTGCCTGTTACGCTTAATAATGGCAGTTATTGCGCCATCTGTTTTGAAGATAATGGGCTGGGCATTGCTGCTGCGCACCAGGAAAAGATCTTCGATCTGTTTGTGCGTCTGCACCCCAAGGATGACTACCCCGGCCTGGGTGTAGGTTTATCGCAGGCCAAACGTATTATGCGGCAACATGGGGGAACGATCCTTGTGGATTCGGAACCCGGACAGGGCTCTACTTTCTCGCTGGTGTTTCCTTTAGAAAAATAATTGGGCTAAAGCCCAGAGATGTTAGTGCATAAAGAAACCCGGCTCTTTAGAGCCGGGCAATTCCGTTTGCGTCGATATTTATCAGTTGCTTGTTATTTCGTTGTAGGTGATGCTTTGCTGCGTGGTGAGCGGCAAGATGGAGCTTATTTTTGTACCGAGGTTCAAGCGGTACAGACCGGTTTGATCCCAGATGCCTGTCAGCTCATTGCGCTGGGGTACAAATATCAGGTTATCATGGAGCTTTCCGTATTCGGTCAATGTACTTACGAGTGTCTCCTGACCAGTAGCAGGATTCAGCTTTACGATCTGCCCGATGTAGTTATTGGGATCGGAATAGTTGCCTTTGTAGCTATACAGATTCGACTGGTTGTCTATTACCAGTTCTCTGTATTCGATATCGAGGGCTCCCTGCAACTTAACAGTAGCCGTGTCTTTGGTCGTGAGATTTAGCTTAAATAATGCCTGTGAGCTATTGCCTAATCCTACCACTTCATTAGTAGCTGCGAGGTATACCAGGCTTTCCCAATAGGGATTGTATTCAAATGTTTTGATGGCAATATAAGTTCCGGTTTTGGGATCGATCTTTACCAGTGCATGTTTGTAATGATTGAGGTCGGTAAAATCGCGCTTCACGGCATAGAGGTTGCCATATCTATCTACTACCAGTTCTCCAAAGTCGATGTTCTCACTGACCGTTAACGAGATGCGTATCTTTTGTTTGGTAGCTACATCGATCTTCAATAGCCCTCGCTTCAGGTTCACGCCTATCAGCTCATTGGTGGCCGAGACGTAGACCATATCCTCCATTTTATAATCCTGCGGATCATCCAGTGTGGCAATCACTGTTTCACTGCCATTGGCGGGATCGATGCTTATTACCTGTCGTATGGCGTCTATATTCTGATAGTTATTTTTTACTGCATACAATCTGAATGGAGCAATGATAATGGAACCTACTTCTATGGTTTGGTTGTTGACTGTAACGGTAATTGGTCCTGAAGTGGCATTGGCCGGTATCAATACTTTTAATTCGGTATTACTCGCTACTACTACTGTTGCTGTAACGCCGTTAATCTTTACTGTGTTGTTGGCTATTACGTCGCTAAAGTTTTCTCCTTTGATGAATAATGTGTCACCAGGTTTGGCTGCTGCTATAGCAAGGGGCTCAGTGGTGGGTGGTGGCGGCGGTGTGCCGGCTTCATCTTTTTTACAGGCTGCAAACAGGGAAAGGGATACGAGAAAAATCAATAAGGGTTTGCGGTTCATACAGGGGTATTGAATGAAATAATAGGGATTTGGACAGTAAATGTGCCCAGTAACGGTGATGGAGAATGGCTTATTGCCTGTGGCTGAGTTTTTAATCCAACTCTAATTGCATTAGGGATTATTGTTATGTTGACAGGCTAAAATTCTCAATGTTCAAAGATGGCGGCGTGGACGCCGTTGATGAGGATGATGGCGTCGAAGCTTTTTTGAGGGTTGAGGACTTGTTTGTCTTTGCCCATGTGGAGAGTGGGTATGCGGCGATCGAAGACTGCGTGTTTTGTTTCGATGAAGGTGGATTTAAATCCTATTGCCGCCAACGCCGCTTCCAGTGACCCTTTGCCTGGTTCTTTTACTATTATTGGCTTGCCGTTGTTTAAAGCGGTTGTTCCATTGATCATATATAATCCTACTGCGTATAGCTGGTCTTTAAAATGTGCGGCGAGGAGTTTACCCATCATCTTCTTATGATTAGGTTTTTTATCGATATGAGTATTGTGTGCCCAGATGATTATTTTTTCGTTGGCATACAGGTTTTCTGCCAGCCAGATAATATTTTTTGCCATGCATGAATCGCGCTGGTCGCCTTCTTCGATACGTGCGTAATAGCTGATGTTGGTAGTTACCATTTGTTTTATCCACTGCTGCAATGGGGATAGCTGTAAGGTTGCCAGTTGGTTGTTCAATGTTGCAAAGGCTGTAGAGAGGCTATCTTTCAGTGAAAGGAACAGGCGGGGTTGTGTAAGGTTTTCAGCTATGCGACTGTCAAGTTTCAGCAGGGTATTTTTAATGGCAGGCTGGTCGCTGAATGCCTGGGTATAAAGTAAAGCCGGATACGGCGATCTCACATATTGTGGATCGAAACCACCCAGCTGCATGTTGTTCTTTCTACTATAATCGAATAAGCGGGCTACCGTGGCGGTGTTCCAGAAGGATTGGAGGCTGTTGCGGACAACTTCATTGGCTGGCGTATTGGTTGCGAGGTTCCCATAAGCTGTATTTGTCATAGGGCTTTCGAACAGAAGGACTTTGAAGCCGAGTTTTTCATGCAGGTATTGTATGAGCTGTAGCTTTGTTTGGCTGTATTCTTCGGTGCCGTGGCTGCTTTCGCCGAGCAGGACAATGCGTTTGTTTTGCAGCATGGTATCGAGGAAGGAGAAACCTTTGAAGTCGGGGGCTGTTGTGTTTATTTCTTTGGCGTGTTGTTGTATGGTGGTGGAGAGATTATCTTGTGCGGTTGCTGTAAAGTGGATTATGAATGTGATTAATATGAGGGTTAAGCGCATAATGGGTTGATGGGTTAGCAAGTTAATACGTTGCTCGGGAAAAAATGGTTGGGATACAAGCTTACTTTTTTGCGTGGCACGCTGGACTTTTATCACTTCTTTTTTGGCAATGGCTTTGGCCTTTTTCATCGCCCTGCGATGTAGTCACTTTCTTTGCCTTGATGCAAAGAAAGTAACCAAAGAAAAATCAAGTCAGGCCCGATCGCTCCGCGCGGCCTGACAGGCCAACGCCTCTCCATTGCACAACATGCATTACTGATTACGAACAGCAAGACACATTAAGTATAACATCCTTTACTTGTTACAAGCACCCGATCTCTCAGGTGTAACGACATGCTTTTTTTGAAATGCTCCATGTTCAATTCCCAATACTCAATGTTGGTTGCGGTATTCTTTGGGAGAGACGCCGGTGCGGTTCTTAAATAGTTTGGTGAAGTGGGAAGGGTGCTCGAAGCCGAGATCGTAAGCGATCTCGCTGATTGATTTTTCAGTGCTCCATAGCATGGCCTTGGCTTTGTCGACCAGCTTTAGATGGATGTGCTCCTGGGTGGTTTTACCGGTATATTTGTTGAGGAGATCAGACAGGTAATTGCCTGACAGGTTGAGCCGGGAAGCAAAGTATTTTACGTCGGGAAGGCGTGCTTCGATCAGAGTTTCCTGGTTGAAATAATCGCTTAGCAGTTTGTCAAACTCCTGCACAATATCGTTGCTGGCTTTTACTCTTGTAAGGAACTGCCGGCCATAGAAGCGCTCACAATAGGCAAAGAATAGTTCGAGGTTACTAAGGATCAGGTTGTAGGAATGGGTGTCGATATTGTTGCCGATCTCGCGCTGGATATTGCGCAAGCAGTCTTCGAGGGTATTTTTCTCATCGTCTGAAATGTGCAGTGCTTCGTTGTTATCATATCCAAAAAAGGAGAACTCCTTCAATTTGCGTCCCTTAGTACTTGCGTTGAGAAAATCAGGATGGATGTAAAGCCCCCACCCTTCAATGATCTGGCTGTTTATGTCGGGGACTAATACCTGGTGGGGCGCAGTCAACATCAATGAGCCTTCGGAAAAGTCGTAGGTAGTTCGTCCATACCCGAAAATACCTTTGAGTATTTTGCACGACGCCGTATACATATCCAATCTATATTGAACACCCGCTTTCCGGTGAGAGCGATCGACCTTCGCCAGATCGACCACCGATATCAGCGGGTGCTTTGGTTTCTCGTACCGGAAGAATTCATGTAATGCGGTAATCGACTTTATATCCATGTATTCCATGGGTGCATTTTACTGTTAAGTTAACATGTTTACAGGTACATTCCTCCGGATGCTTCTATTACCTGGGCTGTTACCCATTGGGCATCATCAGAACAAAGGAAGGCCACTACTCCACCGATGTCATCCGGCTGTCCTACTCTTGCGAGGGCTGTTACAGATTTGATGTGTTCCTGTATTTGGGGGCTTGCTTTCAAACGTCCGCCACTGAAGTCGGTAGCGATAGCACCGGGTGCTACTACGTTGGCTCTGATGCCACGGCTGCCTAATTCCTGAGCGAGGTAGCGGGTGAGGGTTTGTACAGCTGCTTTCATGCTGGCATAGGTGCCGCTGCCTGCGTGTACAAAACGCGTGAGCCCTGTAGAAAGGTTGACGATGGAGCCGCCATTATTGATGAGGCGTAATAGCTTTTGGGTAAGGAAGAATACGCCTTTGTAGTGTACATTCATCAGGTCGTCGAACATTTCTTCGGTGGTTGCTTCGAAGGATGGGATCACATAGTTGAAGCCGGCATTATTGACCAGGTAATCGAACTTGTCTGCATTGAAATGACTTTTCAACACGTTGCTTAATTCAGTTACAAATGCAGGGAAAGATGATACATTGCCTGTGTCCAGTTTCAGGGCTGCTGCTTTTTGACCAAGAGCTTCGATTGCTGCTACTACATTTTTGGCTTCTTCTTCGCTGGTCTTATAGGTGAAGATGATGTCGCTGCCTTTTTGTGCAAGCCTTATCACCATATCTTTTCCGAGTCCGCGGCTGCCGCCGGTTACCAGTGCGATCTTTGTTTGTTGTGCTTGTGTATTCATATCATTTATTTTATAACTCAAAGCTACTACCGGACAGAGCGGTCGCATTTATACCTTTCACGACAAGAATTATACATTTCTCTGATAATGGAAAAAAGGGCCTATTTTCAAGGCATGGGCATGAGTAACAAAACGACTGGCTTGGTTTGTATTGGCATTGTATTGTTGATCTGGGGCAGTGCTTTTTCGATCACCAAGGTGGCCGTAGATGTGGTTCCTCCTTTCCTGCTGGCTTTCCTCCGTAATCTTGTGGCTTCTCTCATCTTATTGCCGATGTATTTGTTGCGCAGAAAAAAGCGACCGCAGGCGGGTGTACCTTTCTCCAAAATCATCTTGTTGGGGCTTACCGGTGTCACGTTATTTTATACTTTCTTCAACTGGGCATTGGTCTATACATCTGCTGCGGCAGGGGCGCTGATCCAGGGGATCATGCCTGTGGCTGTTGCGCTGCCAGCTGTATTTTTCCTTAAAGAGAAGCTAAGCAAGCGAATGATTGCAGGCATCATCTTATCGGTAGCTGGTGTGTTCCTGATCGGCTTTATCCATACGCCTTCCAACTCTGGTAATCCTATTTTAGGTAACTTCCTCATGGTCTTATCTGTTTTTGCGTGGGCGGGTTATACAGTGCTTGCCAAAAGTGTTCATCATGCCGACCCGTTGGTAGTGCCTGCACTCAGTACTATCGCCGGAACTATTTTTCTACTACCCCTTCCTATTGTTGAATTGTGGGGACAGCCTTTTCCCACTATTCCCGGCAAGGCATGGGCTGCTATTATTTATCTCGGTGCTTTTTCTTCGGCGCTGAGTTATATCCTGTATAATATCGCTTTGAAAAAATTATCTGCCACACAGGTTGGGAACTTCCTCAATCTCGATCCTGTGATCGGGGCTACTATTGCGGTGATCTTCCTGAAGGACCATATTACGAACTGGCAAATTGCCGGCGCTGTGCTGGTGATTGGGGGGATATGGTTGAGTATGGAGAGAGAGGTTGACAGGTTGAAAAGTTGATAGGTTGAAAAGGTGAAATGTACAAGTAATTCCCTAATAGATATACATCTGCCCGATTGGAAGGCTTTAGCTTTGTACTCACTGGCCCGATTGTCTAACCGGGGTGTTAATTCGTCCAATTCACGGGATTGTGTTTACGGGGCGGCCTAGCAGCCGCCATCTTTGCTGTATCAAATCACTCAAAAAACACAATCATGAACTTAAGAACAGCAAAGATCATCTACTGGGCAGGCATTGTTTTAACTTCTTTATGGTTCGGAACCAGCGGTGTTTGTGAACTGACCAAAAATGCGCTGGTATGGGACATCACTTTACAACTGGGCTATCCTGCTCACTTCATTTATATCCTTGGGGTTGCAAAGCTGGCCGGCGTAGCCGTGCTGCTGACGCCTAACAGGTTGCTGAGGTTGAAGGAATGGGTTTTCGCCGGTGTATTTTTCGATATCATTTTCGCCTTCTTCTCCAAACTGAGTGTGCTTGGCTTTGCAGCCACCACCGACGCCATCGTTGCTTTTATCATGGTATCTGTAACGTATGTCATGTTCAGGAAGCTCTATACGGCCCCTACTCATGCTTTGGCTACCGCGTAAGAAACAATCATCCTCCAACTACTTAACTAAAATATTATGTCGCTCAATATTGCTATCATCAGTCGTCGTCTTTTATTCACCCTTTTCATACTTGCTGCGGCGTTACTTGGTAATGTGTATTCTGTAAATGCTCAATCTACTAACATGTCTTCTTCTTTCGATCAAATTAAACAAGTAAAAGCGGGTGTACTCGACATTGGGTATGCCGAGGTTGGTCCGGCCAATGGCAAGCCTGTTATCCTGCTGCATGGCTGGCCGTATGATATCAATAGCTATAAAGAATCTTCATTGTTACTTGCGGCGAAGGGCTACCGGGTGCTGGCTCCTTATCTGCGCGGTTATGGTACGACGCGCTTCCTTGAAGCTGCCACGCCACGCAACGGTCAACAATCGGCGCTTGCGGTGGACGTGATCGATTTCATGAATGCTTTGAAGATCGAGAAGGCTATTATTGGCGGCTTCGACTGGGGTGCGCGTACTGCTGATATTGTTGCTGCACTGTGGCCAGAGCGTGTTGTTGCACTGGTAAGTGTGAGCGGCTACCTGATCGGAAGTCAGCAAGCGAACAAAAAGCCGCTGCCTCCCAAAGCGGAGTTGTCCTGGTGGTACCAGTTTTACTTTGCTACCGAACGGGGTGCAGCGGGTTATGAAGCTAACCGCCGTGACTTTGCGAAACTCATCTGGCAAACGGCTTCTCCTGAATGGAAGTTTACGGATGCTGTGTTTGCACAATCTGCCGCAGCTTTCGACAACCCTGATCATGTGGCCATCACTATCGATAATTACCGCTGGCGCCTGGGGCTTTCTACCGGTGAAGCCAAATATGATGAGCTTGAAAAGAAGTTAGCTACCGGTCCGGTTATTACAGTGCCCGCTGTAACGCTGGAGGGCGATGCCAATGGTGCGCCGCACCCTGCACCTGCTGATTATGCCGCCAGGTTCAAGGGCAAGTATGTGCATCATACGCTTACCGGTGGCATTGGTCATAATCTTCCGCAGGAAGCGCCGAAGGCATTTGCGGAGGCGATTGTTGAAGCTGCTGGGTTTGCGAAATAGCAAGCTTCGAACTCCCGCATTGGCGGGACAAGTTGTGAGCTGCGAGCCTCTTGTTGTAAGAGGCTTTTGCTTTTGAAGGGAAGGTAATGAGGCAAAGGCATTGAGGCATCAGATCAGTTCAATTTGTTCGTTGGGGTTGAGGTTTTGTGTTGCTACGTCTGTAGCATCGCGGTTGTAGAGTTCTTTGTATATCTGCCGGATAAGGTTGTTTACTGTTATAGCGTCTATTTTTCCGCCGGGGTAAGCGGGCAGGATCATCAGGATCATTTCTGTTGTAGCGTCTCCCTGCAAAGCAGGCAGTATATATCTAACGTTCTTTAATTCTTTGGCGCCATTCTTTTTGTAAAAGATAATACGTCTTTGTCTCTCTTCTTTGTTGTCTCCGTAACCGGGATGTTCTGCTTCTATGATATAGTATTTTCCCTGCTTCCGGGCCATGGCCTGCAGGTGTTGTAAAAAGCGGGAGCCGATGTTCTGCCCTCTGCTGGCAGCACTGGTGGCCATGTAATCGAGCAGGATAAAACGGGTATTCTGTAACGGCCATAACAAGGCCATGAAAACTACTTCGTTTTCGTTGTGTGCTACGTAGAGCTGGTTATGACCTGCTGCCACGCGCGCAGTAATCACCTCCAGCGGGTGGCGCTCGTTGGCTGGGAAGGCACATTCATAAATATCCAGGGCGGCTTTGAATGGTGCCTGTTCAATATCTGTTATTTGTATGAATTCCACTTTGCAACTTTACTAAAAAGTTATTTAATCCGGGAAAATGGGGTGTAAGCGTCCCCGTATTTTACACTCTACCTATAATTTCTTATATTTCGCTATTACTATCTATACCCGGACGTATGAACCTTAGACTGCTGCGTTTTCTTTGTCTTCTCTTCCTCCTGTTAACGAAGTGCGGGTATTCGTTTTCGCAATATTATATCAATACCATTGCAGGCAGTGGGTATAATGGCAGTACGGGTGATGGAGGCATAGCCGTGTGTGCCGGTATCCCCTATCCCTCCGGTGTGGGTGTCGACAGCAAAGGCAATGTGTATATCGCTTCCTCTAACCGTATCCGGAAGATCGATATCAATGGCACCATTACCACTATAGCGGGTTCGGACGCCTCGGGTTATAATGGCGATAATATTCCCGCAAAGGATGCTGTGCTGAAGTTTCCCTTTGCCATTTGTGTAGACAAAAATGATAATATCTTTTTTACTGAATATAGTGGATCGCGCGTACGAAAAATAAATACAGCGGGTATCATCACCACCGTTGCCGGTAACGGTACCAATGGCTACAGTGGTGATGGTGGACCGGCTACCAGTGCCAATTTATATACTCCCTGGGGATTGACGCTTGATGACGACGGGAATATTTATATCGCTGACCATTACAACTCGGTGGTGAGAAAAGTAGATGCTGCTACCGGCATTATCAAAACTATTGCCGGCAATGGAACTGCGGGACATAGTGGTGATGGCGGACCGGCTACCAGCGCCCGTGTTGCCTACCCGGCGGCAGTGGCCGTGGACCAGGCCCGGAATGTTTATTTCATTGAAGTGTGGGGTGGCGTTACTTCAAGGATAAGAAAAGTAGATGCCGTTACCGGTATTATTTCCACCATTGCCGGGAGTAATGTGTATGGGTATAGTGGTGATGGCGGTCCTGCTGTGAATGCCAATCTTTTTGATCCGTCTTCTCTCACGATCGACAAGAACGGGAATATCATTCTTGTCGAATATGATCAGGCGAGGATCCGGCGAATCGATGCGGCAACCGGCATCATCAATACGATCGGGCTGAATGGCATGAGTGGGTTTTCCGGTGATGGCGGTCCTGCACTGAGCGCCAGTGGATATAACCCCATGCAAATAACCATCGATGCGAATGGTAACATCTATTTTGCAGACAACTTTAATCATCGCGTCAGAAAGCTCTCAACAGGGGCTCCGCCTGCTCCTCCTTCTGCTCCGAAGGTCACCATCTCGACGCCTACTGCTAATCCCTGCGTGGGGACTAACATCGTTTTTACGGCCCAGGTTACCAGTGCCGGCACAAATGAGGTCTATCGCTGGTATGTGAACGGTGTAGAGCAGTCTGTTCATGCCAGTAGCTTTTCATCGAGCTCGTTGCGCAACGGTGATATCGTCATGTGTACTTACACTTCGCAGACCTGTGCCGGCAACAGTACCACTGCTACCAGCAATACTATCACTGTGGCACTTTCAAACAGCCAAGTTCCGGTGATCACGCTGTCTGCTGAACCGCTCAGGGCCTGCCCGGGGGAACCGATTGAAATCACCGCTCAATCTGTCTACACAGGCGCCATGCAATACAGCTGGTTCCGGAATGGTGAGCCTGTAGATAATCATACAACCATTTATCAATACAGGATTGGTTCAACGACCGATCGTATCTACTGTGCCGTGACCACTAATCAAACCTGCAATCCCGGCCCGTTCCGCTCGGACACGCTGGAGATACAACCTTTCCCGGTTCCACGGGTGAGTATACGTGCTACCGATACGGCGGTATCGCCCGGTACGATCGTTGGACTGGCGGCGCAGGTTACAGGCAACTATACCAATATATCCTGGACACCTGCTTCTTTACTCAACGGTAATAGTGCATTGGCTGTAAGCACCAAGCCGCTGTTCTCTTCTTCCGATTTCGGTATTACGCTGACTACCATTGATGGCTGCTCTGTTATGGCTGAGGCCAAGATCAAGGTAATCAAGAAACTGGCTATGCCGAATGCTTTTTCTCCGAACCGGGATCACAAAAACGATGTTTTCCGTATTCCGCCTGATGTAACGCTCGTATTGAAAGAGTTTGTGGTGTATGGCCGCTGGGGCAATAAAATATTCTCGACCACCGACATCACAAAGGGGTGGGACGGAGGCGATTATCCATCGGGCAATTATGTGTACATGATCACAGGAACTGAAGAGGGTAAGTCTGTAGCTTATAAAGGCAGCTTTCTGCTGGTGAGGTAGAATTGCTTATTTTTGCAGGATGACCGATTGGATAACCGTTACCAGAAAAGAAGACTTTTTCTCGCTCCTGGAAGACTCTACTGAAAAGACTCAGATCATATTTAAAGACAGCCTTACCTGTGGCATCAGTGCGCATGCCAAGCACAGGTTGCAAGAGGGTTACTCTTTGCTTCAAGGGAAAGCTGATTTTCATTATCTCGACCTACTGACTTACCGGCCTATTTCGAACCTGATCGCGCAGGAGCTGCATGTGACGCATCAGTCGCCGCAGATCATTGTGGTGAAGGATAAAAAGGCTGTGTATACTACTTCGCATCATGCGATCAACCCTGCGGTGATTGCGCAGCATTTGTAGGTTATTCTGTTTTGATCTCCTTCAATAACTGCTCTTTAAATTCTTTTTTATTGGGTGTTATGAACTGGGTGGAGATCAATTTTCCGGCGGGATCATACAATAGATATCTCGGTACGGAACTTATTTCCAGTATTTTCAACAGCTTATTGCCGGGGCCTTGTTCAAGGCGGAAATTGTAGGGATTGTTGTATACACCTTCGTCTTTACTGGCTGCAACCCAGTCATCTACTTTATCGTTCTCATCGATGCTGACGGATATAAATTTGATATTCTTGCCAGCGAAATCGGGCAAGAGCTTTTTCAAATATGGCATTTGCAAACGGCAAGGGCCGCACCAGCTTGCCCAAAAGTCGACAAAAAGGTAACTGCCTTTCTGTGACTTTATAAAATCGAAATAGTTAATGGTTGTTCCTTTAACATCTTTCATATCGGCCACAGCCTGCAGTACTTTGTTTTCGCGCAACGCTATTTTTGATTTTAACAAGGAGTCATACCGAGGGTCTTCGATGCCGGTCTTTTTTATTTGTGTTATATAGCCCTTCAACTGATCGAGATCTCCCTTGTAACTGGCATGTAACCTGTTGAGCAGATAGGAACGGTATAACTCTGTCTGTGCTATTTTCTGATCTGCTTTGAGACAATAATCCCAAATGTTCTTAGCGGGCTTTTCTGCTCCGTATGTACGATAGGTAATGATATCATACACGCAAGGGTAGGTAAATGAAGATTGCAGGGCTGCAAATTTTGCAAGATTATTCTCAAACTCCGTATAGCAGCTATCAAGTATTTTTTTACCGGCAGGGATAGCTGCCTGTTCTTTGGGTATATCCATTACACCTCTTGCTTTCATGAGGTAATTGAAGTTGTGCAAGGCTTCCGTCAACTGTTTATTTTTCTGCAACTTAACGATCTTTCGTCCATTGTCTTCGTACCGTTGTTGTATCTCCTTTATCATTCCTGCCAGCCCTTTGGTTTGTAGTTCTTTGTTGATGGCTGGGAAACCCGGAAAGTACAGATTGGTCAGGTCCAGGACAGAATCGAGGTAGCCGAGGTTGTGACTGCCATATACAAAATGCCGGCCATTCTGATCGAGTACCACGCTATCGCCGGGCAGGACGAGGAGGCTACCTACCGTGGTGGTGAATGTTTTTGTATCGTCGTTGAAATGGGCATTGGCGTAATGTATATGCCAGGGCTTTTTTATGGCAAATCGCTTTTTAACAGTGGTGTCCGTGCGGGCGGGGCTGCGGAAAGAAACAGGGGTATAAGCCTGGTCTTCGTCGATCGCGTTGAATATTATTTCGCTGATTCCGTTGAACCGGACAGCTATTACTGTTTTGGGTGGTTCAGGCGTTTGCGCAGAAACGCGGAGAGCAGCAAGCAGCAGGAGGAATGACCATTTC
Source organism: Paraflavitalea sp. (assembly GCF_059502485.1). NCBI lineage: Bacteria > Pseudomonadati > Bacteroidota > Chitinophagia > Chitinophagales > Chitinophagaceae > Paraflavitalea > Paraflavitalea sp. Next base: position 1,939,873 of record NZ_JCACET010000010.1, read on the forward strand.
ATGCGCGTAAGATACAGGAATGGCTAATTTCCATAACGGCTATCAATAAATATTATTTCCTGGCTATATTTCGCCTTTCAAAGACTTGACTATCACTTCGCTTTTGCTGTTGACCTGTAGTTTGCGGTAGATGTTTTTGATGTGCTGACGGACAGTTTCGAGGGTGATGCCGAGGCGAACGGCAATCATTTTATAGCTGAGCCCATCGACCATGGCGGTGATGACCTGCTGTTCTTTGGCGGTGAGGGGTTCGTTATAAGTTCTTTTGGGTGCAAAGTAATCAACCACCTTACGGGCAATGATGGGCGACATGACCGAGCCGCCTTTGTGGATGATCTGAATACAGTTCAGTATTTCTTCGAGGGCCGTATCTTTTTGGAGGTAACCAACTGCACCGGCGCAGAGGGCTTTGAAGATGCGTTCGTTGTCCATGTATACGGAAAGTATGACGACCGATGCATCCGGGTATTTGCGTTTGATGCCTGGTATGCCTTCGATACCTGACTGGCCGGGCAGGCCAATGTCGGTGAGCACTATGTCCAACTGTTCTACCTGTTGTGCCTGGTTGAAGAAGTCTTCTACGGAGGCGGCGACAATATTGCATTGTATGTCTTCGCAACCGGCAAAGAATGCGGCGAGGTGGCGGCGCACCAATTCATCATCTTCTATTATTGCCAGGTTGATCATTGTAGTATTTTAAAGATACTGTTACTGTTTCACATCTCCTATCCCATACAAGGGGGATAATTATACAGGCACTTTCAACAGGATAGTCACTCCTTTGTCTGAAACAATGTCAAAGGTAGCTTTCAAGCGGTCGGCGCGTAACTGCATGTTGTAGAGGCCGTGGCCGTTGTTGAACTTCTTTTCTTTCAGCCCTATGCCATCGTCTTTTATCTGCATGACGAAATACCCGCTTTCTTTTTGTATGTCTACCTGCACACGGGTGGCGCCGGCGTGCTTGACCACGTTGTTGATAGCTTCTTTAAATATCAGGTATACGTTCTGACGGAACTCCATGGGCAGCTTTTCGTTGTCGGAAATGCCTGTATGGTTCAGCTCGAAGTCGATATTGGCGGGGGTGAGCATGTTGTGCAGGTGTTCCTGCATGTACTGGATCATGCCGCCCATCGTATCGTTGCGGGCATCGATGCTCCAGACCACATCTTTCATGGTGGAGATGGCCCCGCGGCTGATGCCTGAGATGGCGCCCAATTGTTCTGCCATGTTCGTGGCAGCCGCATCGCGCTTGCCTGCATCGGCCAGCACCGTGATGCGCACGAGGGAGCTACCTACATCATCATGGAGATCGCTGGCTATGCGGGTACGCAGGTATTGTATCTTTTTTACCTGGCGGATGCGGTAGCGTACGACCAGCCAGGCAATGACAGCAATGGCCATTATCAGTAATGCCATGAACCAAATCGTTCTGTAAAATACCTGCTTCACCTGTATGTAGATCGTCAGTTCGTTGATGCTACCTGATCCGCCGCCTGTGTTGCCTTTTATCTTCAATGTATACTTACCGGGTGACAGGCCGCTGAAGGAAACAAAGTGCTGGTTGCCGAGGGGATGCCATACATCGTCTACTCCGTGAAGTTGATAGAAGTAGCGGTTGCCCGCCGGATCGTATTGATCGGACAGCATGAAATGGAAGGAGAAGTATTTATCGCCGGGGGCTATTACCGCATTGGTAAATGATTGCAGGTTGAAGATGGAATCGATGGTGATCCCGTCCCGGTCGATCTTGCTGAAACGGGTGAGGGCCATCGTAACCGGACGAACTGTCGTGAATACTTTTGCGGGATCGAACTGCATGTAGCCGTTCAGGCCACCGACGATCATTTTTCCGTTGGACAATTTGCAGAGGGCTTTGCGGTTGAACTCGTCGGTGTTCAATCCATCTTTTGCATAGAAGTTCGTGAACTGTCCCGTTTGCCGGTTCAGGTAGCTCAATCCTGCGTAGGTAGTGATCCAGCAATTGTGTTTGTTATCGAACAGTAATCCGCACACCGTGTTATTGCTCAGTCCGTCTTTGTTGGTATATTGTTTTACTTCCCTGGTGTATATATTGTACCGGATCACTCCTCCCCCGGCTGTACTGATCCAGCATGTGCTGTCGTCATCGAAGGTGATATCGTTGATGCCAAAATCAAGTACGCGATGCACGGACTCTTTCTTCACTTCTCTCGTGCGTGTATTCACTTTGTATAACCCATTGGCTGTTCCTGTCCAGAGGTAGCCACCTTTTATGGCGATGCTCCAGCATGGCAGTTCATCGAAGGGCATGTTGCCGGATGGATCACGAAACGGCTGCATGGCGCCGATAGCCGGATCGAAAGTGTAGAGATTGTGCAGCCCGGCCGTCCAGAACAAATGGCCATCATTGGCAATGGTGAACTGGTTAATGCTTTTGAGTCTTTCTTTTTCTCCGCCCGGCGCGAAGTAAATATCGAGCATGCCGGTTTGTATGTTGTAGCGGCTGATGCCATATCCTACCATCCACAAATAGTCCTGTCCATCGTACCACATATCATAGATGTATCCAATATCGTAGCGACCATCGAGGCGAAGGTGGGTGGCGTTGTTGACCACTGGCAGCGCATCGACTGCAGGAGCACCGAAAACGGACAAGGCAATAGTAGTGTCCCTGCCCGTGGCTGTGCGCGTGTGCTTCAGGAATCCGTAATTCTCTGTGCCGGCATAGAGGTTATTGTAGCGATCGGCAATGATGCGGCGGCAACGGACGTTCTTCAGTTCACTGCCCTGCAGACTGAATGAGAGGTTGGTGAATGGTGCTTCCCGGTTTGCCAGTTTGATAATGCCATTATCGGTGCCTGCCCAGATCGTATTGTTGTTATCCTTGTAGAGGCAAAAAACAATCGAGGCTTTTATCATTGTGAGCAGGCTGCTGTAATCGGTGACCTGCCGTTGCTGTATGTTGTATTTCACCAGTCCTCCTCTGTCATTGCCCTGCCATACGTTTCCAGTGGCATCTACGCAGTGGGCGGCGCGCAGGTGAAGGTTTGGGCCGCTGACCGTATAAGGGTTTTTTAACCAGCTTTCATATTGTTGTGATGTATTGTTCCAACTGCCGATGCCGTAACTGGAAATGCCCCAGGTATGTTGTTGTGGATCAATGTACATTTTGGAGTAGTCGTTCAGCTTCAGCGCCGGATCGCCGATTTGTGAACGGCCATTCTGTGAATTCCTTTTTACCAGTATTGTTGGATGATCCAGGTAGGATAACCACAACTGCTGGTCGTTTATTTCGGTGATGGCCACCATTACATTGTTTTCCTGTACCAAGCTGCTGTCGATGTGTACGGGGCTGAAGTTTTGAGCATCTGTAAACTCAACAAGCCACTTTTCACTCATTACATAGATATGGCCATTTCGTAATGTTTGTATCGAGCGGATGGGGCCTGCGGGTAATGATGAAGGAACTGTATCACGGTGAATGTATTGGCGGATCGTATTGGTGCAAGGGTCGAGGATGTTGAGACCATTCTCTGTGCCGATCCAAATCAACCCTTTTGCATCCTGCATGATGGTAGTGACTGAGCTGTTGCTGAGGGCAGGTTGGCTTAGTATGCTGTATTGGATAAAGAAGGTGCCGTCGTAGCGGTTCAAGCCACCGTTGGTGCCTAACCAGAGTATGCCCGCTTTGTCCTGCAGAATGCACTGGACGGAATTGTTGCTGAGGCCGTCTTCTACTGTGAGGCGGGTGTATTGTAAGCTGGTTTGTGCCGCTATGGATAGCGGGAACCATATTAGGAGGAATACTATTAAGGCGATGTTTTTCAGCAGCTGGGGGTTAGGTTGGTTGTGGAAAATTACTGCAATTTACAGAATTGCCTTCGAGGAGTTTGAAAGGCTGTCTGGCCGCTTTGAGCGGCCTGACTAAGCCGTAGATAAAGGTGAGCCGCTCTTGCCACGCAGCACTGGCAGCGCTGCAGAGCGACCCACCTTTTGAAGCCTTCGACAAGCTCAGGCTGACAAGGAAAATTCTATCGTCGTTTTAAAGGAGGCATGGTGGTTCTGATGCTGTTGAGCCTGCCTCTGAAGCCGGTGTTCCTGAGTAATGGTGGTTTGATCTGCATGGCTGCGGGCAGGTTACCGCTAATGGCTAATCGTCGTGCCGGGATCCTCGCCGCATTCGATATTGTGTTTTGATGTATCTGTGAACCGGCCCGCCCGCGTCCGCGGTCCAGCACCGGCCTACCGGCTACCTGATTTTGGCCTGCCGGTCTCACCGGATTGTTATCCCGCTTGTAGGTTCCCGGGTTACTCCACATGCCATCATCGTCCTCACCATCATCGAATGTCCGTAACAGGGTTTGTTTGGGCATGACGATCCGTTTTGTGCGCAGTTCGTTTGCCGGATCATCCTTGTCTTCCAGCTTCCTGTTGTACCTGTTTTCCAACAAGATGTTTGCATATCTGTTGGCCAATATTTTGCGCTTGGGATTGTTGTTGAGTTTTTTGATCTTGTCCTTCGATATTTTGTCGTTTGATCCTTCGTCGGCTTTGTTTTCTACGAGGTCGGACTCTGCGTCTGTCGATCCGCTGTAGCCGACTTTCGACACTGATGGGTTGGATACCATATCTCCTACTGAATTGTTGCCTGTGAGGCAATAGACGCCGCTTCCGTAACCGGGATACCCATCGCCAAAAGGATCGGGCACCGTGAGCCACTGGCTCAATGCGGGATCGTAGTAAGCAGTGTTGTAATTGTAATAGCCTGTTTCTGCATCCAGGCCTTTTCCATTGAACAGATAGGGTGTTTCGAAGGAACCGGTTTGTCTGTAAAAGAACATTTCACCGGTTGGAGCATATTCTGCCTGTTGTATCACTTCGCCATTAAAGTTGGTGACATAATTAGTACTACCAGTGTTATCGACATGGTAGAAATAGTAGGTTTCGGGAAAATGTCCTGCTTCTTCAAATCCGTAACCGGCTTTGACTGAATCGCGCGAAGGAACGCCGTTGACAAAGATGGGCGGACCATTGGGTGGCGGTAAGGGATTGCCGGGCCAGCCGGGCGGCACATTGGCGGCGGCCGTATCGACAATGACCGGTGCTGCAATGCCCGTGTTCTGGGGCTTTGCCCAAAACAGTTTATCGGTGGGCGGGCCGGGGCTTACGCCGAGGGATGCATAGTATTCGGTACGCGCTTTTTCGATGAGGGCGGCTCTTCTGCTATAATCCACACCTCCGGCGGTGAGGCCTGTTTGCGGGAAGTTGATATTGGTGAAGTTGCCATGGCCTGGTTTGCTGGCTATGCGTTGTCCTTCGATGTAATAGTGCTTGACGAACTGTGATTTCTTTGCTACAACATAGGGGCTCACGTTTATGGAATAGTTCTCTTCATCATGGTACACCGCGCCAGCCGGGGCTCCATTAACCCAAAGGCTTTGCATGCCGCCACTGCTTTTTACGATGCGGTTGTCATCGGCATCGTAGGTAAACTGGTGGAGTACGCCTTTGTTGATGACGCCTATGAGGCGGCTCTCTTCGTCGTAAAAGTTTTCGACCTGTTCATTGCCCAACTGGTTGCCATTGGCATCGTAGGTATATTGATGGGCGCCTATCTGTGTGGCCTGGTGGGGCGCTGTGCCTCCGTATACATAATCGTGTTTGTAATTGCCGGTGCTGGTGGGGCCGGTCCACGACTTTCGCACTATGTTGCCAATGTTGTCGTAGTCCATCTTCAACCCAAAGTGTGCTGCGCCGCTGTATACGCCCGTAGCGGAGTCGAGGCGATAGAGGGCATCGTAGCGATAATCCTGCCGGGTGGCGCCGGCCTGTGCATCGTTGACAAAACCTGTCATGTTGCTTACGGCATCGTACGTGTAGTTGTTGCTCAACATCGGCTGTCCGGTGGGCGACAAGGCACGGAGCTGTGCAAGCCGCCTGCGTTTGTCGTCGTAGCTATAGGTATTTTCGGTGCCATTGCTGTAGCGCATGTAGACACGCTGATCGAACTCATCGTATCCTAACTGTTCGACGAACTTATAGGTGCTTCCTTTTTTAAGGCCGTCTATCTTTTTGAGGGCGCCGCTTTTGTTGTAGTGGTACGTGATCGCTTCGCCATCGGGATAGACCATTTTTTTCAGGCGGTTCCAGGAATCGAATTCCTGTTCGCTAACATAGGTAATGCCAAAGTTGGGGCTGGTCATGACCGTGCGGATGGTTTTTACTACCTGTCCCTGCGTGCTATAGAAGAATTCCTGTCCTCCGCTGGCGTCTTCCTGTAATGTGACGCGGCCTGCTTTCGCGCCTGTGCCTGGTGCACCGTAAGTATATTTTACTTTGTTCTGGTAATGATGGGGATAATCGATCTCCGTGAGGCGATCGTAGTCGTACTGGTATTGTATGGCTCCTCCGTTTTTGATCTTCATCCGTATCTCTGCGGTGATCTTTCTGAAGAGGTTGCCGGCGAGGTCGTATTCGAAAGTGGTTTGTCCTGCATCCGGGTGCTGTGTTGCTATTTTACGACCGAGGTTGTCGTAAGTGGCGGTGAAAGCATTGCCTGCATTGTCGACCACCTTCACCATTTCCCCGACAGCGTTGTAATCGTAGCGGGTGGTAAGGACGCCGCCGGTCGTGTAGGTTTTATACAACCGTAAGTTGCCAAATACATCGCTCAGTTTTTCGGTACGGTTGCCCAGGGGATCGGTCACCATCATGCTGAGGCCACTGTTGCCCGAGGTCCATGCAATGGCGGTAGTGGCGCTATCTGCGTATACTTGTTTTGTGAGTCGATCTGTAACATCAAAGACCAAGCGTGTTTTGAACTTGCCCAGGTCGCCGTTGAGCTTTTGTGTATTGGGGCCTATGCTTTCGAGCACAGGGTACCAGGACCTTACCACACGACCAAATGCATCGAACTCATCGGTGCCCGACACCACCATCGTTACCTCGTCATCTACTGATGCTCCTTTAAATAAAGAGACTTGTTTTTTTAATTGTATAGACCTACCCCATCCGTCGGAAAAGTTGAGGATGTCAATGCTGCTGTTGTTGTTGTTGGTATCGTATTCGGGGTCGTAATGTTTTGTAATGGCGTAGGGCACGGGATCTTTGTGGTGGTAATCGATGGCTATTGTATAGGGCTTATTAGCCGCCAACTCATAAGGGCCAGTAAATCGTATGAGGCGCCCGAAGTTATCGAACTCGTAGCGGGTGGGTTCGTTGTTCCTGCTGAGGGTGTGGGTGGCTAGGCCGAAACGGTAATCGTATTCGCTGGTGGTGATGTAACCAAACGCATCTGTTATTTTCGTTGGGTAGGTATGTACCTGCGGATCGTACTCGTATGTATAGCTCATGCGCTGGTTCTTGTAGTTGGCCGGCTTGGTCAATGTGGTGATGTTGCCATACGCGTCGTACTCAAGATCGGTGACGGCTGCTGTGCCATCTGCCAGGAAGGATTGCATTTTGATGGGGGCTCCTCCTGCATTGTAAGTGGTGGTACGTTTTCGTTTAACTCCCTGGGCATCTCCTATTTCTACGGTAGCCGGCGCTGATTTGAGGTAGAGGTTGTCGTTGTTGTGGTAGGTAATGGTGGTTTGGTTCCTGCCGGCAGCTGAACCATCTCCTTCATCTTCTATACGTGTGATGTTGCCCAGTGCATCGTATTCGTAGCTCGTTAACTTTTTAACGTTGGTAGTAGTGGCACCTTCATAGAAGTAGTTCTCAGTCTGTTTCAATGCCGGGAAGCGAACAGAATCCTGCACCGGCTTAATGTCGTAGATGTATTTTGTTTGTGTGTACTTATTGCCTGTAGCATCTTCCGTCCATTCGGCAGCGATGAGCCCTTTGTTGTAAAAGCTCGTATTGGAGTATTGTTGTACGAAGCTGCGGTATACTTTGTTTTGATCGGCGGTGTTCAGCTCGCGGGTGGTGACTTTGCTGAAGCCATAAAACTCTCGCTCGTGGCGATCCTGCCGGCCGCCTTCGTATTCAAAGCGGCGGCGAATGGTGTCTATGCCATCTCCCGGGGCTCCATCGAAGGCGGTTATGTTCTTCATCACCCATTTGCTCTGGGGCATGTCGAAGGTGTTGCCCATGCGTTCGTAATCGATGGTGAAGTATGACTTCGCCAATGGGCCTTGTACTCTGCTCAGCATATTCGTGCGGCCAATGGCGGAGGCAGAAGCGATGAGCTCTCCATCGTCTTTCGACTCCACATAATCTGCATAGCCATCGCCATCGATATCCATGAATGCTTTTTCCTGGCGGGAAACGCCCTGACCGCCATTGCCACTGGGGTTGATACAGATCTTCATGAATATGATGTAGATCGGAATGGTGATGGTAACGGCCATGTTGAAGGATTCGCCTACAGACATGACGGCTGCTATATCGCTGTATCCTTTCCACTCTATCCATGGCCCGAAGCCGGCGCCGTTGTTGAAGCGAACGTATACTTTGTCTACTACGTCGTCTACCATCGACATCTGATCGGGCAGGCCATCGCCATTGAGGTCGTTGAACATAAATGAATTGCGGCCTTCTGTACGGGAGATGCCGAAGCCGCCTTCGAATGACCCGCCGTCGAGGTTGATGCCGAGGCCTCCGCCGTAGGACAGGCTTTTTGCTTTGTCGATGTCGTTGAAGTCCCACCGTTCGGTCGGGGCAAACTTGTAGCCGAGATTGAGCATTACGTCGCCATTATCCCAGATACGGTCGGGCAGGCCGTCGCCATTTATATCCATCCAGGTGTTGCCGGTGTAATCGTCGTTGAAGTTCAAACTACCTGAGAGGCCCATAGCTGCCCGGGCAGTATTTTGTGCACCGCTGGCTGCTTTGGTGGTTTTATTGCCGGTGAATGCGCGTTCGTATTCTCCTCCCAAACCAACGCCTTTTTGAAACCCGTAGGTAGCAGCGAGGCCCGTGTTGTTATCAACGGTGTGATCCCCCAATCCGCCATGGGGCATGGTGTACTGCATGACATGCCTGATATCCAAGCTGGGGAAAGGGGCTTCGGCCTTGTAACACAGTGCATCGGGATACCGGTCACCATTGAGGTCCATCATGTCGGAACTGATGTACGTTTTGGCATTTGACAATCCGGCGCTGGGCCCTGTACCAGAGACGGTGACGCCTAAGGAATAGCTGGTTACTTCGGTGTTGCTCGTTTTGTAGATAGCCCCGGCCCCGGTGGGTAAGCTATCGACGGATACATCGTGCATGTACAACCGTGAGCTGCTCATGGTATTGGGAGTAACGAATACGCTGGTATCGTAACCAAGCCATAGCTGGCGGGCAGGATCGGAATACAGGGTAACGAATTCGGCCTTCGATGGATTGGGTATGTTGCTCATGTCGGCCGTGTCGGTAAAGGCATTGGGATCGACCGCTGTGTTGTTGGTAAGTTCATCGAGGTTGAGCTTGTTCTCGTCGATGGGCGTATTGCCTTTATCGCCTTTGAATGCAAACTGCCCCCATCCGCGAAATTGTGCGCCGAGGAAATCGTCCGGGGGATTTGTATAGAGGTTGGCGGCCCATGTGTTTTTCAACACCAGTGTATCTTTCATGGTGGCCGTTGCCGTATCGAGGAAGGATGAATCTGCATACTGGCGCACCTCTGTTGGCCCAAGGAGGGCTGCCAATTCGAGGGAGTCGGTAGCATATTCAAGGAAGAGGGGTTCTGCCGGATTTCGTATGAGCCTGATGCTATCGACCGGGTTCATGGTTCCTCCATTGAGGAATATCCGCCTGCGAGCATATACCGTGTCGGTTCCTTTGATGGTAAACCACAGGGTGCCATTGCCACCATTACCGCCTCCACTTACCTGCGGCCGCAATACGACTGTATCTTTTTGCGCTGCGATAACTGGCGATGCTTCACGCAACCATTGGTTGTAATTGGAATTGTCGGGTATGGGGTATCCTTCCATGGTGGGCTTGCCGCCTGCTGACGTAATGGGGGTACCATCGGTGATGGCTACGTAGGCGTAATGGGGCGACCATTGCATGGCTGAACGGTCGATGTACGATTTCGACAGGAGGGTGAAGTATAGTTCATCGGATGTATCTACAGCCATCTGACCGGGGGCCTTCACCGGCTCATCGACCACCTCGTTGCCGGCATAGCCTTGTGTAAACAGGATGGTCTGGATATTGTTTCGCCAATGGGTAACCTGCAGGTATACGGAATCGGTAGTGATCTGCTTTTTAAACCGTCCATCGATCTCTATGGCGCCTTGCTTGCCCATACCGATGGCGTTCTTGCTATGGAGGACAAAGTCTTCAGAAGCGCGGTAGTAGTTGCTGGTCTTATGGTGCTGATCCGACTGGGGCGTTACCGGGGTTGTGTATTGTATAATGGGGTCCCATGATACGAGATCGTCATCGCCATTGTATATCGACTGGACGCGAAAATATATGCGTTGTCCTTTGGTGACTGGCAGGGCACTTACGTTGGTGGGCGCTTTAACCGTATAATCATTGGGACCGATGGTGGTGCTCCACAATGTGTCGCCTGCGTGTTGTATGCTTACGCGTACGCCATCTTTTTTGTTGTTGATGAAGCCTGTTGGATTAGGTACTTCGATCAGCTGCACGGGTGCGGTGATGTTGACGGTGCCTGTTGCGGGCGCTTTCCAAAAGCGCATGACATCCTGCAAGGGAAAATCGCGTTCCTGCTTTGCCTGGCGGGCTGTATCTTTTTTCAGGAATTCGGGATCGAGCTTGCCCGGGTATACAGGGCTGGGTGTTTCTTTACTGTTGGTGGAGAACTCCGGATCGCCCTGGCTATTGAGGTGGTTAAAATAGACTGTTCCGCCATCTGCAATGTCGATGAGCCCATCGCCATTGAAATCGGCAAAGAATATTTTGCTGGTTGTGTAGGATGAGATGTGTTGAACGCCGAAAAATCCGCTGTAAGGAAGTGCTTGTCCTCCTCCACCGACGCTCTCTGTTTTGCTGGTACCAAAATCAACGACCCCGTTGATGATCTTTTTTTCACCAAAGCGACGCAGGGTGCCGCCGAGGTTGGGCCGGTAATAGAGGTGCAAGCCCGTAGCGAGGTCGAACTGCTTAAATACTTTATCGGGCAAGTTATCGCCATTGATATCTATGAGGCTGAGTATTTCTTCCTGGTTGTCCTGCCCATAGGTGAAGCCTCCACCAACGGTCAATTTTTTGCTCCACAAGCCGCCTGCAACACCGCCGAAGGTGATGACGAGACCACCTGCAGCGCTTTTCACTTTTGCGACGCTGATGGCTGAGCCATGGTCTTCGAACTGTGGTATGGGATTGATAATACCGCCCTTGATACCGTCGCGGGGCATTTGCCACGGGCCTTGTGAAGCTGATGATCTATAGGTGTTGTTGTCTCTTATATCATCGTAATAATCGAAATCCTGGCTGTAGAATACGCTGTCTCTATTGTCCAGCTCGCGAACGCTTTTGAGGAGTGTTTTGTAGAATGCTCCTTCCGTGTATTGAAATTCGTAGCTGCGTATGAGGGTGGTGTTGTAGAAGATGCGCACTTTACGCAGGAGGGCTGCGCTCACTTGTTTGAACCCGAGACGGGCATCGATGACGATATCTTTACGTGTAGTGACATCGCCTACATGATTGTTGCGCATGAACTCCAGCTGGTAGACTCCGTTGGCATTGCCATGGCCCGTATAATAAATGCGGCGCAAGTACAATTGCCTGCCCTGCTGGGTGCCGCCTGTGAGGCCCGCATGTTGTGCGGTTTGGTATTCGTAACGAATGTTGTTGTCGTTGAGGTCGCGGGTTTCTGTGAGGCCCCAGTAGGCGATGTTGCCATTGTCGTCTTTGAGCACAGAGCTATCAACCACGCCTGAGCCGGGACGACCGCCGTAGTAATTTTTTCGGCCATTCTTTTCGGCCACTTCCCACCAATAGCTGGCGGGGCTGTCGCCATGGCGAATGATCTTGCTGAAGTCTTCTTCCACACGTGGATAGAAGCGTTTCTCAGCTGTGCGTATCACGAAGGAATCGCGGTTGTTGACCGGTGCGAGCTGTTCACCGCTCAACAGGTACATTTCTGTTTCGCGTGTAGCATCGAAGCGAGGCACGCCCCAACGTGTATCGATGCTTATGGCAGGCGTCAACAGGTTCCATCCCGTGCCCATCCAGGAGGTACCGCCTTCATTGTTGTAAGCAATGTTGATGTCCGGGTTCATGCCCTGGCGCCCCTGGGGCAGGTTCATGGTGAAATTCAGTACGGCGTTGCCGAGGCTATTGGCCGCAGGTACTGGTATCATGTTGATGCCAGTAGCGGGATCGGCCGCTTCGAAATCCTTAATGGATGTAGGTGCGTATCCCTGCGTAGATGGTTCTTCCGGAAGGCCGATGAAATCGTTTACGGGATCAGAGGTAAGCATAGCGTTGTGACCCGTGGGTGTACTGGTATTGGTAACAACAGGCTTTTGTGCTGTTGTGAATTGCTCTTTTACAGGCTCGTGTATCAACAGAGGCATTTGTGGTTGCTGCCAGCCGAAGTAAACAGCTGCCAGCGCTGCGCCGGAACAATACAGGAGGATGGTGAGTTTCTTTTGCATAGGTGGCGCTTATCATTTAACGATGATCAGTCTTCTGCTGGTTTTGGATAGTCCGGAAGTAAATACCAGCTCGTACATGCCTGCTATTTTCAACTCGCCGGTGAAATGGTGATTGGCCCGGCGTTCTCCTTTTTGCATCGTGATCAATTTGCCTTCGGGTGAATATATCGTCATGGTTACCGGCGCCGGTTCATCTAATGTGACGCGTGCGGCAAACCGGCCGGTCGATGGATTGGGAAATATGCTGATGTCGTATAGTGTGTTGTTGGGCATTGCTTTTACTGTTATGTCTTGCTGGTTGTAGCAACCGGCTGTGCCGCAGCGTATGGTGTATACGCCCGGCTTTGTGATGCGTACCTGTGAGCTCAATGATTGAAAATTGTCCGGGCCTTTCCATTCCCAGCTGAGACTGGATGCCAAGCCCACTCCTGCATCGAGTGTGAGCGCACCTGCTACCGGCAACGTATACTGATCTGCCTTCAACGCGGGCAGGGGTACATCGGTATGGTTGATATAAAATGAATCGGTATAGGTGTGACGGCCGGCGTCGGTAACCGTGATCTTGTATTTGCCCGTGGGGAGGGATGAAAGTTCAATGGGGGTATTTGTACTGGTGATGCGCCTGCTGTCGATAATGCCTGTAATGTTTTGCACGATCAACTGGTATGGGGCTTTGCCGCCAAGGATGCGCGTGCGCAGGCTTCCTTCGCTCTGCTGTGTACAGGTAGGTTGTTCGATCTTTGTTTGTAACAAGAGTATCGGCCCGGCGATCAGCGTCCATACGTCTTTTCCTGAAGCGTCTGCATCCCACTGTACATCGGCAAATGTGGCAATGCCTTTTTTATCCAATGTGGTCATTGGAATGTATGCCGCTTCTTTCGTATTGAATTTTCCTTCTCCTGTCGGATCGATGACCAGCCAATAGCATGGCTGCACCGGCAGGCGTGCATCTATTTGCTTCGTATCTATTTGTAGTGTGGTGTTGTATGAAGGTTTCTCTCCTGTTTTCATCAGCCAGGAGCGTTGCAGCATCACTGGCTGGCCGGGCGTTTTGGGCGCGGGGATCAGCGGTTTGTCATTATCGCCCCATAATAAAAAGGTATTGTTGGCTAATACGTCTGCAGTTGTTATCGTGAGTAGACCCGGTGTGTTGCTGCTGGTAGCTATAGATTGACAGAACCCTGCTGTATCATCGCGGCCAATGCCTGCGATGTTGTTGTGCCATTCGGGATAGTCGTATCCTTTCCAGATCGGCTTGCCCGCGCTGTTGAGGTAGGTGGCGCCGGGCTCTGTAAGTGTGATGCCGTATTTCAATGCCAGCCAGGATGCTACCTGCAAGCGCTCTGTACTGCTCAACACGCGGTTATAGATGATCAGCTCCGGAATGAGGCCATTGAAATTGACCACCGGAACTTTGGGGGTAAGGGGCTGACCGCCGATGTGTAATGACTGCGGAACGATGATTGCCGAATCTTTGTCTTTCTGCTGTACATATACATTCACCTTCGGCTGGTGCCTGGCAACATCATTGTAGTTCATGTAGCGATAGGCCGGCAGATCGGCCATACGATCGGTGGTAAGCACCAGGCCGGTGGTTGTGTTTCGTGTGGTGTACCAAATGCTGTTTTCGTGGGCAGTATCAGCGGTCTGATACACTGTGAATATGCTGGCGCTGCGCCAATCGCGCAGGGCGAGGTTCAGGGGCATGCTGTTGCGGCCATCGAGCTTCAATGCCGGATGGTAATTCAATTGTTGCAGTGTGGCATTCTCAAATGTGAGCCAGGTGGTATCGGATGGTATACGGCTGCGCAGGCCGCCAGCGATGTGGTTCGTGGGGACACGAACCATGGCGTCACGAGCCACAGCGGTATCTGCTGCGTACCAATGCACAGCCCCTCCCACCCCTCCGGGATTGGGCGTTTGCGCCGCTGCAACACAATAATAGAAGCACAGCACTACCGAGAGTGCGATTCTTGTGGTTCCCATATTTAGAGCTTATCTAAGGACTTCCTACTGTTTTCTCATGCGGATTTAGTCAGTCTTTAACAGCTGGCGGCTCTTAGTTAGTCTCGAAAAATGAGGACATATTGAAGCCCACGGAAAACTCAAACACTGTGTTGTTGTTTTTCGTGGCGATGAAGTTGTAGGAATTGGCCTGTGTCTCTACTGCACTGGTGGCGCTCCAGTAGAAGCGTCCGTTTACTTTCACTGCATCTTTTATCAGCCATGACGCATCTACCGCCAGTCCGAAATTGTTCTTTCCGCGCAGCACATTACGGAGCTGCTGCTGTTGTTGCAGATCGGTACCAAATGCTTCTTCTTTTCCTTCGCCCCAGGAGGTATACTTCAAATTCCTGGTGGCAACATTGATGCCGAGGAATGGCCCGGCACCTAATGCCACGGATTTTTCAAAGGGAAACCATTTTGCGAGCCCTACCAGGTTGATGTATTGGTAAGCGAACTCCATCTTGTAATGGAAGTCGCGCTCGTAGTTGCTGAACTCCACATTGCCGCCATGCCGTGCATACATGATCTCGGACTGGAAGCCCAGGCGCTTGTCTTCGAGGTTGTAATCATAGTAGATACCCAGGTGCCAACCGGTGCGGCCCGTTTCTGCAATGCTGTAATTAATAAAGTACGGTTCGCTGAGGATGATGGTGGACAGGTTGCTTATCTTAGAATAGTTGACACCGGCCTTGAAGCCGAAGTCGTATTCCTGGCCCCGGGTGGTGGTGTGGAACCCGATCAATAGCAGCCCGCAAAGAACTATCCTGTTCATCCGCATTTGGTTTTGGGAGTTTGCGTGTAAAGGTTGGTCAAAATGCGGGAAGGGGCAATCCCATGAATATGGGAGAATTGAAAAACCGTACCTTTACGCCCCCGCAGCTGCCATGCTTTATGGCAATCCTACTCTATGCTTCGCGTGCCCGCTTTTAAAATTGGTTGTATGAAAAGGTATCTGACTGTCTACACGATCTTATTGTGTTGCTTGTGCTGCTGTTATATGGTGGTGGCGCAGCCTATGCAGTCGTCGCGGTTGAGTAAGACGCTCCAAGGGTATAATGATGCGCAAAAAAGGTTGCTGGCAAAGAACATTGGGCGTTTTCTGTATATGTCTTTTCAAGGGCAGTGGGACCAGGATAGTGCCGTGCAATATGCCTGCAAAGTATATGGTTTCAACCGGCAATTTCCTTATGATGAAATGGTCTATGATGCCAGTATTGCTGAGGCTGTGCAATGGCTGCAAGCACGTCAGCCGTTGCGGGTGGCTTCAGCAGCGGAGCGGGCTACCGGCGATCAACGTATACGTCTGCTATTGGAACTGGTGATCTATTACGTGCACCAACCGGGCAGGGACTCTGCTCAACTGGACAGTGCGGCGCGGTACCTGAGCGTTGCACGGAAAGCAGCTAACAACGACTTCTGGAAAACGGAATGTGATGCCTGGCAGGGCGAGCTGCTGTATCAGCAAGGACAGCGGGCCGAGGGGGTACGTTATTTTTCGGATGTAGCTAATCGATTCCCCCGTGATGTGCCCAGTCAGCGGAAAGCAATGGCTTTTCACCAGTGGGCATTACATCTTTCCTTCGCCGATAGCTTGCGGCTTCGCTACCTTGAAAAGGCTTTCCAGGATTATCAGCAATTGGGATTGAAGGAGCAAGGTATCGAGGTGATGTCGGATATCGTGACTTATTGTTTTATCATAGACTATCAGCGGGCATTACCTAAACTCGCAGAGGTACAGGCATTAGAACAGGCTATCGGCTACCGACATACTATGGATAATTATTATGTACGCTCGTTTATAGATGCTGTACGTTCGGATTATTTATCGGCACTGCGCAATGCGGATAGTTGTGTTGCTATTATGGCTGCAACCGGTGACTCGCTGCTGTATAGCCTGACTTGCCAACAACAGGGGACGGTGTATGAATTTTTGGGGCAGGATTCGTTGTCTTATGTCTGGCTCCGAAAGGGGGTGATGAAAATAGATCTGGAACCGCGTGAGTTCTGGTACAAGAATTTTACGGTACTGACCAACTATCTGGCGTATGATTCTGCTGCCGACAAAGTGCTGGTCTGGATGCAGGATATTGTGGCACGTTATCCACCGCAGG
The DNA here is from genome assembly GCF_059502485.1 of Paraflavitalea sp. NCBI lineage: Bacteria > Pseudomonadati > Bacteroidota > Chitinophagia > Chitinophagales > Chitinophagaceae > Paraflavitalea > Paraflavitalea sp. The sequence continues at coordinate 1,956,536 of NZ_JCACET010000010.1, forward strand.
CAGGATTAGACAAGATCATGGTCGACTTCAATACTGGTTATTGTTATGATAAGATGGGTCGACTGCAGGATGCTGAAAAGTATTATACTCTTGCTTTGAATGCTGTAGCGAGTTTCCCGCCAGAACATGTACATAATGATATCCTGACGTTTTACTTCGTGACCGGCAGGTTTTATATCAACCAACATCAATATAAAAAAGCGCGGCAATTGCTGGAAAAAGGATTGACATTGAGTACAGGGAAAGGGGGTGTACGTTTTTATCAAAAAACTTACGGGCTGTTGAGCAGGCTGGATTCCTTGGAGGGCCGATACCAGGATGCTTACGCGCATCACCAGTTGTTTAAGATGTACAGTGACTCCGCGCTTAATCTGGCGCAGCGTGTGCAACTGCAGGAACTGAACGTTCGGTATGCTACGGCGCAGAAAGATCAGGATATCCGGTTCCTGCAGCAGGAGGGTATACTTAATGAAACGGCGCTACGACAAACGCGGCTAACGCGGAACATCGTGATCGGCGGGCTTGTGCTGCTGGCAGTGATCGCTGCCCTGCTCTATAACCTGTACCGCGCCAAACGCAAGAGTGCGCAGCTGATCGCTCAAAAGAATAAAGCGTTGGAACAGCTGGTGGATGAAAAGCAATGGCTGCTGAAAGAGGTGCACCACCGGGTGAAGAACAGCCTGCAAACTGTGGTGAGCTTATTGGAAATGCCCATGCATTCGCCTCAGCATGACCCGCTATCAGCTGTTCAGGCAAGCCAACATCGCATCTATGCTACTTCGTTATTGCATCAACAGCTATACCAGGATGAAAGCAGTTCTTCTGTAAATATGGGGGTATACCTGCCGCAGCTGCTCAGCTACCTGCAAGATGCTTTTGAAACGCGCCAGCGTATCTATTTTGAATCAACGATCGCCGCCATCGACCTCGATATCTCGCAGGCCGTACCTATCGGTATCATCGTAAACGAGGTGGTGACTAATGCCATCAAGCATGCTTTCCCCTCTCAAATACCTCATCCTGTTATCAGGGTATCGCTGGCACTAATGGATGACGGGATGTCGGAGCTTCGCATCGGTGATAATGGAATTGGCTATGCTATGGAAAAAGCCTCTACGCAAGGTTCGGGCGGTCTGGGCATGGAACTTATTTTTGGGCTTGTCGAAGATATCAATGGGACTGTGCAAATCGTGACGAATGATGGGACTTCGGTGATCATACGATTTGCGCCGAGGCAGGAGCTGTCGAGGGGATATGGAGGGCAGGGTTGACGAGTTAACAGGTTGATAGGTTGAAAAGTAGGACGACCTAACTTAGGTGCGCCAGCTGCCCTGCTGTTTTTGGTGAAAACTGCTCATTTTTCCAAGTACGCTATTTATATGCACTATCCTGGGAGTATCTATGGAGTATCTACGGAGCATCTATGGAGTAACCCCGCTTTATCCTGTCTCTATTCTATCATTACCTGATCTGCTTCATTGACATTCTGTCAAGTCTAACTACCAATGCTACTACGCACATCTCTATTTTACGCCCTTTTGTCAGCTCAGGACAAACATAGATAATAAAAGCAGTGTAATGAAACGTGGCTGTCCGTTATTGGACGTTTTGACCAAAATGGCCGAATTGTCCACGCCGTTTTTAGAAGGCTGGGATTGTTGCCTACTACTGCTTCTTTCCTTCAGCCGTTATTTTATAGTATTCATTAAAATAGCCTATGGCCTTTAATGAATCGGGCATCGGGATGACTATCATTTCATTTGCAATTGAAGGCGGTAAAATGCTACTGGTTGTTGAGTTGTATAATTCAGCCAGTTTCGCTTCTACCTTGTAGAGTTTCATTTGTCTGGCACTGTCGAGCTTTGGGGAAAAGGATTCCCCGACATGGTTTAGCTTTTTGGAATAGTAGAGGGTGCGTGTAAAACCGGGATATCCATTCTCCGCTTTCACTATGTATACTTCTCTGAGTACTGTTCTGCCTCCACTCCATTCTATTGTATCGGGCAAGGTCTGTAAAGCCTCTTCAAGGCCTGCCGACTGTAAGACGATTGTCTTCACGATCGAGTCGACACGCAGGCGCTCCGGCTCTTCCCGTATGGACGTCTGTTGTTCAAATTTGTATCCATAGGTGCTGTCTTTATGAAAAAGGAAATAGCGGGTGCGTAAAGTACGGTTTGTTGGGGAAGAGACGGCTTCCGTTTTCGTGGTATCGAATGCGACGACTCCTGAGTCGACAGCATAGTGGTACTCATACATGCGCAAGTCTCCATTATAGTAAGCGCGGTAATAATCGTTTCCGCCGGAATAGCCTGTTGATCTGATTTCAATGACATAGGGAGCCTTTTCTGTGCTTGTGCAACCAGGTAATAAGGTAATGATCATGCATAAGGAAAGGGATAAATAAAGGAATGGCTTCATAAAGGTTTATTGTGGGGCCGAAGTTTTTCTTGATAAGACTTAATTTCGTTGGGCATGAAAGTACGGTGTTTACAGTTTATGACATAGTCTTCTGACTGAATGCGTATAACTACTTCCGTTAAAAAAGCCGCAAACGAATTTGCGGCTTTGGGTATTCCTCACACAAGCAAGGGCACGGATCATGTTATTGAAAGCTCCCACGGCTCTGAGCATGGCATACGGTAAAGACCATCGAGCAAACAGATCGAGGCCCCTCTGTCTTAAACCATTGGTACCTGCGTGAGAAGTCTTTCAATTGTACTTGCACTCAGGGAAGTGCAAGATGCCGGAAATGCTACTATCAGGCACTATCTTTCATACTGCTATGTAATTGTCAAAAACAGGATTAACGAGGTAATGAATTAGTGGATAAACATAAGCAGGCCCAACCTTATAGGTGAATATAGAGATTGGGCACTTGACTTACGGTTGCGACGAATAATTTGTCAGCCTTGCGAACAAGACTTGTAAAGAGTGCCTGTTTTGGTTGGTGCTATAAAGATATATCATATTTCACTAATTCCAACATTAATGATGTAATATTTTTTCTGGAGTGTTCTCATATTGTGTGATGGCCGACAAACTAAGCAAAGAGGATCTCAAGTTTAGAAATCAAATTGCAGCAAGACTTAGGGAGATAAGAGAAAAAACCGGAAAGAGTCAAACTCAATTCTCTTATGAACTTAACGTTGACTCGCAATCTGTGAGCAGGTATGAAACCGGCAACGGCGCGTCTGTCTATGTAATAAAGAGGTATTGTAAATTGGCCGGTGTGCCGTTAGAAGATTTTTTTAAATCGCCGTTGTTTAAGTAGTAACGACAATTTTGATTATCAGTAATGCCTGACTTTTTTTCTCGCTTTCAGCTTTTGCAACACCCTGCGTTGATGTCACTTTCTTTGCTCCCGCAGAGCGGGACAGGCTTTGATGCAAAGAAAGTAACCAAAGAAAAATCAAGTCAGGCCCGATCGCTCCGCGCGGCCTGACGAGCCAACGCCTCTCCAAGGTGTAACATACTTTACTTATTATTACAGCAAGCCACTTTAGGTGGAAGATTCGTTTTTATTTACAAGCTTCTTGTCATGCTGGTGTGATGAGATTCATTTATTTTGACATCGTTGTACCATAAGATACGTTTGCAGAAACGTATATCACGACGCAAGATACCATACTGTAACCATCAACAAACCCACACAACACCAAAGTCCCAGCTTTGTACGCAACAACCTTAGCGCGCCTTTCACGTGGCTTCTCACGGATTGCTCGCTGAGGTTGAGGCGTTCTGCTATTTCACTGTAGGTGAGGTAAGACTTTCTGCTGAGCTCGAAAACCTGTCGCATTTTTGGTGGCAGCTGGCGGATCTGTTTCTCAATGATGGTAGCCAATTGATGCTCTCGCACCAGGTGATCAGTGATCGCTTCCGTATTAGTTGTCTTTTCGAGGCTAAACAGGAATTTATTTTCGACGCATTTATGGGCGAGCTTATTGAGGACCCTGTTTTTAACAGCGGTGTATAGATAGGCTGTAATATTTATATCATCGGGAAGGGATGCTCTCTGGTCCCAAAGCCGCAGGAAGAGATCCTGCACGAGGTCTTTGGCTTCGTCTTTATCTTTCAGGCGCTGGAAGGCGTGTATGTACAATAGCCCAAAGTAACGGTTGTACAGCGCTGCAAAGGCAGGCTCGTCACCGCATCTAATCAAAGCAAACAATTCATTCTCTTTCAAGCAATCGTACCGGGCCATTGTGATAGCTTAAACGTTATAGCAATTAAAGCTACAAGCTATTTCAGGAACTACTGACCTGTACTGACCTGTGCTGATCCGGCGAAAAAATTTCAGGCCGGTTACCCCCCTCCCCTATATGTTGCCTGTTATTACTTTCTAAAGGGCAATCTTCCATGCAAACAAAGGAAATCCGGGATTTATTAGAAAAATTCAAAGACGGGACTATCACAAAAGAAGAGTTGGTATTGCTGGAAAGCTGGTACCTGCAATGGGAACCAGAGCAGGCAGCCATGGGGCCTGAGGAACTTGAAAAGTTGAAGGACGAAGTATGGTTGTCCATTAAACCCGGGCAGCGAAAAGGAACACCTCAACTACGCTGGAAACCACTGGCTGCCGCCGCTTCGGTGCTCCTGGTTGTTACGGCCGGTCTGTACCTCTACTTCAACAGGACAACCACCAAAGGAACAACCCAGGAACCTGTTGAACTGACGGCCGTTCCACAGGATTTTCAACCTGGATCGCACAGGGCCATACTGACGCTTTCGGACAACAGGCGGGTGGTTTTGAAGGGTGCCAAGAACGGGATGATCGGGAATGATGCGGGCATGAACATATATAACAATACTGATGGGGAGCTGAGTTATAGTGGCTCTGTTCAATCGGGTAGCTTGTCATCAGATAAGGTTCTTTACCACACCTTATCGACGCCGCGGGCAGGGCATTTCCAGGTGACGCTTCCGGATGGAACAAAAGCATGGCTGAATGCTGCTTCTTCCATTACTTATCCATTGTTCTTCGACAAAGACGAAAGAAAGGTGACCGTGACCGGAGAGGTATATTTTGAAGTGGCGCACCGCAAGCAACAGCCTTTCAAGGTAACCTCGCGCAAGCAGGAGATCATGGTGCTTGGCACGCATTTCAATCTCCGGTGTTATGATGATGAGGCCGGCATGAGCACCACCCTGCTTTCGGGCAGTGTGAAGATCACCAATACTGTTAACGGAACTTCCGGCCTGCTGAAACCCGGGCAACAAGCCAACTTATCCTACGCCAATGAGCATATCGCCATCCATGCGGTGAGTGCTGAAGATGCCATCTCCTGGAAGAATGGTTATTTCTTATTTGATAACCAGGAATCGATAACGGTGATGAAAAATATCAGCCGGTGGTATGATGTGGATGTTGAATTCAAGGGGGATCTCACCAAAGAGCGGTTTGGCGGTACTTTTTCACGGTCGACTAATCTGAGTCAATTGCTGAAAAACATGGAAAAGATCGGGAACGTTCGTTTTGAATTAGCCGGCTCGAAAATTATCGTGTCCAAAAAACTGAAATGATATTATGACCCACAAAGCCTACTAATAAGACAACCCTATTTCCAAACTTTTAAAAAAGGAGCCATATCGAAAAACGACACTAAAATTAACTGCAACAGCTAATAAAAAACCAGAGACGTCGCAACCGCCCCTGGTCTATCAGCTTGTGGCTGAGTCAGGTAACTTAACGCTTGATCATTAAATAAACCTAACAATCAAATGTATAAAAAATTTACTGAACTACTGTTCGGAAGGCAGCTTTTTGCCCATACCAATCTATGCTTGAAAATGAAGTTAACTGCTATTTTACTGCTTGTCACTTTTGTACAGATCAAGGCTGAAAAAGCCGCTGCGCAAAAGGTTTCTATCGAAACGAAGAATGCCAGGTTTACAGAGGTTGTTGCTCAACTGAGAAAACAAACTGACTTCGATTTTCTTTATAACAATGAAACGATTAAGGGTTTAAAGCCTATCAACATGCGGTTGAAGCATGCAGATATCACCAAGGTGCTCGATATCTGTTTTGAAGGGCAGCCTATCGGTTATTCCATTTCCAATAAAACGGTGTTGATCTTTGTGCGGCCAACTGTACAAGCCGACAGTACGAAAGCGCAAGAAGTGTTGCCGGTGGTTACCGGCACTGTGCGGGATGAAATGAACGGGGAACCGTTGATAGGCGCCACGATCACGCTCGAAGGAACTTTCACAGGCGCTAATACCAATGACAAAGGTTTTTTCTCGCTCGAGCTTCCGTCGCAAGGCGGCGTGTTGGTGTTTTCTCACCTGGGATATAAAACGAAGAAGGTGACTGTTGGCGATAAGCAATCGTTCGACGTCAACCTCACCAGGATTGAATCCAACCTCGATGCTGTAGTGGTGGTTGGTTATGGTACCCGGACCAAAGGGGCCATAACCGGATCGATTGCTACGGTGAAATCAGAAGTATTTGAAAGCCGTCCTTTGAACAACAGCTATGATGCGCTGCAAGGGGCTATTCCCGGGCTAACCATTACCAAGGCCAGCGGACAGCCGGGCAGCACTACTTATGGTTTCCAGGTGAGGGGTTATTCATCGGTGAATGGCAATGCTCCCCTGGTGCTGCTCGATGGCATACCCGGTGATATCAATACCGTGAATACCAATGACATTGCCGAAGTAACTGTGCTGAAGGATGCAGCGGCTGCTATTTACGGAGCAAGGGCTGCCAACGGGGTCATCCTCGTGACCACCAAGCGCGGCCGTAAAGGCCCTCCTACCGTGACTTACACAGCCAACGTGGGTTATAAGAAGCCGACTTATTTAAGGAAAATGCAAAACACACTTGAGTTTGCCGAGTTCATGGATGAAGGGCTGCGCAATGCCGGCATCAATGGTTTTGCTCCCGAGGTTTTTGAAAAGATACGGAACAATGCAGCGCCAGATCCCACCGGCTGGAACTATGGGGTGACCAACTATCCTGGTTTTTATGGCTACACAGACTGGAACAAAGAAGTATACAAAGATGCTACGCAGCATATTCATAATATCAGTGTTTCCGGTGGTGGGGACCATAATAATTATTTGTTGTCTGTTGGGTATGTGCGTGATAATGGCGTGGTTCGTTATGGCACTAATAAATCTGATGGTTATAACCTGCGCCTGAATTATGACTTCAAGCTTAGCAATCGTTTATCAGTTGAAACAAGGTCGTACTTCGACAACCGGGCAGTGGTGACTCCTACCCTGCTGGGCAGTGCGCTCACCAACGTGACGCGACAGTTTCCTTATCAGCCCGTTTTTAATCCAATGGGACAATTTTATGGTTATCAGGGTTACGAAGGTCCTGCACAGTATCTGGAAGAAGGTGGCACGGGTTTGAGCAACCTGTCGAGGTTTGGTGCGAACATCAAAATGGACTATACCATTATACCTGGCTTAAAGTTAACGGGACAGGCGGCCGTGCGGCTCGATTACCAGAACCGCAGTACCACCAACCGGACCATCACTCGTTATAACTGGGCCGGCGGTATCCAGGACATCCGTAATAATCCCAACTCTGCCAACTATGCCAATGATAAAACGCTGAATAAGCTGTACCAGGTGTACCTGGATTATACCAAAAAGTTTAACGACGATCATAGTATCAATTTCACAGGTGGCGCTTCGCTGGAACAAACTAAACGTGAAGGTCAATCGACTAATGGTTATAATTTCACCAGCAACGATATCTTCACGCTCAACCTTGCCGACAGGACCAAGGCGGCTTATGCCAATTTCACCGGCTACCTGAATAACCAGGCGCTGGCTTCTTACTTCGGCAGGCTGAGTTATACGTTCAAGGATCGCCTCGTCATTGACTTTACTGCACGGGCAGATGGTAGCTCCAAGTTTGCACCAACGAAACGCTGGAGCGCGGTATTCCCCTCCGGTGCTGTAGCTTATAATCTTTCGGAAGAAAATTTCATCAAGAACATGAATGTTTTTGACTTGCTGAAGGTAAGGGTATCTTATGGCAAGATGGGCAACCAGGAATTGGGTCAGCTGGGTTTGTATGATTATATCCCACTGGTGACCATTGGCGGTAATTATCCGCTGGGCGCACCTAATGCCGGATTGACCGGCGCGAATGCCAACCCGGCCTCTTCGGACAGAACCTGGGAAACTGTTGAAACACGGAACATAGGGCTTGACATCTCTGCGCTTACTTCAAGGCTTAGTTTTTCTTTCGATTACTATAACAAGATCAACAACGACATGCTGGTGAATGTGGCTGTGCCTGCCGTATTTGGCGCCACGCCTCCTGCCATCAACCAGGGCAAGTTGGATACCAAAGGGTTTGAAGCGATCGTGACCTGGAAGGATCAACTGGGTGATTTCAAATACAGTGTTTCGCTACAACTCAGTGACAGTAAAAACAAGCTTGTTGAATTAAAGAATACTGATGCTTATGGAGAGGGGCTCAACCAGTTCAGACAGGGCTTCCCCATCTATTCTTATTTTGGCTATGTATACGAAGGTATTATCACCACACAGAAGCAGCTTGACGATTACAAGAAATTGCAGGGTGTTCCTTCGCGGATCAACTTTGGTGATGTAATGTACAAGGATGTGGATGGTGACGGCAAGCTGACTGCCTTTGGCGACAAGACCAAGGGGCTGGCAGGTGACATGATTTATCTTGGTAACCTGACCCCACGGTATACTTATTCTGCCAACTTCAACGTGGGTTACAAGGATTTTGACCTGCAATTGTTTTTGCAGGGTGTAGGCAAGCGTGAAGTGATCTATGAAGGTTCTATCAGCCAGCCTAACACTTTCTTTTGGCCATCGCTGCAATACTTTTATGGCAAGACATGGTCGCCCAGCAGACCCAATGCTCCTTTGCCCCGCTATCTGCCCGGCAACGTAGGGTATGATGATGTAAGGAGCTTCAACTACCGCGCTTCTGCCATGCGTCTGCAAGATGTTTCGTACTTGCGCTTCAAGCTTATCACCATTGGTTATACATTGCCTGCTTCGGTGACGAATGCGGTGAAGATAAAATCTGCACGGGTTTATTTCAGCGGGCAGGACTTGTTCACTATCTCGAAGGGAACGCTTGGTGGCAATTTTGACCCGGAGGACGGGTACCGGAATGAAGGTACGTATCCGTTCAACAAGGTGTATTCATTGGGTTTAACTGTAAAATTCTAATCTACGCGACATGAAAAATATTTTTTATAGGCTAACGTGGTGCTGGCTGTTGCTGGCCGCCGTTGGCTGGAATGGCTGCAACAAAGACCTCAACCTCGTATCACAGGATAGTGTAACGGACGCGACTTTCTGGAAAACCGGCAATGATTTCAAGCTGGCGGCTAATAATTTGTATAACGGTTTGGACAGGTTTGGTGCAGAGGACAATGAATCTGATATTTCTTTCAATGTTCCCAATACCATCAGTAACGGCAGTTACCAGCCTGCTGAAAACTCCGGTCAATGGAATACCAGTTATGGCTATATACGGAGTGCCAATAATATCATTGGAAAAGGCGCAGGCACGACAGACGCGGAAATAAAAAGGTATGTAGCTGAGGCGAAATTTTTCAGTGCCTGGTATTACTGGAAGTTGCTAAGGATCTATGGTGGTGTTCCTCTTTTCTCTAAAGTGCTTACCACCGGCGATCCTGAATTGTTTACGCCCAGGGCCAGTCGCAAAGAGACGGCCGACTTTATCCTCAAAGACCTGGCAGAAGCGAAGAACGATCTGCCTGCTCAGTCTGCACTTGCCGCCGGCGATGTGGGCCGGATCACCAAAGGCGCTGCGCTTGCGCTGGCTTCACGGGTGGCGCTGTTTGAAGGTACGTGGGGAAAGTTCAGGGGTGATGCTGCTTCAGGTGGCTACCTCGACCGGGCTATAGCCGACTCGCGCGAGCTCATTACCAGCAATGTTTATGACCTTTTTCAAGGTCGCGGTGCGGATAGCTACCGTTATCTTTTCCTGGAGCCCGGTGACGATTCAAAGGAATCTATCCTGGATCGGCGGTATGCACGCAATATCCTTGGGCATGATGCGCCTTATATGTATGACCAGGATGGTTACAATCCGACGCGCAAAATGGTGGATATGTATCTCGATAAGAACGGACTTCCTATTACATCTCCCGGCACTGTATTTCAAGGGTATCAAACTTTTATCAGTGAATTCCAGGACAGAGACCCACGCATGACGATGACGATGATCATTCCCGGCACTTTAACGAACCGTGTCTTCAACCCCGTTAATAAGGTGGCCAACTGGCCCGACAAGCCACAGCGTAATTTCAATACGGGTTATATTCTTTATAAGTACATGTCGGAAGATCCGATTGCCAATAACTCGGGCCGTATGGGTGATGGCAGTATGTTTGACTTTGACCGCCATCTTATCCGGTATGCTGAAGTGTTGCTGATCTATGCTGAAGCATTGTTTGAGAAGAACGGAGTTATCACTGATAATGACCTTGACCTTTCCGTAAACAAACTGCGGACCAGGGTGAATATGCCTCGTCTTACCAATGGTTTCATCACCACCAACAACCTCGATATGCGCACAGAACTGCGTCGTGAGCGAACTGTGGAGTTGGCGCTGGAGGGCTTCAGGTATGATGATATCCGCCGGTGGAAAACGGCTGAGACGGAATTACCGCAGGATGTAAAGGGTATCAAGATCGTGGGCACCGAATGGGCTACCAAAGCACCTTACAGTGATGCCTCGTTTCAATCGAGGATAGATGCCAACGGTTTCCTGATCGCAGAGAAGGGTCGCAAATTCGATCCGGCGAAAGATTATTTGCAGCCCTTACCGACCAAAGAAGTTGCTTTCTATGCTGCCAATGGTAAGAAGCTGGATCAAAATCCCAACTGGTAATCTTCTTTATACAGACAGGCAATGTATTAAATTGCCTGTCTGTTTTGTTGTGCATTTGTTCATTTCGTTATACTAATTATGATGATGATAAAAAGAATATTGATCTGTACCCTCGCTATTTCCTGTTTTTGCTTTTATGCTACCGGTCAAAAGAAAAGTACCGCTAAACGGTCTTCTGTTTCATCGCCCCGGATCGTGAATGTTGTCAATTTTATCCGGTTGCTGGAACCACGAGATCCGAAGATCACGCAGGATGTTTTGTACCAGACCGTGGTGAAGCAAGTGGAGATCATGAAGAAGTATAGTATTCCCGGTTCTTTCCTTTTGCAATATGACGCGCTGATGGATAGCCGGTATCAAACGCTTTTAAAAAGTCTGCCTGCCGCCTCTTTTGAAATTGGTGCGTGGTGGGAATTCCCACAACCGCTGATCGAGAAAGCTGGTCTTGCCTGGCGGGGTCGCTACGCCTGGGACTGGCATGCAGACGTGGGCTTTGCTACCGGCTATACACCGGCTGAGCGTGAGAAGATCGCCGATGTTTACATGGAAGACTTCAAACGCATTTTTGGTTACTATCCGCGCTCGGTGGCTTCGTGGTTTATCGATGCGCACACGCTGAATTATTTATGGGAGAAGTATCATATCATCGCTTCTGCCAACTGTAAGGATCAATATGGTACAGATGGCTATACGCTGTGGGGTGGATACTGGAACCAAGCTTATTACCCCAGTAAGATCAATTCGTATATGCCGGCGCAGCATGCAGATAAACAAATTCCCGTGCCTGTATTCCGTATGCTGGGTAGTGATCCTATCCGTCAATATGACCAGGGCATCAATTCACGGAGGCAGGGGGTGATCACACTCGAGCCCGTGTATCCCAGGGCTGGTGGCAGTGCAAGCTGGGTGAACTGGTTCCTGGGTTCTTTTGCCAATGATCCTGCGCTTGGCTTCAACTATACGCAGGCCGGGCAGGAAAATTCATTTACCTGGGCCGCGATGGAGAAGGGTTTTGAGATTCAGCTTCCTTTGCTCGACAGCTTGAGAAAAGCAGGGAAGGTAAAACTGGAGACCATGGAGCAATCGGGCAAATGGTTTAAGAAAACTTATCCCGTAACTCCCGCTACTTCTTTTGCTGTGACGAAAGATATCGAGGGCAGCAACCAGAAAACTTTGTGGTACAACAGCCGCTTTTACCGGGTGAATATTCTGTGGGAGGATGGCAGCATGCGCATCCGGGATATTCATTTGTTTGATGAAAGGCTGGAAGATTATTATACTACTAAAACTGCCACTTCCAACGAATGCAGCTTTTTCACGCTTCCTGTTGTAGATGGCTATCTCTGGAGCAAGCCCAATCAACTGGCAGGTATGCGCATCAAGGGTGTTGCAGACGGCAAGGAAGTGTTGCTGAAGGGTGGCGATCCTGTGTTTACCAATGTTGGTGCAGCAACCGTACTTGTAACCTGGCCACTAAACGATGGAGGTGAACTGCGGATGGAGTTGAAGGAGCAAGCTTTTTCCATTAAGCTGGTGGGTAAAACTTCTGTTGATTGGTATTTCGATCTTGAAGTGGCGCCCGGCGCAAAAACTCCGTTTACCAGCGTATCGAATCGAAAGCTGGTGTGCAGTTTTGAAAAATTCGACTATGACTTTACTGCTTTATCGGGGACATTTTCCACGCCCGATAATGGAGCTGTATTCAGGCTAAAGCCTGAGAAGAATACGTTGGCTTTATCGATGAAGGCTTCTAAGAAATAATATTGAAAGGCGGATCAGGTTGTTGATCCGCCTTCTTTGTTAATTCAATTAAAGGAGGAGCGAAATTCTACAGGGGATTGACCGGTTTGCTTTTTGAAGAACTTGTTGAATGATTGAGGATGTTCAAAACCCAATTCGTAGGCAATTTCACTCACGGATAGTTGGGTTATGGATAATTTCTCTTTTGCTTTCTGAATGAGTTTCTCCTGTATGATCTGTTTGGTTGTTTGCTGTGTCAATGTTTTGAGCAGGCTACCCAGGTAATTGGGCGAGATGTTCAATTCGCCTGCAATGTATTGAACAGTGGGCAGGCCTTTATTGAGCAGGTCATCGCTATTGATGTATTTTTCCAATACCTCCTCCAGCTTTTCAAGCAGGTGATGGTTGGTGATTTTCCTCGTCAGGAACTGACGTTCGTAGAAACGGTCGCAATAGTTGAGTAATACTTCGATCTGGCCAATGATAATACTCTGACTGAACTTATCGATGTTGGACTGGTACTCCCGTTGAATGTTCTGCAGTATATCTGCAATGACCTTTTCCTCTTTTTCGGACATGAACAGTGCTTCGTTGACTGCATATCCAAAGAAATCGTACCGCTTTATATTTTTGGCCAGTGGTGTATTCCAGAGAAAATCGGGATGGAAAAACAATAGCACGCCTGATGGCGGTACGGCTGGTTTATCGACGGTCAATTTCACTAACTGTCCCGGGGATACAAAGGATAGCAGGCCTTCATCAAAGTCGTATTGCTGTTGGCCATATTTGAACTTGCCCTGAATATTGCGTTTCAGGCCAATGGAATAGAAATCCTGTACCCAGCTGATCTCCTTCTCGTCCGTTTGATAATTGACAAGACCGTAATCTACCAGGCTGATTAGAGGATGTTCTGCTTTGGGCAATCCGCTGATCGCGTGAAACTCACTGATGGTTTTGATACGACGTACCTGGTTCTCTTTCATTGTTTGTATTTTAAAGGCAGGGCTGAACAATCAGCCCTGCTTACATTTTACCAAATTGAATATACCCACTTCCTTAATAATCAGTTGATCTGCTGATCGTTTCATTTGCTGCGAGCTCATTTTGGAGTATCTCAATTTTACTTTTTGCCATGTTGAATGAATCTGTACCGAGGAACAGGTGCAGGGGTGGCTGCTCCATTTCTGCTAATTTAATGAATGCTGTGGCTGCTTTTTCGGGATCACCCGGCTGATTGCCAATTATTTGTTTTTCGTGTACTACTTCCAGATCGCGCGCTGCCTGGTAGGCGGCAATGGGGTGCGCTGCCATCCGGAGTGACCCTTGTAGCAGGAAGTTGGTCTTGAAATAGCCCGGATAGACAATGGTAGTGTTGATGCCCAGCGATTTGGCTTCTGCCGACAAGGCTTCAGTGAGGCCTGCTACTGCAAATTTTGTGGCATTGTAAATACCCCAGCCGGGAAACCCGCCCAGGAAGCCTGCTATGGATGAGATGTTGATGATGTGGCCTCTCTCGTTTTTACGAAACAAGGGCATCACGCTTCTTATGGTGTTGAGGGTGCCGAATACATTGGCGTCGAAATTGGCTCTTGCTTCCTGATCGCTCAGTTCTTCCAGGGTGCCCAGTTGACCGTAGCCTGCATTGTTGACTACCACGTCGATAGCTCCAAATGTTTTTACGGTTGCTGCGATCGCTTCTGCAACGCTTGCTTCGTTTACTACATCGACCTGCAGGAGCAGCAAGCTTTCTGATGTAACATTTACCGCTTTTTTGAGTTCGTCTACGTTTCTCGATGTGGCGGCTACCTTATAGCCTTTCCTTAACAATTCTTTGACAAGCGTTAAACCAAGGCCTTTTGATGCGCCTGTGACGAACCATACTTTTACTGTGCTCATTTTTATTAGTTTTTAAGTGAATGATCTTTAACGATGTAAAATTGCACAGAACAGTGAGGGTGGAAGTAGCCGGATCAATGGTTGTTGTAGCCAGAACAACTATTTGCGCTGGCTGCCCCGTTTTTGGGCTTAGAAGGGAAGAATTGCCAACACAGCGGGTAAAAGCGATAACAATACCGCCTCCCCTGTATAGTAAATTTGTGGAGTAAAATAATTATAAACTTTAAAACGACATTTTATGAAAGTAATTAACAACTCCTCCGAATTTGATCTATTATTGACACAGCAAAAATCTGTTGTCGTTGACTTTTATGCCGATTGGTGTGGACCTTGTAGAACCCTGACCCCCACTGTTGAAAAGCTGGCTGAAGACTATCAGGGCAAAGTAGAGATCGTGAAAGTAAATGTCGATTCCAATCCTGACCTGGCCATGCGTTATGGCATCAGCAGTATACCCACTGTTGTATTTATCAAAAATCAACAAGTGGTAGACAGGACAGTTGGTTTACAACCCAAAGGCGAACTTATAAAAAGGATCGATCAGCTGAATTAAGGGCTGGCGGCATTGTTTGAACAGCAGAGGGCATGTTATTGTTAATCTTAAAACGAACTTATGAGCAATTTTAAAAAAGCGTATATAGCCGGTGGGTGTTTTTGGGGAATGGAAGATCTTTTCCGTGTACAGCCGGGGGTATTGGATACCGAGGTAGGATATATCGGTGGACAGAATGACCACCCTACTTACCGTAACCATCCCGGACATGCTGAAGGATTGGAAATTACCTATGACCCTGCCAAGACCTCTTTTGCAGCGCTGCTGGATTATTTTTTCAGGATCCACGACCCGTCAACTGTCGACCGCCAGGGTAATGATATTGGCTCCAGCTACCGGTCGGCGATCTTTATTCAAAATGAAGAAGAAAGGGAAACAGCAGAAGAGATCATTAAGATTGTAGATGCTTCCGGCCGCTGGCCTGGCAAGGTGGTGACTACCCTGGAACCCTATTCTACCTTCTGGCCAGCAGAGCCAGAACATCAGGACTACCTGGTAAGACGTCCGAATGGCTACACCTGTCATTTCGAGCGGTTTGGAACGTTTTTGACTGCATAATTACCAGGAGGGCGGATTAACCACTAACGTATGATCTATAAAGGGAACCAGGACGAATACTTTGAATTGGAAAACGTTGATACCAACAATTACAGGAGTTACCGGACTACCATGCCGGGAACACTGCAGTTGATGTGGTTCACTACTGATGGCAATAAACTGACGATAGATGGTGTTCCTTATGTTTTTGATACGAATCAATTGATCACGCTCTCTCCGTACCACCGTGTGGAATACGAAGTAGTTAATGGTATGAAACTACTTCGTTTCAACAGGGAGTTTTATTGTGTGCTGAATCATGATAGCGAGGTAGGATGTAAAGGGGTTTTGTATTATGCGGCCGCCAAAATTCCCTTGATCACCATTGCGGGTATGGAACTGGAGATATTGGAAACGGCATGGAAGCTGGCCAGTCTGGAGTTTACCATGAAGGATGAGCTTCAGCTGGAGATGTTGCAGATGATGCTGAAAAGGATACTGATTGTGTGTACGCGCATTTACAAAAAGCAAGGAGCCATGGCTGGCCTCAATGATGATCAACATGAATTTCTCAGGCAATTCACCTTCCTGGTTGAACAGCATTTCCGGGAGAAGCACAGTGTGGCAGAGTATGCAGAGTTGTTGTACAAGTCTCCCAAAACACTTACCAATACCTTGCATAAAATAGGTGAGAAATCTCCGCTAATGATCATACAGGACAGGATTCTGCTGGAAGCGAAGCGTCTGCTTCATTATACTAAAAAAGACATCTCTGAGATTGGATACGAGCTTGGATTCCCGGATATCCAGGCATTTAGCCGTTTTTTTAAAACCCACGCCGGGCAGGCAGCCAGTGAGTACAGAGAGATGGCTGCGTAGGGTCATTTTCTCACCCGATTTCGCGATTGTAAAGGGCTTTTCAGGTGTTTAACTTCACCTTTCAAACAGCCTTCACATGAAACATATTGTATTGATCTGCCTGCTCGCCGTTGTCTTCGGCGGTTGCGAAAAATCATTGAACAACGTATCGTCCTCTCAAGACTTATCTGCATCACCAACTGTTACTGCCGATCTCATCCCCGTACCGTTGGCGCGATCTCGGCGTTCCTCTGCTTACAACGGACCCGCGGAATGAAGCTGAAATGCAAAACAACGTTTTTAACCTGAATGGGGAGCACTACCTCGCTACCGGCTTTCGTTTTCGTAAGGTGTTTAAGTTCAATACCGCCAGCAAATCGTGGGACCGCGTGTCGTCCATGACCTTTGAACCGATATTTATTGATGGAATACGTCTCACATTTGGCTCTAAGGTATACCGTGGAATTTCGTATGAGAATCCACAGGGTTTCGAGTCATATGATCCTTTCACTGGTGTGACTACTCAGCTGGCCAATTTTCCCGGTACGCCTGTTGACGACCCTATTTGCTTTGTATTTGGCAGCAAGCTGTATGTGGTATCGGGTATTTCGAGGATTGGCGACCTGGCACTTATCAATCAATATTGGGAATATAATATTCTCACCAACCAATGGCGGAACAAAGGCAACAGCCCGATCGGCGTAAGGGCGCAAGGCAGTGCCTATGTGGTTAATAATAAAGTGTATATCGGTCTCGGTTTTACCTGGATATATGTTAACGGAGAACGTACCAAAAGATTCTACAACGACTGGACGCAGATCGATCCAGTCTCTTTAACTCCCAATATAGCCAAAGCACCATTTCCCGGCGACAAGAGAAGAAGTGCCAAAGGTTTTATGATCGGATCGACCTTACACCTTGGATTTGGAAAAGTACTGGACGAATACCGTTATGATCTTTATAAATACAACTGGAGCCTCGATAAGTGGACGGCAGTGGACAGCTGGCCAAGTGTGATCGAAGGTATATACGGTTCTTTCTGGGCCGATGGCCAATTGTCTATGTTTGGGGTTGGCAGCAGTGGGTACCTGGTAAAAGGTGGGCTGAATGAGTTCTGGACTTTTAGTAACGTGGGGAATTGAGGAATATAGCCTCACTTGAATATTATAAAAAGAATGGCGCCTTGAGTAAGACGCCATTCTTTTTTATTACCAGTTCTGGAAATCGTAGAAAGAAACGGTGCCGGAACCGCCGCCGGTGGGTCCTACCTGTATATAGGTGTTCGCATTGACCGCAGCGTTACAATAAACCGGGGTCCATGGATTAAGGAATGCGTATCCGTGTGCAGAATAGACTACCCAATCTCCGGAAGTAACATACAGGTAATCGTTAGACCAGGTTAAACCAGATATGGGGCCATTGCCACCGTAATACACCATATTCCAGACACGAGTTGACGCCTTCAGGTTAGTTGCGGGATTGACATGTTTCGATGCAGAAGTTGCTTTCATGTTAAAGGCACAGCTAAGCATGATGGCAGCAATCAAAAGGAAGGTCCTTTTTGTCATAAGATAATTTTTAGAAGGTTAAATGATTAAATCTTCTTAAAAGTATCAAGACTTCTTTTAATTGATTCATCGATTTGTATCAGATTGGTGCCATTTTGTATCATTCTATAGCTCCTCTGTTAAATCCAACTGTATCTCTATAAAACTGCGGCGATATATCTGTTTTGCTTTTGAAAACCCTGCTAAAATAGTATTCATCCTCGTAGCCAAGTTCATAGGCTATCTCTTTGATCGTTTTATCCGTAAGATATAATTCCCGTTTGGCTTCAATAATGATCCGTTCTGTGATTAAGTCAGAAAGTGTTTTATTGAAATGGTTTTTTGTAATCCGTGCAAGGGAAATTGGGGTAAGGTGCAAGAGATTGGCATAATCACTTGCCGAATGCTTTATCCTGAAATTATCTTCGATCGCATTTTTTAGATTCTGTATAACAAAGAGCTGTTTAGTATTAACATTATCAGCCTCTTGCAGAGATTGCTGTTCGAGCTTTATCCTGGTGGCCATTACCAATAATATTTTCACGTACGAAACAAGCACCTCATCTTTTCTAAACTCCTGTGTTCTTAACTCATGGGCTATTTGTTCGATGATATTTAAGATGGTGGTTTTACAGCTTTCGTTCAGGCAAACAAATGGCTGTTCATAGATATTATTAAACAGGATACCATTATTGGCTATTTCCTTGTGATGCCTGTAGATGCAAAAAAAGTCATGGTGAAACTGGATGGCAATGCCCCTCAAAGGGGTCTTCGAGATCAACATAAATGGTTGATATGGATAAAAAGCGAACAGGGTATTTTCTTTAAATGAATAGTCGCAAAAATCGACCTTGGCCACTCCTTCACCTGACATGACCATGATAAGGGTGAAATAGTTATTCCGTTGGATATGATCGAAATAACTGTTATTGTCAAACTCAAATAGTTTGAACGACAAATTGCCGTTTTGTTGATTGACAAGCGTATATACAGATTGTGACAACATGATGCTTACGATCTGATGAATGTTTTAGCGAACTGATCATTGAGTGCATTACACTCAGTTGAACAAATTCCGCTGATAATTTTCGGCCTATCTCCCCATTTGGGTACATCCTGTGTAGACAGAACGTTGAATTGGGAGGTCGCTCCGCCAATAAATGGTACGGATGTTCCATAAACTATTTCAGGAATCCTGTGATGGCGGATCATATAAGAGCACATGATGCAAGGCTCGTGTGTGGTATACATACCTGACAGATGCAACTTGTCTGCATAACCATTTCTGATAGCGTCTCTAACCGCCAGTATTTCTGCATGGTTGGTGATATCACAAGTTGATCTGCCTGATTCGACGCCTTTACCAATAATCTTTCCTTCAAAAACGATGATAGCGCCAACGGGTGGGTCGCCGGCAGCCAAGGCTATTCTGGCCAGACTTATACATTGGCGCATGTAATTTTCCTGTTGTTTCTGCATATTTTATACTTCTATCTCCATATCCGATGTCGGAATGGCACAACAAATTAAAATATTGTCATCTGATGGCTCCATAAATGGCTCGGGATCATATTCATAACTTCCTTTAACAAGCTTCGATTCACAGGTAGCACATGTCCCCATCCTGCAACTGTTTGCCGGGTTTAATCCTGCCGATTCAATTAACTCTAACAAAGAACCTTTACGCTGATCCCAAATAACTTCTTTACCTGATCTAAGCAATTTGACTTTAAAGCTTTTCTCCTCATGCTTGCTGGTTTCCTCAGTCAGCTGCTCTTTAACGCTTTCACTAAAATACTCAAAAAATACCTGACCAGCCGGGATTCCCAACTGACTCAGCAACTCGCGTATATCTTTAATATAGTCGCGAGGTCCGCAAATATAGTAGCTTGCACCAGGATGTACCGTTGGAATGTGCTCTCTTGTTATCCGGCCGCTTAGATGATAATCACGGTTCAACATCTCATCCTCCAACGGCGCAGAATGTAGCACAGACAAGTTAAAGCGCTTAGACAAAGCCTCGATCTCCTGTAACCTCAACAACATTGGTTGAACATGCTTGTTGCGGCTGGAGTGTATAAAATGTATTTCCCTGTCTGGCTGGTTCTTCTGCAGGTATTCTGTCATACTTAGCATAGGCGTAATTCCCACACCGGCAGACAGTAGCACAACTGGTGTTGGACTGTTCGTATCAAGCATGAAGTTTCCAACCGGTTTACTTATTGGAATTATATCCCCAACTGTTACTGAGTTATAAAAATAACTGGAAGCTTTGCCTGTTGGCTCTCGTTTTACTGTAATTCTCAGATAGTCTTTATCCGGGCTATCCGAGAGGGTGTAACTTCTGATAAGCTCCTGTTCCTCTCCGGCGATACGCAATTTAACAGTAACATACTGACCAGGAATGAAGGATGGCACCCGCATACCATTCAGCGGATTCAGGTAAAATGATTTTATTGTCGTACTCTCGACCATGATCCGGTCGACGATATAATCTGTAAACATGGTCATCAGGGATTGAATGGTGAATATTCCAGGAAGCTCCAACCTACCCGGTGATGTTCAATGGTGTGGACCCAGCGTGCATTGTGAAAAAGCCAGAAACGGCCTGTGCCTTTGGTTTTCAAAAGATCTGCTTCGGTGGTTTGGTCAAAAAGAAGACTTGCTGTACCGGTAAGTTGTAATGTTTGTCTGTTTTCAAAATCAACAAACAGCAGCCCTACTTTGGGATTTTGTGTAACATTCCCTAAAGTATTGAAATAACTCGCACCTGGATAGTCTGGTATTTTTAAGGTGCCGTTCTCTATAATTTCAATAAAGCCCGGATTACCTCCCCGGTGGGATGCATCCAATCGTCCATCCACACCTGCGCTGGCCACAAAAAAAGTGTCGGCACGCCTGATCCAATTGACCATGTCTTCATTCAGTTCAGTTCCTTCTACCGGCTCCGGGTTGGTTTTTTCAAAGTATTCGGGCATAGAGATGACCCGGCGTTGTATATATTTAGGGCAGTTGGGATAGGCATGCTCAACATGGAGTTCAATTTTTGAATCAACCAGCCTGGAAGTTCCATTTACCCGTAATCTTTTGCGTGAATCCAGTTCAATGAACAGGCTCCCAATCTGTTGATCATGTGTGATGTTTGAATAAAAAACATCTGACGGATCGCTGGTCAGCTTCCCGGTATCGAAAATGATGGTAGTAGGGTCCTGTACTTTTACAAAGCCGAAGTTGCCAATCAGCAACGAGGCCCACAATTCTCCTGCCTGATTTCTGCTGCCGACAACAACCATTGGCTGCTTTTCTACAAAGTTTATGGCGCCCTTTACTATATAAGGTGTTACCAGCTTCTTATTCGCTTCAGCCGCTTCCACTTCGCCTACTCTCTGTTGAATTTCCAATTCTCCACTGTGAAATACTTCGTCCATACTTCAGGATTTAACAACTGTCCTCCGGTTGTACCGGAGGACAATAATCAAAAATGGATTAGAAAACAAGGATGTCGTAACCGTCCTTTTTAAGGCTTACGAAACTTGGCAACCCAGGAGTTCCTGGCACTTTGTTATCGTTCAACAGGTCATAGCCCGATACATCTGCGCCAAATACAGCTGCACACCCCGTGGAAACACCCTGTATTTTATCTTTTACTTCCAGGAAAAGTCCGTTTACCGGATGCGCTGATTTTTCAAGTTGTTCCGGCCACCTGGTACCGGCTCCCTGAAAAATGATTTTTACCTCCTCACCAGCGTGTTTGAAATCGTACGCTGCCGCTAAAGCATTGAATACACGTCCCAGGGCTTCTTCCGAACCAGCCTTAGGGTCGGAGAGGATAATAATTGCTGTCTTGCTCATATCTTTTAATTTATTACACCACAAAGTTCCCGTGGTATTTGCTTTTTAAGAATGGATGATTTTGACTATCTGATGGATGATTTTTATTTCCAGCCACCGCCCAATGAGCGGTAGAGCACAGCTATGGCACTTAGCTGCTGGCGTTTAATAGCGGCCAGCTCCAGCTCGCTTTGCAGCACATTGCTTTGGGCAATTATTACCTCAAGATAATTGGCCATACCATTTTTAAATAACAGCGTGGCATTGCCAATTGCTTGTTGCAGGGTGTTCACGCGGTTGGCTACAATTGCTTGCGCTGCTTTCAACTTTTCAATTTTTACCAGTGCATCAGATACTTCGCCTACAGCGTTCAGTACCGACTGCCGGAACTGTAGCACCACTTTCTCGCGCTCAATTTTGGATACCTCGTATTGCGTCTTTAGTTTTTTGCGGTTGAAAACGGGTTGCAAAAAGCTGCCAGCTACTGCACCGAACAATGATGCAGGTATATTGAACCAGTTGCTGGCTTTAAACGAGGTGACCCCGCCGGCAGCTGTAATATTGAGCACAGGATACATGTTGGCTTTGTTGAAACCGACGTTGCCATTAGCAATATCAAGTGCCAATTCTGCACTACGCACATCGGGCCTGCGACTGAGCATTTCTGATGGCAAACCCGCAGGTATGTTTTCTATTACAGAAAGCTGATTTAAACGAGTGCTGCGCTCAATGCTGCCAGGCAAAGCGCTGGTAAGTATGCGCAGGG
The DNA here is from genome assembly GCF_059502485.1 of Paraflavitalea sp. Classification (NCBI taxonomy): domain Bacteria; kingdom Pseudomonadati; phylum Bacteroidota; class Chitinophagia; order Chitinophagales; family Chitinophagaceae; genus Paraflavitalea; species Paraflavitalea sp. Next base: position 1,979,128 of record NZ_JCACET010000010.1, read on the forward strand.
CATTTTCCTGTATGACGATGTTCTGCTCAAACCCAGGTACCAGCTGTGCGGCCGCCAGTTGCTGTGCTTCTGCCTGCTGAACGGCCAGTGAACTAACTTGTCCAGCCCTAAACTGCAGGCGAATAATACGCAGGGTGCTATCGTTCAACACGACGTTGCGTTGGGCAATGCCCAGTTGCTCATCGAGCATCAGCAGGTTATAATAGCCTTGCGACACTGCCGATACGATATTGGTTTGGATAGCTTTCCTGGCTTCTGCAGTTTGCAGGTACTGTGCCAGTGCAGCCTTACCCTGGTTGTGGATCTTGCCCCAAATATCAGCCTCCCATGACAGGGTAAGATTCATGCTATAATCCTCGATATGATTAGTTCCTAAAAACTGTCCCAATGTCAAACCGTTCAAGCTATTTTCTGACGGGCGATTCGTATTGGCCGTTATAGCGAGATTGGCCTGTGGCATGTAGTTTAATTTAATTTGCTTAAACAGCAACTGAGACGATTCGATGTTCTTCAACGCTATCTGCATATCATAGTTGTTTTGAATAGCGCTGTCAATCAGTTTTTGTAAGAAAGGATCAGTAAAAAAGGTTTTCCATTGTATATCGGCAACGCTGTTGGTATCGATGGCAACCTCTGCATTCCTGAAAGCTATAGGCAATGCAGGTTTCGGGGTTTCAATATTCCTGGAAACGTTGCAGGCACTCATCATCAATAACAAAATAAGCCCGCCTGAAACATTTTTAACCTTACCTGAAATTTTTTCAACCTTGATGCCACTCACTTTTTCCTGCAGGTGCTGGAATATCACAAACAGGACCGGAATGAAGAACAAGCCTAATAGCACGCCAGACACCATACCGCCGGCAGCACCAATACTGATAGCATGGTTGCCTTGTGCAGAAGGACCGGTTGCAATACTCATCGGGAATAATCCTACTACAAAGGCCAGCGAGGTCATGATGATTGGACGGATCCTTAGTTTCGCCGCTTCTAATGCTGCCGCCACCAGCGACTGTCCGGCTTTTCTTCGCTGAACCGCAAACTCCACGATCAAAATGGCATTCTTGGCCAGCAAACCGATCAACATGATGAGTGCTACTTGTACATATATGCTATTTGCAATGCCCGTTAAACCAATGGCAACAAACACACCGAATATTCCGGCAGGCAGCGACAAGATGACCGCCAGCGGCAGGATATAACTTTCGTATTGCGCAGCTAACAAGAAATAGACAAATACCAGACACAACAAAAAGATGATGGTCGATTGCCCTCCGGAAGCGATCTCTTCACGTGTTTGGCCAGAGAATTCGTAACTGTATCCCACTGGCAATTGTTTTTCGGCGACTTCTTCAACCGCTTTGATCGCAGCACCAGAACTGAAACCTGGCTTAGGGATCGCATTGATCGAAATCGAGTTGAACATGTTGTACCTTGAAACAGTCTCTGAACCATACACACGGCTCAGTTTCACCAGCGTATTGATCGGCACCATCTCACCACTCTTGTTCTTGACGAACACCCGGTCGATCGATGACGGATCCGCTCTATCGGTAATATCAGCCTGAACCATTACCCGGTAATATTTACCAAAGCGGTTAAAATCTGATGCCTGCGCACTACCAAAATAAGCCTGCATGGTTTCCAGGATATCTTTCACATGTACGCCCAGCTGATCGGCTTTGTCATCATCGATGTCCAGCTGCAATTGCGGATAATCTGCTTTAAAACTGGTGAAGGCAACTGCTATTTCCGGACGCTTCATCAACTCTTTGATAAATTGCTGAGCTATATCGCTGAATTTATCCAACTTACCACCGGTTTTATCCTGCAGTACCATATCCAATGCTTCCACATTGCTGAAACCTGGCACTGTCGGGAAACTGAAAACGAAGAAACTGCCACCGGTAATGCCACTCAGTTTGTTTCGTGCCTCGTCCATAATCGCGTCTAAGTTTTTCAACTTGCCACGCTCTTTGTTAGGTTTTAATAAAATGTAAATGATGGCTTTGGATGGGCTCATAGAATTGGTCAATACATCGAAACCGGAAATAGCAGTTACAAAGCGCACTGCGTCCATCTTTTTCAAGGTGGTTTCGGCCTGGCTCATTACCTTTTGAGTTCCGTCCAATGTTGTTCCCGATGGCGTATTGACCGCAATGGCAATAAATCCCTGATCTTCTGTTGGTATAAATGCAGAAGGCGTGGATCTTACCATGAATACTGTGACCAATGCAACCAGGGCCAGGCCACCCATGCTCAGCCACTTATGAGCGATCAGGAATTTCAGGCCACCGACATAACGGGTTGTTATAGCATTGAAACTACTATTGAAGCCAATAAAGAATTTTTCTTTAAAGCTTCTTTTAACCGGCTCTCCTTCTCCATGAGCAGGGGTCGTATGATTGTCTTTTAAAAATAAAGCTGCTAATGCCGGACTTAAGGTTAAAGCGTTAACAGCCGATATTACGATCGCTATTGCCATAGTAAAGGCAAATTGACGATAGAAGAGACCAGTAGAGCCTTCCATAGAACCAACCGGCAGGAATACGGCGGCCATTACCAACGTAATGGAGATGATCGCTCCGGATATCTCATGCATTGCTTCGTGGGTAGCCGCTTTAGGTGATAAATGTTTATGCTCCATCTTGGCATGAACAGCCTCGACGACCACGATCGCATCATCCACCACAATTCCGATAGCCAGGATCAGGGCGAATAGCGTTAACAGGTTGATCGAGAAACCAAACAGATGCATGAAAAAGAACGTGCCTAAAATAGCTACCGGAACAGCAATTGCAGGGATCAGGGTCGATCGGAAATCCTGTAGGAACAGGAATACTACAATAAACACTAAAATGAAGGCTTCGATCAGAGTATCCTTTACCTGGGCAATAGATTGATCTAAAGCTATTTTTGTGCTAAAGAAAATTTCATGTTTTATCCCTTTCGGAAAAGCTTTCGAGGCTTTCTCCATCGCCTTTCTAACTGCTATCTGCGTCTCATTGGAGTTGGCGCCTGACAGCTGAAGGATACCAATAACCACCCCTTTTTTACCACTCAGACGCGTTAAGCTATTGTAAGAAAAGGCACCTAATTCTACTCTGGCCACGTCTTTTAAGCGGAGCATGGATCCATCTGCATTCGATCTGACCGGGATGTTTTCATATTCTTCTGGCCTGGTTAATTTTCCTTTGTATTTGATGACATATTCGAATACCTCTTTGCTATGCTGACCAAATTTACCTGGTGCAGCTTCGAGACTTTTATCCTGGATAGCACGCATGACCTCGTTTGGTGTGATCTGGTGTGCCGTCATCTGTGCCGGGTTTAACCATACCCGCATCGAATAATCCTTTTGTCCACCGTAAAGGCTGGCCAACCCTACGCCCGGAATACGTTTAAGCTCAGGAATGATGTTGATCTCCGCATAGTTCCCAACAAAAGTCTGATCATACCTGGACTCATCTTCGGTGTATAAACCGATACCCATCATAAAAGTAACATGCTGTTTCGATGTGGTAATGCCTTGCTGGACCACCTCGGCAGGTAAATGACTCAATGCCTGCGATACCCGGTTCTGCACATTAATCGCGGCCTGGTCGGGATCTGTTCCGAGCGTAAAGTAAACAGCGATCGATAAGGTACCATCGTTGCTGGCAGTAGAACTCATGTAGGTCATGTTCTCTACACCGTTGATCGATTCTTCCAGAGAGGGTGCAACGGAACGCAAAACTGTTTCTGCATTGGCGCCCGGATATAATGCATTGACCATTACGGATGGGGGCGCAATATCAGGGAACTGTTGTATAGGCAGTTTTAGCAGACTAATGAAACCCAGTATTACCAATATAATAGAGATAACCGTGGCCAGTACAGGCCGCTGTATAAATGTTTTGAACATGGCCGTAGCGCTTATTTGATGTTGGTTAATTGGGCTGTTTGACCAGGAGCTTTTTCCGGATGGATGACCTGTCCCTCTTCTAAACGGTCTAAACCGCTCAATACAATCTGGTCACCAGATCGTACGCCATCTTTGACCAGGTAATTATTACCGCTTTTACCAATAACGGTGACAGGCATTTTGGCAACTTTATTGTCTTTATCAATTGTAAAAACAAACACTTTCTCCTGCATTTCCAGTGTTGCCGATTGCGGTATTAAAATAGCAGTATCATGCTTCAAGCCCAGGCGAAGCTTGCCGGTATTGCCCGAACGTAACAGCTCATTGGCATTGGGAAAACTTGCCCGTAATGTAATGGCGCCGGTAGTTTTATCAAACTGACCATCGATCATATCGACCTTACCCTTTGCGGAATAAATGGAGTTATTGGCCAACACCAATTCAACTGCGGGAAGATTTTTGATTTTATCGGCTGGTGTTTTACCCGGATAATTGCTGTTGAAATTATTGAAGTCGTTCTCTGCAAGGGAAAAGTAAACATACACTTCATGGATATCAGATAACTGCGTTAAGGCCGTTTGATCGTTCGGAGAAACTAAACTTCCCTGTTTCCTGGGAATACGACCGATATAGCCACTTACTGTTGCTTTAACATTGGTATAACCTAAGTTGATTTGGGCTGAGGCAACGTTTGCTGTAGCCTGCTCAACATTTGCCTGGGCGATCTTATAGGCAGTTGTAGCCGTTTTCAACTGGACTTCAGCAACAACATTGTTCTGAACAAGCGGGGTTAATTTATCAACTTCAAGCTGAGCGTTCATTACCGCGGCTTCGGCAGCGTGCAGGCTTGCTTTTGCGTTGTTCAATGCTTCTTCATAAGGCTGTGCATTAATTTTAAATAGTGTCTGCCCCGCCGAAACATACGCGCCTTCGTTCACCAAAATGCTTTGCAGGTATCCGCTAACCTGCGGACGTATGTCAATGTCTACCACTCCCTGAATGGATGCAGGATAGTCCCGGTAGGTAGTTTGTGTACCAGCCATGATGGTTGTTACCGGCAATGATGGGGGTGCAGACGCCGGTGTTTGTGGAATTGAAGTGCAACTATATAACGCAATGACGGCAAGCGCCAGCATAATACTTTTCATGTAATTATATTTTGATGATAAATGACGAGGATTAAATCAATCCGGGGAGGCTAACCCGGGGTCCCTCTTTTAAGCGTTTAATTCTGGCTTTACTTGCCACTTTTTATAGGGTTAGTATCACACTGCAAAGGTGCGCTGGTATTTGCTCGTAAAGAATGGATGTTTTTTACTTTCTAATGGATGTTTTTCAGCAGCTGTTTGTGTTCAGTAGTATATCCTCTCCGTCATTTCAGCATTCGCAAGAATCGCCTGTACAAGATTGTTTATTACTTACCTCAGCAGTACGTGTGTTGTTTAACCAGGCATCGACCATTACTCTTAGACTATCATAAGACTGGTACCCACGCGTAATCACTTTGACAATTCCATTTTCCAAAGTAAGCAGTGTCGGAAAGCCTTCAACACCTAATTGCCGGCTAAATTGAAATCCCATCAATGTTTTTCGCTTCATTTCCTCCCTATTGAAAGCTTCTGAAAAAGCATTCTGTTCAACTCCCATTTTTTCCGCCAATTCAGCCAGCACAACACCACTCGTAATATCTTTGCCTTCAACATAGAATGATCTTTGCATAAGGCTCAAGAATTCGAAATCCTGACCTGGCAATAATTGCTGCATTACCGTTAGTGCACGGCTTGATGGTTCTGTATCATACTGGAATGTTTCAGAGACGAACTTCATTGAATGATCAAACGGCTGTCCACTCCGTAGATGTACATTTCTCCAATGGTATTCCAGGAAATTTCTATACTCGTCCGTAACAGCTTGCTTACTGCCCGGAGCAAATCCACCAGCTATAATCTGCAGGTCAATATCCGGGTAATTCTCTTTCAATTTTTTCATGGCAGGACTAAAGCCATAACACCACGAACACATGGCATCAGTGAAATAAAACATTTTCATAAATTCTACTTTTATGAGTTCTAAAAAAGCATGTTTAGCTTTATTTACACCGCAAAGTTCCCGTGGTAAATGTTTGTGGAGAATGGATGATTCTTATTTTCTAATGGATGATTTTTTGCTTTCCGCAAAAGTGTAGTAGGCCAAAAACTGAAAATCAGGCCCATGAAAGTAAAGAGGTATAAAAACAAAAAAGGTCCATCATTGCTGATGAACCTTAGATGCGGACCGGACGGGACTCGAACCCGTCCCCACACTGCTGTGGGGATGACAGGGCGGCATTCTAACCGACTGAAATACTAAGGGATTTATTGAGCGAATTGTGCTACAATGTTTTTGGAAAGAGGCAACAATGCAAAAATTCTTTCGCGTGTAGCCTTTTTGAGATTTTTTTCCCTGATTAATGCTTCGTTTTTTGAAGCCATTTCTTCAACGTAAACTAATATCCAGGGAGCAAGGCGGCGGGTACTGATGGTTTCTCCTGCATTATGTTGCAAAAGTCTTTTGACAGGATCTTCGGAAAATCCTTTGTAGAAACTATTGTCAATTTGACTTTGAATTATATAAACATAGAAAGGCATAAATGCAAAAGGCTCCGAATTTCTTCAGAGCCTTTGCGGACCGGACGGGACTCGAACCCGCGACCTCCGCCGTGACAGGGCGGCATTCTAACCGACTGAACTACCGATCCAATATGTTGAGCGAACTGATCGCTTAAGAACTTTTATAATTCATCCCTAAAACCTACAAACTCCTCGTTTCCAACCCTTTCTACTTACCGTTTTGTCGTTTTTGGGATGGCAAAGATAGCAGTTTTTTGATTCGAACCAACAAAAAAATAAGATTTCTGAAAAAAATGCTCGCGCCATAAATCCTTCTGCTCCCAGCCAAACACTCATTCGCCCCAGGCGGTGATCATCAGCCGCCTGCTCCCGCCAAAGTTGCGGTGCTCACACAGGTAAATTCCCTGCCAGATGCCCAACGCCAACTCTCCATTGTGGATCGGGATGAGCACTGAGTTTCCCAGCAAAGCGGCTTTGAGGTGTGCCGGCATATCATCCGGTCCTTCATCGTTGTGAACATAATCCGGATCGTTTTCCGGAACTGCTTTGTTGAACCAGGTCTCGAAATCTTTGCGCACGGTAAGGTCTGCATTCTCATTGATGGTGAGTGACGCAGAAGTGTGCTGAATAAATATCTGGCAGATTCCTGCCTTCAACTGACTTATTTGCGGCATAGCTCTTTCCACTTCATCGGTAATCAGGTGAAAGCCTCTTGCCCTAGCCCTGAGCTGCAGTGTTTGTTGGAACAACTTCATGCACTAAAAGTACGATATCTGGGTGCATGGCTATACTTGTTTTACTTCGGCGCTTTGGCTAATTCTTCAAGGGTCCACATTGCTGTGCTGGTGCGCGCTTTCGCTCTTTCCTGTTTCACGGCATCTGCAGATACGATGGGCGTCCATCTTCTGCGGTTGTTATTATTCTTAGCAAAGTTGTAACGGATAAAGCTCAGCACAGAAGCTACCCACTGATCATCGTTGGTAGCTCCGAATGGCGCCATCACGTCGGGATATGCTTTCCCATCAATGGGTCCGGACAGTCCATGCAGCAATATCCGGATGAGCGTGAGGCTGTCGCCGCCCATACGGTCGGAACCGGCCAGCGGTGGTGCTGCAGTGGTGTTGCCTACTACTGCTAATCCCTTGCCATCAGCGCCGTGACAGGTAGCACAAAGTTGCTTGTAAATTTCCTGGCCGGCAAGGATGGTATTCCTGTCGCCGGCAGACATATTGGCCAATCTTGAACCAAACAGTTTAGTATTCTTATTCACTTCGATGCTATTGGCCACGCCTTTGAGCAAAGCAGCATTGGAAGAGCCAGCTACCACCTCATTCGCTAACTGCACAGCAGCAGGTGATGTGGATACAGACATGGAAGCCGCCAGTTGTACCTGTACTTCTGCCGAAGCATCATTTTTAAGAGATGCCAGCCGGACGATCACTTCTTCATCATTATTGCGCACGAAGTTTTCGCTGATCCATACAGCAGTCTTCCGCACTTGTGGGTCAGCATCGGCCAACGCGGCATACAATGCAGGTTTATCGAGTGCCTGCAATCCTTCCAGCGTCCACAATGCGTGGATACGAGCCAGCGCACCTGTTTTATTTCCGATAGTACTTTCTTTACCAAGTGCTACGTTTTTCAACAGCGGTACCACTGTCTTATCCCCACGCACGATCAATTCTTTTTGTGCATTCTCGCGCCACCAGCCGTTGGGATGATCGAGATAACTTACCAGTTGGGCAGCGGTAGCATCCAACAGTCGGGGGCGTTCTCCGCTTTTGTTGCCATCGTGTACCACGCGATAAATACGTCCGCGACCAATGTTCTTGTCCAATCCTTTCTTCAGGATGCGGGGACGCAGAAAACTACCTTCAGCCGTCCAGGTAGCTTCCTGTATAATGCCGCGATACATATCTACAATGTACAAGTTACCATCGGGCCCAGTAATGCTGTTCACAGGTCTGAAGTTCATATCGGCCGAAGCGATAAATTCTGATTTGTCGTAAGCATTCTTCAAAGAGATACGACCATTGTCATTGGCCACTTTTGCACGACGCACCAATCTTCCTACAGGCTCACAGATGAATAGGTCACCTCGCACATCGGCCGGCAACGCATCGCCCCGGTAAATAGATTGTCCGCAGCTGGCGGTAAAATGATTCAAGGTAGTATCGGGCCTCAGCCTGTTCATGCCACCTTGCACATCGGGTGTTGCAATGATGGGCCACACGGCCTGGAACTCATTGTCGTATTGGTTGGGCATATTCAGCAGGCCATATACCGGATTGATGTGAAAATGCATAGCGGGCACTTCACCACCTGCATTGGAGAAATAAAGCCTGCCGTAATCATCATTGCCGATGCCCCATTGTCCGCCAGGTGAATTCACCATCGTATCTGCCAGCAGCTTGCCTGCCTGGTAACGATAGCGAACGGGGTCGCAGCTTACATAGATCTTATTATCGAGATTCCACAGCAGCCCACTCTTCTGGTGTTCGAGGTTACGGGTATCTTCTTTATCGTTTTTGTAGACGAGTGTTTTTTCATCGGCCACGCCATCTCCGTTCTTATCACCGTAGCTCCAGATATTATAGCTCCATGTTTCATTCACCAGCAGCTTGTCGCCTACACATAGCATCATGCGGGGCAGCACCAGGCTATCGATATATACAGTTTGTTTATCCATCACGCCATCCCAGTTCTCGTCTTCAAGGCGTGAGATACGACAAATGGGTCTTCGCTGTCCGGTGCCGTTGATATCCTGCATGTAAGTACGCATTTCTGCCACATACATCCTGCCATTGCCATCCCACACGATCGCTACGGGTTCTTTGATCATGGGCTCGCTGGCTACCAGCTGCAGCTGGTAGCCTTTGGGCAGCAGCATGGTCTTCATACTTTCTTTGGGCGACAGGAAAAGTGGTGAAGGCGTTGGATTGACAATCACTTTGCCTTCGGCATCGCGCTTAATAGTTTGTCTTGAAGTAGTACAGTTCCAGGCAAATCCCAACAGCATCAAGGTTCCAATTGTACAGGCAATCTTTTTATTCATGTTGTAGTCTATTACGGGTAATCAATTTTATCTTTTGCCGATGGCATATTTTATGCCGCCCAGCAGGTGCTTCATGAATACGGGGTCTGAAAAGTTTTCATTGGTATGCCCCATAGCAGTATAGAAAGATCTTCCGCCATCATAGGCATGGTACCATGAAATGGGATGATTATCGCCATTGGTGCCGCCCTTATAGCTTTTTTCATCTATGCTTACGAGGACTTTGATGTCATCGGCTATCCATTTAAAATTGTACCATTCATCTTTGTGGCTGAACGTGGTGGCCATGGATGTGGTGGAAGGGTGCCGCCTGTCTTTTACGGTTAAAGTGGCTTCCTGCACAGCAGGGTGTCCGCCAAAGTAAGCGCCAACGAGGTTGCCATACCACTTCCAGCCATACTCACAATCGGTGGCAGCATGGATACCAACAAATCCTCCACCCGAACGAATAAACTGTTCCAATGCGGTTTGCTGATCAGCATTCAGGATATCGCCAGTCGTGTTCAGGAAAATAACGGCTTTATACTCCCGTAACACTTCAGGAGTGATCTGGCTGGCATCGCGGGTAGTATCTACTATAAATTTATTCTCTGCACCCAGTTGCATAATGGCTGGTATACCCGGCTTGATGGAGCCGTGGTAAAAACCGGCTGTCTTATAAAACAGCAGTACTTTCTTATTTTTCTTACCAGGGTTGCTCCATGCCGGCACGGTAAGTATAGTGAATATCAACAACAGTAATACAGGCAATCGTTTCATATCATTTGTTTACGGGTGATCATTTAGTAGCCGATAATGAAAGAATGTATTTGACGAGCTTTTGTGCATCCGCTTTGGAGAGCGTGGCATGCGGCGTCATGGGGACCTGCCCCCAGTTGCCCGATCCGCCATTGATCACCTTGCCCGACAACAGCGACACGGTAGAATCTGTATGCGGGTATTTCTTCGACACATCTATATACGCGGGGCCTATAGACTTTTCATTCACTTTGTGGCAAACCATGCAGTCGAGCTTGGTAATAAGTACTTTTCCTTCTTCTATTTCCTGCGGCGTAGCCAAAGGGGCCGGCGGTGGTGGAGGCTTTACGGAGGTTGCCGGTTTTGCCGGTGCAGGCTTTTTAGTGGTCTGACTGTAACTGTCATTAACTGCTAACAACTGCAACGCCACAACAGCACAAGCGGCAAGGGTGATTTTTTTAACCATAATCGAATTATTAATAGACAATCTGTAGTGAATTTATAGTTGAGCTCCTATTGCGCCACAAGGGTGTATACTTCTCCTGCACGCGTGTTCATATCGTATAACAGGCCTTCCGGCGCGCTTAACTTTTCCGTGCTGGCCGCATGTATCAACGGCGTCGGTGTTTCATCGATGGCGTAATAGGAATTGGTATTCTTTCCGGCAGCGGGGCGCAAGGTTGCTTTTCCGGCAGGACTTACCGCATTGGGAAGCCGTAGCCTGCAATTGCCACCCAGCAATGATTTGATGACAAGCTTCTTCACCCGTCCCTGCTCCCACGTCAGTTCCACGATCTCAAACCCGCCCAATGCACGCAAGCCTTTCACGGTGCCTTTCTTCCAGGCATCGGGCAAAGCCGGCAGCACATGGATATTACCATCATAGGATTGCAGCAGCATTTCTGCTATACCGGCGGCACAACCGAAGTTTCCATCGATCTGGAAAGGTGGGTGTGCATCGAACAAATTGGTATAGGTACCGCCACCGCTGTTCTCTCCCTTGTTCACACCTGCAGGTGTAAGCTGATCGCGGATCATCTTGAAGGCGTGATTACCATCGAGCAACCTGGCCCAGCAGTTTACTTTCCAACCCATAGACCAGCCGGTAGAAACATCTCCACGCTGTACGAGGGTAGTTTTAGCAGCCATGGTAAGTTCAGGTGTACGGAAAGGTGATAGCTGACCACCGGGATAGAGACCAAACAAATGGGAGATATGGCGATGTTTGTCTTTGGGGTTATCGATATCCTGCAGCCATTCCTGCAGCTGGCCATGCTGGCCGATCTGCATAGGTGGCAAGCGATCGCGGGCAGCTTTTACCTGCGCAGCAAATGCAGCATCGATGCCCAGTATGTCTGATGCCCGGATGACGTTGGAGAATAATTCAAACAGCAACTGGTTGTCCATCGTAACACCAGCCGCAATAGATTTTCCGCGGGCAATACCCGGCGCATTTTCCGGCGACATGGAAGGCGATACGACGAGCCAGTTGTGGGTGGGTTCCGGTATCAGGAAGTCGAGGTAAAACTGAGCAGCGCTTTGCAATACCGGATATACCGAAGCGAGGAACTTCTTGTCACCGCTATATTGGTACTTTACCCAAAGGTGCCTGCTGAGCCACACCCCTCCCATCGGCCACATGGCAGAGTAAATGCCATCCACCGGGCCGGTGATGCGCCAGAGATCGGTATTGTGGTGGGCCACCCATCCACGCGCGCCATACATTACCTTGGCTGTTTCGCGGCCGGTCTGTGAAATGTCTTTCACCATTTCTACCAGTGGCTCATGCATCTCAGTGAGGTTGGTAATTTCTGCCGGCCAGTAGTTCATTTCGGTATTGATGTTGATGGTGTACTTGCTGCCCCAGGGCGGGCTCATCTTATCGTTCCATATGCCCTGCAGGTTGGCAGGCTGTCCGCCAGGTTGAGAAGAGGAGATCAACAAGTAACGCCCGAATTGGAAATACAGGGCTACCATCTGGGGATCGTCGCCACTCGCAAATTCTTTCAGGCGTTCATCAGTGGGTTTCTGTACGGCATCGGTCACGCCGAGGTCGAGCGATACCCTGTTGAAATAGCGTTGAAACGTGCTGATGTGGTTTTGCAGCAATGCACTGTATTTCTTTTGCAAGGCTTTGGTGAGGTATTGCCTCGCGCGTTGACCTTCATCGGCACTGATATTATGGTAATTGATGTAATTGGTAGCCATGGACAGGTACACAGTGGCTTCATCTGCACCCTCTATTTTTATGTTCTGACCTTCACTTACCTGTTTGCCGCCTTTGGTAACGATCTGACTGATGGCTGCAAATTCTACTTTACCGGCCACGCCATCTTTTTTTCCGGAAATACCAGACACGATGATCTTATTGCCTTCGATGGTAACAGTAGATTTTTGTTTGCTGGCCAGCGAGGCGGTAAAATGCAGGCTGCCGGGACGGTCGGCTGTCAGGTGCAGCACCATCACCTGGTCGGGGATGGAGGCAAAAGCGGTACGCGTATACTTTACACCATTCACGGTATAGGTGGTGGTAGTCACTGCCCGCTGCACATCCAGCTCCCGGTAATAATCAGCATAACTGGTATGGCTGGGAAAAGCGATCGTGAGATCGCCGACCGGTTGAAAATCCATGCCATTGATGCTATCGGATTGGATAGTCTTAGCCGCCAGGTCGGAGGCTTCTTTGTATTTGCCTTCAAAGATCAGTTTCCTGACCTCGGGCAGGGCAGCCAGCGCCCGGGGGTTGTCGTTCCGGTTGGGGCCTCCCCGCCAGAAAGTGGATTCATTCAACTTGATCACCTCCGCTTCCGGATTGCCATAGACCATGCCGGCAATGCGGCCATTGCCGATGGGCAGGGCTGCTTCCCATACCGTTCCGGCGGGTACCTTGTACCATAACTTCATATGCTTATCCTGCCCCCGGACAGCCAGAGTAGACAGGAAAGAAAAAACAACCAATAAGAAACAGGGAAATCTTTGCGACAGGGCGAACGGAAAAAACCGGGCCTGATTAAAGGAAGGGAAAAAATTCATATGGGTTTGCAATTGCTTAAAAGAAGCAATTAAACACTTCGCACCTTAATTTTTTCCTAATTAGCGCTTAACGCGACATTAATCCTATAAATTAATCAAATAATTGCCTGTTTCGCCGGTTTTTGGAGCAGGAAGCTGGATGAGCTTTTGTATAAAATGGTAATTCTAAGGAATCAGAAATTCTTTTTATAGATTTACCGACTATAGATTTAAACTGCTATTATGGAGCTTCTTTTCTTCACCGATTTCATGCCAGATCAGCTTCTGCACACCGGCATGCACCTTTTTAAATCCCGGTCGGTTAGCGCGCTTCGCGATTCGGGTTTTGGTAATTGGACTGCAGAGGTTTGGGATAAGGAGAGCTATCCGGTAACCATCGAAATAGAAGACGAGCATGTCCAGACAGTGTCATGCACCTGTACCAAACATATTAATAAAGAATATTGTAGCCATATTGTAGCTGTGCTGTTGGCCATCCAGCATAAGGAAGGTCTATTAATGACGAAGGGGGATCTGAGTAACCTGCTAAAAAAATTGTCCGTCGCAGAACTTCAGAATTTCATGGTAGAGGAAGCGTACGGCGACGCCGTACTACAGGATAAACTAATAGAGCTGGCAGGGGAAGATGAATTTTACGATGAAACGAAGGATGAAAATGACGAAGATGAAGCAGAGGATGAGGATGATAATGATGTGGAGAATAAAGATGCTGGTCGATCCGAGGCAGCCGTAAACAGACCCATAGGATCGGCTGCAGCAAAAGCCTTTGAAAAGAAGATTGTAGATGCAGCATGGAGTAAAGACCATAAGAAAGCCAAAGAGCTTGCCGAAAAAGGTATGGCAAAAGCAAGAGAAGAAGGCAACGAGCAAGACTATCGGTACATTCAATTCTCCATACTTGGCACTCTTCAACAAACCAAAGATGTGTTGGGGCTTCGTGAACTGGCACGGAAGTTCTGGCGGGAAAGTAAAGATATGTCCATGTACCGCGTCGTTAAAAACACCTATGTTCCGGATGAATGGCAGAGAATTGCCGCCGCCTACATCGACAAGCTGGAGAAAAAGATGCCTTTGTATATTGAAGGAACGGAAGACCCGGCTGAACTGGCAGAGGCGTACCTCGAAGAATATGACGATGGTAATGCATTGGAAAAATTGTTGCAAACTATTCCCCGTTTACCTTTTCTCAATCAATACGCGCCCCGCCTTGGCGAGGGGCATGATGGCAATATATTGTTATTATACCGTGACGTGCTATTGAACTTTGCAGGCACGCATCAACAAGGAGATGATCCTGCCGAATTTCTTACCGGGCTACAAAATATGAGCGATAGAACAGGCGGTAAGCTTGCAGTAAGCGAGCTATCCAACGAGATCAAAACACTTAATAAGCCGCTCCATCAACTGATCCCTGCCGGGTTGAAGAAAAGTCCCGGCAACGCTCCTTCATTTTACCAGGAGCTGGCGCAGTCATTGACCGACGGCTTATACGACAAAGGAAAAGCTGCGCTGACCAAACAACAATACCAGGAAGCGGCTGCTATCGCTACTGCTATGGCTGCTGTTGGCCACTCTGATGCTGTATGGAAAAAATACAAAGGATCTTATGTAGTAGAGTATGCAAATAAGGGCTTTGAGCTGGCATTGACGGTTTACCAATCTCCCCTGCCTCAGGAACTGTCGCACACATTATTCCGGAACGCATTGCAATACTGGGAGAGCAGTGAACACCTCATGCAATTGTTTCCTATTCATTGGATAGAGCTGCTGATCGCATTGCCCAAAAGCGATGAAGAGCGAGTGCTGGCTATTGTGAACAGTATGTTGCCCAAGCTCCACCACAGCGAAACACCTAAATTAACACGCTTATTGAAACTGAAAGCTTCCTTGCTGTTATCGATGGGCCGTAAGCAGGAAGTAGAAACACTGATGGCAACACATGAGCGCATAGCGGGCCTGCGCGAATACCTGATACAGCAGGCCGATGCATCCAATGATCATCCGGTTGCACAACGCCTGGCCAGTGAAGGTATAAGGATCCATGCTTCCCTCGATAAAACGCTGTATCGCCGTTTCCTCCATATTGCTTTGGAGCTGGCGAAAAAGTATAATGATATAGAAGGCATACGCAAGCACGCGCATATGTTGTATAACGAAACAAAAGACCTGGAATACTACAGAACCATTAAGAAAACTTATGAACCAACTGAATGGCCGGGAGCAGCAGCAATCTTCTTTATCAATAAACTGGAGAATAATGGAAAAAAATTCTCCCGTTACAATGTAGCCTCGTGGGAGCTATGTGCTGTATATGCAGAGGAAGACCTGCTGGACCACCTGCTTAGTGTGGTGGAACGCGCAGACAATTTTGAATTGACTGAACGATATGCCGGGAAACTGTATAAGATTTTTCCGGATGCTTTGCTGAAATTATACAGCGATGGCATCAAAGAATACGCAGCAGACAATAAGAATGCCGAAGCAATAGACCGGATTGCCGATCTGTTCCGGACTATGAAGCAATGGGAAAGAGGCTCCATAGCCGTGCAAAAACTAAGAGAAGAGTTCAGAGATATGTATCCAACACGGACTAAACTGTTGAAGGAGATCGGTAAAATATAACCTCGCTATTATTTAACGCCACGAGGCCTAACACCTCATTAACATTTATAAAACAGCCCCCGGGAAGAATCCACAAGGCTTCGGGAAGTATGCCCATTTTTAGTGGGCGTTATTGGTTGCAATTTTACATCGTCAATAACGACAAAGCAATCAATAAAAAAACAAATACAATGAAAACGTTCACAGTTCCCACCAGAGAAGAAGTATCACCCGCTAACCAGGTATTGTTTGATAATCTGAAAAAAGGAATCGGTAAAGTGCCTAACCTGTTTGCTACCATGGCGCTCTCACAAAATGGTCTTGCTAATTACCTTGCCTTGTCAAGCGGTAAATCATCCCTCAAAGCCAAAGAAAAAGAAGTAGTAAATCTGGCAGTGAGCCAGGCCAATGAATGTGATTACTGTTTAGCTGCCCACAGCGCCATCGCTAAGTTGAATGGTTTTACAGATGACCAGATCCTTGAAATACGTAGCGGTGCAGTTTCATTCGATAGCAAGATTAACGCTTTGGCTGCCCTCGCCAAAAGCTTTGTAGTAAACCGTGGCAAGCCCTCTACTGAATCAGTAGACGCCTTTTATGCAGCCGGTTATACCGATGAAAACCTGGTAGATACCATCATCCTGATCGGTGATAAGATGATCACCAATTACCTGTATGCGGTTACCAAAATACCAGTTGATTTTCCCGCTGCTCCAGCCTTGCAACCAGCAGAAGCCTAATCAGTTTTTTTCATGGCTATACATATACAACAAGTCCCTTTCCGTAGGGGCTTGTTTGCTTTTTCCTAAACAGGTGCAAATACGCCCATTCCTGGTTAATATCTCTTAAAGCCCTTTGTGCTGAAGCCTGTAAATTGGCAGTTTATAATTTTAACTGGAATGGGAAATATCAACCTGGTGTTTATGAAGAAGTTCTTGTATGTGTTAGTAGTCTGCCTTTTTAGTGTTGCTGCCCGCGCGGCCGATCATGAGCTTCGCTCTCCCGATGGCAATATTGTGATCAAGATCAGTACGGGCGCTACCATCGAATGGAGCGTAACCTTCAAGAGCGAAACGGTGCTTTTCCCTTCCGGTATTTCCATTACTACCAACGGTGAAAAATTCCCCGGCCCTAAGAGCAAGTTGCTGAAACAATTGAAATCAGATCACCGTGATTCTATCTTCTCCATTGTACCTGTTAAAAATTCCATCATTCCCGACGTATACAAAGAACTGAAGCTGGTATTTGCCGGCGGTGTTACCCTCTGTTTCCGAGCTTATAACAATGGCGTTGCCTACCGGTTTGAACTGGATAAAAAGGTGCCCTCACTGAAGGTAGATGCAGAAGAAGTGAGCTTTGCCCTGGACAAACAAAACAAAGCGTGGTGGCCGGAAGAGAACAACCCAGAATTTATTTCTCACTACGAAGGACTGTTCAGCACAAAGATGTTGGATACCATCCCTGCGAAAAAGTATGCGTATCTCCCACTTTACCAAACTACTCCGGGCGGAACAAAACTGGTGATCACTGAAAGCGATCTGTACGACTATCCCAACCTGTTCTTGTTTCCTCACGAAGGCGGCAAACTGGAAGGCAAGTTTCCTCCTGCGGTTTTAAAAAGCTATGTAGCACCACGTACCGACCGTCGGGAAGTGCTGGCTGAAAAAGCTTCCTACATTGCGGATACCAAAGGCAGTAGAACACTCCCCTGGCGCTTGCTGATGATCGCTCCCGACGATGTATCACTGCTTTCGAATGAACTGGTATTTCAACTGGGCACCCCTGTTGCACAAGGAGATTTTAGCTGGGTAAAGCCGGGAAAGGTAGCCTGGGACTGGTACAATGCCAACAACGTCTTTGGTGTGGACTTTGAATCGGGCATCAACAATGCCACCTATAAATATTACATAGACTTTGCTGCACGCTTCGGGCTGGATTATGTGATCCTCGACGAAGGTTGGTCACGCACGACTACCGATGTTAGCGCACCCCGCAAAGAGATCAATGTGCCCGAACTGGTGCAATACGGCGCCTCCAAAGGTGTGGGTATTATTCTGTGGAGCCTGTGGCGCCCCATCGATGAAAAAATGGATTCGGTACTGGATAGATTTGTACAGTGGGGCGTGAAAGGCATAAAAGTTGACTTTATCCAAAGAGCCGATCAATACACGGTGAATTGGTATGAGCGCGTAGCCAAAGCCTGTGCAGACAGGAAACTGCTGGTAGATTATCACGGAGCTTACAAGCCTGTTGGCCTCAACCGCAAGTATCCAAACGTGATCAACTATGAAGGCGTAAAAGGATTGGAAAACAACAAATGGGCTGACTATATAACGCCTGAGCATAACCTTACACTCCCCTTCACCCGGATGATGGCCGGTCCACTTGATTATACACCAGGAGCGATGCGCAATTCCAACAAGAAAGGATTCACTGTTTCTTTCAATGAGCCGGTAAGTCGTGGCACCCGTGCCCACCAGGCCGCTATGTACGTAATGTACGAAGCACCGCTGCAGATGCTGGCAGAGACGCCATCATTGTATTTGCAGGATACTGCCTTTACCCGCTTTATTGCCGGCATCCCTACTACCTGGAATAAGACAGTGCCCCTGGCCGGAAAGATCGGCACCTATGCTGCTGTGGCCCGGCAGCATGGCAACAAGTGGTACATTGGCGCTATGACCGATTGGGATGAAAGAACATTGGAAGCCAAACTGGATTTTCTTCCTGCAGGCAACTACAAAGTAGAGATCCTCACCGATGGCATCAATGCCGCCAAATATGCTACCGATTACAAGATATCCACCTTACAAGTAAAAAGTGGTGACGTATTGAAGATGAAAATGGCCTCCGGCGGCGGATGGGTAGCGGTGATCTCCCGTCAATAGTCAACTTTTTATTTTACACGGGTCATAATACATTTACAGTCTAAAATGTAAAATGGTTATGACCCGGCAATGCCCAACCCGCAGCACTTCTTTATTCACGGCTATTGTAGCAGGCTTGCTGCTTTGCGCTTGTAGCGATCAGGCACCCGAAGCAAAGCAGGAAACTCCGGCTGCGCAAACCAGGCCAGATAGTGCTGCTATTTTTACCTGGACCACCGAGTTATGTGAAAATAAAGGTTCTTACAATCCTCAGCTATATACTGCCAGCCAGTTGCAAAGCACCTATGAGCTATGGTTTGGACTGTCCAGCCTGCAGCTCGACAATGACCAAACGGTTTATGAACCAAAGGACATTGCCAACATAAACGTGCAAGCACTCACTACAGAATACGAAAAGAAAAAAGAACATTTGCAGCAGGCAGAAGTTATCAAAACATCTTTCTGGCAGCAGTTGAAAGAAAAACGACTGAAAGAGCTGGATGATGAATATGAATTGAAAAAGGCTACCCTACAGGCATTTCTTGACCCGGCTACACTGAAAACAAACCGGTTCGCAAAAGATTGTCCACAAATCGTTGCCGCCTTAACGGCTGACACCGCCACGCTCCTCGCAGCCTGGAAAAATTATACAGAAGAGCACAAAGCCAAAAACGGCGCGCCGGAAACTTACATGGCTAAGTTTTATGAGAAGTATAATTCGCCACAACGCATTACTTACGCCATGATCGATATGATCACCTTCAACTTCAGCAACTGCGCCAACAATACCCTTGTTTATATCAGCCGCGACTCTACCGTAGAAAACGAGTTCAACAAACTGTTTACGAATATCAAAACCTTGTGCGATGAGCCATAGTGAATTTATAATATTACCGGCTACCGATGCCGACGTGCCTGCCGTAACGAAAGTTGTCAATAGTGCCTATGAAGGGGAACCCGGCAAAAGCTGGACGTCAGAAAGTCACCTGGTAGCTGGTCAGCGAACTACCGAACCTAATTTGCAGGAGCTTATCGACCAGCCAGCCATTACAATGTTCAAATGCAGCACTGCAGCAGGAGAAATAGTGGGTTGCGTATTACTGGAAAAAAAGGAAACTACTTTATACCTCGGTATGCTGTCAGTGCTACCCGGCATGCAAGCTGCCGGCATAGGCAAACAACTGTTACAATTCAGTGAGGGTTACGCTAAAGAACATGGATATGATTCCATCACGATCACAGTTATCAACCTGCGCCATGAGTTGATAGACTGGTACCGACGCAAAGGCTTTGTGCCTACCGGCAAGCTGGAGCCTTTCGCCAACAAGTCATCTGCCGCCCGTGCAGATTTCAGCTTCCTCGAAATGAAAAAGCCCCTGTAAGTCTCAAATTGCCCTTTTGCTGTAAGCCATTCACCCAACTGTCGGTGAATGGCCGCAAATTGCCTGTAAATGGTCGTATTTACCCTCCCTGTTATTAAATTTTGTGGTCTAAGTTTGCATTACCCGAATAACAACTGAATTATATGCAAGTAAACAGGAAGTCAGCCATTGGATTTATATTCGTTACACTCCTGATCGATGTCATGGGATGGGGGTTGATCATCCCCGTAATGGCCGATCTGATTGCCCAGTTAAAAGGCATACCTGTCAACGAGGCCAGTACTTATGGCGCTCTTTTACTATCTGTTTTTGCGATCACCCAGTTTTTATTTTCGCCGGTAATCGGTAACCTGAGCGACCGCTACGGCCGCCGGCCCGTTTTACTGTTTTCCTTATTAGGTTTCGGAATAGACTATATTATCCTGGCATTGGCGCCTTCTTACGGATGGTTGTTTGTAGGCCGCGTTATTGCGGGTATTACCGGCGCCAGTTTTACAACTGCCACCGCTTACATTGCCGATATCAGTACCGATGAAACATCGAGAGCCAAGAACTTCGGCCTCATTGGTGCCGCTTTTGGATTGGGTTTTGTACTGGGACCAGCACTTGGCGCCTTGCTGGCCATCTGGGGCATCAGAGCCCCCTTCTATGCCGCTGCTGTACTTTGTCTGCTCAACTGTTTATATGGATACTTTTTCTTACCCGAATCATTGAGCAAAGAGAAGCGCCGCCCATTTGAGTGGAAACGTGCCAACCCGATTGGCTCTCTGCGGTTTTTAACCGACCACCCTGAGATCGGTGGACTGGCCCTTGGCTTTTTCCTGATCTATCTGGGCGCCCAATCAGTACAGGGCAACTGGAACTTCTTCACCATTTACCGGTTCGGTTGGAGCGAAAAAATGGTAGGTATATCGTTGGCAGTAGTGGGCGTACTGGTAGGCGCTGTACAAGCCGGCTTAACAAGAGTGATCGTTCCTAAGATCGGGAATGAAAAAAGCATTTACGTTGGACTCTCATTATACACCTTGGGCCTGGTGCTGTTTGCTTTCGCTACACAAAGCTGGATGATGTTTGCCTTCCTGATTCCTTATTGCCTCGGTGGTATATGCGGTCCTTCCCTGCAGTCAGTGATATCCGTTCACGTACCCGCCAACCAACAAGGAGAATTGCAGGGCGCATTAACCAGTTTGATGAGCCTCACTACTATCTTCGGACCATTGATCATGAACAGCACGTTTACTTATTTCACGACCGACAAGGCACCGTTCCATTTCCCGGGCATACACTTCCTGATCGGCGCTGTATGTATGCTACTCAGCATTATCATCATACACAAAGTAATAACGAGGGAAAAGAAAGAGAACCAACAATTGGCAGATGCTATTGCCCATGCAGGTACTACAACCGATGCGCCTGTACATTAAAGCTGTCTGATCAATAGCTACGTATTCAGTCAGGCCGCTTTGAGCGGCCAGACGTAGCAATAGATGCAAACACTAAAACAGAGACAACTGTTGCTGCCGAGGCGTAGATGGTGTTTTCGCCACAATGGTGATTTGTCGTTCAGCTGGCCGGGTTATAGCAGCCAGTTCTTCGCCGGAAGATTTAATATGATACAACTCCGTTTCTCCAAAACGGGAAGCCACTATAATAGAAGTACTGCTGGTATGCTGTTCAAAAAGATCGCGCACCAACTGTGGATTGTTATTATCCTTCGACAGGTGCGATAGCAACAGGTGACTCATAAACGAAGGCCGGTATTTTTTAAACAACTCCAGCGCCTGCATATTCGATAAATGCCCATGGCCACCACGAATGCGGTTCTTTAGCATTGCCGGATACCTGCCATTCATCAGCATATCTTCGTCATAATTGGTTTCCAGGAAAGCCGCATGACAATGCTGAAAATGCGAGATGAGGTGATCGCAAGGTTTACCGATATCTGTAAATACGCCTACTCTTACAGAAGAAGAAGATACCACGAAGCTATGCGGATCAGCCGCATCATGGAATTTGGGAAAAGCTGTAACCGACAAGCCGCCTATCTGAATAGGCTTGTAGGCTTCAAAAGAAATAACCTGCTCTGCATTCAGTTGTAACCTCCCTTCTTCAAGTGTGCCGGCTGTTATATAAACCGGCAGCTGGTATTTTTTAGCCAGCACAGAGAGGCCGGCAATATGATCACCATGTTCATGTGATATAAAAATGGCTTTTACCTTCTTCATCTGCAAGCCCAGCCGCGCCATCCGTTTCTCGGTTTCCCGGCACGAAATACCTGCATCCACAAAAATGGCCTCCTCATCGTTGCTGATGTAGTAACAATTGCCATTGCTGCCGGAATTCAGAGAGGTAATATATAACGACATGTGCTGCAAATTAATAACAAATCCCCAGAGTCGACCCCCTGAAACAGGTGGAAGAAAAGCACATTCCATCATTTCCCGGTTACATTAAAAAAATTGTGCTATTTGATTAATGGCAACCCATGAGACCTCCATTTGCTTATTTTTAGGCCTTCTTTTCATTAAAACACCGTTTTCATCATGAGTTTTATGACAAAAAGGCTCCTGAGTAGCTGTTTAGTAGTATTGAGTCTACAAGCTGCTGCCCAAACCAATTCCGTGTACGACCAGCATGAAGCATTTTCCCCTTTCTTCTACCCTGCCTACGGCGATGACATCAGATCAGCCGATGGTACCCCTGGCCCTAAGTACTGGCAAAACAAAGCCGATTACAAGATCGAAGCTGCACTCGATGACGCACAACACCAGGTGGCTGGCAGTGTACAGATCACCTACACCAACAACAGCCCACAGTCATTATCATTCCTGTGGTTGCAACTGGACCAGAACATTTACAGCCTGCAATCGCGCAGCGTAGCAGCCACAGCGATCACCGGCGGTCGCTGGGCCAACCGCAACTTCGATGGAGGATATACTATTAAATCAGTAACCCTCATCGAAAACGGTAAAGCGACCGACGTAAACTACAACATTACAGATACCCGCATGAAGATCACGCTGCCCAAAGCCCTTAAAAGCAACGGCGGCAGCACGCAGATAAAAGTAACCTACCAGTTTA
This sequence comes from Paraflavitalea sp., assembly GCF_059502485.1. Lineage (NCBI taxonomy): Bacteria > Pseudomonadati > Bacteroidota > Chitinophagia > Chitinophagales > Chitinophagaceae > Paraflavitalea > Paraflavitalea sp. Next base: position 2,002,398 of record NZ_JCACET010000010.1, read on the forward strand.
CTATACCGGAATATGGTACAGACCGTATGGGCCGGCTGCAAACAAAAAACGGCTGGATCTATGAAATAGCACAATGGTTTCCCCGCCTCTGCGTGTATGACAATGTACTTGGATGGAACACACAACCCTACCTGGGACAAGGTGAGTTTTACCTGGAGTATGGCGACATCGCTTACAACATTACTGCACCGGCCAATCACATCGTAGTAGGTTCCGGCGAACTGCTGAACCCACAGGAAGTATTGACAGCCGAGCAGTTGAAACGTTGGAATGCTGCTAAGAACAGCGATAAAACAGTGTTGTTGCGCTCTGCTGCTGAAGTGACCAATCCAGCTTCACGCCCTACCAATAGCAAAACACTTACCTGGAAGTTCAAGTGCCTCAACACCCGTGATGTAGCCTGGGCAAGCTCCACCTCTTTTGTATGGGACGCAGCCCGCATCAACCTGCCTGGTGGTAAAAAATCACTGGCCATGAGTGCTTATCCCGCAGAAGCAGCAAACGACACTGCGTGGGGCCGCTCCACTGAATATGTAAAAGGCGCTATCGAGTTCTACTCCGATTACCTGTATCCATACTCGTATCCCATGGCAGTGAACGTAGCCGGCATTGTGGGCGGCATGGAATATCCCGGTATTGTATTTTGCAGTGCCCGCTCCAGCAGAGGCCGCCTTTGGGGTGTAACCTCACATGAGTTTGGCCACAACTGGTTTCCCATGATCGTGGGCAGCAATGAAAGAAAATTCCCCTGGATGGATGAAGGTTTCAACACCTTTATCAATACACTGGCCGAAAAACAATTCAACAATGGAGAATATGCAGGCGGCCGCGCAATGCTCGCTAAGAACTTCGTGCAGCCATTCTTTGGCGCCACTGCCGAAGGCATCTCTACGATTCCCGATGTTACCAGCCTGGCCAACCTGGGCACGGTAGCATATCGCAAGCCAGGCTTTGGATTACAGCTGCTGCGTGAGAATGTATTAGGCCCTGCCCGCTTCGACAGCGCCTTCCGCTATTATGTACACCAGTGGGCATTCAAGCACCCAACACCCTACGACTTTTTCCATTGCATTGAAAACAATGCAGGAGAAACACTCGACTGGTTCTGGAGAGGCTGGTTCCTGAACAACTGGAAGATAGACCAATCCGTACAAGAGGTAGCATACGTAAAAGATGATCCTGCACAAGGCAGCATCATTACCATCGCCAACATGGAAAAACTGCCCATGCCGGTAGTGGTAGAAATAACAGAAGAGAATGGAAAGAAAGACCGCGTACAACTGCCGGTAGAAATATGGCAACACGGCGCTGTATGGCAATTCGCTTATAAGTCCACTTCCAAACTGAAAAAGGTAACCCTCGATCCGGATAACACCTTACCAGACGTAAACAACAAAAACAATAGCTGGCCACTGGCTGGATTCTAAAAGAGCTGTTAGGAATTAGCTTTTAGCCGTTAGCAGTAAGGCAATAAATACAAAAGGGTGATCTGTCTTAATGATAGATCACCCTTTTGTATTGCTAATAGCTAATACCTAAAAGCTAACGTCTACTTCTTAAAGTACTTACTCATAAACATCAACTGATAAGTAACGGCATTATCCCAATAATCCCAGTTGTGCACACCCGGCCGCGTAATAAAATCATGATTGATATTCCTTTCCAGTAACTTCTCGTGCAGGTTCACATTCACACGGAAAAAGAAATCACCCGTACCACAATCGATAATAATAGCCAACGCATTATTAACGAGCAGATGCGTAAGATTGATCACACTATTCTTCTCCCATTGATCAGGACTGTCTTTATAAGAACCAATACGCTTAGCAATATCCCAGTTGAGGGGAAAAGGACGTATATCCACGCCACCACTCATGCTGCCGGCAGCACCAAAAACATCCTGGTGACGGAAAGCGAGATATAAAGCACCATGGCCGCCCATGCTCAGTCCGGTAATGGCCCGGCCTGCTTTATCCTTAACAGTGCTGTAATGACTATCCACCCAGCTTACCAGTTCTTTAGATACATAAGTCTCGTATCTCCAGGCACTATCTATAGGACTATCGAAATACCAGCTACCCACATTACCATCAGGGCACACGATGATCAGATTAAATTGATCCGCATAAGCAGGAAGCGCTTTCACCTTTTTGATCCAGTCGCCATAATTGCCACCATAGCCATGCAGCAAATAAACTACCGGATAAGTTTTAGCCTTATCATACGTCGAGGGCCTGACCACCACAGCCTTGATATCTTTTTTCATCGAGGGACTGAAAGTAGTAACCGTATCTACAGTACCGGCAAGCAGGTTGAATACAGTTATTAAAAGGAGGCAGGTAAAGATTAGTTTTTTACACATGCTGCAAAAAATTGTTATGAATTGAAAAATAGGCAGTAGAGTGTAAATATAATCACTCAGTGTTGCTAACGCCACCCCTTCCGGCAAAAAAATATTTGACAATACAAACCTTTATTCTACATTTGTAGAGCAACATCTAAATATGTAGAGCATGCAACTTACCAAAGCAGAAGAACAATTGATGGAATACCTGTGGCAGTCGGACAAGGCATTCCTCAAAGACCTGATAGAATGTTTCCCGGAGCCCAAGCCCGCTACTACTACTGTGGTCACCCTGCTCAAAAGAATGCAGGAAAAAGGATTTGTAGACCACAAAGTATTCGGCAACTCCCGGCAATACTTTCCGAAGGTCAAAAAGACTGACTATTTCTCGAAACATGTTAATGGCATGATCAAGAATTACTTCAACGACTCAGCCCTGCAGTTTGCCTCCTTCTTTACCAAATCCACCAAACTCACGGCTAAAGAGTTGGAAGAATTGAGAAAGATCATCGACCAGGAAATCGAAAAAAAGAAGAAATGATCACCTACGTCATTAAACTAACGGTTTGCTCAGCCCTGTTGCTGCTGGTATACAGGCTGCTACTGCAACGTGAAAAAATGTATGCCTTCAACAGAGCATACCTGTTGTTTAGCATCCTGTTTTCATTGATGATCCCATTCATCACCTTTGAAGTACAGGTGGGCGGCATAGTTCCGGAAGAAATATTACTGCCACTCAACATTCCTTTTGATGCACCTGATCCTGCACAAGCGGCAGTAACGAAAACAACCAGCCTCACGCTGGAGCAGATAGCCATCACCATTTACTTGTTGATCACGACCATGCTGCTAATTCGCTTTCTGCGCAACCTGTATCGCATTCGCAGGGCAATTGCCGGCAACAAGATCCTACATTACAATGGCGCAAAACTTATACTCACCAATCGGGATATACCTGCACACACATTCCTGTCGTACATTTTTATCAGCCAGGAAGATTATGACAATCCCGCTACACGTAACATTTTATTGACCCATGAGCTATCACACGTACGCCAAAAACATTCCTGGGATGTATTGTTCATAGAAATACTGCTGGTAGTTTGCTGGTTCAATCCTTCACTGGTCTTTTATAAAAGATCGATGCAGCTGAACCATGAGCTGCAGGCCGATGATGCAGTGATCAAAACACATGATGATATCCCAGGCTACCAGCATTTATTGCTGGATAAAATAGAACAACAATTTGCTACCCCACTTACCTCACCATTCAATTATTTTATCACTAAAAAAAGATTGACCATGATGACAAAATCCCCCAACAACAGGCGGATCGCCTGCCTGCAACTGGCCTTGCTGCCTTTATTCATCGCAGCCCTATTCCTGTTCAGCAGCAGAACCTATGCACAGGTAAAAGCACCGGAAAAGAAAAAAACAGAGAACACAACACCCATAAAAGAACCAAAGGATACCGTACGGGAGATAGGCACTATCTTTTTTGAGAAACAGTACCCTTCCGGCCCAGGCATATCTGCCGAAGAGCTGAAAGAGTTCAATGCTATTCTTGACAGAAGCACTACCGGTGGCCAAAAACACCTGAGTTACAAATTCTCCAAAGAAGACAAAATAAGGCTGAAAGCCCTGTACAGCACCATGAGTACAGAACAAAGAAAAGGCTACCCAGCCCTGATGTTCAGCAAGCGGCCAGCCCGCAAGTCGCCCACTGCCCAGCAGCTCCAGAACTGGCAGGACCCGAAGATGTATGGCGTTTGGATAGATGGAAAGCGGGTAAGCAACGATGTACTGGCCAACTACAAGCCAGCAGATTTTGCCCTGTACTATGTGAGCAAGCTGTCTAAAAATGCAGTGAATTATGGTAAACACTATGTGCAAATCGATCTGCACACCCCCGAAGATTACGACAGAACGTACAAAGATGACGAGCTCTTGGTGTTTGTGCTGAAAAGAGTGCCAGTACGGGAAGCAGTAAAAGAACAATAAAACAACTCATTATCAACAACTTATAATTCGCAACCGGTAATCCGGCCTTTAGCCCGTCCGTTTTTTCCTCCGGATGGGCTTTTTTATGCCCGCGCATTATCCCATCATTAAGAAAACATTAGAAAGAAAAGGCCTCAACCCTTAATTTTGGAGCTTTATATTTTGTGAACTATGCCGCAAGACAAAAACCGCCAATTTCTTGAATTTGAGAAACCCATTAAAGAACTGTTCGATGACATTGAAGGGCTGAAGCAGAAGCAAGAGAAGAGCAAGATTGACCTGAGCGACCCCATCAAAAAACTGGAAGAAAGGGTGATCGAGACCCGCAAGGCCATTACCCAAAACCTGACCCCCTGGCAAAAAGTACAACTGAGCCGCCACCCGGACCGCCCCTATACACTCAAATACATCGATAAACTTACCACTGACTTTGTAGAGCTGTTTGGCGACCGCAATGTGCGCGACGACAAAGCCATGGTAGGAGGCTTTGCTTCCATCGACGGCAAAACCGTCATGATCATCGGACAGCAAAAAGGGATCAACACCAAAGCACGCCAACTCCGCAACTTTGGAATGGCCAACCCTGAAGGCTATCGAAAGGCCCTGCGCCTGATGAAGCTGGCCGAGAAGTTCAACAAACCAGTCATTACTTTAATAGATACACCCGGCGCCTACCCCGGCCTGGAAGCTGAAGAAAGAGGACAAGGCGAAGCCATTGCCCGCAACATCTATGAAATGATGCGCCTCAAAGTACCGGTGATCTGCGTGGTGATCGGAGAAGGAGCCTCTGGTGGAGCCCTCGGTATTGGTGTAGGCGACAAGGTATTCATGCTCGAAAACACCTGGTACACGGTGATCTCCCCCGAGAGCTGCAGCTCCATTCTATGGCGTAGCTGGGACCAGAAAGAAAAAGCTGCCGAGCAGTTGAAGCTCACACCCGATTATATGCACCAGTTTGGCATCATCGACGAGATCATTCCGGAACCTGTAGGTGGAGCCCACTGGGATTATGCAGAAGCAGCCAACCTGCTGAAGCCCTACCTGATCAACACGATCAATGAGCTGTACCAGTTGACACCCGAACAACGCATACAAAAACGCATCGAGAAATTCAGCAAAATGGGCTTCTATGATGAAGTATAAACATGCTACTTTCTGCTTGCACTGTCATATTTAAAGACAGTAGACAACAATCAGCAGGCAGTTTCTTACATAAAAATTTGGGTGGAATACAATTGCTGATTATTTTTGGACCCATCATGCAAAACATAAAGAAGCATACAAAGCAAGTCAAGAAACACTCCACGTACGGGGAAGGTTAAAGACAGATTTGTATGTCTGAAATATATCGAAGCCTTCCCGTAGCGGGAAGGTTTTTTTTTGCAGCTATATCAATCACGACACCATCAATTTAAAACCAACAATAGAATGTCGCTCAGGCAAACATTACAAGGCACAGGCGTAGCACTCGTTACCCCCTTCAAAACAAACACCCAGGTCGATTTCGATGCATTAGGCAAACTCATCGACTTCGTGATCAAGGGAGGCGTAGAATACATCGTAACGCTGGGAACCACCGGCGAAACCCCTACCCTCAGCAAGGATGAAAAGAAGGACATCATACTGTACACGTATGAGAAGGTAAACGGCCGTGTACCTGTAGTAGTAGGCATTGGCGGCAATGACACACACGAATTGTTGAAAGACCTCCAATACTTCCCGCTCGATAAGGCAACAGCCGTACTGAGCGCCAGCCCCTATTACAACAAGCCATCACAGGAAGGCATCTTCCAGCACTATAAAATGCTGGCAGCAGCTTCACCTAAACCAATATTATTGTACAATGTACCGGGCCGCACGGGCAGAAACATGACTGCCGCCACTACCCTTCGCCTGGCCAATGAAGTACCGAACATTGCAGGTATCAAAGAAGCCAGCGGCGACATGGCACAATGCAGCCTGATACTGCGCGACCGTCCGGAGAACTTCCTGGTAGTAAGCGGAGATGATGCCCTGACCTTTGCACAAACAGCCACCGGCATGGATGGTGTCATCAGCGTAGCGGCCAACGCTTTCCCCCAACAATTTACCGACATGGTACGTAATAGCTTAAAGGCCGACCTGAAAGGAGCTAAGAAACTGAACGATCAGTTGATAGAAGCCTATGACCTGATGTTTGCAGAAAACAACCCGGCTGGCGTGAAAGCTTTTTTGGCGGAACTGGGACTGATCGAGAATAACCTGCGCCTACCTATGACACCTTTGAGCGAAGGACTATACAAACAAGTAAAAACGTATTTGAAGAAATAATTAAAGGAACTGGGTTAGTAAGCGGCGTAAAGTTTCATTCCATAGTGGAATGGCTTTGCGCCTTTTTATTATACCTTATACGTAACCCCCTCCAAAGCAAGATCAGTATTCGGAAACACGCCACAGGCCTCTTCCTTGAAGATATCCAGCTTGTCATACTTGGAGCTGAAATGCCCGATCAGCAAACGGCCAACGTTGGCCTTTTTAGCAATACAGGCAGCCTGCTCGGTAGTAGAGTGGAAACGGCTGGCAGCCCTGTCATTGAGGTCTTTGAGATAAGTAGTCTCGTGATATAAAATATCCACGCCCCGTACTTTATCGATCAACTCTTCATCATACAGCGTGTCTGCACTATAAGCATAAGATTGTGGCTTGGGTGCAGCTTCAGTTACCCATTCATTGCGGATCAGCTCCCCCACCTTGTTGGTATAATCGTCACCCTGCTTCAGCCGGTCATAAAAAGCAGCAGGCACACCATAGTGGATGGCCTTCTCAGGATTTACGCGGCGCGGAGCCTTCACCTGGTCAAAACGAAAACCCCAGCACGGAATACGGTGCTTGGTAGCAAAACAGGAAACCTTATACCGGTCGGTCTTTACCAATACCCCTTCCTCACCCAACGGATGAAAATGAAGCTGATATGGCAAAACAGTAGAAGCAGCCTTCAATTGAAGATCAAGGATCTCTTGCAGCGGCGCAGGCGCATACAGGTGCAACTCGTGCTCCCGGTGCAACAAACCCATGCTATTGATGAAACCCGGCAACCCGAAATAATGGTCGCCATGCAGGTGAGAAATGAAGATGTGATTGATACGGCCCCAGCGGATGCGGTACTTCGACAACTGGACCTGGGTGCCCTCTCCGCAGTCAACCAGGAATAAATGGTCGTCCAACGTCACCAGTTGCGACGTCGGATGCCGGTCGTAAGCCGGTAGCGCCGAATTATTTCCCAGTATAGTAACCGCGAGCATCCCGTAAAAAGAGGTTTAAACTGCCAGTAAGACGTCGACACAGCCCCTAAAGCTGCTTAACATCGCTAAATTAACTGATTACCATATAATAACGCAAATCAATAACGTTCAATTGTACGTAAAATGTCAGGCAGGTAACCTTTTCCAAATAAATTGAGGTGAATTAATAGCGGATAGAGATTACAAACCTCCCATTGCTCCCGATAATTAGGTACTGGCGGGGCATAATAAAAATAGCTGTCATAAAAAGCCCTATCAAAGCCTCCAAACAAAGTGGTCATAGCCATATCCACCGCAGGGTGGCCATAATACACTGCCGGGTCTATTAAAACAGGTTGCTGATCATCACTACATAAAAAGTTTCCACTCCACAAGTCGCCATGCAATAAGCCGGGCGCGTGGACAGGGAAAATAGAAGGAAGGACCTTATACAAACCTTCAAACAGTCGTACCTGTTGAGAGGTCATCAATTGTCCGTCCAAAGCCAGCTTGAGCTGCGGCTCCAGACGACGCTGAATGAAGAAATCACACCAATTGGCCATCGGCTCATTATACTGCGGCAAGGCGCCCATATAATTATTGTAAGCAAAGCCAAACCCCTCCTGCGTAGTTCCATGCAGAGCCGCCAACTGCCTGCCAAACGATTCCCAGAAGTCCGTTGACTTGAGCCCCTGCTCTATCCATTCCAATACCAACACCTGGTAGGAGCCTGCTACCCCGGTGGCTATCACGCCGGGCGTACGGATCAGCCTGGTAGCCGCCAAAGCTTCCAGCCCCTGCTGCTCAAACACAAACAGAGAAGGATAATCAACAGCAGAATTGAGCTTGACAAAAAAACGATTACCGGAGTTGGTAATCACCTGATAAGTATCATTGATGGAACCGCCGCCTACGGCACTAAAGCGAATGGAAGAAATAGCCGTTCCCACCGCAGCCTGAAGCACCTCCAACACATATTGATGAACAACCGCAGGAACCATACTGGTTGCTTTTCCTTTTCAACCTATCAACCTATTAACTTATCAACTTCACCTCAACAACAACTTACACTCCTCCAGCAACTTCGCCTTATCGATCGCCACAGTACCCACCTCTTCACATACAAGACCGCCGGCAATATTGGCCACTTCAGCCATCAGGTCAATACTTTTAGTAGCAGTATACACGAGAGAAGCTACAGCAATAACCGTATCACCCGCGCCCGACACATCGGCAATATTGCGCAAATGAGAAGGAATAATACGGGAAGCGTCGTGATTATGATAGAATACCCCCTTTTCAGAGAGCGTAATAAATGAAATATGATGCTGAAGCCTTTCCTGCAACTGATGATGAATATCAGTCAGCGTATCCATGTTCACCTCCTCTACCAGCAGGTTCAGGCCATCCTTTACCTCCTTCATATTAGGCTTGAAAATGTCCACACCGGCATAAGCAAAGAAGTTCTTGCGCTTAGGGTCCACCGTGGTAATCACCTTGTGTTGTTTACACAACGCAATCACTTCTCTGATCACCTTTTCAGTAAGCACCCCTTTATTATAATCTTCCAGAACGATGGCCTGCGGCTTTTCAGTAACGATGTACTTTTCCACCATCTGCAACACAGCCAGTTCATCCTCCGCAGAAAGATCCCTGGTAGTTTCCGAGTCGAGGCGCATCATCTGTTGATTGCGGCTGATGATACGCACCTTATTAGTAGTGATACGGGAAGCAGAAGACAATAAGAAATTGGTATTGATACCGGCCTGATCAAACAGCCCTTTCAGCAAAACACTGTCATCATCCCGTCCGGTTACCGATAAAGCCGTTACCTGCGCACCCAGCGATACGAGGTTCAGGGCAACGTTGCCTGCCCCGCCAATACGGTGCTCTCTCTTGTCCAATGCCACCACAGGCACAGGTGCTTCAGGAGAAATGCGGTCTACATGCCCCCACCAATACGTGTCCAGCATCACGTCACCGATAACTCCAACCTTAATACCTTCGAACTGAGCAAATAATTTGTCGAAATCAAAGACAGCCATATTGCAACATTCTTTTATAATACCTAAGCAGTTTGCAAGGTATTATATTTTGCCGAAAACAATGCAATAATGATGCAAGACCCGGGAAGGGTCTACGCCGCCGCCTTTTTCCTCGAAACAGCTATATAGTACAGCGGAATACCCACCAGTACGATACCTAAACCAGCACCTGCATACACAGGCTTCATCATGATCAGGAACACGCAGAAAGTGAGTGCCATGAGAACATAAATAGCAGGCAAAACGGGATAACCGAATGCTTTATAAGGACGTTCGATATCGGGCCGCTTTTTACGCAAAACAGCGATACCAACAATAGTGAGCGCATAGAACAATACCACCACAAAAGAGATCATATCCAGCAGATCCCCATAACTACCGCTAAGGCACATGATAGAAGCCACGATACATTGCAGCCACAAAGCATACTCAGGAACAGCATGCTTGTTCAACGTTCCTGTTTTCTTGAAGAACAAACCATCATTAGCCATCGTATAATATACGCGGGCGCCCGCGAGGATCAGGCCATTATTACAACCAAAAGTAGAGATCATGATCATCACCGCGATCACGATAGAACCGTTACTCCCGAAAATAGAATTGGACACCGCCACAGCAACCCGCTCACCCTCAGGGAAAGCGATCTCCTGCAAGGGCAACACATGCAGGTACATGAGATTGGCAGTAACATAAATCACAGTTACGATCAACGTACCCAGGAAAAGACTCAACCCAATATTCTTCTTCGGATTCTTGATCTCACCGGCAATGAAAGTCACGTTGTTCCAGGAATCACTACTAAAGATAGATCCCACCATTGCAGCCGCAATAGCACCAATCAGCACCGTACCGCTTATGGGAGACCACTGGCCACCCTTTACAAAAGCGCCATCCTGCTTTTCCAGTTGCATGGCATTCAATCCCGTTTGCCAGTTCTCATCCCAAAAACTATGCTTGGCCAGCAGAAAACCCAATATGATCAATCCAAATAAGGATATCAGCTTTACCGTAGTAAAAGTGGTTTGAATGATCTTGCCACCCTTGACCCCCTTTGTATTCGTATAAGTGAGAAAGATGATCAGCGCAATACCCAGTAGCTGAGCAGCCGACACCTTTAGCGAGCCCAACATAAATACAATATTACTTTCCCCAAGCTCCGGCACAAGGTAAGCTGTAAAACGACTGAAAGCCACAGCCACGGCAGCAATAGTAGCCGTTTGGATCACCGCAAAAAAGCTCCAGCCATACAGGAATCCGGCCAGCGGATTGAAGGCCTCTTTCAGGTATACATACTGGCCGCCCGCCTTTGGATACATACCACTCAACTCACCATAACTAACTGCCGCAGTAATGGTCATAAAGCCCGTTATAAGCCATACCATGATCAGCCAGCCGGAGCTACCTACGTGACGAGTGATATCAGAACTTACAATAAAAATACCGGAACCGATCATGGAGCCAGCCACCACCATGGTAGCATCTACGAGGCCCAGAGAGGGTTTAAAAGCAGGTGTTGATTCAGCCATAGCAGTTTAAATAAAGGTCAAAGTGTGTTATAAAATAAGTAACCTTGAAGATAAGGAAATCAAAAATACAGAAGGCACAAAAAAACGCAGCTATTGCGTAGCTGCGTTTACCTATTTTAACGAATGCTAATCAGTTCTTAAATACTCCTCACTTTCTTGACTATCACTACCCTTTTCAACCTGTCAACCTATTAACCTATCAACTCTATTTCTTATTCTTACTCTTGCTATATTGATCATTCAAGCCCCTCAACAGATCGGCAGTCACATCATACGCAGAGTCCTTGTAATACATAATAAATCCGGGCTCATAAGAAAAGATATAAGCATACCCTTTATCCTTATTATACACAGCAAGATAATCCTCGATCTCTTTACGCATTTGCTTCGTCATGTCCATTTGCTGATTCTGCAGATTGTCCTGCAGTTGAGCCTCCCGCGTGCGGTAATCCTGCTCCATCTTGGCCACTTCCCGTTGTGCCGCTTCACCTTCGGCCTGTGACATCGTTGGGCCTTTTTGCTGCAATTGCTGAATCCTGCTCTGATAACGACCTTTCAAAGCCTGCAATTCGGCATTGGCAGAACTTTCCTTACCCTTCATCTCTTGCAACACATCCTTATACTTGGTATAACTCGATTGCAAAGAATCGATGTCGAAATAAGCGATCTTGAAATTATGTTGACCATTCTTACCCGCAGCTACAGATACCTGCTTCAGCTGTTCTTTATGAGTAAAATGAAGATAGAAAAGTACACCGGTAAGAGCCAGTGCAATAATGCTTAAAATAGTAGAGATATTTCTCATTCACGCCTTTTTTGCAAGATAAAATCTTGCGTTAAAAGAAAATTGTTAAAACTTTTAACAGTTCAGAATTAGTTCAGATCAGGCCAACAAGATATACATAAATTCCATTCACACAATAGTATTATAGCCAATAAAAAAAGCAGGAAGCTTTCACTTCCTGCTTTTAACTTATCTGTTTATAAGGTCTAAAACAATTCGGCGATCATACTACACTCGTTGCCTTACTGCCTCGATGCCTTGTTGCCTTATTCGTCATCATCAAAACTCATAGCCTCACGCGTAGTTTGCAGCAACTCATACTCTTCCTTGCTACCAACCACCATGTTTTCGAAGTCACGTAAGCCAGTACCAGCCGGGATCGGATGACCTGTAATTACGTTCTCCTTCAGACCGAGCATATCGTCACTCTTACCCTGGATCGCTGCGGAAGACAACACCTTCGTAGTTTCCTGGAACGAAGCCGCTGAGATCCAGCTTTGAGTACCGAGAGACGCTTTGGTGATACCCAACAGAACCGGGTGAGAAGTAGCCGGATTCGCATCACGGAACTCCACAGGTTTCTTATCGGAACGACGCAGCAGAGAGTTCTCTTCACGGATCTCACGCAGGCTGGCAATCTGACCGGCACGCAGCTTGGTGCTTTCGCCCGGATCACTAACCACCTTCTTATCGAAGATCCAGTCATTCTCTTCATTGAAGTCGAAGCGGTCTTCCAGGTCCTCCTCGAGGAAACGGGTATCACCTGGGTCAACAATTTCAACCTTCTTCATCATCTGCCTTACGATTACCTCGATATGCTTATCGTTGATCTTTACACCCTGTAAGCGGTAAACCTCCTGGATCTCATTCACAACGTACTCTTGTACAGCGAAAGGACCTTTGATCGAAAGGATATCGCTCGGAGAAACCTGACCATCAGACAACGAAGCACCAGCTTTGATGAAGTCACCATCCTGAACCAGGATCTGACGCGTCAACGGTACCAGGTATTTCTTCACAACACCATCCTTCGCTTCTACTACGATCTCGCGGTTACCACGTTTGATCGCGCCGAAAGCAACAACACCGTCGATCTCACACACGATAGCGGGGTTACCCGGGTTACGTGCTTCGAACAACTCAGTTACACGTGGCAGACCACCCGTGATATCACGTTGCATACGCAGCGTACGAGGGATCTTTACGAGTACCTGACCAGCCTTCACATCTTCAGCCTGATCAACAATGATATGAGAACCTACAGGAAGGTTATACAATTTCACATCCTTACCTTCTACAACGAGGGTCGGGATCTTATTCTTATCCTTGGTTTCAATTACCACTTTCTCACGGTGACCAGTTTGCTCATCAGCCTCCTCACGGTAAGTGATACCTTCAATTACGTTATCAAACTTGATCTGACCGGCGATCTCAGCAACAACTACGTTGTTGAACGGATCCCACGTACAGATCACATCACCCTTCTTCACATTCTGACCATCCTTCACCTGCAGCGTAGCACCGTAAGGCACGTTGTTGGTGATCAACAGACGGTCATTCTTGATATCCATGATACGCAACTCACCAGTACGGCCAATTACAACCTGGATCTTTTCACCTTCATTATTTTCAGCAGATACAGAACGCAGACCATCGAACTGAACAGTACCATCGAACTTGGCGATCAGTGAAGATTCTACAGAAGCAGAACCAGCCACACCACCCACGTGGAAGGTACGCAGCGTAAGCTGTGTTCCAGGCTCACCGATCGACTGCGCAGCGATGATACCTACAGCATCACCCTTCTGCGTAATATTACCGGTAGCAAGGTTCTTACCATAACACTTCACACACACACCACGCTTACTTTCGCAAGTCAGTACAGAACGGATCTCAACAGTTTCTATACCTGCCTCTTCAATTTCTTTACCGATATCCTCAGTGATAACAGAACCCGCTTCGATAACGAGCTTGTCATTCTCAGGATTATATACATTGTGCAGAGACGTACGACCAATGATACGGTCATACAGTGGCTCTACAACCTCTTCATTATCTTTCAGTGCACTGATGGCAATACCACGCAGTGTACCACAATCCTCTTCAGTAATAACCACGTCCTGGGCAACGTCTACGAGACGACGGGTCAGGTAACCGGCATCAGCCGTCTTAAGGGCCGTATCCGCCAGACCTTTACGCGCACCGTGCGTAGAGATGAAGTAGTCCAATACGTTCAGACCACCCTTGAAGTTGGAAAGGATCGGGTTTTCGATGATCTCAGAGCCGGTAGAACCAGACTTCCTTGGCTTCGCCATCAGACCCCTGATACCGCAAAGCTGCTTGATCTGTTGTTTGGAACCACGGGCACCGGAGTCAAGCATCATATAAACCGAGTTGAAACCTTGCTTATCAGTGCTCAGCTCACGGATGAGCGTTTCAGTGATGCGGGTATCAACACGAGACCAGATGTCAACGATCTGGTTATAACGCTCGTTGTTGGTGATAAGACCCATGTTATAGTTGTCCCAAACCTCGTCAACCTCACCCTTAGCATTATCCAGTACTTCTTCTTTGATAGAAGGGATGATCAGGTCATTGATGTTGAACGACAGACCACCCTGGAAGGCAGTACGGAAACCAAGCTGCTTGATATCATCGAGGAACTTGGCAGTTTTAGGAACGTTGGTGATCTTGATGATGTCACCAATGATCTCACGCAAGCTCTTCTTCGTCAGCAGCGCGTTGATATAACCTACTTCTTTAGGAACAAACTGGTTGAACAGTACACGACCTACAGTAGTATCAATCAGCTTTCTCCTGATCGTACCATCATTCTCACGCACATCAACTTTTACTTTGATGTTGGCATGCAGGTCGATACGAGCTTCATTATAAGCGATGATCACTTCCTCAGCACTGTAGAAGGCTTTACCCTCTCCACGCACTACAACATCGCCCATTGTCTTCCTACCCTTGGTGATATAGTACAGACCGAGAACCATGTCCTGAGAAGGCAGGGTCATCGGAGCACCATTCTGCGGGTTAAGAATGTTATGAGAAGAAAGCATCAACAGCTGGGCTTCCAGAACAGCAGCATTGCTCAAAGGCACGTGAACCGCCATCTGGTCACCGTCGAAGTCGGCGTTGAACGCAGAACACACGAGCGGGTGCAACTGGATCGCTTTACCCTCGATCAGTTTGGGTTGGAAAGCCTGGATAGACAACCTGTGCAGCGTAGGGGCACGGTTAAGCATCACAGGGTGACCCTTCAATATATTTTCAAGGATATCCCAGACCACCGCTTCCTTGCGGTCTACCAGCTTACGGGCAGATTTAACAGTCTTAACGATACCCCTTTCAATCAACTTACGGATGATAAACGGCTTGAACAACTCAGCAGCCATGTCCTTAGGCAGACCGCACTCGTGCAGTTTCAGTTCAGGACCTACCACGATTACAGAACGACCAGAGTAGTCAACACGTTTACCCAACAGGTTTTGACGGAAACGACCTTGTTTACCCTTCAACACATCACTCAGAGACTTCAGCGCACGGCCACCTTCCGCTTTCACGGCGTTAGACTTACGGCTGTTGTCAAACAGAGAGTCAACCGCTTCCTGCAACATACGCTTTTCGTTACGCAGGATCACCTCAGGAGCCTTGATCTCCAACAACCTCTTCAGACGGTTGTTACGGATGATCACGCGACGGTACAAGTCGTTCAGGTCAGAAGACGCGAAACGGCCACCATCCAGAGGAACCAGCGGACGTAATTCAGGCGGAATTACAGGAATATATTGCATTACCATCCACTCAGGACGGTTGGTGATACGACCATTAGCCTCACGGAAAGCTTCCACTACACTCAAACGCTTCAAGGCATCAGCCTTACGTTGTTGAGAAGTTTCAGTAGCAGCAGCATTACGCAGAGAGAAAGACAAGCTGTCCAACTCGATACGTTGCAACATGTCATGCACCGCTTCAGCACCCATCTTGGCAATGAACTTCTGAGGATCTTCATCAGGCAGATATTGATTCTCCTTAGGCAGACCTTCCAGAATTTCAAGATATTCTTCTTCAGTCAGCAAGTCACCCATCTTCAGGTTCCGGTCTTCGCGGATACCAGCCTGGATAACTACAAACCTTTCATAATAAACGATAGTCTCCAGCTTCTTGGAACTTACACCCAACAAATAACCAATCTTGTTAGGTAAGCTCTTGAAGTACCAGATGTGAACAACAGGCACCACCAGTTTGATGTGGCCCATGCGCTCACGACGCACCTTCTTTTCAGTAACTTCTACACCACAACGGTCGCACACAATACCCTTATAACGAATACGTTTGTACTTACCGCAGGCACACTCATAATCCTTTACAGGTCCGAAAATACGCTCGCAGAACAAACCATCACGCTCAGGCTTGTACGTACGATAGTTAATAGTCTCAGGCTTCAATACCTCACCATAGCTACGCTCCAAAATAGAATCCGGTGAAGCCAGACCGATCGTGATCTTCGAAAAGGTGGCCCTGGGACGATTATCTTTTTTAATAGCCATATTAGAATTTAGCTTTTAGCTGTTAGCCCTTAGCGGTTAGCTGCAGGCAGTAATTTTAATTATCACTACATAGGGGATTGGCTAATAGCTAACCGCTAATAGCCAATGCCTGTAATTATTCAAACTTCAGATCGAGACCCAAACCTCTCAACTCATGAACCAATACGTTGAAAGACTCTGGAATACCTGCCCTTGGAATATTGTCACCCTTAACGATGGCCTCATAAGTCTTCGCACGACCGATGATGTCATCAGATTTAATAGTGAGCAACTCTTGCAGGATATTAGATGCACCGTAAGCTTCCAGAGCCCACACCTCCATCTCACCAAAACGCTGACCACCAAACTGAGCTTTACCACCCAGCGGCTGTTGCGTGATCAAGCTGTATGGTCCGATAGAACGTGCGTGCATCTTATCATCCACCATGTGGTGCAGTTTGATCATGTAGATCACACCCACCGTAGCCTTCTGGTGGAAGCGCTCACCCGTTTCGCCATCGAACAGATAACTGTGACCGAAGCTTGGCAGGTTTGCTTTATCGATATGTTGAGCGATCTCTTCTACAGTAGCACCATCGAAGATTGGCGTAGCGAACTTCACACCCAGTTTCTGACCAGCCCATCCAAGAACAGTCTCATAGATCTGTCCAAGGTTCATACGGGAAGGTACACCAAGCGGGTTCAGTACGATATCTACAGGCTCACCATCATGCAGGAACGGCATGTCTTCAGCACGAACGATCTTCGCAACGATACCTTTGTTACCGTGGCGGCCGGCCATCTTATCACCCACCTTCAGCTTACGCTTAACGGCGAGGTATACCTTAGCCAGCTTCAATACACCTGCAGGCAACTCGTCACCGATAGAGATGTTGAACTTCTCCCTCTTGTAACGGCCAAGCTCTTCGTTGAACTTGATGTTATAGTTGTGCAGCAGAATATTGATGTTGTCATCGATAGATCCATCACCAGTCCAACCCAATGGGTTTACGTTCTGGTAATCGATAGAAGACAGGTTCTTTACATTGAACTTCGCGCCCTTACCGATCTGCACTTCACCGAAGTTGTTGTTAACACCGGCAGAAGGTTTGTCCTTCAGCAAGGTTTGCAGCTTGTTCAGCAACAATTCCTTCAGGTCTTCAACATTCTTCTCGTGAACCTTTTCCAGTTTCTCCAGAGCCGCTTTTTCACGGATCTTGGCGTTCTTATCCTTCTTGGCGCGTTGGAACAATTTCTTACCGATCACCACACCCTCTACACCATTCGGTGCTTTCAGAGAAGCATCCTTCGCATCACCAGCCTTGTCACCAAAGATGGCCCTTAACAGCTTCTCTTCAGGAGTAGGATCGCTTTCACCTTTAGGAGTGATCTTACCGATCAGGATATCACCCTCCTTGATAGCAGCACCCAAACGGATGATACCATTCTCGTCGAGGTCTTTGGTAGCCTCTTCAGAAACGTTAGGGATATCTGGTGTCAGTTCTTCTTCACCCAGCTTGGTATCGCGCACTTCCAACTCATATTCGGAAATATGGATAGAAGTGAACAAGTCTTCGCGGGCTACCTTTTCATTAATTACGATGGCATCCTCGAAGTTGTAACCCTTCCATGGCATGAACGCCACACGCAGGTTACGACCCAGTGCCAACTCACCAGCCTGTACAGCATAACCTTCAGTTAAGAAGTCGCCTTTCTTCATACGCTGACCCTTTTTAACGGCCGGCTTATGGTTGATACAGGTTTCCTGGTTCGTCTTAATGAACTTGGTCAATTTATAAATTCTCAGATCGTCTTCGAAGCTCACCAAACGGTCACCTTCAGTACGATCATAACGAACGTGAATTTCACTACCGTCAACATACTCAACCACACCTTCACCTTCAGACAGGATCTGAACCCTTGCATCACGCGCAGCTTTACCTTCCAGACCAGTACCCACAATCGGGTTTTCAGGACGGATCAGCGGCACAGCCTGACGTTGCATGTTTGATCCCATCAACGCACGGTTGGCGTCATCATGCTCGAGGAACGGAATCAGCGAAGCACTCAAACCAACGATTTGGTTAGGCGCAACGTCCATGAATTCCACTTCACCCTTCTCAAGGATCGGGAAGTCACCGGTTTGACGGGAAGAGATCTTCTCTTCTATGAAGTTGCCCTTCTCATCCAAAGGCGCACTCGCCTGGGCGATCTTGGCAATATCTTCTTCTTCAGCACTCAGGAAAGTCAGCTTCTTCAGATCAACCTTACCATTTTGAACAACGTGATAAGGAGTCTCGATAAAGCCCATCTCATTGATCTTCGCGTGAACGCAAAGCGTAGAGATCAGACCGATGTTTGGACCTTCAGGAGTTTCGATAGTACACAGACGGCCATAGTGGCTATAGTGTACGTCACGAACCTCAAAGCCCGCACGCTCACGGCTCAAACCACCTGGTCCGAGAGCGGAGATACGACGCTTGTGCGTGATCTCACTCAGCGGGTTGGTTTGGTCGAGGAACTGAGACAGCTGAGAAGTACCGAAGAACGAGTTGATTACAGAAGAAAGCGTACGCGCGTTGATCAGGTCAACAGGCGTGAACACCTCATTGTCACGTACGTTCATACGCTCACGGATGGTACGCGCCATACGGGCCAGACCAACACCGAACTGAGCATACAACTGCTCACCCACAGTACGAACACGACGGTTGCTCAGGTGATCGATATCATCGATTTCCGCTTTACCGTTGGTAAGACGAACGAGATACTTGATGATCTCGATGATATCTTCCTTAGTCAAAGTCTTTTGCTCCAGCGGCTGATTAAGATTCAGCTTGCGGTTGATCTTGTAACGACCAACTTCGCCGAGGTCATAACGCTTGTCACTGAAGAACAACTTGTCGATGATACCGCGAGCGGTCTCATCATCAGGAGCATCGGCGCCGCGCAACTGACGATAGATATGTTGCACCGCTTCCAGCTCACTGTTGGAAGTATCTTTATTTAAAGTGTTGTAGATGATCGCGAAATCACCACCAACATCTTCTTTTTGTACGAATACACTCTTCACGTCCATATCGGCGATCATTTCGATGGCCTCTTCGTCGAGCACAGTATCGCGCTCAAGAACCACCTCATTACGCTCGATAGACACTACCTCACCGGTATCTTCATCCACGAAGTCTTCTACCCATGTTCTCAATACGCGGGCAGCAAGGCGTTTGCCCAGGTAAGCCTTCAGTGACTTCAGATCACCATTCACCTCATCGGCCATACCGAACAATTCCAGGATGTCCTTATCAGTTTCGTAACCGATAGAACGCAACAGAGTTGTTACCGGGAATTTCTTCTTACGGTCGATGTAAGCATACATCACATTATTAATATCCGTAGCAAACTCCATCCATGCGCCCTTGAAAGGGATCACACGGGCAGAGTAGATCTTCGTACCGTTCGGGTGGATGGACTGACCGAAGAATACACCGGGTGAACGGTGCAACTGCGATACCACCACACGCTCAGCACCGTTGATCACGAAAGTACCACGGGGAGTCATGTAAGGAATGTTTCCTAAGAATACATCCTGCACAATAGTTTGAAAATCAACGTGTTCCTCGTCGTTACAGCTCAAACGCAGCTTCGCTTTCAGCGGAACGGCATACGTTAAGCCACGCTCCATACACTCTTCAATAGTGTAGCGGGGCGGGTCAATGAAATAATCCAGGAACTCCAGCACGAAGATGTTACGCGTGTCGGTGATAGGAAAATTCTCCTTGAACACCTTGAATAACCCTTCGATGTTACGCTTGTCCGGAGTGGTCTCTAACTGGAAGAATTCTTTGAAAGACTGAATCTGTACTTCGAGTAGGTCAGGAGCTTCGGATAAATTTTTGATCTTACCGAAGTTGATCCTGCTTTGCAATTTTGTTGAAGACATATTGATTAAAACCGGTTTTTTAGTTGTTCGAACGTTCAAAAATTCCCACAAATCGTCTATAAACAAAAAAATCACAGGAGAACAGTTAAGTTCTCTGTGTCATGATTTTGAAGTAGTTATGTAAATTTGGCCATGAAATAACGTACCCCAGCTAATTAGCATTGTGAAAAATGGACGGCAAAGGTAATGAAAACCTATACATTTCACAAAATTTGTTCCAAAAGCGGGCGGAAGCACTTTTTGGATTTAGAATCCCGAATTTAAGGCTACTTCACCATTTTGGCAAATTGGAATACCCTATAAGAACACATTATTAAGCATTTAGTTCAAAAACCGTTCCTTACGTCGTCCCGCGCACCACCAGCTTCGCCGGCAACTGCACCTTATTCTTCCTTGCCGGCTTATTCTTACCCAGTTGCGACATGAGCAGGTTAATGGCCGTTTTGGCGATCTCCTCCACCGGCTGCTCAATAATAGTAATACCCGGAGGGAATAGCCTGAACACATCGTGATCGTCAAAACTCATCATCGCCACATCCTTGGGAATATTCATAGCCAGCTTCTGCAAACTTTCGATACCGAGCAAACCGAGGTAGTTGGTAGCAAAGAAAAGCGCATCGAGCTGAGGATTATTCTTAATAAAAGCCGAGATCTGCTCGATGGCATCGGCCCGCGTGATCTTATAACCGAGTGAAAGAATATGCTTTTTGTTGACGGGAATATTGGCAGCCTTCAGGCTCTCCGTATAAGCCTGCAGACGGTCCTTTATCTGGATAAGTTGCAAGTCTACAGTAATGAACCCGATCTTCTTGTACCCCCGGCTGATCAGATGCTTCATCCCCTTGGCCACCCCGCCATAATTGTCCACCAGCACGTGAGGTACGTCCATTTGCGGAAAATAACTATCCAGCAACACCACCGGCTTCTTATGCTCGATCAGTTCCTCCACATCCTGCTCCATGCCAATAGCCGGCGTAATAATATAACCATCGACTTGCTGCTGCGACAACATTTTGATCAGTTCCTGCCCCTTCTTGCCATCATTTTCAGTAGCGCAATACACCACCTTATAACCATATTGCTCCGCCTCCTCCTCGATCACCTTGGCCAGCGCCGCAAAGAAATTACCCGAAATACTCTCCACCACCAGCCCCAGCATTTGCGACTTGCCCGTCCGCAGCCTCACCGCCACCTGGTTGGGGTGATACCCCTCCCTTTTTGCGATCATGACGATCTTCTTGGCCAGGTCATCGCTGATCCTCATTTCCCTGGCCTTACCATTCAAAACAAAGGATACAGTCGACGGCGAAGCCCCCGTCATTTTAGCGATGTCTTTGAGCGATACACGTTTCATAATGTTGGCAGAAGTTTTAGGGGTGCATGCCCGCTTTTGCAGGCACACAGGCATTCAAGGACAAACTTGTAAAATGTAATGGCAAGAATCCGTAGCTATCCAAATTTAGGGCATCCAGCCCAAGCAAGGAAACTTTTTGAAAAAGTCGCATAATCACCCCCCAAATTCACGCCTGATTAGCCTGATTTGTCGTATATTACAATAAACAAATATTACCCGGTTGTCATCAAAAATGAACATACCCGCATCCGGCCTCTCGCACGCCATTCTTATCGTGTCCCATCACTCTGCAAGGCATTTTTGCCCGTTTTTTAACCTCCTTCCAACGTCGCTTCAGCGGCCTTTCAACGACCTTACACCGACGTTACAGTGACCTTTTAGCGGCGTTACAGCGACCTTTCAGCGACGTTATAGCGACCTTATAGCGACTATGCTCCGCACATCCTTCATAGTGAAGCCATTACAAAGTCATACCTCCCCCTGTTCTCCCTTATCAACGTCCCAAAACAAAAATGCCACGTAAGTTGATTTTACTCAAATTACATGGCATTCAATTAACTATCAATCTTTCAGCCGGTTCGTCGTACAGACTTTCCGTCTTTCCGGCTTCCTGACTTTCCGACTACTTCTTCTTCGCCTTCTCCCCCATCACAAACACCAGCTTACCACCATTGGTAATATCCGCGTGCGTCAGGTAAAAGCGGTTCAGCGGCTGGCCATTCAGGATCATCTTCTGCACATACACATTCTTATCGCTTTGATTCTGGGCCTCTATCACAAAAGACTTGCCGTTTTCCAGCTGAATAGTAGCCCCATCCACTGCCGGGCTGCCAATAGAATATTGATCAGAACCAGGCGCTACAGGGTAAAACCCAAGTGCGGTAAAAATATACCACGCACTCATCTGGCCACAATCATCATTACCACCCAGCCCGTCAGGCGTAGGCTTAAACTGCTTCTTCAGGATCATACGTACCCGCTCCTGCGTCTTCCAGGGCTGGTCCGTCCAGTTATACAAATACGGAACGTGGTGAGAAGGCTCATTGCCATGCACATAGTTACCGATAATACCATCACGCGTAATATCCTCTGTTTCCGCAAAATACTTATCAGGCAGGTGCATAGTAAACAAAGAATCGAGGTGCTCCACAAAACGCTTCTTGCCACCCATCATATCGATCAGTTGCACCGGCTCATGCGGAACATACAAACTGTAGTTCCAGGCATTACCCTCGATGAAACCCTGATTATGTGTACTCAATACATCAAACTCCTTACGGAAAGAACCATCACTCATCCTGGGGCGCATATAACCAATAGAAGCATCGTACACATTCTTGAAATACTGCGCACGCTTGCTGAACTCATCATAAATATCTGTTCTGCCAAGTTTCTTCGCCATCTGCGCGATCGCCCAGTCGTCATAAGCATACTCCAGAGTTTTAGATACAGAAGAACCATTCTTATCCTCCGGCACATAACCCATGCTCATATAATAACTGAGGCCATCGTAAGAACCATGACGTGCAGTAGCCACACACGCATCGAGCGCCTTATTGGCATCGAAAGGAGCATTCCCCTTGATCACCGCATCAGCAATCAGCGACACACTGTGATAACCGATCATACACCAGTTCTCATTCGCATAATGGCTCCACACGGGCAACATGTGCTGCGCACTCTGATCATAATGCGCAAGCATCGATTTGATCATATCTGCATTCCGTTTTGGCTGCACCAGGTTGAAGAAAGGATGCAACGCACGATATGTATCCCACAGAGAGAAAATAGTATAGTTGGTAAAATCCTTGGCCTTGTGAATATTCTGGTCAAGCCCCCGGTAAGAACCGTCCACATCCATATATGTAATCGGAGACAAGAAAGCATGATACATGGAAGTATAAAAGTTCTCCTTATCATCCTTATTCTTCGCCTGGATAGTGATCTTCGCAAGCTCCTTATTCCAGGAGTCCTGCGCCTGCTGCTTCACCTGCTCAAAGTTCCAGCCCGGCGCTTCTGTACGAAGATTCAACAAAGCACCCTCCGTACTAACAGAAGACAAGGCAAACTTGATTTTGATCTTCTCTCCTTCCGTAGTCTTGAAATCGAAATAAGCCCTGATCTGCTTGCCGGCCATCTCAGGGAAGTTCTTCGATTGATCAAACTTCCTCCAGAAACCCTGGTACACCTGGCGCTTGGAGAAATTCTTATTACCATATTGATAAAAAGGCTTCGAAAAAGCCATGGCAAAATAAACAGTCCTTGTCCGGCCCCAACCATTCGTTTGACGGTATCCGGTGATCAACGTATCATTTTCCACACGTACGAAAGTCCACACATTCTTATCCTCATAATTGTAAATACCATACATCAGATCGAGGATGATGTGCGACTGATCAGACTTGGGAAAAGTATACTGATGAAAACCTACCCGGTTGGTAGCAGTCAGCTCAGCGAGGATATTATCATCATCCAGCTTCACTTTATAATAACCAGCCTCCGCAGATTCATTAGCATGAGAAAAAGCAGAACGGAAACCACTCTTAGGGTTATCAGCAGTACCGGGGTTCAATTGTAACTCACCCACGGTAGGCATGATGAGGAAATCACCCAGGTCCGAGTGACCGGTACCACTAAAGTGTGTATGACTAAACCCTACAATAGTTTTATCCTCATACTGATAGCCGGCGCAATATTTGTATACATCACCATTATACTTACCATTCATCTCATAGGGCAGCGTATCCGTATCCGGGCTAAGCTGCACCATACCAAAAGGCACAGTAGCACCCGGATAAGTATGACCCATACGCTGCGTGCCGATAATTGGTTTAACGTAAGATGCCAGATTCTCAGGAGCAGTTTGCGCTGCACACCACACAGGCACACTTAACAAACCACACAACAATAGATTTCTCATTCTTTCATTGATTTTAAAAACATTCCAACCAACTGCTGTGGTTCGTGTCCTCACGAAACACAACACATTTATCTACGACTCCGGCGGATGTCTCCACCCGCCGGAATTTTTATTTCATTTACACAGATTAGATCACAGGGTTCTTCGCATATTCACCCCACAACTCATCCACCGATTTACCAGTCAGCTCCTTCCATACCTCTGGTTTGTAAGTCTTCGTCCTCATCGCATTATCCAGCTTATTGACCAGCTTCTTATTATAATTCTTCTCCACCCAAACCAGGAAACGGGCAGTAATCCGGTAAGCCTTGGTATAATGATGAGAAGTATCATACTTCGGCAAAGACCATTTGCCAGCCTCATTATTTACACCATACACGTGGCGCACATAGTCAGCGATACCTTCAGTCAGCCAACCAGGACCAGCACCACCAGGATAGGCCTGAACAATGTGCATCGCCTCATGCGTTACAACATCGAGATCTTCCGGGTGATCAGCCATCCACTTGGGGTTAACCCGTACAATACCGCCACCGGCAGCAGCTACACCCTTATACTCAGGATCGATGATGAACGTCACCATCTTCCTGGTTTTCTTATTGAAGCGTTTAGCCTCTTTAGGGTATACCTTGAAATAAGTGTCGATCATCCGTTGCTTGGTAACGGCGCTAAAACCGGAATCCTTATTGATAAAAAGAATAGTGTAACCCTTCTTGGTGATCGAGTCTTTCGAAACAACACCTTCAGTAGTTACGCGATTCCAGTCGCGTTGAGCAAAAGACGACACAGTAGAAAAACAGAGCGCAAGGAGCAGGGGAGTTTTCATGAACGTTTATTTCTGAGTTGAATATGAATAAGGGAATGCATCAGGCGTAGTACCCCTTGTTTTATTAGGAGTGCTGCCCATGTTGAAATCAAGCGTACCACCTTTGAAAAGATCGAAGTGATCAACCCAGTTCTTGGTATACACCACGCCATTACGCTTTACCTGCTGCACATACTTGTTGGCATCACTGTTAGTCGGTGCGTTGATCACCAGCTTCTTACCATTCTCCAGTGTAAGCGTCATCTTCCTGAACAAAGGAGTGCCCAACACGTATTGCGTAGTACCAGGACAAACAGGATAAAAGCCCATAGCAGAGAAAACATACCAGGCAGAAGTCTGGCCATTATCCTCATCACCACAATAGCCATCAGGCGTAGCCTTGTACAGTTGCTCCATCACACGACGCACCCAGTATTGCGTTTTCCAGGGCTCACCACCATAGTTATACAGGTAGATCATGTGCTGAATAGGTTGGTTACCGTGCGCATATTGACCCATATTCATGATCTGCATTTCGCGAATCTCATGGATCACACCACGGTAATAACTCTCATCAAAAACAGGAGGCATGTTGAATACAGAATCCAGCATAGACACAAACATCTTATTGCCACCCATCAGGTTCTTCAAACCCTCGATATCATGAAACACGCTCCAGCTATAGTGCCAGCTGTTACCCTCGGTAAAAGCATCACCCCATTTGAAAGGATTAAAAGGAGCCTGGAACTTACCATCCTGGTTCTTACCACGCATCAGCTTCGTCTCAGGATCAAACAAGTTGCGATAATTCTGGCTGCGCTTGAGATACAGGTCGGTTTCTTCTTTCGGGCGACCCAAAGCCTTACCCAACTGCCAGATGGTAAAATCATCGTATGCATACTCCAGCGTGCGGGCAGCGTTTTCATTGATCTTTACATCGTAAGGAACATAACCCAGCTCATTGTAATACTTCACACCGGCACGGCCAACAGCAGTCATTGGACCTTCATTGTTGGCGCCATGCAACAGCGCTTCATACAGCTTGTTGATGTCATAACCACGCATACCCTTAATGTAGGCATCAGCAACTACAGAAGCAGAGTTATTACCCACCATTACACTCCTGAAACCAGGGCTGCTCCACTCGGGCAGAAAACCACCCTCTTTATAATCATTCAGCAAACCCTCCTGCATTTCCTTGTTGATATCAGGGAACATGAAGTTGAGAAAAGGATATAGGGCACGGAAAGTATCCCAGAAACCGGTACCGGCAAACATATAACCCGGTACAACCGATCCATTGTAGGGACTGTAATGAACAATTTTATTAGAAGCATCCAGCTCATAATGCTTTTGCGGGAACTGCAACATGCGATATAAGCAGGAGTAGAAAGTTCTTGTCTGATCGATGCTGCCACCCTCAACCAAAATGCGGTTCAGTTGCTTGTTCCAGGCAGCCTTCGCTTTACTCTTGGTAACCTCAAAAGCATCAGTACCAACCTCACGTTTCAGGGAAATATCAGCCTGCTCATAGCTAATGAAAGAAGAAGCAACACGCAGGTTAACCTTCTCCCCTCTCGCAGTAGCAAAACCAATTACAGCACCGGCATGTTTGGCTTCCACTTCCAGGCCGCTTTTTACCAGTGTGCTATCCTTCCAGGTATAAGTAACGGTGAAAGGCTTATCTACATAAATAACGAAATAGTTCTTGAAGTTGGCAGGCACACCACCACTGTTACGCGTAGTGTAACCAATGATCTTCTTTTCTTCTGGGATCACCTTTACATAAGAACCCCTGTCGAGCGCATCGATGGTGATGAAAGAACTATCACTCTTGGGGAAAGTGAAGCGGAACTGAGCAGCACGCTCGGTAGGCGCAATCTCAGTAGTGATATCCCAATCAGCGAGATACACACTGTAATAGTAAGGCTTGGCCACCTCAGCCTTGTGAGAGAACCAGCTGGCGCGGTCATCCTGTTTGAACTTAACGCCGCCACTTACAGGCATAATAGCAAATTGACCATAGTCATTCATCCACGGAGAAGGCTGGTGCGTTTGCTTGAAACCACGGATCTTGTCAGAGCTGTAAGTGTACGCCCATCCGTTACCCATGTTACCAGTTTGAGGCATCCAGAAGTTCATGCCCCAGGGAACAGCAATCGCAGGATAAGTATTACCATTGGAAAGACTCCCTTTGGAATCAGTACCCATAAGAGGATTGATCCATTCAACAGGATCGGAAACATTAGTTACGAGCTGAGCCTGCAGCGTATTGAAGCAAGCCAGTGCAATAACTATTGGAATGATTTTTTTCATAATGCAGAATATAAGAGAACAAGTTTAAGGAATAGATACGCACAAAACACCGCCTAAATTACTTGGCTAAACCGATTTTGCAAAATATATTATATGCCCGGCGGCATTAAAAAACAATACCCGGACCTTTTTAGGGGTCCGGGTATCAAAAATTGCGGTCTATTAACCTACCGGTGTACGGATTGAACTAATTAATTATATCCGTCGTTCTGGATAAGATTGGTGTTTGCAACACGCTGGCGATGAGGGATTGGGAACAATTCCTTGTTCTTATCATTGCTCGCCTTGTGATCCCACCAATCAGTAGTAACGAACTTGTTGAAGCGGATCAGGTCCTGACGGCGCCATCCTTCGAAAATGAACTCACGACCTCTTTCTTCAAGCAATTCATTCAAAGTCAAAGTAGCCGTAGTATAGGCCTCTGTAGCCCAATCAGCTGCAGCAAAAGAACGTTGTTTGCAGGCGTTGATCAGGTTTACAGCTTCCGTAGTAGCATTACCACCATTTTTACGCATCAGGGCCTCTGCTTTCGCAAAATATACCCATGTGAGGCGGTAAACAGCCCAGTCATTGTTGAAATAAGTAGCTTCAGTCTGACGACCAGGTTTGTACTTATTGAACCTTACACCACTGTTCTCTTCACCTTGCGTCATATCAGAAGGCAGTGTGTTAGGATCTTGACCAGGTTGCAGGCTCTTATTCTTGCGGATGTTATCAACAAACACGAGTTGCTGACCATTGTATTCGTTACCACCGCTACAAATAACAGGCTTCGTAGGATCAGTCAGGTAGAACTGTGGCCCGATCAGGAACCACTCTTTCTTACGCAGATCTGAATCTTTAAACTTGGTATAAACACCAGGAATAACTACCACACCATCGTTACCATTAACAGTACCATCGTAAACAAAACGCTGATCGAAATGGTAGAAATCAGAGTTGAAGTTAGCCCTGAAACCAGCCAGGTTATCATAAGCGATAGACCAGATAGTCTCTCTTGATGACAAGTGATTGGTGTTTTTGTAAGTATCGATGAGGTTACCGTCCAGTTGCATAGTACCACCAGCAACCTGGCAACCAACTTGTGCACTGATCAGCTTATCAGCCGCTTGTACACAATCATCCCATCTTTGAGTACCAGTCCATTTTTCCGCATTCAGGTAAAGCTCAACCAACATGGCATAAGCACCAGCTTTGGAGAAACGGCCAACCAATTGAGGAGACAGGTTAGGGATCTTGTCGATATTATCCTTGATCTCCTTTTCGATGAAAGTAAATACATCTGCACGCTTGGTAGTGGCAGGGCTCAAAGGCTCACCAACCTGCGTTACAACAGGAATATTGCCATATAGATCCATCAACTTGAGGTAATAGAAAGCGCGCAGCATTTTCAGCTCAGCGATATAACCATCCTTCTCCTCCTGTGTGATACCCATGCTGGCAATAGTACGACCTTCCAGGTTCGCAATGGGGTCATTACAGAAACCTACGCCAGTATACATCAACCTCCAGGGGTCCCAAACGATATTGGGATCATCAGCAATCCAGCTGTGGTTGTGAAGGCGGATCCAGTTACCATTGTCCTGACCGTGACGGCCTTTAACTGGCCAGGCCAGTTGGTCGGCAGAAAGCTCACTCACACGCCAGTAACCTACCTGACCAGAAGACATGATCCAGGCGTTGGTGTGCGTATAAGGCCTTAATACAGCCGATATAACTTCGTTCTTATTATTATAATAGTTCTCAGTGATAAACTCACTATATACATTTTCCTCCAGCTTGGTACAGCTGCCTGCGGCAAGCAAAGACGCAGCTAAGAAAGCATATTTAAACTTCTTATGAATGTGTTGCATAGTTTTCAATTTTTTAGAAACCAAGATTAAGACCAACAGTGTACTGTCTTGTTGATGGATAAGGACCACGGCTGTCTACGCCAGCACCCAAACCAGTGTCATTCACGAAATCAGGATCATTACCATCATACTTTGTAAACGTAACCAGGTTTTGGCCACTTACGTATACACGCAGGCTGCGTACATACTCAGACTTGAGCTTGAACCTGTAAGCCAACGTTACGTTATCCAGTTTCAGGAAGCCACCAGGCTGCAGATAATAATCAGAATACTGATAAGTATCCTTCAGCTCGTTGTACTTGCCAAATGCGCTTCTCAACAGATTGTTGGGCAGAGCAGTCTTGTTACCATAAGAAAGATCCATGGTATTCAGGATGTCGTTACCAAACCTTCCGCGGAAGAATACACGCAGGTCGAAATTCTTGTAAGAGACATTGCTCGTCCAGGACATGTAGTATTTAGGAATACCATTGCCGATCACACCAAGGTCACCTTCTTTGATATCACCAAAAGGTACTTTGGTTTTACCATCAGCCTTGTAGAACAACCATTTGCCATTGGCATCGAAGCCGGCAAAACGCTTGCCGTAGAAGTTACCCAGGTCGCCACCTTCATAAGTGCGGATAGCGTTACCCAGGGCGCCGAAACCGCCAATGCCACCATATTCTTTATAAGTGATCTTGAACACGTCGTTGGAGAAAGTCACCAGCCTGTTCTTGTTGGTGCTGGCAGTGAAGTCCATATCCCAGGAGAAGTCCTTATTCTTGATAGCTACGGCATTCAAAGTAAGCTCGATACCCTTGCTCTCAACAGTACCTACGTTAGTATAGATAGTAGGCTGGATAAATGGAGGTAACTGCGTGTTATAGTTTTCAAGCAGGTCCTCTGTTCTACGTTGATACAGTTCGATAGAACCACTCAAACGATTCCTCAGCACACTGAAGTCGATACCGATGTTCAACTCTTTTTTCTTCTCCCACCTTAAGTCAGGGTTAGGGTTTCTGCTGGGACCATAAGTTTGTCTCCAGGCGCCATCAGGATTGAGGTAGAAACCACCAGTACCCAGGGTAACCAGCGAGCTATAGTTAGGAATACCAGAGTTACCAGTTACACCATAACCAACACGCAGTTTCAGGTTGTTTACAAACTCGATATTCTTCATGAAATCTTCACGATCGATATTCCAGCCTGCAGACACGGCAGGGAAATTACCCCACTTGTTGTTTGCACCGAAACGGGAAGAACCTTCACGACGTAAAATGAACGTCGCCATGTACTTCTCTTTATAAGCGTAGTTCAACCTTCCGAAGAACGCGATCAGCGTGTTGTCAGATTTTCCGCTGGAGATACCTGCTTTACCAGCAATCAGCTGATTACCGGTTCCGAGGTTATCTTCATGGAAAAGGTCATTCACAAATCCTGAGTTGGAAGCACTGAAGTTCTCAGAGAAACCATACTGATAGCTATAACCAGCCAATGCAAAGATCGAATGATCTTCTTTTATCTTGGTATTATACTCGATAGTAGGTTCCATAGCATAATCAATGCTAAGTGAAGTACTCTTGGAAGCGCGGCCACCGGGAGCACCTACTCCACCACCTTGTGGGATCACAGGGTTTTCAACAGATACTTCAGAGTTGAGCTCTGCATAATAGTTATCTATGAAGCTATTCCTTTGTACTGAACCAAAGAAAGACGCTTTTAATCCTTTCAGCAACTCAAGAGAGATCTTGCCATCGGCAGCAGTAGTCTGCTGATCGCGCATGTTCTTCTCTTGATACAACCTTGCCAGCTGGTTGGTGCTGGTTGGCTCAAAATACCAGGTACCATCAGCCTTGTAATTAGAAAGCGTAGGGATCTTGGCCAACTGGTCTTCCCAGCCACCGCCACCTAACAGGTTAGCCCTGTTGAAGTTAGTTACCACGTTGACCTGAGTAGTCAGACGTCCATTCATACCGCGCTGGTTGATATTCAACCTGGCGCCGTATTGAGAACGATTGTTCTTCAATGCGATACCCTGAAAGTCATTGTAATAAATACTTGCACGGTAGCTGGTAGTGTTGGAACCACCAGAGATTGCCAGGTTATGATATTGAGTGAGGTTATCGTGATTTACGATAGCATCAAAGAAGTCCGTATTATAACCATAAACACCTGTACCATACTGAGCAGGAATAAGCCCTTCAGCGATCTTCGCGCGATAGTCAGCTGCAGTCATGAAATCAGGTCTTCTGGTGATATACTCTTTTCTCCAGTAAGTAGAGTAATCATAACGGGCAGGACCGGCCTTACCTTTCTTGGTAGTTACCAGGATTACACCACCGTTGGCACGAGTACCATAGATAGCAGCAGCAGATCCATCCTTCAACACGTCGATAGACTCAATATCATCCTGTTGCAAAAGATCGAGGTTACCACCGGGGATACCATCAATTACCACCAAAGGAGAAAGAGAGCCTGTCAAAGAGCTCACACCACGCAATTGAATGGCAACACCTGAGTTAGGGTTACTGCTACCAGTTCTGGTAATGTTCAGACCAGCAATTTTACCCTGAACGAGGTCAAGCGCATTCCTTGCACCACCCTGGTTAAAGTCTTCTGCCTTAACAGAAGCTACCGCAGAAGTAGTCTCTTTTCTCTTCTGTGTACCATAACCGATTACCACCACTTCATCAAGTGATTTGGTGCCGGATTGCAGTACAATATCTAAAGTAGAAGAGCTCCCAACAGGAACTTGCTGCTCGGCAAAACCAATAGCAGAGAAAACAAGAACAGTAGAATTGTTAGGGACACTGATACTGAAGGCGCCATCTGCATCTGTAGTAGTAGCTGTAGTGGTACCTCTGATAGTTACGGAAACAGACTGAACTGGCTGATTGTCCTTTCCGGTTACCTTACCGGTAACGGTTCTCGTTTGAGAGAAAGCGGTGACGGAGAAAAATAGCAATGCCATTAGGCAAAGCACACTCCCCCGCACGAGGTTGGAACGTCGCTTTTCCATACGCAAGTGTTTTGTTTGGGTTTATTTGTTTGTATTAAAAAACTTTTCGTTGACTATCTTATCTGACATCACTGACTATAAAACCCGGTATAATCAGCAACAAATATTATCATGAATAAAGGCTAACACTAAAACGTTTTAGCCATGCTACAAAAAAAATATACTTATAGCAACAAGCTTGCAAAGAAGGCACGTTTCTAAAACACGAATAAGGTATAATAGTATAGGATCAGGAGATTGGATGTGATTTCTTAACGCAAAGTGCGGGTCAATATTACGCAACTAAACCGATTTTGCAAAAAGAAATACAAAGGACTGTTAATTAATCATTTTTTAAGTAGACTCCCTGACTATAAAATTCGCTGCAAGCTGCACCTGATTTTTTTTGATAATTACCTTATTGTTACCAAGTTGGTGCATCAGGATATGAATAGCAGTGCGGGCTATTGCTTCCACAGGCTGCTGAAGTACCGTAATTCCGGGTAGGTGCAGGCGGAAAATGTCATTGTCATCAAAACAAATAACAGCCAGATCGCTCGGAATAGTCAATCCTATACCCCGTATACTCTCCAGGCCAAGGATACCCAGATAGTTGGTAGCGAATAAAACCGCATCGGGCTTATTCTTTTTAAGGAACTCAGTTATTTGATTTATGATAATTTCCCGATCGCCATTATAATTGACCTTAAGAATGAGTTTTTTCTTCTGCTCGCTTTTACCAATCGCGTCAACATAAGCATCCTCCCGCTGACGCATCTGGATCAGACCAGACTCGATGGTGATGAAGGCTATCTTTTTATATCCCTTCTTGATAAAATGCTCCATACCTGTCAACACAGCCCCCGCATTATCTACCTGCACGTAAGCAGCTTCAATATCAGGGAAATAGCGGTCCATCAACACCAGCGGCTTTTTGTGCTTTACGAGCATCTCAAGATCCTCTTCCATACCCAGTGTAGGAGTTACCAGGTAACCATCCACCTGGCGTTGCGTCAACAGGCGCAACAGCTCTACACCCTTTTTACTATTGTTTTCAGTACTGGAATAAAGTACTTTATAACCAAATTCCTCAGCCTCTACTTCAATCGTTTTAGCAAGCGAGGCAAAGAAATTATTCGCAATATCCTCTACCAGCAATCCCAATATCTTGGTTTGCCCCGTGCGAAGACTAACGGCTACCTGGTTAGGCTGATAGCCCATTTTCTTGGCGGTAGCCATTACTTTATTCTTCAATTCTTCACTGATACGCATCTGGCTGGCTTTGCCATTCAGAATAAAAGACACTGTCGAAGGAGAAGCCCCTACCATTTTAGCGATGTCTTTCAGTGATACTCTTTTCATGATGGGATGAACGATGGTTGTAAAAAAGTGCTAATCTAAACCATTCTTCTCAATAATAAACCGGCCAGGAAACCCGGATTTCCTGACCGGTTTATTTCTTTTAAAAGTGTACTTACCACACTATTATTCTGGATAGCCCGGATTCTGTGGCTTCACGTTTGGATTATTCCTGATTTCACTGGTCGGGATGGGGAAAAGCAGGTGTTTCTGCTCCAGCTTGGCATTGTTGTCGGCAAAGACATGCCCCACGAAATCGACAAAGGAATTGGAACTTTCCTTGTACGCCTTTCTGAGCCGCACCATATCAAACCAGGTGATCCCTTCATAACACAGCTCATGCCACCGCTCCTTCCACACGAGGTCCCGGAAACTGGCCTGGTTAAACGTACCCAAAGCAGGCGTCACCAGCCCTGCCCTATCCCTGATAGCCTTCAACGCATTCCAGGCTGCCGCATTGGGGCCGCCGCCGGCCTCGTTCTGCGCTTCGGCATAGGTCAGCAATACCTGAGCAAAGCGTAGCTGCGGCCAGTTGAGATCACTTTGTGTGGTGCCTGCCACACCTGATGTTCCGTTAGCCACCACATCAAAATGCTTAAATATATAAGGAGCGCCGAGGTTTTTCAAAGCCCCGTTACCTTCGGAATAATAAGAAGTATAAAAGAACCCCTGCCTGTCTATGGTACGCTTATCACCCGCTTCATACGATGCATAAAACGCCGGCGTAGGCACGGTACTACCTACTTCAGTACCATAAGCAGAAACACCTTTGAAGTTGGGCAACAGAATAGGTTGAATAGGATTACCAGCCACAGAAGCGAGATACTGGATCTCAAAAATATACTCACCCCTGTTCTCCATCGTCAGGTTGTGGAGATCCCCATAATTACTAAAAAGCGAAAAAGTGCCATTGGTGATTACTTCATTGGCTTTGGCCGCAGCCAGCGTATAATGAGAAACACCCTTATTCAAGGGCTGGCCCGCCATCGTAAGGTACACTTCTGCCAGTAACGATTTGATACTCCCCAGAGATGCTTTACCAGTAGAGTCCCGCCATGGCAAACCAGAGTTCTCTGCCGTAGTAAGATCAGCAACGATTTGATCATATACTACCTGCACAGTTGACTTGGAAGGAGAAAAGCTGCTGTCAGCAGAACTGAAGATGGGCTTTGTCAGCAAAGGTATATCACCCCACAACCTCACGGCATAGAAATAAGCCCATGCCCGCAGGAAACGAGCCTCGCCCAACACCCTGTTTTTCCGCGCGGCGTCCATATCGATAGGAGGCACTTTCTCCAACACCAGGTTGGCCTGGGCAATTACGTTATACAAGCCATTCCACCAGTTATTGATCAGTAGATTATCGCCATTATGTACCAATCCTACCAGGTTATTGAGATCTGAATTTTGAGCAGTCTCTGTACGTGATGTTCCGGTCACCACTTCCAACATAGAAAAGTTCTGTACAAAGATACCGGCGCCTTCTCCTATAAAACGCGTGCGTGCATAGCCAGCAGCAATAGCAGCGTCAGCATGCTCAGGCAAAGTATAATAGTTATCGGGACTAAGATTGGATGGATCATTATCCTCTTCAAGAAACTTATTACAACCCGTTGCCGCCAATAACAACAAACAATAAAACAAGATGGTGTTATATTTTATAATTGAGTATTTCATATGAACTAACTTTTAAATGAAGAAAGGGGGAGTTACAGGCTTACGTTTACGCCCAGTGTATACGTAGTGGGCTTGGGATAATCGAAAAAGGTTTGTCCTTGCGCAAATGGCTGTCCATACGTCGTTACTTCCGGATCATTACCACTGAACTTAGTAGCCAGGAAGAAGTTCTGTACAGAAACATACGCCCGTAACTTTTGAAGCTGTAACCGTTTGATTAGCGAAGGCGCAAACGTATATCCCAACAGAATGTTTCTACCCCGGAGGAATGAACCATCTTCCATCCAGTGCGTATCCACGTTGGTCACATAGCCTGCTTTACTGTTCCTGATGGCTGCAATAGGCGTGTTCTGGTTAGTAGGCGTCCAGGCATTCAATACTGTTGCAAAACTATTGGCCAATGCCTGGCGGTCTTCGCCCGAGTGCTTGGTCATATTCAGCACGTCATTGCCATACACAAACTGCAGCTCTACGGTGAGCTCAAAATTCTTGTATTTAAAAGTGTTGAAGAGACTACCCCATCCGTCAGGATTACCATTACCTATAACACTCCGGTCGGCATCATTGATCGCAGAGTCGCCATTCACATCGAGGTACCTGATATCGCCCGGCAGGATCGGTTTACCACCACGGTAGCTGGAGAACTTAGCCGCTTCAGCTGCATCCTTCGTAGCCCATGTACCTAAACGGGTAAGTCCCCAGAAAGAACCCACGGGCTCCCCTATCCTGATAATGCCGGTTTGGTTGGTGAAGTTGGGATTACCCACGCCAAAGATGTCAGCTGGTGAAGCCAGCGCCAGCACCTTATTTCTGTTCATGGAGATGTTGAAAGCAGTGCTCCAGGTAAAGTCGGGCGTATTGATATTCACGGTACCGATGGACAATTCCAACCCCTTGTTCTCCATACTGCCGATATTCTTATAGATAGAAGCATAACCGCTGGTACGCGGCGCCGGTGCATTCAACAACATATCAGTTGTTTTACGGTAATAAACATCTGCTTCCAATAATACCTTGTTGTTGAACAATCCTACCTCAAACCCAACATCTGTTTGAGTGGTCTTTTCCCAACGCAGATCGGGGTTGCCCAGGCGTCCAAGCCCCACACCACTTACGCGGTTATTGGCAATAATGCCTGCATAATCGGAACCCAGCAGGGATAATGCGGAATAAGTAGGTATTTCAGAGTTACCCGTCACCCCCACACTGGCGCGCATTTTCATATTCGATATAACATTACTGTTCTTCAGGAATTCTTCTTCCGACATGCGCCATGCCAATGCTGCCGATGGAAAGAAAGCATATTTATGATTGGCCCCGAACTTGGAAGAACCATCCACCCGTCCTGTCACCGTGAGCAGGTATTTATCATTCAACACATAATTGAACCGGCCAAAGTAGGAGTTGAAAGCAAAGCGCGCCCTGTTGGATGTACCGGGTATTGGTTTGCTGGACGCACCCAAATTATTGGATAGAAAATAATCGGTAGAGAAGTTCTCCGCGCCTACACCATTGTTATAAATATTGGTCTCCTGCCAGGATATACCGAGCATACCAGTAAACTCATCATTCTCACGCACCTTTTTATTATAAGTCAGGTAGCTTTCAGATGACCAGTAAGACTCCCGTCCATTAGCCACGTTCGCAGTACCGCGCTGATCCAGTGAAATGTTCGATAAGCTTCTGCCATTGTATTCAGTAACATTACGGGCAGCAATATAAGCGCCCAGTATTGTCCTCAACTCGAGTCCCTTAGCGAGGTAAATATCAGCGTATACGTTACCAAGTGTAGTTTGCGTAACCATACCAAACTTACGCTCGCTGAGAATATGCACAGGGTTGGAGCCACCCTCAGCATCGGGATAGTCTGCATTGTCAGCCCATTTGCCGTTCGGATATTTAACCGGCAGGAATGGGAACGACTCCGTAATCATACGCACAGAGTTCAATCCACCCGTTCCCTGATCTACTATATTTTCCTGTTGATTGTTGTACCCAAGTGTACCACCTATTTTAAGCCAGCTCTTTATTTTACTATCAAATACAAAGCGGCCGGAATAACGTTTGAGATAAGAGTTCAACAGCAATCCATTGTCATTACGGTAACCCAGGAATACACCATAGTTATGATCACCATTACCATTGGAGAATGATACCTGGTGGTTTTGGGATAGCTTCTGTTGTGTGGACTCTTTTAGCCAATCGGTATTGTATAATGGATCACCATTGGCATCAAAAAGAGAAGGTATGTTCTTGCGTTTCACCCGTGGATCCTGCGTGGAAGCATAGTTACCGGCAGCCCAGCCGGCAGGGTCATACACTTTGATGTTGTCATAAGCAAGATCTTCCACTGCCACATACTCTTTTGCATTGAGCATCTTTACCCGGTTTGGCCCAATGGTAGGTATACCCAGTTCTACATCATACGTAATTCTACCACCCGATGTGCTGCCCCTTTTAGTACTTACCAGTATCACACCATTGGCGCCGCGCGCGCCATAGATGGCAGTAGCAGAAGCATCTTTGAGTACTTCCACCGAGGCTATGTCGCTGGAGTTGATGTAGTCGATGGCATTACTGTTCTGCGTTTGTGTACCAACAGGGATGATCACGCCATCTATTACATACAGCGGATTATTGGAAGAGTTGATGGAACTAAATCCACGTATACGTACATTGCTTTGCCCGCCCGGCCTGCCTGAGTTGGTGTTTACCTGCACACCCGGTATCCTGCCCGCCAGCGCCTGGTTGAGGGACACCGCTGGCCGCTCTGCCAATTGAGATGCTTTCACAGATCCCACCGCCCCGGTAAGATCTGATTTACGTTGTGTACCATAGCCGATCACTACCACGTCCTGCATCGTCTTACTGCTGGCAATAAGCGAAGCATTGACTACATCGGATTCCCCAATGGATACTTCCAGGTCGTCATATCCGACAAATGAAAAGACCAATGCTTTAACGGTTTGTGGTATTTCAATACGAAAGCTGCCATCACTACCCGTTTGTGTGGCAGCAGCGGCCCCTTTTGCCTGAACGGATACACCAGGTAATCCAGTGTTGTCTTTGGGATCAGTGACCTTACCCGTGATCATTCTTGTTTGTGCGATAGCTAAAGAGGAAGTTAGGAGCAGTAACAGGAATAGCAATCCCGCCTGCATGAAGTTGGAATGTAGCTTTTTCATATGCAGTGTTAAATTGGTGAACATGCTTACAGAACAGGCCTTATGCTGTTGTAAGGGTCAGGGGTGTCCATTCTGTTCAATCGTTAACAGAGCCAGGGGAGTTGCTGAAAATCCAGTGCTATAAAAATCAATAGACTAAACCATCTACAATTGAGTCAGGGATGGCTATAGGGAAAAGGGATTTGAATCGTTGATCATCAACGTATTCAAACAGTTCTACACGGTAATAAAGATTTCGGGAGAGGGTATCCAATATTAAGTAACTAAACCGATTTTGCAAAATAAGTTTACGAAACCGGTGGAGGGAAGTTGACAGGTTAATAAGTTGATAGGTTGAAAAGGGATGGTTGATAAACAGATATACGTGTGGGTTGGTAAACTGAAAAGAAGTTAAAGCTATGCAGTAGTTCAGTGGACGACTGGAAAAAGTACCAGCAACGCTGTGCAGAAGCGGTGACACCTTTCGCTTACGACGAAGACGAAAGGTGTCACCGCTTGTACAGGAACACCGGTTGAACAAACAGGTAAGACAAATCGAAAAAGGGCACTAACGGGAAGGAAAATAAAAAACCCCGGCTTGTGGCCGGGGTAATTATTTGAGCGGAAATCCTGATTAAGCGATTTCAACTTCAGCGCCAGCTTCTTTCAGCTTAGCAGCCAGAGCTTCAGCGTCAGCTTTGCTTACGCCTTCTTTAACGGGCTTAGGAGCGCCGTCTACCAGATCTTTAGCTTCTTTCAGACCGAGACCAGTCAGATCCTTAACGATCTTAACTACGTTCAGTTTGTTAGCGCCACCATTTTTCAGGATAACGTTGAAAGAAGTCTTTTCTTCAGCAGCAGGAGCAGCAGCACCACCACCAGCAGCTACAGCTACAGCAGCAGCAGCAGGCTCGATACCATACTCTTCTTTCAGGATCTTAGCTAATTCGTTTACTTCTTTAACAGTCAGGTTAACCAACTGCTCAGCAAATGCTTTCAAGTCTGCCATTTTACTTCGTTTTAAAAACCGCCTTCATGGTTCAGGCTTTTACAGTTTTAAAGCCATCCCTCCGGCGGAGGTAATTTAATTTGCCTTCACTTATACCCGAAGGCTTGGGTAGTATTTTGATACTTATTGAGCTCTGTCTTCCAGTGCTTTCACCAGGCCAGCGAGTTTGTTGCCAGCGTTCAGGCCGCTGATAACATTCTTGGCAGGTGATTGCAGTAAGCCGATGATCTCGCCGATAAGGTCGTTCTTGCTTTTCAGCGCAACGAGGGTCTTCAGTTGATCATCTCCTGCGAATACGTCGCCATCGATGAAGGCTGCTTTCAATACGGGCCTTGTTTCATCTTTCTTTCCGGCTTTGCGGAAGTCGCTGATGATGAGGGCTGGTTCTTTAGCGTTTTCGCTAAACATGATGGCAGTTACACCATTCAAAGAATCGAATACGCCAGAGTAACGTTTTTCGTCCAGGCTTTCGAGCGCTTTTTTGATGAGGGTGTTCTTTGCCACTTTCATTTCAACATTCTTGCTGAAACAAACACGGCGCAGTTTACCAACTTGTGCAA
Source organism: Paraflavitalea sp. (assembly GCF_059502485.1). NCBI lineage: Bacteria > Pseudomonadati > Bacteroidota > Chitinophagia > Chitinophagales > Chitinophagaceae > Paraflavitalea > Paraflavitalea sp. Next base: position 2,042,833 of record NZ_JCACET010000010.1, read on the forward strand.
CGGTGAGAGATTCTGTATTAGTGATGTAGAAGTTGTTGTATTGAGAGAATTTCTCCTTCAATGCATCAATCACTTCATTTTTTTCTTGCTTTGTCATAACGCAAATTTTTAGATGTTTTCGCTGTCAGCTCCTCTACCCTTCCGGGTTCGTAGCCCATGAACGCGTTATAAAATTTAGTTCATTAAAGATTTGGTGTCAACCGGGATAGCGGGGCTCATGGTGCTTGCCATGAATACGCTTCTCAGGTAAGTACCTTTTGCAGAAGATGGCTTAGCCTTGATGATAGCGTTGATCAGCTCAGTGCTGTTCGCAGCGATCTTTTCGGGGCTGAAGCTTACCCGTCCGATAGAAGCGTGGATGATACCAGCTTTGTCTACCTTGAAGGCAATTTTACCACCTTTTACTTCATTTACTGCTGCAGCTACGTCGTTGGTAACTGTACCAGTCTTAGGGTTAGGCATCAGGTTACGGGGACCGAGGATCTTACCCAGTTTACCAATCTTAGGCATTACGGAAGGAGTAGCAACGATAACGTCTACATCTACCCAACCACCTTCGATCTTTTGGATGAATTCGTCCAGACCTACAAAGTCAGCGCCGGCTGCTTTCGCATCAGCTTCTTTGTCGGGGTTGCAAAGAACCAGTACACGTTTAGTTTTACCAGTGCCATGAGGCAGGGTAACGGTACCACGGATAGCCTGGTCGGCCTTCTTGGGATCAACACCCAGACGGATGTGCAGGTCTACAGAAGCATCAAATTTGGTAGTATTCACATCCTTTACGATTGTAGATGCTTCTTTGAGTGAATACACTTTGTTTTTATCGATCTTAGCGTCTACCGCTTTTCTTTTTTTAGGAATTGCCATTGTCATTCAGTTTTTAGGACGCCTCCGCAAGGATTGCAGAGACAGTGAAGAGATTAGTTTTCCCAGGGAGCTTTACCATCCACTGTAAGTCCCATACTACGGGCTGTACCAGCCACCATTTTCATAGCACTTTCCAGGGTAAAACAGTTCAGATCGGGCATTTTGTCTTTAGCAATAGCCTCAACCTGGTTCCAGTTCACTTTGCCTACCTTGTTACGGTTGGGCTCTTTAGAACCACTTTGCAACTTGGCAGCTTCCAATAACTGAACAGCAGCGGGGGGAGTTTTAATAACAAACTCGAAGGACTTGTCGGAGTAAACAGTGATCAAAACCGGGAGTACTTTGCCGATTTTGTCTTGAGTACGGGCATTGAACTGCTTACAGAATTCCATGATATTGATACCTTTGGAACCGAGAGCAGGACCGATAGGAGGCGCCGGATTGGCCTGACCGCCTTTTGCCTGTAGCTTTACGAAGCCGGTAATTTCTTTAGCCATTTTTAAATGATTTATTGGTTCAAACGACCTTTCGTGGCTGATTTGCCGCTACTCGATCTCCCAAATTCCTCTATCCCATTTCAGCATGGGACTTTAAAGAACTTATAATTGGGGTCGCAAAGGTATGAAAATTACAGTAAAAACCAAGCTTTTTCTGAATATGTGGGTAGCAGCAAAGTTAGGCACTGAAGGGGTTCCGGGCGTGCTTATTTTACCGTTAGCCTGGTTAAAATAATGCAGTTCAGGTTGTTCTCCGCTATCAAACTTCTTATGAATTTTTATTTTTTGAATTTTTCTCCGTAGCTTTTGCATTGAATTGCAACTTGCTGCAATGTATTTCACGAACAACTAAAAAAATATATCACACTATGGCCAAAGCAAAGAAAAAAACAGCTAAAAAAGCTGCTCCTAAAAAAAAGGCGGCCCCCAAGAAAAAGGCTGCTAAAAAAGTAGCTAAAAAGGCTCTGAAAAAAGTAACCAAGAAAAAGGCGGCTCCTAAAAAGAAAGCAGCCCCTAAGAAAAAAGCAGCTAAAAAAGCGGCCAAGAAAGCAGCTCCTAAAAAAGCAGCAAAAAAGGCAACTAAGAAAGCGGCTAAAAAGGCTGCCAAGAAAGCGCCTGCTAAAAAAGCGCCCGCTAAAAAGGCTCCTGCGAAGAAAGCACCAGCCAAGAAAAAAGCGGCGAAGAAAAAGCCAGCTCCAAAACCAGTAGTAGCACCAGCTCCTGTTGAAGAGGTAATCGAAGAAACAGTTGTCATCGAAGAGCCTACTTACAATGATGAGCCAGCTGCTGACATCGACGAGCCAGCCATCGATGATGAGCCTGCTGCTGACGACAACAATGACGATGACGATAATTAATAATATACTATCGCATTAAATAGTAAGCCTTCCTTTTAGCAGGGAAGGCTTTTTTATTGAGCGATGGTGTAAGTTGATATATGCTGAACGAGTTGTTTAATACAATAAAAAAAGCCACAATCAATGATTGTGGCTTTTTAATAAGTTGTGCCGGTATTAAGCTAATTTCTCTACCTGCATGTAGTTGAGCTCAACAGGTGTAGAACGGCCGAATATTTTCACGGTTACTTTCAGTTTCTTCTTCTCGTCGTTCACTTCTTCAATGATACCGTTGAAGTCGTTGAAAGGACCTTCGATGATCTTGATGGTTTCGCCAACGATGAATGGCTCGATCATGCTTACGCCACCCGCTTCTGCCATTTCATCCATTTTACCCAGCATCTTATTCACTTCCGCTTTGCGGAGAGCGATAGGATTTTCTTTACCGAGGAAATGGATAACGCTGGTAGTATTTTTGATGGCTTCGCGTAAATCGTCAGACAGTTTTCCTTCAATCACCTCAATCATTACGTAACCGGGATAGTAGTTCCTTTCCCGCATTACTTTCTTTCCATTCTGTACTTTATATACTTTCTCTACCGGAAGGAAAACCTGCTTTACTACCTCTCCCCATCCGCCACGGGAAATCTCCTTGTCCAGGTACTCCTTTACCTTGCGCTCTTTTCCACTCACCACGCGGAGCACATACCACTTAGTTTCCTGTTGTTGAATAGTTTGATTTTCCATTATTTGCTAAACAATGAATAGATGAATTTAAGGCCTGATTGGGCAGCGACGTCCATAACCCATACAACGCCTGTAATGATCAGGGTAGCCACCAGCACAATCATAGTAGATTGCTGCAGTTGCGCCCATGTAGGCCAGGTTACTTTTTCCACCAACTCCTTGTAGGACTCCTGGAAGTAGGTTGTTACTTTATTCATGCTAAAGTTATTTGCACGGGCACTAGGATTCGAACCCAGATCAAAGGTTTTGGAGACCCGTATGCTACCGTTGCACCATGCCCGTGTATTTTGTATTCACCCGACGCCTGACCAATTGATTATCAAGCTTATACGGGCTATGCAAAGAACTTCTTTTTTAGAACAAAGTACCTGAACCATAAGGTTCAGGTACTTTGCAAATATACATCTAAGCTTTCATTTTCAACCCTATAAAAGGGGAAATGAGGGCTTATTTTATGATATCGGTAACCTGACCAGCACCTACTGTACGACCACCCTCACGGATAGCGAACTTCAGACCTTTCTCCATCGCGATGGGTTGGATCAGTTTTACAGTCAGTGATGTGTTATCACCAGGCATAACCATTTCAGTACCAGCTGGCAGTTCGCACTCACCAGTTACGTCTGTAGTACGGAAATAGAACTGAGGACGGTATTTGTTGAAGAATGGAGTGTGACGACCACCTTCTTCTTTGCTCAGTACGTAAACTTCGCCTTTGAATTCAGTGTGCGGAGTGATAGAACCGGGCTTAACCAGTACCATACCACGACGAACCTGTGTTTTTTCAATACCGCGGAGCAACAGACCAGCGTTGTCACCAGCTTCACCCTGATCCAACAGTTTGCGGAACATTTCCACACCTGTTACAGTGGAGTTCAGGGGAGTTTCCATCAGACCTACGATCTCGATGGCTTCACCAACCTTGATACGACCACGCTCGATACGACCAGTAGCAACAGTACCACGACCAGTGATAGAGAATACGTCTTCCACACTCATCAGGAACGGTTGGTCAACAGGACGGGGAGGCAGAGGGATGTAAGTATCAACAGCATCCATCAGCTCGTCGATTTGCTTAACCCATTTTTCTTCGCCAGCGAGTGCGCCGGTAGCAGAACCCTTGATGATAGGTGTATTGTCACCGTCGAAGCCGTAGAAAGTCAACAGCTCACGGATTTCCATTTCCACCAGTTCCAGTAACTCTGGGTCATCAACCAGGTCAACTTTATTCATGAAAACCACCATACGGGGAACACCTACCTGACGAGCCAGCAGGATGTGCTCTTTTGTTTGGGGCATAGGACCGTCTGTAGCCGCCACAACCAGGATAGCGCCGTCCATTTGAGCAGCACCAGTGATCATATTCTTCACATAGTCAGCGTGACCAGGACAGTCAACGTGTGCATAGTGACGATTAGCCGTTTGGTACTCCACGTGTGCGGTATTGATGGTGATACCACGCTCTTTTTCTTCAGGAGCAGCATCAATTTCATCATACTTTTTCGCCTGTGCCATACCTCTTGAAGACAAGATAGTAGTGATAGCAGCAGTAAGGGTGGTTTTACCGTGGTCAATGTGACCGATGGTACCAACGTTAACGTGAGGTTTATCCCTCTTAAAGGTCTCTTTTGACATCGTTATCTGTTTTTAGTTGTGTGGTTTTACAATGTTTGTTTTTTATCATGTAGTCGGCACGATCGATGCTTACAGCACCTGTTGCGTCTCACATTTAAACTTCTTTCCCGTTTTGCGGGATCGTTCGCCTCAACCGGATGGCTTTTCCTTTACAAAAGCGATCATCCTGTTTTTACAATTTTAAAAGAACTGAGCCGTTAGTGAGAATCGAACTCACGACCTCTTCCCTACCAAGGAAGTGCTCTACCACTGAGCTACAACGGCCTATAGCCAGTCGGGAGTTCCAAGTACAGGGTCAGGAGTCGATTGCTGTACTTCAGACTACGTTCTCCGGACTTCGTACTGAAAAAGAGCGGGAGACGAGGCTCGAACTCGCCACCTATAGCTTGGAAGGCTATCGCTCTACCAAATGAGCTACTCCCGCTTAAAATAATCTATGTAAGATCTATCTAACCAAAATACCCGCCTTTGCATAATGCTACGGCAGGCGTATCAAGGTATTAGAAGTGGGCAGAAGAGGATTCGAACCTCTGAAGTCGAAAGACAGCGGATTTACAGTCCGCCCCATTTGGCCGCTCTGGAATCTGCCCTTGAAAACCCTGGATGGGGTGCGAAGCTACGATTGTTTCAGCTTCTTACCTTAATCCATCTTTAATTTTGAGCCACTTGTCGGAATCGAACCAACGACCTACTGATTACAAATCAGTTGCTCTACCAACTGAGCTAAAGTGGCGTTTTGCCTTTGACACACTTGAACCGAACCTTCGACCTTCCCGATGCAAATCAGGATGCTCTACCAACTGAGCTAAAGTGGCCTGTAAACGGTTGTTGAAGCCTTTAAAATAACCTGACATTCAACATCATAAAGAACTTCCCACTCACTCACAAAGACCCTGTTTATTTTTTGGGAAGGCAAAGGTAACTGAATTTGTTAAATACAAAAACTTTGTTCCAATTTTTTTTGCTTGTTTTCAACCCTTTGCGACCTTTTTCTGCTTTTGCTGGCATTAGCATCGCCAACAGATGCGGTCTTCCTTCTAATTCGGGCCGCAAGATATTGTTTTTATGATTCCGGAAGCAAACAGAATGAAATTATACCCGAAGAAATTATTCACGGGCTCTAAAAGAGGGCGCCAGCTATGATAAACGGGCTGGCTGCAACTAATAATCAATAGGTAAAATATGGGTTTGGTAGAGGATTAACCAGGGATTGATCAGGGATTGACCAGGGATTGACCAGGAACTGGGTCTCGACAAAGTCTCGATAAGGTCTCGGTAACGTCTCGGTAACGTCTCGAAAAGGTCTCGATAAGGGTGCTTTTTCAGGAGGACTGTTGAGGGACGATTGAGGAAAGAATGCTTATATGGCAGGACATAAAAAAAGCTGTCTCTATGTAGAGACAGCTTCAATGTTTTTAGGCTGCTTGCTTTTCTTTTTTTCTTTTAACCTGGTTTACCAGGGATTCCAGCGCATTGTCAAAAGATTCTTCGAATGATTTGGAAGATGCTTTTACGAAGAACTGGTATCGGGGTATCTGTACTCGTATTTCTGCGATTTTATCTTTGATGTTGTGCACTACATTATCCAGCTTTAGGAACACGTCTACCTTGATAATGCGGTCATGAAAGGTGTTAAGTTTTTGAAGTTTTTTGTTGACGTAATCTACCAGTTTTACATCGGGAGTAAAACGCACGGTCTGAATGTTGACGTTCATACAAATCGCATTTTAACTGTGAACAATAAATAAAGATCTTGTTGAGGAGTAAATAGTGTTACATAGGCGGGTTGCTTTGTACTCCTATGAAGTTAATACAGCATCTATTTTTTTCCAAATAAAATTTCCCGTTTGCAGCACTAAAATTATAACGTGTTTCACCATTAAATTGTTATGCTTTTCCGGGGTTTTATTACATAGATTATGTTAACAAAAGAAAGGGTTAATAATTGTTTCTAATCAACTTATAGTGTGTACCCAAAAGTGGGCTGTTTCCGAAGCAAAATCGTTGCCACTCAGGCCTTGGGATGCGCCTTTTTGTAGATGTCTTTCAGCTTCTCAATCGTGTTATGCGTATAGATTTGTGTAGCGGCAAGGCTCGAATGGCCCAGTAATTCTTTAACAGCATTGATATCAGCCCCATTATTCATGAGATGGGTAGCAAAGCTGTGCCTTAATACGTGTGGGCTCTTTTTATCGATAGTAGTAACTGTCTTTAGCCAGGTGTTTACCGATTGGTACACCGATCGCGGGTCCAGCTTCTTGCCTTTCCCACTTACCAGGAGGTAGGTGGTATCAGGCTCTTCAAATTCTTTCCTTTTGCGGCTCATATACTGCTGAATAGCCTTGATGAGATCGGGGCTTACGGGCACCAGGCGCTCTTTGTTGCCTTTTCCCAGTATTTTAAGCATATTTCCGCTTGCATTGACCTGGCTTTCTTTGAGGTTAACCAGCTCGGAGAGACGCATGCCGGTATTGTAAAAGATGGTCAATAAGAGCTTGTCGGTGTGCCCCTTCCAGGTATCGGGAAATTCCACTTCGCCCAACAGGGTGCCCATATCCTGCTGTTCTACATATTGGGGCAATCTTTTACTGACTTTAGGGGCAGTAACGCTGCTCATGGGCGTTTTGGCCAGGTTGCCCCTGCGTAAGTGGTATTTAAAGAAGGATTTGAGGGTCGATATTTTGCGGTTGATGCTGCGGGCGGAGTTCTTCTTCTCTTCTTTCAGGTACACCAGCCAGCTCCTGATAATGGGGGCCGACACGTCGGTGAGCACAGGTGTCTTCATATCCATGCTATTGATCAAAAACTCCGTAAATTCCTCTAAATCAGACTGGTAGGCTATAACTGTATTATCCGGGTACCTTTTTTCGAATTTCAGGTAGTCAATGAAAGGCTGAACAGCATTGTGGGTGGGTGCGACCATAATACGCCCGGATAGGTATAGAAATAAGAATAGCTCCAAAGTTAAGAACTTTGGAGCTATTTCAATATGCTATTCAGAATGAATGAATTATCCTTCGATCTGACCGCTGGCAATCTTCTGTTTGTAAACAGCTTTCAACACCTGGTTACGACGTCTTACAGACGGCTTGGTGTAAGATTGACGTTCTCTCAGTTGCAAGAGGATCTTCGCTTTTTCAAATTTCTTCTTGTACTTCTTGAGCGCTTTGTCAATATTTTCGCAATCTTTTGAATCGATAATCAGCATAATTATATACCTCCTTTAAAATGCTTTTGGGGCAGCAAAGATAGTCGTTTTTCCTAAACAGAACAAGATTTACCATTAAAAACCGATTTTTGTTACATGTTTACAGGCATTATTGAGGCCACAGGCCGGATTGAAGAAGTTTTACAGACAGGAACTAACCGCACTTTTTGGCTTTCCTCCCCTATTTCCGGGGAACTGAAGATCGATCAAAGCGTGTCGCATAGCGGGGTTTGTCTTACCGTAGAAGAAATAAAAGGTGATCGCTACCGCGTTACCGCCATAGCAGAAACCCTGGAAAAGACCAACCTGGGAACCTGGGAAACCGGCAACCTGGTGAATCTCGAAAGGTGTTTATCCTTCCAGGGCAGGCTGGACGGCCATATTGTGCAGGGGCATGTAGACGCCACGGCTGTGTGTGTTGGCAAAACTGACCGCAATGGTAGTTGGGAATTCAGGTTCCGTTTTCCGGATCAGTTTGCTACGCTGGTCATTGAAAAAGGCTCTATCAGCCTCAATGGTATCAGCCTCACTATTTTCGATGTTACTGAAAATGAGTTTTCCGTAGCTATTATTCCCTATACTTTCGAGTATACCAATATTAAACATATATCTTTAGACAGTCAGGTGAACCTGGAGTTTGATATGATCGGCAAATATGTGCAACGGATTGCCCGGTTCCAACGTTGAAAAACCAGTTTAAAGCCCAATTGCGATATCCAATATGAATTCAACACCTTCAGTGGCCATACTCATTCTTAATTGGAATACCAGTGCTTATTTGACAAGATTCCTGCCGTCTGTTCTCGATACTACCTACCCTAACAAAACGATCTATGTCATCGATAATTTCTCCAGCGATGATTCTATTGAAGTGCTGGAAAAGCATTTCCCCTCCGTGCATATTATCCGCATGCATGCCAATAAAGGGTATGCAAGCGGCTACAACTTAGCCCTGTCTCAAATTGAATCTGATTATTTCCTGTTGGTCAACTCCGATCTGGAAGTGACGCCTGGTTTTATTGAACCAGTTATCAAGCTGATGGAAACACAGGAGGATATTGCCATTTGCCAACCCAAATTGCGCTCGCTGGATGAGAAGCATATGTTTGAATATGCCGGCGCCTGCGGTGGCTGGATCGATAAGCTGGGTTTTCCTTTTGCACGCGGCCGGGTATTGCTCACTGTAGAGAAGGATAACGGGCAATATGATACCACTGCCCGGATATTCTGGGCCACTGGCGCCTGCATGTTCTTTAAGAAATCGGTATATGAAAAGATCGGCGGCTTTTATGACTATTACTACATGCACCAGGAGGATATCGATCTCTGCTGGCGGGCGCAGCATGCGGGTTATAAGATCTACGCCTGCCCCGAATCGGTAGTATTCCACATTGGTGGAGGCAGCTTGTCGTGGCAGAACCACCTTAAAACCTTTCTCACTTTCAGGAACAACTATATTTTGCTCACCCGCAACCTGCCTTTCCGGAGTCTGTTGCCTACTATCCTTCTTCGGCTGGTAATGGATGTGGGTGGTTGCTTTTATTTTCTCATAAAGGGCGATGCAGGCATCGCTAAAGCCATGTTCAAAGCCATCTTTGCTTACTTCTACTGGCTTATTTTTCATAGCAAGAAACGCACTTACCGTCCTCAGGGCTTTAAAAATTGCTATGGAATATTTAACGGTACAATTATAAAGCCGTATTTTTTCAGTGGAAAAAGGAAGTTTTCAGAGATTGTAGATGAAAATGTCTTCATTCAAAAACCAGTAAATGATATCCGGGCTGTTAAACAAGTTTAATGCTCTCAGAAAGGAAAAGCTCTTTAACGCGCCGCTATACAGATCGCAGCAGGAATATGCTTTTATTGGCGTGGGCATGCACAGCCTCAGCACGCTCTATCCCCTTCTCCAACATTTTGGCGTGACGCTGAAATACATCTGCACCAAAAATTCAGCACCGCCTCAGCAAATGGCCGCCCAGTTTCCCGGTTGCCGTTTCATTCATGACATCGATATCATCCTGAACGATAATAATCTTGCAGGTGTATTCCTGTGCACGAACGCAACTGCTCATTTTGGGCTTTTATCTCAACTGCTAAAAGCCGGCAAAGCCGTTTTTGTAGAGAAGCCACCTTGCGACAGCCTCGCGCAGCTCCATCAATTGATTCAGCTTAGTCCACAGGCCATATGCAAAGTAGGTTTGCAAAGAAGGTTCTGGCCTGCCAATAAGCATGTAGCCAGGAAAGCGAAAGGTGCCAGAAGTTATTTGTATAAATTTCATTTGGGGCCGCTCGTACAGGGAGATCCTTTTACCGAGCTGTTTATCCATCCACTGGATTATTGCAGTTTCCTGTTTGGCCCTTATACCCTCAAATCATTCTCCAGCCACAAAGACAATGCTGGTGTCTCCATCCAGCTCCACGTAACACATGAACATAATGTTTCAGGGCTTATTGATTTGTCTACTCACCATTCCTGGAACATGCCGGAAGACATTATACAGATCAATGGCGCCAATGAGTCTTTGACAGTGCAGTATCCTATCCTGGTAGAAGGTATTCAAAAACCCAAGCGGCTCCTGAACATACCCACAGAACGGCTCCTGCAGCAACCTGTAATCAGGAAGACCTATTTCTCTACCGGCAATTTGCTGGTGCCGGCCATCGATATGAATACACTGCAGTTACAAGGATTTTATCACGAACTCGAAGCCTTCATTCAACTGACTGAAGGTATGCCTGGAGCAGGCAAGGTGGTAAAGAACGACCTGCCGGGTCTTGAATCGGTGTATAAAGCAATAGAGGAGATCAGGCGCGGATAGATTTACTTTACGACCTGCTTATAGGTTAGCTTATCGTCATCATCCCACTTGTAATAGCCAAGCATTTTACCGGTAGCCCACTTCCCAAAATACTTCTCGAAGGTGCGATACAGTATGATATCGTATTTACGGTGATAGCTCACCCAGCATTGATTGCAGTTGTGGGAATAGAATTGTTGTTTTTTGGCATTCTCCGGGCCATTGAATATTTCATCGAGATTGGACGTGAATATATTGCCCAGTTTCACATCCAGATTCTGGCAAATAGGCACATCACCATTCGGTAATATCACTACGCTATCCAATATGCTATGGCAACGCAACCTCAATTGCCCTTTGGTCCAGTTTTGATACAGGTTGATGTAATCGTAATTCTCTCCAAACTCTTTTATGAGCAAGGGCGGCACACCTGCTTCTCCAGCAACTTCTTTTGCATCAATAGTTGTATCACTTGTCGTCCGCTCCCCTTTGTGTTCCTGCAGCTCTTTGGCTTTACGGTATGTCAGCAATTCTTTATTCTTATACTGTCCAAAACCGGAGTCCTTAGCATCGTCGATCGTATCGAAGAAGGGTATGTTGTTGTAAATGCCCACACGCAGGAAAACGCCATGCTCCCGGCAAAGCTCCGCCACATGTTCGAGGTCTTTAAAGTCGTTGTAGGGCGACAACGTAAACATGACAAATACCGGTAACTTATTCTTTAACCGGCTTATTACCTTCAACACATTCTCATACCCGTCTTTTCCCCGCATGTAGAGATAAGTATCCTTATCACCGTCTAATGAAATATACAGGCGATGCGGTTTGTATTTCTCTACAGCCTCAATAAGTTTATCCGGTTTCAGGCAATTGGAAAACAGGTCGAAATGAGGATGGTTCTCAGCAAACCAGCCTAAGATCTTATCCGCTTCAGGATGCAATAAAAATTCTCCGCCTTCCAGCCCCACCATGGTTGATGGCGTAACGCAGCGGCTCTGCATAATTTCCACGATCTTCTCGAAGGAGAGGTAGGCGGGTGGACGTTTTGCCCAAATGAGACAATGTTTACAGGCCGAATCGCACAGGTCGGTAGCATAGATCATAAGAGACGACAAGCGCTTACGCTGTGAGAACAGGTGATTATTGATGAAGTTGTACCCCCGCGTTATATAGTCGCTCTTATTAAACATGCCTGGTTTTGTCTTTTATCGGAATAACCTGACCAGTTTCCTGTTATTCCAATAGTATATGATATTGTCGTCTTTCTTTACTGTTGCAAGATACTCATTTTGGCCGCCCCTCACCTCAAAGCTATCAACATGATTATCAATCAGATAAGTAGCCGGATAGATAAACAGCCGGCCGCTCTCTTTGTTTACAGGTATGGTATCTTTTATAGTCAGGTATTCGGTTCTCTTCAAATAATGACTCACGGTAACGTTGGCTGTATCGACACCATATACAAGCAGTGAGTTGTAAAACCCATTCCTGAAAACAAACGCTCCTTCCAATTCTTCCGGGAGATTGATCAGCAGCATTTTCTTCCCATTTGCCTGCTGTATTTTCTCGTGTACCTCTTTTACGAGATCGGAGGCCTGCTCCCATCGTTTATTATTTGCTATCGTCAGGTAAATAGCACCTGCACTCAACAATGTTATTATACCCCATCTGTAACTGTTCTTCCTGATCAACACTATCAATAGAAAACCAAGCATCATACACAAAAAACAGGAAGGGAAATACAGCAGCCGGTCACCTTCTGTGGTCCTGGTGCTTACTCCAAAAAGAACAGGTATCAGGATAGCAATGAAAAATGCTATGGCCAGTTGAAGATACCTGTACCCTTCCGTTGTGGCTTTCCGCATTTTTCTGAATAACAAATAATGTACTAAGCCGATTGCAACTGTTACCACGGAGAACAATACCACCATGCGTTGTGAATTCTCCTCCGGCGGCAATACTGATCTTCCCAATGTTTTTAACCCAAGGCTCAGGTATTTGATCAGCTGGTTATTGACTACATGCTCGGAATAATTGTTGTATACAACGCCTGAAATAAGAAACCTCCATACGAGGTAAAACAATATAGCGCCTCCCCAGAATGCTGCTTCAGCCAGCAGCTTTTTCCATGGCTGCCCCTTTCTCCATTGCCAGGCAATAATGATCAGCGGCAACAGTAATATCGATTCATATGCATGTAATCCTATAAAGTATACGATAAAAGCTACCAGCTTTTTTTTCCAGGGCTGCCAATGGCCCAGCATAACATGTAATGCAATGAGTGCACACAAGCAGGCCAGCGATGACAAGCGGGCCGATAACCACACGATGCTTTCCGAATGAAAAGGATATACCAGGAACAATAATGCAGCAATGCCTGCAAATGTTGCCTGGGTTCTTTTTTCGAATACTTCAAAACGAAGTGCTACGCGGTACAATAGCCATACATTGACTGCATGTACCAGTACATTGAATATATAAAAACTGATGGCGTTCAGGCCGGAAAGGGAATAATTTAAATAGAAAGACAAGTCGATCAATGGACGCAGGAAATCTTTGAACAGGATATCTTTTCTAATAGTGATCCTATATAAAGAATCATAATCATCCGACAGGAAGGTATTGTTCAGGACCGGGTAATACAGCAGCATAGAAAATAATAATGATCCGGTAAAGACCAGTATGTTTTTGCTGGCTGTTCCAGGTCTTACCATATATTTTCCATTGTTTCTTTGGTGTACTCCATATTCCGGTCCTTAAAGTAGCTTGAACTACCCGGCTTTGCCTGAAATGCATTTTTACGGAATAATTTCGAGACAGCTGAGAGAGGATACAGGATAATGAAAAACACAATGCTCAGGAGTATTTTTCCGGTAATGTATCCCATTAAATGCCCAATCTTGTGCCAGGCCCAATGTATCTGGATCGCGAGAAAGGGTATGAACACGCCAATTACGCCCAACACAAAGGCGATGGTCAATAGGTATTTTTTCCCAAACAGCCAGTACAAAACGATACCGGCAAGGACCAATACCAGGATAGTTTCTGTACTTTTCTTTTTATCCATTTTTAAAATAAGGTATATATGAACGGGGCTATTGCCGACCCTCCACCTAATACTAACAGGATGCCCAACAACAGCAGTATGATAATGATGGGCGCCAGCCACCACTTTTTCCTTACTTTCAAAAATCCCCAGATGTCTTTTAAAAAGTCCATGGTTTCCAGTTTCAGTTTAAAACAAGGCTTGTATCTGCCGTGCTTTAATCCAGTTCAAATTCATTCTTCCAGTCTGCTTTTTCTGTCCACGCAGGCTGGTCTTTTTTGGGTATAATAAAATTTCCCATCACAAGATAGTCCATATCTGTTCGCATAAAGCACCGGTAAGCATCTTCCGGTGTATTTACTATCGGTTCACCGCGCACATTGAAACTGGTATTTACCATTACTGCATATCCTGTTTGCTGCTTCATCTGCTGCAGCAACTTCCAAAGGCGCGGGTTGGTTTGCTGGTGAACTGTTTGTATGCGTGCCGAGTAATCAACATGTGTAATAGCCGGCATATCGCTCCGTTGGAAATACAGTTTATCAAGTAATGTTTTGCTTTCAAATCCGGGTGGCAGGGGTAGCTGGCGTGTGGCTTTTACCGGCTTCACCAACAACATATAGGGTGATATTCCCTGATGTTCAAAATAGTTGCTTACCTCTTCGGCCAATACGATGGGGGCAAATGGCCTGAAGCCTTCCCGGTGTTTTATTTTGAGGTTGATCTTCTTTTGCATTTCCGGGTTGCGCGCGTCGGCCAGGATGCTTCTTGCCCCAAGTGCTCTTGGGCCGAATTCCATGCGCCCCTGGTGCCATCCTGTTACATTGCCTGCTGCTATCAAGGCTGCCACCTGCTGCAGCAAGTCTTCTTCTTTTTCAACATGGGTGAAGGTGGCTTGATACTTTTTGAGTGTCGTTACTATCTGTGTATCGGTAAAAGCTGTTCCCAGAAAAGCTCCTTTCAGGTTATCAGCATCCAGTGGTTTGATGGAACGCTCTTTGCCATAATAGATATGATAGGCAGCATAGGCAGCTCCCAAAGCACCACCCGCATCTCCGGCAGCAGGCTGTATGAACAGCTGTTTAAACAGGCCCGTTGTATCGAGCTTGCCATTGGCCACGCAATTCAATGCAACGCCACCTGCCATGCACAGATAATCGGCATTGGTGAGTCTTTTTGCTTCTCTTGCCAGGTTCATCACAGCTTCTTCCAACACCTGCTGTGCTGCCAGCGCCAGATCACAGTGGTGCTGCTCTATGGGCGCTTCGGCTACCCGCTTTGGAAATCCAAACAAGGCTTCCCATTTAGCATCTTTAACCATGCGCAGGCCCACTGCATAATTGAAATATGTCTGGTGGAGGAAAAGCGAGCCATCGTCCTTCAGATCGATCAGCTTGCTTTTTATAATTTCCTTATATCGTTTTACGCTGTCGCTTTTCTCGTCTCCATATGGGGCAAGCCCCATCAGCTTGTATTCACCGGAATTGACTTTAAATCCGCAGTAATAAGTGAATGCTGAATAGAATAAGCCCAGTGAATGAGGAAAGTCCAGTTCTTTAAGCACCCTGATCTTATTTCCTTCACCCAGGCAAATGGACAATGTAGCCCATTCTCCTACTCCATCGGTGGTTAGTATAGCGGCACGTTCATAAGCCGAAGCAAAAAAGGCGCTGGCTGCATGCGAAAGGTGATGTTCGGGAAATAAAAGCTTTACTTTCTTTTTGTCTACTTTTTCAATGCTGTTCAATCCGTCCCATAGTTGCTTTTTCAGGAATAGCTTCTCTTTCAGCCACACGGGCATCGATAGCATGAATGACTTTATTCCCCGGGGTGCATATGCGTAATACGTTTCAAGCAATCGTTCGAATTTCAGCAATGGCTTTTCGTAAAACACCACTGCATCCAGGTCATTGATCGAACAGCCTGCATATTCGAGGCAAAACCGTATAGCATGGACAGGAAAGGAGGCGTCATGCTTTTTACGGGTAAACCGTTCTTCCTGGGCTGCAGCAATAACTTCTCCATCCTGGATAATTGCTGCTGCAGCATCGTGGTAGTATGCGGAAATGCCTAAAATTGTCATATTAAAAAAAAGCTGCCTTTTCAGGCAGCTTCAAATATATCATAACTGGTTATAATTACCGCATCAGGTACATTTTTCCATACCCGTTGGTAAAGAACTTGTCAGTCTTGTCGTCCTTGTCCCTGAACTTCTCCATGGTCCTTCCATTCAGGCTGGTCACTACCCTGTACAGGTATACACCATTAGCCAGCTTTTGCCCGTATTGGTCGGTACCATCCCACTTGAACTCTGTGATATTTCTACCTATGCGCAATGGTCCCAACTCATTGATGGTTATTTCGCGCACGATCTTACCTGTCACTGTCAATACCTGTATTTTAATATTCTGCGGTATTTCGCTGCCGGTGATGGTAAATACAAAGGCGGTAGAGGTACTGAACGGATTCGGATAGTTCAGCAGGTTAGATATCATAGGCTTATTGATCACCTTAAATGATACCCTGTATTCAGTACCTGCTTTGTTTCCACTCCTGTCGCGTCCTTTCACGATCAGTTCATACAGATCGCCTTCAGCATTTGTCTGGTTGATGAAGGCTGGCGTAAAGTCAAGAATGGCCGAGTTGTCTGTCCCGTTGGTAGCCGGTGTAAACTTGAGCGTATCTCCATCAACCTTATATAAACGTGTTGTGTTATTGGGATACCTCACTTCAACTGAAGTCTGACTCGTATCATTCAGCAACAGGTGCTTAGCCTCATCCTTCAGTCTTATCTGGATATGCGGTTTTGCCGAAACGATATCATCGTTAAGGATATGTACACCATCAAATGTCACATCCAGGAACGGATTGGTATTATCGGCCCGGACATAGAAGTCACGATACAGGAAGTTATTAAAATGATATTGTTCTGGTTGTGTATTATCAGGGTTAACCTCTACATACAGTGTGTTGTGTCCTGCATATTCCTTTGAAGGAAGGTCCAGTTTTACTGTAAGCGTATCGCCTGAAACAAGCTTCTTCTGCTTGGGTATGGTAATGTTATGAGGCACATTGTTATTGTCGGTTACAACAACCTTTACGTTTAAGCTGTCAAAGTCATATTTACTGAAGTTTTTAAACGCAATAGCAAACTTGAATGGTTCACCCACTTCTACCGTATCCTTAACATCCAGGTATATATTGGCAGCCATGGCCCCTTCTGGCACCGGCTTATAATCCACACGCCAATAATCGAGCTGGTAAGGTGTTAGTTTGACCGAGTCAGCATTACGCATCTTCAACTTCATATAAGGGTAGTTGGCTGCATCCACTGACGACAGGTCAAGCTGCTTGGTGCTCTCATCCAATGTAAACAAAGTAAATTCCGAAAAAGTAGGCGTGATACCGATCACCTGGATATCCATCTGATCAGTGGAAGGGCTTTCGAGTGACTTTCCGCTCCAACGTACTTCTTTCCAGGAAGCGGCAGGACCAAACATGGGTGAGGTAACATATCCTACAGTATCCGGCGTATAACAATCCACCGACATCGTTATTTTTTCCGTAAGCTTATCGGTGTATTTATAGCGTGGTATAAATTTCTCGTTCTCACCTTTCTTATATACAAGCATCCATGCCCTGGCTCTATTGAGAGAATCAATATCTACAAAGCCTGCTTCCAATAATTTATGGTATAATGAATTGTCAGAACCATATAGCGCAGTATCTGCACGCCATGTAGCAGAGAGTGAATTGGGAATATTAGCATCAAAGCTCCGTACGATCACATACGATCCTTTCGGGATACTATCCATAAAGTCCATCATCAGCTTACGCTCGGCAGCTGTTAAATACTGGAACTCGAAGTTAAATCTTCTGGTAGCATAACAATTGGCATCGCGGCTACCGAATCGATGGAGATTATTATTATTCTCATCCACATTGCTCCAGGGCTTGAAGGTTACACTATCAATTACGTTAAATACGAGAGAATTACCTACACAGGCACTGCGGACGTGGCTGTTATCATCATTAATAGCCACTGAGAATTCAGGCTCCAGGTTACAGTTACCTGCACCGGTCTGGTAAATACAGTTGCGAACAAAGAGCTGGTTCTTTCTGAGACCGTATATCCACTTGCGTGTATTCTCATCTATATACATCCGTTCTATCTCGCTTTTTTCCTGCTGGAAAACATGCGACTGGTTGAATCCTTCCATATTATTTCTGAACATGAAAGATTGATTGGCCCATTGATAAGTTCCGCCACCAACAGGCACCGGTGCAATACGCCAATAATAAACAGAACTATCTTTGTAGTTAAGCTGCGGATCGAACTCAATGACACCGCCTGGTGCAGATATTGTTCTGGTCTTCTTATCAGCCGAGTTGAAATTTTCGGTGGTATCTATCTCAATAACATAATCTTTCGGTGTACTGAATGGGTTAGCCGTGGAGGCATACAATTTTTGTGCAGGGTCTTTCACCACTGAGAAATTATAGGGGAATGCCGGCCTGGCCTCATCCTGGTAGATGTTGATCGACTTAGTGGCTGTATTATTATCTTCCGCCGCCTCATCTATTGCCGACTCATCATCGACAGTCACCGTAAGAATATGTGTTCCCTTATCGCGCGTAGCAACAATGGGAACATTGATTGTCACTGAGTCGGTATAGCGAATAGGTTTTATTTTCTGCCGGAACAATACAGCCGAGCTACCGTTGGGGTATTGCTGTTTGATCAATACTACTACAGAATCACCGGTAGATCTTCCGAGGTTCACAAACCTTGCTTTCAATTCAAAATGGCTCTCTGCAATTGAAACGAATGCAGGATTAACCTTTATCAAAGATTCCTCCACTACATAGTCGGGCTTCTGGCTTGCATTGATACGCAAAACAGGGTCACCATGCAGGGTGATCTGTTCCATATGCAAACGTGTATAGAAGTCTCCGGCACCAGTAGCATTCTGCATCAGCTGGAAGGCGTCTCTTGAAGTTTCACCAAGTGTCTTATTGTAATCGATCTTGGATATCGATCCATACAGGTTGGTAAGGAAAAGGTTGAGGTAATTTACAATACCGAAGTGCGTACTTGCCACAAATGCGATACTACCTCTCTGCTTGGCCAATACGAATTTTTCCGACAGGGTTTCATTCGCTATTAACCGCTGTGGATAGTAGGTAAAGAAGTTACCGGCATTACAACCATTTACATAGAACACCGGGTATTTACCCTGGTTTTCATAACTCTGCGGATTATCGAGGTTGAATTCAAGCGTAGTAGCAGATGAGTGACCAAAATAGTTCAGGATACTGATACCTTCTTTAAACAAGCTGGCGATCTGATCTGAGATAGATTGTTCTGCAGTACCAGCGCTTACTTTACAGAAATTATAGGCTTTACCTCCAAACAGGGTGTCTTCAATAACCTGTTTGTACACCCCCATATAGTTACACAATACCGTTCCAAGATATGCTTCACTGGCACCGGTAACGTGCACTATGTTTTTCATCCATGCGCGTCCCGCGAGTGTATTGGGGGAGTTTTTCTGCGCACTTTCATATTCTTTTACTTTCTCCAGATAGTCTTCGATTTCTTTTCCATGAACTACCGATAACCGTCCGATAGGAGTAACAGGAACGGGGCTGCTAACAGTAGCCGAACTAAGCAGGTTGTCTGAAGCAGGTACACCAAACGTAGGTATAATGTTCAGTTTGTCTGCCACTTCTTCGAACTGATGAAAGCGGTAATCCACGTAAGTCATCCCACGTCCGATGAGGAATATATCTTCGAGGGGAGTAGCGCTCCAGTTTGCCCGCGCATAACGTATAAAGTTTCTTATGGAAAGCGGGTGCTTTTTAATCCCAAATGCAAACTGGTCCACCAGCTCGTCGATATCAGCTATCACCACTTTATGAGCACCTCCCACCTGTGACTCACGATATGCTTTATAATCGTTGACAGGATTATTGCCACTTGTGCCAACATATAGAGAAGAGTGGCTGACCACCATGTAATCACCCTGATTGGCAGTCAGTGCATAATTGATGAATGTTTTAGCTGTCAGTGAAGCGACAGTGGCTATATTACTGGCATCTTCACTTACCAATACGAGATCGCGGGCTACTGCTGAGCCAGGCAATGCGAACAGGATAGAACCGGGTGTAGTAGTGATATCTCCTACGTAGCGCTCACCCAATGCCATATCATACAACACTGGCTGTGTGCTTCCGTAGGTAAACTCTTTAATGGCCAGGAAATAACCTGCCGGCTTTGCAGGCAGTGTAAACGCGAAATTACTGGCAGAACCAAATTTGAACTCTCTTGGATAAGTGAGCTCGAACTCCGATATCACCATACGGTCTGTAGAAACCGGAGATCCATTGATAAATTGTATGGCAGCAGTACTACCTGCAATCTGACTTACAGGAACGGTAGCAGTTGTAACGAGGTCATTAAAGTAATCCATCACCGCATCCTTTACAACAACGCTGTTGATGGTAGCTTTCACTGTGCGCGGGTTCAGCGCATTGCCCGATGCACCAAATTTAAAGGTAGCATCCGGTCCGGCAGTATAGACTGAAAGACCGCTAAGCGTAGTAATGAATGTAGTAGCAGGATATACATCTCCACTTGACCAGTACTCACCACGATCGTAAGAAGACGAATAGAGGTATTCTTTAAGATCCACTGCAAAGCCCAGATTGATCCTATTTTTGAAATAGGTGGCAGCTGTATACATAAAATAAGGCTCCACCGGTGGCACAGGGCCCCCAACATTATTTACCACATCTACATACCTGCTTCCCGACTGATCGCTGTTGACACTTAAGAAATAAACGGCTGTATCTGTAAGAAGACTGGATTTGTCATTGTGTTGATAAGCCGGATCGCGATACATGGCCTTGTCGGGCTTACCATCATTGGGTTGGCCCCAAAACTCAAGGTATCCATTGGTGGGCAATGTGCCGGAAGCCACGGAAGAATAGAAGGGAACTTTTACTCCATTGCGCCACAGTTCAAAATTCTGCACCTGGGTAGTACCAAGATTGGCTGCATCCAAAACAGCTTTTGGAATACGCATCACTCCTTCCTTCGCTACTTTGAATTTATAATAAGTCTGATTAAACCTTATCCATTCGTTGTTGTATGACTGAGCAGCCACGGAAAAAGCAGCCAGCATTAACAACAGTGTAAAAATTCTCTTCATAGTTTGATGTTTCAGGTTTTCGATAGGATCAGGCAATTATTTTTTCTGTTTTTTCTTCAGGTCAAGCCTAAGTGAGAAAACATGGGTATACAACGGATTGGATTGATTGGCCAGGTTAGTAAAAGCATAATCAATCTGAACATCGGATATTTTAAACCCGGCACCTATGCTGGGCTGGTAGATCCATACTTTTTTCTGGTTGGTAATGTCGCCATCATCCAGTCCCTGCTGAAAATTGTTCACACCTCCACGTACAAAGAACACATCTTTCCAGGCCAGTTCAAGCCCTAACTTAGGATCAATGCTCATGACATCAGAACCCCAAACAGTGTTGCGTTTGCCATCAAAAGTGAGGTCAAGATTTGCTTCTGCCAGCAGGTTGAGCGTTTTGCTGATCTTAAAATTATAAGCACCCGCCAGTATCAGCCTGGGGGCGGTCAATTCTGTCGATTTAACAGGTATTTCGTTCTTGGTAGCAAAGAATACTTCTCTTTCACGTTCATTGAGGTTGAACGTCCATGCGTTGAACGTAGTTGTTACATCCCGCACGGTAGCACCCAACTGAAGGTTTTTGTTTTTATATTGAACCCCCAGGTCAAATCCAAAACCCCAGCCGGTAGCAAAATCACCTGCTTTCCGGTGGATCACTTTGGCATTGGCGCCAACACTTAAGCTTTTATTAGGATCATTCAGTTTTATAGGCTGAGCAAACGACAGTAGGAATGCATAATCTGCCGAAGAAAAGCTGGTAATGTTATTGTAGTTGATAGTGCCGTCTGCCTCTACGAGGAAGATGGTATTGGGGATGTCGTCGACCGCAAAGCGGAGTAATGACAGGGCCAGCACACGTTTGTTATCTTTCAGGGGGATGGCCAGGCTGCCGTAGTCGTACTTGCCAATGCCTGCAAAGTATTCCGCATGCATTAGGTTGAGCTGCGGCTGATCTTTCACATGCACCAGGCCGGCAGGGTTCCAGTAACCAGCTGTACCATCGTGCACACTGGCCACCTGGGCACTACCCATCGCCAATCCACGCGCACCTGCTCCAATATTCAGAAACTCATTCGAGTATTTCCGGAATTGCGCAAAAGATCTCGTTTGTGATGACAACATCACAAGGGTTACGACAACACATAAAACGCGCTTCATTATTCCAATTTTCGGGATAAGCAATTTCATTTACAAAGGTTATTTCATTAAGATATTGGCTGTACGTAACCTGAGGTCCAGTAGAATAGCTGAAAAATACTTCATTTCCGGCCGCTCTGAAACCCAACTTTGGCTAACGATTTTATAACGAAAATATTGCTTCCGTCCGGGTAAACCTCCCGTAATCCTTACATTTGCACAATTCATTGATTTACGGGTTAATGAGGGTAAGGACCCGCTGCTAAATACGGGATCGGAGCCTGATTGGTTTGCCCATGATGTCTTATTAATAAAGCAATACCCTTAGCCGTTCAATGTCAAAGATATATATATTATGAACCTAATAGAAGAATTACGTTGGAGAGGCATGCTCCAGGATATTATGCCGGGAACAGAAGATCAGCTCAAAAAAGAGATGACCACCGCTTATATTGGTTTCGACCCCACGGCCGATAGCCTTCATATTGGCAGCCTGGTACCTATTCTGCTGCTGGTACATCTGCAAAAGGCGGGGCATAAACCCATTGCCCTCGTAGGTGGCGCTACGGGCATGATCGGCGATCCCTCCATGAAAAGCGAAGAGCGTAACCTGTTGAGTGAAGAGCAGTTACAGATAAATGTGAATGGCATCCACAATCAGTTGGCCAAGTTCCTCAACTTTGATCCTTCCCTGCCCAATGCGGCAGAAATGACCAACAACTATGATTGGTTTAAGGATATATCTTTTATCCATTTCCTGCGCGATGTAGGTAAGCACCTCACCGTGAATTATATGATGGCCAAAGACAGTGTGAAGAAACGCATCGAGGGCGACACGGGTATCAGCTACACGGAATTCGCTTACCAGTTGATGCAGGGCTACGATTTTTACTGGCTCTATACCCACAAGAACTGCAAGCTCCAGATGGGCGGTAGCGACCAGTGGGGCAATATTACCACCGGCACTGAGCTGGTGCGCCGGAAAGCTGGCGGTGAAGCATTCGCATTCACCTGCCCGTTGATCACCAAGGCCGACGGTACCAAGTTTGGCAAAACAGAAAAAGGAAATGTCTGGCTGGACCCGGCTAAAACCACGCCGTATGATTTTTACCAGTTCTGGCTAAAAGCAACAGATGCTGATGCCGAGAAATGGATCAAGATCTTTACGTTCCTGACGCCCGAAGTGGTGGATGAATTAATGAGCAAACACCGGGAAGAAGGCGCAGCCAGGCACCTGCAAAAAACACTGGCCCGGGAAGTAACACTTTTCGTACACGGAGAAAAAGAGCTGGCCGAAGCAATGGCAACTACCGAAAAGATGTTTGCCAATCAAAACGCGCCGGCTGAATCGTTGAGCCTCGAAGACCTGGAAAACCTGAAAGGCCTGCAGAAATTCGATTACTCTGCCGATAAGATCAAGGAGGGGGTAGACGTAGTTACCTTCCTCGCAGAAGCAGGCATTTTCCCCAGCAAAGGCGAAGCCCGTAAAACAGTACAGGGCGGTGGTGTAAGCATTAACCGGAAGAAAGTGGATAGTATCCAGCTTACTATCGAAAGCAGCCTCCTGCTCCATGGGCAATATTTATTGGTGCAAAGAGGCAAAAGCAATTATTACCTGGTAAAAGCCAATTAATACATCCGGTAAACTGATTCATAAAAAGGGATGGCCCGCAGGCCGTCCCTTTTGTTTTTGCGTACCCCAACCCTCGTTAGCATTCTTTCGTCTTACGAAGTATAAGCGTGAAACGAACCGGTATGAAATCCTTTTATTATAGCTTGCTCCTCTTGGCATCGTGTATTGCAGCCAGTGCACAGCAATCGCAGGACACCCTGTTGATCCATTTCGACTACAACCAGTCATTGATCACACCCCGATCGGTCACTGTGCTGGACAGTTTTCTGCAATCGAACACCAAAGCAGTAATCAAACAAGTAAGCCTCTCCGGTCATTGTGATTTTATCGGCTCTCATGCCTATAATGATTCCTTGTCACAACAAAGAGTACTGTCGGCCAAAACATACCTGGTCAATAAAGGTCTTTCCTCCACCCTATTCGGCCAGGAAGAAAGCATGGGGAAACGTGCTCCGTTGCTGACTGCCGCCACCGATGAAGCAAGAGCTATCAACCGGCGGGTTGTCCTTGTTTTTGTAAAGGAATTACCAGTAGCAGTAACCGCAACAGTCCCCAAAGAGGAACCGCCTAAAACAAGACCAGTCAGGGATACCAACAAAATCAACTTATCATCCATCATTAATGACACTGCTACCAAAGTGGGCAGCACGCTGGTGTTGCCCGACCTGAATTTTGAACCAGGCCGCCATTATCTCTTGTCAGGGTCCTATGGTATTCTGCGGGAACTGTACAGGGTGATGAAGGATAACCCAACCCTGCGGATCGAGATCCAGGGACATATCTGTTGTATTTCAGGAGGCGCTGATGGACCTGACGTAGATACAGGTGCTCCTGACCTGTCGGTGCAGCGCGCCAAAGCCATTTATACCTATCTCGTTAGCGCCGGCATTGCCGCCAAGCGGATGGAATACAAAGGCTTTGGCAGTAGTAAAAAGTTGTATCCCCAGGAACGTTCTTCCTGGGAGGAGACTAAAAACCGGCGCGTAGAGATCAAGATCATCAGCAAGTGACCTGCCACTAAAACCCGCCTTTTGCAAAAGCTTCTATACCTTTTACCAACACATCAAGGTCTTTAGTGGAGGTATATACATTGGGCGTTATGCGCACACCTTTTAAGTTTTCCCATTCCAATGAAGTGGTATGTATTTTCCATTTATTGAACAAGAAGTTATCAAACTCTAAAGGTTTCTTACCTTCTATATTCACCAGTCCGATAGCGCAGCCAAACCCTTGCTTCATGGAAGTGCCCAATTGTACTTTGGGTATATTTTTCACGCGCTCCATCCAATAATTCTTCAGGTAGAACAGGCGTTGCTCTTTGCGCTGGGCGCCGATCATATCATAGAAATCGATCGCTTTTCCAATCGCCTGCTCGATAAAGAACGGACGGGTGCCCATGTTCTCGAACTTGCGGATGTCTTCACTTTTGGGATCGGGCGCCGCGAAAAGCGGGTAGATGTTTTTGATCTTTTCTTTTTTGATGTAGAGCAATCCGCTCCCGATACAGGCGCTCAGCCATTTGTGGAGACTGGTGCCAAAATAATCGGCGCCGAGCTCTGGTATAGTATAGGGAAACTGGGCAAAGCTGTGTGCACCGTCCACTACAACTTCTATCCCTTTTTGATGCGCCGCATCGGCTATTTTACGTACGGGAAGGATTTGCCCGTTCCAGTTGATGACATGTGTCAGGTGCACCACTTTGGTTTTAGCCGTGAACGCTTTGGTGTATATACTGGTCATGTAATCATTGTCTTCACTGGGCAGGTCCAGGTTTACCCAAACCAGTTTGATACCATCCCGTAGTTCGCGTTGCTTCCAGGCGTTCATCATATTGGGATAGTCCTGTTTAGCCAACACGACTTCATCACCTGCTTTCAGGGGTATGCCAAATATGATTGTTTCCAAAGCTTCTGACGCGTTGCGGTGGATGGCCACTTCTTCCGCAGAGCAACCTGCCAGGAGCGCCAGTTTATTACGAAGCGGTTCCCTGCCCTGGTCTATGATGCGCCACATATAAAAGCTGGGCGCCTGATTGCTGAGGTCGTGCAGGTGCTTCATGGTTTCCTGCACCGTTTTGGGCGAGGGGGCTACGCCACCATTGTTGAGGTTGATGATGGTGGGGGAAACTGTATAAGATTGCTGGACATAGTACCAGAAGTCTTCGTCGCTGGCCAGTTGGTCGGGCGGCGTGTCGGCGGCGTGTTGCAGGGCGCGGTCGAGTCCGCGGCTCCAGGCCGGCTGGGCGAGCGCCGCCAGCAGGCTGGTAGCGGAGAACAGCCCTGCTTTATGCAGGAAAGAGCGCCGGGTAGAAGGATTTCTCATGTTGTGCAGTTGGGTTGGATGGAAAATTAATCAATAAATCTAATGTGTCCAGCGGTTTATGATTGCTGGTAAAAGAAAGAATATGAGGAGAATAGCTAAATTTTTTCAAAAAGCATTTGGCACAAATCACCTGAACCCCTATTTTTGCACTCCCAATTGAGAAATTGGCAAGGCTGCCCGATAGTATAATGGTAGTACAACTGATTTTGGTTCAGTTTGTCTTGGTTCGAATCCAGGTCGGGCAACACAGGTAAGAAACCGACAATAATTGTCAACTTCCAAAAGTCATTAAACCGCTCAATTTCAAAAATTTGAGCGGTTTTTTCATTTCGGTAAGTTTTGGTAATTCCTGTTCATTCCGCTCAAATGTGTTGCACTTTGTGTTGCGCTTTGTGTTGCATCTTTTTTGTGATAAAAATAATGCAGAAACATGAGCAGAATGAATATCGAAAAAAACGGCCAATTGTCGTGCAACAAACGCCTAAAACCAGGAAGGGGAATGCCTGTGTATACTCCTATATGGAACTACCGGGGTAAAGTAAATCAGTGCGGCCTCTATCCCATTCATATCGAAATATACATATCCCGGACTAACCGGCGGTACTACGAAATACCTGTCCCACAAAAAGTAGCCAAGCATGAATGGGCCGACAAACCCGAGAGTTGGGTCAAGCTCAATCATCCCTACGCTTTTGAAATCAACAACAAGATCAGTGATACTTTAACCCTGCTCAGGGACTTAAATAAGCGCTACTACACGATGAATAAGCGACTGACCATGTTTTTAATCCTTAAAGAACTTAACAAGGATTATAACCTGGATAGTTTCAATGAATTTTTCCGTCATGTCATAGTAGATCCTCCCGAATCATTGGATCCAGAAACCATGAAGCGCTACGATGCAGCATTGAAGAAGCTGGATAAATTCAATCCAGACATTACCTTTAATGATCTTTCGGAAAGCCTGTTTGAAGATTTTAAAAAGTTTTTAGAAAAAGAAAACCTGGCAGCTTCTACTATTAAAGGCTATTTTAATGCCTGCGTAAAAGTCGTAGAATGGGCACGCAAGGATAATCAAATTACCAGGGACCACCAGGAAGAAATTTTCGAAGACATTGTTGTCAGTGCCGGCAAAACCAAGAAAAAACAATTGGAAGTGGAACAGATCACCTGTTGGAAAAATTTCCAATTCGACGAGAAACAAAGAGTGCAGGAAAGGGATAGAGATATATTTTTGATCCTCATCTACACTGGCTGGTATTATAACGATTTTAAAGAGGCTTTAAAAACCGATTTACGTAAAGACCCCGATTTAGGATACTATATTGACAAAGGAAGATATAAAAATGATCACCAGGCTATTATTCCTTTATGGCTCTTTAAGAATGCCATGCCACTAATGAAAAAATATCTTTGCGAAGATCCGCAAAGCCCCCATTTATTCCGTAGGGACATTATGCAGACCGACCAGGCCTTTAACCGTAATCTCAAAAAAATATGCACGCTATTGAAATGGAATACGGCAGTGTTTAATAAAATGGGAAGAACAACCTATTCTCAATTGCTCATCCGGTACGGCGCGCAAAGAGCAATGGTTCCCAAAATGATGGGACATGAAGACGAAAAATCCGCTGCAGAATATTTTGATATCAATCTCGCTGATGTGATTGAGGGGGTGAAGAAAGTCGATTTGAACAGGTTTGATATATGAGGTTATAATGCAATGGTTGGTCGTAAGACCAACCACTCAGTTACCAATAGCTGTTATTGAATTTTTGGATCGGTGAAATACCTTTCTACCTCGCTTACCGGCACATAAATCCTCCTTTTCTTTTTAATGGCTTTAATTTTGTTTCCACCAATTAGCTGATCGAATTTCCATCGCTTGATCTTGACGGCGTTCATAAATTCCAGCGCAGTAAGAAATCCCGAGAGGTGCGTTTTAATTTCCCGCTTTGGTTCGCAGTAAGCCCTAACAATGTTAAGTATCATCTGCTGCGTCTCTTTCAGCTGCATCCACTCAGCTTCTGGAATCATGACTAAAACACTTCCTTTTTGCACACTATCCATACACACGTTTGATTATTTATCCAGCACCAACAATTTAAATACAAAAATTTAGATCAAACATTAATCTGCAGAACTTGTCATTGCTGCTGCCGACGCCTATGTTTCAAATGATGAGCTTCAATATCATCGTCCGGCAATTCCTTCTTCGTCTCTATCTCCGCATTAATAGGCATTCTTGGTAAATCCAGCTCCTGGAACTTGTTGACTACCTCGCCTAAATTAGCACCTTCAGCAACTACTTTCTTTCCATACTCCTTTTTAAAAGCGATTTCGTCGTCAGCTTGAACACGGAATATTTTATACTCTTTTTCATCCCTCACAATAAACATTTTCATACTTCACATTTTAAGATGTAAATAGTGCTCCCTATGGCGGGATTAAAAGATGGCTCATATTTGATCAGCCTACATTCCTGTAGCTCCCGGAGCACTTTGAAATAGGTAGCCTGTCCAAGCACTTTGGCATCCCGCATAATTTCTTTTGCGAAAACTGAAACAGGTGTATCTTCATCACCGTGCCACCTGGCCACGAGACAAACATATACACTTATATGCGCTGGACCCATTCGGTGATTATCACCAATGGCCTGTAAGAAATGGCGAAGATGTATCGCGGCTGCAGCGTTCATGCTTTTACCTATCTAATCCTGTTAATTCGCTCCCGACGCATGCGCTTTTCTTGCTCAGGATATGCGCGCTCCCGTCCTTTCTCCTGCTGTTGGCTATGCATGACGGGAGGTATTCGCATATCCTTAAAATCAAAGAACAGCTGTTTAATGATCTCCTTGACCAATACCCAGAGCGATATGTCTCGCGGCGCATACTGTTCACGATTGACTGCCGGCGGCTGCGGTGCGATTATTCTCCATTCCTGCTGTTTCATGATGTATCGCTTTTACTTTTGGGATTGATCAGGACATTTTTTGTTTCTTGGTTATTTTCTTTTCTTTTACAAGTTTTACTTCTGGCTTTACCTCACCTCCTTCCTTAGCAGGTTTAAGATTTTGCGTAATGGGTTCGATCTTTTTAGTCATCCTTTCTTTTAATTTCTCGGCGAGATCGTTACCGATAAACCCTCTATCAAATAGCTCCTGCGTGGATAACTTTTCTTTGTTGAGGTTATACACATCTAATGAGCCACCGGCTATCAGACCAATATTAAGGGAAGCGTACAATTTCTCTTCATGTCCACCGTTGCCAACAAAATTGACTAATTGCAAGTTGCCACGTTTAAAAGAATCGTACATGCGCTCCTGGAATAAAGGCACAGTAAGTTCTTTTATCGAATATTTCTTTACAGCCGTTTCCATGGCGAAGGGATACTCCTTTCGATATTTTGCCATAATATGCTTTCCTTTTCCTGTATCAAATTTTCTTTTGGCCCACGCTTCGTATTGGTTACCTTCTTTATCTGTAAAGGCATTAAATACAGGTCTTCCCGCTAAATAATTGGCAGCCTTCTTCAAGGTGAAACGATTGAGATTATTTAATCTTTCTTCTCCAGGTTGTAACTTAACATTCCTGGGCTCTGCTGTATAAAAAGTATCTCGTATTTCAGCCGGTTTATTCTCCGGAGTAATGGCCATTTCATATTTATTCAAAAAATAAAGGTTGCTGTTCTCCGATTTTTTGATATGAAAGAGCACGTCCACTTTGTCGCCATTATTATCGAAGCTATAAGGATGCTGCTTCTCCGCTACTCCTGCCTTCAAATCGAATATTAATGCGGGAGTAAAGGCGTTACCAGCACCTATATTTTTAAACTGCTGGTATATATGGGTTTGTTCTTTGTCTGTCATAAATGCTAAATTTGAAATGAAATAATAAGCAGTAATCCTTCTTATAAATGAATAGCCCTGGCCCTTAGTAAAGTTTTCAAATTGACGGGCAGTCTTATCATTCTACCGTCAGCCTCTTCGACCTGGATAATTAATTGTTGGGTATTATAGAAAGTGAAAGGTTTGAAACCAATAGCTACCTTTTGGGGATGAGCAGTAATTGAACCGGGCACCTGAACCGGGTAGAGGGGAAATATTTCTCTTTCCTGTTCAATCGTGCGTTTGCGTTTACCGCCGGTTTTGACATAAAACCTGATCTTTGATGGCTTGAAGAGAAATGCCGAATTGTTTTTCAGTTGGAGGCCAAAAACTAACACACCGTCTGCAATGTTAATATGGCCAAGTGATAACTTAATCTGGCTTTGCCTGCTTCGCTTCCGAATAAATGCTTTTTCAGTAAGGACGCTAGCAAGAATAGTATTATAGTGAGCTTCATTAACTGCGCCATCACCCAGTGAAGGAATGGTATTCTTTTCCTCGCCTCGATGATCAAATTGCAGATTGAGCAAAATCGGTGCATCACTATATTGCAACAGGAAGGAATAAAAACGGGCATCACTGGTAATCACTGTAAGATTGGTCGGCTCAAAATTGGCCGAGTCAGCTTTGAGCTGTAATACATTATTTACTCCTAGCGCTTTCTGTGCTAAAATCACTTCACTTCCTCTGTCCACGCTTTTAATCGCAAATGGAAATATCAGGTTGGTCGTCTGCTTATTGGAGATGGTGAGACAAAAGGGTTTGATGACTTTAGGCGTTTGTTGCGCAGTACCCTGTAGTACCAGGAACAATAACCCCGATAACAACAGCACAAAATCTTTACACATAATTGGGATTTTTTTAAATAATTATTCTTTTCTTTCGTCTGCCAGTAAAATTTGGGTGCCGGTAGGCACCGTAATTAAAAGGGGTTTTGTCATTTTGCTAATGATGGACTTCGCAGCCTGTAAACCGGCATTGATAGCTTCGCCACCAATAGAAGAAAGGGAAGGATTGAAAGTAATTCCCTGAACTGCACGGTCAGTCGTTTGTCTGGCAAACTCACCTGCCATATTTGCTGCTGCAGGCAAACCTTTAACACCATTCAGTGAATAGGCTACCAGCGTAACAGGAAAAACTTGTTGATTGAACACAATTTGTTTGACTATAATATCTATTGAGTGGGCTGAAAGGGCAACCTGGCCAACAACCTCATAACCTTCAGGAATTAATACCCCGCCAACGAATACCTCTGCAAGTAGTCTTAAAATAATGTATGACTTATCACCAATAATTTGTGTGCCATATACCATGGCCCTAACAGCTCCTTTTATATTGGCTGTAGTTTCCGGTTCATCTATTGAATAAAACCCGTTATTGGCCACACCACTATCATCATTTTTATTGGTTGCGCCCAGCGTAGTAACAGGTATAGCTTTGGGGTAGCTGATAGCAAATATTTTTTCAGGTTGACTTTCAGATGCTTGCTGCCACTTGGCAAATGCCGTTGGTTGCTGTAAAGCGCCCAGTTTATCTATTACTTCACTGAGTTGTTCCATTTCAGGATCTGGTTCACTGCTTTTCATGGTCTCCATCATTTTTTCCAGGCGATCAACAGCGGGCGTCGAAATGGCTAAGGTTCGGTCACGTGGTTCACTTTTCGGAGTTAAATCAACGGGTTCATGTCTGCTTAATTGAGCATTAATCTGGGCTATTTTGTTGTCGATTTTTTCTTCATTAGTATCTCTTGCTATGAGTAACCGGTTAGACTGCCGCGAGGAATTTCGGGATGAAAAAGACAAACTATCTTTTATATGTTCATCGACAGTCAACCATTGTTGGTAATAAGGATCATCTTTGACTAATGCTGCCCGTTTCAGCGAATCGTTTTTAGCTTGCTCGTAAAATTTCAATTGATTCCATTCCTTATCCTTCAATTTGGCTTGCGGAAGGGTAATATTGAAACGATTAGCAGCTTGTTTTGTCCCTTGCGAAGCATTGTTTCCTCCCCCCAGGCCCCAAAAGATAAGTCCTAAAAAAGCAATGACTACTAAAGGAGCGATGATAAAAAACTGCATTTTCCGCTTTTTCAATTCTTTGTTTTTATCTTGTTCCATTGGCTGATGTATTTTTTAATTATTGATAATTATTTGAATTGTATAAAGGCTGTCTAATAATCCAGGCCGCACTTCCTTTAAGCTGTCGAGTAGTCGGGGATTTGCCGCAGCGAGGCTATCCATCACCGCTTTAAATGCACTTATGGATTGTACATTAATAATAGGTTCACCAGATGATGCCAGTGAATCATTTACCAGTGGCAGTGGCTTCATGATTTGATCCGGCAGCATATCCTTCCTTTCATTTGTAGATACAGTGCTATTAAATGCGTCCCATATTATATGGAAACTAGCCAATGCATAAAAAAACAGGACGCCAATTACAACCAGATATAACAGACGCCTGTCGATGCGGTCAATTTTTGGTTGCAGGTAACGGCATATACTGATTTGTAGGCTGCGTAATTTATGGGCTATTACCGATAGTAATAAAAACCTGCCTTTTTTCCCGCTATGCTTAAATAACTTCAACATTGCTATTTGAGTTGAACAGTGAGGTCAATATTTTCAACAATTCTCCAGTTCTCTATTCTAAAACCGTGATTGTTATATTCTGATTGAAGAATGCCCGTTCGTATATAGCCTTCTGTAATCAGCCTTCGCGTAACTTCCGATGTTTGTCTTTTAATGGTTTGCTTGGCAAAACATTTAAAGTAGTAAGGCATATTTTTCATGTCCAGCGTAATGCTATCAATTTGCACTGTCTGCGAAATATTGGCGGCAATCAGGTTGCTGTAATAGCCCTGCTCACTCAAATTTTCATATATCCTTTTAGCCGACGCGTCAACCAGGTGTAATGACCTTTCTATATTTTGTTGTATAGCCTTTTCATCTCCGGATAAGGTAAAAAATAACCAATGAAAAGTAGACACGTGATCCTTTAATTCAACCGGAATATTACGTTCGATAGCCAGTGCCTCAACAAGTTTACCATTGACCAGCACGTATACTTTACCACCAAATTGTTTGATCGTTGCATTACTGGAATAAATAACAAAACAGGTTACTGCCAAACACACCATCATAAAGGCAATAGAAAAAAGCCTCACATACTTAAACGCTGTATCAATATTTTTTGCTTTTGTGAACATGCTGTATTATTTACCTTTTAGTTTATTACCTAAATAACTGCTGAGCCTTCCATACAGGCCACCTGCTTTACTGGCCATTGAGTTTGGATTCGTATTTTCGCTCATCATTCCTGTACCTATATCTTCACCGAAATAGGCGAAATTCCCTGCGCCTCTTCTCATTTGTTCCATACCTTGCCCGCCAACTTTCGCAGCAAAACCACCAGCCGCCATTCCAGCAGAAGCGGCCATTCCTGCAGCAGCACCTCCTACACCGGAAACTTTACTGGTTAATGCATCCCCACCACCAACGAACATAATGTAGTTCGCTACACTCGGAACAGTTGTATAGCCAATAATGCCAATAATCATAAATATCATATACCCGGCATCCGTGCGGCTGAAATGCGTATCGCCTTGCTGTGCAATTTGGGTGAGATCAATTTTCAGCATCTTCTCTTGTATGGTTCCCAGGACAAAAGCGAAAATGTTACATACCGGTAGCCATAGGAATACATTTACATACCTGGCCAACCAGTGTTTTAGGGTGTGTTGAAATCCATCGAAACAGGCCAGGCCAAAAACCAGGGGGCCAAGCATGCCGAGAATCACCAGGTTAAAAGTCCTCATTGTATTAATGCATAAAGAGGCGGCGGCATAAATGAGTTGTAATACCTCTGCAATCACTTCCTTGACCTGGTTTTTGAAACTATAACCAATTTTAGCCATTTCGAAACGAATCGGGTTCCACATGCCGTCCAGCCACCCTTCGTTATCGCCATTGGGATCTTTGGGATGCGTGTATTTATACCATTCGGCATAGTCACCAGCGCCATCATTGCCCAGGTACATTTGATAAGTGGCAGTTGATTTTATCGCTTCTTCTTTTTGTTTTAGCAACAAGGCAACCGTTGCATTAGAAGCTTTCACCAGGCTTCCCGTCGTATTGGAAACAGGTTGCATAATGCCATTAATAAGCGCGAGCACCTGTGGAAATATCAAAATGGCGAAACCCAAAACAAAAGGACGGAATAAAGGATATAAGTCAATGCTTTCGGCATTCGCTAACTGGCGCCAAACTCTCACGCCTATGTACCAAATAGCGCCAAAACCCGCTATACCTCTGGCAACATTCACCAAACCCTGGCACTTCGGCAGTAATTCCTTCAGTAAATCATCAAGTACACCCTGTAAACCATTAATATAATCAGCCCATCCACCGTCCTGACCAAAACCAATAACCGGCAGCAACATTATTCCCAAAGCACATACCCAACGCCTCATAATTCCTCCGTTTTTAAACTATTTCATGTATTTATTTACCATAATACTGTCGGATCGCCTCAACATCTTTCCTGGCTGCCTTTCGCTGTAGGGACAGCATCTCGGTAGATTGATTAAACAACCGTAGAAAAACCAACTTATCTTCCATGTCATAATAAAGTGCGTCAATCTCATCCAGTCGTTCTGCATCACTCATGCGTAACCTTCCGGAAGTAATAACCATCAGTAAATCATCGAGGCTGGCCAGGGATTCAGTAAATAGTTTGTTGTATACTTTTTCGATGTATTGCAGTTCCCAATTGTCAAATAACGCGGATGATTTGAATTTTTGTAGCGCTTGCTTATACTCCTTTATTAAAATGAGCTGGTAATTTACTGTCTCAACAATACGCTTGTACTTTTGCACAGTGGGGCTTACTTCCAGCAAACCATCCAGGAAAACTTTATGCAGTGAAAAATTACCCTGGGAAATATCCTTAACAGCATTGTACCCTTTGGATAGTATTTCATATCCTTTTTTCATGTCTTCCAAAATGGATTTAAACTGCGCGAGCTTTTCAATATTCAGAATCAATTGCTGCATTTCCTGGGATTGTGCAGCAGCATTAAGTGTAGTGACCAGGCAAAAAATGCCTGTAATAATCAAACCCCTCATAATCGATCCCTCCTTTTATTATATCACTTATTAATTCAGTCCGTACCAATCAGCCAGTGATTGTATGGCTACTTTTTCTCTTGCGGTAGCCTCCGCATACTGCCTTGTCGTTCTATCAAATTTGCAAGCAAAGGCGACAAGATTTTCTACTTGCTGAAGCAAGTCGATCATTCTTTCGGCTCGATCATTATCTGACATATTGAATAATAAGTCAGTATTCAGTTGCTTGAAGGCTACTTTATATTCCGCTGCTTTTGTGATAAGCACATTATATGAATGGTCGACTAGCCCAATATCGACCGCATTGTAGGCTGAATACTTTTTACAATAAGTGATACAGGAACTACGTATTTGTGAAAGACTTTGTAGCTGATCGTCAATAGTCTGCAGACCTATGCCCCCTTTGACCGATGGGTTCACTATTTTCAACGACTGAAAATACCGGTTGTCGAGCGTAAAATGTCCATGCTTTACATCGTTGATAAACGTCAGTCCTTCATTAACCACCCGGTACCCATTTTTTAATAGCATAGCATATTGCTTCAGCGCGGCAATTTGTTGCAATAGGT
Source organism: Paraflavitalea sp. (assembly GCF_059502485.1). Taxonomy (NCBI): domain Bacteria; kingdom Pseudomonadati; phylum Bacteroidota; class Chitinophagia; order Chitinophagales; family Chitinophagaceae; genus Paraflavitalea; species Paraflavitalea sp. Next base: position 2,078,345 of record NZ_JCACET010000010.1, read on the forward strand.
ACTTTTTCTGGGTTTTCTTTTGCCGAAATAGTTCATTCCAGAATTGCGCTTCAGCTGTGTAAGCAGAAGCCATAAAAACAAAAATAACAAGCGATAATTTCATGGTCACTATTTTATACCGTAATAACTTTTGATATGCGCTATCTCTTCCAGGTCAACAGCCCGTTGAAGACTTAACTTTTGGTTACTCGTAGTAAATGCCTGTAAATCCTGTAAAACAGTGGTGAATTTTTCAGCCGCTTTACGTATGGCTGCGCGTCTTTCGCTGTCCTTCATTTGTAGCACATTCGAGGTGATGATCGTAGTCACTGTTTCAATGTTCTCCATACTCCTGTCGAGCATGCCACCATACACTTTCTCCATGTACTGCAATTCTTCGGGAGAAAAATGATTATCCCCTTTAAATAATTTAATCGCCTGCCGGTACTCTTGTACTATTAATACCTGGTTGTTGACGATGGCCTTTACCTCCTTGTAATCGGCTATCAGTTGTTTGACCTGCTGTAGTTCTCCGTAATAATTTTCATATTGCTGCCGGTGTTTTTCTACCCATTCGCCAATTTCCTTAAGCTTTAATTCACTTAAGGTATTCTCCATTACCTTTTGTGCATTTTGCAACCAGATGGTTTTGTTTTGCAATCGCTGCACCATTAAATCAACCGCCCGGATCACCTTTTTAGTAGCTTCCTTGACCATTTCCAAAAAAGGATCCTGCGCAACGCTGGTGATGGGAGCCATCGTGCAGGTACCAATAACGGCGAAAAGAATAATGGCTTTCATAATCAATCTATTTTTTCATAAATAAAACTGGCAGTGGAGAGATGGTGTCGATCAGGATAGAAGGTATACACTGTACCTGCCACCTGGTGCTGCACCTGGTAGGTGACAGGATTGAAAACGCCTATTGCTGTATTGGTTTTATACTCTTTGGGTAGGAGCTTATTGTGGATTACCCTGTGAAAACCCATATTGCGCACAATGCGAAAGGTTCGATTATGCTCTTTAAAAGAGCCGAATATCAGTGTGTCCCATAATTTTTCTTTTTCAAAGAAATGCACGTAAGCACCGGGAATAAATCGCTTTACCTTTTCTTCTGCTGAAGTAGAACAGCCTAAACCTAATACTACGATTACCAGGCTGGATAATAAATACAATTTCATAATGGTTGTTTTAATGTTTTTGTTGATCCAATTCTTCGCGAACGACAGCTTCAATAGCCTTTCGTACGGAACCATATTTTTCAGTATATTCCGTAACCCTATGCTTTTCCTTTTCTTCAGTAGTAAAAGCCCAATATTCCTCCCTGGACGGTTCATACGCGTAAACGCCCATTAACTGGCCAGCAAAATCAACATAGAGTTCGCGCAACTTCCGGTTGGCAGGATTAGCTTTATTTAAAGAAAGCACCATGGGTACGCCTTTATCTATCATGCCCATCACTTCCTGGATTTGTTTAAACCTGTTTTGAAATTTTCTGATATCGAGAATAATTTTTACATCACTGTTGTTAATGAGTGCCTGCCGGATAATAGGGGAACTAATGAGGTCATCAATTTCCTGTGAAACTGTATTGATTTCTCCAAAATATTTGCGGGCGGTTTTTACCAGGAATTGCATGAAACTGGCCATTCCCGTATTGCTGATACACTTCCAGGCTTCTTCAATGGTAATTACTTTCCTGATTCCCTTCAGCTTTCTCATCTTGCTAATGAATAAATCCATTATCATCAGCGTTACGGTTGAAAACAAAATTTCATGACCTTTGATCGAATCCAGTTCAAATACAATGAACCGTTGATGAAAAACATCCAGTCGCTCGGTGGCATTAAGCAAATAATCGTATTCTCCTCCCCGGTAATAAGGTTTTAAGACATAGAGAAAATTCGCCAGATCGAATTCTTTTTCACGAACATTTTCTGCTACCAGTAAAATCGAATAGGTGTCGCGCATCCATTCATAAAAAGAATCGAAGCAGGGAAAGACAGCAGTATGTTGGTCTAAGTATTCATAATACTTATGAATAGCTGTACTGAGCGCCACATATTCGCTACGTTTATAATTTTCATCCCCCCTTTTCCATAAAGCAACAAGCAGCGTTTTCAGGCTCTCTTTTTTTTCGGTATCTAGCGAATCGCCTTCATCTATATAAAACGGGTTGAAACGTAACGGGTCTTTTAAGTCGAAGGTGAAGTAGTAACCGTTCAATAATCTGCAAAGCCCATAATAAGAATGGCCCACATCTACTATTATACAATGCGCACCGGACATATAGTAGGCGCGGTGTAAAGCACAACTGAATACGCTCTTCCCTGCTCCACTTGAGCCTATAATAACCTTGTTGCGATTTCCACAAACGCCCCTGCGAACCATCTCATCTGATAGGTCTACCCATACAGGTGCACCAGATACGCGTTCAACTAATCGCATGCCGAATGGACTGGAGGAACTACGGGCATTGGATTCACTGATCAAAAAACAGGTGGCTTGTTCAAGAAAGGAAAGAAAGCTGTCGTTACGGGGTAAATCCCCGGCATTTCCCGGAATACCTGCCCAAAATAACTGCCCGGCACCGGTTCTTTCTTCTTTTGCAACAGCTTCCATTTGCGCAAATGCACTAGCCACGCTGTTTTTGATGTCTACTAACTCCTGCTCATTGTCAGACCACGCCAGGATATTAAAATGTGCATTGACCGCTGTACGCTGTTCGCTTATAGCCTCATTCAGATAGTCATTGACGGCGTCCCTTGAAATAGTATTTTCTCTTGAATAGTTAGCTAAAGACTGCAACTTTAGTTTTTTTGCTTCTAACTGTCTTAGTGTATTCCTGGTATTGCCGATAAGAATATATTGGCTGTAAATATGATCACAGGATAATAAAAGACCAATGGCACTCGAAAAGCCAATAGGAAATTTTGATTGATCCGTACTGTATTTATCGTAAGTTATCCTGCTGCCCGTTATCGAGGGTAGATCGTTGGCGTCAGCCAAAGTAAATAGCTGGCATTTTTTATTCCCTACCTGAATGCCATTACTTAATTCCAAATCGCGGACAATTGGATAATGCTCACCCTTTGACAGAAAACAATACTGTTCAACAAATCCCGGACGATCAGCAGTACTTAGTAAATCCTCGTTCTTCAGTCTTTTCAATTGGATAAACCCGGAGTCTTTCAATACTTGCTCAAATTGCCCGGCCTTGTCAAGGAATGATTGCCATTCCTTTTTATTGACGGACTGCCTGGAAGCCATGTGAGGACGGATGAGCGTGCTCCATAACGAGTTGTTTATTCTTTTTTCGTCAGCTATTTTGCTAAGGATGATATAACAACTGTGTTCGAGCACAGGCCGCTCATGAAAATGTCTTTCGCTACTGCGACTTAAAAAATCGTCTTGCTCTACCTTTTCAAATTGCCCTTGGTATTTATTCTTTAGAAACCAATCCTGCTTATGAAAAACAGTATTTTCCGGCAGTGCCTTGATTGCCTTTATCCAGGTTTGGTGAATATGTTCATAATCCTCATCTGATAAGCCAAATATTTCCGGGAGTTTTACTTCATACACCACTGATATATCTCCCGATTTGGAGAGGAGGCAGTCATGCTCGATAGCCAATATCGGATATACATCCTTTAACCATTTTTCCATTGCTCACTATTTTCAGTCACTCACTATGTTTCGGCAAAATACCGTCCTCGAATGGCATTTGATCACGCGTGGAATCTTGCGTTGGGCTGCTTTCTTTAGTAAGCCATGCTCACCATACTTATTGCTAAAACGGTATACGGTTTTAAATAAAACAATACCCCCGATAAGAATAATCACTACGCACACGTACATATTGACCCCAATGATATACATCGCTGCAAATAGCAGTAGTAGGCCTGCCAGTCCGCCTCCCAAATACCAGATGTATTGCGCCTTCAATCCCTTAAATTCCACGCAACGATTCACCCCTTTGTTAATCAGGTAAACGCTTGTTTCCATCTGTTACAGCGCAAAAAATGAACGTAATAAAGTCGCTACCAACACCAAAAAAATACAGCCACCAAACCAGGCACTGGCAACAGAGCCAGTATCGGGATGCCCATTGGTCCACTTCTGATAGACCTTTACGGCGCCAATCAGCCCGACAATACCGCCAACCGCGTACATAATGTTGATCCCAATCTCGAAGTAATTACGAACCTGGGTATTGGTCTCATTAAGGGCACCGCTGGCATCCTGTGCGAATGCTTCGATATGTAACAGGGAAAAGACAATGACCATTATGGATGCATAGAGCATCCCCTTTTTGCTTGTTAAGCAAATCAATCTGCACATTTTCATACTTCACTTTTGCTTTATGTAAAAATTAAATAATCCTACACCCATAACCCAGTAAGCTCATCTTCTGTCAATTGAATACTGCATTCGTTTGCCGCAGTAATACCAACTAGATTAGTTATACCTTCCTCGTATCGTGATTTTTTAATTGAGGGATATTTAGTGATAATCAATTTGAGTTTGGCCAATAATTCGTCTTTGCTTATAGCTTTTTCGGCGGAAGAAAAAAAGGCTTGCAACTCATCTACCAAATCATGCACGGTCGTTTGCAATAGCCTACCGCCTTTATCCTCTCCTATTTCTTCTTTTTGGTCAGCGGAAATCTGAGGTGTCCAAAAACGCTTAAAACCTGCAGAAATGGGCGGCAACCCTCCGGTGCTACTGTTCTTCACCAACCACCCCGAACCTTTCACCACGACAAGAACAACGTAGTAAACCAGGAGGGCGCCGCCTGTATATAATAAAAATGAAACCCAGGATATATTGTTAAGCATAAATTCGTGTCATTTGATTTGACACTACAAATATGGGGTGAATGGAAAGCGATCATTCAGAGTGGTGTCCGAGTACTCGGGAAGAAAGTGCTAATTTTATTTTTTGGGCCGGTGTCTTTCCTGCAATTTGTCAATAAACTTGATAAGGCTTTCCTTGAGCGAGTCAAGCCCCAGCGTATAGCCAGTTTTCCTGGACAATATCTCCTGGAAAGTACGGGAATGATTGCCTAAATCAATCGAAAAAGCCTGTTCAAGGCTATTGATGATTTGCTCGGTACTGGCTTTGCCATTATCAAGGCTTCCTTTGCTTTTGATCGAATAAGCTAATTCGATTAAGTCTGTTTTACTATCTGTCCACTTAGGTGTCGACCCACTTTCACTGGTTACTTTATTTTCTGGCATTTTCTCCTTGTCCAACTGGTAAATTGCTAGTTGCAGGTAATTAAGTAGTTTATCGTTAGCGATCATTTCGGACAATAGCCCGTCAAATGGGGAAGAAAATTGGGGATCATATTCTAAGAAGTGTGAATTAAGAAAGATGAGACTGGGCATTTGTCCACGCGTAAAGTATATATAATCTTTGTCAGTTTCACCACTTCGTATATATTGAAATAAATCAGCGTATGAGTCATAGAAATAATTCACTTTCTGTATTTCCTTTTTTAAATAATTCAGGACAATTTCTTTATCTCCTTTTGGTCTGCGTAATTCAATATTATATACTTTAAGATAGTAGATTAAGATACCGGCAAAGCGAGGCTTAACATTTTTAAAGAAATCGATTTCATCTTCTTTTGAAAAACTTTGATGCAAGAACTTATTTTTAACTATATCTAAAATTTCTTTACAAACATTAAAAGATTTCTTAGATACTGCAATAATCTCTTTGTAATGTTTCTCAACGTCTTGCAGTTTAGCCAGCAGTTCGTCAAAAAGCTGGTTCCACGTAGTCAATAGGCTTTCCATGCAGACAAGATTTTATACTACAAAATTACTTGTCATAAATTTTAGAATTATTGTAAAAAGGAAAGAAATTAACACTTGCCTAATTGAAGCAGCCCTAGTTTGTCCTAGGGCATTTTACTGTGAAGCATTTTATACATAAAGTAAGCTCTTCTAATAGACTCTATAAATAATCTTATTCTTGATTTGGAAGCAGATAGTCTAGCATTGATATAATCAATAAGTAATAAGTTAGCGAGAATTTGGGCTACCGCTGGATCTCTTGGAGTGGTAAAAGTTTCGTCAAATACGTACCATCCTATCGATAAATCTTGAACCTGTTGCTTTGCTGTTCTCCTTCTAAAATAGAATTTATCCTTTTCTGTGCGCCCATTCCTATAATAGTCATAAAATTTATTGTAAGTCACAAAGTATTGCTGCAACTCTTGGAGTTGGTTATGATAATAGGATTGAATCGTACATTTGCCGGCAATCGGTTTTCGATACTCAATACGAATTATTTCATTATAATAAAGAATCAGGCTTACAAACTTGGGTTTAATATGCTTAAAAAACTCAATCTCGCCTGGTTCATCTAACTGATTTAAGGATTTTAAAAGGGTGCTTAGTTTATTTATTGTTTTATCGCACACTTCTAAACAGTTCGTCGCAGCCATTAATGGGTGCTTGGTCTTCCGGTGGATTTCATCGATTTCAGTTTGTAGTTGTTTGTATAAATTATCAAAAATCGTTGTTTCCATGTGACAAGGATTTAATTAAGGAAAATTATCAACTATAGATTTCGAAAAGTTTGTAAGCAGAAAAGAAATGGTAGCTTGACGATATTTTTGAATTCAACACGGATCGTTTGCCTTCAGCATTCTTTAAAAATATAATTAATAATCCAGGAGCCTCTTTTTATAGATTGTATTAAAACACGTATAACTGAACGGGCATTGGCCATTTTTGAATGGATATATTCGATAAGCAACAAATTAGCGACAATCTGGGCGACAGCACGATCTCCTGGAGTAGTAAAGTTATCTTCAATGACATAACCTGGTAATGGAAGTAGCACTGCCTGCTGCTGCTTTGCTCTTCTGCAAAAATAGAGTGTGTCCTGATCGGTACGGCCACTTTTATAATACTCATAAAATTGTGCATATCTGTCAAAAAAGTGCTGTAATTCGCGTAGCTGGTCATTATATTGCGATTGAAGGAAACGTTTACCCCCCATCGGTGTTCCGAATTCGAAATTGAAGATTGTTTCGAAATAGAGGATCAGGCTGACGAATTTTGGTTTGATTTCTTTGAAGTAATTGATTTCGTCCGATTCACTCAACCAGGGTATAGTCCTAAAAGAGGTAGTTAACTGCTCAAATGCATCATAACATAGCGCTATGCAATTTGCGAGCATGATCAATGGATTCTTCGTCTGTCTTTTGGCCTTTTGAATGTCAACCTGCAGTTGATCAAATAAGGCTGTGAACACTGCTGTTTCCATATGATGATGGTTCAATATCACAAAATTACTATACCTTTTTTTGAGAAAAGTTGTAAAAAGGAAAGAAATTGAAATAGACTAAGACTTATAGAGCATAATATCGCCAAGGAAAATGACACCTAGCAACAAGTTGTATAAACAAGCATTGCCTAATGTCATTTGGGAAGAAGATAACCAATATAAAACGACCCCGATCAAACCGATGGCAATATTAATAGTGCAACCAAAAATATAAATTTGATATAAGGGGCTTATTATTTTTATTAAGCGAATAAATAGTAAACCCATCCCTGCGTACAGCGCGCTATCACGCGCGATGGTAAAAACTGCTGACACGGCAAACCAATGCCCTAACTTGCCTTTACCAGGGTATAACAATACCAATAAGAGGGAGAACAAGCTTAAAACAATACCCCATGAAATGATGAAGCGCTTTCCTTTTGATTTCATTGAATTATTCCGGTTCGTTTATAAACCTTTCGTACTGATTGCCGACATAGGCCAGCCATGCTTGTTGTTTACCCTCTTGAACCAGGTAGTAAAGCTTGTGTTTGGTATCTAAAATAAAACCACCGTAAGTGCTCACTAATAATTTGATGGGCTTTCCTTGCATCTGTTCGAAACTTAGTAGATAAGCTCCCATCCATGCTGGCGCCGCAGTAGCTTTTAAAGGTGAAGCATCATCCAAGTAATAGGCCAGGCTATCATTACCCAATTTGAGCTTAGCAAAACTGGCCAGGCTGTCACCAGGAGCGAAAATGGCTTTCCTATCTACCACCTTATATATGTACCATTTACTGGATTGTTTCCAGGGCAAAGATTGGGAGTAGCAAGGAGAGGCAAGCATAACAATAAAAACGAAACAAATCGTTGAAATTCTTATCATTATAATAGTTTTATTGACAAGTTCCTGTATTAGGATGCGTTCCTTCAGTAGTTGTTCGGGTCATGTTACTGCCCAATGGCATGGATCGCAGGTCTTCCCCTAAATCACCAGGATTACAACCACCTCCCCTATACCATGATCCATAGGTTTTAGCCAGTTGAAACCCTGCAGCATTTACTGCATTTATGGCAAAGGTTGAACAATTGTTAGCGTTTAAGTTGTATTCGGTGCCATTGCGTTGCATATCCGTTATAAACCCAAGAATAGTATAAAACTGGCTATTATTCATGGTAATGGTCAATTTAATATCATAGCCCCGGTTTTGGTCATTGTTAAAAATGCCGGGACTTCTGGGCGAAGAAGGGGATACATTACCTCCGGGATAAAACCCGATATTGCGGATGATCGTACCTGTAGGCGTTTTCTGGCTCAATATAAGATAGGAATGGCCAACAAAAAACGGGTTATTGTCATTATTCCAGGGCGCGGTTCCCGTCCACGGTGTACGAGAACCCGGTTCCGGCTGGCTAACACAAATACTGACTTGGTATTCATAATCCGTTCCGGGTTTGTTGATGAAACATTTCATGTATTCGGGTATATCCGAAATAGGGTTGTCTGGCGAGGGAACTATAAAATCAAGGATAGATGGATACATGGTTCCCCCACTTCCACCACCTCCCCCGATTGGACCATAGTCAGGCGTTTTTGTTGCCTGGAGCGGGTCTGGAAAGAAAGTATAACAACCGATCAGCTCTCTCCAGTAAGACCCGTCAGGATCTTCTTTAGAATAATTAAACCCTTCCGCGTAGATGCATACCGTTTGGCTTTCCAATTGGCTTTCAGCTAATGTTGAGCGGCTCGCATTCAATTCTGCGGTTTTTATTCTCTTTCCATTTTCAATGTATTGGCAAGTTTCTAGCGTCCCAGTCATGGATTTAACGACTATAATCCCATTAAACTTACCGCTACTGCTTTTCGGCATGTTACTATCAGGAATGAATGTCAATAATTGAACGTTCCACCCATTACCGGCTTTCAATAGAAGCAATTTGTTATTACTGCTAGTCCCACCAGCATTTGAGGAATACAAAATCAACTGGTTAAATTTAACCGGTATGGCCACCGCTGTTGTATTATGAATGTCGAAGAGCTGCGCCCTCTCCCAATCAGGGTAGCATAACAAGTCTGACAATAAATGATCTTTTATATTGCCCCGAAATGATTTACTGATGTCACTAGGTAATAGGTTACTTTCGAAAAAACGTTTTGCGCTTTCTATCGTATTTTGCTGAACAGATGCCAACCTATCTTTACTTTTATTGCAGCTCCAAAACTGCACCAGGAAAAATAAAAGAAATAGAAGATGACTATTGCGTAAGTAAAAGTTCATACCAAAAAAGTTTTGTGATGAGACAAAGCAGATTCCCTTTTAATTTTACTTAGCGTTATATCGGAAATATCCAAATAACTGGCTATATACTTTGATGGTACTCGTAGTAATATGCCAGGGTGTTCTTTTCTTAGCCATTCATACCGTTCGGCAGCGCTTTGCATCAATATGCCGGACAATTGTTTATCCCATAACTGGTAGTATTTTTCTGTAAGCAGGCGACCTACGCGGTTAAATTCCGGAAAGTAATCGTACACTAAATCCAATTGTTGGCGAGAAATATAATAAACATGCGTCTTCTTTAGGGCCTGTATATACTCGTTAGTAGGTATACTTTGATAGAAACTTTGTATGCTGAACACAACATCTCCTTCAATCATAAACCACCGGGAGACCCCTCTCCCAGCTTTTTGACGGTAGCACCTTAATAATCCGTAGGAAATAAAGTAGATATGTTCGCTGACCTCCCCCTCCCGGAGTAAATATTCGCCTCGTCGAATGATGCGTTCTTTTAAGTTTTGGTGGAGAAAGTGTAAACACCCATCGGATAGTTGAGAATAAGAGTTGAGTAATTGTAATAGTTGTTCCATAGCAAAGGTTCTCTCTACGGAACGAGCTGGGGTGGTTATAGGATCGAGTGACCATATAAGTTATAACAAAGCCTTAACCAAAGTTCATTTTAATACCTTTTTAATAAAAAAACCGTATTTTTCGGGGTAACATCCCCGTAAAAATACGGTCAATATTATCAATATTAAAGTCAATTACTCTAATAGTACACTTTTCTGAAACAGTCGGCTTTCATCTTCAATATTGGTAACATGTATGCTATACTTTCCTTCCATTACCTTCTTAACTCTAAGGTTTTCAATGTGCATTCCTTGATATAAAGTTAATCTTCGTACGTCCATAATATTTCCGTTTGGATCAATGCAAACCAGTCTAATTTCCAAAGTTTGCATAAGATCGAAGGTAATAATCAAACGGTTGAAGGTGGCTCTCCAGTTTACATCTACTTTAAAGAGGATTTGGTTCATGAGACTATATTGAAGAAAATAAACCAGGCGGTAGAAACCGGCTGATTTCCAAATAAACAACAGCATGGCTGTTGAAATTGATTTGTATAGATAAACCATGATCGCGCAAGAATTCTATAAACGCTTGATAATTTCCTCGCGGGGTAATTTGGTCATTCTTTCAATAACTTCCAAAGCCACAAGCGTTGTTAATGGTCCAACGTTCATGTTGGCTTTGATATACCTGATAATCGTTTGTTCCGTTCTATTTAATACACCAGCTAGTTCATGCCTAATGGCTGGCGTATTGATTAGTTTCAATGCAGCCTCACTAAGTTTCATTTTCCGTGCAATCTTTTATGGGTAGTATTTTTCTTTTGTTGACCTTTAGCAGGTGATTGTTTAGGCTTGTAAACCCGGTCGAGCTTCTTTTTAAGTGATCCAGCCTTAGCAGGGGTAATTTTTAACAAAAGCAAATTAGCAGCGAGCAACTTATGCAGGTGCTCATAAAGAAACAGCAAATTTCCTCTTTCCAATGCACTGTCATATAGTGATGGGCTTCTTGTCATAGCGGTCGTCAACCAATTCCAGCTAGCTTCGTTGAAATCTTCAATTGAAAAATTTTCAAAAAAATCTACGATTACTTGACGAGGATTTTCACGTTCTTTTTCATCGAGTTGAATACGGAAATTAAAATTTTCCTCTTGCGGCAGTTGCTCATTAATTTTGTTTGACATGAATTACGTTAATGATTTCATTATACAGTTCATCTGATATTTTTAAAAAGGTAAACTCCCAATGCTAACCAGGCGATTGGGAGTACCGTCGATGTGTGCCTACACGGACCCCTTATAGTCGTGCAAGCAGGACTAGCTAATCAGGAGCCCTGAACCACGTTAGTGATAAAAGAAAAGCTACTTTATAATGAGTTATTGAATGCTAAAAGCTAGTGCTGTTGAATAATTACGTCAGCCTATAAGTAAACAGTTATTATTTAATAATTGGCCGGCTTCAGCAAACCTACACCGGCCAATTCCGAATTACGATCCTTTCAACAATTTGCCGAAAAGATGTCCTTGTTTGATCTGTTGATCCTTGCGCAGGTACCAGAAGATCCCCGCGGAGTATCAACCCCTTTTATTTTAAGTAAGATGATTAGATTTTCAAAATTTACACTGGAAAGAGGCTACGCATTGTTTTAAAAACCGGAGGATAAAGTTTCCTTCACCTCCGGCTATTTATGCTTAGGAACAAGCATTGGCCTCACTTGTAGAAGATGCTAGTTTCTCGAGTAACGATCGAGTGAACTAGCAGGCCTTCCTCCGAACAAACCAACACTTATCATTTATAACGATTATACTGAGACTTCAACCATCGCATAATCGAGTATACACGAATTGGGTAATGCTGTTTTGAACAATTGCCGCAGTTTTTGATCTTAAAAAAAAGAGCACAGGAGGTTTATTGCCTGGCCAACCTGTACTCCTCACAACCATTAGACCGGGCTGTGCTAAGTGAAACATTTGCTGGCTATTGAATAGGTCTTACGACCAGTATACTATCTTTTATTTCAACGCGTAGTTTACCATTGCCGGGTTGACTAACTAAATTATTCAGCACCCTGAGCCAAAGAGTCAAAGGCGATTGATTACTCATCGTTGTCAAAATGATTTGGTCTTTATACCGCTGGGGTACATTTTCATACCGTAGCGGCGTGCCAAATTGTCTCTCAATTTTTCGCAGGTAGCCATCTAAGCTTCCGTGGTAAGCACCGTCACGTTTTGTCCAATAAAGCACGGCTTCATCGCAGTTACCAATTTGTACACTATCATTTTGACGATTAATCTTTGCCTCTTTCCCGGGCAACAACTGTAAATTAACTGTGCCCTTTTTGATGCGTAATTTTCCCTCCAATAAAGAGGCAGCAGCATAGGGCTCGTTGGCGTAAGTGTTGACATTGAATCTGGTTCCCAGCACCGTTAATTCCATTCCACTTGCGCTAACTTTGAAAGAACCGTTTCCTTTAGCTACATCAAAATAAGCCTCTCCGCTTAGCGAGACTTTCCTATCGATGCCAATAAATCTTGTTGGATATTGAATCGTTGAACCTCCATTAACCCATACTTTGGAACTATCGGGAAGGTAAATTCTATATACCTTTCCATAAGGAACATATAATGTATTCAGGCCGGAGGCGACCATATCCCCTTTTACGCCTAAATAGCTTAGGCCACTATCCTTCTCTGCCTTAATCTCCATTCCCGCGTCGTTAACTGACGCAATTTCCGGCAGGCTGTCCAGCTTAATCTTTGTTCCATCTGTTAAAATGAGCAGAGGGTACTCTGTACCGCTGGGCACATGATGCTGATTGCTATCGGCTATTACGGGCACTTGCTGATCACTCTTCGACAATAAATACGCCATTATAGCTCCTCCAATGAGCAGGATCACTCCAGCCGCAATTTTCCAGGAAGCGATACGCCAACGGTTAATTCCCCCATAAATACTTCCAAACAGCCTTTTTTTTAAAGTTTTCCAACCTTTTTCCGTGTCATGTACTGCCAGCACGCCTAAGTACTCCCGCGCAGGTCTATCCATTTCCACAAGTAATGAAGTAGCATTTGGATGCCGGTCAACGAATTCGTTTAATTCAACCGTTCCCTGTTGATCTATTGTACCTGTTAGCCAGGCATCCAACAATTCAACTATTCGGTCCGTTTTTTCAACCAGCATGGCAAATTATTAGTAGCAGCGTGATATATACTTAACTCCTAACTCAACCAAATCAACCTTCGAAATCCAAGTTTTTTTAAGAAAAAAGCCATTTTTTGATTAAATCGCTGATAAAGTGCACGATATAATAGATCGAAATAAGCAACAGCAACTTACTATTGCCCAACGCCTGTCGGAGATATTCAATGGCTTTTCTTTTGGCGGTTTGTACAGATACTTCCTCGATATTTAACGCTATGGCCAATTCCCTAACTGTTTGACCATTAAGGATTAATCCTTCAATGATCGCCTTACGCTGCTTCGGTAGTAAGGCTATGGCATTGATGAGCTGGCGGCGATGTTCCGCCTGTACCATGTTGACCAAAACAGCGTCTTCCGCGGTTGCAGATTGGATAAGAATAGATTGGTGATGCGCTTTCCTGCGCTTTCTATCCCTGAGAAAAGTTAGGCTTTTGTTCCGTGCCGACTGGTACAAAAAACCGCGTAGGCTGCCGAGGGAATGGATCGTTGCCCGGTGTTCCCATAAGGAAATAAAACACTCTGTCACAATATCTTGTGCTACCTGATCATCATCTACAATTTTTCTGCTGAAATACAGTAAGGCCGATGACAAATCATTGTAAATAGCCTGAAAAGGCCGTTCTTCTCCTCTGTGTAAAGCCTCAATGATTTCCTCCTCCACGTAAGAAGGTTGGTTATGTTCGGGATTGGTCATGGAATCTGTTTTAGTGTCGCTGCAGACTAACATTTGCCATGTAACCGGTAACCGATGAGGGGCAAGTTATAGCATTTTACCCTAGTTCACCAAGCGTAGAACCCCGGGAGTTTTTTACGGGCGTGAAAAAGACGGGGGTGAAATACCGAAGGCATTATTGCAGTACACTAACTTTCCCACAAAGTAAGTCAATGGACAAAACAGCCTTTACACAACGGGAAATCCAATCAATAGCACAAGCGGCATCGATGATTAACAATGCCATTCACCTTAATTTTACCCTGGAAGTGCTTTCTACTACTGCCGGCATCTCTCCTACGAAACTAAAGGCTGGATTCTTATATTTATATCTTGTCAGTCCATACCTGTTTGCAAAACATCTTCGTATCGAAAGAACTAAGGTTCTACTGTATATTGAAAAAATGCCTTTAGAAAAAATTATTGCCTATGTAGGCTATCAAAAGGTAACGACGTTGCGTAAAGACTTTACAATCCTTGTGGGTTACACTCCGGAAGATTGGATGGAGCACCTTAGCGCTTGACCCAACAATGCGATCAGTAGTTTCTTCAGTTAATTTATTGCTCTTCCCAAACGAATTACTGATACAAAATAAATTGCTGGTATAATCATCTTATCCGCATGCCAGGCAGAAAAGAAAATATATCCTCCGAACTGAAGAAACTTGAAGCTGTACGGCAATACATAATCAAAGACATTAGTGCTCATCATACGATTTCAACATTAAGCAGACTATTTAAACTCAATGAATTCAAATTAAAAACGGAATTCAAAAAGCGGTATGATCTTTCTATCTACAAATACCTGGAAGAGCAAAGAATGCAACTAGCCCTCGAATTACTATCTACAACAAAACATACTGTAAATATTATTGCAGTAAAATGTGGTTATGCCTATGCTACTAATTTCGTAGCCACTTTTAGAAAGAATTTTAATGTAACACCTGATGCTTATAGAGAGGAATCATATGATCCATATATCATTGACCAGGCTGCAGCGTTGATGAAAAAATACCTCCATCGCCATTATACGGCCGAGATCCTCTCAAAACATTACAATCTTTCTAAACAAAGGATCATGACCGGTTTTAAAAAGAAATTTGATATGGAAGTATACGAATACCTCAAATTTCTGCGCATGGAAAGAGTGAAGGAGCTAATCCTACAAGGAAAAACGATCGCCGCCATTTTACCACTTGTGGGATACACCAGCAAAGAAGCAGTTTATTTAGGTTTCAAGTCGGTGTATAAACAAAGTCTTGAAAGCTGGAGGGTAAAAGCTTTTCACCAAAAGACACATAATTTCCAAGTACCTAATAATTATCCGCAGAAAGTTAAAGCAGGTAAAGTAGCAACCCTACAAGATGATTCAGTAGGTTATTATTACTCGATGACGACACCTTGAGAAACTACCAATCGCATATAAGAAATGACCAATCTCATAGTTTTACCATAGTACATTTACATCCAGAAGCCGTTACCCGAACAACAAAACCCCAACAGATTTCTATACTTATTACAGGCATTATTTTCAACATTGATTAACACTACATTCGATTAATATAGGTTGCTAATGATGCAGGATTGGGTTGCACATCATTACTGTTATTCGGGCTACTGGCACCCTGGCATGTTCAATCATGGATAAACCATGCCCGGTAAGAGGTTGAGACTTTTCATGCGCTGGCGCCGGGGCTTGTGATAATTAAAATAAGGTAGTACTAATAGCGACTATATGAAACTTATTACGAGAGATTTTGTTAAACCATTGCTTTACTGCATTTTGATTTTAATTGTAGGATGCAAAAATAGAAATGAAGTTATTACCGGAAAGGAAGGTCAGAAGTTACCAAGTATGCTAATCCAGTTGGTAGATAATAAAACCGTTACGGACATTAATTCCGTGCCTACGGGAAACCCAATTATACTTTTTTACATTAGTCCGCATTGCCCATTTTGTAAGGCACAAATGAAGGATATGGTTGACCACATCGAAAGTCTGAAAAATACGAAAATTTATATTATCTCCTCATATCCAATTGATGAAATTAGAAAGTTTCAAGAGACTTATAACATCCAATCTTATAAAAATATCACAATCGGCAGAGATTTTGACCAAACATTTAAAAATTACTTCAAAAGCAACGGGGTTCCTTATACAGCAATTTTTGATAGGAAAAAGAATTTAAATAAAGTATTCGCTGGCAGTCTTAATAGTACTACCATTAAAAAATATATTCAATGAAAAAAACAAAAGTACTTGCTCTCACAATTGGAATCATTTTTCTAGCTGAAATATCCTTAGCTTTAAAATCCATCTACCAAACAGGGTATTGTATCGACATACCAGAAAATCAAGGCGGCGATGCGGATATCCTTTGTGATGATTTTGTCCTCAGAACCCAAGATAATACTCAGGTCATTGAATATCGAGCTTATATAGATCCCACTGGCCCTATTGTTGATCCTGAGCAGTGTGAGGGTAAAGAATGTAACGCTACTATTAAGCTGGCACTTCAAATCATTAATTAGGAAAACTGCCCCTAAATTAGATTGATTTGAAAAATATTAAGTTGAGTAAAAACATTCAAGATTTTGCGCAATATCGTCGGTAACCGTAAATGGTAAGGCCACCATTGCGACCGACAAAATGGGCAAGCCGAAAACCATTAAAAGAGTAGGCAAATTACTTAACCATCAACTTTTAATTTATGAAAAAGATGAAATTGTTTATTGCTGCTTTTGCAATTCTCGCAATTGTTGGAACATCATTGGCATTTACGCCTAAATTTCAAACCGGTTTCTGCGTTGACTTACTTGAAACTGATCCAGGTGGTGATGCCGACCAACTTTGCGATGATTTTGTATTAAGAACAGAGGATATTACACTACCAAATGCAACACCTGTTTATATCCCACCTACCGGACCTGTTGAAGACCCATCTATTTGCGAAAACAAAGAATGCAACACAACTAGGAAAATAAAGACTCAAGTTCCTTAGACAGCAGTAAAACAAAACTAAGAGGCCGTCTCAAAAGTATTTGAGGCGGCCACTTAGTTTTAGGGGCTGGTATTTATGCACAATTCTACACAAAAAGACGTCGTGAGTATAGCTAATTACCGATTACACACTCATTTCAAGAGTTGGTCTGTAAGTATTTACAGCGATGAATTTGAATTAAAAACTTTTAGCCAGCAACCTGATGCCGATCAGTTGATCAGTCACCTGGAAACTAACTACCCGAATGGCCGTTATCATCTGGCTTATGAAGCGGAACAGGTAACTGGACCAACCGTTTTATATAGTGGCTACACAAAATAAATATTACAGAAGCAAGTGGTAAAATGGTATTGATGACCTATGTCGAAGAAATTGAATTTTTAATAGCAAGAGAAAAACAGCTACAATCTAATATTAGAGTATTGTCATTAACTCGCATATATGAACAGAATATAAAGGTACTTACCAGTGTGCCATCAATTGGATTAATTGCAGGAATGACAATGTTAACAGAATTAGGGAATATTAAAAGATTTAAAAAGTTTGATCGTCTTTGCAGTTATTGTGGGCTTACGCCCAATTGTTTTAGTAGCGGGGAAACAGAACGAGTAACAGGCTTAAGCCGTAGAGGCAATCCTTTTATAAAGATAATTTTAATTGAATGGGCATGGATGGCCATCCGAAAAGATCCCGGCTATTGCTTTATTATAAAAAATTACTGCCGAGGATGAACGGTAATAAAGTAATTATAAAAGTAGCCAGGAAGCTACTTAACAGGATAAGATATGTACTCTGGCGCCAAAAAGAATATATAAAAGGCGTTGTGTGAAGATTAAGGTATTTAGAATTAACGGGTTAGTTATAAGATGGCTTATAAAAACTCAGGCTTGCCATAAATGCATGAGGCTGTCTGTGGCATGTTCGCAAGACCACTCTTTCGAGTTTGCATGGGTCAACCTGTAAAAAATAATACTGGAAATTGCAGCTCGGTAGCCCGATGTCTGTTAAGAGAAGATTGTTTTTATAGGGCCTGAAAAAGGATTGCACCAACCCAAAAGCTGGTGCAATATCGAAATTTTAACAATCGACGCTTGGTTTTCTATATAGAAGACGGCCTCTTAGTTTTGTTTTACTTATCCGAGTATCATTTTTTAAAACTCAAACATACCTTACAAGAGTTGCTGCAAAATGAGACGGAATCTAGATCAAAGCCAAGCTCAAATTGTTTATTGAAAATCGGGATACCTTCAGTCATCCACTTGGGAGCTCGTTTATACATTAGATAATGATCAAAAAATTGGGTTAATCGAATAGTAAAATCGAGAGCATCTTTACCGAACACAAGATGATTGCCAACATCATACTGAAGCATCCACACAGGTTTTTCAAAACGCCAAAGTAACGTAAATAATCCTAATGACTGCTCCCACGGCACCGCCATGTCAATTTTACTGTGAAAAAGCAAGATGGGTGTCTTTATTTTGTCAACATTAAAAGTAGTTGAGTTATTAAACATCCGTTGGGCATTCCAAAGCGTATCTTCGGATCCGGGAGAAGGATAAGTAAACGTTGTTTTACCGGAAAGAGGATCGATCCACAAGCTAGCACTCAACGGATCACTGACGCCAGCACCGCTTAATGCCGCTGCGAAAGGGAAATTAGAGTGTGATAATATATAGTTGGTATATGCCCCAGCCATACTGTGGCCGCTGATGGCAATTCTAGAAGAATCAACAAATCCTAACTTACATAAATACTTGACCGCACCTTCAACCGAGTTCAAAGGGCCAAAAAAACCTGAATTTTCCTTGTTTAGATCTAGGTCCGGAGTGAAAACTAGGTACTCGCGGCTCACCATCCAAGGGATGTTAAACTCAGCGTGAAAATATGATGGAGGTATAAAATTATATAATCTTTGACTCGACTTCATATAATAGTTGATCAACACTGGATATTTCTTGGATGAGTCAAAATCAACTGGCTTATATAATATGCCATATCCAGTTGAGTCGTCATTTTGCGGAAAACTCAATAATTCCGCCGACAGCCACCTAAATTTCTTAATGTCTTCAAAATGGGTCATTCTTTCAAAATGCTTCCAATTCTTAGTGATGTATAGATTGGGTTGTTCGTTAAATGACTGGCGACAAAAAAGCCAAACATCAGAATTTGGTGCTTTTATCGGAATCATACCAACACTAAATATCCTGCTATTCTGCGGTAACATTTTATATGCCCCAAGATAAAATGAGTATGGGCCATACAAAAGCTGTTTAGGTTCTTTCATTAACTTTGGTGCATAACTAAACAAACCATTATATTTGTTGCCATGATTAAACCCAACCAGCAGAAGTTCGGGATTCTCAGGAATCAGTAATTCTTTAACTCCCTCAAAAGCAGCGAATCTTAAAAGAATATTGTTTTTTTGACCGAAGTTATTTGTCCAATTATCAGGTGCTTCAATGCCTGTCAAATCGAACTTCCATATGTCATTTTTTGAATACACGAATACAAATTTTCCATTCGACGACCATCCCTGGACGCCCCAAGGGAATCTTATACTTCGAGAGTCTTTGTGATTTATCGGTCGTTCAGCAAGAGTTTCCCAGTTAAGATTTCCTGAAATTTTATGAGTTTTCTTGGAGAGAATGTCAATTGAAAAATATGATTCATTTATTAAGTCGTAATAGACAAGCCAATCTAAATTTTCAGCTAAAAAGAAATTATATTTAGTATTATCCCCGTCTGGCAACCTGAGGCGCTCTCCGTTTTCTAATGATACCAGAAAGTTTTCTATCGCACCAGGTCGTGACCGTAACCAGTATTTATCTTGAATATTATCTTTTTGTACAAGAGCGTATCGCCCTAATTGATCAACCCGCTCATTGTCATAAGTTATACGACTTATCCTTTTGCTTGAAAGTGAAATTGAATATTGAAATGATTTGGATATAGGATATCTTATTTGAGACGTTTGAAAACGTAAGTCCTTGTGGGCCCAAATGTCAACAGAAGCAGCATTGGCAATTTTAGTTCTTTTAACCTGCTTACTTTCGTTTCTGAATAGAAGGTATTTCGCATCACCTGAGAACGTCAGAGAGCCTGAAGCTATTGTCAAAGCGCTATCATTGCCATAATCATCATGCACATACAAGGCGTCTAAGCGCTTACTTCTAAGGTCATATACAAACAAACTTTGCACAATTTCCTTCTTGAAAGCTGGTAGATTGGAACCCATAATTGCAACCTTTGAACCATCTTTGTTAAAAACAATATCTGTAAAGTAACTGTGATCATTACACACCTTCTGAATTGTTTTACTCCTAATATCGTAAATGGATAAAGTTGATTTCAAAGTTCCATTTGTAGAATCGGATATTTTTAACAGAAGAGACTCCCCTTTATTAACAAAATAAAAGTCTACTACATTCTCAAAAGTGACATCTTCAAAGGGACGGAAATTTGATAAAGTTATGCTATTACTTTTGTTCTGTTGCCTAAAGCATACCCAAGCGGCATTCGTATCCTCCGAATACTTTATGTACGTAATATTGGGGATCACTCTAAGACTGTCGCTACCAACTCGGAGAATAAATAACGAATCATGGCTGGAAAAAACGTAATTTTGCCCACCTTTTGTGAACATACCTTTTGCTCCACCCACAACTTGAAAACTTTTAATCCAATTTTTTGCAATGCTTCGAATATTAATGAATTTAACTCTCTTGCTGTAATCGTAATGGTTTGAGTTTACTTGGTACGAAATAAACTTCCCATCTTGTGAAATATTTGGTTGATTCGAAAGATCGAGTGTAAGTAAACCATTCAAATCGTTTGTGTCTATTATTTTGTACTCATTGTTTGTCTCCTGAACATAACCACGAAATGCGAGCACAAAAATAATAGCAGTTAATAAACTTGATTTCATTGTTATAGGATTGATAGGCAAGTTGAGGGAATAATTGGCCATAACTATTGCTCTAATGCAATACATTAGTTAGTGCGAAGCTCTTAAATAATTGTTATGCAGACAGGAGTAATTCGCTGAGGATTACTCTACAAGCAGTGCTCGTTAAAGAAACGTTACCAAGTAGGTACATGATCAAGCATTTTCATATAACTTCTCGCGAATTGAAGCTGCAAGTTTTTATAGGATTGGTCGGCAAGTTGCACAGCAAGTGATTCCCAATCCATTGCTTGGGCGAACATTAGTTTGCGCTCTTCGGAACTCTTATAAAAGTATGCATACTTATAAATTAGATTCGCATAAGTGTCAATAACCAGTAACGGATACCTCCCCGACTTTAGCTTATAAATTTCTAATACATTCCTTAATAACTGTAAGGTTGTCGTATATTCTACTTCTGTAGCATCACTTCTTTTAAAAATTGCCTCCCACGCCATATGATTGATATGCCCACCTAAATCGCCCAAAGTTCCACATCCGGGTATTATTGATTTGCTGTAAATGTCGATATAATCGAAGAACAATTGTTTATATTCTTGGTGTCCTTTATAATTTTTGTTAAAATGCGCTTGGCCTTCATGCCATCTTATTTTTGCCCAAAGCAAATTCCTATGAGTGTATTTTATATCAAAATTTTTAGATATGCTGTCTTCAAAGGATTGCCATTGTGGCTCCCCATTATCTATTCCAAGTGATTCAATAAAGGGCATCGCATATCGGCTTTGTATGATGCTATCAACAATGTAAGATGCAAATCCACTCAATTTAATTGAAGAATCGATAGATCGCTCGTTTCTAACAAACAAGCTCTCAAATTCAGGTAAATCTTTCAAATAAGTTGATACAAATCTTATCGCATCAGGAAGGCTGAAATTGAAAGATTGATTTATACGCAAAGATTTAAGTAGTGAATCTTTCAAAGTGACACTATTCTCTAAATCATTGTGATTTTTCGTTAAAAAAAACAGCATAAATAACGAATCTTTATGTAATATACCACTCTTAAATTGCTTTAAATACATTAAGTAAGTTGAATCCGGAGTTTTCCCTGTTTCTTTAAGACTAATTGACGCATTAAGTTTAGCTAAAAGGTTTGTAGAATTATGAAAACCGACAATTTTATTCACAATCTTACCTTTACTGTTCATTATTACGAGTGTTGGGTAAGCGGCAATGTCGAAAGCTACAGACATTTGCTCCGCTGTCTTATACCAGCTCTTAATGTAATGTTTATCTTTGGATGTTTTGTCCATTTGCACTTTGGTACAAATAAAATTCTGTTGAAGTAAGGATTGAACTGTACTATCTGAAAATGTTTCTTTGTCCATTTTGTGGCAGGGTTTGCACCATGTGGTAAAGCAATCAATTAAGATTGCCTTATTTTCCTTATCAGCAAGTTCCTGAATTTCCTTCCAAGTTAAATTTTGAGTTCGTTTAAAAGAGTCTCCTAATTCGCTCACAGACTGCGCCATTAAAAAATGGGAACAGAAAAGAATACATAAGCTAAAGTAAATTACATTTTTTACCATTTGGGGTAATTTTTAGTGTTAACGAATGATGGGCCAATCTTGTAAATACAATTGCCCATTTGTTATTTGAAAGAAATAATTCGAGGGAATATACTGAAAACAATTAACCACATTAACGTTGTTACTCGTATCCCTTATTCTGTACTAAATTGGGATTGGCAACTATGTCCGCAAGTGGAATGGGATATAATTTTTGATATGATTCCCATTGCCTACCATTGGCTTTTGACGGTGTTACGGTACTCATAACTTGATCAATGATCATTCGTCTTTTCATATCAAACCACCGATGTGCTTCAGTAAATAATTCGACTTTTCGCTCAGCAACTATGGCATCAATAGTCTGCTCTTTATTTAATCCACTAAGTGAAGGTAAGTTAGCCCTATTACGTATCTTATTTAATGCTTCCAATGCTTCACTAATTTTGTTTAGCTCTGCCAAAGCTTCGGCGTGGATCAGCAATATCTCGGCCAATCGCAAAGGTGTCGTATACTCAGTAAGCGCCCCACCTGTAGCTGCGTTTTTGTATTTTGCAGGATAATAATACTTAGTAACTGGGGATGGGGTCGTAACTACAACACTATCAATCCATGCTTTTTTTCTTCCGTCGTTACTTTCAAATGCATCCAATATGTTAGTACTTAAATAAACAGGATACCCCTGGCCAAATTGTAAATCACTTGGACCAGTTGGGGGCAGGATGAATATTCTAGCCTCTTCCGTGTTTCTGTCTGCCATTACAGGCTGAAGCTGCCAGATTGCTTCCTTGTTGTTTTTAAGAAAGGTATTAGACAATGGAACCAGTCCAAATTGATTAGTATTATCAATCACCTCTTTAGCTTCGATTTCGGCCTTGCTGAACTGCTTACTATATAAGTAGACTCTCGCAAGCAGTGCTGTAGCAGCCCAATAGGTTGGACGTACTCTTTCGATCGAGGCTGCATTATATGGGCTGAGGTTTCCATTAAGATAATCTTTGCTTAGTAAAGTTTTGGCCTCTACAAGATCTGTTATGATTTGTTCATAAATTTTCGTTTCAGGTGATCTACTAATAAATGCATTTATCGTATAATCTGTTGTTTGAATGAGAGGTATTTCGCCGTAAAGGTTTAATAAGAACAAATTTTCATGCGATCGAGTAAAAAGCGCTTCGCCCAATAACTGTTTCCGTACTCTATCGGTTAATTTATTCGCCATCCTAAGTCTTTCAATAGCTTCATTGCATTTATAAATCCTAAGGAAGGTCCATAATTGGGTGCCTGCATTAGCCTGGGGAGATAAATGATTTTCATAATAAGCTTTTATAACTGGGTCGGTAACACCTACCCACAATGTCAATTCATCGGACGACAACCCGGTGTATAACGCATAAGATTTATGAAAACCTTGGCTTATTTCGGTAAAAATGCCATTTAGTACAGATATAGCCGTCTGGTCGGAATTATATACATTGTCTCTGCTTATACTTGTTGGTGGGGCATCTATGTCCACAAACTTCTCACACCCCAAATTGAGTAGTATTAAAAAAAATATGATTGAGCGGTTAAATGAATACCTCATAATTTAGTTTTTTAAAGTCCTATTTTAATTCCGAAAGTAATAACTCTTAATGGGGGGAGTGCGTATACAGTCTGACTTTCTGGATCAACACCCTCGAAGCTGGTTAGCGTTATTAAATTTTGGCCGTTAATATAAAAACTACCGTTTGTTAACTTTAGAACCTTTGTAATTGTTTTAGGAAATTGCCAACTGACAGATACATTTTTTAATCGAACAAACGAAGCATCTGAATAATTTGCATCGCTATTCTTTATATATCCATCTTTTGTCAAAGACGTAATGAGATTTGTGCTATATTTTCGTATAGAAGCATTATCACCTTTTTGTGTCCAGCGATTCAGGACGGTTTTAGGTTGATTGCTCCGCCCCGAGCTATATACTCCCGGACCAGCAGTGGTTGCATTGTTAAACATTATTGGACCGCTTCCTAGTTGTTTGACGAATTGGGCGAGAAAGCTAAGAGTAAAAGTTTTAATACTAAGTTCATTCTGAAACCCGCCGTAAAATTTGGGTATTGTATTTATCAAAACTGTCCTATCAGAAGTAGAATTGGGCTTATCTGTTAGATTACCTTGGGCGTTTAGGAAAACATATTCGCCAGTTTCAGGAGAAACATTAACGAAGTGATTTCGTTTTATTACTCCTATAGGTTGTCCTACTATAACGCCATTATTTGGATTTGTATAAAGTGTTTTCTCGATTCCAGGAAATTCAACAACCTTATTGTTCGGGAATGTAAAATTAAAGGAATGTGTTAATTTTAAATACTTATTGCTAATGCTATTAATCTTTATTGAAAGTTCCAAACTTTTATTCTGAACTAATGCCGGCAAATTCTGACGTAATAATGTGAATCCTGCAGTCGTTGGCAACGATGTTGTAATAAGTTGATTCGACGAGCGATTACGCACGTAAGTACTGCTCACATATATTCGATCGTTTAAAAATCCAATATCTACTCCAACTTGAAGTTTTCTGGTAAGTTCCCATTGTAAATAGGGGTTATACAATTCGGTAGTTGCTAGAGCTGATGTACCTTGGTACGGTCGAGTTATTCCTATAGGTGCAGAATATAAGTTTAAATAGGAATAATCGCCTACTTGGTCATTACCAACAGATCCATAACTGACTCTAAGTTTGGCATAGCTGACAACACGTTTGAGACGCTGTGCGAAAAGCTCATTTGACATTACCCATGCGAAACCGACGCTTCCGAAATTGTGGAATCTATTATTACTTCCGAAGCGGCTGCTACCATCTCTTCTAGCTGTTAAGTTAACTAAGTAAGTATTGCTTAAATTATAAGTAAGCCGAGCAAATACTGCATTATAGGTATATTTTGAGTATGAAATTGGATTTGTAGTAACAATTGAAGCAGAGGATATATTTTCCATTAGTTGATCACTGGCATACCCGAGTCCTTGTAGCCAAGTTGCTTTGGCTAAGTTTTGTTGGAAGGTAGTGCCAAGAAGCGCTTCTAATGAACCCTGGCCGATTGCGCGCTTGTAATTAATTTGTGGTTCTATTATCCATGAGGAAATCTTTCTATCTCCGTACAATGCTATTCGATTTGTTCCATTAGGATTATTAGTAATTCGTTGCTCAGGTCTTAACACTTCTAGCGGAGTAGGGAGATAATCGTCTGTATTTAATTGTGTATAACCTAAACTCGTTCTTATGTCAAGGCCAGCAATCACTTGATATGAGGCCGTAAAGTTGCCCATCAAATTGTTTGTATTGCTTCTTAAGTATGAAAAATTTAATATCGCCATTGGATTGGTCCAAGTCGAATTTCCTGCCGCATTGGGTTCCCAATTTAAATTTCTGTCATCTAGGTATACCCTAGGAGCAACCGGCTCCAAGAAATACGCCGATAAGGTAGGATCTGCTGCTGGTAGTTTGGCTTTATTGGCTTGGTAGCTTGCTGATAATTGGAGCCTAAAACGTTTATTGACAGATGTATTACTTACATTGAGGTGAACAGTATTGCGCTTATCAGAAAAATCGCCTGGAAATACTGTAGTTTGCTTCTGATAGGTCCCAGAGATTAAATACTGAAGATATTCTCCCCCTCCACTAAACGACAAAGTTCCTTGACTGAAATTTGCCGTTCCGCCGATTAGTAAATCCTGCCAGTCTGTAGACCTTGTTGTATCCCATAATTTTAAATCAACTGCGCTACTTGGAATAGCAATGCCATCATTTTTATAGGCTTCCCTTCTCATTTGGAGGTATTCACTGCTATTTAATACTTCCAATTTTTGTGGCACTTTCCCAAAGCCGTATTGTAAACTGGCATTGACTGACGTCTTTCCAGGACTTCCTTTTTTAGTCGTTATTAATATTGCTCCGTTGGCAGCACGCGAACCATAAATGGCAGTCGCATCCGCATCTTTTAGCACTTCCATTGTTTCTATGTCAGATGGATTAATAAAATTCAATGGGCTTGGATTCGGTGATCCACTTGACGTGGGACTCAATATCTGTCCTTCAAAACCAATTGTCGGAATTTGAGAAAAAAAAGGCACACCATCTACGACAATTAGTGGATCATTCCCCGATGCTATGCTATTCTGGCCCTGTATCTGGAGCCTTATTCCTCCCCCAGGTATGCCAGAAATTTGAGTAACTACTAGACCAGGAACACGTCCCTGTAGGGCGAGTAAAGGATTTGATATGGGCTGTTTCTCGATTTCTGACGCGGACACTGAACTAATATTGCCGGTATTAAATCGCTGAGAGGTTTTTCCATAAGCAATGACAACAGCCTTATCTAATATGTTGTCTGCTAAAGCTAAATTGATTCTTAGTTTCTCTTTACTATTAAGCTTAAAAGTCTTCATTTCATAACCCACGGACGTAATTATCAAGATGGCATCATTACTAACCTTTGATATTTTAAAATGACCTCTCGAATCGGTCACAGCAGCTTTGGAAGTACCCTTAACCAAAATTGTGGCTCCCTCTATGGGGATGCCAGAACTGTCCAAGACGTTGCCTTCTACGTCGAAGAACTCCTCCTCGGTAATACTTCTTTTATTATAATCATCAGATCGTGGTTTTTTTTTAGAAACAAAAACATTCTGCCCCTCGATCCAAAATTCAAGTGGCTGTCCATCCAAGCATTTCTCCATAAACGTTTGAATAGATACGTCGGATACTGTAATGGAAATTCTTTTAATCTGAGCTAGATCTTCCGCCCTCGATAAAAAATTATACCCATATTGTTTCCCTACCTGCTTGAAGATGACGTCTAATGATTGATTAGTCGCCGAGTAGGTAATTTGGGCGTTCGTCCGTGCAGTTACCTGCAGGCCACAAACAGTTAATAGGAGGACCATTAATTTCATAATTCTTCGCAGTTTGGTCGCAGTGTTTTGGCGTGGAAAGCAGTCTACAGCATTCCCATACCCCTTAATGTTGTACATTTGGTAGTTGATTTGGGTGAAAAACAGTCGTTTGCCGCGATCGTTGTAAAGCCCAGTATAACCGGGAGTGTTGCAACCACTACCGGTTTTTTTATGGCTTTGCATGCGAACGAATGCCTGGTTGGCATTAGGACAAGCAATGGTCGATTAGTGCGATCAAAGGATAGATTTGATGCAAAAATCATCGAGCTGGGGCGTATTCATCAAATACGCCCTACCCGACGACAAGGCTTTCAGGGCCAAACATTACTTGGAAAGGCAAAAGACATTGGACTGCTAAAGGTTTCCAGTCATATTGAAAGCCCCCATGGGGGTAAGGGCTGTAGGTAAGAGGAATGGCTAGCGATGCATGAAGAACTGTGGTGTTGGTTGCTGGGGTCACGTCGTCAGTTTTGAATAATGATTAAAGTTGTTTGTCCTATGCAAGCACGGGAGAAAGGTCTCTCCTGGAAAAAAGTTATTCCTCCCTCTCCTCCAGGAAACGGGGAGACCTTCCATACCCATAGCTAAATAAATAGATACCTGGCTAAAATTTTTTCAATTGGCAAGGCTCATAGACGTACACAGGATAAAACATCACTTTAATAATGTTGCGAAGCGCAGCTTAATGGTAGCAAAAAAGAGTATCAGATCAACGAAAAATCATGGCTCTACCGGATATATTTTTATTGTTTTGTCATTGATAAAACTATATTGGAATTGACCCATACGGGACAAACTATTTAGCATGGATTTCAAGGTAATATTACGCGCCACTTCGCCTTGAAAAGTACCCGCTTCGGTGGCAACATTTCCTTCCAGAATTATTTTTACATCATACCATCGTTCGATTTCTTTGGCCACTTCACGCAGTGTTCCTTTTTGAGTGAAATGAAATTTTCCATTTATCCATGCAATTGATCCTTCAGCATCTGCCTGCCCTACACTTATTTCCGAACTTTGATCACGAACAATTGCCATCTGGCCGGGTGATAACATTTTTGATTGGGAATTACTCTCTCCAGTCGCCACTTTCACCGATCCCTCTAACAGCGTTGTGACCGAATTTCCTTCATTGGCATATGCCCGTACGTTAAACTTTGTTCCCAGTACACGGATGCTATAACCATCTTTCTCGACAATGAAGGGCATTTTTTCATTTCTCTGCACTTCGAAATACGCCTCCCCGGCTAATAATTCCACCCTTCTTTCAGTTCCATGGAATGCCACCGGGTACCGGATAGCCGTTTCTGCATTAAGCCATATTTTACTGCCATCTGACAGCGTAATTTGAAAAAAACCTCCCCTTGGTGTCATCAGTGTATTTAGGCCTTCCGCTTCGTTTCCGGCGTATTGGATATTTCCATCAGCCGATTTTGTAATAGAGGTTTGTCCCTGGGTCGCAATGGGTCCGTTGGCAACCATTTTAAGGTCAACTTTTGATTGGTCAGCAAGTATAAGAATGGCTTTTTGCCCACCGGGTTGGACATCTTGAATTTTTGTTTCTTTAGTAGCTGTTACAGCATTGTGATGACGGGGATAAAAAAAGTAGAAGTAAGCACATGTCGCTATCAAGGTGATGACGGCCGCGGCGGCGTACCGATAAGCATATTTTCGACTCGAACGATTAATATTGACTACTGGAATAGTAGCATGGCGGGAGTCAAATAATTCCTTAGCAGCGTAAATTTCACGCAAATATGTTTGGAGTTGATCTGGCTCTGTCAACTCGTTAAATAATTCCGCATTCTTTGGTGAAGAAGCGATCCACGCGTTAATACGCGCTTCTTCTTCGGGTGTTAACGCACCTCCCATATGCCTTGTAATGAGCAAGGTTATTTCATTAGCCTTTTCCTTCATCAGTAGTGATATAACAGATTACGAATGGATGATACCAATCGCACTAATTAAAAACGAGGTGCGATGGCATTTCATTTACCAAGATTTAATAATTATTTTACACAGTCACGAATTGATTGGAAACCAATATACTAGCAAACTAAATTTAATTTCCAGCTCCATTTAATCCCGAGAAAATCGCAAGCAGTAAAGAGACAATTTTTCGTAATAACGTATTATTTCGAAGTTCCTTCAGAGCTTTGAATTTAGCTACTCGAACAGTATCCTGACTTATCCCGAGACTTTTAGCGACCTCATCTGTAGTCATACCATCTATGTACAACAACTTTATAATTGCCTTACGCTGGGGAGGAAGGTTTTCAATTGATTTAAAGATTGTCATCAGTACCTCATTCCTTATCATTTTATGTAAGGCATCTTCATCAATATCTTCATTCTCCAAGTTTGAAAAGGAGTCGACCCGAATTTCAGCTTTATATTTCGTAGTGTTTACGTGACGAAGATGGTCATAACTTGAATTTCGGGAAGTTACATATAAGAAGGTCTTTGCGCTATTAAAGGAAGGGAAATTAGTCCGTAGTGCCCACAATTTAAGTAGTGTGTCTGACACAATCTCTTCACTTACCTGTGGATTATCAATCAGGCGGTTAACGAAATAAAACAAACGAAACTGATACTCCTGATGCAACTGTGCAAAAGCTTGCTCATTCCCTGCCTTCACTTGTT
This sequence comes from Paraflavitalea sp., assembly GCF_059502485.1. Taxonomy (NCBI): domain Bacteria; kingdom Pseudomonadati; phylum Bacteroidota; class Chitinophagia; order Chitinophagales; family Chitinophagaceae; genus Paraflavitalea; species Paraflavitalea sp. The sequence goes on from NZ_JCACET010000010.1 coordinate 2,108,421, forward strand.
CAAACAGGTCATCATAATAATATTCGTTTTGGGTGGTCATAAATGGTAAGGACTCCTACGGCTCCCTGCGCCAAATCTAAAAAGATTAAGAATACAAAATAAAAATACTTGCCATTACTCCTGATTATCAGAGCGTTTAAAGGGCAATCAACTTCGTATAGGATCGTAAAGCCAGGTGGGATATTGATGGTGAGAAACCTGGAAGGTTAGGCTACAATAATAAAACAAAAATGAGAATTTGGCAAAGTTGCTTATCAAAAGTCAAAGTCAAAATTAATGTATTTGTGCAGTAAATGTTTAAGTACCCTTTTCCGTTTATATTTCTGTAACGATTGCCACTCCATTACCTTACTCTATCACGCAAGAATAACCCCAATTGCACTAAACCCTACTATTGCTCATGCGTACTTATTATATTGTCGGGTATGTTATTAGCTTTCAATTTCTAAAATTCCTGGAATTTTCTGGTGACAAAACTCAACTTGTTGCTATATAGTATTAGAACGTGTCCTGTAATACTATACTGGTACAACGATAACCATTTATAATGAAAGAAATACCCGAAAAAGACCTGATTGCCGGCCTGAAGGGGAAAGATAGCATGATTTGCAGTCACTTATTTGTTACGTTCTTCCCTGTGATCATGGGCTATATCACGCCCAAAGTTTCAAATATTGACGATGCAAAAGACATAGCACAGGAATCTTTGACCACCTTGTGTGTAAAGGCTAATAGTTTTCCGCAATTAAGTAACCTCACCGATGTAAAAAAAATACTGTACGGTATTGTGCGTAACAAGGTGAATAGTTATATCCGGGAAAAAATGAAATCCCATTCCTTCATGCAGGAATACATCGGGTTGACCAATTTGAGCGAAGACCCAGTTGCTGATGGTAAACTAATTCGCGACAACGAGATTCATTTTGAAATTCATCAGCACCTTAATTCGCTCGGTGGGCAGGCAAAAGAGATCATTGACTTATTGTACAAGGGAAATCATACCATTAAGGAAATCAGTGATAAGCTGGAGACCAGCCAGGGTAACGTGCGTAATCAACACTATAAGGTGTTGAAGAAATTACGGGAAATCCTGATAAAATATAAGTCTGGTGTGATCGCTAACAAAGCCATTTCATCGATGTTTTTCCAACTCCTGAGTTTATAACCCAGCCACTAATCAAATATCCCAAACCATAACCATAAACCTTTCTAAAACGAGAACCATGGCAAGCTACCTTAATCAGAATGAACTAGTAACATCGGCGATCTGCAATAAAGCGGATGATCGCCAGTTAAATGCGGAAGAAGAACAGGCGTATGCTGATCTGGATGCTGTAAGCCCGATTGATGAATTTGAGTTTCGCTGGGAGAAATTTATTGAAATTGATGTCACGACCAGGATGGCCGATGAAATGTTGCCTAAATTCCAGCAAGCTCTCCTTGCTTTTGATTCCTCTACAGATATGACAGTGGTAAAAGACAAAAGAGTATTGAGAATGAAATTTCTCAAAGTGGCCATTGCAGCCTGCATTGTAATACTGGGAACCGTGGTGGTGATGCAATACAATAATCCACAGTCGCCTGAAGAAACAGAAGCAATATTAGGAGCAGATAAAGGTGTTGGCCCTGGTGGATTTAAAGGCACCCTGTTCCTCTCGAACAATAAACCAATCCTGCTTGCAGAAATGGCCAGTGGTCAAACATTGGATGACGGTGTATCAACAATTGAAAAAAAGGACTCAGGTAGTTTGTATTACACCAGGAACAGCGATAAGATAAATGCAGAGGCGAGAAACAAATTGGTAACACCAAGAGGTGGTACTTACACCGTGCAATTGTCTGACGGCACGAAAGTATTTCTAAACGCTCAATCTTCCCTGGAATACCCAGTAGAATTTATTGGTAATACTCGAGAAGTGACTCTTAGTGGAGAAGCCTATTTCGAAGTAAGCCCCGGCAAAAAACCTTTTATAGTACACCATCATGGAAAAGAAATAAAAGTATTAGGTACAAAATTCAATGTAAATACCTATGAAAAAGAAAATCGATTAACAGCTACATTACTGGAAGGATCGATTGAATTAATTACGAACAATAAAACCATCATCCTTAAACCGTCCGAACAAGTTATTGTAGCTAATGGGAATATTACCACCCGGACTTTGACGCGACCTGAGAATGCCATTTCCTGGGTAAAAGGCAATTTCAGTTTTGAGAAAGTTACATTAAAAGATATTATGTATCAGATTGATCGATGGTATGATATTGATGTTGTGTTTGAAGAGGAGCCGAATGCAAGTCCTGTAACGATCAGGCGCGTTCCCATGAACCTCGAACTGTCTGAAATTTTGGATGTAATTAAAGAAGGAGACCGATTTTCATATACAATTACAGCCGATAAACAAAAGTTAATTATTAGAAAGTAATATACCATTGCCTATTCCTGTAAAAATCCTATCTATTGAAGAGCTAAATAATTTGCCAGAGATGTATCTGGGGAGATTAATAATTAGTCATCTCCGCTATTTTTTCCTGGTCCTTGACATGAAGGTCTATAATATGTAGACCTTCAATGCAAGGGCTTTTACAATCAATCTAATATCTTCTCGTCTGCAGCGCTTCGGCCAATGTTGCGGATATGAAAAATGCCTGGCCATATCTAACCATTTTACCTTCAAATGAACCTTCCTGTGGATTGTCACCTTGCAATAGCATTTATTGATTGCTGTATTATATTTAAGCCCAAACCGTGGAGCATACCATTGAACACTTATTCTTTTTTTGAAAAATGATTTTTGGGTCATACGATCCCCCATTTCTGTTTCTAAAAACACAATTATGAAGCAACTCTCGGTTTTACTCTGCTTAGGTGTATTGTTGATCTTGAATCCAGTGTACTCACATTGGGAAACAACCAAAAAAGAATATTCCTATGTCGCTCACGATAAGCCACTCAAAGATGTTATATACGAATTAGAAGATACATTCGGAGTATTCTTTAATTACCAAGAAAAAGATCTTAAACATGCCAAACACGTAACAGTTAATTGCAAATCTTCAACCTTTCAAGGAATGCTCGATTGCATTTTTGAAGGACAGCCAGTTATTCCCTACTTCAAAAACAACTTCTATTATCTAAAGTTACGAAATATCGGTGCGCCACCCAAGGCCCCTGATACTGTGAAAACGCAAGACGTACGCTTAATTGTTCGAGATGAAGAGAACAGACCCGTACCGAATGCAACAGTCTCCGTGGACAATGGTGCGCAGGGCAAAACTAATGATTCAGGAGAGTATCGAGTAGTTACAAGCCTACAATCGAAAAATATAATTGTTTCCAGCCGTGGCTTCGAAGACAAAACAATACCGCTTCCCTGTGAGCCAACCCAAAAGATTACATTAATTCTTGACTACACACCTTTAGTTGCTAACTATATCTCGGTCAACAAAAATGCGCCCTTATCTATAGGCCATATTCCGTTATCGACATTGTCCCAAGCCAAATCGCAAAATTTTCTAACCAATTTATCGGGGTCTACTACAGGATTGTTTATTAAACTTTCAAATGGAAGTTTACATACATCTGGAAGCGTTGTCATAAGAGGAGAAAGCAGAATTTATGATGGCATTTTAGGTAGTGATTTCGAGTTAAACGGACCACTGTTTATCCTGGATAAAATGCCAATACCTAATATTCTGATCAATCAATATGAATACCAGGGTGGAAATCCAAACAATGTTGGAAAGCAGCGCGCAGGAAATACGATTTTCAGAATAATTAGTCCAGATGTTATTGAATCTATAGAAGTATTAAAGGATGCGGCTTCAACAAGTATTTATGGAGCAAGAGGTGGTAACGGGGTTATTATTATCAATACGAAAAAGGGAAATATTAACACGCCTCAATTAACAGTAAATGGAAGTACTGGCTATGGTATTAGCAGGAGATACTTCAACTATTTGACCGCTCCAGAATACCGGGCTTTGCGACAAAAAGGATACGAATATGATAATATAAATTTCAATAAGCAAAATGCGCCGGATTTATACTGGCAAACCGATTCCACTAATAACTTTAATAAAATTGCGACTGGAGGCAGGGCTTCGATAGTTAAGGGATTTGTCTCGACCGGAGGTGTATCCAACCAGATGAATTATTATGTCTCGGCCGACTTTTATAAAGAAACGAGTCCATCAGAATATAAACTGCTAGGACAAGATTTCTATGACCGGGACATACATATACAGGGAAGTTTGCAGAATGTGTCTAGAAATGGAAAGGTAAGCATTGGACTTAATGGGTTATATTATTCTGGCAAAATCAATTCCGTTGGTAACGACTTTACTAAAATTCGACTTTTCAGTCCGACAGCTCCGCGCTTATTTGATTCTACGGGAAGCCTCACTTGGGGATGGGGTGCCAACAATCCTTTGGCTTTGGGACTAAATACATACAAGTCTTATATTGATAATGTGCTGTGTAATTTTGAAGCAGGATACCAGGTAGATTCAAATTTTTCACTAAAGTCACGGTTAGGTATCATAATGCTACAGAACAGCGAAAGTGTAATCATTCCGATAAAAGCACAGGACCCAAGTAAAAATCCAACCGGCAGTACCGAATTTGGGAAAACCTTTTATAAGAACACCAGGGCCGAATTTTTAGTCGAGTATAAAAGACAATTTGGAAAATTAAAGACCAATTCTTTAGCTGGTATCACCTTGGATCGACAATCAAGAGAGGATGAACGTTTATTGGCTACTGGTTATACGAGCGATTTGCAATTATATGATGTAGATGCCGCAGCTCTTACAGATGCAAGTAATGACGAAAGTAAATATGGATACGCGGGTACATTTATCAACTCGCAGTTGGAATATGACAAAAAATACCTACTAAACCTCACACTTCGTCGCGATGGATCATCCCGCTTTGGGGAGAAAAAAAGGTATGGGTTATTTGGAGCTGTCGGTGCCGGTGTAGTGCTAACAAAAGCTATAAAACTTCCTGAAATTATCAGCTTCGCTAAAGTGAGAGCAAGCTATGGAATCTCCGGCAACGACCAAATAGGGGACTACGGCTATAGAAACCTCTACCGAGTAATGGGTGGTAATGCTTACGCAGGTTATTCTACCGTGCAACCCTATCATCACCTCAATGAAAACTTCGGCTGGGAAGAGAAGCGCCAGCTCGAGATAGCGACAGATTTTACGTTGGCAAACCTGCTCAATTTCTCGCTGGCTTATTACAACAATAATTCTACAAATTTACTTACTTCCCGCAGCCTACCGAGCTTTACAGGTTTTGGAACGATGCTTGGTAACTCAGCCGCTAGAGTCCGTAATTCCGGAATCGAATTTTCGATTCATAAAAGAGGCAAAGAGTCGAATCCACTAAATTGGCAATTCGCCTTTTCTTTAACTATACCCAAAACAAAAGTGGTCAAATTTCCCGACCTGCAAAGCTCTAATTACGCCAACCTCATAAGATTAAATGAATCATTGAGCATGCAATTAGGCTATAGCTCGTTAGGTCTTAATACGCAAACCGGGTATTACGATTTTGTACACCGCAACGACGATTCGGTATTAAATTCAAAAGACTACTCCATTCTTGGCAATCTTGATCCGAAATGCTACGGTGGTTTTCAAAACATCATCGGACTGGGCAAATTTACCGTAGACTTTTCGTTGGAATTTGTAGTGCAAAAAGGAATCAACCAGGAGCTGTTATATTCTCCCATGTTGTATTCAGAAGGATACTCAAACGTCCCAGTTCAGTTTAAAAATTACTGGCAGAAACCAGGAGATAGTGGTCCTTATCAAAGGCCAACAGCTAATTCAGGATCAAAAGCCGCATCGACCTGGAACCTTCAGAAAAACAGTGATGCCTTACTGGTGAATGCCAACTTCATACGATTAAAAAATATCGCACTTTCATATACACTGGAAAAACTTAAGCACCGAAGACCAAAATTTGAAACGAAAATAATTGCCTCAGCGGAAAATGCATTAGTCATCACCAAATATAAAGGTGCAGATCCCGGTTCACAAAACTTCCGAGGACTCGCACCGTTGAAACGATTCACAATAGGCTTTCAGTTTAATGTAAAATAAGCAATATGAAAAAAGTAAAAATATTATTTGGGATATTGGGTATCGTATTGTTGTCAGCTTGCAATAAACTTATCGATGTCAAACCCGAAAATGAGCTGGATGTCCGTTCAATATATGCTAATGACCACCTTGCTACATCGGCTATAACCGGAATATATAAAAGTATGATGACTGAAATTGGGCCATATAATGGCCAGCTTACTCGTGGATTCATGCTGTCCACTGATGAGGTAATAAGATTCAACTCAATTGCCGATGATACCAGGTTTCTTAATCTTTCATGGAAATCAACCGATGTGATCATCGCTAATTTTTGGAATAAAAGCTATAGCTACATTTATCATTGCAATTCGGCCATTATTAACCTGCAAAAAAGTAAATCATTATCGGCCAATCTCAGAGATCAATTGGAGGGTGAAGCAAAGTTTCTCAGAGCATTTGTTTACTTTTACCTCGTCAATCTGTTTGACAGTATTCCTCTGGTTCTCGATATTGATACTGAAACTACCATCAAGCTAAAAAGAACCGCGCCCTCACTTATTTACCAGCAAATTATTACTGACCTCGCCGAAGCACAACAGTTGCTTCCAGAGAGTTATCCAGTAAACAGTATTTCACAGAATATCCGAGCGACTAAGGCAGCGGCAACGGCCCTATTAGCCAAAGTCTTCCTTTATACTAAAAAATACAACAGTGCTGATGAATTAAGTTCGAAAGTTATTAGGTGGGGAAAGTATACCCTGGAAAATAATCTTGCGGCTGCTTTTTTATCTGGAAGTAAAGAAACCATTTTCGCACTGTATCCCACGATGGACGAGTACAATACAGTAGAAGGCCGAATTTTCAGTATTAACCCGACAACAAATAAAGCATCTTTCGAAATTTCTCCTGGGTTACTCGCTGCATTTGAACCTACTGATTATCGAGTGGCGCAGTGGATGAACAGTTATGCGGGTGGAACTTCTACATTTAAAGTGCCCTGTAAATACAAGGTTTCCCAAGCTACCGATGGAAAAGTTACTGAATATAATACAATACTCCGATTGGCTGAAATGTACCTGATAAGAGCAGAGGCCAATCTGAAATTAGGCAATCTCCAGCAAGCAGTAGATGACATTAATGCAATAAGAAAGAGAGCGAATGCAACCATCCTATCGTCAACAGATCCACAAAAAATCAGGATTGCTCTTGAGCTCGAAAACCAACGGGAATTCTTTGCAGAGTTTGGTCACAGATGGTTTGATCTTCGCAGATGGGAATCTGTACAATCAAATTGGCAAACCAGGGCAGACGATATCTTAGGACAAAGCAAAAAACAATATTGGGCAGGTTATAAAATTAACCTGCCCATACCGGCTGATGAACTTTTAAGGTCTGATTCCTTGACGCAAAACGTCGGATACTAGTTCAGCTACCTTATTCCGCATCTCTATCTGAATAGATAATGACTGTAGGATAAAAGTAATGCTGGCCATAGTGAAAGGGGTAAAGACCCATACTAAAAGACGATGAAAAGGTATAACCCGGATACAGAACCGAAAGCCGGTAAATTTCAACATTTATGTCAGACACGGTTCCAACTGGGTCTGACATTTCTTCATCGCGGTACCAGGTGTAATTGGCAAAATTGCATTGTTTACTCACAGATTTAACACTCTGTTTTGCAGGAAATGCATTTCCAATAGTCATTAATACAAGACCGACTGCAACGATAGCTTTGAGATTTTGTCTCATAATTGTGGGTTTAATGGTGAATAATAATAGCAATTAATGCACGCCAGTGGGCGTAATAAAAGGTAGGATGGCTGTTAATTCCAGCCGGCGACTATCATTGCGGGATTTGATAACAAAGGTACATATGATGATTGGAAAAATGCCAATAGAACCAATCACACAAATAAAAGTTATCGGGATTTTGACTTCTGTCAAAAAGGAAGCAAATGGGAGTTAGAATTAGAAATAAACTGACCACGAATACAGTGTTTTCACTGTTGGCTAATAATTATCATTAATATAATAATCCCAAATTGTCAAAGCACTATGGCAATAACGAACGCTATTAAACTAAGTTTTGAGGCCTGGAAAAACCGAATCGGGCATATCACCATTTTCATAGGAACGTTGTGTAGTATCGTAAGCTTGTTTATGGGATGGCTAAATACTATAATTCCACCTATCTATATAACAGCCACTAAAATTGCACTGATTTATGCTTGTGTAGCTGCACTAATATTAATGGTGTGCAAAACTATTCGGGAGGGGACGGCACCTATTCCGGCCGGGCTTCATCAGCCTGGTCAGTCCCAACCGAGATTTATTTTCTCCAGCAAAATGAGAAATCGCGCCAAAATATGCCAGCAAATACTTTATTGGTTACCTGTACTCCTTATGATTTGGCTTGTCTCAATTTTTTGGACAGAAAAAGGAAAATGTGAAAAACAACAAATGATCACAGGGGTCAAATTATACAAATTTACCGATACTGAAAAAGATCCTTTTTCTGCAAGTGTATACAATTATTTACAGGATAACACAACTAGTCATTCCTTGGTAATTGATACTGTCAACCAATTCATTAATCTGAATAAGATCCGACAACCTTCTGACGCTATTCCACTGCTTGGTTGTTTTGGAAAAGGATTGATAGTATTTGGTAATCGCACAAAAGAAGAGGGCAGTTTTTATTGCAAAATCTGTATTAAAAATATTAGGGATGAAATTACGGATACGATTGGGCCATCAAACCGGATCATTACGATTCAAGATCCCCCTTACTTTGATATAAAATTTGACAAACAATATGAAGTAGTTTCCAAAGTGGTGCTTGCTTTAATCAATTATCAACAAAATAGTTTTGATTTAACTATCAGCTTACTGAAGCCTATTGTGGAGAATCGACAGATAAATAACCCCAAATTTATTGCAGCTTGCTATCTAATTATGGGTAATAGTCATTTTAAAAAAAAGGATATCTCGACCGCATTAGAGCTATATAAAATAGGAGTAAACTTTGATCGAGACAATCCACTTTTACAAGGAAACCTATTGGCGATAGCCAAAGATAGCTTTGAAACGGCTAGATTTATTATTGAAAACCTACCCAAGGGATTTAACACCAATATACAGGATTCAGAGGAACTAGAATGGTATCATGAACATGTTTGGCGTCCATTGGGCGCTTTTAAGAATCTGATTGCCATAGGAAAATTCGGATGCATTTACCAAAATGCAGAGGGGTTATGGGACGGCGCGATCTATTCGAAAGTTGGAGTAACTAAAATCTTTTTTAATTCTCCTGATCTTGGAAGTGCCCAACTAGAGTTTGATAGATTTTTAGGATTAGCAAGTGTTCCGCCAGGAAAGAAGTATCCCTTTGATTTTAATAACCCTTAGTGTAAAAAAGCATAATAGAACGTAATTAGCAATTCAATCATTTACTCAATTTGCAATTTTTTTTTTGAGAAAGTTATTAGTCGATGAAATTCAACGTTGTACATTATCTAGTATAGCGAACCTATGCTTTATTATTTAACCATCTCTTAAATTTGCTCACAAGATTTATTGCGTGCTCTCGCTGATAACAGTCACTAACATTTGGAAATACATAGAAATTTTATTTACTTTTGACCCGTTCCTTTTCCCACCTTATCCTCGCAGGTACACGATTGATTCGCTGTCTTTAATCTAATCTTCCATTTTTACACTACTACACAACCATCAAAACTAGCAAGCCTGTATGTACAATCCCCAGACGCACTATCGCGCCTTATTCTCTGTAGAAAAGAAAAATCAATTAGACGAGCACGATATTTTTAAGCGTTTAGTAAGCCATATGGGAGGATGGCTGAAAACACATGAATTCTTCCGAGAATTAGGCGCACATATTTTTAAACGTGAATTATACGTAGGAGGTAAAAAGGTCTTTGGGAATAAGAATGCCTGTTTTGAAGTAAAAACAAACAATTATAACGAAGAACTACGGATACCATCTGCATGGGTTATGCGGATGGAGCATTTTGATAATAACTACCGGCAAAGAAAATGGCGAATTGATGTAGCCATGAGTAATATTAGGCCAGAGTACTGCGAGCTCTCCGTTACAGTTACGCGTTTCTTGCGCGATGATTATATGGGGGAAGAACCACCAGTGCCACCTTCCTCTGTACCTCGATTTGTAAGTAAAATCCTGAATGACGATTTTTTAAAATGTAGTGTTGGGGCTAAGAAAATCGAATCTAATGCTCAGGTTTTAAAAGCCGGCGAAGGTCGGCCGCTTTACCAGTTTATTACGCATCCTGGTAGGATCGTTCCTGTAATAGTTATTAATATCCAACACGCAAAAAATATAGTGGTCCCTGATGGTCTGCAGAAATTGGTATTGGGAAGCGGAATTGTTTACTATTACGATGATCAATATGTCCACCAGGAGTTGGCCTACGACTGGGGACAGGCTGTGGATCATTATCAATGTCGTCCCGATAGCATACGAGTATATCTTCCGGAGTTAAATGTTGCGAGCTATAATGATTGGAAACGCCATCGCTATTTTTCGCTAAACGATTATTTGAATAATCCTGAAGATTTATTGAGAGTCATAAGTCAAAGTGTTTTTAGGGTGAGTTTTCGTAACGTTCCTTTTGATCATATCACCAACTTTGAAACATTATACATTCTTCAACAACGACAAAGAGTTCAACAACTTCGCGCGGCTGCGGCCAATAGTCAGCGGAGTAAGGAGGAAGAAGAATACCTTACGGCGTTAGAGGATGAAAATGTAAGAACTACCTCTGCATTAAAGACAAATGAAAATGCTCTTAACAGTGAAAGAGAAAGAAACATAACTCTGGAAATTCAAATTGAAGAACTGACAGACCAGCTTAAAGTAACGCGAGAGCAATTCGGGCAAGTTACCCAAACGCAGAAACACCTACAGGAGCACATGGAGAATGTTAATTCGTTGAGGAGTTGTTTTCAAACTTTTCCCTCTTCAATTCTCGAGCTAGTCAATTTGTTGGAAACATTATATCCTGATAAAGTTCATTTTTTGGATGAAGCCCGGCAGTCAGCGGAAGATGCCTCATTCAATATTCTTTCTGAAGCCTGGGAAGTATTAGTTAAAACTGCTACTACCCTTTACGCTTTATATTTTGAAAAAGATTCAAAGAACATCGAGTTGGATTTTAAAAATGAAACAGGCTACGAAGTAAGTTTAAAAGAAGGTGGCCAAACTAAAAATGATGCTAAACTGATGGCTTTAAGAACTCGACTTTATGAAGGCAATTCAATTTCAATACTTCCCCACGTTAAATTAGATAAAAGTCAAAAACATTTAAGGGTACATTATTTCGTAGATCGAACCAAAAACCTATTAATTATTGGTCATTGCGGAGATCACCTGGATACAGCCGGCACTCAACGAAGAAAGGAAAGAGCATGATAGTAGTTAATAATAATCAGGATGGATAGCATTTTAAGTCATTTCGTAAATAGCTTGGTCGCCAAAACTGGTAAAGTGTATTTTGAGTTAGGCGAATCTGAGAAAATTGAATATAAGCAAAGCCTGCAAGTTGTAGGTGAATCCGTAAATAAATCCTATTTAAAAACGATTTGCGGCTTTGCAAATAATCGAGGAGGAGTAATGGTTTTTGGAGTAGCACCTGAAAAGTTAGAATTAGTAGGTATTCAGGATAAATATGAGAACCTTGACAACAGGTTTTTTAGCTCGACTTTGGCGGACAATGTGGATGGTTCTTTCGACCATAGCTTTTTTACTTCCAGAATTGAAGGTTTATTAATTGGTTTTCTTGTTATTAAGGAAGCGAAATCCAAACCGGTTATCTTAAAGTCTAACTTTGACAATTCAGGCGAGAAAGGTACGGCTGGCGATATTTACTTTCGATATCCAGGCAGAACTTCAAGAATATCCTTTGCCGACCTGAGAACTCTGATCTCAAACGAAGTGAGAATTAAAATTAATAAAATACTTAATAGGGTAGAATATATAGCGGCGCAGGGAACTGAAAACATTGCATTGTTGAACACCCAAACCGGGGAACTTAATACAGAGGCAGAATCGGCAAGATTCATCTTAAGCAAGGAAATTTTAAATGAAATAAATTTCATCGACGAAGGCAGGATCGTTCAGACTGAAGGAGCACCAGCTTATGTAATAAAAGGAATAGTTGAAGTCGCCAATGAAAAAATCGTTGAAAAAAAGGTAATTCTTCATTCCAGTGATATTTTCACCTCTTTTTTTTCACAAAAATGCGAAGAACCTTTAGAGTATATTAAAGAGCTACTATACAAGGATAGTCCCTATTATCCTTTGTTCTACTTTATTAAGAGTGCTAACCTGACCATCGACAAGGCTATTGAATATATTAATACTCAAGTCGAGCACGATATAAAAAGTACTACTAAAAACAAGATAATTAACAGGCTTACTGCCAGGGTGGTGTCTGTTGCCAGAAGTGCATCTTATCTATTTTTAAAGAATCATTCGCCTATCCCAAGGAATTTGTTTAAAAAACATATCAAGGAAGTTCTTGAGGCATTCACTCATTTAGCCTACCAGGACTTTCGTGCTAACCCAGAATATTACTTAAAAATCCTTGGCCTTTTTTATAAAGAAGTTCGTCACATGGACACGATGCCGAAAACGTTCTTTAGAAAAGCTATTTGCATGTGTGATGAAGCATTGTTTAGGTAATAGTAAATATGGTAAATAAGCTGTCTCTTATAGACAATCATACCAACTATACCTTTTAAGTAATAAAAAAACTAGTTGTGCATATTGAAAAACTGACAGATGATCTTATCGATGATGCAATTTTATGGTTCGGCGAACCTATCAATGATTGGAAATTAACCAGGATCGAATTTAAAGAGCAAGGTCCGTATACAAAATACTATCCTCATGCTGGAGAAATCTCCATTTGTCTTTCAGAAAAAGTATACGGTGATAATTTTCAATTGATTTTACAATTATCCCATGAAATCTGCCATGTATTACATCCAAGTATAGAATACCCCAGCCTTGTTTGTAACAAGACATTGGTAATAAATGAGGGGATATCTACATTTTTTTCAATTTTATCCTCGCAAAAGTATTTTACAGAAGGAAAGGATTTAGCACTCTACAGTCTTCGTCATCACTCCCCTAATTATTATAATGCTTACTTATTAATGGATCGACTTCTACAAATTGATTTAACTGCGATAAAACGCTTAAGGGATGTTCAGCCCAGAGTAGATAAATTACTTGCTTCTGATTTTAAGAAATGTAATCTAAATGTTTCTGAGGGATTAATCGTTGAATTGCTTACCCCCTTTAAATAAAATAGACTTTTCGAGGCTAGTGCTTAAAACCGCTGTAAATCCTGCATTTATTGATTTTAATCAATCCAAGACCCCTTAAACACCTACTACTTAAAGGTAGTTCTACGCAATACCAGTCTGTTGTATTTTCTATATTGCGATAAACTCATTGAGTAATCCCTACGTAATTATATATGTCAATTTTTAACGCCGCCCCATCCGAAAGAGAAAAATTTAACTTCGAACGACGTAAGCATACATGGGGAATTGTTAAATGGTTTGTTGTTAGCGTCGCTATTTCTTCCGCTGGTTTATTTATCGAACAGGGCTTTAAGGAACGATATACCGGAATCCAAGAGATGCAAGCGTTCGATAAATATGTTGAGCCAGTATTTCATATCGACAATTGGGAGGAAAGATGGCGCTTATCTGAATTTTATTCTATAGTTACTCCTACAGATCGATTAAGAGAACGATGGGAAGATTATCATAAGCATTTAAAGAAAGAACGTGATAGTATGGTCAATCTTAAGCAAGAAAAAGAAGTCATAATTAAGTCTGGTAACAAAACGAAAGAAGCTACCAGGAGACTACAAGAGATTAACCAACAACTTGAACAATTTAATCGTAAACTTTTACCTGATAATATTCCGAAAAAAAACGAAAGTGTAGTTTATGAAGGAGAGCCAGCAGGAGAAGTAAAACTTAGAAAGCAAGCTGAAGTCATTAAAAATAAAATTGAAGCAGGAAATTATTATAGCTTGGTCGATTATTTTGATAATGCCGAAAAAGCCAATATGCAAGCTGTAAAAGATGTTATCGAAACTTTAGGAATCCATTTTGGAGATATTAACTCCGGTTTTACACGAGACTATGATCATGCTATTTATTCCTGTAGATATGGGGTTGCTTCATTGCTAAACCAATCGAAGGTAATAATGCCGGCTTTTAAAGCAGAATTTTCAAAAGATAGTGTTTACTTAAGCATTGGGTTGGATGATGAAAAAAAAGAAGAGCTGAGTTTATCGCTTCAAGGAATAGATTGGAACAGGGTATACAATTTTGTAAAACAATTTTTTATCGCACGCCTAAGCAGATTTGAATAAGTATGAAAAAAGGGAAATTGGCTATTTTTGCGCTTATTATTGGAGTAATATTAATAATTATTTCTCCTTTCCTTCTAACTCGCAACTTGGGATGGATTATTTTTGATGATAAAACTGGAAGCATTGGAGATACTATTGGGGGCATTACATCTCCGATATCTTCTTTACTGGGCGCATTCCTGGTATATTTAGCATTAAACGCACAGATTAAAGCGAATAAGATAATTCAGAAGCAGTTTCGTAAACAACAACAGGATGCCAATTACGAAAAGGCACTGGCTAATGCTATGGAACAAATTAAATTTATAAGGGGAGATATTAATCAATGGACGGTTGTTGGTAAGTACGAGATAATGCGAGAAATCGGAAGGTATGAAATCTCCACATTTCAAGGAGTTGAAGCTATTGGATATATACTAGAACATCATCATAAAAATATAAATGAATTTGAAAAGTCGAATCTGAAAGGGCATTTAATGCAAATTGAAAGCTTATTGGATAGAATGCTTGAAACTGTCAGTTTGATACATAATAAACAATTTTGCAAGGACGACCATGATTACCTTATTAATACTTTGAAAGGCGTTTATATGCGCATCTTACCTTACTTGTATGTAAATAGAAATTCACTCCTGGTGAAATGACCGAAATCTGCAAAGAGTTAATCGTGAAATTAAAAACCAGGTTGCCAATAGATGGAAATGCACTTGATTGGCAAAGATAAGTTTTGTAAAAAAGATCTAAAATTTATCAACGTACCCAATGATCATGCCAAAATACCAAAAAACTTAGAAGATTATTTTACCAAGGTAATAGAAGTTTTAGATAAAATAGCATTTAATTAATGATCAAAGTGTTATTACTGTTGAGATATATTTTATAATTACTATATTGTTTGATAAGTAGCCTATTTTATGAAGCGTTTAATGATAGTTTTCCTTTGTCTTCTTCTTTATGGTAGCGGTTATTCACAGAATATCCCACTAAACAAATTGCTATCCTTTT
The DNA here is from genome assembly GCF_059502485.1 of Paraflavitalea sp. NCBI lineage: Bacteria > Pseudomonadati > Bacteroidota > Chitinophagia > Chitinophagales > Chitinophagaceae > Paraflavitalea > Paraflavitalea sp. The sequence continues at coordinate 2,123,966 of NZ_JCACET010000010.1, forward strand.
CTGGAGACATTTTCGCAAACGTTGCAGAAAAGATTATTGAATTTGGCTGGGAATTCAGAGGTCAATTCACTGACTCTGTTGAAACACAAGTTAGATGGTCTTACAAACTAGATGCAAATACTGAGAAGGCTAAGGCTTGGCTTTATTGCTATAAAGATTTGAATTCAGATACAATTTGGAGGGTGTCCATGAATATCTTACATAGCGAGTATTTGAAATATTTTAAGGAGCTCTCTATTCACGGCTATAAAAAACTAAGCACCTTCGTGTACGAAGGTAACTTGTATAGTTGCTTCAGAAAAACTGCTGCGAAGTTCTATCTATCAGTTGAACTGGTGAGTTCTCTTCCAAAAAAAGGTGAAGAAAAACAAATTAACCAGTATGAAATTTACATTTCGATGGAAAAGAATTATTAAATGGCAAAAATGTGCAGTCTGTTTGAAAGTTTTTACTAAGAATGCAAAGTGTTATGTCGAAAAACGAAAATTTAATTGACAGGATCACGACAAACCCGGAAATCAATTTCGGGAAACCAACTATTCGAAATACCCGTTATGCCGTTGCCTTCATCCTGGAGTATATGGCCGGTGGTGACACTCCCGAAGATATTTTAAAAGAATTCCCCGATCTGCAAAAAGAGGATATATTAGCCTGCCTGGCTTATGCTGTAGCCTGTATTAAAGCCAAAGACATTATAAACCCTCTTAATCATTGAACTGCCGCTAGCGTCTGATAATTTGATTATACGGTCCTTTTACTTTTTTTAGCAGCTTTAACAGTTGACTCCTGGAGAATATCTTCTGCACTTAAGCCTGTCTCTTTTTTAATAAGATCCATATAAAGCGTTGCAATCGCCGTTAGTTTTTTTATATCATTTGTCCTAAACCATCTATCGATAGTATAGACTGTGCAATCATGTTCAATCGCAATTAGAGCTTTTAGTCTGTTATTGCTTTTTAATTCTTTAGCAAATTTGGCAGAAATAGTCATACTCAAATTTTGTTTGAAATAATTGTACAACAATAATGAAGCTCTTGGAATGTAACAAAATCGTTTATGATGATCAAAATTGATGATCAATGTTGACCTACCTCCCGATGCTGGTTAAGACCACAAAAAAACTCCCGACTATTCAGTCAGGAGCTTACTGGCAACCTTAAGTGCCCAGGATTATAAATATGCTTATGCAAGAATAGCTAAAAGGCATATAAGCAACAAAATCATTAGTGATCATCAAAATTTAGGAAAAAAACGTCAATTTATTTTTCAGATTGGTTTCCAGTAAATTCTTTATATCCACCAGGTCATCAAATCTTAATTTAGCTGTGCTTCCGGTTATTTTACCAGCTCGCAGTAAATCCAGATTTGTGTAAACAAAATGGGGAAGACGAGTATACCGAATGGCTGGATTTAATTGTAATTCGTCCGGGAGTGTAATATTACTAAAGAATTTTTCTAACGCTGCAATATCCTCAGGCTTAATATTCATGTCGCAAATATAGTCCCCAGGATTTTATTATTGGATGAAGTAATTTTCTTGCAAAGCATTCCTGTAAATAAATTCTTCCATTGGTAAAGAATCTCAGACCTTCTTTTTCTTTTTTGGCGGTGCTGGCAGTTTTTTAATAAGGGGTATTTGTACATCTTTGGCGGCTTTGTGCTCGTCCCATCCTTTCCAGATCGCCGGTTTACGGATTCTACCGCTTTCGGTCATTTCGGCATATTCAAAACGTCCCACATAGATTGGCTTCACCCAGTGAATAACGGCCCCATCGGTATCCAACACTTCGTTAATACATGGAGACTTTTTGATTTCAATAGCGGACAACTTTTTTAGAATGCCCGGCATTTCCTCGTCCTTATATCCGCCGCCGCTTCGACCCAGCCATACGAGCTCATCTTCCTCATTATGGGCGCCAATTAAAAGAGAACGGAAAGAACGGTTTTTGTCGGATTCTGCCCAGCCAACGATGACAAATTCATCTACTCTTTTCACCTGGATCTTTAGCCACTGAAAGCTGCGGTCATTTTGCAGGTATTCACTCTCTTTTCGTTTGGCTACAATGCCTTCCCAGTGGTGCTCCTGCATCGCGGCATAGAGTGCCTTTCCATCTTCGAAAGATTGCGAATATTTGACAGACTCAGTATCTGTGATAATGGCGCGCAGTATTTTTTTTCGTTGTGTAAGCGGCAACCCGGACAAATCGTAGCCGTCCAGCCAAACAATATCAAAGACGTAATAAGTGATAGGTGTGCGTTTACCATTATACAATTGAACGGCGTTAAAATGCGGTCTTCCATTTTCATCAAATACAACAGCTTCACCATCCAGTACCATCTTATGTTTTAATTTTTTAAGTGATTCTTCAATTAATGGATAGCGTTTTGTATAATCTTTATGTTTGCGGGTATCCAATCGCACTTTTTTATTATCGATAAAAGCCGTTAATCTGTAACCGTCCCATTTTATTTCGTACAAGTAATCGTCATTTGCGGGAATTTCTCGCACCGCGGTACAAAGCATGGGTTGTACCCTGCCAGGCATGGGCGCTTTTGTACACTGCTTCATTAATTGGATAAGCGATTGTTTGGCCATCCGCTAGTTAGTATTATTCCATTCATCCTCAATTGGTATGCCTCCTATTAGGCTGCCCTGGCATCAAATTTATGGAGCTAACCAAAACACTTTTTTATGGCAGATAATCCCAATAAAAAGAAGGCGGATGCCAAACGTGTTAGCCAGCAACCGCACGAGCAGGCCTATCAAAAACGAAAGGCTGCCAAAAAGAAAACAGCGAAGAAGAAATAAATAAGGTAAAGCCAGCTTTTGCAAGCTGGCTTTTTTGCACTAAGCGGGGAAACAGAAAGGCCGTTATAGATCGTTGGTTTTACAATGAGGCTTTATCCTTTCTTCGTTACAGATCGTACTATTTTAGTTACAGCCCGTAATGAAAAAACCATCCTGTTGTAGGATGGCTCTTTCACTCTTTTAACTCATTGGTTTTTCATGGACGAATTACGCAAAGGAAAGGTTCAACGGCGCAAATTTTCATAAATATATTCTCGCAAATCATTGACGTGATTATCTTTTAACTCTTTGTCATAATTTTTCCAAGCCAGGTCAACAATGATCTTCCGGTCAACACCTATTAATTCACTGAGAAAATGTAATTGGTACAATTTGAATTTGTACGGTTTTTCGATGAGTTTATCCATCGTTTTACTGTTGGTCTTCAAATCATCGCGAAATACCGATTTCGGACAATGCCGGAATATATCTTCAAACTCCGTAATGTCGCCTGAAAGCAGAAATTTTTTCACAGTAAGGTATCGCTCGTCTTTAATCATCTTCCGCAGGCAAAATAATTAGTAATTAGTTCCTTAAAAGGATCAATCATCCTTTTTACGGATCAACAGTCCGTTTTGCGGATAAATTGTCCGCTATTGATATTTGCTTGTTTATTAGCGCAGTTAACTGCGATAGTGAACGAAAAAGGGGAGTGTTTATACTATTTCAATACAAAGATATAAACATAAAATTTCAATTACTAAATTTTTTAGTACGTTTGTCCTCGCAAACAACTCCCCTTGTTTGGTTATCTAAACCTTATCCTGCTTTTTTTTGAGGACTTTGAATTCGTGAACCATGCCAACCAAACAAATAGACACTATTGCGCAATTGCGCCGGGATATTCTTTCCCTGGAAGGATACAACCCTTTGCCCGGTGAAAAAATAGACATTCAATGCCTGCCGATCGAACAGGCATTTCCTAATGAATCGTTTCCACCTGCCGCCCTCCATGAATTTATCAGTCATGGTCCTGATAGCCTTGCAGCAACAGCCGGATTTATAGCTACGCTGGTGTCGGCATTGATGAAACAGGGCGGTGCCATCGTATGGATCAACAGCCGACCCGAAAGAATCTATCCACCAGCATTAAAGCAGTTTAATATCGTGCCTGAGCACGTGTTGTTTGTTAGCCCAAAACGGCCAAAACAGCTCCTTTGGGCTACAGAGGAAGCGTTAAAATGCAATGGTTTGGCGGCTGTAGTGTCAGAAATACCAGATTTGGATTTTATACTATCGCGCCGTTTGCAATTGGCAGCTAAACAAAGCCGTGTAAGCGGTTTTATCCTACGCCCCAATCCTGTTAGGATAGTGAAGACCGCTTGTGCCTCACGTTGGCAGATCAATCCCATATTGAGCGTCTTGCCCGACGAAATGCCGGGCATTGGTTATCCGCGCTGGCACGTTGAATTAAAGAGGGCGACCAATGGCAAGGAAAATGTTTCCTGGCAGATGGAATGGACAGGTGAGCGGTTGCAGGTCATTACTGCTGGTATTGCTGCTGAGGAATTCATGCATAAAAATGTTGGGTGATGACGGCCAAACGATTTTTAACGATATGGTTCAAACACCTCCATGCGGACTGGCTATGTCGCAGGAAGCCGTCACTTAAAACCGTTCCCTTTGTTATTGCAGCACCCCAGCACGGTCGAATGGTCATTACCGCCGTGAACCATCTTGCCGATGCCCAGGAAATTGAAGTCGGTACAGTAGTTGCCGATGCCAGGGCTATTTACCCGGGATTGGAAGTAGTCGAAGTATTTATGGGACTGGCAGAGGGGGCGCTGGAGCATTTAGGCAAATGGATGATCCGCTTTACCCCCACGGTAGCCATCGATGGCGATGATGGTCTTATCCTCGATATTTCCGGGTGTGCGCATCTTTGGGGAGGTGAGGAACCTTATCTTAAAGAAATTCATCGACGTTTATTGGGATTTGGATATACAGTGAAAGCGGGTATTGCCGATACCATAGGTGCGGCATGGGCCATCACGCATTTTGGCAAGGGTTATCCTATCGTTGAAAGAAACGGGCACCAAAAAGCCATCATGACTTTGCCACCGGAAGCGCTACGGCTTGAAGAAAAAACGGTGACACGATTGCATAAACTGGGCCTGCACCAGGCAGGACTTTTTATGCATATGCCGCCCTCTTCCTTGCAAAGACGCTTTGGTAAGCAGTTATTGATACGTCTGCACCAGGCTTTAGGGACAATTGAGGAAATCATTGAACCCATCAAAATGAGTGAGCCTTACCATGAACGTTTGCCGTGCCTTGAACCCATAGTGAACGCCGTTGGTATTGAAATAGCCCTACAGCGTTTGCTCGACGCATTATGCATACGATTAACCGCCGGGGAAAAAGGATTACGTTCTGCTATCCTGAAGGCTTTCCGCGTTGATGGTAAAATTGAGGAAATAAGTATTGCTACATCTCGCCCTTCCAACAGCCCGGGGCATTTGACAAAGCTGTTCAACCTGAAGGTGTCAACGATTGAACCAGCACTCGGCATTGAACTTTTCGTACTGGAAGCTGGCGGTGTCGAGGACGTTACTCCTTTTCAAATCAAGATGTGGGAAGCACCATTAGGGTTAACGTCACAACGGGTCGCGGAATTAATCGATACCTTTTCGAGTGAGTTGGGGGTAACGGCCATTAACCGTTACCTGCCTGCTGAATTTTATTGGCCGGAAAGAGCCTTTCGAAAAGCCTCCTCATTGGAAGATGAACCGGCGTTTGAATGGAACATGGCTATTCCCCGTCCGCTGTATTTCTTGGTGCCACCAGAAAAAATAAAAGTCACTGCGCCCATTCCTGATTACCCGCCTATGAATTTCCGGTATAAAGGAAAACTGTATGAAGTAAAGCATGCTGATGGACCGGAGCGCATTAAACAGGAATGGTGGATACAACAAGGGTTACACCGGGATTACTTTTATGTAGAGGCAACTGCTACCAGTACACTATCAAACGATCAGTTGACTGAGGCCGGATTTCGTTGTTGGATTTTCAGGGCCGGACATTACTCTGCAGAGCGAAGTCCTGAATGGTTCTTACACGGCCTGTATGCGTAACGGAGGGACCAGGTATGAGTTACACGGAATTACAGGTGACGACCAACTTCAGTTTCCTGCGTGGTGCATCACACCCGCACGAACTCGTAGAATATGCCGCCAAACTCGGCTATACGGCCATAGCGGTTACGGATCGTAATTCTGTTGCCGGGATTGTCCGGGCGCATGTGGCTGCAAAGGAAAAAGGCATAAGGTTAATTGTGGGGTGCCGATTGGATATAACAGATGGCCCCAGCCTTTTAGCCTATCCCATAAATGCCAAAGGCTACGCCAATCTTACCAACTTACTCACCACTGGGAACCTGCGCGCTGAAAAGGGTTCCTGTGCATTGAAAAAGGCTGACGTTTACCAACATGCCAGCGACCTAAAGTTTGTTGCTATTCCTCCAGCCGTACTAAACCGGTCCTTTGATTTTGACCGCAGCTTTAAAGAATCTCTTAAAGAATACAAGCACCATTTAGGTAATCACCTGTACCTGGCGGCGCAGTTTTCTTATAATGGTCATGATGGTAAAATTCTGTATCGCCTTTCGCGGATGGCGGCAGCATACGAAACACCACTGGTGGCCGTCAATGATGTATTATATCATCATCCATCCCGCAGCGAATTACAAGATATCGTTACCTGCATCCGGGAAAAATGTACGATTGCTAATGCAGGATACAGGCTGCAGAAAAACACTGAACGTTATTTGAAGCCGGAACGGGAGATAAGACGGTTGTTTGCCAGGTATCCCGGTGTTGTTGACCGCACGCAGGAAATCGTTGATGCCTGTACTTTTTCGCTGGAAGAATTAAAATATCAATATCCTGATGAAGTCGTGACACCAGGTAGAACAGGACAGGAAGACCTGACTATACTCACCTGGGAAGGCGCCAATCGGCGATATAAAAACAGTATACCTGAAGAAGTCCGAAAACAGGTCGAATATGAACTGGCTTTCATAGAAAAGAAGAACTACGCCAAATATTTCCTGACCGTGTATGATATGGTCAGGTATTGCCAACAGGAAAAGATTCTGTGCCAGGGGCGCGGTTCTGCCGCTAACTCTGCTGTTTGCTATTGCCTCGGTATTACTTCGGTTGACCCTACTAAGTTTAAACTCCTGTTTGAACGCTTCCTATCAGAGGACAGGAACGAGCCACCGGATATTGATCTGGATATGGAGAACAAACACCGTGAAAGGGTTTTCCAGTATATCTATAACAAGTATGGGCGCAAACGAGCCGCCATTGTCGCCACAGTAATACGGATGCAGGAAAAAGGCGCCGTCCGTGACGTTGGACGGGTGATGGGGCTTTCTGTCGATACCATTGATCGGCTGTCGGGTGTTGTCTCCTATTTTTCCGAAGAGGGCTTTTCTCCCCACCGTATTGCGGAACAGGGATTGAACCCAGAAGACAAACATTTGCAAAAAGTACTGGAACTCACAACGCAGTATATCGGTACGCCGCGGCAGCTCGGCCAGCATACAGGTGGTTTTGTCATTACTAACGACCAGTTATCGAACCTGGTACCTATCATGAATGCATCGATGGCCAACCGGACGTGCATTGAATGGGATAAGGACGATATTGATGCGATGGGCTTTATGAAGGTGGATGGTTTGGCACTGGGTATGATGACCTGCCTCCACAAGGCATTTGACCTGATTAAGCTGCATTACGGCCTCGACCTGTCCTTAGCTGATGTCCCGCTTGATGATCCAGAAGTCTATGCCATGCTTTGCCGTGGGGATTCCATCGGGGTGTTCCAGGTAGAAAGCTCTGCGCAACAATCCATGCTTCCCCGGTTGCGACCTGTATGCTTTTATGACCTGGTGATACAGGTTGCCATTGTTCGTCCCGGCCCGATTATCGGCAATATGGTGCATCCGTTCCTGCGGCGTCGCAACGGACAGGAACCTGTGCATTATCCTTCCAAAGCAGTTGAAGAAATTTTAGGCAGGACATTAGGTGTGCCATTATTCCAGGAACAGGCTATGGAGCTGGCGATCAAGTTGGGTAATTTTTCAGGGTCGGATGCCGATAAACTGCGTAAAAGCATGGCCACCTTCAAAATGAAACTGGGCGTGGTGAACCAGTTTGAAGAGAAGCTCATCAAGGGGATGCTGGAAAATGGCTATTCGATTGAATACGCACACCATTTATTCGACCAATTGCGCGGGTTTGGCTCTTATGGCTTTCCAGAATCGCATGCGGCCAGCTTTGCCTTATTGGTCTACGTCTCCGCGTGGATTAAATGTAAGTACCCCGATGTGTTCGCATGTGCCTTGCTTAACAGTATGCCGATGGGCTTCTGGCAGGTGGCACAAATTCTCATCTGTGCGCTTAAGCACGGCGTAATCGGTAGACCCATTGACATCAACCATTCGTATTGGGAAAATACGTTGGAGGAAAAAGTCGGACAGTATCGCGCCCTTCGCCTGGGCTTCCTGCAGATCAAAGGTATTCGTGAAGATCAAATAAGACTGCTCTTATCCAAACGACATAGGCCGTTCAGGACTATCGACGAAGTGCGTAATACGGGTATATCAGAGGCAACGCTGCAAAGGCTGGCGGATGCTGATGTGTTCCGCTCGATGGGGCTGGACAGGCGCCAAGCATTATGGGAGGTTGTAAAAACGGACACGTTAAAGGGGATTTTTGAGGGGCAGCCTTCCGAGATGCCTGCGGAAATGGTGGATTTACCTGTAATGTCCGACGCTGAACACGTAGTACACGATTACGGGATAACGGCTTTATCACTGAAAGGTCACCCTGTTTCTTTTATGCGTCCTGCACTACAAAAGATGGGGGTCGTAACGGCGGCTGATATTACCAATATTCCCGATGGCCGACATGTGAAGGTGGCAGGGCTGGTTTTGATAAGGCAACGTCCGGGAACCGCTAAAGGAGTATGTTTTATCTCTCTTGAAGATGAAACGGCACAGGTACGGCTAGTCATCTTTCCCAATGTTTTCGACCGCGATCGAAGAGAAATCCTTGAATCTTCGTTGCTGATGGCAGAAGGCCGACTGCAAAAAGAAGGCGATGTTATACATGTGATTGTGACCCGTTGCAAGGATTTTAGCCAGGAAATCAAAACGCTGTATGCTGAACTTCCGGAGATAGATGAAAGCACCCTATTGCCGGCCAGCCATCCCAACGATACACCTTCATTGCCAGAAAAATTTATTCCCACCGCAAGGAATTTTAAATAACGAATTGGCAATGGCATAATTACGACATACACATGCCAATATTACAATGTCGACTTTATACCGTCTTTTAAGTAGCGAATATTTCAAAATGAAAATTAAACAAATATCTATTGAGACAATCAATGCAACTACTATCATCTATTACTATTTAATCAGTAAAATTCAATGCAATACAGGTTTCTAAATTTTCGGCAAGGAAAGTTATTTCTCGTGTATCAAAATCAAAAAGTAAAACATGACCCTGTGTATTAATAGCTATGGGATTACCCGAACCATCATCGCTGATAACATAACACTGTAGTAACTCAGGAAATAGATTATTATGCGCCGCAATCTTTCGTCCGGATAATGTTAGATCAATGACAGTTTCTTTTCCTACGGAACTACCATTAATAAAAGCATGGATCGAAATACCGACGAATACCCCTCCAAATTGCTGAATGAATGTTTTGTAATCATGGTGAAAAGAAACCTTCAACACTTTTTCACCATAGGCAATTTCTTCGGGCGTAGCCGGCTTACCTTTTAATTGCGGGTGCTTAGCTAAATAAGAAGCTATTCTATTCAATAATTCAGTATGCACACAAAAGTTTTTATCTCTAAAAGGTATTGCATATTTCCGAATCTCTTACCGGAAGAAGTCATGCGGTAGCAAGCATCACCCCACTCCTCCCCTTCTGTTGCGTCGCACGCTTGTACGGCAGAAATACTATTCATCTTTTCTTTCTTCCTCTCTTCATTTAATTAGACTTCCGTATTGTTTTCCTCCGAGCCTACGCACTCACCTGGAAAAAAATCTCCACCCTCCTAGGGTCGGGTAGTATTTTTTTCTGGCGGCTCGTTCTCCGGCCTCCGGTAAACAATCTACAGCGTTGCTGGCGAAAAAGAAAGAACGCGGCGCAGCCCGCCATTTATCAACAAAAAAATAAAGATTATGAAAACAATTTCTTTTATCGGCAGATTAACAAAAGACGCTACTGCGAACACATTAGAGAGCGGCAAATCGGTGATCAATTTTACCGTCGCTATGAATTTCCCCTACAAAGATAAAGAGGGTAATAAGCAGCAAAAAGTTACCTATTACGAATGTGCCTACTGGAAACAGGAATCTAAAATTCAGCCATATCTCACCAAAGGCATGCAGGTTTCTATAGATGCGTGGCTATATGCAGATGCCTACATCAACAAAGAAGGCGAGGCCATAGGCGTCATACGCGCCACCGTTACAGGCATACAGCTATTGGGCAACAATACCCCGGTGACTGAAACCAAAAAGAAAGGCAAAGACAAAAAAGAAACTAAATCCGTTGCCTCCGAAAAGAAACAGGCAACAGCCGAGGATGACCTGCCATTTTAATTAATTATATCAAATAAATCGCAGTAGTACCGCCTGCGGGATAAAAATTAAAGCTGGGTAGCAAATTATGGCACACAATATTCATTTCAATCAACAAACAGGCAAACACAGTTTTTTTTCAGTAAAAGAAAAAGCATGGCATGGGCTGGGCACTATTGTACAGGATTACCTCACCAGTGCGCAAGCAATACAATTCGCAGGATTGAATTATGACGTAGTGAAGCAGGATCTCTACACAACTGCTTACAATGCCGATGCACAGGCAATGGATGTTACTAAAAGAGTAAAGACCCACTTTGCCACTATACGTCCCGATACTGGAGATGTTTTGGGAGTAGTCGGTCAGGATTACGAAATCGTACAAAACAGAAACGCTTTTTCTTTTTTCGATAGCATTGTAGGCGGAGATGGCATTATGTATGAAACCGCTGGAGCATTAGGGAAAGGAGAACGCATATTCATTACCGCCAAATTACCAGATTATATAAAAGTGGGCAGTGATGATATGATTGAAAAATATATTTTCCTTACTACTTCACACGATGGAACGGGTAGCATTATAGCAGCTTTTACGCCTACCCGTATAGTTTGTAATAATACCCTGACATTGGCAATGGGTAATATGAGCCATTCCATAAAAATTCGCCATACTGCCAATGCAAAAGAGAGGCTGGAACAGGCGCACAAAGTAATGGGGTTAAGCAATACATTATCCGTAGAGCTGGAAACCCTGTTTAACAAATGGTCAAAGGTGCGCATTACTGATCCCCAATTAAAAAAATTAATTCAACAGGCATTGGCACCGAATAAAGAAGTCCTGACCAATCTGGAAATGGGCAAGGACGATGAATTAAGTACACAATTTAAAAACACAGTAGAAAGTGCTTACGCGTACGCCCTCGCCAATCCCTCCCAGCAATTGGATACCACTAAAGGAACCGTCTTTGGTGCTTACAACGCGATTACGGGTTATTTCCAAAATGTTCGGGAATATAAGAACAGCGAAAACAAATTGAAATCGATACTGTACGGCGGCACTGCTCAACAGCGCTCACAAACAGCCTTTAAACTTTGTTTGGACCTGGCTAAGAACTAACAACTCCCCGGCGGGGAGCGATCCCCGCCATTTTTTCACCTTCAATTGAGTAATATGAATAATCAACATAGCAATATGATGGCCGATGCCATGACCTTACATGAGGAATTCCCTATAGAAACGGCTTTTTTAGTGGACTTTATGCAGTTCGTTATCCACGCCGTAAAGACAAACTTTAATTACAACAAAAGCAAATGGGAACGACAGACGAAAATTTATGATTTCGATGTATGGGCAGACGCCATTGATGCCATTAATGACAGGTTAAAGGATAATAAACCAGTGCTAAAAAAGGATGCGGCAACATTTGCCCGTTTATTATTCCACGATGGGTACAGGATATTCACCCTTCATTGTTTATTTAGTCTCTGTCATGCTATTCCTGAAAATGACAAATTCAATAACCGGGTAATTCAACTATTCGCTTAATGTAAAGGATCATATTCACCGTATTCATTTTACAAACCATATAAAAATCTACAGTATGAAAAATAATTATGAAGAAAGAAGGCAAAACCGAATCGATTATGCCAACGATCAAGCGGATAAAAACAATAAATTATCCGATCAACTCTACAATCGGGCAAAAGAAATGGGTGCAGTCATCCCAATGGGGCAACCCATCCTTATGGGACATCATTCAGAAAAAAGAGATCGCAACTATCGCGAAAAAATTCATAACACTTTCGGAAAATCAGTTAAGGCATGGGAGAAAGCGAAATACTATGCTGATAAAGCAGAAGCCATTGAAAACAATACAGCCATTTTTGCTGATGATCCGCAGGCTACAGAGAAATTAAGGCAAAGAGTTGAAGAGCTGCAGAATCTACAAGACACAATGAAATTGATAAATAAACTGTTGAAGAAAAAAGATAAGCAAACCTTCTTAAAAATAGAAGGGGTTACCGAGGATTTATGGCAAAAGCTATCAACTCCTGATCGTGTACACGGTATCGGATTTCCACGTTATAAGCTCCAAAATAATAACGCCAATTTAAAGCGTCTTAAACTCAGGCTGCAAAATCTTGAATATTTAGCCACTAAAACTTCTGAGGAAATCACCATCGGCGAAGTTGTGATAAAAGCCAACATGGAAGCCAACCGGGTACAAATTTTTTTCCCGGGAAAACCTGCTGAAGAATTTCGAGCTACGCTCAAAAAGAACGGCTTTCGTTGGGCGCCATCTGAAAAAGCTTGGCAACGCCATTATACTGTTTGGGCTTTTAGATTGGCTCAAACGCTGGCCGCTCAATATCAATAGTTCAGCCTTTCAGGAATGCAAACTTTAAATTAATGAATATGAAAAAGTGTGACACCGCCGTATATAATAAAATTAAGCCTGATTATAAAGATACGATACTTTGGTTTTGCATAGGTGAAGTTTACCTATCTTTTGCAGAGGACGCCATAAAAACAGCCGGGATCCTTAACCTTCATTTATATGACGGTGAAGATCAAAATATGCAGATTGTAAAATTATGCGTGTTTCCTGTTAATGCTTTAGTACCTTATTTGCAAGCAATGGTTAACGCCCATTGCCAAATTGGTATTTGTTAATTAGTAGAAACAGCCCCCGGTAAAGGCATCCAGCCCACCTTATTTTAAGTATGAAGAAGCTGCCGTCCGAAAACATAGGACGGCAGCTTGTCATCAAATAAATTGATCATTTTTAAGCCAATACTATGGTACATAATAATAAAGATTTTGACCGATTCGTAGCCTCGCGGCAGGAAATCACTTATCAGCAGGCGTTACAGGTCGAAAATATAGCCGAGGTAATGAATAATTACGACAAATTTGACATTGTAAAAGTGTTTGCATATGAGCAGGATTTTTTTATCATACAGGTAGCAAGTGTCACAGCACAACCATTATTTATTGTTCCTGGAGAATTTCGGGATTATCAAGATGATACAATAGAAGATGCTGAACAATCTTTATTCGAGGAAAATAAGGTCTATATTATTGATGAAGAGGAAACAGAAATGACAAATAGTAAGGTGCCAATGATTGAAAAAGACAGTCTTGAAAAGAATATTCAGTCCGACAAACAAAACTGGATAATCAATTATAAATGGGCATTTATCGTTTCTTTCACCAATGCCCAGGGAGTAGCGCAATACATGTATCCAATCAATAGCTTTGGGCCGGATTATCTAAGCGCAAAAAACTTCCTTTTGATTAGGATGAAAAACAAAAAACAGGCATTGCACAAAATATTCAGTGCAAGAGCAGTTGCAGTCCACTTCGCCTATTACGCCGATTTTCAAGACGTACCCAAAGAATTATATGCATCTTTACCATTACCGGAAAAACCTGCTATGTTATAAGCAATTGTAACGTCCAGTAAGCTGCCGGCCGAAAACAGGGGCCGGCAGCTTGTCATTTAGATAATTATTTCTGTAGCGTAAATTAATTATGTAAATTGTAGGTAATAGAAAACACGTGTATGAAAGAATTTGAATATGGAACAGATGAGTTTTTCTACTATCAAAGACTTCCTAAAAAGAATGTCGGTAAAAAAGGTGCTCCTGTAATCCTGAAAATAATGTTATTTTTCCCTTTTTTCATCGCAGGGTATTTTATAGCCGATTTGATTTTACCTGCCCGAAAGCATGATGGATTGTTTTGGGGTAAAGCGGTTTTTGTCGCAATAATGATGATCGTTATTATCAGAAACATTTCACGCTGCCTATTCGGCCGTTAATGCTTTTGCAAATCGCAGTTCAATTTTATCCCTATTGTTTTTTATTATGTGCAACTGATATAGTTGGCCAATGGGACATGAGGCAAAATTAATAGCTGAAGTCCCAATAAAATACCCGCGCTTATTGCATAATACGGTTAATACAAAACGCCTGGCGTTGACAGGATCTTCAAAATAACAATTGATAGCCATTATTTTTTGCGCCCATATTTTGCAACGCAATGCAGCAGTAACTTCCCCCAACGGAATGTTATGTTCTTCGTACGAGTAAAGAGCGGGCTGAAAGCCGCCCTTTATTGCCTTTTGCCAACTCATTACATTATGCACCTTAAAGCTTTATTTGCTTTGAAAAGCGCTCAATTTATCTTTCATAGCTTTCATGCCGCTTTTTTCTAAAATATCGCTGGCAATTTGGGAAATTTCCCTTTTTGTTTCATTGTCAATTACACTTAAAATACCGGTCTGTTCTTTTCCTTCGACTGCCACACCATTTTCTATGACCTGACTCAATAGCAAAATATTTTTCCTGGAGATCTTCAGAGATACTTTCATTTCATCGTTCATTCCTGGAATACTTAACAACGTTTCATAAACCTTGGCAATTTCGCTTGCTTGCATAATCTTAAATTTCTTATTCACAAATCATTTTCACACAGTAAAAATATGAATATCGTTGCATCACAAAACAATTAACCCCTTCAGCTTTTGAAGGGGTCATTTAAAAAATTGGATTACATGAAACAGCGCTAACGCTTTTGGTCGGCTTGTTCACTTTCATTGTCGCTTGTCTTGAAAATGTTGATGCCAAATCCAATGGAATAAAATATCTGATTGTTATAAATCCATTCTTTGGTTTCTGGAGAATCCTGGTTGATCCAGTCCATGCCAATGCCAAAGCCTACCGAAAAGTTTTGATAGGAAAACAACAAATTGAGGCTTGGTGTAAATGCAGGTTTTTCGCTGGTATTCTTGATTAATCCTTTGGTTGAAATGGAATCCAGATTTATCTTGGATATAGCAAGTCCCCCCAATAATGAAAGTCCCACATTTTTAGTAAAGTTTAAGCGAACGCCAGCAGTTACCCCTAGATTCAAATCTGTAGTCCATTTGCCCGGAATATCCCCTACTTTACTTCTCATCCTAGCCAGGTAAGATATAGTTCCATAGCTGAATTCCAACCTCTTTAGTGGATTGTATTCATAGGCATATTTTAATAAATCATCCTTGCTAATCTCAAAATAAGCTTCCTCTTCCAAACCGATCACCAAGTCGGATTTTTCACCTTTGCTTTTTGCATTGAAAGTGCTGGTAGTTTCTTTCGGCACAACATGATTATATATAAGCGCCTTTTTTAAATTCGACACATGCGTCTGCTTACTCTCAAAAACTCCGTGCCGCGTGGACCATCGCTTAAATTTTATAATATATGTTTCATCGTTATCAACTGCTTTATGGATCGTGAATGTCGAATATAGAGGGGCACTCACCGTTGCAAATTCGTCAGCTGTTAAAGGCCGGCCTTCTCCATCTGTTTTTTCTAGCGTAGGCTGGCCATAAAAAATGTAGGTGGAGATGTCAAACTTCACATCATTGAGATTGATCTTGCGCTGCGCGTAACTGGCAAAGTGGAATAATAAAAGAACAAGGAAATAAGTCATTCTTTTAAACCAGATCATTGGGAGTAGTTTTTAAGTGGTTAAATACATGTAATTGCTTACGCAAAGCAGCAGAAATCTAGGCGAACGCAATACCGTTAAAACACCCTTTTTACCTATTCAGTTTCTGAAGGGGTATTTTATGGCTATTTGGCAGCCATTAATTTTACAGGGATAATCTGATTGTGTAATTGAAAATGTGATGTATGAGTATCAGGAAGATCCCGACGTGTGAAGAAGCGAAACAGCAAATTAAATTAGTTGATTACCTGGCGGCATTAGGCTACCGCCCCGAGAAAGTAAGCGGCAACGACTTTTGGTATTTATCCCCGCTGCATGACGAAAAAACGGCGTCGTTTAAAGTCAATAATAAAATCAACGCGTGGAAGGATTGGGGATCGGGCGAAAAAGGAACGTTGATAGATTTTGGCGTGAAATACCATAAATGCACAGTGAGTGATTTTCTCCAAAAATTGTCTGCTTTTAATTTTATCCCGAATCTTGAACAGCTTGGAAAAACCAAAGACAAAACCCTTACAGAAGATGATAAGAAAATTGTGATTACCAAAGTGCAAAGTTTATGCTCATTCTCACTCCTGCATTACTTGCAGCGACGAAAAATACCAGATAGCATTTCGAGACAATTTTGTAAGGAAGTGAATTATACCATGAATGGTAAAAATTACTATGCCATAGGTTTTAAAAATGATGCCGGGGGATATGAATTAAGGAACCGGTACAGTAAAGGATCCAGCGCTCCTAAAACTTCCACTTTTATTGATAATAAAGGCAGAAGTTTAGCGGTGTTTGAAGGTTTCTTCGACTTCCTCTCTTATAAGACTATTCAGGAGGGCCAGTGTGATGATGCAAGGAATTATTTAATACTTAACTCCACTTCTTTTTTTGAGCAACAACTGTCAAAAATGCAGGAGCATGAGAAAGTGCATTGCTACCTGGACAATGATAAAACAGGTGATAAATGCATCGAACTCGCATTGCAAACGGATAGCGGCAAGTTCATTGATGAACGGGGATTATTTAAAGGATATAATGACTTAAACGACTGGCATCAACACATTGGTCTACACCAGCAAATGAGGATGACGCCTAAACCTTAATTTTTGTTTCGCCAGCCACTCTATAGCCCATTTAATCATTTAACAATGTAGGTACAGGCCGCCAGCGGCCATCGATTGACGGCTGCGCCTCAATCCGCCAGATGTCCTCTTGGCTGCCGCCTGCGAGCATCTGGCTTTCCGGACGCTCCAAAGTCGCTGGAAAGGAGACTTCCATTAATTATTTATCAAACAGAAACTTTTCAATTCATGAGAGACGAAAAGCAATTCCGTGTAAAGCGAATTACCATACGCTTTACACATAAAGAATATGAGACACTGCATAATAAATATACGCAGACAACCTGCCGGGTATTTAACGATTACGTGCGTAATATACTATTCAATAAACCGGTGATCATTAAAACCCGCAATGGTTCCCTCGATGACATTATGCCAGTACTCATTTTATTAAAAGATGAGTTAAATGCCATCGGGAATAACTTCAATCAATTAGTCAAGCGACTACACACTTTACAACAAAGTGACGAGATAAAAATATGGGTGGTATTGAATGAAAATACACGCAAGATCCTGCTGGCAAAAATTGACGAAATAAAAACTAAAATCAATTCAATTTCCGACGAATGGTTGCAGTGATACAAAAGCCTTCCGATAGTATCCGCCACACCCTTAATTATAATGAAAACAAGATTAAGGACAACGTGGCCAAGTTAATTGATGCAGTAAATTATCCGAAGGATGCTGATCAGTTAACTTTTAAGGACAAATTGAATAGATTAAAAAACCAGGCGGCACTTAATCCACGCGTAAAAAAACATAGCGTGCATATCAGTTTGAATTTTGATCCTTCAGAAAGGGGAAAATTAACGCACGATCAATACAGGGAAATGGCAAAGAAGTATATGGAAGGAATTGGTTATGGCCAGCAGCCATATTTACTATATGAACACCTGGACAGCGGCCACCCCCACGTGCACATCGTTACCATTAATGTTCAGGCCAATGGAAAAAGAATTCCGTCTCACAACATCGGCAAAGAGAAATCAGAGCTGACTAGAAAAACTATTGAGAAAGAATATGGCATGGTCATCGCAGAAAAACAGATGCAGGCGGAGGAACACGCTTTAAAGCCAGTCACTATAAGTAAGGCGCATTATGGAAAAGCAGAAACCAAACGGCAAATTAGTAATATACTATATGGTGTATTGGATACCTATAAATATTCGTCATTAGCCGAACTCAATGCGGTACTGTTGCAATACAATGTGATGGCAGATCGGGGCGGAAAAGATTCAAGAATTTATAAAAATGGAGGACTGGTATATAGGGCCATGGAAAATGGCAAACCGGTAGGCGTTCCCATTCCTGCCAGCCACTTCTTCAACAAGCCCACATTGAAATTTCTACAACAGCAGTTTGAGAAAAATGACCGGCTTAAATATCAAATTAACCCCGCACAGAAACCGGCCATTACAGTTTCACCAGATAGGCGGCTAAAACAGGCGATCGATTTGGCCTTTAAAAAGCAAGAAATAAACTCCATAGCAAAACTAAAAGTTGCTCTTGAAAAAGACAGCATCCATCTGCATGCCTGGACCAATGCCAAAGGAGTTATTTATGGAATTACTTATACAGATCATAAAATGAAATGCGTGTTTAATGGTAATTCACTGGGCAAAGCCTATAGCGCGAATGCTATTCAGCAGCGTTGTCGTCCAACGTTACTATTAAATGAGCGACCAATAAAATTCAGCATCAGCAGGCCAGAAGAACCACACAGCATAAGTCCACATTTTTCATTTCAAGTACTTAAACAGGGTATTCAATCAATCATCGCGGAATTACAGCAGGAAGAATATGCCGGCCAGCTCGCCTACGAATTAAGAGAGAATGAACGCAAGCGAAAAAAACGAAAACAAAATATTCAGTAAAACTTTTCATTATGGCTATGAATACGGGAGAGAATGAACAGGGGTTAAGAAAAATCATCGACCTGCTTCGATTTATCAGCATCTTCATTTTGCTGTTGCATATCTATTATTACACTTACGAGGGGTTTGCTTCCTGGAATATCAGGACCAATATAAGCGATAATCTACTGAGAAATTTAAGCAAGACGGGATTATTTAATTTCTATCTGAAATCTAAATTAATTGCGTTGGCTTTATTGTTGCTCTCCTTATTAGGTGTTAAAGGCAGGAAAGACGAGCAGGCCAATTATAAAACGGCTTTGGCTTATTTCATCACCGGATTAATTGTCTATTTTATTAGCTTTTTATGCCTTTATTTGCCTTATCCATCCACTACAATCACTATTTGGTATGGAAGTGTGAATATTGCCGGGTATTTATTGATGCTGACCGGAGGCAGCGTTATTGCTCGGGTGATAAAAGCCAACTTTCGCGGGGATGTATTTAATAAACTTAACCAGACGTTTCCGCAAGAAGAAAGGAAATTGACCAATGAGTATTCGTTTAATTTCCAGGCGCAGTATAACCTGAAGGGGAAAGTTCGAAGTTCATGGGTTTCAATTGTCAATCCACGAAGGTCTGTATTGATTATGGGCAATCCTGGCTCGGCGAAAAGTTGGTGTTTCCTGGAGCCGATGATTCGCCAACAGTCAGCCAAAGCTTATGCGCAATTTATCTATGATTTTAAGTACCCGGATCTGACCCTGATTGCCTACAATCATTTTCTAAAAAACTGGCGCAATTATCCTGTTGCTCCACAATGGTGCGGCATCAATTGGCACAACCCGGAATACTCGCACCGGTGCAACCCGATATATGCGCCTATGATGCTGGAAATGCTCGATGCCGTTGAAGCGGCAACCAGCATTTTACTCTCTATGAATAAAAGCTGGTCCGGCAAACAGGGTGATTTCTGGGTGGAGTCCGCAAAAAATCTCCTGGCAGCGGTCTTTTGGTTTTTGAGAAAGTTTGCAGATGGCATTTTTTGCACTATACCTCACGCTATAGAATTGCTCCAATTGGAATACGACAAATTGTTTACCATTTTACGAACGGAAAAGGAAGTACAGACCCTACTCACACCCTTTATTTCCAGTTTTGAAAAAGGCGTTTTTGAGACTATAGATAATCAGATGGCGAGTGTCCGGGTGCCGTTGGGGCGCCTCTCCTCTCCCCTTTTATATTGGATTTTGTCGGGCAATGACTTCACCCTGGATGCCAACAATCCCCTGCAGCCAAAAATTATCTGCCTCGGTAACGATCCCGTCAAATCCGAGGCTTTGGCGCCCATTTTAAGCCTGTTTTGTGACCGGATGAACAAGATCATTAACCGGAAGGGACAATACAAAATTGCCTGCAATTACGACGAATTCAGCAGTCTCAGGGTCAGTAGTATTTTCCAGACGGTCGCAACCGGTCGCGGCCATGATATTGTTACTGTTTTGGTCGTCCAGGACGCTAACCAATTGCGTACACTTTACACAAAAGAGGAGGCCGAGGGGCTTATTAACATGACTGGGAATTTCATCTGTGGCCAGGTCAGCGGCGATAGTGCAAAGAGTGCCGCTGAACGCTTTCCCAAGATTATGCAGGACCGGCAGAGCATGTCTATTAATTCGTCTGACACGTCCGTGAGTAAATCGAAACAGCTGGACGCCGCCATTACCCCGGCAACGATCAGTAATTTATCTTCAGGTGAGTTTTGCGGTGTCGTGGCAGACAACCCCGATCAGCCGATCGATTTGAAAGCTTTCCATTGTAAGATAATCCAGGATAAAAAGGCTCTTGATGCAGAAAAAGCTGCTTATCTTCCGCTGCCCAAAGTAAGAACCGTTACCCAGGCCACCATTCTCCAGAATTACGAGCAGATTAAGCAGGATATCCAGGACATCGAGCAGGCGGTTTATGAGGAGATTCTAAATGATCCTGCCAAGCAGCATTTGCTTGTTAAGAAATAATTAATAGCGAAAGAAATTTCTTTGAAGGTTCATTAGGTGCATAACGCCGCTTTCAAACTCTGAATAAGAATACGAAAATGAAACTTAAAATAAACAAGCCGCTTCTAAAGCCAGCAAGAACGGGAGCCACGTTTCGTTCTAATTACAAATATTGGTTGCCTGTATTCATATTTTTAAAAATATCAATGCTACTTTTCTCCAGCCGTTCATTAAGTCAAAATTTGATCATAAATAACCCATATGAAACACCGTTAGTATTAGATTCGCTCATTAGCATAGAGGGTAAAACTCTGGATATTCACATAGGACCGGAAAATAAAAAAAGCCAGAATACAGTTTTCATTGAGTCTCCAATTCGAATAAATAACTCAACTGTCAAATCAACAAATCTACATGGCTCATTTTTTAAAGAGATGACTATATATAAATCTTTACTGTCGGGAACCCCCGTTTTGGTGTCATTTTCAAACTTTGACAAACTATACTTACTTAATTCACGCGTTTCGGAATCTCTTTTTATTAAAAACTGCAATATTGATGAACTTAAATTGTTACATGATACGATTGAGAAAACCATCTATTTTGAAAATTGTAACTTCAAAAATGTTCTAATTGGCAGCACAGATTGTAAAGGAAAGGTGTTATTTAACAACTGTACTTTTGGCAAGATAGACTTTACTGCCACAATATTTAACGAAGATGTTGACCTATCTGGAAGCAATTTCACGGATACGGTGAACATGGACTTTGCTTCGTTTCAAAAGAACCTTTCACTAAGGTCAATTCGTGCAAGCCAGCAAACAAATATCAGTTTCTTATTTACAGTTTTGCCGGACACCTTGGACTTTTCCGATAATGCGAATTCGGCAAATATAGTTGACTTGTACAACGCCAGACCAAAAGTATTCGCAAAGAAATGTGCAATTTTATTACATAGTACTGATGTAAGTAAAATTAAGATGAGCTATGACCGCTTTACCCTCGCATTCACTCGCAATATCTCGGCCGATGAAAAGTTAAGTATGTATGAAAAGTTACTTGAAAATTTTAAAAGGAACTCGTACTCTGAGAGTTTTAAATCACTTGATATAGAATACAAAAGATATAGTGCGCAACAAGGACCGTTTGGCTTTCTTTGGTGGATACCTGAATACTGGTGGCAATATGGATACAAGAAGGAAAACATTTTCACTATCATTTTTTGGGCTATCATGATTTTTACCGCTATCAATTACTTCAGCTATAAATACATGGCTACCAAAGTGTACTCAATTGAAAATATTTCAAAATATCCGGCCATAAGGATTTCCAACAAAATTTGGATAGCTTTTATATACACCATTATACTTTTTTTTAGTCTTTCACTAAAACTTGATAGAGTCAAATTTGACAGTACGATTGGAGTGCTATATTTATTCGTTCTTTATTCGTTTGGAACAATTAGCCTAGCATATATGGCAAATTATATAATTCAACATTAGTATATCTTCCAACTAAATTACATGCAATCGAATATTTCACTTTTACAAATCTTTGTTTCAGCCATAATTGGAGGCACGGTTACAGCAGTTCTTTATCCAATCGCAAAGTACTTTTTTGTTCGTTGGATCAATACAAGAAAGGTTAAGATCAAATTGCGTCCAGCCGATGAATCACCTATCAACGAACATATAAGCCATCCATTGCGCATTACAAACAAAGGCATTTCGACTATTAAATCAGCGACTTGCTTTATATTTATAGAATACTTACCGGAAGACTTAGTACCCCCAAATCAAGAACCAAATATCCAGGCGTATAGATCAAATAGTTCGTATCAGTGGTTGTCGCTGTCTTGGGCGCGAGTGATCGATGACAAAATTCGTTCGGTCACCGAATTAAATGTTGGTGATGAGGCTGATTTAAATGTATTTCGATTCCATAAAAGGGCCGAAGCACGCCCGTTGCTTCAAATCGCCTCGGAACAAGGCTTTCATAAATCTGGTTCTGGGAGGACTGGTAGGGTCTTACTTTTTGCGGATAAAGATTATCTATTTAAGATTAAAGTGACAGGAGATAACATATTTCCTATTACTAAAAGTTTTCGCTTTACTTATAAAGTATGTTCTATCCAAGACTTTTAGTCACAGAAATTTCGCCTAAAATGAAACTAGGTGTAAGAATTCCATTTAAAATTATGTTCAAAGTGTCTATTAAAGTTTGTTGTAAGACAAGCTAGAAAACATGAATTGAGCAATCGCTCAAGTTCGCTCATTTATATTGAGTTTATATTTGTTCCCAATTTTTCAAAGATATGAAGATTCCTAAACGGGATCCGTTGATCTTATGAATTGCAACTTTATGGTCAAGAGTATTTATGCGGCTTAAACAAATTCTCATTTCTCCTCAATTTGAATAGAATTTGAAATTTATTAATTGAAAATAGGTAGAGGAAAGGTCTAAATTCTCCAAATAAGTGGTGAAGGATTTATAATCTCTGTTATCGTAAAAAATTGACCTTTTACAAAGCATTCTCCTATTGTGTGCAGAACTCAATTTTTAAGCTTGTGTATCATAAGAAGATCATTTCTTCATTTCAAGGCAATGGTGAAGGAATTCTCGTTGTCACTTGTAGGCCTTTCTGTGATGGTTTCCAGCCGAACGCAATAAACGAAGCTGAAGATAGCAGCCCTGGTGACCTGCAGGAGTTGAAGCGCTTTTTGCTTGAATTCGTCTATATCGACAACTGCAACAAAATTTTCATCATCTAATACTTTCAATGGATCCGCGGCCACGATGTTTGTATCTTTTAAAATCAGGAGATTATGTTCCAGCTTATTACGCCAGTTCTTAAAATGTCTCAATTCACCTGTTTTTGTATTCAAGTCGCAGGCGATACTGAACAATGCGTTAAGATGAATGTTTCTCTGAGTTTCCAAAACAGGTTTTCTGTCTTTATCATTCCAGAATCGCTCAAAAAAAATATTCCCGCCTTCAACTTTATACAACTTGCAAATTCCAAGTGCAATCTTATCAAGGATTCCGTAGCAAATACGGTAGCTAGTCCTGAGTGATTCTGTTTGCGAATTAATGATCTCCCCCTCTAGTAACTCGGAAAAGTGAACATCATAGTCAAATGCTTCTTCTGTTTCAGACCTATAATAGTTCCATCGTGCAAATGCAAATTCAGATTTTATCCTGTTTAGAAGCAGTTCCAGTTGAGGTAATATTTGACCTTTGAATAACACATTAGTGATACCGATTTGCAATTCATCTTTTGACGTCGCAATACAATTGCAATAGATACTATGCTCGTTCAGCGTCAAAAATTTTTCTATGCAAAATTTCCTGAATGCGGTATGACTATTATGCTCTTTTTTCGTTTCCTCAATTTCTTTAGCGATATCTGCCAGCGAAAAACCGTAAGATTCGATAGACTTCACCGCCTCTGCCATTCCACTTACGCTGGTCTGCAATACAGTAGGGGGAAGGTTGCCAGTTTGTATTGCCATTTCATAACTCAAATAAATTTGTGCAAACAGTGCAACGGTAAGAGGGGAATTAGTATAATAACTAAGAAAGGTAAGATTTTTCGCCCGCGCAATCAATGCCTGAGGGAATGCCGGTTCACTTAGTAATACAATGTCCAGCATTTGTATTGCTTCAATGATACGAAAGACACCCATAAGCGAGTTAGACAAGTTAATAAGAATTTGGTGTAACATGGAGGTATCGTAGTCATTTTGTTTATAAGCCATCCAGAAAAGGTTGATTGGCTGTTGAAATTTTGCCGCTATTAATGAAATGGGATGAACACCCCTGTTATTTGAATAAAATATTCCGCATAGGCCTTGTTTAGCATTTGCTAAGTTGTAATAATAACTTGCTTTGGTGATAATTTTCTGAATAGCCACCTCATTTTCTTCTAAAAACTTAATACCTCTTAAGATATCCGCTTCATGCATAGTGACGCAGCCGATATCGATTAGAAAGCAATAAAGTTCTAATTGTAGAAAAAGTTGATTACTTGGTTTTGTTTGAATACACTCTTTAATTTGTTCGTCAATTATTGTTCTAGCTTGATCAAACTGTTCAGTATTCAAAAGGTAATTTAATTGTTCAGTGGTTTTGTTCATAAACCTGTAATGTGGGTTGTTGAATTAAGGAATTTTAAGCGAGAACCCTTCCGTATTGTAGATATGCATGCTAACTAGATGAAGCCTGAGTCTTACAACTATAAATAGCAATTTATTTAGCGGCTCATCGCGATTTTTGTGCGACCTCTATAGGACGAATAAATAGCCGTTCATTAAATAATGATGTCATATACATTCGATCATCAAGTTAAATAATTTCGGTTGGGGAAGATTTTTGGCATGAAGTCTCACTTCGACCGACAAAGTTTCACCGACAAGGTTCTGATTAAGAAGTATTCGAAAGGGAATCTGCGGAAAGCAGGCAGGCAAATTATGTTTTAAATTACCTATCGCCTCCATAATCAGATAATGCTGAGGATGTTTCGTTATTTCTGGGTAGTTAAGCTCATCAAAAGTAGGAGCTGGTGGTGGGTCAAGTGAAAACGGATTGGGTCTGTATGGCTTTCGAAATACTTGATCGAAAAGGTAAAATCCTTGTATCTTAGGAATAACGATCTCTACGGAACAGTCTTCTAAAAATTCATTTCCTCTATTAGTAAATATCAAGCGGATTTTGTGGGCGCCTTTTGAATACAGATAGAAATGGTCATCTTCGAGGAAGTCGTTTTTTACACTCTTAAGATTTTCTTTCAGTGTTGCAATGCTGCGATCCTCATATGTATTTCCGCCAAAGCGCGGGATATCCCGGTCGAGACTATACTTAAGGATAGTCCCAGAAACCGAGTTGATTTCCGCCTGTTTTTTTTGCAAAACGCTTTCGATTCTTTCTTTCGCTTGCTGTGACGGCATTTGCAATTGACGATGAATTGAGATCTGTAACTTAGTCGAACCGCTTGTAAAAACACATTCGACTTCGCCGTTAAACCCTATCCGTGCGTATCGCTGCTCATATATCTCTTCAATATCTGCTCGTACTAACCTCGACTGGTGGCTCCCCTTTCGAATCCAGCCCTCCCCTTTACGCAATGAACCGAAATCTTTTTTCATTAAATAGGGTTTGCGGTTGGTTGCTGGAATTTTAAATATACCAAGTATTTTCCCTTCGTATAATTCAGGAAAATAGCTTACGTCTAAGCTTGGCTCAATATTCTCGTGAATTAGCTGTTCATAGGTTGATGAATCAATAAATGCACCATCTATACCTACTATTTCTTTGTGGCCGCCTGGTGAGAATTTTACTCCGCAAACAATTAACCTTTCTTCTTTGGTATTTGCGTTCGCCATCGCAATAATATCCTTGATCAGCGATTCGTGGGATGATCGGGGATACTGAATGAGTTTGAAGTCAAGGTAGGTAGATTCCTGCTCGTAGGCGATTATATCGTTTAGCTTCATAGAAGGGGTTATTTCACATTGATGAAATTAATCAATTTCTAATTATTATTCCCCTAGGAAGGCTATATCATAGCGATGACGTTGTTTTATCACGTCTTTTAAGAAGTTTTATACTTTCGGGTCTGATTCGGTGGAATAGTGGCGTTAACGAATGGGAAATGCCTTAAGCTTAGCAGGATAATTTTCCGCATGCAGATAACCCTTAAGCTATAAGCAAAGATTTCCAAATAAAATACCGTGATTTTACGGGTCTTTTATTACTGGGCAATAAATATCTTGTGTGGTCTCCATTTGGTTGACTATTAACTAATTCCAACCCAAACACTTATTGCATTATCCCTAACGCACTATTTATGTTTTCTCCTAAATTTACTAGGCTAACGCCTCTATCCCTACTACTGTTATTTATCCTTTTCTCCTCCTGTGTTAACCTGGCCAGACGCTTTAAGAGTCATAATAATTATTGGGTAAGTAAAGAGGATGTTAACAAGTATGTGGAAGTTAAAGCAGAGGCCTTTAATATCGCCGATCCTGCGAAGCCTTCGATACCTGCGAGAAATGTTTTTGACTTGTCCCCGGAAGCTCAGGCGGAATTTCTGAAAGTCTTGGGCAAAAAAACCGGCGATACAGCCCTCGCTCCTTTTCTGAATGCTATTCGAGGTAAACTTAGCGACAATGCGGAAGCCCCTAAAAAAATCCGTGTGTTTCCGTTGACTATTAACAAGTCCATAGTCTTTTCAGTAGACAGGAAATGGGTTTCCGAAGGCTACGATCCTGACCATCGGATCATCAACCGCACTGCAGACCGCTTGGCGAACCTTGAAATGACCGTAAGCCTGCCTGATGGAAAAAATTTCATATTTAACTCCTGGAATAATTTCGTGACTGACCGCGTGGCTGTCGATCTTGGCAAGGTAACTTCATCGCAGCAATGGTCCGCAACAGCCAATGTAAGCGGTACGATTACCGGAAAGCTCACCGAGGGCAACAAATTGTCTAATTCCTCAAATGTGGCCACCAAAACCGGCAAGGCAGATATCGGGCAACAGGAAAGCTCTGGAAGCAACACGGCAGGAGATGAAACGACTACGGGGAAAGAAAGATCCACTTCAATTGGCCCCAGCGCAAGCCTCAACTTTGTGGATAAATATGAAACAAGTATCAATCTGCTATTGTCACGTATAAAACTTTCAGGCACCTTATCTTCCCAGGCTATGACTTTGCGCCAGGAAGGCGCTTTTGATACGGACCTAAGCGGGAATACTTCAATAGCCGTAGAATATGCCTATCAAGGTGCATACGCAGCGCCAATCTATGTGTTGAAAATTGCCAAATATTATAACGAAGAGGTTGCTATCCCAACGGCAGACTTGAAAAAGAGCCGAATCATGTGGTTGTTTCCGAATTTTTCAGAAACTATAGAAGGAACAATTCAGTACAAGTATTTATACCGCTATGTAAGGAAAGGGTCGAAGAAACATCTTCCTGAAGCGAGGCAACGGGTTTATAATTTTTATGGGGAAGTCGGCTATGGCCAAAAGGATGATGATGGATATATAGCACCATTGAAAATTGCTTTGGTGAAGCCCGAAGACATGAAGCCTGCTACATATAGAATTTATAATGGCGCCAATCCTGCAGTACCCATCCAAGTGGACAATGCGATTGCAGAATTTGAAACAGCGCAGGAAGCCGCTGCCTTCCTCGAATACTTAAACTCCATTAGTAAAACAACTAACCTATTCACGAATATAACTGACCTGCCTGCTGACAATAATATTTCTCTCGCCAGAATAATTAAGCATCAACACTAAACTTTCAGACCACGTTCGCTCTTTGTTTTAAGCCTAAAATTGAATAATATCATTTAGACAAAAATGATTGGAAGGTTAAGTTTAATAGAACTGTTATAAATCAATTTGATCGGGTAATAAAGACGTCTCAGAAGGGTATGAATAAGCTTGGAAAAGAAATTACAAAAGCTTATTTCCTAAAATTGTAATTATGAAATACAATATCACAAATAAAATTGGAAACTCTTGCATAATTGAACTTGTTTCCCAAACGCAAGAAGAGGAAAAGCTTTTGCTTGATAAAGCGGAGCAATACACTTTCTATTTCCACTATCAGACTGCTTTAGAACAAAAGGTTCACCCTAACGCAACCTTCCTTACAATTATGGATGATCGGAATTATCCCAAAATAGTAACGATTAAATTTGAGATAGTTAAAGGTATTGGTGAATAAATTTCATCACAGTTATGATTCAAGGTCAGTGTAAATTATGCCTTCAACAGGCAAACCTTATTAGCAAATCGCACATTATACCATTTTCTTACATAAAGAAACTTAGGGATAAAGACAATAGATTTATTATTGCAAAAACAGAGAGCTGGGAAAATCCCAGCTGGAAGCAGAATTTCTTCTATGAATCTTCAATTCTATGTAAAAACTGTGATAACGAACTTATTTCCGGCTTTGAACGTGAGCTGGCTAATTTCGATAGAATTCTTCATGAAAGAGCTGCAAAAGGTTTTGATATAGGATCGCATATAGTCCGGCCTCCAACTCATAAACTTGTATCGGATTATCCTAAATTAAAACTTGCGATTCTATCTATTGTTTGGCGTGCTCATGTATCACAAAATCCTTTTTTTAAGGGTATTGATATAGGATCGCATGCAGAAAAAATTAGAAATTATTTATTATCAAAATCTCCTGGTGTGGATATTGATATACGTATCTCTGCATTTGGGTTGTTAGCTCAGTTCAATAAAATCATTGGAATAATCACTCAGCCAGTAATGGCCCATGGTGATGGACTTAATTATGTTGTATTGATATTGAACGGAATTGTATTTAATGTGGAGCTGGAATTTAATAAATACAATAAAGTTTTCAATCAGTCCTTACTGGCTAATGGTGAGATTACTGTAATTTTTATGCCCCCGGATATGACATTTCCTTATTTAAATACCTTTTACAAAACAGACAAATTCACACAAGGTTAATAGTTCAGAATGGCTTCTATAGAACCTTCGACAGTCTATTTACCCCAATAAGAAAGCCTTCCTGTAAATTCGTTCTTAAAAAAAACGCAACAAATGCCCATCGATTACCAATTCTGCAAAAACAATGAGGAATTATATAATAATGTGCTTCGGTTTTATGCAGCTACGGATTTACAGCGAAATGTCTTAGGGAATCCACCTGTGTATTTTGTTCATGTACGCCTGGGTAATAAAGATTTATTCAGCCTTTCTAAATTTACAGCTTTTCAAAACATGACTGTGGAAGGTTATGTCTTGGGAGATCGAGGAAAAGCAGACGGAGGGAAAACTCAGCGACACATCAGTTGGATAACGCAAAAAAAGTGGTGCCCTTTTGATAAGATTAGTGACTCTTTGAAAATTTCGTTTATTAATTGGATTCATGCCATCTTTCCAAAATACAATATTTACAACGCCAGATTTATTACTATTGAAAAGGAAAATAAATGGATAGGGCTTAAAAAAATCAAAAAATCGATGTCTCCCGAACAGTTAAGAGACAAATTACGTTTGCAAATTAAAATGGGAGAAGTAGGTGAAAGAATTGTGTATTTCTATGAAGTTGAAAGATTAGCAAAATTAGGGGCAAAGGATTCGGCGAAGAACATTGACCATGTTGCGTTATACAACACCTCTGCGGGTTATGATATCGTTTCAGCTTATTTACAGGATAAACGCTGTATTGAAGTGAAAGCCTCATTTTCCGCAACTTCCTCATTTTATTTAACCGCAAATGAGTATGAAACCCTTGCAGACTTGGGAAAGGAAGCCTATCTCTACAGGGTAATTATCTATGGTCTGGAGAAGGGAACAGGAAAGGTTCTACAAATAGTTCAAGACCCCATTCGAACCCTTGAAGGGAAAGTTGAAATAAAGCGAGTACTGTATAAAGTCAGCTTACAGTAGCATTGCTGTCTGCTAAGAAAGAAATGCTAATACACAAATCATTCATTTATTTCTATGCTTTTTTGCGGCGATAATCGCCGCAATATCCACTTCAAATAAACTCCGATTTTTAGTCTTAGTTTACAATATATACTTTTTGCGGCAAATTTCGCCGCAAACTCGTACTTTTGTAAAGTGAAAGGCAATACTCACTATAGGAATCTTACAAGAACGATTATACCGGAAGGAATACTGGTACCTCGTTCCCTGTTAATGAAGGGGTTATATAACCGTCACATTTTGGATAACCTGGTCAAAAGCGGGCAGTTGGAAGTTGTTGCCAAAGGCGTCTATGGCAAACCACCTGTGGAACTTACCTGGGAGAGCGTAATATGCTCGCTACAAACCAAATTCGAAATAGATGTTATTGTCGGAGGTCTTACTGCACTTGACTTACAAGGGTATGGGCATTATATGTCATTTATGCGGCCGATTCAGATAGAACTATATGCAAGTCAGGCGCCTCCTAAATGGTTAGATGACCTGATCGATGGGGTGAGCTTTATATTTTACTCGCACCAAATGCTACTGGGAAGGAGAAACAACGCCGTTAAATCAGCAGACCTCATGCAGCATACGATAATGCGACAATGGAGGGAAAACAGACCTTCTCTGATCGTAGCGAGCACTGAACTTGCATTGTTACAAGTGCTGGCGCAGGTTCCGAATACTGTTACCGTTGATCATGCAAATTTACTTATGCAAAGTATGACGAGTCTGTCACCAGAACGATTGCAACAATTATTGGAGCAATGTCAGAATGTTAAGGTGCGCCGGTTATTCTTTTTTTTAGCCGACCGGCACAATTGGCCCTGGGTTAAAAAATTAAACCGCGCAGCCATATCTTTGGGTATAGGCAACCGGGTGATCGAAAAAGGTGGAAGGCTTGATAAACAATATATGATTACCGTGCCCAGAGATTTATGAGAGATACAATATATTATAGACAAGTGCAGTTGTTGATTCAGGTGCTTCCGTTAATTGCAACAGAAAAAATATTCGCTTTAAAAGGAGGTACAGCAATCAACCTGTTTGTCCGTGATATGCCCAGGCTTTCGGTCGATATTGATCTGGTGTATCTGCCAAAAGACGGGCGCGATGTAGCATTAACAAACATCCGCACAGCGCTTAGCCGTATTAGCGATTTAATCACTAAATCCATTGCAGGCAGTCAGGTACAGAAAACGCATGAACAAAGCGAAGCCCTACGACTCATTGTACAACGCGCTGACGTACGAATAAAGATTGAAATGTCCCCTGTCATTCGTGGAACGGTGCTTGAACCCGAAACAAGAGCTGTATCCAAATCAGTAGAAAGTGAATTTGGATTTACCGAAATGCCCATAGTTTCGCTGCCCGATCTCTATGCCGGTAAAATTTGCGCCGCTCTTGATCGGCAACACCCACGTGACCTGTTTGATGTACGTCTGTTATTAGACAATGAAGGATTTGGCGATCAGTTCCGCAAGACCTGCCTGGTGTATATAATTTCTCATCAGCGACCAATCGCTGAATTATTGCGGCCGAACAGAAAAGACATCAAAAAGGTGTATGAAAGCGAGTTCGTAAGAATGACACAGGTTGACATACCTGTAAGCGTACTAGAAAATACAAGGGAGGAACTGATTACTCGTCTAAATGAAACCCTGACACGAGAAGAGAAACAATTTCTTCTTTCGTTCAAATCGAAAACGCCAAATTGGTTTTTACTTGGTTTGCCTGGTGAAGACCAAATAGCTAATCTACCCTCTGTAAAATGGAAACAATTCAATCTGCAAAAAATGCCCCTTGAAAAGCATAAGCAGGCCTTGGAGAGACTGCAGCAAATATTACACATTTCGCTTATGTAAATGTTGATTATTTGAAATGAGTTTTAATTCGTAGACGTTATTGAATAACCTGCATAACTAACGAAACTGCAGAGATGACTAAAGCTATAATTGAAATGATAAGCGATACACGATACTGTTTATTTTCCTTTCGCTGATTTCTATGTTTATCGCCCTCACTTTCCGGGAATGCAGCATAACCATCAAACAAACTTTCAGCCATTTTTAAATTTCTACTAAGCTAATAAATTCTTGGTTTTGCTATAAGTTTTGCTGGCAGGATTTGATGCTCTATTATAATCAATTATTGTAAAAAAATAGTCGTTTTTAATCTAATCTAACATAATTAATTGTACCTTTATTGCTGAGCGTCAACCACTTTGATGCACGAAAAATGAAATTGAGATGTGTTGCACTTTGTGTGGCACTTGGTTTATAAGACATTGGAAATCAGACAAGGTTCATGCCCAGGTCGGGCAACAAAGAAACTCCGAAGCACATGCTTCGGGGTTTTGTTTTTATAACTAAGGTAAGTTGACCTTCGTCAAGGTGAAGCTCTTCGTAAGGAGGTATGCCAGTAAGGCCACATAACTCATCTAAACGTTGCACTTCTCAGCTCCTCGAACAGCCTGTGCATCATCCTGTACTGTCTACGACGACACCCTCATCTCTTTCTAACTCCCTATCTTTACTATAATACCAAACCATGAAATATCTCATTCTTATTACCCTGACCGTTAGCCTGTCTCTCACCGCTGCCGCCCAACAACTTACTCTCATCTACGATAGCATCATGAATGCCCACATGCGTAGTGGTCTGGCCGGTAAAGAGTTTATACCCAAAGGCCGTCATGACAAGCAAGAACGGCGCCAGGGCAAATGGAAAGACTATGAGACGATCCACGACGGCTCCTATCAGGTAAGCAAAGGCAGTCCGTTGAAAACGATGGGCATATACCTGTTTTATGGAGAAGGTGAATTCACTGATGACAAACGCACGGGCGATTGGCGGATCTATGTGATCGAGGACAAATCCTTTCGTAAGATCCTTTCTCAGACCCTTACCTACCAGGCCGGCGTACCGAATGGCCCTTTCAAGTACTATTATCCGGATGGCAAGACCGCCCAGGAAGGCACTTACCAGGAAGGGGAAATTGATGGTTCGTCTCAATTGCTTTACCCGGATGGAAAGGTTTTTGGTAAGCAAACCTTCGTAGCAGGTCAAAAGCAGGGTCGACAGGAGTACTTCTATCCCAGCGGTAAATTGAGCTTCATCATTGAATACGACAAAGGTCTGAGGCAGGGCGCCTATGAATCATACTACCCGGACGGAAAGATGCAGGAGGTTTTCCGCAATGAGGCAGATAGCATCGATGGCGTATACCGGTACTACTACCCTTCCGGACAATTGTGGACCGAAACGGTATACAAGCGGGGAAAGACGATGAATATTATTGGTAGTTATGATAAAAATGGCAAGGAAAGAGACAAGGGAACATTGAAGGATGGTAACGGCTATATCAATTACTACACCGAAGAAGGAAAGCTCTATACAGTGATAACCTTCAAAGATGGCGTGAAGATTAAGGAAGAAGATAGATAACCATTTTTGTTTTTAGCTCATCATGATCGAGTAAGCGTAATAATGTTACACTAACGGCAACATACATATTTTAGCTATATTTACGAAAACCTGCTGCCATGCCTAAAGTAAAAAAGAGAGTCTTCATCTCTGCCAAAGGCGACTTCAACAAGATTGCCATTGCCATCGAAGCACAAGGCATCCCGGTCGCCAAAGTAGGGCAAAATCATATGGGCGACCGTATCATCGAGTTTGAGGATACTACCGTTAATATCCGCCTTATTATTAAAGGAAACAAAGGTGGTGACTATAAATTAAAATTGACGGCCAATGATGTTACGAAAATTATTACCGGTACGTTAAGCGTCGACGGCATTAACCACATCAGTAAAAATTACGCGCTCAGTGACTTCGGCCTTAGCTTACACTCATAACCGAGTCACACCTAATCCCGGCTCACCATTAATCGACATATACCCATCTTTCACCGTAAAGCCTCCACTCACGATATCACGGGCAAGATCAAAGCTGCCATCGAGATCAAGATAGCGGGTAGCAGCAGAAGCATACGCAGCATGCAACGCTGCGCTGATGCTGATAATACTTTCATCATTACAGCCCCACATCAGCTCGAGGCCGGCGTTTTGGGCAATGGTAGCGATCTCCAGCGCAGGCTGAATACCACCACACTTCATAAGCTTGATATTGAAAATGCCGCAAGCTCCCGGATGATCGGCCAGGTGAAACGCATCGGCAGGATTAACAAGCGATTCATCGGCAGCCACCAGCTTTTTAATGTAAGAGGGTAGTTGTTTCATAGCCTCTATAGCATCAGCCTTCAGCGGTTGCTCTATCAGCTCCAGGTGAAGCGGCACCGTTCTTTCATAAAAGCTGATCAGTTCCTCCGCAGTATATCCCTGGTTGGCATCTATGCGAATAACAATATTGTTGCCATGTGCTTCACGCAGTTTCACCAGCCGCTCGATGTCTTCTTCGGGTGATTGGCCCAGCTTTACTTTCAATATGCGAAAGCCACGCTCTACATATTCTTTTGCTTCAACCAGCGTCTCCCCCACCGGCTTGATGCCGATGGTAATAGAAGTCGGCAGTTTGTTGATCACCTGACCAAGGAAACCCGCCAGCGGCACACCCAGCCATTGCGTAAACGCATCATGCAAAGCAATATCCAATGCAGCCCGGGCACCTGCTTCTTTACTGAACAACTGATGTACGTATTGCAACAGTGAATAGAACGCACGGATATCTTTTCCTTTCAACTGGTCAAGGTCCGCCAATTGTAAAGCGCGCAAAGTAGCCGTGGTATCACTGCCCACTACATATTTACTGGGATTGGCAGTGCCCAACCCTACTATACCATTCTCCAATTCCACTTTCACTACCACATTCTCAACATGCGTCACCGTTTTATAAGCGATCGTATAAGGCCTGGTCAATTGTAGATCCTCGCAGCTGGCAACAACAGATCTGATCTTCATGAATGAGTCGTTTAAATAATGGTACGTATTACGGGTATCAATTTATCTACTCCTTCCTGTATCGGAAGCGCCACAGGAAGCCCCAATTGTTGTTCATACTGATCGCGGAAGCGGTATGCTTCTTCATTGGTACATTCCCTGGTATTGATGGCCAGACCAATCACGTCACTGCCATACGCTTTTATCAGCGCGATCTCACTTTCTACAGAAGGCCGTACGCCCCAGGTGGGTCTGTCACTGAAGTATTGTCCTTTCGGATTAAACACGAGCACTGTTTTACGGGCATTGCCCGATACGAGGTATTCTGATCCACAAGGACCTGATGGATTACGCAGTCCTGATTGTCCCTCGATAAAGATGACCTGCGGATTGGTTTCCTTGTAGCAAGTGTAGATATGATGCTCCAGTTCGCCCGATACAAAATCGTTCACGGTAGTATCCAGTACAAATCCGTACTTACCATCCTGCATCCAACCTGTTTGACCGGTAAATATCATTTGCGCCTGTATGTTATTATCCCGGCAACTATCCCGCAGCATACGCGTAGTAGTGCGCTTGCCCAGGTTTGTTTCTATGCCCAACACCGCTACGATGGGGCAGGTTACTTCAAAAATGCAGCCTGTCCAGAAATGCAGTTCACTCCTGTCTTTAGGTTTCCGGATATCTGTAATGGTAGCGCCGTGAATGCTGGCCAGGGAAGCCAGCTCAGGCATGTCCGAAATAAAATCGTGCAGACCATTGATGATAGAGATCTTGTTGCTGAGACTAATTTCAAGTCCTTTATAAAGAGCGGGGGGTAGCTTACCACCTTTGGGAGCAATACCAACGATGCTGTATTGAATGGGTTCAGCACTTTGTGCAATCGCTTCTTCCACCGTAGCCCACACCGGAATATTTCTTTTGCGTCCGTCGATCACTTCACCCGCATCTTTGCCGGCATGCAAAGGATCGATAATACCTGCAATAGTAAACCTGTCCGAACCACGTATCAAACCATGCGCGGTTTTGGCAGCCGGTTCGGCCAGCATACCATCTGTCAATACAATTGCATTACTCTTCATACTGTAACTTATATAGCGGTAAAAAAGGCAAATATTAAGCATTGCCGGCAGTAAAAGTGAAGCTGAGCGTGTATTTGTTTGAAAAAACAGTCCCGGTTGCAGGTTACAAATGGAGGCCACCCAACAGCAGATGTTTACCAGACGGAAGCCTGCAAAAACCTGCATAACAAACAGTTGTTGACCACCCGGCCTACCGTTCACATATTTATAACTTTTACTGGAAAATAATTCTGCTACTTTTGTTCCGTCCAATACAACGATTGCGTCTAATCCTGTGTCAAAGCAATACGACTGTTACTCCTGTCCAACCACCCTCCGGACAGATTAACGATTGAATCAAGAATGAATACACCCTCCATTTAAGATTCTCCAATTATTTATTGTTGCCGCAAGGCATAAGTATCGACCATGAATAAGCAACCATCCATGTATCACCTCACAGCAGGTTACCCTGCCGCATGCCTCACCGGCAGCAAATCGTGGGCTCATAGCTCATGCAACAGGGTTAACCTGCTGCCTGCTTTCCCGGGCGCATTGATCCTGTTATTTTCCGCCTTGCTTGCCCTCTCCTTTTCCTCGGGATTCAGTCCGGCCGTCGAAAACATGGCTATTGAAAAGAAAACAACGACTGCTGCTGCACAGCACAACAGTTGTACACCCAGGAAATTTTCTTTTGAATACTCCGGTATCATCCACTTTAAAATAGTCGTTGAGCGAATACCTGATGAAGGGCTGCAGCTTTCAATAGATATGGATTTTACTACTACGCCAAAATCATAATCAGCATTATAACATGTACAAGACGAAAGGAAGATCACGTAATGAACGGACCCTATTATGGACATTATTAGCAGTATTAATGATCCTGCAAGCCTGTGGAAAAGACCACGACAAGCCACGCGATGACAACAACAATCCGCCGGGCAACACCAGCCCGGAGATCACTTCCATTACACCAGCCCACGGAACTCCCGGCACCATCATCACCATACAGGGAAAGAACTTTGGTGCAGGTATTTTACAAAACAGGGTAACGTTTGCAGGGTCAGCCATCGAGGCAGAGTTAACAGCCGCCAACGCTACTGAGATCAAAGCCAAAGTACCGGCAACTGCTGTTACAGGAAAGATCATTGTGAAAGTGGGCAACAAATCGGATACTTCAGCTACTGATTTTATAGTAGATCCCGAAGTAACAGCCATCACTGACTTTGCACCCAAACAAGGGCCCTTAGGCACCACCGTTACCATCACCGGAAAGAAGTTTGGCAACAATATAACTGTAAAGCTCAATGGCGTAGAAGCCCAGGTATCGCAACGCAGCGCCACACAGATCGTGTTTACAATCCCCGTCAATACTTCGCTCACTGCACATAAGATTGTAGTCAACTCCGATGCGGATGTATTGGAAACAACCGACGTCTTTACAGTAGAGGCATCAGGCCCCTATGCACGCTGGGAATCCAAAAATGTAGTATTGTTTGGCAACGGTGGCAACGCCTTCCCCTTTGGAACATCATTCGTATACAAGAACAAAATATACTGGGGCTTCAACAACATTGTAGCTGGTGAAAGCGAATCACTATACGCCATATATGATCCTGCACAACCAGCTGAAGGATGGCAGGTACAAAATCCTGTTCCGCAGGAGATGGTACCCGCTAAGGTGATACGCGTAGCAGCCATCGTTCACAATGACCGCGTATTTATGGGTACCGGCTTTGCCAACGCAGGCCGCAAGCAATGGTATGAATTTCATCCTGAAACCAATACCGCTACCCGGCTTACCGATTACCCACATGAGGTAGCAGGTGCTGTGACATTCACCCTGAACAATAAAATATTTGTAGGATATGGCGGCGACAATAAAAACCTCTACCAGTTCAACCCCACTGCCAATAACAACCTCGGCAGTTGGACACTCGCTGCGGGCAATGCACCTTTCAGTGAATTGAATACCGGCAGTGCAGTTGTATTGAACAATGAAGCTTTTATGGGCAGGGCATTACCGGCCATGTTGCAACAACGCACAGCGATATATAAATATACAGAAGCAGGTGGTGTCACCAGGGTTACCGATATTCCTGAAGATGTTCAATCACTCACCAATCCTTCCTTTACCATTGGCAGTAAAGCTTATTTCGTAACAGATAAAAATGTGTGGGAATATTTGCCCGATGGCAACGGTGGCACATGGAGACCCGTGATCAGGCAAGCCGGTTCGCCTTCCATTCAATACGTGGCCGTGCTTACCATTAATGGAGCGAAAGCTATTTATGGCTGGACGACTTCCGGCCGGTTATACGAGTTCAAATTTTAATCAGGGACGGATCATAACAGGCTGCTTCCACTTTGGGAGCAGCCTTCTTATTTTCGCATTCTCACTCACAACTCACCACTGACAACTCACTTATTATTTTCCGGAAATTGTTTTTCCAATACAGGCAACAAACCAGCAGCAAGCAAGGAGGC
This sequence comes from Paraflavitalea sp., assembly GCF_059502485.1. Lineage (NCBI taxonomy): Bacteria > Pseudomonadati > Bacteroidota > Chitinophagia > Chitinophagales > Chitinophagaceae > Paraflavitalea > Paraflavitalea sp. The sequence goes on from NZ_JCACET010000010.1 coordinate 2,162,816, forward strand.
TACTTTCTCAGCGCCGGCATTGGTGAAATGTGAAGCGTCATAAAAATACACACTGCTCTTGGGCAACAGGTGGGCAAGGTCTATCACCGGTATTTGCTTTTCCCGCCCGAGGTTGCGCACCACCTCGTTGTATTCTTCCAATATGCGCCATATCAGTTTACCATTCAATCCGGGTTCTACCTCAAACAATTCAAGGTCTGCACCCGTCAGAGAATCTTTGTCTGCACCAAATTGATTGGGTTGGGTTACAAACACCGGCAACATGTGGTTAGCTATGCAGGTATCAGCCAGTTGCAGCAACCTATTTCTATAAGCCGTCAGAAATGGTTTTTGATCAGCTATTCGTTTGTTGATCACTGAATCCGGAAGCTGCAACAATTTATCATTATTCAACACTATCATATCATGTGTAGTATTGTTAAACTTTTGCGCACGCCAGCCCCGCGACAGGTTCAATAAAAGATTCAGCACCTCACTGTTTTCAAAAATATAATGTTTAAAGTCAGACCATGCTCCCCTTGTGCTTAGGTTGTCATGAAAGGAGGGACTGGCAGTTTCCACATCGTTGATACCTGTCAGAAACAATACTACCGATGGATGCAGTTTCTTAACGTGATCGTTGAGCATGATGAGATGGCCATAGGTGGAGTGACCATCCATTCCCGCATTGTTGAGCCATACATTGTTGAGCGAGTCGCCCAGCTTTTGCCCCAGCAGGTAAGGCCAGGTATATTGATCGTTGAGAAAATGACATTCCGTTGTACTACCTCCTACTGTAATGATGCTCAGGTATTTTTTTCCATCTACCGGCCATTCAGGCCCCCGGAATCCCAGCCCGTTCCTGGTGTTGACAATCACTGAATCCAGCTTGGGATTGATCGAATTGGTGATGGTTTGGTGTTGATTGACCGGGAGTATGATCTTATCTCCCTTCAGCCGTAAATGGAAAGGATTGTAGATGCGCAGTATGATTTCCAGGGCAATAAATACGATCACGAAAAGATAAATGCAGTAGAGTGCTATTTTCACAGGCTTTCGGGAACGCCATTTTTTACCCTTCATGCATACAGGTTTGTACAAAACTATCGTTTATTTCGGGGGAAAATGCCGTAAAAGCGCCTAAAACGTTGTTTATGAAGTACTGGCGGTCGGTTTTATATGTTAAGGGTGATTTTAATTATGAAGGATTTCGTAAGTTGTAGCGCCAAACTCTAATCGGGTGACTTCTTGAACGAACAGGAATTAATACTACTTCTCCGGCAGGGTGATGAGCTGGCTTTCAAAACATTGGTAGAGAGTTACCAGGATATGGTGTTTAATACCGCGCTTGGTGTGGTACAGAACGAATCGGATGCGGAAGATGTGGCGCAGGAGGTTTTTATCCAGGTATATAAATCGATCGACCAGTTTAAAGGAGATGCCCGCCTGTCCACCTGGATCTATCGTATTACCACTACGAAAGCTCTGGACCATATCCGGAGCAAGAAGCGGAAAAAGCGGTTCGCCTTCCTAACCAGCCTGTTTGGCGCCGATAATGAACTTTTGCACGATCCGGTGGACTTCCACCACCCGGGCGCAGCGCTGGACAGGAAACAGCAGGCGGCCCTCTTATTCAAGGCGATAGATCAACTGCCTGAAAATCAGAAAACAGCATTTACCCTCCATAAAACAGAAGAGCTTAGTTATCAAGAGATTGCAGATGTGATGGGGCTCTCGGTGTCGGCAGTGGAATCCCTGCTTTTCCGGGCCCGCCAGAATTTGCGGAAAATACTGGAAAAACATTTGCAACAGGGGGGGTAATATTCGCAGGTTTCCTTATCTGAAAACGTCAAATAAATACAGTAGTTTTTACATAAATTACAAGATCATGTCAACCAAGCCGAACAATCCACACGAGATCGACGAGGTGCTCTCCAGCCTGGAGGGTATCCAAAGGGCCAAGGCCCCGGCGTTCTTCTACACCCGTCTCCGGGGCAGGATGGAACGGGAATTGGAATACACAGGCGGCCCTATCGTACGCCTGCTCGCCAAACCGGCATTAGCCCTCAGTCTGGCAGCCATTATCCTTATCCTGAATGCTACTACCATCATGAAGATGTGGGAGCAGGAAAAAGTAGTTACCAACGAAAGCACACAACAACAACAATTATTAGCATCCGACTACTCGATGGGCACGTACCCCGTATACGATGAAACCAATGTAGCACCATGACGAAATTTCCAAGGCAAAAGTGGTTACTGTTGTTAGTAGCGATCTTATTGGTAACCAACATCATTACTTTGTCTATTTACTGGTCCATGAAGCCTGCTGAACAGCCCCGCAATAACGAAAGCGGCGGTGACAGGCAAAGACGCATGGGGCAATTCATGGTCAATGAACTGAAGCTCGATAAAGAGCAGGAAACCGTCTATTGGAAATTAAGAGATACCATGCTTGGCCGGCAAAAGATCCTCATGGACTCTATCCGCAATACCAAAAAGAGATTCTTCGATCTGCTGAAAGAGCCTGCCACACAGGACACCATCTTACAAACCAAGGCCGATGAAATTGGCGCCTTGCAAAAGCAATTAGACCTCGTTACTTTCCAACACTTCCAGCAGGTTCGCGCCCTTTGCAAGCCCGAGCAGGTGTTGAAGTTCGATACCGTTGTCAAGGAAATTGTAAACCGCATGACAAGTGGCTGGCGCAACCCAGGTAAACCCGGCAATTCCAAAGATTCTGGCGCAGTAAAGAAGTAATACAAACTACTCAAACCGACCGAATTTAAAGCATGTGGTAGCAGTACCATTCACACTTTCATTTCTCCCCACTACTGGTTAAAGCCTACCTACCACAAAGAGGGTATTGTCTTCCCTTTCTATACGCTGTTACTTTGCAGTAGCAAAACACCCGTAAAAACAGCTTCATGAAAAATAACTGGTTGCTTACACTATTGGCATGCCTGCTCATCACACCAGGCATGGCCCAGGATTGTAAAGGTTTTTACTACCTGCAAAACAACAAGACCATTGAAATGACCATCTATAATAAGAAGGGCGATGCCAATGGCAAGCAGGTATACAACGTATCCGAAGTAACCAATGGTGGTGGCACCGTTACCGGTCAGCTCAACTCTGAAATGTTTGATAAGAAAGGGAAATCCATGAGCAAGGCCAAAGGCACTATCCAATGTAAAGGAGGGATCATGATGGTAGACATGAAAATGACCTTACCGGCTGCCCAACAGGAACAATTTGGTACTACCGATGCAAAAGCCGAAAACATTTACATGGAATATCCTGCTTCCATGCAGGTGGGTGATCAACTGAAAGATGCTACCATGGACCTTCAGATAGATAATAAAGGTATGAAGCAGTCGATCAATATGATCGTGAGCAATCGTAAAGTAGAAGGCAAAGAACAGGTAACAACCACCGCTGGTACGTGGGATTGTTTTAAGATCACCTATAAAAGTAAGATCACTATTAAAACGATGGGAATCGGTATCCCTGTCAACATAGAAGGAACAGAGTGGTTTGCACCCGGCTTTGGTGTGGTAAAAACAGACAGCAAGCATGGTGGCACAGCCATCACTGCTATCAAATAAACAGTCATCAGGGATCAGGTTTTTCTCCACTATAAGGAGGCAAACGGAATTACGGCACAGGGCCTATTCAATGTACTTTGAGTAGGCCCTTTTTGTGTAGTATTGATACCGGCGCGAATCATAGCGTGTACCACAAAAAAGCGAATGAATAAACCCATTCAGTCCTACCTGTTGCGTATGGAATATCTTCCGGTCGGGATTGGTTTTAAGGAAGAATTGAATGCGCGCATCATTACTCTTGTATACGATCAGGCTATCGTTTCGTACCTGTTTGAAAGAAAATGCCGACGATAGGTGCTGAAGCATCAGCCGGCTGCGATACCAGGTGCCGCCGGTAGCCGATACCAGGGGCTTTCCATTATAAACCGCAACACTGTCGTTATAAGCAAATACATTCAGGCAGGCAGACTTATTACTCTTCAACCAGGTAATCAGCTTTTGCGTATAAGAAGAATCGTAGCCATAATTGCTGTCCAGGAAACTGATGCGTTGCACAAAAACCGGTATGGTATCTACGCCGTCGAGATAACTGAACAGGAATCTTCCTCCCCCACTATGTCCGTTAAAGTAAACATTGGATAATCCAGGAGCCAGACTTATTACCGTGTCCGTAATATGCTGTACCAGTTCACGGTAATTGGGATGTTGTGTTTTCCATTGTGGCCAGCTTTTGTACGTATTCTCCAGGTAGGCTACTATTACATTTTGGCGCTTCCACGTATTTCGTACAAACCTCGTTTGCGCCCCTATATGCTGAATATCATAATGCCAGTCGTCGCCGGCTTCCATCTTTTTACCTATCGTTTGAGCAGTAGTATTACCATTGGGCAGGGCAAAGAAAACGAGTGTTGTTTTTCGATCCTTATGAATAACAGCAGGATAATCTATGGTCACAATCACATCATTGCCGACCTTAAAAGACAGCATGTTATCTCCCTCCTGCGCCACCGCAGAACAAACACACAAAATGACAATCAAGAATATGAGAAGATGCTTCATGACCTTGTCAGCTTTCCAACCTTTCAACTTATCAACGACTGCCTTCCTTTTCAACCTATCAACTCATCAACCTGTCAACTATGCCTTCTTTCCCTTCTCCAGTATCTGCCAAAACTGTTCTACCCGTGCAGTCCAGGTATTGGAAGCAGCTACCTTCATGCGGGCTTGCTTGCGGGCCTCGTTATTCTCTGCAATCGCTTTATCGATGGTTTGCAGGAATTCCTCATGGCTGTCTACCACATAAGCTACATCCTTGAAGGTATAAATATCCTCCGAAAAATGAGTGGCGATCACCGGTTTGCCGGCAGCCAGGTATTCGTTGATCTTGAGCGGGTAAATACTTTTGGTGAGCGTATTCTTTTTGAAAGGAATGATCACACAGTCGAAGTACTGCAGGTAATTGGGCAGTTCGGTGATCTTACGGGGGCCGGCAAATACCACATTGGGCATTTTATCGAGTCCCACCTCCTTGTGTTCTTCGCCCTGCACGGGGCCAACGAGGAATAATATTTTGTCTTTATGATACTCTGCTATCTTTTTCAGCAGTTCGAAGTCTGAACGGTATTCAATACTACCAGTATAACCAATAATAGGCTTGGTAATATTTTGAAGTGCTTCCGGCTTAGGCAGCGTCACAGTAGCCGCCTTTTGAAAAACGTCTATATCAGCTGCATTGGGATGGAAATACGTATTGGGAGAAAAAGGCGACTTCAGCCGCGTCAGTTCTTTGGAAGTACATAACGTAAAGTCGAAGTTGCGAATGATCTCCTCTTCCAGCCTTGTTCCATGACGATTGGAATAATCCACCTGTGAAATATCATCCATCGACTGGTAAACAGTATAGATAGGCTTTATATCATCAGGCAGCTCGCGTACGAAATAAGGATCGAAGAAATTGAGATAGATAAAATCCTTCACCTGGTAATCCTTGATCAGCTGGCGGATCACTTTCAGCACCAGCCTGTCATTGATCTTCGATAAGCGATTGTACGTACCCCCTGGTGGCAGGAAGTTGACAGGTATCGTAAGCTGAGGCGTTACTACAGTAATGTTGGAAGGCAGCGAAGTAGGGTTACTGTAAATATCCTTCCCTGTCAGCAAAGCCCGCTTACGCGTTTGTATCTGCGGATCATTGCGCATACCTGCGTAATCCTTCCAGGAAAAAGGATGCTCCACATAAAATACCCGGTTGTTCTTGGCAAATTCAATAGCCAATGCCAATGCCGGAGAAGAAATGGTAGAATCCCATCTTGATAAGGTAAAGCAGATGATGTCGCAATGTCTGTTCATGTTATAAACGTTGCAGGCAGCGTTGCAGGCTATCTTTCCAGGCCGGGATAGTCAACCCGTAAGTAGCTTGAATTTTATGCGTATTCAGTAAAGAAAATGAAGGCCTTTTGGCAGGCGTGGGATACTGGTCCGTAGAAATAGGATTCACAGCACAACTGCTGCCGGACAGCTCCTTGATAGCCACGGCAAAGTCGTACCAGCTGATACGGCCCTGGTTACTGTAATGATAAATACCGGGAGCCCATCCTTTTGATGCATCCTGCGTCACAATGTCGAGCATCGCCTGCGCCAGATCAACCGCATACGTAGGGGCGCCTACCTGGTCGCTCACCACATTCAGCTCCGGACGATCCTTCATCAGGCGCAGCATGGTCTTCACAAAATTGTTTCCATATTCACAATACACCCAGGCTGTGCGGATGATCACCGCATCGGAATTGTAGTATAAACACAATGCCTCACCCCTCAACTTGGAAACACCATAAACGTTGACAGGATTGGTAGGCGTGTCTTCTTTATAAGGTTCCGGCGAAGTGCCGTCGAATACATAGTCCGTAGAGATGTGGATGAATTTAGTGCCATATTTCTTACAAGCCGAAGCCAGTACACCCACCGCATCACCATTCACCAGGAAAGCAACTTCCTTGTCACTCTCTGCTTTATCTACCGCCGTATAAGCAGCTGCATTGATACAATAAGCAGGTTTCACTACATCGAAGTATTGACTTACCAGTTCAAACCGGTCTATGGACAACTCTTCCTTGTCAACAAAAATGAAATCAAAAGCAGGGTAAGAAGCAGACAGCATCTGAAGTGACATGCCCACCTGTCCTTTACCACCCGTAACCAGTATTTTAGGTTTTGCCATGATGTATGATTAACCTTCGAAAACGAAATTATTCTTGCAGTCGGCCAGTGTTGGCAACTTGATATCTTTGTCACTCACGATCGCTTTGTCAGGAGCAATCTTCCAGTCGATATTCAAAGAAGGATCATTGTACAGAATACCACCTTCACTCTCCTTGCTATAAAAAGCATCGCATTTGTACAGCACTTCGGCCTTTTCACTCAACACTGAAAAACCATGTGCAAAACCGGCAGGTATGTACAACTGCTTTTTATTGTCAGCCGATAATTCCACGGAGAACACTTTACCATAGGTAGGAGAATCCTTGCGGATATCGACAGCTACATCCAGGATAGTGCCATGCAACACACGCACCAGCTTGGTCTGCGCATGCGGCTGCAATTGATAATGCAGGCCCCTGATCACACCGTAGGAGGAACGGGATTGGTTATCCTGTACAAATTGAGTGGTTATACCCTGTTTAGTATAAGTATTCGCATTATACGCCTCGTAAAAATATCCTCTGCTATCTTCAAATACGATGGGTTCAAAAACAAATAAGCCGGGTAATCCTGTTTCAATAAAAGGCATAGAACAATTTTAAATACTATCTCTTAGCGTATAGATCGTCGTAGTAATGTTGGTAGTCACCAGAAGTAACGTGGTTTATCCACTCTTCGTGCTGCAGGTACCAGTCTACTGTCTTTTCCAGTCCTTCTTCAAACTGCAGAGAAGGTTTCCAGCCCAGTTCTTCATTCAGCTTGGTGGCATCGATCGCATAGCGCATATCATGGCCGGGCCTGTCAGTCACGTAAGTGATCAGTTTAGCCGACTCGCCGGCTGCACGCCCCAGCTTCTTATCCATGACGCTGCACAGCAGGTTTACGATATCGATATTCTTCCATTCGTTGAAGCCACCGATATTGTACTTCTCTCCCACTTTACCCTTATGGAAAATGGTGTCGATAGCACGGGCATGATCTTCAACAAACAACCAGTCGCGCACATTCTCACCCTTGCCATATACCGGCAGTGGCTTGCTGTTCTTGATGTTGTTGATCATAAGCGGTATCAGCTTCTCGGGAAAATGGTGTGAGCCATAGTTGTTGGAACAGTTGCTCATGATCACCGGCAGCCCGTAAGTATGATAGTAGGCATTTACAAAATGATCCGAAGAAGCTTTGGAAGCTGAATAAGGAGAGCGGGGATCATAAGCAGTTTCCTCCGTAAAGAAGCCCGTTTCACCTAAAGAGCCGTATACCTCGTCGGTAGAAACATGATAAAACAGTTTACCCTGTTTATCAGCGCCCCAGAACTGACGGGATATATTCAACAACGTTACTGTGCCCAGTACGTTGGTACGTACAAAAGCCAGCGGGTTGCTGATAGAACGGTCCACATGGCTTTCAGCCGCAAGGTGAATGATGCCATCGAACCGGTATTTTTCAAACAGTTCAGTAATTCTTTGTTCGTCCGTAATATCACCTTTCTCGAAAACGTAATTAGGTTTATCCTTTACATCTTCCAGGTTTTCCAGGTTGCCTGCATAAGTCAGGGCATCCAGGTTGACAATACGGTAATCAGGGTATTTGTTTACAAATAACCGCACCACATGGGAGCCGATAAAACCGGCGCCGCCTGTGATCATTAAGGTTTTAGTATAGTTAGCCATTATAAACTCCAGTATTTTCTGCTGGTGATAGTATGTTTATACATTCCTTTCAGGTCTGCGATCAACGCATGCTCACGGGTAATAGCCACAAAATCGGCATCGCCCAGCGTAGTATAAGGTTTATGTGGCACCGTCACAATCACCGCATCGTAATCCGTTGCGGGTTGTTTTACCAGGTGCAATCCATACTCTTCATGCACTTCTTCATTCTCTGCATAAGGATCTTCCACGTCCACCTGAATATTGAAAGCCAGTAATTCTTTTACCGTATCTACGATCTTCGAATTACGGATATCACTTACATTCTCTTTAAACGTAACTCCTTTCACGAGCACTTTAGGATCGTTGGAGTTGCGCAGCACATGAGTGATGATCTTGCGTGCCACGTACTTGGCCATATCATCATTGATATAGCGGCTGGCCGTGATCACTTTCGATTCATAACCCAGCGAGGCTGCCTTGTAAGTAAGGTAGTAAGGATCCACTCCTATACAGTGTCCACCTACGAGGCCCGGCTGAAACCGCAGGAAATTCCATTTGGTACCGGCCGCTTCTATTACATCATACGTATTAACGCCCATGCGATCAAAGATCAGCGACAACTCATTCATCAAAGCAATGTTCAGGTCGCGCTGCGTGTTCTCAACGATCTTCGAAGCTTCTGCCACTTTGATAGAAGAAGCGCGGTGTACACCGGCATCTACTACCAGCTCATAAACCTTCGCCACTTCATCCAGCGCTTCTGCATCACTGCCAGATACTACTTTGATCACCGTGCGCAACGTGTGCTTTTTATCGCCCGGGTTGATACGCTCAGGTGAATAACCCAGCTTGAAATCAATCCCCATCTTTAGTCCCGAAAACTTCTCCAATACCGGTAAACAATCCTCTTCTGTACATCCGGGATAGGTAGTTGATTCATAGATCACGTAATCACCCTTCTTCAGCACTTTACCCACCGTTTCAGAAGCACTTAACAAAGGTTTCAGGTCGGGCACATTGTATTTATCAACGGGTGTAGGCACAGCAACAATGTAGAAATTGGCCTGCTTCAACACATCCAACTGATTGGTAAAAACAATGTTGGTACCCTTGAACTCTTCTGCTGTTACTTCCTTGCTGGGGTCAATACCATTTTGCATCATTTCGATACGTTTGGCATTGATATCAAATCCGATCACGGGTATTTTACGGGCAAACTCCAATGCAATAGGCAGGCCTACGTAGCCCAAACCTATCACAGCTAATTTGGCTTTCTGTTCAACTAATTCCTGGTACATTATGGTATTGAATTTATAAACCCGACAAGATTAAGCAAAAACCAGTCAGGCCTAAGAAGAAGTTTTGGTTTTCCGGGTCCAGGGATTAATGAAGCCCATCAGGCCGCTTGAAGCGGCCTGATGGGATATAAATTTATCTGCTTACGAATTCTTTAGGCTGCTTGAACCATTCTTCCGGCTTCAGGGCTTTGAAATACTCGTAAGTAATTTTCAAGCCTTCTTTACGGTTTACTTTCGGTGACCAGCCCAGCAGTTCTTTAGCACGGGTAATATCAGGTCTCCGTTGCTTGGGATCATCTACAGGCAGTGGCTTGTATACGATCTCCTGCTTGGTGCCGGTGAGCGCGATGATCTCTTCTGCAAATTCTTTCAGGGAAATCTCATCGGGGTTACCAATGTTTACCGGCATATGATAATCGCTCATCAAGAGACGGTAAATACCTTCCACCAGGTCATCTACATAGCAGAAGCTTCTTGTTTGAGAACCATCGCCAAACACAGTCAGGTCTTCACCACGCAAAGCCTGGCCGATGAAAGCTGGTAACGCGCGGCCGTCATTGAGGCGCATACGCGGACCATATGTATTGAAGATGCGGATGATGCGGGTTTCAAGACCATGGAAAGTATGATAAGCCATCGTCATCGCTTCCTGGAAGCGCTTAGCTTCGTCATACACACCACGGGGACCTACAGGGTTTACATTACCCCAGTATTCTTCATTCTGTGGGTGCACCATCGGGTCACCATAGATCTCAGAAGTAGAAGCTACCAGGATCCTGGCACCTTTAGCCCTTGCCAAACCAAGGCAGTTGTGCGTACCCAATGAACCTACCTTCAAGGTCTGGATAGGGATCTTCAGGTAGTCGATCGGGCTGGCCGGAGAAGCAAAGTGCAGGATATAATCCAGGTTGCCCGGCACATGAATGAACGTAGAAACGTCGTGATTATAGAATTCAAACTCTTCCAGTTTGAACAAATGCTCGATATTCTTGAGGTCACCGGTGATGAGGTTGTCCATGCCTACTACATGAAAACCTTCCTTGATAAAGCGGTCGCACAAATGCGAACCCAGGAATCCGGCAGCACCGGTTATCAGAACTCTCTTTTTTGCCATGTTGTGTTGTTGTTTGTGGGGGTAAGGGAAATGAATACAGCTTATTTACCTGGAACGGCCGTTGCCCTTCCCACACTTTCATAATAGAAACCTAACTCTTTTACAGCATTGCCTTCAAACAGGTTACGACCATCGAAGATCACTTTGTTCTTCAGCGCCGTTACCATTTTCAGGAAGTTGGGTGTGCGGAACTCATTCCATTCAGTAGCAATGATCAAAGCGTCGGCACCTTCCAGACAGTCATACTGGTTTTCAGCATACTCTACCTTGTCGCCGATAACACCTTTCACATTGGCCATCGCTTCAGGATCAAACACGCTCAGTGTAGCGCCTGCAGCTGTCAGCTCATCGATCATATATAAAGCCGGAGCTTCGCGGATGTCATCTGTATTAGGCTTGAAGGCCAGACCCCACATAGCGAATTTCTTACCCTTCAGGTTGTCCTTGAAGTACTTGTTGATCTTGGGCATGAGGTGAAGCTTTTGCTTCTCATTCACGTCCATCACTGCATTCAGGATCTGGAAATCATAATTTACTTCAGTAGAAGATTTCACCAGCGCCTGAACGTCTTTAGGGAAGCAGCTTCCGCCGTAACCGATACCGGGGAACAGGAAGCGCTTGCCGATACGATCATCGCTACCTACACCACGACGCACCATGTCAACATCAGCACCAAGGCGCTCGCACAGCTGAGCGATCTCGTTCATGAAAGAGATCTTGGTAGCGAGGAAAGAGTTAGCGGCATATTTAGTAAGCTCTGCAGAGCGAACGTCCATGTTGATAACAGGGTTACCGGAACGAACGAACGGAGCATACAGATCGCCCATCACTTTCTTGGCTCTGTCGGAAGAAGCACCGATTACAACACGGTCAGGCTTCATGAAGTCGTCTACAGCCACACCTTCGCGCAGGAACTCGGGGTTAGATACTACGTCGAACTCACCTTTGTAGTTCTTAGCGATAGCAGCATGTACCTTTTCAGCAGTACCTACAGGTACCGTACTTTTATCTACGATAACTTTATAATCTTTCAGGATCTTACCGAGGTGATCGGCAACGCCCAATATGTACTTCAGATCAGCAGAGCCGTCTTCGCCGGGAGGCGTAGGCAGTGCCAGGAAGATAATAGCGGCATCTTTGATACCGTCTTCAAGGCTGGTGGTGAAACGGAGACGTTCTTCCTTCAGGTTGCGGAGGAATAACTTTTCCAGACCTGGTTCGTAAATGGTGATCTGCCCGTTCGTCAGCTTATCCACTTTCGATTTGTCGATGTCCACGCATGTAACATCATTTCCTGTCTCAGCGAAACAGGTCCCGGTCACTAATCCTACGTAACCGGTTCCAACAACAGCAATTTTCATATTGAAACGTTTTTTGTGTTAGGGTTCACTAAGCCTTTGTCATCAGGCTAAGGTTTTATGAATGTTTGTTAATAAACTCCAATACATTGCTGGTAATGAAAAGCAGTTGTTCCTCGTCGAGTTCTGTGTGCATAGGCAACGAGATCACTCTTTCCGTAAGCCAGTCGGTCGTTTCGAGGATAAAGGATGAACCGCCGAAAGCTGCAAACATTTGTTGACGATGGGCGGGTACAGGATAATAGATCATGGATGGGATACCCTTGTCGGCCAGATACTGATTCAAACCATCACGATCAACGCCTTCAAGCAGGAGGGTATATTGGTGAAACACGTGGTCGCTATACGATGCCCGGGCTGGCGTAGTGATCTTTGGATGATTGGCAAAAGCCTTATCATAAAAATCAGCCGCTGCCTGGCGTGCAGCAATATATTGATCCAGGTGTGGCAATTTCACATTCAACACAGCAGCCTGTAAAGAATCGAGGCGACTGTTGCAACCAACCACATCATGATAGTAACGCTTGCTCTGTCCGTGGTTGGCAATCTTTTTCATTTGGTTGGCCAGCTCATCATCATTGGTGAATATCGCACCGCCGTCTCCATAACATCCCAGGTTCTTAGATGGGAAGAACGAAGTAGCTCCGATGGTGCCGATAGTACCGGCTTTCTTCACGGTGCCATCCTTCAGCGTAATGTTACAACCAATAGCCTGTGCAGTGTCCTCGATAACATACAACCCGTGGCGGTTGGCTATATCCATGATGGCTTCCATATTGGCTGCCTGTCCGTACAAGTGTACCGGAACAATCGCTTTGGTTTTTGATGTAATGGCTTTCTCTATAGCAGCAGGATCGATGCAGAAAGTCTTGGGATCTACCTCCACGAAGACTGGTTTCAGTTTCAGGAGGGCTACCACCTCTACCGTTGCAATGTAGGTAAAGGACGGTGTGATAACTTCGTCGCCCGGTTGCAAATTCAATGCCATCATTGCTATCTGCAGGGCGTCTGTACCATTAGCGCAGGGGATTACGTGTTTTGCCCCCAGGTACTTCGTTAAGGCGGCCGTAAAATCCGTAACTGCTTTTCCATTTATGAACGCCGCAGCATCGATCACCTCATGAATACCTGCATCTACTTCTTTCTTGATCTTTGCATACTGCTGCTTTAAATCCACCATTTGTATCGGCCGCATACTCAACGTTTTCTTTTGAAACGGGCACAAACCTACCACAAAAAACTGGTTTATGCAATGGGGGCGTAGTAAGTAATGCAGGCAAATCAGGAATAATCCTATGTATTAGCGTATCCTTACGCAAGCTTTAGCTTAAATTATTGCGTAATATACCCATTCCCCACCTGTTTAGAATCACCCCTTTCTCACCTGGCCCCTCCACAGGCAACAAGGCTTCATATTTAATTAATAATTATCCGATCAGCAGCGAGCTACAACGGGCTATCGATGCCTTCGGTTCCCAAGACAAGACACTTATTCCATATTTGGGAATACTACGCATTGTTTGAGGCATACACCAAACACTAAACATATAATACACTGATAACTTCCCGTCTTTTCCCGACTTTTGCAAATAATTCAAAATCACCCGTGCACCTGTTTTTTTACACTATTTTTTGCCGCCTCTACCTGTTAGGCGTACGCCTGGCCGCCCGTTTTAACCCCAAAGCAAGGCTATGGCTGGAAGGAAGAAAAGGATTGTTGGAGAAGCTGAAAGCAGCCATCGGAAGTCGCATAACCCATGACTCAAAGATCATCTGGATGCACTGCGCCTCCCTGGGCGAATTTGAGCAAGGCAGGCCCGTTTTAGAGGCGTTGCGGGAAGAACACCCAGGAGTTAAGATACTATTGACCTTCTTCTCCCCCTCCGGCTATGAGGTGCGCAAGAACTATGAAGGCGCCGATTATATCTTTTACCTGCCCATGGATTCCAAGGCCAACGCCCGCCGCTTTCTGGACATCGTACAGCCCGACCTGGTGATCTGGATAAAATACGAGTACTGGTATCATTACCTCACCACACTCAAAAAACGCAGCATCCCCACCCTGCTCGTATCAGGCATCTTTCGTCCCGACCAGCCCTTTTTCAAATGGTATGGCCGCCTCCACCAATATATACTGGAAAGCTTCACCCACCTGTTTGTACAAACGCCTGCTTCGCAGGAACTGCTGGCCGGCATCGGCTTTACTAAGAATGTAACGGTGAATGGTGACACCCGCTTCGACAGGGTGGCCGCCATTGTAGAGAAGTTCACGCCCATACCCGCCATTGAAGCCTTTTGCGGCGATCATCCTACCGTCGTAGCCGGCAGCACCTGGCCCGATGATGAAGAAGAGCTGGACCATTATGCCAATACGCACCCCGACATGCGGTTCATCATTGCCCCGCATGAGATCACAGAAGCCCACCTCGTAGAGATCGAAAAACTATTCAAGCATACTATTCGCTACTCTATACTTCAAAAACGTGTTCCGGGCACCGTAAGCCGCGAACAAAAAAATACCAATACACTCATCATCGACAACATCGGCATGTTATCGCGCCTCTACAAATACGCCACTATTACTTATATCGGTGGAGGGTTTGGCAGTGATGGCGTGCACAATGTGCTGGAAGCGGCCGTGTACAATAAACCCGTTGTCTTTGGGCCCGTGTATGAGAAGTATATTGAAGCCACAGAACTGGTGGACCAGGGTGGCGCTTTTCCCATCAACACAGCGCTGGAGTTGGAGAAAACACTGGATGAGCTGTTATCCAACGAGGCTGCCTACAAAAAAGCCTGCCAACAGGCAGGCCAATATGTTCATGCAAAAACAGGCGCTACAAAAGCCGTCTTGCAGTTTATTTACGAGAACCGTCTTTTGACCAACTGATAAAAGTGGCGGGTGGTGTCTTTCGAATCATCCCAGGCCAGCTTTATCTTCAATTCCCTTTCTATCCAGTACTGTGCTTCGGGATAGATACGGAAGCCATTGATGGTTTTAATACTGCGCTCATACATCACTTCATCGCCACGGAACAGTTCATTGATGAACACAAAACGGTCATTGATACCAATGGCCTTTTTGAGGTCACGAACAGGCGAATCATTGAGCCGGTGGCCTATCTCTATCCGCTCTTCTTTTAACTTATCATTAAGAGAATCCTGGGCCGTTGCCATCATTTCATTGAGCTCTTTGGCCGAAGATTGATGGGCCAGCGTCGGTATTTCAGTAAGCGGGTTGTATTGATAGCCATTTTGCGGGGCTGCAACCGGAGCATGATGACCATTGCCATTTTTAGCAGGTTTTTCTTCCTGTTTTTCAACAGGTAAGGTCATCTCTTCAGTGGCTTTTTCTTCCAGTACAGGCGCTTCCACCGTCACTGTATTGTATACTGTACGTGCAGCGGGCATTACAACCGCTACCTTGGAAGTGCCCTGCGCCACTCGTGAAGCTGCGGACAACCGCATTAGCTCCGCCTCAATGAGTTGAGTGGTGACTAATAGTTGTTTATTATCGGCATTTTGTTCGAATTGTTCGTTTAATTTGCCGATTAATTGTTTTAATCGCTCCATAGTAGATTGGGTGGGTACTTTATGGGTTAGATATTGTACTATAAAGTTAACAATTATTATACCTATTTCCGTTAACATGTTCATAGAACCAAATATATCAGGCGAACGGCGCGGCTTTATAGAAGTGATCTGCGGCTCTATGTTTTCCGGTAAAACAGAGGAATTGATCCGGCGGCTGAAGCGTGCCCGCATTGCCAACCTGAACGTAGAGATCTTTAAACCCAAAATAGATGTGCGATACCATGAACAGGATATCGTATCGCACGATGCAACAAGCATTACTTCCACTCCGATAGACAATTCCCAAACGATCCTGTTACTGGCCAGCGGTGTAGATGTTGTAGGTATCGATGAAGCGCAATTCTTCGATGATCAGCTGCCGGACGTATGCGATCAGCTGGCGGTAAGAGGCGTACGCGTCATCATCGCAGGGCTCGATATGGATTACCTCGGCAAACCATTCGGGCAAATGCCGAATCTGTTAGCGAAGGCAGACTTTATTACCAAGCTCCACGCCATTTGCGTACGCTGCGGCAACATTGCCAATTACTCCTATCGCAAAGCACCTGACGCCTCCCGGATATTGTTGGGCGAGAAAGACAGCTATGAGCCTCGCTGCAGAAAATGTTATTACGAAAAAGCTTAGCAGTTATAACTCACTAAAAGTTTTGATCAGTTTATTGGCGGCGAACAGTAAAAGTATGACTGGCTGTTATTTCCTGGAGATCGGTTTTCGTGACCAGCTTGTCTTCAAGTGAAAAATGATACGGCAGCCCGGTAGATAAACTGGCAGTAATGGTGCCTTCCTGCGTGCCCTGGGCAAAGATCCTTCCGCCCTCACCCGTCCAGGCCGATACGGCAGCTTTAACAGACATCATCACGGTATCACCCAGTATCCCTTTTACCGTGATAATATTACTGTACTTCACCGGCGCTTTAGCCTTCAACACATAATTGTTTACCCAGCTGTCACCCACCTTCACCCTCCGGGAGGGAGGAAAGTAAAACAATAGACGGGTGAACAGGTCCTGCAGTACGGTAGTACTGAACATATCGCGCAAGCTGCCATACACTTCACGGCCGTCTTTACCGGTGGCCAGCGCTATCTTTTCTACTACTTCATCAGCCCCTTTTACCGATACGACATGCCCGCTTCTGTCACTGTAAAACGAAACAGAATCACCTATCACACCCTGCCGGCAACTGTCGTGCGTAGCCCTCATGTCCTGGTATATCTTTTCCATACTGCTGGGCGGCTGGCCTGCCATAGTAAATACCGGGAACCGTTCTGTACGTTGTAATTGCTCAAACACCGCCTCCATCATCAATAAACTATCCACCACGTTACCTTTGGTCACAGAGCCATACTGCCGCAGCCGAAAACCGGTAATGATGGTATCTGGTCTTGGCCGTGACACGTCAGGTATCGCCACTTCTGTAATTACATAGCTGGGTTCGCCGCCGGCAGGCTCCAGCATCCACCTGTCTCCTGCAGGATTCCGGCAGGTCATGCTCAATAGCATGAAGGCGAATAGAACAAAAGACAATATTCTCATATAAGTTTGATGAAGGTTTAGCATCTGATGCAACAAAGAGAAAATGGAATAAACGCCGGAACTGTTTATTTTCGCGCATTCGTATGGCTCGCACACAAATCAATCATATCTGGGCGCTCGTTAAAAAAGATTTCCTGCTGGAGATCAGGCAACAATATACCTTTTATGGCATATTGCTGTACGTGGCTTCCACCATTTTTGTGCTGTACCTCGCCATGGGCCAGGAGCCGGAAGATAAAGTATGGAATGCCCTCTTCTGGATGATCCAGCTTTTCATTTGCATTAACGCCGTATCCAAAAGCTTCCTTGCCGAAAGCAAGGGCCGCATGTTATACTTCTATACCATTGCCGGCGCCCGCGATTTTGTGTTGGCCAAGCTGCTCTTCAATGTGCTGCTGATGGTGATCATGAGCCTGGTGAGCCTCATACTCTTCCAGCTGCTGCTGGGCAATCCGGTACATAACCCTTTAAAATTCGTGGGCATCGTGTGCCTCGGCGGTTGTAGCCTCAGCCTGGTATTTACCTTCCTGGCAGCCATTGCGGCCAGGGCACAACAGAACGCCGCGCTGATGGCCATCATGGGTTTTCCCCTCATCATACCCCAGGTATTGCTGTTAATGCGTATTGCCAACACTGCCTTTTCCGATGTGATCCAGTCAGACCTGCTTAAGATCGTACTGATGCTGGTGGGGCTGGATATCATGGTAATAGCACTTGCTGTTATCTTATTCCCCTTTCTTTGGAAAGACTGATCGTTTTCCCCTAATTTTGCCCCCTATTCAGGTAATTGGCACGCCTCACCACCCTGCAAATGCCAATATCTATCACACATAGCCCGGAAATTTATGCGCCAGTACTGGTGGAAAATACTGTGTATCCTTTTACTGCTCTACACATTCATTGCAGGTTTCTTAATTGATGTACCGGATATCGGTAATCTTAATCAAACCATACGCAATCTCTTTTTTCATGTACCTATGTGGTTTTCCCAGCTGGTACTTATTACGGTATCGTTGGTTTACTCTATCATGTACCTCCGTGATCCGAAGCCTAAATACGACCTGTATGCCTGGCAGTTTACCCAAACAGGTACCGTGCTCGGATGCCTTGGATTGCTCACCGGCATGATCTGGGCCAACTACACCTGGGGAACACCCTGGAACAATGATCCCAAGCAATTAGGCGTCGCTATCGCCTTATTGATCTACCTGGCCTACTTCGTACTACGTAATTCCATGACCGATCTTGATAAAAGAGGCCGTGTAGCAGCTGTTTATAACATATTTGCCTATTTTATCTATATCCCCATGATCCTGATCCTACCCCGTCTCGTAGAGTCGCTGCACCCCGGTGGCAAAGGCGTGGAAGGCAACCCCGGATTGAACGGGGGCGATCTGGATCCCACCATGCGCACAGTATTCTGGCCCGCAGTAGTAGGCTGGAGCCTCCTGGGTGTATGGATGACCACACTATACCTGCGTTGGAAAATATTGGAAGAGAAAAAACATCCCCTTTAATTATGCGCATGAAGAAATTACTGATAACCCTTTTTGTTCTGCTGCCAGCCTTATGGGCCAGTGCCCAGAACGATGGCGCCTCTGATCAAGCCACCGGTATGCGGTCTGAAGGAAAGATCTATGTAGTAGTGGCCGTAGCTGTCACCATCCTGTTGGGATTGATCATATACATGATCCGCCTCGACCGGAAGCTCACGAAGCTGGAGAAGGGAGCCTAAAACAGTAGGAAGCCCCACCGGTAAGCGGGCACAATTGTAGTAGCAAAGCTTCGTAATAAGTAGCAATCCCGTGACCCGGGATTTTTTTATAAACCAAAAATAGTTTTGGTTGTTCCCAATAATACGCAAGCCTCAATCGTTCAGCATTGCGACTGACAATTGCCTTTTGACGATTCAAGTGTTTAACGATTCACCATAAAAATTGCTTAATCATGTCAGAGTACAGTTTTTTTGGCGCGGTAGAAAAGAGTTTTGATAAAGCCGCGCAGTTTACCAAATGGGACCCGGGTGTCCTGGAGCAGATCAAACAATGTAATGCCGTATACCGGATGCACTTTCCGGTGAAGATCGGTGAGAAGATCGAAGTAATTAAAGCCTACCGGGTTCAGCACTCCCACCACAAGCTCCCTTGTAAAGGAGGTATCCGTTTTGCCATGAGCGTAAACCTCGATGAGGTAATGGCCCTGGCAGCGCTGATGACCTACAAGTGCGCCATCGTAAACGTTCCATTTGCAGGGGCTAAAGGTGGTATCACCATCGACCCCAAGAAATATACTCCTTATGAGCTGGAGAAGATAACACGCCGTTATACATCCGAGCTTATTAAGAAAAACTTTATCGGCCCCGGCATCGACGTACCCGCTCCCGACTACGGAACCGGCGAACGTGAGATGGCCTGGATCGTAGATACCTACGCCAGCATGCGTCCCGGCGAGATCGACGCGATGGGTTGCGTTACCGGCAAGCCCGTTACACAAGGTGGTGTACGTGGCCGTCGCGAAGCTACCGGCCTCGGTGTATTCTACGGCCTGCGCGAAGTGTTGAGCATGAAAGACCAGATGGATAAGCTGGGGCTCACTACCGGTGTTGAAGGCAAGCGCATCGTGGTACAAGGTCTGGGTAACGTGGGTTACCACAGCGCCAAGTTCTTCCAGGAAGCGGGCGCCAAGATCGTTGGTCTGGCAGAGTTTGAAGGCTCTATCTGGAACAACGATGGACTGGATGTAGACGCCGTATTTGAGCACCGCAAGAAAACAGGTTCGATCCTGAACTTTAAAGGCGCTCAAAATTTCGCCAAGAATACCGATGCACTGGAAATGGAGTGCGATGTGTTGATCCCTGCCGCTCTGGAGAATGTGATCAATGGCACCAATGCTCCTAACGTTAAAGCAAAGATCATTGGCGAAGCTGCCAACGGTCCTTTAACACCAGAGGCTGATGAAATATTCACCAAACGTGGTATACTGGTAGTGCCCGATATGTACCTGAATGCAGGCGGTGTTACCGTATCTTATTTCGAGTGGCTGAAAAACCTTAGCCACGTACGTTATGGCCGTATGGAGAAACGCTTCACCGAAAACCTCAACACCCATATCCTTGGACAAATCGAAGGGTTGACGGGCAAGAAGGTAGACAAGAAAGAGCGTGAATTCATTATGCATGGCCCTGATGAAGTAGACCTCGTACGCAGCGGTCTGGAAGAAACGATGATCACGGCTACCCGCGAGATCATGGATGCCTGGAAAGCCAATCCCCAGGTACCGGACATGCGCACTGCCGCCTACCTCGTTGCCATCAACAAAGTGGCTACCAGCTACGCCGAACTCGGTATATTCCCATAGGCCCTTGCCGGCCCTATTATAATATCTTGATCCCATTCGCGTTACAGCGGATGGGATTTTTAATTGCCGGAGCGGGAAAAAACATATAGATTTAGGTACACCATAAAACTGCTTAGCCAAATGGAAAAATCTAAACTTTACCCACAGGCGTACTTCCAGGCTGATAAGATAGAACAAGTACTCAGCAAACTGGTAAATGCACAGAAGAACGAACAACCAACTACCTTTTACTACCTCACCCGCGGCGATGAATCATGGCGCTTCGATAACGAAAAAGAATACTTCACCGAATACCGTAAAGACCACGACAACTCCTTCCTTAAAAGAACTCATGGGCAGCTGATCTTTAAGATCAGGTACGCTAAAAATAACTATACTGATATCACGGTACAGGCAGCCACCAGCCATGAGATAGACAGCATTTTCGATGTATTCGAAAAACTGTATCCCGGTTCAAAACAAAAACCCACTACTGTCACCACTATTTATACCGATACCAATACTATTCAATAGAGAGATCCATTAACATCCGCTTAGGATGGCCATGCAAGAGATAAGGTGTATATTCAGGATACCGATAATATATCAACCTTAACAAACTACAAGTATGGCAGATCAGGAAATTACCTCGCGCATGACGGAGGAAGAAGATCAATTAAAAAAGCTACAGGACATCGTTGCAGAGACCATCAAGGAAGAAGAACTGATCATCAACAACCTCCTGCACCCTCCTACCGATAACTTGCGGCCCAGCCAACGCATTGCCGATAAAGTGGCCCGCTTTGGCGGCAGCTGGAAGTTTATCATCTCCTTCCTCGTCATCCTGATTGTATGGATCATTTACAATCTCACCAGTCCCTCAAAAGATAGTTTTGATCCCTTTCCTTTTATCCTGCTCAACCTTGTTCTATCATGTGTAGCAGCCATCCAGGCGCCCGTTATTATGATGAGCCAGAACAGGCAGGAAGAGAAAGATCGCAAGCGGGCAGAGAATGACTACCTCGTGAACCTGAAAGCCGAGCTGGAGATCAGAAGTCTGCAACAAAAAGTAGACCTCCTGCAACAGCAGCAGATCAAAGCCTTGTACGACATGCAGGTGGAACAACTGGCACATTTGAAAAGAATATGCGACAAACTGAAGATAGAAGAAACATGAGATCCTTCAATCCGCTGGTGTAAATGCCAAAGAATATAACAGGAGCGTGTCAATAATCACTAATTTTACGGCTACAAGTGTAGCCTATGTACGATATCCGCCTTATTCCCAAAGACCAGCTTCACACGATTATCCCACTCCTCCGCATCCTGAATGATGCGATCGACGAAGCTACGCTGCAGGAACGCCTCGAAGACATGAAGCAACGCAATTACGAATGCGCCGGTGTTTATGACCAGGACCGGCTGATCGGCATTTGTGGTTTGTGGATATTGAATAAATACTATGTAGGCAAACACATCGAGCCCGACAATGTAATGATCCTGCCTGAATACCGCAACAAAGGAATAGGCGAAGAAATGATGGCCTGGGTATATGAATATGGCCGCTCACAAGGTTGCATTGCCTCCGAACTCAACTGCTATGTCGTCAACAACAATGGCATCCGGTTCTGGCTAAACCAGGGCTACAAGATCATAGGCTTTCACTGTCAAAAGAAATTACAATGAGCTTCGATACCTCCCATATCGCCTTACAACCTGTAGAAGTCACCTTCCTCGAAATGCATGAACAACCAGCCAACACGATCCCGGCGGCCTTTGCCATGCATTTTGAACTGCTCCCCAAACCGATTGATGTAAATGAGTACCGCAACTATTATTATGGCGTGGGCAAACAATGGTATTGGCTCGACCGGATGGTGATGGATGACCAATTGTTGCACGAAAAGATCAATGCCCCTAATGTTGATATTTACGTATTATATATCGAAGACCAGGTTGGCGGATTTGCAGAGTTTGTAAAGGAAAAGGATTATGTGGAAATACTCTACTTTGGCCTGTTGCCAGCCTTTATTGGCAAAGGTTACGGCAATTACTTCCTGCAAACAGTGATACAAACAGCCTGGAGTTACCAGCCGAAACATATTCAACTTAACACCTGCACCCTGGACCACCCCAATGCGATCAACGTCTATAAGAAAGCAGGCTTCAACGAAGTAAGAACAGCTACCGAAGAACGCAGAGTTATGATATAATGAATTACAAGTTGTCAGGCTGAGCTTGTCGAAGCCGCGTTAGAAAAACCCTTCGACAGGCTCAGGGTGACAAGTATTTTTAAGGCCTTACCTCCGCACTGTCTTCGCCAAACAGTATTTCTTTATACCTGTTGTACAGGTATGATACCAGCAGCAATATAGCACCCAGGGAAATGAAGGACACCGTTTTGGTGATGGTACCCGCTTCTGCCAGATCGTATACAAACAGTTTAAGAATGGTGGCAACAAACAATACAATGGCGGCCAGCCGGATATACTTCTTCTTTTTTCGTATGCCATAAACCACCAGCGCCAGGGCAAACAATCCCCACACGATGCTAAGCCCAACCCGGAATTGATCACTTGCACCGACAATAGTTGTCCAGTTCACATATTCATAACTCACCGTGCCCAACAAGGCAACATACACCATCAGCCACCATGACTTCTGCAACATAGTCTCTGTAACATAGCTCCGCACTACGCGTGTACCCATCACCAGTACCAGCGTCATGATGGCTATTACTACATAGCGGATCGCTACATGCCAAACACCTTTATCACCATCTTGAAAATATCCAATACTCAATTCATTGGCCGCCGGCATAGTGGCCATCAGCAGGTTGGCACATAATATCAATATACCGGTCAATGAAGCAGCTGCCAGCAAGCGGTTCCTGATCCATCGTTGATTGATAAACATCACCAACACCCCGTATACCGCTGCATAAAGAAAATTGACAGCAACATTGAATACCAGAAAATGCTTCTCCAGCCAGTTTATTTGCAAGTCACTGATCGTTTCGGTCAGTTCCAGGAAAGGAACAAAATAACTGGCAATAAGCAGGAACACAGGTACGATATAATCATAAAATGCATGAAACTGTGTACGCGCTGTAGCCGGCACGCTCCATTTCGGCCTTCTGTTGAGCCAAACGATGTATCCCAGGCACGCTGTCACCAATAGCCCTGTAAAGAAAGTAATATTAAAGAACGGCTTTTCTGAAGAACGGTAATAAGTACGGAGATTGTCTTCTATCATACTCACAAATGCCAGGATGGTCAACCC
The DNA here is from genome assembly GCF_059502485.1 of Paraflavitalea sp. Lineage (NCBI taxonomy): Bacteria > Pseudomonadati > Bacteroidota > Chitinophagia > Chitinophagales > Chitinophagaceae > Paraflavitalea > Paraflavitalea sp. Next base: position 2,186,710 of record NZ_JCACET010000010.1, read on the forward strand.
TGCCGCCAGTTGCTCATACGCCGGTACACCACGTGTGCGGCCAATGGAGAACAACAATACCGCCTCTGTTATCCACAACAACGTAACCCAGTTTCCATCCAATTGTACAGGCACTGCAATGGTGAGGAAAACCACCACCAGGCCGAGTATCATATAGTACAATGGTTTATCGGCCAACTTAAGCCGCCTCACCACTAAGCTCACGCCTAAATGAACAAGCGCATTGACTACCGTAAATAAGCCTGCCCAGTATTTCGTGGAGGCATAATCACTTAGCAAACCATAACCAAGGCCATAAAAAATAAAGGAATTGGAAAGCAACAGGAACACATCGCCGATATTGTATTGCTCTTTCCGGATGAGCTTGTAGGCCAGGAAAGTGGCGTAGAATAGAATAAAGTAAGCACAAAGAAAACCCAGCGCCAGGTTAAAGTGCTGGTTATTGTAATCGAGCACATACCATGCTGCATAAATAAGCCAGGTAGCTATATAAGCCACATAGAATAGCGATTTCCAATATTTGTAAAACGACAATACAAGAATGCCCGCATTGATGATGAGTATGTAGGTAAACAATACGGCGTATTGCCCTGAATTGTTACTCAGCAAAAAAGGAATGGCATAGGCGCCTACCTGCGCCAGGTGGGCAATGATGACCCTGTTGTATAGTATAGCCGCATATACGATAGCCGCTGTAAACAACAGCATCAGGCCAAAGGCTGCCATCTGCGGCAACATACTGTAAAAGCTCCAGGCTATATAAGTGATGAAGTATAATACACACAAGCCTCCTCCCATCAGTACAGCACTGTAATTTTCGTATTTCTTTTTCAGCTTCAGGGCGATACCTATCAATACCAGCCCACTCACATATCCATTGATAATACGCACTACCGGGCTCACCATATTGTGCTCGATGGCATACCGTGCGCCAATGAATATCCCTACAATCGTTACAAGAATACCCACTTTACTGGCGAGGTTCTTACCAATAAACTCTTCAAAAGAAGTCTTGCTTTTATTGCTGTGTGTACCAACAGGTGTAGCACCACGTTGGGATGCTGCACTTCCTTCATTGCCGGGTTTGCGCGAAGGGGCAGTAATGGTTTCTGTATACTCAATAACTTTTACGGGAACGGGGTCTTTAGCGCCGGTGAGATCGGGAGTAGAAGCAGCGGCTTGTTTCTTCAACGCATCCAGCTCATTCATCAGGGCCAGCAATTGTTTACCAAGGTGCGTTTGCTGAGCGGCCAGTTCACTGATCTGACGACTTAACTCATCAATTTTTTCTTGCAGTGTAGCCATAAAGGCATGATTGGTTATCTTAAAGAAACAACAAAAAGCGTTAAAAGAAATCTAATTCGCAAACATAGGCAGAGCCTCAATGAGTTGCAACTGCTGATTGTGCTTTTCAAATCCCGCACAATAGTGTCCGTTGGTAATGACCAGGAAGGGTACCGGAACGGCTATATTATAACGTAATACCTGTTGCAGCACGGTCTCATCAAGGTTTACTTCCATCGCTTTGCATTCCACCATCATCCAGGGTTGGTGTTGCCGGTTGTACACGAGCACGTCGAACCGCTTTTTCAGTTCTCCCAGTTTCAACTCCCGTTCTACGGCAATAAGCGAAGCAGGATACTGCATCACCTGCACCAGGTATTGCAGAAAGTTCTGCCGCACCCACTCCTCCGGGGTCAGGCGTATCCATACCTTGCGCAGCTCATCAAAGATGAGCTCTTTGCCTTCTTCTTCCCGGATGCGGAAAGGAAATGATGGATACTCGATGCGGATCATGTGCCAAAACTACGGTTTGCCAGGATATATTCATATATATCCGCTTGCCTCTCTTCACATTAATAAAATGTCTTGTTTGGGGAAAATAAGCGAAATTTAACCCTTATATGAAGACAAAAGAAGACATCGTTCAAAACTGGCTGCCCCGTTATACCGGAGAAGCGTTGGACAACTTTGGCAAGTACATCCTGCTGACCAACTTCAGCAACTATGTAAAGATGTTTGCCGAATGGAACAAAGTCCCTGTCATTGGTCTTGACCGTCCTATGCAATGCGCCACTGCCGAAAACATTACCATCATCAACTTTGGCATGGGTAGCCCCACTGCCGCTACCGTGATGGACCTGCTCACAGCCATCGATCCCGAAGCTGTATTATTTCTGGGCAAATGTGGAGGATTGAAAAAACGCAACAATATCGGAGATCTGATCCTGCCTATTGCGGCTATCCGTGGAGAAGGTACGTCCAACGATTACTTCCCACCCGAAGTACCGGCACTGCCTGCCTTCGCCCTTCAAAAAGCCGTATCTACCACCATACGTGATTATGGTGTGGATTACTGGACAGGCACTGTTTATACCACCAACCGCCGCGTATGGGAGCATGATGAGCAATTCAAGGAATACCTGCAACGCATTCGCAGCTACGCTATCGACATGGAAACAGCTACCATTTTCTCTGTAGGCTTTTACAATAAGATACCTACCGGCGCCCTGCTGCTGGTGAGCGATTCACCGATGATACCGGAAGGCGTAAAAACAGAAGAAAGTGACAAAGCTGTCACTGCTAATTACGTAGAGCGTCACCTGCGCATCGGCATCGATTCCTTAAAGCAACTGATCAATAACGGGCTTACCGTGCGGCATTTGAAGTTTTAGCACGCACTTCACCAATGATCACTCCAAAGCTGCCATCTGTTTGTATCCACTGTTTTTCGGGTAAATAGGTGCGGGACACAAAGCCGTCTAAATACAAAGCGTTGAGACAACCCTGTTGCCTGAAAAAGTCAGCAAAGTCATAGAAATTCATGGGCTCTTTCGTCATGGCAAATAGGAGTTTGTTGCCTGGCAACACACCAACGCCGTTGCGGATATTGACATTGATAGATCCGTTTTTAAACTCCGGGTGAATCGCACCATTGATCACCAACATCGGTCCCGACTGCGTGGCAAAGCTGATCTTTTTATCATATTTGAAATCCTGTGTGCGGCAAACGACTGCCTTCTTATCAGTAGTAATATAGAATACCCCGTTAGGTTTCATATAAAAATTACCATATCCCGACGACGTATTAAGTTTTGTTACCAGCCGTCCCTGTTGAATAAAAAGCCCCAGGGGCGTCCGGTCTTCCATATACATGCCACCGTTCATAGCAAAGACCAATGTCTGCTGCTTGCCGTTGAGGAATTGCCGCAGGCGCTCGATACTTCCCAGGATACTTCCTTTATCATCTTTCCAATACAACTGCAGGTCCTGTTTTTGAAGATCTACAATGTGACTAATTACCCTGTTACTGTCTTTGTTATTCTGTGCAAAAGACACACCTGCACTTAAGATAAGGAGTGTTGCAATGAGCATCCATGCCGGAAAATGTTTATATCGCATCGCGTGAAAACTTTTATTAGCGTAATTTACACCCCATGGCCATACCCTTGCTCCAAATAAATAATTTGCAGGTAGATTTCGTTACGGAGATCGGCACCACCACTGCTGTCAATAACATTTCCCTGGAAGTACAGCGTGGAGAAATAGTGGCCATCGTTGGCGAATCAGGTTCCGGTAAATCGGTTACCTCCCTGTCTATACTGCAACTGCATCCTACTCCACCGGCCAGGTATACCCAGGGCAATATCCTATTTTCGCCGGACGGCCAAACCTCCGTTAACCTGCTTACGCAAACACCCCAGCAACTACGGGCCATACGGGGCAACCAGATAGCCATGATCTTCCAGGAACCGATGACTTCCCTCAATCCTGTATTTACCTGTGGCGACCAGGTGATGGAAGCCATCCGGCTGCACCGGAAATTATCCAAAGAAGAAGCTTCGCGGAAAACCATTGAGCTGTTTGAGAAAGTAAAACTTCCCAACCCGGCACAACTATTCAACCGATACCCACACCAATTAAGTGGCGGACAAAAGCAGCGCGTCATGATCGCTATGGCCATGAGCTGTGAGCCCGATCTGCTGATCTGTGACGAGCCTACGACTGCGCTGGACGTAACAGTACAAAAAACTATTCTGCAACTCATCAAGTCTTTGCAACAAACAGAGCAGATGGGTGTGATCTTCATTACCCACGACCTGAGTGTGGTGGCAGAAGTGGCCGACAGAGCAGTAGTAATGTATAAAGGCAATATTGTAGAGCAAGGCCCTGTTGCCAACCTGTTCAGCAACCCACAACATCCCTATACCAAAGGCCTGCTGGCCTGCCGGCCGATACTCCATCCGAAAGGGAAACGGCTTCCGGTAGTGAGTGATTTTTTGGAGAACCAGGAAAACAGCGGTAAGAAGTCAGACTTCATACCTCCTACCTCAGACCTCAGACCTCCGCCTTCCACTCCCCTGCTTCGCGTAGAGCAGCTGAGCGTCTGGTTTCCTTCTAAGAAATCATTCCTGGGCAAGCCATTGGAATATACCAAAGCGGTCAACGATGTGAGCTTCGAGGTATACAAAGGAGAAACACTGGGCCTGGTAGGAGAATCAGGTTGCGGCAAAACTACTTTGGGCAGGACCATCCTGCGACTGATCGAACCTACCAGGGGAAAGATCATCTACGATGGCATCGACCTGACAGCCAAAAAGAGAGACGAACTGAAAGCACTCCGCAAAGACATACAGATCGTTTTCCAGGACCCCTACTCTTCTTTGAACCCACGCCTCACAATCGGCGACGCTATTGCAGAACCGCTTAAGGTCCATCGTCTGCTGCCTACAGATAAACAACGTAGGGACAAAGTGGTGGAATTACTGGAAAAGGTGAACCTTAATGCCGAACATTTTAACCGCTACCCCCACGAGTTTTCCGGTGGCCAGCGCCAACGCATTGTAATAGCAAGGGCTTTAGCATTGAATCCTTCTTTTATCGTGTGCGATGAATCGGTGTCTGCACTTGATGTAAGCGTGCAAGCCCAGGTATTGAACCTGCTGAATGACCTCAAAAAGGAATTTGGCTTCACCATCATCTTTATCTCCCACGACCTCTCTGTAGTGCGCTACATCAGCGACCGCATCATGGTGATGAACAAAGGTCAGATTGAAGAGATCGGCGAAGCAGAGCAGGTATACTTCCATCCACAGACGGCGTATACACAGCAATTAATAGCATCTATTCCGAAGGGCGTATTAAGTTAATCGCGGTACCTACGGCTCTTCACCATATCCGACATATATCCTTTGTACATCCTGATGTTGCGAGCCTGATAATAAGACCAGGCGCTTCTCCGTTTGGCAGTCAGCATCTCCTGCATCATTTTCTCTAACTGTTCTTTTACAGGCTTATCAGTCTCCAGCTTCTGCTCCTCACGGTCGGTAAAATCATCATTATCTATATCAATCTCCTCCATCTTCTCAGGCTGCATGCCTACCGTTGCCACATACCAGTTGGCGTCATCACGCATCCGTTTGTATTTATAGAAGTAGACCCAGCCTTTTTTCTTTTTATACGTCACTGGCAGCTTATCCAGGAACACGATCGTATCCAACTTTATATATCTGTCAGACTGATTGAGCAGCAAACTGCGGGTAATATCCAGCTGGTTTTTATATTGAGCCGGGAATTTATCAATCATCTTCAGCTCTTCCAGGTCTTCATACAGTTTACTCCGGTACTTGTCCAGCTTAGCATATTTCATAAACAGCGAATCGGGCACTGGCTGTTTATTATGGAGTAGCATAATGAAAGTATTGTACAGCAGCCGCCTGTCGCCTGTTTTCATCAGCTGCTCAAAAAAGCTCTGTACACCGGGATTCTTATCACGGAAAGGCAACAACAGTGCTGCATATTGCTCCAGGTCGTCATTGCCTTCATCCACTTCCTGCTCTTCATCGTCATCATCGAATCCAAGCAACAGCATAGACCTACGCTGATTCTTCTTCCCGGCCCGGTCTATCTTTTCCTTGTCTTCTGCAGCTACTTGCTTCTTTAGTAGCTGCTTGCCGTCGAGATATATCTTACTGAAGTATGATTCATAATCAGCCGCCTTCAGGTAGCCGCTGTCCACCATCTTCGTCAGCAGTTGCATGATCTGCTCTTCATAATCATCCACCACCATGAGTTGCAGTATATCCGGGAAGATGATTTTGGTGAGCGCCAGTGTATCGTACAGATAATACCAGCTGCCTCTATCCGCCTCTCTGCCACGGAAATACCCTCTTCCGGAAAAACCACTGAATGACATAGAGACGGAACGCCCTCCGTACCTATAAGAGCTGCTACTTTCTTCAACGATTGGCGGCTCCTGCAGCATCGCATTTTTAAAAGCAGTAAAAGAGACTTTAGTCTGTTGCCTGGCCAGCGCATTCAGAATAGCATGTTGCAGATCGGCCGTATCTTTTACCTTCCAATACAACCCCTGTAGCCAGCCAGTAACAGCTGTATCCTTCGACCTGCCGAGCCTGCCTATGAGGTATCGCTTAACGCGCAAATATTCGGTGACGTCCCAATTGAGGGCCTCGATGGTTTGTTTGATCCGCGGAACATCCGTGGAGTCATAGGTTACCAGCGAAATGGCGCCGGCAGCCCTTCGGGCAGTAACACTATCCTTACTAAACAGGTCCCGGAGAACCTGATCGGTTTTACGTACAAATACAGCATTGCCTTTCAATGTATCGGCCGGCGTAAAACTGGTGAAGAAGCTTTGCAGGAAAGGGCTGCGCTGATTCATAGTATCGGTAAGCGTAGCAAGGTTGAACAAATGTCCATCCTTATACAAGGTTTTCACCATCAACAACCGGCTGCTGCCAGTATCTGTATAGTGCTTTTCACGACACCGGAATCCATTGGGCAAGCTGTATTGCTTGTCGAAACGAACAATGAAAGTACTGTCGTCATCCCATACCTCTGTAAAGTTCTCCTTCCAGAATGCTGCACTGTCTTTCCAATAAGCATATTTAGACAGGGGATCATAAACAACCCGTATCTTTTCTCCGGTGGTATCGTTGCCAATGAGCATGAACTTTTTATCATTACCCCGGAATAGCTCTTCCTCACCAAGTTCCTCATAAGCCATCCGATAGATGTCATCCATATCTGTTATTTCTTCCTTCTTCTCTTCAGGAAACAAAGGTGATCGTACAGTGAAATGCAGGGAAGTATCCGTACGCAGCTTTGCTTCAGGATAAGAGAAAGGCTGAACGGCAAAGGATTCCATAAACCGGCGCACATTGGCATTCTCGTTTTTATAACGGGCTATTACCGCATAATACACCGGCCCACGAATGATGTACTTCACCGAACTATAACTGCCATCGTTGTGGCTGAACTTGCTTTCCAGGGCCGGGTAGCCATTCTGTAAAGTAAACTTCCTGCTCAGCTGTTTTTCAATGAAGGATGAATAACCATAGCTTTCATCCATCAACTTCAATTCAAAACTGTCTTCTTCTATGAAAGCATAATTGTGCAGGTCTACTTTCATAACCAGGTAGTAATTCCCATCCTGTTTATCCCAGGCACTGTACTCCAGCCTGTCGGTCCCTATGTTGTTATCGCGTAATAGAGCAGGCGTATGCGGCACCTGGATGCTGAAGCCACCGGTAGCAGGCTGCCAGGTGTGCCATCCGCCAGCACTGTATTCTTTCAACTGCACTGATTGGAAGAACTTAGTCGCCTCCGTACCCGAGTTGATGAATTCACCGTTACCACTCATCTTAAAGATGACCAGCTCAAAAGGAGTAATGAAGATATTGTACCGCTGGCAGTCGCCCCGGCGGGTACGGTTTACAATGTCATACCCTTTATACCCATTTTTCATGATGGGCGTTTTCTTCAATATTCTACCCGGCACATTTTCATACAGGAGGCTATCTACTTTCTTGTACACCGTTTCGGTGGAATGGCCCAAAGCCAGGCTGTTGGTCTTTACACGTGTCACCATGTAGTAGGCGCCGTTTACCATATCAGCATATTGCACGACGTCCATGCCATTCCAATCGGTAAACTGGTAAAACTTTTTGCCGGGGATATTCACTTTGTAAAAACCATCACCAGCTGTTTGCGTAACAAAGCGGTGCTCCATCCGCATCTTTTCGATGGCTTCTTTCTGGGTACTGTTGCGGTCATCCATCATGATGGGCCGCAGGGTATACCCCATTTGCCGCAGCATCTCGATAACGCCTCTTTTGCCGGGCAGGTGGGCAGCCCCCACACCTACAAACAGCGATTGCTTTTTTATGATGGAATCGATCGAGTTGGCCTGTATCTCATTGCGTTTATACAGAAACTTTTCCTGGAAGGCGTCGGAAGCTACCGTGAGCGCTTCCAGCGAATCCAGCAGATCAAGGTCGCCACGGCGGTAGGCCTCTTCCACCTTTTTAGGATTTGTCATCATGCCTTCCATGTCATAGCTCTTCCGCTTCCTGTTGCGGTCGCGGATCATATCCTTATAAGCTTCAACTACGAGCTTTTCACTTTCTTCGAAATTCTCTACGCCACTGAGCCGCTTGCCCAGTTTCTTACCCACCTGGAAGATGTACATATCCAGGAAAGTATCTTCCTCGAAATCATCAGTTCGGGTACCATACGTTCGATACAACATTCCATTGATCATGGAAGGTTCCACCGACAGGGCTGCCTTGATGGCCTCTTCGTAGCTATCGATGGCAAACGTGGTGATGCGCATATTGTCGGAGAGTAACTGACCTTCATCACGTGCGGAAAATCTATCGCTACCACGTCCCCTGGCGCCAAAGAAGGAGGAATTGCTGTAATCGTCCTGCCAGCTTTCGGGATTGGTTTCCAGGGCTACCACTTCCGCGCTCTTGATCGCGTTGTAGAAAGTGTCTCCAAGGTGAAAGGCCAGCTTATCGCTCACGTGCATAGTGCCAAACAGGTAGGAAGGCTTCTTCATCCCGTTGCCGGAGATCTCCCACAGGAGGCTGGGGTATTTCTTACTGGCATCCCTGATGGCTGGTTTGGCCGCAGAAGGCTGCTTGACGGGCGTTCGCCCACGTTGCTGTGCCGATAAAGACAGGGTAGAAATAGTGAACAGGACTGTGAGTGGCAGGACAAATTTTCTCATATACAAGGGAGGGTTTATGAAGGGCTTTACGAAGCAGCTGGACCGTACCCGAAGGCCGGGCCGCCCGCTTCCCGGGTCCCCTTTGGAAGATGCTAAAAACAGCCGAAATCATAAAATATTTGGTGTTTTTGTTTTCTTAAAACGAGCTGTAGCGCCCACTGTAGGCTTACGGGGCGCAAAACGAGGCCGTTGGGCCAGATTCTTTATTTTTTCATATCCTTATTATTTCCTACCTTCGCCCGCTTGAAATTTATGCCTGACATGCTATCAAACCTGGTGCCGTAAGACCTCGTTTGTCCGGAGCACTTCCCCCGATGTACCCGCTCTTACTACCGCTTGGTATCATGTGGCTACCTACCGTAATAAAATTGTTATAATTCACATGAAGCTATCACAGTTCAGGTTTGATTTACCGCTTAATCTTATTGCCCAACACCCTACGAAAAAACGTGAAGATGCCCGCCTGATGGTGGTGCACCGTAAGACCGGCCAGATCGAAAACAAGCACTTCCGCGATATCATGGATTATTTTGACGACAAGGATGTTTTCGTTGTCAACAATACCAAGGTATTCCCCGCCCGGATGTATGGACGCAAAGAGAAAACCGGTGCTAAAATTGAAGTATTCCTCTTAAGAGAATTGAATAAGCCTAACCGCCTTTGGGACGTGATCGTTGATCCCGCCCGTAAGATCCGTGTAGGTAATAAACTTTACTTCGGCGAGAACGATGAGCTGGTAGCCGAAGTAATCGATAATACCACTTCCCGTGGCCGTACCATCCGCTTCCTGTGGGATGGCACCGACGACGAGTTTCGTCAAATGCTGGAATTCCTGGGTGAAACACCCCTGCCTAAATATATCAAGCGCAAGCCCGAGGCTGAAGACAAAGAGCGTTTCCAAACGGTGTATGCCAAGCATGAAGGCGCTGTAGCAGCTCCCACTGCCGGTCTGCACTTCAGCATCGAGCTGATCAAAAGGCTGGAAATTAAAGGTATCCGCTTTGCAGAGGTAACTCTGCACACCGGCCTTGGCACCTTCCGCCCCATCGAGGTGGAAGACCTCAGCAAACACAAGATGGATGCTGAATACTATCGCATAGAAGATACTGCCTGCAAAATCGTGAACAAGGCGATCGAAGGCGGCCACCGTATCTGCTCCGTAGGTACTACTACCATGCGGGCGCTGGAATCTTCTTACACTGCTGAAAAGCTGTTGAAACCTTCCGAAGGCTGGACGAACATTTTCATCCACCCCCCGTACCAGTTCAACATTGCCGACGCACTGGTTACCAACCTGCACCTGCCCAAGACGAGCCTGCTGATCATGACCTGCGCTTTTGCCGGTTATGACCTGGCCATGGAAGCCTACAAAAAGGCTATCAAGGACAAGTACCGCTTCTTCAGCTATGGCGATGCCATGATCGTGATCTAAAAAGTCGATTGACGATTAATTAATACAGAAAGCCTCACTTAAGTGGGGCTTTTCTTTTGCCCCTCTTTTATATCCTGGCCCTGTGTATTACTTTCGCACTCGTTATGACCCATACCAACAAAATACGCATCCTGGAGACCATCCGGCAAGGCCAGATCGGTGGCGGGGAAAGTCATTTATTGAGCCTTGTAGAGAATCTGGACAAAAGCCGGTATGAGCCGGTGGTACTTTCTTTTACCGAAGGCCCGATGGTAGACAGGCTGAAGGAAATGGGCATTCAAACGGAAGTGATCTATACCGAAAAGCCATTCGATTTTAGCAAATGGAAACGGGTAAAGGCTTTTATTGAGGCTAATAATATTCAGCTGGTGCATGCCCACGGCACACGCGCCAACTCCAACGTATTCTGGGCTACCAAGAAGCTGAAACTGCCACTGGTATACACCATCCACGGCTGGTCATTCCACGACGACCAAAATCCCTTGGTCAAGAAGATCCGTGTGTTTGGCGAAAAGGTGCTCACCCGTAAATCAGATATCAATATCTCCGTGTCGGCCTCCAATCAACAGACCGGCAAGCAATATTTCAGTGGGTTCGAATCGGTAGTGGTGAACAATGGTATCAATCAAACCAAGTTCGATCCCAGCCGTTCCTTCAAAGACGTGCGTAGTGAATTGGGCATCCCTAAAGACGTTACACTGGTATTGTTTGTAGCCCGATTTATTCACCAGAAACAGCCCCTGAAGCTGATCAGCGCATTTGCACAGGCGGTGAAACAACTGCCTTCCCTGCGCTTATTAATGGTGGGTGATGGTGACCAAAAGGCGGAAGCCCTGGAAATGGTAAAGCAACTGGGCATCACCGACCAGGTGATCTTTGCTCCTTTCCGCCAGGATGTACCTGATGTACTCGCTGCCGCTGATATCTTCGTATTGCCTTCTTTATGGGAAGGATTGCCCATTGGATTGCTGGAAGCCATGGCCATGGGCAAAGCCATTATCGGCACCAAGGTAGATGGCACCTCAGAAGTCATCCGCCACGATGTAAATGGCTTACTGTTGCCCGTAGAAACACTGGACAGCACACTACCTCAAACGATTATTCAATTAACCGATCCTGTCCTGCGCGAACGCCTTGGCCGGGAAGCAAGAGCAACTATCAGCTCCACTTACAGTGCTTCTACCATGACAAGACAGATCGAGGGATTGTACGAGCAGTTGTTGAAGAAGTACGGGAAATAACGCCTTGAAAATATAAGACTACAACACAATTTCATCATCACTTAGGCTGCCCTATTTTATTGACTGGCATAGCAACCCAGTGGTTGGTGATTTCCAGTTCAAGAAAACCCCGTTGTTTACTATATCGTATTCCAGTGAGTTTATCACCCGGATTGGTATGACCTTCCTGGACAGCTACCTTGTATATATAAACGGTATCTCCATCCCGGTTTTCTATGTCAGTCAGTGAAATTTCCACTCCCTCGAAATAACTCCATCCAATATCGACCTTCCATGTTTCATTGACCGGTTTGTTAAAGTAAAGCAATGGATACTCCGTGGAGGTCGGCATTTGATTAAACAGATTGACATCTATATACCATAACGCACTACTATCCTGCCGCACTAAACCAACTACATTCGAGCGGCTCTCGCCAAAGATCAGTTTCCGATAAGTAAGTGTTTCGGTCTTAAAATCAGCGGGAGGCATGCCTACATAGATATGCTTATCTACCGGCTGAAGTCTGCTATTCTTAACACGGAACCTATATTCAAAAGTATCGATGCAGCAATACGTTTTTGAATCCGGATAGCTATTCCACCAGTTCAGTTCCCGCATCCGTTGCCAGGTTCTCCAATCTGCTATTTGTTCATAGGAGAAAAATTCAAGCACACCCGGATCTTCCTGTGTGATATGATACAATAGCAATATAGCCGCCCAGTCTCTCTTTTCATCCTCCAGCATCTCAACCAGTGTGGGTATAGCCGTTGTCCCATACCGTGCAGCCATTTGTTTGAGGTACGGATCCTGGAGTACCAACCGGCTTCCGGTGATGATTTTACCAGCACTATTTCTAACAAGATCAGCAATAAGGTAGTCGGCCTTTTCATTCTGTATTTGTTGCAACTCCTGCTGCATGCGTCTGCTCTTATTCTGTTGAGCATTAGCCCCGACGGTATACAATAGCAACAGGAAGAATATTGTTATCAATCGCATGTTGTAAACAGGCTTAGGAATGTCAAGATATAGGTTTACCAGTAACCATCATAAAAAAACTCCCGGGAAATTCCGGGAGTCCTGATGAGATAAGAATTTATATTATACTTAGCGCCTGAAGCGGAATACGTAAGTTCTATTGCCATCATACAGGTAAGCCTTGAAACGGTTAGTGCCTGTAAACACGATCTCATCAAAATACTCGGACAATACATCATGGGTCACAAAGTCGGTAACATTAATGCTCAGTGTGCGCACATTACGGCCGTCACAAATCGAGTTGCCATTCTCATCGATGTAGCAATCGGGAATGTTACGGTTGCGGATGTCCCAACGGCCTTCATAAAAACCACCATAGCCATCTTCGTATTCTACTTTACCACTGCCATAGAAGGTGAACCGTCCGCCGGTAAAATTCAGGTTGGTGCTGCCCCAACCTACTTTGTCTACATCGGTCAATTCCCACACGCCTTCAATGCGGTCATCGTATGGTTTAAAGATGTCTTTACTACAACCGGAGAAGAATATTAAAACAACAAGTAATGTTGAAAGGGAGTATAACTTTTTCATAAACGCTGGTTTATTGTATGACTTGAAGGTATATCTATAAGTTACACGTGTCAATGACCTACACCCCTGTTTTAACTTAACATTCTGTGAAAGAAACCTAAAAGGAAAACCAAACTGTTTGCATTATATTTGGTCAACAACTCACACCATATGAAACGCTCACTGATCATTTTATCCTTTTTTAGCTTTGCACACGCTGCTATGGCACAAACTACGATCCCACTGTATCCTGATAACGTTCCCAACTCCAAACCGGTACCCGATAAGGAGAGCTCAACAGTTGGTGCAGACGGCAAGCTCCGCATCAGCTATGTCACCAAGCCTACACTCACCATTTACCCTGCCCCCAAAGACAAAGCGAACGGCACTGCCATTGTTATTTGTCCGGGTGGTGGCTACTCTATCCTGGCGGCCAGTCACGAGGGCTCCGATGTAGCCCGCCAATTCAATGAAATGGGTATTACAGCCTTTGTATTGAAATATCGCCTGCCCAATGATACCACCATGCTCAATAAAGAGATCGGCCCCCTGCAGGATGCCCAGCAGGCATTGCTGGTGGTGCGCCAGCGCGCTGCCGAATGGGGTATTAAAAAGAACCAGGTAGGTATTATCGGCTTTTCTGCCGGTGGCCACCTCGCCTCTACTACCGGCACGCATTTCCAGCACAACGTTCTTACCAACGAAACTTATAAGCAACCGGCCAAGTCACCGGTACGGCCCGATTTCATGATCCTCCTTTACCCGGTGATCAGCTTTACCGATAGCCTGGCTCATAAAGGCTCCCGCACCAAATTATTGGGCGAAAATGCTTCTGCAGAAAAGATCACGCTATACTCTAATGAGTTGCAGGTGACCAAGGTCACACCGCCCACTTTCCTGGTGCATGCTAAAGATGACAAGACCGTAATCGTACAAAACAGTGAGCGCTTTTATGAGGCTTTACAAAAGCACAAAGTGCACAGTGAGATCTACCTCTATGAAAAGGGAGGTCATGGTTTTGGCATGTACAATAAAACCAGCGAGGTGAAATGGATGGACCTGGTTGAACAGTGGTTGAAAAGTAATAAGCTGATAAAGTAAGCTCCTGCTACTCTACCTGCCGCTGCATTTGCTGAAAGGCTGAAACAAACATTTTAAACTTATGGTCGGTCTTTGCCCAGGCAATGCGCTTATAGGTGAAAAAGTAATGCAGTTTATTCCAGGCAATGCGGGCATCTTCTTTATCGTAAAAGAGGCTCTCCCATTCAGGCGCCCAGTCTTCCAATGGCACCAGTTCAAAACCATTGCCATACATTTTTAAAGGGCCGGGCAGACTGCGTACATCGAGGGATTTCTTATCGGTACTGATACCCCAGGCGAAATATTTTTCCCAGTACAGCAGGTGGTTTTTCAGGCGGTTTGTAATTTCCGCATCGCTTTCCTTGTGCGTGGCTTTGATACGCCACTTGTTATTGGCTAATGAAAAAGGATTATCAGCTTCATCGAATTTGTTGCTATTGCCTTCGAAGCGATAGGCCGACTGGAAAGCATTATCGGGCAGGATATCTACCGTGATCTCATTTTTACCTGTCCCCTGCAACTGGATACGCCGCCTTTTTTTATCGGCGCTTTTGAGAATAATATAATCGCCATCCACTTCCCAATCACCATAGTCAAAACCCTGCAGGTAAGCCGTAAACTTGCCATCGGCCTGCAGGTTCATAAAATGCACAGGTGTAAGAAAGGGGTCACTGTCATCACTGCTGTTAGCCGTATTGCTCTTGGTATCGTCGTAGGTATAAAACCATACTTTACTAAGTGCATCACGACGGGAGCAATTGCTGAACAGGGTAATGATGGTCAACAAAACGAGGCAGCGGTAAAGAAGAGGCATAGTAGGTTATCTGTTTTTTTCAGGGTCGAAATCAACTGGCAGCAGGTGGCATATCTTCTCACTCCAGGACCAATAGCCTGATGAGAAGAAATCCTGTGGTGGGAAGTAGGCGCCTGAGGCTTCCACCACTACAGGAGTGCCCTGCAGCAGGAATACATCAGAACGTGGATGCCAGGGTTTTCGTATCTCGCCATATTTCTCCAGGTAGCCTTCTTCTTCCAGTCCCTTTTTATAAGTGATATGGAGATAATGGGGGAAGAACAGTGAAATACGGGTGGAATCGGCACGGGTGGTAAGGCTATCAGCCGTCAATAAAGTAGGATTGACAATATCTATAAAATCAGGTTGATTGAGTATACGGTTATAATAATTGGTGGAATCGCCTACTACGGTAACCGGGCCACCTCTTCCCATCATTAGTCTGCCGCCAGTGCCATAGTTCCTTCTCCAAAGGGCTGCGTATTCTTTCTTTACCCGCTCTTTTTCGAGGTTAGGCTCTTTGATCATGCGCTGTACCTCAAATCCTTCGCTGGCCAGCTTATTGGTGTATAACGCACGCATAAAATGCACGATGGAACCTTCGTAAGCATGCTTGCGGCTGTTTACCCAACGGCGGGGTACGCGGTTGCGGTCTTCCGACATATCTTCAAAGAAAGTGAATCCTACATACAGCAACGTACGCTCGCGCATGTTGTAAATAAAGTCTTCCAGTTGGTATTTGATACGATATCCCAACGCTTTGTTTTCGATGATCAATGGTTCATCGGCCACCGCTATCAGCGTGTTGGTCTTGCGGGAAAAACGAAAGCGGAGTGCTTTGGAATTTTTGATCACACAATTGCGTGAAGCTGCAGTAGTACCAATAAAGCTCTCTGTAAATAGCCGGCCCCACTTTGCCCATCCATCCTTTTCCCAGGGTTCCACTACGATCGATTGCAGCTCTGTTATTTTAGGCTTTAAACGTATGCGCAAGATCAGGGGTAATGAATCGCCCGTATAAGGATAGCTAAGTGTAGTGAAACCGATAGAAGATATGATGAGTTCAAAAGAGCCATTAGCAGGAACATCTGTCAATTCAAAATGGCCGTTGGCATTACTGACTGTTCCTTTGGAAGATCCGTTGATGAAGATGCTGGCGCTTGCAATGACTGCTCCGGTCTTGTCATTGATAACAGTACCGGTAATACGATTTCTACCCTGGGCCATGCCAGAGAGGGTCGATAACAACATCAATCCAAGAACACAAGCAAAGTCGATTAAGTTTCTCAATGGTCTCTACGATAAGGTAAGGTGAATCCCGGTTTCGAACGACCATGGTCTTTCTGCCATGAGGGCCCAAAAAAGCCGGTGCTATTACACCGGCTAAGATAATAAACAAGTTTGGCAGGATATAGTGACTACACAAGAATCCCTTCCTATTTAAGCAATTTTAATGTGTTGGGCTCCCCAAATCGGGGAAAATTGCTATACGTATACCCTGTTTGTGGTATTGTTGCTTTGCTTGATTTTACTCTAATCCAAACAGTCCCTTGTTCAATAATTGTAATGTTTGGGTTTTATAGTCAGAAGGCAACAATATAGACACGTTGTGCTTGCTGCCACCATAGCTTACCATGCTGATGGGCACTGGCGTAAGTGCATCGAACAGCTTGCTCAATACATTCTGCGTTTGAGCAATTTCGTTACCTACTACAGAAATGATGGTTTGGTTTTCTTCCACTTCGATGGTACCAAATGGTTCCAGCTCTTTTACGATGGCTTTCAGGTGTGTGCCGCTATCGATGGTTACAGATACAGCTACTTCGGAAGTAGTGATCATATCGATGGGGGTGCGGTACTTTTCAAACACCTCGAATATCTTACGCAGGAATCCATAAGCCAGCAACATGCGGCTGCTCTTGATGTTGATAGCATAGATGCCATCTTTGGCAGCTACTGCTTTTGCACCTACTGAACCCGCTTCCTGGGTGATCACGGTGCCTGCGGCCTGTGGCTGCATGGTGTTCAACAGCTTTACCGGTACCTTTTGTTGTTGTGCCGGCCATATACAAGTAGGGTGCAAGATCTTGGCGCCGAAGTAAGCCAGCTCGGCTGCTTCTTCAAAGCTCAATTGCTCGATGGGCAACGTCTTCTTCACTACACGGGGATCGTTGTTGTGCATGCCATCGATATCGGTCCATATTTCGCATACGGAAGCGTTTACAGCAGCAGCTACGAGTGATGCAGTATAATCACTACCACCACGTTTCAGGTTATCTACTTCGCCACGTACGTTGCGGCAGATATAGCCTTGTGTGATGAACAGTTTCTTGCTCTTGTGTTGATCCAGGATAGGAAGAAGCTTTGCTTTGATGGCAGGCACCTGTGGTTCATCATGAATGTCGATGCTCATGAATTCCAATGCCGGCAATAAAGCGTGGTCTATTCCCTTCTCTTCGAGATAGGTACTGAACAGCTTGGTAGAAAGCAGCTCACCCTGGGCCAGGATGTCCTTGCTCAGTGCTTCGCTGAATGATATCTTGAGTATGATGGTTAAGAATTCAAAGTGCTCAGCTACGATACGCTTCGCCTTCTCGAGGGTTGCATCTTTCTTCAGCAGGTCGCGGATGAATGTTTGATAATGCGCTTCCAGCTTTTCAATTTGTTGTTTGGCAGCATCGCGGTCACCGGATGCCATCGCATCTCCAATCGATACCAGTGCATTGGTAGTACCACTGAGGGCACTCAATACGACGATCTTGGATTCTGCATCTTTGGTGATCAATTCTGCCACCTGATGCATACGCTCCGGCTTACCTACTGAGGTACCGCCGAATTTCATAATTTTCATGGTTTACTCTCCTGTTCCGTTACTGACGGAATGTTTTGGTTGGAAAATAATTTTTGCAAAGCAGGCGCAAAGATAAGGGAAGATGCGATTGCGGGTTTAGTCTACCCAAAAAGTCGGAATAACAGGCTACAGCTGTATCCCAAACTTCTCTCCCAACAGCAGCAAATCTTCTGATACCGAGTTCAGTAAAGGGATACCAGCCCTCATGCGGTTGGCTTCCATTTCCCGCTCGGGGTCGCCGGGGATCAGCACCTGCTCTTCGCCGGGCACCGGTGTGGCGCTTCGGAAGCGACGTATCCATTTGTCCATGTGGAACTTAAAGTCTTCTGCCGGGCGGAAGGCATCTACCCGCATGGCCCCAAAGAAATGCCCGATGCCCTTTCCAGGCATCTCGGTGGGCATGGGCACATAGGCCGGGAAAGGTGGCACCCAGGGACCATAATTGGCGCCGCTCAATACGGCAGAGAAGATGTCTACCACTGCTCCCAGGGCATAGCCCTTGTGGCTGCCGTGCTCGCGGTCGCCGCCGAGGGGCAATAAGGCGCCACCCGACTTCAACTCATGTGGATTGGTAGATGGGTTGCCCTGTTTATCCTGTACCCAACCGGTGGGTGTTTCTTTGCTTTTACGCTGTAGTATCTCCAGCTTGCCATTGGCCGCCGTGGTAGTGGCCAGGTCAGCCACAAAAGCGGGCTCCTCGCCTGCCGGCACTGCCACGCAAATGGGGTTGGTGCCCAAGAGCCTTTCCACCGAAAAGGTGGGCGCCACCAGGGGGCTGGCGTTGGTCATGGCCATGCCGATCATATCGTGCTCCAGGGCCATCATGGCATGATAGCCTGCTATGCCGAAGTGGTTGCTGTTCTGCACACTCACCCAGCCCGTGCCTACCTGTTTGGCCTTATCGATGGCCACCTGCATAGCAAAGGGCGCCACTACCAGTCCAAGACCGCCATCTCCATCTACTACTGCGGTGGAAGGTGTTTCATGGATGATCCGCACATTGGGTTTTGTATTGGCGCGGTTGGCCTCCCACAAACGTACATAACCGCTCAGGCGCGCTACGCCGTGCGAATCAACACCTCTAAGGTCTGCCGACAACAGCACTTTGGTAGCGATAGCTGCATCAGCTTCACTACAGCCTATTTGTATAAATATTGCTTTGGTAAATTCGAATAACTGCTGATAAGGATATATTCTTTCTGACACTGGATTGATTTGAAGATTTGAAAATTAGAAAACCATCTCTGCCCATTCAATCACGACCGCCCGAGCCGCACATTCACTTTATCGAGTACTTCTTCCGGTTTAATGAGCTGCATACATTTAAAATGTCCCTTCGGGCATTTGTTGTGTCCGATCTTGGAGCAGGGCCGGCATGAGAGTCCTTTGATCTCTATGATATCAAAGAGCTGATTGCGGCCGGGCATGTAAGGGTACATGCCAAACTCAGGCACCGTATTGCCCCAGAGCGATATGATGGGTTTGTTGAAAGCGGAAGCGATGTGCATTAGGCCCGTATCGTTGGTAACGATTAGCTTAGCCCTTCTTACGAGGTCGGCCGATTCATTGAGGTTGAACTTGCCGCAGGCGTTATAGATCTTTACTTTGTCGGCTTCGGCAATGGCGTCTCCATTGGCCGCATCTTCCTTGCCTCCCAGCAATATGATGGGGTGTTGTATAGAAGCACACAAGGCTTTCAGCTTGTCCAACGGATACTTCTTGGTGTTGAGCGCTGCGCCGATCACCACACCGATGTAGCCTGCGTGGTGCGAAGCAGGGATATCACTTTCCTTTATCTTATCTTCTTCGGGAATAAAGTAGTCCAGCCCAATGCCATCATTTTTTATTCCAAATGTTTGCAGCGTAGCGAGGTAGCGATCTACAATATGTACATCCGGCAGCTTGTTGACCTTGAAGTTGGTCAGCAGCCACTTCTCTATATTGAGCTTATTGAAGGCGAAAGACTTTTTACGCAGTGCCCGTTTCACTTTCAGGGTACGCAGGTTATGGTGCAGGTCGATCACGTAATCAAAATCCTCTGCCTGCAATGAGCTGATCATGGCATCAAAATCATCCTGCAGGTAATGAACTTTATCGATGTAGGGATTCGTCTCTACAATGGTGCGAAACGCAGGCTTTGTGAGGTAATGCACTTCAGCCGTTACCACCTGCTTTTTCAGGCAACGCACAACCGGTGTGGTCAATACGATATCACCAATGGAGGAGAAACGGATGATGAGAAATTTCATGCCCGCGAAGTTAAGGCTTCCTACTTTTCTACGTAATTAAGGTCCTTATGGAATGTCTCCTGGGTGAAGAAAGCAGCCACCAGAGATACTACCATTACGATAATGCCTGTTACGATAGCGCTTTGGATAAGCCCCCATTTCCAGTTGTCCTGGAACACATCTTTAAACATCATGTTGATGAGCGGCAGAGCGCCCCGCACCATATTAGGGATGGTAGTGGCGGCAGTTGCCCGCAGGTTGGTGCCAAACTGTTCGGCTCCCATCGTTACAAAGATGGCCCAGAAGCCGGTGCTGAAACCAAGTGCTGCACAGGCGGCGTACATGGTAGCATCGTTCTTTATGTTTCCACTGAAGAAGTAAATGCCGGATACAATGGAGAAGAAATAAAACAAGTACAGCGCTTTCTTCCTGCTCTTGAAGTACTGGCTTACCAGCCCTACCAGGATATCGCCAATAGCAATAGCTGCATAGGCATACATAATAGCACGACCTGATTCTATTTTATTCTCGCCGTAAAACTCATTGGCAAACCGGTTGCTGAGGTTTACCAATATGCCTATCACATACCAGGTTGGCAACCCGATGAGGATAGCCAGGATGTATTTCTTGAACCGTTCACCGTTGTTGAAGAACATGAACAGGTTGCCTTTTTGAATATGTTCCTGTGATTTCACTGCTTTGAACATACCGCTTTCGGCTACGCTGATACGGAGCAACAGCAGCACGATTCCCAGGCCTCCCCCTATTTTATAGCAAAGGCGCCAGTCCTGATCGGTAAACTGAAAAGTGAAATAGGCGAACACGGCGCCAAACAGACCAATGCCTGCCACCAATGATGTACCGATACCTCTTTTATTTTTAGGAAGTAATTCACTGACAAGGGTAATGCCTGCACCCAACTCTCCTGCCAGACCCAGACCTGCCACAAAGCGTGCCCAGGCATACTGATCGGTACTGGTCACAAAACCGGTGAGGAAGTTGGCTACTGAATAGAGTAAGATGGAACCAAACAACACGCTCAGGCGACCTTTCTTATCGCCCATGACACCCCACACGATGCCGCCTATAAGGAGGCCCACCATCTGCCAGTTGATGATCTTGGTACTGGCGGCTATGACCATTTTGGTATTCTTCAGGTCTACACCCAATCCTGCGAGGCTGGGTTCGCGCACGATGGTAAAGAGCAGCAGATCGTATATGTCTACGAAATATCCAAGGGCGGCTACAATGACAGCAATGTTTAAAACAGAAGCAGGTTTCTGTTGCATAGGCTATTCTGGCGTTTCGTTAGTTGGGGGCAGTTTTTCTTCGCCCGCTTTCTTTTTTCCGAAAAATAGTTTGATCAATACTGGTGCAGTAGTTACCAGTACTATACCGATTACGATTACTTCAAGGTGTTGTTTCAGATCGAACCCAAACTGCGACAGAATCCATTTTTGCAGGAAGTGACCGGCAAAGAGCATGCTGAATACCCAGGCCAGGCAGCCTACTATATTATAATAAGTAAACTTCTTTTTTTCCATTTGCACGATGCCGGCTACGATGGGGGCAAAGGTGCGGATGATAGGCAGGAAACGGGCGATCACGATAGCACTACCGCCTCTTTTTTCATAAAACTCATGGGCCTGGTGGAGGTAATGCTTTTTAAACAGCATATTGTCTTTCCAGGAATACATGGCTGGTCCGATCTTGCGGCCGGTCCAGTAGCCCAGCATGTTACCGAGGATACCCATTAAGGAGATCAGCAGCCAGAGTATGATGAGGTCGAGCCATTCATTGCGGATATGGCCCATACCAAACAGTTGTAACAATTCGTAGGTAATACCGGGCTTTCCGCCTTCACCTTCATGTGCGTAAATACCGGCAACAAATAATAATGAGTCGCCGGGTAAAAAGAACCCGGCAAACAAACCTGTTTCAGCGAACACCACAAACAGCAGCAGCCATAAACCTCCATTTTCGATATAAAACTGTGGGTTCAATAACTGCTTCCAGTGAAAATCCAATAAGATCATGTCCAGCAAACTCATACTACGTGCTTAAATTATTTAGGTATTAAGTTTAGGTATTAGCTTTTAGGCTTTAGCTGTTAGCTAATACCTAAAAGCTAACGGCCAATGGCTTTTATTTAAGCAGCCACTTTCTCTACATCTCCTACCTGTTCAGGCCCCAATTCTCCTTCCCACTTACTAACGACGCTGGTGGCCAATGCATTGCCCACCACGTTGGTCATTGTACGGAACATATCGCAAAAGTGATCGATCGGCAGTATCAAAGCTACCCCTTCCGGCGGAATACCGAACATGGAACAGGTAGCCAGTACGATTACCAGTGATGCCCGTGGCACCCCGGCAATTCCTTTGCTGGTCACCATCAGCACCAGCAGCATGGTGAGCTGTGTACCGAGGTCGAGCGGTATTTTATAGGCCTGCGCAATAGCCAAACTGGCAAAAGTCATGTACATCATACTGCCATCGAGGTTAAAGGAATAACCCAATGGTAATACAAAGGACACGATCTTGCTTTTACAGCCAAAGCGCTCCAGTTCTTCGGTAAGCTTGGGAAACACGGCTTCGCTGCTGGTGGTACCAAAAGCAATGAGCAGCGGGCTGCTGATGCGTTTGAGCAGGCGCGGCACACGGTTACCCAATATAAGGTATCCTACAGTTAATAATATAACCCACAATACCAGGATGCCCAACAAGAAGAACAGGTAATAAACAATATAGAATTTAAAGATACTCGGTCCTTTCACCGCAATCACGGCAGCGAGCGCACCAAATACGCCATAGGGTGCGAAGTTCATCACATAGCCCACCATTTTCAGGATCACATGCGCCACCACATCCAATGCTTTGATCAGTGGTTTTGCATAATCACCCAGGGCCGTCACAGCTACGCCAAAGAAAATGCTGAACACCACCAATTGTAATATCTCGTTGGTGGCCATTGCTTCTACAAAACTGCGGGGAATTATATGCTCTACGAATTTTTCAAGTGAGAATTCCTGGTTCTTCGCCATCAGGTCTTTTACGCCGGCAGTATCGGCCTGGGAAAGATCGATGTAATGTCCGGGCTGCAAGAGATTTACCAATACCAACCCTACCAGCAGAGATACAAGCGATGCCGATACGAACCAAAGGAGGGCTTTACCGCCTATCCGGCCAACGGTTTTCATGTCACCCAGCTTGGCGATGCCAACTACCAGTGTAGAGAAAACCAGTGGCGCAATGATCATCTGTACCAGCCGGATAAATATCTTACTCAGTAAGTTGATGTTTTTGGAAAATCCTTTGATAAATTCCGGGGAAGCAGTTTTATGTACTATTAGCCCGACAACCAGACCAAGTATCATGGCAAGGATGATGTAGAGCGTCAGCCTGTTTTTCTTCATGAAGGCGTATCTTATGGGTAATAGCCTGCAATATAGGATATAAAGGGAAAAAACAATCGGCTTGAAGCCTCAGGTTAACCGATATTACCATATATGGTAAGACGCCCGCCAACGGCCCATTTTAAAATCATTGTGATTAATAAATCCTTATCTTTCCGCCTTTATTTACTTTTTTGGTCACATAATAAACTATAACCAACTGTATGAGCTTGTTCGTTAAGAAACCCCTCGGGTCATTATTATCCGAAGCACAAAACACGGGCGAACATTCCCTTAAAAGAACCCTTGGTGCCGGAGCGCTTATAGCACTGGGTATTGGCGCCATCATTGGTGCTGGTCTGTTTTCCATTACTGGTGGTGCGGCTGCCAACCAGGCAGGTCCGGCCATCACGATCTCTTTCATTGTTGCGGCAGCAGGTTGTGCCTTTGCCGGTTTGTGTTATGCAGAGTTTGCTTCTATGATCCCTGTAGCGGGTAGTGCCTACACGTACAGTTATGCTACCATGGGTGAGTTCATCGCCTGGATCATTGGATGGGACCTTGTACTGGAATACGCTGTGGGTGCTGCTACTGTAAGTATCAGTTGGAGCCGTTACCTGGTGAAATTCCTTGAAGGCTTTGATATTCATTTGCCGGCAGCGCTTGTTACCGGTCCCTGGGATGGTGGCATGATCAACCTTCCCGCTGTATTCATCGTGGTACTGATGAGCTCCCTGCTTATCAAAGGAACCAAAGAAAGTGCTACCGTAAACGCTGTTATCGTGGCGCTGAAAGTAGCGGTGGTATTGATCTTCATTTTCCTCGGTTGGAAATACATCAACAACGACAATTACACTCCTTACATTCCTGACAATACCGGTAAGTTTGGTGAGTTTGGCTTCAGTGGTATCATCCGCGCAGCTGCTATCGTGTTCTTTGCCTACATCGGCTTCGATGCGGTGAGCACGGCAGCACAGGAAGCCAAGAACCCCCGCAAGCACATGCCGATCGGCATCCTGGGTTCACTGGCCATCTGTACGGTATTGTATATCTTATTTGCGCACGTAATGACCGGCGTTACCAACTACCAGACTTTCAAAGGTCAGGATGGTATCGCTCCGGTTGCCGTAGCTATCGATCACATGGGTACAGCTGATGCCGCCGGTGTTATCCACCCCGACTATCCCTGGCTGAACCGCGCCATCGTAGTAGCGATCCTTGCTGGTTACGCTTCTGTGATCCTGGTGATGTTGATGGGTCAAAGCCGTGTGTTCTTCAGTATGAGTAAAGACGGTCTGTTGCCCGGCGTATTCTCTGAAGTACATAAGAAATTCCGCACGCCTGCCAAGAATAACCTGTTGTTCATGCTGTTCGTGAGCCTCTTTGCGGCTTTCGTACCAGCCCGTGTGGTAGGTGAAATGACCAGTATCGGTACCTTGTTTGCCTTTATCCTGGTATCTATCGGTGTGGTGGTAATGCGTAAAACCATGCCCGATGCGCCCCGCGCTTTCAAAACACCGTTGGTTCCATTGGTTCCAATCCTTGGTGTGGTTACCTGCCTGTTCATGATGGTATTCCTGCCACTGGACACCTGGATCCGTTTGATCGTGTGGATGTTGATCGGTTTTGATATTTACCTGGCTTACAGTATCCGCCATAGCGAACTGTCGTCCAAACTGCCTAACACTGCCTCACAAAGTAATAAAGTGGTGGGCTGGAGTGGATTAATCCTGGCGCTGGTGCTGGCTGGTGTTGCTTACCTGCATCATTACTTTATACTGGAAGAGCAAAAAGTAGATGCTACTGTAACGCCTGATAACGGCCTGTTCTATTTCTCCCTGATCTTCGCCGCGCTGCATGCCATTTACTTTGGCAGCAAAATAGCTAAGAAATAAGCTGTTGCTTTACAATATAAAAGGCCCGTTCGCCCTCCGGCAAACGGGCCTTTTTCTTTTCCCGGCCAGAATACTGCGGGTTTTGCAAGGAAGGGTTGGCAGGGTCGTTTGCTTATTCTATTTTTGCAACCCGAAATAACACTTTTATGGGTCGCATATTTGAAGTACGTAAGTCTACCATGTTTGCCCGCTGGGACAAAATGGCCAAACAGTTCAGCCGTATTGGAAAAGAAATTGCCATTGCCGTAAAGGCCGGTGGTCCTGATCCTCATACCAACCCCGCTTTGCGCCGGTGTATGCAGAACGCAAAGAGCGTGAACATGCCGAAGGACCGTGTGGAAGCCGCCATCAAGCGGGCGCAGGGTAAGGAAATGGAGAACTATGAAGAGATCCTCTATGAAGGTTATGGCCCCCATGGCGTAGCCATCCTGGTAGAAACTGCTACCGATAACCACGTGCGTACCGTAGCCAACGTAAAATCCATCTTCAATAAAGGCCAGGGAACGCTGGGCAACAGTAACAGTGTAAGCTTCCAGTTCAAAAAGATGGGCGTTTTCAAATTAAAGCCCGAAGGCCTCAACCAGGAAGACCTGGAGCTGGAGCTGATCGACTTTGGTCTGGAAGAACTGGGTGAAGGTACCGGTGAGAATGGAGAGAGCGTTCTGGTAGTGCGGGTAGGGTTTACCGACTTCGGCAACATGCAGAAAGCGCTGGAAGAAAAAGGCATCGCGCCTATCAGTGCTGAACTGGAATGGATTCCTGGAACCCCGGTTGAATTGGGTGAAGAGCAGGCGCAGGATGTGCTGAAGCTGGTAGATAAGCTGGAGCAGGATGAAGATGTGCAGAAGGTGTTTCATAACCTCGCATAAGCAACAACTTATATTAAAGAAAGCGGGCTGATGTCTAAGACATCAGCCCGTTTTTATTTTATGCTTTATTTCCTATTCGCTTCGTAGTGCCTTCACCGTATTAATATACTTCTTTATCGGAAGGCTGGGTATCCCTGGCTTTGCCGGCATTTACTTCGCGACGTATAATGTCCTTGAACTTTCTTTCATTGTTGAACCAGGTGGCAATGGTGATGATAGCAGACAACACGGCGCCGATAGTTACCAATCCTGCAATGGAATTGACCTCAATGAAGGAAACCATAGAAAACAGGAATGCGGAGAGTATACTGCACAAGAATGTTCCTACAGGTATGTACAATGCGAAGTATGTCCAGCGGCCACCTGTGCGCTGCTCTTCCCAATATTTGATAAACCGCTTTTCTTTATCTGATACCACGTTATTGGTTTGTGAGGTCTATTTCTCCTTTCATGAAAAAAACACTCTTTCCGGCGATGGTAACACGCTCTCCTAAATGTTCACACCATAATTCACCGCCACGCCGGGATAGCTGTTTCGCCCGCAAGTTAGTCTTTCCCAGCTTTTTTGCCCAATAAGGAATTAATTGAGCATGGGCCGAACCCGTTACAGGGTCTTCATCAATTCCTACTACCGGCGCGAAGAAGCGTGACACAAAATCTACTCCCTTGGTTCCCATCGCGGTAATGATCACCTTCTCTCCCAGCCTTTTCAATCGCACAAAATCGGGCTGGCAAGTGCGCACCGCTTCCTCGCTTTCTAACTCCACCAGGAAATCGCGGTGTTTATATACCTGCACAATGGGTATGAAGCCCAGCGCCACAGAGAGGTCGGCGGGAAAATCTTTCAGGGGTTCCGGTTTCCAGGCAGGAAAATCCATGCTGATCAGATCGCCTTCCCGGGAAATAGTGAGCATTCCGCTCAGGCAGTGAAAACGGATCGTAGGTTTTGCATGCCCCAGTATATTGTATAGCACCCAGGCCGAGGCCAGGGTGGCATGTCCACACAGGTTGATCTCTGCAGCTGGCGTAAACCAACGGATATGATAATCGTAATCGTCGGCAGGCTTGCCTGGTACGAAGAAAACAGTTTCACTCAGGTTATTTTCCAGCGCCAGTCGCTGCATCAGTTCATCGCTCAACCATTGCTGCAGGGGAATGACTGCTGCCGGGTTACCGCCAAACAACTTATCCGAAAACGCATCTACCTGGTAAAGTGTCAGTTTCATATTGTATGGTTATTGATCATTGGTAATGGATACTAAATTTAAGTGTAAATGCTCACTCACATTCTGTTTTCATACACGCGCGGCAACATCAATTTATAACGCATGGCAATGACGCGAATAAACACGATCACCAGGATGGCGATGATCGTATTCCAATCGTTGGGTATACCCGTCTTCTGCAACAAGAGATACACAGCTCCTCCCAATATGCAAGCGGAAGCATAGATCTCGCGGTGAAATATCAACGGCACATTATTCAGCAACACATCGCGAATCACGCCACCAAAGCAAGCAGTAATGGTACCGAGTGCAATGCAAATGCCAGGGCTCAATTGGGCATGCATGCCTTTCTCCATCCCGATGAGGGTGAATACGCCCAGCCCCAGGGCATCGAACAGGAACAATGTTTTCTGAAACTGTTTTACATAGCGTCCAAAGAACAAGGTGATAAGCGCAGTAGCCAATATGACAATAGCTGTTACATCGTTGCGCAGCCAGGCCACCGGTGTATTGCCGATAAGCATATCACGCAGGGTGCCTCCACCGATCGCTGTGACAAACGACAGGATGATGACGCCAAAGGGGTCCAGCTTCCGGTCCATAGCAGAGAATGCGCCGGAAGCGGCGAAAGCCACTGTTCCAAGAATATCAATGAGAGAAAGGAAATCGATATTCATCTGTAGTTATTGCAGGTTACAAGTTCCAAAGTTACAGGGCAACGCCGGAATCATCGCCCCCTGAAACATGTACCCTGAAACTTGCAACGGCTGTTGATTATTCTGCCATCATTTCCCTGATCACATCCACGATCTCTTCCAGGTTGGGCTTACTGAAATAGTCGCCATCGCTTCCATAGCTGGGGCGATGGGCCTGGGCCGTAATGGTACGGGGCGACACATCGAGCCAGCGATAGCCGCCTTGTTTTTCCATTACTTCATTATACATGTAGCCGCAAGCGCCTCCCGGAACGTCTTCATCTACGAATACGATGCGGTTTGTTTTCTTCAGCGATGCCAGTATATCATGGTTGATATCAAATGGAAGGAGTGTTTGCACGTCTACCACTTCGCAGCTGATGCCTGACTTTTCCAGCATTACGGCTGCTTCCTGCACAATGCGGAGGGTAGAGCCGTATGATACCACTGTGATATCGTTGCCTTCTCTTACGATCTCAGGTATGCCCAGGGGCACGCGATAATCGAGTAAGTTGGCAGGCAGTTTTTCTTTGAGGCGGTATCCGTTGAGTGATTCTACCATGATGGCAGGATCGTTGCCCTGCAAAAGGGTATTGTACATGCCAGCTGCCTGCACCATGTTGCGTGGTACGCAAATGTGGAAGCCGCGCAGGGAATGGATCATCATGCCCATCGGTGAGCCGCTGTGCCAGATGCCTTCCAGGCGGTGGCCACGTGTACGCACAATGATCGGACAGCTTTGTCTTCCTTTCGTGCGCCAGTGGAGGCTGGCTGCATCATCGCTCAATGGCTGCAAGCCGTATAATAAGTAATCGAGGTATTGTATTTCGGCAATGGGGCGCAGGCCACGCATAGCCAGGCCAATGCCCTGACCCATGATCGTCAATTCACGGATGGCGGTGTCGAAGATGCGGTACTCACCATATTTGGCCTGCAATCCGGCAAAGCCCTGGTTCACATCTCCGATCTTACCTACATCTTCTCCAAATGCCAGCACTTTGGGATTGCTGCTGAAGAGTACATCGAAATACTTGTTCAGTATTTCATAACCATTCACCATGGGTGCGTCGGATGCATATTCCGCTTCTACTGCTTTTACTTTCACCGGGCTCTTCGGACTTTCCTCGTAGAGGTAGGTATTGTAAAAATTGTAGCCTTCTTTTTTCAGTGAGGTGTACAATGTTTTCACTTCATCCACCAGCAGTGAATCACCAGCAGCGTCGATAACACGGTGGAGTGTTTGCAAAATATCTTTTCGGTGTGGCTCTCTGTTGGAAGCCAGTTCGCGTTTTGCTTTCTCGATATCGCCATGCACATCTACTCCCTGCGTGATCAATGCATCGAACAGCTCCACGCATTGCGCTACCTGTTGCTTGATCGGCGCCGTATATTTTTCCCAGGCGTGGGTTTTAGCTTCCCGCACCAGTTCTTTGGATTCTACTTCTATATCGTACAGCTCGTCTTCGCTGGCCAGTTCATTTTCCAGTACCCATTCACGAAACTTCTTATTGGCATCCCACTCACGCTCCCATTCCAACTGCTCCGGGCTTTTGTAGCGCTCATGGCTACCTGAAGTGGAATGTCCTTGTGGTTGCGTTACTTCTTCTACGTGGAATAAAGCGGGGATATGGGTAGTGCGTATTTTTTGTATCGCTGATTCCAACACTTCGCACATGCCTGCATAATCCCAGGCCTTCAGTTTATAAATATCGAATCCGTTGGTGTGGTCTTTCTTCTGCATGCCTTTCAGCGCCTCGGAGATAGAACCTTTGGTGGTTTGGTATTTGCGGGGTACAGAAATGCCGTATCCATCATCCCATACAAACACGGCCAGCGGCACCTGTTGTACACCGGCAGCATTCACCGTTTCCCAAAAATGTCCTTCGGAAGTAGAGGCATCACCGATGGTGCAGAAACAGATCTCATTGCCATTATCGCTCAGCTCATGCATATCCTGCAGGGCTGGTGAATGACGGAAGAGTGTAGATGCCAGGGCGAAGCCCAGTGAGCGGGGCATTTGTCCGGCAGTAGGCGCCATACCGGCTGCAATGTTTTTACGATTCACAAGGTCGAGCCAGTTGCCGTCGCTGTCCACGTTGGGGGTAGCAAAATGTGAGTTCATCTGGCGGCCGGAACTATTCGGATCATTGGCCGGATCGGGATCGGCGTACAGCTGGGAAAAGAACTCTTCCGGTGTAGCCTGCCCCGTGGCAAAGGCCAGGGTTTGATCGCGGTAATATCCACTGAGGAAATCGCCGGGTTGAAAGAACTTAGAGACAGCAATCTGAGCAACTTCTTTTCCATCGCCGAAAATGCCAAATTTGGCTTTCCCTGTTAGCACTTCTTTGCGACCTAACAGGCTGACTTCCCGGCTTTCACAGGCCATCCGGTAGTCCCGGAGCACTTCTTCCCTGAACTTGTCGAAAGAAAGCTTCTCGCTGGTGAGCAATGGGTTGTGAATCGTGTTTTCCATGCTGTAAAAGTATTGATTATCTGCCCTTCATAAATCGCTTTTCCCCGGATGTTAAAAAAATGTCATTAGGGGTAAAAATAATTCCCTGGAAGTGGCTTAAAAATGTAATTTTGAAGGGTTTCTAACCAAATCCTTTGGAGTATGAAAAAATGGTTGACACTTTTACTGGTAGCTGGATTAGCTACCGCGGCGCAAGCCCAAACCGCCCCCGACACTAAATCTGCGGCGCCTGAAGTACTGGTCCTGAAAGAGACCGGTTACGAATTTGGAAAGATCCCTCAGGGACGCCCGGTGACCCACGTGTTTGAGGTGACCAACACCAGCAAAGAAGTTTTAAGGCTCGATAATGTACAGGCTTCCTGCGGATGTACAACACCCGAATGGAGCCGCGAACCCATCCAGCCCGGCGCTACCGCCTCCATCAAGATAGGCTACAATGCTGCCGCGGAAGGTCAGTTCAGCAAGACGGTAACTGTTGTGTACAACACTAACCAGACAAAAACGATCGTAATTTCCGGAACTGTTTATAGAGCGCCCGCAACGTCTGCGCCTGTAAATGCGTCATTAACATTACTAAAACAATAAACCAATTAAAATATGAAAAGAATTGCATTGGCAATCAGCGCGTTGATCATCTCTGCCACCATGTATGCCCAAGCACCTAATGCTGCAAAAGCAGTTGACGTGATCAAATTCAAAGAATCAGTACACGACTTTGGTAAAATAAAGCAAGGAGTACCAGTTACTTATGACTTTGTTTTCACCAATACGAGTGCTAAACCTGTAGTGATCGAACTGGCGCAGGCTTCCTGCGGTTGCACTACCCCTGTAAAGCCAGAAGCTCCTATTGCTAAAGGCAAGCAAGACAAGATCACTGCCGGCTTCAACGCTCAGGCACTGGGTGTGTTCACCAAGCCTATCACCATCAAAGTGGCCGGTATCGATACTCCTATGGAGATCAAGATCACTGGTGAAGTGTTGAACGAGGTAGATTATGCCAAGTACGAGAAAGAAAAAGGCTCCAAGAAGGGCAAAAAGTAATCATCTAATTGATTGATATACATCCCCGTAGCAACCGTTACGGGGATTTTTTTATTTCTACCGGCCAAAGATTCAGCCAACCTTTACCACCCGTCAGTTTTGCTTTATAACTCCACTACAGGTTATCAATGTGTTATGGGAGAATGCAGCATATATGCAGCATATATAGAGCACATATACAGCATAGATACAGGATATACTAAAAGAGGTGCTGCATCTATGCTTAAATAAACTTAAAAAAGTATTCTTAGCTTATTGAGTATAGTGATTTGCATAATTTTTAGTTTCAAGTAGCCCATTGACATAGCTTTGCCAGCTACTAACATTACTAACCCATGGCTTCATCATCCAGGAAAAAAGCGCTTACTACGCCCGAATACCGGGTATTCTATCCCATTAAAGTGGCCAAAAGCCAGATTGACGGTCAGGGAGCTTATGCTTTGCAACGCATCCCGGCCCGCAAAAAGATCGGCGACCTGGGCGGGGTGATCATTACCATCCGGGAGGCCCGCCGCATTACTGCCCAGACCAAGCGGGTGGCGATGGTAGAGTTTGACAATGGCGAGGCCCTGAACGCATCCGTGAACAGTAATGAGCTACGCTATATCAATCACTCCTGCGACCCCAACACGTACATGCGCCTTACGCATCGCCGGGTAGAGTTTTATGCTTTGCGGCCTATTAAGCTCAATGAGGAACTGACCTGCAATTATGGCGAAACACATCATGACGGTAAGCTGCCTTGTCAATGTGGTGCCAAGAATTGCAAAGGATTCATTTAGTTTAATACTTTTGCGCCATGCTAACAATCAGTCATCGCGGGCAAACTATGCCCCCGTCTCCCATCCGTAAGCTGGTTCCCTATGCCGAAGCAGCCAAGAAGAAAGGGGTGAAAGTGTATCACCTCAATATTGGTCAGCCCGATATCGAAACACCCAAGGCAGCATTGGATGCTGTGCGCCATGCCGACTTCAAAGTACTGGAGTATAGCCACAGCGCCGGTAATGAAAGCTACCGCCGCAAGCTGGTGCAGTATTATAAGAAAAGGGGTATCGAGATCGATCACACACAGATCATCGTTACTACCGGTGGATCGGAAGCCATCCTGTTTGGTTTTATGGCCTGCCTGGATGCCGGTGATGAAGTGATCATCCCCGAGCCTTTCTATGCCAACTATAATGGTTTTGCGGTGGCAGCCGATGTAATCGTGAAGCCGATTACTTCTCATATCGAAGATGGTTTTGCATTACCTCCCATCAGTGAGTTTGAAAAAGCGATCGGCCCTAAGACTAAGGCTATCGTTTTGTGCAATCCCAACAATCCTACCGGCTATCTCTACAGCCGCGAGGAAATGGAAACGTTGAAGCAGATCATCATCAAACACAACTTATACCTGTTTGCCGACGAGGCCTACCGCGAGTTTTGCTATGGAGGCGAACATATCAGCGCCATGCATTTGCAAGGTGTGGATGATCATGTGGTATTGATGGACACCATCTCCAAACGCTACAGCGCTTGTGGCGGACGTATTGGTGCATTCATTACCAAGAACAAGCAGGTGCTGGACACTGCCATGAAATTTGCGCAGGCACGCCTGAGTCCTCCCTCTTTTGCCCAAATTTTGGGCGAAGCTGCGGTAGATTTACCCGATGATTATTTCGATGCCACAAAAGCTGAATATCAAAGACGCCGTGATACCATGGTGAGCAGGCTCAATGCGATGCCGGGTGTATTCTGTCCCAATCCCGGTGGCGCTTTTTATGCTATTGCCCGCCTGCCGATCGATGACGCAGATGTATTTTGCCAATGGTTATTGGAATCATTTGATCACAACAAGCAAACGGTAATGCTGGCGCCTGCTACCGGTTTTTATGGCACCAAGGGTCTTGGGCTGAATGAGGTGCGCCTGGCGTATGTGCTCAATGTAGAGGATCTCAACAAAGCTATGGATAGCCTGGAAGCAGCGCTGAAAGTGTATCCTGGCAGAAAGAGTTAGCTCAATTAACAGTTAGATAATATTAAATCCCGGTTCATCCTGCAAAAAGGCTGATCCGGGATTTTCTTTTGAAAAATACCCAGATAATATCTCATCTTCCCGTGGAGGGTTTGTTCGCATATCATATTTCTTTATATATTTATATACCCTTCGCATTGTCCTCGTTCCCTTGTTAGACCAACCCAATTTTACCTCTTGTAAGGCCACGCAGCCATTTTCCTATTATTTACCAACCCTTGGTTGTTTGCTGCTATTTTATTTATTGATACTCTAACTGTTTTATGCAGCTCATGCGTGGAAGGCGTTCCTATCCTTTTTACTTGTTATTCCTGCTATTGGTATGTACGACCGTTACTACCCGGGCGCAGGTGATAGCCGGCATCCGTGCCAATGGCAAGATCATGAACAATGGCGACACCGTGCGCGTGTGTCAGGGTAGCACTGTTTCTTATCAAAGCGTGGGCATCGGATCGGTGAATAACGAATGGGTATTCAACGGCGGGTCACCGGCTACTGCCACGGGCATCAATCCTCCGCCGGTGTTGTACAATACGCCCGGCTTCGACACCACCTGGCAAAGGATCACGGGCGGCGGTTTTTCGGATTCCATGTTTCTCATCATCCAGGTGGCTTCAGAAAAACCGGTCGTGAATTTCAATTTCTCTCCTGACAATGTATGTGGCAATATACCTACCAACTTCAGCAACCTCAGCACGGGCTATCAACTGAGTTATGTGTGGACGTTTTCGCCGCAAGGTGGCAGCACAGAAGCTGATCCTGTTTATCCTTTTTTGGAAGCAGTCGGTCCGCCCGGTACACAAACTTTTCCCGTGAAGCTGGTAGCGACTAACTTTTACGGCTGCAAGGATTCGGTAACAAGAACGGTGACGGTGAAAAAGGTGCCCGATGCTGCCCTGGGCAATGCAGATGTGGATGTAAACTTCGGTACATTCAACGGCATTCCTACTTTCAAGCGCTGCAACAATATTCCTTCTTATACTTTTTCGTTTACGAATGCTTCTACTACCGCTGCCAGCATTACCGGTTACCGGATCAAGTGGGGCGAAGGCAGTCCTGATTCTGTTTTCAGCACCTGGGCTACAGGCGCATTGGTCAAACACACTTTTCCCCGTGGCAGCAGTACCATGACGGTAGAGGCAACGGGACCGGATGGTTGTATAGGTATTAAAAAATACACGGTGTTCGTTGGGTCTAACCCGGCTGGTGGTTTGGCCAGCTTGGGTAATACAGATATCTGCGCTACCGACTCCTTGCGTTTTACCATCAATGGGGTAAGTGGCAATCCTCCGGGCACGTTGTATTCTTTCCTGATCAATGATGGCTCTTTTGAACAGACCTTTTTGCACCCTGCTCCTGCCGTGGTAGGACATTATTTTGAGCGGGGCAGCTGTGGCAATACGAGCAATAATGGCATTAGCTCTTTCAACAATGCCTTTGGTGCTTACCTTACTATTACCAACCCTTGCGGCACTACCAGCCCTTCTGTGGTGCCTATTTACGTATCGGGTAAACCGCGTGCTATTATTTCTTTACCGGCTCCTGCCGTGTGCGTGAACAATACTGTTACGGTAATCAGCGCTTCGCAGTTTGGCAATGTAGTCAACCAGCTGAGTAGCACTACTACCAACTGTACCAATACGGGTAAGCAGGTATGGGCTATTTCGCCGGGTACCGGTTATACGATCACCGGTGGTTCGCTGGGCTCGCTGAACGGCAGTCATACCAACGGCCTGCTATGGACAGGTGGCACCAGTAATTTCAATATACGGTTTACCAATACCGGTACTTATACCGTGAAGATCTATGTGTTCAACGATCGCTGCGGTTTGGACAGTACGCAACAAATCATTTGTGTACGTAACCCACCGCAGGCAGATTTCACGGCCCCTGCAGATACCTTGTGTGGCCCTGGCAATATGTCTTTCACCAACACCAGCCCCATCGGTGGTTGCTTTGGTGAAAGCTATGCATGGAGTGTTCAATACGATGATCCGCAACAGTGCAACACTATTCAAGGCACTTCTTTCAGCTATATGAATGGTACTACGCCTACGTCGGCTTCTCCGGTGATCCGGTTCAACCTGGCGGGACGGTATATTGTGCGACTGACTGTAACTGCCAGGAATGCGACCACTACCTGCGCACCGGTGTATAAGGAAGATACCTTTTATGTGAAGGGACCACCTAAAGTAGTTATTACTCCTATCAATGCCGTGTGCGTAAACAATGATATTGTGCCGGTAGCTACGGCTACCGCCTGTTATTCTGCCGGGCCTTTCAATTATGAGTGGATCTTCACCAATGGACTGCCGGCTACTTCTACTGATCTTATTCCAGGCAATATCGCCTACAACAGCACAGGCACTTTCCCCGTGTCGCTGAAAGTAACCGACCTCAGCTGCAACGTGTCAACAACGGTGAATACCACGGTAACCATCACATCCAAACCTGTGGCCAATGCAGGCACTGATAAAAGTATTTGCAGTGGTGAAACGGTGGCTATTGGCGCTGCCGGCGTAGCGGGTGTTACGTATAGCTGGTCGCCCATGATTGGGTTGAGTAATGCCAACATCAGCAACCCTACGGCTACTTTGGAATATACAGGTATTGCCGATGACACCACTTATGGTTTTAAGCTTACTGCCGCTGCAGGCAGTAATTGTGTAAGTGAGGATTCGATCTATATTACCGTGAAGCGCAAGCCTGACATGAGTGTACTACCCGCTTCGGGACAAATATGTGTTGGTAACAGCATTCAGCTTACGGTAAGCGGTGCTGGTAATTACAACTGGACGCCTGCTGCTACGCTCGACAATACGACGGGTGATGTGGTAACTGCTTCTCCTCTTTTGACTACGGCTTACCAGGTTATCGGATCACTGAGTAACGGATGCCGTGATACTGTGCAAATACCTATCATCGTGAACCCCGACGCCAAAGCACAATTCACAGCACCGCGCACTACGTTGTGCTCACCTGTACGACTCGATACCGTAATACGGGTGACCACTTTCCCTGCCGGTAATGGCACTTATGAATGGTTTGTGAATGGTGCACCTGCCGGTAGCAATACCACTGGCGCAGCACCTAATTGGCTGGTGAATACGGCAGGACAAACACTCGTAGTAAAGCTGCTGGTGCGAAGCCCGTTTGGCTGCAAGGCTGATAGCATGGAGATGACTTTCCAGACTGCCGCCAATGTGCTGGCTGACTTCACCAAGACGAGGATGGATGGTTGTACGCCATTGTCTGTAAACTTCAATAACATCTCTACTTCCATTGCCGGTGTACAATTCTCCTGGAATTTTGGCAATGGTATGACCAGTACGCAAGCACAGCCGGGAGCGGTAACTTTCCTGTCCAGCCCTTCGTATAATGATACTACCTATTACATTTTACTGAAAGCCTTCAATGGTTGTGATACTACTTATCACCGGGATAGTGTGAAAGTGTTTGCCAGTGCCAAGGCGCGCTTTGGTGTGGATGCTACGGAAGGTTGTTCTCCTTTCCGCGCACGGCTACGCAATACATCTCCTGGTCATCACATTGCTTTCTATTGGGACTTTGGCGATGGGCAGCGTGATACTACTTATACTACCGGTAGCCTGGACCATGTGTATTACACAGGCAGCATTACCACCTACACCGTACGGCTGATTGCTGAGAATCGTTGTGGCCGTGATACGCAAATGATCTCGCTGCTGGTATCGCCCAGCACCATTCAACCACAAGTGGCGGTGAATGGTAACCAGCTTTCGGGTTGTGCACCTCATACAGCGGTATTCAACAACAACAGTGTGGGCGCTGCACAGCTTACCTGGAATTTTGGTGATGGATCGCCCGCTATTATCACGCCCAATGATCAAACCAGCGTAAGCCATGTATTTACACAGGCTGGCAACTATACCATCAGGATAC
This sequence comes from Paraflavitalea sp., assembly GCF_059502485.1. Classification (NCBI taxonomy): domain Bacteria; kingdom Pseudomonadati; phylum Bacteroidota; class Chitinophagia; order Chitinophagales; family Chitinophagaceae; genus Paraflavitalea; species Paraflavitalea sp. The sequence goes on from NZ_JCACET010000010.1 coordinate 2,224,422, forward strand.
AACTGAAAAATAATTGTACGGACACTACCATCACCCGGCAGGTAACCGTGTATGCCACGCCTGTAGCTGCTTTTACCGTAAATAATACGCCGGTTTGCACCAACTATGCCGTGACCACTACCAATGCTTCGCAAAATGCACAGGCTTATGAATGGCTGTGGGGCGATGGGCAGACTACTTCCTCGCTGCATGGCAGTCACCAATATGCACAGGCTGGCGTATATACCATCAAGCTCGTCGCTAAGTCGGTCAACAACTTTGGCGTGGCTTGTACGGATACTATTCCGCGGCAGGTGACTGTGGTAGACAAAATACCTCCGCAAATTGTTGTTGGCAGCGAAAAGCCTTGTGTGCCTTATACCTTGCGCGTGAATGCCGGTGGCGCTGCCAATGCCCAAAGCGCGCAGTGGACCTTTTATGATCAGAGCCGCTCGCCAGGCACTTTCCAGGCCAGTGGATTGAATGCTTCTTATGTGTACAGCACACCCGGCAGGTACAAAGTAAAACTCGTGCTACATACAGCAGCCGGTTGCGTTGACAGCACTGAATATGCCTTTGAAGTGTTCAGTACGCCCAAGGCAGTGACTACTCCCATCACCGTACTCTCCTGCAATACCGATACGACTATTCAATTCACCGCGAGGGTTCAATACAGCGGTAATGATGCGATCCAATATAAGTGGATGGTAAATGGAAATACTGAAGGCATCAGTAATCCTTTTGTATATCGCTTCAACGTGCCGCGTGATAACGAAAATCGCTCTGTGTTCAACATACAGGTATCTCCCGAAAACAGTGTGGGTTGTGGCGACACCGCCAATGCCGGCACGATCACGATACAGCCTTTGCTGAAACCTGTGATCATCGTAACGCCGGGTGTAGTGCAGGAGCAACCTAATTATACGTTTGGTTTCAGGGATTCTATTACCGGTAATCCCAATAAGGTTTACGACTGGGATATGGGCGACTTCACCCGTCAGCACCGCAGTGGTCGTGAGATCAGTTACCGCTATGGTGATACGGGTACGTACAAAGTGAAAGTGTTGGCTGTGGACTACTCTACCGGTTGCCAGGTACGTGATTCCGTGAAAGTAACCATCCTGTTTATCCCGGGTTATCTGCAGGTGCCGAATGCTATTTGTCCGGGTTGCAGCAATGCGGGTCTGCGGCAGTTCCTGCCTATGGGTAAAGGACTATCACAATATCGCTTGCGCATCTTCAACGGCTGGGGCCAGCTGCTTTTTGAAAGTACCAGCCTGGATGCCAATGGATCACCAAGTCAGGGATGGGATGGCAGGGTGAATGGTCAGCCCGTGCAGCAAGACAGTTATCAATGGCAAATTGAAGCGAAGTATATGAATGGAACAGAATGGAAGGGCATGATCTATCCGGGTAGTAACAAGCCGGTTAAGTCGGGCTTTGTGACGGTGATGAAGTAGTGTCTCAATTTGCCGGTAAGGCGGGAAGACGTTAAGACGAAATAGAGCGGTCATTCTCAAAATGAAACACTACCAGCTGAAAGTATTAAGCTATAAATACGGTGTATGAATAAAAATATATTCGTGGGGTTGATGATGATATGCCTTTGCGGTTTGCAGGCAGGTGCGCAGGACCCTATTTTTTCGCAGGCGTTCTTGTCGCCGATTTACCTGAATCCTGCTGCGACTGGCGCTGGTGAGCATGATCTGCGCTTTAGTGCTATTCATCGCAGACAGTGGTGGACGATACCGGCCTCTTTTAATTACACAGCGGTGTCAGTAGATAAATATGTGCCATCACTAAAGGGAGGGTTTGGTGTGCTGGCTACCCATGGTACTGAAGGGTATTTGAAGAACACTGGGGTTTATGGTTCTTATTCCTATACGATCTGTTCACGTACGCTGTCTGTGGCCGATAATGGTGGTAATCCCAAATGGTTCCTGGCGATGGGCTTACAGTTTGGGGTGATGCAACGCCGCATCGATCTGAGTAAGCTGACTTTTGCCGACCAACTGGATATCGATGGAGTGATCCCGGGCAGTCGCACCGGCGCAGACGTAGCCGTAAACAATGGCAAGTGGCGGCCTGACTTTGCTGCCGGCGCTTTCTTCAATTACAACCTGACAGAAGACAGCCGGATATTGCTCGGCTTTAGCGGGCACCATATCAACCGGCCAGATGAATCGCTGGTTTCTACTTCCGATACGGCGCGCAGTCAACTGCCCGTGCGCTGGGGTGGCAATATGATGTACACCTACACCAACCCTGATCGCACCTGGAGTTACAGTGCGGCCGGACTGTTCTACCGCCAGGCGCAAAACAACTCCCTGCAGATTGGCGGTGAGGTGACGCAGAACAGTTATGATATCAGTCTGGGCCTTTGGTACCGCAGCAGTATCAACTTCCGGGATATGGACGCTTTTACGGTGACTTTGTCGATCAACCTCTCCGGCCGGGAGAACACACGTCACAAAGTGCGGGCGGGTATTGCGCACGACGCACCCCTGGGCCGCAACCGGTATTCCTACACCACCGGCAGCTCGGAACTGGGCGTGGTGTGGGATATGGACACCTATCCGCAGGACAGTGACAACCCCTGTAAACCACGGATTACCAGCAAATATGCCTGTCCGATCGGGTATTGAGGGACCGGCGGCTTATTTATGCCCTACCCCACCAATCTTTTTGACTTTCTTTGAATTAAGTTTTTGCCGAAAGGGGTTTTTAGCTATTTTTGCAGCCCATTTTAAGCCTTTAGGCTGAAGAATGGGAGGAAGAGGTAAAAGTGACGGGAGTCTGAGTATTTCTTTTCAGCTCTAACTTCACCGGGGAACCAAAAGGGGTTTAGCTCCCTTCCCGAGACATATTTTGCCGAGGTAGCTCAGTTGGTTAGAGCGCAGGATTCATAACCCTGAGGTGACGGGTTCAATTCCCGTCCTCGGTACTTGTAAATGAAGCGATTATAACATAAAGTTGTAGTCGCTTTTTTATTGGGTCTAACATTTGAATAAATTTATTACACTATTTTCTTCACTCACACACTTTCCGCATGAACAAATAGACTAATAAGTGTTAGTTTTGTTCATTCTTATTTGCCTTGATATGTTAGCCACTTAAATCTCATAGGAAATAATGAGTTCTTATTCACATTTGCTAGTAGACAATTATCCCATTTTAGCAGCCAAAAACTCCTCCTAAAATGAGGTGGTTGATCTAATCTTTCAGCCCAAAGATTGTGCACAGCAAGAAGTCTACAAAAAAACAAGGAACGAGTTGACATGTAGACAAAGTGAAGTATTCATAAAAACACTGAGTATCGAGGAGTAACTCTGACGATCCCAAACATACTAACTGCTATTATGATACAAATCAACCTAACTCAATTAAAGCTTTATAATATAATACTTAGCAGAGCCAAGCAAAGTGATCCTATTGCAGGAGTATTAAATGGGTTAATTATCTCTCTGTCCGGTGATGCAAATGAATTTTTAGGATTCATAAGGAAAACTTTTCCATCGTATACTGGACATGACTTACAACATTCCTGGCGAATAATCAAAAAAGTGGAAAGTATTATTTCAAGTCGTGCTCTTGAAAGCTTGTCATCAATTGAAATTTTCTCTTTAATCATTGCTTCAGCTTTTCATGACGTAGGAATGATAAAAAATGATACAGATTCTGATCAAGTAAGGAAAAATCACCATATTCTATCGGAAGAGTTTCTAAATGAATATCTACCGAATAGATTATCCAGTATAAGCGAGTATTCACCAAGGCTGATAAAGTGTATTGGTTTTATAGCAAAATCACATGGAATGACATGGGAGGATTTGTCTTCAAACGAATATTTTTTAACAGATGAGACGATTATTGAGCAACCATTAAGAGCTAGGATTTTATCTATCTTATTGCGTGTAGGTGATTTGCTCGATATTGATTCTGATAGAAGTTGCGATCCGTTGCGAAAATTTGCCTCAGAATATTTTAATAATAATTATTCGAATTTTCACCATGAAAGACATAAGCATATTACTCGTTTTAATTACACTCCAGAGGAAATTAACATTGAGGTTGAATCGACATCGAAAGAAGATCATACAATATGGAATGAATGGTTTGGATATTTAAAACAGGATATTCTTCATGCAAATACTTATGTTTTTAAAGGCTCCCTTAAGGTATTTCAGTTACCTAAATTTTCTTCTAAAATTGTCAAGGCAAAAAATGCTAAATATGAATTGTGGACACTTCGATTTGAGATTGATGATAAAGGAAGAATTTGGGATGTAATTTCTCAATCCATTTACACAGGTAAATTTGATTTTGTACGTGAATTAATACAAAATAGTATAGATGCTTGTCTTAGATGGATTTATTCAAGTTCTGAAGGCATCGTAGATGGATGCAATCCTAAATATTGGACTTTAGCTAACTATAACCCACAAGTAATTATAGCATATTCTGAAAAAAATAGGTTACTTGAGATAGCCGATAATGGAGTAGGAATGGATAAAGATTCCTTGAAAGAGTTTCTATTTAATGTAGCTAGTTCAGGATATAGCCGAAATGCATTACATAGAAACATTCCATTTCCTTCAATTGCCAAATTTGGAATCGGGTTTGTATCATGCCTTGTTAGAGCAGACAAAATAATTGTTAAAACAAAATCACGTGAAAACAAAAAAGATTTCGGGAGGGAAGTTGTTCTAAAAACAGAAGTATTAGATGCTTGTCTCGAAGCTTCAGAATGCCAATATGGTACACGCATAATATTATTCTTAAATAAAAAATACGCTTACAATGATATTCAGAATTACATTCTGGCTAATTACTATTCGACTGCGGTTCCAATCGCTATATACAACTCGGATATAGCTAAAAGAATAATCGAACATAATAATATTGCCGATATTAAGTCTATTAGCGAACGGATTTCTAAAATTTCAGACATAAAAAGCCTGCTTGAACCTCAAAAAATAGACAGAAAACTTCAAAGCCCATATTTAATCGTTGAATCAAAAAAACACTCTTTTGAAGACGTAATAAAAACTCCAGTTTTTATATATCTAGATAAGAACTTTCAGGTAACATCCATTTCTGATACTTATGATGAAGTAAAAAAAAGAGAGTCCATTTCAATAGCCCTTATCCCTGTAGAAATTTATGATACTAAAGAAGGTATTGAATGGTTTTCGATTCACGCATTTATTCTAAAGCGTAAGGTTCACGAAAAGACCCTTTATCGATATAAGGTGTTTGATAAAGCAAGTTTAGAAAAGAATGTGATTATTTTAACCCAAGAAGAATGGGAGAATGAAAAAAATTTCGTTACTGATAATACCGAAAATGATCTCTTTGAAGAAGAGGATGAAGATATAGACGAGGAAACTCATGATGTTGAATCTAAGAAAAAGTTAAAAAGAAGGCCAAAAAAGATAGAAGAAGATATTTTTAATAAATATGGCGATATGGTGAACTATGCAATGATTTCAGAAAAAAATGATACACTAATAGTTCGTGAAGACCTAGATGATATGATTTCAGATGAGCAGTATTCATTCCTGATCAATTCAAGTTTACATAAAAACAAAGCAAAACTATCCAGCAATCCGGAGGAAATCAGTGAAGATGAGAATTTTATTGGCAACTTAGACTCGCTGCTAGAGGAAAATCTAAATGGGTCCTTGTATCAAGACGGAATAAAGCTTCCGATTAAGGCTTGGTCGATTGCACCAATAGGGTCATGTTATGCAATAGCAAATTTTTTCGGAAATGCTCGGTTTGATCTTAATGTCACTAGAAATGCCGTCAATGAATCACATATATTACTCGGCAATTGGGCCTCAAATATTGGTAAAAAAATTCAAGAAAATATACTCGCAGAAGTGCATAAGGTTTTCAATCAGAATAAAATACAATACCAAGAAGATCGTCTAATTACTCATATAAATAAAAATGATTCTGACGCTATTTACGAATATTGTATAGAAGTATTGGAAACCTTGGTATAAGTATATAAAGGAATAATCTTAATTAGTTCGCTTATCCTAAAAAGGAATGCATTTATTTCTTACTCAATCCACTTTCAAACTTTTTATAGGATTGGTCAATGCTGTCCTTATAGATTGAAAACTGATCGTTACCAAGGCTATGAATATTGATATTAGAGCAGCAAACCCAAACATCCACCAGCTTATATTAATGCGATAAGCGAAATCCTGTAACCAGCGGTCCATAAAGAAGAAAGCGACAGGAAAAATTATTATCATCGATACAACCAACAGTCGCAGGAAGTCTTTGGAGAAAAGTAATACTATATCTACAATACCAGCACCCAATACTTTACGAATACCAATCTCTTTGGTTCGCTGCAGCGTGACAAAAGAAATAAGCCCTAACAATCCCAGACAACTAATAACGATGGCTATTCCGGTGGTTGTCTTGACCAACTTGCTTAATAGATCTTCTTTGTGGTAGAACTCATCAATCTGCTCATCTAAATAACGGTATTCAAATTCATTCTGCGGATAAGCAGCCTGCCACTCTTTTTGTATGATATCTCTTGCTTCGTTTTGTGCTTGTGGCGCCAGGGTAATGGCTGCGTAGCGGTACCTTGTACGATTCGTTGTAATCAGCACGGGCGCAATCGGTGTATACAGTGAATGAACGTTGAAGTCTTTAACAATCCCTGTAATAGTTGCAGGCCGATCATCGAGGCCGCCCGCTACCAGCCGATGGCCCAGCACTTGTTCCGGTTTGTTGAAACCCAACCGATGCAGCATGGATTGGTTAATGAGTACCTGGTTGACCGTATCGCTTTCGACGAGGTTAGTACCGGCCATCAGCTTTAAGCCGAAGGTATTCACGTAGGCTGAATCACCCATAACGATCCCGGCCGAAAAGTCTTCCCATTCGCGGTTATCAAACTGAACTGATCCGCCTGTATAGGCGTCTGATGAAGGAGCCTGGTAGCAAAAGGACACTGACTGTATTTTTGGGTTCATCAATAGCTGGTTTCGCAGGTAGGTCATTTTGCTTTTACTGTTCTCCGGAATGGAAACCATCAGTACTGCATTCTTATTGAACCCCAGGTCAGCATTTTTAAAATGCCTTACCTGCAATACAATGATCAGCGTGCAAACGATCAGTCCCTGCACGATCATGTTCTGTACGACTATCAAGCCCCTACGGTATTTGGTTGTACCGGGGCCGGACTTCTGACTCTTTAGTGCTTCCAGTGGTTTAAACCGGCTCAATACAATCGCGGGATAAGTACCGCTGGCCAGTATTACAAAGAGCAACAGCAACAAAATAGCAGGCAGTAATATCCGGTCGTGCAGGATGTTTATTTGCAGGTCTGTTTGGAGCCAGGTGTTAATTACAGGCAGGAACAATGTCATCCAAACAAATGCCAAAGCAGTGGCCAGTAAAACAACGCAGGATATTTCGGCGATAAACTGCCAAAAGATAGCAGCCGGCGTGCTGCCCAGCACTTTACGGGTGCCGATCTCTTTGGCTCTTTTTACGCTTTGCGCGCTGGCCATGTTGATGAAATTAAAGCAGGCAATGACCACCAGAAATATTCCCAGCAAGCCTAATGTAGTCAATAATGATTTACGTATTACGCCACCATATCGTCCGTCGAAATGCAATTCTTTTAACGGCAACAAATGAAACTGGTACGCACCAGCTATGCTGGGATCAAAATGTTCTTTCACCAATCGGGCCATCGACTCTTCTACTCTCTTTACCGGTACGTCTCCCGGCAATGAAATAAAGGATTGGGTAGTGGAATTTATCCAACCCCAAGACTTGTTCATATCTGCTTCCTGCTGCGGATAAAAAGAACGGAAAGAGGAGCCGGCAATGAACATGTCAAACTTGAGATCCGTATTGGCGGGGTTATTTTCTATAATGCCAGTGACGGTGAGGTTGTTCTTATTGTCGAGCCGTACTACTTTTCCAATGGGGTTTGTGTTGCCGAAGTATTTTTCTGCCAGCCGCTGCGTGATCACTACAGCACCAGGTTCGGGTGATAAATTTATTGCATTACCAGCTGCTCCCTTGTAGCTAAACATGTTGAACCAGTTCTCATCTGCGAATGCAATGTTTCCATGTTCCGAGAAATGCTTTACCTGGTTGCCCAATGGAACACTGATCGTCGCAGCCTTCAAGGAAAGCAATACAGTTTCATTCTTTACCTGGAGGATTTGATCTTTCAGCGCTTTGGTGAGTGCCAAAGGGGTGCCTCCTTCATTGATTACAGCGCCATCGGGCAGGTGCACTTCTGTCACTACTTTGTACAATTGTGCGGCATCGGGATGATAGCTATCAAAACTGGAATGGAAACGTATGAATTGAAAGAGGATGATGCCAATTGCAATGCCTAATGACAGGCCCAATACATTTAAAGCAGTATAAAACCGCTGTTTCCAAAGTGTGCGCAGGGCAATTTTTAAACGTTGCGGGTACATGCTGTTTGGCTATTTGCCAATGAATCTAAGCAATAATGCCCATTTCCCGGCCAGCTTTTTCGATTTGCGCGAGTGCATAATCCATTTGTTCGGGGGTATGATTGGCAGACAGGGATATTCTTATCCTGGTGAGCTTTTTGGGAACAGCGGGATATGGAACGGCATTCACCAATACGCCTACCAGGTGCAGGCGCCTCGTCATTTCTTTCACAATGGTGTCGTTGCCGATAATAACCGGGATAATAGCGGTCTCTGAAAGTCCAGTATTGAAACCTTTTGCCTGCAGGGCATTACGGAAATAGCTGATATTATTCCATAGTGCCTGTAGATGCGTTGGTTCGGTTTCTATAATATCCAACGCCTCCAACATCGCTGCTGCTGCCGGCAGACAGGGTGAGGTTGAAAACATATATGATCTTGCGGCGATCTGTAAATAATCGATGAGCTCGCTGGTGCCCGCCACAAAACCTCCTACCCCTCCCAACGCTTTGCTAAAGGTGCCGGTAATAATATCCACTTTCCCTTCCAGCCCGAAATATGCTTCGGTTCCTCTGCCGTTAGGCCCGATCACACCTGTAGCATGTGCTTCATCGCATAGTACCCAGGCTCCATAGGCATGTGCGAGTTGCAGTATTTCATCCAGCCGTGCGATATCTCCCTCCATTGAATACACTCCGTCGATTACAACGATCTTATTATTGTATCGGTCTGCTTTTTCGAGGGTGTTTTTGAGGGACTGCATATCATTGTGTGCAAAGAACAATTGATTGGTATGTGTGCAACCATCTATTAAGCTGGCATGTGCATAGGTGTCGCAAATGGCTACATCATTCTCGCGCAGTAATGCTCTGAGTAATCCTGTATTGGCGCTATATCCGGATGTAAAAAGCATGGCGGCCTCCCGGTTTTGCAATGCGGCGATTCTATCTTCCAGCTGCCGGTGCAGACTGTGGGTACCCGCCAGCATTGCGGCACTACCACTGCCAAAACCCACCTGGCTGATGCAGTCTGCGGCCGCTTTCTTTAGCTTCGGGTGTATGGAAAGGTTGAGGTAATCGTTGGAAGCGAGGTTCACCATTTTCTTTGTATCGTTATTAACCTGGCACTTTACGATCACTTCAGTATCGCAAGAGCTCAACAGTTCGCGGCGATAAGTGTAATGCTGCATGGCTTTCACCCCGGTAATAAAGCGGCTCATTATTTCATGGCGCTGTTTGAATGTTAAATGAGCAAGACGTTTGTCATGTAATATTTCCCTGAGGCTGTACCGTTCGGGATCAATCATGCCCGGATTGCTTTCTTTAAAATGAAGGTGACTTGTTTCTCCATTCAATGAATAGGGGTAATCAAGCTGTTTTGTATTTGCCGCCTGGATCGTCTGCATATATAAGGTTTTAGCAATGGGACAGGTTGAAATTAAGCGACGATACAAGGGCTTTCAATAAAGTATTAGCAACCGGCAGGAAATTAAAGTGGATGGCAGAAAAAAGAAGACTGTTGGTAACTTATGATATCCGGGGGAGCCACATGCCTTTGATTGCACCAAATGTTCCTATTGCAATAGCAATGGTGATCACCAACAAGAGTATTGAAAAAGCCCACTTCTTATTAGGTGAGCCTGAAAACTTAGCTTTAAAGTATAAGGCTACTATTGCCTGGGGAAAAATGTAAACGAAGACTGCGAGCACATTCAGGAAAGGGCCAGTAAAAGTTTCGGGATCAAAGCCAACCGGTGCTCTATGTATAACCATCCAGAGCATAAAAAATACGCGGAACAGCCATACGCCACTCATTCCTAATAGCAGGTGCACGGCCCATTGGTTGTGGAGTTTTATTTTTCTTTGTATAGCATACTTAACGGAGAAGAACGCACAGACTATAATGATCAGTCCATTGATGGAAATACCGATTGCACTAAACAATCCGCCCACCGTACCTCTTACCCAGGTAAGATATAAACCTGCTGCACTGATTATAAAAGCTGAATAGATGTATATCCTGCCACTGATCCGGTGCAACCGGGGCATTTTATTTCTGATGGCCGGTACTAACTGTAATGGACCCAGTATAGTGATGATAGCGGCCAATGCCACGTGCAACCCAAAGATCAGGTTCCCGACCATATCGCCTTTGACGTAAAAATGACTGGCTGTATTCCATTTTTCAAAGTGGCCGAAAGCCGCCGACTTCCAATAGAGCATCAATACATAATAAGCAAAGATCAACTGTCCTACGTACGTTACTACAAACCAAGAACGGGTAACATGCTTAAAGACTTGTATGGCAGCTGTTTGGGGTTTTGGTGTCATGGCGCTGAAGTGATTGGTTAAAGATAACTTCAGGCCTCCCGAGTGCCACTTAACAATTGTTAAGAAATGATCTCGCGCCGTATGCGGCTGAGGCTTTCGGGTTTTATACCAAGGTAGGATGCAATGTATTTAAGGGGCACGTTTTGTATGATATTGGGACTGTTCTTCATCAGCTTCACGTATCGCTGTTCTGCAGTAAGCGTAGCCAGGTCATCCATCCGTTCCCGGTCTTCTTCCTGTATTTGCTGGAATAGCCTGATCGTATAGTCCTTTTGTGTTATGCTTGTTTTAGCAGTGCTTTCTGCATCGGGTCTTGTGATCCTAAGCAGCTCACAATCTGTAATGCATTGGAGGTATTCATTGGAGACTGTTTGTCTCATAAAATCATAATAGGAGGTAAAGAACCGGGGTCCGTTGTTCAGGTCAACGGTTACTTCTTCTCCTTTATCATTGACATAGAACTTGCGCATAAAACCGGACACTATAAAATTGTGGTACAAGGGTACTTTACCAGCCACTTCCAGCATCGTGTCCTTGGCTACCCATAATGGCTTAAAAGTGTTGCGGCACTGATCCCTGTCATGCTCCGGAATATCGATTATCAGCGAAATATATTCGAAAAGTGCATCATGATAATGTTGCATTCTCATGGTTTACCATAAATATACATACGCCGGTGTTATTTTTCCTGATCTCGTAACCCCCTGAACGGGCAAAAAGCGAGTTTTGCGCATTCTTTCCGGCCCGTACCCCTTATCCATCGCAGCCGGATAATAAACCAATCTCCTGATTATTTATTCGCGTTGCAGGTTTTTGCGCCCGAACGCCGGTTTTTGGACTTATATAGTAGCACATCAATGAGAAAACATCTCATTTTTATTGTTTTATTCTCCGGATTGATCCAGACAGCCTTCAGCCAGTATACCCTATCGGGCAAGGTGTTGGGCAGCAGGAAGCGTACGCCCATTTCTTTTGCCATCGTATCTATACCAGCGCTCGATCTATGGGCCACGGCCAATGCTAAAGGGGAATTTAGCATCAAAGAAGTTCCTGCCGGCAATGTAAGCCTCACGATAGAATACCTTGGATACGAAAAGAAAACATACGATTTCATACTCCAGCGGGATACCGCAGACATGACTTTCATCCTCAACGAATTCAACCTGCAGCTGGATGAGGTATTGGTTACCGCCAGGAAAAAGGCAGCCTCGCTCACCACTTCTTATGTAATAGACCGCACGGCGCTGGACCACATGCAGATGCTGAATGTGCGGGATGCTACCAGTCTGTTGCCAGGTGGTAAAACCAGCGGCACCAATCATCTTGCCACACCCTACACCCAACCGATAGCAGTGAATGGTACCAGTGGTGAAATGGGCAATGCTCTTTTTGGCGTGGCGGTGGAAGTGGATGGTGTTCGCCTGAGCAATAATGCCGTTCCGGGAAAAACGGGCTCCGATACCCGCAACATTGCTTCTTCCAACGTAGAGAGTATTGAGATCATCACCGGTCTCCCCTCGGTGGAGCACGGTGATATGACGAATGGTATGGTACGGATCACTACCCGAAGGGGAAAATCGCCCCTGACCATCGAAATGATGACGAAACCCAATACCAAGCAGGTAGCAGCGGGCAAAGGTTTTGGTGTGGGGCATGGGAGAGGTGTATTGAATGTGAACCTGGAACACACCCGGTCTATTGCCAGCCTCACTTCTCCTTATACTACTTATACCAGGAATAGTTTGACACTGCAATATTCCAATACATTCCAGGACAAACAGCGGCAACCCATCTTCATTGACTTTGGCATTACGGGCAACCTGGGTGGTTATAATTCCAAATCGGACCCCGATCTTTTTGTCAACACTTATTCCAAACAACAGGACCAGGTATTGCGTGGCAACGCTTCTTTTAAATGGTTGCTGAACAAACGCTGGATCACGAATATTGAATTTACCGGAACGGTGAATTATAATAACCAATTATCGGAAGTCAGTAAAAACAGATCGGCTTCTTCTTCCGTAGCGGCCTTACATGCCAGGAGAGAAGGGTATTATGTAGGACAGCTGTATGATGAAAACCCTGCAGCGGATCTGATACTGATCGAGCCAGGCTATTGGTATGAATTGTCGTATGACGACAGCAAGGTGTTGAATACCTCTGCGCGTTTCAAGGCCAACTGGAGCCGTAAATGGGGGGCATTGAACAATAATGTACTGGCAGGTGGCGAATATGCGGGCAGCGGGAATAAGGGGGCGGGACAATATTATGCCGATATGCGGTATGCTCCTACCTGGCGGGAATACCGATATGACCAGATTTCCAGTATCAACAATTACGCCTGGTATGTAGAAGACAAAGTACAGTGGCAATCAGGCCGCTCTTTGCTGCGGATAGCTGCTGGTGTACGTGGCGATCTGGTATCTGTCAGTGGCTCCGAATATGGAGGCGTGAACAGTCTTTCACCAAGGATCACCGGCGAGTGGGTGTTTTGGGAAAAAGCCAAACAAAAGGTCAGGGACCTGAGTGTACGGGCTGGCTGGGGAAAAACAGTGAAACTGCCTTCTTTCAGTGTCCTATATCCGGAGATCGGTTACCGTGACTTTCTGACTTTTGCACCGGGCACTACTTCCGACGGGAAAACTTTTTACGCTTATTATACGATGCCATCGACAAGGCTTTTCAATCCTGATCTCCGATGGCAGCAAAATGTGCACCAGGAGGTGGCTGTCAACGCCAATATAAACGGCACAAAGATCACGGTAACCGCCGAACAGGATAAAACCAGGAACGCTTATACATCCAGTAATATTTACACGCCATTCACCTATAAATTTACCGGTCAATCGAGCCTGGAACAATCCCATATTCCGATAGGCGACCGGCTATACACAGTAGATCAGCAAACAGGTGTAGTGACCGTGACAGATAAAACGGGTGCACAACCAACTGAAACGCTCTCTTATCAGGAGATCACACGCTTTATATCCAATAGAAAGCAAGTAAATGGTTCTCCTGTATTGCGTAGAAGATTAAGCTGGATCGTGGATTTCCGGCAAATTGCCGCGCTTAAAACTTCTATCCGCGTAGATGGCAATTTCTACTATTATAAAGGCATAGAAGAAACAGTAAGTACGTATAGGCCCAATGACAATGCTACCATGGCGGATGGCAACCCTTATAAATTTTTAGGCTTTTTCACCGGTGGAGCCGTCTCGGCCAATGGCAGTGTGTCGAAAAGTGTCAATGTAAATTTCACCACTATTACACATATCCCGGCCATCCGGTTGATCGTATCCGCCAGGGTGGAATGTTCGCTGTATGATTATTCACGAAACCTCAGTGAAATACAAGGCCGTCAACGGGGTTTTGTGCTGGACGACAGGAATGCCAATGACCCCTCTGCTTCCAAATCGAATATCTATGCCGGCGATCAGTTTGTAGGAGTTTACCCGGATTACTATGTGAGCTTCGACGATATGAATACGCCCATTCCTTTTGCTGAAAAATTTTCGTGGGCAAAGACCAATGATCAGTTCTTATACAATGAGCTGGCCAAGCTGGTCGTCAAGAGCAATACGAGTTATTATTTCAATCCTAACAGGGTATCATTTTATTATTCAGCCAATATCGGCATTACGAAGGAGATCGGCCGTTTCGCGTCCCTCTCTTTCAATGCCACCAATTTCATCAACAATTTGTCGAAGGTGCGCTTCAGCTCGAATAATGCAGCCGTGTCTTTGTTTGGCAGCTCCACTATTCCGGCATTTTATTATGGACTGTCCTTGCGGCTGAAAGTATAGTAGAAACAATTTTTAGTAACTATAAAAGAAAAGGTGTTTATGAAAAAAGTATTGTACTTAATGTTGTGCGTAACGGTACTGGCTTATTCCTGTAAAAAGAATGACGACCCCAATGCTGGTTTACGCGAGGTAAAAGTACAGTTGGCATATCCTGCCGGCAGTAGTTTTGGTGTAGCTGCCAATGTGGTGGTAAAAGTAAATTCCGGTACTGTTGTTTATGAAGACTCAACAGATGCGAATGGATTGGCCACTTTCAGTTTGCCCGTAGGTATCTATGAGTTATCCGCTACTGACAACCGCTCGGAAGGGGGCACGTCTTATATTTATAATGGTGTTAAATCGGGTGTCACTGTTACCGGCAGCTGGATCAGCACCGATGTAGTAACCCTGAGCCTGACTGAATCGAAGGCTTCACAAGTTGTCATCAAAGAAGTATTCGTAGGTGGTACGCCCAAAGATGATGGTTCTGGCGCATTTACCTATGACAGGTATGTGCTGCTCTATAACAATTCAGCTACACCTGCCAACCTGGATGACTTGTGTTTTGCAACGGTTGCTCCTTACAACGCAAACGCCACCAATGCTTATTATGGCACCGATGGTGAGCTGACCTATAAAACCCAGGGTTGGGTACCAGCTGCACAAGGTATCTGGTATTTTCAAACAGCAGTTACCATTGAGCCTTACAAACAGGTAGTGGTAGCGCTTACCAATGCCGTTAATAATACAACTACTTACAGTAAGTCCATCAACTTTGACAATGCAAGCTACTACTGTATGTATGACGTCGATGATTTTTCTCATGCAGCCACCTACGCAAGCCCTGCAGCCTCCATCCCTACCAGCCATTACCTGAAAGCGGAAAAATATGGCACGGGTACCGCCTGGACACTCAGCAATACCAGCCCTGGTTTGTTTATCTTTAGTCCGCAGGGAACTACACCCGCAGCTTTTGCAGCCAATGCAACGCTTACAGATGTATTGGGTGCTTACACCAGCAAAAAAGTACCTGTAGAATGGGTAGTAGATGGCGTGGATGCTTATCTGCTTAACAACACAGGCAACAAGAAACGTCTTACGCCTACTATCGACGCAGGCTACGTATATCACATAAACAACCAGGGTTATTCTATTTACCGGAATGTGGACAAGACTGCCACAGAAGCCATACCAGGCAATGCCGGCAAGATCGTGTACAACTATCAATTGGGTACTGTAGCCGTTGGCGGCACAACCGATCCGAGTGGTATCGATGCTGAAGCGTCTATTAAAAACGGAGCTAAAGTGGTGTACAAGGATTCCAATAACTCCACCAATGATTTTCACATGCGCAGCAAGGCTTCATTAAGAACGAATTAACAGACGTGAAGGAATGCGTATCCGGAATATCTTTTTAATCGTATTATGTTCTCTGATCCTGCCTGGCGGAATGTTGGATTCCGCCAGGCTTTTTGCACAAGAGCGCGATAGCGCCTGGTGGGATGCAAGCTACATCTATCACTCCAATGCCTGGTTGAGCGGCCATTCTATCACGGGCTTATCGTATATACCTGTAACCAAGCTATCCAATGCTACTTTATCATTCCATAAAGTAAAAGGACCTTTCGCCAACTTTCACGAGTCGGACAATAGTGAACGTATCAGTGTAGCCAGCGGTTCTGTATACCGGCTCAATCCTCATGTAGTGATGGAGGGGCAGGTGCAGTACGAACATTTTTATGGCAGGAATATGAATGGTTCTGCCTTGATCAATCCCTACAAGAATCCCATCGATATCGACGAATTTGCAGATAGTAACCGGGGGAATAAAAAGCTGGAGCGCTATTTTCTTACAGCAACAGTCAGTGCACAGGTTCATCCCCGTTGGACAGTGGGTGGCCGCATTGGCTACGAAGCTGCCAACTTTGCCAAACTAAAGGATTTGCGGCACATCAACAGCCTCACCGACCTCAATGCAGAAGCAGAAGTAAGCCGAACAATCGGAAAAGATACCCGCATAGGCGCCAGCTATGGCTATCATCGCCGGATAGAAAGTGTGAAATTCGAGACACAAGGCAACACCGACCGGCAATATGTTTCGCTCATCAATTTCGGCTCTTTTTACGGGCTTGCGGAATTGTTTAGCGATCATGGATATACTTCTGAGGTAAGGCCTCTTGTCAATGTTACTCATACTGCCTCTTTGCATGCCGGTATGCGGCTCAGTCCTTCCATTACCTGGTACAACAGGATCTATTATAGTGCCCGCCATGGATACTACGGCGAAAAGGGAACCACCACCATCGTTTTCACGGAACATACGGCGCCTCTGTATGGTTATGAGGGGTCTTTATCCTGGCAGCAAGGAACCACCTTGCATAGCTTTAACCTGAAAGGATCCTATGAAAGCTTACAAAACAAAGAGAATGTGTACCGCTCCGAAACGTCGCCATCGGGCAACCGGGTAATTGTGTATTACGGGCAAAATGACCTACTATCGCAGGACATCACTCAACTTACGCTTGAATATGCCGCTTTTCTGAAGGTCGTCAATAATAGCGCTTTATGGACGATCAAAGGTGGCGTTGGTTATGAAGACCGGCAACAAACAGTGACACGGTATCCTTTTTTCAGGAAGCAGCAATTGACGGGGTATCGCGTTTATGCAGCCGGCGAACGACATATCATAAAAGGTAATAACAGGTACAGCTTTTCGCTCTCCGCAGGCTATGGTGGTGGCAGCGGCACTCCCAGGAACGATGGTTTATATATTCCTCCTTCTTCCGGTCAAACGCCGCCGGCATCGGGAGATTTGTATCTTT
The DNA here is from genome assembly GCF_059502485.1 of Paraflavitalea sp. Classification (NCBI taxonomy): domain Bacteria; kingdom Pseudomonadati; phylum Bacteroidota; class Chitinophagia; order Chitinophagales; family Chitinophagaceae; genus Paraflavitalea; species Paraflavitalea sp. The sequence goes on from NZ_JCACET010000010.1 coordinate 2,241,788, forward strand.
ACCGGGAATACGAATACCTGACGAAACCCCGTGTGCAATTTGGCCCGGCCCTGCAGTACGCTTACAAAGCCGATAGCCGGGTTGCTCCATACCTCCGGTTAGCTTATACTTATACCAAAGCTTTCGATGTATCGTATACGGGTCATTATCGTCATGCTGTATTGGTTACGGCAGGTTGTAATTTTTAAACACTATTTGATTTATTCAGGAAGTTATGGGTACTGTCAGCAAGATGTTCATGATGATCGCCTGTTTATTGTTTTTGGCATCGTGGGTAGTAACCTCGCCGCAGGTGGGTGATGCCGGCCAATTGCGGGAGGACTCTTTGCGACAGTTGTATGCACGCCCTGTTAAGGAGTGGCCCCGCCCTTTTATCGATAGTAATATCCGGTATACTGAGTTGGGCGCATTGCCTTATGATAGTTCCTGGTTGTTGGTGGACAAAGACCCAAAGGTAAAACTGGGTCAACTGCTTTTTTTCGACCCCCGCTTATCCAGCTCCAACCAAATATCCTGCAGCAGTTGTCATGATCCGGAGATCGGCTGGGGTGATGCAAGACGGGTTTCTGTGGGTCATGATCACCTGGAAGGAAAACGGAATACGCCTTCCCTGCTAAATGTATCGCTACATCGTTCTTTCTTTTGGGACGGCCGCAGTGAAAGCCTGGAAGATCAGGCACTGAATCCGCTGGGTACCCACCACGAAATGAATATGGAAACACCTTTGCTACCCTCCAAAATAGCAGAGATCAAGGGGTATCGTGCTCTTTTTAAGCAGGCATATGGTGACGAACGTGTTAACATAGATAAGATCTTAGGCGCGATAGCCGCATTCGAAAAGATCATCAAGAGCCGTCAAAGTGATTTCGACCGTTTTGTTCGGGGAGATTATAAAGCGATGACCGACCAGGAGATCCGAGGTCTTGACCTGTTTAGAAGAAAGGCGCGGTGCATGAACTGCCATAACGGAACTTATTTTACAGATGGCGATTTTCACAACATCGGATTATCGTATTATGGCCGCAAGTACCAGGACCTAGGCCGTTACGAGGTAACCAAAGATCCTAAGGATGTAGGTAAGTTCAGAACGCCTTCCCTGCGCGATGTGATGAAAACGAATCCGTGGATGCACAATGGCTTGTTTGATAACATTAAAGGCGTTATAAACATTTACAACAGTGGCATGCACATGCTGGACGATAAGGCTAAGGATAAGAATGATCCACTGTATCCCAAGACAGACGTTATAATGCGTCCCCTTCAGTTGACAGAGCCAGAGAAGGATGACCTCATCGCTTTTCTAAACGCTATTACGGCCACACAATACAAAATGCGCAGACCGGAATTACCGCAGTGATCTGTAACGGTTCGTTATTAGGTTATTGCCTTACAAGTCCCGGCAGCATTGGCCATAGTTCGTATTTATTGATTCCGGATGTTACTGCAGGATCTTTGTCTATCATAGCTTGCGCTTCTTCGTCTGACCCAACTTCAATAACAGCCAGTCCAAAGACTCCCTTTGGATCAAGCACCGGACCATAAATCAATACTTTTCGTTCTGCAAACAGACCATTCCAGTATTGGATGTGGGATTGCATCACTGCTGCTTCTTCTGCATTCATATCCAGGTTAAAGGTTGGCCTTGGCGGGATGAGTTTGTACATGAAATATTTCATCGTTCATTGTTTGATTACCCGGCAAAGCTATGTAGACCCTAAAAGGCAGGATTGTAAAAATCGGAAGTGTTATCCCTTGTAGAAGAAGCGGTCGTAGTCGTTGCTCTGCTGCAGGAGCTGTTTGGGAGGGTAACCTGTAAACCGCTTGATGTCTTTGATGAAATGCGCCTGATCGTAGTAATAATCGTATAATTCCCGCTCGAAAAAGTACCGCTCTTTGTTGGCATGTACCGACTGGTAGAAATGCTGAAAACGAATAATGGAACCCAGGTTCTTGGCGCTGGTACCTACTCTATCGTTAAACTTAGCATTGAGCCAGCGGGCCGTGTAGCCGGTTGCGCGCTCCAGGTCGGTGATCAGGGTTCTTCCTTTATCCCTGATCAGTCGTTTTACGCAGTATTCAAAGACGTTGTCTTCGCTGTTTTGTAAAAATGCCGCAAGCAGAAAGTTCTGCAGGCGCTCCAATTTTTCCGGGACAGTGGCAACTTCCTCTACTTGTTCTTCCAACCTCCGGCAGGCAGCACCTGCCAACTCTTCAAAGGCGTAAATGCCATTCTTGATCTCAGCCAACCGGAGCTTAAGAAAGCGATAAGCGCCGAGCGGGCTAAACTCTATTGTTATGTTGCCGGATGGGCGATCTTCTCCAATATCGACCACAGCCGGTATGTCGCTCAGGCCGATCAATGTGATCTTACTTTCTTTGGAGTGGTACGTGCTTCCGTTAAACTGTGCGGTAATTGAATTTCTGTAAGGAATGACCATCTTCACCCTCGCATTGGGTACTATTAGCTTCAGGTCGTCTTTAGGCAATTTGCCTTCACACTCCAGGATGAAGATCCTGTCGATGTATGGACGGAGTGGTGCAAATGGTTTTATTTCCTGAAACTTCATGTATTATAAGCTTCCTGTAAGTTACCATTTTAGCGTTTATGATATATTTTGATTTGCCAGATGTTTGGAAAGAAACTGAACAAGAAAAGTTTACCTATCGTATTAATGTTACAGCTCCTTTTTCGGTTTTCGGTGGTGCTCCTTCAAGCTGATAAGAACAGGTCCATACAAATACCCCGTTGGGTTGGGCCGTACCACCAATTCTTCCATCCCACCCTTTGTAGGGATCAGCCGTCTGGAATATCAATGTTCCCCAGCGGTTATATACTGCAAAACGGTATTGTTTTACTTTACCAAACAGGAGTGGCCTAAACTCATCATTCTTCCGATCCCCATTGGGACTAAATGCCGAAGGCGCGTAAAAACCCCACATGCATTTTTTATCGAAAACAGTGATCGTATCAGCTCCTGAACATCCATTGATATCTGTTACTTTAAGCCACCAGTTGCCCGGTTTCTCTACTTTTATATTTTTTGTTGTAGCGCCAGTCGACCATTGATAACTGGTGTAATTGTTCAATGGAGAAATTTCCAGGCTTTCGTAATTACAAACGCTGTCTGCGGTTTTTAGGAAATTCGAAGGTGTAGGCAACATCATTGCTATCGTGAGTGTATCTGTTGCTGTACAGTTGAAACTATTCGTAACCTTTACCCAATATTTTCCAGGCTCTTTAATGGTTAAACTACCTGCAGTTGTCATATCCTGCCACTGATAGCTCGTAAATATTCCCGGTGCAACATTCAGTTGAGTATTATTGCATAAGTTTTTATCAGGTCCAAGATTGGGCAAAGGTTTGGGATTTACTGTCAGAATGGTGGTAACGACCGAATCGCAGCCCAATACTGTCCGCAACACATCTACATAAGTCCCTGATATGGTTTGATCGGAACCTCCTGCAAAAAAGGATTCGCCTTCGCAAATGGTCTTTGTTTGTTGCGTGCTTTTCTTATTGATGGTAAGCTGCAATGTGATTATTGAATCGCATCCTTGCGTGTTAGGAATGGTTTGGATATAGGTACCGGACGTATTGAACGTTGTATTATTCAAGGTATAGCTATCGCAAGCATTTATCGCAAGGGTAGAAGTAGTTCTGTTGGCACAAGGACCAAGTTTTAAAACAAGTGGCGCGGCACTGGCATTGGCATTCAGGGTATAGACACCAGGTCCAGGATCGAAATCGATTGAGCCTGACACGGTGCCCGTGATATAAATATTCAACGAAGGGTCCATTTCCATTCGCCTAAAAAAAGTAGAACCGGAGGTACCCGGAAAAGCCGTTGCATATATAAAATCTCCATTGTTGGTTAGTTTTATAACGGCTGAAGCACCATAATTCGGAAAAGTAACGGTATGATCGCCTGGGCCGGGGTCAAAATCAACAGTGGGACCAAATTCGCCAATAATATATAAGTTGTTGTCGGCCCCTACCATAAAGTCATGTGCCGCCTCATACCCGTTACCGCTGATGATTTTGACCCATACAAAGTCACCCTGCTCTGTAAGTTTAAGTATGTAACAATCATAACCATTGCCTACGATGTTATGGCTTGCCGTACCCGGGTCGAAATCAAATGTCCCGTAGAATGATCCAGCAACAATGACGTTGTTCATATTGTCAAAGTCAATTGCTCTTGGATACATGTGGTTGTTGTACTCTGTTGCAACGTTCTTAATTCCTTTGGCCCAAATAAAGTCACCACCGGGTGTCCATTTTGCCACGAATCCATCCCGTATACTGCCCGATGTCAAATTATGTACAGCTGAGCCAGGATCAAAATCACAAGTACCACTAAACGCGCCCATGGTATAAATATTTCCATTTTTATCGCAATTCACATCAACAATGGCAGAACCACTATATACGATAGGGGAATTACCGAGCTGCTTTGCCCAGATAAAATCTCCGTTATTGTTCAACTTGACCACATACGCTTGTATATGCGCGGTAGATGTAATATTGTATGTGCCAGGACCGGGATCAAAATCCACGGTATTGTTGAACAAACCACAAATGATCACATTATTATCTTTATCAATGACCAGCACATTTGCTTGCGGAACGGTATCGCCGGGGCCGCCAAACTGTTTTGCCCATACGAGGTTGCCATCTGTGTCTAATTTTACTACAAAAGCATCTTTTGCTCCGATAGGTGTCATTATCTGAACGCCGGGACCGGGGTCCATATCGGCGGGGTCGGGCAGATTAGAAGCGAGGTACACATTCCCATCTTTGTCAACCTTAAGTTCAATATCGCCAAACTCAACCAATGTCGGAATCTGTTTTGCCCAGACGAAATTCCCATCAGGGTCGAGTTTCGAGATATAGATCCCGTATTCGCCGTGGCTTGTACCTGATAGTGGAAACATTGCAGGACCGGGGTCCATATCGATGGTATTATGCAAAAAACCGGCTGAGTAAACATTTCCCTGCCCGTCTACTCCTATGGCCCTGCCATTGCTATTCGAGGTAATATAAGTGGAAGTCACAAAAGCTTTAGCCCATTGAAGAACAGGCTGTTGCGCAAATAGTACCTGTGTCAGCAGCAATAATATCGCAGATGTATATAACTTGAACATAGGGGTTATGGGCTATTGCAGAGTCTTAAATCTCTATTCGTTGACAAAATAAGATTTATTGCTGACTATTTCTGCTATGTGGCCAGCTATTCGCTATCCGGGTCAACTACCTCTATTTCGGCTACACGGCCAACCTGCCCATCTTCCAGCCGCACTTTTATACCTCTTGAATGGTAGGCGGCTGAGGTAAGCAGGTCTTTGACGATACCGTACGTCAACTTGCCTGTTCGCTGGTCCTTTTTGAGGATGATCGCTACTTCCTGTCCCGGATAAATATCTTTTCTGTATTGGCCATCCATATGCTGCTGTTTATCTGCCGTAAAATTAAGAAAGCAAAATAATCAGCTACACATTTTCTGCAAGATCTGCCCCATCAACTGGTTGGGTGCTGTGAATGCCTGGTGGTTTGAGATGGTGGTGATATCCTGGATATAAGGGGCTGTTATCAGTTCATGACTACAATGTTGCAGCATCCCCTGGATGCTTTCATTATTGGCTTCGAGGTGGAATTGGAGTCCGATCATGTTGTCGCCAAAGGTGAATACCTGGTGATTGCAGGCTTCCGAACTTGCCTGGATGAGCCCCCCGTAAGGATTATCGAATTTGTCGCCATGCCAATGGAAGACCAACATCTCTTCGGGCACCTCTGTTCCCAGCCATTCTTTGAAGGAACTTTCTATATGGATCGGAAACCAACCGATCTCCTTGTGTTTATTGGTATAGATGGTAGCACCCAATACGCAAGCCAGTAATTGAGCGCCCAGGCAAATGCCAATGATCTTCTTTTCTTCTTTAATGGCACTGAAGATAAAGTTCTTCTCTTCGGACAGCCATTGGTATTGATGGTCATCATAAACGCCCATCGGGCCACCCATAATGATGAGGACATCGAAATCATCCATTGAAGGGAACACTGGTTTTTCCCAAACTTTGGTGGCAGTGAGGGTATGGTTATTTGCTGCTATCCATGTTTGTATATATCCTAAACCTTCAAAGGGCACGTGTTGTATGTAGTGTATCCTCATTGTACTTGTTTGTTTTCGTTCCAATAATAGCTGTCGGGGTATTGTCGCTTTCCAAAGATAGCGGTCCCTACGCGGATGATGGTAGCGCCTTCTTCTATAGCTGTTTCCAGGTCTCCACTCATGCCCATGCTGAGCTCACGGGCTGTTGGCTGCAGTATGCCTTCCCGGATAGCCTGGTCCCTTATCTGCCGCAATAAAACGAAGGAGGGTCGCACTTTTTCCGGGTCGGCGTCGAAAAGGCCAATCGTCATCAATCCTTTTATGTTCAGCGTGTCATAGCTGCTGATCTTTTTCAGGAGTGTAAGGGCCTCATCGGGATGGGCGCCAAATTTACTTTCTTCAAAGGAAGTGTTGACCTGGAATAATATGTCGATCGATCTTCCTTCCTGTTGCATGCGGCTATCCAACTTCTCTACCAGGTCCAACCTGTCGACTGACTGAATGCACTGTACGTATTTCAATACCTCTTTGATCTTATTGGTTTGCAGGTGTCCAATGAAATGCCGTTCTATGTTCAGCTTACCGAGCAGATCGTCCTTTTGTTTTAGCTCCTGTACTTTATTCTCTCCGAGCAGTGTTTCTCTTGTGTCAATGGCCCATTTTATTTTTTCTGCTGTTACGGTCTTTGTGGCCAGTAACAATCGCACTTCTTCTGTGTCCCTCCCTGCTTTGTTGCAGCCCGTTTGTATGCGTTGTTTTATGTGGGCAATGTTTGCAGCTATATCCTGTTCATTTATTTCAGTGTTCATGTTTGCTTTAGTCCTGTTTTAATACATGTTCCGGGCAATCGAGCCGGAGGTGATCGGGGGTGAGGGTAATTTTAAGCAGGTTGCAGAATGGTTTGTTATTGGCAGTAGCGAAATTCACGCAGGTAAAGCACATGCGTTGCATGGTGATAATGTTATCCTTGTATAGATGGTAGATAAGATCGAGCAGTATTGTTTTGAGTCCTGTCTTCTGCCGGTCGCTCAACTCATCCATATACCGCAGGATGGAATTGGCAAAACCTCCTGTGGCTGTAGCCACCTTCTTTCCCTGTGCTGTGAGCTTCAGTATTTGTGCCCGTGTATCTGCCGGGTTATCTTTTCTCGACAACAACTTCTTTTCCGACAACACTTTTACGACCTCACTCATTGTAGCCTTGGTCACATTAAACTCTTTTGACAAATAGGTTACCGTAGCTTTGGATTCATCGTGGGTATTCAGGAAGATGAGCGTTTGCACCTGTATCGGGCTGAGGCCATGTTCTTTTGCCTGCTCCCACAGCATGACCCGGAAAGATTCTCCAATACGCTCCAGGGCCGCGACGATCAAAGCGTCGTTGGAAGTGTTCTGTGTATCCGGATCAAAGGGTATTTCGTTCATACTGCTCATTGCTGCTGCAAATTAGGCAAAACCCTGCTCAGTTATTACATCCTTCCATCTCAATGATCGAGAATCCCTGACGCTCAATATCATTTACTACTTCGGCACTGGCCTGTTCTATATGGCAGAAACGGCATTCTTTGGTAGTAAGTGGTTGACCAGCCTGTTGTTTTCCGGCCAAATAGGTACGCCCAAAATCGTATATCTTTTCGGTATCATTAAGATTGGTGGGTACCAGGATATCAAAATGCATGATGTTGCCATCTTTCTTTGTGACATAGGTGTCGTAAACTGAAACTTTCATATACTTAGTTTTAAAAATGCAGGATGAGTAAGCTTATGCGCCTGCGATGAAAACTCCCACTTACTCCCCTGCATATATGTTTAGTAATTATTTTACCTGGTAGGGTAATGAAAGGTTTTTGGATAATACACTGTAAACCTTATACACGCCCAACATCGGCATTTTACCATCTGCCAGGTGCGCACCTCCCTCTCCCGTGTATAGCTGCATGTAAGCGCCTACTGCATCGTATTTGAAATTTGTTTTAAAGCGTACCCTGTAATCCGGCACTACTACGCGTATCGCTTTACCTTCTGTAATTACCTGAAATCCCGGTGAGTCCATGTACATCGGCATACCCGGATTGGTCTTTGGCAACACGACTGTTTTGTCTTTTGCATCAAACTCTTTAACGGCCAAGCCGCCCGGTACTCTTTTGTCCTGTACCAATACTACCCAATGGGGATGCCATACTATTTTATCGTTAGTATAATCGCCGTCGCCATCCTCATCCCAAAGCGGTGTATCGTCAAAGTCGGGGTGAGCTGTCAATGCCAACGCTAAAATACCTTCTGTTTTGCTAAAGCCAATGTCTTCTGAGGATAGCGTGGTAGGGAATACGTATCCGTCTACCGGCGCACCATTCATTTGTCCGGCTGGTTTGGAAACGCTGCGGCCAGCCTGTCCTTGCACAATGATCTCGAACTCCAGTTGTCCCCACTTCTTATTATGCGTAACTGAAGCTGCTGTGATTTTGTAGTCCGTCTCGTTGATGTCTGATTTGCCAGTTTTTGTTTTCTGGCATGAGTCACAATAGTTACCGGCAGTTGCTGCCATTCCTGCCCATAGCATTAATCCTGTCAATGTAAGTACCTGTTTCATGATTATCGGTTTGGTGATGTGTTATATTTGACCATACAAATATAGTTAGGATTCCTAACAATATATACTACCTTCGTGTTAATTATTCTCTAAAGGCCTTTGTTGTTCTCAATGAAGGCGTGTATGTAGTTCGCCACCATTGCAGGGTATTGGTGGTGAGGGCCATGGCCTGCCCGTGGTATAATAATAACTTGTGTGGTAGGTAATTGGCGGTTCAGTTCAAACCAATTTTCTGGTGGGAAACAAATCTCATGATCGCCTGATATCACCAGGATGGGTATGTTTGTTTCTGTCAATTTTCTCCTTGCATCGTATGGATCGTTGATATAATCTTCGGCCCCTTCACTGTAGTGTTGCCATGACTCAGGCTTCACTTCTCTGTCTCTATCGATTGTGCGGGCATTGATTCGTTCATGGCTTAACCGGGCAGCCTCCCTACTCGTTGCTGAAATGGGCTCGAAGAAAAGTATTACTTCATCATCCAGTGTATTGTCGGGCACATGGGCTGTTGCCAGGAAAATATCTTCCATCGGATGTGTCACTTTTCCGGGTGGCCTTGTGCCTAATAATATAGTTTGTTGTATCCTTTCAGGAAACTCTGTAGTAACGATCTGTGCTACCCAGCCGCCAAACGACCAACCACCCATGATGAATTTATCAATGCCCAGTGCATCCGCCAGGTCAATAACATCATAAGCAAACATCAACATATCTCTGTTGGGACTACCGGTTGAAGATCCCATGGCCGTAAAGTCAAAGGTGATGACCCTGTAATGTTGTGCCAATTCGTCGAGAAAAGCAGGATCCCAGTCGTCGAGGTTGCCACGAAAGCGTTGACAAAAGATAATGGGATCACCATGTCCGATTGAACGGTATGCGATATGTTTTCCACTGATCGCAGCCCATTGTGTCCTTGCATTTGTTGCATTCACTTCCGCCATTGGTTTGTCTATTGGCACTACCACTAATTGCATGGCTTTACTTATTTGGTTTATGATCTGTATGTAAGCGGGAAACGGAAGGCTGACAGCAACAGTGGTGTTACTGCAGTTCATGTTAGCAGGAGAGCAGGGTCTGCAAATATTGTACAGATCGGGCGCGGCAGCAATGGCAAATTGCGGGTTATTATTGTATAATTCAGTGCAAACAAGGCCGCATCCGCGAAAGCTCGTTTTCGTGAAGCAATAAAGGCGGGAAAATATTTATTTATTCTGTCTTAAAATGTCCTGGCCCCGATACCAAATTGATTGCCGGCACGAATGGCTTTGTTGCTGCTGAATTGGATCTCTACCATTTTTTCGCTGGCTACGTTGTTGTGGGATTCATCTTTAAGGTAGAAAAGTATGTTGCGGGTCTTAACGTCAATTACCTCTCCACTCGATGGGTAGGCATATTTGCCATCCATGCTGAATACAATCCAGCCGGGCATATCCTGCAGGGGGATCGTGGTCAATTGTTGAAAGGGAGCTTCGGCACTGAATACGTGCAACCGCATATTGTGGCCGTCGCATAGCCATATTTCTTTTTCGTCGGGAGTAAGCCCAATACCATGACTGGGATTGCCATGTCTTCTGACGGGTCCTCTCTCCCACCCTTCTACTGCTATATGGGCAGTCTTTGCTCCGGTTTTCAGGTCGCCTACTTCAAAACCAAGCAAGCTGTCGACAGTAACGTATGTTATGGTTTCTTTGCCATTGACGGTAAAGGGCCTCACGTTATTGGCAAATGGACCTACTTTTCCTATCAGCTCATGTTTTTGTGCGTCGGCAATGTGTAGCCAGGGGCTGGCTATGTCATCCAGGTAAACCACTTTTCCATCACGCCCATAGATCGTATTGTGTGCCCGTTTGTGTACGGTGAGCTTTTTAATGATGTCACCCGTTTTACAATCGACCACATTCCAGAAAGTATTTTCCAAAGATGGCAGGTACATGGTCAGTCCGTCGGGAGAAATGGCCATGCGATCACAGCCGCCTTCAAATTTCTTTTCCCACACAATTTTCTCAGTAGTCAGATCGATACGTTGCAACGACTCCAGCGTGGTTATATATATGCTATTGAGGGGTATGCTTACTGCTATTCCTTTTACGTTTGAGGGTTTACCATTGGGATGAAGGCCCTGGGTCTTGATCCTTTTTACAAACCGGTGGTTATTGTCCATGTCGAATACCAGGATACCATGGCCGCCATAACCCAGGTAGTCGCGAATACCTGGTGTAGCAACGTAGAGATAGCGTTTCGTCTTTGCAGGTGTCTGGGCTTGCAGATCGCTATAAAGTATTGGCAGAAGTATCAAGCAGATAATGCTTGTGGCAAGGCATCGTTTGTTGCATTTCATATGCTGTTTGATATATAACAAAAGATAGGCAATTTCAAGTATATTTACACTACTCAACTCACTTATAATGAAAACCTTTGTCTCTTCACTGTTCCTGCTGCTTATGCTTTGCCAGGTCCAGGCTCAACTCGCTGCTCCCGATACTATTGTCGATAAAAAGATGGGGAATATTATCGTTCAACCTGTTCAGCATGCCAGCCTGATCCTAAAGGTGGGCAAGCTGGTTATTTATGCCGACCCTTTCGGGGCCAATAACTTCAAAGGTCTTCCTGCGCCTGATATTATTCTTATCAGTGATATTCATGGCGACCACTTTGATCCTAAATCGATCGATGCGGTTAAAACTCCCAACACCATCCTGGTTGTTCCCCAGGTGGTAGCTGATAAATTATCTGAAGCAGATAAAGCCAAAGCCGTTATCTTGAAGAATGGCGATAAGTCCACTCAGTCCGGTATTGCCATCGAAGCGATCCCCATGTACAACCTTCCGGAAAGTGAAACTGCCCGGCATACCAAGGGCCGCGGTAATGGTTATGTGCTGACCATCGGCAGTAAACGTTTTTATATTTCCGGCGACACGCAAGGCATCCCCGAAATGCGTGGACTGAAAAATATAGATGTTGCCTTCGTATGTATGAACCTGCCTTATACCATGGATGTAAAGGAAGCCGCTGACGCTGTGCTGGCTTTTCAACCCAAGATCGTTTACCCTTACCACTATAGAGGACAGGGTGGCTTAAGCGATGTAAATGGGTTTAAAAGCCTTGTTGATGCAGGCGGTAAGTCCATTGACGTAAGGCTGCGCAACTGGTATGCTGCTGCTCAATAATTATCGCTAATAATCAATAGCTGCACAAACCATCTTTATACCAATTCTTCTCATGAATAGAAGTAAGGAGGATTACCTCACTTTGTGCAAGTTGCATCTATAGCTATGCAATGACTATCATTACCAATTATATCGTCAATGATATTCCCAATTTTATAAGGAACACTTTTAGTTTTAGTGCCAAGAAACCAAGTTCGATCATCATAAAATCCGATTTGATGCAAATACTCATGCGCCAGGTGAGAAGCATAACATTTAACATCATTCTGAAGAATATAACATCTGTGTGTTCGAGTAACCCTTGTATTCATATCTGTTATACCAAAATTCCCATGCCCGAAATATTGATCAAAAAGCTTAATCCTCAGGTCTATTGAAAAATCTTTGGGTTTCCCTGTATAATTATCCATTCCTGATTTGATAACTTCCAAAATCTCACTGCTTGTCAGTCGAAAATTTCCAACACCGAATTTCGTATTCAATACCCGATTGGAGAACTCATTCGAATTAAACGCGTTTTCTAATAATATTACTGCCTCGTTAAGCTTGGACAACGAAACATCATCAAAGCTGTCATCTACAAAGATGGGAGTTACCTTTACTCTTTGCTGCCCATAAGTAGTTGAAATCAGGCATAAAAAAAATGCTAAGAAAAAAACGACTCTGTTCATAATTTAGGGATTTGTACTTGCTATGTTACACTTTTATATTTTGAATTAACCTAAACACATCCAGTTCCTCACTGTTTGGCAAAGAATAGTTTAATGCTCCTTTGTGCTTCAAACTAAAATCAATCATTGCCAACGTTGAACCTTTGATCTCTGAAGCAATTTCCATTTTATCAGCCAGTTCTTTTTTCGGTAATTGTATAGTAAATGTTGGGCTTTTTATTATAACTGGTGTTAGCCCGAATCTTATATCCAAAAAATAATCTTCATTACTTGTATGAATTTCTCCATTTATATTAATTCCGTATGCTCCGCCACCTGCTTTAGCGTCTAATTTGGTATACTTTTTTCGAATCACATTTTTCTGAACAATACCAATAATCGCATACAAATAACAGACATCAGGGTCTTGCAGAAGATAAGCATTGCTCAATATCCACTGATTTAAGCCATTTTGCCAGGTTGGCGATTGAACATCCACGAGGCCAGTAAGTTGATCAAATAGCATTATACTAAACGACGAATTAGAAGAAAATTCCGCAGACAAGTAGTTAAGAAATCCAACTTTTGCAGATAAGTCTTTTGTTACAATTATAGACCCTCTTTTAATAGGTTGTTCAATTTTAGAATCCTTATCAACCAGAATTCCTGTAATGGGAGATGGAGCGAACTCGGAAATAAAATCATTGTCAACGATTCCTTGCGGACATTTCCCATCTTTCTTTCTTATCATTATAACTCTTCCCAACAAAGAATAGGGATTTCCAATAAAGGCGTCGGCTTCTACATATGCTGTATAACTTTTAACTCCAAGTCTATTTTGAGCTTCAATTGCGTCATAAACTTGTTCTTTAGCCAGGTATGTATTAGCGCTTTCATTGAGTTCTTCTGTTGTGTGTTTTTTTCCCATTTTATTATGGTTGTGTAGTTAATGTATTACTAATACAGCTTAATTAAGGCACGGTTTAAAGAGGAATTACACTTTGAAAGAGAATCAAAGCCTATTTATGGTAAATGTATTACATGAATTACATTGCAGTCTACCGTCTTTAAACGGTGTTTTGTTCCGTTAATTCACAACATTTACGAGCCCGGGTTACCAGGAGTCTACTCAGGAAGGAATAGCAATAGCAGAGAGAAACTTCTATTTCATGTATTGAAAGGTCAGGCTGTCGAGTGCATTGGCATCGAAGCGTTGGTTAAATACTTTCTTTATCAACCGGTTCTTCCGGTCGTAAGTGTTTTGGTAATTAACAGTCACATTGTACAAACGAAAGTACTGGGTAAGGCTGTTGTGCTGACTTAAGAAGAACTCCCACAGGAATTGTTCTTCTGAAAATACGATCAGCAAATCGTCAATAAAGTATAGGGGATTGTATTTGTTGTCGTAAGTATAGTCTCTCACGTCAACCATAGTGGATCTGGGTATTGCGGAAGCCCAGCGGATAATATCATTCTTCTGGTTATAGGTTACAGTATCGTACTTACTCTGGAATGAGAGGTAAGTATTGATCAGTGTAATGGTATGTACTTTCCCCTGATCGTATGTAATAATGCCAGGTTCAGGAAATGGCTGTGGTGGTATAGCATGATTCTCAAATCTTGTGATGTTTCCTTCACTATCGTATTGCACATTTGTATTGTACCACAGGGTTGATCCGTTGCGTTTAAAGATCACTGAATCGATCCTGTTGTTGCGACGTACTATGCGGTATACTGCTTTGTCTTTTACATCGGTAATGCCTACCGAATCCAGCGCGTGTTTCTTGTTGTAGTAGAAAGTATATTCCTGTGTTCCGTGCACCAGCTTTTTCAGTGTATATTCTTTTTCGTTGGCACCGGGCGGAATAGGTAAGTCTTCTAATTTTTTACAGGAGGCAATGAGCAACAGGCAGGCGAGGCCATAGGTAAAGTTCTTTTTCATAGCTGACAAGTTTATCCATGAATTTAACGGAAAAGAACAATGCTGCCGGTGCCTGCACAGCATTTATGACATACATCAAAGGGTGTGGCGGTAATGCCACAGTGGGAGTTACTTTCTTACCTGTTCAAAGAAGTATACGCCTTTCTTATTGGAGGTGATGATATCAAGCAGGCCATCTTTGTTGATGTCTGTTACTTCGAAGCTGTTACCAATGCCGGAGTTGTTGTCGATCTCGTGAGGTATCCAGCGGGGTGTTTTACCAGGCAGGCATTCAAACCAATAGAGCACGGCAGGCTCGGCGGCACCGGGATCTTTTTCGTTGTGGGCGCCAAAGCGTTTGCCGGTAATAAGATCGGGATTGCCATCGCCGTTAATATCTGCCATCGCCATGGAATGTGACTGAGAAAAACTTTTACTGATGTCGTGGGTGATCCAGGTTGACTCGCCTTGCCCGTTCTTCTGTTGTTCATGCCACCATATTCCATAGTCATGTGCGGATGAGCTCATGATGTCCATGTCGCCATCAAGGTCCACATCCAGTGCAAACATATTGGCGCAATCAGCTCCGAGATCAGCCGGGTGCCATATCCATTCCGGTTGTTTCACATTGGCTGGTCCTTCCCACCAACCGGTTCTCACGATCACATCTTTCCGGCCATCGAGGTTAACATCGGCCCAGCCCACGCCATGTGTGTAGCGATGGGTAGCACGATCGGGGTGACTGCTGATAAGGTAACGCTGCCAGGTAGTATCGCCTTTACCAACGGGTGATTTAAGCCAGATCACTTGTTTCTGCCCTGCATCGTTGCAGATAATGTCTTTCCTTCCATCGCCATCTACATCTGTAAGCAATGGTGTCTCGATGCCTGCTGATGTAAGGATGAGGCGACGTTTCCAAGCTGTATTCTCTTTCCCGGGATTTTCGTACCACGTGCATTCTCCTCCGGGCACGTCGAATTTTATAAGATCAACCCAGCCGTCGTTGTTCACGTCCATGCAAAAGTTGAGGAAACTCGTACTGTATCCTTTAGGGGCGTTCAGGGTATCGTTGTGTATGGTATGCCGTTTCCAGGATGGCGCTTCATACCAGTATTGACCAGCCAGGATATCGATGCGGCCATCTTTGTTGACATCACCGGTGGCTGCTCCCTCAGACACGAACACGCTGCTTACTACATGCTTTTTAAAGGTGACCACATGTCCTTTCTGTGCCTGACCATTTATAACAACGATCGAGGTAATGAAGCAGACCAGTATTACCCGGTAATGAAAATAGTTTCGCATCCTGGAGTGTTTTAATGCTCTCCATGAATGTACAAAAAACTACCAACTATTTTTTAATGTAGAAGGGTATGTTGGCAGTGGCCACATTGTTGTTGCCATCTGTGATGTATACAAAGATGCGGTAGGCTCCTTCTTTTTCCGGCGTTTTGAGGGTAGCCTTGCCTTCTCCACTCGCCGTAATAAATCCTTCCATGGGTTTGGGGCGGGCTTCGAAGTCGCCGCCTTCACTCAGTTGGGTAGGTTCGGGCATCACTTCCCAGCGATAGGATAGTTTGTCTTTATCCGGATCAGTGGCTACTGCCAGTGCGTTGTAGCTGGTGCCGGGTTTAAGGTATATATTGTCTAGTGATTTTTTATTGTCGAGCTGCATGGAATAGAGATGGGGCGCTTTGTTGGCAGGCCATTTTCCCGACCAGAGGTATTGCATTACGTCCATCACTTCCGACTCTTCGCCTTTCTCGGTAAAGAGTCCATACCAGGTTGGCGTGCGCTCCTGCTTTTGCCCCCAGAGGAAAACGTAGGAGCCCAGGCAACGGCCGCGGTCTCTTTCTACAGAGTATTCATAGCGGCTTTTGTATACGGCTGCTTTTTCGCTGCTGGTTTCTTCGATGGAAGATTTCCATTCGGTTTGCAAGCCTTCCCAATGTCCGGTAGGCCCCCACTCAGTAACCATATAGGCGCCATCCCAACCTGACTGAGCAAGTGTACGCGGCAAGCCTGCCAATCCTCCGTAGGTATTGATGGCCAGCAGGTCGATGTCGGTTGTTTTTGCTTTGAGTAAGTCCACCAGGTCTTTGTTAACGCCTGCCAGCACCGTGGTTGTAGGATGATTGGGATCCAGGCTGTGTATCATTTTAGAGATGTCGTTGACAGCATCCCATACTTTGGTGTTTTTGTATTGCAGGTTCAGCTCGTTACCAATGCCCCAGGCCAGGAGGGCTGGGTGGTCTTTGTATTTCACTACTTCTGTGCGTATTTTATCCAGCTGTTTTCTTACGGCAGCGGTGTCATCATAGTTGAAGCCATGTCTTTCGCGTGCTACATCGAGGCCGAGCAATACGGTAAGACCGTATTTGGCAGCGGTATCAAGAATGGCCTCTGCGCCTCTGGAGCCCCAGGTACGAATAGAGTTACCGCCATAGGCTGCTATGCGGGCGGGATAGGCACTGCCACCAGCTCCTTTTATAAAATAGGTCTGTCCATTTCTGTACAGCTGGTATCCTTCGGTTGTTTTACGTAATTCTGTTTTTACAGGTACATCCTGTGAGTGGATGGATGATGGTTGTGCATACGTAGTCAGTGTCGCCATCATGCCAATAGCAGCTATCGTTATTTTTGTCGTCGTCATATTCACGCATTTTAATATTTCACCTGATCGAGTTAGCTCCGGTAATCCGGAGGGGGTAAAATTAAAAGGGTGGACTCCAGTACAACAAAAATAGACTACGTCAATACTACTTCAAAAGGTTTTTAAGGGTTCAATTATGGGGTTTAGCACTACATCATTACTACAACATATTACTGAAAGCTCCATCTTTCTCTGCCCACTTCAGCAAAAGCGGGTACTTCACCAGCATTGCGATCGGGTGGGTCAACACCCATCAGGTGTTTGATAAAGAAGTCACGTTTTTTCATCCTGCCGTATACGCCTCCGTCACTGTGGCCCATGCCCGGAATGGAAAGCAGGTCGAAGGACTTGCCTGATTTTATTAATGCGTCTGCTACACGATAAGTAGATTCGGGTGGCACGTTGGTGTCGGCTTCGCCTACAATGAGGCATAAATGGCCTTGCAATTTGTGGGCGTTGGTCACATTTGATTGTTCATCATAATGTTTGCCTACGGGGAATCCCATCCATTGTTCATTCCACCACTGTTTATCTACGCGGTTGTCGTGGCAACCGCAGGCCGATACGGCCGCTTTATAAAACTCCGGATGGAAGAGCAGGGCGCCGGTAGAGCTTTGCCCCCCTGCGGAGGTGCCGTAGATGCCTACTCTTTCGGCATCTACCCAAGGGTATTTTTGGGCCAGTGCTTTTATCCATAATATCCTGTCGGGCAGGCCAGCATCGGCCACGTTCTTCCAGCACACATCATGAAAGGCTTTGGAGCGGTTGGCTGTGCCCATGCCGTCGATCATGACTACGATAAAGCCCAGTTCGGCCAGGCTTTGCATTTCGCTGTAGGGTACGAAGTTTTTAGGTACGAAAGCGTCATGGGGTCCGGCATAGATATTTTCCAATACCGGATACTTTTTAGTGGGGTCGTAATCAGAAGGTTTGCTCACGATGCCCCAGATATCGGTAACGCCATCTCTTGCTTTTGCAACAAACACCTCCGGCGGATTTACGCCAGCCAATTTATACAAAGACAGGTCAGCGTCTTCCAATAACATGATCTCTTTGGTATCGGCCGTGCGGTACAGTACCGTTTTCGGCGCTATGTTCACTTCTGAATAAGTGTCTACGTAATAAGCTTTATCATCGGAGAGCACCATTGCGTGATGACCTTTAGCAGGTGTCAATGACTTCAGGTTCTTTCCATCGAAGCCAATACGATAATAATGTATGTTATAAGGGTCTTCACCTGCGTTCATGCCGCTGGCGCGGAACCATATTTCTTTTTTAGTAGCATCAATGCTGTCTACACCACGCACCACCCAGTTGCCGGTAGTAACGGGCTGCTCTTTGCCAGTAACGAGATCAATCAGGTAGATATGGTTCCAGCCGTCTTTTTCTGAAGTGCGCACCAGTTGATTGGTGGCAGCGAGGTAATTGGTATAGTTGCGGGTGTTGTAGATGAAGGTCTTTGTTTGTTCGTCTACTACGTTGCGGATGGAAGCGTTGGTAGCATCTACTTCTATCACACGGAATCGTTGGTGACCGCGGTCCATTTTCTCATACGTGAAATAGCGGGCATCACCCGTGCGCCAATGTGGTTGTGGCGCATTGAGGAAATCAACCGGATCTGCATCGACCTTAATGGCTTTGCGCTGTTCCAGGTTGAAGAGGAAGGGCGTGTATTTTGTCCAGGGATCGCCGGGTTGCTTATATGATTGAGAACGCAGCTGTCCGCGCATGGTGCCTGACAGCGACGTGAGGATATAATATACTGATGAATCTCTAACGAGGTTGATGTGATAGCCCATAAGGTATTTGCTATCGGGGCTCCAGTATACTGACCCATAGGATTTATCGGGAGTGCCATCTGTAGTAAATTGTATGGGTGTGCCTCCTGCTACCGGTTTTACAAAAAGGTTTCCTTTTTCAAGGTATGCCTCCCATTGTTTGTCGGGTGATGTGGCGCCATTGGGAAAGGGGTTATTAAAACCGCCACCGCCCCGGAAGCGGCCGCGACCACCTTCCGCTACCGGCGCCGACGCTGCTATTTTGGTACAGGCATAGGTGCTGGTGTTGCATTCAATGCGTTGTCCCTGTACTGTGAAGCGCAGCAGTGGTTGTTTTCCTACCGGTATTTCCACCGCCGTAACAGAAGGGCGCAGGGAATCGATGGTGATGCCTATTTGTTTCAACCCTTCAGCCAACCGTTGGCGATTGAACAATGGCTGCTTTTTCGCTTTCACTGCATCTACATAAATATACTCCTGTACGCTGTCTTTTAAGAGGTTCCTGTACCAACCTGTTTTACCGCCTGCCAACCAGGATACGGCAACAGTGCTTTTGAATACGGAATTTTTGGTGGCATCGTCTATCCGTGCTGCGCGCAGGTAACGCTGTATCAGTTGTTCCTTAGTGGGTTGAAAGCGGGTAACTGTTTGTGCCGTAACGGACGAGTTGTTCAAAAGGGCTACTAATAACAGGGAGAACAATATTTTATGCATAAGAGTGACGCTTTGGCTGGGATAAAATTATCATTATTAGGGTGGTTAGGCTTAGCATTTTTTAACGCTTTATACCCGGTTATTGGCTTTATAGGGTGAAAAGCTGGTCGTAAAACCACCGCTAAGTTGTCGTAATCGCACACGATCGGTGCGCAGGAAGGATTCTATGTTTGCATTGTCAAATACTACAGTATAGTCATGAAAACAAAAAACCATCAAATGAAAATCATCTCTCTTATCCAACAGCTGCTCTTGTTGCTGACAAGCCTGTTTATTTCTACTGTTGCTGTCCATGCGCAAAGCACACCCAAATCAACAGGTTATGCGCCTGTGAATGGTCTCAAAATGTATTATGAAGTGTACGGTGAAGGAAAGCCCATCATATTGCTGCATGGCAGCTATATGACCATTGGCCTGAACTGGAGTCAACTGATGCCTGAGCTTTCTAAATCGCATAAGGTTATTGCAGTAGAAATGCAGGGGCATGGTCATACTGCCGATATCGACCGGGCGCCTTCTTATAAAGCGCTGGCCGATGATGTGGCCGGTGTATTAAAACACCTGAAGATCGACAGTGCCGATGTATTGGGCTATAGCTTGGGCGGTACCGTCGCTTATCAGTTCGCCATCGACTATCCTAAGATGGTCAACAAGCTCATCATTATTTCCAGTGTGTACAAATACAAAGGCTGGCAACAAGAAGTGCTGGACATATTGAAAACCATGAGCCCCGAGTTCCTGGATGCCACTCCGCTGAAGACTGAATATGAAAGGACAAGCCCCAAACCCGGCAACTGGCGCGCCTTCCTGACCAAGTTCATCGAGTTTGACAAAAAGGATTTTGATCTCGGTGAGGAGAAGATCAGGAATATCAAGAAGCCTGTGCTCATCATCAATGGTGATAATGATGGGGTTGATAAGGAGCATATCTTCAAATCGTATAAGCTGGTGGGTGGCAGTGTGTTTGCCGATATGACCGGTGTTCCTCCCTCCCGCCTTGCCATCGTACCTGCGACATCGCATGTAACGTTGATGATGGAAACGCAAAAGTTGTGGGCGATCATTCAGCCGTTTATTGATAATGTGGCGCCGTTGAGTTTGCAGTAGCCTTCATTAATGTGCAGCGGGTTGAACGCTGCGGAGTTTGAAGAAGGCAATGAGAACAAGGATTGCAATAATGGCAACACTGCTGGCAGCGGCTATTTGTAACCCGCCTACAAAGGCATCGTGTGCAGCGCTCAGCAAGGCTTGTCCGGAAGTGCCCGGCAATTGAGCTGCTTCATTGACGGCGCTGCCCAGTGTTTGTTTGGCTGACTCAGCAACTTCCGCCGGAACCTGTGCCGGTACTGTATTTTCCATCCTGCTTCGGTATACGGCTGTGCCTACGCTTCCAAGGATGGCCATTCCCAGCGCTCCGCCAAACTCGGCGCTTGTTTCTGAGATGGCTCCCGCTGCTCCTGCTCTTTCGGGTGGTGCAGCGCCAATGATGAGGTCGGTAGCCATGGTCACTACTGGAGCAAAGCCAAGTGAAGTACACAGCAGTGCAGCGATGACCAGGCCAATACCTGTATCGGGCGTAACCTGCGTAAGTAGTATAAAACCAACTGCCGCCAACACCAGCGCACAGGCGATGAACCTGCCCGGTGTAAAATAACGCAGCAACATCGGCCCCAGCATCGCGCCGGCCATGAAGCCCGCAAAAGAAGGCAATGACCAAAGGCCTGCCTTAATAGGCGACAAGCCAAGTACCAACTGCAGGTATTGAAAGGTGAAGAAGAAGGAACCAAACATCACAAAGCATCCGACGCCATAGATCGCCAGGGAAGCGCTGAATGCAGGTATCTTAAATAAGCGTATCTCAATGAGTGGATCGGCCAGTTTGCCTTGCCTTTTCAGGAACAATATTCCAATGACAATACCTGCAATGATGAAGGCTAATGGCAACCATCCAAATCCTTCGGAAGCTATTTGTTTGAGGCCATATATAATGGACAGTACGGCTATCAGCGACAGCACGGCACTGAACAAATCGAGCTTACCGGCTTTGGGATCTTTAAACTCTGGTAACAAGATAGGGCCAAGTACGAGCAGCAATATCATAACAGGTATGGCCAGCAGAAATACGGAACCCCACCAGAAATGTTCCAGCATTGCTCCACCCACCAACGGGCCAATAGCACCTCCAGCAGAATAGCTGGCTGCCCATACACCAATGGCCATGGTACGCTGTTGTGGATCGAGGAACATGTTGCGGATGAGGGACAATGTGGAAGGCGCCAGTGTAGCGCCTGCAATGCCGAGGATAGCACGTGCTGCGATGAGCATGCCGGCCGTACTGGCAAATGCTGCCAGTATGGATGCTACACCAAAAAAGGCGGCTCCGATCATCAAGAGTTTACGCCGTCCGATACGATCGCCTAATGTGCCCATGGTAATGAGAAACCCGGCCACGAGGAAGCCATAGATATCCATGATCCACAATAGTTGTGTGCTGGAAGGTTTGAGACTCGCACTCAGTTGTGGCACTGCCAGGTTCAGTACCGTGAGGTCCATGGAATACAATACGCAGGGAAGGGCTATTACAGTCAATCCCCACCAATCTTTACGGGTGGCTTTGGGCGGCGCAGGCGCTCCCGCCACTGTTTCTTGTTGGGTGGTGTTATTCATTGCTATACTTTTTTTGTCAGGACGGATCGGGGGGATCACAAACTTACCTGTATCCAATCATATTCAAGGGGTGTAAATACGGCTTTATAAGGGGTTGATCGCGACAATGTATCTTCTTACTTTTATTGTATGAAACACTTATCTATCCTTGTGCCGGAAGGCGCCATGATGGGGGCCGTTGAAGGGCCTCACAAGCTGTTTACTGAAGTGAATGGCATTCTTGCCAGTATGGGTCGTGATCCTCTGTTCGAAGTACAGCTGGTAGGTCTCGCTCCTTCTATGAAACTGAATAAAGGGTTGTTTACTGTACATCCCGAACTTACCATTCAGGATGACTTTAAAACAGATCTTATTATCATACCTGCTGTAGCTGGCAACCTGGAGGAAGCTATACAGATCAACCAGGCTTTCATTCCATGGATCATGCAGCAATACAGGAAGGGTGCTGAAATAGCCAGTCTTTGCCTTGGTGCTTTCCTGTTAGCCTCTACTGGTTTATTGAAGGGTAAGAAGTGTGCTACGCATTGGCTCAGCGCCAACGAGTTCAGGCGTTTGTTCCCCGACGTTGACCTGGTGGTTGACAAGATCATCACAGATGAGCAAGGTATTTATTCGAGCGGCGGGGCTTATTCTTATCTCAACCTCGTATTGTATATCATTGAAAAATATGCGGGCCGTGATGTTGCCATTCTTTGCTCAAAAGTATTTGGCATCGAGATCGACCGTGGCAGTCAATCGCCTTTCATCATGTTCAACGGGCAGAAGGAGCATGAAGATGAGCCTATCAAGCAGGCGCAATTGTTTATTGAAAAGAATTTCCAGGATAAGATTACTGTCGAACAGTTGGCGGGTATGTTTGCCATGGGACGCCGGAACTTGGAGCGGCGGTTCAAGAAAGCGACTTCCAATACTGTTGTGGAATATATACAGCGGGTGAAGATCGAGGCAGCCAAGCTGAGCCTGGAATCTTCGCGCGAGAATGTGAATGAAGTAATGTACAAAGTTGGGTATTCCGATACCAAGGCTTTCCGTACTACTTTCAAGAAACTTACCGGGCTATCGCCGGTGCAATACCGCAATAAATATAACCGGAAAGCGGTTGCTTAGGGGCAATTTGGACATAGCAGTCCTGCCTAAAAGATGTGCCATCCATGTGTGAACCATGCAGGTTAAAGCGCACTTTGTACATGGTTCACACATGGATGGCACAAGGCCGATATTACTTTAAATACTTATAATCAATTCTTTAGTATAGTAAACTCCACACGGCGGTTCAATTGCCTGTTTTCGTCGGTATCGTTGGGGGCTACAGGCTTGGTTTCTCCATAACCTTTCGATATAATACGGGTTTCCGGGATGCCTTTGGAAAGGATGTATTCCCGTACGGATTTAGCACGGTTGTCACTCAGCTTCACGTTGTACTCGTCGGTACCATAGCTATCGGTATGGGCGCTCATTTCTATCTCAATCGTCGGGTTTTCTTTCAGCATGGTGACTACCCGGTCAAGCTCTATGAATGACTCCGGACGAAGGTCCCATTTATCAAAATCGAAGAATACATTGTTGAGTCGCACCACCTGACCTATCTCAATGGGCACCAGGTACAGGTCTTTGTGTATCTCTTTATATCCTGCCTTCACCATAGAGTCGAGGTTCAGGTTTTCGGATACGGCAAAGAATTTATCGGCTGTTGCATGAATGCTGTAATTCTTATCATAAGGCAGTACGATCTTGAAGGCTCCGTCTTCAGGACTGCTTACTCCATTACCTGCCTGCACACCATCGGGCAGTGTTTCGTATATCAAAGAAGCGCTCAACGGTTGTTTCGTCTTTTGGTTGTATACGTTGCCGCTTACCAATATCACAGGATTGGGTTTCTCTTTCTCCATCAGTTTCACACGTACTATATCACTCTCTCCATAAGTGTTCAGGTTCGTAGTGAGGTATGCATATTCTCCTCCGGCATCAAGCGTAAAGAAGGCATCCCAACCGGTAGTATTGATAGGCGCGCCCAGGTTCCTCGGCTCGCTCCATTTCTGCCAGCTTTTATCCAACCGCTTCGTCATCCATATATCGTTATCACCAAGTCCGCCGGGGCGGTTACTGCTGAAGTACATCGTTTCGCCGTCTGCTGCCATGTAGGGCGTCATTTCATCATATTCAGGCAGACTGATCTGCTTGCCCAGCGTTTTGGGCTCCGACCAGGAGCCATCCTGTTGCCGGAAACACACGTACAGGTCATTCAGGCTGCTGCCTTTGACCGGTGTCATGTATAGCAACAAGGCCTGCGCATCATGTGTCATGGAAGCGCCTGAAAGTAATCCCCGATCATACTTCTCATAATTTTTTATATATAGCATTTGCGGATCGCTCCAACGTCCGTTTGCCTTTCGATAGCTCATACTTACTCCCTTTCCATGATAGCCTCCATTGTTAAATGCACCGCGTATCAATATGCGGTTCTTATCTGGAGATATCCAGTAGACTGCGTTGTAGTGTGTAGTATTCAGCGGGTCTTTCAGGTGGCGGGCTTCGCTCCATTTACCCGTACTGTCTCTTTCGGAATACCAGATGTCCTGTGAGTTGGGGATCGAATTGTACTTCGTATTGGCCGGATGGTTTTCGCAAATAAAGAATAGCAGATCGCCATCGGCAGAGATCGTAGGGCGCAACTCCGGTAAATCGGAATTGATGTTAATACCCAGGTTCTCGATCTTGAGAATGGTGTTCGCGTTAATAATGTTGTCTTTTTGCTGCTTTAGCCCGGCAGCAGAGTCGGAAGTTGTGCGGGCGCTTGGTTGTGCTGATACAGAATACATTATCAGCCACAGCAAGCAGGTAATAATGGGTGTTTTCACGGTCTTTGGATTTGCAACAAAATATCCCAAAATCAAGGAATCTCCTACTGTTTGGGATTAAATATTGCGTAAACCGCTAAACGGCATCAGTATGCGATTGTAAATCAATCCATAATGATCTTATTACCTGCTTTAACTGTCACTAACTGACCTTTTTACAACCAAAAAAGCAGGGAAAAATGCTGCTTTTTCTACCAGGTTTCTCCCCTGCTCTATTTATAGCAACGCACTGCAAACACGGCAGCCGGCACCTCTGTAGAAGGATGTTCGACCTCGATAATTAGCTTTTTCGCGGTTATGGGTTGCCCGAATTGTATGCGATTATGTGTTTGGTAGTTGTCTTTTTTCTCCGCCAGGATATTACCTGCTTCGTCTTTCACCCGGTATTTCTGTACACAGAATGGCATTACGGTTTCCGGATGATGCATCAATACTGATTCCATCGGATGGTCGTAATCCGCATCAAAGAACAGGTCGATCTGGCTGATCTCCTGTGGCGTATTCCAGTTGAGCGTTAATTGTGGTTGTACATCATTCCAGTCGGCCACCCAGGCGTTGGGTTGATTAGTAGGTCTATCGATACCGTTGCGAATGTTCTCTGCATTAAAGAGGTTCAGACCGGCAGCATACTTAAATGCAATGTTATGTCCTTCGGGGCGACGCTGCGGGCACCAAAACTCGAATGCATCCATACCAATATCTTCAGGCGGTGTTTGTTTGCCATAGTTGGATACGGCTTTGTTTACGCTGTTGAACACCGACAAGATACCTGTTACCCGTTTTGTGGTGAAATGAAGTTGTACGTCCGGATTTTTCATGAAGGTGATGAAGGCATAGGCGGCATCATCCAGCACCGCATCAAAGTTCAGTTGCATACAATTTCTACCGGGGTGAATGTCCAGCACTTTTGTAGCCACCGTGACATCTGGTGTGTGATTGGCGGGTTTGCTGCTGATGCGCAACTCTACCTGCAGGGTGGTGTTGATATCGGACTGTGCATGAAAAACAAATGGCTCTACTTTCCCTTTTTGTAATGGTATCATCTGCGCTACTGACAGTTGCAATGGCTTCAGGAAGTTACTTTCCGGCAGTTCTTTAATTACCAGTTCGCTGGAGGCTGTAATGGTGGCGGACTGTACCAGGTCTTCCTGATCATTTAAAGACAGCTCCGGTATGTATTGCCCGCTTTTCAGCAGGCGTTGTTGCAGGTGGGTAATGTATTGATTGCTGATGATGGCAGCAGGTAGAATATTTCTTTCACGGCATATGGCTGTCGCCATACCTACCGCCTGTGAAGCATAGGCCGCAGTGGCCATCACTCTGGTGGAACCGAATGCTACGTGTGAAGCACTGATCAAACGGCCGCCCAAAAAGAGGTTGTTGATGTTTTTACTGTACAGGCTTCGGTAAGGTATCTGGTAAATGCCTTTGCTGTGCCACTGGTTGCAACCCGGCTTTTCACTAAACACACCATCGGCCGGATGGAGGTCAATAGACCAGCCGCCGAATGCGACGGCATCATGATGCAGCCGCTGCTCTACAATGTCCTGCTGTATCATCATGTAGTCTCCTTCAAAGCGGCGGCTCTCACGCTTTCCGGGTATTGTACCCACCCACTCCAGCGTGAGGTTTTCCGCTTCGGGGAAGTTGCCAGAATTCTTTATGTAGTTCCAGACCCCATATATTACTTTCCATAGTTCCCATTTGATCTGTTCTGTGTCGTGCACCGTATCGAGGCGGCCACCGTATTCAATCCACCACAGTTTGCAACCAAAGTCTTTTGCATTGAATGTTTTGAAGCGAGGTATTTGTTTAATATCTGTCAATGCAAAGGAAGGTGGTGTATATTTAACCGGCTTGCCCGTGTCTTTGCTGTAGAAATATAAAGTGTGGCCCAGCAGTTCACCATATTCTGCAGAGGGGGCAAACAGTTCTCCAAACTCTTCTTTGCTTTCTGCACCCATACGGAAGGCTGCGCCAGCGAGGAAGCCAACCACTCCGTCACCTGAAGCATCACAGAATAAGGGTGCGTGTAATTCATATTCGGTTTGGTTCTGGCTGCAAAATGCTTTTACGGAGCTGATGGTAGATTCGTCTTTCTTTTCTACTTCATATACGGCTGTATTCAATAACAGTTTGATGTTGGGTTCGCTTACTACTTTATCCAGTAAGATCGTATCAAATATTACGGGATTGCCTTCGGGGTTGCGATAGGTATTCTCTACCAGTATCTCATCTACCACTCCTCCTTCGCGGGCCCAACGGTTGTTGTTACCCATATGTGAAGTGGCGCCCAAAATCCACAACCGCACTTCACTGCTGGAGTTGCCTCCTAATACCGGCCTGTCCTGTACCAATACAACTTTACAACCTTGCCGGGCGGCTGTGATGGCACAGCATACGCCGGAAAGACCTCCGCCTGTTACGATCAGATCTGCATCTATTTTTCTGTTTACAAAAGAGCGCTTGCTACTACTGTTGTTGTCCAATTTCATCATTTGCCGGATTAATATTGAATGATAAGGTTATTTGAATGTTTTATTTACTGCTATAAAGCCTCCTGGCTTGATCAATGATATCTTCACTCCCTCTGCCGATACCGGTATCTCTACTTCCTGCTTTTCGCCGGGTTTCAGTGTCTTCAATTTGATTTCTGTGTCTCCGTATTTCACCTTGTAATTACGCAGCGTGTAAGCCGGGAAGTTATTACGGGCTGTCACTGCTATCATGATCTTACCTGCTTCTTTTTTTATCACTTCCAGGGTGGCCGGTGCAAATTCTTCCTGCAGGTAGGTATATGTATTCCTTAGTGAACGATCTGGTGTTATGAGGCCCCAAGCTCTGTAACCATCTGCATCGGTGCCGGGGTAACGGCTCATGTAATCGTTCAATGTCCATACGGAAGCGCCTACCAGGTAATCGCATTGTCTGAATGCTTCTATGGCTTTCTTAAAGTAATCGAGCCTGTTCTCTTCTTTGTTGGTAGCAGTAAGGCGTATGCCAAACTCACTGATGTAAATGGGCTTGTCGGGATATACGCTGTGAATCTTCTGCAGGTTTTTTAAATGGTTACCATAGATATTGGTGCTGATGAAATCCACGTATTGGGAGGCTTCATCTGTTGGTTTGTTTACATAATCGCGCCAAACGTTGAAGCTGGCAAATGTGATGAGACGGGTAGTATCTATTGTTTTTACAAATACACTCATGTCCCGAACCCACGCTTGCCCTTCGGGGGTTTGGGATTGAAATTCATTGCCGAGGCTATAGGCAATAATGCTGGGGTGATTCCAATCGCGCTCCATCATTTCGGTGGCTTGCGCCTGGTACTTGGCCCGCATGAGGGGGTCGGCCATTTGCTTCGGTGTCAGCTGCCAGTTGCCTGCTTCGGCAATGATGAGTAGTCCATTTTTATCGGCCCAGTTGAGGAGGTTTTCCGATACCGGGTAGTGGCTCAGGCGGGAAAACTCCAGGTTACCGTTTTTGATCAATGTAAGGTCTTTATCCAGAATGCTATCCGGATCAAGAGAACCATAGCCCGGATAATCCAGTGGCCGGTTGCAGCCTCCCATCTTAATGGGTTCGCCATTCAGCAACAGTTGTGTTCCTCTTACTGTGATCGTTCGAATACCAAATGTTGTAGTGAATGTATCGCTGGCTGCGATCACCTCAGCAGTGTACAGGTTGGGTTCATCGGGGTACCAACGTTTTACGGCTGCCGCAGGCAGCACACCTTCCAGCACAACAGGTGTACTGCTGTTGGCAGCCACAGCGGTGGTTATTGATTTGAACTTAGCGTTGACTTTCTGTCCGCCAAAATAAACATTGACGGTTAGCGGCACATTGGCGTTCTGCGTCGCCAGGTTATTAATAAATGTTTTAACAAGGATGCGGGAATCTCCTTTGGGTTGATCGGGATTGGTGATGATGTGTGCTTTGGATATGTATACCTCCGGACGTATAACAAGGTAGACAGGTCGTGTAATGCCGCCGTAGTTTATCCAGGGGTAAAGCTGTGTGGCGTTGGGGCGCAACGTTGAGTCGGCTGTCTTGGCACCGGGAATCGTGGTTGTGTCCCACTCGTTGTTGACGGAGATCGCCAGTGTATTGTTTTTCTGTAATGTGGTGGTTACATCTATTTCAAAAGGGGTGTAGCCTCCTTCATGGGTACCTGTCTTTTTACCATTGAGCCATACAGCCGTTTTGTAGAACACGGCATCGAAGTGCAGGAAAGCGCGGTAACCGGCTGGCACGGCAGCTGCCTGGAATTTTTTAAAGTACCAGGCTGTACCTGTATAGAAGAAATAGCGCTTGTCGACCGTATAGCTGTGTGGCACCTGTACTTTATCGAATCCTCCGCTGGCAAAGTCGGGTGTGTACCACTTGTCGACCTCTCCTACTTTCACCGGGTCGAGCGCAAAGGTCCAGGTATCGTTGAGTGATACACGCTTCATGCCCTGCGCAGCTGCCAATACTGGCAGGCATAGTATGCATAAGCTGTATAGTAATTTTCTTCTGAACATGTGTCTTCTGTTATTTTACAACGCCCATCGTTACCGTTTCGCCTGTCACTTCTTTACCATCCACGCCTGTAAGCAATAAATGAAATGTCACCGGCTGTTTATCTACCGGCACGGTAAATTCAAATGGATAGGCTGTATCTTCTATTTTCTCTTCTTTGCCATTGTGGTTGTATACCAGTGTTGCTTTCCTGTATTTGTTGTCATCATCTTCGAGGTACGTGTAGAGACGGCGGCCGTATTCGCCCAGGTTGAACAGCATGGCGTGCGCATTGCCGGCGGACAGCTTCACATAATCGCGGCCTGTGTTTCCTCCACTCGTGTTTAGTATCTTTTGCTGGAAGGATGATTGAATGGCAGCACCCGCTACTGTTACCGCCGCTATGCCATTGGCAGGAACAGTAATGGTAAAGCTGCTGTCTTTAAGCGCTTTTGCTACTTTACCAGCATAGGCTGTTACGGCTGCTTTTGTATTCATCTTTGCCCAGGCAGGATTGATCGTTACTGTTGCAGTGACTGCTTTGGCTGATTGATTGGTAAAGGCCAGGAATACTTTATCGTCTTTACGTGCAGCTATGTAGTTGAGTTCTGTACTGCTGATGTTCAACAGGCGGGCAGGCATCCAGAGTTGTACTTCTTTCTCCGTATAGAAATTTCCTTTCTGTGCTCCGTACAAATTGTTTTGCAGATAGGCATAGCCTTCCATGTATTCATAAGGAAAGCTGATCTTTCCCTGGCTGCGTACATATGCGTCAGTAACCAGGTAATCGAGGAGCATAGACGCCATTGGCAATATATGGTTGTAGTGGAATGAGTTTACGCTTTGGTCTTTGTGTTCATGTAAGGGGAAATCGGCTTTCTCATAGGCTGTGGTCCTTTCTGTATTGATGTGGTAGCCCGGAAAGCTTCTGTATCGACCAATGATCGACGCTTTGGCTACGTTCATGAGGAAAGTGTCGCGGGTGTAATAACCGATGCGCAGCATCCAGGGAGCAAAGTTGGCCATGAAGATGCCGCGGTGACCAGTGGATGTGCCGGATGATTCGGGTGTAAGGCCCATCTCCGATAAGCGCCAGGCTGGCGCCTGCTCTTCGGGGTAATACATTTGTTTGTGGCCTTTCGACTTCAGGTACCAGTACATCGGTGCTTTGCCACCTTTGTTTACCGTAATCATGCTATCGGGTATCTGCGGGCTCATCCAGGTAAACATCGTGTATTGGCGAGCGCCTTGCCGGGCTGCATCGAGGTAACGCTTGTCACCTGTGAGTTCATATAATTGTAAGAACTCGATCCACCGGCCCGTAAAGGTGGGCCAGAAGAAATAACCTGTTTGTAATGGATCAGCAAAAGCTGTTTGTGGTTTGTCGATGCGTTGGGCCAGGTATTGGTTGGCTTTGGTTACCGCATCCTGTAAGTATTTCTTATCGCCTGTTGCATTGTAGAGGTACATTGCATTGATCCAGGTGTTGCCTTTTTCTTTGCCATCCATATTACGCACACGGTCTTTGCCAAACTCCTGCTGTGCCATCTGCAGGTAGAAGTTGTTTTGTTTATGGAAGATATTGTAGAGGGCTGTCAGCTCAGACAATGGCGCAATAGGGCCTTTCAACTTGCGTGAAGGGCTTTGTATCTTCTGGTTACTATCGAGGCTAAACAGAAATTTCTCCCGTGACAGCATGAACTCGATGAGCGGATAGGCACGCTTCTCAAACATCTCCGGATCATCGCGCACCAAGGCCAGCTCTAATGGGTTGAGGCTCGATACGTTCTTTACAGCGCCCGGTACGTCTGTAGAATAGGCGCAACCTTTCAGGCTGTCGATAAACCAGGCGTATTGTGACAGGGAGTAATCGACCATATTGTCCAGCGCTGTATTCAGGGAAGCGATATCGTTGTGACGATAATCTTTGAACCCGAATACCTGCTGTGCAATCTTCTGGTAAGTGTCGCTAATGGGACGAGGTTCTGTAACGAGATAGAAGGAGAAGGTAAATTCTTCATTGGCTTTCATCTGCGACAGATAACCTCCCGGGATCGGTGCATATACCTGTGGCTGCAACTGGTGTTGCTGATTGAGCAGTGATACGCCAAAGCGGCTGTTGGGCAGCATGGGTAATGGCTGAAAAGGAATTTCTTTGGGCGCTGCCAACACACCAATCGTATTGGCGCCATCGTATACCATGGTAGATGGCAGGGTAGCCATAAAGGCCGGGGTAAGATAGGCCGCATCCGGTATACGTTTTTCCTGCCAGATGAGTGGCTGCCATATTGCTGTAACCTTGTCGGCTGTGCAAACAGGCGCGCCTGTGTAACCTATGCTATAATAACCAGGCTGCAAGGGCCTGAAAGAATACTGCAATAAAGGGTACGGTTCTGCAGTTGTCAAAAGATAGACGGATAGTACATATTTGGGGGACGGAGGGAAAATGAAAAATGTAGTGTCGCCTTTTTGCCGGGTACCGGTTGCCAGTATTTCTGTTCTCTCACCGGCGTTGAAGATGTTCGCCGTTCTCCATTCTGCTTTGCTGCGCAGTATACGATCATCGAAGCCATCGCCTGCCACAGCAGCGCTCACTTTCTTTTGGGCGAAGTCGGCGCGACTGCTGTCGGGCACTTTCCAGGTGAGTACGTTGTATTCTACTTTCCTAATGCCTGCAGGTTTCAATGCCATGGCGGGATCGGTTGCATTGTACAATACAACAAAGGAAGGTGTAAAGGTATAGCTACGCTGCCCGCTCGTAATGATCATATTGCTTTGTCCGGCCAGCACGCGCAATTGTGCCTGTGTGCCAACTGTCAGCAGGCAACATTGTAACGTGATCAATAATATTTTAACCTTCCTATTCATCATATGGCTATTCGCTTTTGATTTGGATAACCATGCCGCCAGTGGCAGGGATATCTATTTGCTGACTGTATTTCTGATCGATACTCTGTTCATTCTCTACAAATCCTTTATCCTGCGGCGCATCGGTGATCCTATATGCTTTGTATTGTTGCTGTTTGTTCAGGAAAGAGGGTTGCAGGGTGAATGACTTTGTACTGTCTGTTCCGTTGATCACTGCCACATACCAATCTTTTCCTGAGCGTCGGGCAAAGGCTGCCAGTTCGCCAATCTTGCTGCCAGGCAGCACAATCGTTTCATCCCATACTACGGGCAATGTTTTCAACAAGGGTAATACCGGCTGATACAATGCTTCATTCAACAGCCTGGCAGGGTTTTCTGCGATGCACTGGAATGGTGAATTAAACAGGTATAGCAATGCCAGCTGATGTGTGTAAGTGGTACTGGCTTTGTTGCTAAAGAAGCCGGGCGTATAATCGCCATGTCCGGTCAGCAGGCGGGTGAAGGGCAATGCCGCATTATGCCAGGCAGGGATTGGCTCTTTCATGATGTTGAGTTCCATGCCCCTGATGCCTTCACGCGTCATTTCATTGGGATATGTTTTGCTTTCTCCGGTTGGTGCGTGGCAGCCGTGAAAGTTTACCATCAATTTTCTGCGGGCTGCAGCTTCGAGCAAGCCTATTTCAAAATCAATAAGGTCTTTGGCCTCGCTGTTCATGAAGTCGGTTTTGATGCCAACGGCTCCAGCAAGCCTGACACTATCAAGGAAATGATTGCGTTGGGTAGTGTCGCGGATGTCTTTGGAATGTTTCCATACCCACACTTTTACTTTGCGCTGTGCTGCATAAGTGCAGAGTTCCTGCAACTGTTCCCATTTGCGGGGCCATTGGGTTTCCCATCCTTCATCGAGCAGGGTGTATTCAAACTGTAGTGCCGATGCTGCATCAATGAAGCGTTTTTCTGAAGCCGGCTGCATGTATTGTTCATCGCGGGTGATCCAGCTCCATACTGATTTGCCGGGTTGGATATAATCTGTTTGTGCAAATAGTTTTGTATCGGGCGCAGGGTTCAGGTTCTCAATTACTTTATTATTGACCAGGGCATTGAGGTCGTTGGCATATAGAATCACGCGCCAGGGCGTGGCTTGCTTGCCTCTTACGGCAAAACCAGTTTTACCTTCTGTAAAGTTTACCTGTATCGTATTGTTACCAATGGCTTTTAACCGCATGCCACTGTAATCATACAGGGCTGCTTCGGTAAGTACCAGGTATTTTTTTGTGGGCAACTCTACTACTAATGGCTTGCCCTGGATAGGACCTTGCGAAGAAATGGTTGGCAGCTTTTCAACAGTAGTATTTTGCCATAGCCCTGCGTAGGACTTCAGTTTCCAGTCGCTGTTTCTTTCAAAGTACCACACTGTGGATGCAGCCGGCAACCTGAATGTTGTGCGTTCTTCCTGTAGCTGGGCGTCATTGCGTGCAAGGATATATCTAAAAGCGCATCCGTTATCAAATATCCTGAACTCGATCGTGTCTGTTGTTTGCTCTCCGTGTATGGCTATTACATATACCTTGCAATGATTGATTGTTTCATTGGTGTTGAGGCGTGAGGATTGCTTTTCGTTGATCAGGTATTGCCGTGCAATGGAAAGATTCTTAACTCCCGTTCCTATTATGCGGTTGCTGAATTGGATGCCAAGTGTAGCTGGTTCGATCAACACGGTTTTACCGGCTGTGACATGGTATTTTATTGTTCCGTTTTCCAGGAAGACGCGTGCCTGCAGTTGTTTATTGGGGCTTTGCAACTGATGGGAACCAGCGGCTTGCAGGCAGTGGCCTGCGATCAGGAAACATATGACAAGCATTGTACGCATCAGCTTCAAATTTAACGCCCTGTACCAGCTATGGTCAAGGGTTTTCGTTCCTAAAAACCGTGGGAATGTTCCCAATTTGCGGGAATGTTCCCAAATGAGCGGCGAGCTCTTTGTTTCGGCAAGCAACATCTTGCGTTGGGCTAAAGCCCGGGTAAGATGCTGTTTTTTGGTGTTCCCGGCCCTAAAGGGCCGGGCAATTCCGTTTGCTTCGCCAGGTTGAACCCACCAGCAAGCCAGAGGCTTGCAAATACCCTCAACTCGC
This sequence comes from Paraflavitalea sp., assembly GCF_059502485.1. Taxonomy (NCBI): domain Bacteria; kingdom Pseudomonadati; phylum Bacteroidota; class Chitinophagia; order Chitinophagales; family Chitinophagaceae; genus Paraflavitalea; species Paraflavitalea sp. Next base: position 2,276,396 of record NZ_JCACET010000010.1, read on the forward strand.
CAGAGGCGAGCGAGTGCCTCCTACCTCTGTTAACTTTTACTTTGACAGCACTTCGCCGCGGACCAGGATTTTGCCGATATAGAGGACAGTCCGGTCGTATTTGGCGGAGTTTGCGGTGATGTCGGTTAATTGTTTGGGGCCGAGGATGGCGGCCTTGTCGGACTTTTGGGCCGACAGGGTAATGGTGACCTCATGCTCGCCCTGGGGTACGTTTATAAATTCGTACTGCCCGCGGTAGCGGTTGTTGCAAAAGGTAAAGAACCGGTTTATTACATTGGTTCTCAGGTCGCTGGTCTCAAACTGGTGGGAGCCTTTGATACCTCTGTCTTTCACTCTTACCGATTTTCCATCTACTGTTATTTCTATTTGTCCAGATTCAGGTCCACCAATATCGAAGATGCCAAACATGTTTCCTTTGAAGCGAAAGGTGAAGGAAGCGCCCGGCTGCTCTGCCGTCATTACTTCGGAAAACCAACCAGCGAATTGCTTAAGTCTCGCATCCTGCGCGGGAGCTATCTTTTTCCATTCTTTGCTGAACTGTGCTACCGACGGATTGTACATCGTTGCATCTGACCAGTTGCCCGGTATCATGGCAGCTGGTAATGCATGTTTTACTGCTTTGGTATTTTCCTTCATCATGTTGAAGGCTCTGCCGATAGCAGCGGCATACAGGTTTCCTCCCGGCTCTTCCGGGTGTGTGCCGTCTTTCGAGAAGAGTATCTTACCGGGTGTAGCTGTATCTGCCTTCCATACCAGCTTGTCTTCTTTTTCCAGCATGGCAGCTTCTATTCCCATGTGTATGGAAGGAATGTTGTAATGGGCTGCGATGGTTTCCAGTCCCTGGATGTTTTCAGGAATCTCTCCTGCTGCATATAGTTTTGTCTGACCGCTGTGGATCGTATAGATTAAACAGATGTCGATATTTGGATCGTATTGCCATATCTGTCTGATCATACCTTCCATACCATCACGGTAAGCGCCGTTCACCGCAAACTCAATGAATATTACATCCGGATGGTATTGCAGTACTTGTTCCTGCAGGCGGCAGGCGCCCAAATCGGTACCTGTACCCGACACGCCTGCATTGATGGCCTTCATGGGTGTGTTGGGAAACATGGATTGAATGTACCGGGCACTGCGCGTGCGGTATCCATAAACGCCTTGTGTAATACTACCACCGATGTAGGCAACGGTAACCGGTTTACCAGCTTTTGCTTTGGCAAAGAAGTTGGGTAAGCCTTTTCGTATGTTAAACTCCCGGGGATCTTTGAATGTGCTCAGTTGTATAACCGGTACATCTTTCGCGGCAGGATCAAAGAATAAGGGTGAAGCTCCTGATTGGGAAGCAGCGATCAGTTTCTCTCTTTCTGCATCTTCGGCACTCTTGCTTTGAGTGAAGGCAGTACTGGCTATTAATAGTAACCCGAATGTATACAGGCATCTACGCATAGGTATAGGTTTACTCGAATTCAATGGTAGTTTCTTTGGTTTTGCCATCAGCGGTTTTTAGCTGTAGTACAGTTTTGACCGGTTGATCGGCTGTTATTTTATAGAATGACCACTCGTAGGGATATGTATCTTTTGTTACTGTTTTGCCATTCAGGGTAGCTGTGATGGCAATGCCCTCTGTGGGTGCAGCTTCCAGGTAACCGTAGAAGGAATCCCAACCAAAGGGACTGCGTATCCTGAATACGTAGCATTTACCAAATGGCGCGCCCAGGTCGATCACCTTCATGCCGTTGGCTACGGGTGATGATGTAACGATTTGTTGTTTTGCTGTCAACGGGAATGACAGGGCTTTAAAACCTTTTGCCGGCAGCGATACTACAACCTGCCTGTTCTTTATAGCTGCTGTTTCTTTCTTATTGTTTGCGGCATTGTGTATGGTAGTTGTGCCGGCATCAGCTACAGCAACTTCCTGCCCCATAGTTATATTTACTTGCACAGTGGCCTGCGCTTCACTGCTCAACAGTATCCAGAAGCGGTTATCGGATATAGCAGTTACATAATTCACTTCGGGTTTATCGATCGTGATCAATCCTTTCTTCATCCACAGGCTTACTGCCGCATCATCGAATACCTGTCCTTTACCAGCTCCAAACACCCGGTTGTTGAACCATACAAATCCATCCTGCTTGCCGTAGGGGAATTGCACTTTTCCGTTGGAGCGATCAATGGCTTCTGTTACCAGGTAATCGAGGGTAAAGGATAAGTGTGGTGGTATGTGGTGGTAATAGATAGAGCTTACGTCGGGTCCTTTGTAAGGGAAGTCGGGACGCAGGGTAATGTCTGTGAACCCTGTTGCGTAGTAGCCGGGATAGTTGGTAAAGCGACCAATCACTGCATTGCGCGCGTAGGTTTCAAATATCTTCTTGTGGCCATACTGATGGAGCCGTAGTAGGTGTGGCGCCCAGTTGGACATGAACACCGGTCTTACAGTCTTGGCTACATCGAAATAGGTGAATGGCTGTTCAAAGCCCAAGCCAACTGGTGATACCAGTCCTTGTGAAACTTGTTTCTCCGGTGCGTCTCCTTTTACGCGTGGGAAGCCAAGGCGGTATTTTTTATCGCCCTTCCACCACATCGTTGTATTGCCTTCAAACTCATTACCGGGATGGATGGTTTGTAAAGTATCTTTTACCTGCGGGTAGGAACGAATGCCTATCAAGGTGTGGTAAGCAGAAATATCTGCTGCCTGCAGGTAACGTTTGTCTTTCGTTACTTCATACAGATCGGTGAGATCCCACCAATAGGCATAGAAGGCCGCATTGTAGAATGGTAACCGCGATAAAGGTTTGGTGAGGTTGCCGTATACCTGTGTATTGAGGTATTGATCAGCACCGGCTTTGGCAGCGGACAGCCATTTGTCTTCTTTGGTGAGGCGCCAGGCTGCCAGTTCCTGTGTCCAGGCGGGCACATCTACAGAGTATCCTCTTGTTGGGCGTACTTTGCCATCGGGCAAGGCAATATCTTTTAACCAGGGATTGGCTGCACCGAGTAGTTGGTACAATCCTTCGAAGTAATTGGTGGTGAACTGAGAGCCAAAGGGGCTTAACTGTAAAGACTTTTTATCACTATTGAAGGGCGTACCTGATACTGCTTTCGCCCAACGGAACCCGCTGCGTGACAGCGTGTATTCGATCGTAGGCAATGCGCGGTTAATATAGAAGTCTTCGTCGCGACCCAACACAGCTGCGGATATAATGGTAAGTGGTGAAGCATGTACCACTGTAGGCACTACGGCAGGATTGGCTTCGATGTCGTAAAAGCCTTTGAGTTGTGTATCCCAACCTGATGCAGCATCGTTCTTCATCAGGTCGATCATGTTGAAGGCGGCTTCTGTGAGTGAAGCCGTATGCTGTGTGCGATAATCTTTTACTTTATAGATGCTATCTGAAACATATTCCAACACTTCATTCCATCCGCCAGCCATGGCGCCGATCACAAACTCACGTTGTATCGTTTGTCCTGCTGTTAGTTTAGAATCGTCCAATCCCATTACCGGCGCAAAGGCAACTGGTTGTATCCTATTGACATCATTTTTGATGCTGAAGCCGAAAGGACTGCTGTAAGCACTTCCCCAATCGGATGTTTTGAAGGTAGGAACAACACCACTGACAAAGGTGCTGAACAGACCATTGCCTGTTTTGGTTTCTGCAATCGCCATCGGCTGGGGCATCATACCCGAAGGCACCAGAATGGGTTGTGGTGATAAACGCCTGTACTGAAACATAGGTGGTAACTGGATATTCGTTACACTATCCACCGCCATGCTTTGAAAGGCAGCCAGGCCCATGCTGTAATATCCATTTACGGAAGGCTTGAATTGCAGCTTCACCGTGATGTGACGAGTACCGGGCGTCAAACTCCACCAACCTTTCAATACCTGTTCTCCTCCTACTGCATAATCTACTTCTATCGTTTGCTTGTTTATTTGTTTTGCTGCAACGGGAATTGCTTCTGTGAGTTGGCCAGACAAAAATGGGTTCAGCGTGTTATCTGTCTCCAGTATGCTATAGGTCTTGCCATTGTTGGTAAAGGAAGTGAGTCCTACCGAACCATTCCAGGAAGGAAAGAAATTACCAAAGCCCAGCTGGGGATTGTCGGCACGAATGACGTATACTTTATGGTCTTCCAATTGATCGTTCATGGTCGTCCAGCGGCCTTGCTGCTTGATCGCTGTTTTGGCTGCCAGTCTTTTTTCATTGCTGCTTGTAACCGGTACAAAGCGAAGTTGTACCTGATCATTGGCGATGGAAGCTGTTGGAATGGCCTTAGGATCGGTGTGTACCTGTGTCGTTACCGGGTATTTCACCGGTGTTGCCTGTTGGGTAATGGGTTTTATACGATAGCTCACTAACGTTGTAAGGGATTGTGTGTTGGGATCGAAGTCCTGTACTGATGATAGTATGATGGCATCGCAGCGGCCGAAGTTGCCGCGGCTGTCGTTGAGTCGCATGATCGCATCTCCTACAGGCAGGGAAACCTGTCCTACTTTTTCCCAGTATAGTCCGGGCTTACCGTGTTTGCCAGATTCTTCCATCGGTTGTTCATTAACCAGGAGGCGGAATAAGCGTGTGCCGGGACGATCGTTGGGAAAATCGGTAGCACGTACCCATACGGCATAGGTACCCGCCTGTTTCACAGCTATCACCGTGAGCGCATCCACCGCTTTTGTTTTGGTGGAGAGCACACGCAGTATCTGGTTGTTCAGGAAACCTTTGCCTCCCTCCTGCTCGATCGTCCAGCCTCCTTTGAATTGGAAGTCTTCGGCTTCGAGGAGGTAATTGGTTTGGGCATGGGTAATGAGGCCAACCATTATGGTCAGGATGGCGCACAGTGAATGTTTATAAGAAGTTTTCATATTCTTTGTTTAGAGGGGCACAAGTACACTCTACTCAAAGCCAGGCTGCATACTTGCGCCAGTTACTGAGTGCGGCACCTAAAGGCGCCGAGGCCAACACAAAAAACCGGTGCTACAAAGCTGTAGCCCCTAAAGGGGCTGTGGCTAACGCACAAATTCAAGGCTACAAAGCTTTGGTGCCTAACGGCACCGGAAACAAAAACCTGACAGGTTTGATTCGTTGGTCTGGCCGCTTGGAGCGGCCTGACTGCTTTAGTAATTGATTTCAATTACTTGTATCCCATAAGCAGGTATGGCTGTTTGCCAGTTGTTGGTGCTGTTCAGTGGTGTTCTTTTGCCATTGGTGTCAATGGCATAAACAGTTTTTGGTTGTATCGTTTGGTTGTCCAATACTTTGCTGTAATCAACTTTCAGTGTAGTTGATAGTGTTGCGTCATCGTCATTGAGCAAGAGCAGGAATAGTTTCTTCTGTGTTTTGTTGATAGCGCCAAAGTAATCGAGGTAAGGTGTGCCGGCATCCAGCATACCGTCTCTCAACAACAACTCAGCTTTGACGCCGTAGATATTTCCCGGGGCAAAGCCATAGGACTGGTGTGGTCCTACTTTGGGTGTTATGAAGCCGCGCGGGAATTGCACTTTTCCATTTGTACGTAAGCTCGCTTCTGACAACAAGTAATCGGTGATCCATCCAATCTGCCACCAGGCATGGTGTGGATAGGGGCCGGCTCCTTTGTTCATCACATTCCAGTAATAGGAGGCCACACTCGTAGCAGGATCAACAAACGCATCACGGCCCAATGCTGCAGCACGCGCCATCGTGAGGAACAATGAATCGCGGGTAAGGGAATACATACGGATGAACATGCCCGCATGACTGGCTAATAGAATAGGCCCATGCTTGGTAGCGGAGCCAATGCTGCCGCCATGTTCAAAGCTCAGGCCGACCTGGCTGATCTCCCAATCCTGCCGCTCTTTGCCTCCTGCCGTTTTCGGTGTGCGGTTGGGAATGGGATGTGTATAGACAGAAGTGGTGTACAGCTTTGCTGTAGTAATAGCCGCCTGCAGGTATCGCTGGTTTTTCGTGATGTCATACAGGTCGAGCAGGGCTTGCGCACTTTGTCCAGTTGCAAAGTCAGGTGCAAAGCGGGTATCGCCACATACGCCGGTAAAGCGTCCGCGGTTAACTGCGTTTGTAATGTACCATTCTGCTCCTTTAACGGCTCCGTCCAAATACTTTTTATCGCCCAACATTTTATAAGCAATCACCAATCCATAGAATGTAGGGCGCAGGTCTTCTACTTCGGCGAATAATGGCTGATGAGTAATATGATCATAGGCAACTTGCCATTGTCCATCTTTGCCCATCCAGGCCAGCAATTTATCGGCGGCGTCTTTTAGTTCACGCTTCAAAGCTGTGTCGCCCGGATTGAATAATAATACGTTGCCTACGTCCATCAATACGTAATAGGTAGTACCCATCGGCTCGACGTAAGGGCCCCACTCTTCTGTGAATTTATGGCTCTTGGGCAGGTAGTATTGTCCTGCTGCTGCGCCGTAAAAGAATCCCGGTGTTCTATCTTGTTGTGTGATCTTAAAGTTGAGTGCGTAAGGCAAGCGGGTTTGCTTCAATACCGGATCGTTGGTGATGCGGGCCAGCATCCACATGGCGCCGTAGTCCGCATTCTTAATCGCATCGCCATCACCGCCGTATACTCCACCCAGGTAATCCTGTGCTCCGATGGTGAGCCCCTGATACTGCATCGTGCGCCATTTGGAGGTGCTATCGTCCACTACGTATTTATGCATGGACAGGATGCGGTTCGTGAGGGACTGTTTTGTTTCTTTTAATGCAAGGAAATCTTTCAGCTTGTAGATATCGTTCACCGCATGTTTGTAGACTGTGTACCAGTTAGCAGGTTGTACTGTATAACGGAAAGAGAAGTTAGTTGTCTCGCCTGTCTTCAGGAAGGAACCGCGTTGTCCCAATACCGGGTGCCAGGCTGTGGGGGTTAATTGGGCTTGTCTATTCATCAGCGACAGGCCAAGCTGCCAGATCGTTTGCGTGCTGTTCTTGTTTTCCCAGGGATCGCGGCCTGTGCCTGGCTCGGGTATTACAGCGAACGTGATGCCTTGCTTTGTGCTGATCAACGGTGACAGTGTGGAAGCCGAACGTTCGCGGCTCACTACCGGTTTGTCGGGAATGCCTTGTCCGTAGGCAAATGCTTTGACAAAGTTCTTTTCGATGGCAGTGCCCTGGAAGTGACCAGGCACCATGCCCCAGGTCATTTCTTTATTGTTGACAATGGCCAGTGAAGGGGAAGCGATGGAATAGTATCCATCCTGTTTGGCTGTTACTGTAAGGGTGACCAGTATGTCGCCCTGGTATTGGGGATCCATGCTCCAGGTGGCGTTGATGGTTGCCTCTTTGGTATCCTGTGTAAAAGTTAATTCGTTGTTGGTGGTTTGTGCATTTGCGGGATAAAAACGTGTTGCTTCACCAGCCGTATTCATTGCTACGGGTGTAGTGGCTTCTGCCCATACGGGAATTGTATAGCGATAATGGGATTCGGGGAAGATGACCTGTTTGCCTGCCGCATCGTATATGGGCTGCGGTATGGTGTCTGGCTTTTGCTTTGAAAATAAAATAGTGTATTCACCACTCGCACCTGATAGGCTGATCCACTGTGTGCCTTTTTTCACTGCCAGCTTTTGTAATTGCCAGCCGTTGTTGTTTTTGGTCCAGTTCAGTTGTAAGGTGGGTGATGCAAGGGTTGCTTTTGTACCTGTTACTGTTTGTGCTTTAGCCTCGGCTTGTGGCAGTAACAGCCCCACTATGATGAGTGACACCAACGCAGCCGCTGGTACTTTTACTTTACGGGCTGCGCGGTATGGGATCAGGGAGCACACTAAGATAACTGCAGCAATGCCTGCAACAATGCCTGCTCCAGATGTAGTGAGCAGACTTAGTACGAACAGGAGTACTGCTATGAATGCGAGGGAAAAGGCTATCACCTGCAAACCAAACTTGTTCTGTTTCCTGATCTCGCGTGTTTCTTCTTCAGTGGCTTCCAATGCGGCTTCTTTTCGTTGTGCTTTGCGTTGTTGGTATGCCAAGTAATCATTGTTGCCAAGTCCCTTTGCCATCGCGTATAGTTCATACAAGGCCAGCATGATAAATGGTAATCCTACTCCTACCAGCATTTCTGTGGCGCGGTCCAGTTTAAAGCTGATGGTGTGGGGCAGTATTACTTTGAATATCACATTTACCGACAGGCTGATAAGGGTAATGAATATCGTGGCTTTGCCTGTTAACCGTTTAGAGAACAGGGCCCAGATAGGCGGCGCCAGCAAAGGGCCGCCCGTAATTGCGCCAATGCTCAGGGTGAACTCAACTATGCCTCCTATCCTTGGCACTATAAGTGCAACGCCGATCATACCCAGTCCGAAGAACCAGGAGGAGATGCGTGCTACGCTCATTAGTTTTTTATCGGAAGCCTGGGGATTGATAGAGCCTTTGTAAATATCATTGGTAAATACGGCTGATACCACATTGAGGGCCGTATTGGCAGAAGCTGAGGTTGAGAAATACATGCCTGTAAGGATGAGGCCCATCAATCCTGCGGGCAGCACATGCTTACAGATCATCAGGTAAGCGTTTTCGGTTTCCATTCCTGACAGGGATGGATTGATCGTTTTGTATATCATCGGGGGCAGCATCCACAGTATGGGACTAATGATGTACAATGCTGCAAAGAGGTAAGCAACTTTGGAGGCCGACTTTGGTTTATCGACGCTGGTGTAGCGCTGCACAAATGTCCAGTTGCCTCCAATGTAAAAGATGTGGTATAGTGCGAAGGCCAGGATAAAGCCCCAAGTGTATTCTCCATTCACCAGTTTAAAGAATCCTGCAGGCGCCTGTTCGAGAAAATGGTCTACTCCTCCTGCTGCTTTAAAAGCAAGCGGCATGATGATGAGGATGGCCGCAGTAAGGATCACAAACTGGAGTATGTCGGTTACCATCACCGCCCATAATCCGCCTACGGCCGTATAAGCAATCATGAACAAGCCTAATACAACTGTTACTGGTACCAGCGGAAAGCCTAATGAAGAACTCACCAGCTTTGCTACGGAGTACAATACTGATCCCTTGATCAGCAAGGATACCAACATGAAGATGTAGATGTAGCTTTTTTGTACGCCAACACCCAATCGCTCACGAATAAACTCGGCGGCAGTAAGATTACCGGTGGCTTTCCATTTGGGGGCGAGGTAAAGTCCGGTGATCAAGCCTCCGATACACATGGTCCATTGTATGGTAATGGCTACCCAGCCGTGCTGGTAGGCAATGGAGCCCCAGGCTACGAATGTGCCTGCGGAGAAGAAGCTCATGAATAATGACAATCCTCCTATGAACCAGGGTACTGCTTCTCCACCGGCAAAGAATGACTTCAGGTTCCTGCCGGTACGAACAAACAGGAATCCGATCAACATGATGAAGATGGAGAAGACAACAATGACGGTAGTATCTATTGTTTGATTCATAAGGTAAAGGACGGTGGGTGTTATGGCGTTATTGTTAACGTAATTTCTTTCAGTGTGCTTTCTACTTTATCGTTTACATAGGTTGCATTGGTGACTTCAAATACTACTTTATAGGTGCCGGGTACTGTATATACGCCTGTGGCCGCATATTGGGTGAGGCTGGTAGTAATGTTCTTAATGGCTACGCCTTTGTCAGGTACCGCCGCATTGGGGTTAAAGCTTCTTGTCAACACCCAATCATCGTCGAGTGCGTTGGCACTGCCTTGTAACAGTAACTGTGCACTGGTAATTGACCACACGGCTGCCGGGTTTTGGAAGCTTACTGCCTTCCAGCCTGCCGTAGTCATGTTGGCCATGGGCGTAATGGTACCATCTGGCGCCTGGTTGTCGGCATTGAAGGTACGGATCACCCATCTGTTCTGGGATTGGATGGTGGTAGTAATATACCGGAATGCAACGGTGGCCGATTTGTTGCCATCTGTAAACTCCGACATGTCTACTGTGCCTGATTGTACCTGGTCGGCGCCTTGTGAAAGTGTGACCCGGTTGGTGATATCAGTCCAGGTAGCTGCTTTTACATTCGTAGTGTCGTAAGTGCCATTAAAGTTATTGGATACCAGCACGGTCATGTTGTTGCGGATGCCAAACTGCTGGTAGGTGTTGAATTTAACGAGCAGCTTATTGTCGGTGGTAAATAACCTATCTCTGTATTCGTATACGCTGCCCGGCATGCCCGACCAGAACACGATGTTCTGTGGATCGCCGGTAAATTTAAATATGATCGAGTCGCCTACTTTGTAGGTGGTGGATGCCGTGGTTACATCAAATACCGGTGCGCTGATCGTGTCCCGTTTGGTACAGGAAACTGCCAGCAGGCATATTGTGAAGAAGGAAAGTATTTTATTCATAGCTGTGGGTTCTTTTGTTCAGGGTGAGCCGCCCTTGGAGGGCGACCCACCCTTAGCTTGATTATTAATATTACCAGCCGGGGTTTTGTGACAGATTGGGGTTGACTGCTATTTCGCTGTTGGGTATCGGGAACAGGACACTCCTGGAAGTTATTCTGCTCGCCTGTCCTATTGCGGCAGGTGAAAGCGTAGCAGGCATGTTCGTCTGGTATGCCGTTACCATTTGTTGCATTGTCAACACATAGTTTCCCCAACGGAGCAGGTCATGTTTTCTGATGCCTTCATAGGACAGCTCACGGAAACGTTCTGCTCTAACGGCTTCGGAAAAATCAACTTGCGCGAGTCCGGCCGGCAGGTCGGCGGTAGGATCGGCTACTTCTACCGCTTTTCCAAATCCGCGTCTGCGCACCTTGTTAATGGCATCGTAGGCTGCTGCTGTAGGTCCGTTGATCTCGTTCTCGGCTTCTGCAAACATGAGTAGTACGTCGGAATAACGGATCATGGGGAAATTAATGGTTGTAAAGTCCTGGTCTCTTGGCCTGACCAGCTCATATTCTCTTCTGTATTTACCGGCGCTTCGTTCGTAGATCTCTGTGGGTCCCCAATTGGTTCTTGTTACTTTAACAAGGTTGCCGCCGGTGCCACTGGGATTGAAACGGTAGGGTGCTATGGTCCAATCTCTCCTGAGATCACCGGCTTCGTAAGCATCGTACAATTTGCGGGTAGCATGTACATAATCATAGGCAAACCCTGTATCGATGTTCGGGCAATAGAGTCCCATCCAGGAGCCTACATAGCCGCCCTCGCGTACAATGCCCTGGTTGTTGCCGTAATATTCTATTTCCCACAAGCATTCTTTGATGTCGTATTTATCCTGTGCGAGGTTGATGAATATCTGTGAAAAGCTCGGATTCAAAGCGTGTAAGTTGGATGTGATTACCTTCTCTGCATATGTCTTTGCATCCGCATATTTTGCTTCATCCTGCAAGGGATATCCTGCCATGGTAAGGTATACCCTTGCCAGCATGGCTTGTACAGCCGTTTTGGAAATGCGACCGTTGTAGCCATAGTAGGTTATATCACGCGCCAATCCTTCTGCGTCTTTTAAGTCTTTTACGATCTGGGCATATATGTCTGCTACGGAGGCACGAGGCAGAGGTGGTTCTGTTGGTGATTTGGTAGAGGTGAGTTTTAATGGTACAGCTCCCCAATTATCTACAAGGTTAAAGTAGTAGAAGGCTCTTAAAAACAACGTCTGTCCTTTTACTTCGTTTTTTGAAGAGTCGCTTACCAGGGCGCCATCGAGGTGGTCCAGCAGCATGTTGGCGCGTTCGATGCCAACATACAATGCTTCCCAGCAGCGGTTCAGCTCCAGCATGGATGCATCGATGGTATTGGACATATAGCCTGTCAACTGGCTTTTCAGGTAAAACTCGTCGCTAAAGGCAAGGTATCCATATAAGGCGCTACCGTAGGTGCGACGGTCGCCCAGCCTGTCGTATACAGCTGCGAGGGCCCTGTTGAGGTCTTCCTGTGTTTTATAATAGGTATCGGGAGTAATAGAGTCGACGGGTTTTGTGTCGAGGAATTTATTACAAGAACTTAGTAATGCAACTGAAAGGATGATCAGTAACAAATAGTTACAGGTTACAGGTTGCAGGTTACAAGTTTTTCGTTTAGCGTTCATATTCGAAGCTTTTTATTCGTTAGAATGTTACGTTAAGTCCCAGTGTGATCGTTCTTGCCTTGGGATAGGCTGACCAGTCGAAGCCCGGTGTCAATGCTGTATTTCTAACAGACACTTCAGGATCTACGCCGGAGTAATTGGTCCAGGTGTACAGATTCTGCGCAGCAGCGTAGACTCTGATGCCCTGAATTTTTATGCGTTTCAGTACTTGTGCCGGCAGGTTGTAGCCGAGCGACACTGTTTTCAGCCGCAGAAAGGATCCATCTTCGATGAGGCGCGTGGAATATACGTTGGGACTGGTGACGCCGGCAACTGGCATATCTGTGTTCGTATTCTCTGGTGTCCACCTGTTCTCAAATGATTTATACATATTCAGGTAGGGTCTTCCTTCCATTCCTTCAAATACAGTGCGGTTACCGTTGAGGATGTCATTGCCATAGGACCATTGGAAGAATACGTTGAGATCGAAATTGTAGTAGCGGAAGTTGTTGGAGAATCCTCCAATGTGAACAGGAAGTGGATTGCCAATAAATGTCTGGTCGTTGGCATTCACAACGCCATCTCCGTTAATATCCACGTATTTTACAAAACCGGGTTTAATGAGGGCTCTGTCCTGGCCGTTGTTGGGCACGTCTTCTCTCAGCACATAAGAACCGTTGGGCAGTTGTGTAAAATCATCTACCTGGTATAACCCATCTGCGAGGTAGCCGAAAAACAGGGCCACCGGCATGCCAGGTTTGGCGAGGTAAGGGAGTGAGTTGTTGAAGTTGTCGTTCCAGCCTTGCAGGCGGGTAGTGATGCTTGGCTGGTCGTAGTTCAACTCCAGTATTTTATTTCTATTGAAGGCTATATTGAAGTTGGTGTTCCAGCCAAAGTTCTTGTTATTGATATTAACGGTATTGAGGGTAAATTCAAGTCCCTGGTTGGATACTTTACCGATGTTCTTAAAGCCATTGAGGTAACCGGAAGATGAAGCAAGGTTTGCATTGAGCAACAGATCGCTCGTCTTCTTATAGTAATAATCTACTGAGATGGCAATGCGGTTATTGAGGAATCCGAGATCAAGGCCCACATCTGTTTGTGCGGTGCGCTCCCATTTCAGGTCTGTGTTGCCTACTTCTACTGGTGCTGAACCCGGGATGTGTATGCCATTGAAATAGTAGCCTGGTGTAGTATTTGCACTACCATTGGTGAAGCCTGTTTGTCTCAACACCGAGAGGTAGGAGAAATCTGATACACGGTTGTTGCCGGTGATACCATAGCTCACGCGCAGCTTGGCATCCGATATCCAGGGCAGTTTCTTCATGAAATTTTCTTCACTAATACGCCAGGCGACTGAACCTGAGGGGAAGTAACCCCATCTGTTGTCTTTTGCAAATTTGGATGAACCATCTGCACGGAAGGAAGCTGTGAACAGGTATTTTGAGAACAGGGTATAGTTGACCCTTCCGAGGAATGATGCCTGTGCAGCTTCGGACTCAGAAGATATGTTTACCAGCGGCGTACCTTCATCAAGGCCGCTGATGCCCAGGGATTCGTTGGGTACTTTATTGGCGGAGAAACCATCTATGAGTGTTTTGGTCTTCTGTAATGTGAAGCCGCCTACAACATTCAATATATGGTTTTTATTGAAGCGCTTGTTCCATGTAAGGGTATTTTCATTCAGCCAACTGCTTAAAATGTTGTTGTTAACAGAGCCATTGACGCCATTGGTAGCTCCATACACGGTACGTGGGTTACCAGCGGCTGTTTGTGAGTTGTTGAAGATCTCTCTGCGAACTGCATTTCTTGTTATGCCACCTGTTACACGCAGTGTGAGGTTCTTCATGACTTTGTATTCAAGGTAGGCATTGGCAAAGAGCGCATTTGTAAAAGCAACGTTGTACGCGTTCTTAGCTGATATGATCGGATTTACGCGCAGGTCGGAAGTATTGGTAATGCCTGCATCGAACGCATCTTCTGAAAAGCTGAGGTCGCTCAAGGAATCTCCTGTTATCGGGCGATAGCCCCAGGCGCTATAGAATAAATAGGAGGAGGCGTTGATGCCATTGTCGCCACCATTGGTAGCGATCTGGCCCGTTGTCTTCAGTGATGAATAGTTAATATTGACGCCTACTTTCAGTTTTGAATTCACTGTCTGGTCCAGTACTACTCTTCCCTGAGCACGTTGAAACCCACTATTGATAAGAATGCCATCCTGGTCGAGTATATTTCCGGAAAGCGCATAGCGTGTTCCACCACTGCCGCCACTTATTGAAAGGCTGTGGTTTTGCATGGCCGCTGTGCGGAATATTTCATCCTGCCAGTTAACGCCGGGGACATTCCTGTAGTAGTCGAGCGTTTTCCCATTTTTGAGGTATAGATCGGTAGACTGTGTAGGCTGTAGTTCTAATTGGTATTTTACAAATTCATAAGGGCTCATTACTTCCTGGCGGTTGATCTCTTTCTGCAAACCGTACCAGGCATTGTAGGTGACAACCGGCGCGCCTGCTTTTCCTTTTTTGGTGGTAATGATGATAACGCCGTTAGCACCACGAGCTCCATAGATAGCTGTGGCAGAAGCGTCTTTCAGTACTTCGATGGATTCAAGATCGTCGGGGTTGAAGACGTTGTTGCTGGGGTTTTCAACGGGGAACCCATCGATTACATATAATGGTGCATTGCTTTGAGTGATGGAGTTGCCACCACGGATGGTGATGAGGTTGCTACTGCCTGGCTGGCCATCTACAGCGCCCACCTGCACGCCTGCTACGCGGCCTCCCAGTGCATCTTCAAAAGAGGCTACGGGTGCTTTTTTTATCTCTGCTACTTTTACTTGTCCCACTGACCCGGTAAGGTCTTTCTTCTGCACGGTTCCATAACCGATCACGACCACATCTTCCATGTCTTTGGGATTGTGATCGAGCTTTACATTGTATAATGTAGTGTTGGCATTGAGCTTTACTTCTTTCTCCAAAAATCCCACAGAGGAGAACACTAATGTTACACCCTGGGGTTTGTCGATGGTAATGCTGTAGATACCATTTTCGTTGGTAATGACTGATTGTTGTTTTCCCTTTACCTGTACGGTCACTCCTTCCAACGGTTCATTTTCCGCGTTGGTAATTTTACCGGTAATGACTTTTGTTGTAGCGGGTGTTTGTGCATAAGCGGCTGTAGTGAAGAGTACTACAAGCATAAGCAGGGCAAGATGAATTGCAGGCAATGTTTTTTTCATACGGCGAAACTTCTTAAACAAAAATGCCGAATAGGGACAGTAAAGCAAAAAAAGTACGGCTTATTTATTTGTGGGAACATTCCCATTTTACGGGAACATTCCCATATTGATGTAATTTACCTTTTCTTTGTATCCGGGTTTCTTAAAATATCATTAATCGAAAATCGCTATTAATGAAACGTCACCAGATAACGATTGTAGACATTGCCGAAAAGCTCAATTTATCTAAGTCTACTGTATCCCGTGTATTGACTGGCCATCCCAGTGTCAGTGAAAAAACTCGCAAGGCCGTTCTTGAGCTCGCGGAGCAGCTCGACTATCAAAGAAATATGTTATCGATCAGTTTGCTCAATAAAAAGAGTAACACTATCGGCATTATTGTTCCTGAGTTTATTAGTTCTTATTTCCCACAGGTGATCATGGGCGCGCAGGAGGTTGCTGCTAAAGAGGGGTATAATATCATCATCGGTCACTCGAATGAAACTTATGAAACAGAAGTGGCGAATACACGATTGATGTTGGCCAATCAGGTAGATGGTTTGCTCGTATCGCTCACAAAGGAGACGAGAAACTTCGATCACTTGAAGGTGTTTGAACGCAAGGGTATTCCCATCGTTTTCTTCAACCGCGTGTGTGAGGATATGAATGTGCCCAAAGTAGTAGTGGATGATTATGAGGGGGCTTTCCGTGCTGTGGAGCATTTGATCAAGCGCAAGAAGAAAAGGATCGCTCACTTAGCGGGTCCGGATACTTTGCCTATCAGTGTAAAAAGGTTACGGGGTTATCGTGATGCGCTTAAGAAGTATAATATTCCCATCGATGAGGAGTTGATCATTCCTTATGATCTTACGATTGCCAAGGTGAAGATCTATGTGAATCACCTGTTGCGGCTGGACAATCCTCCTGATGCCATCTTTGCTATTAATGACCCTACTGCTATCGAGGCTTTGCAAATTGTCAAGAAGAAGGGATTGCAGGTTCCCAAGGATATTGCTATTGTGGGTTTTAGTAACGACTATGCTTCGGGGTTGATCGAGCCGTCATTGACGACCGTGTCGCAACCTGTGAAGGAGATCGGCAGCACTGCTGCGCAGCTGCTGGTGGACCAGATCAATCGGGACATCTCGGAATGGAAGTCTATTATCCGGGTGTTGAAGACGGAATTGATTGTGAGGAAGTCGAGTTGATTGGGCTAAAGCCCAAAGGGAGGGCGATCTTCTTCCCGGCCCTAAAGGACCGGGCAATTCCTTTTGCTTCGACATCTCTTCTTCGATTTTCCTTTGCTTCGCAGGCGGATTTCTCACTTCGCTATCGCTCCGTTCGAAATGACAAAAAAGAGTGAGTGTCGTTCGAAATGACAGAAAAAGCGAGTTTACTTCAAAATGACAAAAGACAGTAATGCTTAACTACCAGTGAGGGAGCTGAATTCGTAGGTGTTTGTACGTTGTTTGAATAGTTTGGGTCTTCCTATGTAGCCTTTTATTTGTTCGGTGGTGATGGCGTATGACAGCAGGTTGTCGGCATTGTAGACAACAGGTGTCTGGAGCTTCAACAATTTCCTGGCGCCTTCCAGGGTCACCGCATAGGCATGGGTACAATCATGGAAACCTGCTCTGGCTACATGGGTGGAAAGGGGCTTGGGATAATAGTTGGCAAATATTGTGCGGGACAAACGCAACGATGTGTGGAAAGGGAATGTCAGGTAGTACATCCGTTTGACCGTTTGCTTCCACCCGAAGACCTCATTGTTCTCATAGCCGAGGTAGAATACCTCCCAATTTGCCGGAAGTTCTTTCATCATCTGAGAAAAAAGGGGCAGGTTTTCGGGAAGTGGGAAGGCGTCGTCTTCCAGTATCAGCACGCGCTCATACTGGTTGGCAATGATGGATTCGTATATTTTGACGTGGCCCAGTGAACAGCATAGCATGCCGGTGGCCATGTCGGGTTGTCGTTTATAGAAGTCGGTATATGCAGCTGTGCTGTAGATGCCTTGTTGCTTTAGTGCATCGAGGGTTACCTGTTCTTTATCTATACCATAGAAAATTTCGTAATTCAATCCGTCTAATTCACGTGTAAACGCCTCGATCCTGTCTTGCAATCGTGGTAGAGTGAGTATGTAAATCTTGTCGAAAAAAGAATTAAGGGGGCCGAAGTCTCTCTTCATCCGCTAAAGGTACCCAAACAAGGTCTTTCCATTGCGTAGAAGCTGGGTAAATTTTTTAAAATTGTTGTTTCCCTGTATATCAAGTCGTTGAATAAGAAGGGGGTTACGAAGGGGCAATGTATTCAGCCGGTTGCCAATGCGGAAAGCTGCTACTATTCCTCCGGCTGCCAGTATTTCGAGGAATTCGCGATGTCCATCTGCATTTTTTTTGGGGTATGCGCCGTAGGGAAAAGCCAGGCAGGGCTGAAAATTGACTCCCTTCCGGGCAAGCATGCCGCTGCATTGCCGCAGGTCTGTCTCCATCTCCGCAGGGGACAATGTTTTATAGCTTTTATGGTCGTATGAATGCAGGCCGTATTCCACCAGACGGGGGTCCATTGCCTGCATATCTTCCAGGCTCAGGTAGTCTGACGCCTCTGCAGCGCGCTCTTTCAGGAAAGTGGGTACCAGGAAAATGTTGGCTTTGAGCCCATATCGCTCGAATAAGGGGTAGCCGGCGGTAAAGTTGTCCCGGTAGCCATCATCGAAGGTGATCAATACGGGTTTTTCGGGCAGGGGCGTTCCCTGCCGGATATATTTTACCAGGTCGCTTAGCTGTATGGTATTGTAGCCCTCCTGCTTCAGGTAATGGAGCTGGGCTTCCAAGTGGTTCACCGGAACGGTAAGTGGGTCGGCTATTCCGTGGGCAGAGATCTTATGGTACATTAAAACCCTCAGCGGGTGCTTCACTGCAACAGACAAGGTGTTGTTTTTGGGTGGATTGGGATAGGTTGTTTAATGGCTATGCGTAAGCGGCATCTGCTATAGGAATGGTCCTCCTTTGGTTCAACTCGTTCAACTTCACATATTTCATAAAGTGGTAGTAGGCGGAAAAGACCGACCAGTAAAAGCCTTTCATGCCATTGAGGCAATTGCGTTCCAGCAGATAATATTTGAAGAAATTAAAGGGAAGCCCCATGAATACGGCCAGGGCCGATTTGCGCTTTCCTTTTCCATAGGCTATTTCGGCTGATAAAGCGGAGTATCGGTTGAGTTTTTCGATGCACTGGTGTATGCTGGTGTAGCTGTAATGGAGAATGGTGTGTTCCAGTTTTTTTACCTGGCCTTCTACCTTGAAACTTTCATGCACTCTATCGCATGTTACGCCTCCTTTCTGTCGGTTGAACAGGCGTGTGAAATAGCGGCCACTTTCTTTCCCATGCCGGAATTCTTTATCAAGGAAAACGAGGTTCATGGGAAATGAAAAGCCTGCATAGGCTGTATCGGGGCGGATGCTCCTGATTTCCTGTACCAGCTCTTCGGTAGGTATTTCATCGGCATCGAGGCAAAGTACCCAATCGTTGGTGGCCCTGGCTATGGCAAATTGTTTCTGGGAACCGTATCCATCGAATGTGCGGGTATATACATCGCATCCAAACTCCTTGCAAATAGCCACTGTTTTGTCGGTACTGTGGCTGTCGACAATGATTATTTCATCGCACCATGACAGGCGGGACAGCGTTTTGCGTATGATCTTTTCTTCATTCCAGGTAATGATCACTGCGCTTATTTTAAGCTCTGTGGGTTTGGGCGTACTTACCTGCATTAGTCCGGACATGTTGACAATAACCGGTGAAAGCTTTGGAAGGCTCATAATAGTGCTAACGTTTAGGGCATTAAAAAATATCACAGGTGGATGTGCAGGATAAGTGTAGGTGCTTCTATGGTAGGAAAACCGGTAAAAGGGAGATACCCCTATTGGAGGGAGAACTTTTTTTAGGCAACGAGGCAGCAAGGCATTGAGGCAACGAGGGAAAAACTACCAGAGCTGGTCGAAGTAGTAGATGCGCTCTCTTTTGGCGGAACCGCCAAATATGCCCTGGCCGCCTTTGCTAATGTTGCCCCGGGGTGATGGCAGTTGGTTGGCAGGAATGGCGCCGAAGTCAGCTTTGTATTTTTCGTATTCGAGGAGGTAATCGAATAGTTCTTTGCTGGCTGCTTTGAACTGGAGGTGAACCCGGCCTTTTTGCATGGGTTCGTTGGCTATAAAAAACTGCTTATCAACGTAAAATCGTATGGTGTAGGATTGACCATCGAAGGTTTTGTCGGTCAAAAACAAACGGCGGAAGGGGTTATCGAGGTTGTCGAGCCGGGCGTTTTCGGTAGCAGCGTCCTGGGTATGTAGCTCCAGCCGGAGGTATTTATTGATGGATACGGTATCATTGAACAAATACACGCCGGGCGTATTTTTTACCTGGTCGTACAGGGTTTTGCCCTGTGGGGTATTGTAATCGTAGCGCACCCCGCGGTAAAAAAAGCTGCGGCCCGGCTTCAGGAGTTCTTTTACGGCTTCTATTATGTAGTAGTCTTCTTTGCCGGCCGGATCCTGGAATGTAATGTCTACCGCCAGCACTTTTTTACCCTGGAATGTTTCGGTGCTGGTATCAACTATTGTCCACTTAGGTATCTGGGGTATTTGAGTAGTGGCGGTAACGACTCCCATCGTGGGATGTTTTACCTCGATGGAATACCGGGTGCCGGCCTTATATCGTTTTCTGTTGGTGAATATGGTGGTGGGGTTGCCTGCATATTGCCAGGCATAGCTCGGCTGCAGTAGCCAGGTACGACTGTTTTCTTCTGTCAGTGTAACTGTGGCGTCGTTTACTTTTTCAAATCGTATGAGGCTGCCATTGCCCACTTTGATGGTTTTTCCTATTGGCACTTTTACTGAATCGAGGGCTGATATCTCAGCGAGTATTACGAGTTGATCGTCTTCAAACTGATCGGATGTAAATCCTTTTTTGCAGGATGCTCCTGCTATCAGTAATAGCATACTGATCCACCACCAACTTTTGTTGATCATTTGTTTTGTGTGGTATGGTGGTTGTTTTGTATGCATGTTTTAAAATACAAGTGTATAGGATACGTAGGGGGTAATCTTGAAGAACTGGTATTGGGTAGACACAACCAGTGAGCGTTTGCCCATGGTGCCTTCCAGGTCGTACACGTATTGGTTGGGTGAACCGTATATGTTGTATACACCAAACGTGACGCGCGACAGGAGTTTGCTGTTGTGTTGTTGTTCATAGGTGGCTGCCATATCCAACCGGTGGTATGGTAATGTGCGGTACTGGTTGACGGCGGATGAGTGATAGATCAACCGGTATTCTTTTGGTGACAGGGGATTGAATACTTGCTGGGCGTCATCAAAATCAGGGTAACCTCTATCGGGCAGGGTAAATACGTCGCCTGTTGAAAACGTCCACACCATAGAGAAGTTCCAATGTGTATTCAGGTTATAGGTTGCTGCCGTATTCAGGCTGTGCCTGCGGTCGTATTTAAAGGGGAATTTCTCATCGTTGTTAATGCCCTTGAAGTGGCGCCAGTTCCATGCGAGGGTGTATCCTATTTGCAGGTACCATTTGCCTGCCGTCTTTTCCATCTTTGTTTCCACCCCATAGCACCATCCTCTACCCGACTGCACGTTCTGCTCCCAATCGGCTGTATTCAAAAACAGGTTCTTTCCTTCTACATAATTGGTCACGTTCCTGAGTTCTTTGTAATAGACTTCTGCTGTAATGATGAGTTTTTTATTATCCCGCCAGGTGTATCCAACGTTGATCATATCGCTTTCTTCCGGACTCAACATCTTAGTACTGGGTACCCAAGCATCGCCGTTGATACCCAGGTATGGGTTGGTGACCAGGTGCAGGTATTGGGTCATGTGGTTGTAGGAGAGGCTAAGCTGATGGTGTTTGTTCAACCGGTAGGTGGCATACAGGCGAGGCTGCCAGGAAGTGTATTTAAACTCGTTGTTTCTGAAATGGGATATGTGTATACCGGGACGCAAAAAGAATTGTTTATCGGCCCTGATCTCGCTTTCCAGAAAGTATACTCCTTCCTGGAATGAAATGGGTGGGAAATCGGAGAAGTCGTCGGGCTTTTCAAAGAACTCTGTCGAGATATTGGAATCAAAGGGTCGTACTTTGGTAAGATTGGCTTTCACTCCTGTGATCAGCCGTACGGAATTGGTAGCAGCAAATTCCAGCCGGGTTTGTGCATTGAATTGTTGAATCGAAGAGTATGTATTGTATACTCTGTTTTGCATGGAAACTCCTGTACTGTCGTATAGATTGTAACGGAAGCCGGCAATGTTCCTATAGCGGCTGAAGTTGATGGAGGTATTGATAAATGCTTTAGGTCCTAATATCCTGTTCCACCCCAACGAGCCTGTTGTGTTGCCCCAGCGTTGCACGTTGTTTGTATAGTCACGGTGTAATGTGAGGTTATCCTGCCCCGTGTATATATGGAGCATCAACTTATCTTTTTTGCCCAGCCATTGTGTGTATTTGGCATGCAGGTCGTAGAAGTTGACGCCGATATCTGCTTTCATCAGTCGCAATAGTGGGTTTATCCAGCTGTGCCGGACCGATAGCATGATGGCTGCTTTGTCTTTTTTAATGGGTCCTTCGATGGTAAATGATCCTGCCAGTACACCTGCATTGGCTTCTCCTTTCCATTGTTGCATGTTGCCATCGCGGGTGATGACATCTATGACTGACGATAACCCGCCTCCATATCTTGCCGGGAAATTGCTCTTGTAGAGGTTGAGTGATTTGACTGCGGATTTATTAATGATGAACAGGGTTCCTAACAGGTGGGTGGGATTAAAGACTTTGTTGCCATCCAACAGGAATACGTTCTGATCGGGACTGCCGCCTCGTACTAACAGGCCATTGGCTATTTCCGGAATGTTCTTGATGCCGGGCTGCATGTATAGTGAGCGGATCACATCGGGCTCTCCGAGAAACATATCCTGTACGCTCTCCGTAGCGCCGGTCAGGTCGCTGGTTTTGGCAGCCGATGAGCTTTCTGATGTAATTGTTACTTCCGGTATGTTGCTTTTGGGTTCCAGTGAAAGATCGATCCGGGTATTTTCGCGCAGGTCAAGTTCCACGCGCCGGCTATTGTATCCTGCGTAGGTGATGAGTAGTACTTGTTTTCCTTCGGGCAGCATCAATGTATAATGTCCAAATCCGTTGGACAGGCTGCCTTTCTGGAGTGAGGGTTGCCATATGGTAGCATCGGCCAGTGGCTCTCCGCTTATGTTTTCTTTAATGAGTCCGTAGATAGAATACCAGGTAATAAAAAAGTCATCGGGCAGTGGTACGGGCGAAGGGATGAGTATGATCTTATCGTTCTTCTCCAGTATGGTTATTTTCTGGTCTTTGAGTACTTGTTGTAACACAGCGCCGAGTGTAGTGGGTGAACCTGTCAGGCGTATTATTTTACCCGTGTCGATACTGTTGGAGGCGTATTCGATGATGGCTTTACCACTGTGGTTGATAGCGTCCAGAAATTCTTTGAGGGATGCTTTTTCGAATGGGGGTGAGTAGGAACGTCCTGCAATGACAAGCTTTTGCGCCAAAGCAATGTGCATATAGCAGCACAGGCAAGCCAGCAGGCAGAAAGCTCTTTTCATGAAATAGTTCCTGAAGTTCTAAAGGTTGGGGTTAGTGCAGTTGACCCGACAAAGGAACTATTTATTTCATATAAAAGGTTACTTTATTGGCCTCTTTTTTCATGCTCAAACCTGTAATCAGCCTGATCTCTTCGAGTGCCTGTTCTAATGGCTGGTGGTCGAAACGGACTGTAACGTTGATGGCTGAAATGGCCTCCTGGTGTTGATTATCAAGGGTAATGGGAACTTCGTAATAGTCCTGCATATCTTCCAATACTTGTTGGAGGGGGGCGTTTTTAAAATCGAGCAAACCGGTATTCCAGGCGATATAGTTGGCGTTGGTGACCTGGTTTTGCCGGAACTCATCGTTTTGAAGTATGGTACGCTCGCCTGCTGTAAGTTGTACCTGCGTGCCGGAGGTGGTGGTGCTCGTAACGCTCACTCTTCCCGTGACTACTATTACTTCATCGGTCTCTTTGGTAGTATTGACCAGGAAGGATGTTCCCAGCACTTTTACAGCAGCATGGCTGGTGTTTATTATAAAGGGCTGGTGTTCATTTCTTTGAATTTCAAAGAAGGCTTCGCCCGTGAGGTGTACCATACGTTCTGCGTCCTCAAAAGTAAGGGGATACTGAATGGTGGCTCCTTTGCGCAATTGTACGGTTGAACCATCAGGCAGCCGCAGGGTTTGGTTGTTATCGGCTACCAACTCCTGCCAGTTTGTACGATAGTTGCTCCACAAATACCCGCCGATAATAAAGAGGGCTATTACGGCGGCGGCCAGCATCCAACGTTTTCTATACAGGAAGGAAGTGGATTGGAGGTGGCGGACCGGGGTCTCTTTTGTATTGCCAGCGCCTGTTTGGGCAGCAATCTTGTTCCAGGCGGCGCTGGTGTCGAAGGTTTGCCCGGCCATGAGCCGGCCACTTTCCTGCCAGGCCAGTACCAGCTCGTCATACTCCTGCTTGTTGGCAGGATCTGCTGACAGCCATTGGTTTAGCAGGGCGAGGTCTTCGGCTGTAGCCTGTCCGCGCTGGTCTTTGACAATGATGTTTACTATGTGGTCTTCCTGTAACATTTAGGTCCTTTGATTATTATAACATGAAAATCCTGCTTTCCCCTATCCTACCCCGTAAAGAAAAAACAAGGTGAGGGGTATTATGCTGACATTTTTCCCGCGGACAAAGGTGCGTAATATCCTGAGTGCCTTTCCCATGTGGTTCTCAACCGTCTTTACGGAAATGTCGAGTGTTTCACTGATCTGCTGGTAGGTAAGGTCGCTGATGCGGCTCAATACAAATACTTCCCGGCATTTGGGGGGTAGTTGTTGTAGTGCTTCCTGCAGCAGGGTATTGTAATCTTTCCCGCTTTCTTTTTCCGGGTCTCTCTCTACCGGCACATCGGCTACTTCTTCTGCTCTCAGTTCGCCGACCATGTTCTTGTGCTTCTTTTCCAGGAAAGTAAGGCAGTTGTTGCGCACGGCGCCAAATAAATAGAAGTTCAGCTCTTTTGTGCCGATCAGTTCCTGCTTCTTTTCCCATATGCGGAGAAAAACTTCCTGGACAATGTCTTCGCTGGAGTCATATTCTTTGGTGAGTGTAAATGCATACCGGCAGAGTTGCTCATACCAGGTATGAAACGCCTCTTGAAATAACTGGTATTTGGTAGGGTCTTGCATGCAATCGTATGGAATGCGGCGTGAAAATAACAAAAATCGTGGGTGAATGTTGGGGGTGCCCGATAGGGAGCTAATGCGGGGCTGGGTGGGAGGGGCTATACAGCCAGGTCCGGATAACCTCCGGATAAGGTCCGGATAACCTCCGGATAAGGTCCGGACAAGGGTACCTTTTTAGCCAGGGCTGGCTGGTTAGATTTGAAAGGCGAAGAATATCTTATTTGAGCCGTTTGATTCATAATCAAATAGTTCCATTTTTTATGGCAACTTTCCAGTTTTACTTACCAGATTTCCGGGCTTCGTGCTTACTTGTAATTTACGAAATCGGCCGGAGGGGGAATCGTTGATGAGGGAGGATCTTTTTGCAACACGGTTGAAAGGTTAACAGTTCAAAAAGTTGACAGGGGGATCATAAAATGGGAATGATGATGGTGACGGTAGTTCCTTTGTTGTACAGGCTTTCTACCATGATCTTTCCGCGCAGCTTGGTGACGAAGTCGCGAATGATCCGGTAGCCCAGGTTGCCTGTGCTATCGGTAATGAACTGGTTTCTTTCGTCTTCGAGGCGGTTTTGCAGTACCTCCAGTTCGGTGTGGGTCATGCCTTTGCCGGTATCTACTACTTTTATTTCCAGCTGGTCATTTTCTTTTAGCAGGGCGCTTATCCTGATGGTACCGTTCTCCGTGTGTTTATTGGCATTGTCGATCAGGTTATGGAGCACGATCCGCATCAATTGTTTATCTGTCCAGACGCGGATATCTTCTGCCGTCTCCATTTCGAGTTTATTGCCATTCCAACTCAGTATGTTGCTGAAAAAGGCTTCTGCTTCGTTGAACATCTCCTGTACCTGTACGTATTCGTTGCGTATCCTGAATCCTGATTGTTGTGTGGTGAGCCATACCAGGAATTCGCGTGTAAATACATCCAACTGGTCGGACGATTTTTTCAGTTCCATTGTGAGGGCTGTAAGGGGCTGGTTATCCCCCTTAGAGAGGGTCATGTGGAGTTGGTTGCTAAGCATGTTCATGAAGCGTAATGGCGAGCGAATGTCATGCAGAATAACAGAGGTGAGTTTATCTTTCAGCAGGTTGCTTTGGTGCAGGTTTTCTTCAGATGCTCTCAATTCCTGTACCGCCTGTTCCAGCTTTTCTACTGTAATGGCCTGCTCCTGTGTCCGCTCTCTCACCTGCCGCTCCAGGTCGAGTTCTCTTTTTTTATTCTTTTGGGCCTGACGCTTGTTGTATCCAAAGACTGCTACTGCCAACAATAGTAATATAATCAGCGAAAGCAATAGTTTGAACAGCAGGGTTTCGTACCAATGGGGTTTTATGGAGAATGGTAACGATTTGGTTGTGTAGGCGTCTGCTTCAAAACCGCGACGCAGGCGAACGTCCAGGGTATACTTGCCTGGTGGCAGGTAATTGATGATGATGTTATTATCGGATGGCACCGGTGTCCATAGTTTATCTACTCCACCAATCCTGTACTCTGGCTGGAAGTTGGCTATGTTGCCGAAATAGGGTGAATTGATCCGGAAACTCATTTTACGAGAGCCGGGATTGAATGCCAGGCTACCTGTATACTTTATTTCCTGTGTATCTACCATCACCCGGTCGACATGGATATCCTGTGCCGGTAAAAAGGGCTTCACGTGTAAGGGGTTGAACCATACCAGTCCTTTCATGGATGGCAGGGAAAAGGTGCCATCCTGCAAGCGGATGCCTACCGGGCTGGTGCCTCCATTGAATTCGTTGGTGCCAAAGCCATCGTTTTTATCATAGTAATAGTAATATACTTGTTGATCACCATTCTGCAGCCACGATTCCAATGCCTGCTTAGGTACCTGAAACAATCCTTTGTTGGTAGGAATCCAGAAGAATCCTTTGTCATCTTCCATGAAGCAATGGGCATAGGCCAGGTAGCCCATGCGGTCTTGCGGCAGTTCTATAAACCGGCCATTTCTGTAGGTGTAATATCCATCTCCATAGGTACCGATCCACAGGCTACCATCTTTTGCTCTGTACATGTGCCGCACGTATCTGCCTTGCATGGTTTCGATAGGTGTGATCATTTTGCTTTTTTTATTGAAAGCGTACAGGCCTTTGGTGGTGCCCAACCAGATGGTGGTATCGTTGAGCAGGAACATGCACTGGGTGCGGCCGAATGTATTGTTCTGGGAATAGATGGTTTCTAATTTACCGTTTGCTACCCTACCCATTCCATTGTTGGTGCTAAACCATATATCTCCTTGTTCATCCTGTCCGATGCTGGCCAGGTAGGTATCTTTTATCATCCATCGCTTTACTTCCTGCAGTTTACTGTTCATACAAAACAGGGTATCGCCTGCCACGAACCATAGTTGTTGTTGCCTGTCTTTCAGGATTGCATTGGTGACCATGTAATCGTAGCTGTATACTCTTGTTGCCGTGTCTTTTGTGAATAGTACGCCATTGGAGGCCAGTACTTTCATAGGCTCTATTTCGGCTGCGGCATAAAAGTTATTTTCCAGTCCTTCCCGGAAGCGACGAACGGTAAAGGGCTGGTCTTTTATGAGGTAAAAGCCATTGGTGCTGGTGATCGCTATGTACAAGCGGTAGCGTGCTGAATAGAAAATGTCTTTGACAAGGGGGATCTGTAGTTGTTGTAATAGCAGGGTTGGCTGCAATGTTTGTCCGTCGAAGTTGAATGTATACAACTTGTCGCGAAACTGGAGGAAGGCGCCTGTGGTGTTGGAGCAGAATGAAGACTGTTGTCTGTTGAACCGGGCCGTTTCTTTTAGCGGTAACAGGAGTTGTTGTAATGAAGCTGTGTAGCTCGTTTTTTTGCCTTGGCTGTATGCCTGGATATTGCCTGCGGCATCTACTGTGAAAAGGGTACTTTTCACAAAAAAGTGCTGGTATGTTTTCAGGTCGTACCTGTCTACGCGCTCAAAGTGTCCTTTGCTGAAATAGTTGATGTCTTCGCCGCTTATGAACCAAACGTTGCCTTTATCGTCGGGATAAAACTCCTGCATGGCGGTATAGTACTTAGTGGCCACCAATTCTTGCATAATGCGTGTCGAGTCGGCTTTGTTTTTCAGGTAGGCACGCATGTCTACTACATAGCCATGGCGACTGGTGAGGTAGTTGTACCTGGCTACAGCGCCTGCCACCGGCACTACTTGTCCATCCGGTTGTATAATATGTATGCCGCCCGATTCGTCTGGAAAAAAGAGGTTGTTGGTTGCGTCTCTGTTGATGGAGTAAATGCGGTTTGAGCTGAGGGTGGGGACATTGCGGGTATGAAAATGCCTGAATTCCATACCATCGAATCTAACGACGCCTGATTGGGTGGCAAACCAGTAGTAGCCATTGTTGTCTTCTCCGAAACCGGTAACATCATTGGAGGGCAATCCATTCTCATCATCGTAATGGATCACATACTGGCTGGCGAACGGCTGCGGTTGCCGGGCGGCCACTTCATCGGGGCATAACTGAAATAGAAAAAGGATGGCTATTAAGCCATACCGTAGGGATAACTTCATAGGCACATGTGGATGCCTGTCAGGGCATCTTATCATGCCTTAAATATACGGTTAACTTTTATTCCCCGAAATGCCATTGGCATCATACAGCCGGGCGAGGTCGGCTAACTGAATAATGTTTTGCACGTTCAGTTTTTCGAAAATGTGTGCTTTGTGGGTGCCAACGGTGGATGCGTGCAGGTTGAGGGACTCTGCAATTACTGATACCGAGTCGCCGCGGGTAAGACGCATGGCTACATCGAACTCCCGGTTGCTCAGTTCATCAAAGGGGTTGTCTTTCTTTTTTTCCAGGGCGTCCATGGATATGATCTGGGCCAGGGCAGGGCTGATATAACGGTTACCCTTCAGGACTGTCCAGATCGCTTTTTTAATTTCTTCTTCGGGTGATTCTTTATTGAGAAAGCCTTTGACGCCCATTTTCAGGAATCTTCTGCCATACCATTCTTCGGGGTTCATGGTAAAGATGAGAATGTTCAAGTGAGGTGTAGCTGTCAACAGATAACTGATAAAGTCAATCGTATCTGTACCGGGGATATTAACATCGAGTATGACGAGCTCGTAAGTATTTTTTTTGAGCAATGCTACTGCAGCGTCGCCGCTTTTTGCTTCGTCTATTACAGCGGTGGGTATTTCCTGCCTAATGAGAAAGGCAATGCCTACTCTAATGATAGAATGGTCGTCGATTATTAAGATTTTGGCCATGGTACGTGGTTGATGCTATACAAAAATATATAATACAATAAGCATTTTACTAGTTATTCTGATATTTATGCATCGAATAATAATGATTGTTTCATAGTTATTTTTCTATTGTCACTAATTTCAATTGGTGCCAGCCCTAAAATTGTACCATCAAAAGTCAAATCCGGCGTATCATTCAAGTTCGAGTAGGGTATTTCTGTATCGTTTTTCTAATAGTTTACCCCATAGTTGTAATTCTAAATTGAGGTAGTGAAAATTTGATCTTGCACTATCATGTGTATAGAGCCTTTACATTTGTACCAGACCGTTTGATATCAGCCACTCTGGCAAAACCGACTTTCCTTTTTATATCCTTTTCTTTTTATGCTTGAAAGCGCGCATAGTGTCTTACAAGGCAAGTTTCACCGAAATAATAGTAGCGACATTAAATTATTCATATACCGGTATATTATACCGAAAGTTCTTTTGCACAGGCGATGAGAACAATGGGAAATCAGAAAGGCTTCCACAGTGAAGGTTTGGTACAGAAGATTTTTCACATCCATGGGGGATCGTTGGGAAGGTCGACCGTATAGAATCGCACGAGTTGGGAGTCTTTTTGTTTTTTAAATAGCTGCCGGTAATAATATGGTGAAAGTGGTTCCTTTTCCGAGTTCACTGCTGACACTGATCATGCCTCCATGTCTTTCTACAATTCTTTTACACACTGCCAGGCCGATACCGGTGCCGCTATATACTTGCCGGTTATTTAATCGCTTGAATACAACGAATACCTGGTCGGCATACTTTTGTTCAAAGCCAATCCCATTGTCTTTAAAAATGATCTCTGCATACTGACCGGTAGGCAGTATGATCGTTGTACCTCGTAGCTGTATGTGGGGTTGTTGGTCGGTGAATTTGAGTGAATTGCTCAACAGGTTGGTAAAAAGCTGACGTAACTGCTGGGCATCTCCTTTGACTACCGGCAGTGTGCCGCCTATAACTTCTATGATTGCTTTTTTCTGTTCGATCACTACTTCAAAATCGCTCTTTACATCCTGCAACACCTGGTTGAGTGCGACCGGGCCAAAGGCGTAATCGGATCTTGCCAGTTTGGAGTAGTTCAACACGTCTTTGATAAGGCTGGACATGCGTTTGGCAGAAACGCTTATTTTGTTGTAGTAAGACTCTACGGCTGCGGCATCATGTATGTTCATCTTCAGCAGTTCTACAAAGGTCTGGATCTTACGCAGGGGTTCCTGCAGATCATGGCTGGCTATATAGGCGTACTGTTCCAGTTCATGGTTTGACCTCTCCAACTCCTCATTCATGTGTACCAGTTCACTTGTTCTTTGTTCTACTGTTTTTTCGAGTTGGTCTTTGAATTTTTCTTTTGCTTCTGCGATGAGTTTTTCTGCCGCTTTCTGGCCGGTGATATCACGGGCTATTTTGGAGGCGCCTATGATGGTGCCATCACTGCTTTTTATGGGTGAAATGGTAAGTGATATATCGAGTATCTTTTTGTCTTTCGTGATGCGTTTTGTCTCAAAGTGGTCAACGCGCTCTCCTCTTTTCAATCGCTCGATAATTGCCGGCTCTTCTTCCAACCGATCGGCCGGAATGAGTATGGTAATGGGCTGCCCAATTACTTCGGCTGCTTTGTAGCCAAAGATCCTTTCTGCCGCATTGTTCCAACTGGTAATGATGCCTTCCAATGTCTTACTGATGATGGCATCATCAGAGGAACTGACTATTGCCGCCAGGTGGGCCTCTCTCTCCAGGAGTAGGTTGAGGTAGGCATTGTTTATTTTGAGCTCATCATTCATAGTAGCGGCTTTCATCTGGTACCAGCTTTAGGCTTTTATATGTATAATGATCATCATTTAAAAAAATGTGCCAGCCCGTTCCCCCGCTCTATCCCGCACGACTTGTTCTCAAGACAGCCACCGGCTACCCTGGTCCGGGTAGCCAACACATCATTTTGCATTAAAATGAAATTAATGATAATAATTGTTATTCATTGCGTAAAGCCTTTATCGGGTTGGCGAGGGCCGCTTTCAGGGCCTGGTAACTCACCGTCAGTACCGCTATTAATATCGATACCAGACCGGTAATGCCGAATACCCACCAGCCGATCTCGATGCGATAGGCGAAGTGCTGCAACCAGCTGTGCATCATCCACCAGGCGATGGGTGAAGCAACGAGGAATGCTATGAAGACAAGTTTCAGGAAGCCGCCTGATAATAAAGTAACGAGGGCCGATACTGATGCGCCGAGTACTTTGCGCACGCCTACTTCTTTGGTCCTGCTTTCGGCCATATAGGTGGCGAGGGCAAATAAGCCAAGGCAGGAGATGAGGATGGTGAGCCCTGCGAAAATAGCCGCCAGCGTACCTGTATATTTCGTACCGCTGAATTTATCAGTATGGGCTTTGGCTGTCATGTACAGATCGCAAGGATAACCGGGATTGAACTTTTTAAATATCTGTTCTACTGTTTGCAGGCTGGCTTTGGACTCATCTTTCAGCCGGAAGCTGATGGCGCCAAACCAATCTTTATCGGGGCCCTGCAATACGATTGGCCATACAGGCTCAAAGGGTGAGCCGGGTATGAAGTCGCTGACAACGCCTACTACATGCCAGCTTGTTTTTTCATCTTTTATGATCTGCCCCACGGGCTGGCTCAATTTCATTTTCTTTACGGCAGATTCTGTGAGCAGCATTGCTGTTGAATCGGTGGGGTATTCTGCGGTATTGATATCACGGCCTGCAATCACTTTTAAGCCCATGGTCCGGGTGAAATCATTATCGGCCAGGAACTGCAAAAAGCCCAGGTTTTCGTCGGGTGCTTTGCCTTCCCAGCTATATCGGTTTGAATTGCTCCAGATATCTGTAATGGGGCAATTGGTGCGGGTGACGGCTGTGGCCACGCCGCTGTTGAGTAATTCATTTTTGATCAGCTGATAATTCCTGCTCATATCGCCTTTCACATATACGAATGCCAACTTATCCATATTGACGCCTACATCCCGGTGTTGTACATGTAGTATCTGCCGGTAAATGATGAGGGTGCAAATGATGAAAACGATGGCAAACCCAAACTGTACTACTACGAGTACTTTACGAGGCGTTACCAATGCATGTACTGCTTTGAAGGTGCCTTTCAATACTTTCACTGCTCTGAATGCCGAGAGATAAAAGGCCGGATAGCTACCTGCCAACAGGCCGGTGAATATGATAAAGGCTACTCCTGACAACCAGAAAGCTATTTGGCTGTAAGGAATGACGAGCTCCACACCGGTCAGTTTGTTGAACCACCCAAGGACCGATTGTGCAATGATGAGGCCCAACACGCCGGCTGCGGAAGCTATGATCACGGACTCGGTAATAAACTGGGTGATCAATGCTCCTCTTCCTGCTCCTGCTACTTTGCGGATGCCTACTTCTTTGGCTCGTTTTTCGCTGCGGGCTGTACTGAGGTTCATGTAGTTGATGCAGGCGATGAGCAATATAAATGCGGCTATGATGCCTAATAATCGTACTACTTCGATATTTCCTCCTACGATCTTTCCATTCTCAAAGCGGCTCCACAATTCCCATTTACGCATTGGGTGAAGAAATAGTTCTATTGCTTCTTTGGGCGCGTTTTTTTTAACGAGGTTTACGATTAGTTTGTTGGCGGCTTCTTCTGTTACGCCGGGTTTCAGCATCACATAGGTTGTAATGGAGCTGGAGCCCCAATCGGTGTTATTCCACCCTACTTCTTTCGTATAGCTCCATGGTACAAGGTAATCGAAATTGAAGCGTGTATTTTGCGGCAGGTCTTTTAAAACGCCTGTTACTGTAAAGTTGACGTTGCTATCGATCCTGATCACTTTACCCAGCGCTTCTTCTTCACCAAAAAGTTTGTTAGCTGTTTTTTGTGTGATGACTATGGTGTGGGGGCTGTTCAATGCAGTGCCGGGATTGCCTTTGAGCAAGGGAAAGTCAAATACGTTTAGAAAGGCTGAGTCTGTAAGGAATCCCTGTAGCTGTAATTGTTTATCGCCATATTTCAATACGAAGGCTCCTACCCAGTTGGTGCGTACAACTTCTTCTATCTGTGAATAGCCTGCTTTCAGCGCCGGGCCTACGGGGTGTGAAGTGACGCCCCAAACATCTGTTTTACCATCGTATTTGGCCCGGTTGTATAGCTGGTAGATACGGTCTCTTTTAGCATGGAATGCATCGAAGGTGTATATGTTCTGTATCCATAGTAAAAGCAGGACGGCTCCGGCCATACCTACTGCCAGACCTACGATGTTGATGAAGGAGAATGTTTTGTTGCGTAATAAAGTGCGGAAGGATGTTTTTAAGTAATTGTTGAGCATATCCCTGCTATTGGACAGGGTGCTGGCGAGACGGGCTGTTCTGTTGGGTCTTTTTTTCCAGGTAACCCTGCTGGCGATGTGTGGGGTTGAGCGAAAGGCGCCTGATGGCTTATCGGCCATCTTTTGTTTGAGGCGTTCGAATGCATCTTCCACGCCTTCGTTGTCTGATGCTTTTTGCTGGGACCACATATTGAGCATCATTTCCACCGTATATGTCATGTCCGGATACTTGTATAGGAGCTGTTCCAGCTCTTTACGTTCTGCATCGGTGGCTTCGCCCGCGAGTTTGCGAGCGACCAACGCCCATATACGATCTTGTTCCTGCATGGCTAACTTATGTGGTGTCTGTATCCATTGGTATGCCAATATACTATATTTTTGACAACCAGTGTTTTAGGATCTCATTAAAGTCTCTTTAATTGTCCGGTTCCGGTACAGGGTGTTCGTTTTGCCGGACGGAAATCAGGCAATCTGTGTTCATTTTACTGAATTAACAGACGTAGGACAGCTACCCAATGTTACAGAAAGAACAATAAATTAATGGAAAAAAGAAGTATTAAGTGGCGGTGTTTTCAAGGGAGCTTATCCCACAATAATGCGTACGCATATCGTTTCCGAAGACGCAATTTTCATATTTCCCAATTCTATCGGATACGCCTTTATGTACTTTAATATCCTGATTGTTACCATTTGCCGGGAATTCGAAAATAAAAGCAAGCAGGTTTTTTTCTTGGAGTTTTCCTTTAAGTCCCTCTGGAGCTTCTTGATCCAACGCTGTCAACAGGTCTTCATCGATGATATCACAACCATGGTATTGAAACCAATCGTCGAGGTCGATCTTTGACGAAATTTGGTGGGTAATTTGGCACTCCATACATAAATTAGTACGGTAGATATTATGATTGACACACTTTAATTTACAGCATCCAGTCAGATCAAAAAAGAATTCATCATGAGGGTGATTATGTCTACGCCCGGCAGATATTCCTACAAGAATATCCCCTTTGGGAGCTCCATATAATTTCTCCCAAATTATCTGCGAAGTAGACCCCTTTGCCCCGTGATGACTCACTTTTAAAAAGTCAGGATTGAAAAGGTCAATATCTTGTTCATCAAACCTTTGAGGAATATCATACAATGACGCTTCCAATGTCTCCCTAGTCGCATCCCCCCCGAAAATCAGGTTATAATTACCATAGTGGATACCCAAAATAGCAGAAACAGAATTCTTGTTAAGTTTGCTTTCGAAATTACTGTCAATTTTTTCATCAAGCGGATTTATAAGACTTTGAATTTTTTCAAAAAGCTGGTTTATTAATGAGGTGACACCAGAATTGTTAATCTCATTCGTAATTCTTGAAATTGGGCCAAGGCTATACGCGTTAAAAATACGCTGACTTCCATACTTCTGTATTTTTGCAAAGTCAGTGAAATAATATTCTCCACGCTTATAATGGTTTCTCCAATACTCCTTAAATTTATTTATTTTATTCAGGCATGTTATATACTTTGATATCCTAGCACGAATCTCTCTTTTAGTATCTCCAGTTGTTGCTTCAATGATCTTTTTCTTTAATTTAACGATCTCTTGCTGATATATAGTAATACTATCGGCATGCCCCCCAAATAACCACAGGTTTTCTAACACCACATAGGCAGATTCTTTTATTATAAACTGGAATAGCTTGTCAATTTCCTTTACGTGATCTATATCTGCATGGGAGATACATAAAAAGGAAATAACTACTTTTTCCGGTGCTGTCTTTTTCTTTTCCTTGGCTACAAGGTATTTCAAATAGGTAAGGGCAGGGGGCTCCTGCAATAAGAGATTAGCATGTGTATAAAAGGAATCAATAATACCTAAGGAGCCGTCCGGAAATTCTAACATGATGTGATCTCCTGCCCCTACGTTAAATAAGTAAACTTTTAAACTATTCTGCTGGATCATACAAACAATTTAAAGTGGCTCAATATGGCTTAAAATGGTTCCTTCAAATTTGGAAACACAATAACTAAATGGTTCTTCCTTAAACCTAATACCCTCATCTGTTAGTCTTTTGTATCGAAAAGCTTTTTTCAGATACCTGTTCGAATTAATTCTGCTAACAAGGTCTACATAAGCTATTCCTGACTCAACATCATAATAATCTATATTTCCATCAAAATAATCAACAATTTCATAGCCAGTAGATATATGAACAGCGGATAATTTCTTTTTTATAGCCGATTCATTTTCTAACTCCTGCGACATTATATCAATCATTTCACACTGTGTTTCTCTTAGTATCAGGGGATCAGTTTTATCTATTAGTTTTGTCAAGTTGTGGAAATCTATTGACTGTTGATCGTTTTGTAATAAATGAAAGGCTATGCTTTGCGAATAAGATACTCTAAAAAATAGGTTTATAAAATTATTTTCAAAGTCTACGTCTCTGATACATTCCTTTTGTTCTCTTAATAAAATAGGATCAGTATAATTCCAAAAGATAGCTGGCAACTTGTTGGTTCGATTGATGCGATCATCCAACTCACTATAACAGGATGCAGCAAAAGTGTTAATATTTTGCTCAGACCACGGTTTCAGACAGGCAATTTCTTTATTATCATCATCTGCAATATCTGTTGTCCATAAATACCTATTGCTTTTATTAACAAATCGCCCCGGTCTTTTATCTTTATTGATGACAGATTTATAATGATGTATTCTTTTAGAAGTTGGGTACTTTTTGAAATCATCGAGGGTTACCGGGGGTTCTATATCAATTATATCATTCATAACCTCGAGTATTTCAGTTTCAAACTTCCGTATTAAATCTCTCTCCCCTGATTTTTCAATTACTGTGTAATCAATTTTATTTCCATCGTTGGCTATCTTTATCTTATCCAGAGCAGTATATAAAAAAAGACACGATTTTATATTTTTAAAATTCTTCGTTTTCTGAAGGAGATCACATAATTTCTTTCCATTTTCAATACCATCATGTTCACCATAATCATTCCAAATAGACAGATCATTATCCACGATAGCAGTATCAAAATCGTAAGACAAAAGCTTTGAACGAAGATCACTGAACGATGTTGCTGTTATGATCTCAATATTTTCATCATAATTTCTGATGATCTTCTTATAATTCTGCATCATTCCCTGAAAATCTTCTACTAAAAGAACGCGCATTTTTAGCTATTTTATAGGTAAATAAATAGAAAAGTTAGTAAAGGAGCTTTTATTCTTATTATAGGTTGAGTTAAAATCGATCCGGCCCCCGTGCCTTTCAATTACTCTCCTACAAACGGGCAACCCCATTCCCGTTCCATGTTGTTTGGTTGTATAAGCAGGTAGGAATATTTTAGGTTTATCCTCATCCTTAATTCCAATTCCGTTATTTTGTATTTCTATAACACGATACTGCCTGGTACTATCAAATTCTGTTATTTTAATCCATATTGTAGATGCAAAAGCTTCTACAGCGTTCTTGACAATATTTAAAACTACATGTACGAATTGAACCTTATCACAATCAAGTGTTAAAGCATCACTGAATGTATCCATTTTTAGGGCTACCGGCTTTCTTCTGTGCTGGAAAATAAAAATCTTTCGAAGATCTGAAAAGAGTTCTTCGGCGTAATGACTCTCAACTTTAAAATTGTTAAAGTCCAAATAGCTTCGATAAAGTAGATAGTCAGTCTGAAATCCAAAAATGGATTCACCTAAATCTGTAAGACTATCATAAACATTATCATCCTGCATCACCGTCGTCTTCTCAAGTTCCTGCTTGAGGAAATCATATTTATAAGATATATCAGTATATAAATTCTTTACATTGTGAATCATACCAATGGCAGCTTCGCTCAATGCCATTTGAAATGTTTCCGTTGTTTCCCTACTCAGCAGCAAACGTTCTTCTTCAACCGTATTTGAAATTTTAATTACTCTGCCAACCAAGTTAGCAAGTAGCTTTATCCAAGCTTGGTTTTCAGAATCTTTTTTATTATCTGTTGACCTAAATTGTTGTCTTTCCTCGCGAAAATTAAAAAACATTACGCCAAGTGGCTTTCCTTCAAACTCAACCCTAACAGCAGCCAGAGATTTTATTTTTTCTCTTTGCCAAAAATCTTGTTCAAAAACTCCCCATCCTTTCCATTCAGCTTGCTTTTGGCGGTAAGCAATATATTGTTCGTCATTTTCTATCCATTGCGAACCGTTTTCTATGATCGAATAAGAGAAATCGTTTCCAGTAATTTCTACTGAGTCAAGCCGGTCCAACAGCTTTTTATCCCGTAAATTCCCTTGAGGCTTAATCGATTTAATGAATTTTCGTTGCTCGGGGTCGAAGGTAAACAAGAGCAGGATATCCGCTCCGGATATTCTTTTTATCGGTTCTGTAAAATCTCGCAATATTTCATCTTTGTGCCTTGCATAATTCTCCGAGGTTAATTTATCGAAAAAACTATATAGCTCGAAGAAATTAAGGCTAAGAATAAGTTTCGTACTGATCTGACCAAAAAATATCTTATCCTCCGGAAATAAATGCTCCACTTTCACTTTAGAAAAAAGGGTTATAAACCTTGATATTCCCTTGTTTCTCCCCACTGGAACATAAATGAGCGTTTGAAAATTGGAGGCGGCGTATTGCTCCAGTTTATTCAGGCTTGGATTCTTGGTATCCTGCAAAAAAACATTTTGGGGTCCACCCAACTTAAATATATTACGTTCAAAATCACTTAAAATAGCAAGGCTTTTATTAGCCTCCAGTGATTTATCTGTTGTAAAGGCTATCCTATAAATGTTATTATTCTCTTCATTCCCTTCCCATAAGGTCAAATAATTACAGGCATAATACTTACGAATCCTTTCAAAAGTAGACTCATAAATTTTTTGTCTGTCGTACATGCTATAAGGAATCACTAAACTACTGGTAGCATTCGATATTTTCAACCTCATAAAAACTTCTGTTGCGCGTTCAATGATCTTAGCAACATAATTCTTCTTTAATTCATTAAAATAATCTTTATCGGAAGCGCATAAACTCACTACCCCAAGCACTGTACCCAAGTATACGATAGGTACAGAAAGCTGAGACTTTACGTTAGGAAAATCAGCTATATAGTATGGATCTATTGATACATTATTTGCAAAATAAGGAGCTTTCAAATCGGCTACATGCCTGAATATACCTTTTTTAGGATTAGTCAATTTATCATTGTTAAGCCTGATCTTCTTTACCGCATTAGCCCTAGCTTCTCCGTAAATAAGTTCACCCTCCAGCTCAAATTGTTCATCATCCAGGGAAAGGAAAGAAACATCGCCATAAGTCACTTTTAAATCCTCTGCACATTTGAATAGTACACGTTGCATAAATCCTATGTGATTGACCCCTTTCCCCAATTCCTCAATATCCTTATCAATTATATTCGACTCTTCCGCTTCTCTATTCCTAAGATAATTCTTGGCAAGATTGAACAGATAGATAAAGAGCTCATTTGTTTTGTTAGTTAATAACGAAGCGGAATAATGTTGTGAATCTATGCTGTAGCCAACCTCTACGATTCCGATTATCTCCGTTTTATCAACTATGTCCTGCTGATCAGCATTTTGTTCACTTAATCTGTCACGATTAGATATAGGTATAAACATTCTATCGACTCTATCATGACCATAAACATAATAAACATCCTTTCTGAGAATAGATAAAGGATCTTCGATATCGATTTCTTCTCCATTTACTATGTTTCCTTTAACATAAAATATATCATCCTTTTTAACTGTCTGAGCCATAATATCTTGGTGATTAAGTGAAAAACCACCCTTTTTCACCCAATTTTTAATACCACGGATTTGTGATGATCTGCACATAGAATCACCGTCCTTATGAAAAATAAATTCCTGAAATTTGTCTACTTCTGAAAAAATAGCATAATCGAAATTAAATATCTCTGAATATAACAAGTGATGAAGCATCATGGAGATGACTTTCTCATTTTTATCTAACCCGTAAATTTGTTCTATCAGCTTATGAAGTCGCTGTGTTTTCTTTGAATGGCTTTCGAGATGATAAAAGTTTTTCACCATTTCGGCCTCGTTATGTTTCAACTTTTCGTTTACCGTAATAAGTTCAGCTGCAGCATAGCTGGCCATTTTAGCTGAAAAATTATACAATCCAAAAAGTATAAGACATTTACTGACCAATGAAAGGCCAAATCCTATCCACTCTATCCACATTTCGACATTTTCAACATTCAATACTAGTGGTAAAAACAATCCCGATAACTGAAGCGCTGCCCATATGATAAAGCCTATAAACACGTAATAATTTCGCTTTACTTTTTTGGGAGGATTTATCCGTTCCAATGTAAAACTTTTTAATAACCAGACGCTGGTAAATAAATAGCCCAAAAAATTAAAACAATATAAAAAATAATTAGAGTTACCATGATTGTTCCAGTTTGTATATACCACTACGAAAGCTGCCAGCATGATAATAAGCATACGCACTAATAACAATTTATCCCATCGTAAAAGAACAGGCATTTTATTAGGGGATATTGCAGATGTAACTGATGTTATGTTTATTGAACCTAAAACAAAACATGAAATAGTCAATACATCTAGGAGAAGAATTAACGGAGAAGAGACTCTATCATTAAGATGAAACCTATCAACATCTGGAAGATAACTCCCTATTTTGGCAAGCAAGTAAAGGAAATTGAAAGCAAACCCTAAAGCAATCAGGCTAAGAGAATAATACTTTACTGCATCACCAGGTATATTTAGCGATTTATTTCGCCTTATAGGGATGACATTACCTATCCTTGATCTTCCGGAAAACAAAATGAGAAACAATACAACGGATAGCTGCATTGCCTGCACAATAATAATATGCACGTCCTTTATCATATGGCGCCAGATGTGTTTATTTAGGTATACTAAATTCCGGAGGTAGCTTTGTATGTATCGGAATGGTTGGGTAAAGTACTAAGATATAAATAAATCGACAACGGGGAAAAAACCCTTTTTAAGAAGCAACGATATCTCTTTATATTGAAATACAAGCGTTTAGTATTAAACGGTATGTTCATCCGATTTATCTTTTATCAAATTATTCATAAAAAGAACCAGTATTAGGCATTAAAAAGGCTGGCAGCTAACATACAGTGTCAACCGCCAGCCTTTTACTAAGTATATTTTTCAGTTTATTTGCCCGTTAGTATATAAATCTTGCCAACCTACCATTACCTATCGGCAAGGCATTTTCCCAAATGGCGCCGGAAGAGTTGTCATACCACAACTTAATACTGCTGCGTCTTCCCGCTGCTGCGAGTGGGATGCTGCAGATAATAAGTTGGTAGTTGCAGAGAATAATTGCTGGCGCTGGCCATCATGAGTTTTGAGTTATTAATAGTAGATAGACCTTCTTCGTTCAAGCAAAGCAGCTTTGCCGTGGGTCAGCATGATCTACCTAAAAAGCTATTTCCATGTTATGGTAACCGGTGCAGTGCGTTGTATTTCCTTTGTGAGGAACTGACGGAACGTTGCTTCGCTGGCAAACTGCGGATCGCTGGGTTGCCAGCCGGCATAAAAACGATAGGTGACCGCATCGTTGCTGGTATTCAGTGCTACTGCATAGGTGTTCTGTATATCTGTATTGGCATTGGGGGTAGTGATAAAGCTACTGAATGCTTTTTTTGACACTACGATAGCCATTCCCAGGTTGTCTTTGTTTTCGCTCTGCGCATCATAGGTATATAATGCTGTATAATCTGCTGTATCTATTGTTTTAGATTCGTGGCTGTGCAGGTTTACAATACCTGTAACTAATTTAGAGCCGGCAGGGGTTCCTCCGAGGTATACGTTACTTTCATAGAAATACTGTCCACCCCAGATGCTGATCTCTTCTGCTACTGTAATTACCTGTGTTGTGTCCAGTGCTTTCCAGGCAGGGTATTGCAAACGGAAGATAGCTCGTACAGGACCGTCGGCTACTTTTTGGTATACGATGCTCCCCATGTTTACTCCTCCCAGCCGCACCAGTGTATCTTTACCTGCTGCGTCTTTCATCTGCAAGGCCAATGAACCTGCGCCTAATGACTTTCCTACTTTCAGGATGTCCATGCCCCAATCAGCGAGTGCATGATAGTTTTTGCTGGTATCTGCTCCTACTTCATCCAATACCATACGGGCAGTGGTTTTGCCCCAGATATCTTTTCCGTTGCGCACGTCGAAATAAAGACGGAATCCTACTTTATCATTTTCCCAGGCTGGCCCTTCTGTTAAGAAAGGGGGCAAGGGTTGCTTGCTGAAGTCGGTGGCTGGCTGACCGGCTGGTACTGTGTCGCTTTGCAGATCGTTGCCAAAGGTATTGTCGGCATTCTTGCGCATGTGGCGAACGTGTGCCAACACTGCGGCTTTTATCGTGGCGGGTGCATCTGATACTTCTATATCCAGTGTCTTTTTTTCGCCTGCCTGTAATGGCAGCAGGAAAGCGATCTCATCCCAGACGCCATCTCCATCACGATCGTCATGCTGTACTACCAGCGGGCGGCCACTCTCTTTGAGTATAATGTATTTGCCGGGCGTGAGGCTATCTACTTTTTTCTCCAGCTCGCCACGTTTCAACACGACCAGTTCACCGGGCCTATCAATGCCTGTATTTTCTATTAGCAGCTGGGATGCTTTTTTATCGCTGCAAGCTGTAGCAACTATGGTTATGATCATCATCCATACTGACAGCTTTTTAAAAGAAGAAGAATGCATATTGAATATTTTAGTGCTTACTTTTTTGTGGCACAATTTAAATGCTTTGTGCTATTATCATTATTTCACCAGTCTTTTTTCGAGCTCTTCCAATGACACGCCTTTCGTTTCCGGTACTTTGGTAAGCACCCAAATTAGTTGCAGCACCATCATAAAGGCGAAGAATGCGAAGATGGGCCAGGGGTCTTCACCAAAAACTCCTTTTTCTTTATCCAGGAAAACGGGGACTATCAGCGCAATAACAGCCGCGAAAACCCAATGTACGCTGGCTCCAAAGGATTGCCCCATGTCACGTACCTTATTGGGAAATATTTCTGCAATGAATACCCATATCACAGCTCCCTGCCCTACTGCATGGGATGCTATAAATAATAAGAGGAAAGTCATTAGAAATCCGGGGCCTGCGTTGGTATAGAAGGACCAGGCCACCATTGAAAGGCTAATGATATAGCCGATAGAACCGACGATCAATAAGGTTTTTCTTCCCACCCGGTCGATCAGGTACAACCCTACAAAAGTGAAAATAAGATTGGTGCCTCCGATGGCAATGGAGTTCAACAGCGACTCTTTGGCAGCGAGCCCTGCTCTTTCCAATATTTCCGGTGCATAATATAAAATGAAGTTGATGCCTGACCATTGGTTGAAGAAGGCAACCATGAATGCCAACCAAAGTATGGTCTTATACCTGGCATTGAAAAAGCCCGTATTGCTACCGACAGTCGCTGTGCCCTGAAGACTTTGCTTAACGGAATTGACTACTTCATCTATATTGGAGAATCCCAGTTTTAATAATATTTTCCTGGCTCCCGCTTCATCATTT
Organism: Paraflavitalea sp.; assembly: GCF_059502485.1. Taxonomy (NCBI): domain Bacteria; kingdom Pseudomonadati; phylum Bacteroidota; class Chitinophagia; order Chitinophagales; family Chitinophagaceae; genus Paraflavitalea; species Paraflavitalea sp. Next base: position 2,319,037 of record NZ_JCACET010000010.1, read on the forward strand.
CTGTTGGCCAATAGCCATCGTGGGCTTTCGGGTATGCTTACTACCATTATAGTATATATTAGTGAAGGCAGGGCCATTATGCCCAGCATCCAACGCCAGTCGTTGGCGCCTCCCACTCCTTTCAGGAAGTAGTTGGATAGAAAGGCTATGAAGATCCCGAATACGATATTGAATTGGTACATGGCTACTAACCGACCCCGGGTGGCAGGGGTCGATATTTCAGAAATATAAGTTGGGGCAGCAACGGAAGATACACCAATGCCCAAGCCGCCGATAAACCGGAAGAAAGAGAATGTGTAAGGATCCTGCGCCAAGGCGGAACCTACAGCTGATACTGTGAAAAGTATTCCGATCCAGAGTAGCACTTTTTTCCTGCCGTAGCGCTTTGTTGGTGCTCCGCTAAACAGGGCGCCTACTACAGTGCCCCATAAGGCCATGGACATGATAAAGATGCCGTGGAACCAGGTGGAAGTGTGCCATAGTTCTTTGATGGGGAGGTTGGCCCCTGAAATAACCACGGTATCGAACCCAAAGATGAAACCCGCGAGGGAGGCGATGAGGGAAATGCCCAAAAGGTTACCCGAAGAGGGGCCGGCTGTGTGTTGCCCTGGCAGAGCAGTCGTGTTGGTTGGCGCTTGCATGTTAAGTTAATTTACCCAGTGATGGGGGTTTTAGTGGATAGAAGCGAAGATATCTTTTTAGTTGATCTACATCAAAATCCGACCAATCACATTAATTTAGTTAATCGCTCATCCGGGAATGATCGTAAATGATGTGACCGGGAGCATTTGCAGTGATTATACGGGCTTGGGTTTAGCTTTTATTTTGTAAACTTGCACCTGCAGTTGAATCTGTATAAATAAGGCATGTACAGCCATATTGCGGTTCCGGCAAGCTACTATCATTAGCATTCTCTCCCCTTAAAGTGAATGGTGTTGCCGGGGTTTGATTTTTGTGCTCATTCTTCCCAGGAAAGGTTAAGCCTTATCTAATCGACCTTGCCATATTGGTGGGGAGGTAATTTTATTTTTATTCATTAATCAATAAAAGCCATCAACCGCAATATCCCGATGACCCCGATTTTCCAGGATACAGCATGGATTGCAGCCTTCCGGGAAGGGAAAGCGGGCACGTTTGAGCAGGTGTTTAAAGAATATCACCGGTCAATGTGTTATTTGGCAGAGAAGTATCTTCTTGATAAAGAGGAGGCGGAGGATGTGGTTGCGGACGCTTTTACCAAGTTGTGGCATGGGCGGATGCAGTTCAGCGATGCGGGTCATATTAAAGGCTTCCTGATCACGAGCATCCGGAACGCCTGTCTGAACCTCTTAAAGCAAAAGCAGCGCAGGTCTGCCTCTAATAATGAGTTGGCTTATCTTTTAGTAGACAAAGAGGATGATTTCTTCCGTAAACTGGTAGAAACCGAATTGTTGAAGAAGCTATATCCTTTCATTGAACAATTGCCCAAACAGTGCCGGGCAGTCTTCGAGCAGGTGTATTTTGAAGGTTCGAGTATCGAAGAAACGGCCACCAAGCTGGGCATTTCGACCCGGAATGTGCGCAGCCAAAAAAGCAGGGCCGAACAGCTACTAAGGGACAAAATCCTTCTTATTTCATTCATTTACTGCCTTATGAGCATGCAGAATAATGCTCATATTGATAGTAACCTACCCTCCATCCCCGAGGAGAAAAAAGAAAAGTAAAAAAATCTGAAAATTCTTTTTGTCAAAAGTCTGTGCTCGTTGTTCATTTAACAGGAACCGCCGAGTGACTGGATCAAAACTCAATTTATTTCTACCTTATTACTTATGGAAAAAGTCGAAAAAATAGTAGGTCTAATTAATAAGTATCGGGAAGAGGTATTGAGTCAAGATGAGCAAGGTGAGTTAGATACCTGGTTGGCCGAATCGACTGAAAACCGCTCTTTGTTTGAGGAATTGACAGACAAAACGTCTTTAACTGATAAGTTGAAGTCTTATTCAGCGATAAACAGTGAGGCGATATGGCTGAAAACATTACAACAGATTGAGCCTGATACCAAGGTAAAACCTTTGTACCCAGCTCAACGGACGTGGTGGAAGTATCCAGCTGTTGCTGCCGCGGTAGTAGGTATATCAGTAGCCGGCTGGCTGTATTTTAAGCCAACAGCTAATCAGCCTGTTGCCGAGACTACAGTAGACACCAAAAATGCTATTGCGGAGATTGTTCCCGGGAGTACTAAGGCGATACTGAAGTTGAGCGATGGCAAAGAGATCAAACTTGATAATGTTAATCATCAGGAAAAGATCCAGCAAGGCGCCATTACCATATTGAATAACAATGGACGGTTATTATATAATAGTGAGAATGCAGCGAATGGTCAGGATCCAATAGTTGGATCAACAGCTCTTTACAATACTGTAACTACCCCGATGGGTGGCCAGTACCAGGTTATACTTCCTGATGGCAGTATAGTTTGGCTCAATGCGGCTTCATCATTGCGTTTTCCTATAGCCTTCGCCGGTGGTGAAAGAAACGTTTCACTAACCGGTGAGGCTTTTTTTCAGGTTTCTCCAATGGCCAACAAGCCTTTTAAGGTGGCTATAGAGACTCCAGAAGGAAATGAAGGGAATGTGGAAGTGCTGGGAACGCAATTTAATATACATGCTTATACAGAGGACGGAGGGGTTAAAACCACTCTCCAGGAAGGCTCTGTAAAGCTTACGACCAAGACTTCCAACCAGCGGGTTTTAAAACCGAGCCAGGAAGCAACAGTAGATAAGAGTGGAAAGATAATCGGTGTGAAGAAAGTAGATATGGCCGGGAATTTGGCCTGGAAGAACGGGGAATTTAATCTTGAACAAGATGTGAAGTCCCTGATGCAGGACATCGGCCGGTGGTACAATGTGAAGATCGAGTATGCTGGCAAGGTACCAACTGCGTCATTAAATGGTCAAATACCTCGCGATCGTCCGGTTAAAGAGGTGTTAGACATACTAAAAAAGTACGGAATAGAAGTTCAGCTGAATGAAAAGGAGCGGAAGATAGTAGTTATATAGGCTGTAATCCAGTATTAGTCAAAGAGTTAATCAAAGGGTCACTTTAAAATAATTAGGAAAACAGATTTCCCATTAATCATTAGACCAATCCACCTGTGCTGCATGATGTATAAAACATGCAGCAATCTTTTTGAACTGCGAACCAAGAGTTATATTTGCTCATGGTTCGCAGTTCTTCTTTTATATCCCTGTGAAAAACCTTTGCCTGGCTAAACAGGGATGTATGTTTCCTAAGCGGGGAGACAGGTAACCATAACAACTGGGCATAAGTGAAAAGAACCATCTACTTACTGGTAGCCATTACTTGCTTGCTGATGAGCCTCCCCGGATTAGCTCAACGGGTTACTATTTCCCAAAAGAACGCCCCTCTTCGAACTATTTTTACGAGTATCAAAGAACAAACAGGCATTTCTGTCATCTATGAAACGCCACTTCTCAGAAATGCAACCAGGGTAACACTTCAGATCAATGATCTTCCCTTACAAGATGCACTGAAGCTGATCTTTGAACATCAGCCCATCCGGTATGAATACACGCCTGGCAGCAAAGTCATTTTATTATTTCCTGCACCACTGACTTCTATACAATCACCCACCCAACCGACGACACCAACTGGAAAAATAAATATCAAAGGGAGGGTTACGACATTGGCTGGCGAGCCTGTGGCGAGTGCGACGGTCTATTCTCAGATAAGTAAGCAGGTGATCACCACTGATGCAAATGGGAACTTTTCGTTGAATGATGTATTCAGTAATGAGCAGCTTATCGTAAGCTATGTTAGTTACGAAACCGGTATCATTGACATCAATGGCAATAAAGAACTACAAATTACCCTGCAGCCACAGGTTAAGGAATTGTCGGAGGTGGTGGTTTCTACCGGGTATCAAAAACAGTCAATAGAGAAGCTGACGGGTTCGTTCAGTAAAGTGAATCAAGAATTGTTGAATCGGCGCGTGTCTACTACTATAATTGACCGGCTGGATGGGGTGACAAGTAGTTTCTTATTCAACAAAAATGTAGTTCCCGGTGGTCCCACAAATCAATCCAGTCTTAGTGTACGTGGCCGTAGTACAATTTATGCCAATCCGGAACCTCTTATTATTTTAGATAATTTTCCTTACACAGGAGATGTAAATAATATTAACCCAAATGATGTAGAAAGCATAACCGTGCTGAGAGATGCAGCCGCAGCTTCCATTTGGGGAGCTTATGCTGCAAATGGAGTCATTGTTATTACAACAAAAACTGGCAAATATAACCAAGCCATCAAACTATCCTTGAATACTAATATTACAATAGGTAATAAGCCTGATTTATATTACCAGCCCATTCTAAACTCCAGTGATTATATTGATGTAGAGCGATTTCTGTTCAATAATGATCATTATATTAATAAAGAAAATGACCCTCGACAGTTGGCATTGTCACCTGCCGTAGAAATCATGATCCTGGAGCGCGATGGTAAGTTATCTTCTACACAAGCAGCTTCATTATTAAATACCTTGCGTCAACAGGATAAACGCATAGACGAGGAAAAATACTTTTACCGAAAAAGTATAAATCAGCAATACTCTATCAGTGCCAGTGGTGGTGGTATTCATAACCAATATTACTTTTCTGCCGGGTATGACAAGAACTTGGCTACCCAGGTGGGGAACCAATACGATCGAGTTACTCTTAATGCTAATAATACATATAGTTGGTTGAATCGGAAATTAGAACTTACTACTGGCATTATCTTTTCTTCAAGCCAAATCAAGCAGGCACCTACACTCCTGCTCGCTTATCCTTATGCCAATTTGGTAGATGTCAACGGACAGGCACTTCCTATAAATTATGGTATGAGGAAACCTTATATCGATACTGCAGGTGGTGGTCAAATGTTGGATTGGAATTACAGGCCACTGGATGAATTACGGTTAGCCGATAATAAAACCACCCTTACTGATTATCGTATAAATGCCGGGTTAAAGTATACTATTTTGCAAGGACTTACCGCCAATATTCTTTACCAATACAACAAGGGGTTTTCAGAACAACGGAATCTGCAGGGATTGGGAACTTATATCACCCGAGACCTTATTAATCAGTTTACTCAAATCAGTGGAGATACACTCATCACTCCGGTGCCCTATGGGGCCATTTTAGATAAAATTAATTTAAACTACCAGGCTCACAATGTACGAACGCAAATAGATTATAATCATACGTGGAACTCTAATCACAGTATTAATATTTTTACCGGTGCTGAATTAAGAAGCTTTACCAACCAGATTACCAGCAGTCGCCTGTATGGATATGACCCAGACCGACAAACCAGTATGCCGGTTGATTACATAAAGACATTTCCCTTGTATCATGACCCTTCATCACTACGAAGGATTCCTAATAATGACAATAATCGGCGAAAGATTGATCGCTATATTTCTTATTTCGTCAATGCTGCCTATACAATTGGGCAACGTTATACTATCTCTGCCAGCGCACGTAAAGATGAGTCGAATATCTTTGGTGTAAAAACAAATCAAAAGGGAGTACCGCTTTGGAGTACAGGAATTAGTTGGGAAATCAGCAAAGAAAAATTCTATCATGAGAGCAACTGGCTTCCCTATTTGCGACTACGTCTTACTCATGGTTATAATGGCAATGTGGACAGAAATGTATCAGCCTTTACCACTGCTAGTATTTTTGGGCAGAATAATTACGGTGCTTTACCAGGTAGCATCATAAATCCACCTAATCCAGCTTTGCGTTGGGAAAAAGTTCGGATGACCAATCTTGGTGTTGACTTTACCAGTCTAAATAATACTGTTAATGGTAGCCTTGAATACTATCAACGGTATGCCGAAGACCTTATCGGCTTTAGTCCGCTTGACCCTACAACCGGCAATCCCATTTTCCGGGGCAATACAGCCAATATGAAAGGCCAAGGAGTTGATATCACGATCAATACTCAAAATATCAATCAAAAAAATATTAAATGGGTAAGCACTGTCCTCTTCAGCTTTACTAAGGATGAAGTAACTGCTTATAAAGTGCAACCAAGTACTATCAATTCCTACCTCAATCCCGACTTGTTCAATCCGTTAGAGGAAAAGCCTCTGTACTCTGTATACAGTTTGCAATGGATGGGACTTGACCCACTTACAGGTGATCCACAAGGAATATTGAACAACGAAGTAAGTAAAGACTATAGAGCTATACTCAACGCAACAGACATTAGTGACCTGTTATATATTGGCCCGGCCAATCCTGTTTTCTTCGGCAGCTTACGTAATACAGTCTCATGGAAACAACTCCAGTTGTCTTTTAATATTATCTGGAAAGCAGGGTATTTACTTCAGAAGGCCGTCTATCAGCTATTATGGATTATTTAATGGCTCTAAAGGGCATAGCGACTTTACCAAGCGATGGCAAAAGCCAGGAGATGAGGCCAATACAAATGTTCCATCCATGCAATATCCTGCGACCGAATTGAGAGATAACTTTTACAAATTCTCCAGTGCGCTGGTGGAAAAAGGTGATCATATGCGCTTACAAGACATCCGATTAAGTTATAACTACAGTAAACAGGCACTTAATCGTCTGTCCATTCAATCTTTACAGTTTTACGTATATGTAAATAACGTAGGCATAGTATGGAAAGCTAATAAACAAGGTATCGATCCAGACAATATCGATGGAATACCTACACCACTCACCATTGCAGGCGGCATTAAAATTGACTTTAAATAATGAACATGGCACAAAAAATATGTTTCTTGTTCCTTGTTGCTGCTATAGTCGGTATATTAAGCTGCAATAAAAAAGAGTTTCTGGAAACTATCCCAGATTCGGATTTATTCATTCCTACCACTCTGGATGATTTCCAGGCGCTGCTTGACAATGATATAGTCATGAATGAAACTCCCGTATTGGGGGAGATATCTGCCGATAACTTCTACACTCCTATTTCCTACTGGCAAGGACTTGGTCTCAAAGAAAAGAACACTTATATATGGCAAGCCGAAACATTCGAAGGCTTAGGAGGAAATATTCCGGATTGGAATACGCCTTATAAACAAGTTTTCTATGCCAACGTAATACTCGATGGTCTTGACAAACTACCCATTACTGCCAGTAATGCCAACAGGTGGAAAGCCATTAAAGGTGCGGCTCTTTTTGCGAGAGCACATGCATTCTACCAAATAGCACAACTTTTTTCGCCAGTGTATAACAGTAATGTTATTAACGAAAATAGTGGCATTCCCTTGCGACTTACTCCAGGAGTTGATGAAAAGTCTGTTCGTTCTTCTTTGCAAGAAACTTATAACAAGATCATTACAGATTTGATTACAGCAAGTGCTTTACTACCTGCTGGAATACCAGTTAACAATCGAAATCGATCGTCTCAACCAGCCGCGTTCGCGTTACTTGCCAGGGCATATCTAAGCATGGATAAATATTCGGATGCAAAAAAATATTCAGATAGTTGCCTACAATTACACAATGTATTGATCAAATATGACACTGTAAGTTACCAAGCTTTAGTTCCTTTTACTAAATTCAATCCGGAAACGATTTACCAAAGCCAGTTTATTACCGGTAATTTATTACGGGGCCTTTCGATTTCTAACTGCATAATAGATTCTACCCTCTATAAAAGTTATGAAGCAAACGATCTAAGAAGTACTATTTTTTTCCGTACACATCCTACCTCTGGCAACCTAAATCCTAAAGGTAGTTATACCGGTACAAACCAATTGTTCACCGGCATAGCCACTGATGAGGTATATCTTATACGAGCAGAATGTGAGGCTCGTCTTGGAAATACTCAAGCCGCTATGAACGATCTCAATAAACTATTAGCCACACGCTGGAAAGCCAATACATTTATTCCATTGTCTGCCCCAAATGCAGACTCAGCTTTAAAAATCATCTTGATAGAAAGAAGGAAGGAGTTGCCTTTTCGAGGCTTGCGATGGACAGACTTGCGCCGTTTCAACAAAGCAGGTGCTAATATTACATTGATTCGTAAGTTGGGAAACCAAACTTATGAACTTAAGCCTAATGATCTCCGCTATACTTTACTAATACCACCTGATGTAATCGCGCTTAGTGGAATACAACAGAATCCTCGATAATTTTTAAACATTTACTAAAGTCTCCTTCAATAAGACTCTCGTATAACGGGATAACCAGGCTTTCATTATTCTTATTTAGCATACCCCAATAAAAAGGTCCCGCCGAAGCGGGACCGCACTAATCAAATACCATTAACCATTAAACCTTATCCTATGAAAACATAAATCTAAAACATTTTTCTGATAAGGTGAAAATTTGCAGACCAACATTTTGACTAACAACTGTTTAGAAGACTTATTAATCATTGATTAACATTCCTTTAGTTGCTAAACCGTTTTTTTCAAGGAATGCGAGAATTAGCACCAAAAAATTGTTGTTGATCGCTTTAATTAAGACTTAAGAGTTTTACAAAAAGATGAGGAGTAATTGTTATATAAACACTTATTTTCCAGCCCTACGACCAGTCCAGTCGTTGTAAACTCCCGACCGACAAGGCCAGTATACGTTTGGTTGTGTTTCAGGATTAGGCTTGTAATAAGTACAGGTACTTGATATTTCTTCATCGCAGTCAAAGTCCAGTCCGAATTCACCTGCAGGAAAATAAATGCCACTCACTTTGTGATACTGTGTAGTGTGTTCGCATTGAAAGCAACTCGGCTTAGTTGCAAAAGCACTGGCAAGGGCGGCGACGGCAGCCAATGCCATGATTGAAAATCTCCTTTTCTTCATAAATGGGTTTTAAGATAGATAGATAAATAAAAAATGCCTACTCTTTTATATAGGTTTTCGGCTTCTCCTGAATGTGTCTTTCCACTTTCAGGAGCTACTGATTCTTTGTTTATGAAATGCTCGGGTTCGCCTCTCTTTTTTTGAGTAGGATTCCAGCAGTTGCCACCCCAACGAAGAAAAGGTTGAACACTAAATGCTGGCCCCAGGTTAGATTTTCGATTACGCCACCGCAAGCGCATGGCCTTCTGCCAAACACATTGATCAATACAAGAAATGTATAGACAGTAAATAATAGCATAAGGATAAGTGAAGCGCGGAAGCCAATAAGTTGCGTGCGCCCAAACATTAGTAACAATGAAATAATGATCTCTGTGGCGGGGAGTGTCCAAACTATTACAGGCGTCAGCCAGTTTGGAAAGGGCTGATTGTTCATCTGTCCGACAAACGTGTTGAAAGCAAGCCACTTGCTCACGCTCGTATACACAAAAAGGAGGATCAACAAGGATGATAGGATCTCAATTACGATCTTACGTTTCATATTGATTAGAAAAATAGATAACAATGCCAGTCCATAGGACATAACCCGTCCAGGATAAAAGACATATCAGCAGCAAATCAGTTTACGTGATTCTAACAATCGTTACGTCGGAAAGGTAAAATGGTGGGAAAAAGTGCACTAATGACAATGGAATGCCTTGGAAACAAATGTAACTAAAAAGCTTCCAGATTGTATTGTTATACCAATAATCATTTAGACAATAAATGATTTATATCAATTGCAAACACCTGTTAGGGGTTATACGGTTGGGACACGAGGAGAACTATGCGCATGAATGAATAAAAGGCGAGGACGAGAGATGATTAGTAGATTATACACAAGCAGTCATCAATCAGATATGAAGATAATATCAAATATAACATCAACCAAATTTTTTATCTGTACAGGTTTTGCAGTAGCCATCCTAAAGCTTTTGCCTTACTGACCTTAAAATTATGTTTTGCTTTCGGACAAGGCTTGTTGGCTGAAACGATGTAGTAACAGCTAATAATAATTATCTTCGCCGCCTTAATTAAAGATCACCAATAAGCGATTTTAGAATGGCACTACTTGAAAAGCAATTGACGGTAAAGAAATCTACTATCCCAGATTCCGGAAAAGGGTTGTTTACCAAAAAGTTTATCCCAAAAGGTACCCGTATTGTTGAGTACAAAGGCAAGGCTTCTACCTGGAAAGATGTAGATCACAGTGGAGGCAACAATGGTTATATCTATTACGTAAGCCGCAACTTCGTGCTGGATGCGCAACACGATAAAACAGCGCTGGGACGCTATGCCAACGATGCGCGTGGTATTGGCCGCGTAAAAGGAATCAGCAATAACAGCCATTACATCACAGAGGGTAACAGGGTGTTTATTGAATCGCTCAAGGATATTCCTGCCCGTGGAGAAATTCTGGTAAGTTATGGCCCTGAGTATTGGGAAGTGATCAAGCACAATCGCAAGATCGACATAGCCAATGAAAAGGAGCGCCTGAAAAAAGAAAAGGCCGGCAAATCGGTTACCAAGAAGGCAAAAGGCAAGACCAAGAGCACAGCGCCTAAAAAGAAGCAGGCTAAAAAGACGAAAAAGGCTACCAAGCGCTAATGCTGCGTTTATCTGGTATCACCAATACCATGTATTATGGAAGATTATATCATTAATGTCGGGAAGATCGAGGAGCTGCAAATGATCAATGATGTTGACGGGTTGGACAGTATTTTCCAACGTGCCAAAAGGATCCTTGTAGGCGGTGGAATTGTAGCACTGGTCCGGCAACAGCGGTCGGGGCAGGTGGACAAATTCGATGAGTTTTCCAACCTCGAAGATTTCGAGGCCTACAAGAAAAATGTATATAAGTATTTAAACCAGTAACCGCAGGCAGTTATATGATCACTGATGAAGTTATTGCACTGGCACAACAGCTTTGGGATTATCACCATATGCAGCATGCACCGGAAAAGTCGGATTGCATTTTTGTGCTGGGCAGCCATGACCTGCGTGTGGCCAACAGGGGCGCTGAACTTTACCTGCAAGGATGGGCGCCCCTGTTGATCTTCTCCGGCGGACTGGGCAATGTGACCAAGGGCATCTGGACCGAAACTGAAGCTGATCAGTTTGCCGCCATCGCGATCAATATGGGCGTTCCTTCCGACGCTATTCTGGTAGAAAACCAATCTACCAATACCGGCGAGAACATCACTTTCACTCAAAAACTGCTCCGGGAACGCGGTCTCGATCCCCAGTCGTTTATCGTGGTTCAGAAGCCTTACATGGAGCGCAGGAGCTATGCCACCTTTAAAAAGCACTGGCCTGATAAAAAACTGCTGGTGACTTCTCCCCAAATATCCTTCACTGCCTATCCCAATGCTGAAATCCCCCTGGAAAGGGTCATTAATATCATGGTGGGCGACCTTCAACGGATTAAAATTTACCCTGAGAAAGGGTTCCAGATCTACCAGGAAATACCCTCCCCCATCTGGCAGGCTTATGAGCAGCTGGTGGCGTTAGGATTTGATAAGCATCTGGTAAAGTAAGTAAAAGCTTACCTGCTGCAATCCTTATCTTTAAGGGACCAAAATGTTTTACATGAGATCCCTTTCTGTTATCCTGCTTCTGATCGCTACTTCATTTGTTGCATTTGCACAGCCTACTCAAAAGCCGCCGCTGCACGGCAAACACTGGATGGCCATTACAGGTAAGCCGCTGGCTGCTACAGCCGGCAGTATCATTTTCCAGCGTGGAGGGAATGCTGTAGACGCGGCCTGCGCCATGCTGGCTGCCACCTGTACCATGTGGGATGTGTTGAGCTGGGGTGGAGAAACGCAGACTTTGATCTATAATCCTAAAACGAAGAAAGTAATTGGCCTGAATGCGCTTGGCGTAGCTCCAACCGGTGCTACTGCTGATTTCTTCAAAAGCAAGGGCTATAATTTCCCTCCCGAATACGGTCCGCTGGCTGCTACCACTCCCGGAACACCTGGCGGCCTTTGTTATATGCTGGCTGAATATGGCACCATGAGCCTGAAGGAAGTGCTGGCACCTGCTATGCAAATGGCGGCCGGTTATGCTATAGATGCGCAGACTGCTAACAGCATCGAGCGGGGTAAAGCGCGTATCAAAGAATGGCCGTACAGTAAGGCTGTTTTCCTGACGCATGCCGGCGCCCAAAGGGAAGCTCCTGAAGCGGGTGAAATTTTTGTGCAGGCGGACCTGCTGGCCACGCTTCAGAAAATGGTGGATGCAGAGCAGGCGGCACTTAAACAAAAGAAGAGCAGAAAGGAAGCTATCATGGCAGCCTTTGACCGCTTTTACAAGGGTGATATCGCCAAAGAGTATGTGCGTGGCAGCCAGGAACAGGGCGGCTTGCATACACTGCAAGACCTGGCCAACTGGAAACCAATATGGGAAGAACCGCTACAAACGAACTACAAAGGGATCGATGTATATAAATTGTCTCAATGGACGCAAGGGCCGATGTTGCTGCAAAGCCTGAACATACTGGAGAACTTCGACCTGAAAAGTATGGGGTATAACAGCACTCAATATATTCATACGCTGTATCAAACTATGAATCTCACATTTGCCGATCGCGATTTTTATTATGGCGATCCTTATGTAGCACCGGAAGAACCGATGAAAGGGTTATTAAGCAAAGCGTATGCAAAGGAGCGGGCTAAACTGATCAAGGCTGATAAGAATGATGCATTGGCTGGCCCCGGCGATCCTTATGTTTTTGAAGGCAAGAAGAATCCTTATGTCGAATTGCTCAAGCAAAGGGGGTATAAGCTCGATACCAGTGGTGGTCAACGCAACTTTGTTCCCTCGCATGATGTACGTACTGGTATGAATTTATACGACATGTCTCCTGATGCATTAGCCGCCAACCTGGAAAGTTCTACGGACAGTGCTTATCTCGATCGCCTATGGCGGGGCACTACCTCGGTGGAAGCAGCAGACGAAGAAGGCTGGGTGGTGTCCATCACGCCCAGCGGGGGTTGGTTACCAGCTTGTATTGCCGGCCGTACCGGCGTAGGCATGAGCCAGCGTATGCAAAGTTTTGTTTTAGATTCTGCGTTGAATCCTTTTAATGTAGTGCGCCCCGGACAGCGGCCACGGGTAACGCTCACGCCCTCACTGGCCTTGAAGGATGGTAAGCCTTTCCTGTCATTTGCCGTGCAAGGCGGGGATACGCAAGACCAAAATCTGCTTCAATGCTTCCTGAATGTTGTAGAGTTTGGCATGACCGCGCAGCAGGCTGCTGAAGCCGCCAACATCAATAGTAATCAACTTTGGCTCTCCCTGGGGGGAACAAAAATAGCAGACCGGCAGCCCAAGCCGGGTCATCTTTTATTGAACAACAGGACTCCTGAATCTGTACGTACTGCCCTAAAACAGATGGGCTATACGCTCTCTTTCGACGACCGTAGCAGCGGCCCCATCAATCTGATCTTTTTTGATTGGAAGCATGGTAGTTTATGGGGTGGCAGCAGTAATAACGGGGAAGATTATGGCATAGGCTGGTAATGTGGTAAAGGGATTTGGTACCGGGCATGTGGCTATTGGTATAACCTATTTTTTGCGTAGGTTGGGGAATACTAATTTGCGGCATCTCGTTCACCTTAAATTATCTCCATGTCCATTATTAAGTTGCCTATCCTGCTGTTGACCTTTGGCCTGCTATTACCGGATCTATTGCAAAGCCAAACGCCCAGCCTTACGCCTCAACAAAGTAAACGCCTGTCTGATGCAGGTAAGTTATGGGGGTATATTAAATATTTCCATCCTTATTTGCAGTATAAAAGCATCAACTGGGATTCGGCTTTTGCTGCTGCCGTGCCCAGTATTATCGAGGCAACTGATAAAGCCAGCTATGCAAGGGCGCTGCAACCATGGCTGGATATTTTGCAAGACCCCACCACTACTGTTGTACCGGGGATGACAACAGGTGCACAGTATAGCAAAGAAAATCCCTCTCCTACTCTTGTTACTAAAGACAGTATTTTATTTGTAACTATCAGGAACCTGAAGGACCTGGATAACTGGCAACTCTCCATATCGACGTTGCAGAAAATACCCCGCCAGCTTTCGGACGTACGTTACCTTGTATTTGACCTGCGCCCTACGCAACCATATGCCTGGGCCGATTTGGGTGGCCTTCTTGACTATGGTAACGTTGAAGCTGGTCTTTGTAGCGGAACTTTGTACAAGCCATCCACGCGTTCCATCGTGCATGATGGTTTCGTGCCTGAGCGCGGGGGTAGTTCTGGCGGTTATTCTTCTTTTTTCAAATTCAACCAGATAAGCACTGTTACCGGTACACAAAGGAATCCCGTGCCGATTGCCTTCCTTGTCAATGAAAATATGCCTTTGCCGGCCATAGCACTTACGCTACAAGATGCAGGCAAGGCACTTATTGTTAGTGAAGGAGCATTGAACCTGGGTAACTCCAACCTGGCCATGCGGTACAGCATTGCCGATAGTGTGATCATCAGTTTACGCACTGGTGAAGTGGTAAGAAAGAATGGTAAAACGACCATCACTGCTAATGCCGTTTTCGATAAACAAGCCGACCTCCAGGTAAATCTCGATAAAACGGTTGCCTTACTGAAAGCTGGTATTCCGACTCCTACTGAAAGTCGTGAAACGCTGCCATTGGAAAGTCTTCCTAAACTGGCAGGTTATCCTAATGATAAGCGTTATCCTTCGTTGGGCTATCGCGTATTGGCAGCTGCCAAGATCTACACCGTCATCAATACTTTCTTTGTCAACAAGAAACTGATGGATGAAAGCTGGGATAAGGTGTATGAACAATATCTTCCGCGTTTTGTAGCTGCCCGGGACTCTATGGAATATGCGCAGGCGGTAGCAGAAATGTATGCTCATATTCAGGATGGTCATGGCTTCATCAGCAGCCAGGTGAGCACGACCAGAAAGTTTGTTGGACAGGGTGTCACTCCATCTGTCTATGGAAGGGTGATAGAGGGCAAATTTGTCATCACGTCTTTGATTGTAGACAGTGTTGCTAAAAAGGAAGGGCTGGCTGTTGGCGATGTTATTCTTAGTATTAACGGCAAGGATATACTTAAACTAATCGATGAGCAACGTCCATACCAGGCAGCGAGCAATTATGTGACGCAAACCCGCTATATTACCGATTTCCTGCTTTGTGGTGATGACGGTTCTACAGCTGCTCTCAAAATAATGGACAAGGACAATAAGGTAAAAGAAGTGGCAGTAACCCGTAAGCGTGCTTATAACAAACCTTTCTGGGAGAAGAAGCGGGTAGAAAATGCGGGGCCTATCTTCAAGCTCCTGAGTCCGGAGATAGGCTATGTAGATATGGAACGCCTGGAGGGTAATATGGTCGATTCGATGCTGAACACTTTTAAGAACACCAAAGCGTTTATCATGGACGTGCGGGGTTATCCAAAGGGAACGGCCTGGGCCCTGGCGCCTCGTCTGAGCACTAAAAACATATTGGACGGTGCATTGTTCACGCGACTACAACCTTCTGTACCAGACATTTCTGCCGATGGCAATGAAGTAAGTGCAACCACCACTACGGTATCGTTCATGCAAAAGCTACCGACTACCACCGATTGGCGTTATACCGGCAAAACGGTGATGTTGATGAATGAGACTACCCAAAGTCAGGCTGAACATAGCGGGCTGTTTTTTAAAGCCGCCAATAATACTACCTTTATTGGGAGCCAGACAGCGGGCGCCAATGGTGATGTAACGAACTTTAACATTCCTGGCTTTACTAACCTTTCATTCAGTGGTCAGAATGTTAGTTATCCGAACGGTCAAACGATGCAACGTAAGGGGCTTATTCCAGACATCGTAGTAAAGCCAACTATTAAAGGCATCCGGGCAGGTAAGGACGAAGTGTTGGAAAGGGCTGTTGTGTTTTTGAAAACAGGAAAATAACCAACCTAATATTGCTATGCTGAACAAACTTTTTAAGGCTTTCGGAGGCAAAGGGAAATCGGACATCGATCTTTCTTTGGGCTATAGCCGTCTTGCTGAATTCAAAGGGATGCTTGAACAGGGCAACTACGCAGCTTTTGAAACTGCTTATGAAACCATTACCTGGGATGCCAAGAGCCTTCTCAATGAGGGTATTGGTTTAGAAGCTGACAATGCAGACCTGATCACTAAATGGGTTCAACAACGTCCGGATTCTTACGTTGCTCACCTGTTTGCCGGTGTATCCAAAACCTGCCTGGCCTGGATAGCCAGAACAGCTGCGTTGGGTGCTTCTGTATCACAAGCGAAAGCCGAAAAGTTTTTCAATTTGCTGGAAGAAGCGTTTGATCATTTGCAGCGGGCTGATGAGTTGAATGCGGAGGATGCAGAGATATGTGCACGTACCATCAGGGTGTGCATGGGTTTGCAAGAGGACACTGCTACTGCCTTCAGTTATTTTGAGGTTGCCAGGCAACTGGTACCGAATCATCTAATAGCGCATTTAATGATGATCAACTACCTGAATCCGAAATGGCAGGGTAGCCTGGAAGAAATGCACTCTTTCGCCGATACTATGTATAAAGAGACGGGCAGTAGCTTATTGGTGACGTTAAAGCTGTTTGCCTGGGTGGAGGAATGGTTATACTATGGCATGAATGATGAAAAGGATAAGAAGCAACAGTTTTTCAAGGATGGGGGATTGAAGGCTACTATTAAGAATTTGTATGCCGGATATAAAGAGGAAGAAGATGGGAAATTGTTGATCCCTTACGTTTATAACTATTTCTCGTTCTTATTTCATATGACAGGAGAAACGGCACTCGCCCGCACTACGGCTCAAAAGATCACCGGGAAGATGACTGTTTACCCGTGGGCTTATATCGACATTAATAGCAACAAGGAGTTGCAAAGTACCTTGAAGGTATAACCAGCTTTTTTTAATTAATAGCCCCTTGAAAGCTCTATTGGGTTTTCGAGGGGTTCTTTTTTCAGGAAGTGTTGCAGGTTATCGATAAACTGCTGGGCTATACCGGTAAGCTCATCTGATTTACCCCCTCCCGTGTGTTGAGTTAGAATTACGTTATCCATTTCCCATAAGGGGCTATCAACTGGTAATGGTTCTTCTTCGGTAACATCCAGTACGGCACCAGCCAACTTGCCAGCACGAAGGGCTGTGATGAGGGCTTGCTCGTCTGTTGTCTCCCCTCTTCCCACGCTTGCATAAACAGCCTCTGATGGCAATGTATTCAACATTTCGGCTGTTACATATTTTTCTGCACTGCCTGGAAGTGTATTAATCACCAATGTAGTTTGTGGCAAGGCTTTCAACAGCTCTTCCCGGGAATGTATCTCTGCTGCCGGATTGGTGCGGGCAGTCATGCGTGCTTTGCATCCGAAGCCTTGCAGCATCTCTTTCACACAAGCGCCAATAGCACCTGCACCTAATATGATCGCCTGCTGCTCGCCTAATAAACGCAGGAAAGGTCTTGCTTTTTCTCCTTTCCACTCTTTTTTCAATTGCAGTTTGGTGAGCGTATGAACGCCCCGGTAAAATGCCAGTACCCCTCCTACAATCGTCTCCGCACAGGGACGGGCAAAGAAATCGCCCATATTGGCAACCGGTACCGGGGATGTCATTCCTTCGTATTCGCTAAAGCCAGCAGAAGATAGCTGCCAGAACTTAAGTTGTATGGGTGGAGCGCCGAACCAGTCTCGGGGTGGATTGCCTAATATGAAATCTGCCTTTTCAAAGGTGCGGCGGTATTCGTCTGGCTTCAGGTCGGACCGGAAAATTGCCTGTACGCCTTCCGGGAGACGGGCTGCAAGGTATTGGTTGGCCTGATCGTTCAACTGCCTGTATACAAAAGCAATCATGGTTGCATCGGTTTTAATGGCATATGTTGCTCAAATTTATATGCCAGTACCGAATATACAACCTGCTCACCAAATTGTGAGTTATTAGTGGTGAGTTGTCAGTATTGGTAAAACATTACTCACTTCTGACAACTCACCGCTTCAGCACTATATGCGTTGTGTTTCCTGCTCCGCGCTGCCATTGCTGCGCTTGCGGGTTTCGAAGGTTTTACCAAAACTCCAGGTGAAATTGATGCCTACTACGCGGGTATCGCCCTGGTTGCGGTAATTGCCTTTGGCATTTTGCAGATTATTAATAGCTCCGTAGTTAAGGCGGGTAAAGAATATATCCTGGATAGTTAGCTTTACAGAGCCCTTGCCTTTGAGTACCTTTTTCTGGATGGCTCCGCCCAGGGTCCAGAAATCGCCCAACACAAATTGAGTAGTTATGAAATCACTTCTGAACACGCCCAATAGCTCAGCTGTCCATCCACCGCCCAACCTGAACTGGCTGTTGAAGTTGGTAATAAAATTCACGCCGCTGGTATCGAGTTTGTTTTTGTACAGATCGGCTTTGAAGCTGGCGTATTGTGCCAGGCCAAACCAATTGATCGTAACCCAGGGAGCCGGTTCGATGGTTGCATTCATCGTGAGGCTCAGGTATTGGGCTTTTCCCACGTTTGCGGGGCGGCTATAATACTGGTGACCCTGTAATTCAATTGTTTCATTGATGTCTCCATCGTAGTATTCATAACCCAGCGTGGTAGTGAGTTTGTTGTTGTAAATGTGTGACACTTCAATGGCATGGGCTATTGTTGGTTGCAGGAAGGGATTACCTACATAAAAAGTGAACTTATCCAACGGAGAGATGAATGGATTCAGGTTACCGAAGTTAGGTCGCTGTATGCGCTTGCCATAAGAAAAGACAAACTGATTTTTGGCGGCAGAGTCTAACTTATAGGAAAGATAAAAAGTAGGGAACAGGTTAATGTAATCGCGCTTGAAGGAAGAATCGGGCTTAACTGCATTGCCCAACTGATGGCCTCGCATGATCGTATTCTCGCCCCGCAGGCCAAACTGGACAGCAAAGCGGTTCCACTCTTTACTGAAATTCAGGTATGCGGCGTTGATGTTTTCCCGGTAAGTGAAGTGATTGGTTTTATCGTAATCCGGACTGGTGACGTTGTTTACTGTGATATAATACTCTGCTATATTGTTGGTTTCGATCAAGCTGCCTTTTATTCCTGCTTCTGCTTTGAACCCGTTGGATAATGGGTGTGAATAATCGGCCTTGAAAGAATAGATATTAATATAAGAGGGTAATTTACCAGTGAGGTCATCTTTTCCTTTTACCGTATTATCTGCCCGGTAGCTGGCATTTCGATACAATTGGTTGGCGTCGGATTCATTGTAGATATAATCCACATCTACGCCCAGTTCGCGGCCGGGTGCTTTGTATTTGCGGCGATAGTTCAATCCTACGCTTCCCCTGCTGAAGGTTCGATCGTCCATATTATCAGCTGTAATCAACGAATCCAATGATCCCGCTCCATTGTATAAATAGCTGTTGTTGTCTACTGCACTATTGCTTTTTCGGTTGGTTCCGTTCAATACCAGGCCTATGGAATTGAATTTGTCCATTGTGTAATCAACGCCCGTTCTCAAGGAGCCGGAACGCTCTTTTCTTTTAATCCAGGAGTTTTGGGAGAAGAGGGAATGGGGTGTTCCGTCGTCATTTACATAGCGCCGTTGTATGAGGAGGTCATTGAAGTTTTCACTGTAGTTGTATCCAATGTTGGCAAAGTAGTTAAAGGCGTTATTGCGGACGTTGAGGTTTAAGCTATTGAAGCTCCTTGGATATACTCCCTGCGAATAGCTGGGAGACAGGTTACCGTTGAATCCTTTTTGTTTGAGTTTCTTTGTTTTGATGTTGATCACGCCAGCGTTGCCTGCTGCATCGTATTTAGCAGGCGGCTTCGTCATGATTTCGATAGATTCCAGTGTACCGGAAGGAAGTGATTTGAGGTATGAGGCCAGGTCTGCTCCGCTCAGGTAAGTGGGTTTATCGTCAATAAAGATCACTACGCCTGATTTTCCGTTCATGCTTACGTTGCCATCCTGATCGACCAATATGCCGGGCGATTTATCCAGTACATCCAATGCGCTGGTACCAGCATTGGAAATAAGGGCATCCACATTTACTACCGTCCTGTCGATCTTACGTTCTACCAAGGGCTTGCGGGCAGTTACTGTGACAGCATTGAGCTGACTGGCATCCGCAGCAGCCAGTTCAATGGCAGGTAGCTTTATCTGCTCATTTGCAGCAACGACAATCGTATCGCTGTTGTAGGTCGCAAAGCCAACGGCTGTAATTGTTACCCGATAGGTACCAGGTTTCAGGTTATCGAATGTAAAATATCCGTTGTCGGAGGAAACTGCAGCTTTGATCAGTATGGTATCTGCCGCTTTGATCAAGCTTATCGATGCAGCTACTAACGGCTTCGGACGTTTATCCTGTACTGTTCCGCTAATAGAGGCGCTGGTTTGCGCGGAGAGGCAAAAGGGTAACAATATCATGCTGCATGCCAGCATGAGGCCATAACATTTGTTCATGTATGTGCATTTTATTCCAGGACAGGCATAGACGCTTGCGCCAACTGCCTGCCGGCAATTACAATAATATGAGGGTGGTGAAAACGTGTAATGAAGGCAACCGAGTCATCCCTGCAGTATTCTCCCGATCGACGTTCCAAATCATACGGGTGTCATAACCAACGGGGATGTATCGGTTGCAAAATAAAGTATCCGGGTAATTTTTACTTTCCGCTGATCACAATTCTATTAGTCTACGTAGACATGTGTGCTGGTGGTGCTGCCTTGTTTTAAGTAGGAAAAAGTATTGGCAGGATTTTTTACATACTTATCCTGAAAGCGTCGACGCATATCCGCCGAGACAGCTTTTCCATTGACAACAAACTCATCTTTATTGAGTCTAAAGGATAAAGACTCTTTTTCTGTGATCAGGCCTGTTTCCATGAGGTCATCTATCAGGCTGTCAACTATTTTGTTTGGCTTGACAGAAATAGGTTCGTGTGGTTTGAAATTATGTTCTGGTACCGGAAAGCCTGCACGTACTTGTGGAGCAGACTTCATAACCTGCATCCTCTCGCTTGTATTGAAGCGTTTATTGTAGCTTGTATTATGGTCCGCGTTTGCAGGCATACCTTGCCGAATTTTGGTGGTGGTGGTAGTGGTGTGTTCCTGAACGCGCGTTTGATATGACTCCTCAGCCTGGGCCTGCATATCGCGGAAAATGCTACTGATAAGGTCTCTGTACTCTACCAGCTTTTCATCTGGTACTTTTACACCGTCAATCATTAAACCAGTGGCCATGTTTTTATCAATAGTGACCTGGTATTTTTTTCCGTCTTTATCGTGTGTGATGGTACCTGTCATTACACTGTTGCCTTTACGCAATACCGGCATGGTATCTTTACTGGCCGGAGGCACCGATTCACGAGGTTCGTAGGGTTGATAATTAGCGGCATAGGGTTTATAATCAGGTGCATAGTCTTTGTATGTGGTATCTGCTGCATTGCTTTCATCTATTGTTTCGTCCTCGCTCCTGTCTATAGCATCATCTTTGGTCTCGTCTTTACTTTCGTCTTTAGTAGTAGTAGCTTCAGATTTTTGCAGCATAGCAAGTTCTTTTTCTGCCTGCTGTTGTACGGGCTCTTGTTTTGTAGTTTGCGGTTTCTTTTGTTCTTCAGGTTGTGCCCATACTGCAGAGAGTATGCCTATGAGGCTGAGGCAAAGTACGAGGAATGATTTTTCGGCCATATTCAAGGTTTTATGACTGTTATCGATAATGCGCTTAACGCGGTTGAGTAATTGGTTCTTTCTACCGGGGAAGGCCATGGTATATGGTGTGTTATTTTCCAGTTGGTATTCCTGGAAAGACACCAGTGCATTTATATAGCCTGTTTTGCTTTGGGTGACTGCTATGGCCATATCATCGCAGCAATGTTCGCGTTCTTCACGCAGTAAAGCGGATAGCCACAGTACAGCAGGATTGAAGAAGAAAAGTGTTTCGGCAAAGCTTTGGGCCAGGTTCACTAAAAAGTCGCGACGACGGATATGGGCCAGTTCATGCAACAGGATGGCTTCCACCTGGTCGGCTGGCATATTGGCCATCAAGCCCAGTGGCACCAGTATGATGGGTTTCAGGAAACCTGCGACCAGTGGTACTTTCACCAGTTCTGATTCCAGCAACCGAACGGATACTTTTACGCCCAATGCATCAGACAATTCCTGCATCCGGTTCGTCCAATACTGGCCGGGTGTGTGGGTTTTGTAATGTTTGATACGTTGTACGTATACAAGACCACCCATCAGTTTCACGGCTTTTGCCAGGAATACCAGGAACCAGATGGCCACGAATAAAGATGCATGTTGGTTAAAATAGCCTATAAAGCGGGTGATGTATCCTTCTTCTCTACTGACTACTGTATCAGCATTGTCCACTGCCGGAAGTTGGGCAACTATCTGCTCTGTTTGTGCTGCAGGAGCGAATGTTGCTGTATTACTACCAGCGGCTGATCCGTTAAGTTCATAGAGAAAGGTGAAGGTGACTACACCCATGAATACAAAGAAAAGTGTTGCCAGCATGTTGTACCGGAAGGCAGCTACCGACTTCCTGGTGAACAGGACGAGCAAGCCAGCCAAGGCAGCCAGTATCAAACCTTGCCATAGTGAATGGATCAGCGTCCAGCAGATCGCGCGGACGACATTGTCCGGCAACCATCCGTTCATGAATAGTAGTTGCATATAACAGGTTTAATAAGTTATTACTTATCGTTTTCCATCTTATTCAGCAGGTCTTTAATAGCTTGTAACTCTTTTTTGGAAGTCTTTTTATTGCCCAGCAATTGCATCATCAGGCTGGTGGCTGAACCATTGTACATCGACTCCACAAACCGATCCAACAGAAAGCCCTTGGTTTTCTGCTCTTCCAAGGCGGGACTATACACATGCTTCATGCTGCTCTCATCACGGTTGAGCATTTCTTTTTCTACCATGATCTGCATGAGCTTCAATGTAGAAGTGTATTGTACGGCGCGCTTCTGTTCATTAAGCTGGTCGTTGACAAAACGTACGGTGGAAGGGCCATGCTGCCATAGTACCTGTAATATCTCCAGTTCCGATTTAGTAGGCTCGGGAAGCTTGTTTGATGGTTGTTCCGCTTTCATGAAACTAAGGTAGGAAATATTTCGTACGAAACAAGGAATACCTCTATTTTTTTTAAAAGACCAAGTAACAAGGGGAGATAAAATATTTTCCAACTTTCCTGACAGCTGCTGACATAAGGCTGTCACTACCCCTTATTTTCTTTGTATTACTAAAACAAACAACTATGTCACTTATTCAATCTTTACTGAAAGAAATGAACCAGGAAGCTGAAACTACCCGTAAAATGTTAAGCCGTGTGCCTGATGATCAATATGATTGGCAGCCGCATGAAAAAAGCATGAATATCCGCCGGCTGGCTACTCATATTGCCGAATTACCATCCTGGGTTAGTATGGCTCTTAATACCAGTGAACTGGATTTTGCTCAAAACCCCTATTCTGTGCCTACAATCAATAATACAAAAGACCTGTTGGTGTATTTTGAGCAAAGTCTTTTGGAAGGCCGTAGCCGCCTGGAACAGGCCACGGAGGATGAAATGGCAGGCAACTGGACCTTGCGTAATGGTGACCAAGTGTATAGTGTAAATAGCAAGGCTGATGTAATCCGCATGTCTTACTCGCAGGTTATTCACCACCGGGCTCAACTGGGCGTGTATCTTCGATTATTGAATGTACCCATTCCGGGGAGTTATGGCCCCAGCGCAGATGAAATGGATTTTTAGGGAATAGAGGGAAGTACTATATGATGCTTTTTTTCGTTACTTTACGTATCCAGCATCATTAACCCTCGTTTATGAAGAACCATTTACGTCGAGTGCCATTACTATTTCTGCTTTTACTTGCTTCTCACCAATTTACATTTGCCAACGAATTATATCCTGTACCGCTTACACAAAGGGTAAGCAATTCGGTTCTGATCGCCGAAGGGAAGGTGATAGCTCAGTACAGCTTTCAACCTTCACCCAAGGGCAATATTTATACATCGAGCCTGGTACAGGTTTACCGAACTTTTAAAGGAAGTTTACAAGGTGACCAAATAGAGATCATTACAGAAGGTGGAACAGTGGGCCGGTTACGGCAGGCCCATTCTTCCACCTTGTCATTGAATATTGGAGAGACCGGTGTATTTTTTTGCATGCCTACAAGGGGTGGTATATCCAGTGGACGTACCAATTTGAGAAGCAACTCTTACATGGTATACAGCAGCCTGCAAGGGTTTATTGCTTACGATGAAAAGACCAATACGGCTGCCGATCCTTTTACCAGGTACAATAATGTGGTTGAAGCTACCCTGGCTGTTAAACAACTGACGGGCATTGAACGCCGGATCAGTGAAAAACCAATAGTGGCAGATCACCAGCTCAATTCGGTAATGGGGCCAATGGCCACTCCTATTATCAATGGCTTTACGCCTACCACGATTGCGGCAGGTACTGATGCCATCCTCACCATCAGCGGCAGTAATTTTGGCGCATCCAAAGGCACAGGGTTTGTGGAGTTTCGAAATGCGAATAGCTCCAATCCAGCCGCATTTGTTCAGCCTTTACTTACCGATTATATTTCCTGGACTGATACCGAGATCCAGGTAATGGTACCTTCGGCCAGCATCTCTGGCCCATCTGCCGGCACAGGAGTAGTACGTGTTACCAACAGTGACCCTGCCACTGGCACCAGTGCAGGCAACGTCACTATTCCTTATTCTTATACCAATATCCCTGATACTGATAATCCAGGTGTTGATGAGCCTACTTCTGAAATCCCATCGCATGTCGACTGGTTAAATACCGGAGGCTATACTTTCCGGATGGAAACGAGCTTTGCCGCTAATACAGCGGCCAGTAATGCTTTTAAACGGGCCATGCATACGTGGACCTGCAAGACTGGTATGAACTGGACTGTAGGCGCCGTTACTACTGTGAATACGGTAGCAGCAGAAGATGTTAGCGTTGTACGCTTCGATGTTGGCAATGAATTACCGGCAGGTGTATTGGGCAGGTGTACGAGCTGGTATGCCGGTTGTGGCGCAGCCAGTCCTTATATATGGATAGTAGTTGAACTGGACGTGGTGTTTGATGATGCACGTCCCTGGCAATATGGTCCAGCCGATCCTCTTCCGGGTGAAATAGATTTTGAGACGGTAGCTGTACATGAGCTGGGCCATGGTCATCAGCTTAATCATATTATCAGTCCGGGCGCAGTGATGCATTTTGCCGTTGCTGCCGGTGCGAAATCCCGTGTATTAAGTACCGGAGATATTAATGGTGGTAATGCTGTTATGGCCCGCGCCCTTACTGATTTTGGTTGTTGGGATCCTATTACTGTGGGCGATCCTTTATTGTTGAGTAATCCTGCAGGAACGGAAGGCGGAGTGCAGGTTTGTATCAGTGGTGTAGTTGCCGGTGGCGGGACCAATTATACTGATGCCGACTGTGATCTTATTGCACGCATCGTTCCTTCCGGCGTTTCTCCTGTATCAGGCTCTATTAATGTATGTACGAAATATGAATCTACGATAGCTACTTTTAACAGCCAACCTTATTGTGAGCGGCGCTATGATATAGAACCTGCTTCAGGTGCTTCCAC
This sequence comes from Paraflavitalea sp., assembly GCF_059502485.1. Taxonomy (NCBI): domain Bacteria; kingdom Pseudomonadati; phylum Bacteroidota; class Chitinophagia; order Chitinophagales; family Chitinophagaceae; genus Paraflavitalea; species Paraflavitalea sp. The sequence goes on from NZ_JCACET010000010.1 coordinate 2,344,502, forward strand.
CGCTACTGCTACTGTTACTTTGTATTATACGCAAGCTGAATTCGACTCCTTCAATGTAGCCAACGGCGCTTATGCGGATCTACCAACAGGGTCCTCAGATGCCGCCGGCATTGCCAACCTGCGTATTACTCAATATCATGGTACCAGCGGAACTGGTGCGCCCGGCTCCTATTCCGGTACAGCAGCACTGATCAATCCGACAGATGCTAATATTGTATGGAATGCTACTGCCAGCCGTTGGGAGATCACTTTCAATGTAACCGGGTTCAGTGGCTTTTTTGTACATACCGGTTCTTCTACTCTTCCTTTACGGTTACTGCAGTTCAGCGGCATTATTTCTGGCTCCAACAATCTGCTGCAATGGACAACTGCCTCTGAAGAGCATACCTCGACTTTCGATATTCAACGTAGTATAGATGGTATTCAGTTTACCACGATTGGACAGGTAGCTGCATCAGGGTTTACTACCAGCAACAAACAATACCGCTTTACTGATGATATAAGCAGTAATATTCGGCCTACTTATTATTATCGCCTGAAAATGGTGGATGATAATGGTCAATTCACTTACAGTGCTATTATAATACTTGAACGTAATAACCGCGACTTCCTGGTAAAAGTGTTGCAAAACCCTTTCCGCCAGCAACTGCAGGCTACTATCACATCGCCGCAGTTACAGGATTGCTCTATTACGCTCACCGATATGAATGGCCGGATCGTAGCGCAACGCAAGATCGTTTTACAGAAAGGAACTGCATTGGTAGATATTCCCGGTGTGCAGGGATTGGGAGCCGGTACTTATATAGCTACTTTCGTAACTAATGCCGGTAAGCAGGTGATGAAAGTGGTGAAAGAACAATGATACTAACCTACCCTTCATAAAAAACAAAAAGTCCCCGTGTTTACGGGGACTTTCGCTTTTTGTATATTAGAATAACTTCAATCCGAAATAGCCAATAGCAGTGAACAATGCACATCGTGTAAGTACGCCTAAACAGCACCAGGTGATCAATCTATTCAGCGGCACTTTGAATCCTACTCCTACGGCTATGCTTACCGGGGCTCCTACTGTCATTGTTCCAAGGTATCCCAGACCAATTACACCGTACTTATCCCAGATACGATAGATAATGCCGGTCCTGGGTTTTTCTTCTTTTACTGGTTTGTTGCGGTGGAAGAATGCACGGATCTTATCGCCCAGGAAAGCGGCTACATATACGCCTACCAATCCGCCAATTAAGCTGGCAAAGAATATGACCCACGGAGAAAGCTTAAAAGCAAATCCCGCCGGGATTGCCGCATATATCTCAAAGGTAGCTAAGCCTGCGACAGTTAGTATTTTATAGACCATGATAAAACAAGGGGGTTGAATGCGCGAATGTAAGTCAATTTTCCCCGGATTACCAGTCTGGCGGTCAGGTTTGGGTAATATTTGGCTTTTCTGGTCAATTGGCTGTGTCTCATTTATCTATACATATATCCCATCTGCCGGTACACTGAATATTACGTATTTTTAAAATTGTTTATTTGCCTATGTCCCGCGTCAAAACTCCGGCTGTCGTTACGCATATTACCGGCTGGCTTATTTTCCTGAGCCTGCCCGTGCTTTTTATGGCCGGACAGGCAGGTAAAGACAAGGCTTTCGACACGCTCTTTTCTCCGTGGTACTGGCTTCTTTTCGGGAGTTATTCGGTTGTGTTTTATTTGCATACTTATTTCCTTTTCCCCAAGCTCTACCTGGAGAAAAAGATCATTGTGTATATAGGGATCATTGTTTTACTGCTGGCAGGCATTTATTTGTTGCGGCCATTTGACCGGCTGTTTACGCAGGTGTCGCACCTGGACCGGGGCATGATGGATGAAGGCAGGCCCCGGCCGCAGTTTGATGAAATGCCTCCGCCAGCACCAGACTTCGATGCACGGCGGCCCATGCCACGCAGGGAGCCAAGGGGGCAACACTTTGACATCGTAAGTATCTTTCTGTTCTTTCTGACGTTGTCGCTTAGTATTGCGCTGCAAACTACCTGGCGCTGGCGCAGTACTGAAAAGCGTGCGCTGCAGGCTGAAGCAGAGAAAGCGCAGGCCGAACTTGCTTTCCTTAAAGCTCAGATTAATCCTCATTTCTTATTCAATACATTGAATAACATCTATTCGCTGGCTATCACGCATAGTGAGCATACAGCTGACAGTATCATGAAGTTGTCGAATATATTGCGGTATGTAACTGATGAGGTGAAGCAGGATCATGTGGGGCTACAACAGGAGATCGATTGTATACAGGATTATATCGACCTGCAACAGCTGCGGCTGGGCAAGAAGACCACCGTGTCGTTTAACATCGCTGGCAACCCTGCTCCTTTGTCGATAGCGCCGTTGATATTGATGACTTTTGTTGAGAACGCTTTTAAATATGGCGTGAGTAATCACCAGGCTTCTTCTATTATTATTGACTTACAGGCTCACCCACGTAGTATTGTATTCAGCTGCAGCAATGCGCTGTTTCCCCGTAAGCAGGATGAACGAACGGGCATCGGCATTGCCAATACCCGACAGCGACTGGAACATTTGTATCCTCATAAGCATCTCTTAAACATTACTACTGATAATAACCTTTACTCTGTATCATTGACTCTGGATGTTTAACTTGTAAAGTTGTACCGCATGACGTTGAAATGTATTGCAATCGATGATGAGCCGCCAGCGCTGGCTGTGATCAGGGAATATTTATCTAAATTTCCTGCTTTGCAGCTTGTACAAACTTTCGACGATGCTATCAGCGGCGCCGAGTATTTACGCCAGCATCCTGTGGACCTTTTGTTCATCGATATCAATATGCCTGATATTACGGGGCTTGACCTTGTGCGGTCTTTATCTGAAAAGCCCATGATCATCTTTACAACGGCTTATAAGAAGTTTGCTCATGAGGGTTTTGAGCTGGATGCCATCGACTATCTGTTGAAGCCTATCAGCTTCGATCGTTTCTCCCGGGCTGTACAGAAGGCTATCGACTATCATACGTACAAAAGCAAGCCCAGGTATGAGGCGGAAGAAAGCCTCTTCATTTATTCGGAATACCGCATGATGAAGATCAATCTCTCTGATATTGAATTCATCGAAAGCCTTGAAGATTATATCAAAATTCACCGCACTAATGATAAGCCTGTTCTCACTTTAATGACTTTAAAGGGCGTGCTGGAAAAACTACCATCTCATAAGTTCAAACGCATACACCGCAGTTATATCGTGTCGGTTGATAAAGTAAGGTCGATCCTGAACCGGAAGGTAACGCTCTCCTCTTCTATTGAACTTCCTGTAAGTGATAGTTACGTTTCTTTCATCACTGAATGGAAGCAATCTAACTGAGTAAATGTTAAGGCTTTCTTAAGGGTGAAGGGCTTCTCCGGGATTCACCGATACAAACCGGATATCCGTCTATCGTAGTTTCTGCCATCGTTCTTATTTGCAAGATTTGCTCCTGTAACCAGTATTGTTCATTAAATCATAGAGCTATGGAGCAGTCAAGAAAAAAATTCCTTAAGCACCTGATCGTGGGATCTACCTCCGTTCCTATTCTTTTACAAGCCTGCAAAAAGGGAACTGATAATAGTACTGATGATGGTACTGGTGAAGGGCCCGGATCGGGCAGTTGTACTGTCACTGATACTGAAACTGATGGCCCTTACCCCTTGTACAGCAGCCGGGGGTCTTCTATTCAGCGGGTTGATATTACAGATGGTAAAACGGGGTTGCAACTTGATATGGCGATCACTATCCGTAATGTGAATGATGGTTGTAATGTGCTGGCTAATGCACGTGTAGATGTATGGCATTGTGACAAGGATGGTTATTATTCGGGCTACACGAACTCCGGCTACCTCGGTACGCAAAATAATTCATCGGCGGTATTCTGCCGGGGTTTGCAATATACTGACAGCAGCGGCCTGGTAAAGTTTAAAACTATTTATCCCGGTTGGTATACCGGCCGCGTAACGCATATCCATGCGCAGGTATATGTTGGTACTTCTTTAAAGCTAACCACCCAGATCGCATTCCCGGATGCCATCAATACGGCGGTATACAAAACTTCGCTGTATTCGACGCACGGTCAAAATTCCATGACCAATGCGAATGATAATATCATCATGGACTCTCTCGATAACGAGCTGGCTACCGTAACTGCCAACAGCAGCACTGGTGGTTATGACCTGATTCATACTATTTACGTAAAAGCATAGTTATGTCTATAGCATATATCCAACTCAGCTACCGGCAGGTGATCGATCACAGCACCGCCGGTAGCTTTGAAAAGAACGTGTTCAACGATAGTTACAGTGAATTTTTGTTGCAGGCGCAACGATATAATAAGGACAATCAGTTTGCCAGCTTCCACGAGATCACGGAGCATGATCCCAAGGCTAATTCGATTCATTACAAAGTGGGTTTCGCTATTGGTTTGTATGTACAGGAGTTGGGTGGGCAAATACCGGGTTTGTGTGATACGCAACAAGTGATCGATATCCCTTTTGCAGAACACCAGTTCTCCATCGTTGCTTCAGACGTGCGTGATAAGCGACAGCACGTTGTGGCGATCGCTTATACCACTCCTGCTATTACTTTTGTGGGTACTGCAGGTGATTGTCTGATCCTGAGCTTCGATGACCCGGCCGCACTAACGCCAGGGACCTGGATGCAAACCTTCCTGCTGAAAATGCAACCCGGATTATCTATCTCCGGTTATCTTCCCGGTGAAGAATTGCCTGCTGCTTTTCAATCGGCTGCTTTTCAAACGCATACTCTCACTACCTGATGTTTACGTTTTATTTTCTATAGCAATTCATTCATCTTCAATTGGTCTCTTTGCATTAATCTGTCTGGCCGCTTTGAGCGGCCTGACTGTTGATGCGTCGTAGTGTATAAAAACTACCACAATGTGGTATTGTAAACGGTTGTTTTAGCTGCTACCTTTATAGGAAGCAACCTTTAAAACAACCAACTTTTATGTGTACAATGATCAGTGCCCGAACGTAATTTTATATTCGCCTCTCACCTGCCGCTATATTATCACCGCTTTGTTTTGATCTTCCTGGCTCATCTACTACATTAAACCTCCGGGAAGAACATCACTTTATCTTTCCCTGCCGCCGTTCTTTTTGACCTGACAGCGTTTGCTCCGCTCCAAGGGGAGTCGTGTGCATCTTAACAAACCTGTGGGGTCTTCTCTCTACCTGAAAGTGTTTTTTTGAAAGATTGCAACCCGGATTCACTGTTGATGAACCGGCAACAGGAGGTGCTCAATGCTCGTCCTGTTACCGGTGTCTTCTTCTGTATCCGGGCGTTATAGCCTTTCATTGAAACGAGCCTATTACCATTATCATTTATCTGGTATTATCATCGCTAACGACGCATTAATGGCATCGTCATGGAAAACCTATCGGTATGTGTGATCTCAACAGTAAGTGCTGGTAATCCGGAAGCGGAAGGTATTCTGTCTGCTTTGCGGGCTAAGGGTGTTGATTGTTGCCAGCAGCCAGGCCAGCACTGTAAGGTGGTGATACTGTGCTGGATGGAAAAGACAACTTTTGAAGGGGTAACGGAGCAATTGCAGCAGTTGTGCCTTGCAGGCTGCAAAGTGATCGTCCTTTGTGTGAAGCATACTTCTTCTGATATTCTCAAATGGCAATTGATGCAGACAGGGGCTAATGATGTGATTGCCTGGAAGGATGAAGCAACTGTGACGGGCTTACTCGTATCGCGGATAAAAAGATGGAAGCTGATCGATGACCTGATTCAATCGGCTATGGTGCAAGAAACCATGATCGGTGAAAGCAGTACCTGGAAGAAATTCCTGGGCAGGGTTATTGAAGCTGCCTGGTTTACGAATCATCATATCCTCCTTATGGGTGAGTCTGGCACGGGTAAAGAAATGACCGCGGGTTTAATTCATGCATTGGACCAACGCAAGGAAAAGGAAGAGCTCGTCTTGCTGGATTGCACCACCATCGTGCCCGAGCTTTCGGGTAGTGAGTTTTATGGTCATGAAAAAGGGGCTTTCACCAATGCGACTTATACACGGGAAGGGGCTTTTGCTCTGGCTGATAAAGGGACTTTGTTTCTGGATGAACTGGGTGAGCTTCCGCTGACCTTACAGGCTGGCTTGCTACGGGTGATACAGGAGGGGACTTATAAACGGGTGGGCAGTAATACCTGGAATAAGACCAACTTCCGACTGATCACTGCCACCAACAGGAATCTGAAAGCGGAGATCGCTAAGGGAAATTTCCGAGAGGACCTTTATTTCAGGATCGCGTCGGCGGTGTTGCTATTGCCTTCTTTGAAAGAACGGCGGGAAGATATTCCAGAGCTGGCGCGGTATTTTTTGCGGCAGGAATTAAAGTGTATAGTAGCGCCGGAGATCGATAATACAGTTATGAACTATCTCGTCAGTCGTGACTACCCTGGCAATGTGCGGGAGCTGAAGCAACTGATGGCAAGGATTGCGATGCGTTATACCGGTGAGGGTTTTATCAGTATGGGCGATATTCCGGAGGATGAGTTGCCTGATGTGCAGCATCTCAAACAGGCGTGGAACCAGCAGCATCAAAGTATGCAACAGTCCATCCGGCTGGCCATTGCCAGTGGTAAGGACTTGTTGAAGATAAAGAATGATATTGCCATGCTGGCGATGGAGATTGCGCTGGAAGATTGTGGGGGTAATTTGAAGCTGGCTGCACGCAAGCTCAATGTGGAAGTGAGGACGTTGCAGTATATTAGAAAACGGAATGAGGTTTAAGCTCCAAGCGTTGTGTACCTACGGCACACAAAACCTTTTTACATGTTTTTCTACAAAGCTGTAGCCCCTAAAGGGGCTAAAAACACCTACATGAACATTACTCTCACACTAAGTAGCATTGACTCTTGCAAGAATTTTACTTAATCAACCAGGGGTCGCGGTATTCGTAGCTGAGGGGTTCTGCAGTTTTGGAGAAGGTTGGTTTGGGACGGCGGGCTGTTTTGTATTCGCCGTTGCGTACTTTTTCTGTAAGGCGGAGGAAGTTGCCGGCCAGCATGCGTTGCAGGTCGGTTTTATTGCGGGTGAGTACCATCACTTTCTTTAGTTCTACGGCAGGATGCAGCCAGGGGCCATCTGTTCCGAAAATGATCTTGCCGGCGCCTGCGCGTTTGAAAGCCATTTCCAGCAGATCATACCGGCGTATGCCGGAGGTATCGGTAAATATATTGGGGTGTCTTTCGAGCAGGGGGATAAGCGCGATCTGTGCGCGCCAGTCGTCTGAGAAGCTGGACAAGTGCGGAATGATAAAGTTTACATCGGGGTATTCGGTGGCCAGCAATTCTATCATAGATACTTCTCCTACTACATCGTACAAGACCGGCATGGAAAAATACCGTGCTGCTTCGCATATCTCTCTTGAAATGCGTGCGTCGTGGCGGTGTACTTTGATGCCACAGAAGCCGTATTGTGTCACCGCCGTGTTGACAAGGTCGAATACGCGTCCGCGGTCGTTGATGGCGTGTATGAAGGCGAATCCGTAGAAGCGCTGGGGTTGTTTGTTGACGATTGCCGACACTGCTGCGTTGGCTTTTGCGTAATCGGAATGGAAGGCGGCGAACAGGTTTGTTCTTTTTATGCCTGCTTCTTCCGACCAGCGCAGGAAATTATTTAATGGGGCGCTGGTGTCCCAAGGGCCGGTGAGGCCGTCTCCTTTTCCTGCGTGGCAGTGTGCGTCTATGATTAGCATGTGTTTACTATTTCAATTGGGCTAAAGCCCAAATAGAGATTAGTCATTGGTGTCCCGGCCCTAAAGGACCGGGTAATTCCTTTTGCTTCGACGGCCCTTTGTTGGAATAACTCTCTGAATGCCCTTTGCTTCGATAGCTCTTCGTTAGAATAACTCGCTCAGAAATATATTTCTTAAGTGTACTTACTGATTAACTAAACCCTTCGACAAGCTCAGGGTGACACTCACCAAAAATCCTTCGACAGGCTCAGGATGACAACTAAGAGCTTAGGGTAACAAACAAGGGTTCGCGGTGACAAATCAGGTTAAGGAAACAATCAAACATTATAATGTGATTTCCCAGGTGACGACTTGGATGTTTTCGGGGGCGAGGCCGGTGCCGGAGGATACGCGTTGGGCCAGTTGTTTGAGCTGATCTAAGGTGGCTTGCTGGCCACGCATGTCGAGGATCACTTTCTGGTCGAGCGGACTGCCGGCGGCATCTTGCGGTCCTTGTTGCATGCGACGGCCTATCTGTTGTTGCAGGTTGCGGATGAGGGCATCCTGGTTTTGTATGTTGTAGTTCTTCACTTCTACCATTGCATCAGCGGGGTTGATATCCGGAATAACGCTACCACGTGGCGGCACATGTCTTCCATCAGCGCGCTTGATCCATTTGGCCGGTTGATTGCCGAGGAATGTTTTTTGCTCCGGCATGCCTAATTGTTTGAAGAAGAGTTGGAGGTCTTTTTCTGACTGGTGCCAGGAGGGGCGTTGCCGCTTGTTGATGGTATCGATGTACTTCTGGTACCTTGCCTGCACTACCGGACTTTTGGCTCTGTTCAGTTTGTTGCCCCAATGTTGTAGCAGGGCAGCGCGCTGGCGGTTGCCAATACTAATGATAGGAGACTTTGGTATTTTACCTGCTACGGAAGATAGCTTAGAAGCAACTCCTGAAACCTTACTGGCTGCATTGGCCAGACCTGATCCTATCTTTACTGCAGTGCCTAATACCGATCCGAGGAATTGTTCTTCTTCGAACTCTTTCTGTTCAGCGGAGCCGCAATCTTCTGTGGGTGTGAAATACCGGGCATTTCTTCGTTGCCGCCAGTTCTTGTGTGCAGGATTATTTGCTCCATGGGTGCATTGAAGACAGGAGCATGGTCCTTTATGCACTTTTGAAATATCACCAGGAGGCATTTTGAGCACTTCCTGCTCGGTTAATATTTCCTGTAGTAGTGTTGACATAATCAAATGGTTTAAATAGTAATGGGTACTTTTTTACAGCTTCTGCCAAGACCTGGATCTCTCCGGGCTGGTGATCGCTGCGGATGATGCATGACAATACCGTATGCTGTTCGTCGTGGGGCGTGATGAGTACTGTTCTGATCTTTTTCTTCTTCAGTGTCTCCCACAGCCATATGGTTTGTTGTCGAGATCGGCAACGAATGGTTTGGACCGGGAATATGCCGCCTTGCACAGCTATGCCTGCATTTTGTAGCAGTGATCTGAACAGGTTGATATTCCGCCAAAGGGTTCTTCTTCGGGCATCGCCTTCCAGCTGGTTAAGATGAAATGCATTCATGGCAGCATGCAGGTGGGCCTGGCTCACCGGACTCGAATTGACTCTCGTCTGGCTATGTTGCTCAAAGAGTTCAATGAATGTTCCCGGACCGCTTATTACAGACAAGGGTGCTCCAAATGCTTTGGCTAATGAAACAATGGTTACGATGGTTGTGGATCGTAGGGACTGCCATTGGAGTAATCCGCCGCCGCCGTTTCCATAGGGCAGTGTTGTGCGTTTGCCGGCGCCCAATATGCCGAATGCCTGTGTATCGTCTGCGATCACCCATCCGTTCAGTGGCTTTACAATCGTTGTGTATTGTTGTAGCGGAGCTGAGCTGCCGCAGGGCGGACACCATCCGTCGCTTATTATTACCGGCATCTTTGTGCTGCTGCAGTTTTTCTTTACCAGCTCTGTTGCATGTGAGGCATCGAAATGCCTGAACGTGTGTATGGGTATTTTTCTGAGTAACAGTTTTTCTATGCCATACCTTGAAACGGGGTATACTTTTTCATCTATGAATACGACCACCTGCCGGTGACTCAGGAAATCAAACAGGTCCAAATACAGGTGCAAGGTGGAAGGGGCCACTAATCCGCTTTCCAAACCCTGCATACCTGCCGCGTAGTTTGCCACGTGTACGGCTTCTCCGAATTCTCCCAATGCAGCAGGTATGCCTGTCGTTAGTTGTTGCCAACTTTTCAATTCATTACTGCTATGTTTCATCCCCAGGTACAGCGATGATGTAAAATCCATCATAGCTTCATCTTACTGTTTTGTTCTTTTAGCCTGCGTAATAAATGTGTGGATGGTTGTTGTGCATCGATCATCGCGCCGTCTTCACGTGTAAGGTCAACTCCTGTAACAGCACGGTAAGCATGCATGTAGTTCTGGATCTGTGGCCTCCAGAAGATGGCCCAGTTTGCAGCCTGATCGCGGTTGAATACTGTGCTCCATGCACCAAACCTGATGGACAGGAGTATTTGTTCACCGAATACAGCCAGGTCGCGGAAGTGGAGAACGCTCGTCTTAGTCCAACCGTGTAGCTGGTTCAGTACTGCTACTCTGTCCATCCATGCTTCGGGATAGGGCACCATCTGGCGTGTGGGCAGGAATTCTCTGAACTCTGGCCGCGCCAGCAGGTATTGCTGCATCAGCATTTCGATACGGGCTGTAGAGGGCAGGTCGCCGTACTGGTTGTGGGCGCCTTCGCTCAGGATCATGTGTACTTCTTTGAGTGCATTCATGATGGGAAAGCCGTCGGCTACTACTGTGGTATCATCATACTGGCGGAAGAACTTCATGCAAAGGTTCATGAGCATGTGGAATGCTTCTATGAATTTGCTGCGACTGTCGACCGTGCGCATGTTGGTCACAGCCTTGCCCTGGAGTGTGATGCCATAGTGGTGATCGTACTCGTAGGCGCGACGACGTACTGTGAGGCGGTGTTGTTCGTCCTGTATGTAACCCCACATGAGGTTGCTCAATGGACGTAATGGTCCTATTTCTACATTGGCCAGCGGATCGACGGCACCTTCTCCTTTGATGTTCTGGAAGCGACGTGCAATGGTATTTACTCCCTGTACCATCATGGCTTCTTCGTGCCAGTAGCTCCAGATGAGTTCGAGGTAGATGGGTTGTTGTATGCGTTCGGATATAATGCCGTAGCAGGTGTCGGCCACACTGGCGGAACCGTTGTCGATGAAATTGTTCATCGCATCTTCAAAGCTGGTGGATTTGAAATCTATGTCGCTTAGTTTCTGGCGGATGATGGCCAGGTAAGGAATGATCTGTAATACTTCTCCTGTGGAATCGGATACTGTGCGCAGGTAGCCGCTCAGGTCGCCTGTGCTGTTGGCCAGGTTGACCATCACAAATGCTTCGGTCGCTATTTTGATGGAACGGTAGGCATCCGTATCATTGAAGGGTAGTTTGCGGCGTTTCTTAAGGCGTTTCAGTTCCTGCTGAAATATGCTTTCATGATCGATGGGTATATCTTCTCCGCAGAAGATAACGTTCATGAAATCGAGGTAGTTCCTGAAGGAGAGTGCTTCTGTGGCATCTCTGATGGCTTCCCATAGTTTTACATCTTTTGTATATAATGGGTTGACAGGTTGCAAGCCCACGGGGAAGTATGTAGGGTTGTTGATGCGGTCGCGGGAAAGGTTGGCCTCATCATTGGCAATGCCCAGGTTGGCAACGTTTGGCTGCATCAGGTCGGCCAGGGATTGTTGCACATAGAAGGCGTCAGATGTTTCGAGCAGCACTTCTTTTACTTTGGCGTTGCCTTTCTTTTCATAGCCTATCAGGTGGATCACTTTTTCACCGGATGCCAGGTCGGACAGGTCGAGGAGGCATTCGAATGTCAACTGCAGGTTCGTGCCGCCCGGAGGTATCTGGGCCGGGTTTACGCTGTTGACAAGGAGTTTTACATCGAGGTCTTCATCATCTACCGGGGAATAGAATTTAAAGAAGTTGGGCAGGTCTTTTGCCAGAATTTCAGCATTAGCGTTTGCCGCATTGAAGGTGAGTGTAAGGTAGATGACGTCTCCTACCTTGATGAGGTTGTCTTTTGGACTGGTAAGTACTTTCCCAACGTCTATGATATTCTTTCCTCCTACTCTTTGCAGGGCAAAGGAAAGTGTACCCGAGCTATTGTGAATTACTTTACTTGTTGAAGTACTCATAATAAATGTTTTTATGGTCTACAATATTTTTTAGGCTCAGATATTCACCAATGCCCAATGCCGGAGCATGTTGGTAAGTACCCTGTTTTCTGTAAAGGGTGTGATCACGTTATCGGCTCTTGCCTGTCCTATTACTGCAAATACCAGTGATGGTCGTTGTTTTTTCATGATCTCCTGGTCGTTATCCCATTGCTGGTAATAGGCTCTCAACTGGCGCGGATGTCTTTGTCCGTAAGGAAATATTTCGCGCACCTGTTTCCCTTTTAGTTTTAAGGGTTTGTGATCGACTACCAGCTTTACGAAATCGGACAGTGTTTCTTCGAGGTTACTGATCAATTGCAAGGCGGATGGTTTTAGCCCTGTTTTTGGATACATGGATTCCCATAGCCGCTCGAGGCGATACCATTGGTCTTCGGGATAAATGTGTTTGCCAAAAGCGAGGCTGATCTTCACGCGTATCCAGGGAAAGGGATGCGGATCGTTGTCCACAGCCCTGAATACAAAGTATTTTGGCAGGCTTACCACACTCATCAAGCCAGTGGTGGCGCTGATACCGAGGAAGGACACCGCCCAGAAGTCGGAGAGTATCTCTGATATCCACCGGTTCAATAACCGCCAAGATTCTGCGCGTGCAGTATCACGCCGCGACAGGTCTTCGAGTACAGGTTTCAGTGAAGGGATCAGGTCGAGTAATGCTGACCCCTGATGCCCTACTTCATGAACCAGTGAAGACCCTATGCCGCTCGCTACCATCCTTTCGCGTGGTATCTTGATTACTGCGACAGGGTTTTCGTCGCCGCCGGGTAATCGTGTACGCGCTCTGCGGATGGCGGCTCCATGTCCTCGGTCGAGGTAGCAGATGAGTGGTGGTGCGTCTATCAGGAAGCGCTCCATCTTAAGGGCGTCTTTTGCGAAGACGTCTAATCCTGCCACCCATATACCGGTTTCGTTCTCGCCGCGCTGGCTTACTACATCGGCAAATATGTCGAACTGGTCGAGGAGTGCATTGAATTGTAGTTTCAATACTGCATAGGCTGCCTGACATTTTTCGATGTGTATGCCGTGTGGTTGTCTCATCCTGTCTATGAAGCGCCGCACTTTGGTGGAGAGCAGTTCTTTTCCTGTGCGCATGAGTTCATAGATGTTCTTTTGCGCGACGTAGGGAATGGCTGCTGCTATGACCATCGGCATGGATGTTTCGAATGGCTGCATCTGCGACAGTCGTGTCAGTAATCCCTGGGCTTCATTGATGAGGAACTGCTGGTATTTCAGATTGCGCCCTGGAGTATCAATTGATTTCCTTGTCTGAACCATTTTCCCTGTTTTTTAGATGAGGAGCCATTGAATGCACCACCGTTGGATTGGGAGCGACGTTTGGCCAATACCGGGCGGGCAGCCTGGTTGATGGCCTGGGTGACCATTGATCTTGGTGAGCCGCTTGCGCCTTCGCTGAGTGCTTTGTTGAGGTATTTGGCGGCTTTGCGTACTACGCGCAGGTAGTCGACTGCTTCTGTTTCGCCCACTTCATTGAAGAGCCAGTTGCTGGCTGCGTTGGCCAGTTGGCCTCCAATGTTGGCGCCGGTACTGCCTCCTACATAGGAGCCGATGTTGCGGCCTACGCTGGGGAGCATTTTCTTACCGAAGCTTTTGGCGCCGGCAACGAAGTCTTTTTTAATGGCTTGCCCTTGTGGGGAATTGTATAGTCGCTTGGCAGCGTTCCAAACGTTGCCGAGAAAGTTCTCGAACTCGTATTCATTGGTAACTGCTAACAGTTCGTGAACGAGTTCACCTTCTCCTTCGTATTCGAATTCGTTGTTGAATTCATATTCGTATAAGCTCATGGAAGTTCTTTTAAGGATGTGTAAATGGTTTTGTGTTGTTGATCAGGCTCCGTAAACGATGATGTTGTTGCCATCTTTTACCCATGTGCCTGAAGTGCCTGTATCGCCGCCGCCATCATAGCTGTCGCCACTACCACTGTAAGCACTGGCGCTTGCGCTGCTGCCCATGCCTATACCTGGTCTGCCGCCTGGACGACCTGACCTTCCTGGTCTGCCGCCACGACGTTTGCGGAGTAAACCGGGTGCATGGTTGTAAGCTGCCTGTTTCAGGGCATTGCCTACTGCTGCTTTGGGGGATGCGCCTGCAGCTGCTGCTGAGGATGCACGACGGGTGGCATCGGAAGCAAAGCGAACGAAGCGACGAGCTACTTCAAATTCACGGTCTTCATGGCTGAGGCCTTCGAGTTCCAGTTCGAACATGTTGGAAGCAAAGCCGCCCAGCTTGCTGCCGATCATACCGCCAATGCCGGGTGCTACGAGATTGCCCAATGCACCGCCCGCAATGGGTAAGGCTTTCTTGGCAATGGTTTTCAAGCCACCTAACAGTCCTTTACCTACTGATGATTTAGCAAAGTTGGAAACGCCCCGGCCTATTTTCTTGAATACATTGCCGAGGAATTGTTCGAGCTCATATTCGTTGGTAACTTCCAGCAACTGGGTAGCCAGTTCGAGTTCCAACGCTTCTCCTTCGAGTTCTCCTTCAAATTCAAATTCTCCTTCGCCCTCTCCCTCAAATTCAAACTCAAATTCTCCTTCGCCTTCAAATTCGAATTCATGGCTGAATTCATACTCATTGGTTGTTCGATCGATGTTGTGCATAACAAAATGTTTTAAAATGAAGATTGATGTTTACAATTAGGTAACTCCTGGTTACGGTGATGTATATCCAAAGGCGGTGCCAGTTGAGAAAAAGTCTGGCTGTCAATTAGTTGAGAAAAGAAGGAGGATGAAATTTTTTTCGTGATGGGGCAAGGGAGATGGGAATGGATGAAAAAATATTCGTGGTTTTACCTTAGTTTCACGGAATCACTTCATCTTCTTAATTTAAAGCCATATGATCACTTTTTCTAAAATGCTCAGTATCCTGTTTTCTGTGGTATTGGTGTCTTTTACTTCCCTTGCGCAGAAGAATAAAGTATTGGTATTCTGCAAAACCGCTGGTTATCATCACAACTCTATTGCTGAAGGCAAGCTGGCGATTATCAAAATGGGCCAGGAGAATAAATTCGGGGTTGATACTACGACTGATGCTTCTGTATTTAATAAGGATAACCTGAAGCAATACAAGGCTGTGATATTCCTGAGCACTACGGGTAATGTATTGGATGATCAACAGCAGGCAGCGTTCGAGCAATATATCCGCTCTGGCGGTGGCTTTGTGGGTGTACATGCCGCTACTGATACTGAATATGACTGGCCCTGGTATGGCAAACTGGTAGGCGCTTACTTTAAAAGCCACCCCGCTACACAGGATGCTTCGCTTGATATTGTAGATAGCAAACATATTTCCACGAAGCATTTGCCCAAGCGCTGGACAAGAAAGGACGAGTGGTATAATTTTAAATGGGTATCGGACAGTATTCATGTGTTGATCACTATCGATGAAACGTCTTATACCGGTCAACGGATGGACACTACTTATCATCCTATGGCCTGGTATCATAAGTTTGATGGTGGCCGCGCGTTCTATACTGAGCTGGGGCATACCAAGGAATCTTTTACCACCGATACTTTGTTCCTGCAGCATTTGCTGGGTGGCATCCAATATGCCATGAAAAAATAGTCTCCTGATCTTATACTAACGACCTTATATGAAAGATAACAACCAATCTAAGCATCTCAGCAGAAGAAGTTTTGTAAAGAATACGCTCACCGCTTCGGTGGGTATCATGATCATCCCGCGCTTTGTAATGGGGGGCAAGGGTTATGTGGCTCCCAGTGACAAGATCACGCTTGGTTTCATTGGTACCGGCAAGCAGGCACGCGGCCTTGTGCGTGGTTTTGCTCCGCGTACGCAGGTGCTGGCCGGGGCTGATGTAGACAGTAAGAAGCTGACGCTGTTCAAACAGATCACTGAAAAGTTGTATGCCGAAGCTAAAGACCAGCCTGACTATAAAGGGTTCACTGCTTATGGCGATTTCCAGGAACTGCTGGCAAGAAAGGATATCGATGCAGTGGTGATTGCCACGCCTGATCACTGGCATGCTGTGCAATCTGTGATGGCGGCTAATGCCAAGAAGCATGTGTATTGTGAAAAGCCGTTGGCTCACTCTATCGAAGAAGGGCGCGCTATGGTGAAGGCCATGAAGCGGAATAATGTCATTCTGCAAACGGGCAGTATGCAGCGTTCGAATAAAAACTTCCGGCAGGCTTGTGAGCTTGTGCGGAATGGTTATCTCGGTGATATTAAAGAGGTGCTGGTGAATGTAGGCAAGGCTGGTATTGTATGTGATCTGCCTGAACAATCTATACCTGCAGAGCTCAACTGGGCTCAATGGGTAGGTCCTTCTGCGCTGCGTCCGTTCAATGCCGTGTTAGCGCCACCTGTAGAGGAAGATATTTTCCCCAACTGGCGTAATTATAAAGAGTTTGGTGGTGGGCTGCTGAGTGACTGGGGCGCTCACATGTTCGATATTGCGCAATGGGCGCTCGGTAAGGATGATAGTGGACCTGTGGCCTTTTATCCTCCGGATGGAAAGGATCATAAGGTATTAACCATGGTATATGATAATGGTGTGGTGATGAAGCATGAGGATTTTGGACGGGGCAATGGCGTACGTTTTATTGGCACCAAGGGCACGCTCGATATCAGCCGCTCTTATATCGATAGCAAGCCGGACAATATCGCTACTTCCATCATTCAGCCTAACGAAATTCATTTGTATAATAGTGAGAATCATCACCAGGATTGGCTGGATGCCATCAAGAGTGGCAAGGCTCCTATTTGCGATGTGGAAACAGGCCATCGCTCCAGTTCTGTTTGCTGTCTTGCCAATATTGCTTACTGGCTTAACCGTCCTTTGAAGTGGAACCCTAAAAAGGAACGTTTCATTGGTGATAGGGAAGCGAATGCGTTGACGAAGGCGAATATTCAAAATGGTTGGAAGTTGAAATAGTATTGGGGTTACAGGTTTCAAGTTGCAGGTTACATGTGGGAAATGCAACTGATGCTTAATTAATAAGGGAAAATTATTGAAAACTGTTGTTGAGCATATTCAAAGGATCTATCCGCTGCCAGAGCCAGTGTTCCAAGAGCTGACTGGTTTGCTGGTGGCGGAGGAGCTTCCTAAAAATCATGTACTGCTAAGGGAAGGGCGTGTAGAGCAAAGGCTATACTTTGTAGAAAAGGGTATCGCACGGGCTTATTGTTACCGGGAGGATAAGGAGATCACTTTCTGGTTTGGGGCGGAGGGCGCTGTCGTGTTTTCTTACAACAGTTATGTGGCAGACAAGCCCGGCTATGAAACTGTGGAGTTGCTGGAGGACTCTATCGTTTATAGTATCTCTCACTCCGAAATTCGTCATCTCTTCGACACGCATATTGAACTGGCTAACTGGGGGCGCAAGCTCGCCGAACAAGAGCTCGTAAAAACGGAATCCTGTTTTATCGGTCTTCAATTTCAACCTGCTACAGAGCGGTATAAAAATCTGCTGGACAGTAATCCCGAGCTGATCCAGCGGGTGCAGCTTGGTTATATTGCTTCTTACCTTGGTGTGACGCAAGTGACGCTCAGCAGGATACGAGCTGAGCTGCGTTGATATTCTTTCTTATCTTATGTTAAAAAATTTCCTGCGCTTATAGCCGACCTTTGCGGTCTAAAATGCAAGGCTATGTCGTGGATCATACTCATTATCGCAGGGTTATTCGAGGTCGGTTTTACTACTTGTTTAAAGCTGTCTAACAACTTCACCAATATCAAGTGGGCGAGTGCTTTTTTTGTGTGTATTGTGGCGAGTTTTCTTTTGCTTAATAAGGCTATTCAACATATTCCTATTGGAACGGCGTATGCCGTGTGGACTGGCATTGGTGCGGTGGGTACTGTGATCATGGGGATTACGCTTTATAAGGAGCCTGCGGACTTCTGGCGTATGTTTTTTATCTTTTTGTTGATTGGGTCGATTGTGGGGTTGAAGGTTGTTTCGAAGTGACACGAATTATAATTGGGCTAAAGCCCAAAGTGAGGGTTGGGGGTTTGGAACCCCGGCCCTAAAGGGCCGGGCAATTCCGTTTGCTTCGATGGGCCAGAGGCCCAGCAATAGGCTCACTCGCCAGAGGCGAGCGAGTGTAGAATACCGTTCACTTCGATATTTAATGTAAAAGCGGTGACACCTTTCGATGTCACCGCTTTTATTATTATTCGTTGCGTATGTTTTACAGGTCTGTGATTGGTTTGTATTTCGGTACGAGTAATTTCATAATAGACCAGGCGAATAAATAAGCCAAGGCGCAAATTGTGAACATGATCGTGTAAGCTGTTGCCATTTCAGCTTGTACGAGTGGTTTTTGTATTTGCAGGAATTTTTCGAAGGCTACAGTGTCTACTGATCTTACCTGTTCTACTACATCTTTAGATATGTTGGACAATGCTTTTGCATGTATGTCGACTTTATCGCCTGCTTTGGTAACCAAGTTCATTGCCAGTATCTTGTCAACAAACTCTCCGAGACCAGCGGCTTTTGCGTCGACCCATGACCTGGCGATACCTGCATGGGTATAGGCATCAAAGAGCCAGCCTCCGATCTTGGTAACCAATACGCCACCTAATCCACCTGCCATACCCCCAATACCAATCACGGAACCTATGGCTTTCTTGGGGAACATATCTGACACTGTGGTGAAGATATTGGCGCTCCAAGCCTGGTGTGCTGCGGTACCGATACCGATAAAAAATACTGGCATCCAAAAACTGATATAGCCTAATGGCTGTGCCAGTAATACTACGAGGGGGAATACTGCAATGAGGAGCATGGCACGCATACGTGCATCGTAAGCGGCATATCCTTTCTTTATGAAGTACATGGGAAACCAACCTCCGCCGATACTACCGATCATTGCGAATGTATAGCAGACTGCCAATGGTAACTGGATCGACTCTCCTACCATACCGTACTGTGCTTTGAGGTATGCAGGCAGCCAAAAGAGGAAGAACCACCAGATGCCATCTGTACAAAACTTACCGAAGGTAAACGCCCAGGTTTGGCGATAGGTAAGCAATTTGAACCATGATACTTTTTTATCGTCTGTAGCTTCAGGGGCAACTGATTTCTCTTCTTCGTTTGTTTGTATGTATTTCAGCTCTGCTGCCGAGAGTCTTTTTTGTTTTTCGGGTTTTTCATACAGGAATAGCCAGAAGATCAACCAAAGGAACCCAACGGCCCCGATGATCTCGAAGGCTGCTCCCCAACCCCAATGGTCGGCGATCCAAG
Organism: Paraflavitalea sp.; assembly: GCF_059502485.1. Classification (NCBI taxonomy): domain Bacteria; kingdom Pseudomonadati; phylum Bacteroidota; class Chitinophagia; order Chitinophagales; family Chitinophagaceae; genus Paraflavitalea; species Paraflavitalea sp. The sequence goes on from NZ_JCACET010000010.1 coordinate 2,363,757, forward strand.
GCACAGTAAGTGGTGCAAGTATAGCACCTACGTTGGCACCGGAGTTAAAGATACCCGTGGCGAATGAGCGTTCTTTTTTGGGGAAGTATTCGGCGGTTGCTTTGATGGCTGCGGGAAAGTTACCTGCTTCACCCAGTGCCAACACCGCGCGGCATACCATGAATCCTATTACAGAGAATGCACCAGCAGCTCCTACAACAGCACCTACTGCTTTACCAATAGGTTCGGCCTGTGAATGGATAATCGCGCCGATGGACCAGATAACGATGGCCCAGGCGTAACCGCTTTTTGTGCCCAGCTTATCGATGATGCGGCCAGCAAACAGCATGAAGATGGCGTAGGTAAACTGGAACACGGCAGCGATATTGGCATAGTCACTGCTTGACCAGTTGAACATCGACTCCAGGCGTGGCTGTAAAAGGCTCAATACCTGCCGGTCGAGGTAGTTGACGGTGGTAGCGAAAAATAAGAGTCCGCAAATGGTCCACCTGTATTTCCCTATGGCTTGCTGCATGATCGTTTTTTTAGTCCGGATTCCGGATTTGGGATTTAGAATTGGTTGTTTATACGAGGTCCCTTCTTATCCACGCACTTCCTGCACAAGGGCGATTGCTTCTTTCGTTTTATTGATGAGTGTTTCGTACTCTTTCTTTTCCAGAATGTCTTTGGTGATGAGCTTGCTGCCCATGCCTACTGCTACTACACCGGATTTGAACCAGCCTGTGAGGTTCTCTTTGTTTACTTCCACTCCACCGGTAGGCATAAAATACAGGTCGGGGAACAGTTCTTTGATGGCGCTTACAAAAGCAGGTCCTAACAGATTGCCAGGAAACAGCTTTACGAGTTTGGCGCCTGCTTCTTCGGCTTTGATGATCTCTGTGGGTGTCATGCAACCGGGAATCCACAGCATTTCTTCTTTGTGCACTGCTTCGGCCACTTCTTCTATCATGCCGGGTGCAATGATAAAGTCTGCACCGGCTTTCATGAATGCTTTGGCGTCTTTCTTACGCTTGATCGTACCTATGCCGAGCAGCATCTCGGGGAGTTCGCGATCACGGGTTTCCTTCAACAGTTTGAAATTCTCCAGCGCGGCCTCGCCACGGTTTGTATATTCTACGGCACGAATGCCTGCTGCGTATAATGCTTTCAATACTTCCACGCTTACGGATGGGTCGGCATGAAAGTATAATGGCAGCATGCCTTGTTCCGCAATTTTCTTGATTATTCCTTCCATATCAGCTATGCTTGCTTAATTGTGCAATAATGGTTTCCATATCCTGGCTGGTGGTGTCTCCTTTTTCCATCAGTTTTCCGAATGCTGCCCTACCTGCCACATCGATGACCTGCTGGGGTTGCTGCTGATGGTAAAGGCCATAGATGAGCCCTGCCATGAAGCAATCGCCACTGCCTACTTTATCGACGATCTTGTTCGCTATCAACTCAGTCGTGCTGTATAGCTTATCTCCCGTGTACAATGAAGCGTAATACAAAATGCCACCATCTCCGTGATCAAAGCGGAATGTATTGGCGACTACTTTGCATTTGGGGTATTGTTGTTGTATGGCTTCTGAAGTCTTTATGGCGTGTTGCAGGAAATCTTCTTTCTTACCGTTGATGTGTATCTCGGGATCAACAGGGATGCCCAACAAGCTGTTGGCTGCCCAGATGTTGCCCATGATGACATCGCAATATTGCGCCAGCCCGGGCATTACTTCTACCGGCTTTTTGCCGTATTGCCATAGCTTGGCGCGGTAGTTCAGGTCGATGGATACTGTAATGCCTTTGGCTGATGCCGCAGCGGCTCCTTCTTTACAGACTGCTACTACATTTTCATTGAGGGCCGGGCTAATGGCGCTCATGTGGAACCAGGTTACATCTTTCAGGATGGTGTCCCAATCGATCATGCCGGGTTTCAATTCGGCAAAGGAGGAATGAGCTCTATCGTAGATAACGCCTGCATTTTTCATGTCGATGCCCTGGGGCAGGTAATAGACGCCTACCCGGCTGCCTGAAAAATAAAAGGCTGATGTATCGATGTTCTTAGACTGGACCTCGTCACGAATCTCTTTGGATAAGTAGTTATCGGGTAATGCCGTACTGTACCTCGTTGGTATTTTCCAGCGCGCCAATGCCGTAGCCACGTTCAATTCTGCGCCGCCAATATACACGGGCATGGTATTGCTCTGTATCCATGCTCTGTCGAGCACAGGCGACATGCGCAGTAGTAGTTCACCAAAACAAAATACAGTTCCTTTCATATATGCTACTAAATATCGTTTTATCTAATGTCGGCGATGGCTACAGCATCCATATCGGTGAAGGTGTAGTTCTCACCGGCCATTCCCCAGATGAAGGAATAGTTGGATGTACCGCAACCGGAATGGATAGACCATGGTGGTGATACGATGGCTTCATGGTTTGCTACCAACAGGTGTCTTGTTTCTGTTGGTTCTCCCATGAAATGGAATACCCGGTGTTGTTCGGGTACATCGAAATAGAAATAGGCTTCCATGCGGCGGGTATGTGTGTGGGGCGGCATGGTATTCCATACGCTGCCACTGCTCAATACCGTAAGTCCCATTACCAGCTGACAGCTTTGTATGCCATCTGCATGGATGTATTTGTAGATGGTGCGGCGGTTGGCTGTTGTCTGATCGCCCAGCTCTACCGGTGACGCTTCTTCTTTCGTTAATTTCTTAGCTGGATAGGCGTGATGTGCCGGAGCGCTCAGCAGGAAAAATACTGCCGGTGCGTTTTTATCGTCGCTGCTGAATAATACTTTCTTTATTCCTTTGCCCAGGTAGAGGCAATCGAGTTTGCTGAGGGTGTATTTAGTACCATCTGCTTCTACTGTGCCGTTGCCGCCTACGTTGATGATGCCCAGCTCGCGGCGCTCGAGGAAGTATTCGGCGCGCAGCTCGGTATGATTAGGCAGTTCGACTGTTTTGCTGAAGGGTTTTACTCCACCAATGATGACGCGGTCGTAGTGTGAGTATACCAGGTTCACATTGTCATCCTGCATGAGGGTAGGAATGTGAAAATTTTCCCGCAGTTCTTTGGTGTTCATGCGGCTGGTTTCCTTCGGGCTATTTTGAAAACGTATCTCCATGTTTATAGTTTCAAGATTTCTTTGTTAGCGCTTCGACAAGCTCAGCGTGACATGCTATTTATCTTCCCATCCAGCCGCCATCGACGGTGAGGATGGTGCCGTTGACGTAGGAGGAGGCATCGGATGCGAGGAACACAACGGCTCCTTTAAAGTCTTCTGCTTCGCCCCAACGGCCGGCTGGTATGCGATCGAGGATCGACTTGCTGCGTACCGGATCGTTGCGTAATGCTTCGGTGTTATCGGTAGCGATATAACCGGGCGCCACGCCATTTACGTTCACTCCTTTGGCTGCCCACTCGTTGGCCAATGCTTTGATCAGGCTACCCAAGGCTCCTTTGCTAGATGCGTAGGATGGTACATTGATACCGCCCTGAAACGTGAGGAGTGAGCAGGTGAATATGATCTTGCCACTACCACGGGCTACCATGTCTTTTCCAAACTCTCTTGCCAGGATGAAGGGTGCATCGAGGTTGATGGACATTACCTTGTCCCAGTATTCATCGGGATGCTCGGCTGCGGGTTTACGCATAATGGTGCCGGCATTGTTGACGAGTATATCTATCTGCGGGTTTTCTGCTTTGGCTTTTTCAACGAAGGCGTAGAGGCTTGTGCGGTCGGAAAGGTCGGCCTGGTAGGCTTTGAACTTCCTGCCGAGAGCAGTAACCTGTTTTTCAATGTCGCTGCCGCTGAGCTCGAGGGAACCTGAAACGCCAATGATATCGGCGCCTGCTTCTGCAAGGCCCAATGCCATTCCTTTTCCTATGCCTTTGTTACATCCTGTTACGAGGGCTGTTTTGCCCTTGAGGTTGAAGAAGTCCAATACTGCCATGGTTGATGTATCCGCTTTAAAATATCTTTTCTGTAATGAGTGATTGTTTTTCGACGTGCTGCCAGTTGAAATAGTTCTTGGCGTTGTGGAAACAGATATCCTGTATCACTTTTCCTACCCAGGGAACATCGTTGGGCAATTCTCCGTTCTCTATTTCGTCCCCAAACAGGTTGCACAAGATACGACGGAAATACTCATGTCGCGGATATGAAAGGAAACTTCTTGAATCGGTGAGCATGCCTACAAATCTGCTTATCAATCCCATATTGGATAGGGCATTTATTTGTTTGGTCATGCCATCTTTTTGGTCGAGGAACCACCAGCCTGAGCCCCACTGGATCTTACCGGCTGTGGAGCCATCGTTGAAATTGCCCACCATGGTTGCCATCAATTCGTTGTCGGCCGGATTGAGGTTGTAGAGGATGGTTTTGGTGAGCTTGTCATCGGTGTCGAGGCGGTTGAGGAATTTGGACAGTGCTCTTGCCTGGGGGAAATCTCCAATGGAATCCCAACCAGTGTCGGGTCCTAACTGGCCGAGCATGCGGCTGTTGTTGTTGCGGAGGGCGCCGAGGTGGTATTGTTGTACCCAGCCGCGTTCCCAATCCCATTCTGCAAAGGTGACGAGCATGGCTGATTTGAACTTCTTGCGTTCTGTCAGCTCCAATGTTTTACCACTGCGTACTTTATCGAATATAGTGTTGAGTTCTGCTTCTGTGTAGTCTTCTGCGTATATTTCTTCGAGGCCGTGGTCGGACACGCTACAGCCGTGGGCTGCAAAGAAGTCGTGGCGTTTTTTCAATGCAGTGAGGTAATCGCTCAGGGAGCTTACGGAAACGTTTGCCGCCTTCTCTACCTTGCTCACGTAATTATTGAAGTTAACAGGGTTGTCTACGTTCATTGCTGCATCTGGCCTAAAGGCAGGGAGGATCGGTATTTCGAAACGCTCAGCCTGGAGTTGAGCGTGGTATTCCAACGTATCGACGGGATCGTCGGTAGTGCATACGGTTCTTACATCCATTTTACGGAGCAGGTTGCGTACGCTAAACTCTGGTGTCTGGAGTTTTGCTGTGCACTCGTCGTATATTTCTTTCGCGGTGGAAGGGCTCAATACTTTGTGTACATCAAAGTAGCGTTGTAATTCGAGGTGTGTCCAATGGTACAGCGGATTGCGCAATGTGTAGGGTACGACTTCTGCCCACTTCTCAAATTTCTCGTAATCGCTGGCATTGCCTGTGCAATATTTTTCGTCGGCGCCATTGGTGCGCATCGCACGCCATTTGTAGTGGTCGCCGTATAGCCATATCTGGGTAAGGTTCTCAAATTGTTTATCTTCTGCTATCTGTTGTTGTGGCAGGTGGCAGTGATAATCTATAATGGGCATGCTCTTCGCATAATCGTGGTATAGCTTCTGTGCTGTTTTCGTGTGCAGCAGGAAATTTTCGTCTAAGAAATTCTTCATATTCTTCGTTGTCTTTAATTATAATGATACGCCTCTCTTCCAGGGGATGAAATCGTCCTGACCGTGACGAACGGCGCTGACGATGGTTTCTCCGCTGGCTACTTTAACGATGTAATCGAGGATGCGCTCTCCACATTGTTCTATGGTTTCTTCTCCTTCGATGATGGTTCCTGCATTGACATCAATGATGTCGCGCATTTTATTGAACAGTATTGTGTTGCTGGCGATCTTGACTACCGGTGCAATCGGATTGCCAGTAGGTGTTCCCAGACCCGTCGTAAACAATACTACCGTGGCGCCGGAAGCAACTTCTGCAGTAGTCGATTCCACATCGTTGCCGGGTGTGCACAGCAGGTTAAGGCCGGGCTTGGTAACCTTCTCCGGATAATCGAGTACATCGGTAACGGGTGAGGTGCCGCCTTTTTTAGCTGCGCCTGCTGATTTGATGGCATCGGTAATAAGGCCATCCTTGATGTTGCCGGGTGAAGGGTTCATATCGAAGCCGGAACCTACTGCCACTGCGCGGGCATTGTAGGTGCGCATAAGGTCAATGAACTTTTTAGCACTGTCCTGCGTGGTACAACGATCGCTCATCTCCTGTTCTACGCCACACAACTCCGGAAACTCAGAAAGGATTACCGATCCTCCCAGTGCTACCAGCAGATCGGATGTGTAGCCGATAGCCGGATTGGCGGAAATGCCAGAGAAGCCATCTGATCCTCCGCATTCCAGTCCGATGCATATTTTGCTGAGTGGTGCTGGTTGACGGGTAACTTTATTGGCTTCTACGAGGCCAGCAAAGGTTTGCTTTACTGCCTGTGCGAGCAGGTCTGTTTCCAGCCCTACTTTCTGTTGTTCCATAATGTAGAGTGGCTTGCTGAAGTTGGGTAACCGTTTTGCGATCTCCTCCTGCAGCATGGTGACCTGGGCATTCTGACAACCCAAACTCAACACTGTAGCTCCTGCCACATTGGGATGGGTGATGTAACCGGCCAACAGTCCGCACAGTGCTTGTGCGTCCTGGCGGATACCGCCACATCCTCCTTCATGGGACAGGAATTTGATGCCGTCTACGTTCTTGAACAAATGACGTGCTGCCTGTCCGTCGTTAGACGCAGGCTCTTTGAATTCTACGGTGTCAATATTATATCCTTTCTGATATGCGTCTATCAGTTGTTTTGTCAAATCATTATACTTTTTTGGCCGTGCGTATCCCAATTCTTCCAGCAGGGCTTCTTTCAACACTTCTACGTTGCGGTTCTCACAGAATACCAGGGGTACTACCAGCCAGTAGTTGCCGGTGCCTACGCTGCCATCGGCGCGGTGAAAGCCTTTAAAGGTCTTCTCCTTCCAGTGGCCGATATTGGGAATTTGCCAACTCGTTCTGCGTTGATCGGACAGTTGGTATTCGTCTGCCGCGTGTTTCAGGTTGGAAGTTGAGATACGAGCGCCTACCGGAATGTCTTCTTTTGCTTTTCCGATGAGTACACCATACATGGTTACGGCTCCGCCGATTGGCAATGTTTCTGTTGCGAACTTGTGCTTGGCAGGAATATCTTCCACGAGGGTGTATTGGCTGCCGTTATAGGGAATGGTTTGTCCTTTGGTGAGGTCTTGTAAAGCTACCAGCACATTGTCTTTCGGGTGCACTTTCAATACGATCTGCTTCATTATCTTTTTTTTGACGTTAGCCGGAGGCTAACAAATAACGTCACTAGCCGGAGGCTGGCGACTGTAAAACTCCTTATTCCTTACTTAAAACAAACATTCATTCTACATGGTTCGTCAGGCTGTGACGCCGTCGGTTTGCAGGTTTTTCATGGCGGCTGCGGCGCCTTTTTTTATCAGGTTGTCGAGCTTGTTGGTTACTGCTTCTGCGAAGCCGGGCAGTTTGGCCAGGTTCTCTCCCCAGAAGGTTGTATCGCTCAATATTTTCTGTACTAATGCGGGCACTTCATTCTCTTCCCACTTCTCTGCATAGTATGCCGCATTGTCGTCATTTATAAGATACTTCTTTCCGTTGTATTCTCCATAGTATTTGCCATCATCGCCACGGACAGACTTCATGAATAGCAGGTGCCCGGCAAATCCGAGGGACATGTATTCAGGTATGGTGCCTGCTTTTTCATAGTGGCGGAGCAGCAAGGGTACGTTGCGCATCTTCATCTTGGATGAGTATTGTACTGTGATGCTCAACCACAGGTGCTCGATGTATGGGTTGCGATAGCGGTCCAGTACTTTGTATGCAAAGTCTTTGGCAGTGGATACGGAGATGGTTTCGCTGGCTACAGCTGGTACCATTTCCTGCTGCATGAGGGTGCCGATGTAGGATGTAAATGTGGCATCGTCCATCGCCTCTTTTACTGTGCCAAAGCCCGCCAAATGGGCCAGCCCGCAACTAAAGGTATGTGAACCGTTCAGTAAACGCAATTTCAGCTCCCGGAAAATGTTGATGTCGGGGGCAATTACCACGCCCGCATCCGCCTTGCTGAAGGAGAGGATATCGCGAACGCGGTCATTATCAGCTTCTATGGCCCAGAGACTGTATACTTCCGACATGATCATGAGCTCATCGCGGTAGCCGTTGTCTTCTTCCATTTGCTGGTGCTTAACGGCCGGTAGTTTACCGGGCACGATGCGATCGACCAGTGAGTTACAGAAATAATTATATGTTTCGAGCCAATCGAGGAAGGCTGTTTCCAGACCGTTTTGGTGGGCTAATTCCAAGACTATGGCTTCCAGCTTTTTGCCATTGTCGGGGATCAGCTCGGTGGGGATGATGACCATTCCTTTGGAGCCGTCGCCCTGGAATACTTTGAAGCGCTGGTAGAGGAAGGCCAACAGCTTGCCCGGGAATGACTCGGGTGGCGAAGCGTGTACATTGTCTTTTACCAATGTGATCCCCACTTCCGTAGTGTTGGAGATGATGATCTGCATATCGGGATTGGCGGCGCATTTCAATATCTCGTCCCAATCGCTTTTGGCGGCCAGTACCCGGCTGATGGATGCGTTCAGTATTTTTTCTTCTACTTTTTTACCGTTCTCAATGCCTTGTATGCAATGTGTGTAGAGGCCATCCTGGTCGGCAAAGGCGTCTGTGGCTCCATTGCCCGTAGATTTTATGACTACGATGCGTCCATTGAACAGGCCTTGTTTGTTGGCTTTGTCAATAAAGTAATCGGGTAACCCACGCAGCAGTACTCCGGTTCCAAATTGTAATACTTTTTCGGGCAGCTCAAAATAACCGGGGGCAGGCTGGTTGATGCCTGCTGCTTTAATCTGATCAATTGTTTTCTTTGACAGGTTCATCTTGCACGTTTATGTTCGGGATTTCTGTTTTTTATTACAGGTTACAGGATTCAGGTCACAGGTTACAAGTTTCAGGTTTCACGGTTCGGGTTGCAGGGTTAGGGTTATTTTGTTTTACTGATTAAAAACTTTACCAGATCTGTAGCGGCTTTATAGTTCTCGAATTCGGCGGGCAGTTTTCTGCCATCTACGTATTCATTGTAGAACCAGGGATCGCCTACAGCGAATACTGTTCCTTTTCCATATTTGCTTACAGCCATCACTATGTCTTTACCGCTCGCGTCTTTGAAAACGGCGGTAGCTGGCGCTTTTAATTCCAGGCTGCTGTATTCTTTGATGTAAATTTTCTTCGATGTTTTGAATATGGCATCCTGTGCTGTAGGGTAAAACGCTCCCTGCTCGTATTGATTGCCTTGTACGCGGTTTAGACTGTTCTCGTTGAAATGGATGCCAAAGGCTGCGCCCAATTTGTTCCAGTTCTCAAACTCTGCATTGCCTGAATCGTTGCCCATCAGTAGTAATACGCCGCCTGCTTTTACCCAATCGCTGATAGCTTTTACATCCTGTGGTTGTATGAAGTGTGGATCGGTTGTTTCTTTCTTCGTGTCTGGGTCTACTATCACATAGATGGAAGCGCCTTTGAGGTTTTGGGCTGTGGGCGCTGTTTCGAGTGAAGTGGTCTTCATGCCGTGGATGCGGAAGATGTCGCCCAGCATGGCAAAGCCTCCGTAGGTTTTGTCGTCCCAGGTATAGTGGTGGCGCACTTGTGCTCCTGTAGCATCTTTCTTCCACTCGTTGTTGAACCAGGTATCGAGGACCACTGTCTTGCCTTTACCTAATGGCAGGGTTGGCAGCATCTCTGCTTCATCTGCGCAGAGGATGAAGGCTCCCACTCCTTTCGGATCGTTGACAATGACCTGCTCGCTCATGTAGTAGGCAAAGCTGCCATCGCGGTATGGGTTGCCGCCAAGGCCAGATACTTTTACTGTGCCTTTGAGGTTGGTTTGTCCGTTGGCATCTGTTTCGATGAATGTTTTAACGAGGCCTGCATATCCTTTTTGTACAGCGGGCAGATAGGTGGCTGGCAGGTAGCCATTGCGCATGCCTTTTGCCAGTGCGTAAATGAGCATGGATGATGCGGATGCTTCGAGGTAGTTGCCTTTTTCATTGGGCATGTCTACTATATCGTACCATACTCCTGACTTTGGGTCCTGTACTTTCACTACCGCTTTTGCAAAACGGTTGAGGATGGCAATGATGGAATCACGACCGGGGTGCTTAGCGGGGAAATGGTCTAATACGTCGACCATCGCCATACCGTACCAACCAAGGGCGCGGCCCCAGAAGTGGGGTGAAAGTCCTGTGGTCTTGTTGGCCCATTTCTGCTGGCGCGATTCATCCCATCCATGGTACAGCAATCCTGTTTTAGGATCGCGCGCATGGCTCTCCATGATCACAAACTGGCGGGTGATGTCATCGAAGGCTGCATCCTCGTGGAATATTTTAGCATACTCGGCATAAAATGGTTGACCCATGTACAGACCATCGAGCCACATCTGGCTGGGGTATATCTGTTTATGAAAGAAGCCTCCTTCGGATGTGCGGGGATGGGTGCGGAGCTGGTTGCGCAGCAAGTCGGCCGCTTTTTTATATTTCTCCTGTCCGGTTACGCGGTAGAGGAAGAGTATCAACTTTCCGTTATTGATGTGGTCGATGTTGTATTCATCGGGGCGGTAGCCTTTGATGGTGCCGTCTTTTTGTACGAAGAAATCCATGCTGCGCTGGATGTAATCGAAGTAGCGGGCGTTGGCTGTTGCATTCCAAAGGCCTTCTACTCCTTTGAGGATGACGCCCTGGTCGTAGGACCAGCGGGCGGGTCTATCTGGGGTAAGGGCAAATGAATCGCTCCATATTTTCATGGCTGTAGCTGTCATCTCCTGTGACCAGCGTATAGCGGGTGTGCTGGTGAGTTTGGTGGAGGTTTGGGCGATTGACTGGTTCGTAAACATGATAAGTGTGATCACAACTGTAAGAATCGACAATCGGCAGTCGGCAATCGGCAATGAGTGGCAAGTGCGTTTATTAATATTCATATACATGATATGGTAAGAAGTCTTTGGTTAATTATTTCAGTGTGACGCTTTTTTCGGAGGCGCCGAACTCGTATTGGACTTTTTGTTTGGCTTTGGATGCATCGGTGTTAGTGATTGCAATTTTACCGGTGCGGTCGCCGCCAATGCGGAACAGTAGTTCTGTTCCATCCCGGTAGGTGATCTTGTTGAATGACAGGTTATCGCTGTTGAGTACGTCTACTACCGGGTTGGTTTCTTTGGTGATGAGCTTAATGTTGTTGAATGTAATGCCGGTGGCCTCGCTGCAGTCGATACCTTTGTTCGCCTGCAAAACCATGTTCTCGAGCTTAATGTTCTTAATGTGCATTTCGGGCAGGCCCCGGATGAATATGCCTTTCTCAGCGCCGTTGCATACTACATTGTTTACATAGATGTCTTTGAATACGGGTGTAGCTTCTGTTACGGGCAACATCTCTACTTTGGGTGCTTCTCTTTTTTCTCCGTTCAGCGGGATCGGATCTTTGGCCATGTAGTACATGTCGAACAGGATGGCCTCGCCGGGAATATCTTTCATGTAGATGTCTTTGATAAAGATATTCTCTACTACCCCACCCCGGCCGCGGGTGGTTTTGAAGCGGAGGCCAATATCGGTCCCTATAAAGGTGCAATTTGTGACGTGAATGTTGCGTGCGCCGCCACTCATTTCGCTGCCTACGACAAATCCGCCATGGGCATGGTAGACGATGCAGTTGCGGATGATCACATTTTCCGTGGGCATACCGCGCTGACGACCTGCTTCATCGCGACCGCTTTTCATGCATAATGCATCATCGCCCACATCGAATGTGGAGTTCTCGATAAGTACATTTTTACAGCTCTCTACATCGATGCCGTCGCCGTTCTGCGCATACCAAGGGTTCTTAACGGTGACGTTGCGCACCGTGAGGTGTTCGCTCATCAAGGGGTGCAGGCACCAGGCGGGTGAGTTTTGTATGATGACTCCTTCGAGGAGTATCTTTTTGCATTTGGTGATTACCAGGAGGTTGGGGCGCAGGAAGTCTTTTATTGAGTCATAGAAGATGGCTGTTTTGCCTGCTTCTATGACGCCGGGGTTTTTGAGGAGTGATCCTTTCAGTGCTTTTTGCGAGGGGTACCAAGTGCGTCCGTCCGTGCTGATACCTCCGGAAGCTACCAGCTTTTTCCACTGGCTTTCGGTGAGCTTTTCTTTTTTCACCATGCGCCACGCATCGCCATTACCGTCGATGATGCCGCTGCCTGTGATCGCAATGTTTTGCTGGCCCTGGGCGGATATGGGCGACTGGTTGCGCATTTGTGGTAATCCTTCCCAGTTGCCTTCTACCAGCGGATATTGGTTGAAATCGTCGCTGAACTGCAGTACCGCCCCTTTTTGCAGGTGGAGGTTTACATTGCTTTTCAGCACTACCGGTCCCGTGTTCCACAATCCCGCCGGCACCAATACTACTCCCCCACCTTTCTTGCTGCAATCGTCGATTGCTTTGTTGATGGAGGTGGTGTTGATGGTGACGCCGTCGGCAACAGCGCCATATCTGGCAATGTTGAATGTGTCTTTTTTGAAAGTGGGTTGCTCAATTTTAGGCAATACCTGGGCCGTAGTGGGTGAAAAGGCGGCAATCAGGATCGTCAAGAGTGTTGTATGGAAGCAAATCTTTTTCATAGTAGTCAAGTCAATCGCACGAATAATATGCATCAATAATTTAATTTGAGGGGCGCGGACAGGGTCCCTATAGGGCATTTTGCGCCCTGGTTCAGGTACAAGTCTAAACAGTTATTTATTATTAACGAACTCATTTCCATTGTTTTTTTACGCAAACGTTGCCGAAAAGGATTTCGGGGGAAGACGTATTCTCTCAATATTCGCCGGGAAGGCGTTAAGGCGGCAAGAAACCGTCTATACCTGCAAACTTCGACAATGTGCAGGTGGCTCAGGGCAATAAGAATGGCCGATCGATAACTCTAATATTCCTTTTGCTTCGATAGCAGATTTCTCACCCTGTATACCGGCTGTGGTGGCAGGTGCGTGTGGCAGGGTTCGAAATGACACAAGAGAGATTCGCTACTGTTTAAAAGTGGCCGGCTTCCCGGGTGGTTAGTCCGGGCGCCGGCCGTTTGTTGGTTGTTCAAGGTTTCCGTCTAAACCAAGCTTTTGATCTTCTCATGTGTTGCCCTGATGGGGCTGAATACCTTTTATGAATTCTCTGCTACGAAGCTGTAGCCCCGTTGGGGCTGAATGCCTTTTGACACGTTTTCGTTTGCGTCGTTTGGCTTCGTTCGCTTCGTTTCTCTTCGTTTGCGTTGCCTCAAGCCGGAGGCTTGAAAATACCCTCACTCGCCAGAGGCGAGCGAGTGAATACCTTTCCTCCTCCCTCTCCCTTTGCGTGGATACGTTTACTGGTAGCCCGGGTTTTGGGTGAACTCGGTTTTGTTGACTACGGCGTCGATCTGTGTTTGCGGAATGGGCCGTATAGTATGGTATGTTTTGATGTTGGGGGCCGCTTGTGGGTTGTATTGGGTTACGCGCTCCACCAGTTTGCCTGTGCGCTTCAGATCGAACCAGCGCCATTGTTCGCCGGCCAGTTCGCGGGCGCGCTCATCCAACACGAAATCGATGGTAGCATTCGCCGGGGTAATGTCCAATGAATTGGTGGGCTGTCCCGTGATGACTGCGCGACGGCGGACCTCATTGATCAAGGTGGCTGCGGCCGCGGGCTCATTCATACGAATCTTCGCTTCAGCGGCTATGAGTATAATATCCGACAGACGGAAGATCACGGCATCGCGTGCGCTTTGCTGCTCTGCTACGCTGGGGCGGGTGGGGTCCAGGAATTTCTTCAGGGAAATGAAGTTGGATGTGTTTCTCGGTGTGCCGTTGGCATTGAAAACATTGGCGCGATCGAATATCTCATATTTGCGGCTATCCCTAAACTCATTCGTCACTGTGCCTTTGGGCATCCAGTGTGCTGTGTCGCCGGGATTGAGGGTGAAGTTTTGTTTTGTTCCTGTTGTCAATGTGCGCTCGTATGTTGTGGCGGTAGGTCTGTTGCTGAACCAAATATCCTGGAAGCTTGCCGCATAACGGCTGTCTTTGGTTTCATCAAACAGATCGAGTAGGAAGCGGGTGGGCATGTAACGGCTGAAGGGCCGGCCATAGATAACATCTCTGACCAAGCCTGGGCGCACATCATATTTCTGAAGGAACATTAGGTGGCCATTGTGTGCTCCACGAGGGTGGCCGCCGGGGTAGACTATTGCACCGGCTGGTCCCTGGAAATCGTTTATTGCCAGGTTGGTGCTGTAGTTGACTGCCCAGATGATCTCTTTATTGATCTGGTTGTTCATGTTCCAGAGTGCCGCGTAGCTGGTTTGTAATTGCAGACCGTATTGTGTCATTACACGGTTGGCGTAATAATAGCTGCTGTCGGGCTTGTTGACATAGAGGAACATCTTCGACAAGAATGCTTCTGCGGCTGGTTTGGTGACACGGCCATTATCCGGAGTGGTATTGGGCAGCCGCGCTGCTGCAAAGCGCAGATCATTCAGTATCTGGTTGTAGAATGTATCGACCGGTTTGCGGTTGGCTGTATTGACAAGTCCCTGTGTTTCTTCGAGTGTGAAGTGAACGCCGCCCCAGGTCTCGACGATGGTGTAATAATACCAGGCGCGCAGCATGCGTAGTTCTGCTTCGCGGATGCTCTTGAGGTTATCTGTCAAGCCTGATTGTGGAACGCGTTTGATCAAAGCATTGCACAGGTTGACTACTGAATATAAGCGCTGCCAGTTGGCCGTGAGGATAGCATTGTTGGAGTTGAGACCGCTCGTGAATTGTGTGAGCTCGGTATTGGGATCGTCTACTCCACTCATCCAGAGGTCGCTGGAGGCTTCGTATAGATGGTAGCCTGCTTCCTTGCCCCAGAGGTGGCGGTTGTAGCTGTAGGCTGCGCTTACGCCGGCTTCAAATCCGGCTGGTGTATTGAATACTACATCGGCTGTGAGTCCGCCGGGGTTGTACTCTTCCAGTTTTTTGGTGCAAGCTGTGGCCAGCAGGAGTATGGCTGTGAAGGCCGACAGGTATATGGGAATGCGTTTCATAATAATCTTTTTAGTTGGTTAGAAGTCTACGTTAACGCCTGCTACTACGAGTTTGGTCATTGGATCGTTGAGGGCGCCACCGCGTTCTACATCATATTCGCTGATCTTTGAAAAGGTGAACAGGTTCCTACCGGTTACATAAAAGCGCATACTGCTTACGCCAAATTTGTTGAGTACTGTCTTGGGCAGGTTGTATCCGAGTGTGATGTTCCTGATCTTTACAAAGGAGCCGTCTTCGTAGGCCAGCGTAGATGAGTATGGCAAGGCCGCGAATGAGCTACTGGTGCGCGGATGCGGAAAATCGTTGGAGGCATTTTCGGGCGTCCAATAGTTTACCACTGCTCCGTTCTCCCGACCAGGCAGGTGCACGCGGCTATTGTAGGCATATTCGATCGTTTGTCCCATACGTGCGAAAACAAAGACGTTCAGGTCAAAGGCTTTGTACCGGAAGTCGATGTTGAGGCCTGCATTCCATTTGGGCACGAGCTGTCCTACTACTTTGCGGTCTTTGATGGCGCTGATGATGGTGTCTTTCTTGCCCATGTCTTCCACGCGAATGTCTCCTGGCTTTTGGTTGTATAGTTTTGCCAATGCAGAATCGGCTATTTGCCAGATGCCTATTTTGTTGAAGTCGTATGCTACGCGTGTAGGATATCCGATGAACCACTCGTTGAGGACATCGTCGATGCCGCCCACCAGTTCTGTAATCTTCTCTTTAGCTGTGAAGAAACTAACACCAGCGTTGAGGCTGATATCGGACTTGCGAATGATGGCTGCGTTCAGGTTGATGTCGATACCTGTTGTTTGTGTGCTGCCCACATTGTCGAAGGTGGCGGATACGCCTGACGAAGCGGGCAGTTTGCGGAGGGTGAGCAGGTCTGTGGTCTTTGTTTGGTACAGATCAATGCTACCGCTGAGGCGATTGCTGAAGAGGCCGAAATCAAAACCAAGGTTCAGGGCTTTTGTTTTTTCCCATTGCAGGTTGGGGTTACCGATGGTATCGCTGAATGTGAAACCCAATGCCGAGTTATCTCCAAATGAATTGGGGATGCGTATCAGTGTGGATTGCGTGCGATAGGCCGTGATGGCATCGCTACCTGTGATGCCGTAGCTTACGCGCAGCTTCAGGTCGTTGAGGTAGCTGATGTTTTTCATGAATGGCTCATCGCTCAGGCGCCAGGCCACGGCTGCTGCCGGAAACACATCCCACTTGTTGCCGGTGCCCAGTTTGGATGATCCATCTGTGCGTATGCTGAATGAAGCGAGGTATTTGCCTCTAAAGGAATAGTTGGCACGGCCTGCATAGGATATCAGGTTCTCTTTGGTATACCCGCTGGCGATGGCCAGGTTTTCTGTGGTGTTTTGCAGGGCGTAGAATAGTTGTGATGGCAATATTTGTTTGTTGCCCTGCGCCTGTACAAATTCATTGCTGATCTCGAGGAAGGTGGTGATGCCTGTGAGTGTGAGGTTGTGGTCTCCTATTTGTTTATTATAGGTAAGTATGTTCTCCCAGTTGATGTTTCGTCCGCGGGTAGCTACGCCTAAACCCAATGAGCGTTGTCCTCGCTGTGACATGGAGTTGAGGTCAAAGAATGCGCCTTGCCGCATATCGTTGAACACAAAGCCGAGGTTGCTTCTCAATGAAATGCCTTTGAAAGGTGTCAACTCCAGGTAGGTGGCTGCCAACGTGCGTGTGGTCAGTGTATTGTTTGTTGCGATGCCTGGTAGTTCGTCGGCCAGTGGGTTCCAGCGGGCCTGATCGTTGACCGGGAACAGTATAATATTGCCGGCGCTATCATAAGGCAGTGACCAAGGGGCTACCTTGCTCGCTTCGTCCATTGGGTTGGCGCGTACATCCACATCGTAATAGGTGAGCTGCATTTGCATGCCTGCTTTGGCAATTTTGCCCAAGGTTTGGTCTACGTTCATGCGGCCTGTGTAGCGTTTCAGCTCATCACCTTTGAGGAGGCCTTTCTCATTATAATAGTTGAGGGAAAGGTATACTTTGGTTTTATCGCCTCCGGCAGCAACACCTACCTGGTGTTCCTGCTGGCTACCGCGGTGCAAGAGCCTATCCGAGTAATCTGTATTGACGCCGTTGCCAATGTTCTTCAGTTCTTCGGCACTGAACAGCAGGGCATCATTAGCAGGGCTGGACCAAGTGCCATTGGGATTGATGCCTGCCAGATCGATCTTGCGGTTGGCTTCTCTTCTCCATGCTCTGTATTCTTCCGTATTCATGTAACGCGGATATGCCGATACGTCTGATTGTCCGTAGTAAGAGTTGACGCTAATCTTCGGTTTACCGCTGCTGCCACGCTTTGTGGTAATGAGGATAACACCGTTGGCTCCGCGGGAACCATAGATGGCTGTGGAGGAAGCATCTTTCAATACTTCCAGTGACTGGATATCGTTGGGGTTGATGTCCTGGAAAGAATTGTATTGTATACCATCCACAATCACCAAGGGTGCGTTGCTCGCCATCAGTGAACGGTTGCCGCGGATAACGATGCTGACATTGGCAGAGGCTGATCCGCTGGAGCGCATGATATCTGCACCGGGTAGTTTACCCTGCAGGCTTTCGAGCACATTGCCGGAGGGTACTTTTTTGATCTCATCGCTCTTGACGGATACTACTGCCCCGGTAAGGTCGCGCTTTTTTACCTGGCCATAACCAATGACAACTATGTTTTCCAGGCTTCTGGCTACTGATGTCATTGCTACGCTGATGTCTTTTTTGTTGCCCACTTTTACTTCCTGTGGGTCGTAGCCTATGGAGGAAAACACGAGGATATCATCGTCGTCTGCATCGAGGGAGAAAATACCCTGATCGTTGGTGGTAGTTCCTTTTTCTGTTCCTTTGATCTTTACGGATACGCCGGATAGCGGCACACCGGTATCATCGGTAATCTTTCCGGTGATGAGGTCTTTTTTTGCCGATACCGCATTTTCTTTGATGACGATCAGGTTGTTTTCCATCAGGAGGTACATGAGACCTGTTTTTGCCAGGAGCTGATCGAGTGTTTGCCGGATGCTGGCATCCTGCACATCGAGGTTTACCTTCTGACGGATGTTGCGGAGCTGGTCGTTGTAAAGGAACCTGTAATTGGTTGCTTTTTCGATGCTGCTCAGGATGCCGGCTATTTCGGTCTTTTTGAACCGGAAGTTGAGCTTTTCCTGACCGAAGCCGGTAGCTGACACGTTGAGCGTGAAGACAATAAGCAAGAAAGTAGTCAATTTCATAACAAGCAGTGCTTTGGAAAGCAGGGCGCGTTGTCGCCCCGTTAGCGAACTTTTCATACTTTAGTGATCGTTATGGGTTAACAAATTCTCCTTCCGCGACAAGCAGAAAGAGTACACCAGTTTTTAACCTATGGCCTGAACGGGGAATGCTGCAACATTCTCCGTTCCTTTTTCGGCAATGGGCAATCGTGAATCGGCAATGGTTGCTGAATGACGGCAATCGGCAGTCGACAATCGGCAGTGGTTGCTGATTATTTATAGTTTACGATTATTTTTTCGGCAGGTTCCCTGTTTCGGATCTTTCCTAATTTTCTCATTCGGTAGTTTTAGCTATTCGTATAAAGACTTCGTTTCCTTTTATTTCAAATTGGAAGGGAACGGCGATCGATAAGGCCCTGAATGCTTCCTGCACGGTTTCTGTTTCGAGTGAGCCATTGAATACAAGTGTACGTGCCTGTTCTTCTTCGAAGTGGATGGTGATATTGTACCAGCGTTCCAACTTCTTCGCCAATTCATCAAAACGGTCGCCTCTAAACTCCAGGCGGTTGTACATCCAGGCAGTCTCGAACCGCTCTTCTGCCTTCAGGTTGCTATCGAGTGTAATAATGCCTGTCTCCTTTGCGCTTACAGTAGCCGGTTGTTGCGACACTGTGTTCTCTTCACTGGCAGACGTGGTAATATTTTTAGGTAATACGATCTTTTGGTTAGGACGTAAATAAATGGGTTGGGCTTGTCCCGGCTTGTCTGTTGTGCGGGTGATCTGTACCAGCCCATGTATGAGGGTGGTCTCTACGTTTGGTTCTTCTGTATATGATTTTACGTTGAAGGCTGTGCCCAATACCCTGATGTTGATATTGCCTGCGTGTACTATAAATGGTTTGCCGGGCATTTTTACCACATCAAAGTAGGCTTCTCCCTGTAGTGTCACTTCGCGGGTGTTGCCACTGAAACCGGGATCGTAAGTAATGCCTGAGCCTGCATTGAGCCACACCGTGGATCCGTCGGGCAGCAGCATGCGGGTCTTACTTCCTTTTTTGGCGATGACCTCATTTTCTTCTTTGTGCTTATTGTTATTTATAGAAGACCAGGACCAAACGGCCAGGGCTACGCCTGCAATGGCTGCTGCCCAACGTGTGAGTTTCAGCAGGCGGGCTGCCCGGGGTATTCGTGGAACCGGCTGTTGTTGTTCGTCTATTGCCGGGGTTTCCTGTGCGGAGCGTTGCAGGATATTGTTGATCCTGGTAGCTACTTCTTCTGTGCCGCCCACCTGATCGGGCTTCCACAGGCGCTGCAATAATTCATATTGCTGCATGAGTACCGGCTGTTGTTGCAGAGCCTCCATGAGCGCTGCTTTTTCTTCCGGCGTGGCTTCTCCGCTCAGGTTGCGGGACATCAGGAACCATATGTTTTCTGGTCTTTCCATGTTGTGTTCTACCGTTTACGCATAGAAGGACAGGGGTTTTGGAAAAGACCATTAAAGGGAAACCATATTTTTTTGGATTCCTGACTGTTGAAAAGTTTATAGGTTGATAAGTTGACAGGGGGAGGGTTGATAGGCTGGCTGGGTCAATAGGTTGAAAGGGAGATATTATCTACTACTAATCAATCATTTACAACTAACAGGGCTGGCTCTGGGGATCGTAAGAATGGTGTGCTACGGGAGGGAGATGGTCCACAGGCGACCTACTTGTCGGCCCCAGGGGAGGTTAGGAACAGGTGTAGGGTTGATGCGGGTCAAAGTCTCTATAAGGTCTCTATAAACTCTCTGTAATATCTCTAAAAGGTCTCTGTAAACTTGTATGGTTAATTTTTTTTATTTATCTTAGGTAATGGATGAATCTTTCTATTCAACCATTTCTATAACCTTTAATCATTTATCTTATGGCCAGGAATTTATCTACCACTATTAAGCTTCAAGGAACTCTTGGTGGACTAACGCACGTGAACAGCCGTGCTTACGGGGATCATGTTCGCGCAGAGCGAGGTACCTACACTCCCATTTCTCTCAATGCTACTATGGAGGCATGTAAGGACACGCTCATGGATTGTAACGGTGAAGCAAAAATTATTTTTGAAACTTTGCGGGATGAGTATCGTGACGGCACTTTGTGGTCGCGGTTGTTGTCGCTCTTTTTTAAACGTGCCAAGGAGGGTTTAAAACCTCACGTGAGCATGTTGCTGGGACTGGAATGTGATGCCAAGTGTAAACTGGCCAACATTCTTGGGACCAGGTATTCGGTAAACGTGGAACGCGCGGCGAAGAGCCTGCAGGTTTCTGTTGGGCTTGTTGTGCCTCCTGCTACTACGGATGTAAAGGGGATGACGCATTACCGGTATCATGTGGTTGTGTTGTATCCCAATTTTGCCAAGAGCCGTGTTGTTAAAGAGATTGCCGCCAGTGACATGATAACTTATCCAGGTAAGCTGGATGAGTTATCATTTGAAGTGTCTGCGCCATCAGCTACTGCTCCTTATATTGTGTTGCTGGGTATATCGGGGTATTCTCATGTGAATGGGAAATATTATGATGTGGCTACTTACAGAGGGCTGGCTGTAGTGAAAACGAGTTAGTCGCAAAGCACCTCCATTTTGTCGTTTTTGCCACTTACCTGTTTTTATAATGGGGTGTATGTTTGCATTATCAAATAAACAAATAATCACTCATCTTATCTAAAAGTAAAATCATGGAAACAAAAGCAAGAACAGCCATCACCGTAGAAACAACTGTTAAAGCTCCTGTAGCTAAGGCCTGGACTTATTTCAACGAACCTGAACATATCAAGCAATGGGCTTTTGCTTCCCCCGACTGGCATGCACCCGCTTCTACTAACGATCTGCGCGTGGGCGGCTCTTTCTCTACCACTATGGCTGCTAAAGACGGTAGCTTTAGCTTCGATTTTGGTGGCATTTATGACGCTGTAACCGAGCATAAGCTGATCGAATATACTATGGGCGATGGCAGGAAGGTGAAGGTTGTTTTTGAAGACAAGGGTAATGAGACTCATGTAATAGAAACTTTCGACGCAGAGGATACTCACTCTGTTGAAATGCAACAGGCAGGCTGGCAGGCGATCCTTGATAACTATAAGAAGCATACTGAAGCAGCTTAACTAATAAAATAAGTATAGCCCAACAAAATTAAAAGCGGTGACTGATGTTGCCGCTTTTGTTTTATTTACTGTGTGTGTTGTATATATTTGAGGGATATGAAACCTCTCCTCATCGTATTCATTTCTTTTTTTGCTTTTTCCTGCAACTGGCTAACAAAGGATGATAAGAAGGCCGATGCTGTTATTACTGAAAAGAAAGCGCCTATTGATCTTTTGGATACTTTAAAATCGTACGAACCTGCCATTTATAAAGGAACTGTTCCTAAAGCATTTTATACGCACCGGGGCATATATGACTGGTGGAGATTTCCATTGGTTTATCCTTATGCGATCAATTGTGTCGATGAGACTGTATATGGCGGTATTTGCAGTGAAAAGGGTAAAACTGATTTCGACGCAGGCGGGGGTGTTCAGCTTTTGACTCCTTACTTTGACAAATTCATTTTTGACAGATCGTATTTCGTTGGATCAAAGTGTAAAACAGACTTTGATAAGGATCAGACTCCTTATTTTGAACAGTATTTTATTTTTTCTTTCTCCAAGGGTTCGATCAAGAAAGTTTCCGGGAAGGATAGTTTGTATAAGCAATTAAAGGAGATGAAGTTTAGTGGCGATACCACCTTCATGACAATCAGAGAATTTGCGGAAAAGCTGTAGCCCTAACTGTATTTATACCATTCGCATTAAATTATTGCTAACACTTTTTTTATTGTTGAAGCCTGCAACTGCTGTTGTGGGCTTTTTTGTACACAAAATTGTTATTATGCCAGAAAAAATACCGCTTTTCAGGGAGGCGCTGTGATGGGATGGACATTTATTTTTGGTCAGTGACAAAGTGCATGTCGGCAATTGGAGCCCTATCGAACATTACCCTCCCCTAAATATATATCCCGTTTCCAATTTCCTTCCTGTCTTATTATTCATTTACGATAATATATTGGTAATGGATATTAGCCGGATCTATAATTATTATCCTTCTGTTGATCTATCGAATTTAAGTGGCTTGTTCAGTGAAAGTGCTTTTAATAATGGATCGAAGATCTGTGTGATCAGTTACTTGTCCCGCAACCTCCGGATCGGGGAAACAATGCGGTTTACCAATAAATATGTTCTCTTTCTCGAGAATACCAATACGGTAGATTCTGTTACCTGGAGTTATCGATTGCACAATGACAAGGATGAGGCTTTTCCTACTGATGCTACTTTACTGCCTGCTACGGTCATAAAGAACAATGAGTACGTGCTTGAATTCAGCAATGTTTTATTGGATAATCATCAGGCTCTTCGTTTCAGCAGGCTGACGGTAACGTGTGTTGTAAGTAAAGGCGCCGATTCAAAGACGATCGAACTGCATCACACGCTGGTAAAATTCATAGGCGTCGAGACTTTGTTTACGGCTAATATGGAGTATGGTTCTTTCATCGGCAATCCTGATACCACGAATTTCCTTGTTAATTTTTTGAAGGATTACATTCCCGGTAATTTTATTACCTGGAATGGCTTGCCCGTGAGTACGGCAGTAACCGGTGACAGCAGTCTTATCAATTATGTAACTGCTTTGTTGTACTATAAAACAGTGACCTACCTGGAGAACCGCATTAACAATGGTTCTTATTATGATATAGGCAGGCACGACAATGGGGAAATCGAAGCGTTCATTCTCTCGGATACTATGGGAGACACGATCCAAAATACCAATAATGGTATTTGTGAGCTTCCTCTGCATTTGCTAAGTGATGTTATCGATGACTTTACGACCTTGCCCAATTTCGTTTCTATCGACAGTAATAATAAGTTGTACAAAATGCTGAGCCGGCCTGTGATTGCCGGCACTAATGCAGACGATACGGCTCAAAATGATGAAGAAAGTCTGCGCCTGATCAAGGAATCCAAAGATCGCCTCGTTGCGCAAAAGGCTGTTTTCGATGGCCGCAAGCTGCTCGATCTGTATCACTTGTCGCGGTTTCCTAAATCGTCTATCATCTTATCGGGTATTTTATTCAAGTTCATTTTTGAAGCTTCGCGGAAGAATACTCATAATGAGTGTCTGTATAAAGCCCTGGATTGGGCTTTTCCCACACTGGATGGCATAAAGACCAAGTCGGACCTGATCAACAATTTGTATTCTCATTACCTGGAAGGGCCTGTCAATAAGGTAACATCATTCAGGCGACCGGCCCGCACCTGCGGGCAGTATGCCTGGTCGCCTTATGTTTATACTATTGCTAATTTCTACCCACGGGTTACCAACGTCTATTTTGCAAAGAAAAAGGTTGTCAGTACTAATAATCAATTAAGCTGTTTTTTTATTCCAATCGATAGTCTGCACCTGCAACAGGATAGCGCCGGCGCCAATATTCCTTTTGACGGCGTACTGGGCCGGGAGGTATATATCATTATTGAAACGATAGGTCTGGAAAATAAAGAGGTGATCTGTCAAGTAAAATCAGAACAGGATGTGCTTGCCAGCGGAGCACTTGGTCTCATGCGGAATGGTACACAGGATACTGAACATCGCGCAACGGTAGGATCGTTTGTGGACCTGGAAAACAATAATCATTCGAGTGCTCATTATGTGAACCTGAAGAAGCATCATGCCGACAAGGCTATTATAAAATTGTATTTAAGGCCAGCAACCCGTGCGTCTTTCAATACCTGGTATGCAAACTTAACTACTGCAGGAACCAACAATCTTTTGCCAACCGTAAAATTGTCAGACAATAGTGAGGCGTATTGGGGCGAAGATGGCCACGGCTCTTCCGGTACTTTTTTAAATACTGCTGCCAAGGGTCAATTCCGATTAGTGGGTCGGGCCTTCTATGACATTTTCCATTCTACTGACCTTTATAATTATCTGCAGGGACTTGCCGGTGGTGGCGCTGCCAGCGTGATCGGTAAAGTTATTCCAACGCAGGCAACGGATGTGGTGTATTATTATCGTGATGAAAATGATAATGAACATTATTTTGGATCATTCACCATTCGGTATACACAAAGGTGGCCGATTACCCAAACTCAACCTACTGATCTTGTAACGATGGTTGAAGCTACAAGGTTGCATGAGTATAACCGGGATGGTGTGCATATCCGGTTTATGACGGATAATTCTCCACGGGATTATATTAACCTGGACAGTTTTGCGGGCTTGTTGGGGGCAATGGCTAAGGATGACATTGCAGATCTTGGGTTCAATGGCTTTAGTATGCCTGATGGTTCAGCCGGCGCGAGTGTTTCTCACATTAATGGTGTAAATGGTGATCTCCGGTATTTAAGGACAAATCGTGATGGACAGGCTTGTACTGTGCGGGATGCCCAGTTTGATTATAACAGGCAGATCACTTTTACTAATTCATTGCATTTATATGGATGGGGCCGGACAAATAATATGTTATCTGAAAGGTTTATCAGGAACAACCAGACGATCCTTTTGCCGCACACGACACACTTTCATCGTGTTACTGTGAATAATCAGTCTTTCGATTCAGCTGATGTTAATCCGGGGGTAGATAATCCACAACTGGTATTGAGTGGTCCGTTGGCCAATACACAGGTTAATGGTCCTGTGGTGAGGCATGATCATCACCTGCATTTGCAGGGTTTTGGTTTTAATACAATTGTCATTATTCTTTAAATTCTTATGGCTAACAATAACTTCTCTGCTACAGTTCTTCTGGAAACAGGCTACCTGCTGAGCCCGGTGAAGTCATTGAATTCCGGTGAGCGGGTGGTTGCCTTTTTCAAGAAACTTGGCTACGATCTGCCACAAGCCAATGTATTGTCTGTTTTATCAACTTTAGTGACCAAGGTTGAGGATGTGATCGAGGGCGCCAGTGAATTAGCCAATGCTACCACGGATTCGGAAAGGCAAGCTGCTATTGTCGCGCTGGTACCCAAAGTAGGCAGCACCTTTGCAGAGGTAAGTAATCTTGTTACTGCCATCAATAGCCTGGCTGGTTATTCTGCTGCCAACAATCCTCCGTTGAGTGAGCTTCCGAAGCGGGTTATCGATTATCTGCTTTTTCAATATTTATATCAACGTCAGCCCAGAATATTCGGCATCTTCTATTTATTGGGCATCCTGGATGATGCGAATGAATTGCAGGTTATCCACTGGGACAGATTGCCACGCTATTTCACGGAGCCCGCAGTGGTGTTCAATGAAATGTACAGCTGGAGCACCTCGTTCAATACTGATGTTTTCCTTGGTCGTTTTCAACTCTTCCTGAAGGCCATGGGCATAGCAGGGGGTATTTATAAGCAAAGTGCCACAGTAAAAAATGCACTCGGAAATACTACCGCCGATCTGTCGGAATTAAGGATACCTGTTCTACAAAAGGGTTATTATCCTGAGCTATATGCTCAACTCGGTATCAACTTATCGCCAGCAGAAGCGAAGGCGAATGCTCTCAAGGGGATTGCACTGATCCCTTATTTCACTGGCACCAGCCAATTTGATTTTGAGATCAGTAAAAAATGGATGGCTGTTTTTACCAGTCAGCTTACTTTGGACGCCGGTGTTGGTCTTGTGATAAGGCCTCCTTTCAATGTAGAGATATTTGAAAGGATCTTTTCGGCCCCTCTCGAGGCGGGCTCTTTCGAACTCGGCCTTACGGTAAAGCAAAAGCCTGATCAGAATAACCAGTCGCCCGTTATTTATTTATTTGGTTCGGAGAGCGATACGCATATGTCTATTAAAGGTATTGCGGCTAAATTCTTTGTGAGTTCCGGGGCCGGCGGTCAGGATATTGGATTGGAGATCGATTTTGAAAAGATCAAATTGCAGGTTGGTGGCGGTGAGGGTGATTCTTTCCTCAACAAAATGCTTCCTGAGGATGGCATCAGTGCTTCTGTGGGTTTCGGGCTCGGCTTTTCGCTTAAACGCAAATTCTATTTCAAAGGGAGTAGCGGTATAGAGATATTGTTGCCTGTGCAACTAAAACTGGGGCCTGTTGAAATTCAAAACATACTGGTTGGTGTTACTATAGAGAATAATAAAATCCCGATCTCTGTTGGTGCCGATGTAAAGGCTGAGCTTGGACCGCTGGTTGTTGTGGTACAAAACATAGGTCTCAAAACAAACCTAACCTTTGCCGATAACGGCGGGAATATGGGTCCGGTAAATGCCAGTTTCGACTTTAAATTCCCTGATGCTATCGGTCTTTCGATCGATACTTCTGTTGTAAAGGCTGGCGGTTTCCTTAGCATCAAACCGAACGAGTATATCGGTGCGCTGGAGCTCGAGATCAAATCTTTCAATCTTGCGATCAAGGCTATTGCGATCATCAACACCAATCTTCCTGATGGTAGTTTCTCGCTGCTCGTGATCATTACGGCCGAGTTCAATCCTATTCAACTCGGTTATGGATTTTCACTGAATGGGTTGGGAGGATTGTTTGGTTACAAGCGTTCTTTCCAGGCTGACGAGCTGCGGCTGGGCCTTAAAACGAAAGCACTCGACAGCATCTTGTTTCCCAAAGATGTGATCGCCAATATCGGCCGGATCGTTGGTGATCTTAAAAGGGTGTTCCCCATCGGTAACAATTTCCTGATAGGCCCTATGATCAAGATCGGCTGGGGCACTACGCTTGTGACCGCCGAAATCGGCGTGCTGATCCAGGTGCCGGAACCTGTGATCATTGCCATCTTAGGCATTATTCGTTTGCAACTGCCCGATCCGAAGGAACCTGTTCTTCTGCTACAGATCAACTTCCTTGGTGTTATCGACTTTGAAAAGAAGATGTTTTCGCTCGATGCGTCTCTGTCCGATTCGCGTATTCTTATAATGACTATCACCGGTGACTTTGCGTTGCGGATCGGCTGGGGCTCTCCTGCTACTTTTATTTTCAGCAGTGGTGGTTTTCACCCCGATTTTAAAGAGGCTCCTGTAGAGTTGCAACATATGGAGCGGCTGGGTATCCAGGTGATCAATGAGGAATCTATCAAGCTCGGCATCGATGCTTACTTTGCTTTAACTACCAATACTGTTCAAATAGGCGCCCGTGCGCGGTTCTGGGCGCAGAGTGGCGGTTATACTGCTGTTGCTGAAGTAGGGTTCGACGCGCTTATTCAATTCGATCCTTTCTTCTTTACCGTTGCCATTTACTTAACCGGCCGTGTGACGGGTCCATTCATCGACATCGGTATCGATGTGCGGGGTAATTTATCTGGTCCCAATCAATGGCATGTGTGGGGTTATGCAAAGGCCAGTATCATTGGTTTCTCGATAGAGATCCCATTTGATGAAACATTTGGTGATCCTATTGAAGAGCTGTCGGCAGGTCTTCAAAAGGTGCTTGACATACTGAAAGAAGAAATTCCCAAGAGTTCCAACTGGAAACCGATCACGGTTGTTACCGGGCCGCCTAAAATAAGTCTGCGCGAAAATAAAACGGGGCCAGACGATATGCTCATTCACCCCAATACGACTTTGTCTTTCAATCAGCGGGCTGTTCCTCTGAAAACCAATCTTGAAAAGTTTGGTAATAAGGGTATCGAGGACGCGCGACAGTATACTCTTTCTGCCTCCCTACCCGACCTTGGTCTGGGACTTGGTGGCACTCCGCTGTATGATCTTTTTGCACCGGGCCAGTTTTTCAATATTCCGAAGTCCCAGCAGTTATCGCGTCCTTCCTTTGAACGGTTTGAAAGCGGGCAAACTTTTAGTATCAATACTTCTACTCCTGCCAATGGAACTGCTGTTTCGAAGGACATAGATTACGAAGTGGTTTATATCAGGCGCAAGAAGCCTGCACCGGGTGTTGTGATGAATTTGCTGGGTGCTCAAATGGTGGTGCTTCTGGCCGATGGTGGTGCGGCGGCCAAGTCTAAATTCTCCCTGGAAAAGAACCGGACTTCTCATCAGGCTCCTCCTGTGATCGGTATCAACCGGCCTGAATATGTAGTTGTGAACAGTAATGATCTTTCTCTTTTGGGAACGGAAATTTTCAGTAACCAAACGGCGGCGTACAATGAACAGCAAGCGCATGGGGTTCAGGGTACCGTCGTTTTATCAACGCATGAATTATGAGTTTAGCCAATTATACGTTTCTTCCGTGGCTGCGCACTGGTGCGGGCAGAGCGCTCCAAACTCCGGATACGCTTAGCAGCGGGGGTGAGGCAGGCAGCCGCGCTACCTTAAAAGTGGATGTGCAGGTGAATAATGCCGTTGCCGGCACCAAGGAATTCCTGATGGCCGGGCCATCGGAGGTAGTTGGTTTCAATAAGGACATGGTGATCCGGACTGCCCCGGAAAACTGGAGCACTACCTGGGCTCCTAACTATGTGGCGCATGTAGAGTTTTATGAAGAGGACCTTCCCTGGCGCTACACACCGGCCAGGGCTAATGGTGATAAGCTGAGGCCATGGATCACGCTCATCGTTTTAAAGGAAGGAGAATTTACACGCAGGGAGACTGTTGTTCCGCTGCCGCAGATAGAATTGACGAATGCTGCTGTTTTACCTCCTTTTGATGAGACCTGGCTTTGGGCGCATGTGCAGCAAATCTCTTCTTCTGAGATTGTCGAAGACCTTGCTGCTTCAGATCATATTATCAGCCGGTTGGTTTGCCCACGCAAACTGGAGGCGAACTCGCGCTATTATGCGTTTGTGATCCCCACGTTTGAGAGTGGACGGCTGGCCGGATTGGGCAGGAGCGAAGATGATATCAAGTTGGTGCATACGCAAGATCCTGCGTGGGGCCTCTCTCCACAACAGGAGGCTGTTTTCCCCGTATATTATGAATGGTTTTTCCGTACGGCGGAGAACATGGATTTCGAATATCTTGCCTCGTTGCTGGAAGCAAGGCCCACAGACCCCATGGTGGGCAGGAAGCCGCTCGACTGCCGCCAACCGGGTTTTGGGCTGCCTGATTATCCAAATGCTTTTACTTTATATTTTGAAGGTGCGCTTCGTGCTCCCCAATCGACCGGTACTGTTACCATCGATCAAGCTTCTGCTACCAACTTAACGGACTTCAGCAGCCGGATCAAGGGCTTACTGGACCATTCTATTTCTGCTAATGGCGACCCTGTAGTTGTTCCTCCTTTTTATGGCCAGCAACATATTTTCCAGCAATCGTTGTCTCTGACTGAAAATACGTGGATCCATCAGTTGAACCGTGACCCTGCCTGGCGGGCTGCTTCTGGCCTGGGTGCAACTATTTTCAGGAAGTACCAGGATGTGTATCTGCAGAAGGCGTGGGAGCAACTGGAAAGCATTGTGGAGGCCAATAAAATTATCGATGCGGCTAATGCATCGCTCGCTATTTGCAGTTTGCTGTATGAGCAAAATATTGCGCGTCTGTCTTCTGAAGCGTTGACTGCTATTACCGGCCCTGTGCATGTAAAGATCAAAGCGAAGAAAAGCGATGGGAGAATGGTTTCGCTGAGTGAACTGTTCCGGCTCAGCTGTTTCAATGGTTCTATTTATTCTTTGGGTTTCCGCAAGCTGATCAGGGGTAAGGGGCCTTTCCGTCGCAAACTTGAACGTGGTGGTGGCAATCTGAACCTTGAAGTGTTGAAGAAGCTAATGGTACTAAAGGCCAGAACGCCTTTTATATTAAAGGAGGCCAAGGAGTATAAGGATGTTGTTGTGATCGACCGGCCCAAGTTTGGAAAGCCTTCCGGCAGCTTTGGTGACCGGCAGCTGGAAATCAGTGCTGCTCAACTGGAACAGGCTTTTACTGCTTTTACCAATATGATCGCTAATGAGCCTGCTATTGCAGGCTGTGAAGAAAGGGGTAGTTATGATCTTCAGCATGCTATCAATCCTGTTATTACTATTTCTCATTTGCTTGGCCAGGTTTTGGATATGCCCGGTGGTAACTGGTTTGGTGATCCGCTAAAAATAAAAGCTGCGCTGGCTTATCCTGATTTTGAAGATCCAATGGTGGAGAAATTGCAGGAGCACTCACCTGAATGGATCGCTCCTAACCTTGATCTTATTCCTAATAATACGGTGACGTTGCTTGAATCGAACCGGAAGTTTATCGAGGCTTTTATGGTGGGTGTGAATGTGGCGATGAACAAGGAAATGCGCTGGCGTGAATATCCTACTGATGAGCGGGGCAGCTGTTTCCGCCAGTTCTGGAATGTGAAGGGTATCAAGAATTTCAATAATGCAGGGAATGCTGCAACTATTGCAGAGCAGTTTAAAGACATCAGCCCGATCGATACGTGGAAGAACTGGACGATGAACCCCGCGAATGCAAAACTCGATGTATTTGGTGAACACAACGTAAGGGCTCAATTGCCTGAAGCGGACCAGCTCGTGCTCACGATCAAGGGTGACTTACTAAAATGTTTTCCCAACATTACTATTTATGCTGCCGAGGCATTGGAAGAATCGTATACTGACAATGGTGCTACGCAAAAAAGAATGGTGATCAAGCCTAATGGTTCGATCAAGTTTCCCGTGTTCAAAGCTGCTTCCGGCGCAGATCTTCAATTTATCGGTTTTGACCTCACTGTTGCTGCGGCCAAGGGTGATGCTGCTCATGCCGGGTGGTTTTTCATTATGCAGGAAACTCCGGGCGAAGCACGGTTTGGGCTGGATATTCAAGCGCCTCCTACCGGAGCAGCGGCTTATTCCTGGAATGATGCTTCCTGGCAACTGGTGCAGGGAAACTATATTTCCAAGAACGACAATGTTTCGTCCATTACCGGCGGCATGCCCGTGGCTGAAAGGACGCGGTGGGGCAGGAATGCTGCCGACATGGCTTTTATTCTTTATCAGAAACCAGTGATGATCGCTATTCACGCAAACGAAATGCTTCCTTCATTATGAGTGATTATAAAACAAGTATCAATGCCCTGTACAAATTAAAGCAGGACGTGGGTGACCTGGAGCGGAAGGCTGCAGACCTTAAGAAGCAGTTGGTGATACGGAATGATGTGCGATTGAAGAAGCAGCTGCAGACGCTCGAGAAAAATATTGCGACCGCCAGGGGGCAGATCAGCAATGCGATCACGCAATTGTATACTGATCCGAAATCTGATCCTCTATTGCAAATAGATGAGCCTAATCCTATTTTGCTATTGCCTTTAAGGCTGGAGACAAGGTTTGCTGCAGGGGGTAATGAATTGTGGGTCCGTGTATATCCAGATGAAATTGCCATCAATAATCATGATGGTGCGCTTACTGATTCAGAGGTGAAGGCTGGCAGTTATTTCTGGAAGTACTTGTGGGAGCATTCCAAGTTGACTGATTTCGCCGAACATAGGAAGAGAGCCTGGAGCCAGGTAGTGAACAGGTTTGGCGAGAACAGGGCCCGCTGGATATTCAAGCAGACAAAGCCTGTGAAGTTGTCCAACACAGAGGATTTCAACCTGATCTTACAAGAGGCTGATCTTGCTCCTGCTCCTTTTACTACCAAACCGCGGGCGTGGCATGAGGCGGCGAAGTGTTATGTGATGCCTGATCTTTTGAAGCTTCGGTTGTACGTGAATCAATCGCTCGCTTTTGAAGTGATAGGCTTACCGATCACTTATCCATTGCCTGTTGGCCCCGATCCCAAGGCTACCGGCGCACCCGGTTCTGTGGACTGGAGCAATACTGATATTGCGTGGCTCGAGGATTTCGACAAGGCGCTGGATGCGGGCATGGCTTTCAAAGTAGACCTTCGTTATGTTGCCGGGTATAATGCTGTTGAAGGGTTCAGCCGCATCACCGTGATGGGTATCAAATCGTTGTTTGATGAATCGCCGTTAACAACGTCGCCTCCCAAAGCGGGCACGAAGTTGTTGTCTTCTCTTTTTGACAATCACCAATATACTGCTGCCGGCCTTGCGCTTGTGCCGCAAGGTACTCCCACCAATAATACAGAAGAGCGCAGTTCTGGCTTCGAAGAGCAGGGCGGGTTCAATGAGGACAGGTATGAGCAGTTGCTGCGGCCTTCTATTGTTGGTAATATTGCTGATGACCGGCCCGATGGTCAACAGCTCGCTGCTGCTCTGGGACTCGACATCACTTTGTTTGACAAGCTGGAGCATAGCCGGAATACTGATCGCAAGGAAGCTATCACGATGAACAAGGCTCTTTATCCTGCTACCCTCGGCTTTTTCCTCCGGCATCTGCTGCATCCGCTTTTCAAACCGGAGCAACTGGATGTGATCCGTTCGTTCTTCTGTAGCTATGTTACCGGGCGTGGTCCTGTGCCGGCCTTTCGTAAGGGTACACAACCTTATGGCATTTTACCTACCACTGATTTCAAGCAGTTCTATCCCACCAAGGATGATGTGAATTACAAATTGTTATTACCGTTGACGGAATTGCTGCGGGAACCTGCCGCTGCTTTTGAAGCGGGTATATCCAATGTATCGAAGCTTGGCCAGGCTAAGGATGTGCATGAGTTATTGGATTCAATACTTGGGTTGTATCCTAATTCGGCTACTTTTTATCAACGGATTGGCTATAGCGAAAGCTCTTTGCGCAGTGTACTTGCGACAAATGTTATTCAACCTCCAAATAAATTACTGGAACGCCTCATCACCAAGTTCGCCAATTATACGCAAGCAGCGCCGGAGGGCATCCTGCAACTCAAGAAGCTCGTATTCGAAAGGAGTACTTACAAGCTCGACGAGCGCAGGCTTGTAGATGTGGCGCCTGTAAGTGAAACAACTTCTGTGTCGATTCCCAAGGCCGTACCTCAGCCTGTGCACCAGGGTGCCAATTATATTCAGTGGCTGCAACAGCACTATATACGTGGATCTGCGGATATTGAAAAGGATTATTTTGCTTATACCGATCCACGGATTGCCGCTCCGCTGCTGTATCCATTGCTGAAGCATGGCTTGTTGCTTCAACTGTATAAATGTGTTTTTCATTGGCTGAGTAAAGATGGTGTACTGGCTCCTTCGTTGAAGTTATTTCATGACGGCTCTGCTACTGCCGACTTCATTGCTCCCAAGGAATTCCTGAACTTTTTCCAAAAGAAGGAGGACATCAGCGCCATGGAGCTTATGATGATCGATGGTGGGCTTTTGCCTAATAAGCCTCCTACCGATGCCGTAACTTATCTTTTGTATAACGCCAATGGTATCATCAGGAATATGCTTCGGCTGGGTCAGATGACCCCGGAGATAACTAATGATTTCAGGTACCTGACCGAGTTTTATAGTTCGCTTGCTTTGCTTGCCAACCAACCTTCGGCCCGACTGGAAAGGGCTATGGTGGAGCATCTGGATTGTCTTACTTACCGGCTCGACGCATGGCAAACAGGGCTTGTATATCGCAAACTTGAAACACACAGGGGTAACCAAAAGGCAACCGGTACTGTTGTGGGCGCTTATGGCTGGCTGCTCAATGTGCGTGCTGCTTCGAATGTAACGTATATACAGGAGGCCGACCTTCCTGCGGAGCTTCGACCTGGTAGCAGTAATCCTATCATAGCGGCCAGCGCCGAAGGTGGTTATATTCATGCGCCTTCGATGACGCAGGCCAAATCGGCCGCGCTATCGCGGAGTGCTTATCTGCATCACCACGACGCCGCCAATCCTGATATGATGGCTATCAATCTGAATGCTCCGCGTGTTCGCAAAGCGCTGGAATTATTTGATGGTATTCAAAAGGGGCACCTAATCGGTGAATTGCTTGGCTACCGGTTTGAGCGGTTCTTGCATGATCAGCCTGTGCCGCTCGATAAATATATTGGTCCTTTACGGGGCGCCTTTCCTATTGGTGGCAGAACGATCGGGAATCCCGGTAATGGTAATGATACTTTTGCCACGCAATCTTATAAGCCTGCTGCTTCGGTGGCACGCCTTGACGGACTGGCCATGATCAATGCTATCAAGGGTGGAACTTCTTATCCTTTCGGTATTGGTCAACTACCCTTGACGGGTGCAGACGCGGATGTGCTTAAAGCAGGAATCGCCGACCTAACGGACTGTATCGATGCTATGAAGGACCTGATGGTGGCTGAAAGTGTTCATCATCTTGTGCAGGGCAATACTGACCGTGCCGGCGCTTTGCTGAAATCTATTCATGAATTAAAGCCGCCTGCCCGGTTTGAATGTATTCAAACGCCGCGTACGCCTGCTGATATACTTACACACCGAGCTTCTATCTTATTGAATCCCGGTGATCTTGCCAACCCTGTGAATCCCTGGCCATCTATCGCTTTATCTCAACGTGCTCTCACTGAGCCTGCGCTCAATGAATGGCTGGGGCATGTGATCGGTATGCCAGATGTTTTCCAATGCCGGGTAACGGAGGTGGAGTCGCGCACCAACGGCCTCGTTACTTTAGAAGACCTACAGCTGCAGCCTATCGATATCGTTTACCTCGCTCCTACTCATTGGGATGAGGACTCGGAGCTCATGCGCCGGATCGCTTATCATTACCGCATTGCTCAAGGGATCAAAGAGGATGTAGAGATAGAGATCGCCTGGGATGGGGCTGAAAAGAAATATCAAAGTTTTGCTGAGTTGTTGCCGTTGTTGAAGTTGTTGAAAGAGGTGGTGACTAATGCCAAGGTGCTGGACGCCGCTGATTTTGACCTGCAACGTTATCCTGGCAAAACCAACGCAGCTAATTTGATTATCGAGCGCGCGGGTCGTATTGTTACAGATATTGGGTTATTAAAGGCGAGGCTGGACCGGCTAGTTGGGGTTGTTGAGCCATTGCAGGTGAAGTTGCAGAAACTGGCTGAGAGCTCTACCAGCTCCTGCGCAGAGCTCAGGGAGTGTCTTATCGAATGTTGTGTTTTCGAATTGCGTGCTGCTTTTCCTCAATCTGCCGTGGGTGAAGATGATGGATTGAAGCAGCAATTGCAACAGCAGGCTGTGGCTGTTGTAAAAGACCTGCAGCAAATGTTGACAACTGCGCGGGCAAGTGTTATGACTTCTGAAGGTTTGACGGCCTCCTTCGCTCCTTTCTTTGGTCCTGCTTTCAAGGTATTGCCTGTGTTCCATTTTCCAGAACAGGCTAATGATGAAGCGGACAGGCTGGAACTGGTGCGGCAGGCTTATGACGGTGAAGATCAATTGTTCGCTTTTATTACTGATAAAACAAAGTTGTCGCGCCAAAAGCATATTCAAAACTGGATTAATGGGGCTTCTTATGTTCGTTCCAAACTGGCTGCTTTTGAAACTGCGCGGCTTTGGTTCAACGCTTTCCGGCAAGAGCAGCTCGATCTGCATGTGATGCAACTGCCTTTTGCAAAGGAGGACAGCTGGCTGGGTATCGAATTTCCGGAGAAGACGGCTGGCCGTGCCGGTAAGTTGTCTATGTTGTTGCATCACTATCCGCAAAACGGTGCTCCTGACTGGAAGGGGGCTTCGTATTGTGGTTTGTTGGTGGACGAATGGGTAGAAGAAATCCCGGGCCAAGAGGAATTGACCGGTATTAGTTTTCAGTATAATCAACCGGATAGTCAACCGCCACAGGCCTTATTGCTGGCTGTTGCTCCCAAAGATAACAGCAAGTGGAACTGGAATACGCTGAGTGATATCATCGATGATACGCTGTACCGGGCCAAGCAACGTGCCGTGGGCACCAATGAGCTGGCGGGTACCGACTGGATTGGCGTGTTGCCCGGTGCGCTTGCAGAATTTTCTGCCACGAAAGCTAATTTTTCTGCTTTTTTCAGAAACAGATGATGTCTTTAACCTGAATTGTACTATCATGGCTTTAACAAAAAAGAATATAGCCCGTCCACCTTACAATGGTCCTTCTATTACCGGTTATAACCGGCTCGAAGGAGTGCCTGTATCACAGGATTATCGTAAATCTTTGCAGGCGCCCGTGCATGATGCGTTGTGGATGCTTACGCGGCAATGGCAGATGGGTGAGTTTGACGGGGAGGATACCGGCACAGCCGTGAAGGCTAAGGTGCTCACTTCGCAACAACAGGTGACTCACTTTGCTACCGGTGATAAGAACATTTATCCCATCGATACTTCTGCTATGCCGCTCGAAATGGTAGTAGAGCGTGAAGGCCGCACTGCCGATCTTGCTTTGCGGATAGAGCTGGGCAAATTGTTCAAGGAGATGCTTGGTGAATACGAACTGGATGGGTATTTCAGCGATTTCCTCGAAGCGTTTAGATTGCAACTATTGGAAGAGAATGAAAAAGATGCCGGGAATAAGCAGTTGTTAACTGCTGTGCGGTCCAACAGAAATGACTTGTTGTTGTTTGATGCGTTGAAAAACCGGGTGCTCGATGGGTTTGTTATTTTTAGTGCATTAACGTATAAGGATCGATATAGCGACTGGGCATATGGACGTTTTGACCAGGCTACTGCCGAGGCAGCCATAAAAGCCGGACAACGTTTTCTGGAGCAGGTTACTCTTTTTTATGGACATGACTTCCTTCTTCAAAATACCAGCTGGCAATCCGGTAGTCTCGATTATGGATTTAGTGTGCAAACTTCAGCAGACCCTAAAGATGCTACTATTCTTGATGTTGATCATTATCCAGGTGGCCGCCTCGACTGGTATAGTTTCGATCTGAAACAGGTGACCGACTCCAACAGTACTGAGGCTACTTATACCAGTATTCCTACGCCGGTCACTTATCCCGGTATGCCCAAACCGCGCTGGTGGGAAATGGAGGACAGTGTTATCAACTTCGGGAATGTGAATGTGAAGGCCACCGATATTCCTTCTCTACTACTGATCGACTTTGCCTTGTTGTATGGGAATGACTGGCTGATGATCCCCTTCCCTATGCAACTGAACCGTCTTTGTTCTATTAAGGGACTACTCGTAAAAGATGTTTTTGGTTTCCATACTTATATTCCACCTGTGGATACGGGCTCTACTGTGAGCTGGAAAAAATGGTCGTTGTTTAACCAAGCGGATGCGCCCGGTGTTGCGCCTAATCCTGTTCTTTATTTAGCTCCTACCTTACTTAAACCAGTTGACCAGGAGCCATTGGAACGGGTGAGCTTTTTGCGTGATGAGGTGTCTAATATGGTATGGGCTTTTGAAAATGTAATCCCAGGTGCTTTCAGCAAGGGCCTGCAAGGTGCTGAAGTAGCAGCTACAGAAATAGTCGAAGAGCAACAGCCTACAAAGGATGCACCGGTGAAATATTTACTTGGCAAGGATGTGCCTTTTTACCAGGTTCCTTTTGTTGCTGTGGAAATTCCTTTTGATGCTACGCATTCGCAAATACGCTTGCAACGGGCTACCATGCCTCAAGGCACCAACCCCAGGGGCGT
This sequence comes from Paraflavitalea sp., assembly GCF_059502485.1. Classification (NCBI taxonomy): domain Bacteria; kingdom Pseudomonadati; phylum Bacteroidota; class Chitinophagia; order Chitinophagales; family Chitinophagaceae; genus Paraflavitalea; species Paraflavitalea sp. The sequence goes on from NZ_JCACET010000010.1 coordinate 2,401,179, forward strand.
TCTCCTCACGGAGGTTGCTTCGCCTTATTATATCAATGAAGAAAATATTTCGCGGGCGGGAACTTCTGTCATCCGTCACTGGCAACGTACACGCTGGATCAATGGAACTGTTGCACAATGGCTGGGTCGTGAAAAGCAGGCTGGCAAGGGTGAAGGTGGCAGTAATCTTACTTTTGATCTACTGACCTAATTCTTTTTTGATGATGTCGATCTGGTCTTCGAAATCGCCTTCTGTGATGGCATCCGGATCGTCTTCGTCTGCAAACTGTTTGTTGAATTCTTTCGATGCCTCATTGGCTTCTGTGAGCAGCTGAAGGGCTTTGTGCAGGTCTTTGGGCACTCCTTTGCCTTCGTAGTAATACCAGGCGAGGCTACTTTTAGCAACAGCATGGCCAAGGTCGCTGGACTTTTGCAGGAATGCGACGCCGCGTACCGGATCGGGCTCTACTCCTCCCAATCCTTCCATGAGTATCTGGCCTTCTTTCCAAAATGCCCATGCTTCATGGAGGTGGTATTGCTGCATGGTATGCAGGGTATCTAATGCCAGGTCAATCTTCTGGCGGTATTCATCGATTATAAAATCGGCCAACTGTTTCAGGTCTTCCGTTTCTCCTCCTTCGATGGCCAGCAGCCGCCATTTTACTACTTCTTCCTGATCGCTGGTATTGAAATAATAGTGATTGGCGACTTCGTGACAGGCTCTTGCGTCTCCTTTTTCTGCCAGCTGTGTGAATATCTGCAGGCTTACTTTTTCCAGTTCTTCGGAACCCCGCTCATCATATACTGCGAGGGAAAGTTCGCTGGCTATCCAATACAGGCTGCCGGGGCAGGTGGCGTATTCATCGAGTAATGCCTGGTACTCTTTTATTCTGCCCTCCCTCATTTTGGAGGTGGTCTTGTAAATGTCTTTTTTGTTGATGAGCTCCGACATGGAGAAGTTCTTCATGGAGGAGCCTCTTTCATCCAGGAAATAAATACGCGTATCAAGTGAAACGGGCTCATCCGCCAACCTGTACAGCCATTGCTGGTCGACGTTGGAAGCGAGAGAAATAAACTTCTTTCCCACGCTCTCTTTTTCGTGTTCCTGTGTTTTGTCAAACACCCACACGTCCACCCCATCATCGATCGATATCCTGTTTCCCGCGAGGATGGATGCCACTATTTCCTGCATGTTTGCCAATTCTACCATAAAGCGCTGTATAGAAGTTAAATATAAGCAGCCTTGTGGTAAAAATGCTACCGTTCATTATATTTTTGGAACCTTTATCTGTTGTCTTCCTTTACCCAGCTGATTTTGCACAGTGGCAGGAAGTTTTTGTCTTTGGTGGCGAGGAATGTTTTCAGCAGTAAATCCTTATCGGGCTTCACTTTGCCCGACCAAACGAGTTTGTCATTCACGTACAGCTGTACCGGTTTCCGGATATCGAATAATTCCGGCAGCAAAAGGATATCAAATGCTTTTATCCGCGAAATTTCGACATAAACTGCATTGTTCTTGATCGAGGCTTTGACGGCCCCTGACCGTTTTTTATTGAAATTCAGTTTGCTGACCTGTCCTTCTTTTGAACGGACAGGAGGGTTGAGTTCCTGGTGCCAGGCTGCTTTATCGGCCAACGTATCGAGGGCCGTGATCTGCATCCAGCAATATTGTCCATTTCTCACATCTTCTGTTTCCCAGGTGAGCTGGTGAGGGGCGGGATCTCTGCGTAGGGTTTGTAATGTATCGAACAGGAAATAAATGGAATCCGGGGTTGAATATGGAACTCCGTGACCTGCAGCAACGGTAAAGTTTGTCCAGTTGGCGCCCTGCTGCCGAGCGTATTGTACGATGTCATTCACATAATCGATATTGAATGTTTCATCTTTTGTGGCGCTAAGGCCGATGAACCGCTGTTTATTGGAGAGGTTGATGAGTGGCGTATTGCCTGTGTAGGAAACCGGGTTTTGGCACATGGCATAGTAAGATGCAAAGGTCGTGGCTTTGTTTAATGCAAACCAAAAGGCGCCCGTACCGCCATTGGAATGGCCTCCTATGTAGACCCGGTCGTCATCTATATTGTATAATGACTTTGTAGTACGAATAGCTGTGAGTATGGCATCAAAGGCATTCTGGTGGATGAGCCAGTTAAAGTCTTTCCTTGCATAGGGATAAATGATGAAGGCATTTTGTTCGATGGCTTTCTGCAATACTTTTTCTTCATAGTGAATGTAATGGGGCGGTGTAAACCGGGATCGCCCGGACACTGCTCCATGGAGGTATATGTATAGTGGTGTTTTGTTTTGGGGTTTGTAGTTTTTGGGAATGTAAACAAGATAAGGGGCTTTCACTGTATCGCGCGCCTGTGTGTGATAGAGCGTCCAGTGGCCCGTAGCTCCGGGCGTGGGGTAGTTGTTAAAGGCATGTATTTGTTTTAACAGCTGGGATGCATCGCTTTTCCGGGCCAGATTGTGCCAATAGCTTGTATCTGTCAGCAATGATCTGTTTACCCGCGTAGCTGTATCTGTGAGGTCGTCCATGATCTTCTTATCGCTAATAGCGGCTGAGTCAGCTTTGTATTTAAAGTCTGTAATGAATTTATTCCATTCCGGCAGGTTACGCAGGCATTTGTTGTCTTCATCGTTAGCAAACTTATCATAGGCGCTCAGGTCATAGCCTATCTCAGCAGAACGCTTCAGGTATGCAGCGGCTTTTTGCATTTCTCCAACGTGGCAGGCTGCTATTGCCCAGAAGTAGGTGTCATAGTTACTTTGACCATTTCTTTTATCGGCATAGTGTGTTTCATAGAAATAGAATGCCTTGGCAAAGTCTTTCTTATCGTAATAAACATGTGCTGAATCATACAGGGCGCGGCTGGGAGGCTGGGCGTATATAATAGTGACTGCCAAAAGCAGTCCTACAATCAGTAGCAAGGGCTTATTCATAGTTCACAAAGGAACAGGGGATGAGGGTCTGAAAATTGTACTTTTCGGACAAGTTGAAAGGTTGACAAGTTGATAAGGCTTCAACTTGCTTTTATAAACTTACTTACTGCTTTTCAAAATTCTTGTTTAGTTGAACGTCAGCTTGCTTTTCCATAGCAGCATATCATAGCTTCCACGGGAGTTTCTGCTTTGTTTATCGATATAAATGCCACCGTGGAAGTAGCTGCCGATAACACTGGAGCCGGCAGCATCCATGTACATTCTTTTGGGTATTCCGGTGTTCAAAGTAAAGCTGCGAAATGCACCTACTTTGCCATCGAGGCTATGCCTGGTGACAAATCCTCCCCAGCCTTCATTGTGCAAAATGTAATGTTCTATTGTAAGGTTGCGGGTATAATAGCCTACTAAATACAGGCTGTCGTTGTAAATAACCATATCCTGAACGCCTTCTTCTCCATCTCCCAGTGCATTTTTCAGCCATTGTATATTCCCGTTTGCATCCAGCTTCGCGAAGAATGCATCGAAGCTATTTGGGGATGCTGTAATTGTGGTACTTCCTATTGTAATGCTTTCTCTGAATAATCCGCCTATAAATATGTTATTGTTTTTATCCAATACCAATGCATTGCTGTTCTCTGTGCTGGTGCTACCGAATGATCTTGCCCACTGGATGTTGCCGGCGTTGTCGAATTTGGCAGTAAACACATCCTGGTCGCCATTGGTTTGCAGAGTAGTCCCTCCAAAGTCCTGTGTGCCTTCAAATGAACCTGTGATGAAGATGTTATCGTTAGGATCGAGTTTTATATCGCATGGGTATAAACTGCCTCCTCCACTTTTACCAACGCTTTTCGCCCACAGCAGATTACCCGCCGGTGTATATTTTGCTATGAAGAATGCAGATCCCGGGCGTTCGAAAGAAGTGATCTCCGGATTGAGGGTTTCTTCAAACTGTATTTTGGCGTGGTAATATCCTGTTACTACCAGGTTGCCTGTTTTGTCGAGTGCTACTGCTGTAGGACGTTCATATCCTACACCACGTATTTGTTTTGCCCAAAGGACTTTTCCCTGTGGATCGTATTTGGTGAGGAACATATCCATCAGGTTGGGCATGCCACTGCTGTTATTGATAACCTGGGGTGTCAACTCCGTATCATCAAAACGGATCTTACCGCTAAAAACACCTGCTACGTAGCAGTTATTATTGTTATCGGCGACGATCGCTTCTCCTTCATCCCATCCCTGGCTTCCTGTTATTTTTGCCCATAGTACATTCCCATGCTTGTCGTACCGGGCAATGGCTACATCTTCTCCACCCACTCCTTTTAACTGGTTGTTTCCAAAATAAATGGCTGTATCGAAAATGGGGGTGAATTGTGTTTTGCCCGTGATCCAGGTAGCACCATCGCTATTTGTATACATATCATTCAACAAATCCGTGGACTTGCCTCCTGCGCTTACTAAAAAGGCATCGCCGGTAAGCGTTGGCTCGCCCTGGTTGTTTTTATCTTTCCGGCAGGCCATGCAAGACAGCAGGAGCAAAGGAAATATAATGCGGTTCATGGGTGAATGGTTTCTACGCATCTATAGATGCACGTTGTGTAAAAATACATAGTCCGGGTGCATTTTGAAACGGGTATTTATATGGCTGGTCCCTGGGCGCGGGTATTTTTTTCTGTCTGTTTGAGGCTCCTGTCGATATTCAGGGCGGTACATATTTTTTTAATCGCAATAGCCATTTGTACGTCTACTGTGTTGAGGGAGATATTAAGTATTTCTGCTACTTCACGGTGTTTGAGCCCATCTTCTCTTACCAGCTTGAAGATGATCTTGCAGCGGGGTGGCAGGCTGTCTACCGCCTGTTGCATTTTTTGCATCATTTCGGCGGTGACCAGTTCTGTATATGGATCGGCAACTATCTGGGCGGTTTCAATATCCAGGTCGTCGAAAGGGGCCTGTATCAATGCCCGGGCTTTTTGAGAAACTGCGTTGAGGGCCTGGTTCTTGGCAGCGACGTAGAGGTATACCGTTAGGTTCTCCACTTCGGATATACGGGCGCGGTTGGTCCACAGTTTTACAAACACATCTTCAACTATTTCTTCTGCTATTTCCGGGGAGCGGGTGATGACGCGGGCAAAATGAAGGAGACGCCTGCTAAATAGCTTGTACAATTCGGTAAGGGCAGGTTCATGACCTTTACAGATGGCATCCTGTATAGCACGCAAGCTGTTGGACATATTAGCAATCGTTCTCAACAAGTGTAGCGAGAATAGCCGGAATACGGAACGGCCAACGAACTTTTATTTACGCAATCGTTGCCGGAATGGGTAACGACCTAAGGGTTACCCCGTATTTTATTATCAGCGCTTGTCAATACGAAACCAGTCTACGTCTACAAAACCAGCATCGTTGATCCTGGTAGTGCGGGTGCAGAACAGGCCTGTTTTAGCTCCGATCCAACGACCGGGCTGGGCCTGAAAATCAGCTTCCACATCAGTAAAGCTGTTGCCATCAAGGCTGTAGCCAAAGCGGCATTTGGCACCCGTTTGTACCTGTACCCGCAAGTAAACGGTAGCTGTAGAGTCTCCTACTTTGGTGAGGGTCTTTTCTGTTTCGGCTGTTCCTTTGTATGCATCTTTACAAGTGCTGTACACCAGCCAGATGCCATCTTTCTGGCGCTTCAATGCGATGCTGGCATAGCTGAGGCCCATCACTACCAAGCCGGTCTTTTCTTTTTCCAGCTTTGGATTGGGTGTGAATGATAGTTTGGTAGTTGCTACAAATGTTTCTGCCGGCCACTTCTGGAGCAGGACATTGGGTACATCCCACAGGTTGTTGGCTGAATCGGGAGACTGTACGGAATACAATCGCAGCATTCCTTTCGCCGCATCCATAAATGACCAGGTGGCTTGCGGATTTGCCTGCCACTGCCATTGCAGACCGAGGGTATGGCTATTAAATTCATCGCTTTCTGCAGGCGTGGCGATGGGGTAAGTTTTTCCAACGGCCGGTTTCCTGTATACCAATACCGGCTCTCCTTTACCATCTCCTTCTTTGTCTACTCCAATCACCGGCCAGTCATTTGCCCACTTCATGGGTTGCAGGTGGACCACTCTTCCATAGGCGTCTTTGTCCTGAAAATGCAGGAACCAGTCCTGCCCGGCGGGCGTTTGCACCCAGGCTCCCTGGTGTGGGCCATTGATGGGTGTGGCGCCCTGATCCATCACTACTTTTCGTTCGTAAGGCCCATAGATATTTTTGGAACGCAACACTAACTGCCAGCCTGTCGATACGCCGCCTGCGGGGGCGAAAATATAATAGTAGCCATTGCGCTTGTAGAGCTTGGGGCCTTCTATCGTAGGATCTTTCTCGTGGCCGTCGTATACGATCATGCCTTCGGTAGTGACTTTTGTTCCCGTAGGGTCCAACTCCTTTATCACCAGCAGGCTTTTGATGGATGCGCGGCTGCCCGCATAGGCATGTGCGAGGTATACTTTTCCATCGTCATCCCACAGGGGACATGGATCGATCAGTCCTTTTCCTCCTTCTACCAGTACCGGATCGGTCCAGGGGCCTTTGATATTCTTTGCTTTGGTGACGTAGATACCAAAATCGGGATCGGGGTAATAGATGTAAAATTCTCCTTTGTGGTAGCGGATGGCAGGTGCCCATACGCCGTTGCCGTGCTGTATTTTAGAGAAATGATCGAACGGTGGCTGGCGCTTTAATGCATGACCTATCAGCGTCCAATTTACCAGGTCTTTGGAATGCAGGATAGGCAATCCGGGCACTGCGTCAAAGCTGGAGGCCGTGAGGTAATAATCTTCTCCTACACGTACTGCATCGGGATCGGAATAATCGGCATCGATGACCGGGTTTTTATAGGTGCCATCGCCGTTGTCGGCTACCCAAACTTTGGAGATGGGGGTGGTTGTTTGGGAGAAGGTTGGCAAGACAGTGGCCAACAACCCAGTGATGATGCAGAATAGGCGCATGTTGCTTTTGTTTTGAGGGCAAGCCAGAGGCTTGCAAATACCCGTCACCAGCCAGAGGCTGGCGACTTAGTTAGTTGATCTCTACCATTGCTTTTATGACGCCATTGGCGGGGTTGAGCCAGCCGGCAAATTCTTCTTTCGTTTGATCGAAGGCCACTTTATGGGTTATGAAAGTAAGGGGATCGATCTGTTTGTTCTTAATGCAGCGGATCACGTGTTCGAAATCGGCCCGGGTGGCGTTGCGGCTGCTCATCAATGTGGCTTCGCGCTTGTGAAATTCCGGATGGCTGAAGCTGATATCGCCTTTTTGTAATCCTACCAACACATACCTGGCCCCATGTGCCATATACTGGAAAGCATTGTTGATCGCTTTGAGGTTACCCGTAGCATCGATCACCACCGTAGGCATATCTCCATTGGTGATCTCATTCAACAGTGCCATCACATCCTGCGTAGCTCCGTTGATCGTATGCTGTACGCCCAGTTTATTGCGACAAAAGTCGAGGCGGTTATCATTTACATCCAGTGCGATCACGTTGGCGCCAGCGATGTTAGCTAATGCGATAATGCCTAATCCTATAGGCCCTGCTCCTACTACCAGCACATACTCTCCCGCCTGCACACCGGCACGACGCAAACCATGTGCGCCAATCGCCAACGGCTCTACCAATGCCAGTGCATCATACGGCAACCCTTCTCCATGTAACAATGTGTGGGCAGGCACTGAAAGGTATTCCACCATGCCGCCGTCTACATGCACACCACATACTTTTATATTGGTGCAACAGTTGGTCTTACCATTGCGGCAGGCAATGCAGGTGCCGCAATTAAAGTAGGGAATAAAGGAAACTGTTTCTCCTACTTCGAAACCTTCAGCACCGCCCGTATTCACCAACTCGCCTGCCAGTTCATGGCCAAGGATACGGGGATAGGTGAAGAATGGCTGTGTGCCTTCAAAGGCATGCAGGTCGGTGCCACAAATGCCGATGCGCCGGATGCGGATAAGTGCCTGTCCCGCTGCCGGTGCCGGTTGCTCAATGTCTTTGTACTCGAATTGGCCTGGAGAGGTGCACACTAATGATCTCATGTCGATATAATATTTTTAGCTTAGTAAATAAGCAAAAAGCAAAGCAAGAAGTCTGAGGTCTAAGGTCCGAAGTCCGACTACCTACTTCGAACGTATCATTATTCAGGTGTCCAGTCTCCAAAGATATGCTTCAAAGTGTAACGCTTCACTTCTTTTGCAGTGAGTTGTTTGGACCATTTGACTCTTTTTTCAACACTGGCGCCAGCGCCGACACTTTGGTATTCGGCGTAGAGGACTGTTTTTTCATTCTCCGGGTTGCGCCAATTGTCCCAGCCTTCTTTTACAATATGGTCTCCCATCGTTGTGTTCAGGAAAACGGTTTTGCTGTAAGGCCGCCAGGGGCGGCCGAGAAATACTTTTCTGGCAGCCGTATCGGCTATCAGTGAACAATTGAAAAAGACAAATCCAAAGGGTTGTCTTGGCGTAGTAGCTGCAGCAGTAATGTAGGAATTGGAAAGGCTTTTGATCGTGCAGCGTTGAAACACTACTGTAGCTTCTCCGAAAATAAAATCGGTAGTGCCTTCAATGTAGCAGTCCTTGTAATACTGGCGACTGCTTTCTGTAGCTGCATATAAAGTATCCTGGTTGCCCAATAAGCGGCTATTGGCAATCATAAAGCGATCGCCCTCTACGTGGAGTGCTACTGCCTGCCCTACCCTGCCTGCCTTATTTTCTATAGTAATGTTTTCAATCGTGCAGTCGTTGCCCTGTACCAGCACCGTGTAGGATGTGTAGGTGCTGTATTTATCCTTACCCGTAAAATCTTTTCCCGGGTAATCTTTCCCTGAATAATCGCTGTTGGTAATGATCGTACTGTCCTTGCTTTCTCCTATCAGTGATATTCTGCATTTCCAGGAAGGGATTACCAGCTTTTCGCGGTATATCCCTTTTTTGATAAATACTTTCACTTGTTGCTGGGAGAGATCGCGCACTGCATTTACTGCTTCCTGTATCGTCTTGAAGTTACCGCTGCCATCCTGCGCTACCGTAAAAGAGGAAGGGTATGTGGTGGCCTGCCCCATCACATGGCCAGCAATGAATATGATGCAGATCAGAAAGGCTATCTTTTTTATCATAGTTCAGCAATCTATTTCGGGGAAGCTAAAGTAACCCTTTTTGCTTCTGTAGCCGTCCCGCACTATCCCAGTAAATTACCGCGGAAGCTGGTAGTAGTTCCTCACCGCTTCGTAATCTGTAAAATCAATATCAGGCAGTGGGTTTGCTCCGGCAGCAACGCGACCTCCTGGTAAAGTGCTATTTGTTAATATGCGTACAACTTTTGCCTGTGCATAGTTCTCGCCCACGCCAATCCTGTCGATATAGATATTGACCTTGTTGGATGAATATCCCATGTTCAAGCGGTATTGGGTAGTTCCTCCAACACCGGAACCTGGCATAAAATACCAGCGGTCGTTGGTCTGATAATACAGATACACAAACCAGGCACACTTGTCCATCGTGTCTTTGGTTGTAGTAACCTGTAAGGTTACAAAACTCGTTGTTGCGAGGTTTTGTGCCCCAAATGTGTATTGAACTACGTTGGCATTTCCGTTTATACCGTCTGCGCCCTTCGGCCCTTCGGGACCGGTATCTCCTTTCTTGCATGAGAACATAGCTATGGCCAGGATCATACCTGCGATCAGTACTGTTGAATTTTTCATATCAATTCTTTTTCGCAAGGTATAGCCAAAAGCATCCAGGCTTTCTCACCCATTTGAGCTATTCCGAATCAATATTGTTTTATCATTCACCACTATTGTATAACTTTTATGAGCGGGCATACCTACACGGGATGCCCTGATATAATAATACCAGGTAGTGCCTGCCGGCGGCAACTCATCTTTGATGCTAAAAGCTACTACGGAATCGGTCTTCATTTTCACTTCTCTGATCTTACTGAAGTGAACGCTATCCTTGCTACGGTATACCTCATAGCTCATATCGGTAAGGGGCCAACTCAGGTTCCAACTGATCAAGGATTGGGTGCTATCGCGTTGCGCCCGTGCATTGGACACCGCAATTTCCACCGGCTGACGGCTGCAGAGCGCAGGTGATAAAGTGCAGGGGTCCCAATCGCCGAAGATGGCTGGCAAAGTATATGCAGCGGCTTCCGCATCGCTCAGTTGTTTTGACCAAGGTACGCGCTGGCCGATGTTGAGTAGTGAGCCATCCCATGTTTTTGTTTTGTATTCCGCATAGGTGATAAGGCTTGTATTGGTACCCGCATTCCATTTACTCCATCCTTCTGGTTTTATGGAAACCGGCATGACCGTATTCAGGAATACTGTTTTATTGTGGGCTTTCTGTTCTGCCGTTCTGGTGGAGTCGTTTTGCCAAGGGCGGCCCAGTACATATCTGGTAACGCCTCTGTTGTTTGTTATCCTGCAATCCCGGAAAACAAAGCCGTAGGGCTGTCCAGCCGGTGTATTGGTGGCAGTAACGTATCCTCCATTGCCGCCGTTTACGCGATCTCGGGGAAATATGACACAGTCATCAAATACTGCCGTGGAGGAACCGAAGATAAAATCTGTATTGCCATCGATGTAGCAGTTCTTAAAGTATTGTCTTTTACCGTTTCCTGTGGCGAGTAAGGTATCCTGTCCGCTGATGAAACGGCAATTGCTGAAGGCGCATCTGTCGCCATTCACATTTGTGGCCAATGCCTGTGGTCCATCGCCCGTATACCCGGTAGCGTTTTCAAATGTAATATTAGCTGCGAAGCAGCCTGTAGCGTTGATCGTAATCGTAGCGGAAGTACTTGTACGGATAGCAACGCCATTCACGACTTTGCCGCTGTAGTCATCCCAGGTAATGATCGTATTGGCAGCACTTTCTCCAATCAGGTGGATAAATGGCTTGTGGACTGGTATGTCTACTTTTTCTTTGTAGATGCCATTCTTTATATAGATCACGAAAGGTTTTGTGCTTCCTGCAGGTGCTGCGTCAATAGCCGCCTGCACGGTTGCATACTGCCCGCTACCATCTTTGGCCACAATAAGATCGGCCCGAAGAGAAGCAGTCTGCGCCATGAGAGGGCCGTGAAAACTGATCATCAACAATAAGCCGGCAATGACCCGCATGTTGGTATTATTTACCTGGTTTCGTTATTCTCTCTGCCAATTCCAGCTTCAGGGCACGCACTTCTGCCAATACTATTTCAGCCATCTTCCGGGCGCCCAGTTCATTGAAGTGTGTATTGTCCTCTTTTCCTTCGGGGTAGTTGGGATGTTCGCCGGGTTTCAGCTGCAGGAATAACAGCTTTGAACTTTCCACACCCATCGATTGGAGGAGGGCCTGGCTTTTTCTGTCCAGGTCGATCAGTGCTACTTTTTGTTCGCGCGCTGTGGTGCGTACTATTTCCGAATAGAGCTCATGTGTGCTTTCCAACTTACCTGTGGTGGAGTCGAACTTTCTGCGTGCCACCGGTGTGAGCAGTATCGGAATAGCGTTTTTATTTCTTGTATCGGTAACGTATTTGATGAGGTTGTTCTTAAACTCTTCTTCTGTGGTATAGCTCGCTTTTGTTTTTACTTCATCGTTGTGGCCAAACTGGATGAATACGTAATCACCTTCCTGCAGCGCATCCACTACCGGTTGCCAGCGATTTTCTGCCATGAAAGTACGGGTGCTTCTGCCATTTTGTGCACGGTTGTCTACCTTCACCGTAGAATCAAAGAAGTACACAAAGGGCATTCCCCACCCCATCTCCGGATAGGCTTTCACCTGCTTGATGGACATCGTAGAGTCGCCAATGAGGTACACTGTGATCTTCTTTTTAGGCGGCAAGGAAAACGCGAGGAAGATGCCTGCGTATAACCATACTGCCCGGGATATTTTATTACGGCACCAGTTCATTCAAGTACTTTTCTATGTTGGTGAATTGTTTATCGAGTGTGTAAAGGCCCGCATCACTGCTATTGTCGGGATTAAGGCCGTGCTTCTTTTCCCAGTCATCGGGCATACCATCCTGGTCAGTGTCTTTGGGCGCGGGTTCCGTTTTCAACGTGGGCCATGCTCCAACTGTTTGTTCGTATGCCGTGCCGTGGGAAAAATTTCCCTGTACATCAATGAGTGTTCCTGTTCTGCTCTTCACATTACCAATGATACGCTGATCCAGTGTATCTCGCCTGGGTAATGTGGCGCCTGCCTTTTGCAATACAAGCCGGTATGCTTCTTCTGCCGTTTGCGTGGTAACCGGCACAATTTCGAAAGGCGCTTCCAGTTTTGCCTGTGCGGGATCGTCTTTTCCGTTGCCTACTTTTACGCCCAGCCAGTTGTTCCGACTCACGTCTGCAGCTCCATCGACACAATTGCCATCGACGTAGAATTTACCGTAGGGAATATCTTTCCGGTTGAAGGGATTAAGCAACTGGAATCTTACGCCTTTGAGCGTTGATGGACCATACTTGTAATAATTGTTGACGATGTTGTAGCACCCTCCTTCTCCTGCATGGGTATTGTTGTGGCCCCAGTTATAAATGACATTGTTTCTGTAGTCGACATTTTCTTCCGGCGCATTGCGGATACCATCGAACCTTGGTGTACGGCTGTTGCAATGGGCCAGCAGGTTGTGGTGGGCCGAGAGATGCCTGCCACCCCAGATGCCGCCATAGCCATGACGCTCGTAGTCTTTATCGCCTGTTTCGAAGTGATAGCTATAGTTGAGAGGTTCTGATATCAGGTTCCATTGCAGGGTTGAGCTGTCGCCTGCATATACCGACAGGACTTCATCGGTACTCCAGCTAAGGCTGCAATGATCGATGAGGATGTGCTTGCGGCGCGTGCCTCCAAATGCATCATCGCTGCCGTTGCCATCCACCATGCCGCCACGCTGGTATTTATCGCCCATGCGGAACCGCAGGTAGCGGATCACAATGTTATCACCTCCGATACTCACCGGCTGGTCAGCCACGCAGATGCCATCACCTGGGGCCGACTGGCCAGCAATCGTAACGTTGCCGGCGATCGTCAACTTCGATTCGAGGTGTATCGTGCCTGACACAGCAAACACAATGATCCTTGGCGTTTTGGCTACTGCCGCCTGCCGGAAGCTACCGGGTCCATCGTCATTCAGGTTGTTCACCACTAATACTTTTCCTCCTCTGCCACCAGTAGCGTATTGACCGAAGCCTTCTGCACCGGGAAAGGCAGTCGCCTGGGCATGCAGCCACTGTTGTGCAGTGAGCATGCAGGTAAGGGTGATCGCTGTACGGATAAAACTGTTCAACTTTATTTGTTTTAGTATGCTGTATTATGGTCTCCAACGTGGATCGCCGGCAGTAGCACTGCCTGCGAAGGTGTTGTCTTTTATCCCGAAGTTGCCATTGGCCGGATCGGTAAAAAGATTCGTGGAAGCCTGACTATAGCTGATGATACCGTTAATGGGATTGCCCGCGAAAACCGCATCTGTTGTCTGATAAGAATTATCAGTGGTATACGTTGATGCCGCTGCCAACCGGATGCCCCTGGCCGTATTAGCCGGTGAAAGGGTTTTTCCAATGATACAATTACGGATAGTGAATGAACCTACGGTTTGTGCGTTGTAATCAACAAAGTATCTTCCATCTCCCAACGTGTTGTTGAAAGTACAGTTTTCGATGAAGATGGACTGGGTAGGAGCTGCGTTGTGCAGAATGATACTGTACCCAATTTTGTATAGTGTACTGTTCTTTATCTCGATGTTATTGACGCGACCAGTCGCCACATTCGTATGTATGAAGGCATAGGTACCGGCAGCTCCGTTATCGCCGCAGTCGTACACAATGCACCTGTTGAATACCAGCCTGTTTACCGTGATGGGGTTGGCACTTTGCAGGCGGAATGGTGTATTGAGAAAGTTGCGGATGGTACAATTTTCAAAGACGATCTTCTCCGTAGCGGAAGCTGTGCTTTGATTGAAGATATAGTTACGTTTGGTCATTGCTGGGTTGTTCTCGGGATAACCAGTAATATCCACGTTTTCGAAGGTGATCGTTCCTGCAGTGGCGGGCAACGTAAATCCATTGAATGCCAGTATCGGTTTCTGATTGCTTTCTTCACCAAAGATCGTAACTGAAATACCAGACGGCAATACCACTGCAGCGCTGTAGTCGTGACGCGTGCCTTCCAACAATACGAAGATGTTCCCATCAACAGCAGTGGCGAGCAGATCGCCCAATACCTGTCCCGGCTGCACTACAACCACCAACGGCCCTGTAGGAATGTTGGCGGGCGTTCTGAATGTTTGTGTTCCCCTGATGATGTTGTTGTTGAATATCTGGGCTGTGTAATCTACTTTACTGGTAAGGCCAGTAATTGTTTTCTCGCCGGCTGTTGCTTCACCAGCAGTGATATTATAGCGAACATTGTTCAGCATGATGTGGGTTACCGTATTAGGTTTTGTCCATTTCAATACTACGCTTGTGGGCGTAAGATCAGCTGCGGCCACCGGAAGCAGGATAGGTTGTCCCGTAACGATGAAAGAAGCAGAGTAGGCCCAATTGGATGCTTCCGTCGTATTCACTGCATTGGTGCGAACCCTGGCAAAGTATTTAATGCCTGGTTCTACATCTGCTTCTTTGACAACGAACGATAAGGTGTCCATTTCTTTTTTGATGCGCGGTGTGCCTCCGAAGAGGGTATCAGTAGAAACTTCTACCGTATATTTTGCGCCGTCGGAAAAGGGCGGGCGTTTCCAGCTAATGGTAACCTGTGAAGGTGTAGTGGTAAGGGCAACTGTGCCTGGCGTAAACATACGCGGCAGGGTCATTACCGTCTCCTCGTCTTTCTTACAGGAAGTAATGGTAAACAGGCAAGCAGCTACGATGAGGAGGCATTGCACTGGTTTATATGAAAATGTTTTCATGTCTTGAATCTGTTTTGGTTTGCTTTAATCAATACCCGTAGTCCTGTGTAAGTTTTGGATTGGCATCCAGCGAAGCCTGCGGTATTGGCAGGAGTTCGCTTTTGCCTTCGGCAAAGCCGGAACCCAGGTACTGAGTAATGGTGGATGTGATGCCAGTGCCTATCCAACTTATTTCAGCATAGCCTGCAGGCACGCCGCCTGCTGGTGTAGGCTTGTAAAAAGAATTGGCCCATACCATCGTGGTAGAACCTGTTTTATAATACATAGCTGTTGGCAGGTTGTCGAAAGGCGCAACTCTGTTGGCCATCGCGGTGAGGACCACTTTTACTGCATCCAGTCGTTCTTTGAGTTTATTCCAGCGCAGGAGGTCGAACTTGCGTATGCCTTCGCTTCCGAATTCCAGCATCCGCTCGTTCATGATGGCGGATAAAAAACCAGCGTAATCGGAAGGTGTGGTACCAATGCGGGAAGCGTTGCCTTCGAAAGCCCGCAGGCGCACTTGCTCGTAGGCTGTTTTAGCAGCTGCCGTGGGTCCATTGCTCAATTCATTTTCTGTTTCGGCAAACATGAGCAGCACATCTGAATAACGGATCACTGGCCAGTTAGTTCCAAAGTACTGCGCTGCTGAAGTGGTTACCGGATTCCAATCTCTCCTGAATTTACCATCTACCATCGTTTGCAGCGTGCGGCCCTCAAGACTCATGTTAAGTAAGATGTTGTAAGGTGCACAGGTCACATCGCGTCGGGTATCCGTAGAATCAAATGCATAGAAATAAGTTGGCAGGATCGTAAGGGCCGAGTTACCGGTGTTGTTGTAACGTGGTCCATTATAGTAACCCAGTTTGCTGTCACCAAAGCCACTACCACCGCCTGTCATGCCCACTTCCCATAATATTTCTCCAAAAGGATCTTCCTTATGGGCGCCGATGGCATCTTTGAATACCGCGCGGAAACTCGGATTTAGCTTGTGTTCTTCGTTGCGCTGCATGATGATGTTGCATTCATCACGCGCTATCTGGTAGAAGGTTTTGTAATCGGCAGGACGTTCCATCTTCCTGTTCTTACGTAGTGAATAGCCACCTCTGAACAATGCCAACCGCGCTCTTAAAGCACGTGCTGCTCCCTGCGATATCCGCTCGTTGGTAGTGCCGCTGGCGGAGCGCCAGGGAAGCAAATCTGCCGCTTCGGCCAGGTCGGCAATGATCTTCGTATAGATCGTATCACGATCTGTCTTTGCTTTAAAGAGATCGGCCTCATAACTGGATGGGAGGAACTGTGCCGGCACATCGCCCCAGTTGCGGATGAGTTCAAAATAAAACTGCGCTCTCAGGGTAAGTGCTTCACCGTAAAGTTTTTTCAACTGCCTTTTCTCCGATTCGGTACCACTCGTGTACATCGTCATTTTGGGAATGCTGTAGATACAGATGTTGGCTCGCTCTATGCCAGCGTATAGCTGATTGAAGGGGCCAGCCAATTGTGTATTACTGGATTTAACGGAAAAGCGGGCAATGTCTCTTCTTTCATTATCACCTGCAGCGCCACCCTGTCCCATCATCTCGTCGTTGTCGTAAGGGTAGTACATACTGATGCGTATGCCGTAGCCCTGATCGCCGCCCAGTGCGGAGTAGGCGCCCAATACTGCTTTATCGGCATTGGGCACATTGCTGAACACATATTCAGGACCGAAAGAGGATACCGGTGTGAGCTCCAGGTATTTTTTGCAGGATGCTCCGCCCAGTAGTATAGCTGCCAACAGGAGGCTGCTAAAGGTATATTTGGATAGATATTTATTGTTCATTGTTCCTCAGTTTAAAGTTATAATGACAGGTTGAGGCCAAAGATGAAAGAGCGGCTACGCGGGTATGCTGAATAATCCACGCCCGGTGTCAATGGTGTATTCCTGCGCGTGCTCACTTCGGGATCGTATCCTGAATAATTGGTAAACACATGCAGGTTATTGACGGTAGCATATACGCGGAGATTGCTGATGCCGGTTTTATTAAATAACTTTTTAGGCAGCGTGTAACCAAGGGTAATGTTATTGACCCGCAGGAAGGATCCATCTTCAATCGCCCATGAATGCACGTAGAAAGAGCTGGCACTGCGCAGCGGCTGCCACAGTTTCGCATCCTTATTGAGCGCAGCCAGTGCGGCAGGATCGGTCACTACCTGTCCGTTGGCGTCCACTGTTTTCCAGCGATCGTTCATCGACGCGAGGAGATTTGAGTTGACGGTGTAGCCGCTGGTGAACTCCAGTTTGTTGGCATTGTATACATCGTTGCCTACCTGGAAGTTCAGGAATATGCTGAGGTCAAAGTTTTTGTAGGAAAACTGTTGATTCAAGCCGCCGAAGAATTTAGGCTGCGTGTTGCCAATAATAGTTCTGTCATTATTATCTACCAGACTATCTGGTTTACCTTTCGCTCCACTGAGATCTTTAAACTTCAACATACCAGGTTGCGGTGGTGTGGCCGTGATCTCACTATTGTTGGGAACACCGGGCTTGAGTGTATATATGCCATTGTTGTAAGTAAAGTCATCGATGGTGTAGTAGCCATCTGTCTGTAGCCCCCATATCATACCTACCGGCTGACCTACGCGCACGAGGTAATCAAACGGTTGAGCGCTTCCACCCCATCCTGAGGAGAAGAGGTAAGAACTCTGGTAAGCTCCAAGGCTTTCGATTTTGTTTTTGTTGAAAGAGATATTGAAGTTCGCTGTCCAGCGGAAATCTCTTGTTTGCATCGGCGTACCGCTCAATTGTACTTCCACTCCTTTATTGGTGGTAGATCCTACATTCTGCAGCTGTGAGGTGTAACCCGAGCTGGTGGGCACCGGTACGTTTACCAGCAGGTCTTGTGTTTTGTTGCTATAGACATCCACAGAAAGCAACAAACGGTTGTTGAGGAAACCGATATCCAAACCAAGGTTGCGCGATATCGTTGTTTCCCATTTCAAAGAGTTGTTGGACAATGCTGCCGGACTATAGGATGTAACCAGGTTGTCGCCAAATCCGTAGTATACGTTGGCATTGAACTGGGTGAGGTAGAGGAAATCATCAATGCGGTTATTTCCTGCACGTCCATAGCTGGCTCTTAATTTCAAATCACTGATCACTTCGCTAAAGTCGTCCATGAACCGCTCCTGGGAGATACGCCATGCTGCTGCTACGGATGGGAAATAACCCCACCTGTTGTCGGAAGCAAATTTGGAAGAGCCGTCTGCGCGCATGGTGAAATCAAGCTGAAATCTTTTATTAAACATGTAGTTTACCTGTCCAAAGAAAGAGAAAAGGCGGCTGGGGACTTCAGATGAAAACGGCAGTGGTTGTACGCTACCGGCGGGGGCGCTTCCCAACCCCATATTACCGAGCGCTTTTTGTGCAGTGATACCTATTGGGAAGTAACGTGTTTCTATATTGTAGCGACGTTCAGTATTCTGGTAGAGCTCCTGCCCCAACAATACATCCAGGTCGTGCTTGTCACTGAATTTTGAACCAGACTTTCTCATGGTAAAGGTCAGTACATTCGAGTTATTCAGCGTATTGCGAGTAATCGTATTAATAGAGGCGGTTGGCAGGTTGGCGTTCTGCCGGGCAATGGTAGTAATGGTATCATTGAATGAGTTCTGCCGTGTGTTGGTGATGTCGACACCGAAGGTAGACCTGAATGACAGGTATCGGTTGAACTCGTAGTTGAAATAACCGCTCAGATTGGTAACGTTGGTAGGATTTCTCCGATACTCTGCATCATTGAGCAAAATGGGATTGACGAGTGAAAGGCCGTTGGCATTTGTTTGCAAGGCATAGTCAGGATCATAATCCGTCAGGTCCTGTCCATTCATCAATATAGGTCTGAACTTGATGCTGTGACGCAGACGGTTGGTACCAGATGAGCCTTCGTTGGTAGTACCTGCCCCATTGACTACCGTATGGTTGTAACGAACAACAGCTCCTACTTTTAGTTTTTTACTAACGGTGTGATCGAACCTGAAGTTGACAAGTTTACGATCAAAATCTGACCCCAACATTATGCCTTCCTCTGTATTAGAGGTAAGACTCAGGTTGAACTTGGTGGCAGCCGTACCGCCTGCTACACTGATGTTGTGTGTTTGCATGAGGGCATTGCGGCCAAACATTTCATCCTGCCAATCTACAAAGGGAACCGATTTGTAAAGGTCGAGGTCTTCCCAACGACCATAGGTATTCAGAAATCCATCGCGGTCTGTGGAGCCACCGCGTGTTCTTTCATATTGATACATCACAAAGTCGTAGGGGTTCATCACCTCCAGCTTGTTGGCCAACTGTCGTATACCTGCCAGGCCGTTGTAGTTGATCACGGTTTTCATATCCTTACCGCCTTTGGTAGTGATGATGACCACCCCATTGGCGCCACGCGCACCGTAGATAGCTGTAGCGGAAGCGTCTTTCAACACGTCGATGGATTCTATGTCCTGTGGGGAAAGTACTGACAGGGCGTTCTCTACCTGTATACCATCCACGATGTACAACGGAGAGTTATCCTGCGTGATGGAGCCTCCACCCCGCACACGGATGACCGCTGAAGCTCCGGGCGAACCTTCGGAAGTGGTGACCTGTACACCCGCCAGGCGACCGGTAATAGCTTCCGCCGCCGAATTAATTGGAATATCTTTCATATCCTTGGCGCCGATAGAGGAAACTGAACTGGTCAGTTCTCTTCTTCGCTTAGACTGGTAGCCGACCACCACCACATCGTCGAGTGCAGACGCTGCGCTGGCGAGTTTTACAGACAGTGCTTTTGAACCGTCGGCACTTACTGTCGTTTCTTTAAAACCTGTGGAGCTAAAAACGAGGTCTACTTTACCTGAGGAAGTTGTGTTTAGGGTGAAGTTGCCGTCTTTGTCGGTTTGTGTACCACCTGTCGATCCTTTGATCCGGACAGTTACGCCTTCGAGTGGTACATTGCTATCGTCGGTCACCTTTCCTTTGATCTGCCGGCTTTGAGCCGCCAGGTGCAAGGATGCAGCAACCAATATCAATAGCAGCAGTAATCTTTTCATATAGCAGTTTTTTAATGTGATGAGTCAATGGGTTAGGGTTTAAAATATAATGGTGAAGTGCAGCAAAAAGGTGTTATTCCCTTTGATAAAGGTCAATTTGAACGGGAAAAATGGTCATGTAACGGGTAAATAAGTGCATAGAGGGACATGCACTATGAGAAAGGAAGATCTCCAGCATAGCAAGCAAATTTTATGTTAGCAAATAGCACAACAATTCTATATCCTTTTTCAGGAATGCCGAAGGCTTTGGGGGCTTTTATTTACGCAATCGTTCCCGGCAACGATGGCGTGGTGTCAATCTGACAAGTGAATGCTTCACAGGGCTTTGGAAGAAAAGCGGTACCTTAGTGACCAGCGCAGTTAAACGCAGCTATTAAAACAACGGCCGGCATATGAAATTTGAAGCAGTTACTATCAAGGATATTGCTAAAGCTCTCGGAATTTCTACCTCTACTGTTTCAAGGGCGCTGCGCGACAGTTATGAAATAAGCCCGGAAACCAAGCAGTTAGTGCTGGATTGTGCCGAAAAGTTGAACTATCGCCCCAACCCTATCGCTCTTAGCCTCAAAGAAAAGCGCAGCCGCTCTATTGGTGTAGTGGTATGTGAAATTGCCAATAACTTCTTTTCACAGATCATCAACGGCATCGAATCCATCTCTTATGACCGCGGGTACAATGTGATCATATCGCAAAGTCATGAATCCTACGAACGGGAGGTGATGGACCTTCGCTATCTCGCTTCGCGCTCTGTAGATGGGCTGCTGATCTCCGTTTCTACAGAAACAAATGATATCAGTCACCTGAAGGCGCTACACGAAAAGGGGCTACCCATCGTATTCTTCGACCGCATTACCGAGGAGATCAATACGCACAGTGTTATCGTAGACAATTTCAAAGGGGCTTACGAAGCCACGGAGCACCTGGTGAACAATGGTTATAAACGTATTGCTGCTATTGCCAACTCAGAATTCCTGTCTATTACTTCCGAGCGACTGGCAGGTTATCGCGAAGCGCTGCTGGCGCATGATCTAAAACCTGATGATGCTTATATTAAGCATTGCTTTTATGGCGGCATGATCTTCTCTGAAATAGAGGAGGCTGTGAACAAGCTGTTTACCCTGAAACAAAAGCCGGATGCCATCGTGACCATGAGTGATAAACTGACCAGTGGTTGCCTGAAGACGCTCAAAAGACGTGGACTGAAAGTACCCGATGATATTGCTCTCGTGGGTTTTTCCAACTCAGATATCGCAGAACTTATTAGTCCTCCACTCACCGTAGTGCGCCAACCTGCCTACGAGATCGGCCGCGATGCTACTGAATTGCTTCTTCAACTAATAGAAAGCAAACGCCCCATCAAGCAGTTTGAAAAAAGGACGCTTACGCCGGAGTTGCAGATCAGGGAGTCGTCGTTGCCGAGAAAGTGAGTTGATAGGTTAATAAGTTGAAAGGTTGATAAGGGGGATAAGAACTTGCTGGCTGGTTAATTGATTGGCTGAATCGCGGCTGTGGTATCACAGTTTGTGACACCACCAATGTAGACAACAACACAACTAAATCATTTTCAATACATTAAATAACTACTCTTTAAATGAGTGGTATCACAACTTGTGATACCACCGGAGTAAAAAACTGAACTGGTCACCATTTTACCTGAAACTGTCACCATAACCAACCGCCAATTGGGTGTGAGCTTTGTGTCATCATTTAAACAACAAATAAGATGGCACAACAGCACAAAATTGCCCTGGTTACCGGTGGTAGCCGCGGGCTCGGAAAAAATGTAGCGCTCTCGCTTTCAAAGAAAGGTATCGATGTAGTTCTTACTTACCGGAATAATAAAGAAGAGGCTGAAGAGGTTGTAAAGTCCATACGCGCAAACGGACAGCAGGCCATAGCCCTGAAACTGGACGTAGGTGATATTAAATCTCTTGATGGGTTTATTCAACAGTTGACTTCCGCACTGAAAGATAGTTTTGGCACTGAACAGTTCGACTTCCTGATCAACAATGCCGGTATCGAGGGATACAACCTCATTACTGATACTCCCGAAGCATTGTTTGACAACCTCTACAATGTTCACCTGAAAGGAACTTATTTTCTTACGCAAAAAGCAATATCGCTGCTGGCTGATGGTGGCCGCATTATCAACTTCTCTACCGGTCTTGCCCGCTTTGCAGTTCCGGGTTATAGTGCTTATGCATCTATGAAGGGCGCTATAGAAGTGTTTACGCGTTACCTGGCGAAAGAACTTGGCGCCCGTGGCATTACTGCCAACACCATTGCTCCGGGGC
Source organism: Paraflavitalea sp. (assembly GCF_059502485.1). Classification (NCBI taxonomy): domain Bacteria; kingdom Pseudomonadati; phylum Bacteroidota; class Chitinophagia; order Chitinophagales; family Chitinophagaceae; genus Paraflavitalea; species Paraflavitalea sp. The sequence goes on from NZ_JCACET010000010.1 coordinate 2,423,358, forward strand.
CTGTTGAAACAGATTTTACGAAGAACTCGCTGGGCAATCCGCAGGTAAGAGAGTTTCTTGTAAGCCAGACTGCGCTCAAGCGTACTGCCTTACCGGAAGATATTGGTGGTGTGGTTGCGTTCCTTTGCACACCTGAAGCTGCCTGGGTTACCGCACAACGAATTGAAGTTTCCGGGGGGATCTTTTTGTAATGTTCAATTGGGCTAAAGCCCAGTAAGTTGTACGTTTTTTTATCCCGGCCCTGAAGGGCCGGGCAATATTCGCCCGCTTCGAAACCTTACTTCGATAGCAGATTATCAATAACCGACTTGTTTGCTTAAGGCTTCTATTGCGGCGAAGAGATATACAGCAGGGGCATTCCAGTTGATGGCAATTTCATTGCTGGCATAGGAACAATCCTGGTCAGTAAAAGCGGTTTCGGGTTCTGTGAATTCATATTTACAACGATCCTGTCTGCCGGGGTTAGGTCCTCCGGATAATAATCCCGGCACAGGGTCTACGATTCCATCTGCCACAGAAGGCCGGTGGTGTGGGTGCATCACCGGGTAAGTGCCGATTCCCGTTACAAAGCTGAAGCCTGTAGCATTTCTGCCCAGCAGGTAATCAAGATTCGTCAGCGCATAGTGTATATACTTTTTATCTTTTGTAAGCAGGAAGGCATTGATCAATAATATTCCCTGATTGGCCGCCACAGAACTACTGCCCCATACAAAGTCAGACTTCTGTCGTCCCATCACGGTATGAAAAGCATTTTCGCTGACCGGTGTTATGTACCAATCGGCCAGCTTGATTATTTTTTCTTTGAGCGTGGCTGCTTCGGCTGTGTGTCGTGACGGCCACGCTTTATTATTTCTCAATAATGTATAATATCCCAGCATGCGTACGTTGGCCCAGGATGGGATCGCTAGCAGGCTGTTTAGTTCTTTGTTCACTGTACTTTCATATGTTACATCTCCCGTAGTGATCAACAACTCGGCTGCTGCCCATAACCATTCGTCGTTAAAACTTCTATCACCGTAGCCGCCCGTAGAAACAGCCGGCTTATGTGTTGTATTCATTTTATCCTGGTCATATACGAGATCGGGATTCTTCAGCGCCCACTGCCAAGCTTGTTTGGCAGCAGCGAGACAAGAATCGGACAATCCAGGTAATTGTTTATTGAACGGTTTGTAGATACGTGCAGCTTGTGCCATAACAGCGGCGAAGTCTAATGTAGCGGCTGTTCCTTTTTGTACCACGTAACGCGGTAGTTTGGTGACGCCGGGCATAACCATGCCATCGAAAGCAGCATTGGTGCATTTGTTGTACACGCCTCCATCATTGGGGTCCTGCATCGTCAGCATCCAGCGCAGGTTGTATAATACTTCATCCAATAGGTCGGGGATGCTATTCCTGCTTTCCGGAATATTCGTCTTTAGTGCATTGAAGTATTGAGGAAAATCTTCATAGGCCGATAGCAGCGTGCCCATGGTAATACCACTGTTTACGATGTATTTGTTATAATCGCCTGCATCGTACCAGCCACCGGGTGAAGCAATAACAGTTCCGGCAGGTCGCTTTTCAGTAGCTGCAGCAGGATGGATCAATACTTCCGTATCCGGATGGCCTGCAGGACGATGCCATTTACCTGCATATTGCTGTTGCAGCGGCATCGACACGCGCTGGTAATAAAAGCCTTTTAATAAAGCTATTGAAGAACTGTTGTGAACGTTCGCCGCAATGCGAAATACATAAGATGGTGCGCTGCCTGGAACTATCAGCCGGAAACTGCCGGCTTTTTGGAAGGCACTGAAATCGGCCAGCTTCGTTTGTAAAGAAGAATTGGATGATTGTTTTTGAGGGCTCAGTTTTCCCCTGTAGACCGTATCGCTACGGTTAGCATCAATAATTGTAAAGCTGGTGGCAGTGATGTTGCCTACTATAGCTGCCACTTTGGGCGCCTGTACATAATACCCCTCCTGGTTGATGCGAATGGGATTGACAGGTTGCTGAGCTTGTGCAAAAGCAACAGACGATAAAGCGATGATAATAGTGGCGAGGTGCTTCATGAGTACTTATTCGTTTAGCGTAACTGACGATCTTTTGGTCTGGCCGGCTAAAGCGGCCTGACCAGTATACTATTGAATAATGATCTTTTTAGTGGTATTGCCTTTGGCCGTGATCACCTGCAGACAATAAGCACCCGCTTTCAGGAATCGATGGACCGGCACTACCTGCTCGCCACGGGTATTTATTTCATACAATAGCTGGCCTGACTTGTTGATCACCCGCATGGATATTTGTTCTGCAGGAGAAAAGCCATTGAGCTTCACCGAAAAATTGCCGTTATCGGATGGATTAGGAAACACCTGCACCAGTTTGTCTTGCGGGTCAATATCTACGACAGCGGTCACGCTGCTTTTCTCCACCAATACAAATGTAGCTGAACGCGCCGGAATGTTGAGCCTGATATCGTTTTCACACAGGGCTGAATTGGCTTTCAGGTCTACGTAGTTGGCCGGGCCACCAGCTTCACCTGTGGGTCCACTTCCATTGACCAGTACCTTACGGGAGAACTCACCATTGTCAGTATCACCGGTTAATGTATACCAATAAAAACGATTACCGGGATTAAAGTTTTGAAAGTTCAGTTTTACCAATTGTGCACTTGTTCCTTTGTTCACGATCACGATACCTGCCTGCCCCGAGCTGAACGTAGAAGCATAACTTATTATATCATTATGCCCAATGACTGAAGCGCTGACCATCTGGTCGCCAAAATACTTTCTGAAATAATACATGTGGTAAAAAGATGGCCGGGGCGTCCATGCAGCGACGCCCGGCTCACCGCCCTGGCTGAAAGTTCCATGGTCATTGCCATTGTCCCACCCGTTGGCCAGGTTCCAGCGGGATGCTTGCCCATACTTGCTTTTAATCAACTCTCCCAAAGTTAGCGTAGCATGCAAGCCATTGATGTGTGACACCATTTGTTTGGAGCCCACTGCAAAAATGTTCCATTCCGTCAACGCGATAGGCTTCAGCGCTACCCCACCCTGCTGTGTAGTAGTCTTCATCCAGTTCATCATGCTTTGCGTTTCCGTAGCTGCTGTGTTCAGAATGACGCTCGCTGTAGAATTTTCGTTATAGGGTGTGTAATAGGAATGAACGATGTAGAAGTCGGCAGCATTTCCTGCCTTGCTGAAGTAGCCGCTGTTCCAGGTTCTGTCGACCGGATTCCAGGAATTGGCGGCATCGTATTGTATCAACTGCGCGCCGATATAGATGGTAGTTCCTTTTTCTGAAGCGGCTTTACGCATGGAATCGATAAACACTTTAATGTGCTGTCCATAGAGTTCGCCTGTGATGATCTCCGGCTGACCGTCTTTGTTTTTCTTGACATCAATTTTATAACCTGCCTGCCAGGGACCAGCATCTTCGTTGCCTATCTCCCAAAACTTTGTTCGCCCGTTATCATATCGTACCCAGTCGGCAGCAAGGTGAGCGGCCTGCTTTACCGGATCAGCACTTGTGCCATAACGGGCATAGCTGTAATTCACTGTGATGATGCCTGTACTGCCTGTTTGTTGCAACATGGCATAATAGTTATCGAGCGATAATGTCCAGCCGGCTGTGTTCTTTCCATACCAGTAGCCTGCTATCACTTTTTTTCCATCGGAGTCGTAGAGGGAATCCGGCACATCGGCTGGTGGTGTATTGGGTAATGCATTCCAGAAATATACGCTGCTGATATTGCCGCCCGGCATGCGGATGATATTGGGAGCAAGGTTTTTGATGTGATCTATCAACACCGGCTCTGTTACCATCTGTGTCATGTAAGGATTGGCATTGTTGCCAAAGAGATACTTCGACACTTTGTTGATGACCTGGTTGGCATCAACGGTAATAGTAACGGCTGGCGAACCTGCCGGCTTAGCCACGTTGTTGAAAGCAGGCGCCGTAATGTTTACAGGTTGCCAGTCGTTCAGGAAAAAACCTGGATCTTGTGCGTGCATGGTAAACCCCTGCACGCAAGTACAGCAAAAAGCAAGCAGTAACTTTTTCACGCGGGTCGTTTAAATAAGAAACATCTCTTTGTAAGGGTGGGCCGCCCTCCCGCAGAGCGGGACAAGTTTTGAGGGCGACCCAGCCTTCGAGATTACTTCACAATTTTATATACACGGATATTATCGATCGCTATATCCAGTTTGGGAATAGGTGTTCCGGTATCGTTAACAAACATGAACCTGACCATTTCATCAATATTGCCAATCACATCCGCTACTGTATTAGCCTTGTCTCCTGCTCCATCGGTTCCGTTGGCTGCTTTTTTTCTGAACTCACTCAACGGTACCGTTACAGTGGCCCAGCCGTTGGTTTTGAGGCCTGGGGCCGTTTTCCATGGTTCGAACCGGTACATATATATCCAGGTATCATTGGGTGGAGGACCTATAAACAGTACACCATTCGACAAAGGCTCTTTTATATATATTTCAAACTTCATGGCGTAGTTGGCTGCAGGGTTACCATTTTCGGAAGCAGGTAGCCAATCTCTCTTGAATGTAATGATGCCTCTTTTGCCATTCCACCAATCCCAGTTATTGCCGCCGATCGCATCCTGCTGCAGGTGGGCATATTTTCCATGGTTACCGGGGAATAAGGCTGCATCATCTTTGATAGAGCAACCCCATTCATAGTAGCTTATGTCATCAAAGTTGGCAATCATGCCGGTAGCAAAGTCATTGAACCGGAAAACTGACGTGCCTGTTCCAAACTTTGTAACTACCTGAACGGTGCCTGCCTGTGTGATACCGGCAGGTACTGTTACCTGCAAGGAAGTGCCCGAGGTAGTAGTCGCAATATTGGCAGTAGCTGCTACACCGCCGGGGAAGATGACCTTTTCTACAAAGAAGAAGTTATTCCCCATGATCGTGATGCGCTCGCCAGCTTTTGCGTTTTCGTTACTGGCACCACTCACGATGGCAGGCGGTGGTACTACAGGAAAACTGAATACTACTTCTCCATTTTTTGTAACCACCTTCACCGTATTCAACTGGCTGGGATCAAGACTGGCGAAAGGCATATCAGCAGGAATAGTCACCACGATATTATTATCAGTCAATATGGCCGAATTGAAGGGCGTAGGATACCCATTGAAAAAGACCCGCGTGGTGGAAGCAAAGCCACTACCCTGTATCACCACCGTTTGTCCCGGACCAGCCAGGGTCAGCGTTGAATCGTTCGGCGCAGGGGTATTGGCCCGCAGCCTTGTGATAACGGGTTTACTGTCATCGTCCTTGTCACAGGCTACAAAGCCAATGAACAAGGCCAGCAACAATATTATAATCTGCAATTTATTATTACGCATAGCGCAAGGGTTATTGTGTTATAAATGTGTTAGTCGGGCAGCACGCTGAAATCAAATGCTACCGGTGCTTTGGCCAGGTTTGGCGCTTTCACCAACTCTGCCTCGGGCATTGGCAAATAGATGGTTTTATCGCTTACCTCATATTTCTTCGTCGTAACTGTGAACGCCCAGGTACGTGGGTTACTGGTACCTGTGTTATAGGTAAGTGTATAGGCGCCTTTTTCCTGATCATTGATAATGGCCGTCGCTTTGGCAGGATTGAAATAGTACAAGCGCATCAATTCGTACCAGTAAATGCCTTCAAATACGGTTTCAATCCTTTTCTCCAGGAAGATATCATCAAAGTTGATGGAAGCCTTCTCCGGCATGCCAGCGCGCTTGCGCACTGCATTGTAGTATTTCAGCGCTTCTGCGTCTGAAGTACTGGCTGCATCACCAAGAATCGATTCTGCATAGATGAGGTATACTTCTGCGAGACGCAGCATATAGGTATTGATGTAAGCGCACATTTCACTGCCTTTGCCTGCATTGTCTTTTACGGAACCAATGATGTACTTTTTGGTATTGGCTACATCTGTAGCAGTGAAGTTATAACCGTTCAGGTCTTTGCGTATTTCAGGATAGAAATCGCCCTGGAACATAAATGTCGCTTTACGCCTTACAGAATCGGCAGGATTGGCCAGGTAATACTGGATCAGGTTGGCAGAGGCTCCGTGTGCAGCACCCCATCCATCCCAGCTACCGGTAATATCTCCATTGCGCGCCATATAGGCCTGGAAGGAGTTGTTGATACCCCAGGGATCTTTGATGGGCATCCACTGAATGGAGAACAGGCTTTCTTTGTTATTCTTGGAGCTGTTGTGGTTCTCTCCACGGAACAGATCATAGTAATTAGCTTCCAACACAGCAGGACTGTTGTGCACTACATCTGCTGCATAAAATTTCGCACTGTCCAAGTCGGTTTTGCGGCGTGTGTTACCACTGCCCACACCTGCCCTGGTGAGGTACATCCTGGCCAGCATGCCTTCTGCAGAGTATTTGTTGATCCGTCCTTCTGCGAATGAAGTGACAGGCAGGTTCTTTGCTGCATAGGTCATGTCTTTGATGATGAGCTCCCAAACGCTCTCTATTGTGTTGCGCGTTACGTTGGGATCACCCATTTGTGCTACGTTGTCGTAAATAATTGGTACTGCTCCCCAGTTGCTCACCAGGAAATAATAACCCATGGCCCGCATGAAGCGGCATTCTGCAATTCCGGCTCTTTTTATATCATCCGGTACTGTAGTGGCATTGTTGCGAATATTCATCATGGTTTGGTTGCTTTGTGCAATGATCTTGTAAAAAGACTTGTACGCAGGCAACAGGGTGTTTACGTCGGTGGAGGCCACAGCGAAACGGTAGAATTGATCGCGATCGTTGGATATCATATTACCCCCGCGGGCATCACCAAAAGACAAGGCGGCTTTGTCGTTATAATCAAACCACACGATGTTGTACAGTGGCGCCGTACCGGCCCTTACTTCTTCGGTGGTTTTATAAAAGATGTTGGCAATCAACTGGTCTTCCGGCGGCCTGTTCAGGAATTCTTTATTACAAGCCTGTGATCCTATCAGCACCAGCGTGATCAATATGATTGAAAGCTTTTTCATATTCTGCATTTTAGGAAGGTTAGAAATCAGCGGTGAGGCTGAATGAATACATTTTGACAGAAGGATAGCGTGCATCATCTACTCCAACTGTGAGTGAACCATAATTGGGTGTCATACCAATCTCCGGATCGTACCCTTTGTATTTCGTAAACGTGGCCAGGTTTTGTACACTACCCGATAGCTTCAGGTTGCGCATGGCTATTTTGGAAGCCCACTTAGCCGGCAGGAAATAAGAAAGGGTAACATTTTTGATGCGTATATATGATCCATCTTCGATGTACCATTGTGTGGCACGGAAGTTACCGTTGGCTGTATTGGGTGAAATACGTGCAATCTGGTAACCTGGATTATTCAGTTTGGTAGACTGGTCATTGGCATCGATACTACTGGGACGTGCAAAATTGGCTACTGACTTAAAATAGTTGCTGAAAACGGCAGCGCCCTGGGGGTTCTCATTCACATATCTTGTGTAGTTGTACACATCATTTCCCTGTACGCCAACGATCAGGACGTTCAGGTCAAAATTCTTATAGGCGAATGAGTTGTTGAATCCAAATGTAAACTTGGGCCAGGGGTTACCAATCACCACACGGTCGTTCTGATCGATGACACCATCGGGTTTTCCGTTGGGGCCACTGATATCCCTGAACTTAACATCACCTACCCAGGTACCTTGTGCAGGGTCAACCAACATAACACCGCTTGCCAATTGTTTAGCATGGCCTTTGATATCTCCAATATTCTGGAATATGCCATCGGCAATATAACCTGTAAGTAATGCTACCGGCTGGCCTACTCTGGAAGAACTGATCAATGAACTGGTTTTATAGGTACTGTTGATAGGTGTATTGTTGTATAGCTCTGTGATCTTGTTACGGTCTATCGAGAAGTTCAATCCTGTTTTCCAGGTAAAGGGTTTTTCAATATTCACCGTATTGATCGTGATACCAAATCCTTTGTTCTCCATCGAACCTACGTTGGATGTAGGGAAGCGGATATAACCGGATGAGTACGACATATCGCCACCGGAATAGAAAGGAAAATCATTGGTGGTAAGCAGGTCGGTAATTTTCTTGATATAGAAGTCGGCAATTACTTCCACGCGGTTGTTGAACAAGCGGGCATCGAAGCCTACGTTCAGTGTCTTCGATTCCTCCCATTTCAGGTAAGGATTGTCAAAGTTGTTGGACAGATAACCTGTACCGCCAGCAGTAGGTACGCTATACAAGGCAGCAAAATAACCTGCAGCAGCAGCATTACCACTAAGGCCATACTCTACGCGCAACTTCAGGTCATTAACGGCTTCCATGTTCTTCATGAAGTTTTCCTGTGATACTCTCCAGGCGGCAGAGAAGGAAGGGAAATAACCCCACCTGTTCTCGGGACCGAAATTGGAAGAGCCGTCTGCACGCATGGTAGCCTGCAGAATATAGCGATCATTGTATACATAGTTCAACCTGCCAAAGTATGACTCGCGGGCGCTTGAACCTTTTGAGCTGGAGTTGGTGGCAGTTAAGGCATCACCTCCCGGCAGTTCCTGTATATTGTTGGTAATGTAATTGCGGCGCAATCCTTCCAGCCCTTCATGTGCATTCTCTGTAGCTTCATGGCCTATCATGGCTGTAATGCCGTGCTTGCCAATTTTAGTATCGTACTGCAAGCGGGTTTGTAGCCCCCACCAGTAGTTGTTGCCACTGCGGCGTGAAGAAACGGTCGTGGTATTCTCGTAGCCATTGAATTTATAAGAGGGGTTAAAGATGTAACTGTTTGTGTATTGATAATACGTATTGAACTCATTGTGCAATACAAGACCTTTCATGAAGTTGATATCCGCATATATACCGCCGATAAAAGCCATCGACTTATTGCGGTTGTCGTTTATTTCCGCCAGGGCTACCGGGTTGGTGTATTGGAATTGTGTGTTTACCGGACCACCCCAACTACCATCCGGATTCGTAACCGGTACAGCAGGATTTTGACTGATGGCAATATTCAGCAAATCGCCATTGGTGGTATTTACATTTTCTTTTACCTGGTTTACGCTCAGGTTGACGCCCAGCTTCAACCAACGCCTGGTTTGGTTGTCTATGTTTAAACGGATGGAAGAACGCTCAAAGCCTGAACCTCTCGCTACGCCTTCCTGCTTAAAATATTCTGCACCGGTATAAAAGGTAGTCCGCTCACTACCTCCGCTCAAACCCAAACTGTATTTCTGCAATAAGGTTCTGCGAAACAGAGATCGCTGCCAGTCGGTACCTGGCCCTAATACAGAAGGGTCGACGAACTGAGGTTCAAATGCTGCCGCACCTGCCTTCGCAAATTCATTGCGGTAGGTAGCATATTCCTGCAAGTTCATCACCGGTACTTTTTCCGGCCTGTCCTGAATAGTAGTCAGGCTGCTGAAAGCTACTTTTGTTTCGCCAGCTTTACCTCTTTTGGTTGTTATAAGTATTACACCATTGGCTCCTACCGCTCCGTAGATGGCAGTTGCCGATGGTCCCTGCAGTACGTTGATGGTTTCAATATCATCCGGGTTGATACCTGCGAGAACGTTGGAAGAAACGTTTGTGGCCGTATTGCTGGTACCAGTACCGCCATTGGGATTATCAGGCTTTATTTGTACTCCATCAATAACATATAATGGCTGGCTGGAGTAATTGATTGAGCTAATACCGCGAATCAGTACTGAAGGTGCTGCACCGGGTTGTCCGCTGTTGGACGTAACGTATACGTTGGCAGCTCGTCCCTGTAATCCCTGTTCCAATGTAGTGTTGACCGTCCGCTGCATATCGGCAGCAGTAACAGTAACCTGCGAGCTACTGAGGTCTGTTTTCTTCATACGGCCATAGCCTACTACCACTACATCCTGCAGATCATTATAATTCGCATCCAGTCTGATGTCAAGATTATTTGACCTGCTGCCTATCTTCACTTCTTTGGCGGCATACCCAATGGAAGAAATAACCAGTATATCTCCGGTCTTGGCTTCAATGGTAAAATCTCCTGTTGAATTGGTAGAAACTGAATTAGTTGTTCCTTTAATAGTAACCGATGCGGAGACTAACGGTTCCTCACCCATTTTGCCGGTCACCTTACCGGTGATCTTTCTCGCGGCAGTTTCTTGTTGTGCATACCCCTGGGAGATGGCCAGCATGCACAATACCAGCGTCCATAACAGAGCAGCCGGCTTTCTGGCAGTTTTGGTTTTTTTCATATGTGATCGTTTTCGTTTTGCAAGTATCACTTGAGTTATAAGGATGACTATTTCATCTTCACAGTTACTTTCTTCCCACTGTATTTAATAACATGGTCTGCTTTTCCGTCCGGGTCAAATGGTTTCGGCTTGTCTTTACTGATCCATATCACCCGGAATGTTCTTTGTTCGAGCATGCCGTTGAACTTTCCTGTTCTTTCTCCGATCGTCAATGTTTTGGAGGCTTCTTCATAAGCGAATGGGATGTTGGCAAAAGCTCCCTGTTCATAGTTATAATTGGTGCCTTCATCTTCGTAGAGGGTAAACTGTCCGTCCTTGCCGGTATATACCAACAGGGTGATGGGATCGGCAGGCTTTTCTGCCGTGAACTGCATCTCCGGGCCAGTAGTTACAATAGAACCTTCTTTAATGAACAGCGGAACCTTTTCTACAGGAGCATTTGCTGTAATGGAAACGCCGCCCTGCAAGTATTTTCCTGAATAATAATCGTACCAACCGGTACCTGCCGGCAGGTATACCTTTCTGTCGGTGGCTTTGTATTTAATAATAGGATTCACCAATATGGAAGGGCCAAACATAAATTGGTCGCCTATGTCTTTCACCTGCGGGTCGGCCGGGAAATCCATCGCCAGCGCTCGCATGATGGTATAATGATCGTGATAGGTTTTGCCTGCGAGAGAATAGATATAGGGCATCAACCGGTAGCGCAGCTTATTATAATACAACATGCTTTGATAAGCAGGATGCGTTTCCGGCGCTACATTGTATATCTCGCGATAAGGAAATTGACCATGTACACGGAAGATGGGGCAGAAAACACCAAACTGGTACCAGCGGGTCATCAGTTCGCGCCATTCTTCCAGGTCTTCTCCTTTTGCATTTTCATAACGGGGCTCTACTGCGAAACCACCAATATCAGTTGTCCAATAAGGAATGCCCGACAGGGAGAAGTTGAGCCCGGCAGATATTTGATTGCTGAAATCTTCCCAGCGTGCTGCAATATCACCACTCCAGGATGCAGCGGCATAACGCTGCAGACCTGCATAAGCTGAGCGGGTAAAGATGAATACACGCTTATTGGGATCAACAGCCCGTTGACCTTCATACACTCCTTTTGCATTTTGCAAGGCAAAGGCATTGAAGTAGCGTGTTGACGAACCGAGTGCTGTAGGGTTCATCGTTTGTTTTCTTTCTTCCGGCGACATGTTGGAATGAATATCCGGTTCGGTTGCATCCAACCACCAGGCATCCACTCCTTTATTATATAGTTTTTCATTTATCAAGTTCCAGAAGGCTGTACGCGCCTGTGGGTTGTAGGCATCATAGAAAGTGGAGGTATAGCCTTTGCCTATCCAGTCGCGTCGCTGCTCGGCAATATTCCTTTTATACAACCAGCCATTTTTGTCGAATTGCTTATAAACAGGAATGCCTTCATAGAGCTTGGGCCATACAGAGATCATGAACCGGGTATTGTATCGCTCATGCAGGGTTTTGATCATGCCTGCCGGATCGGCAAAGCGGCTGGAGTCGAAGTCCTGACTACCCCAGTCGTTCTCTTTCCAGAAAGACCAGTCCAGTACTATATTATCCAGCGGTATCTTCCGCTTCCTGAACTCGCTAACGGTGTTGAGTATTTCATCCTGTGTTTTGTACCGCTCACGACTTTGCCAGAAACCCATGACCCATTTGGGCAGCAATGATGCCTGACCGGTGATATCGCGGTAGCCGCCAATCACTTCGTCCAGGTTCTTTCCCTGTATAAAATAGTAATCCAGCTGATCGCCCGATTCGGAGCTGAAACCAAACTGGTTTTGAAGATCACCCTGCAGCGGGCTTAACCATTTGCAGGATAGATAGGACTGCCCCCCGTCGGGCAGCCACTCTATGCGAAAACTATATTTCTTTCCTTTATCGAGCTGTACTGGTAATACGGCTGTGCCTGGCATCCAGGAATGACGCCAGCGGTCGGCCAGCAGCTTGCCATCGATCCATATTTTGCTGTAGCCACCATAACGGAACAGGAATTGATGTACACCTGTGTAGGCAGATTCTATTGCTCCTTCCCAGGTCACTTTTACATCCTCCAATTTTATTCCTTCGGGAAATTCTTTCTGGGAGCATAAATAATCATAGGCCAGTACCGATTCGGGCCGCTTCACGATTATCTGTAGCGGGCTTGACTTCTTCGCATAGGTGGCTGTGAGCCAGCCCTGGCTACCATCCGCAGCATAGAGCTTCAGGGTTGAGAGTGGTTCAAAATCGCGGGTATCGCCTGCTTTGGTAATTGAATAATTATCCCAGAGAATGCCATAGTTTTTAGAGGATACCAGGAAGGGAACGGCTATTTCTGTGTTGTTCTGCAAAAGTTCTACCTGTTGCCCTTTATGGTTCATGATACCATTCTGGTGCTGGCCCAGTCCATAGAATGCCTCATCCGGCGTTCCCATGAATTGTTGGTTAAGCCTAAAAGCTGGTTGGCCTTCTTCTGTGAATGGTGTAAAATATTTAGCGCCTTCTTTAGGCTCAGCCAATATGGGAGCACCCGTGTGATCGGTAAAGCTGATCTCGCCGGTTAGCAGTGATACAATGGCCTTCAATGCCGGTGTGATCAGGGTCACCTGTTCTTTGTCTTCCTTCACATTCCATTTTACGGGCGTTCTTTTCTTCGCAAGGGTAATGAGACTGGGCACATTGCTGAAAGAATCTACCGGGCTGGCCGTTACGCGTATAATATGGTCGGTGATGGCCTGTAGGCGGACCAGGCAAACCCCGTTGGGCATTTTGCGCTTTACGTGAACAATAATTCCGTCTTCTACTTTTGAGTAATCACCGGGGGGAATCGTGTGTGCAGACAGGGTGCTTACGGACAATAGGGTAGCCACAAGACAAGACAATACAATCATGTTCTTCCACATAGCAGTCATTCGTTTCGTTTCAAAATCAGGCGCCGGCGGCGGTCCTTTTCGGTTCGTATACCGGCGTCGTAAATGTAGAACGCGACGTGCTAAAGGAGGGTAGGCAGATGTTTATGAATGGGTATTCAAATGTTAACCTCGGGAAACAAAGAATTGATTGTCAATATTATTTTTATGTACCGATCACATTATTAAGCTCCGCTGGTTCCCCACTGACTGGGCAGTACATGATACTCCAGCTTGAAATATTTGGAGAAGTATTTCGGGTTGTTGAAACCAACTTCATAAGCGATCTCGGCCACCGTCATTTGAGATTTCTCAAGTAACTGGGCAGCCCGTTTGAGCCGTACTGAACGGATAAACTCGATGGGCGTTTTGCCGGTGAGCGCCAGTAGTTTTTTGTACAGGGCCACGCGGCTCATGTATACCCCCTTGCTCAGTTCTTCTACCGAAAAGTCCGGATTGGCGATGTTCTTTTCGATAATCTCCATCACCTGGTGCAGGAACTGCTCGTCGGGCGAGGCCACGCTCACATCAGCCGGTTTTAACTCGATGCGCTTCTCGAATGTTTTACGGGCAATAGCCTGTTGGGCCAGCAGGTTCCGGATGCGTGACAGCAATATTTCAAAGTTGAACGGCTTGGTCAGGTAATCATTGGCCCCGGTTTCCAGTCCTTTTAGTTGTTGTTGTTCCCCCGCCAGGGCTGTTAACAGGATGATGGGAATGTGCGAGGTACGCTGGTCTTTCCTGAGCTTTTTGCACAGGTCGATACCGTCCATCTCCGGCATGCTGATATCGCTCACCACCAGGTCGGGGTGATGGGCCAAGGCTTTTTGCCAGCCTTCTTTTCCATCGGCGGCCTCGAGGATCGTGAAATATTGTCGCAGGTTGTCTTTCAGGTAAAACCGGAAGTCTTCATTGTCTTCGACCAGCAACAACATCTTTTTGCGGTCGCCATGACCATTGAGTGCTACCGGTTCAGATTCAACGACTACCGGCTCTTCCGATTTCATCAGTGCAGCCGTTACTGTATGTCCATTCAAAGTAGCAGTGGACACAATAGCCGGCACATCCGCTGCCTGTACTGGTAGCCAAACAGTAAAGCAACTCCCCTTTTCAGGTTCACTGTCTACGGTAATAAACCCGTTGTGCAGCTTTACAAACTCGCGCGTGATGGATAAGCCGATACCACTACCCTGGTTGACAATGCTGCCGGGCGTATCGTGCTGGAAGAAACGTTCAAAGATCAACTCCTGCTTTTCTTTTGGTATGCCAATGCCCGTATCTTTTACCTGGATGGCAAGGAAGGACTTGCCCGGTTCTTTTTCTTCACCACGCAGGACCACCGTTACACTGCCATGTTCGGGCGTGAACTTGAATGCGTTGGAGATAAGGTTGAACAGGATGCGTTCCAGCTTATCGTGGTCGAAGCTGGAAACAAGGCTTTCCACTTCTGTATAAAAGTTGAAGCGGATATTCTTCTTCTCGGCTATGTCGGTAAATGAATAAGATATGTCTTTAGCAAACCTGACTATATCGGCTTGCGCCGGGTTCAGCTTCAACTCCTGCACTTCCATTTTGCGGAAGTCGAGAAGCTGGTTCACCAGGTTCAGCAAACGCCGGGCATTGCGGTGAATGAGCCTGAACTGTTTTTGCTGTCCTTCACTCTCCGATTGTTGTATCAGCTTTTCCATGGGCGTAAGGATCAACGACAGCGGTGTTCTGAACTCATGGCTCACATTGGTAAAGAAGCGGATCTTCATCATATCCAGTTCGTGCATGCGTTGGGCCTCTTTGCGTTGCTGCTCCAGCTGGAAACGGATGCGTGCACGCTGCACTATCATATGCCTGCTGAACCAGAGTATACCGGCCAATACCAAAGCATATAATACATAGGCCCAGGGCGTTTTCCAGAAAGGCGGTAATATTTTAATGTGCAGGGTTAGTTCCTGCTCATTCCATACGTCATTACTGGTGGCTGCTTTTACACGGAAGGTGTAATCTCCCGGATCGAGGTTGGTGTAGGTGGCCACCCGCATCCTGCCATCGGTAGTGGTCCAGTCTTCGTTGAACCCTTCGAGCTTGTAAGCGTATTTATTTTTATCGGCATTACTATAACTAAGCGCGGCAAATTCAATAGACAGTACGTTTTCATTGTACTTCAGGGTAATGTCCTCTGTTTGTACAATGGATTCCGGCAACACCACCCGGCCATTGATCTCCTCACCAATGCCTACACTTTTATTGAAAATGCGCAGGTCGGTAAATACCAACGGGATTGATTGACGTGCCGGTACTATGCTGGCCGGATGAAAGATATTGAAGCCATTAGGGCCACCGAAGATCAACTCTCCCTTACTTGTTTTGTACGCTGCATTTTCGTTGAAAGCTGTGCCCTGTAAGCCATCCAATTCATCGTAGCGATGGCTTTGCAGTTTATAGCTGTTTTTAGCTTCGTCGTATTGGAGTGTAATGTGTGCAATACCATTGGGCGTACTTACCCACAAGGTACCTGCATCATCTTCCAACATCGTTTGCACGGTATTATCCGGCAGGCCATCTTCGCGGCGAAAGACGTGAAAAGTATTTTTCTTTCGGTCAAAGAGGCTCAACCCATCTCTCGTGCCCACCCAGATGTTTTCTTTGCTATCCTGCAGGAGGGTAATGACATTGTTGTTACTGAGACTGGCAGGATCGCCCGGTGTATTGTAATAATGTACAAAGCTATCGGGTAAATTAGGTCGTCGCCACAACACATCCACGCCGTTGGCAGTGCCAATCCACAACCTGCCACTTTTATCTTCAAGGAGCGCAGCAATGTAATTGGCGCTTATCGAGGCAGGTGGACCAAAGGTATAATGATGGAATATGTTCTTCTGCCGGTCGAACCTATCCAGACCACCGTTCAACGTGCCTATCCACAACTCTTTCTTCGAATCTTCAAATATCTCCCATACCCGGTTATCGGAAAGACTATTGGGATTATCTGTATGGCGGTAATGGGTAAACTTTTTTCCATCATAACTATCCAGTCCGCCAAAATAAGTACCTATCCATAGCCGCTGTTGATGGTCGATGCAAAGGCTTACCACTACATTGTTGCTGATGCTATTGGGATCACGCGGATCGTGCAGGAACTGCCGGAAGGTTTTCCGGCTACGGTCATAATAAATAAGGCCACCGCCATTGGTACCGATCCACAGGTTGCCAGCTGCATCTTCGATAAACTTGTTGACATCATTGTAGGGCAGGCTTTGCGGATCTGATGGCTGATGGGTAAACAACGGAAAGCTGACCGTGCGTTCGCGATAAAAGTTCACGCCTTGTTTGTAAGTGCCCACCCATACGATGCCTGCTTTATCTTTATAGGCAACGGTCGTACTGTTCTGGCTCAGGCTTTTCGGGTCATCGTCATTGGCCATGAGATACTGCGTGGTGTGGCTCTTTTTATTCAGCACGTTGATGCCACCGTGATCGGTACACACCCATATATTGCCTTTGTTGTCTTGTAGCAATCCCATCACCAGGTTGTTGTTCAGCCTGAATGTTCCTACCCCTTCAGTGATACGCTGCAATATACCTGAAACCGGACTGTATTGAAATACACCGTGTGTGGAGCTTGGGACGTACAGCCATAATTCGTTTTGCGCATCGATGAAGAGCACATAATTCAACCGCTCATATTTCATGGCCTGTGCCAACGCTTCGGTTTTAAATACGACGGTACCTTTACGGCCATCTATCTTTTCTATGTGCCCATCATTGAACACCACCCACAGATCGCCATGGGTATCTTCTGCCAATGATACAGGCGTTATTTGTGTGGCCCCGGTGCCTGTGGCCTGATATACCTTACTGGTCTTATGTGTAACGGGATCATATTTATACAAGCCCGCTGCATCCATGATAAACCAGAAATGACCACGGCTGTCTCTTAAAATATTGAGTACCTTGGCAGGTGGCAGTGCATATTTACCCAATATGGCAGAAGCATTGCGGTTAAACTTTTCGGTAAGGGGATTGAAGACGTTGAGGCCGCTCCTGTTCTCCACCCAAATGGTATTGTCGGGCCCTTCAAGGGTGCGGATGATGAAGTCATCGGCCAGCGTGGAGGAGTCGGACAGATTGTGCCGGAAAACGGTGAAGGTGTAACCATCGTAGCGGTTGAGGCCCGACATGGTGCCGAACCACATAAATCCTTTACTATCCCTGAAAATGGTATTGATCTGGTTGTGCGACAGTCCCTGGCTGATATCAATCCGGGAGAACTGGTATTGTTGGGTTTGGCCCAACAAGCCCCAACTTGTCAGGCAAAGCAGTAGTATAATGGCAATCGTCCTCATACGCATCCGCCAAAAAATTAAGCTTTTTTGGGCGAATGAGGAAAATTGTCTTTCAGACACTAATCAAAAAGAGACACCAGTCACCTGCGTCGCTCAGGGAAAGGTATCTCCTTTATCGTCTGTATTAAGTGGAACTATATATTCTCGATCCAGCAGCCGGCAGCTCCCACGATATGAGCGTTCTCACCCAAGCGGGCAGTACGTACAGGAATGTCGATGGATGCGGCTTGTAATTCTTCTACTACCTGCGCCAGGAACCATTCGGAGCTTTTAGCAATGTTGCCACCGATGACCACTACTTCAGGGTTATTGTCGCGGATAAAAGACGTCAGGAAGGTAGCCAGGTGATGGCCAAATTGCTGGAATACTGTTTTAACGCGGGGGTCTGAAGGGATCAGCGCCACCAGCCCTTTTACATTTTCAACCGTAGTGCCGCTCACTTTCTGGTAAGCCTTGATGAGCCAACGGGCAGAGATATAATCTTCTGCGATGCCATCCAGGTAAGGAGCACACCATAAATTGGCATCTTTGGCGATGCCGTTGTGAAAAGTAGCAGTGCCCAGGCCGGTACCCAATGTAACGCCTACTGCACTTTTGAACCCACGGGCGGCGCCGCCTACCACTTCGCCCTGCAGGAAGCATCCTGCATCGTTCATGAGGCGAATGTTGTCGGGGCTTACGCCCAGCCGCTCGGCCATCATTTCTTTCACGTTCAGGCCGTAGAGGGATTCGTATTTATTCTGGTCTTTTATAAAGGAAATGCCTTTTTCGTAATCAAAAGGACCGGGCATGGCTATGCCTACTCTTTTGGGCAGGGATGGTTGTGCTTCAAAAACTTCACCAATGGTTGCGCACCAGCTGTCAATAATACTGGCAGCATCTTCCTGGGCATTTATATGTTTACGGGCTGAAAAGGCAGGCAATACACTCCGGACTTCCAGGTCAACGAGTGCAGCAGTAATGTGAGAACCTCCAATATCAACACCAGCCACTAAAGGATTATTCATGCAAGAATCAGTTTTGGGCTACACGTACAGCTTTGGTATCAAAAAATAAGGTTATGTTTTTGTAACTGAACGCAAATATACTCGCGGAATCGCTAACTATACCGTTTTAGCTAATATTTCTTAGTCATTTGCCAACGGCTACAGGCGCAAGCAACCCCCTCCTGCCGTAAAACGTATGGAGTATTGGTGATCAATGCCATAACTCAATAACCCACCCTTTGAGACATATTATTAAAAAAAGCATTTCCATCCTCACCCGGGAAGAGCGCCGGCGAATGGGTATGCTGGTGGTATTGGACCTGCTGATCAGCCTGGCCGATATTGCTTCGTTGGCGTGGCTGCTGCTGATCGTCAGGATCTACACGCAGCCGGAAGCCGCCGAAGCAGTGGGCTTTTTGCCTACCTGGCTGCAGAACAGGCAATCGCTGCTGCCCATCACGGTTTTCCTGCTCCTGTTCAGCGGCAAAAACCTGGCAGGCTTCCTGGTGTACCGGAGCCAATGCCGGTTCATTGCCCAGGTGGCCACGCGCATTGCCCGTCACCGGCTGTTACACTACCTCGAAGGCGCTTATACCAACTATGTGAACGTAGATTCAGCCGTTCATATCCGTTCGATCAGTTATCAACCCATCGATTTCTGTCAGCATATTCTGGGCGGCATCCAACAGATCATTACCCAGACGGTGTTGATCATCCTGGCGGTTAGCGCCATACTCATATTCAATGCACAGCTATTCCTGTTGTTGTTCCTCCTGCTGCTGCCGCCCGTAGTGGCGGTATTCTATTTAGTCAAGAGACGGCTGAAACAGGTGCGCAGCAACGCCCGCAGCAGCAGTGAAAAAGCGCTGCAACACCTGCAGGAGGCCCTGAATGGTTTTGTAGAAAGCAATATCTATGATAAAAACGCCGTATTCCTGGACCGGTACATGACTTATCAGCAGCAGTTCAATACGCACTTTGCCAATACGCTGATTGCCCAGGGCATGCCTGCCCGCATGATGGAAATATTTGCGTTGCTGGGACTGTTTATCCTCGTAGCGCTCAACCAGTGGTGGGGTCCGACCGACAGTAACGCCATTATCACCATCGGTGCTTTTATGGCCGCTGCTTACAAGATCATTCCGGGCATCGTAAAGATCCTCAACACCAGTGGACAGCTACAGACCTATTCCTATACTGCCGATGCATTGACGGATGAAGTGGCCACTATGTCTGATAAACAACATCATGATAAGCTACCCCCTATCCAGTCGCTTCAGTTCAGGAATGTACATTTCAGTTTTGGTGATAAAACAGTGCTGCAAAACCTGTGTTGGACATTGCAGCCGGGCGACTTCCTTGGCATATCAGGTCACTCCGGCCAAGGTAAGACCACCATCCTCAACCTGCTGCTGGGCTTTTTAAAACCGGGGCAGGGTCATATCCTTATCAACGACACGCCGGCGGACACGCATGAACGGCGGCAATATTGGCCGGTCATTGCTTATGTAAAGCAACAGCCTTTCCTTATTCACGATACTATTCTGCACAACATCACGCTCAATGGCAGCCACTACCACGAAAAGAAATTCAAAAGGGCCATCGCTTCAGCCGGGCTAAGCAGCTTGTTCAATGGAACAGGTGATACTGGTAAGATGATCACCGAAAATGGACGTAATATCAGTGGCGGGCAGCGACAGCGAATAGCTATTGCGCGCGCTTTATATAAAGATGCAGACCTGATCATTCTCGATGAACCGTTCAACGAATTGGACGCCGACTCGGAAAACGCCTTGCTACATCATTTCAAACAGCTTACCCAACAAGGAAAAATGGTCATACTGATCACGCACAATAAAGAGAGCTTTTCTTTCTGCAATAAAATTGTATCCCTGGATGAAGAAGCCTGAAACTTTGGTAGTGATAACACCCGCTTTTCCTGATCATGAACAGGCTTCGTGGTGGGTCCCTTCTCAACAGGGGATGGTGAAGGCATTACAGGAAAACTTTCCGGGGATAAAGATCACTGTGCTCTCGCTGTTGTACCCTCAGCAACAATCAGCTTATACCTGGTACAATATAGAGGTAACGCCTTTCAACGGCATGTATTACCGTAAATGGAAGCGTCCGGCACTCTGGAAAAATGTGTGGCAGTCGTTGCATGGTCTGCGTCGTCGATATACCATTATTGGTTTATTCAGCTTCTGGAGTGGCGAGTGTGCTTTTATCAGTCAATACTTTAGCCGGTTGCATGGTATCAAACATATCAGCTGGATATGCGGTCAGGATGCCACGAAGCAAAACAAATGGGTGCGCTTCATTCGTCCCAAAGGTCACCAACTGGCAGCAATGGGTGCTTTCCTGCGCGATGAATACCAGCGCAGCCACGGCATTCAACCGCTACACTTAATACCCAACGCCATTAACCCGCAGGCGTTCCCGGTAACTCCTCCTGCAGAAAGAGATATCGACATTATGGCCGCCGGCAATTTTGAACCGCTCAAACAATATGACCTGTACGCAAACATTGTGGCCACCATCCGGAAAAGTCTGCCTGCTATTAAAGCCATTCATTGTGGCTTGGGCAGGGAAAAAGAAAAGGTGGAAAGTATTATACAAGCTGAGTCTCTTGATAACACGCTTTCGCTGCTTGGGGGTCGGCCACATCCGGAAGTACTGACATGGATGCAGCGCAGTAAGGTATTCCTTCATACTTCACGTTATGAAGGTTGCAGCACCGTATGTCTCGAAGCGTTGTATGCAGGTGCCCATGTGATCAGCTTTTGCTATCCCTTCGATCATCCAATGCCTCACTGGCATGTGGTGAAGCAGGCAGATGAAATGGTGGCCAAAGCTATTGAAGTACTCAGCGACCCAACTACTGATCATACTTCGATATTATATCATTCCATGGACGACAGCGCCAAACAGGTGATGGAATTATTTACCCGTGAACTTAAGCAATGAAAGTAGTCAACATCTTTTACTATTATGACGACAGGGTTAGCAGTGAAGAAGAACTGATCCGGTACTACTATACCACTACCGGCTGGTCTGAAGCATTACATACCAGGGGTGTTGAGAGCATCATTATGACACGATTCATGAAGGAAAGCTTCTACCAGCAAAACAATATCTCCCACTACTTTGTAAAAGACAACCTTGGCAGCCGGATCAGGTTTTGGCAACTGCCCATCAGGTTCCTGCGCCGGGTCAATGAACTGGATGCCGATGTGATCCACGTACACAGCCTTACGCTTTCCCTACAAACTTTTTTATTGCGATTGTTGCTGAATAAGAAAACAGCTATTATCGTCCAGCACCACGGTGGCAAATCACCGGGAGCATTTAAACGGACAGTACACAACCTACTCAACAGTGTGGCAGATGCCTTCTTTTTTACTACCACTGCCCAGGGTGCTGCGTGGTTTCTGAAGAAAAATCCTTTTGATAAAGTATTACCTGTTATGGAAGGCGCTACCTACTTTGATTACGATAACAGGGATGCCAGCAGATTGTCGGTGTATGATGACAGACAAAAGACCAGAACAAAAACAGGCATGCATGGCAAGCCGGTTTTTCTCTGGGTAGGACGGCTGGACGGCAATAAAGATCCGCTTACCATACTGGAGGGATTTGAGATCATTTTGCAGGAGCATCCCGGCGCCAGGTTATTCATGATCTATAGTGATGGTTTATTATTACCAGCTGTACAACAAAAAATAGCAGCCTCTACGATCTTGACCGCTCATGTTAGTCTTTTGGGCAAAGTGCCTCATGAAGAAATAGAACAGTATTACAACAGTGCCGATTATTTTGTATTGGGCAGCCATTATGAAGGATCTGGTTATGCGTTAAGCGAAGCACTACGTTGCGGATGTATTCCGATAGTAACGAATATTCCCAGCTTTCGCATGATGACCAACAAAGGGCAATTGGGTGCTTTATGGGAGCCCGGTAGCAGGGACTCGTTTGTAGAAGCAATAGCAGCGGCTCTTCAAAAACCATTGGAGCAGGAAGCCAATGCCTGTATCTATTTTTATCAACAGCAGCTGTCTTTCGAAGCGATTGCCCGGGTAGCAGCGCAGCATTACCGGCAGGTGGTACAAACCCGGTTACAGAAAAACGGTAAGAGCGCCTAATGTTTGCTCACCGCATATAAATACAGATTTCCGCCTTTCTCGATGGCTCCTTCTATTTTATCCATCAACTTCACCTGCCAGGCTGTAGCAAAACGGGTATCCACTGTAGACAGGTTATCCGGTGAACCGGTAGATATCATCCAGAATTTATCGACGCCGTGTGTAGCAAGGTATTCAGCGCCTTCTGTGTAGCGATAATTGCTTTTCATAAGTTTAGCCATATCGCTATCCCACAATAGAAAAGACACTTCTTTCTTCAGGTCGAGACAATAAAAAGGCTTGTCCATAAAAGCAGCAGTAGCATTTGCTCCCCAATAATCGACCACTATCTTTTCATTGGCAGGCACCTTACCGACCAACGCTCCTACCCTGTTGAAATTGGAAAAGGGACGTCCACTATCTGCACCGATAGCCACGGCAGCTGCTATCATCTGTACTACCAGCAGGCTATTGACTACCCATTTATGCCAGCGGACCGGCATTGCTTCGTAACAATACAACCACCAGGCCGCCAAGAAACCAATGTAGATCAATCCGGCATATCGGGCACATCCCAGCGGAAAGATCAGCACACTAATAAAGCCAGTGACCAGCAGGTTGCTGAAAAAAAGCAGGTTGCTTTTGCGGCTCTTGCGCAGGATGAAAAAGATAGCTGCTATAATACCAACCGATAACAAAGGGGTGAAATATTTCATCCACCTGTAGTCATGTTGCCATTCCATCAGGAATTGCGTGTTCCAGAAATGTTCATCCCACCAGGCCGGAACAGGTGTGATAGATCGTAAAGGGGATTGCACGGTGATCATTACGTTGGAAATATTCCAGCGGCCCATCCAGAAGTTTACATTCAGCGCGCCTGTTGAAGGCGGGAACATAAAGTAACACGAAGGCAACAGGAATACAGCGCCTGCCAGCAGATGAGTAGCAATACGCCGCATATTTTTATGCTGTTCATAATCCCATACCAGGTAATACAAGTGAAGGCTGCCTGCCAGGATCAATCCAAATAAATGTCCGTTTGCCAATACCAGCAGTAGTCCGTAATAGCAGAACATTTTATACCGGAAGGAACGCCGCATGATCAGGCAAATGCAAAAAGCCGTCAATACGCCAATGGCATAGTTGCGGGCCAGTACACTGAACTCAAAAGCAAAATAATAACCGAAGGGGATCAACAACCTCGATACCAACGGGAGGGGCGAATAGAACAGTATAAGAAAAACAGTAAGGGTAGCTATAGAAAGGTGCACAGCCTGAACCCAGGAAAAGTTATGGGTGAACTTGGAAACAATCCACATAATAGTATACCAGGTAGGTGGATGGCCTTCGTACCGGCTATTTTGAATCACATCGAGGTAACTGGCGCTTCCTTTGGCAATGTTCCAACTGTGTATCTCATCGCCCCAGGGTTCATGATGCAGCATGGCATATACTGATAGCAATACATATGCAAAGAAAGAAATACCTGGCAACAACCTCACCCAGGAAGCCTGTATGCCTCTGTTATCCGTCCAGGTAAGGTTTGCGTAATTACTCATAAAGATGGCTCCACTACTTTTTTGTTTTCCCTGGCAGCCTGGTAATAAGGGTTTTGCTCCCACGTGATCTGCCAGAAGGTCTTTACAGCCGCCCGTACCATATTCCCGTCGCGCATGCGTATAAAAGTTAGGATATTACCCGTCAACGACCACAGCAACCACGACTTGCTGGTCGTCTTCAGCCGCTCTTTGGTCTTCATGAAATAATGCAGCGCCAACATCCTGCGATAATATTGAAGTGGCCGTTTAAGTCGGTTCTCCGCCTCGCGATGATGGTATACAAAAGCATCGTTCAACACATGAACACCCGTGTCGGGGAATCCGATATTCACACCGTAGTTATCGCCCATGCCATGGCGATCCAATACCTCCTCGTAGGGCGAATGCAACAACCATTCTTTTTTAACCACGGATGCGCCCAGTCCATATATAGGTGTGGTGAAGTAATCACCCGCAAAATCCGTTACCACCGGCCAGCCAGCGCGGGTAATGTGGTTGCCTTTTCGCTGGTAATAACCGGCAATCCTGCGTGTCAGGACATTATTATTGCGCGGCCTGATCTCTCCCCAAAGGCTTAGTTGAAATACATAACTCCATACCAGCGCCACCGGTGAATGGATGATGTAATTGGCATTCCACTCCCCCTCTACCCACTGCTTCACCAGGCCAGAGACAGCGCCGGCCTCCGGGTGCAAGGCTACATGGTTAGCTATTTTTTGCAGGTAGTCAGCCGGCATTTCTATATCGTCATCACAAAGGAATATCCATTCCCCTTTTGCCATACGTATGCCTTTGTTACGTTGTATGCACACCGATTTTTCAGCACCGAGATAGTAAATGGATAAACCTTGAAAAGCAGCAAAGTCTTCCGTTACCAGTCTGTCTTCACCCGAATCAACGATAATTACTTCGCGCAGGGGGTGAGCAGACAGGTGCAGGTTGTGCAGCAATTGCAATAGCCGCTGCTTCCTGTTGCAGGTGGGAATAACAACACTTATATCCATTTGAATCGGGCTGTAACCATCTTCAGCCACGGCAATATTATATAATTATTTACCAACGTAATCTCATGGAAAACAATAAAATAAATAACCTTTCGTACAGGCAACCCCGACAGACTTTACCTCGTATAGTCCCAATTGCAATTTTAGTTATGTCAGTATCCCAGCCCACATCCATCAACCACGTACGCCAGCAGAACATTGCTTATTATGATGAAATTGCCGACCAGTACGACAGCATATTAACTCAGGATACTTCCAACCAACTGGTAAGGCAGCAGGTGAAGGATCAGCTTATGCAGGCTGTTCCCTCAGGCACAATTCTCGATTTCGGCGGAGGTACCGGTCTTGATCTTGGCTGGCTGACAGACAACCAATACCAGGTTATTTTTTGTGAACCTGCTGCCAGCATGCGGGAAAAAGCTATCCAATACAGCAAAGAGTTATTACATCATAACAATATCCGTTTCCTCGATGATTCGCAAACAGACTTTATCCGTTGGCGGTCTCAATTGCCTTCTTTCGAATCAGTCGATGGCATCCTCGCCAACTTTGGCGTACTCAATGCTATTTCGGAGATCAGGCTGCTTTTTCAACACCTGTCGCTGGTAACCAAACCGGGCGGTCATTGCTTCATCACCATACTTGATCGCCCATTAAAAATGATGTGGCAATGGCATCGTCGCAATGCCATCAATACGTTGCTGTTTAGTCGCCCATTTGTTATGTACGTGTGGCATAAAGATCACCGGCAAACGGTATATGTGCATACAGCCAAAGAGATACAGCAAGCTGCTGCGCCGTATTTCAAACTCAACAGTTGCCAACCTGTGAGCGGAACTTCTTTTATTTTACTCCACCTGGTAAAGCAATGAAAAAGTTGATCCGGAAAATGTTGGTAGGCGATCACATGATCAGTGAATATACTACTGTTACCGTGCCCGAGTCCATACAAGAGAAAGTATACCTCGAAGTAAATGGTCAACTCATCAATATTTCCCAACAGCATTGGTTGCTTTGTATTGAACCGGTCGTATTTGGTATATGGATTGAAAAGCCAGCCCACAAAGCAGCCCTTCAAAACGCTACTACCTGTAAACTATATTTCAACAGCCACAACCAGGATACAAGCCCCCTGTCCGGTCCTGTAGAAGCAGCCCTGAACTTTACCAGGATGCAGGCCATAGAAGAAGAAGCCGGCACACTGTTTCTGTTGAAACTGGAGAAGAGCCATATTCATCAATTGAATGCAGTAAAACGATACCTGATCTTTCGCAGGTATTACAAAAAGAATGGGCTCTCCTTCCCACAATTCAAATCTTTTGTAGCGGCCTATAGCTATCCCCGGCGTATACGGGTGATCTCCTTCAGACAGGATAATTATTATAATATTTTTCCCATGGACCTGTTGGGTGATATCAGCGGCAGCAACAGGTTTGTTTTTGGCCTGCGGCACAGCAATGTGGCGCTGGACAAAATAATAACCACGCGCAAGCTGGTAGCATCGGAAGCGCCTTACACACAAAAAGACACCATCTACCGGCTGGGCGCACACCACAGCAGCGCACCGCCACAGCTTGACGCTTTACCTTTTAAAGTAATCACCAGCAAAAAGCATGGGTTCTATGTGCCCGAGTGGGCGCTCAGTTATCGCGAGATCGATGTGCTGCAAACCATCAACCTTGGAAGCCACATGCTGATATGGGGCGCCACCTCCGAAGAGCAGATATTGCGTCCATCTACCGGCCATTTATACCTCATACATTTCCTGCACCATCTGTACCAGCAGGAACATGGGATTTCCTATCCATTGACCTGATCATTATAGCCGCCCGGATCAACCCAGGTGCCTTGCTGACGGCCTCCGAATGGCCGCTTTTACAGGTCATCTTCCGATTATGATCGGGTTATTGTAGGGTTGTTTTAAGTTTTTAACCCTTAAATAACCCTAAGAAAACCCTAGGATGACCCTAAGATGACCCCAGGATGAAGGTTTGAGGAGACTTTGAAAACCGTATTCAAGAGTACCTGGGTGCAGGCAACCTAATTGGTACTGAGCCGTAATAGGTATAGGACCGCGATCAATTGAGGTTCACGGTTTTGTCCAACCATACGGCACTATGAAGAAGATTTTGTTTTCGCATTCCTATTTCCTGCAATTCGATCCCAAGCAATGGGCCACCGGCCAACCTTATGCTCCGCTGGGCACTTTATATGCTGCTGCGTTGCTGCGGGAAAATGGCTACGTGGTGTCCCTGTTCGATACCATGTTTGCACAACGGGCGGAAGAAGTGATCCCTTCGCTGGACAATTTTCAGCCGGATGTTTTTGTGATCTATGACGACGGGTTCAACTACCTCACCAAAATGTGCCTCACCAACATGCGGGAAGCAGCTTTCCATATGTGTAAGCTGGCCCGGGAGAGAGGTTGTAAAGTAATCGTTTCCAGTTCCGACTCTACTGATCATTTCGAGGAATACCTGTCAGAAGGGGCCGATTTTATCGTGCTGGGTGAAGGCGAGGTGACCTTACTGGAATTGGTGAAAGCCTTAGGTAATCCCGGCGCCGATGTATCAGCTATTCCGGGTCTTGCCTATCAACAAGGAGATAGCATTGTCAGGACCGGTAAACGTCCTGTCATTAAGGAACTGGATGCATTGCCTTTTCCTGCCTGGGACCTGGTGGATATAACGCCCTACCGTGCCATGTGGATGAAAAGCTCCGGTTATTTTTCCATGAACATGGGCACTACCCGCGGCTGTCCTTTTAAATGTAACTGGTGCGCCAAACCCATTTACGGTAACCGGTACAATTCGCGGTCGCCGCGCAACGTGATACGGGAATTACAATGGCTGAAAGAGCAATATCGTTTTGATCATATCTGGTTTTGCGACGACATATTCGGGCTGAAGCCCGGTTGGGTACAGGAGTTTGCTACGCTTGCTGAGCAGGAGAATCTGTCACTACGCTTTAAGATACAGTCGCGGGCCGACTTGCTGGTGCAGGAAAACTATGTGGAAGCACTTGCCCGTGCAGGTTGTGAAAATACCTGGATGGGTGCAGAAAGCGGTTCACAGGATATACTGGATGCGATGGACAAAGGCACTACCATCGAGCAGATACATACTGCTACCAAATTGTTGAAACAACATGGCATAAGGCCTGGATTCTTTATACAGTTTGGCTATCCCGGCGAAACGAAAGAGGACATCCGGAAAACGATCAGTATGATCAAGGAATTGATGCCCTCGGAGCTGGGTATATCGGTTTCGTACCCATTGCCCGGCACCGTATTCTATGACCGGGTAAAGGCAGAGCTGACGGAGAAAGCCAACTGGACAGATTCCGATGAGCTGCAACTGATGTTCAGGAATACGTATCCGCCGGCTTTTTATAAGAAGCTGCATCGCCATGTACACCATATATTCCGCAGCCGCCAGGGCTGGCAGGTATTCAAAAACGCATTGAGGAACCCGTTTGCCATTAAACCCACCGATTATAAAAAAGTAATAGCAGCCTGCCTGTACGTACCCAAAATCGTTATCGGCAAATGGCAGTTGAAACAATTATCTTATGAATGAACAGGCCGCATTTGATGTACTGGCGGCTGATTATGATACCTCCTTCAGCCAAAGCCTCACGGGGCAGGCTCAACGTGCCGTGAGCAGGCAACGCCTGGAATCATTCCTGGTGGGCAAAGGCATGCTGCGCATCCTGGAGATCAACTGCGGCACGGGTGAAGACGCCTGGTGGCTGGCATCGCTGGGGCATACGGTTATTGCTACCGACCAAAGCGCTTACATGATACAGGAAGCGAAGCAAAAAGGATCATCAGGCATATCCAATGTCAATCCCTCGTTCATCACGTGTAGTTTCGATCAGTTGGGACCAACCCTGCAACACGAACGGTTTGACCTTGTATTTTCTAATTTCGCCGGCCTCAATTGTATATCTCCTGCGCAGTTAACCACCCTTAACCAGCAACTGCAACAACTACTTACCGAAGATGGCCATATAGCTGCTGTGATCTTTGGTAAATATTGCTGGTGGGAAACCTGCTATTACCTGTTAAAGGCAGACGGTCGCAATGCGTTCCGGCGGTGGACACGCAAACCCGTCGCAGCAAGGCTTACAGACAACGTATCGCAACCTGTTTATTATTATTCGATAAGCAGGTTCATGAAAAGCATGCAACAGTTTTCCCTGTTGGAAAAGAAACCAGTAGGCCTGTTTATCCCTCCTTCTTATATGGAGCACAGTATGCGCAGGAACAGGCGTGTATTTGGTTTACTGGTAAAACTGGAAAGTTTAACGCGGGTTATTTCCCTATGCAGTGCTTTGGCCGATCATACTTATTTACTTCTTAAAAAGCGAGTACCATGAAAATCATGCTTACACATGGTTATTTCCTGGAAGAGGACGAGAAAGAACAGGCTATTATGCGCCCTTATATTCCATTGGGGATTCTATATATATCGGCTTACCTGGAACAACACGGGTATGATAACCGGATCTTCGACAGTACTTTTTCTTCTTTCGATAAATTATGTCGTGCATTGGTAGAAGATCAACCTCATGTAGTGGGCATCTATACCAACCTGATGACCAAGCTGAATGTGCTGCGCATCATCCGGTTCATAAAAAAGGAACCGCTGTTGGCGCACACTAAAGTGGTACTGGGAGGACCGGAGGTGCGTAACCACCTGCCTAACTTTCTGGAGCAGCAGGCCGACTTTATCGTGCTGGGTGAAGGGGAACAAACCATGCTCGAAGTGGTGCAATGGGTAGAAGGTACGAGTACTAAAAGTTTACCGGAGATCGATGGCATCGCTTACCTGGATGAACAGCAGGGCGTGAGGCAGAACCGGGAAAGGATGAAGTTGAAAAACCTCGACGAACTCCCCATCCCTAACCGCAGCCAGGTGGACCTTCAATTGTATTTCGATGCCTGGAAAGGACGTCATGGCACCAATGCTATCTCAGTAAGTACCATGCGGGGCTGCCCTTATTCCTGCAAATGGTGTAGCAGGGCCGTGTATGGCCAGAGTTACCGGCGCAGAAGTCCCAAAGCGGTAGCCGATGAGATAGCCTGGATCAAAACGCATTATAATGTTGATAGCATTTGGTTTGTAGACGATGTATTCACCGTGAGCCATAAATGGATGCAGGAATTTACAGAGGAAGTTATCAGCCGCAACCTGGTAATGCCATACGAATGCATCACCCGTGCTGATCGTATGAATGAAGAGGTTATACTCCACTTAAAAGCCAGCGGATGTTTCCGTGTATGGATTGGCGCCGAGAGTGGCTCTCAAAAGATCATCGACCTGATGGACCGCCGCGTGGAAGTGGAGCAGGTAAGGGACATGATCAAACTCGCAAGGCATCATGGTATACAGGCAGGTACTTTCATCATGGTGGGTTACCCCGGCGAAACGAAAGAAGATATATTCGAAACGGTGCATCACCTGAAGACTGCAGAGCCCGACCTGTTTACCATTACGGTGACTTATCCTATCAAAGGAACGCCCTTATATGCGGAAGTAGAAGATCGTTTCCTGACAAGTCTTCCCTGGGAAAGCAGTACCGACCGGGACATTGACTTCAAGCGGACCTACAACCGTCAGTATTACGACTACGCCATTCAGATGATCAACTATGAAATGTATTATCACAAGGCCATGAAGAAACCATTGGCCAATCTGTTCCGCATTCCTATGTTCAAATTAAAATCTGTGCTGGCCCAAAGAAAGATGAGAATAGAAGAGAAGAAGAGCCTCGGGCTACGAGCTGCGGCCGGTTAACAGGAAGCATGCAATTATCGAACATCGGCGCCCACAGTATGTGGTTCAAGATTCGCGGTTTGCTTCTCCCATTTTGCATAGGCAGCATCGAGTTTATGCTGGTATTGTTCTAGAATACTCTTTTGGAAAAAGCCGGGTTTGGGTTTGGAAAAGTGCTTTCCTGTGCTCAATCCCATTCTTACACCACGCATATTAAGGCGATGCTTTTCTTCTTTGTCTTTCCACCGACGCGTGGTTAGTTTCATGAGGTAGTTATCAAGCCGGTCGCCTATGCGGTTATTGAATAAATACTCCAGGAACCTTTTTATGCGATGACCTTTGCCGGAATCGATATAGGCAGGAGATTTAATGGTGTAGCTTGGATAGTAATTACTGACCCAATTATTGATCCTGAAAAATTGGCCAACAGTTTCATCACCACAAACCGGCATCAACGTGATCAATTCAGTGGCTGTAAAAACATTTTGCTCATCGATCTTCAGCGCATCTTCATCGATATAATAGTTCATGCAAAACCAATGCTGCCAACCTCCCAGGTAAGATAGCTTCTTTAACAAGTGCATCGCGGTCCGCGCTATCCACAACCGGTTAGCGCTGGTAATAATAAACAGGTCGATATCGGCTTTCTCATCTGCAAAGTTCTTCGAGAGAGAGCCTGATATACCGATGCCACGTACATAAGGAAAGTAGTATAATAAGCGGGCAACGCGATGTGCAGTGATTAACAATTGTGCGGCTCGTTGATTGCCTTTGTTACGTCTTGTAGCCAGTGCTTCATCGCTTTGTAAGGAATAAAAACCTCCGGGACGATATACAACATGTCGTTCCACCAACTCCTGCAACTGAGCTTTCAGTTTATCCTGCGTAAGCGGCTGATCCAGGAAGAATTGAATTTCTGCCAGGGTAAGCGGATAATTGAACAGGTCGAACCAGGCAAGTACTTTCAATACACTATTTTCCGGTTTCAATATAAACAGGTTTTGAATTGAGCAGATAAATGTTGAAGCAACTCTTTCAGGATATCCCCGTATTCTACATAGTAGTACTGCTGTTTTTGAAAAAAGGTTGCCCCCAATAGCAGAATCAATGAAGTGTATACCTATTCTTTTAAAGTAATAACGGCATGAGCATTCCTACTCCAGTCATTGTCCTTGCACCGGAATTGGCGCCCGGAAAAAAGTATTTATCCTACAGGAATTATATAGAAGTTAAAAGGTCTTACTTTTTCTTTAAGCGGCTCACAGATGTTGTGTTGTCGATCATCTTCCTATTGGTCATCTTCAGCTGGCTGTTGCCACTTATTGCTTTGCTACTGAAACTGGACTCCGGCGGGCCTGTATTCTTTCTTCAAAAGCGGGTAGGTAAAGGTGGGCGATCTTTCACCTGTTATAAATTTCGTACGATGGTCGTGAATGAAGAAGCTCATAAAAAGCAGGCAGAAGAAAACGATCATCGTATAACAAGGATAGGCAGATGGCTCCGGAAAACCAACATCGACGAATTGCCTCAGTTTCTGAATGTATTGCTGGGACAAATGAGTATTGTTGGCCCCCGGCCACATATGCATGCCGACTGCCGGCGGTTTGCCCGGGTAATACCACGCTATAAATTGAGGAACCTGGTAAAACCTGGCATCACCGGAATGGCCCAGGTAAAAGGTTATCATGGACCGGCCAGTGATTACGAAGCAGTAAGCGTGCGTTACCAGTGGGATGTTTTTTATGTGCGCAATGCCTCCACCTGGCTGGACTTTACCATTCTGACCCGGACCCTCTATCAGCGTATGCGCTTCATAGTACCCCCTGTTCGTAAAGTAGGCGGGGATAGATTTAGCACCGATTGAACAGGTAAGGGCCTGCTGAAACGTTTGTGCAAACCAGTGGTAACAGATTACCATTTCTTCGTAAATTTCTAATAAAACACTGGCAATATCATATAATAATCAAAATTCAATCGTTTTTTATAAAAACTATTGAACATGTGCGTGTTTAACCGAAATGTGGGCTAATAATACATACCACAAATTGGCCATGTGAATTTTGTAATATTGAATAATACTTGTAAACTTGTTCCAGAAAATAGTTATTCCTCCTCCACATTCTGGTAAAAGTAAGCTCTCAGGTAGCAAAGGTTTCATTAGTGTTGTATCGTAGGATACACTACTAAATATTTCCTGTATTAGTCAACGAGCAATTCGTTCAACAGTTACATGTTCGAATGAATGTCTGCCTGTCCTTGCATTGTATTCCCTTTCATTTAGGTTAATCACCGCTATTGGTGGCTATGCTTTATTGTATTGCCCTGATAGTCATCGCTATAGTTATTGGCGATGGGTACGTT
Organism: Paraflavitalea sp.; assembly: GCF_059502485.1. Taxonomy (NCBI): domain Bacteria; kingdom Pseudomonadati; phylum Bacteroidota; class Chitinophagia; order Chitinophagales; family Chitinophagaceae; genus Paraflavitalea; species Paraflavitalea sp. Next base: position 2,456,634 of record NZ_JCACET010000010.1, read on the forward strand.
ATTTCTTTAAACCGCTTATTAAAACCTGCTGCAGATGCACCAAGAGGCTATTTGTTCAACTATGTTAACCGAACTGAAAGGGGAAAGCCCCAAAGCTTTTGCGTTTTTCTTTGATCTTCATTACAATCCACTCTGCTACTTTGCCGAGCGCCTGGTAAAAGACCAACAGGTAGCGGAAGACATTGTGGAAGAGACCTTTATGAAACTATGGGATAAACGATCCGACTTTGAAAGCGAACACGGTATCAAGGCATTTCTGTACATCACTACCCGTAATGCCTGCATCAACATCATCAAGCAATCGCAACGTGATACCGTATCACAGGCAGAGATGCTTTACCTCGCTGAGAAGAAAGAAGGATTTATCCTCAACGAGATGATCAGGGCCGAAGTGCTGCGGGTCATTAGCCAGGAACTGGACCGGCTACCCATGCAGTGCAAGACCATCCTGAAAATGAGTTATGTAAAGGGACTCAAGAACCATGAGATCGCAGACAAGCTCGAAATATCCGTTCATACGGTCAGGAACCAAAAAGCAAGAGGTTTACAACTATTGCGAACAAAGTTTGAAGGGCGGCACCTGCTGGGATAAAATACCCATTGGCTTTTATTTACGTATAACTACTTTTTTGTGAAGTAATGCCTACGTTAGGGTTGAACAGTTCCTAATGCGGTGAATTATTGCTGTTAGGATTGTTCATTTGCCGTGTTCAGATAACATATAGTAAAAAATATATTTTAAATCCTTTTAGTACAAAGGACCTGAAAATTTGTTTTATAATAGAATACAACGCCTCTACATTCCGCATGAACATAGCAGTGAAAATGATATTGAAGCGGGAAAATGGTGGCTGACGAAGTTCTTACAATTATTACGAGACAAGCAAACGATATTCATGTAACCTGCTTATGTAAGGTTCACAAGGCCTTATAACAGCAGTTAGTTTTGATCTCATGTGACTGTTTGGTTGGGTCACAACAAGGGAGTGTTTCTACTCTCCCTTTATTTTTTCTTTCAAGCAGCCGGTAGTCTACCGGTACTATATAAGAGCTTTCATAAAAAAATTATCCCTGAAACAAATCAGCAGGACATATTACTAAGCAGGTGAACTATGTTCACCTTGTTTCCTCATGTGCATCAGCCCTCTTCAGGGTACAGAAGAGGCGCAGGAATCCCCACAGCCGGGTAATCTTACCTGGCTTTTTTATTTAACCCGCTACAAGATCGATCCCCACCAGGTTTTATTATAATCCGGGCGCCGGTTATGCAAAGCCTCGTAACCACCCATTTATTTTCCGCTGCCAGGAGCGACAAAGCAGGGGAAAAAGCACTACCATTCGATGCTAAACCTTGCAAGTTATGCTGACCCTCTAACCTAAACATAACCAAGGCCTCCTTAACATAGAATGGATTTGACCACATAACCGGTCACCCGGACTGTAAGAAAGAGTTACTATCATACAACCGTTTTTCAAGGCAGGCCTCACGGGAAGGCGATTATCCCTAAAACCTGCCGGTCAACATACTATTCTTTCCCACCTAAATATCCAACCGATTTCTGTCTTCTTGTTTATGTTTGACCGACAAAAATTTCCATAAATGACTTCTATGTCATTTTTTTTCGCAGAGACGTTAAGGGAAAACCATTAGAGATATCGTAATGCTGAAAGTATGGTTTGTAATTACAGGCTCGCTTATACGCTATCAACCAGCTACATAAGACGCCAAACATTGAACCACCGGAACCCTTTGCCGGCAAAGGACTATAGCAGGCTGCTTAAATTTTAATACTTTTTTTTAGATCCCGCTTTAGTACGAAAGGCACTTGTAGTTGTTATAATAATGAGCGCACGACTGAAAGCAACAGAAGCATCCTTAGCAACTACAGCGCTTCTCCTCTCCTCAATCCTGGTTAAACCAGCAACCAATGGATTGGTTAGCACTGCCTACCATCCATGGATAATAACTTTACATCCCATGAAAGAAGAGCAAATTGTAAAAGCATCATTGATGGCAGGGTTAATCACCCGAACAATACATACCCAGCCCAGCCTCTGGGAATCGGAGACGATTGTTGCCTGGACAGCCGAACATCCAGACAACCAATTACTACTGGAGGAGCTAACCGATCCGGACAGCCTGAACCAGTTATTGCATGATTTCTATAAATACAAACCGGTGATACGGCTGAAAAAGATCAATCAGCGGATATTCGGCAATACGAAAGACCTCACCAATTGCTGAGTAATTAAACTACTTCATTCTACTACCCTGTACTTCGCTGGGCAGCTGATCGAATTTATTTTTAAATGCCACTGTAAAACTGGATATGTTCTTATACCCTATGCTGATAGCCACAGCATGAACCGTCATATCCGTTTCCAACAAGAGCCTGCGGGCTTTCTCCATACGTGCTTCAACCAGGAACTCAAAAATGGTAATGCCGTATAATTGTTTAAATCCTTTCTTCAGCTTGACCTCATTCATCCCAATTGCATGAGCCAGGTCGGCCACCGAACCAGGATGCTCGATATGGTGCAGCAGGTAATCCCATGCCTCCCGCAACTTGGCCAGTTCATAGGGTTGCAGTTTAACCTCATTGGTTGGCACACGCACCAGCGAAAGCCGGGTAAGGGACTGCATCATTAATCTTGATAATAAGGTTTGCAAATACACCACCTTCACCTCCTCCTTATAACTGCAATAGTGCATATCATGCAGCAGCCCCATCATATCGGGTGTAACATGCGCATGGACCGGACTCAGCTGACAGGGTATCCCTTTTCCAGCCTTTACCAGGAATTCTGCCAGCAGGGGAAAATGAGGGGTTAATTGCTCCAGGGAACCGTGGGAGAGATGCGCTTCGTATACAATATATTTCTTGCTTTTATCAAACCAGGTTTGGGTGTTCACAACAGGAGCATAAAATATATTGAACTGGCCCTCTGCGAGCTTTACCTTATTCATGCCTTGCTGCTGAAAGCGAAGAGGCCGGTTGACAGCCACACACAACTGGAACAAGGGCGCATCGGCAGCAGCCCGTAAAGTCGTGTTTTGCTTTATGAAATAGCATTTATGCCAAAGATGGAAATCGGGGGCAGATTGTTCACAAAAGAGTAATGTTCCAAAGTCGCCAGTGGCAAATAAATTCCTGGTACCAGGTACACAAAAACGAGCAAGGGACGGCGGTATAACCGGAGAATAAGCTATTGGCCCATTCTCCTGCGTTAAAAGAGTAAAATCCATATTCATGCTTTATCCTTCATCAACAATATCCAGAGCAAACACCTGAAATATAGCTGTTATGAATAACCTACGGTTTTGGGTGTAAGTACTTACTCCTAAAGGCGGGTACATACTTTGATGTACATCTTTGATTTTTTGATCTAAAACAATATTTAATTAGCTTGTAACTTATGGCTTCAGGAAGATCCAGCCCTTCATTTTCTTACACCAGCCACAATACGGCCAAGCTGATCCGTGGCGGGGAAGCCTATTTTACCCTGCTCATACAGCTTATCCAACAGGCGCAGCAAACCATCCACCTGCAGACTTACATTTATGATGAAGATGAAACCGGGCTTGCGGTAGCGGAAGCCCTGATAGCAGCAGCGCAACGCGGTGTAGCGGTATACCTGGTAGCCGATGGTTATGCCTCACAGGACCTATCAGACACATTCATCAAACGACTGGAAGAAGGAGGCGTGCACTTCCGCTTCTTTCAACCCATCCTCAAAAGTGACAACTTTTACTTTGGCCGCCGCCTGCACCATAAGATACTGGTAACAGATGCCCTGCATGGCCTTGTAGGCGGGATCAATGTCAGCAACAAATACAACGATGGCTTTGGAACACAGCCTTGGCTCGATTGGGCCTTGTATGCAGAAGGGGAAATAGCCCCGGAGCTGGTGCGCGTGTGCCTCGAATTGTGGACAAGAGTAAAAAGGGAAAGAAAGAAGCTGTTATGGCAAGCTCAGCCAGCCATGGAGCTTCCCAAACAGGAATGCCTCATCAGGTTGCGCAGAAACGACTGGGTACAAAAGCGAAGCCAGATCACCAACAGCTACCTCGAAATGTTTAAAAGCGCCCGGTCACATATTTACATCATGTCCAGCTACTTCCTGCCCGGCATGCTGTTGAGGAAAAAAATGGCCAGGGCAGCGAAAAGGGGCGTTAAGATAAAACTGGTACTGGCAGGCGTATCAGATGTCATGCTGGCCAAACATGCCGAACGCTACATTTACCGCTGGATATTCAAAAACAACATCGAGGTATATGAGTATAACCAAGCTGTATTGCATGCCAAGATTGCCACTTACGATGGCAAATGGTCTACCATTGGCTCCTACAATGTAAATAACATCAGCGCATTTGCCAGTATAGAGCTCAACCTCGATATCAACGAGGCCCGTTTTGCCCAATCGATGCAGGAACACATGGAAGAGATCATTCGTGATCATTGTGAACAGATCACGGAAGAAGATTACCGTACACGCTATAACTTCTTTAAGCGGCTGTACCAGCAGAGCTGTTACCAGATAGTGCGGGTGCTTTTCTTTTTATTTACGTTCTACTTCAAGCAACGATCATTTAAATCCACGCATACGCCGAAGTAAATAACCGATAGCCTTTTTATCCCAATTGGTAAACCGGCCACGCTGTATCACCAGCGAGTTCTCATCCGGCTTTTGCAAGAAATAGTGGAATACAAAATGAGCCCTGGGGTCTTGCCAGCCAAGCATCTGCCCAAAGCGGAGATCATTAAACACCAGCGTACTGTCGTATCGATCGATCGTATAATAGCCTTGCGAAAACCTGATGAGCCGGTGAACATCTTCTTTATCCTCAATAGGCTCCAGGTAATCTTCCCGGCGCAAAACATAATGAAGATTGGTAGTATCAGCATCGAATACAGACCGGTGACCGATATAATATCCTTTATCATCTTCCAGCACCACAAACCACAGCATGTTGTTGAGCGGCGTAGGCGTACTGAAGTATCGCTTGTAGTGAACACCTTCCTGCCGGGCCACTTCTTTTACTGCCCGGTCGACACTTGTTTTATTAACGATACTGACAACGATGTAAGCGGCGCATAAAACAAAAGAACTGATCGCCCATTTTCTGCGGGCTTTATAAGTGGTGCGGGCAAACAACAACACCATAAAAGCAATGAAAGGCCACATAGAAAACAATGGGTCGGCCACAAACAACAGGTGAAAAGAAGCACGGTAATGAGAGAAAGGCTCAAACCAGCCCGTGCCATAGGCATTACAGGCATCCAGTAGCACATGCACCAGCATTTCCAGTGCAAACAACAACGTAAACCCTCTCCAGCTATAATTATGCGGACGATGCCAGCGATCGGCAGCCAGTGCCAGCAAAGGAGCCACCAGTGCAATAAACAAGAACGAATGGGTAAAACCGCGGTGCGCCAACAAGTCATTGACTGGGTTCATCCAGAACGAGGCCACGAAATCGATATCCGGCAAACTTTGGGTAAGTATTCCCCAGAACATGGCCTTTTTACCCAACTGTTTACCAGCCACCACTTCTCCTATACAGGCGCCCAATACGATATGTGTAAGCGAATCCATAGCGGCAAGTTAATAATAGCAAATCATTTGCCCGATAAATGACTAAATTAGCCTACATGACACTACTGACGGTTCTGCTGTGCATCCTTTTATTGATACTACTGATCACCTGGGGCAAATGCAATCCCTTCCTCGCCTTCTTGATAGTGTCCATCATTGCCGCCTGGCGGCTGGGCATCCCGCTGGAGAAGATCAATCAAACCGTACAAAAAGGCATTGGCGATACACTCGGCTCCCTGACCATCATTATTATGCTGGGCGCGATGCTTGGCAAACTGGTGGTAGAAAGCGGCGCTGCGCAAAAAATAACATCAGTGCTGATGAAAACATTTGGTGAAAAATATATTCAGTGGGCACTGATGATCACTGGCTTTGTTGCGGGCATTCCTTTATTCTATAATGTAGGGTTTGTACTGATGGTACCCCTCATCTTTTCAGTAGTATACCAATACAAATTACCCGCCGTATACATTGGGTTGCCGATGCTGGCGGCCCTCTCCGTAACACATGGCTTCCTGCCACCACACCCCTCTCCTACTGCATTGGCTGGCCAGTTCAATGCCAGCCTGGGGCTGACCTTATTATATGGACTGGTAGTAGCCATCCCTGCCATCATTGTGGCCGGGCCCATATTTGCCAGCACACTAAAGAATATAAAGTCACAACCACTCCAAACTTTTCAGCCCAAACATATTCCTGAAGATAAATTGCCCGGTGCCTTCAACAGTTTTATCACCTCACTGTTGCCGGTAATACTACTGGCATGCACCACACTGTTGCCCTACATCGCAGAAACCGGCGATAAAGGTGGTCAGTTGCTGGCCTTTGTGGGCGACGCCAATATCGTGATGCTGCTGGCCCTCATCATTTCAGTATACACATTAGGCATTGCACAGGGAAAGAGCATGAAGGCCGTGATGGACATTTTTGGCGATGCCGTAAAAGAAGTTGCCCTCATCGTATTGATCGTGGCAGGAGCAGGTATTCTCAAACAGGTGTTTGTAGACAGTGGCGTAAGTAAGGAAATTGCCGGCCTGCTCAAAGGATGGGATATACATCCGTTGGTACTGGGCTGGCTCATCGCCACCATTATCAGAGTATGTATCGGTTCGGCCACCGTTGCAGGATTGACGACCGCTGGTATCATAGCACCTGTGATGCCGCAGCTGGCAGTAAATCCCAACCTCATGGTGCTATCCATCGGCGCAGGCAGCTTGATGCTTTCCCATGTCAACGATTCAGGCTTCTGGATGTACAAAGAATACTTCAACCTCAGCATACGCGACACCATCCGCTCATGGTCGGTCATGGAAACCATTGTAGGCATCATGGGATTGATCGGCGTGTTGATCCTGGACCTGTTCATATAATTCGTCAAATGGCTATCTTGCCAAAAATTACAGTATGGCACAACCCATCAGAGTAGGATTAGCAGGCTTTGGTATTTCAGCCACCGTATTCCATGCACCATTCTTTGCAACGATGCCGGAATATGAACTGGTGGCCGTACTGGAAAGAACAAAAAACGAATCACAAAAAAAATACCCCTTTGTAAAAGTGGTCAGGACCATTGAAGAGCTGGTGGCTGATCCATCCATCGACGTTATCGTTATTACTTCGCCCAACGAAACACATTTCCCCTACGCCAAGACAGCCTTGCAGGCAGGTAAACATGTGGTGGTGGAAAAACCATTCACCAACACCTCAGCCGAAGCACAGGAATTGGTGAACCTGGCAGCTGCCAGCGGCAAAATACTGAGCGTATACCAGAACCGACGTTACGTAAGCGACTTCTTTACCATCCGGGATATTCTCGATAAGAAATTATTGGGCGAGATACATGAATTTGAAGGGCACTACGATCGCTACCGTGCAGAAGCAAGGCCACAGGCATGGCGCGAAGCAGTAAAACCAGGCAGTGGCATCCTTTATGACCTGGGTGCTCACCTGCTGGACCAGGTGTTATATTTATTCGGATTACCACAAAGCATTACAGCCGACATCAGGCAACAACGTCCGCATGCCAAAGTGGATGACTACTTCGACCTGCGCCTCAACTATGGATTTACCAAAGTGATACTACATGCCGGCATGTTGGTGCGCGAACCAGGCCCCAGGTATATGATACACGGAACTGTTGGTTCTTTTATCAAGTTTGGAGAAGATCCCCAGGAAGCCTTATTGCGGGCGGGTGTTTTACCCGGTGGAGCAGATTGGGGCAAAGAACCGGAATCTATTCACGGCTTGCTGCACACAGAGATCAACGGCGAACTGGTAAAAAAGACCGTTCCTTCCTCTGCCGGAGATTATGCACAGTACTACAGGAACCTTCACGATACCATTGTTAACAATGCTCCCCTAAAAGAAAAACCTGAACACGGCTACAATACAGTGCGGATGATAGAGCTGGCTTTTGAAAGCCACACCCGCCAATGTACCGTTCCCTGTTCAGGCTTGCTGGATATACAATATCGATAATTACTTACAAGGCTCTTTGGAAACATCCTGCAGATCGTACTTCACAACAGGAGGCGCATCAAACATCATACAGCTTACACAGTCTGATGGCTGCACCGCATGCGTAGTAAAATAAATGGTGTCGCCGGCTTTGATATCGGCAGGCAGCTTACATTTATTGGCTACGTCAAAAACGTTGTCGTACAACGTCGTGGTATCAGACAGGTTTTTCCAGCCATCCTCACCCAACGTATCCCTGTTGAGCGCTTGCACCACATAACTGGCGCAGCTGATGCGGATCACCTTTCCCTGTACACAATCTTTTGATGGCTGATTTTTATTTACACCACACTGAAAAGAGATCAGGGCAATGCCAGCGAGGACAATAATGGTTTGCTTCATAGCGGTTTTAATTTGGTTCTTGACAGTATATGATACAAAAACGTTGCCTTATAAGCCAGCCACCATCAGACTGCATCCCCGTATGTCACTATTGTCCATACGGCCTTGCACTTCAAAACTGCCGTTCGCATATACACGCCCCACATCTTCCGTGGCGATGAAAGAGCAGGAATAAATATTGGCGAGGTCGATCACATTCAGCACCCCAGTGCCTGCAGCATGCACCGCAAAAGGATCATCTTCCTCGCGCACCAGCACTTTCATCCAGGGTGGGCAATGCAACATACCTTCCCCGGCCGCGTAAGCCTGCGACAACAACTCCGTCATCCCATACTCCGCATGAACGGCAGGCAAACCGAATGCCGCCTTTAAAATATCATGCACCTGCTGCCGTGTTATTTCTTCCCGTCGTCCCTTCATCCCCCCAGTTTCCATAATAATAGTATGCTTCAAAGGCAAGGGAAATTTTTCGGCAAAGTCAAGCAAAGCAAAAGTTACACCGATCAGGATGGTCTTTTGCCCCTGGGCTTCCAGCTGCTGCAACACGCCATGCAGCTTTTCATGCTCATACAGGTAAAAACCGCTGGCCGGGTGTCCGCTTTGCCGGATCAGCTCGTCCACCATCACCACCAGCGATGAATGGCGACGTTCCAGGTAGTTGGGCAACAAACCTATCACACACCAACCAGCCGCTGGACCATAAAACTGCTCAAAAGCGGTCAAAAAGCTGCGCTTGTACAGCCCGGCATCCTTTACATAATGCCGGCTGTTGATCGTTTGGGTGGTACCACTGCTCTCAAACACTACTTCCGCCTCAAAAGAAGTCGTCTTGATCGTGTGCGACTTAAAACATTGGATGGGTAAAAAGGGGATAGCTGCCAGAGACCGCACATCCTGCCCAACTATTGGCAGGCTGTTTACGTATTGATTATAAACGGGGTTATGTTTATATTGAAAGTGAAACAGGTCTACAGCCAGTTCTTCAAAATGAGCCTCGTCCGTCGAAAAAACTTTATCTTCATGTTCACAATTCATATCGTATTGCTAAACCGCAAGCGGTTAAATTTGTACACAATTATGAAAAATATGCGTTATATAACCATCTGTGCCGGTATATTGTTGATGTTGGCGTGTGGCAAAGATAAGCCGGAGACCAAACCCACTATAAAAATTAAATCCATCAGTGGCAACATCGTACCTGTCAACAGTGGTCTGTTTATTACCCTCGAATTTGCCGATAAAGAAGGAGATGTGAACGATTCACTTTTCCTGAAAAAAATACGCCTCAATACCATACCGCCGGTAAGTGGCATTACCATACGCGATAGCTTTTTCCTGATGATACCCGATTTTCCGGCCAAGTCAAACGGAGATATTGAGTTGAGATTACAATACCAGGACATCATCTCTGCTTCCAATCCGCCTACAGATCCAACAGACCCCACCAAGAAGGTGTCAGATACCATCATCATGAAATTCGCCCTGCAAGACAGAGCCGGTAACACCAGCGATACCATATCGACAGAAAAGATCGTGATAATGCGCAATTAAAGACTGTAAAACCAAGGCTTGATGCTGAATACCAACCGGCTGCTTGTTGTTTCGGTATTATACCTGCTTTCATTCATACTTTGTTACCCCTTATACCAATACCTGTTCGACGCTGACGGCATTGGTTACATGATGGTGGCCAAAAGACTGGCACAGGCCGATTATACGAGAGCCATCAATGGTTGCTGGAGCCCACTCCATTCCTGGTTGATCGCCCCGTTTCTTCGATGGGGCGTTGATGTTTTCACCGCCTTCAAAGTCTCCAACGGTATTATTGGCTTAGGTATCCTGGCATGCGTAAACAGGCTACTGAACAAAGTTCAGATCCAGGAAAACCTGAAAACAATAGCCCTGTTCACCTGCATTCCCATCCTTCTAAGCTATGTTTTCCATGACCTTGCTGCAGATATATTGTTTTGCCTGCTGATACTGGTGTATATCAACATAGTGGCAACCGAAGGCTTTTTCCAGTCAAGGAATAAAAACATTGCCTGCGGCATCATTGGCTGCCTTTGCTATTTTGCCAAAACCTATGGATTTATATTCTTCCCGGTAAGTTTTCTGGCAGTTCAATTCATATTGTACAAAGCCTCCGGCCTGCCCAACAAAAAAGCATTGTTCACACGAAACCTGCTTTGGGCTATCCCTGTTTTCCTGCTCCTGGCCAGTCCATGGATCTATCTTTTATCCAACAAATATGGGTTTCTGACCTTCGGCTATTCCGGTCAGCTGAACCTGAAATGGGAGCTGCTCGACAGGATTGAATATGAAGGTTCCCTGCTGAAAGCGCCCCCCTATCCCGATTCACCTGCCAATTGGGAAGATCCATTACACTACCCCTACAGGTATGCCAAGACAGGCTTTTTCACACTGATCATCCGGGAAATAAGACTCATACTCACCAATTGCATGACGGCCATAGAGCTACTGACCACGTTTTCTTTTTTCAGTATGGCTATTATTACGGCCTTGTCAGTTTACCTGCTCAAAAAAAGAGACACCCTATACTCCTTATTTTTCCTCTTCATGATCCTGATGCCGGCTGGCTACCTGTTCATCAGCATTCAACCGAGGTATATTTACCCCATTACTTTCCTGCTGCTGATCAGCGGCCTGTTCCTGCTACAAAAAGCAATGGAGATCGTAAAGCCCGGCAAACTCAAAGCCCTTTATTGGGGCATCTTTTTTGCCAGCTTCCTCATATATCCCATTAATTGGCTGAAAGATGTTGCAGGGCGCGATAAAGAAGTCTTTATGCTGGTAAAAGATTGGAAGACAAAAGGCATTCTGGGCAAATACGCCACTACCGCCAATGGTAATCATCTATTGTTGGAGCGGGCAGCCTACATCAATGATTCTCAATTATATATGCCAACAAAAGAGGCAAACAACTACCAGGAGCTACACAACGCACTGAAAGAGCACGCGATCGACTATTTCTTCTTTTTTTACCGCTACCGTACAGACCTGGACGCCTTTATGCAAACCTCCTTATACAAATCGGCCACCATCGCATCCGATACCACAGGGATGGTGATATTAAAGATGCGGTGAGACAGAACATAAATTATGTAATTTTAAAGCTTGATCTATAAAATAACCTATTAGCAATTACTATGGCAAAAGCAACAAAGGAAAAATCACTGATCACCAATAAGGCATTTGAGTTCCTGAAACAATACATCAACAATGCCTCACCGGTAGGCTTTGAAAGCAGCGGACAGAAGTTATGGCTCGATTACCTGAAAGGATATGTTGACACCACCTTCGTTGACCCATATGGAACAGCCGTAGGCGTCATCAATCCCAAGGCTCCCTTTAAAGTAGTAATAGAAGCACACGCCGATGAAATAAGCTGGTTTGTCAATTACATCACGGCAGAAGGTCTGCTGTACCTGAAACGCAATGGCGGAGTAGACCACCAGATCGCACCCGGCCAGAGAGTATTCATCCATGGCAAAAAAGGACCGGTAAAAGGTGTATTTGGCTGGCCGGCCATTCATACCCGCCTGGGCAATCCCGACGTAAAAGATCCACAACCCAAAGTAGATAATCTATTCCTCGATACCGGCGCCCGCAACCGCAAAGAAGTGGAAGACCTCGGTATACATATTGGAGCAGTCGTTACCTACCAGGATGGATTTGATGAACTGGCCAATGATTATTACATAGGTCGTGCATTCGACAACCGCGTCGGTGGATTTATGATCGCCGAAGTAGCCCGTCTGCTCAAAGAAAACAAGAAAACCCTGCCCTACGGATTGTATGTAGTAAATGCCGTACAAGAAGAAATAGGGCTGCGCGGCGCAGAAATGATTGCCCGTCGCATTAAGCCCAACATAGCCATCATTACCGATGTAACCCACGACACCTACACCCCCATGGTCAATAAGATGATCGAGGGCGATGTAGCTTGTGGCAAAGGCCCTTCCCTCGCTTATGGACCAGCAGTACACAACAAGCTGCTGAACCTTGTACAAGATGTGGCTGAGAAAAAGAATATCCCCGTACAACTGAGAACTGTATCACGCAGCACCGGTACCGACACCGATTCATTCGCGTATGCCAATGACGGCTGTCCTTCTGTACTAATTTCTATTCCACTTCGTTATATGCACACCACAGTGGAAATGCTGCATAAAAGCGATATAGAACAGACGATACAGTTAATGTACGAGACCCTATTGGCATTATCGCCTAAAACAAACCTTAGCTATCTATGATCTGTTCATCCATATTCCTATACGTTGACCCAGGTAGCGGCAGCTACCTGGTGCAGGCAATTATAGCGGCAGTTGTGGGAGCCTTGTTCTACTTTAAAAACATCTGGTGGAGAATCAAGGCTTTTTTCTTCAAACCTAAAAAAGACGACACTGCCGGGAACGATACCGTAAATGATTAACTATAGCACCCATCCAGCATCCTTTAAAGATCCGTCAGGCTTCATATTCATGGCCGGCGAAACCATCTACAGACAAGTAAATCAACCTTACGCAGCAGCCTACGATAAACTCATGAGCTCCGGGCTCTACAAGCAACTCGTAAGCAAAAAACAGCTGATCAGCCACACAGAAGTAAAAGAGAACATCACCGGCTCGGCCCATTGGTACAAGACCTTGCAACCGGCGGTGGTTCCCTTTATTTCATACCCCTATGAATGGAGCTTCGATCAGCTGCGCGACGCAGCCCTGCTGACCTTAAGCATATTGCGGACGGCCCTGGATCATGGCATGATCCTCAAAGACGCTACCCCTTTCAATATTCAATTCGTAGAAGGAAGACCAGTATTCATAGATACCCTTTCCTTCGATATTTATGATCCATCCAAACCCTGGGTAGCCTATCGCCAATTTTGTCAGTGTTTCCTCTTTCCTTTATACCTCGAGCATTACCTGAAAAAAGACGTGCAGAAAATACTCAGCACCTACATAGAAGGCATTCCTGTAGATGTTACAGCCCGCCTGTTGCCCTGGAAAAGCAACCTGAGCCTGGGCGTATGGCTGCACGTATACCTCCAGAATACCGTACAGCGCAATAAAAAAGAAGGGGGCGCCCACACCAACACCGTACAGTTTCAAAAAAAGAAGTTACTCGACCTCACGAGTCATCTCGAAAATATATTGCAACGTTTTCCGGAAGAACGCGTTCATAAAACCACCTGGAACAACTATTACGAAGGCACCATACTAAGCAAAGACTATCTGCAGGCGAAAGAAACGATCTTTCTTGATCTCTGTAAAGAACTTACCCTGCAAACAGCGCTCGATCTCGGTGCCAATGATGGCTATTTTTCTAAACTGCTGGCAGCGAGAGGCACCCAGGTAATAGCCACCGATGTAGATGGCCAGTGTATCAATCGTCTCTACCGCGAGGTAAAGAAAAAGAACACCCCCAACCTGTTGCCATTATTATTGGACATCTCCAATCCCTCACCAGCCGTAGGATTCCACAACCAGGAAAGAACATCCTTCCATGAGCGCATACAAGCCGACCTGGTGATAGCATTGGCCCTGATACACCACCTCGTTATTGGAAAGAATATTCCCCTGCATAGACTGGCCGCCTACTTCAGTGATATAGCCCCACTGCTGATCATTGAATTTGTGCCACAGGAAGATGAGAAAGTGCAGCAGATGATGGCAAGCAGGCCAGATATATTCAGCGATTATACAGTAAACAACTTTGAAGAAGCATTCCTACCCTATTTTGATATACAAAGAAAAGAGAAGGTGCCACACACGCCACGCATCATGTACCGCATGAAAAGAAAAAATACATGACATTTCAGCTATTAAAAAATAAGCCCTGGTTTGTACTGCTGCTTCCCCTTTTTTTTGTACTGCATGGATATGCAGAACACTACTCATTCATCGGCATACAGGACATAGCTTATTTGCTGATCGTTTATTGCGTGGCAACCGCCCTGCTGTATTTACTATTCAGGCTCATTTTCCGGAACAATACCAAAGCTGCCCTCATGACGACTGCCCTGATGGCAGTCTACTTCTTTTATGGTGCCCTCTTCGACTTTTTGAAGGCCCACTCCCCTATAAAAGGGCTGCACAAATACAGCGTATTGATCCCATTGATCCTGATAGCGTTGATCGCCTTGTTCATCTTTCTTAAAAAGTCAGCAAAGCCCATTACCCGCTTTGTACTCTTTCTGAATGTATTACTACTGATATACCTCTGCGTTGACCTCGCTACCATTGGCTGGAAAGCCATACGCGTCGGCAACAACGACATGGCCAACTATGGTTTTGCCCGCAATAACCAGCGCCATATTCCGGACTCCTGTAAAAAGCCCGACATTTATTATTTCATCTTCGACGAATACACCAGCTCACGATCACTGCAGGAAAAATTTAATTACCACAACGACCTCGACAGCTTTCTGTTATCGCGCAACTTTCATATACAGGCCAATAGCATCAGCAACTACAACTATACCCCCTTCTCGGTAGCTGCTACCCTGAATATGCAATACCTCACTACGATAGACAACAATGCGAAAGTAGACAGGTTAGACTACCTGAATTGTAATCCACTCATAAGAGAAAATGAAGTGGTGCGGTTTCTCGGCATGAATGGCTATGAGATCGTCAACCTGTCGGTCTTTGACCTGGCAGGCCATCCATCCATTGTACAACAATCCTTTCTTCCACTCAAGACCAAAATGATCACAGAAGGCACCCTGTGGGCCAGGGTATACCGGGATTTCGAATGGTACTTCTTCTCCAATAAGCTTCTTGCCAGGCTGTTGGGTAAACCTGCTTATGCCTATCTCGAACACCGGGAGAACAATGAAAAACTATACCAGGAAGCAATCAGACAATCGACCATTAAAAACGCAGCTCCGCGATTTATATACACACACCTGTACATGCCACACATGCCTTTCTTCTTTGACCGCTTCGGTAACCAAAGAGCCGATTCACTGATCATAGAAGAAGCAAAAACCCTGAGCGTGGAAAATTATATTGCATACATTCCCTACGTAAATAACAAAATACGGCAGCTGATCGACACCCTTCAACACAATACCGGCTCATCAGCTGTGATCATTTTGCAGGGCGACCATGGCTTCAGAACGGGAATTGATAGCAGCATAGATGTATTCAGAAACCTGAATACGACCTATTTCCCAGGCGGCAACTATTCAAAACTGTACGACAATATGTCCAATGTGAACTATTTCAGGGCAACATTCAATACCTTATTCAATCAGCAATACCCTATGTTAAAAGACTCTACCATCTTTTTATCAGACAAATGATCAAAGCCACTACCATAAAAACATTTCCTTTTCACGTCTTCCTGCTGCCCACGTTTTTTATACTACACGTACTAAACGACTATTATGGATTAATACCCGCCAAACCATATTTCACATTTGGATTATATTATTTCTCTTTGTCAGCCCTGCTCCTATTGGCAGGCAAATGGCTCCTCGGCTCGCTCAACAAGTCCGGGATATGGGCAACAAGTCTGCTAATCATGTTTTATTTCTTTGGTGCCACACACGACTGGCTTAAAAAACTGTCACTACCACCACAGTTCACTTCCTATTCCACTGTGTTAATAATCATTGCAATAACAGCTATACTCTATACAGTCTATTTAAGAAGAAGTCAAAAGACATTCCCTAAAATACATCACTATCTGAACCTGCTCTTTACCATACTCGTATTAATCGAGATCGTGTTCGCCGTAGTCAAAGTAGCCGGTAATAAACAAGCAGCCAATAACTATGCATACAACCAGCCGCCGCTGATAAACAAACTACCTCCATCAGACAGTATGGATCCGGATATCTTCTTTATTGTATTTGATGAATACACCAGCAGCCTGGCGTTGAAAAAATACTTGCAATACGACAATACCCCTCTGGACGCTGCACTTAGAGCCAATAACTTTTATATTGCTACAAATTCAAAAAGCAATTACAACTCTACACCGCTCTCCATAGGCTCCAGCTTCAATATGCAGTATTTCGACAAAGATTTTCAGCAAGAAAAAACGACCACCAAAAGCATATTGCAAGCTCTCTACAGCCTCAAAAAAAGCCAATTGCCAACATTGCTTTCAGGTAAAGGGTATGAAGTGTATAATTTTGGACTGTGCGACCTGAACAATTACCCCGTAAACACTTACAGAACTTTTTCAGAATATGAATCCAGGCCATTATATCGTGAAACACTTTGGGGAAGAATAGAGAAAGATATATGGTGGCATCTGTCGAAGCTGAACATCCCTGTATTGAATACCCTACACAAAAAAAAGGAAATACGGGAGGCCACACAAGTTGTAACAGGAAATGATAAAAACTTTCGACTTACGCTGGCTGCATTGAACAACCAGACAACCCGCCCCAAATTTGTATTCACACACATCATGATGCCACATGCGCCATTCATACTCGATGGTGAAGGCCGTATACAAATCCCTTTCCCCGACTCATACGATAAAGAAGCCTATCTTAGGCAACTTGCTTATTGTAATAAGTGGATCGACTCCCTTGCGCAAGCGGCCAATCAACCCTTTGCCAGGTCACGCGTTGTGATCATCGAAGGCGACCACGGCTTCAGAGACAGCAATCAGTCAGCTATCCGGGAAAAACAATTCATGAATCTGAACGCATACTACTTTTCAGATAAAGACTATGGCCTGTTATACGATAGCATAAGCCCCGTTAACACATTTAAAGTAATAAGCAATAAATATTTTCGCACAACACTCCCATTATCCAAAGACTCCACGATATTGCTGTATTAACCCCGCCGGCGAACAATAAAAGGGCCATATTGTTAACAGCACTTAGTTTTTTTATACTTTTGAACCCATATTAGACTTAAACACAATCTGACTACTATGATAAGAAACGACTGGACAATAGCGGAGATACAGGAAATATACAATATGCCCTTTATGGACCTGGTGTACCGGGCTTCTACAGTGCATAGAGCATACAACCAAAGCAATGAAGTACAGGTATGTACCCTCCTGTCGATAAAAACCGGGGGCTGTTCTGAAGACTGCTCCTATTGTCCGCAGGCAGCCCGCTACAACACCGGGCTCAATGTACAGGCATTGATGAAGAAAGATGAAGTACTCCAATACGCACAGAAGGCAAAAGATGCCGGTTCCACCCGCTTTTGCATGGGCGCTGCCTGGCGCGAAGTACGCGACAACCGCGACTTCGACCGCGTGCTCGATATGGTAAAAGGAGTTAATGAATTGGGCATGGAAGTTTGCTGCACGCTTGGTATGCTCACCGAAGAGCAGGCGCAAAAACTCGCCAATGCCGGCCTGTATGCCTATAACCACAACCTGGATACATCATCAGAATATTACGGAGAGATCATTACCACCCGTACATACGATGACCGCCTGGATACACTCGATAACGTGCGCAAAGCAGGTGTATCCGTATGCTGCGGAGGTATTGTAGGCCTGGGCGAAACCCACGAAGACCGCGTTAAAATGCTCTTCACCCTCGCCACGATGCCAGAACATCCGGAAAGCGTTCCCGTCAACGCCCTGGTGCCTGTAAAAGGAACCCCACTGGAAAACAATGCTAAAGTAAACGTGTGGGATATGGTGCGCATGATCGCCACTGCCCGTATATTGATGCCCAAAGCTATGGTGCGCCTTAGTGCCGGCAGAACCAGCATGAGCCTGGCCGACCAAACACTTTGCTTTATGGCTGGCGCCAACTCTATCTTTGCCGGAGAGAAATTGCTCACCACACCCAATCCGTCATTCGATGAGGACATGGCGATGTTCGATATGCTGGGACTGAAACCCAGAGAAGCCTTCAAAGACGATCCCGATTTCAAAACAAGAACTGCAGCACCCGAAACACAGGAAGCTGTAACAGCATAAAAAACTAAAGCCTGAAGAATACAATCCTTCAGGCTTTTTTCTTTTATAATACGAATTAGATGATACCTTCAATCTCCTTGCAGAAATACTGCTGACCTTCCATCACCAGCATAATGGCGCCGATCATTTCTTCGCCCGATGAATTCTTGGTCACATAACCATTACCCCCGGCCTGCATCAGCGCATTGATATAAGAGAGATCAGTATGTACCGAAATACCGATGATCTTGATATCCTGTGAAAACTCCCGGATAGCCTTCGTGGCATCGATACCATTCATCGGATCCATATTGATATCCATCAACACAACATCCGGATTCAGGTTCCGGCAGGCTTCCACAGCCCGAAAACCATTCTCACAAATAGCCGCCACTGATAACCGCTTATCCCGATTCAACACCTGCTTCCAGGCTTCCCGCACCAGGCGGTGATCATCCACTATAACCACATTAATCATTAACAGATATGTTTCGCATAGATATTACAAATGTGTTGCCGCACCGAAAGCATTGACAAAAATCAATAATCGCCTAAAGACAAACTTCGTTCAATCTATCCAGTTACTAATAATTTATCCTGCACAAAGCATAACTACTAAAGTACTTGAAACTATTTCAAATAAAGCAATTTGATAGTTAAATTTAAAGAAGTCAAAGAAAGTGGCTAAGGCCATCTAAGGGTAAACAATTACTTCCCACTATTCTGGCCGACTGTTTTGCGACCACCAGTGAAATAATCATTGAGTTGAAGAGAAAGACCAAACTGGTTATAAGCAGTATTATTCTGATAGTAACTACGCGCATAACGGATCTGCAGCTTTTTAAACAAAGCGCCAACCCCAATAGAAAAACCATTTAGCCCGTTGCCGGTGTTGCCCACGTTCAACTCCCTGCGACGCAAATGATTATAGCCAAGGCTCACTTCTATTTTGTCGGATATGTATAGTTGCGTAGACAATACGATGTGTCGAAACAATTTATCGAACGTAAACTTTTGATCACCCATGTTCTGATCAAAGCCATTATCATTATTGAATGCCGTATCACGATAAAAAATATCGAACTGGTGTAAGTGATGAGCTGTAAGTGAAAATTGCAGAGGTGCCTTGGCCAGCCGCTTGGAAATACCAGCCTGCAGATCGAAAGGCAGATCGCCGGAAGCAGTGCCCGTATAAGTTTTGAGCTGAGCACCCATATTCTTGATTACCAAAGAAGCCTGAACAAGATTGGCCGTATCCGAATAACTGATACCTACATCCAAGGCCAGCCCCGAAGAACGGTACTGCCCATAGTTCGAATAAATAAATTTAAGCGAGGCGCCATAGTGCCAGCGCTCCATATATTGCCGGCTGGCCGACACCTGCACCACATAATCCGATGGTTTGAAATCACCGGATCGGTTACCCGATATATCTGTTTCGGGTATTGAACCATAGTTGAAATAATTAATACCCGCAGCGAATGTGGTCTTCAACCGTTCATGCCTGAAGCCAGTGAACAAATGATAATTACGTATATCGCCATAAAAAGCATTGAACACGAGGTTCGCCTGCGTATGCATGGAAGGCCGCAACAAAGCAGGGTTATGCCAGGCAAGCCCGATATCTGCCGATTGATTGGAAACATTCACGCCACCGAGGCCGGTCAGTTGAGGCGTATTTGATAAACGAAGAAAATTATAAACAGTACTGCCACCCAGGGTTTGGGCAAACCCATAAACCTGAAACAAAAGCAAAACCAATATCAGCAGTACATTCCGCATGCAGAAGATGCAAACGAAAATAGGAGATTCTCAACGGTTTGTTAAAAAAAAATTCCTCCATGGATATGGAGGAATTCCTTTAACCCTTAAAACAACCAACATGAAAAATTTATAGATAGTAATCTTGAATTTTGCTTCGTGAATAACTACTATACTAATATAACGCGCACTCAAAGCTTTTGTTCAAAACAGCAGAACCAATTTTATTAAAATCCCATTAAAGCAAATAAGAAGGAAGAGATAACCCAGACAAAGCGAACTAAAAGAATTGCCCGGTCTTCAGGACAGGAACACTGCAGTCAATACCTACTTGGGCTTTAGCCCAATTAAGAAGGGGATATTTTCACTTGCATGTCAAATGAAAATGTCCCCTTCTTCTTAACGTATTCTTATATAACTTATACAAGCGCCAACTCCAGCACCTGTTGCATACTCTTTACATAATGGAACTTCAACCCTTTGATAAAGTTGGAATCGATCTCCTGGATATCCTTCTCATTCTGCCAGCAAAGAATGATCTCCTTCAAACCAGCCCTTCTGGCTGCCAGCACTTTTTCCTTGATACCACCAACCGGCAATACCTGCCCACGCAAAGTGATCTCGCCCGTCATAGCGAGATAAGACTTTATACGTCTGCCAGTTAAAGCCGAACAAATAGCCGACATCATCGTGATACCGGCACTGGGACCATCCTTGGGAGTGGCGCCCTCCGGCACATGCACGTGAATCGTTTTCTTTTCAAAAAGGCTGCTGTCGATATCGAGCTTTTTGGCATTGGATTGTAAAAACGTCAATGCAGTAGCAGCACTCTCCTTCATCACATTACCCAGGTTGCCCGTAAGCTTCAGGTCACCTTTGCCATCACTGAGGCTGGTTTCAACAAACAGGATATCACCGCCCACGTACGTCCAGGCCAGACCAACTGCCACACCAGGCATATTGGCCACCTTGTACATTTCATTGCTGAAACGCGGCTTGCCCAGGATCTTCTCAACATCATTCGCGGTAAGCGTGCTCTTGATCTTATCCTTTAACGCATACTCCTTTGCTTCATAGCGCATTACCGAAGCCAGGTAACGGTCCAGCTCACGCACACCACTCTCCCGCGTATAATCCTGGATGATCTTCTCCAGCACCTTATCACCAACCTTGAAATTGATATCCTTCAAACCATGCGCATCCTTTTGTTTGGGCAACAGGTGACGCTTGGCGATCTCTATCTTTTCCTCCACGGCATACCCACTCAGGTCAATGATCTCCAAACGGTCGCGCAAAGCAGGTTGAATATTATTAATATCATTAGCCGTAGCAATGAACAACACCTTGCTGAGGTCATACTCCAGCTCGAGGTAGTTATCATAAAAAGTATGGTTCTGCTCAGGGTCCAACACCTCCAGCAAAGCAGAAGAAGGATCACCACGGAAATCAGTACCTACTTTATCGATCTCATCCAGTATCACGACAGGATTAGAAGATTTGATCTTTCTCAATGATTGGATAATACGACCCGGCATAGCACCAATGTATGTTTTACGGTGACCCCGTACCTCACTCTCATCATGCAAGCCACCCAGACTGATACGAACATACTTACGCGCAATAGCGCTGGCAATACTGCGGCCAAGAGAAGTTTTACCAATACCCGGAGGGCCGATAAAACACAGGATAGGACTCTTCATATCCCCCTTCAGCTTCAACACAGCCAGGTATTCCAGGATACGCTCCTTCACCTTATTCATACCATAATGATCACGGTCCAGCACCTTGCGGGCCTTCTTCAGATCATACAAGTCCTGCGTGTAAATCCCCCAGGGAAGATCCAGCAACAAGTCGAGGTGATTATACACCACCGAATAATCCGGTGTGCTGGGATGCATACGCTCCAGCTTTTCAATCCCCTTCTTGAACATTTCCTTGGCGGCTTCGGGCCATTTCATATGCTCGGCCTTGCTCTTCATGTCCTTGATCTCACGATCATTGGTATCACCGCCCAGCTCTTCCTTGATGCTCTTCATCTGCTGCTGCAGAAAGTACTCTCGCTGCTGCTTATCCAGCTCCGTCTTCGTTTTCGTCGTAACCTTATTCTTCAGTTCGGCAAACTGCAATTCACGCTGCAGCAACTGCATCAGCAGGTCGGCCCTGGCCTCTATATTATTCAGTTCCAGCAGCTTCTGCTTTTCAACCAGCTCCGTATTGAGATTACTCGAAATGAAGTGGATCAGGAAAGAAGGATTCTCGATATTCTTTAAAATGATAGAAGCGTCCGAAGGAATATTGGGAGAAAGTTGGATGATCTGCGTGGCCAGATCCTTGATATTAGCCACATAAGCCTCGAAATCTTCCAGTTGAGGCGTATCATTCTCCTCCAGCAGAGAAATACGCGCCTTGAAATAAGGATCTTCACTAACAATACCAGTGATCTTGAAACGCTTTTTACCCTGGATGATCACAGTGGTTCCGCCATCCGGCATTTTGATCAGCTTAATGATCCGCGCAACAGTGCCAATATCTTCTAAATCGCTGACAGTAGGATCTTCCACGTTACTGTCTTTTTGTGCAACCACGCCTACCAATTTGTCAGCCTTGTAAGCGTCATTAATAGCCTTGATACTTTTATCGCGACCCACGGTAATGGGCAAAACCACCCCGGGAAATAAGACCGTATTTCTTAATGGCAACAGTGGCAATTCGTCTGGGATTACAATCTCAGGGCCGTTATCACCTTCATTTTCATTGAGCGGGATTATAGGAATAAAGTCCATATCATCTTCCGGCTGAAATAAGATTGAGGGTTCTTTCATACTACTCATACTACAGTTTAACAATGTGACAAAATAACACGTCCCGTCCTAAAAACCTGATATTTTCAAGAGAAGGGTATATAGGTCAAGTTTAGTGCCAACCGAATAGCAGGGGGTGTCACCAACCGGTTCAGGCGGGTAAGTTACAGATTACGCAGAAACACCAACAGGTTGTTCAAATATACAACCGAATAAAGCGGGAGAAAGTCCTCAGAAGTTATTGGACCGGTTCCAGCGCACCGGGCTCCAAAGAGTGGATTTTGCCCTGCTCCGTATGCAGGTGCACCACAATACGCGTAGTGGCCGGAGATTGAGGCGGAAAATCATGAAAAATGACCATCATTTCCTTCTTAATCATTGCAATATCATATAGATAGCAGGCAAGCGCACCGGCAGCCTGAATACCCGGCGCCGTGGCCTGATCGGGAGCAGAGGCCAGGAAAGTACGGGCAGTGGCATCCGCCAGCTTGCCATCATTGCGGCAAAAAATACAATAACCCGACAAGCTATATTGATCAGCCAGCAGGCGAATAGAATCAGGGACAGGGTGCAGCGATTGCAGAATGTCCGGGTTGCGCACCTCCAGCAACAGAAAAGGATTGCCGGTATTCACGATCATAGGCAAGGCGGCAATATGATCAGCCGTAATACCTAAAGACAGCAATACCTGCTCGTTCTCCTTCACGGGAGAATACTCCGGCGCATGCAATACGGGGTCTTCGCCAATATTCTTTGTTTCCATAATTCTATCTTTAACCTATGTATGAACTCATTCTCAAAAACGTTGCCCGCTTTATACAACTCACCCCCGAAGAAATACAACACTTTACTGCCGTACTGAAACCACGCACCCTGCGCAAAAGACAATACCTCGTGCAGGCAGGAGACGTATTCCGCTACGAATGCTTTGTGAACAAGGGTTCCCTGCGAACATACCATATCGATAACAACGGACAAGAGCACATTGTTATGTTCGCATTTGAAGATTGGTGGACCGGCGACATGTACAGTTTCCTGAGCGGACAGCCCGCTTTGTACCATGTTGAGGCCATGGAAGACGCCGAATTGCTGACAATTGAGAAAAGTCAATTAGAACAATTGTACATGGAAATACCCAAATTTGAACGCTTTTTCCGCATACTTCTTCAAAACGCCTACATAGCCGCCCAGCGCCGCATCAGCGAAAACATGAGCCTTACAGCCGAAGAACGCTACCTCAACTTCCAGCAACGCTACCCCCATTTCGAACAACGCCTTACCCTCAAACAGATCGCCTCCTACCTCGGCATCACTCCCGAATCACTAAGCCGCATCCGCCGCCAGATAGCAGGAAAATAGTCTTACCCTATGATAAGCCTTTTTCTTACCCCACGTCATTGGAAACACCTGCCCGCCCGATGCATTTTTGCAGTATAAACTTCAATGATATGCAAAAGAAACTTTTAACAACTACCGACAACTATAGCTGGTTCATATTACGCGTAGCACTCGGCGTGGTAATGCTGGGACATGGATTACAAAAAGCATTTGGATTGTTTGGAGGCTTTGGATGGAACAATACGATGGGATACTTTACAGGAACAGTTGGATTACCTGCATGGCTCAGTGCACTCATCATTCTCATAGAATCCCTGGGAGCCGTACTCCTCATCATAGGATTCGCCGGCAGGATCAACGCAGCCCTTATGGCCCTCGTTATGGCAGGCGCCTTCTTCGTTGCCCACCTCCCCAATGGATTCTTCATGAATTGGTTTGGCACCGCCAAAGGAGAAGGCTATGAATTCGATATACTCTTCTGGGCCATTGCCATCGTAATTACTATCAACGGAAGTGGAAAATATTCAATAGACAGATGGCTCACTACCCGCACAGTACACGCAACTACAGGCAAAATCATGAACAAACCAGTAGTACAATAAAATAGCAAATGAAAATCAAAAAGGCCTTGCAGATATTCCCTGCAAGGCCTTTCGCATTATAATGCAAATATCGTCTACAATATGGCAAAACCGAGATATATCTGCCAACCCTGATTCTTCCACTTGTCGTTATTACCAAGGTCATTGATATCACTCAAACCAATTACATAACGTGCACCTGCACGCAAAGCGCCGAGGTTCAACTGAGCGCCACCCAACATAGAGAAGTCGCCACTCTTGAAAGCCTCTTTAGTTTCACCTAATAGATCTTTATCCTGACTCGTTAGAATGCCAAACTGAGGACCAGCCTGCAGCGAAAGCACCTTTACAGGACGGTAAGTTAACAACAGAGGAATACTGATATAATTCAGTTTACCCTCTACATCACTCTTGCCACCAGGATATAGATCATCGAAATTATCACCAGTACGGTAATTCGTTTGGTTCCATAAAAGCTCAGGCTGAATACCCCATTTCTGATTGAAGTTGATCTCTGCAAAAGCACCGAGGTTATAACCAAATTTGAATTCATCTTTGAAAGACTTGCCATCCACTTTAAACATATTGGCGCCGGCCTTAAAACCAAGGTGAACACCTTGCGCGAAAGAAAAGGTAGTAAGGGCTAAAGCAACTGTCAATAAAGCCAGTGATTTCTTTTTCATATATCAATTGATGTTTAGTTCACTAAAGTATTTTCAACTTACATGCCAACGAAACCCAACTGGTTGTTAATTCGTTAGCGCGTCACCAAAGCATGACACCCGGAAAGGGTCATACCCCTATCCCCACAAATGTAAATAGGATTAAAAAAATAGTTAATGGCTCAATGATTGATATATTTTTGCTACCTTAAACACAACATTACCATTTAACCAAAGCGCGTTCCTCTGAAAAAGATGAGATGCCTCATAGTCGACGACAACGATATGGCCAGGCTTATGCTCAGTCAGCTGGTTACCCAGACAGGCCTCCTCGAAGTGATAGGTCAGTGCCGGGATGCCCTGGAGGCACACCAGCAGATTACCCGCCATTCGCCTGACCTTGCATTCCTGGACATCGAGATGCCGGGAATGAGTGGCATAGAATTGTTAAGGACACTCCCTAAAAAGCCGTTGATAATATTTACCACCTCCAACAAGGACTACGCGCTCGAAGCATTTGAGCTCAATGTGGTCGACTACTTGTTGAAACCCGTGACCCTGCCCAGACTATTACAGGCCATCGATAAGGCCCGCGAAGTAATAAAACGCGACGATACCGAAGTCAATAACATTGACGAAGATTACATCTTCATCCGCGACAACGGAGCATTAAAGAAGGTCAGGCTGGAAGAAATACTCTGGATCGAAGCCATGGGCGATTACATTAAAATATACACCCCCGGCAAATGGCATATTGTCCATACCACCCTTAAAGCCGTAGAAGAAAGAATACGTTCACCCCGGCTCATGCGTATACACCGGAGCTACATCGTGGCACTTGATAAGATTGATAGTATAGAAGATGGCGTGCTCAACATCATGAGCACCCCCATACCAGTAGCAGAAAGCTATCGCAGCCAGCTGATGAAAAAATTGAAACTATTATAACAGTGAGATAGGACAAGAAGCACATGGGATTTATTCGATGCACAAGGAACTATGAAAATGAAATTAAAGCCCAATTATCTTATTGCAATCATTATCCTTCTTTTCGTGGCATTCATAACCACGGGCATCATATTGCAAATAAGGCTGGAAAGCATACTCACCGCCGATGATAAAAAAACAGTATCGGTACTTACCATTAGCCGCATACTTCTTGCCCTCACCGTTACAGCCACCCTCTTCCTGAGCGTCGTGATCATACGCCGGCTACAACGTCAGCAGGCACTCATCATAGAACTGGAAGATGCACATGACAACGAAAAACTGGTACGCCAAAACCTCGAAAAAGTATCCGCCGATATACACGACCTCTATAACAATGCCCCCTGCGGCTACCATTCCCTCGACAAAGAAGGACGCTTCATAGCCATCAACCAAACAGCATTGAACTGGCTTGGCTACCGGCGCGAAGAAGTAATAGGTCAGATGCACTTTATAGATGTACTTGACGAAAGCAGTGCCGAAATCGTTAAACGACGTGAAGCCCAATTTAGGAAAAATGGAGAGATACGCGAGCTCCGCCTCAGCATGGTGAGTAAAGACGGATTTATCATCCCTGTATCATTGAACTCCATTGCTATCTACGACGACAACGACGAATACCTGTCCAACCGTTCTACCGTATTCGACGTTTCACAACAGGAATTAATAGAAGAAGAACTCAAAGACGCCAAACGAAAAGCCGATCAGTCGGCCCACATCAAAGAACAGTTCCTGGCCAACATGAGCCACGAAATACGTACCCCCATCAACGCAGTCATTGGCTTTACCAACCTGCTGCAAAAAACAACCCTTACCTCCGAACAGGAACACTTTGTACACCTCGTACAATCAGCCAGCGAAAGCCTGCTCACCATCATCAACGATATCCTTGATATATCAAAAATAGAAGCAGGCATGCTGCGCATCGAAAAAAGCCCCTTCAGCCTGCGGGGTCTGTGCAGCTCCCTCGAAACCATGTTCCATCACCGCGTAAACGAAAAGCGGCTTTCACTAAGCATCTATATACAGGAAAATATACCCGACACCCTCACCGGCGATGCAGTACGCCTCACCCAGATATTGGTCAACCTCATCAGCAATGCCATCAAGTTCACCCAGGAAGGCGGCATCAGCATCGTCATCATCCCGGCAAAACAAACAGACACCAACGTGCGGCTCCGGTTCTCCGTTAAAGACAGCGGCATCGGCATACCACCCGATAAACTGGAAACCATCTTCGAACGCTTCGAACAGGGAGAAGCCAACACCACCCGCAAGTATGGCGGCACGGGCCTGGGGTTATCCATCGTAAGAAACCTCATCCACCTCCAGCAAGGCAACATCTCGGTCAAAAGCGAGGCAGGCAACGGCACAGAATTTTTATTCGAACTGGAATACGAAATATTACCTATGGCCGACAGTCAAAAAGATGGACACCACATCGAGCTCACCGAATCGGGCAACGGCCTGTTTGAAGGAGTAAAAGTACTGGCCGTAGAAGACAACCAGATGAACCAGCTGCTCATGAAACACACCTTCCAGGGCTGGAACCTCAACTTCGAGCTGGCAGAAAACGGACAACAGGCAATAGACAAATTGAATCGCGATAAATACGACCTCGTACTACTGGATATCCAGATGCCCATCATGGACGGATACATCACCGCCAAAACCATACGCAACGAACTAAAAAGCAACATACCGATCATTGCCATGACGGCCCATGCTATGGCAGGTGAACGCGAAAAATGCCTGAGCCATGGCATGAATGATTACATTTCCAAACCCATTCAGGAAAAAGAACTCCTAGGCCTGATCAGGAGGTACCTCACCCGGCAAAAACATTCATTCGAACTCCTGAAATCCAGCCTCCACAACATCAACCTCGATTTCCTCTACGACCTCGTGATGGGCAACAGCGCCTTCCTTAATAATATAATACGCCAGTTCCTCAACCAGTTTCCCGGTGAAATGGAAGCCCTGAAAGACGCCATCGAACAAAAGAACGTAAAACAAGCCTGTACCCTCGCACACCACATACAATCCACAGTATCCGTTTTTGGCCGCAATACCCCCTTCTTCAAACAACTGGAAAAGATGGAACAAATGGCCAAGAACAAAGTGAGCCCCGTAGTGCTCGCCGCAGAATTCAATAAACTCGACGAACTGCGGCAACTGGTCCTGAAAGAAATCAATCAACTATTGATACACAACATATTATAATATTACCCAAGTTCAGTCACCCCTCCCCGAGCCCCCCCCCTTTGCGTATTCTATACACCCCCTCCACCGGCAAATTCCGGTACTCCGGCTATAAAATGACCGGGCTCACCGATTCCCGCCACTTACCCCCTCCCAGCCGCCGTATATTTGTTATGTAATTACGAATCAGAGGTTAACAAATAGGGAAAGATTTTTTAACCTACGCCCCTAAGCCCTAAACTTATCCGAAACTAACTGCTCAACATATTTGCCTGAGTGAAAGACCGCCCCACCCTGACCCTGGAAAAATGAAGTTGCGAGTCACATGAGAAAATTCCCGTAGCAACACCCCTTATCTCTGTGATGAAGAATGTATAAGAAGAGATTGATTTTCAACAATGGGTGCTCGTTTTTAACTCCGTACAATTTGAAGGTTCCTGTGCTTATCCTGTACCTCGAAAACATTGCATGCATACAGCAGTGACCCAACCAAACAATGTATGCAGAACAGTAGCGAATGGAAGAATTTGGTACAATGGTTAATGTTAACTGGTTACGACTCTATTAGTAGCAAATTATTTGGTAAAGAAAAAGGCCAGCTTACGATAAGTAAGCCGGCCTTCTTCTTTTAGATCCATACTGCCTTACACTTTAACTGTCTGCTCGTCTTTACAATTGTTCCTGTCTCGATGCCTTTTTGCCTATATGCCTCGTTGCCTTTACACCAATTCCAACACCGTGATCTCCGGCAGAATACCCACCCTGCCCGGATAACCAATAAACCCAAAACCACGGTTCACATACAATTTTTGCTTCTCGGTCTCATACAACCCGGCCCATTGCTTATACATATACTGCACAGGACTCCATTTAAAACCAGGGATCTCCAGGCCAAACTGCATACCGTGCGTGTGCCCGGCCAGCATAAGATCAATGTCCTTATACTTATCCAACACTTCCGCATCCCAGTGACTGGGATCATGACTCATCAGGATCTTGAAAGGATACTTTTCAGAACCGGGGTAAGCCTCATGCATCTTCCCATACTTGGGAAAATTACCACGCGCACCCCAGTTCTCGATACCGAGCAAAGCGATCTGCTGACCATCCTTTTCCAATACTACATGCTCATTCATCAGCAAACGCCAACCCATATCCCCATGAACAGATTTCAGGCTCTCCAGGTTGGCCGCCTTCACCTCGGCACTCTCCCAATGCACATAATCACCATAGTCATGATTCCCAAGAGTAGAGTATACCCCCATGGGAGCTTTCAATTTATTAAACACATGCTTGTACTCCTCCATCTCAGTAGCCCGGTCATTCACAAGGTCACCAGTAAATAAAATAAGATCAGGCTTTTGCTCCATGATCTTGGCAATGCCCTTCTCCACCGCCTCACGGTCGGTAAAACTGCCCGAATGGATATCTGAAATATGAACAATCTTCAAACCCTTGAAAGCTGCAGGCAGGTTTTCAAAACTCAGCTTCAGCTTATTCACATGATAGCGGTACTTATTATTAAACCCATACAGCAAAGTGCCAAACAAACCACCACCTACAGCGAGGCCCATCCAGCTTAAAAATACAGAACGGGTAATGCCACCGCCGGCGCCATCAACAGCCACAGCAGGCTTGCCGGAAACCTTTTGAAACACCCACGTACCCGCCCGGCGAATATCATCCACGGCAATGAACAAAGAACCCACCAGCTTACTGATCAGCAAACCGATCACGATCACAAAAACATAATTCTTTACCCATTTGGGCCATGCAGCCGAATTGCTGTAAGGCAATAAGAGAATCATCGCGATAGAAGCCACAGAAAGAAACCAATAAACAGATACAACGATAAGCCGCATCCTTGGCGAAGAAGGAGCAACCACTTTAATAGCCTGGAATACATAAAAATCCAGCAGGATCATAATACCCACCATAAACCAGGCAAAACCCGCATTACGCATGAATGAAAATTTAGTCTATACCAGGTAGACGATCTGCAGGAAGGAATATTTTAAAACAGCAGAATATTTTCTAAAAATCAATAAATTCATCCACCTGCGCCTTGATCGCATCCAGCGTACCCTTATCATGAATAACGCCGGTGCCGTTCAGGAGTTTATCGACAGAAGAGATTGGCAATTTATTAGGATGCACCACCACCTTCAGGTAGTGCAAAATACCCGTCAAATGATCCATACCCCGCTGATTGCCGGAACGGCCCAGGGCCACCCCGGTCAGCAAAGCCTTTTTACCCCACCAGGCCTTTTTGTAATCAGAAATATCCAGCATCACCTTCAACACCCCAGGGATGCTGCCATTATATTCAGGAGCTACGAAAATGAACTTTTTGCTGGGAATCAACACCTCAGACTCTAATTGGATATATTCAGGAGTTCTCTCTATTGATTTCCAGCCCTCCAGCGATATAAGCCGGGTTTCGATACCCCTGGCTTCCAGCAGATCACGGTAATGCTGGGCCACCTTCATGGTATTACTGCCAACCCTGTTGGTACCGGATATAATAGTATAAAAATCGCTCATATTATAGTATTAACGGGCAGGTAGGTTTTTGGTTCTTTTTCTTATAGCGAAGACGTATTTTTGCCGTCCTTTTGAATATTATGAAATTAACCTACTACGGCCATTCCTGTTTTTCTGTGATCGTCAAAGGTAAGAAACTGTTGTTCGATCCCTTCATTACCTACAATGAACTGGCTAATAATATAGTAGATGTAGACCAGATACCAGCCGACTACATCCTCCTGTCCCATGGCCATGTAGACCATGTGGCCGATTGCGTGCGCATAGCTGCCCGCACCAACGCCCAGGTCGTCTGCAGCTGGGAAACCGGCGAATGGCTCATCAAACAGGACATCACCAACGTTCACCAGATGAATACCGGCGGAAAATGGAACTTTGGCGAATTCACCGTTAAATGCGTCGTGGCACAACACTCCTCTGGCCTGCCCGATGGAAGCTATGGCGGCAACCCCATGGGCTTCATCATCTATACAGATGAAGGAAATTTTTACTATAGCGGCGACACGGCACTCACAATGGATATGCAGTTAATACCCCGTTGGGCAAAACTAAATTTTGCGGTCTTACCGATTGGTGACAACTTTACGATGGATGCTGCCGATGCAGCCGAATGCGCGCGCATGGTAAATTGTAAAACAGTAGTAGGCGTGCATTACGATACCTTTGGCTACATCAAAATAGATCACCAGCAGGCCGTACAAACATTCGCAGCGGCAGGCGCAGCATTGAAACTGGTAAACATCGGCGATACTATAGAACTGTAAAAAACGTTTCGTAGCGAAGCAAAAAGCAAGAGCCGTTACCAGTCTCTGAAACACAAAAACAACATTATAACAATAAGCATGGCGCGAGTAATTGGAGTAGCCAATCAAAAAGGCGGAGTAGGAAAAACTACCTCAGCTATTAACGTAGCAGCCAGCCTGGCAGTACTGGAATTCAGGACCCTCCTGGTAGATGCCGATCCACAGGCAAACAGCACCACCGGAGTAGGCTTCGACCTGCACAACATACAGCAAAGCCTGTACGATTGCATGGTCAATGGAACACTGGCCAAAGACGTTATCCTGAAATCAGATGTACCCAATCTCGATGTCATACCATCCCACATTGACCTCGTAGGAGCCGAAATTGAAATGATCAACTATCCCAACCGGGAAGGTGTACTCAAAGGCATCCTGGAGCCAGTAAAAAATGATTACGATTTCGTCATCATCGATTGCTCCCCTTCATTAGGCCTTATTACAGTCAATGCACTTGTAGCCGCCGACTCTGTCATCGTTCCTGTACAAACAGAATTCTTCGCCCTCGAAGGATTAGGCAAACTGCTCAATACCATTAAAATCGTACAAACCAGGCTCAATACCGAATTGATGATCGAAGGCATCCTCATGACGATGTACGATGGCCGCCTCCGCCTGTGCAACCAGGTCGTAAATGAAGTACGCAAACACTTCGATGAAATGGTATTCAATACCATCATACACCGCAATAGCCGTATCAGCGAAGCACCCAGCGTAGGTAAACCCGTAATACTGTACGACGGGCAAAGCAAAGGAGCCATGAACTACCTCAACCTGGCCAAAGAGATCCTGCAGAAAAACGACATGACCAAAATAAAACAGGAAGAGAGAATATTAGAATAGCTCAAAAAGATAAACAATGTCAAAAGAAAAGAGCAACAATAAAGAGTTACTGGGAAAAGGCATCCGCTCCCTTTTG
This sequence comes from Paraflavitalea sp., assembly GCF_059502485.1. NCBI lineage: Bacteria > Pseudomonadati > Bacteroidota > Chitinophagia > Chitinophagales > Chitinophagaceae > Paraflavitalea > Paraflavitalea sp. The sequence continues at coordinate 2,489,601 of NZ_JCACET010000010.1, forward strand.
CAGAGCATCGATTCCGACCTGAAGAACACAGCCGGTAACAGCCTCAAGGCACAGGTGGTAGAGCAGGTAACAACCATACAGCGCATACCGGTAGAGAATATAGAGCCCAATCCAAAACAACCACGCCGCGATTTCGACGAACAGGCATTGAACGAATTGGCAGCCTCTATCAAAATGCACGACCTCGTGCAGCCCATCACCGTATCGACACTTCCCAACGGAAAATACAGACTCATATCCGGCGAACGCCGCTGGAGAGCATCCAAACTGGCAGGTCTTACAGACGTGCCGGCATACATTCGCCAGGCCAACGACCAGCAATTGCTTGAACTGGCACTGCTCGAAAATCTCCAACGCGAAGACCTCAACGCTATGGAGATCGCCCTTAGCTACAAACGCATGATGGAAGAACTGAGCCAAACACAGGAACAGGTAGCAGAACGCATGGGCAAAGAAAGAAGCACAGTAGCCAACTACATCCGCCTCCTCAAATTACCACCCGATATTCAGGTAGCCGTACGTACCGGCATCATCAGCATGGGCCACGCACGCGCCATCATCAACGTAGATACAGTAGACAAACAACTCTTCATCTACAATGAGATCAAAAGCAAAGGCCTTTCTGTAAGACAAACAGAAGAGCTTGTACGCAGACTCTACAAGACAGCGGGCACTGTTAAAAATTCGGTAAAAGCCACATTGCCACCGGCTTACAAGAAAATTGAAGATAATTTAGCTTCGCATTTCAGCACCAAAGTAAAACTCAACCACAACAAAACAGGACACGGAAGCATTTCCATTGAGTATTACTCTATCCAGGATCTGAACAAAATACTGGATGCAATTGGTGTCTCTGCCAACTAAGTATCATTTACATGATCAGAGATTTTTTTGTTATTGTCGTCATCATCGCTATGCCGCTGCTGGCCATATCGCAGCAGCCGAAGGATACTATTCCTGCAAAACCAACATTGGTCATTAGCGATAATACAGGCAAAGTGGTAGAAAAAATTCCTGCGAAGATCGACACCACGAAACTCAAAGACAGCATAGTAAAGCCTAAACACAGTCCCCGCAAAGCAGCCCTCCGGTCTGCCATCATACCAGGCTGGGGACAGGCATACAACAAAAAATACTGGAAAATACCCCTCGCCGTTGCAGCAGTGGGAATACCAGGCTGGCTCGTCTATTACAACCAGGAATGGTACCGGCGAACAAGCTTTGCCGTGAAAGTGGCAGATGCAGGAACAACCCTGCCCATATTCCTCGATCAGGTTGATCCCGAACTCGCGCCACTGGTAAAATCGCGCAGCGTAAATGCACTCATCAACTACCGCAACGAATTTCGCCGCAACAGAGACTACGCCATCCTCTTTGGCCTCGTCCTCTGGGGCCTCAATGTAGTAGACGCTACAGTAGATGCCCACCTCAAAGACTTTGATGTAAGCGACGACCTCACACTCCGCATAAAGCCGACACTGCTACCGGGCAATATACCCAGCATTAGCAATGTACCTGGGTTGAGTTTTGCACTCACCATCGGTAACAATCGTCCAAAAACAATATCTTCGCTCCGCTAAAATTAACCTTGTATTTATTCTGGATTCAGAATACTGGATGCTGAATACTATATTCTTTCAAACATGAAAATAGCGCTCATCGGATACGGAAAAATGGGAAAGGCCATAGAACAAATAGCCATCCAACGCGGACATGAAATAGTACTCAAAGTAGGCATAGAAAACCTCGAAGACAATACTATCGACAACATCCGTAAGGCCGATGTAGCCATAGAATTCACAGGCCCCGAAAGCGCATTCGAAAATGTAATACGGTGCATAGAAGCCGGCGTACCCGTAGTTTGTGGATCTACAGGTTGGTTGACACGCTACGAAGAAGCCAAAAACACCTGCCTCGCCCACAAAGGAGCCCTGCTCTATGCCAGCAACTTCAGCGTAGGCGTCAACATCTTCTTCGCCATCAATAAAAGACTGGCCGAACTGATGGCCCCCCATAAAGAATACAATGTGTCAATGACAGAAGTGCACCACACAGAAAAGAAAGACGCACCGAGTGGCACCGCCATCACACTGGCAGAACAGATACTCGATAAGAACGAGCAGAAAAAGCAATGGGTCAACAACCCAAGCAACCTCACCCAGGACCTCGTGATCACCAGCGAGCGGATCGACCCCGCCCCCGGCACCCATATCATCACCTATAAATCCGAAATAGACGATATCGAGATCAAACACACCGCCCACAACCGCACAGGCTTTGCCACCGGCGCAGTATTGGCGGCAGAGTATTTGCATTATAAGAAAGGGATCTACACCATGAGCGATGTATTGGGAATTTGATATAAGGCAACTAAATTCACAAAGCTTTATACCAGTCCATTGAACAATTTGATGTAATTTTTCGCGCAGCAACATTCAGGCAACCTCCCGGCCTTTCATCCAGGGATAAGTAACCTACTTCCTTTTTATAGTGCCGCTTCAGGCAACCTTACAGTCATTTGTAACATCTAAACATTAACTTGATATCCGGTACATGTGCCGGCTAACCATTAACCTTTGTCAACTGAAAACAATCTGATAGTATGAAAAAGCAACTTCAGGCTACCGAAAGTACGCCCCTTACCTATAGAGAACTGGAAGTAATACGCCTTATCGAACGGGAATACAGTAATAAACAAATAGCAGGAGAGTTAGGCATCAGCGAGCGGACCGTAGAAACACACCGCAAGAACATACTCCGGAAAACCCGGACCAATAATGTAATTGGGCTGATCAAATACATATATGAACACAAGCTCGTATAAAGAAAGCTTGGCCATTCAAAAAATTATTCTAACTTCTCGCGCCAAATCAAATACGTCACATGCTTTCCAAAAAAGCCCAATATGCATTTAAAGCATTGATGTACATGGCTGAAAAAAAAGACAATCAGCCGGTACTCATTGCGGAAATAGCCAAAAAGAAGAAGATTCCATTAAAGTTTCTGGAAAATATCCTGCTGGAATTGAAAAAAGACGGCATCCTCGACAGTAAAAAAGGCAAAGGAGGAGGCTACTTCTTCAAAATGTCCCCCAAAGAAGTCACCATGGCAAAGATCATGCGCCTGATAGATGGCCCCATAGCCATGCTACCCTGTGTAAGCCTTTATTTCTATGAACGTTGCAAGAATTGCGACGAAAAACAATGCGGCCTGCACGATAGCATGATACAGGTGCGCGATGTGACCCTCAAACTATTGGAGAAAAAGACAGTCGCCGATATATCCAAACATTAATACCCTAATACCGTACAGCCAGCTTCCCGATCATCGCCTCGCTGGCTGTTTCGGAACTGGGCCCGAAACCATCCACCAGGATACCCTTCTCCCCGTGCTTCGACTCGATGGCATACACTACGGCCTCGTCTGCAGGGTCCGAATTTCCCTCAAAACGATGAACCTCAGTAATTTCAAACTCATGTGGCTCCAACGATAAAGCCTTCGTCTGGCAGGTAATACAATCAAATTCCCGGTTAAAATCAATACCATAACCCCGCTGCCGGAGGCCATTCACTGCCTCAGAGACTGTATCATAAGTATGCATGACAAAAAATTAATAACCTAAAGATAAACAACATTCCCCCTACCCCCTGTTAACACCGTATTATCACCAACAAGAACCATAAAACCTACAACACTACCCACTTACCAGCCACTCCCTTGTCAACTTATTAACCTATAAACCTATAAACTTGGCCCCCCTTCCTTTGCCATTACAACCCTAAATTGTAGCTTTGCCAGCGAAATAATTAAAATATGTCAACTATCTCAAAAAACATTGATTTCTCCTTACCCTATAAGGTAAAAGATATCAGCTTGGCTGAATGGGGCCGTAAAGAAATTCGTCTGGCAGAAGCTGAAATGCCTGGCTTAATGTCACTGCGTGCAGAATACGGACCTTCACAGCCGCTGAAAGGTGCCCGTGTAGCTGGCTGCTTACACATGACCATCCAAACAGCCGTGCTCATCGAAACCCTCATAGCCCTTGGCGCTGAGGTAAAATGGAGCTCCTGCAATATCTTCTCTACCCAGGACCACGCCGCTGCCGCTATCGCAGCCGCTGGTATCGGAGTTTACGCCTGGAAAGGCCAAACCCTCGAAGAAGCCGACTGGTGTATCGAGCAAACACTGTTCTTTGGTGGTGCAGACCGTCCCCTGAACATGATCCTCGATGACGGTGGCGACCTCACCAACATAGTATTCGACAAATACCCCGAGCTGGTACAGCACATCAAGGGATTGAGCGAAGAAACAACTACCGGCGTACACCGCCTCTACGAAAGAATGGCAAAAGGCACCCTGCCTATCCCCGCCTTCAACGTAAACGACTCAGTAACAAAGAGCAAATTCGACAACAAATACGGATGTAAAGAATCACTCGTAGATTCTATCCGCCGCGCTACAGACGTAATGCTGGCTGGTAAAATTGCTGTTGTAGGAAGCTACGGCGACGTAGGTAAAGGCTCTGCCGCTTCACTGGCAGGTGCTGGTTGCCGCGTTATCGTAACAGAGATCGATCCTATCTGCGCTCTTCAGGCAGCTATGGACGGCTTTGAAGTAAAGAAAATGATCGACGCAGTAAAAGAAGCTGATATCGTTGTAACAGCATCTGGTTGCCGCGACCTGATCACAGAAAAGCACTTCCGTGCAATGAAAGACAAGACCATCGTTTGTAACATCGGTCACTTCGATATCGAAATCGACATGGCTTGGATGAATACCAACTACGGTCATACAAAAGATACCATCAAGCCACAGGTTGATATCTACAATGTAGATGGAAAAGACATCATCATCCTCGCTGAAGGCCGTCTCGTTAACCTCGGTTGCGGAACAGGTCACCCCAGCTTCGTGATGAGTAACTCCTTCACCAACCAAACACTGGCCCAACTCGAACTGTGGACCAATACAGACAAGTACGAGAACAAAGTATACGTACTGCCTAAGTTCCTCGATGAGAAAGTAGCCCGCCTGCACCTGAAGAAAATTGGTGTGGAACTGGATGAACTGACCCCTGCACAAGCCGATTACCTCGGTATTCCCCAGGCTGGTCCATTCAAGCCCGAGCACTACAGGTACTAAACAAGCGCCCCCAAAAGGCCAAACATACAAACCCCAGGCTGCCCGTCAGTCTGGGGTTTATTATTAGGATATAATACGTACCTTTGCAACATACACCCATATCCACCGCAGAAACAACTCTACCCCTCAGATTTACCTTAAGCCTTTTGAAAGCCTTAGTAAGGCCAACAGCTAACCGTTATTCCTTCTGTGCAAAACTTTTGTAGTTTATTAAGAAGGCTTTGACAAAGTGTAGCATGAGAATTGATAACACAAAAAGTAATAGAAGCATTATGCGCATCCAATTCGTTAAAAATATACAGTTCACCAAACTGCTGAAAGTAGAAGGCCGTCTCAGAGAGTTTAACTTCAGAAAACTCGGCGGTGTCAATGAAGGTATTTTTACCGTAGATGTAGTAGATGATCGCGGTAACCGCATCCTCTTCCGCATGCAAAAAGAAGATGGCGCCTGGAAAATCCAGCCACAATCACTTCCCCGTTGGATCATCGACACCGAAGCACAGTTCCACGACCAGATCGAAGAAGAACTCAACAACATGTAATACATTCTCCGGTTCGGTAAGTATATTGCAGTAAGCAATCGTTTGACGTTTAACCTTTGACGTCTATCGCGTAACTTACTAATGGTTCAATTCACCACCACCATACTGCAATTTGCCGAACAGGGAGACAAAACCGGTTGGACATACATCCACATTACACCCGATATAGCAGAACAAATAAAACTAGGGTGGAAAAAAAGCTTCCGCGTAAAAGGAAAACTCGATAAGCATCCTATCAAAGCAGTAGCCCTGTTACCACATGGTGGAGGCAGCTACATCCTGCCCATCAATGCCGACATGCGCAAAGGCATTAAAAAACGCAAAGGCGCCATGCTGCAGGTACAACTACAGGAAGATAAAGCACCCCTGCAGCTGAATCCCGAACTCATGGAATGCCTTTCGGACGAGCCACAAGCACTCACCTTCTTCAAAACCCTTGCCCCATCACACCAGGCCTACTTCAGCAAATGGATAGAAAGCGCTAAAACAGAAGCCACCAAAACCAATCGCATCGCCCAGGCCGTCAACGGCCTCACCCAAAAAATGAATTACGGCGAACTCATCCGCAGCCTTCGGTCGCCGGAGCTTTAGCGTAGGAGACCTTAGCACTGTAGTTTGTGGTTTCCTTCAACCATTCCCATCAAAAGAATACTGTATCAAAAGGATATCGCCTCAAAGGGATATCGTATTAATGGGATATCCGCCTCGAAGGGAATTGCCCCGTCCTTTAGGACGGGGGTAACAAAAATTCTTTGCCTTTGGGCTTTAGCCCAATTTGTCAGGGCACACTTTTGGAAGTAGATTGTAACATGAACAGCTACGAACAAAATATTCAGACAGACCTCAAAAAATGGCAGCACCAGATGCTGCGCAAACCCACCCTGTTCAGCCGGGTTACCAGACGCGTACAAACGAAGATCAATAACATCATCCCGGAAAAAGTACACCAGGCCATTACCGCTACCATCAAACAAATGATACGCGCTGTCCTCTTCGGCGCAAAGATCACCACACCAACAATAATAAAAGAAGGAACACTCGCCGACCGCGAGACAACCATCGAAGAGAAGATCACTATCTACCGCAACACCGCTGCAGCAGAAGGCGGCATCACAGGCGCAGGTGGATTATTATTGGGACTGGCAGATTTCCCGATCCTGATAGGCATTAAACTAAAATTACTATTCGATATTGCCAGCCAGTATGGACACAACGTAGAAGACTACAAAGAAAGAATATACATACTCTACATCTTTCAGCTCGCCTTTTCAAGCCAGCAACAAAGACGAGAAATATACCTCAAAATGGAACATTGGGATTCACAAAAACACAAACTACCCGAAGACATACATGCATTCGACTGGCGCACCTTCCAGCAGGAATACCGCGACTACATCGATCTGGCCAAAATGGCCCAACTCATCCCAATAATAGGCGCCCCTGTAGGTGCCATCGTCAATTACCGCCTCATTCGCAAACTGGGCCACACCGCCATGATGGCATACCGCATGCGCTACTTCGAAGAAAAACAGGATTTAGCTAACCGCTAACACCTAAAAGCTAATTCCTTCTCATTAAGCGCTTCCGGTGCTGCAAACCCCAGGAATGCAACTCATCGATCACCTTTTTCAAACTGGCCCCATATGCCGTTCTGGAATATTCTACAGCCACAGGAATAGTGTCATACACAGTGCGCTGAACCAGCTCATTCATTTCCAGGTCCTTCAACTCCTTCGAAAGCATTTTCGCAGTAATACCCTCCACTTCACGTTGAATTTCCTTAAACCGCATAGGGCCTTCACCCAGCGACATCAGGATCAACAACTTCCATTTACCATGCAAAATATCGAGCGCATCATGAACAGGCTGAATATGCTGTTTACATTCCGGACTGCTCACTTTACGCTTTCCGGTTGCGACAAATTCAGTTTCAGTAGTAGCAGCGGTAGTAATATTTGTAGCCATAACACAAAATTTGGTAGGTAGTTATAAGAAACTCGCTTTCCAACAGTTAACGAGTTACTAAAAGATACCAACAAACACAGCGCCAAAAAGTTTAAAAACATTTACAAAAAGGTAAAGCACAAAAGAGAAAAATTGACACACAAAAGAAGTAACTTCAAGAAGCAACTAAACAGCCATTTTCCACATCTTGTTAATAAGTAACTTTGTTTAGATGCAGTTCCAAAAATTATATTTGGAATAACTGGAAGGGTTAGAAGTATCGACACGAATCGGTACACTTTTGTGAACTTAAACTGAAGTGAATTGACAGAAACTATCATCAGCCTCGACGCCGTAAACCCTATAGAGTTTTTCGGTGTAAACAACGGTAAGTTAGACCTGCTCAAAAAGAAATTCCCACTACTGAAAATTCTTTCCCGTGGTACACAACTCAAATTAAGTGGGCTGCCCGAACAAATAGACACTGCAAAAGAGAAGATTGACCTCATCATTCAATACCTCCAGCGCAATGGGCACATGAGCCAGAACTATTTTGAGCAAATACTCGGCGGAGATGATGCAGAAGCCGTTGACAACTTCATTGAGCGAAACCCCAATGATGTCCTCGTATTTGGCCCCAACGGAAAAACAGTGCGCGCCCGGACGTTGAACCAGAAAAAAATGGTCCACGAAGCCGAGAAAAACGACATCGTTTTTGCCATCGGACCGGCCGGTACAGGTAAAACCTACACCGCCGTAGCATTGGCAGTAAGAGCATTAAAAAACAAAATGGTCAAGAAGATCATCCTTACACGTCCCGCAGTAGAAGCAGGTGAAAGCCTCGGATTCCTGCCCGGCGACCTGAAAGAAAAGATCGACCCGTACCTGCGTCCATTGTATGACGCCCTGGACGATATGATCCCGGCCGACAAACTGGGCTATTACATGAGCACCCGCGTCATCGAGATCGCGCCCCTCGCCTACATGCGTGGACGTACCCTCGACAACGCCTTCATCATCCTCGATGAGGCCCAGAACGCCACCGACCTGCAGATCAAAATGTTCCTCACCCGTATCGGCGCCAACGCCAAAGCCATCATTACGGGCGATATGACACAGGTCGACCTGCCGAAAAACCAGAAAAGCGGCCTCGAAAAAGCCGTACGCATCCTCCGCAACATCGACGGCATCGCCCATATCGAGCTCGATGAGGAAGACGTAGTACGTCACCGCCTCGTAAAAGCCATCATCAAGGCCTACGACCGCGACCACAAAGAAAATCCACCACCCGAGTACACACCCGGCAACTGGAGAGGAAACCGCCATCAAAGAGACGAAAAACCCAACACAGAAGGGTAAAACATACCAGTTCAAACAACGAAGCCCTCCCATTGCGGAGGGCTTTTTTTATTTTTTTGCCAGGCAGGTTTACAGAGACCTTTCAGAGACATTACAGAGAGTTTATAGAGACCTTATAGAGACTTTGCCCCCCATCTGCCCTGTACCTGTCCTTAACCCCGCCTATACCTGGCTCGGGGGACATCTGTCCACGCCCCTATCCTTTGCCCCTACCAATCACCTATCGTAAGCCCTTTCAAACCATCAACTTATCAACACTTCAACCATCTTCCAATCGAATACGGCGCAAGTATGCTGCCCGGCCCCGCCGCGCTGGGTACTTGTGCCCCTACTTGTACTCCCCTTTTCAACTTATCAACCCATCAACCTCCCCCAATCCTTAAAATCCCCGAAATCTTCGTTCAGACGGAAACCTTTACTTTTGCGGTATGATTAAATATCTCACAATCATTGCCATGACCGTAATATTGGCCGCCTGCGGAGGCAGCAGCGACTATTACAAAGCAGAAGATGCCCAGGACGCTGGCCGCCAGTTTATCCGCGCCTCCCTGGACGGCAACTATGAAAAAGCGAAGTTCTACCTCCTCAAGGACGACGACAACCTTACCCTCCTCAGAAAACAACAAATAAACTACCAGCAGTTGAGCAAAGAAGACAAACGCTCCTTTGCCGATGCCAACATCAATCCAATAGCGATCACACCAATAAACGATTCGACGACCACCTATAAATACCACAATTCATTTCATACGACCGATACCACCACCATCCGCATCATAAAAGTCAACAACGAATGGTTGGTAGATCTCAAATCCGTGATCAAAATGTAATAACAACCCATGTTAGGCCGTTTGTGTAATCGGCTTAAACAAACGTACACCCCCAACGATTGCAATGCCTGATTTACATATACACCAGCACATTGAATCACATTAATAGTATATCAGCATGACCACGACAATTTCTCATCCCTGGCATGGAGTGCCGTATGGTGCAAATGCCCCCCGCATTGTAAATGCAGTAATAGAGATCCCGCAGGGCTCGAGAGCTAAATACGAAATAGACAAGGATAGCGGGTTACTCAAGCTCGACCGCGTAATATACTCATCCTTCTATTACCCCTGTAACTATGGGTTCATCCCCCAAACCTATGGCGATGACAAAGATCCCCTGGACATCCTGGTGATCACGTCACTCCCCGTACAGGCACTTTGCTTGATGGAAGCCAAAGTAGTAGGCGTAATGCAGATGGTGGACAGCGGCGACGCAGATGACAAGATCATCGCAGTAGCAGCCAACGACCCCGGCGTTAACCACTACAACAACATCGAAGAATTACCCCGTCACTTCTTTGAAGAACTCCGTCACTTCTTCGAAGAATACAAAAAGCTGGAGAACAAAACCGTAGTAGTAGAAGAGTTCGGCGACAAGTCCATGGCCTTAAAAGTAGTGCAGGACGCCATCAACACCTACAAAGAACACTTCAGCCCCAAGCTCCTCCAAAAGTAAGAACACACGCAACAGCGACGTTGCAACAAGAACGCGACAATAGTAAAGCGACAATAACAATAAACTGGCAACTAATAAAAGAGCCGCATCAAAAATGCGGCTCTTTCTTTTCCCTATCAACTTGTCAACCTATTAACCTATCAACCTCTTGATAATCCTCAACTGGTGCGTCCTTTCCCCCGTATCCGAATTAACGATCCCGGCATTATCGATCCTGTCGATCCTCACCTTACCCGAAGCATGAATGATCTCCGATTCATTCAACAAAATGCCCACATGCACAATGCGCCCCTCAGCATTATCAAAAAAAGCAAGGTCGCCACATTTCACCTCCTGCAAGAAACCGATACTCTCACCCTGCGTAGCCTGCAGATAAGCATCCCGCAACAAGCGGATATTGAAAAACCGGAACACAATCTGACAAAAACCACTACAGTCAATGCCAAACACAGACCGGCCACCCCACAAATACGGCGTATTCAAAAAGCGTTCAGCCCTTGCCTTGATAGCTTCTGCCGAAGGTACCGCACCAACTGCCTGCCAGGCGCTCCCGGTAGTATACTGAAACTTGTAAGGACCAGCCTGGATCACATCTTTGGCAGGCGCTAAAACAGGAGCACCCATAGGCACCCATGCCGCAACACCATTGATCAGCACCTTATCAGTCCAGTCACCGATATACAAACCATTATTCAAATCCCCGGGCAAAACATCTACGATAGCCAGCTGGCTGCGTTGACACCAACCCTCATACCCATCATGCAAACAACGCAACTTGATAAAGTTTTCAGACTCCTCCAGCAACTCACCTGCCTCACCCAGCAAAAGCTGGCTGCTCATTTCACTCTTATGGCTCGATTCAACCCGCATCGGGCTTACAGGAACACAACAAACGACAAAGGACATAGGAACTCCAAATTTTAAACAAAGAAACAAAAAGAGATACGAAAAAAGTGCACCCCCGCGTTATCTCACCTTATCAACCTATTAACTTATCAACTTGTTAACTAATTAATCTGCTAAGTTTTATGGAAAAACCGGCTCTCTGCATCTCACAAAAAGAAAAGAGTTAATTTTCGCCCGGTGAAACATGACCAGTATGCACATATAACCGACCAGCAACTGTTGGAACGCTTCTACAGCGATCACAACAACCATTGGTTAGGCATTTTACTACAACGGTATACCCTGCTGCTATTAGGCGTGTGCATGAAATACCTGAAAAATGAAGAAGAGTCCAAAGACAGCGTACAACAGATCTTCCTCAAAGCCATTACCGAACTGCACAAATACCGCGTAGAATACTTTAAGTCCTGGCTCTACATGGTGGCAAAAAACCATTGCCTCATGAAACTACGCGATAAACCCGGACGCCAAACAGAGATCAAAGAACAGATGGCCGTTACACCTGCCGAAGCAGAAGAAGGCATGAACACCCATCTTGAGAAAGATAGACAATTGGAATTAATGGACGAAAGCCTGCAGGAACTCAACAAAGAGCAGAAACAGTGCGTAACTTTGTTCTACCTGGAAAAACGCTCTTATCAGGAAATAGCCGAAATAACAGGCTTCTCCATGATGCAGGTGAAAAGCTATATACAAAACGGAAAAAGGAACCTTAAAATATTATTGGACAAAAAACTCAATCGCTAAACAAACAAATACAGAACGACACAGAGACAACATGAACCGTGACCTGTTGAACATATTATCAAACAGTAACAAAGACATCGACAACCAGAAGCTGATGGACTACCTGGCCGGCAAACTGTCGGAGCAGGAAAAACATGAAGTAGAACGTTGGATGGTCGACAATGACTTCGACAACGAAGCCATGGAAGGTCTGCAGGATTTCACTGCCAAAAAAGACATCAACAACTACGTAGACCAGCTCAACAAAGAACTCAACCAATACATAAAGACCAAAAAACAACGCCGCGAACGCCGCAAGATCCAGGAACAACCCTGGACCTACCTCGCCATATTCCTCATACTGATCCTGATCATCCTCGCCTACATCGTCATCAAAAAGGTACAACACCAACCCTAATACCTCACCTTATCCTCCTTCCGCATCCATTCCTCAAACAACTTAACCGCCTCTTCCCTCCCGCCATTCACAATAGGAATCCTTCTGTCTTCCATCGGTACAGTAAGCTCCTCATAAATAAACGAATCATCAAACCCGGCAAAAGCAGCATCAAACCGGGTACCCCCAAAGAAAACCTTATCCGGCCGCGCCCAGTAAATAGCACCCATACACATCGGGCAAGGCTCGCAGGAAGTATACAACACACAGCCCGTAAGCTGGTGAGTCTTCAGGTTGGTACAGGCATCGCGAATAGCCACCACTTCAGCATGAGCAGTAGGATCATTCGTTGAAGTAACAGCATTACAACCCTTCCCCACAATAACATCCGCCTTAACGATCACACACCCAAAGGGGCCACCCTGCCCGGAATTCATTCCCTGACGCGCCAGGTCGATAGCCGCCTGCATAAAATGCAACTCACGTTCCGTCATAACAGCTTAATTTGACCGCTAAAATACAAAATCCGGAAGGCCATATTGGCCCATTAACTAACTTGACGTCACAAATCCCGAAAATGAAGAAACTCCTGATCATTACGTGCGGCCTGATAGCCGCCACCGTTACGATGGCACAAAAAATAAGCTACATCGTAACCTTCCCCAACATCGTACACCATGAAGCTAAGATCACGGTGATAGCCACCGAAACACCTACGAGAAACGCCACCTTCCGCATGAGCCGCTCCTCACCAGGCCGCTATGCCACACACGAATTTGGAAAAAACATCTACGACGTAAAAGCCTTCGACCGTGCCGGCAAGCCCCTCACCATCAACCGCATCGACGGAGACGTGTACGATGTACCCCGCCAGGACGGCTACGTGCGCGTAGAATATACCATATACGCTAACCACCCCGACGGCACCTACGCAGGCATAGACGAGTCCAGCGTACACTTCAACATGCCCGCCGTATTCATGTGGGTGAAAGGAATGGAAAAAGCCCCCATCGACATAAAATTCGAGATCCCTGCAGGAAAGAACTGGACCATTGCCACCCAGCTGAAACCAGTAGCAGACAATCCCACCCTCTTTACCGCACCCGGACTCCAATACTTCATGGACAGCCCCACCAAAATAGGCGACCTCATCTGGAAAGAGTGGACCATAAAGAACGCCAACGGAAAGACATACAACTTCAAGCTGGCCCTCGAAGCAAAGACCAGCGATACCCTCGCAACATCCTTTGCTCGTAAAGTGCAAAACATCACCGAAGAAGCACAAGCCATCTACGGAGAGGTGCCCGCTTACGACTATGGTACCTACACCTTCATAGCCAGCATCAACCCCTGGGTGAAAGGCGACGGCATGGAGCACCGCAACTCGACCATGATCTCCATTCCCGCCAACTTCGATGGCAACAACTACCTGCTCGATGTATTCTCACACGAGTTCTTCCACTGCTGGAACGTAGAACGCATCCGTCCCAAAACACTGGAACCATTCAACTTCGAAAAAAGCAACATGAGCAACGAGCTCTGGTGCGCAGAAGGATTCACCCAATACTATGGCGACCTGTTGATCACCCGCACAGGCTACCAATCAGTAGACGACTACCTGCCTGCCCTCGCCGGACTGATCAACACGAAAGAAAACACTGCAGGCGCAAAAAGATATTCCCCCGCAGAAATGAGCCGCCATGCAGTCTTTGTAGATGCAGGCGTAGCCATCGACAAAAGCAACTACATCAACATGTACACCTCCTATTACCCCTACGGAGGGGCAATAGCATTGGCGCTGGAGCTTGAGCTGCGCACCCGCTTTAGCAACCTCACGATGGACAGCTACATGACAGCCCTCTGGAAAAAGTTCGGCAAAACAGAAGTAGCCTATACCATCCCCGGCTTGCAAGACGTACTGGCAGAACTGACCGGCGACAAAAAGTTTGCAGAAGACTTCTTCAGCAAATACATCACCGGCCACGAGTCCTTTAATTACAAACCATTGTTGGAAAAAGCAGGATTGGTATTGAAGAAAGCCAACGAAACCAAAGCCTGGATGGGCAGCGTACAATTCAGAGAAGGCACAAACCTTACCATTGCCTCCAATACAGTAATAGGCACACCCCTCTATATCGCAGGCCTGGACGTAGATGACCAACTGCTAACCCTCGATGGAAAACCAGTGAAAAAGGCCAATGAAATAGAGCCCATCCTGAAAGAACATAAACCCGGAGACGCAATACAAGTAGAGTACCTGCACCGTGGAGAAAAGAAAACCGCCACCCTCACATTAGCAGGCAACCCAAGCTACAGCATTACCACTTTCGAAAAAGAAGGACAAACACCCACAGCCGAAATGCTGGCCTTCCGCAAAAGCTGGTTCGGCAGCCAAATCAAACGATAAGAATTCTAATATCCCAAAGGTGGGTCGCTGTATACAAAAAGCAAAATGGCCTTGACGGACAAACCATCAAGGCCATTTCATTTATTTCTAACTACAGATAAACTTACCTTTTCAACCTATCAGCAACGCAACAGATTTATTACGCTGTCATTTCGAACCCTGCCATGCACACTACAAACCTCAACAACACCTGCAGGGTGAGAAATCTGCCCGCGAAGTAAACGCACTGCCGATTGCCCATTGCCGACTGCCGCCTACTGATACTGAATATAGATCGGTTTCGGCTTCAGACTCAACACCTCTTCAGGCGTCATGATACGGCTGCCGGGCTCACGGAAGTCATTCTTGTAAAACAACTTGAAACCAGTAAACTGAACAGGCTCCCGGTGAATAAAGCTCTTGTAAGTAGTGATCTTCCTGGCCTTGGCGCCCCAGCCATCCATATCCATGATAATCTGCACTTCAGGCTGCAATTTGATATTCTTATAATTAGTCACCATAGCTTGCGTAAAGCGGTGAACCACCAGCATCTTGGGAGGCAGGTTATTCTCCTTCACGATCTTAGCGAGGTAATTAGTAACATAGTTGATATCAGCCGCATCAAAGCTGCCGATCACAGAACCCGGCTTGGCGCCCGTCTTCATGGAAAACTCAGGGTCAATACCGAAGTGAACATTCGGCATCTTGAAATATTGCTCCAGCTGAGGCACCTCTTCCTGCACAGTACCCAAACCAACCTGGATATCGATGAATACCAGCGCATTGATCTTGGCAGCCATGGCCAGCACCTTATCGATCTCCTTGAAAGGCATCCGAAGACGGTACTTACCGGCAGCACCAGGACTACCCTGAGCAGTTACCGCTATATAATGCAGCGCAGGCACCACTTCAACCGCAGTATCCGCTGCCTGCCAGCGTTTTACCTCATCCTGAAGCTTCTGCAACATCTGCTGCTCAGGCAGCTCTCCGAGGATACCCATCTTCGTGGAATACAGGTTACCATAAAAAGCCAGCACCCGCTTCATGGGAAGAACAGCGCCAGCAAGCGGATAATCATGCTTCACGGGCCACTTACCGGTAGAGTCACCGTTTGCCATGATGGTCATACTCCTGTTATACCAGGCAGTGTCCAGCGTGGTAGAAGGAGTTGGTGGCGTTGCAGCCGCAGCCTTCTTGTCGGTAGTGTCTTTGGAACTTTGAGCAATGGCAGCAGCTTCAGCAGAAGAAGATTGGCAATTGCTAAACAAAGCAATACAAGTGGTGGCGGTAGCGCACAGAGCGGAGGCCTGTAACCAGGACTTTTTGATCATAGTGAAAAATGTTTTGTGGGAGTGCAGAGAAAAGATAGACTTCAGGTTTTGGTTCATAGAAGATTGCAAATATAAGTAACACCAAAAACGTACCAGTAATGAAAATAGTATGTCTACTCCCCATTATATACCACGCCCGAAGTAGGCGTTTCATGAAGCTCCAGGTGGTCCATAGCGGGCAGCAGCGGCTTCAGTCGGTTCCATATCCATACCGCGATCAGCTCACAGGTGGGGTTCTCCAGACCGGGAACATTGTTCATACACTTATGGTCCAGTTCAGCCACAACAGGCTTTACAACACCCTTCAGCACGGCAAAATCCATTACCCATCCCAGTTTCGGATCGGGCTGCCCCTTGATCCATATCCGCAAACGGTAAGTATGACCATGCATTTCCTTACACTTATGCCCGTCGGGCACGTTGGGCAAGAAATGGGCCGAATCGAAAGTAAACTCTTTATAGATCAGCATAAAATACCTTGAGGGCCCAAAGTTACACCCTTATCAATAAAAAAGGTGGAGTTGTAAAAACTCCACCTTTCTTCAATTGGTATCTGATCTAATGGTAATTATGTTACTTATGAAGGGTTATCTTAGGTAGCTCCGTCTCCCGGTTGCGCTTGATCTCGACCCCGGTGATGGTCGTATCCTGGTACCCATTCGAACCGTTGATGAACACGCTGTAAGTACCCTCCTGCAGACCCCTTACCTTGAAGTCGCCATTATGCCAGGGAATAGCATAACCCGTATCCTGCGCGTTATACACGCTGATCACGGGATAAGCATCCTTGGGCAGCACCCTGCCTTCCAGACTACCGGTGGTTTTCACGGTAAAGACCTTCAGGAAAGGCTTCAGGTAGAACTTGCCCCGCACTACGAAAATAGACCTTGACACATCGAAGTCGAGCCACAGGCGGTTGCGGCCAGGCTGCCATTCATCCCAGTCACGCCCTTTGATCTTTAAAATAATAGTAGACTGAGTGCCCGGGAATAGGTCCAGCGGATAAGTCACACTGTCCTTAACCAGCGAATTGTTGCTACCCAGTACGATCTTGATCTTCTTGATATTCCCTTCAGGAATGATGCCACTGGCCAGCAAAGTATCGACACCATTGCGCAAGCCAAGCAGGTCATAGATACCAGGTGCAATATTCAAGGTATCCCAGTTCACACAATGATCCTCGTGATCATCGTCGTCATGACCACGGCCAGGACCATCATCGTCATCATCATGCTTGTTCTTATCACAGGTATCGATAAACACCTGTACACTCTTGATATCGATAAGGACCTTGTCAAATAAAGCGGGATCATCGGTGAGAAACAACTGAACCTCTTGCTTACCGGGCGGTAAAGGATCATTATTATGCGAATCATCTTTAGAGCAGGCAAAGAAAATAACAGTAATAGCTGTTACCATTGAGCATAAGCCCAATAGCTTTCTTCTCGTGGTCATATGTGTAAGCGTTTTAAGTGGTGAATAGAAACCGTCTCTATACACATTATTACAACTACTGTGCCTATACATTAAAAAGTGGATAAATATAAATCTCCCCCCGGCACCCACCACCACCCAACCCTTTGATAAACCGTTACGTAGCGCCGCCTGGCTGCATAGTCAGGCCGCTCCAGGCCGCCAGACTACTTATAATGCTACGAACCTTTCAGCACCATTTGCAGCTTTTACACTCACCATTCACCACTTGCTACTCGCCCCCTCAAAAAATAATAGTCCACTATTTTTGTAGACTTAATAGAAATACCTATCATTGCATTCAGAATACGATACACCATGCTACCACATAACACAAAAGCACGATGTAGCTGATTCCTTCTAACAGGAATACACACCTATTTGTTTATACAAAAATGGAAACATGAAACCTGCATCCGCATACACCTGGCTACTGGCAGTACCTGCCCTCATCATGAACCCTTCGGAAATATTCCCGTCCAAACCGGTAAAAATAGAAGGCAACGTCATCCATAGCCTCAATGGCAAACAAGTGGAGAACGCCTACATCTATATCGTGTCAGGCGAAGAAGAAGCACTCACAGGGAAAGATGGCGTATTTACCATCTCCACCTGGCAACAATTACCCGTAACCCTGGTGGTAGAACATCCTAAATACAGGCCCCAAAAGATCAGTATAAAAGATCCGGCAAAAAAAACAGTCATAAAACTTGATCCGAAATAAGCATACGACTACCCTTCATCAATACGGCTCACCATGAAACTGAACATACTGGCCTTTGCAGTACCGCTCTTTGTTTCGTTTATGATCCTGGAATATGTAGTAGCAAGGCGGAAAAAACTGCCCTACTTTAACCTGCATCATTCCATTGCCAACATCAGCGTAGGCATTGCTGAACGCCTGATGGATGTGTGGGTAGTTGGTATATTTTATTTCGTGTACGATTACATACAGAAGCACTATGGACTATTCCAAATAAAGCCCAACCTGCTACTTTGGATACTATTGCTCCTCTGCACCGATTTCATGTGGTACTGGTACCACCGCCTCGCACATGAAATAAATATCTTCTGGGCTGCACACATTGTGCACCACCAGAGCGAGGATTTTAACTATACAGTATCAGCGCGCATCACGGTATTGCAGGCGTTCGTACGCACGGGATTCTGGGCAGTATTGCCCCTGCTGGGATTCCCGGCATCGATGATCACCAGCATATTACTGGTACATGGACTATACCCGTTTTTCATCCATACCCGGCTCATTGGCAAACTGGGCATCCTGGAATATGTGTTCGTAACACCATCACACCACCGGGTACACCATGCCAGCAATGAACAATACCTCGACAAAAACTATGGCGATGTATTCATCATATGGGACAAGCTCTTTGGCACATTTCAAAAAGAAGAAGACGATATAGAGATCAAATATGGCTTAACACATCCTTTGAAAAGCTACAGCTTCCTCTGGCAGCACTTCCATTTCCTCGCCGAGCTCACCTATGCAGTACGGCGCACCAAAGGAAGATGGAATAAGTTCAGGCTCCTGTTTAGCAGACCTGAACACATAGAGCCAGCTGTGCGGGAAATAGCAGAAGAACGATTCAGGATTCGTCAAAGCAAAGAACCGTTTGATAAGCCACTCAACAGATACGTAATATGGCAGATCGGGCTCACCATTGCCCTCCTCTTCATATTCATCCTGTTCGAACACTATATACCGTTGGCACAACAGGTATTGATCACATTGGCGATCCTGCTCACCCTCATCAATTGCGGGGCGATCATGGAACAGAAACAATGGATCTATTATTTGGAGTTCTTACGCTTACTAACCGTCACAATAGGATTTATATGGGTATATCCGGCAGTATGGTTCAACATAGTAGTACTCTTTGTAGCCATATTACTGATAGCCTATTTCGATACCATCCGCGTGCATTACCTCCAATGGGTATATCACCGGCACAGAAGCTCTTAAATACACACGAGTTACGTGGCTGAGAGGTCAGGCGAAGGCTGGCAAGACCTTCTACGGTGGTTCGACTCCACCCGTAACTACATTGCATCGGTTCAACTTTCATACCTGAACCTCCGGGTGATGTTTCTACATCGCCTTCCATTTTATTGCGTAGCAGCATGCCACTATGCGTCACATGAGAACATAAACGTCTTTTTCGTATGGCAAGCAATCGTTGATGAACGGGCGGTGTTTCTACACTGCCTTTTTCTTTTCCCTACAGGCTATCGAAGAACCTGTCGAAGTAAGCGCCGCTCTGCGAGGCTTGCAGCCTCGCAGTCCTATTCCAGGGCCTTCGACCCTAACGAAGCAAACGTCAATTGCCCGGTCCTTCAGGGCCGGGGTTAAAAAGCTCAACCCCTCTTTGGGCTTTAGCCCAATCCCACCTCTGGCACACAATTAGAGCCTCGCATCGTATGACCACACCAATTACATGGCATATCGGTTGCTCCGGCTTTCACTACAAAGAATGGAAAGAAACCTTCTATCCCAAAGGCGTACCCCAACGCAAGTGGTTCGAATACTACAGTACCCATTTCGATACACTGGAACTCAACGTCACCTTCTACCGCTTTCCCCAGGTGTCCTTCTTAGAAAACTGGTGCCAGAAAAGCCCTGAACACTTCACCTTTTCCGTAAAAGCACCCCGCCTCATCACCCACTACAAAAAATTCAACGACACCCAACAACAACTGGACGATTTTTACGCAACCATCCGCGAAGGACTAAAAGAAAAACTCGGCCCTGTCCTGTTCCAGTTCCCACCCCAGGTCAAATACGAAGAAGCCCTGCTGCAAAGAATAATAGAACAACTGGACAACACCTTTACCAACGTACTCGAATTTAGGGACGCCAGTTGGTGGCGGCAAGACGTATACAACCTGCTGGCCAAATATAAAACAGTTTTTTGCGGCCAAAGCTATCCCGGCCTGCCTGACGAAGCGATCGTAAACACCCCCGTAACCTACTACCGCTTTCACGGCGTACCCAAACTCTATTACTCCGAATACCCTACCACTTTCCTCGACCGCATCAGCCAGGAGATCCAGGCCCATGCCGCCGCCAAAACAGCTTACCTTTACTTCAACAACACCGCCGCTGTCTCCGCCATCCACAACGCCATTTACCTTATAAACAAGCTCAAACCCGCCCAAAAAGTAACTTGAAATCCGCAACAACAGCCTGCCTTCCTACATCCTACTTCTTACCTCTGCCTTTCCTTATTAACCTTTCAACCCATCAACCTCTCAACATTGTTCAACCATTTCACCCCATTCCAAACAACAATTAAACACCAATTAAATTAGCATTAATAAACTAATATAATTAGTAACCAGAGCGTACATTACACCTATATGTGGGAAAGAATAACAGAGAAACTGGAAATATTGGCCGATGCCGCCAAGTACGACGTATCCTGCTCCTCCAGCGGAAGCGAAAGGAAGAACCAGACCAAAGGACTGGGCAATTCCACCAACATGGGCATTTGCCACACCTACACCGAAGATGGACGTTGCGTATCCCTGTTGAAGATTCTCCTCACCAACCACTGCATCTATGATTGCGCATACTGCGTTAGCCGTCGCAGCAACGATGTCAAGCGCGCAGCATTCACGGTACAGGAAGTGGTAGATCTCACAATTAACCTCTATCGCCGCAATTACATTGAAGGTCTTTTCCTGAGCTCAGGCATATTTTCCAATCCGGATTATACCATGGAACGGCTGGTACGCATAGCCAAACAGCTGCGTACAGAAGAAAACTTTCATGGCTACATCCACCTCAAAACCATTCCCGGCGCCAGTGAAGAACTGGTGAAAGAAGCCGGCCTTTACGCCGACCGCCTCAGCATCAATGTGGAAATGCCTACCGAGCAAAGCCTGCAGCTATTGGCGCCCGATAAAAAGAGGGAACAGATGCTGCAGCCCATGAATGTTCTTAAAAATGCCATCCGCGAAAACAGAGAAGAAAAACAAAAGTTCCACAAAACACCCCTGTTTGCCCCGGCAGGCCAAAGCACACAGATGGTCATTGGCGCCACACCCGAAACAGATTTGCAAATACTCCACATCGCCGACCAATTCTATAAAAAGATGGAACTAAAACGAGTCTACTACTCCGGCTATGTACCCATCAGCAACGACAACAGGTTGCCAGCTATAGGAACACCCGTACCGATGGTGCGCGAAAACCGGCTCTACCAGGCAGACTGGCTCCTGCGCTTCTATGGCTTCTCTGTACAGGAATTGGTTTCACCCCAACAACCCCTGCTGGACATGGACATCGATCCCAAACTGGGTTGGGCCTTGCGCCACCTCGATCTGTTTCCACTCGACGTTAACAAAGCAGAGCCGGCCCTTATAAAACGCATCCCGGGCATTGGCATCCAGTCGGCCCATAAAATAATCGCCGCCCGTAGATTCAATAAACTGAACTGGGAACATTTAAAGAAAATGGGCATTGCCATCAACAGAGCACGATACTTCATCACCTGCAACAGCCAGGAATTTGAACGCCGGGACTATACCCCCACACAGATCAAACAATTCATCCTGGCACAGGGCAACAGTAAATACCAACCCAACTTTTCATCACAAACAGCCCTCTTCTGATGCAAACCCTCATATACGACGGCAGTTTCTCCGGTTGGCTTACCGCCGTATTCGACACTTACGAATACAAGTATAGAGACGTGAACATTATACCGGAAACAATAAGACAGGATGATCTTTTTGGACAGGCACACATAGTGCACACCGATGAATCCAAAGCCACCCGTGTGTGGAAAGGACTACAGCAGCGCATTTCAGTCCAGGCCACCAAACTGCTATACAAAACCTTCCTATCAGAACAACAGGGCATGGAGAACAGGTTACTCCAATACGCGCAATACGCATTTAGCAATAACAACTCGATAGAAGAAGATTATAGTCATCCGGCAGTATTGTACGTCACAGAAACAGCGCGCAAAGTACATCGCGAAAAACACCGCATGGAAGCCTTCGTCCGCTTTCAAAAAACAAAAGATGGATTGTATTATGCATTGATAGAGCCAGACTTCAACGTACTCCCATTGATACAGGACCACTTCGAAAAACGGTACGCCGACCAGCAGTGGATGATCTACGACAGCCGGCGGAAATATGGCTTATATTATGACCTGCAACAAACAACAACCGTACAGGTAAACTTTGAAGCAACGACACAGGAAGGAAAAGACCTCGCCGCCATACACGACGAGAAAGAGCCATTATACCAACAATTGTGGCAACACTATTTCAACAGCGTAAACATAAAAGCAAGAAAAAACACCAAACTACACATCAGACATGTGCCCCGCCGCTACTGGAGATACCTCACCGAAAACAACCCGTGTGAAAACAATTATTAATCCTCCCAGTTATTCTCCATATGCTTGTAAGACTCCTTGCTAATCGTCTTCTTACTCTTCGACCTTGATATGCCCTTCTTCTTCCGCGCATTAATATTATTCACCAGCGAGTTCTTTACCCCCAACTTATTCTTCTTCCCCGTGCCTTTCTTTTTAACTGCACCTTTCTTCTTAGGCACCGCCTTCTTCCGTGCCGTTTTCTTTGGAGCTGTTTTCTTACCTGTAGCTTTCTTAGCAGCCTTCTTTTTAGTAGCCATAAAAACAGATTTATATAGCAACAGGCTGCAATTCAAATGCCATCACACCCAACGTAACTGGGATATAATACCAAATCGTTTATTGCAGAATAAGAATGCTGTTAAACCTAAAGAGACTGGGAGCTTGTAACAAGCAAAGAACATCACACCTAAAGGGCTGGATGCCCATAACAAGTAAAGCATGTTACACCTTGGAGAGGCGTCGGCCCGCCAGGCCGCGCGGAGCGATCGGGCCTGGCTTGACTTTTCTTTGGTTACTTTCTTTGCGTCAAGGCAAAGAAAGTGACTACATCGCAGAGGCGATGCACAAGGCCAAAGCCTGCATCAAAATAAAGAAAGGAATCGCATACGCGAAGAAAAGTTAATTCGCAAGAATAATCTCAGGCCTTTTAATAAACTGCCTGTTATACTTAAACTTCACACTCGTGTTAACCTCAATCCTCCACCTATCGCCAAAATAATTCTTGCGCGGAAAGAAATGCGCCTTGAACTCCAGCGTACCAAAAATAAGGCTCTCGTTACGGCTACGCAACCCTCCACCCACACTACTATACAGATCACTCTTCTTCAGCTCCTGCTTCTCCGGCGTCAGCAAAACAGCATTACCAAAAACAAAAGGAGCAAACCGGAAGTTGAGGAATATCCAGGGAGTAAAAAATACGGACTCCACCTTCAAAGTACTCCTGATCTCCCCAAACACCCGCCTGTTATTACGGTACTCAGGCAGACCAAACTGACTCTCCAGGAACAGCGGCTCATTCAACTCCTTATGTGCCTGCAAGGTGACCCCGGCGCTGACAAAGGTCCGCTGCTTCCAGTTCTTGCTCCAGTTATGCAACCGGGAAAAATAATCCAGGTTAAATAACACGTCCACATCCTCCAGCGAATTCTTTTTGAAGTAACCACCAACACGCGCAGTATAATTGAAGTAATCCTCCTTCTCGGTAAAGTAAAAACGTTGAAAATCGATGCCGGCATAAGGCCGCTCCCGCCCTTGCGTTTTGGTCCAGCCCGCAGTGAGCGAGATATCCATACCTTCCGGAACGTCCTCGTTACGGCCAAAACCATAAATATATCGCACCTTATAAAAGTCCTGCCGGAAGATCGAAATAGATGCCAGCGCCCCCATCCTGTCGAAGTAATTATAATAGAACTCTTGCGAAGAAGTATCCGGCACCTCACTAAACTGCTTTCGGAAGTAACGCACACTGACCAAAGTACGGATACGGTCATTCTCATTTTGAACGTTACCAATCCGGTACCCCCCTGTGTTCCATCCTACCCAGGAATCATAATTAAGAAACTGGTAGCGTGCATCCGTTTTATAAGTAGAGTCGTTGAGATACATGTTTTCTGTGCGATGGTAGGCCACTTCGCCGGCATAAGTAAAACGCAGATAAGGATTTACCAATGGCCTGATCAGCCGGGCATAATACGTTACCTCCTCATCACGGCCGCTGTTGAAAGCATCATTAAAATTGTCGTACCCCAGATAACCATCGATAAAAGAACCCGCAATGTTCCGTTTGATGTATTCGGCTCCATAACCCACCTTTTCCTTGCGGCGCTGATCATACAGCAGGCTCCCCGACAACCTGTCCCCCAGGCCTCCCAGATTATCCTCCCGTATCGTACCACTCACACTTTGGGAATTATGCATTCGGAAAGAACCACCTATAGACAATACATCCTTGGTGAATATCGTGACGTCCACCGAATCATTGCTTCTGTCCGAAGAACGGATCATGATCCGCGCATCCTGCAGATAAGGCTGGTCACGCAGATGACGCTCGTTATCAGCAAGCAGGTAAGGAAACACCTTATCACCCACATTAAAAAACAGGTTATTGCGGATGACGTGATTCCTTGTTTTATGATGAAAAGCATTGGCCAGTTTAGTAAGCTGGTTCTTGAACCTTTTACTGGTATCAGTAATAGCCGTACCAAAATCAACCCCCACCACAGTAATACTACGTATCACCCGGCCATCATAAATACTGAACAAGAGATCATTTCTGACGGGACCAGTAACTACATCACCAATGGGATTATTGGAGAGCAGGTTACGGGCTAATTTACCCAATAACCCTTTACGCTTCAGGATAAAACTGTCGATCGAAGCACGCCTAACAGTATCAACCTTTACTGTTTGAACAACGGAATCAGGGTCCTGAGCAAGCGATTGGATCGCCGGCAACAGCAACAGGGAACAGAGATATAAAAAGGATAACCACTTAGACCGCATAGCTTCCCACCCGATTATGAACGGCAAAATAAGCTTTTAACAAGAATACTTTGCAAAACCGATACCCGGTAAGTGGGTATCGCCAATTCAATCCTTCATTTTACCATCCCTTTAACGCTTTCTACATGGTCTCCGGAACAGCTTATAGGCAATTTGACCCCATTCATTAAATAAAAAACACAGTCTGCTCAATAGCATTTCTTATAGGCCACTGCACGTATTAGTTTTGTGTCAACAAAGGAACAATTAACCAGATCAACCTTATCACAGCATTAGATCTTATCCGTAACAAAAAGCCTTATCAGATCGGTATTAGTTCCTTTAGTTTTTAGATCGTACCCAGTGCAGAGCTTCGTGTCAACACGAATCACACTCGTACCACAAAAGATATGGACAGGTGCCCAGGAAACAGCTATAACTAACCCTTATAGCATACCAACAAACAAAAAGCCGGGACTCGGTGAAGAGAGGCGAGAGAAAAAGTATAGCAAGCAAAAGAAACAAAATTATTCAGGATTACGGCGGTAGAGTGAAGGAGCCATGTTTCAAAATACCATAATCCATGAATGAAGCGCAGTAAGAGAAGTCCCGGTTTTTTCAACACAGGTTACAGTTTTTTCAAAGGAATACATATTGGATGGTTTACCCAACTCCCTCTTTTTCTAAAGAGGGAGTTTTGTTTTTACACTATCCCCATCCACCATTTTACCTATCTTCATTTTTCACAGGATCAATATTTGATAGAGAAGCGTAAAATGAGACACAGATGATTTTCAGGCATATAGTCACATTTGTCATAGTATTAAAAGGCGCATACCGGGAGTTTAAGAAAAATGAACCCCTGCGCATGGCAGCCGCCACAGCGTTCTTCACCACCTTTGCATTACCAGCCATCCTGCTACTCCTCATACAAATATTCGGTCTCATCATGGGTCGCCGGGCCATCGGCCTTCAGTTCTTTACCGGGCTCACAGATATTTTAGGCCCCAATGCCGTAGAAGAAATGCGCGAAACCCTGCGCAACGTCCGCTCACTGGTGCGGTCCTGGTACATCGCAGCCGGCCTGTTTGCCTTCCTCGTCTTTGTGGCTACCACCCTCTTTAAGGTCATCAGAGATTCGCTAAACCAGCTATGGGACATACGTGTAAGAGATGGACATGGGATAAAACTGCAGCTCCGCCAAAGAGGCCGGTCATTCGTAGCCATCATACTGGCAGGCATCCTGTTCCTGAGCGTATTGTTTGCAGAAGGCGTGATATCCCTCTTGCCCGAGCGTGTAGTATTCCTGGTGGGATTGTTAAAACAGATCATTTCGATAATCGCAGCCACAGTGTGGTTCACGGTATTATTCAAATACCTCGCCGATGGATATACATCCTGGAAAGAGACCATCGTAGGCGCCTTCTTTACAGGGCTCTTATTTACAATTGGGAAATTGATATTAGGCGTGCTGCTGTCCTACAGTGCCATCAAGAACATCTACGCCACGTCCACCTCGTTTGTACTCCTGCTACTCTTTGTATTCTATTGCTCATTCATGTTCTACTACGGCGCCTGCTTCCTCAAAGTCTGGGCCCGGCATAGAGAAAAGCCGATCAAACCACACAGCCATGCAGTAAAATATAAAGTATCGTTGATAGAGTAACCAGGGATATTACAGGATCTCCTGCACATGCTTCTTGATATTGCTCGCGATCTTCTGCGTAGGCAGATCATTCGCATCATTACCAAAAGGCTCTTCGATCTCTTCAGCGATCAGTTCAAGACTCGCCAGCACATAAAAAATAAAAGCCACCACGGGAATGGTGATATAACCAAGACTGAAGACAAAACTCAGCGGAAGCGTCATTACATAAAAGAAGATGAACTTCTTAAGGAACACACTATAAGAAAAAGGAATAGGCGTATTCTTGATCCGCTCACAAGCCCCACACACATCAGTAAAAGATTGCAGCTCCCCATTCAAAAAGATCAATTGATCACCCTTGATAATTCCCTCCTGATACAGGCGGTTAATACGCTGAAACAGTAAAGCGGCTACCTGGTTCGGAACATGCTTCGCATGATCCAGATCGCCCAGTTCAGGATGCTCCTTGTCATCCAGCGCCAGCCGCGTACTTTCTTCCCCAAGATGGCGGGCAAGCACAGAAGCATACATAGGGATCACCCGGCGAAAAAAAGCACGATTGCCTTCATCCGTTGGGTCAAGGATCGCATTCATTTTGAGCGCCAGGTTACGGCTGTTGTTCACCAGCGATCCCCACAACTTACGCCCCTCCCACCAACGATCATAAGCAGTATTCGTACGGAATACCAGGAGCATCGATATCACGAAGCTCAGCAAAGTATTCATCATCGAAACATTCTTCAGGTGATTATTCTGACTGAGCTGGAAGACCTCCATCTCGAGGACGGCAATCACAGCCGAGTACACACTAATGCCTAAAATAAGCGGCACCAGAGAACGTAAAGTATCAGCCTTGTGGAAACGAAAAATGAACGTGAACCAGTCTTTGGGATTGTAAGTGATCATACTACAAAAATAATCCCCGGGGCAATAGAAAAAAGAGGTTGTACAAAGTTAGCACCATATATTTCGCGCTCAGTAGAGCACCGGTGTTAGCGGATAAACCAAAGAACGCAAATTAATCATTCATGTTCTTCATCATTGCGTTTTCCCCCTTTGTTTTATTTGCGAAATTGGCTTCCTTCGACAACCTCTTATATTTTTACAGGTAACTAAGTCCTAAAAGAGATGGGTAAATTATGCTTGCAGCATCGCCGGGCAGTACGGATAGAAAGAAATAGCCTTGCTGTACGCCCGTAAAATTAAGACGCTTTTCTGTAAACACCAATACTCCCTTAGTAGTATTACACCCATATACAGGGTAAGATGATTAAATAAGTACAAATACCACAATTAATGGTATTTTTTACATGCATAACCAACAGGCGATCTGCTTTATATCAATCCCTCGTAACCGCACCCCAGTATATCCTCCAACCAAAAGCACAATTATCAGGCATCGGATTTGTACAAAACACCCATATCCATTATCCGGAACCTGTCAAACTGATTTTTAGCCCAGGTTCGTGTCGCCACGAACCAAAACCTGGACACGCCACTTGTAAAAATCAAGTATATGACAAACTTTACACGCCTTCACTATCTTGTACTAATCCTCCCTTTCCTGTATATTACATTGAACAATACAACCCTACAGGCACAACCCGTACTTACCTTCACACCGGTTATTACAACAGGACTAAGTTCACCGGTAGACGTGGTCAATGCCGCCGATGGCACCAACCGCATGTTCATCGTAGAGCGGGGCGGCACCATAAAAACCTACGATGCATCCTTCAACTCCCTGGGTAATTTTCTCACCGTTACCGGCATCCTTTCCGGCGGCGAGCAGGGACTACTCAGCATGGCATTCCATCCGGATTACGAAACCAACCGGTACTTCTTTGTACACTACACCAATACAGCTGGTGATATAGAAATAGCCCGGTATCAAACGCCGGCAGGCACTCCCAACACAGCCGACCCCGCTACTAAAACCGTGATCCTTACCATTGAAAAACCGGTACCCTTTACCAACCACAATGGAGGCAAACTCAACTTTGGCCCCGATGGCAACCTGTACTTCGCAGCAGGCGATGGCGGAGGAGGGGGAGACACCCGCAACTATGCCCAGCGCGGCGATAGCCTGCTCGGAAAAATGATACGCATTAACGTCAACAACTTTACTACACCACCCTACTACACCATCCCGCCCACTAATCCATTTGTTAGTGCTACCGACACGCTCCATGCCATCTGGGCATTTGGCCTCCGCAACCCCTGGCGCTGGAGCTTCGACCGTAATACCGGCGACATGTGGATTGCTGATGTAGGACAGGGAGCACGCGAAGAGATCAACTTCCGCGCAGCAGGCGCCACCGGAGGCATCAACTATGGATGGCGCTGCTACGAAGGCGATGTCAGTTACAACACAGCAGGGTGTGCCCCGGCAGCCAATTATGTAAGCCCCATATTCGCCTATCCCCACGACAATACCACTGGTGGGTTCGCGGTCACCGGAGGCTACGTTTACCGCGGTACCCAGTTCCCGGCTCTGGCTGGCTACTACGTTTGCGCCGATTACATTACCGACAATGTTTGGATCATCAGACCCAATGGAGGTAGCGGGTGGGAAGTGACCCGGCAGGGTGGACTGCCCGGCGCCATTGCCGCATTTGGCGAAGCAGAAAATGGAGAACTCTATGCCCTTTCCCTCGATGCCGGCGACCTCTTCCAGGTGGGCACTGCAGGTACCTTACCTGTGACCCTGATCTCCTTCACCGCCAAAGCCCAGACCGGCTACAATGAACTCCGCTGGCAAACCACCCAGGAGATCAACCTTAGGGAATTTACCGTTGAGTACAGCGAAGATGGAATTACCTGGAACAAAGCAGGCACCGTCCCTCCAGTGACCAATAGAGCAACCCCGGACTATTATTACAAACACCCCACGAATGTAGAAGGAACAATGTTCTATCGCCTCAAGATGCTCGACAGGGACAACACCTTTATGTATTCAAAGATCATCAGCATCGATACCCGGCCTGATAAAGGCAAAGAACTCCAGCTCTTCCCCACAGTCAATGCCAATGGCCAGCTACAGGTGCAACTCAACGAGCCCTTTACCAACCTCCAGGTATACAATATGCAGGGACAAGCCCTCATTACCCGCAACCTGCAAAACCAAACCGGCATTATCCGCCTCGATATCAGCGGTCTGAACAAAGGAGTGTACACCGTAGTCGCCAGCCGCGCCGATAAAACAGTTAGCAAAAACTTCATGGTCCAATAAATCATTCCTTTCCAAGGGGAACACTACATAAAACCCGGCGAAATGCCGGGTTTTTACATGCCCGGCACAAGACACCAAAATAATTTTCGCAAATTTGTCCTGCACCATTTCCCCCATTCGTCGTACCCCCGACAGTTCATTTTAATAAAGCTCAAAAACACTTGTATGAAAGAGTTTATGTTCATTTTCAAAGGACCCTCTTACGAAGACCTCACCATGAGCCCGGCAGAAGCAGGAGCCAATATGATGAAATGGCTGGAATGGGTGAAACAACTTAAAAGCGAAGGAGTGTACGTAGAAGGACGCCCTCTGATAAAAAAAGGTAAGATCGTAACAGGTAAAAACGTAGTAACAGATGGCCCCTTTACCGAAAGCAAAGAACTGGTAGGTGGATACTTTATCGTTAAGGCAGAAAGCATCGACGATGTGCTGAAACACACCAAAGGCTTTCCCGATTTTGAACTGGGCGGCAGCATAGAAGTACGCGAAGTACAGGTAACCCCCGGCTCCATGTAAACCAATGCATCATAAAGCTACCAGTTGCCAGTTACTCATTAACCGGCAACTGGTAACTTTACTACCAAACAATGCCACAAGAATCACCACAGCAGGTTGTAGAATACCTCTTCCGGCATGAATCCGGAAAGATGATCGCCGTACTTACCCGGGTATTTGGCACACACAACCTGAGCATGGTAGAAGATGTGGTGCAGGAAGCATTCCTCAAAGCAGCACAAACCTGGCGCTATGACCAATTGCCGGATAATCCTGCAGCCTGGCTCATGCGCGTGGCGAAGAACAAAGCCATCGACATTATCCGCCGGCAACACACCTACCGGCTCTATTCCGAAGAACTGGTCCACCACCTGCAGGCACAAGCCAATGAGGCCGTAAGCATAGTGGAACAACTTTTTCTGGATACGGAAATTGCCGACAGCCAGCTCCGTATGATCTTCACCTGCTGCCATCCCTCCCTCAAAGAAGAAGACCAGATAGCTTTGACATTAAAAACAATTTCAGGTTTCAGTACAGCAGAGATTGCACGCGCCCTGGTCACCAATGAAACAGTGATCCAGAAACGCCTGTACAGGGCCAAACAATTCCTCAAAGAAGAACAGATCAAACTGGAGATACCGGCAGGAGCACAACTAACGGAAAGGTTGGAAATAGTATACGCCGTACTCTACCTGCTGTTCAATGAAGGATACAATTCCGGGAAGGAAGATGAACTCATCCGTCGCGATCTGTGCGTGGAAGCCATGCGCCTGGCTCTGTTACTAACACAACACCCTGCGGGCAACCAGCCCGCCACCTTTGCCCTGCTCTCACTGATGTGCTTTCAGGCATCCCGCTTTGAAAGCCGCATAGCGGAGAACAATACGATCATTCTCCTCCAACACCAGGACCGCAACACCTGGAGCAAAGAACTAATCGAAAAAGGGTTCCAGTACCTCAACCATTCTTCGCAGGGACAAACCCTGACCATCTACCACATCGAATCAGCCATCGCAGCAGAACATTGCATGACAGACTCCTTTGAAAACACCAATTGGGAACGCATGCTGTACCTCTACGATCTACTGCTGGAGATGAAACCCACGCCACTTGTACAGCTAAACCGGGCCATCGTGCTGGCACAGATGAAACAACCCGGACAGGCCATCCGCGATATTTGGAATATCGACGACATCAACAAACACCTCGCCAGCCAATACCTCTTCAGCGCAGTACTCGGCGACCTCTACAGCCAGGTAGGCGATTGCAACAATGCCCGCAAATACCTCACACAGGCACACGACCTCACCACCTCCCTCGCCGAGAAAAAACTAATACAGGAAAAGATCAAACAGGCAGAACAGATACACCTGAACTAAAACGTATTTTTGTAAGATGAAGAATTGGCTCGTATCCTTACTGGCACTACTATTACTGGAAAATACAAGCACTGCACAAACACGCAGAGAAGATATTTACTCAGGCTTCGTCCTCTACGACAAAAGAGCCTGGCTTCAGAAAGACCTCCGGGAAAATGTGATCGGCTACACCTTCACACAAGCAATCGACAGCAATACCGAATACCGCTTTGAATCAGCCTGCCTTGCCATCTCTCAATTCCAGCTCACCGGTGAAGACGTGGCTCACGGATTCGATAAACTCTTCCTTCAATACGACTCCCTTCAATACGATACCAAAAGAGCGTTGCTCGAAGCGGTCTACGCCACCTATCCCGGCAGGTACGTACAACAGGTACAACAGATACTGCAAAAAGAAACACACCCGAAGCTGTTTGCAATGAGCGCAGTCTATCTCTTCCGCCAGGATACAACAGTCAACAATGTAAATGATATCAAGATCAGGATGGTGGAACAGTTCAGCAATTACGATTCCATACCATTATTACAGGCATTGGAATATCACCTGAATACCAACAAACAAAACAGGGCCCGCAAAACACCAGACATAGCAGCCCTGTTCAGGTACCAGGCAGAACGCAAACAAAAAACCATCTATTCCTTTCAACGCTGGAACCGCGACTATCCGGGCATGTCGATAGTACAAAATGCTGCAGGACGCTTTATGCGGCACCCCGATGGACGATTGATGATCTTTGAACAGCTCGCACGATCAGCATCCGATCTCCCTTATTTCATTACGAATGGAAGCACACCACAAGGCATCTACAGCATACAAGGCACTGCAGTATCCAAAAACACATTGATAGGTCCAACTCCCAACCTGCAGTTAATAATGCCTAACGAAAATAGCTGGGATAAATACTTTCAGTTACCGCCCTGGGAACATTGGGACAGCACCCGCGATTCCATGCAAACTTATTTGGAACTACTTCCACCTTCCTGGCGCAAGTACACGCCCATGACAGAAGTATTCCAGGCAGGGCTTATAGGACGCTCAGAGATCATTGCACACGGCACCACCATCGACCCGGAATACTTCAAACAAAAAAGCTGGTATCCACTCACGCCTACCAATGGCTGCCTCTGCGCCAAAGAACTGTGGAATGTTTCCAATGGTCGCCTGTTGGTCAGTGAACAGTTTAACATGGTGAGTGCCTTCACGGCCTCACCGGGCGGTAAAGGCTATCTCTTTGTCATCAACCTCGATGATCATCAGGCGCCTGTTAGCCGCGCAGAACTGGAACGTTGGGTAAAAGCCTATGAACAGGCACGCTAACCATTCATTTATACTGTAGCCAATTGCTCGCTGATACGCTCAACAAAAGTGGCCTTATGCTTCTTTAACCAACTTTCAAATCTTTGCATGCCGGGGTTCAATCCGTAACTCTCTATAAGATCCAGTTGACGGTTGGGGATATACAGCCGCTGCACTTCAAACATGTTAGCCAGCTCTTCTGCACCGGGAAAACCAAACCCTGCATATACATCACGCGGTATATAATTAAAATACACCTCCCGCTCCAATACCTTCGACATGATCTGTGCATACTCCGCACAAGTAAGGTCTTCAGCTACCACACCAACCGTACGGCCAATATATTCATTGGGATGATCAAAAATAGAAGCAACCACTCCACCCAGGTCTTCGGCAGAGAACATGGAAAGCTTGGTATCACCCTGCGGAAAGCCAAAGAAGAAACTACCCTGCTCATCCTTCTGCAAAGGAAAAAACGTGAGGAAGTTTTCATAATAAAAAGCAACCTCGGTAAAAGTAGCCGGCAATTGAAGCTCCTTTGCATAGTTCCTGAGCGCAGCCTTTATATCGCAATGCGGCACAGACAAAGTACCACCACTCAATGCATGATAATCCTTCAAAGAGCTATAGACAAAATGCTCTACACCAGCCAACGTCACCGCATCGATAAGGTTCTTACCCTGCTGGAACTCCTTTTCAAAATGCTCCCAGAAATTAGTAACACCAAAAACACCATACACACCCTGCAATGCACGCTGCAGGCTTTCTACGTCATCAAAATCACCTTCAACGATTTCAGCACCAGCTGCTGCCAGCGCCTGCGCTTGCTGAGATTGTACATTCCTTGTAAGAACACGAACAGCAAACTTTTTATTGTCAAGTAAAACACGGGCAACACTTCCCCCTTGCGCACCAGTGGCGCCGGTTACTAAAATGATCTTCTTCATGGCTATAACATTTGATACAATGATGATAATCTTATTAACAGGGCAAAGTACCATGGTTTACCACCGAACAGGAATAATAGGGGTAGTGAACTGACAAAACAGCCGCATGAGTTGAAAGCCTAAAAAGAAAAAGCCCCCGCTAATGCGGGGGCCTATACACTAAAAAAACACATTTAATCTTTTACCCGGTTCAACTGCTTCACTTCACCCAAACACAAAGCCCTGTTGTAAATGCGGACGTCATCTATAACACCATTGAACCAATAAGGATACTGACTATTATTACATTTTCCAATAAAAAGATCTGCTGTATTGGGCGTAAATGTATTACCAGCCAATGACCTCGTGTCTTTCAACTCTCCATTGATATACAACTTCGACACTCCACTTTCATAAGTATACACGATATTGTACCATTGAGACTTTTTTACAAATACAGTATCTGTACGCGTAAAAGCAGCACCAATATTATTATCCCCGTAAGCACCACTGAACTTTTGTTTGTTCACGTCTATAGGGTTACCACAATAATCCGGGTAATCTGAAATACGCAGGTTATAAAAACCAGGCATGTAGTCGCCATAGTTATCTACTTTACCCAATATTTGATTCACGTGGCAAAGGCCATTATAAAAGTCATTCACTTTAACCACAGCAGCCAGGGTAATTGCACTGGTTGGGTTAAGGCTACCGCTATTAGTGACGCGCATGTAGCTGGCACTTCCATTAAATATGTAAGCACCGTCGGCCCTGCCAAAACGGTCGGTAGTTTTAACGGCATTGTTAAAGGCGATATGGTTGTTCTTACCGCTGCTATCATTAAGATTACCCCCGTTAAAATTATACCAGGCTACCAGGCCGTCCTTAAGATCGTAACAATTACAATCTACAGTGTCACGGATAATGGTGGTATCCCGGATAATTACAGTATCATAGATAGTCTCTTTAACACAAGACGAAACCTGCGTGCTAGTAGCAAAAAACAGGAAGTACAATACAAGACTCCCGGAGAGAATTTTTAACAGCTTCATAAATAGGGTTATAGGTAAATAAAACGCTAAAATAAAACGGATATTTTAGCCCTCTGAGCCAAACCGATATTCGCGTAAAAACAGGCCAAAACCGTGTCATTTTTGCCCATAACTGTGCATAGTCACGCCCCCTAAAACCATAAAAAATGCCCCCGCAAAAGCGAGGGCACCTACTTAAACTATAAAACAGTGGGTTAGTAAACACTTAGAAGGGGAGATCATCCATTGGCTCACTATAATTTCCGCCGCCGGAAGAAGCAGGTACAGCATTATTGGCAGCCGGAGCAGCATAACTGTTGCCGCCACTATAACCACCACCCTGCTGGCTATCGCCACCTTCACCACGGGCGCCCAGCAGCTGCACACTCTGTACACGCAATGTCAAAGAAACACCGGTAGTACCGTCATTCTTTGAATAAGTTCTGATATCAGGCGTACCCTCTACATAAACCTGGGTACCCTTGCGCAGGTAAGGCGCAATACCGGTACGGTCGGTCCAGTAAGCACACTCCACCCAAATAGTTTTATCCTTTTGGTTACCCTGGGCATCACGGAACTTCTCGGTATGCGCTACGTTGAAGTTGATCACATTTTTGCCATTGACTGTGTTCGTTACACAATCCTTTCCCAGGTTACCGATTGCTGTTAACTTGATCATACTTAATAAAATTTAGCTTCGTACTAATATTGTTTGAATGGGCAATTTACACCATCCGGCAACGGTAACCCAAATAGATATTTATGGTGTTAATAACATGTTGGCAGGCATTTTGGCATTGATTATTAATCCATTACATATTCACCACCCATTCACCCAAACACCCCTGCAACCAGTAACCTGAAACCTGTAACAGACAACCAGCAACTGGCAGCCAGCATCCCTCCCCCATCCCCCGAACAGTTTGTATATTTGCCTGTTATTCTCCATACAAAAACAAAGAATAGATGAGTCGAAAAGGAAAAGTGCTGGTAGCCATGAGCGGCGGTATCGATAGTACCGTGGTTGCGCTTATGCTGAACGACCAGGGCTATGAAGTGGTGGGCATTACCATGAAAACCTGGGATTATGCCGCCAGTGGAGGCAGCAAAAAAGAAACAGGCTGCTGCAACGTAGACTCATTCAACGACGCCCGCATGGCCGCCGTACAACACGGATTTCCCCATTACATATTGGATATCCGCGATGAGTTTGGTGGCTTTGTGATCGACAACTTTGTAGACGAATACCTCGCAGGCCGCACCCCCAATCCCTGCGTGATGTGCAACACGCATATCAAGTGGCGGGCGTTATTAAAACGTGCAGATGCGCTTGATTGCGAATTCATTGCAACCGGTCACTACGGCCATATCCATCAGCATACGAATGGCCGCTACTACATCAGCAAA
This sequence comes from Paraflavitalea sp., assembly GCF_059502485.1. NCBI lineage: Bacteria > Pseudomonadati > Bacteroidota > Chitinophagia > Chitinophagales > Chitinophagaceae > Paraflavitalea > Paraflavitalea sp. The sequence goes on from NZ_JCACET010000010.1 coordinate 2,526,623, forward strand.
GGCGTTGATGAGCAGAAAGACCAAAGCTATGTATTGTGGGGCCTGCAACAGGATCTGCTGGCCCGTACACTTCTCCCACTTGGTGGATACCGGAAGCCCGAAATACGGCAAATGGCACTCGATTATGGCTACCCCGAACTGGCCAAAAAGAGTGAGAGTTATGAAATATGCTTCGTGCCCGACAACGACTACCGTGGCTTCCTGAAACGTCGCGTAGACGGGTTGGAACAACAGGTAGCAGGCGGCAATTTTGTAGACAAGGACGGAAAAGTATTAGGCAAGCACAAGGGATACCCCTTCTATACGATTGGGCAACGCAAGGGATTGGACATTGCATTCGGCAAGCCGGTGTATGTAACCAACATTATCCCCGAAACCAATACCGTTATGCTGGGCGATGAAGAAGACCTGAACCGCCACGACATGCTGGTAAGCAAGATCAACTGGCTGAAATACGACGGTGTAACCGACGGCATGGAAGCCCTTACGAAGATCAGGTACAAAGACAAAGGCACTCTGTCCAACCTCTATACCCACGATAAAGGCGTAATGGTACGGTTTTATGAAGATGCCAAAGGCGTAGCACCCGGCCAAAGCGCGGTATTCTACGAAGGAAACGACGTAATTGGCGGAGGCATCATCCAACGCGGATAAGCACCCGCCCGGGAAAGCCCTTTTACACTTGATTTTCAGGCAATAAAAAGCCACGTGCAACGTTAACAATATCCATAGAATCAACCGGTTTAACATGAAAAAGAGCTTTACCCTGATAAGATGGAGTTCAATCCTTGCGCTACTGTTCATTATCAGCAGTTGTGATAAGCAAACCGATGATACACAATACGATAAACCCGCCGATTATTACCCCCTGCAAATAGGCAAATACATCATATACCGGTTAGACTCTACCCGGTTCGTCAACTTTGGCCAGGATGAGGACATTGTTTCCTATCAGGCAAAAGACATCGTAGAAGCCACGAGTACCGATCTGCTGGGCAGACCAACCTGGCGCATACAGCGCTACCTGCGCCCCTTGAACAGCACCAATGATCGTGACTGGAAAGAAAACATAGCCTACGAAGTTACCCCCGGCGACAACACCCTTGAACTATACGAAAACAACCTGCGCTTTATAAAAATGCAGGGGCCGATCAAAGAAGGACATAACTGGTCTGGCAACGGATACCTCCCCGATCAGCCCTACAGCCAGTATGAATTCAGCGCTGCAGTGAGCATACAGTTTTGGGATTATACCATCGACGAAACAGGCATGAGCACAGAACTGAATGGCAAGAATTACGAGAATACCATCACCATCACACAGATCAACGACTCTTCCAACGTGCCGGTTGTAGAACCCAACCGCGTAGGGCAAAAAACTGTGTGGATAGAGAAATATGCCAAAGACATCGGCCTTATTTATAAAGATGCCATAATTTGGGAATACCAACCGCCGGCAACAGACCCACAAGGTAAAAAGATCGGCTTTGGTATCAGGCTGTCGATACTGGACCATAACTAATCCGGTATACAAACACGGCAGGGATTTCAAAAAAACGCAACAGCATGAAGCAAATCCTTACGCTCACAGCCCTTATTATAGCAATAACCATTACCGCACAGGCGCAGTATAGTCGCCACATCATACAGCTTACCGATAAGAAAGGAACTACGCATACTCTGGCCAATCCAGCCACCTATCTTTCTTCCAAAGCCATCGAGCGCAGAACGCGGCAACACATTGCCATCGACTCTACCGACCTACCGGTTTCAGCAGCTTACCTCGATAGCCTGAGAAAAATACCGAATGTAACGGTACTCAATACCTCCAAATGGCTCAACCAGGTATTGATCCAAACAACGGATGCCAACGCATTGGCGGCCATCAGAAACTATCCCTTTGTAAAAACAGCTGCACCCCTCGGGCTACGCACACAGGGAACAGAGCAAAAAGATAAAGCAGCGAGGTTCACTGAAACAGTAACTCCATTAGAACCGGCAGCCATACAACAAGCCGCCAGGACCACAGGCATCGTTGCCTTGCAATATGGCAGCAATTACAACCAGGTACACATACACCGGGGAGAATACCTGCACAACCTTGGCTTCACAGGCCGCGGCATCACCATCGCCGTCCTTGATGCAGGGTTCCGGACATACAATACCAACCCAGCTCTCGATAGCGTACGCTTACAAAACCGCATTCTCGGCACCTGGGACTATGTGAACAATGAGAGCAGCGTTACAGAAGACGACACACATGGCCTGTATTGCTTTAGCATCATGGCCTCCAACAGGCCGGGGCAAATAGTAGGCACCGCACCGCATGCCAGCTATTGGCTGTTGCGCACGGAAAATGCCAGCAGCGAATACCCTGTAGAAGAACAATACTGGGCAGCAGCGGCAGAGTTTTCCGACAGTGCAGGCGCAGATATGATCTCCTCCTCCCTTGGATACATTGACTTCGACAATCATGCTTTCGATCATAGTTATGCTCAACGTGATGGCAACACGTCGATCATTACCCGCGCAGCCGATTTCGCAGCGCGCAAAGGCATGATCGTGATGAACAGCGCAGGCAACAATGGCAGCAGAAATGACGACCTTAAATTCGTCTCCTGCCCTGCCGATGGCGATAGCGTAGTAGCAGTAGCCGCTACTACTAACAGTGGCGCTATAGCAGCATTCAGCAGTTGGGGTCCCAACGGAGCAGGAAAACTAAAACCCAACATTGCATCAGTAGGACAAGGCACTGTATTCGCCAGCCTTGCAGGCACGCCTGCATCCGGCAATGGCACCTCTTTCTCCAATCCCAACATTGCTGGCCTGATCGCTTGCTTATGGCAGGCGTTTCCGGAACGCAGCAACATGCAGATCATAGACGCCGTACAAAAGAGCGCACACAAATACAACAACCCCGACGACCGTTACGGATATGGCCTGCCCGATTTCAAAAAAGCAGTAGTATCGTTGATACAACAACAGGCTACCACCAGCAGCACCTACAACAAATGCATCATCAATCTCCAATGGAGCAGTAAAGACGATACGAGTGTCACCTACACCGTTGCCAGGAAACTGCCCGGAGAAGCAACCTATACGGTCATTAAACAAATGACATCTACCTCCTTCACTTTCCGTTCCAACAATTATACATGGCAGGATACATTGACCACTGCAGGATCGGGCCTTGCCAGTTATACGATCGTACAGTCAATTGGCACCGATACTACATTTGAGATTGGCTCCGTGCAACAGAACATTACCGACGTATGCTTTCCGGTAAATACGATACGTGTATTACCCAGCTTCTTCAACCAGCAATTTAACCTGGTCATCAATACGCCTGATGCCATCAACAACATGGGCATACAGATTACCAACATGCAAGGCAGCATAGTCTACAAACGAATAATCAACAAACCGGCAGGATATTTCAATTGGCAGGTATATACAGATGGCTGGCAAAGCGGTGTCTACAGGATTACACTCTACAACGGCAGTAAACGCCTCTTCGAACAAAAGCTCATGCGAATGCCGTAATTGATCAAGGCTTCTTTAGTAAGGCAGCAAACATGGTGTCGGCCTGTTGATCGTAGCCTTTCAACAATTCCATTTTAACTACCTCCAGCGAATACTGCTGCTGGAGAAATGCTACAACTCCTTCGTTCTCTTCCCTGAACACAGAACACGTAATATACAAAAGATGACCACCTGAGCGCAGCTGTTCCTGCACGCGGCCTACGATCTTTTTCTGTAGCTCACTATAACGTAGAATAGCAGCTTTGTCAAAATAAAACAACTGCTCCGGCGTACGGCTCCAGGTGCCGGAACCCGAGCAGGGAACATCGGCAACAATAAGGTCAGGAGAAAGCGCCGGCAGCGTAGCACGCGGATTACTCAGATCAGCCACAAAAGATTGATACGGACTGATGCCTGCCTCCGCAAAACGTTTTTTAAGATTGGCGATAATAGATTCACGTATATCAGACACTGTAAGATCGATGCTTCCCAACACATCCCAGGCCAGGATAGATTTGCCACCACTGGCAGCACAGCAATCCCACACAGTAAGCTTTGGCTGCTGTTTGCCAGCTTCCGGGCCCGAAGCAGGAACAACCCGCAACAACTCCCCTACCCTTTGCGAACTGAGGTCCTGGATCACAGCCTCCTTATTCAAAACGATTACCTCATCCACCTTCGAAGCGTTGGGCAAAGCAAGACTATCAGCAGCAGGTGCTGTATAAGAAATACCTGTCCCTTCCAGCTTCCGGGTCACGACAGATAATTTGCCCGGCCTTATTCGCAGAAACAATAGCGGCTGTATAAGAAAAGAATTACTGAAAGCAGTATGGTCTATCCCCTCACTAAGCGCGTCTTTCCATGGAAAAACAGGGAACGTTGAATATTGCTCCGCTGAAGACCGGGAGAGCATGGAACATTTTTGTTCAACACTTAATCCTGCCTGCTCATTCCATTCCGGCTTCAGCTGTCCCAACATATCATTTGGGCTGGCAGAACAGAGAAATAATCCTGTTACCACTCTTTCGGCTACCGGCATATCCGGCAGGGCCTTACCCAGCCTGAAATAACAATAACACAGGTGACTGATGCTCTTACGGTCGCGGGAGCCATACTTCTTATCCTGGCGAAAGAAGTCCTTGATGAAAATACCGAAAGGCTGTTGCCCCTGGTATTGCGACAGGATCTGCACGGCCGTATTGAGGTGAGCAAAAAATTTCATCCGGTGCAAGATAGCAATTCAGTAATTTACCACCACGATCCTGACCAACCAATGCGCACACAGCTCACAATATGGTGTATACTGCTTCTTCACATGCACGCTGCAGCCCGGCAGGCGCCTTATTTATTCAGGACGATCAACATCAACCACGGCCTTTCCCAAAACAGCGTCATAGACATAGCTACCGATGAAAAAGGCTTCCTCTGGTTTGCTACGCAGGACGGCCTCAACCGCTTCGACGGTAAAGAGTTTGCGGTATTCTGGAAGAACTTCGACGATGTAACCACCAAAGCCTATAGCCACCTTGGCAAGATCATTCCGGGTAATAACCACGACCTGTGGCTGATTACCAGCGGCGGCAAACTGGAAAATTTCAACCTCCTCAATGATTCCTTCACCCACTATAAAAAGCTATCTCCCGACATCCCCTTACCACCTGTGAGTTGCCTGTACCCCGAAGCACAGGGCGCTTTATGGATAGGCACGATCAGAGAAGGGCTGTATTACCATGATACAGCTACCCGAAAAACCATACACTATGCCCGTAGCAATAACCAGCTCAACAGTGATAGCGTACAGTTCCTCCTGCGGAGCCGCAATAAAAAGTATTGGGTACTCACCAGCAATGGCATCAATGTCATCACACCCGGCCGCACAGAAACCACCCGCTTCCTGTACAATACCACGGCTCCTTATATCTCTTGCAGCGTAATGGAGGAAGACCAGGCAAGCAACCTGTGGGTGGGTACCTATGCAAAAGGAGTCTACCTAAAAAGGCCACAAGACACCACCTTCACGCCATTCACCGGCTTCAATCCACAACAGAAACTCCCGTCTGACCTGGTGGTACACACCATAAAAACCGATCAGGAAGGGCAAATATGGATTGGGACATTGGGAGGAGGATTATACATTGTCAACATGAAAGCGGCCACGGTGCATCACATTATGCCCGAAGAGGGCAATGCGGCTTCTCTCAGCTATGTAGACATACTCTGTATACAACGCGATAAACTGGGCGGTATCTGGGTAGGCACCGATGGCGGCGGCGTAAGTCTATATGACAAACGCCTCAACATGTTTTCCATGTTTACCAAAAGCACGGTACAAAAAGACATACCGATAGAACAGGTTCGCTCCATCACCACTGATAATAAAGGAGGAATATGGATCGGCACCTCCAACAGCGGGCTTTCGTACGTAAGCGACAGGAATAACAGGGAGATCGAATCGGTAGACCTCACTTCAATAAGCGCCCCTAATAACAGAAGACGGATCGTATCCCTGCGTACAGACGGTGAAGATACCTGGGTCGGTACGCAGGACAATGGCCTGCTCATTATGAACAGTCGCACCAAAAGCATCAAATCAATTTTCAGTCCACAAGGAAAAGGAAAGTATAACCTGCCCGATCACACGATATGGGCCATGCTGCCAGTCAACAATCAGCAGGCGTGGCTGGGCACCCGCAATGCAGGACTTTGCCTGCTCGACAAACAGCGAGGCCTCCTTAAAAACTTTAACAAAGAACGCAGCTATCCGGGCGGCATCATCGACAACAACGTTCGCACCATAACCGCTATCAACGATACACTACTCTGCCTCGGCTTCGAAAGCAAAGGCATACAATTCTTCAATACGCGTACTGAAGAATTTACCTTCCTTTCACATCCCCAAACGTTACAACAACTCAGGGAAAAGGAATATACGCTGAAATGCACCTCTTTCCAGCCACCCTACCTGTGGATAGGTACACTGGGCAATGGCATTATCATTTTTGATACGGCAACAGGGAAAACACTTGCCATAAAAGATACAAACGGGCTTCCCAACAATACGATCTATAGCATCATGCCCGACAAGCAAGGCGCCATTTGGATGAGCTCCAACAAAGGTATCATCCGGTTCACACCACCAGCCGATCTGCAAAAAACAAACCGCACCCATTTCAGCGAATTCACAGCAGAAGATGGCCTGCAGGGCAATGAATTCAATACCGGCGCCTGGTATGCCGATGCCAACGGGACCTTGTATTTCGGAGGGTCCAGCGGCATGAATTGGTTTGACCCCATGAAATATTCAGGCGCTCATCCGGCCGCGCAAGTAGTGATCACGGGCATATCCATCAACAACGAACCGCTGAAAAGCGATACAGCTACGGCCTACAAGCAGAGTCTCCAACTGGCCTGGCACCAGAACTCACTCTCCTTCACTTTTGCTGCACTGGACTTTGTGGCGCCACGAAAAATAAAATACTACTACCAGCTTTATCCCTATGATAAGAACTGGATAGAAGCAGGCAACAGGAATTATGCGGCCTATACCAATATTCCTCCGGGAACCTATACATTCCGCGTGAAGGAATGGGAGCAAGTGAAGGGAGCCAGCGGACAGGATGGACTACTCACGATCGTCATTACGCCACCCTTCTGGAAAACCTGGTGGTTTGTAATACTACTCGTGCTGGCATTAGCAACCCTGCTCTACCTACTTTACCGCTACCGCATCAACCAGCTCATAGCCATGCAAAAGGTACGCAACCGCATAGCCACCGATCTCCACGACGATATAGGATCTACCCTCACCAACATCAGCATCCTGTCTGAGCTAAGCCGCCAGAAGTTAGGACAGCAGGAAGAAGCAGGCGTATTTCTTAACCGGATCACCGAAGAAGTGACCAACTCCAGTCAGGCGCTGGACGATATTGTATGGAGCATCAATACCAACAACGATACGCTTGAACAAACAGTGGCCCGCATGCGTCGATACGCAGCAGAGATATTCGACGGGGCCAACATACATTATACCCTGCTGCTGGATGAATACTTTGCCCAACGTAAGCTCAACATGGAGCAGCGCCGGGATTGTTTCCTACTCTTCAAAGAAGTCATCAACAATATCTACAAACACGCCGATGCAAAAAATGTACTCATCCGCGTTTGGCTGGAAAGCAATCAACTACACATGAACATCGAAGACGATGGGAAAGGATTTGACCCGGGAAAAGTGACCCATCGCAATGGATTAAAAAACATGCACCAGCGCGTAGCTAAATGGAATGGACGCCTGCTGATACAATCCCAACCGGGCAGAGGCACCCACACAAACATCAGTTTTCCCGTCAGTTAAACACCTCTAATTTCACAGCTTGCCGAAGTCTCACGGCTCACGTCTGACGTCTCACTTTCTTCCCCCCTCAAATGAGCGATACCACTTAGTAGTAGCATAAGCTTATCTTTACGACATGTTAGCCAGGATTGCCATTTTTGAAGACAACGACAGACTGCGGGAATCGCTTGCCTACCTGCTTAAGATGAATGACTACGATGTAGTAGGCGATTACAACCAATGCAATGATGCCGCCAATATTGCACGCGTCTACAAACCCGACGTAGTGCTGATGGACATCGACATGCCTGGCGAGTCTGGCATCAGGGGTGTGCAGCTGATCAAAGAAGCACAACCATCTACAGCAGTCATCATGTACACGGTATTTGAAGACGATGACAAACTCTTCCAGTGTCTTTGCGCCGGCGCCAATGGTTACCTGCTCAAAAAAACACCACCGGCCAAACTGTTCGATGCTATACAGGAAGTACTGGAAGGTGGCGCCCCCATGTCGCCCACCATAGCCAAAAAAGTACTGAATACCTTCCAGGCCAAAACGGACAGCAACAAATACAATTTGTCTCCCCGCGAAATAGAAGTATTGCAATGGCTCACCAAAGGCTACAGCATTAAGCTCATAGCAGCAGAAATGAAGCTGGCCTTCGACACGGTGCGCGCCCATCTTAAGAACATATACCAGAAACTCCACGTCAATTGCGGCAAAGAAGCCATTGCCAAAGCCCTCAGTGAGAGAATAGTTTAATTTAATCTCCATCCTTACTCAAAAAGAGGATTGTTCTGCCACGCATACTGACAGACATTTGTAGCGTCATAACACGACTATAGACACCTCCTCTAAACTCACCAGATAGATTCATATCCTCTGCTTCAAACCCGGCGGCAGCCTACGTCACATTCTTCAACAGCAAACTATTAATATGAGATACCTGTACACACTGTGCGTGGTATGCATGACCACGTTTATTGCCCACGGGCAATGGAGCGATACCAAAAACCAGTTTTACGACACGCTGCACATGCCGGTAGCAGTAGCGGCCAACAACCAGGGCAATAGCATCGTGATCCGCAGTTACCCAGATAGCGGATGGATCGTCATCTGGGAAGATTCACGCACCAACTTTGGAGACATAGACATCTATGCCCAGAAGTACGATAAAAACGGCGTTGCTCAGTGGGCCACAAACGGAATACCCGTTGCTGCAGGCCCCGATTACCAGCAGCTCAATCCTTCACAAAACAGCGACTTCAGGTATTACTCCCTCGCTGCTACCGATAGCAGCAATGGCTTTTATGTGGCCTGGCAGGATGCCAACGTGGTCAACACCCACGTAACCAATAAAGCCAGGGTCTGCCTACAACACGTGCGCGGCAACGGCACTAAAGTATTTGCCGATACAGGCCGCGTCATAGCACAGGGCGCTCTCAACGACAACTATCAGTTTGCAGCCCCGCAACTGATACCCGATGGCAACAAAGGATTCTTTATCGGCTACATCCGCATCGGGTTTGCCACCAGAGATGTGTTTGTAAACTGTTATCGCACAGAAGGAGATGACCTGCGGTTTTATGGTGGCCAGAAACTGGATCCCGACGTAACAGAGATCACCACGTTAGGTCCCTGCGGCCTCCGCACAAACTTCAACTACCTCGAAGACTATGTCTATCACTTTAATATCTATCCTGATCTGCAGGGAGGTTGCGGCATCATCTGGACCTTCGAAAGAAATTTTGCACAACCATCCCGTGGTCCCTTTGTAGCTTATAATAAATTATGCCGGGTAAAGAAAGATTCCCGGGTACAAGTATTCCGCCGCACCAATGATATTGCTACTCTAACAGAGATCAACCGCTTCTACAGAAAAGACAGTGTAGTGGCTTTGTATAATTTCCACTCATTCTTCTTTTCGCAGATCTGCCTACCCAATGTAGTGCCCAACGAAAGGATTGAAAATGGCGGAGAGGGATACTTCCTGCTGGATGTTTATAATGAAACTACCAACCCTATCCATGATCTTTACTATCCCAAAGGCGCTGTTATCCAAACCGGCGGCAACGCCAATGCAAATGTGATAGGCATTGTAAGGCGGCTGTACATCAACAACGCCGTTACCACCTTTCACACCAGGGGCTATTATGGACTGGCCGATGAAATATATGATAGCATACCTTATCAGCTACGTAGCGATAATGAAAATCGTTATCGGGCATACAACACCACACGACCTGACGACCTGGATTCAGTAAAAGTCCAGATAGATACCTTACTCGCATCTAGCACCTATTACTACGATTTTCAATTGACAGGCGGAGGTAACCGCGCACTGCTCACCGCCAAAGTAGCCCATCCAGATTATACGAACAGCGGCACGGTACTACTGCAAGAATTGGTGACCAAACCAATAGGGCCACATTACTATTCAGTAGAAGTGAATACCACAGATAAAAAAGGTATTGTCGTAGGACGTGAACTAAGCACTGGCTTCCAGGGATCAAACATCACGTACGACTTACCTATGATCTCGATGGATCACACGGGCAATGCATTATTCTACATCAGCGAATATGGACGATATGTACGCGTGAGTCCAATAGCAGAAGGCGGCAAGTTCAGCTGGGGCGCCATGGGACGTTCCATCGGTAATACATATGGTCCCGATAAAGCATTCGCCGCCCTGGGAGAAGATGGCACCGCCGTTATTGCCTGGCATGATGGGCGACCTACCGTGCCCAATACTACTGCTTACAACGTTTACATGCGCCGGCTGGATACATTGGATGTATACGACTACCTGCCACCAGTGAAGAAACTGATCGGGCTGAACAACTTTGCTAACTTATTACCTCCTTACATACTATACGGACTCAGCAACAAATGGAGTATGTTCGATGCATTGACCCCAACAGGCTGGAGCACCGTGGCTGCCATTGTAGACGACTATAACTTTGGGAATGTGCTGATACAGGCGTACAAAAACAGCCCACTCACCCCCATCAGAACAACAGATGGCAAACCTTATCTCGATAGGAACTACACCATCTTTCCACAAAACAACCTGACTGGCGGAGCTACGGCAAAAGTTCGTCTATACTTTACAGAAGATGAATTTACGCGCCTGAAAACAGCCGATCCTACGATCACCAACCCCGGTAGCCTAGGCATTGTAAAACAACCCAATGGTACGGCCTCCGTTCCGACTACTTATGTTTCAGCACCTACCGATGAATTGATTACACCAATAGCCTGGGGAACGGTGGAAGGAGGTTATTATGTGGAGATCAACGTAAACAGCTTCAGCAACTTCTTTGTCCTGAAGAGCGCTTCCACCCTACCCGTTACCTGGGTCAGCATCGATGCACAGTGGGTAAATAGCACACAAGCGAAAGTGACCTGGAAAGTAGCAGATGAACAGCAAGTAAAGGATTATGTGGTGCAACACAGTACAGATGGAATCAGCTACTCAGAAGTATGTACTGTACCAGCCAATGGCGGCAATCAATACAGCTGCGTGGTACCGGCCAATGGCCTCACTAACCATTACCGCGTACGCCAGCGTGATCTGGACGCACGCAGCAGTGTAAGCAGAACAGTTGTATTACGGCAACAGCCAACAGGCAAGTCATTGACACTGTCGCCCAATCCAACTACTGATCAGGCTATCCTCCGTATTGAAGATGATCATGTGCAGATAAAAGCCCTGTTATTATACAACAGTCAGGGCAAGGAGGTATGGAGAAAGGACGGCATAAGCGCCAGCACTACACAAATACAAATACCCTTACAACAACTACCGGCAGGCGTTTACCACCTGCGAATCAGTGATGGTAATCAATGGCAAACACTGAAACTGATCAAACAGTAACTTGAGCCGACAGCTTACCCAACACAAAGAGTCCTGTCACCCAACAGGACTCTTACTTTCTTTTGTCAGGCTGAGCTTGTCGAAGCCTTCCCACTCACCCAAACAGGTGTGGAATCCGCGGCCCCGATCGTCCCTTTGCGTACTTTTCCTCACTCAAAAAGAGTATTGGAAGCCCCACACTACCGGCAGACATTTGTACAGGAACGCGGTTTCTCAGGCCACTCACGACCTACCTCTGCCACTTATGATATTTCAGCTACTACCTACGGGTCAGCGGCTGAGGATTAAAGAGCGGTGATACTTATAGCAGGCATTAAATAAGTCAACCTTAATGCCAGCGGCAAGGCTGGTGGTCCCACCGGCCTTCCTTATTTCTGCAACGAGACACAAATAATAAGCCTTTCAACCAACATTTTGCTAACCCATATTTATAGCAACCCTCCAGAACCAAAAAAGCCTGTCTTTACAACAGGCTTTTGAAATATCAACAAAGAGATAAAATATTATAACTCCAATAAAGTCTTCACGGGGTCCTTACCAATCAACAACAACTCTGGATTCTCCAGCAATTCCTTCACACGTACCAGGAAGCTCACAGATTCACGACCATCGATGATACGGTGGTCATAACTTACAGCCAGGTACATCATCGGTTTGATCACTACCTGTCCGTTAATAGCCATCGGACGCTCCTGTATCTTGTGCATACCGAGGATAGCGCTCTGCGGCAGGTTGATGATCGGGGTACTCATCAGAGAGCCAAACACACCACCGTTGGTAATGGTGAAAGTACCACCCTGCAGCTCTTCCATGGACAATTTGTTGTCACGGGCTTTACCAGCCAGTTCAATTACTTTCTTTTCTATATCAGCCATGCTGAGGCTTTCCACATTGCGGATAACAGGTACTGTTAAACCACGGGGTGTGGAAACAGCGATAGAAATATCCACGTAATCATGGTACACCAGTTGGTCGCCATCGATATAAGCGTTCACTGCTGGCCATTCCGTTAGCGCGATGGCTGCAGCCTTTGCAAAGAAGCTCATAAAGCCAAGGTTCACACCATGTGATTCCTTGAATTTATCCTTGTACTTGGTGCGTATTTCCATGATCCGGCTCATATCTACCTCGTTGAAGGTAGTGAGCATGGCCGTTGTATTCTTTGCTTCCACCAGGCGGCGGGAAATAGTCTTGCGCAATTGGCTCATCTTCTCGCGGCGTTGGTCGCGGTTGAAGAGTGCCTTACCACCAGTTACCTTGCCGGGGTTGGACAAAGCAGCCAGCACATCGTCTTTTACGATCTTGCCCTGGTAGCCAGTGGGTGTTACCGACTTCGGATCAACTTTCTTATCAGCAATGATAGCGGCCGCAACAGGTGTTGCTTTCACATCATTCGGAACGGAAGTAACGGGAGCCTGGGAAGCAGCTTTTGTTTCAGCAGGAGCAGCCTTAGGCTCTTCCTTCTTAGCAGGAGCGGCAGCACCATTGGAAGCAGGCGCCCCTTCAGGCTTGGCAGCCGCATCATCGATGGTAGCCAGCACATCACCAATGTTCAAGGTATCGCCCTCTTGAGCGCCACGCTTTAAAACACCCGCCTTTTCGGCATTCACTTCAAAGGTTGCTTTTTCACTTTCCAGTTCAGCAATCACTTCATCTCTTTCTACATAATCACCATCCTTCTTCACCCATTTCAATAAAGTCACTTCGCTGATAGATTCACCTACTGTCGGAACTTTAATATCGATCATATAATCAATTTCTTATTACTGGTTTGTTTGCATCCGGTTTGATATAAGCTAAAGGCTAATACCTAAAAGCTAACACCTTTACATTCAGCGCAAGCAAATTACTTCATTTAGATAGAAAAAGCCGTATCAATAATTTCGGTCTGCTCCAGCGTATGCACCTTCAGATAACCAGTGGCAGTCGCAGCGCTGGGCTGACGGCTGATGACACCATAGTTGATCGATTTCAGGTTCATTTGCAGATAAGATGCAGCTCCCATGTTCAGCGGTTCTTCCTGAACCCAGAACCAGGTAGCCTTGCTATATTTAGCATACAGCGCTTCCAGTTGTTTCAGGGGCAGCGGATAAAGCTGCTCTACACGGATGATCGCTGTATCTTTCTTTCCTTCTTTCTGTTGACGCTCGGCCAGGTCGAAATAAACCTTACCGCTGCAGAACAATACCTTCTTAACCCCGTTGGCATCACCTACAAACACATCGTCGATCACCTCTTTGAAACCACCTTGCAGGAACTCTGCTTTGGGAGAGTAAGAACCAGCGTGGCGAAGGTTAGCCTTCGGAGAGAAGTTGATCCACGGCTTGCGGAACGACCAGGCCAGTTGCCTGCGTATTGCATGGAAGAAGTTGGCAGCAGTAGTCACATTGGTAGCTACCATATTCAATTCAGCACACATCTGCAGGAATCTTTCCATACGGGCACTGCTGTGCTCTGGACCTTGCCCTTCATAACCGTGCGGCAGCAACATACCTACACCATTCATGCGGTTCCACTTTTGCTCGCCGGCAGCAATGAACTGGTCGATCATTGTTTGTGCACCGTTGCAAAAATCACCGAATTGTGCTTCCCACAACACCAGTGCGTTGGGGTTGGCCATGGCATAACCATATTCAAAACCCAGTACACCGTACTCACTCAACAAAGAGTTATATATTCTGAACTTACCCTTCGCATCAGGGATTTGGCTCAGGCGGCTGTAAGCTTTATCGGTATTCTCATCACGCAATACAGCATGACGATGAGAGAAAGTACCACGTTTTACGTCCTGGCCACTCATACGCACATCCTTGCCATCCAGCAGCAAGCTGCCATAAGCCATCAACTCACCAGTAGCCCAGTCGATCTTACCTTCTTCGTTGAACAACTTCACTTTATCCTGCAATATCTTTTCTACCTTTTTCAAAGGCTTGAAGTCATCAGGCCATTTCATCAGCGCTTCAAACACTTTCTTGAAGTCGCCTTCACTGATGGCAGTAACAGGGCTTTGGTCGAAATCTTCAGGAGTAGCTTTGCGAAGCGTCTTCCAGTCAAGCTCAGGCTGCTGGTAGTGATAAGGCAGCGGGTTTTGCTTTACCTCATCGAGACGTTCCTGCAGATCGCCCCAGAATTTCTTCTCCATCTCCTTCGCCATTTCTTTGGCGTCGGCTTCACCATTCTCGAGAAGATAGTTGGTATATACTTCGCGGGGATTAGCATGCTTCTCGATCAGCGCATATAAATGAGGCTGCGTGAATTTGGGATCATCACCCTCATTGTGGCCATGTTTGCGGTAGCACACCATATCGATAAATACATCGCTGTTGAACTCCTGACGATAGCGCGTGGCTATTTCCACACACTTCACCACCGCCTCGGCATCATCGCCGTTCACGTGCATCACAGGCGCCTGGATCATGGCAGCCAATGAAGTACAGTAGTCGGCACTGCGGGCATCTTCAAAATCAGTGGTAAAACCAATCTGGTTGTTGATCACAAAGTGGATCGTACCACCGGTATAGTAACCTTCCAGGTCGCTCATCTGTGCTACTTCGTATACGATACCCTGACCGGCTACGGAAGCATCACCATGAATGAGGATAGGCAATATTTTATCAAAATCACTTTCGTATAACACATCAGCCTTGGCGCGGGCAAAACCTACTACCACGGGGTCAACGGCCTCGAGGTGAGAAGGGTTTGGCATCAGCTTCAGGTGGATCGTCTTGTTGGCAGGTGTTTGCACTTCGCTACCATAACCCATGTGGTATTTAACGTCGCCGCTACCCATGGTCTGGTCCAGCTTGGCAGTGCCTTCAAACTCACTGAAGATCTGCTCATAGGTCTTACCCATGATATTAGCCAGCACGTTGAGGCGGCCACGGTGCGCCATACCGATCACTACTTCCTGCACATTGTGGTCGGCAGCCGTATTGATGATGGCATCCAGTGCGGCAATAGTCGTTTCGCCACCTTCCAGTGAGAAACGCTTTTGGCCGATATACTTGGTGTGGAGAAACTTTTCAAACAGAACGCCCTGGTTGAGCTTTTCGAGGACACGCTTTTTCTTCTCTACCGCAAAAGGCTTGTTGAAGTTGCGTTCCATCTCGTTGGTGAGCCAGTCGACCTTCTTTTGGTCGCTGATATACTTGAACTCGAGACCCACGTGGGATGCATAGCAGCTTTGCAGGTGGGCAAGAATTTTACGAAGGGTGGTAGTGCCCAGGCCGATCATATTGCCGGCATGGAAAGTCTTGTCCAGGTCCTCTTCAGTAAAACCGAAGAAAGCGAGGTCGAGGTTGGCCCCCCGGTCCTTCCTTGGACGGATGGGATTGGTCTTCGCAATCAGGTGTCCCTTGTTGCGGAAACCGAGGATGAGGCGGTAAGCGCCTACCTCTTTTTTCCAGTCAATGCCGCCGGCAACGCTTACGGAAGCTTCGGCCACAGCCGTTCCATTTCCATTGGCGCCGGATTTGCCTTCGCTTACTGCGAAATCAAACCCTTCAAAAAATTTCTTCAATTCCGGGTCAACACTATTGGGGTCTTTCACAAAATCCTGGTAGAGACTCTCAATAAAAGCCGGAGATGAGCTGGTGATGTACGAAAAGTCCTTCATGAAGAAGCCGTTGAATGCTATAAAGAATATAGGTATTTAAAATCGGGGTACAAATATAGCCACAGATTCCCTGATTAACAGCCGATGAGGCCATTTTATTGCATTATATAACAAGGAATGACACATACTTGTTCTAAATTAGCCGCCAGATGGGCAATTGGTTTTCCGGGAGTTGTACATTAAAACCCCATTAATGCCGGGTGATCCTAAAATAAATCGGGATTTCTTTTTGAATATTCCGTGATGGACGTTACCTTTGCCGTCCTAAATTTTTCGAAAGAACATGGCAAATCATAAGGCTACCAAAAAAGATGTGCGTCAGGCTACAAAACGCAGGGAAAGAAACAAATATTACGGAAAAACTACCCGTAATGCTATTCGTGACCTGAAAGCCCTGAAGACTGGTAAGGAAGCTACTGAGCAGATGCCCGATGTTGCCTCTATGATCGATAAACTCGCGAAAAGAGGTATCATTCACAAGAACAAGGCAGCTAACCTGAAAAGCAAGCTGACTAAGAAGGTGAATGCTCTCGCCGCTGCAAAATAGTTTTTCCGAGACTCTTTTATAAAGCTACTGTAGTCCCCTCATTCGTGACGGGACTATTTTTTTGTGCCTATTCAAGAGATATAGCACGAGCCGGACAGGTCTGTTGTGGGTAAGAAAATTTTAAATCCTGACACAATTGCAGTATATTTAGCATATGACATCTGCTACTAATCTTATCGGAGTTGCTTCTTTTCATACGACTATGGTTCCAGCCGTTACTTCCCCTATTGTTCTTCAAAAATGTGGTCCGCTTAGCTTTGGTTTAGCTTAAGTCTGGCTTTGGTTTAGTTTTGGTTTAGCTTTACTATACAGCATCCCGCCAGTATCTATACATCAAACTGCCTTCATTCCGGTGGTTGATCTGCTTGTCCATGAACTCCAGGGAAGCTGACTTTGCGCCAAATTGACACGATTCTCGTCCCTCCCAACCATTCCACTTATTGGCTGCGTCATGTAAGCAAACCTCTTTCTATTATGTTGATCGCCCGCCTTTCCCGATACTTCCTGCTGACATGCCTGCTATGCAACTTCTTATCTTCTTTTGCCCAGGAAGACACCTGGAACCTGGACTTTGAACAATATAACTTCCGTTACCAGCAGTTTAGCCCCTGGTACAAGACCTGGTACCACAAAAAGGAACACCGGATTGCCCCGGACAGCACGACCCGCCAGCACGGCCGCTATTCCGTGCGGTTTCAATATGCACCCACTGCCCCGGACAAGTCAGACGGCCAGTTTGTAAACGTCTTTGCCCTGGACGTGCCCTGCAAAAAGCTAAAACTGACCTTTTATGCCAAAGTGGAAGGGACCACACCCGGCGGCGTAGGCTTGCTGATAAGCCAGGACAAGGGCGAGAAAAAGGTAGAATCAAAGACCGTGACCGTCCGCGACACTGCCTGGACCTTATACACCACCGAACTGGACATGGAGAAACTCACCTTTCCCACCGATCATATACGCATTACCACAGGGTACAGCGGCGAGCAAAGTATGTGGCTCGACAACCTTACCCTCTATGCCGATGATAAACCTGTGCAGGAAATGACCTCCTTCTGTAAGCCCATCAATGAAAAAATACAACCGCTGACCAGGGAACAGATCACCCGCCTTGCCTTGCTGGGACAAACCTGGGGATTCCTCAAATACTACCACCCCGAAGTAGCTAAGGGCAGCTTCAACTGGGATATGGAATTATTCCGCCTGATACCCGTTGCCAAAAGCCCGGTCAGTGATGCTATTTTCAGCGACACGCTACTGAACTGGATAAATGCGCTGGGAAAAGTAAAAGAATGTGGCAGCTGTACAGCCGAAATACCCAAAGATGTATTGACCTACAACATCGATCTGGCCTGGATGAAAGACAAACACCTGTCCCCTGCCATCCAGCAAAAACTACAATTCCTGCTGGCCAACAGACACAAAGGCGTCGGACATTATGTGAAATACGAAGGAGGTTCCAATGCATCATTTCCCAATGAACCTGAATACAAGTGGCGCAACAGCGAATACCCCAGCGAGAACTTCCGCCTCCTTACCCTGTTTCGCTACTGGAACATGATCCACTACTTCTATCCTTACAAAAACATCATCGATAAAAACTGGAATGAAGTACTATACAACTTCATTCCACGCATGGCAGAAGCCAAAGACGAGCTTGCCTACAATACATCCCTATTACAACTCATCACCAGCGTCCAGGACTCGCACGCCAACAGCTACAACCGCATCGTGGCCAAACAATATGAGCTGTACCTGCCCGTAACCACCTACCTATACAATGATGAACTGGTAGTAACCGGGCTCTATAATGATTCCCTCGCTGCGCTGGCAGACCTGCAAAAAGGAGATGTGATAGAAAAAGTGAATGGCCGAACTGTAAAAGACCACATTGAAGAAAAGAAAGTACTCATGACGGGGTCCAACTACCCTGCCACACTGCGCAGGATGAGCTTTCAAAACATTGTTGCCGGCGGCACAACACCACAAGTCACCATAACAGTAAGACGCAATGGCAGGTCATCCTCCCGGCAGGTGCAGCGATACACCTATGATCAGTTTGATTACAAGTATAAAAGAGACAGCACTTACTGGAAAATACTACCCGGCAATATCGGCTATGTAAATATGGGCATCCTCGAAAGAACGCAAGTCGACAGCATGATGAAGATGCTGAAAGACACCCGCTCCATTATCTTTGACATCCGCAACTATCCACGTGGCACAGTGCCGGCCATCACAGAATACCTGCTCGATAAACCCGTTCCCTTTGCAAAACTCGCCTATCCGGATTTCGATTACCCCGGAGCATTCAAGTGGATACCCGCCCCTTCACAAAGTGGTCCCTTGAATAATAAACGGAAAGATTTTAAATACGCAGGAAAGATTGTGATACTCGTCAACGAAACATCACAAAGCCATGCCGAATGGAGTACGATGGGCCTGCAGGCGGTGCCCGGGAGCTACACCATCGGCAGCCAAACATCCGGCGCCGATGGTAATTCCGCCATGCTCTACCTGCCCGGAGGACACTCAACTTATATGACAGGGCTCGGCATCTTCTATCCTGATGGATCACCAACACAGCAAGTAGGCGTCAGAGTAGATAAAAAGGTGGTACCAACAGCAGCAGGAATAGCTGTAGGCAAAGACGAAGTGCTGGAAGCAGCTATCACTTACATCAACGAATAAAAGAAAGATTAATCAGGCACCGTAGCGTAATCGGAAGAACGTGGTTTAGGAACATTATCTTGTAGCAAACGAAATTTCAACTCAATGGCTTGCTTGTAATTCTTTTCCATGATCACCAAGTGCTCATAGGACCTTAGTCTTCCTTTCAAAAGCAACAGCTCCAGCATATAGGCTGTTCGCCTTCCAGGGCCTTTCCTGACAAAAGCAATTTTGAACAGAAGGGCTCCTGTTTTTTTAACATGGTACCAAAAGCTTTTGAATAGCTCCCAGCGAAAACTACCCAACCCATGCCGGCCTGTTTTAAGCAGAATCTTATAAGGTTCCAACACAGAGAAACACCGGGAGCTCTCCTTGATATACGTGATATAATAGTCGCGGGTGAGCCTGTTGGTAGTAATAAAATGCTGAAAGGTCAACTCCTCATCGTACCAGATCATGTAACCGGCCAGCGCAATTGCATAAGACAATTCATAATCCCCACCCGAACTTAACTGATGCCCTAATCTGTCGGTAAGCGCACCGGCAAATTCCTGGCGTCGCAAGGTTTCCCAGGCAGCTTTCCGCAACACAGCACCAGCGCCATACACCAGGCGATCCTTCATTTCACCGCTGGCTGCAGCCTGCCGGCCACCCGCATACAGGTTAAACACAACAAGCCATTCGGGAGGAGTTGTCTCATAAACGAATTGGCCATAACCACCCAGCAAACCAATAGACGGATGCCGCATCATAACCGTAAAAGCCCGATCAACATAAGAAGGACTCAGCCAGTTGTCATCATCACACAAGATGATGAATTCATAAGCGGCTGCAGCAAAACCACTTTCCCGTGCATAGGTAAGTCCGGGCTTAGGTTCTGAGATAATCCGTAACTGAATAGGCGTGTCATACTTCGACCACTCCTCCTGCACCAGCTCTACGGTATTATCCAGCGACGCGTTGTCAACCAGAATGACTTCGCAAGGCACTGAAGCAGGCATAACCTGTTGTGCAATATGTTGCAGCGTAACAGGCAGCCGCGCAGCGCCGTTATATGTACAGATCAATATCGTAACACCCGGATTCATCAGTCGATAGGCCGCTTGTAGCGGGGAATTAGAGCTGTTATGTTTAACGCCATCTTGATATACAGCTTGGTTATCTTCCAATACAGCAAAGCATCCTTATGCATCGACAAAGCTTCACGCACCTGCACTTTTGCGCCCATACGGTTACGCAAACCATACCACAGGTCATTGGCAACTTTTAAGCCATAATGCGCATAGAACTTCATCGCTTCTTTATACAAAACTTCCTTTTCAGACTCAGGAAGATATTTTTGAATGGTCCGGATCACCCATTGCAAATCCTTAAGGTTCTTTGCACTGGCATACGATTGCCCGGAAATAGAAGCCATATGCAAACGATAGGCCGCCAGTATTTCCGGCTCATACCCTACCGGATAATGGCGTGCAATACGCATCCACATTTCCCAATCTTCACCGTAATCCACCCCAAAAAAACTACCCAGCTTTTCATAGACTTCCCGCTTCACTGTTACCGTGCAATATTGCAACCGTTGACGCTCAGCCAGCCGCAGCAACCAGTTGTCCAGGATGCCTGCTGTATCCATTTCGGGATCACGTACATACAATGGCTTGCTGTTTTCACCAACATAAGCATACCGGCAGAAAGCAGCTCCAATGGCCGGAAAGCGATCGAACAGACGTTGCATGCTGGCATAATAGCCTGGCTTCACCAGATCGTCGCCATGCAAAATATGGATAAGGTGTCCGGTAGCCCGGTTGATACAGGTTTCAAAATTGCGCAGGCTACCCACATTATAAGGCTGCCGGAAATATTGCACGCGGCTTCCCGCCATATCAGCTACAAGCGCCGCAACATCGGCATCCGTGCTGCCATCATCCACCACTTCGATCTGCATATCTTTCTGTGGAAGTGCCTGCTGCAAAACTGCCGCCAGCGTTTCCTTTAAATAAGCAGCACAATTGTATACAGGGATCATCACGCTCCAGCGCGGCCGGTAACTATCGGCTGGAAGCGGTTGAATAACAGGAGGCGTTAAAGGAATTCTGTCCACCGGCATACGGTTAATTTTCTTTGGTAAGGATTCAATGACCGAAACTAAAAGGAAACTGCGGACGTACAGCGCCCTTCCATTTGCCAAACCAGGTAGTGTTCTCCCGGTAGTCGGCCACTTCGAAATGAATACCTCCCTCATAATAGTATACGGGAATCGACGTGTCCCGGACTACAATGAGGGAAAAATAATAAGCTCCATCGTTTAAAAAATGACCGGGAATATGGCACTCCCCTTTCACCATTCCTTCCTCACATACCACTGCCGGAGAAGCTACATCAAAAATGCACTCACCGGCATAATTGTACAGGTGTAGCCCGGCATTCAACAACACTCCAGCCTCGTTATTCTGAATACAGAACCGAATCGTCAGCGGCGTACGCACATCGATCACCCCTGGAGCAGGTGTGCCCGGTATCAACTCAAACGACAGGATGCGCACATATTGATTGCCCGGCGCCGTACTGGCATCCAGCCACTGGTGGCTTAGTTTATTTTGTTGCAAGCTGCCAACATAATTATTTACTACTTCCGCTGCCGGCCCCATCGCTACCAGCTTACCCCGCTGCAACCACATGGCCTGCTGACAAAGATGATGAACGGCCTGCATGTTGTGACTGACAAACAAAATGGTACGATGACTGTCATTAGCCAGCTGCTGCATCTTATCAAGGCATTTCTTTTGAAAAGCAATGTCGCCCACTGCCAACACTTCATCCATGATCAGGATATCAGGCTCCAGGTGAGCCGCCACCGAAAAAGCCAGTCGCACATACATGCCCGAAGAATAACGCTTCACCGGCGTATCGATAAATTTTTCGATTCCTGAAAACGAGACGATCTCATCAAACTTCTCCCTGATCCGGGCTTTGTTCATACCTAACAGGTGGCCACTGATAAAAATATTTTCGCGCCCCGTCAACTCCGGATGAAAGCCAGTGCCTACTTCCAGCAAGCTGCCCACCGTTCCTTTTCCCCGTACGCGTCCGGCAGTAGGTTGAATAATACGTGATATGATCTTCAATAAAGTGGATTTACCGGCACCATTATCGCCTACAATGCCCCATACCTCGCCCCGGTTGATCTGGAAAGAAACATCCTGCAGCGCCCATATTTCAGCGTTCTGCATCTGCTCCGTTTGAAAAAAAGCATCATCTTGTTTCAACAACCTCGTATTCCACCAGCGTTTAACGTCCTGGCGAAAAGAGCCCGTGCCCGTTACACCAAGCCGGTACATTTTGGAAACACCCGAAGCATCTATAACTACATTACTCATAAATTAAACAACATCGATCAACCTGGCAGATTGTTTATTGAACCATGCCAGTGACAAAACAAGCATTAGGATGATGGACAGGCTACTATAGGCCAGTTGACCGGCGGTAAAAGAACCTTGCCCCAACAGGGCATACCGGAAAACTTCAAAGAGAGCGGTCAGGGGGTTTATATTTACCAGCCACCGGATACCTTGCGGCACCAGCGCCAAGGGATAGATCACAGGCGTTACAAACATAAACAATCGAATACCAAGATGAACAATATTCGAAAGATCACGATAACGGGCGGTCAATATAGAAAAAAGCAAGCCAAGCGATAGCGAAAAAGCGGCAACGAGCAATACGGCAACGGGCACAAACAACAACCAGACATTCAACACAACAGGTTGGCTGCGCCAAAACCAATAATACACAAACACCACGAGTAGCAATACGAGCTGAATAAGAAAACGGGCCAGGTGGGTGCCGGTAATAGAAAAGGGAATGATCAACCGGGGAAAATAAACCTTGCTGTATAGGTAATTGTACCAGGTAAAAATAAAAGCAGTACCGGTAAACAAGTCATTACACAAGCCCCATAAAAGAATGCCACACAGGAAGAACAATACAGGGGGCACTGTGCCAGTAGAGACACCCATCCACTTTCCAAATACCAGCACATACACCACCAGCGTCAACACAGGTTGCAACACGATCCAGAGCGGCCCCAGAATGGTTTGCTGGTAATTGAGCAGGAAATCACGCCGGATGAACCGGAACAACAGGTGACGGTAAGCCCACAACTCTTGAAATGACCAACTGCCCCAGGTGCTGCGACTGCCAACCTCCCAATCCCAGTGATCATTAGTACCAGCGGATAAAGCCATCAATAAATATTATGCTTAAAGATAATAAACGATTATCTACTGCCATCATCTGTATAAATTTAAGTGAAAAGCGGCCCCAACAGCTTTACTTAAAACCGCCTTCCTTATTTTTATGGCATAACCAATCAAAGATGAGAACAATTCTACTGTTTTTCTGTGCCTTTCTACCAACCACCCTCCTCACCGCCCAAACCATCTCTACCAAATACGAACAGACCCAACACCTTGAAACACCCACTTACCAGGAAGCCATCGACTGGTGGAAAATAATGGATGCAAAATTCCCACAGATCAAAATGCAGACTATGGGTCCCACCGATGCCGGATACCCCTTACACCTAATCATCGTGAGCCCGGATAACGACGTAGATATTGCCAGCCTTAAGAAGAAAGATAAAAGAATAATACTGATCAACAACGGCATTCACCCCGGCGAGCCCGACGGCATCGATGCCAGCATGCTGTTGGTGCGCGATATAGTGACCCGCAAAAAAGTATTGCCTGCCAATGTAGTATTGGCCATCATACCTGTATACAATATTGGTGGTTGCCTCAACCGGAGCGCCAACTACCGCGTTGACCAAAACGGCCCCAAAGAGTTTGGGTTCCGTGGTAACTCTCAGAATCTCGACCTCAACCGCGACTTCATCAAAGCCGACTCCAAGGAAGCAAGATCATTTGCAGAAATATTCCACCTCTGTGATCCCGATGTTTTTGTAGACAACCACGTAAGTAATGGCGCCGACTACCAGCACGTAATGACATTATTGACATCGCAACACAGTAAACTGGGTGGCGTCATGGGCGAGTATATGAACAAACAATTTGAGCCAGGTATCTATGGCCTGATGAAAGAAAAAGGTTATGATCTCGTACCCTATGTGAGCTTTGGCGGCGGCACACCCGATCAGGGATTGACCGCTTACTTCGATGGTCCCCGCTACAGCAGTGGATACGCTACGCTGTGGCACACGTTTGCTTTCGTGCCCGAAACACATATGCTTAAGAGCTACGAGCAGCGAGTGCAATCCACCTATGCACTGATGGAAAGCTTCATCGCCTTCACCAGCAAGAACAGCGGCACCATCAAACAGCTCCGTGAGCAAACCAAACAATCCGTAAAACAACAAACTGAGTTTCCGGTAAGCTGGATACTCGACAGGAATAAAACAGCCACCGTAACTTTCAAAGGATTCGAAGCAGGCCGCAAGCCCAGCGACGTATCAGGCCTGCCACGCCTGTACTACGATCGCAGCAAACCTTACGAAAAGGAGCTGAAATACTACAACTTCTTCAATGCAAAGACTACTATCAAAAGGCCGTCTGCGTACATCGTGCCACAAGGATGGTGGAAGATCATAGACCTGCTTAAGCTGAACAAAGTGCAGATGAAGCCATTGGCTAAAGACACTACGATAGAAGTAGAAGTATACCGTATAGAGGATTACAAAACCTCCCCCCGCCCCTATGAAATGCACCACCTCAACAGTGATGTAAAGCTGAGCACGAGCCTGCAAAAAATTGCCTTCCGTAAAGGTGATTATTATGTTCCGCTCAACCAGGTGGCTAACCGCTTTCTGGTAGAAGTATTAGAGCCACAGGGCGACGACTCCTATTTTGCCTGGAACTATTTTGATGGCATCCTCGGACAGAAAGAAGGTTTTAGTGGTTATGCATTTGAAGATATTGCCGCTAAATACCTGCAGGAGCATCCTGACGCGAAAAAACAACTGGAAGAAAAGAAAGCTACCGACACCGCACTGGCCAAAAGCGCCGCAGCACAACTGGATTTTGTATACAAGAATTCACCGTACTATGAACCGGCACACATGCGGTACCCGGTTTTCCGGATCGTTGAACATTGATCATTGAACGACTTAGCCTATGTATAAGATCATTACACTCTTATTCCTCTGCACCTGTTTCATCACCGGCTTCGCACAGAAAAAGAAGTCTGCCGATACCGTGCGCAAGTACCTTGATGGTAGGCTCGCATTGACCAACAAAGCCAATGGGGTGTATGGAGCCCTGGCCATAAGACAAGGAGATCACTGGCTGCTCGTCTCGGCCTATGCAGACACCACTCCTTTATTAAGGGCCTACTTTCAGGATGAAGCATTGACCATCAAAGACGGTCCCTTTATACTTTACCATCCACGAAAGATCAAAATGTTTGCAGGCACTTATGTCAACAATATCAAGCAGGGGGTATGGATGGCCTGGCACAAAAACGGCCAGCTAAAAGATTCAGGTACTTACAAGAATAATCACATGGTCGGAGAATGGCGCGCCTGGAATGATTCAGGGCAAATAGCCACCATACTCAATTTTCCTGCAGACTCCTTAATAAAAACCGTGATACAAGGCTACATAAATCCACGGGATAAAAGGCTCCCCATCCTCACCGGCGATACGACGACAGGTATTTTGCAGGGCCCCGCCATGAGTTTCTACTCCTCCGGACAGCTGCGCGATTCCGGCGCTTATAAATCGGACCGTAAAGAAGGCATCTGGAAACAGTGGTACCCCGATGGGAAACTTGAATCAGTTGGCACTTATGTGAAAAATATACAGGAAGGTACCTGGGAATACTATCGCGAAAATGGCGCGCGCAGCAGCAGAGAAAAATATGTAAAAAATAAAATAGCCGACCTTGAATGCTTTGACGAACAGGGAAACCCTGCAGGCAATACCTGCCCTATATTGAAACCTCCTGTAGCCCAGGGCAAATTCATGGACTTTGATAAGTATGCATTGGACAATATGTTCTGGCCTGAGCAGCTTAAACGCGCCGAAGTGGAAGGAGAAGTGGAGATAGAATACACCATTTCGAAAGATGGGGAACTAAAAAACTTAAGAGTAATACGCACCCCTCACCCACTGATGTCGGCCGAAGTGATCCGTTTCTTCAATACACTCAAATGGTCTCCTGCGGTTTCTCACAACCGCCCAATAGATTACACCACGAAGTATAAAGTGCCTTTTTATCGTTGAGAAGTACAAATTCTCCATCCAATAACAGGGAAAGCCTCGTATTAATATAAAAACTCATCAACTCAGCTTAACGATATTTCCATCGTAAGACCTCCCTTTGTCCTGTGCCTGAATTAGAAAGGCATTAGTTTTTTATCACAAACGTTCGTTCAATACAAAGCTGCACTACCTTTATACTGCTAAAGCTTGTCATTGTCATGAAAATAACTCTACTCATACCAGCCATGGTATGGGCATTATTGTCTGTATCACAAATACAGGCCCAGCACAGGGGCATGCCCATATCCTCCAAATCACTGTTGCTGCCTGTTGGATTGCATCCAACACCACACAGCGTAACCTCATTGATCATTAACAAAAAACACCGGCACCAGGGCAAGGTTACTGCCTATAAAATGAATGGTGATACCTTGTTTCTGGGTGACCTTAAACGAGGTAAGCTTCATGGCACCTGGGTGAGCTGGTACACACCGGAACAACTTTGCGACTCAGGAAGATTATCACACAACATTCCCGATGGAGAATGGAGAAGCTGGTACAGCAATGGACAGCCCCGCTCCGTGCGCAACTATAGTGCCTTTATGCTGCACCGCATAAAAGATGAGATACCACGCCGCGGCACAAAGGCCACTTTCTTTGCCATCACCGATATCGCCCGCACCGACCCATCCTATGCATGGCAACTGCTAACTCCCGTCTATTCATATGTAACTCTTGCTGTCAATGCAGCCAATCCACATGTAGTGGCGCCCCGCACGTTGGAAGCAAGGGCTGAACAAAATACATTGAGTGGGTACCATCCCTATCTACCACCTTTTACCGAGTGCCTGCATCATGGCCTTTACATGAACTACTATGAAGATGGTAAAGTAAAAGACTCGGGCTTCTATCATAATGGCCTGCGCGATGGCGTGTGGATAGAATCATTCAACAACGGAGACATACGCTCTACCGGCGCTTACCACCACGGACACAAGCAGGACAGCTGGAAATACTACACTGCATCCGGCCGGTTGATAGGTATTAAAATGTATAATCGTCGCGGAAAAGAGATCGGAAGCAAAAGATTTAGTTCAACTTCTGATGCTTTGCCAGTCGCCGCGCAATAAAGAAGGTACTGGCCACAATCGTAATACTCAGATAGCCTACCCAGTGATACCGAAGTATCTTCCCGTGGGCGCCCTCCACTACGATCATGCCCGCAATGATCGAGGCAATGCCTGTAAAAAACTGTTGGAAAGCAGCAATAAAACTCATGAACTGACCACGCTGTGCCGGGTTCACTACGGTAGTGATCATGGCCTGCGCCGGAATATTGCGGCCTGAGGAGAAAACAAACCACACAGCGAAAATAGCCAGCACTGCCACAAAAGGAATAGCAGGCATATTGGTGATAAAGAAGATAGGCACTAATGAACAGAACAGGCAAATAGTGAAAATGCGAAACTTGCCATACTTATCAGACAGCTTGCCTATAACAAAAGAAGACACCAGCGTGAAGCTGCCACCGATCATATAAATGAGTGGCGTTTGTGCTTTTGAGAAGCCCAGGTTAAACTCCATGTAAGGATTAATGAAAGGAATGACCATGAAGTGACCCAGCATCAGGAAACCCGACATACACAAGGCAGTCAACTGCGCCTTGTTATCGATAATATCACCCAGCACCTTTCCCACATCAGGTTTGTAAGACGCACCTTCAGCCACAGGTAATAAGTGTGACTGCATAGATGGCAGGAAGCGAACAATAAAAGGCAGGAGACAAGCACCAAGGATTCCGATAAAAATAAAAGGGGCATGCCAGCTGATAAGACTGGCGAGGTATAAACTAAAAGGCACTCCTGCAATAGAGGCCACCGAAAAAGCCATAAAGATGGTGCCCATTGCCTGTCCCCTTTTCTCATAAGGGAAAACATCGGCAATGATGGAAAGTACCTGCGCACCGATCAACCCGCCAAACAAACCAGTTAGGATACGGGCAGCCATCAGCAAACCGGGGCTGGGCGCAATGCCACAACAGACAGTACCGATGATAAAACCACTGTAAGCAAACAACAAAACCTTCTTACGATCGAAGCGGTCTACATAAAAAGCAGCGATAAGGCCAGAGATACATGCAGTAACCGGATAAGCCGCCACAATCCAACTGAAGAAGTGAGTAGATATTTTGAAATAAGGCATCAGGTAATTACCCAATGGCATCATGATCATGA
Organism: Paraflavitalea sp.; assembly: GCF_059502485.1. Classification (NCBI taxonomy): domain Bacteria; kingdom Pseudomonadati; phylum Bacteroidota; class Chitinophagia; order Chitinophagales; family Chitinophagaceae; genus Paraflavitalea; species Paraflavitalea sp. Next base: position 2,555,636 of record NZ_JCACET010000010.1, read on the forward strand.
AATCAAGAATATGGGTAAAGTTCAAACACGCCAAAATAAACAGGATAATCCTTTCCTTGCGACTCATATGCAAATATCGGCCAAAATGCGCCGCCAGCGTGACGCATTTTGAGCCGATAGCCAGACTAGACGTATGAATGGCGGTAAAAAGAAGATTAATTGGCGTGTGCCTTTTCCCGGATCACGTAATTGCCAGGCACCGGACCGAAAGAACGCACTACACGGTTCCAGGTATTGATCTGAGCGATCACCAGCGTAAGATGAGCAATTTCATCTTTGCTGAAATACTTGTTCAGTTCATCATGAATATGATCACTGTGTTCTTCAGGACGCAGGTGCGTGAGTTCTTCGGCAAAAGCCAGCGCGGCCTGTTCTTTGGGTGTGTAATAAGGCGTTTCGCGCCAGGCTGATACAGAGATAGCACGCAAAGGTGTTTCACCTACATGCATCAGTTCTTTAAAATGCATATCGATACAATAAGCACAACTGTTGATCTGCGACACCCGGAACTTCAGCAGGTATACCAATTTAGGATCAAGACCTGATTTAGCGATATATGCTTCAACATTGGCTAACGTCTGATACCAGCCTGCGGGTAAGTTCGAAAAAGAAATCCTTTCCATATATTTTGATTTTATGATTTATACATAGAAAACAAAACAGGGAAAGAAAACGTGACAGATCCCGGCAATTATTTTTCCAGTTCTTTTAATTTATCGGGATTGCGCATGAAGTAGAAGCCGTCCACCCGTCCGTCGCGGATTGAGAATATTTGGCAGGTAATCAATTGATTATCGTGGTAATAAATTAGTGCAGGTTCATGGTTGATCATAGCCTTTTCAATGCGTGCCTGCCGGTAGCCGCCTTTATCGAAAATACCCAGCAGGAAGGTGATCACCGGCCTGATGCCGATCAGCGGTTTCGTAGCAGCTACAACCTTACCACCTCCATCCGACAGGAGTACAATCTCATCGTGAAACATTTGTTCCAATTGCTGCGTATCTCCTTGCATCATGGCGGCAAGGTATTTATCCATATAATCCGATTGCACAGGCTTATGAACAATGGGCGTACCTTTTTGCAATTGCTCTTTGGCGCGGCTCAACAACTTACGTGAATTGTCCACGCTGATGTCCAGTACCTCAGCAATCTCTTCATGGTCATAATCAAACGCCTCTTTCAGAATAAAAACAGCCCGTTGCTTTACGTTGAGTTTTTCCAACAGCACCATCAGCGAGTAAGACAATACTTCTTTTTGTTCTATACCAGCATCTGCAGTTTCCGTCGCCACTGGTTCGGGTAGCCAGGGTCCGATATAATCAGCCACTAACTTTTGCTGCCGCTTCTTGGCGTTGATAGAGCGATTCACCACCATGCGGATGAGGTAATTCTTTTTGTCTTCGATCTTATCACTATCGATACCGATGAATTTCAGAAAGGTATCCTGCACAACATCCTTGGCTTCGTCCAGTGAACCAAGAATATTATAAGCATAAGTCGTCAACAACGGTCTTAACTCCTCCATAAAAAGCGTGGTAAGAAAGCAAAGATACAGGAAACAGAAACGCTGTTAGGGTGAGCCGCCCTTTGGAGGGCGACCCACCTTAACAGCTTGTGAAGGGCTTCTTAAGAAAACAAAAGCGACCGCCAAAGGCAGTCGCTCTTGCATTCAATACATTATAAAAACAATATCAGGGCTTCGGCTTATTTGTATGCGTCGTTAACTCGCCACCACCACGCTTCTTTGGGAGAATAGTTTCCCGCTCCGGCGTTAAGAAAGAAGTACCAACCACCAGTGCACATAAGATGGCTATGGTGATCCTGAAAAGTCTTAAAGATTGCAGATTAAAAGGTTTCATAGCTATAGAGATGATTAATTGACTACTGAGTGACCCTGATCACCCCGGCGCCATTGTAAGAATGGTACTCTCCATTGTACATGGCATCGGCACTGACAGGTCCCATCCGGTATAAGCCGGGCGAAACAGCACGCACCGCATAATAATACGTTTGACGGTTGCTGCGCAGGTCCACAAACAGGTTGATGCGGTCGTCGCGCACATCCAGATAAGTAGGCGTATTGGCATCTTTGATCCAATCCATACCCGGTATTTCCTTCGTGCGGGGGTTCTCTATCTCAAAACCGGCAGGCAGCAGGTCGGTGATCACCACATTATCGACATCACCACTGTAAGCCTTCTCGAGCGTGATCTGTACGATCACCATATCATTCTGCTTAAACGAGTTACCAGTAACAACACGGCCGTAACGATCAAAGAATTTACGACGCACACGCATATAACTATCTTCTTCTTTGTACGTGCCACTTACGCTGATACCCTCGCTCTGCCAGAAGTAATACAGGCGGCCCTCACCCTTAGTCGTGATCTCTATATTATTGTTACCAAGTTGCTGTGCATTTAATTTCAGGGTATTGCCTTCAACGGTTCCCACGGTTTTACCATTTGCCTTTACGGTAGCCGACACAGTAGCCTTGTTGGCTGCACGCGCCTGCTTGCCCAGCGCCAGGAAGCTGAAAGAACACTCCTGTGTGCTGTACCAGTACCGCTGTTTCAGCTTATTGGCCACATGACTGGTCATGATAGGTATTTGCGGATTGCCCGGGTCCACATCCAGCAGGGCATTCAGTGCCACCGCCTCATCCCGGATATCGGAATAGAAGCTGCCACCCGTTTGTGCAACTGATACCTCACCGGCAAACGAAGTGGGCAACAATTCCCTGAACTTCGCCTTATCTCCGGCAATAGCATACGCCACACTCAGCAGGTATTTGCCATCGAGGCTCAACAACTGCGGATTGGCCTTATAGTAGTTCATAGCCGATACGTTGGGCTTACCGGCCAACGCCAGCACATACAAGCTGTAAGGCACTTCTTTAGGCGCTATCTTCTTTTCTTCTTTCTGATTATAATAATAGGAAATGGTTTCCTTGTTCTTCAGGCGGTTGTTGAGGAAGTTGGTCAACCCACCGAGCAGACTCTTATCTACATCAAAGCCGGCTTTCTGTGCTTCAATGAGGAAGTGAGCAGCATACACAGAAGTCCACCACTGCTCAGTGCCCTCGCCATCCCACAGCGTAACACCACCGGTGTACAACTGCCGCATTTTGATCTTGCGAATAGCTTCCAGCACATTCCAGTTGGCCCCGGAATTACCAGCTTGTTTCGACTGCATTTGCTGCAGCATATCATCATAATATAATTGTGGGAAGGCAGCAGACACGGTTTGTTCTGTACATCCATAAGGATACTGCACCAGGTAACGCAATTGCTTACCCAGTTCCAGCGCAGGGCTGCGGCTCACCACCAGTTGATAGTCGGAGCTGCCAGGCATAAAATCATTCAGCGGAATAGCCACACGCTGCGTGTTACCACCGCTAATCGTGCCGGCGCCTGTCAACACCTGCAACGGAGAGGCAGGACGCACACTGATCTCTGTTTCATCATTGAACTTCTCACCCAGACCTTGCACTTCCACAGCCACCTTACCTACGTTTACAGCAGGGGCAGCTACAACCTGGAAGATGGCACGGTTCTCACTATTGGCATTCAGCGATACCGATTGACGGCTCTCGCCTACTACTTTCAGCGGACCGCTCACGCTGAGCGTGGCAGTAGCCGAAGTACTTTTCGCTGTAGTATTGGTAATGATCACCGGAACAGTAGCTGTATCACCCGGGCTCAGGAAACGCGGCAGTGCTGTGCTCAACACAAGCGGATCAGCCACCGTCATAGCGGCCTCGCTGCTGCCGAAACTTTCATCTTTATAAGCCACAGCCATCAGCCTTACTTCGCCACTGAACTGGGGAATATCAAATTCAAAGCTGGCATTACCGCTGCCATCAGCCTTGGCAATACCGCTCCAGTAAGAAACGATCTTCACACGCTTGGCCGGCATGGGGTTGGTGCGCTTGTTCATTTCCAGATCGCCATCACCACCGGTGCTGCTTAAGCGGGCCTTTAATTCGGGGAACAGGAGTGGGTACATATCATAGGCCTGTACTTCCAACGCTTTGGAAGCATAGAAATACTCATACGGTTTGGGCGTTTCCATGCCACTCACCTGCAACACTCCATTATCAACAGCGGCCAGCGTAACAAAGCTACCCGGCTTCGCTTTTACTTTCACCGTTTGGTGCGTACGTGAGCGGGTAGTTTTAGGTGCTTCAATAGTCACAGCAATTTTACGGTCTTGCTCTTCCACCGTGATGCTCTGGAAGCCGTGTGCCACGGTAAGCGGAATTTCACTCACATCATGTGGCTTGATCAAGGTTGCAGTCACATACACGTTGGGCAGGTGTTCTGCGGTCAACTTCAGGTCAACAGACGCCGTGCGGTTTTCTACATTTACATATTGATAAGAAACTACCTTATCGGTTTCCATTGTTACGAGCATGCGGCCGCTGAAAGGCGTTTTGAACAACACCTTGGCGCTTTCGCCCGACTGGTAAGAAGCCTTATCCAACTCGATATCGATATTGCCTTCTGTATCCACTTCAAAAGAAGCGTTATCTCCACCCCAGAAACCATAGCTATAGAAAGAACGGCTTACGTAGCTGGACGAACCGGGAATCGCTACGCGCAATTCATAATTACCGGGAGAACGCGGCACAAAAGAGTAAGTAGTATTCTCACCATTTACAGGCAGCGTTTGCTCAGCCACCACCTTATCATCGCGTTGAGATTCATACCGGAAGTAACTACCCTCTTTTCTCAATATCGTGCGGTACTCATGTTTGATAACTTTCACCTCTGCCCTGGCACCATTGGCCAGCTGATCATTCCTATCCAGGGCAATGAGCGGGAAGCGTACAGACTGGTTGAGCGGATAGTAATAATAGCCATCACTGCCCACACCAAAGAATACATTCTGTGTATAAACATTGGCAGAAGCGCTGCGGCTTACCGGACGACCCGTTTCATCAAACACCGTAGCATAGAACGTCGCTTCCAGTAAACCCTTGTTGGCATAGATCTCCGGTACTTCATACGTCATGGTAGCATTACCATTGTCATCCGTATTGCCTTGCTTCACATCTTTTTCGAAAGAAATACCCTGGTTCTGGATGCCAAAGCTGAAACGGTTATACTTTTTGGAGCTAAAATACTTTTGCTTGATCTGTACCTCCGCCTCATAATTGCGGTTGGCAGCAGGTGGCCCAAAGAAATTGAGTGCATTGATAGCCAGGTTACCGGTTTGTCCCGGCAACAGGAAGGGCTTATCCAGTTTGGCCGACACCTTGATCCTGTCGGGCACAAACTCCTCGATGCTAAAGTTCTTGCTACCCAGCAATACATCATTGGAAGTATACACTTCCAGCGTATAGCTGCCCGTAATAGCCGACACCGAAATATCCACATCGCCTTCCAACGAGCCTTGCGCATTCAGGTTCTTGCGGAAGGTTTTCAGTTCCTTACCGTTTGGCAACAGGAATTTCATTTTAACGGGTAGTTCACCCGGTGATTTCCATAACCTGTCGCGCAGGATGACAGAGAAGTTCACTTTCTCACCCGGCCGGTAAATATCCCTTTCGGCATAAATAAAGGCATCGAGGCCCGTGCTGTTACTGCGTTTACCACCCACTTCAAAGCGAGAAGTGTTTACGCGTGTATTATTGAAAGGAAGGTAGTTGAAATCGTCGGCCGTTTTGGCAATGATCATCGCCGGACGGAAACCGGCAAACTCCTTACGGGCCAGTGCCAGTTCTGCCACACCCTCAGCATTAGTAGTACCCATGCCCAGCACCTGGTTGTTGTTGCCATAAGCAATCACGTTCACCCCATTCACCGCTTCGGCTGTTTTGATGGAGTTGGCAAACACGAATATTTTATCCTTGCCTTCTTTGGCGATCAGCCCCAGGTCGGACTTGGAGATAAACCGGCTATCAGTAACCCAGTAATCGGTAGCTGAGCGGATCTTGATATGATAAATACCCTTGAAATCGGGCAGACGGTCTTCTACGTTGAAAGTAAACAGGCGGCTGTTGCCATACTTGGGCAGCGTGCGCGTCTCGATCTCTTTTTCAAACACCACATCTCCCATTGAAAGATCGCTGTAGCTATTATAATAATCGTCGCTGTAATATTCTCCTTCTTCGTCATCCCCACCACTACGCTCATCTCTCGGGTTGTAGCCATAACGCTGTGCAAAGAGCAGGTTGCTTTCATATATCTTCGAGATGATCACCTTCACCTTGGGGATATTGGTAATCTTCACTTCAATATTCTGGCTGCCTTTGGACGACAGGTAAACACCCTTGCTGTTACCGAAGCTTAAAGCAGGCTCCAGCTCACCAAAAGCAACATTGCCTTTGTACTCCTCGCGCAACACACCGCCGATACGGCCACGCAAGCCTTTGGCAATGGTAATTGTGTAAGTCTTATCGGCATCGAAGCTTTCACTGTTGATGCTGAAGCCATCATCGGTTTGCTGAACGGTAAACTTCACAGCAGGATCAAACTGGATGCGAGAACTGATGCCCTCCATTACTACCTGTTGAGAAGTACGCACATACACCGTACCACCGGCACCATCATGTTCGGCTGTTACATCGTTGATGCCGAGGTTGAAAGGAGAAGGAATAACAAGTTTATTCTCGATAGCCTCTTTGGTGCCATTGGCGCCACCATCGGGCACCAACCCTTTATCGAGCGTCACCTTGGCATCGAGGTCTTTGTCTTCTGCTTTAATGCCCAATATGCGGAGAGAAACCTTGCTGTCGTTGGACAGGGTCAATACATCATAATTAGCAGCTTTGCCTTCAATCTCCAGCTTCATCTTTTCCTTAATGGTAGCCGGGTTTACGGGATAATTGAAGTAAAGGTCAACCTGCGGAATGGCTGTGGTACTGCGCTCGTCGGCGAGCGTCCAGGTCACGTTGGTATTCTCCAGTTGCAGGAAGGGTGTGGAGAAAGTAAGATCATCTGCTTTACCAATCTTACCATACTGACTGTGCTGCAGGATGTCGCTGTTCAGTTTGGCCTTGAAGCTGGTAGCGGGGGGTAGCGGCCTGGCTGGCGAAAAAACCAGTTGGTCGGGCGACTCCCAACGGAAGCGGCCGGGGATCTTAGGCTCAAAGCTGATGTAGTCGGTCGAGTCCCATTGGTTCAGGAGCGAGTCGGCCACCAGCGATTTATCGAAACGGAATACCAGGTTGCCGAGAGATTGTACCTCTCCTTTGGCATTGGTATAATCGAGGTTTACGAGACTGCGGTTACAGGCATACAAAAAAATAACAACCAGCACGGTTGTTACGGCAATCAGTTGTTTACGCATAAAGGGCTAACATTGATATGATTGTTTAAGGAAAAGCGGCGTTAAAATACAAAATATAGTGGATTACCCAACGATCGTGGAGCGTTAGGCAGAGAATATCCCGGAATACCATGAGCAATAAGTGTAGGAAACTAAGGAGGGAGGCTGGACGAATCCATACGAGGGTTATTTCATACGAAAGTTACATAACGGCCAATGCCATTTGCAAATTGCCGGGGATAAGGATTTGTTAATTCGTTAAATACAAGTTTTTTGTTGAGTTAAACCCAATTTGCGGAACAGTGTCCCGCAAATTCAAAAGCAACTCCCGACGCAAAAGAATCGAATCAAAGGCTTTTCGTAGCAAAGGACTGTCGTAGCAAACGGAATTGCCCGGCCCTTCAGGGCCGGGAACAAGAATGCTCTCCCCTCTTTGGGCTTTAGCCCAATTCTGCAAGCTCTTTGAGAAAATTGGGCTAAAGCCCAAAGAAGAACCCCTTTATTACCCCCGCCCTAAAGGGCGGGGCAATTCCCTTTGACACAACATCCTTCTGCTATGACAACATTCCTGGACAATATTGGAGGGAACCCTATCCTAAGACATGGAGTATTCTTGAGAAAGATATCGAAGAATACGGAGTTGCCCGGCCCTTCAGGGCCGGGAACAAGAATGCTCTCCCCTCTTTGGGCTTTAGCCCAATTCTGCAAGCTCTTTGAGAAAATTGGGCTAAAGCCCAAAGAAGAGCCCCTTTATTACCCCGCCCTAAAGGGCGGGGCAATTCCCTTTGACACAACATCCTTCCGCTATGCCATCATTTCTGTAAAATATTACTGTAAGCTGATTCAGAACAAAAATATCGAGACAATCCAATCGGCTTTAGCCGGATACTCGTTTATTAAGTAAACGAGATGCCACATATCAGGATATGGATTCACTACGTATGGGCGACCAAACAAAGACAGCCCACCCTTAAAGACCCGTTTAGAGAACAATTATTCGAACATATTCGCGGAAATGCCCGCCAGAAAAACATCTACATCGACAGGATCAATGGCTATCATGACCATGTACACTGCCTGATATCCCTGAGTACAGATCAAACCATCGAGAAAACCGTGCAGTTGCTAAAAGGAGAAGCAGCCTACTGGTTCAACAACCAATCAGGATTTAGGACAGATAGATTAGAATGCCAGGATGAATACTTTGCCGTTTCAGTCAACGAATCGCAAGTGGATACCCTAAGACGTTATATTGAAAACCAGGTCGAACACCACAAGACAAAGACATTTGCAGAGGAATATGAGGAGTTTATCAGGAAATACAAATTCCTTCAATTGAGTTAGATCCAAATACGTGAGACAGCGTCTCACAAATTTAAAACAAAGATGTAGCCGACCTGACAAGCTTAAGATAAAATAACTGCAAAAACGCCATATAAGGGTTCATACAGCAACCTGGAACACCGCATTGTTTACTCCCAAACCAGCATTTAACACAACTGTACATTTTAAGATCACCCGGAAGAGAATATCTTTAACCCGTGAAAAATATCCGGAGTAAATTAAAGCGACTGGGCAAATGGCTGCTGATCGTCAGCGGTGGCATGTTCCTGCTCTTTCTATTGCTCCAATGGATATTCCCCCTCCCCGATCAGGTAGAGTACTCCACGATCGTTACCGACAACAAAGGAGAAGTCATTCATGCCTTCCTCACCAAAGATCAGAAGTGGCGCATGAAGACCAGCCTCGATGAAATATCCCCCTTGCTGCGCAAGACCATCGTTGAAAAAGAAGACCAATACTTCTATTATCACCCTGGTGTAAACCTACTGGCCATTGGCCGCGCTATGGTCAAAAATATCTTCCGGCTCAAACGAACCTCCGGCGCCAGCACCATTACCATGCAGGTGGCCCGCGCGTTGGAACCCAAACGCCGGACCTACTTCAACAAGCTGGTAGAAATGTTCAGGGCTTTCGAACTGGAATGGAAATACAGCAAAGACGAGATACTACAGCTTTACCTCAACCTGGTGCCTTACGGCGGTAACATCGAGGGCGTTAAAAGCGCTGCCACTCTGTACTTCAACAAGAACCCCGACCACCTGTCGCTGGCCGAGATCACCGCCTTGTCGATCATACCCAACCGTCCCTCCACACTGGTAATGGGAAAGAACAATGACCTGATCGTGCAGGAGCGCAACCGCTGGCTGAAGAAGTTTGCAGACGACAAGGTGTTCACCGAAAAAGAAATACAGGATGCTTTAAGCGAACCGCTCACTGCCACCCGGTTGGTGGTACCTAAACTAATTCCCCATCTCGCCTGGAAGCTAAAGAAGCAGGGCGGCGATGTTATAGCCACCAACATCAACATGAACACGCAAAGCAAGGTGGAGAAACTGGTGGAAGATTATTCACGATCATTACGATTGAAGAATATCCGCAACGCAGCTGTTGTCGTGATCGATAACCAGACACATGAAATAGTGGCTTACATTGGTTCTTCCGGTTTTTATGATACACTGGATGCCGGACAGGTCAATGGCGCTGCTGCTATCCGCCAACCCGGCAGTACCTTAAAGCCATTACTATATGGTCTCTGCATGGACGAGGGGCTGATGACGCCCAAGGCCATCATCACCGATGTGGCTGTGAACTACGATGGATATGCTCCCGAGAACTACGACAAGCAGTTCAATGGATACGTTACCATGGAGTATGCACTGGAACACTCCCTCAACATACCGGCCGTAAAAGGGTTACAACTATTAGGCAAGGACAAACTGGTGCACAAACTGGCTGCCTGCGACTTCAGGCAAATCAAAAAAGACCAGAAGAAGCTGGGCTTATCGATGGTGTTAGGAGGATGCGGTGCTACGCTGGAAGAGTTGACAGGCTTGTACAGTTCCTTTGCACATGAAGGCAAATATTTTAGACCACGCTATGTAAAAGCAGTAGATGGAACACTGGCCACAGGAGAAGCTGGCGCACAAGCAGGCTATAACCTGATCAGCCCCGCAGCCACCTTCATGATCAATGATATGCTATCGAAGGTGAACCGGCCCGACTTCCCGCTCAACTGGCAAAGCACGGAACACATGCCTAAGATAGCCTGGAAAACAGGCACCTCCTATGGCCGCCGTGATGCCTGGAGTATAGGTTACAACAAGAACTTTACAGTGGGAATATGGGTGGGCAACTTCTCCGCTCTTGGTATTCCGGAATTAAGTGGCGCCAACGTAGCCACCCCACTCCTCTTCAAAGTGTTCAACACGATCGATTACGACAGTGACCAGGAGTGGTTTACCCAGCCGAAAGATTGCGAAAGCAGGTTGGTGTGTTCAGAAACAGGCATGGTGCCCGGAGAACATTGCCACCACACGATATCGGATTATTTTATCCCATTGATATCTTCCACACAAACCTGCAACAACAGGCAGGAAATCATGGTGTCGCCGGATGAAAAGTTATCGTATTGTAAGATATGTATGCCGCAGACGGGCTATAAGAAGAAGTGGTACAAGACAGTATCGGCAGAGATGCAGCAATATTATGATGAGCATCGCATTGCCTATGAAAAGATACCGGTACACAATCCCAATTGTGAGAAGGTATTTGTGGGCGGAGCGCCTGCCATTACCTCACCCCGCAATGGCGCCGAATACCTCATCAGTAGTAAGCATCCGGAACCATTGCAGCTTACCTGTCAAACAGGTAATGATGTGAGCAAAGTATATTGGTATGTCAACAACCGGTTTTATAAGACTGCCGAGGCTAAGGCAAAACAGTTCTTCATTCCCGAAGAAGGCCCCGTCAAAATATCCTGCACCGACGATAAAGGCCGGAACAGAGATGTCTGGATCACGGTGAGGTACATAAATATGTAACTCACTAATCCACTTTCTTTACACTACCGTTCCCTGTTATTTGGGAAGAAGTTTGCGCATTGCCTTTGTAACGCACATCACCATTGCCGCCAACACGTACGTCGAGCTTTATACTGGCATTAACGTCGGCATCTCCATTACCATAGATCTCTACTTTAGTATTTTCAGTTAACAGGTCGAAAGCTTTGATCTCGCCATTGCCGGCGCTGGAGCATTTGAAATCACGGGTTTGGCCTTTCAGCTCAATGCCTCCATTGCCACCGAGACTGGCATCAACTACCGGAGCATCTACTTCCATTTTCATCTCGGCATTGCCACCGATGTGTAGTTCTATCCTGGAAGAGTCGGTAAGCTTTGTAGAACTGAACATATCCCCATTTCCTGCTGCATTGATCTTGTTTAACCGGGGCGCCGTTACATAGATCTTTACTGTACGTTTAGTTTTCAACCAGAAGCCGTCTTCTGTTTCAACCTTCAGCACGCCATTGTCTACGAAAGTTTTGATGTAAGGCAGGATGTTTTCTTCTGCTTCGATCTTAACAGAATAAGGACCGATACCTACATAGGTATCGAAATTGGTACCATTGGTTACGCCTGTGAAGCCGGTCTCTGAACGTTCATCGGTTTTCATGTTCCCATTTCCTTTCACCCGTTTACCGGATACGAAATCGCAGGAAGCTAAGAATAAGGCAGCAGCGCAGAGCGCAAAAAAGAGTTTTTTCATGTGTTGGTGGTTTGGCCTGGCAAAAATGCTGATTATTGGTGACTTTTCCTGATTAGACGCAGGGAGGAAAAAAACGTTACAGGCTTCAAGACACCCGAAACTTTATTACCTTCGCACCACCATGACGGAAAAGATTCTCATTCTCGATTTCGGCAGTCAGTATACTCAATTGATTGCCAGGGCCGTCCGCGAGGCCAACGTATATTGTGAAATAGTCCCTTACCATCACAAAATTGAATTTGACGCCTCCCTGAAAGGGATCATCCTATCGGGTTCCCCCTTCTCGGTAAACGACGCCAACGCTCCTTTAGTAGATGTAGACAGCCTGCACCAGAAACTACCTGTTCTGGGTGTTTGCTATGGCGCTCAACTCACCGCCAAACAATATGGCGGACGGGTGGCCAGCAGTGACAAAAGAGAGTACGGTCGCGCCCTGATGACCAAAACACAAGAGGACATCCTTCTGAAAGATGTTACTGATAACAGCCAGGTTTGGATGAGCCATGCTGATTCCGTGTTGGACCTTCCTTCCGGTTTTGAAGTATTGGCTACTACCGACTCTATTCCTTATGCGGCCTTCAAGAAAAATGGTACTGAGTTGCCGCTGTACTGTGTACAGTTCCACCCCGAAGTATACCATTCCATCGAAGGGAAAAAGATACTGAAGAACTTCCTCATTAATATATGCGGTTGTGCCCAGGACTGGACACCTGCTCACTTCATTACCGACACCGTAGCTGCCCTTAAGAAGCAGATCGGCGACCGAAAAGTGATCATGGCGCTCAGCGGTGGCGTTGATTCTACAGTTGCCGCTACGCTGATACATAAAGCCATCGGCGATCGTCTCTATGGCATCTTTGTCGACAACGGTGTATTACGCAAAAATGAGTTCCAACAAGTACTCGATATCTATGCCTCCATTGGCCTGAACGTAAAAGGCGTTGATGCCAAAGAACTTTTCTACAGAGAACTGAAAGACAAAACAGACCCCGAAGCCAAACGCAAAGTGATTGGCCGGCTCTTTATAGACGTATTCCAGGATGAAGCGAAGAAAGTAGAAGGCGTTGGATTGCTGGGGCAGGGCACTATTTATCCCGACGTTATCGAGAGCGTATCTGTACATGGACCTTCCGTAACCATCAAGTCGCACCACAACGTGGGAGGCTTGCCTGATATCATGCACCTTGAACTGGTTGAGCCCCTCCGCTCCCTGTTTAAAGATGAGGTACGCCGTGTAGGTGCCGAACTGGGCATCCCTGCCAACTTATTAAATCGTCATCCTTTCCCCGGCCCCGGATTAGCCATCCGCATCCTTGGAGAGATCACCCCCGATAAAGTACAACTGCTGCAGGAAGCAGACGACCGTTACGTACAAGGGCTTAAAGAACACAACCTGTATGACCAGGTGTGGCAGGCAGGAGCTATCCTCCTCCCTGTGAAGAGTGTAGGCGTAATGGGTGATGAGCGGACTTATGAGTTCACCGTAGCTTTACGCGCCGTTACATCGGTTGATGGTATGACAGCAGACTGGGCGCACCTCCCTTATGATTTCCTGGCACATATTTCGAATGATATTATCAATAATGTTAAAGGAATTAACAGGGTGGTATACGATATAAGCAGTAAGCCCCCTGCAACGATTGAGTGGGAGTAACCGTCTTGGTCATAATCCTTGTAACACAGCAAAATATCTGCATATAACAGAGCGTTATTGACTGCGCCTAAAGGATATTGTGGAAGGGGTCACCTCATAATGAACCATCATGAAAAAGAATAGACAGCTTATCGTACTTACCATTTGCGCCCTGCTGCAATGGACTATCTCTTTTTCACAAACGGATTCTGTAACAGTTGCCCAGCCCGATACCCTGTCCAGGCGTCACCACATTGCCCTGTTTGCCCCATTGTATCTTGATTCAGCTTTTGATGCCTCCGGCCAGTACCGTTATGCCAAAAGCTTCCCGAAGTTCATCAACCCAGGCCTCGAGTTTTGGGAAGGCGCCCAGCTGGCTATCGACTCCATGGAAAAGGAAGGGCAGCAGCTGGAAATACATGTGTATGATACCCGCTCAACCAGTCGCCCCCTAATGCAGGTGTTGCGAAGCGAGGAAATAAAGCAAATGGACCTGCTGATAGGACATGTGAATGTCAACGAGGCCAACTTGTTGGTGCAAATAGCAGCCTCACACACCATACCTTTCATCAACGTGAACATGCCCAACGTAGCAGGCGCACAAAATAACCCCTACTACGTCCTCCTGAACTCTACCCTGCCAACGCAGTGTACAGGCATCTACAAATTCCTGCAAAAGAACTTCTCTGTATCGACCATCGTGGTGTTTCGTAAAAAAGGAGCTACAGAGGATCTCTTGAAGACATACTTTACAGATGCAGAGAAATCGACCATGGGCGTGCCATTGAAAATGAAATACGTGACGTTGGAAAACAACTTCACGCCAGATGACATTACCGACTACCTCGATAGCAACAAAACGAACGTATGCCTGGTAGCCAGCCTCGATGCCTTCTTTGGCCAACAGGTTTGTCAGCAACTGGCTGCAGTGAGCAGCAGCTACACCACTACCGTAATGGGCATGCCAACCTGGGATCAGTTCGATTTTGAGAAGCCTATATTCAAAGGCATAGAAGTATATTACAGCACGCCCTTCTACATCAATCCGGCCGACACACTGGCCATGGGTGTACAGGAACATTTCAGGGTCAATTTTTACTCACGTCCTTCCGATATGGTGTACCGTGGCTACGAAACTACTTACCATTTCGGTCGCCTGCTGGCTCAATACGGCAAGAACCTAAGTTCCAGCCTGGGCGATAAGAAATACAAACTCTTCACACAGTTCGATATCCAACCGGTGATCAACAAACAAACCATGACGCTGGATTACTTCGAGAACAAGAAACTTTACTTCGTTAAAAAGGTCGACGGCCTCGTAAAAGCTGTTTATTAAGCTTGTCTGAACCTCGTTTCATTTGATTTGTTGGATTAGCAGGACGGAGGCTTTAACGGGCCTTAAAATTGCATCAATCCGGGAGTCATGGCGCAGATAATAGAATTTACAGATAAAGGACTTTACTGTCCGGCCGGTCAGTTTTATATTGATCCGTGGAAGCCGGTAGATAAAGCCATTATTACCCATGCCCATAGTGACCATGCCCGTGCCGGCAATCAATACTACCTGTGTCACCACGATACCAAACCCATGTTGCAGTTGCGGCTGGGCGATCATCACTACCAAAGTATAGGCTGGAACGAGCCTATCTACATGAATGAAGTCAAGGTGTCGTTGCATCCTGCAGGACATATCATCGGCTCCTCACAAGTGCGTGTGGAATACAAAGGTGAAGTGTGGGTAGTGAGTGGCGATTATAAAACGGAAGATGACGGCATTAGTGGTGCCTTTGAACCTATACGCTGCAACACCTTCATTACTGAATCTACTTTTGGGTTACCGATCTACAACTGGAAGCCACAGGAAACCATTTACAACGATATCCGACATTGGGTACACAGCAATCAACTCGCAGGCAAAACCTCCGTGTTGATCGCCTATAGCCTGGGCAAAGCACAACGTGTATTACAAGCAGTAGCAGAAGTAACCGGCAACATCTTTGTACACGGCGCTATCTGGAATACACATCAGGTGCTTACACAAGCAGGCCATAAACTACCGGAAGTAATACGCGTAACACCCGAGCTACCTAAAGAAGTGTTCAAAGGAAATATAATAATAGCACCACCATCGGCAGACGGAACGCCCTGGATGAAACGCTTTGCACCCTACAGCGTAGGGATATGCAGTGGATGGATGCAGGTAAGAGGACATCAGCGCAGGCGGAATGCAGATGCCGGGTTTGCACTGAGCGATCATGCAGATTGGAAAGGATTATTAGAAGCCGTTAAAGCTACCGGCGCAGAAAAAGTATTTGTAACACACGGCTTTCAATCGGCATTCAGCCGCTACCTGAATGAACAGGGCATTGCTGCCGGAGAAGTAAAAACTGAATTTGGAACAGAAGAGGAAGAAGCAGTAGAAAGCCCGGAAAAGACAGATGAATAAAACACATGACCATACCATTACAGCGCCAACCTTAGGAGGCATGCAATTGTTTGCACAACTGGTGCAGCAACTGGGCATGAGCACCAAGATCAACGATAAGCTGGATGCATTGGTCAACTACTTTACTTATGCCGACCCAAAAGACAAAGTATGGGTAATTGCTTTATTCAGTGGCCGCCGGCCACGGCGCACCGTCAACTCTACCCAGTTACAAACATGGTGTGCCGAGCTCATTAACCTGCCCTTGTGGTTATTGGAAGAATCGTATCATACTGTAGGCGATCTGTCGGAAACGATCGCTTTGCTGGTACCTGAACGGGAAGACACGCCTGCAACATCCGGAAAGCAATTGCACTATTATGTTGAGCAATTCCTGCAACTGGAAAAAGCTGATGAGCAGGAGAAGAAAACATTCATTCTGCAATCCTGGGATGAGCTTACCAGTAAAGAACGGTTTGTATTCAATAAACTCTTATCAAGTACTTTTCGCGTCGGTGTATCTCAGGGTCTGATGGTAAATGCACTGGCTAAAATTGTACAACTGGAACCCAGCGTTATTGCCCACCGTATCAGCGGCAACTGGGACCCCGTCACTACCAACTTTGAAGACCTTTTGAGCGAGCAGGATATTTCGTTCGACTATTCAAAACCCTATCCTTTTTACCTCGCCTACGCGATTGAAGAAGAAGTGAGCAACTTAGGAGAGCCAGCTGAATGGCAGGCAGAGTGGAAATGGGACGGCATACGCGGGCAGATCATCAAACGCGATAACCAGCTTTTTGTATGGAGCCGCGGTGAAGACCTGATCACGGAGAAATTCCCTGAGTTCAGCGCCTTGCTGGCCAAACTACCAGATGGCGTAGTGATCGACGGCGAAATACTTCCTTATAAAGACGGACAGGTGCTCAACTTCAATGTGCTGCAAACACGCATCGGCCGCAAGAACGTTACCAAAAAAAATTTACAGGAAGCGCCTGCCGGTTTGTTTGCCTATGACTTGCTGGAACTGGACGGACAGGATATTCGTCACTTATCATTGAGCGAACGCAGAGCTGCATTAGAAACATTGATCAACAACTTACAACTACCCTTCATACAGCTTTCACCCATAGTTGATTTCAATAGCTGGGATCAACTCACCCAACTTCGTGAGGAGGCACGCAACATTAACAGCGAAGGCCTGATGCTGAAAAGAAAATCTTCTGCTTACCTCGTTGGCCGTAAAAGAGGTGACTGGTGGAAATGGAAGATCGATCCACTCACGATCGATGCGGTGATGATATATGCACAGAAGGGAGCCGGCAGAAGAAGTAACCTGTATACCGATTACACTTTTGCTGTGAAAGACGGCGATAAGCTGGTCACCTTTACAAAAGCCTATTCCGGACTCACCGATAAAGAGTTTGCACAGGTAGACGCATTTGTTAAAAGGAACTCGATAGAAAAGTTTGGCCCTGTACGCACCGTTAAGCCAGAGTTGGTATTTGAGATCGCCTTTGAAGGCATCGCTGCCAGCAACCGGCACAAATCGGGCGTGGCGCTTCGTTTTCCCCGCATCAGCCGCTGGCGTACCGACAAAAAGCCTGATGAGATCAACACGGTGGAAGACCTCAAAAAGATGTTGGAACTCTATGGGAAATAGCGCGCCGGATGTAGTAACTTGAAGACTGAAATTGAGGGATACATGAGGAAATATGTTGTTTTGTTGATCCTGCTGATTAGCGGCTTTGCATTCACTACCTGGATACAGGAATCCAGTGAATACGATCCTGTTCCCATCCCTCCCAGTACCCAACGCCTTGGCGGTGATGTGCAGAAAGGATTAGCCTACCTCACCACCGGTGACTATGTAAAAGGTGGTATTCCCTACAGTGCCTTTGTAATGGGCCTCGGCAAAGACCGGCGCAATTTTCTGGAAAGAGAAGGAAAGAATGAAAATCTTCCATACGAGTATACTGCCAACACTGCTCCCAATGGAGAAATCGTAGTAGCACCTAATTGCCTGCAATGCCATGCACAGGTATTTGAAGACAAGCTATACATTGGCATGGGCAACACATTCATCGATTTCACGCAGAACGACAAGATGAATATCAAGAACCTGAAGATGATGGAGTCGTGGCTCAAACTCACTGCTCCTAAAAAATACCAGGCATCTAAAAACTTTATCAATGTCGCAAAGGCTATAGGTCCCTACCTGCAAACAGATGTGCAGGGCGTTAATGCAGCTGACCGGCTTGCTGCCATTCTGGTAGCGCATCGTGATCCCGTTACTTTCAAATGGAATGACTCGGCCTACCTGGAACTGCCATCAGATGTAATCCCCACTGATGTACCTGCCTGGTGGCTACTGAAAAAGAAGAACGCCATGTTCTACAATGGATTTGGCAGAGGTGATTTTGGTAAGTTCCTCGGTGCGTCTAACCTGCTCACGGTTACAGACACCAGTGAGTCTGCCGAAGTAGATTCCCACATGCCGGATATGCTGGCTTATATCTATTCGCTTGAAGCGCCCAAATATCCCGGCCCGATCGATAGTACGCAGGCAGCAGCCGGGGAAATAGTGTTCATCAACAATTGTGCGAAGTGCCACGGCAAATATGGTGAAGAAGCAACCTTCCCTAATTTATTGATCCCTTCGGCGGTCATCCAAACCGATTCATTACTATATAAAAGCAACTACTCCAATCCACAGTTTGTGGAGTGGTTCAACAAGAGCTGGTTTACCCGTGGCGACCACCCTGCCCGGCTGGAACCCTTTAATGGCTACATCGCTCCACCCCTGGACGGCATCTGGGCCACCGCACCTTTTCTGCACAACGCTTCAGTGCCCACCCTCGAAGCGCTGCTCAACAGCGACCTCCGGCCCGCCTACTGGTCGAGGAACTTCGACAAACCTGTTTATGATTATGAAAAGGTTGGCTGGGTTTACAAGAAGCAGGAGCAGCCCGGCAAAAATGTCTACAATACCACCAAGCCCGGCTATTCCAACGCGGGCCACACCTTCGGCGACCGCCTCACCGACAAGGAAAGAAAGGCAGTACTGGAATACATGAAGAAGCTATAAATTATTCTCCTAAATTTACCGGGTGCAGACAGAACTCCGTGATACCATAGGATACAAGATCATTCAGCAATGGCTGGCAGATAAAGGCCACCGTCCGTTTTCTTTCCAGGAAGAAACCTGGGAGCATATCATACATGGCGAAAGTGGCCTGGTAAATGCTCCTACCGGCTTTGGGAAAACCTTCTCGGTATTCCTTGGCGCCGTGATCGACTTCATCAATCAGCATCCCAACAACTACAAAACAAAATCGAAGAACGGCTTACAGCTCTTGTGGGTTACTCCCTTGCGTGCTTTGGGAAAAGATATTGCCCGTGCCATGGAAGAAGTAGTCGAAGAGCTGGGCATGAGCTGGAAAGTAGGCATCCGCAATGGCGACACCGATACGAGTGAGCGTCAGCGGCAGAAACGACAAATGCCTGAAGCATTGGTGATCACGCCAGAAAGCCTGCACCTGTTGCTGGCACAAAAAGGATATGCAGAAGTTTTTAAATCCCTTAAGATAATAGCCATCGATGAATGGCATGAACTGATTGGCAGTAAACGTGGTGTGCAGATAGAGTTGGCCATTACAAGGATCGTGCATGTACAACAGGCACATTACAATACCCATTGCGCTGTGTGGGGCATCAGCGCCACCATTGGTAATCTTGACGAAGCACAGGATGTATTGCTATCACCCGTTGGCGGAAAAGGTGCTACTGTAAAAGCCAAGCTGCGCAAAGAAGTAGCGATCGAATCCATTATACCCGATGAAATAGAACAGTATCCCTGGGCAGGTCATCTCGGTATCAAACTGGCGCATAAAGTAATACCCATCATCAATAATAGCCGCACTACACTCATCTTCATCAACACGCGCGGCATGAGTGAGCGGTGGTACCAAACATTGCTCAACGAAGCCCCCGAGTTGGCTGGCGCTATTGCACTCCACCACGGCAGTATAGAGCAGCAATTGCGGATATGGGTAGAAGAAAATTTGCACAGTGGTAAACTGAAAGCAGTAGTATGCACAGCCAGCCTCGACCTCGGCGTCGACTTCCGTCCGGTAGAGACGGTGATACAGGTAGGTTCACCCAAAGGCGTAGCCCGCTTTTTGCAAAGAGCCGGACGTAGTGGCCACCAGCCCGGAGAAGTAAGTAAGATATATTTCCTGCCCACCCACTCATTGGAATTGGTGGAAGCAGCAGCCCTGAAATCGGCCATCGAAGAGAATTTCATCGAAAGCCGCGACCCCATGCTGCTATGCTACGATGTATTGATACAGTTCCTCGGCACACTGGCCATCTCAGATGGCTTCAATCCCGACGCATTATATCCAGAGATCATTGCAACTTATTGCTACCGCGACCTCTCGCCCAACGATTGGGCAAACATCATCCATTTTGTAACGGCAGGCGGCACGGCATTACAGCAATATGATGATTACAAAAAGATTGAAGTCATAGATGGCTTGCACCGCATTACCAGCCGGCGCATTGCTATGCGTCACCGCCTGCACATTGGCACTATCGTGAGTGAGTCGATGATGAAAGTAAAATTCATAAGCGGTGGGTTCATCGGCGTTATAGAAGAATGGTTCGTTTCCCGCTTACAACCGGGAGAAGTGTTCACACTGGCAGGCAGAAACCTGGAGCTGGTGATGATCAAAGATATGACGGCATTGGTGCGCAAATCCAACGCCACCAAATCAATCGTACCCAGCTGGCAGGGAGGGCGCATGCCATTATCGGCTAATCTTGGAAAGAAGCTGCGCGAGAAGTTCAATGAAGCAATAGTCAGCAATCCGCAGCAGGAAAGAGACATTGAACTGGAAGCGTTGCAATCATTGTTCCGGTTGCAGGAGTCACTTTCACATGTGCCGCAGGCCAACGAGTTATTGATCGAACAGATAGAAACCAAAGATGGCTTTCACCTGTTTGTATTCCCCTTCGAAGGCAGACTGGTGCATGAGGCCATGGCCGCTATACTGGCCTACCGTATTAGTAAGATCAGGCCTATTACGTTTTCCTTTGCTATGAATGATTATGGCTTTGAGCTGTTGAGTGATCAGCCTATACCAGTAGATGATACCAATGTGTATGATCTGTTTACCCCCAACGATCTGTTGGCTGATATTCAACGAAGCGTGAATGCCACAGAAATGGCGAAGCGTAAGTTTCGGGACATAGCCGTTATTGGCGGACTCATTTTCCAGGGCTACCCCGGCGAACAGAAGAAAGCAAGACACCTGCAATCCTCAGCATCCTTGTTATTCAACGTATTTTCTGAGTACGAGCCCAACAATTTGTTGCTGCGCCAGGCTTATCAGGAAGTGCTGGACCAGCAGATGGAAGAAGTACGCCTGCGCAATATGCTGGAGCGGATACAACAATCCAACATCATTCTCACTTTCCCCGAAAGACTAACACCATTCTGTTTCCCGATCAAGGTCGACAGCATGCGTGAAAACCTCACTTCCGAAAAACTTGAAGACCGTGTCAAGAAGATGCAAATGCAATTGGGCAAGTAATTCTGTCTATTGGTGTAAAGCCACTCCCCGATTTAACCGGATTCATTAAATTGAGGGTCCTTAACACATAGACCGTATGAAAAAGAAGCTATTGTGGATACTGCTGCTTATCATTATAGGCATACAATTTATCCGGCCCACCCGTAATGAATCCACCACTATTACAAATAACGACATTAGCCAGCTTTATTATATTTCCCCGGAAGTAAGCGCTATCCTTAAGCGTGCCTGCAATGACTGTCATACCAACAATACCATCTATCCCTGGTATACCAATGTACAGCCGTTTGGCTGGTGGATGCAGGAGCATGTAGATGATGGTAAGCGTAATCTGAACTTCAGTGAATTTGGCACCTACAAGCCCAAAGATCAGGACCACGCTATGGAAGAGATCATTGAAGTAATTGAAAACAACGCCATGCCGCTCAACAGCTACACCTGGATGCATAGCGGTGCCAAGCTAACTGAAGAAGAGAAGGAAATGCTGATCGAATGGGCTAAACAACTAAAGGCAGAGATTGCAGCGGTGAAGTAGGATTTTCCTAACTTTGCCCTCCATTCATGCAGGTACACGTTGCACATAAATTACTTCAGCACCAGTTCTGGCTTTCGCCTGACCGCTGTGTTTTCTGGGAGGAAGAAAAAGCACTGATCGTTTCGGATCTTCATTTCGGCAAATCGGGGCACTTTCGCAAACACGGTATACCCGTTCCACAAACAGTTTATAAGAATGATCTTCAGCGACTGGTAAGCCAGCTACAATATTTCCAACCTAAGCAACTCATCGTGGTGGGAGATCTGTTCCACAGTCACCAGAATAAGGAACTGGAGTTATTCAAAAGATGGCGCCATGATCTTGCCGACCTGCCCATCCGGCTGGTAAGAGGCAACCATGATATTCTGCACGAACAATGGTACCAGGAAGCAGCCATCGAAGTAATAGAAGATTCACTGAGCATCAACAATCATTTCCACTTTATACATGACCTGCTGCCGGAGCAAATGAACAACACCGGAACAGACTACTATTTCTCCGGACACCTGCATCCCGGTATCTCAATTAGCGGCAAAGGCAGACAATCACTTTCCTTCCCCTGCTTCTATTTCACGAGAAGCTTTTGTGTGCTGCCAGCCTTTGGACAGTTTACAGGTCTGGCCATGATCCGTCCCGCCGCCGATGAAAACGTATTTGCGATCGTCAACAAACAGATCATCCAATTGCAATGAGCACTGCACACTTGAAGATCGCCTACGATCCTATCTATGCTCACCCATTGCCAGAAGGGCACCGTTTCCCGATGCTGAAGTATGAGCTCATTCCAGAGCAGTTGCTATATGAAGGCAGCATTACTACCAACAATTTGTTTGCGCCAACACCTTGTCCGGATGAAGTAGTGCTGTGGACACATGATGCCGCCTACCTCGAAAGACTGCACCAGCAAACACTTTCCGCTAAAGAACAACGACACATCGGCTTTCCACAATCGCCTGCATTAACGCAGCGCGAACTGGTGATCGCACAAGGCACCATTGATTGCTGCCATTATGCAATGGAGTATGGCGTGGCGATGAATGTGGCCGGCGGCACCCACCATGCTTTTGCCGATCGTGGAGAGGGATTTTGCTTATTGAATGATTTCGCCATCGCCGCCAATTACCTGCTCCACAAAAAGCTGGCAAATAAAATACTGATCATCGACCTTGATGTGCACCAGGGCAATGGGACGGCCCGGCTGTTTGAAAACGAACCATGCGTGTTCACTTTCAGCATGCATGGCGATCACAACTATCCTTTTCATAAAGAACGCAGCGATCTGGATGTTGCCTTGAAAGATGGCACCAACGATGCTATCTATTTACCGCTATTGGAAAACACGCTGCAAACACTGATCACACAACTGCAACCCGACTTTGCATTCTTCCTCTCAGGTGTAGATATCCTGGAAACAGATAAATTCGGCAAGTTGAAAGTTACCATACCAGGTTGCCACAGAAGAGATGAAATTGTATTTTCACTCCTACGCCAACACCGCATTCCCTGCACAGTAGCGATGGGCGGCGGTTACTCCCCCGACGTAAGGACGATCGTAGAAGCTCATTGCAATACTTTCCGTACCGCGCTGGATATTTACTTCTGACCTTCCCCAAATAAAACAGCGCAATAACCAGTAAATACTGACTATTGCGCTGCAAAAAAATTGACATGCGACTTGTGCTGGTCTTCAACAAACAGAACTGTCAACCTAATGTCAATCACATAAATCCAAGTGAACCGTCCGTATTAATTCGTTTTAATTTGCTTTCTTCTTTTTCAGTTTGCTTACCTGCTCCTGCAGGTCGCTTACCACACTGGCCAGTTGGTTCACATCCCAACGTTGTTGGGTGTTGGCTTTGCTGATCACCATGGTAGCC
The DNA here is from genome assembly GCF_059502485.1 of Paraflavitalea sp. Lineage (NCBI taxonomy): Bacteria > Pseudomonadati > Bacteroidota > Chitinophagia > Chitinophagales > Chitinophagaceae > Paraflavitalea > Paraflavitalea sp. The sequence continues at coordinate 2,579,586 of NZ_JCACET010000010.1, forward strand.
TTCCACAATTCGATCACATCTTCCGCATTGATATTGTAAGGTTGATAAGCCACGTTATCACTGATCAGGGTAAACTTGTTCTTGGCACGTGTATTTTTCAACACACGTTTATATACAATACCTTCATTACGGGAAATAACGATATACGTGTTATTGTTCCTTACTTCTTCCACATCATCTACCTTCTCACCTACAATCACAGAACCACTGGGCGTAGGCAGCATCGAGTCTCCCACAATTTCAAAAGCCCTGTAAGAGCCCGGCGCCAGCATGGGAAGGGTAAAAGTATTCAGTTCATCGAGGAACTCAGGGTCTGCATAACCAGCGAGGTAGCCGGCCGCAGCTTTTACAGGCACCAGTTGTATCTCTGCGGAGCCGGTGGCCATCTTTTGAGCACGTCTTTTGGCCAGGTAATTACCTTTCGCATCTCCAAGGTCTTTCAGCAGCAACTCATCCAACGAGAGCTTGAACATTTCACCCACTTGTTCCAACACTTCAATACGTGGATCAGCCCTTTCTTCTTCATAGGCGCCCAGCAAAGAACGTTTGATGCCAAGTTTAGTAGAAAACTCTTCCTGCGTCCAGCCTCTTAGCTTGCGGAGATATTTAAGGTTTTTACCAGCTATTGCCATAGACTAATAATTTTAGCATCAAAAATACTAACTATTTTATCATTCTACCAAATATTTTATAGATAAAGTGTTGAGCCGACATTAAATCTTATTAAAATACCCGCACAACTCACTACGCACATTTCTCAATCCATCCTCCTTCCACTTTCACAACGCCTGTTTAAGTGCAACATTTGCGTCACTAATCTTTTACCCTATAACCCGTAACAGCCATCTAAAACAAACAACATGATCAAGAAGATCAAGAAAGTCCTTAAGTGGACAGGGATCGTTATTGCCACACTTATCATCATCCTGATAATTACTGTATCATTCAGGCAGAACCTGAAGTTCGAAGCCCCCTACCCTGATCTCAAGGCATCAACCGATAGCAGCATTGTTGCGCGCGGCAGGTACCTCGCCTATGGCCCTGGACACTGTGCCGATTGCCATGGCGATCCCAATGCACGCGAGCTGCTATTGAAAGGTCAGGAAATAGCCCTTTCCGGTGGTATGCCTTTCAAATTACCCATTGCCAATATCTATGTTCGCAACATCACACCCGATATGGAAACAGGCATCGGTAAATTGACCGATAAAGAAATTGCCCGCATGTTGCGCTATGGCGTAAGGCCCGACGGCACAGCCGGGCTGAACTTTATGCCTTTTCATGATATGACTGACGAAGACCTTACCGCCGTCCTCTCATTTTTGCGCAGCCAGCAACCCGTAAAACATAAAGTGCCCGACCATGAGATATTCGCGATGGGCAGGGTCGTAAACGCCTTTCTCATCAAACCGGTAGGTCCCAGTGGTGAAGTACCCAAAAGCATTCCCCGCGATACCACCGCCACCTATGGTAAATACATCGCCAACAGCGTGGCCAATTGTGTGGGCTGCCACACCAACCGCGATATGATGACCGGCGCCGCTATCGGGCCCGAGTTTGCCGGCGGGCTCAAAATGGAATCAGTCGTAGATCCGGAAAATTACTCCGTCCTCACTCCCAACCTTACGCCCGATCAATCCGGCAGGCTGTATGGCTGGTCGCAGGAACAATTCATCAAAAGATTCCGTCAGGGAAGGATCATCCAGCACAGCCCCATGCCCTGGCCCTCCTTCTCCCGTATGAGTGATGATGAGTTGAAAGCCCTTTATAAATACCTCAATAGCCTGAAACCCGTGAAAAACGAGATCAAAGAGGTGGTAGTGGCCAACAAACAATAATTTTCATATCCCTTACCCACTGATTATCAATAGCAGGGTTCAAAATTCAGGCGCTGGATTTTGGACCCTTTTTTCTGCCTTTTTGCCCGTAATAAGTGCAACCTATTACCACCAATCGTCAGCTTTCACTCCCACCGCTTTTCCTTACCTTTGACGTCCTGTCAAATTGGCTCGTTATCAAACTATAGCACCTTTTTTGACAACAGTAATGGCCCACAGGTTCTGCAGGTGTTTACAAAGCCCTGTGCCCGTACGGATCAGCAGGACCAGTGAGCGCTAATTTTGATTAAATCATTCAACCAGCTTATAATCATGTTAGGTTTTTTATCGAAAATGTTCGGAGGCAGTAAATCGGAGAAGGATATTAAAAGTATCCAGCCTATTGTGCTGCAGATCAATCAACACTTTGCTGCCTACCAGTCACTGAGCAACGACCAGTTAAGGAATAAAACACAGGAATTCCGCCAACGTATAAAGGCCCACCTGCAAAAGATCGATGAAGAGATTGCCGGGCTGAATAAACAAGCCGAGGAATTGCCTGTCAGCGATATCACCGGCAAGGATACTATTTACCAGGAGGTAGATAAGCTGATCAAGGACCGGGATAAGCAGATCGAAGAAGTGCTGAAAGAATTGTTGCCGGAAGCGTTTGCCGTGATCAAGGAAACAGCACGCCGCTTCAAGGAAAATACCGAGATCGTAGCTACTGCTACCCAGCTCGACCGCGACCTGAGTGTAAAGAAAGAATATATCCGTATAGAAGGCGATCAAGTCATCTTTAAAAATACCTGGAATGCCGGCGGCGCGCCCATTACCTGGAACATGGTGCACTACGATGTACAGCTGATCGGCGGTACTGTACTCCATGAAGGAAAGATATCTGAAATGGCCACGGGTGAAGGTAAAACCCTGGTGTCTACCCTCCCCGCCTATGTAAATGCACTGGCCGGTGAAGGTGTTCACATCGTAACCGTGAACGACTACCTCGCCAAACGTGACTCTGAGTGGAACGGCACCATTTTCGAATGGCTGGGCCTCACTGTAGATTGTATCGATAGGCACCAACCCAATAGTGCCGACCGCCGCAAGGCTTATCAGGCCGATATTACGTACGGTACCAACAACGAATTTGGTTTCGACTACCTGCGTGATAACATGGTGCATACGCCCGAAGAAATGGTACAACGCAAGCACCATTTTGCCATGGTGGATGAGGTGGACAGCGTATTGATCGACGACGCCCGTACCCCCTTGATCATCTCAGGTCCGGTGCCCCGTGGCGACGATCAGCAATACCATATCCTGAAAAGCCGGGTAGATGCATTGGTAGGTATGCAGAAACAGGTTACCAACAAATACCTGAACGAAGCCAAGAAATTATTTGAAGCAGGCGATGATGAACCCAAGAGTGGTGGTCTGGCCCTGATGCGCGCTTACCGTGGCTTACCCAAAAACAGCGCCCTGATCAAGTTCCTGAGCGAACCAGGCGTGCGGGTGAAACTACAGAAATCAGAAAACTATTACCTGGCCGATCAGCAAAAGCAAATGCCGACAGTAGACCAGGAATTGTTTTTCCATATCGACGAAAAGAACAACCAGGTAGAACTGACCGATAAAGGTATCCAGGCCATCACCAAATCAGGAGAAGATCCTGAGTTCTTCGTGCTGCCGGATATTGGTGTTCAACTGGCAGAGATTGAAAAAGAAGAGCTGGACAGCGAAGAAAAGCTACAACGCAAAGAAGCCGTACTGAACGACTATACCATCAAGGCCGACCGCATCCACACCGTACAACAATTGCTGAAAGCCTATACTTTATTTGATAAGGATATAGAGTACGTAGTAATGGATGGCCAGGTAAAGATCGTGGACGAGCAAACAGGCCGTATCCTCGATGGACGCCGTTACAGTGATGGTTTGCACCAGGCTATTGAAGCGAAGGAAAATGTAAAGATCGAAGCGGCTACACAAACCTATGCTACCATCACCTTACAGAACTACTTCCGTATGTACCACAAGCTGGCCGGTATGACCGGTACAGCCATCACCGAAGCCGGTGAGCTTTGGGACATCTACAAGCTGGATGTAGTGACTATTCCTACCAACGTAACCGCCATCCGTAAAGACCACGAAGACCTGGTATACAAGACCAAACGTGAAAAGTACAAGGCCGTTATCGATGAAATAGAAAAGCTGCGTAATGAAGGCCGTCCCGTACTGGTAGGTACCACTTCAGTAGAGGTGAGTGAATTGCTGAGTAAGATGATGGCGGGCAAGAAGATCCCACACAACGTATTGAACGCAAAACAACACGCCCGTGAAGCACAGGTGGTGGCAGAAGCTGGCCTGGCCGGCGCTGTAACCATCGCCACCAACATGGCCGGTCGTGGTACGGACATCAAGCTCGGACCTGGCGTTAAAGAAGCAGGTGGTCTGGCCATCATCGGTACAGAACGCCACGAAAGCCGTCGTGTAGACAGGCAGTTGCGTGGTCGTGCAGGCCGTCAGGGTGACCCTGGTACTACTCAGTTCTATGTATCACTGGAAGATGAGCTCATGCGTTTGTTCGGTAGTGAGCGTATCGCTTCCATCATGGACCGTTTCGGCTACAAAGAAGGCGAAGTGATCCAGCACAGTATGGTGACCAAAAGCATCGAACGTGCACAAAAGAAAGTAGAAGAGAACAACTTCGGCATTCGTAAGCGCCTGTTGGAATATGATGACGTAATGAACAAACAGCGGAACGTGATCTACAAGAAACGTAACCACGCCCTGTTTGGTGATCGTCTGGCTCTTGACCTCGATAATGCCTTCTACATTGTAGCAGAAGGATTGATCAGTTCATTCCAGGAGCAGGACGATTATGAAGGCTTCAAGATGGCTGCTATCGTAAACTTTGGTATCGATAGCGCTATCACAGCAGAGGAGTTCAGTAAAGGCAATCCCAATCAACTGGCAGACCAGCTGTATGCTGAGGCTATTGCCCGCTATCAGCGTAAGCTGACCGACGTGCAGCAACAGGCAGTGCCGGTATTCAAGAATATACGCACCACACAGGGTAACCATATCGAAAACGTAGTGGTGCCATTCACTGATGGGAAGAAAGGCATGCAGGTATTGGCCAACCTCAACAAAACCGTTGATACCAACGGCCGTGAGCTGACCAACGCGCTGGAACGCCAGATCACATTGGCCATTATCGACGATGCCTGGAAAGAGCACCTGCGTGCCATGGACGATCTGAAGCAAAGCGTACAAACAGCTTACCTGGAGCAGAAAGACCCGCTGGTGATCTACAAGATCACAGCCTTCGACCTGTTCAAGCGCATGGACAGTGATGTAAACAAAGATATCATCAGCTTCCTGTGCCACGCCAACATACCGCAAGAACAACAGAACCCGCAGCAGATCAGGGAAGGACGTGAAGAAAAGACCGATATGAGCCGCATGTCGGCCAACAAAGAAGAGATCGACCGTCGTGGTGATGACTATGCAGCTAACGAGAACGATTACTATGATCCTTCTACGCCTCCTGTAAAGCAGGAACCAGTACGTGTTGGCCCCAAGGTTGGCCGCAACGATCCTTGTCCTTGTGGTAGCGGTAAGAAGTTTAAGAACTGCCACGGCAAAGACGCACAATAATTTCAGTTATAATATTATAAAAAGCATTCACGCAAGTGGATGCTTTTTTGTTTGGCAACGTCACTACCCTACCTGAATTAGCCTATCTTCCGCTTTTCCTTATGATACGCAGCCATAACCGACTTATAATATGGACGATCATCGTCCACTTCTTTATTGTAGTAGGCGCCGGACATGGCGTTGCAACTTTGGGTATAATTGAAATTTTTAGCTTCACCGATATCGGAGAACTGAGATTGCATACATCCTTACTATCTCCCTTCAAAGATCCCTGGCATGCCTTTGCAATAAGCAGTCTGTTGGGGCAGATAGCCCTTGCATTCTCTATGTTATTAAAAAAGGAGAAAAGAACCGGTAAAATGATATTGCATATACTCGGATTGCTTTTCTTATGGCTAAGCATTTATTATTTCACGCATGATGGAGCCTTCCGCCGTGGAATATCTATCAGCATGATCTTTTACATCCCGCTTTTCATTCTTACACTTGTACCCATTTTCCTCGTTATTACCAGGCGGTCATTATCATAAAAAATCATTAAAAGACAGGAGGCAGTTTGTTGATCACAAATCAATAATACATTTGCTTACTAATCTTTCATAAGCCATGAAGAATCTGAAAATAGCTACCGCACAATTTGAAAACAAAAGCGGCGACAAAGCCTATAACCTTTCCATTATAGATCAACTGGCGCAAAAAGCCGCAGCGCAGGGAGCTAATGTAATTGCATTCCATGAATGCTCCATCACCGGCTACACCTTCGCCCGGCAGCTTACCAAAGAACAAATGCTGGCCATTGCAGAGCCGATCCCCGATGGAGCAAGCATTAAACGGTTGCAGACGATCGCAGCGAAGCATAATATCACTGTACTCGCCGGCCTGTTTGAAAAAGACGAGCAGGACAATCTCTTCAAAGCGTACGTATGCGTTGACAAGAACGGCCTCATTGCAAAATACCGCAAGCTACATCCGTTTATTAATCCCTACCTTATACCCGGCAATCAATATTGCGTATTCGACCTGCATGGCTGGAAATGCGGCATCCTGATCTGCTATGACAACAACATCATTGAAAACGTAAGAGCCACCACGCTGCTGGGCGCACAGGTTATCTTCATGCCTCACGTAACAATGTGTACACCTTCTACCCGACCCGGCGCAGGCTTTGTCGATCCGGTGCTCTGGGAAAACCGCGAAGCCGATCCTACTTCTCTCCGATTGGAATTTGATGGCATGAAAGGCCGCGACTGGCTCATGAAGTGGTTACCAGCCCGCGCTTATGACAATGCGATCTACGCCGTTTTCTCCAACCCCATCGGCATGGACGATGACCAACTGAAAAACGGCTGTTCCATGATCATCGATCCGTTTGGGGATGTAATTGCAGAATGCCGTACATTAGGTGACGATATTGTAACTGCCACCATCACACCGGAGAAACTTACTCAGGCAGGTGGCCACCGATACATAAAGGCACGCAGACCTGACCTGTATCGTGACATCATTGGAAAAGAACATACTGCTGAGCAAAAGGTAGTATGGTTACAGAAATAGGCACTTATGCACTTCACCATTAAAAAAGAGCTGGTAGAAAACCGTTACATGCCGGGATATGGCAGACTGGAATTCTGCTCTATGTTTACAGTTACGGAAGCGGAGAAAAATGTCGGACGCTTCTTTTATAGTGATGAAGTTTCTTTTTTAGCTTTCGGAGAAAGAGACATACGTATTAATTACGTCCGGAAGCTCCTTCGTCAAACTCTCTACCCCATCGTAGATCAAAAAGATGGCCAGGCAATAGGCGGCTATGACAGGAGGGATTATACAGGACCTTCCACTCCTTTCGGCAAGCTTTTTCTGGGAGACAGTATGTATCTCACCCAGAAAACAGCACATACATATCCTAAAAACGACAAACAACAACATATTACTATATGGGTAGGCAATATCGTGGAAGCAGCAACTTATCATATTAGAGTCAACAAACCTACTTTCTTCTCACTACGTACAGTACAGGTAGGCAATTCCCCGTTTGAAGGAGAAATAGAGCTGCATGGAAACAACCTGTTACTCCTATTTGCCGGCATCTTTCTCGTACAACAGGTCCTTGAATTTGAAGACGGCGATTAAAAGAACTTACACTTATGTACACAAAAGTCTATTGGCTACACCAGTTCAACAATGCCGCCAAGCTGGGTATTATGGCCCGGCCACGTGGGGGCGACTGGCTCACGCAGGAGATTGCTCAGCTAAAGAAGCAAGGCGTTCAGGTGTTGGTTTCATTACTGGAGCAACAGGAGATTACTGAACTGGGATTGAATGCCCAACAGCAAACATGTACAGCCAATGCCATAGAATACATTAATTTTCCCATCACAGACAGAAGCATCCCTGTATCAACGGAGAAAGCAAAAACGCTGATAGAAGCCCTGACCGAAAAGATCAATAATGGCAGTCCGGTCGTTATTCATTGCAGAATGGGCATCGGGCGGTCATCTATCATGGCAGCTTGCATATTGTTGAAAGCAGGGTACAGACCAAACGAAGTGTTATCACATATCAGCAAAATACGTGGACTTAAAGTACCAGATACTGAAGAACAGGAAAAATGGTTAAAGCGCATACAATAAACGACATTATCAGTATGAAAAACATCATCACACTACTCGCCATAATTATCTCGCTCTTCACGCTGCAATTGCACGCGCAAACACCACCCGAGCCCAAGCTCAAGATCACTCACCTCACCGGCGACTTCTATGTTTATACTACTTACAACCTGTACGGCAAGAACTATGTCCCTTCCAATAGCATGTATGTGGTTACCAGCAAAGGCGCGATCATGATCGACGTTCCCTGGGATACGACGCAATACCAGCCTTTGCTCGACAGCATCAAGTCCCGTCACCATAAAGAAGTAGTGCTCTGTATCTCCACCCACTTCCATGAAGACAGGACTGGCGGCTTATCTTTTCTGCAACGCAAAGGCATCCCCACCTGGTCTACCCAACAAACCTGGGCACTTTGTAAACAACACAACATAGCACCTGCCGCCTTTCGCTTTAAACAAGACACGACTTTCAACATAGGCAACCATCCATTCCAGGTCTTTTATCCCGGCCCGGGCCATGCCCCTGACAACATAGTGATCTGGTTTGATAAAGAAAAAGTGCTGTATGGCGGCTGCTTCGTTAAGAGCACAGAAGCCACCGGCCTCGGCAACCTGTCGGATGCCAACGTACAGGCATGGCCCGCATCCATTCACAAGGTTATGGGCAAATTTCCCAACCCACGTTATGTGATACCCGGGCATGATGGATGGCAGGATAATCGGTCATTACAGCATACCTTGCAATTGCTAAAGGACCATAAACCATGAAACGCCCTTTCTGGCAGGCGGCCATCCGCTTTATTTTCTTTGGGAACTATTTCTACGGACTATGCGCCGTAGCCTTGTCCATTGAAGCCAGCCTGCAGCAACAATACCCGCTGAACAACCTGTTATATTATACCATCGTTTTTTGCGCTACCGTACTCTACTATACACGCGCCTACATTACCGATAATAAAGCTGTCACCAGCAACCAAAGAACCAATTGGTACATTGAGTTCAAACGGTGGGTAGTTTTTTCACAGATCATACTTACCATCATAGTCGCAGTAGGAGGAGGGATATTTCTGTACAAAAACTGGCAGGCCATCAAATGGATGTCCTGGCAAAACTGGGGACTGATATTGATCTTTCCCGTTACTGCAGCTTTGTATTATGGCATCAACAGTAAAAAGCTGGGCAGGTACAACCTGCGCAATTCAGGCTGGCTGAAACCATTTGTAATAGGCTTTGCCTGGGCAGGATTGGTGACTGTCTACCCCGTATTATTTTACAGCATCGATTATGGGCTACATTTTCAGCCCACCCTCGTAGGCCTCTTTCTCTTTATTAAGAATTTCATGTTCATCACAGTACTGTGCATCATGTTCGACATCAAGGACTATGCTGTCGATTACAACCGGCAGCTCAAGACCTTTGTGGTGAAGGTGGGCCTGCGCAATACCATCTTCTATATCATCATTCCGCTGTGCGTCATTGGCCTGATGTCCTTTGTATCTTACGCCATGCTCCGCCATTTTCATTTTATGAAAATAGCATTGAACATCATCCCTTTTGCCGCCCTGATCGCAGTGGCCTGGTCTATGCACCGCCGTCAATCCATCCTCTACTACCTCATCATCATCGACGGCCTTATGCTGGTAAAAGCGCTCTGCGGTACCATCGCCATGGTTTATTTTTAACCTAATGGTATTTGGGTAAAAAGTAAATTTGACAATTATTTAAACGACTCATAAATAATGGCTTATACTACATAAACCATTATAGCCGGTAAGTAAGAACCTATATCCGCCACACACAGGATTTTTGGTATTGATTTTCCGCTACTATCTTTGTGCAAGCTACCCCTGAGTATAACAATAAGCCGGTGGCACCGGCTTTGCTTATGGAGTACCCTAATGAAGTTCTACTATTATGAGTCTCGGAAGTAAAGTAGTAAGCGCCAGGAAGAGTAAAGGCCTTACACAGGAACAACTGGCAGAGAGAGCATCCGTCACCGTACGCACCATACAACGTATTGAAAGTGATGAAAGCATTCCACGCGATTATACCCTGAAAGCTATAGCCGCAGCCCTCGGTATGCCTTTGGAAGACTTTATCTCGGTAAGGTCTTGTCTCAATAAAGTTTGTACGGCTTACCTGTCTGTGCAGGAAGAAAAGCCAGCCGAGCCAACAGAAAACCGTCACTTCCTCCAGCTACTCAATCTCTCAGCATTCTCTTACCTCGTAGTACCTTTTATACATTTCTTAATTCCTATTTTCCTGCTGAAGAAGAGAAAGGATAAAGACGATGTTCTTCAAACTACCGGTCAGCGTATTATCCGTCAACAGATCTACTGGACCGTTTCCACCCATTTTCTGATGTTCCTCACGCTTGTTTACAACCTGGTACAAGCCACCTGGTTCGACAAAAGCCACCTGCTCAATTACCTTTGGGTGTTTGCAGGCATGTACATCCTCAACGCTTTTATCATCTTTTTTACGGCTATCAGGATCAGGCATAACAGCCGCAATTATTATGTAAATAATTGATTGACAGCACATGTCAGGTAAATGTCGGGCGAATGTCGGGTACATTCCGGCTACTCTTGCCCTAACTTGCCTGCATGAAAAAACGCCTATTATTCCCGGCCCTGCTATCCATCTTTTGTTTGCAAAGCACCCAGGCACAAATACCTCCTTCCCTTCCGGCCAATCAGTTAATCCTTGCTGCCGGTAACCATACTTTGCCATTGCGCTGGAATGGAGATACACTCGCCGGGCAATGGAACCCATACGCAGCCCTTCTCATCCCGGTCACTATTGCCGGTTGTCCGCATACCTTCTACATGCAATTTGACACGGGGTCTCCTTATACCCTTTTCTATGGCAACAAGCTACAGGCTATTTATCGGAAATACCCCGCTACCACTGCACTGCGCAATGTTGGCGACAGCCTCAGCAACTTCCGTTTCAAAGCAGGGTCGCTCTCCATTACTGCCCGCCAGGTGCCTGTCCGTACATTCGACAGCACAACTATTGACTGGAAAAACAAACGCGCACCCATCATCATCGGCACCCTTGGCACTGACCTGATCGATAACAAAGTAGTAGTAATCGATTATCCACGGCAACAACTACACATTTCAGATAGCCTGCCAGCAGCTTTTCAAAAAGGTATCACCACCGGGTTCCACTTTTCTATGCGTCGCATCCTGTTGCCGGCGGAAGTGGCCGGCAAAAAAACGATCCTGTATTTCGATAGCGGCTCCAGTGCCTTTGAACTGCTCACCGATAAAGCCACCTGCAGCAAGCTGGCTGCCGACACCTTACTAACGGTCCGCTACCCCGTACAATCCTGGGGGAAAACCTTAATAGCCAATACGATCACCACCACCGACAGCATTACATTAGCGGGTCATACCATTCCCCTTCGCCACGCCACCTGGATAGAAGGCGTTAGCGACACGCAGGTAAACCAGATGATGAAAATGGGAATAGGCGGCATGACGGGCAACAAATTATTCATATCAAATATATTGGTATTGGATACCCGCAACAAACAGTTTAAGCTATTTTGAATATAACATCACGGCAGCGCTTATCCCGGAATCTCGCCCGAATTCAGTATATTTAGATAAACACAGTCACATGAGAAAAATGCTTGCAGCATGGGCCCTGCTGTTGATCACTGCTACCGTGCTGGGCCAGGGATTGGGCGCCGATGCCCGATCAGCCGGTCGCCCCATAGCAATAGGCCGACTGCCGGATGTACCGGAAAGCGAGACAGTACGTGCTAAATTCCTCAGCCAGGAATGGTCGCCCGGCATAGTGACCTTTAAGAACGGAGCCCCCTCCATGACTGTGCCCCTTCTCTTTGACGAGTTTGGCGAAAAGCTATACTATCTGCAAAACAACCTCACGATGGAGTTCAACAACCCTGTAGCCTCTTTCACGCTCATGCTGATCATAAAAGGCGATAGCGGATATGTAACTTATAAAAATGGATTCCCTGCTATACATAAGAATACCAGCGAAACATTCTATGAAGTAGTAGTGGACGGCAAATACGAGCTACTGAAATGCCGGGCTAAAACCATTGGCCTTTACAAAGAAGATGTACCGGAAGAACGTCGCAGCAACCAGATCAAAGAAATGTTGTACGCCTTGCTGCCCGACGGGCAAATCACAGAAGTCAAAAAAGACAAAGACTACCTGTGTGCCCTGCCCAAATATGGCGACGCCATTAAAAATGTAGCAGACACCAAAAAGCTTAAGCTGAAAAACGAGAAGGGGCTTATAGAATTATTTGCGTTCCTCAACCAGTAATAATATACCTGGCCCATAAATTCCCCAACTATACTACCTCTTGTTTAACAGGATGGAACACAGTTCCTGAATTACAACACAAACCTGCTGGCATCCGTTCTGCATGTATAGCGCTAAACATAAGTTATGAGCGATATACAAAATCTTACAGATCAGGAAGCTATTAAAAAGATGCAGGAACTGGGCAATGGTGAAGTTTGCCTCTTTTGCACCTTCGCCGAAGGACAGGAAGAAAGTCTTCAGTTCAGGCCCATGGGCACACAATCTATTGATGACAACGGCCACCTATGGTTCTTCAGCGACCGTCGTAGTAATAAAGACGAACAGATAGATGAGTACAACAAAGTATACTTGCTTTATTCCAATCCCGGCAAGCAAAACTACATGTGCATTGAAGGTTCTGCAATCGCCACACGCGATAAAGCAAAAATAGAAGAACTCTGGACCCCCATTGCAAAAGCCTGGTTCAAAGATGGTAAAGATGATCCCTATATTTCTGTGATTGAAGTAATACCGCAACGAGCTCATTATTGGGATACCAAACACGGAAAAATGATCTCCTTCCTCAAGATACTGGCATCCGTAGTGAGCAATAAGACCATGGAAGATGGCGTGGAAGGTGACCTGCAGGTAAACTCCCGGTGATTGCTATCTTTACGGAAACGAATACAGATGCATACCAGGAAAGAGATACTGCCGGCAGTGGCAGCCATCGTGTTCAACCAGCAGGGCGAAGTATTGTTGCAGCGCCGCAAAGATGTGGGGAAGTGGGGTCTTATTTCGGGCCATGTGGAGTTTGGAGAGAGCGTTACCGATGCTATCCTGCGCGAAATACAGGAAGAGACAGACGCGCAGGCAGACATCAAAAGGTTCATCGGCATTTACTCATCGCCGCTTTCGCAAACCTATCACTATACCGACAGGACCGTTCAATACGTTACGTCCTATTTTGAGGTGAGGCTGCTACAGGATATACAGCCAGGCTTTTCCAATGAAGAAACAGCTGAACTGCGCTTCTTTCCGCAGGAAGCTATACCGGAAGAACTCGCATTGGTCAATCCTTATTGGCTGGAAGATGCATTAGACACGACAGCTCCGCCTTTTATGAGATAAAAAATTGCCGGGAAGACGGTAAGACGTTAGCAATTATAAAATCGCTTAACGCCTTACTGCCTTCCCGGCTAATAAATAGGGGTACGGATTAAACTTACTTTAACCCATATTTGTATTTGTAACGCTCGTACAATTGCTTGTGTTTGTCGGTAAGATTTACTTCGCGACCTTGAATAAACGCATACTGAATAATCTGGCTGCGCATATCCAGCAGGTCACCATCACTTACTACAATGTTGGCATCCTTGCCAGTTTCAAGAGAACCAGTCTTATCAGCTACACCCAATATTTTAGCGGCATTGAGTGAAACTGCAGACAATGCTTCTTCTTTGGTAAGACCATAAGCAGCGGCCGTACCGGCATTGAAAGCCAGGTTACGCTGACGGGTGTTACCATCTTCATCGTTGATGGCAAACAGTACACCCGCTTTCTGCAAAGCAGCAGGTGTTTTGTAAGGCTGGTCGACATCATCATCCACCATCGTAGGCAGGTTGTGCATTTGGCCCAGGATCACCGCGATATTGTTCGCTTTCAGCAGGTCAGCGATCTGGTAGCTTTCAGAGCCACCAACGATCACTACGTCGAAACCAAACTCTTTTGCGAAATCGATCGCTATCAGCATTTCCTTCACGATGTTGCAATGAACAAACAGCTTCTGCTTTTTGGTAAACAGGCCTTTCACTGCTTCATATTTCAAATTGGTCTCTTCATGCGCGCTTTCCGCCTGGTAAGCTTTTGCCTCCCGGAAGAAGGCCTTAACACCTTCGATCTGGTCGAGTGCCCGCTTAATGGGATCACCAGCGGGCTGCTGACCACCAAAACGGCCAAAACCACCACGGCCACCACCACGCAACATCAAAGAAGGCATACGCAACTGAATGCCATTGTCAGGCAGGTAAGCTGCATCTTCCCAGTTCCACGCATCCAGTTGCACCACAGAAGAGCTACCGGAAATAATACCACCATCAGGCACTACGTTGGCCAGCAGGATACCATTATTAGGCAACGTACGCGTCACTTTAGAATCGGTATTGTAAGCTACCAGTGAGCGGATATTAGGGTTCATTTGTCCCAACTCGCTGTCATCATTAGTAGCACGTACACTCGATACTTCTACCAGACCAAGATTGGATTGAGATAAAATAAGACCGGGATAAATGTGCTTGCCTTTACAGTCGATCACCTTTGCATCGGCAATAGAAGCAGTAGCACGTACATCAACGATCTTTCCTTTTGAGAAAACGACCATGCCGTTCTCGATAACCTGACCGTTACCTACGTGTACCGTAGCATTGGTCAACGCAATAGTTTGCGTTTGGGCAGGCGCAGGATATATGCTCTCCTGGGCAGTAACATTGGTTACCATCCAGCAGCCCATCAATATAGTGAAGAATATTCTTTTCATAATTCAGTTCATTTACAGGGGTTATTTGTTTTCGTTAAGCAACTCAGCAGCTTCCTCTTCAGTAAGTGCCAGCAGACCATGGCTGTGCAGGTGGTCCATGCAAGCCTGGATCACTTCATAGCGGGGACGTGGACGTGCAAATCCACCACCGCCGCCAGCGCCACCACCGGGTGCAGTACGCTTGGCCGCTGCCAGCTTCTGGATCAGCCTTGTTCTCTCCGCCTGTACTTGAGCACGCAATTCTTTGTCGCGCTCGCGATCAAAAAATACCGTACCGTCAACGATTGTTTTTTCAGCTACTGCATAAATGCTCAGCGGGTTGTTGCTCCACAGTACGAGGTCAGCATCTTTACCCACCTTGATACTGCCCACTTTATCATCTACGTGCAGCATTTTCGCAGGGTTCAGCGTCACCATCTTCAGCGCTTCTTCTTCCGTAACACCACCATACTTCACGATCTTACCAGCTTCCTGGTTCAGACGGCGCGCCATCTCAGCATCATCAGAGTTGATAGCCACGTTCAGACCAACCCGTTGCATGATAGCCGCATTGTAAGGGATAGCGTCTACCACTTCCATTTTATACTGCCACCAGTCGCTGAAAGTAGAAGCATTGGAACCTTGTGCTTTCATCTTGTCGGCTACTTTATAGCCTTCCAGGATATGCGTGAAAGTGTTGATGGGGAAATTGAATTTATCAGCTACACGCAACGCGGCAGTGATCTCACTTTGCACATAAGAGTGCATCGTGATGAAACGTTTTTTATTCATGATCTCAACCAGTGCATCCAGCTCCAGGTCACGACGCACTCCAGGCTTCTTGGCCTTCATGGCATTCTCGTAATCCTTTGCACGCTGGAAAGCATCTACCAATACCTGCTCCACACCCATACGCGTATCGGGGAAACGGTTGTTGTTTTGAGAGCTGCTGCGCTTTACGTTCTCACCAAGGGCAAACTTGATGAAAGGATCAGAACCTTTGAACTTCAATCCTTCATCATCAGCACCCCAGCGCAATTTGATCAGCTGCGTTTGACCACCGATCGTATTGGCAGAGCCGTGCAGGATATGAGAAGAAGTTACCCCGCCACTCAACTGGCGATAGATATTGATATCTTCAGGGTTCAGGTTATCAGCAATGCGCACCTCAGAAGTAACACTTTGTGCACCTTCATTGATAGAGGCAGCAGCAATGTGCGAGTGCTCGTCAATAACACCCGGCGTTAAATGCTTGCCGGTACCGTCGATCACTTTAGCACCAGTAGCAGACAGGTTCTTACCGATCTTAGAGATCTTACCACCGGTTACCAATACATCGGTACCTTCCAGTTTGCCATCCTTTTCATTGGTCCAAACTGTAGCATTCTTAATTAAGATAGTTTCCTGCTTAGGCATTTCTTCGGCACCATAAGCGAGGAAGGGGAAAGTAACCTTGCCCAGTTGCAAAGGCATTTTAGGACGGGCAGAATCAGCTTTGGCAACAGCTGCTTGTTCCAAAGTAGCAGTCCAGGTAAACTTGTTGCCACCGCCATCGCGGCCTGCACCGTTCCACACATTGCCACTGGCCACACCACTCATTACTGTTTCAGTAGCGCGTGGACCACGGCCTTCTGTAAAGCTCAGCTTCACCAGTTTGCCATCATAGGTATATTTACCAGTGAGGGTATCTCTTTCAGTGAAAGTAGCAGTACCGCCATCTTTCAGTTCAACTGTATAATTTTTAGTACCGCCAGCAGTGTTAGCTACGAGTTTGTAGGTGCCTTTCACATCGTACCAACCATCTTCTTTCACTCCATATTTGTAACCCTGTACCCAGTTTTGGTACACCACTGTTCTTTCCTGAAAGATGGGGCCGGAGGTAATGAGGAAGTTAGCCAGCTTGCCTGCATCGAGGCTACCGGTCTTATCATAAACACCCAGCAAAGTAGCAGGCGTTTTGGTCAACGCTTCCAGCGCTTTGGTCTCCGTTAAACCATACTCGATCGCTTTGCGCAGGTTGGCGAGAAATTCGCCCACATTGCCCAGATCGGAAGTAGTAAGGCAAAAAGTAATACCAGCTTTTTCAAAAGCAGCAGCATTACCAGGCGCCAGTTCCCAATGCTTCATATCATCGAGGCCGGTGAAACGAACATCGTTGGGATCATCTACATCCATTGCCGCGGGATAATTCAGCGGCAGGATAAAAGCAGCCTTGGTAGTAGTCATCTCGTTGATACGCTGATATTCATTACCTCCAGCCTTGAAGATAAACTGAACACCAAACTCATCACCTACACGGTCTGCACGCAATACATTCCATTTATCGTTGGCCTCCATGATCTGTGGCAGGCTTTGGTTGTCGTTCCAGGCTTTCAGCGTGAGGTTAGTGCCTTCTTTAGCTGGATTGGATTTATACCAGGCTGCATCGATAAAGCTCTGGCGCAGTAAAGCGATCACTCCCATCATGGAAGCAGGGTAGCTTTGCGTGGACGAACCTTTATTCAATGAATAATGTGCAGTAGCCTTTTCCTTTACCATGGTAAAGTTTTCCTTTACATCAGCCAGCGTCACCACAGCACCGGTACCACGGGCAATGCCATCCTTCTGGTGGGTAAGCACCGTACCAAAACCGATATCACGCAGCGTCTTGGCTTTCGCTTCATCGGCATTGAACAGTTTGCCACCTTCCACATCACTGTGAATGGATTGGTTCCAACCGAAAGCACCTTTCTGGTTGGAAGTAAGCTGGGCGGGTTGGTTGAAGTTGAAACCACCACCTAACTGACGTGTAGGAGCAGTAATACCATAATCGGAATAAGCATCCACAAAAGAGGGATAGATGAATTTGCCCTTACAATCGATCACCACCGCATCCTTGGGAGCGGCCACGTTGGCGCCTACGGAAACGATCTTGCCATCCTTGATCACCAATGTAGCATTGGCAACCGTAGTCTGGGCATCTTTTACAATCGTAGCGTTGGTGAAAGCGTAATAACCGTTTTTGGGATCAGCCACTCCATTCACAGGGAAAGTGGCCTGGGCCAGTGCGGAAAATTTAATAGCAAGTAACAACCCCATCAGGGAAAGCGATTTCCCTCGGGGGCTAAGCCTGAGTTTTCTCATATGCTGGTTGGTTTTATAATCTCGAGCCGAAAAAGGTCCAATTTAACCAAATGCACTAATTTAGACCCCATAAAATTTGCCTGACCGGCAAATAACCTCCATAAGACGCTTATAGCCGTTGTTTCCTGCTGACAAATGACTAAAATTGCTCATTTTTCTATGAATATTGCCCAATATATTGATCATACGCTGTTGAAGCCTACCAGCACTTTAGATGAAATAAAAAAATTATGCGACGAGGCAATGCAGTACGGCTTTGCAGCTGTATGCGTGCCGCCGCCCCTGGTAATGCATGCAAAGAAATATTTAGCGGGCAGCAACGTTAAAGTGGCTACCGTAATAGGCTTCCCCTTTGGTTATTCGGCACCGGCTGCCAAACAGACAGAAACAGAACAGGCCATCGAGGATGGAGCCGATGAACTGGATATGGTTATCAATCTCATTGCCTTACGGGCCGGCGCTACGGCCTTGCTCGAAGCGGAGATAGAACCCATTGTGACATTGGCTCACCAACAAGGGCGGTTGGTGAAAGTGATCATAGAAAGTGGCATATTGTCTGCAGAAGAGATCATACAGTGTTGTACATTGTACGCCGCAGCCAATGTAGATTTTGTTAAAACTTCTACCGGCTACGCCGAAAAAGGAGCCAGCGTGGAAGCGGTGCAACTGATGCGTAAACATTTACCGTCTACCATTCAGATCAAGGCATCCGGAGGCATCAGGAACTATGCTTTTGCAAAGGAACTGATCGAGGCTGGCGCTACGAGGTTGGGAGCCAGTGCCAGCGTAGCAATTGTAACAGGCGAAAAAGAAAGCAACACCAGCGGTTATTAATAAACAAGAAGGATCCGATAACTCAACGCAATATGAAAAGGCTTATCGTTATACTCATATCATTGATCAGTGTGCAGGCTTTTGCACAGGCAGATACGAATTCTATCGTTGTACACAAAGATCCCCGCATAGACCTGCTGGTAAAAAAACAGATCGAGATCAACGAGGTAACCACCCGCAATGCCAGGCGTTTTGTACCCGGCTTCCGCATCCTGGTGGTAAATACCAATGACCGCAACAAAGCCCTTACCGCTAAATCAAAGCTATACCAGGAATTTCCTTCCCTGAACGTATACCTCATGTACCAGGCCCCCTTCTACAAACTGAAAGCAGGGAACTTCAAGGAACGCAAAGATGCTGACGACTTCCTGCCTACCATTCAGAAGTTGTTCAGTTCCGGTGTTTATGTGATACGAGATACTATTGAAGTAAATCCAGATCCAGCGGCCAATTAAGCCCCTACTTTCACGCTTCACGTCTCATCTATTCCGTCCAGATGTTTTACATTTGGGCCATGAGTACGCTGAAACAAAAAGTACAAGACCTGGCCAATACCTATGCACCGGCATTTATCGACATCCGTCATCACTTACATGCCCATCCGGAACTAAGCTACCAGGAAGTAGAAACTTCCCAATTCATACAACAAAAACTACAGGAGTTTGGTATCCCCTATCAGGTGATGGCCACTACCGGCGTAGTTGGACTGATCAAAGGAAAGAATCCCGACAAACGGGTAGTGGCCCTGCGTGCCGATATCGACGCACTGCCCATCCTCGAAGAAAACAATGTTCCCTATAAATCAACCCGCGACGGCATCATGCATGCCTGTGGTCATGATGTGCACACCACCTGCCTGCTGGGCGCCGCTAAAATATTACAGGAGTTGAAAGATGAATGGGAAGGAACGGTGAAACTTATCTTCCAGCCCGGTGAAGAACGCAACCCCGGAGGCGCCAGCATCCTGATCAAAGAAGGAGTACTAACCAACCCCGCCCCACAAGCTATCTTCGGATTGCATGTGCATCCGCAACTGGCAGTGGGTCAACTTAGCTTCCGCGGCGGACAGGTAATGGCCAGCGCCGATGAGATCTACATCACCATCAAAGGAAAGGGTGGCCATGCTGCAGCACCTCACCTGACGGTCGACACCATTCTTATCGCCTCACATCTTATCGTGAGCCTGCAACAGATCATTAGCCGCAACAGGAACCCACTCTCCCCTTCCGTATTATCCATTTGCTCTATACAAGGTGGACATACCACCAACGTAATACCCAGTGAAGTAAAGCTGATGGGCACCTTCCGTGCACTCGATGAAGCCTGGCGCTTTAAAGCACATGAACTGATCCGCAACAACGCAGTGCAATTGGTGCACGCCATGGGTGGAGAGATCGACCTGCACATCGACGTAGGTTATCCTACTGTATACAACCACGAAGCACTGAACAACGTGGCCCGGAAACTGGCAGAAGACTACATGGGCGCAGAGCATGTAGAAACTACTGAAATGCGGATGGGCGCGGAAGACTTTGGCTATTATACACAACTGATACCCGGCTGCTTTTACCGGCTGGGCGTGATGAATGAAGCCAAAGGCATCACCTCTGGTGTACACACCCCCACCTTCAACATCGATGAAAGCGCCATCGAAACAGGTATGGGTATGATGGCCTGGCTGGGAGCGAATGCGAGCCTTGACAGTTAGATCAGTTACAGGTGACAGGACACAAGTTACAGGGCATAAAACCCGCCCGACATTCTTCCCTGCAACCTGAAACTTGTAACCTGCAACAAAGAACTTTACATATGCTACGTCTCACTACCTTATTCCTGTTCCTGACAACGTTGGCATACGCCCAATCTGCTGACAGCAAATACGATCGCCAGGAGATCATGATCCCCATGCGCGATGGCGTAAAGCTCAATACGGTCATCTTTACGCCGAAAGCAGCGAGTGAAAAATATCCCTTCCTGTTGCGACGTACACCGTATGGCGTTAGCGGAGCCGGAGCACCGGATAAAAGTGCTTATACCAAAGACCTGGCCGATGATGGCTATATCTTCGTATTCCAGGATATCCGTGGCCGCTATAAGAGCGAAGGCAAGTTCGAGATGCAACGCTTCAGCCGCAACAAGAAAGACCTCAAAGCCATCGATGAGAGTACCGATACTTACGACACGTTTGAATGGCTATTAAAAAACATCGCCAATAACAATGGCAAGGCTGGCATGTATGGCATATCCTACGATGGCTGGACCACCATGCAAGGCGCTATCGATCCGCATCCAGCATTGGTAGCCGTTTCAGAACAGGCTACTCCTTCCGACATGTGGCTGGGCGACGACTTTCACCACAACGGCGCATTCCGCCTTAGCTATGGTTTTGAATATGCGTTTATGGAGGAGGCTGGTAAAACAGATAGCCTGTTCCCTTTCGGGATGCACGACCTTTACGATTGGTATCTCCAATTAGGATCACTTTCCAACGTCAATAAAAAATACTTCCACAACCATATCCCCACCTGGAATGATTTTGCCAGCCATCCCAACTACGATGCCTTCTGGCAAAAGCAATCACTGGCATATCGTCTCGATTCGCCACGCGTA
This sequence comes from Paraflavitalea sp., assembly GCF_059502485.1. NCBI lineage: Bacteria > Pseudomonadati > Bacteroidota > Chitinophagia > Chitinophagales > Chitinophagaceae > Paraflavitalea > Paraflavitalea sp. The sequence continues at coordinate 2,601,049 of NZ_JCACET010000010.1, forward strand.
TATACCATGCACGTAGCCGGCTGGTGGGACCAGGAAGATTTTTATGGCCCGCTGAAAGCTTATGAGGTATTGGAGAAGAAAGACCGCAGCAACAAAAACTATATCGTGGCCGGTCCCTGGAATCATGGGGGTTGGGCAGGAGGCGCAGGCAATACGCTGGGCAATATCAATTTTGATACGAGTACAGGACCTACTTTCCGGAAAGACATACAAGCCCGTTGGTTTGGCTACCACCTCAAAGGCAAAGGAGATGGCAACTTTGCAGAAGCCATTACCTTTCAAACAGGTTCTAACACCTGGAAGAATTACAACCAATGGCCACCGGCTGAAGCTGTAAAACAAAATCTGTATTTCCACCGCAACGGTAAACTCTCTTTCGATAAACCACCTGTGTCTGCTGCTCCTGCTTTCGACAGCTATGTATCTGATCCATCCCGCCCGGTGCCTTATCGCACCAGGCCCATCGAACAAACTTATGGTCCCGGCTCCCGCTGGCGCACCTGGCTCACCGAAGACCAGCGCTTTGTGCACAACCGGCCTGATGTGTTGAGTTGGGAAACGGAAGTATTGCAGGAAGATGTAACAGTAACCGGTCAGCTATGGGCCAGGCTCTTTGCCGCTACTACCGGCAGCGATGCCGACTGGATTGTGAAGCTGATAGACGTATATCCGGCCGAATATCCCAAAGACCGCAAGATGGGCGGTTACCAGTTCATGGTGTCCAACGATGTGTTCCGTGGCCGTTATCGCAAAAGCTTTGAACACCCCGAAGCCATTACACCCAACAAAGTAGAAAACTATAACATCGACCTCCACAGCATCAACCACGTATTTAAAAAAGGCCATAAAATCATGGTGCAAATACAAAGCACCTGGTTTCCTATCATAGACCGCAACCCGCAAAAATATGTACCCAATATTTTCGAAGCAAAGGAGTCAGACTTCCAAAAAGCAACCCACATGATCTATCGCACAGCAGGATTGCCTTCGCATATTGAACTATCGGTGATCAGATAACATACAGGCTGTCCAACAATACGGTATCCTTACTTGAGGAACTTTAGCTTAGTATCAATATTTTGCGCTGTCTTCCTGCCTTGCTTTGCGCCTTCTTCGCAGGAATAGCGATAATGAATGCCTCCATATAATCTTGAAATAGAGATCTCTTCCGCCATGGCATCAAAAGAAGCATAGCGGCGTGAACCTAAATTTTCAGGACCCTTGCCAATATCAGCCATAACACCTTCATAGGTAGCATTAGTAAGGGCAGTCTGGTTGCCATAAATACTGGTGAGTGCGTAGGCCACACTATTGCTGAACACTGCATGATTGGAAGGAAAGTCAGGGAAACCGGGTGTTGCCAGAAAAGGCTGCCATACCGGGTTAGCCCCGGGCGCAATGGTAGCACGGATAAACTGGAAAGGCCTTTCAGCCAAATGTGTATACTTTACTTTAAAGGACCCGGTAACAGCATCACACAAAGTAATGCCGGTTTTTGCATACGTAAGCGCCGCTTTATCCAATGCCGGCTTTAACTGTTCCATCAACTGCTTCAACACGGAAATATAATGTGCCCCTGCGGGATAACCAGGATTCGAATCATTATAATACTTTGCGATCAGCTTTTGCTCATGCGTAAGATTCTTCGACACCGTGTACACTTCATTCATTTGTGCATAATAAGGAGAAGCAGGATTGGTGCTGTAAGTAAGTGGAGGAGAGGCTACATTATCCAAACTACCGGCAACCAGCAACCTGTTGTACCCACCATAAGGATTTACAGGAGCACCGGTTTCGGGCTGCCACATGCCAGGATAATAAGCAGGTAATTGATAAGCTGTTGTTGGCCAGTTGGCATTGTCAGTCTGCGCCCACGCAAAGATCCTGTTGGCCACTTCTGTTCCAAACGCAGCAGAACGCTGGAAAACATCATTGCCCGCTTCTGCCTGGAGTTTTGTATTCAATTCATTTTCGAGACTGGTAACAGCCAGTTCATTATAAGCAGCTGGAACTGCACTAAAAAACTTACGCGTCAAAACAGCCAGCGCCGAATGAGCACAGGTGGGCCAGTGATAAGGAAGCCCGGGGTCTGCAGCCGGCATCGCAGGCATGTCAGTAAGCTGTCCATACAACGACCGGTTGGCAGGCATACCCGGCAATACTGATTCATACAAAGCGATACCGCAATAAGCCATATACCGGGCAGGATTAAACCCGAAAGGATTGCCGGATGGCCTGTTCAGCATAGAGGTTTGCACGCCCTGCCATTTCACCACCACATCAGCTGGATAGGTTTTAGCTTGCGGTATATCATTCTCATTTTTTTTCTTGCAGGCTACACCGGCCAGATAAAGCACGGTAATAAGCAGCAATACACGCCCTATTCTATTACTCATAGTTGTAGTTGTTTAAGCGTTATACAATAAGTAAGGGATCGATAACAGCAGTAACAAAGGGCGGATGATTCCTGGTTAACCGGTAACGCAGCACCAAAATAGCGATAGCCGTAACTCTTTTTCCAGGCGATCGCTCAATGCATTTGTTTTCAGAAATAAGACAGGCACCACAGATCAATAGCTCCCGGAGGGAGGAAGCTGCCGTTTATCGGAAAACCCTGCCTTTAGTCTATTTTCCGCTGCCTGCGGGATAATAGTCAGGCCGATTGCTTAATTTGTAGTAGTTGAGATCCATGAATGCCTTCCTCTACAATGAGTTTATTTTTTCCTCCCGCTATCGTGTGTGGAGGCATATACTGTATTGGTCGTTTCATATTACAATATGGGCTGCATTTTGGGTGATCATGGGCGCACCAGGTTCCTATGCCCGCTATCTATTGAATATGACCATGTGGGTTCCGCTTTTTATATTTTTCAGTTATCCAATGGTATATATAGCCATCCCATACCTGCTGTTGAAAGGCAAAGTAGTCCAGTTCTTACTTGCTATCCTCAGCTGGGGCGCGCTGGGCCTTTATATGGATGTGGCTTACAGGAGCTATGTATTGATACCTGCACAGGAAGCAATGGGATTGAAGAACATCATTCCGAGAGGGCCATTAGCCTTCTGCTACCTGTGCATGACCACTTCGGCAGCAAGCCCCATGATCATAAAGTTTTTCAAGCTATGGTCTATTAAACAGCGTGACTGGATACGTGCACAAGAGGAAAAAATAACAGCCGAACTGCAGTTGTTGAAAGCACAGGTACATCCGCATTTCCTGTTCAATACACTCAACAACATTTACTCCTTTTCAATGGAGGGCTCGCCCAAAACCCCGGGCCTTATCTTAAAATTGTCTTCATTGCTCAGTTACATGCTCTACGACTGCAAAGCAGAAGAAGTACGGCTGGAAAAAGAAATAGAGATCATGAAAAACTATATCGACCTGGAAAAAGAGCGCTATGGCAATAAGATCGAAATATCCTGGAGCGTGGAAGGTGATATAAAAGACAAGTTTATTGCGCCCCTGATCATGCTGCCCTTCCTGGAGAACGCTTTTAAACATGGCACCTCCGAGCAAATAGAAAAACCCTGGCTGGGCGTGGATATTTCCGTAAAGTACAATACTCTTCGATGTAAGATCGCCAACAGCAAGAACGAATATGTACCTTATAACAACAATGGCATCGGCATCAACAATGTCAAGAAGCGCCTGGAATTTATTTATGCCGGCAAATACGAACTAAAGATCAACGACGAGGGAAACTTCTTCGTGATCTCGATGCTGGTCAAATTAACAGGCGATATAACCGATTATAATACCGTACCCGTTTTCCCGGTGACCCCACAAACCATCTCCGCATGAAACTACGCTGTCTGCTGATAGATGATGAACCGCCAGCCCTGAAAGTGCTGACCAGTTATATCACTTCTATCAATGGACTGGAAATTGCGGGGCAGTGCGGGAATGCTATCGAAGCCCTCGATGTGCTGAAACATAAAGCCGTAGATGTAATATTCCTTGATATAAAGATGCCCCGCATCATTGGCACCGAGTTTTTAAAAAACTTGTCGCATCCGCCCAAAGTCATATTTGTTACCGCCTACAGAGAATATGCAGTCGACGGTTTCGAACTGGACGCGGTGGACTACCTGGTGAAACCTGTCTCGTTCGAACGCTTCTTCAAAGCCATTACCAGACTGAACCGGCTGATGGGACAGGAAACATCCATAACAAATACCAGCGAAGTTGCCACTACTGTCCCGTTCGTTTACCTGAAGGTTGACCGCGACATGAAAAAGGTCATTATCAATGATATCCTGTATATCGAAAGCTGGAAAGACTATGTAAAAGTCTTTTTTGTAAATGGTCAGCATTTGCTGGCAAAACAATCCATCAGTGCCATGGAGAACTTACTATCGGAACACAAGTTTGTGCGTACCCACCGGTCTTTTATGGTATCATTGGGTAAGATATCAGGCTACAATGGTTTCGCCGTACAATTAGGAAAAACGGAAATACCCATTGGAAGATTATATAAGCAGGCAGTCATGGAAAAGCTGCAGTCCTACTAATTGACTATATACCCATCACCCTTTTGATCATGGTTGACTTCCAACCCTTGTAAGGGAAGTATTTAAACGGAAACTCAAACAGCGTAGGCTTTTGAATGAAGCTCTTGAAGTGAGAGAACGTTTTGAAACCCGCTTCTCCGTGGTAATTGCCAATGCCACTGTGGCCAACGCCACCAAAGGGTAAATGATCGTTTGAGAAATGCATCAATACTTCATTGCTCGAACCTCCGCCGAATGATACTTCACGCAGTACTTTTTTACGCAACGCGCTGCTTTCAGAAAACAGGTACAGGGCCAGCGGTTTAGGCTTCGATTTGATAAATACTATAGCCTTGTCAAGATCGTCGTAGGCCAATACCGGCAGAACAGGCCCAAAGATCTCCTCCTGCATTATTTTGTCATCAACCGAAACATTGGTAAGTACAGTGGGTTCTATAAAACGCTTTGACCGGTCATACGATCCACCGGTAAACACCTTTCCCGGTTCAATCAGGCTAACCAGCCGATCAAAATGCTTTTCACTGATGATCTGTGCATAGTTTTGATTGGTAAGAGAGAACTGCGCCAACTCGATCTCTTTCTTAAGCGTTGCCAGAAACTCCTTTTCAATGCTCTTGTGCACCAGCACATAATCAGGGGTAATACACACTTGCCCTGCGTTGATAAATTTTCCCCATACCAGCCTCTTGACACTGACCTTTAAATTGGCATCGGGCGCAACAATCAGTGGACTTTTACCGCCCAGTTCCAGTGTCACTGGCGTCAGATTCTTGGCAGCTGCCTGGTAAACAATTTTCCCAACAGGTACACTGCCTGTAAAAAAGATCTTATCGAATGGCTGCTCCAATAATTGCGTTGTCTCCTCAATGCCTCCTTCTACTACAGCTATAAAAGACGGGTCGAAGTTTTCCCTGATCATCTTTGATAAAACAGTACTGGTATGAACCGTCAGTTCGCTGGGCTTGATCACGACCGTGTTGCCGGCAGCAATAGCTGCGATCGCAGGCGCTAAAGTCAGATTGACGGGAAAATTCCAGGGCCCGATAACAAGACAAACACCCAATGGCTCGGGCACGATGTAGCTGCGTGCAGGGAAATTGAGCATATTGGTGCCCACCCGTTTTACCTTACCCCATTTGCGCATATGCTTAATGGATTTATCGAGCTCTACATATACACCTGCGAACTCGGTCAGGAATGTATTGAACTTCCCTTTCTGGAAATCTTTATAAACAGCCTCCGTTAACTCCTGCTCATAACTTTTGATAACAGCCTTCAGTTTCTTTAACTGCTCTATCCTGAAGGAGAACGGTTTCGTAGCATTACTATTGAAATATTGCTTTTGTTGATCGATTAACGCTTTCATAAAAAATGTTTTTAAGTATGTTCTTGTAAATGATTAGATGAATGATGTAGACTTATGCACCAAACTGGCGCAGGTGGTGATCGAAATGGCGGTAGATCAATCTGCCCCATAGCGCCCTCGGCATAGTACCGAACATTGGGTGAGCGTAAGAAGCCTGCGCAGACAAATGCGCTTTCTTCAGCATGATCAATGCCTGTTCTTTCTCGGCATTGAAATCGATTGCCTCATTCATTTCAAACTCAAACCCTTTGGGTCCTTTTACATTTTTGGGGAGCTGATTAAGTACACGCAGTGCAATAAACCTGATAATACCTCGTGACAGGAATGAGCTTTCATCTTTGAGCGTGTACACCTTAAGCCCAGACCCTGTGGCAATTTTTAAATGATTTAACATTTGAATCACGGTCATTTTACCCCACTGCCGTTGAGCAGTTGCCTGTAGATTGGTTAACCGACTATAGATCTCCAGGAAGTTGGCCGTGTTGAAGATCACGTCCCGGTTGGCTTTCGCCATCACCAGTGATTTTGATGGAAGCAGGTTCGGTGCTTTGTTTTGCATGGTAAATTCCATTGTGAAAATTTTTAACTATTTAAGATTGATTTACAATGCAAACTTAGACCAGCGACCAGGCGGGAAACGTTGACTTGGGTTAAGAAGCGTAGGAAACGAAGGGGATTAAAATAGAAAAGGGGCAGGTAGAAACCCGCCCCGTATCACAAAGATTACTGCGTATAGAAAAAAAGAAATTATTAGTCTAACATATTTCGAACAACACTTTGTTGCCCGTTCCGGCAACACCTTCATTATCCTCATAAAACTTTACACCATCCTCTTCACATTGGAGGGTAAACAAAAGGCGTGGCCTGCCCTGACCAGTCTGCTCCCACTTTACCGGCTCCGTCTCATACACAATGCTACGGATGGTATAATCACTGTTCATTGTGCAATCCACCTGCTTCACGGCATTGGCAAAACGCACCTCGCGTCCATCAGGCAACTGATAATGCAGGTAAATAGCTTCCTTATCAACCAGGATATTGGTAAGCACAGAGGCAGTATTATCCAGCCGGCCATCAGGCCCCACCCGGAACTGTCTTTCACTGTGCAGCTGTAATTGTCCTTCATGGTTGCCGGCACCATTGCCAAACAACAGGCAACCGATATAATCCACAATCTCTTTTTTCATGTTGACTGAATTAAGGATGAATAATAAGTGGTCAAAAGTGAATGAGTCTTTGCAGGATACTGGTTGAGGATGTTCTATTACTTCTCTTCGTATTTATTGATCAGTACTTTTATTTTCTTGCCCTCAAGGCGTTCCATCTCCACCAACAGGTACAGTTTCCCATCTTTGGCTTCCACCGTCATGGAGCCTTCATTCGTTTCACCAGTATCAGGTTTTTGGAACAACACTTTGTACACAGCTTTACCTTCTTTGTAGATCTCTTTCCACTCGCAGGTAGTTCCCTTAATAGTAGCTTTCAGGGCTTCCGGTTTGTCGCTGACATTCACGGTAATGGTCTCCTTGGTAAATTCGATAGACAACACATCTGTTTTTGTGTCCATAACATCACCTTCGGCGCTGATCCTCTCCTGCTTATCGGAATGGTACACGACGTGTTTATCACATTGGGCAATGGCGGCCGATCCGGCGAGCAGCAGGACAAGGAAAGACAAGAACATCTTTTTCATGGCTATACTTTTTTGGTTAATATGTTTTTTTATCAGGGACCTGCGCCATTAACCGGCACTTGGACAACCCGTTCAGGCTGCAGGTTACAGCTATTTAAAAAAAATCCGGCATCATTTACACCAACCCGGCCCAATGGCTGACAGACAAGGTTTTTAACAGGTCAAAAAAATCAGTGAACCACCTGCCCGGCCTATCGTGCAAAAACACCTGCTGCACCGTTTGTGTGCCACTATTTAGCAGCCAGTAATTGCTCTACAAAACGCTGCAGTTCCTCACCGTGCAGCTGCGCCGCAATGATCTTACCCTGCGGGTCGATGATGAAGTTTTGAGGAATGGCCCTCACACCATACAGTTTCGGCACGCCACTCTCCCAACCTTTCAGATCGCTTACCTGCGGCCACGTCAGCTGGTCGTCTTTAATAGCCTTTAACCAGGCCGCTTTCCCCTCGGGCTTGTCCAGCGACACGCCCAGTATTACAAAATTTTTATCCTTGAAGCGGTCATAGAGTTTCACCAGGTTGGGATTGTCCTGCCGGCAGGGGCCACACCAGGAAGCCCAGAAATCGATCAATACATACTTACCCTTGAATTGCGACAGTGACACAGGCTGTCCTTTCACGTCTTTCTCTGCAAAGTCTGGTGCAGCAGCGCCTACTTTTACCAGACGAATATTATTCAGCATGCGCAGGAATGCCTGTCCGCCAGTTGTTTCCCGGACAGCCGGAGATAAAGTATTGAACAAGGGTTCCAGTGTAGCAGGATCAGGGAAGGCGCCGGGTATATAGCTTTCAAGTGCAAACAGACTGATATAGCTATCCGGATGCCGGCGAATAAAATCCATAGCGATCTGCTGGCGTTGCATCCGCAAAGTATCCTGCACACGGTTGAGGCTATCACTAAAGCCAGGTGCTTTTGCCTGCTCGCGTGTCATAGCGCGTAACCGTATAGAAAAATCCAAATGACGATCGTCTACTGGTTTCATTAAGGTCTGGAGCATTTGGTAATCCTTATTCAGTACTGATCCGCTCATGGAAGCCGTGGCCACGGAATCCTTACCCGTGATCACAATCTGGCCTTTGTCTACAAACAACTTCACCATATCTACTCCATCTCTGCGATCCAGCTTTTGAATGCCCACACCTTTACGATCGATCACCAACGTGGCAGAAAAAGGCTGGTCAGTCAGGCCTTTCAATTCAAATGCACCTTTAACTATCAGCGATGAATCAGCCCGCTGTCCGCCATCTTTCTTATAAGCCAGGTAAGCTATGGCTGGCGCATCAAGTCCGGTTATATTGCCTTTGATCGAATAGGCTCCTTCCTGTGCCAACAGCAAGGCAGGTGACAATAAAGCGGCCAGTATATAGGTGCTACGTTTAAACATGTCGATTATTAGCGGGTTAAAAATCCAGTAATTCCAATCTGTTCAGCAAGCCCGACGACTCTACTACATCATCATACTCCGTATCGGCCTCCGTATTAGTGGGGGCGGGAGCTTCCACCATTTCGATGGAAAAAATGGGATGCACAATCACTTCTTCAGCAACGGCTCCTTTCGGTTGACGGGAGATCAGCAGCATAGTGGCCAACAACACGGCGACTGGTACCAGGAATCTCATAACTAACACTTTACTGTTTTATAAATTTGTTTTATCCTCTTTCCTTACGCTTCACTGTATCCCAGAATGCCAGCAGGGTTACTCCGACAAACCATATCCAGGAATAGTTCAGGTGAACAAGTCCGGCATTTCCTTTATTCAGGTTCTTAAAATAAGTGAGTGCTGAATAAGCGTAGGGATAATAAATAATATGTCTCCATTGAAGGATAATGATGCCGGTGATCAGCAGGGCCAGCCCGATACCTATGGGCGCTATAAAATTCTTAAAGCGCAGGCTGATCCAGTATTGAATGGCAGTCATGGCCAGGATAGCAGTGTACATTTTACCAGTCACGGTCAGCATATCTGTCCAGGGAATAGCCGTGTCGAAAAATTTATACGTGCCATGTATTGCATTCGCACCATACCCTGCCACCAGTATAGACAGGTTAAATAGCAGCAGGGCTGTCAGTATCAACCCGTGAATGACCAGGTATTTAGAAAAGAAAATATCGGCATAACTGCGGGGAGAAGCATACACCTGCTTCCAGGTATTGTTGCGGTATTCAATCTGTACCACAAGGCTGGTCACCAATATTACATACATGGGCATTAAGAATGCTGCCGTAGGTTGCCAGCAGGCCCTCATCAACGTTTGCCATGCGTCATTCCCAAAATCCCGCACAAATTCTTTGGCATCGAGGGTCATCATCAACCACATCACGAAGGGAATAAATATCCCTGCTATCAATGTGATCCAATAAGCGGCCGTTTTACGGCATTTCCACAATTCGGCTTTTGTATTGATAATAAAAGTGGCCATAACTATTCGGAGGTTATTTCGATGAATAAATTTTCAAGGTCGTTCTGTGTAAGCGCCATCTGGTATACTTCCACATCCTGCTGGATCAGCGTTCTGTTGAGCAGTGCTGTTTTTTCTTTGCTTTCAAAATTCACCAGCAGGCGCGAGCCATTCACTTCCTTCACCGGGAAATGACCATTCAATACCCGTTGTGCTTTGGCAGTATCGCTTACTTCAATCTCGATGGCTGACTGTTTTGATTTCAGTTGCTGCAGTTCCTGCAACGCTCCCTGAAACACCAGCTTACCTTTATTGATGATACCAACGTGCGTTGCCATCTTCTCCACTTCGGCCAGCATGTGACTCGACACCATGATGGTCTTGCCATGCTCGCGGTTCAGAGATTTGATCAACTCACGTGTTTCGATGATACCGCTTGGGTCGAGACCATTGGTAGGCTCGTCCAGTATCAGCAGTTCCGGATCGTGCAGCAGCGCGATGGCGATCGACAGGCGTTGCTTCATACCCAGTGAATAAGCTTTCACTTTTTTACTGGCGGCATCTTTCAGCCGTACGATCTCCAATACTTCATCGACCCGCTTCTTTGGACATTGATACGAGAGACGGAAGATCTCCAGATTCTCACGCCCGCTCAGGTGCAGATACAAAGAAGGTTGTTCGATAAGTGAACCCAGGCGGCCAAGAATATCCAGGCGATGGCCTGCGAGCTCTTTGCCAAACAGGGTGATGGAACCTTCCTGCTTTTTCAGCAGGCCGAGGATCAGCCGGAGCGTGGTTGTTTTACCAGCGCCATTCGGGCCAAGAAAGCCATAGATACTGCCGGCTGGTATCTGCAGGCTCAACTGATGTAGGATGGGTTGTCCGGACCGGAACAAAAAGTCCAGTCGACGGGTCTCGATAATATAGTTACTCATTTTATTCTGTTGAAGTGATCGTTGCTTTGCGGAGGTTTTTACCTTTTATAGATATCTCAGAAGTACTATCTGTTTGTATACTCAGTTTGCCAAATTCCGTATTATCTTCTTCGAACCTGGCTCCAATGAAGCGGGCATCCAGCTCGTTCACGTGAACATCTCTACTGATCCGCAAGCCAGCATTATTCCTTGCATCCACTTTCAGTTTATCATAAAAAGTAGGTCGCTGTTCAATACGGCCATTGTCAACTGTCAGCTCTGCAAAATTCAGGTACAAATTGAAGGAAGGTTGCAACTTGCCGGAATCGACAATATTCCTGATGGTAACTTCACTGTAAATAATAGCAATGCTGTCCATCTTGGGAAGGAAAAGCTCGACATGCGTCCAGGACTTAGGCGCTGACTGCCCCTCCCCTTTTAGCGTAGGATTGGGGCCTATATGCAATACACCATCTTTTACTTTCCATTCTGCACCGGGCCCATCTTTCCATATTTCCAATCGTACAGAGTCGGACGGAATGATCATCACATTACCCATTCCCTCGATCCTTACCGATGTGAAAGGCTCCTTTATCTGCGGCACATCGCTCCAGGTATTATTGATACCTTCTTTGCGGGTCACGATACCACCGTTGGAATATTTGATCCTTACGGCAGCAAAAAGACTGGTAAATACCAGGGTAGTGGTAAGCAACAGGCCTATTAAAATTTTATTACTCGTTCTCATGTTACTGAGTTATGCAGGGTTTGTGAAATGTTGTTGTTTATACTTTTCATACCAGGGCTTCAGGTCGTCCGGCGTCATGCCCAGCAGGTACATGTTGCGAAAAACCTGTGGCAGGTCTTTTTCCGTAAATTCAACCTTACGGTATTTGATAGCCTGCTGCACGGCACCGGGTGATACAAAGTAGCCAATGCCCCGCTGGTTGTAAATGATCTCTTGTTGTTGCAGAAACTCGAACGTGCGCATCACGGTATTGGGATTTACTTCCAGTTGCACGGCCAGTTCCCGTACAGAGGGCACCCTTTCCTCCGGCTTCCATTCCTGCAGCAATATCTTTTCACAGACATAATCTGCGATCTGTAAGTATATAGCTTGCGATTCTCTGAATTGCATAATAATTTGTTTACGTAGGTTAAACCTCTTTTTCCTTCAGCCTGAAATAAGTAATCACCCAAAACACCGGCGTCAATACATACTTGAAGTACCCAAAAAATACATCATCAGTCCAGGAAGGCAATTGAATGACCCGCACTCCCCATTCGTTGCCGGGTCCACGCAGATTGAATATAGTAAGGCTCGAAGCAAAGCCACCTTCCGGCAGGATCGGGGCAAGCACTTTGGCGAGCAGGAAAATGAAGAACAGGATGATCAATAACAACGCAATGGTTGTTTTGATAAAACTATAAGCCGGGAAGTAAATTGATCCTAATGCATAAGCACCTTGTATAGCAAAGAAGAGCAGCAATACCGTAGTAAGTGCATTAAACGGATTGCCATTATCACTTGATTTCATGGTAGTAAAAACATTGGCTACTGTTTCCGGCACAAACAATGCTTCCGCATTATGTTCTTTCCACCGGGATAGATTAACCGCATTCGCCACTTTCACCATGATAAAATCAACGGCATAAAAGATAACGGTATAACAAACAAAAAAGATCAGTATGCAATACAGCGCCATGCACAGTACTTTCTCCAATTGCGATGCAGGTACAGATAAAAAATTGATGGCCTTGGGTTTATTGGCCAGATCACCAAAGAGCATGCTGGCAAATAAAGCGCCGGTAAGGAAAAGGCCTACATAAAAAGTAATAATCTGTCCTTCCTTGTTCATTGCACCACGACCATCCACCAGCAGCAGAAAGCCATACCACATTAATAACAGGGCGCCAATGGCTCCCAGCGAAAGCGTGTATTTATTCCGGTTATCACTCCAGTGCTTCCGCACCAGCAATCCCCAACGGGAAAAATCAAAAACCTGGTTCATGATAGTTATTTAAGAATTAAAGGCGGATTGAATGGGTTGACGGTTAGTGACGATGGCTTTGTACAACAGCTCCAGGTCGATCCTGCTTTCTTCGCCATCGGTATTTTTAGTGATGATCGCACTGCCGCGCAGAGAAGATTCACTGTACAAAGCATGCTTTACCTCCTCATGATCAAATGAGATACGGAAAGACAGCTTACGGGCAATAGCTTCAATTGTTTGATCGAAGAGGATAGCACCTTCATCTATAATAGTAATACGATCGATCAGGTTCTCCAGATCTTTTACCTGGTGCGTACTGATGATCACACATTTGTTTTCATCGATAGCCCCGGCCATCACCTTGCGAAACTGGCTTTTACTCATGATGTCCAAACCATTGGTTGGCTCATCCATCAACAACAAAGAAGTGTTGCAGGCAAGGCCAAAGCTGATCAGCACTTTTTTCTTCTGGCCATAACTCATGCTTTCCAGCTTGTTGTCTACAGGGATCTCGAACTCCTGTATATACTTATCGAACTGTTGTTGGTTGAAACGGGGGTAAAAGGGCGACAAGCTGTTCACCAGTTGCTGCAAAGGAATATTGGGCAGGTAAAATTCTTCCGGCACCATAAATACTTCCTGCAGGAAGGCTGGCTGTCGTTTGCCGGGCGTAAACCCCATTACGTTGATACTGCCCTGGTCGGGAAACAGCAGGCCGGCAATGTTGCGCAGCAGGGTGGACTTGCCCGTTCCGTTCTTGCCCAGCAGCCCGTAGATATGGCCGGGTTGTAACTGCAGGCTCAATCCCGTAAAGACTCTTTTCTTACGGTAGCCGAAGTGCAATTGTTGAATGTCTACCATGTTCGGTGTTTTAGTGTACTACTTTAATAGTACACAAACATACCAATACAGCTAATCGCCTCCAAGCATTTTGTGTTTTTTCTTTACAGTTTTTATTTGAACAAGTAATACTTATTAATAATCAACCTCTTATACGATTACAGGTTTATTTATCGCCGCGTGGCGCAGTGGGATGGTTGGGACTTGGTGGCTTTTGTTGCTAACCAGGATTCAGGGTTGTTGCTACCTCTGTGAGTCTATTGATCGTAAGTTTTTCTTAGGGTTTTTGTTTGGTCATCTTAGGGTTAAAAGCCTACCATAACCCAACAAAAACCCTAAGATGACCCTAGGATGACCCTAAGATGAGAGAATTTAGCAGCTTACATCTTACCGAAAATCATGAACGCCCCCTTACCAATATTACCCTTGTTTTTACCTAACTGGCAGATTAGCACCCGGATAGCATAATTCCCTTAAATTGCACGCCTGTTTCATGGCGGGAAAGAACTCAACCAAATATCCAAACCACCTTCCCAGCCAGTTGATTAAACAAATAGTATGAAAAAAGAATTCATCAAAGAACAGGCGCTGGAGTACCACGCTAAAGGCAGACCTGGCAAAATAGAAGTAATCCCCACTAAAGAGACCAAAACCCAAAGAGACCTTTCCCTCGCTTACTCGCCCGGTGTAGCAGAACCCTGCCGGGAAATCGAAGCCAATCCTGAAACTGTTTATAAATACACCGCCAAAGGAAACCTCGTAGGCGTTATCAGCAATGGTACGGCTGTATTGGGCCTGGGTGATATCGGTCCCGAAGCCGGTAAGCCCGTGATGGAAGGAAAAGGTGTATTGTTCAAAATATTCGCCGACATCGATGTATTCGATATCGAGATCAACGAGAAGGACCCCGAGAAGTTTGTACAGATCGTAAAAGCGCTGGAACCTACGTTCGGCGGCATCAACCTCGAAGACATTAAAGCGCCTGAATGCTTCTACATCGAACAGAAGCTGAAGGAGCAGATGAAGATACCCGTGATGCACGACGACCAGCATGGTACCGCTATCATCAGCGCTGCTGCCTTGCTGAACGCCGTAGAGATCCAGAAGAAGAAGATCGAGAAGGCAAAGTTTGTAGTGAACGGCGCCGGCGCTTCTGCGATGGCTTGTACCAAATTGTACATCGCGCTGGGTGCTAAAACAGAGAACATCCGCATGTTCGATAGCAAGGGGCTCATTCACGAAAGCCGTACCGACCTGGATGACATGAAAAGAGAGTTCCTGTCTACCGGCAAAAACCTCACGCTTGCTGAAGCGTTGGTAGATGCAGACGTATTCATCGGACTCAGCAAGGGCAATGTACTTTCTCCTGAAATGGTGAAGTCGATGGCCAAGAACCCTATCGTGTTTGCCATGGCCAACCCCGATCCCGAGATCATGTACGAAGTAGCTACTGCCGCCCGTAAGGATATCATCATGGCTACCGGCCGCAGTGACTATCCCAACCAGGTGAACAACGTACTGGGTTTCCCTTTCATTTTCCGCGGCGCGCTCGACGTGCGTGCCACGCAGATCAATGAAGCCATGAAGCTGGCAGCTGTAAAAGCCCTGGCCGAACTGGCACGCACACCCGTACCTGATATTGTGAACCTGGCCTATAACCAGAACAACCTGGCTTTTGGCCCTGAATATATCATTCCCAAGCCTGTTGACCCACGCCTGTTGAGCACCGTAGCACCTGCTGTAGCTAAAGCTGCGATGGAAAGTGGTGTGGCGCAGATTCAGATCGACAACTGGGAAGCCTACGTAGTGGAACTGGAAAAACGCCTGGGTCAGGACAACCAGGTGATGCGTATCCTGGGCAACAGGGCCCGCCGCGATCCAAAGCGTGTGGTATTTGCAGAGGCCGACAACCAGAAGATATTAAAGGCTGCACAGATCGCTTTCGAAGAAGGCATCTGCTACCCCATCCTGCTGGGTGATGAAAAGAAGATCCGCGAAATAGCACAAACCAATAAGATCGATATCGACGATATGCCTATCATCGATCCGCGAAGTGATGATTACGAAGACCGCCGCAAGATCTATGGCGATGCCTTCTTTGAGAAAAGAAAGCGCCGTGGTTTCAACCGCTACGAAGCTACCAAGATCATGAAGGACCGTAACTATTTCGGTACTATGATGGTGGACACTGGTGATGCCGATGGCATGATCTCCGGTCTTACCCGCAACTATCCGGAAACCATCCGCCCTGCGCTGCAGGTGATCGGTACAGAGCCGGGTGTAAAGAAGATTGCCGGTATGTACCTGCTGCTCACCAAGCGTGGCCCCATTTTCATGGCCGATACGACTGTCAACTTCAACCCTACCGCTGAAGAACTGGCTGATATTACGATGTTGGCTGCGCAGGAAGTGCGCAACTTCAACCTCACTCCCCGTATTGCGATGTTGAGCTATTCCAACTTCGGCAGCAGCGATTCGCCCGAAGCTAAGCTGGTATCTCAGGCGCGTGAGATCGTGAAGCAGAAAGACCCCACGCTCATCGTGGATGGTGAAATGCAGGCCAGCACGGCCTTCAACCAGGAACTGCTGAAAGAAAGCTATCCTTTCAGTGAACTGGTAGACCAGGAAGTGAATACCCTGATATTCCCCAACCTGGCCGCCGGTAACGTGGCATATAATTTATTGAAAGAAGTAGGTGGAGCTGATGCTATTGGCCCTATCCTGCTTGGCCTGAAGAAACCCGTGCACATCCTGCAACTCGGTAGTTCGGTAAGAAGCATTTACAACATGGCACTGATCACGGTGATCGATGCTCAGTTGAAATGCAAGAGCAATGAAGCCGAGGCTGTAAGAACACACTGGTGGAAGAAGGGAAAAAAGGAAACTAAGAACGCTTAATAACAAAGGTCTGACAGAGCTTGTCCCGTGCACGAGATTTCGTTCCCGACGCAAGAACAAGCTCTGTCAGGTCTTACCCCATTCCGTGGGTTCCAGGCAGATATAAGGTTCAAATTGGTCAATACTCAGTTAGTTGGCGTATTATTGTACAAGATTTTATGACACTATTTACCGAATTTGGCCGATACCTGTTGATGATTAAAGGCATGTTCTCCAAGCCAGAGAACGGCAAGATGTATTGGAAGGAGTTCATGCACCAATGCGGTGAAATTGGAATTGGCTCACTGGGCATCGTTGCCCTGATCTCTTTCTTCATAGGAGCAGTATCTACGCTGCAAACGGCTTACCAGTTGGTAAGTCCTATCATCCCAAAAAGCACCATTGCACAGATCGTGCGCGACACGATCATCCTGGAGTTTGCCCCCACGCTCGTATGTATCGTACTGGCGGGTGTGATCGGCAGTAAAATTGCCAGTGAGCTGGGCAATATGCGGGTAAGCGAACAAATCGACGCACTGGAGATCATGGGCATCAATACTAAAACTTACCTCATACTTCCCAAGATCGCGGCAGCGTTGATCACTATCCCCATGCTGATCATTATTGCAGGCGGATTGGGTATTTGGGGTGGCCGTTTGGCAGGCACCTTATCCGGCATTCTTTCTCCGCAGGAGTTTGATACCGGCTTGTTGAATGCTTTTGTGCCGTACAACGTATTCTTTGCCTTGATAAAGGCCTATACTTTTGCTTTTATCATTTCCAGCATCCCTGCCTATTATGGTTACCATGTAAATGGCGGCGCTTTGGAAATAGGCCGGGCCAGCACAAAATCGGTAGTAGTAAGTTGTATCGCCATATTGTTTGCTGATTATTTATTGTCTCAACTGTTGTTAAGCTAAGGGTTTTATGATTGAAGTAAAAGACATAAAGAAGGGCTTTGGCGAAAAGCAGGTGCTGAAAGGCGTCAGCGTGAAAATGGAAGCAGGCAAATGCAACCTGATCATCGGCGCCAGCGGCAGTGGAAAGACCGTGTTCATGAAATGCCTCGTAGGCCTTTTTGAACCCGATGAAGGAGAGATCATTTACGACAAGGCGAACTTCCTCACCATGGACGATGAGCAACGGAAAGAAGTGCGCAAACAGATCGGCATGCTGTTTCAGGGCTCAGCGTTGTTTGATAGTTTGACGGTGGAACGCAACATCATGTTCCCCCTCGACATGTTTACCAAAGACAACTATGCTACCAAACTGAAGCGCGTGAATGAAGTGCTGGAACGCGTGAAGCTGAAAGACGTCAATAAAAAGTTCCCTGCCGAGTTGAGCGGTGGTATGAAAAAACGGGTAGGTATTGCCCGCGCCATCGTGCTCAATCCCAAATATCTTTTCTGCGACGAGCCCAACTCGGGCCTCGATCCCCAGACCTCCCTCATTATCGACAAACTGATCAAAGAGATCACTACCGAGTACAACATTACGACCATCATCAATACGCATGACATGAACAGCGTAATGGAGATCGGTGACCACATCATCTACATGCATCAGGGCCTCAAAGAATGGGAAGGCAACAACAAGGAGATCATCTTCAGCAAAAATGAACTGCTGAACGAGTTCATCTTTGCTTCCGAGTTCTTAAAAGACGCCAAAGACATGCGTATGCTGGAGCAAACCGGTAAGATCGACAACGACCGGAATATGGACGAATTGATTAAGTAAGTTCCAACTCCATCTTGATATTCGCCCGCTCATACTCTGTGGCCGGTAAAGGCACTTCCACAAAACCAAGTTTGCGATAGAGATTAATAGCCGGTTGCAATATGGTGTTGGAGAGTAATTCAACTTTCTTAATGCCCAGCAATTTTGCTTTGTCGATACAGGCTTTGCCAAGCGCATAGCCAATTCCCTTGCCCTGTACTTTATCATCTACAGCCATCTTAGCCAGTTCAAATACCTCCTGATCTACTTTTATCAACGCACAGGCGCCTACTGCTTCTCCTTCCCACAAGGCCATGAAAATAAATCCACCTTTGGCCAGTATATAACCTTCGGGATCATCGAGCGCACGGTTGTCGGCTTCTTCCAACCGGAAGTACCGGGTGATCCATGCCTGGTTCAACTGGCGGAACGCATCACGATGAGCGGATTCATAAGGCACTATCTGCAACTGTTGGTCTACTGCTGTAAGCATAACGTCATCATTTTAATGCAAAATTACCGGTGGCTATAATGGCCTCCAATAACGAACAAATGGTGATGGTTTACCGGGACTGTCTTTCATGCGCTTCACCCCAGAACCACATTTGCTTGATAATGGGACAAACAGTGCTGCCATACGTCGTGATCGAATACTGCACTTTCAGGGGTGGTTTATGGCCAGTGACCGCTTTGGCAATGATGCCCTGCAGCTCCAGTTCTTTTAGCTGTTTGATGAGGATACGTTCGCTCATGAGCGGGAACTTACGTTTGATCTCGCTGTAGCGACGGTTCTTGTCAGACAGGTAGATCAATATCTTCGCTTTGTACTTGCCCTTGATCACCTGCAAAAAAGTGTCGATAGGACTATAAATAGCGGCCATGGCTTGCGTATTAAATTAATTTAAAGGATTATATTTTTAACGGTTTCTAATCTGCCTGCATCTGATTCATAGCCACTGAGTTACCCGTATATCCGATTACTTATTTCTTACCTCCCACATCCTATTTCTTCCTTCAGATTTTACTACTGCAATTATGCACTTTATGCATTACTTTTGCCCCTCTTGAATTTATAAATCACAGCTATGAGCATATTAGTTAACAAGCAATCAAAGATACTGGTGCAAGGCTTTACCGGTACGGAAGGCACTTTCCATGCGAGTCAAATGATCGAATATGGTACTAATGTGGTTGGTGGCGTTACGCCCAACAAAGGCGGCACAACCCACCTCGACCGTCCGGTTTTCAATACGGTAGCAGAAGCCGTGAAAGCCACCGGCGCCGACGTATCTATCATCTTTGTTCCACCTCCCTTTGCAGCCGACGCTATCATGGAAGCTGCTGAAGCAGGTATTGGCCTCGTAGTTTGTATCACAGAAGGTATTCCTGTACAGGACATGGTGAAAGCCAAATTGTTCCTGCAAGGTACCAAGACAAGGCTCATCGGCCCCAACTGCCCTGGCGTAATCACTGCCGGCGAATGCAAAGTGGGTATCATGCCAGGCTTTGTATTCAAGAAAGGCAATATCGGCATCGTTTCCAAATCAGGAACCCTCACTTACGAAGCTTCCGACCAGGTAGCCAAAGCCGGTCTGGGTGTTTCTACAGCCGTAGGTATCGGTGGCGACCCCATCATTGGTACTACTACCAGAGAAGCCCTCGAATTGTTCATGAACGACCCCGAAACTGCCGCCATCGTAATGATCGGTGAGATCGGTGGTGGTATGGAAGCAGAAGCTGCACGCTGGTATAAAGAGCAAAAGGTAAAGAAGCCTGTAGTTGGTTTCATTGCCGGACAAACCGCTCCTCCCGGCCGTCGTATGGGTCACGCTGGTGCCATCATTGGCGGTGCAGAAGATACTGCCGAAGCTAAAATGGCTATCATGACAGAATGCGGCATCACAGTGGTGAAAAGCCCTGCTGATATCGGTGCTACTATCGCATCTATCATCAAGAAGTAATTGTTCTAATTTATAGACAAAGAGGCGACACCTTCAAAAGTGTCGCCTCTTTGCTTTATATACCTTATAAAAACCAAAAGCCCCGGTGCAAGCCAGGGCCGTTAGTTTTTAATCCATCACTTTTAAACACGCAGAAACAGTTTCTTATTTATACTGACGTATATAATTAGCCAGGTCTTCTTTGCTGCTGCTGAAGGTGAACACTTCATACAACATAAAATAATCCTGTTTATTCAAGGTATTCTTGTAAGCATACTTAGCCAGATCGAGCTTGTAGCTATCGGTAGTAAAGACCTGCAACAGTTGCTTTACCTGATCGGTAGTAAACAAATTCTGGTCGATCACCTGCTTGGCAATGGTAACCCTTGAATTGTCGAACCGCTCTTTAACAACCGCATCCCTGAAAGCAGCAAACGACTGCGGACTCATAGGACGGTTGTTGTAACCATAATCATTATCACGGGGATTAGGGTCACGTGGGTTATTACGTGGATCACGTGGGTCACGTGGATTATTGCGATCATCGTAAGGATTGTTGTACCAATTGTCGTTATCGATATCAACATAGTTACGATCATTCATCGACAGCTCATCGAACAACACTTTACCAAAACGGTTGATCACAATATCTACATGGTATTGCGCCCTGATGTTTACATTCTTCTGGAAGATCAGGGTTTGCTTCCTGATACCCATGGCAGTATTATTGTTACGGTCCATCGGTATGGAATATACCCTCACCTGGTGATAGCCGATTGGCAGCGAAGGAACCAGCACGATGTTATCGTTGTTGTTGATACGGTCGGTAAACTTTTTACCATCCACCTCTACAACGATGCGTTGATTACTGAGGTTGGTAATACTCATCTTTCCATCATTGGGAAGGGCAAAAGCCGAATAAGTAATGACCAGTAATGCAAGGGTAAAAATCTTTTTCATATAGGCCTCCTGTTGGTTGTTTAGGGTTTGATGCTAAGATGCATAGATCGTTTAGCGGGAATATGTTAAAGGATTGCTATTTCAGCCATAGAGATCAATAGTCTGTGAAAACGGATCGAAAACTGCATCATAACAGGGTAGCACGCATTTAAAAACGTCCGAAGAGGCAAAATATTGCAGATTGTATAACTTGTATTAAAATTAGAACGTATGTCCGTTAAACAGGTCATTTTCTTAGTCCTATGTAGCTTATTTCTGATCACCGCAACCGCACAGCAAAAGATGAACACGTATGACAAAGCCTGGAAGAAGATCGATAGTCTGATACAGATAAAAGGGCTTCCACAATCGGCCCTCACAGAAGTGAATAAGATCTATACCCAGGCAAAACAAGAGAAGAACGATGCTCAACTGATCAAAGCGCTGATCTATCGCGCGCAGTTACGGGACATCAAAGAAGAAGAACCGCAACTGAATACCATCAAAGAACTGGAAACAGAGATTACCCAAACTTCGGGAGCGGCCCGCGCCGTGCTGCAAAACATTACAGCCAGCATGTACTGGAATTACTTCCAAAATCACCGCTGGCAACTATATAATCGAACAGCCACTGTTGATTTTAATAAAGCGGATATTGCCACCTGGGGTGGTGAAGACTTTCATAAAAGGATTGGTGAGTTATACCTCGCGTCCCTGAAAGAGGAGAAGTCATTACAACATACGAAGCTGGAACCTTTCGACCCCATCATCACTAAAGGTAATGTCCGGCACCTGCGTCCAACACTGTTTGACCTGCTGGCCAATCATGCGCTGACCTACTTCCAATCGAGCGAAAGGGATATTAAAAAAGCAGGCGACGCCTTCGAGATCAATGACCCCGTGGCCTTTGCCGATGCCCGGACGTTTGCCACGCATAAGTTCAGGACTACCGACAGCACCTCTTTACATGCCAAAGCGCTGCAACTGTACCAACGGTTGATCAGCTTCCACCTGACCGACGCACAACCAGATGCACTGATAGACGCAACTATCAACCGGCTCACGTTTGTGAATATGTACGCTGTGATGAGCGATAAAAAGGAATTATTCCGGAAGGCGCTTGAACAGGTTACCGGCACTTATAACAATCACCCTGTTGCTGCACAAGCCTGGTATTTACTGGCCGACACTTATTTCGATGAAGGAAGCTCTTACGATCCGTTAAAAGATACTACGCATCGTTATGCATTATTAAAAACAAAAGAGATCTGTGAAAAAGTAATTGCTCAAAAAGAGTCCAGCGAAGGCAAGGCCAATTGCCAGAACATGCTGAACACGCTATTGAAACAGCATATACTACTGCAAACGGAAAAAGTGAATGTACCCAACCAGCCATTCAGGATACTGGTTACCTGGCGCAATATAACCACCCTGCATTTCAGGGTAGTGAAGATGGACAAAAAAACGATGGACAACCTGGGTAAGGATACGTGGAGCGATGCCTACTGGAAGAAATTGACCAGCTTACCTGTACTGAGCACATTCACCCAACAGCTGCCCGATACCAAAGACTATCAACAACACCGCACAGAGATCAAAGCACCGGCATTGCCAGTAGGCGAGTATGCTTACCTTGTCAGTGCCGACAGTGATTTTGGTCTTGGCAAAAACGTACTGGCCGTGCAGGCTTTTTACATCTCCAACCTCGCTTATATCAATAAAAGCAATGACTACTTTGTACTCAACCGGGAAACCGGCGCCCCCGTGCCCAGAGCCACTGTACAGGTATGGTACCGCAATTACGACAGCAAAGTACGCGACTATGTAGAACGCAAGGGAGAAAACCTATTTACCGATAAGGACGGATATTTTACGCTGACACCATCCAAAACCAACAACGAAAACTATTCCCGTATAGAAGTATCTACCAAAGAAGATCATCTGTCGATGGCCGATTATGAGTATAGTTATAATTATCCTCAAACACAGGAGAAGAGCCGTAACACCAGTTATCTCTTTACCGATCGCTCTATTTATCGACCTGGTCAAACCGTATACTTTAAAGGAATCGTAATCAATAGCCGTAGTCAATCGAATCAGCATGCCATAGTTGAAAATTTAAAAACCAGGATCCTATTGTTGGATGTGAACGACCAGCAGGTAGATTCTATTCAGGTAACGACCAATGCTTATGGTTCTTACTCCGGTAAGTTTACCCTGCCCTCCAATGCACTGAACGGCACTTTCAATATCAGAGATGAGCAAACAGACGGCTTTGCCAATTTTTCTGTGGAAGAATATAAACGCCCCAAGTTTTATACAGAGATTGCCAAACCGGCTGGTAGCTACCGATTGAACGATAGCATCAAAGTGACCGGAACAGCCAAAGCCTACGCCGGCAACAACATCGATGGAGCCTCCGTTAAGTACCGGGTAGTACGCAATGTTATTATGCCCCTGCGGTATGGCTATGGCAAAAGATCATGGCCTCCGTATGGCGATCAGGAAGTAGAAATAGCCCATGGCACTGCCACTACACAGGCCGATGGAACTTTCTCTGTTACTTTCAAAGCATTGCCCGACCTGCAAGTGGATAAAAAAGATCAGCCTACGTTTCAATACACAATAAGTGCCGACGTAACTGATATTAATGGAGAAACCCGCAGTGGCAGCACAACCATATCTGTAGCTTATCAGGCATTGCGTATGGAAGTAGTTGCTCCCAACAAATTGCACAGCGACAGTATCAAGAACCTGCAGGTAACAACTACCAATTTCAACGATCTGTTTGAGCAAGCGAAGGTTACACTGACCATGCACAAGCTGAAAGCACCAGGACGCATTTTCCGCAGCCGGTATTGGCAACAGCCCGACCAGTTTGTGATGACATTGCAGGAATACCAGGCCGCATTCCCCTACGATATTTATAAGAATGAAGACGAAGTAAGCACCTGGGAAAAGGAAGCAAAAGTATTGGAGGTAACAGATACTACGGCAGCCAACGGAAAACTTGCGGCACTGGCCAATTCAACCAAAGCATTAACAGCGGGTTGGTATGTAATCGAAGCCGTTACCAAAGACAAGTTTGGAGAAACGGTAAAAGCCATCCGGTATGTAGAATTGTACAATCAATCCGGCAGTCAAAATCCGATGGGCTATGCTGATATCGAGGTGTATAATGATGCTTTAGAACCAGGCGGAACAGCTTCCTACCAGTTGGTCACCAACCTAAACAATGTATTTGTTATACACGATATTGGCAGAAAGAGTGATAAAGAAGAAAGAAAACTGCTTACCCTGAATGGCAATAGCCCTGTATATACATTACCCGTCACGGAAAATGATCGTGGCGGATTGGGGCTGCAGATCGCTTTCGTAAAGCACAACCGTATTTACAGCAATGGCGCCATTGTGCTTGTTCCCTACACAAATAAAGAGCTCACTATTTCCTATACTACTTACCGGGATAAAACATTGCCCGGAAGTGCAGAAAAATGGAAAGTAAAGATCAGTGGTAAAAAGAGTGATCAGGCAGCAGCCGAAATGCTGACCGCTATGTATGATGCTTCGCTCGACCAGTTCAGTCCACACAACTGGAACAAGCCTTACCTATGGCATAATTTTAACCTTCGTGCAAACTGGGATGGCAGCCCATGTTTCGAGACGGTGCAATCGCGTGAAAAACCCGACCGGAATGACGAGTATGCCTCCTTCAACAAATCGTATGATGAATTGATAGGTAGTGATCAATATTCCGGTGGAGGCGCACGTCATATGAAGCTGGCGAAAACAGAGATGGCAGTACGGGGAATGGCAGCGCCAGCAGTTAGTGCAACCTTAAGAAAACCGACCACGCGGATAGAAGAAGTTAGCTTTGAGGGGAATTCGGTTCCACAGCATGAAGATGGTACTGTTACAGAGAAAGCGCAGGGAGAAATGTATGTGCAAGGTACCATGGTTAAAAAGGTTACGTCCGATGCGCCCGCTGCACAACCCCGTAAGAACTTCAACGAAACAGCTTTCTTCTTTCCCGACCTGCATACAGATGCGGAAGGCAACGTGGAGTTTTCTTTCACGATGCCCGAAGCATTGACACAATGGAAATGGATGATCCTGGCCCACACCAAAGAGCTGGCCATGGGTTATAGCGAGAAGAGCATCATCACACAAAAAGAACTGATGGTGCAGCCCAACGCGCCGCGCTTCATGCGCGAAGGCGACCGCATGGACTTCAGCGGCAAGATCGTGAACCTGAGCAGTAAGGAACTTACCGGACAGGTAGAATTACAACTGATCGATCCCACAACCAATCAATCGGTAGATGGCTGGTTCAGGAATGTATTCCCCAACCAGTTCTTCACGGTAGCGGCTGGACAAAGTATACCGGTTACCTTCTCATTGGAAATACCTTATCAATACAACAAGCCGCTCACCTATCGCCTCGTTGCAGCAACCAAAGCAGGCGCCAATGAAACCGCGCTGAGCGATGGAGAGGAGAACATGCTCCCGGTAGTGAGCAACCGTATGCTGGTGACGGAAAGCCTGCCTTTACCGGTGCGCGGCAATGCCACCAAAACTTTCACCTTCGCCAAGCTGCTGAAAAGTGGGGAAAGTGAAACACTGAATCAGCATGCCTTAACGGTCGAGTTCACCAGCAACCCGGCCTGGTATGCCGTACAGGCACTGCCTTACCTGATGGAATACCCGTATGAGTGTGCCGAGCAGGTATTCAACCGGTATTATGCCAATACACTGGCTACTTCTATTGCCAACGCATCACCCCGCATCAAGGCCATCTTTGAACACTGGAAAACGGCAGACACAGCTGCCCTGCTCAGCAACCTGCAGAAGAATGAAGAACTGAAATCCGTATTGCTGCAGGAAACGCCCTGGGTGCTGGAAGCAAAATCGGAAGCACAACAAAAGAAAAATATCGCCCTGCTGTTCGACATGGTAAGGATGAGCAGAGAGCAGACATCGGCCCTCAGCCACTTGCAGGACCTGCAAACTTCCAATGGCGGTTTTGTATGGTTCCAGGGCGGCCGCGACGACCGGTATATCACACAATACATCCTCACCGGCATCGGCCACCTCAGAAAACTGAAAGCCCTGAAAGAAGGCGATGCCATAAAGGAGGTTATCAAAAATGCAATCCCTTACCTTGACATCGCTATTAAAAAGGATTATGATGATCTGTTGAAGACCAATAAAGGCAAAGAACCTGTAGAAGCCCTCAGCAGCATTCAGATCCAATACCTGTACATGCGCAGCTTCTTCCCGGAACACAATGTAACTGTTGCCTCCCAGAAAGCTTATCAGTATTTCAGAAAGCAGGCGCAGGCTCATTGGGTGAAGCAAAGCAAGTACATGCAAGGCATGATCGCACTGGCGCAACACCGCACCGGCGATACTAAAACAGCTACCAGCATTATGGCATCGCTGAAACAAAATGCGCTGGTGAGCGAAGAGATGGGCATGTACTGGAAAGCCACACCGGGCTACTACTGGTACCAAAGCCCCATCGAAAACCAGGCCTTGCTGATAGAAGCCTTTACTGAAGTATCGAAGGATATGAAAGCAGTGGCCGATATGAAGACCTGGCTGCTGAAACAAAAGCAAACGCAGAACTGGAAAACAACAAAAGCCACTGCCGATGCCTGCTACGCCTTGCTGTTGCAAGGTACCGACTGGCTGGCCAACACGCCCGAAGTACAGATCAACCTCGGCAACTATGCCATCCGTTCTGCCGACCAGCAGGCAGAAGCCGGCACGGGATACTTCAAAAAAGTAGTCGACGGCAAAGATGTGAAACCGGAGATGGGCAACATTAAAGTAACCGTTTCTTCTACCACTCCTGCTGCAGGTGAATCTGTATCCTGGGGTTCGGTATACTGGCAGTATTTCGAGAACCTGGATAAGATCACTACGGCCGCAACTCCTTTACAGTTGAGCAAGAAGCTGTTTGTAGAAAAGCTCACTGACCGCGGTCCGGTATTACAGCCCATCAATGAAGGCGATGCACTGCAGGTAGGCGACAAAGTGAAAGTGCGTATCGAGCTGCGGGTAGATCGCGCCATGGAATACGTGCACATGAAAGACATGCGTGCCGCCTGCATGGAGCCCGTCAATGTATTGAGCAGCTACAAATGGCAGGGAGGACTGGGTTATTATGAAAGCACCAAAGATGCGAGCACCAACTTCTTCTTCGGTTACCTGCCCAAGGGCACCTGGGTGTTTGAATATCCTTTATTTGTAACCCATACCGGTACGTTCAGCAATGGCATCACCAGCATTCAGTGCATGTATGCTCCTGAATTTACCAGCCACTCCGAGGGCATCAAAGTGAATGTAGAAGCGAAACAATAAAAGAAAGGATCATCTTTTACGCCGGCCACTCTTTGAAAGGGTGACCGGCTTATTTTTGCAGCATGCATATCGACTTCCTCATCGTAGGCCAGGGCATTTGTGGCACCTTCTTAAGCTGGTACCTGCAACAGGCCGGCTTTTCTTTCCTGGTCATCGATCAGCCTCAATCCAATACAGCTTCCAAAGTAGCGGCCGGCATCATCAACCCGGTCACCGGCAGGCGTATTGTGAAAACATGGCTCATCGACGAGGTCATGCCGTTTGCACACAAGGCTTATTCGGAACTGGGCCAGGCACTCAACATCACGGCTTTTGAGCAAAAGAGCATCGTCGACTTTTTTGCCACACCGCAAATGAGAGATGCTTTTGCCAAACGGTATGCAGAAGATACACAATACCTGTCGCTGTCGGAAGATCATCATAGCTGGCTGCCTTTATTCAATTACGATTTTGGCTATGGAGAGATCGATCCGTGCTACCTCATCAGGCTACAGGATATTTTACCGGCTTACCGTACCCATTTGGAGCAGCAACAATTATTGCGCGAAGAATTATTTGAGATAGATCACCTGCAGGTAACGCCTGAGGGTATTACTTACAAAGACATCACCGCTTCCCGCATCATCTTCAGTGATGGTATTGCCACCGCTCAAAACCCTTACTTCAGGAACCTGCCTTTTGCCCCCAACAAAGGCGAAGCTGTTTGGGTGGAGATCAACGACCTGCCAGCGACGCACATTTTCAAAAAGGGCTTCAACCTGGTGCCGTGGAAGGACAACATCTTCTGGCTGGGCTCTACCTACCTGTGGGAGTTCGACAACGACCTCCCAACGCCCGGTTTCCGGCAGTTTGCCCACAACTGGTTGTTGCAAACCGTTAAGCTGCCTTTCAACATCATCGACCACAAAGCTGCTGTGCGGCCCGCTACCCTTGAGCGTCGTCCCTTTGTAGGGTTTCATCCCCAGCACCCCGCCATAGGTATCTTCAATGGCATGGGCACCAAAGGCTGTTCGCTGGCCCCCTGGTTTGCCCATCAGTGGGTACAATCGCTCAAAGGGGAAGGAACTTTATCCCCGGAGGCAGACGTGAAGCGCTTCCAGCGCGTGCTGGCGAGATAATCCATTCACTAACAATCGGTAACCAATCACTCATTTTGGGCGGTCAACTATTGGGTGGGTTTTATATTTTTGCACCGTTCACCATCCTCAGTCATTAAAACTTATTGCCGTGTCTCAGGAGTCTAAGGAGCTGTATGTAGTTCCCGCTAAGTTTCGCAAAATGGAAAACCTGCACATTCTTTTCTGGCTTGTAAAAGACCTGTGCTGGTGCCTCTTGTTCAAACCGCTGGGTATGATCATGATCGCCCCTACCCTCCTGGTAGCCATTTGGATCACCTGGAAGAACAGGCATATCGTTGCCGAACTGGCCCACAATGCTGCCATTGCCATCTGGATCATGGCCAACTCGATGTGGATGGTAGCCGAGTTCTATGCGGTAGATGAAAAAGTAAAACCCTATTGTATTATCCCCTTCTCGTTAGGTATTCTGATATTGCTATACTATTATCTCATTTATGCCCCCATGCAGCGCCGGAAAGAAAATGCTTCGACGACTTTAGAGGTGACACCGGCGCAGCAGGAAGTAGTTGTGGTGGCGAAGGAAGCATAATCATTGATTCCGATAAGGGATATGCCCTTTGGAAACCTTCCATATATACCCATCGATGAGGTAATGCGTGATCTGCGGAAGCGCCAGTAAAGGTACCAGCAACACCAATATATCCTTATCAGGATTGAATGCGATCGACTGGAAAATACTGAACACAGTATCATGCTCCTTCCACACCCACGCATCCCAGAAGCCTTCTTCCACATAAGCCAATAGCATCATACTCAATACAAACAATACGGCGCCGTACTCGGTAAACAATTGCTTCACCAGCTTGCCATAGGACTTGTTGCCAGCTTGTGTGCTTTTCTTTCGTCCGTATATCCAGATCAACGCCATATAAGGAACGCCGTGTGATACTACATTAAGCAGTGTAAAAGCCATATCACCATTAAAGTATACGATGCCGAAAAACCAGGAGAGAAAAGTGCCGGCTATTACAAGGTTGCGCGGCCAGTTGAAGAACTTTTCCTTATAAACAAACACGATTTCTTTTACTATATACACAGCAATTACCAACAGGTAAACAACAACGGCAACAGCTGCAACAGGTGCTGCCTGGAAGTAAAAGAAATCGCCGTCCACAAACCAATGAAAGTTGCGGGGCGCATGCAGATGCCAGTATAATAACGGATAAATAGTAGCATAATAAACAGCCACCTGATCGATGCGGTAATACCATTTATTGTGAGGCTCTTTGCGCGAGTAGATACGCATAAAACCATACTGTTGCCGCACAAAGTGAAACACAGCGAGATAAGCAAGTACCCGCCAGAAAAGCATCGCATCGATATAATACAACAATACTGCTACAACAAAACCCGCCAGCGGAATACCGATCAATACATTCTTCTGTTCACGAAAAGTGTCTTTATCAAAATACGTGCGGTACAATGTGCTATACACATGAGCCACATCGATAAACACCACCAGTATCACCCAGGCAGCTGTAGGGATGCCCGATGAAGCGGTAAATAAACCGGGGAAAAGGAAAACGATCAGCAGGGAAATAAACGGTGGCGACAGTATAAAGATGCTGTCCAGCTTCAACGAATATATCCATGGTTGTTTCATGCGCTCCGTGTTTTCAATATAGCCTCTGCGGCCTGCAGGCCCTGGTAAAACCCTTCTTCAAAAATAGAGATGCCCGCAAGATCGGTATGCGCAAAAAAGATAACGTCATTAACAGGCTTGTTCAACAACCTTCTTGCTTCACCATGAATAAAACCTTTCACCGGCCTGATCATGCCATGGCCCCATACCATAACGTCGATATTCGTTACGGCAGCGGCGATGTTCTCATGCACTTTACGCAGGTCGTTCAAAATAATATCCACCCATTGCTCATGCTGCATGGCCGCAGCCTCCCGCCGCGCAGTGACCACATCCCCCTGCGTAAGCGGCAAATAATACGTAAGCACTTTCACCGGCTCACGTTGCTTTATGGATTGATGCGTAGCCACCACATAACCCAGCGATTCACTATTATACAGTACATTGTCCCAGCTCAATGCTTCCCCTCTCCGCTCTTTCAGTTGCTGCACAGTGATATTGGCCACCATCCAAGGCGCATAAGAAAATTGTTGTACCAGCTGTTGCCTGTTGAGCTCAGGCGCCAGCATGCGCTGCGCTACAAACTGAGGTATGGCTACAACACACTGCTTTGCATGGATAGCTTGCAATTGTCCCGTGGCCACATCCATATACAACACGTCTACGCCTCCGTCAGTTGGCCGTATACTGGTAACGAGACTATTGAGCTTTATCTTATCGCGGTAATCTTTTTGTAATTGCTCCACCAGCCAGCCGTTGCCCTGCGGCCAGGTCAATACATCCTGGTGTTCGGCATTAGCCCCCTTTCCTTTGCGGGCTGCAAAATAATGAATGCCAGCCCAGGCGGCCGTTTCATCATAGCGCGTACCAAAATCATCGCGACAGCAGTAATTACAATACCAGTGCAGGTATTCGGAAGTATATCCCTGTTGCACTAACCACTCCTTCATGGTAATGGTATCCAGCTGCGTGTATTGCTCATCAGCAGAAGAGTGATTCACCGGAATGGCAAATGTCTCCTTGCCATCCTGCCCCTTTTCGTAGCGCAGCTGTTGC
This sequence comes from Paraflavitalea sp., assembly GCF_059502485.1. NCBI lineage: Bacteria > Pseudomonadati > Bacteroidota > Chitinophagia > Chitinophagales > Chitinophagaceae > Paraflavitalea > Paraflavitalea sp. Next base: position 2,632,387 of record NZ_JCACET010000010.1, read on the forward strand.
ATGTGATCGAGAAAACGTTGTACCTGTTTCAATTCTTCAGCGGGTACACCATTTCTCGGCACCAGGCCTTCCTGCCAGGAGCCATTGATGTACAAGCGCTCCTCCGGATCAAAACACAAATGATATTCGTTGTAAACAGGTAGCCCTTCATTATTATAACCAGTGACCACATTACATTCCTGCAGAAAGGATAAATAATCTTTGAGATCGTTATTAGGAATAGGCACGTAATGAGCACCCCAGGGATAACGGCTTACGTTATTTTCACCGGCGGCAGCATTGCCCCCTGCATGCTCTTCAAGGTCCAGCACCAGGAAGTCCTGCACGCCCTGTTTATATAAATGACGGGCTGCCGAAAGACCGCTGACACCAGCGCCCACAATCACCACTTCGGCCTGTGTAGTGCTTTGCGGAGCCCCTTGTATCTTCTTATCGCGCAACAGGTGTCCCACCTTTGCAGACGCACCAACAATACGGCCGGGAATTTTGTGCTGCCCCGTCGTTTGACATTGCGATAGCAGGAACCCTGTTCCAGTTAAAGCAGCTACCTGTTGTATGAAGTTTCGGCGTTGCATAAATTATTCCAGGTAAGTACTCCACTCCTCTTCGAAATAGTCTACCAGCGCCTGGTTATTAAGTTTATTCACAGCAAGCGGCTTCGTGGTGCGCATGTCTTGCGGAAACACAAACATCTGCTGTGCCGTAGCAGCATTGATAAATCGCAGCCCGGGCACATAAGCCGTAGGCGCATGATACACGCTATCCTTCATAGCCAGTATATAACCCCACTCTCCAAAAGAAGGTACGAGATTGTGATAAGGTGCTGTATGAAAGCCTACCGAGCGGATGGTTTCATCGATGCACCAGAAAGAGCGCGGTGCCACGTAAGGAGAGGTAGATTGCACCACCGCCATTCCCTCCGGCTTCAACGCCTGGTACAGCAGCTTATAAAAAGTATTAGAGTATAATTTGCCAATCGAGAAATTAGAAGGGTCTGGGAAATCAACCACCACAAAATCAAACTGCCGCCTGTTATCCCGCAACCAGGAGAAAGCATCCCCATTGATCACATGCACCCGGCTATCGAGCAAAGAACGCTGGTTAAGACTCACCAGCATGGAGTTGGAAGTAAACAACTTTGTCATGGCAGCATCGAGGTCAACCAGCGTGATCGAATCCACCGAGCTGTATTTAAGTATTTCACGAATGGCCAGCCCGTCACCACCGCCCAGCACCAATACCTGCTTAGGCGATCGTACGGCCTGCAGGCCGGGATGCACCAGCGCTTCATGATAGCGGTACTCATCGGCCGAACTGAACTGCAGGTTGCCATTCAGAAATAAGCGCGTTTCCTTTTTATTGCGGGTAAGAACAATACGTTGATAAGGAGAAGAAGTAGCAAACACAACGCGGTCATTATACACCAGCGTTTCGGAATAACTAAGTATCCTGTCGGACAACACAAAGGCCACCAGTTCCGCCAGAATGAGGACAATGGCCATCGCCCGTAACACACCGGGCCTTTTGATCTCCTTGCTGAATTTGATCGCCAGGAATAAACCCACGGCAATATTGAGCATACCGAAGAACAAGGAGGTACGCATCAAACCAAGGTAAGGCACCAATAACAGCGGAAACAGCAACGATGCGAGCAATGCACCGATATAATCAAAAGTAAACACTCGGGATACCAACTCTTTAAACTCCACCTTATCCTTCAATATCCGCATAAGGATAGGTATCTCAAGTCCCACACCAGCGCCAGTTAAAAATACCAGCACATACAATACAATACGGAAAGAAGCGGACAGCGGAAATACGATAAACAACAACATGGCGCTGAAACCACCGATCAACCCCACCAGTAATTCAATTTGAATGAACCAACGCAACAGGTTCCGGTTGAAATAACGCGAAAGAAAAGAACCCACCCCCATGGAGAAAAGATACACACCGATGATCGTGGAGAACTGCGTAACAGAATCACCCAGCAGGTAACTGGCGAGGGTACCAGCAACCAACTCATAAATCAATCCACAGGTGGCAATAACAAAAACCGCCAGCAACAACAGCAACTGCATACAAAGTAATTACCCGGATTAGTGAATAGCCGACGCCACAATAAGAGCAATGGCCAGCATAAAGAAGCCCGCCACGATGGCAAGCGCGATATTCTGCTTTTCAACGATCTCTTTCCAGAGATTATGTTTGGGAGTCAGCTTCTCAATGATCACAAAAGAGATCACGAGCACAGCGATCCCAAGAAACGAATAAAGCAGCGAGTTTACGAGTGCTGTTTGCATATAGATAAATTAAATAGTTATTTATGATAGCCGGGACCGCTGGAACTCCACGCTTGTTGAGAACCAAATGAAAATATACGCCAGCCGGTATAATTGGCATACGTCATACCTCCTGCCAGCAGCAGGGCCAGGATATAATACCATCCAAGCCTTTTTACATTGGGATTATTGATCATTCGTCATTGGTTGAATAAGGTGAAAAAGCACTGTTCTCCCATCGGATCTTTTCACGGTTGCGCGCATACAGGAATGCACCCAAGCCAGGAATAATAGCCATCAGAACGAAAATAAAAAAGTTGCGCCACATGGCTACGTCATACTTCGCCTCGATAGTATAGTAAGCAGGCGAATTACCCACAGGCTTCGTAGCCATGATCTCCATGAAGTAAGTACCCTTCGGCAGGTATTGTATAAACTCATCCGTTTCGGTACTGCCTTCCGACCATGACTCCCCACCTTCATAACCACTATAATACTCTACGCCTTCTTCAATAGTATATTCCGTTCCATTATCAGCATTGACGAGCGTGATGTTGGCTTCAAACCAGTTGTTGACAACAGGCGCCTGCAACGTCACCAGCAGGTTTGCCCGGGATTTGTCCAGCTTGAACTTAGGTGTAACAACCTTGTGGCTGGTCAATGTATCTTCCAGGTACCAGGTATTTTCGTACACCACTTTATTTTGCAGAAAAACATTACCGATCAGGAACACAAATAGAAAGATAAGCACCACGCCAATCACCGACACCCGCAGAAAAGCAGGATTTACAACACCCCTTACCGGTTGTATAGCGCCAATCCCCGATCGATAAGGCAACGAAACCTCCTGACCAAAAGCCGCATACAATTCATTACAGTCGATATGCTCTCCATGATACCAGCAAAGGCCATTGGGATGCAACTCGCGCGCCCACAGTTCAGGCGGGCAGATGAACTCCCGGCAACCTATATTATCATGCTCGAACACATCGCCCGGAAACTCGCCATAGGCATCGGAAATATTAAAATGATAACCATTGTACAACTGGAATTCATCCGTACCATAGACCAACCAATCACTCTGCGACTTCCTCATCACCGGCGCCACCGCCGTTTCCCGCAGAAATGTCCAATGCCCGTTATATTCAGAAAGAAAAGCATAACCCCGTACAGGATTAAACAAAGTATATTCCCTCCACGACCAGCCATGCGCGTCTTGCTTCACCGCAAAACCGATCATTTCATATTCTATCCCTTTCAGCACGCCCTTCGTGTATAAAGGGATCGCCGGATTTTTATCGTGCTTCATCCGCCGGCGAAACTTCACCCGCCCCTCTACATAAGATAAGGCTGCTCCGCAATGCTTACAATTCCATGATTGTGATAGCGGAAAGGACTTTAACTCGCCGGGCTTATTACAATGCGTACAAGTATATGTTTTAGTAACCTTACCTATCTGTAATTGACGCAGCTGTTGAAAGTTGAAGTCTTCAAACGCCACGTAATGAATACGGAAGTTGAGGTAAACCTGATTCTCCAGGTTCAGCAGTTCAATCCTATCGCCACCTTCGCTGGCTATTTCCAGGCTGGTAAACTCACCATTCCAATCGAATACCCAGGTCTCGCCTTCTACCTCTATACTTTTACACTTGCTTTTGCGCTCCAGTATGTACCACTTATTATCGATCGACTCCAGAGAACCTTCACCAATGCCCAGCCCGGAAACTTTGAAGTAAGGCATCTTGGGATCAGGTGGTATCTTTTCATAAACAGCCAGCTGTCCATAACAATCTACCAGCGTATGCAGTGTGCCATCCTCAAAATAAATACTCCAGTTGTTGGCATAATCCTCTTCAAACAAACAACGCACCCGTCCGATAACAGTGAATTTCTTTCCGCTCCATACACCTGTAGTGCCGATCTGGATAGGCGTAAACGTATCCTGCGCCTTCACCATTAGCGGCTTTTCCTTCAACACGCCATCATCCCATCGCTGCAGCCGGTTGCCACATTGATGACATACGATCAAATTGGTATCGCGCGAACGAAAAGTAAGTACCGATGAACAGGAGGGGCAGGTATGAAGGGTTAATGACATGGGGCCGTACTGTTATCGTTTTATTTGTTGACAGGAAATAATACCCGCGCCGAAAAACGCTACCAGCTCATCAAACAGCTGCCGCCCCGTATCATCATTGTAACGTTGGTAGTTGGACAAATAAATGTCCAGGTTCACCCGCTCATATTCCGGCCAGGTGTGCAGGGAAATATGCGATTCACTCAGGCAGATCACCGCCGTAAAACCACCGGGCTCAAAATCATGGTACACCTCTCCCAGCTTGCTGAGGCCGTGCTTTACTACCTGTGTATCCAGTAATGCTTTTACAGCTGCGGATCTTTCAAGCAGGTGCTTTTGAGAAGAGGATATCTCTGCAATGATGTGTAAGCCAGGTTGATAATTCATGTTGGGTGATTCCGCTGAGAAAGGATAAATCTATAGAGAAAAACGATAGTGGCAAAATGAAAGGCATGTTTGTCACCCTGAGCTTGTCGAAGGGTCCAAAGCAAAGAGGTGACACCCGGAAGGTATCACCTCTTATATAAAACATCTGTAAAACCAAAAACAAAAAAAGTCAGTTCTATTATTAAGCTGCAATCTTATTGGCAGTATTCACGATCACAGAAGGATCCTGGCGCAGCAAATGCGTCATCGCCTTGTACAGCTCCGGCAACTCATGACGCAAGCGAATAGGATTCTCGAAAAATACCTCTACACTCACCGCCCAGAATTCATGATAATTGCTGCCGGCATATTCACCCAGAATATTCTTGGCGCCCTGTTGCATCGATTCGAAAATAGGACGCGCCACTTTAGAGAAGTTCTTGAACTCTTTTTTGAAGTGCTTATCCTCTTCGGTCTTGGTCACAAAGTTTACCCACGCCAATGCATGACCCATTTCATGCAAACCAACATTACAGTTGGTAGATTCACCTTTGATTCCTTTCAGGAAATTATCCCAGGATAAATAAATACCACTCAGGTCTACATGCCCCTGGAACGGACGGGAATAAAAACCGTAATGATAATCATCCTTGATTACAAAAATATCCCTGAAGTAATTCAATGAATACTTCTCCAATCCAAAAGTGAGCTGTATAGCAGCAGCACTGATAAGAATAGGCATTTCAGCACTCTCACTCACCTCTATATAATGGAAGCGTTTGGCCTTGCGGAACAAATAAGTGCGGAACAGGAATTTACGTTGTTCTTCCAGGTTCAACCTGTTGTAATAACGGAAGTAACGCGAAATGATAGAATGATAAAACGTTTCTTGTGCGAGGAACGATTTGTACTGACGTTTAACGTTAAGGCGGTTGATCCACTCACCCACCGGATTATGGAGAATGAGGATGCTTGTAACCACCAGGAAAATGATCAAAATTTCCATAAGGGTCCATTTTTTCTTTCTGTGAATAGGTACGCGAGCCACGGATTGGTTTCACAAAGTCTGGATTAGAAAAAACGGTCTTTCGGGAGATAGATTTGATAGATAATTGGGGAGATCAGATCGTGATCTGACTATAAACCGGTTACAAAATAGAAACAATAGTTCATAAATGAAAGCCCTTCCGCCAAATTTTATGGATATATTATAACACGCTGATGCTAAACATTTTCTACCGGACTTAGGAGAACATTACCAGTTAGAATATCCTGATTTAACAATACACACATAGCTGCATATAATTCAGGCAATTGTATCTTGAAAGAGGTAGGACGCTCGAAGAAATTCTCTACACACACGGCCCAAAATTCCTCGTAGCGCGTAGCAGCATAACGCCCCAGGAATCCACCCGTGTGATCGAATTGCATATCCTCGAAAACAGCACGGCCGGTTTCCGAAAAGCGAATGAACCTGTCATGAAAACCATCATCACGGCCATTGCTCACATTGAAGTTTACATACGCCAGCGCATGAGCCATCTCGTGAAGCCCTACATTATCACCATCCTGGTAATTATCGTAACCCTTCAGGAAATTACTCCACGACAAGTAAATACCATCATGCGTCACATGTCCCTGAAAAGGAACACTGTTGAAACCATAATGATAATCATGGTGCATCACATATATCTTTTCAAAATGCTCCATTAAGTAATGCTCCAATCCGAAAGTAAGTTGCACGGCAGTAGCACTGATGAGCAGCGCCATGCGCTCTTCAGCAACGAGTTCTACATATTCAAACTGCTTGGTAGTCATGAACACCACGGTGCGGCGCACGAACCTCTCCTGTTCGGCAGGAGGCAGATTGCGGTAGTAAGGCAGGTATTGCAAAAGGATAGCATGATAGTCAGGCTGGCGGTCTTCAAAAACACCTTTAGCCTTATGGGAATAAAAAAGAAGGCGCAGACGCTGAAATACGCCCGGAAACACCAGGCTGACCAGCATCAACGCTATAAAAAGCCCAAAAACCCAGAAAGAAATATAACCAATGTCCTGCTGCATGCCCCGTTAAAATAATCATTTCCGGTCACCCCGGTCAGCAGCGCAAGGATGCCTGTTTTCTGTTACCTTTGCCGCTCACTGTTCAAAAGTGACCAATTGAAATTTGAATATTGAATATTAACCGTTTACAGATGTCTCACCGGCATCCCGGTCCGGCAGAAAGTAAACAACGTTTCATTTCAGTATTCATTGTAACCAGCAAAAACATTAAATAAAAAATAGGATGTACAGAACGCATACCTGTGGCGAACTGCGGTTAGCACAGGCCGGTCAGGAAGTAACCCTCGCCGGTTGGATACAGACGGTCAGGAAATTCGGCAGCATCACCTTCGCTGATCTGCGCGACCGGTACGGCATTACCCAACTGTTATTTGCGGAAGAGCTGAATCCCCTGCTGGATCAACAGCCGCTGGGACGTGAATTCGTAGTACAAGTTATGGGACAGGTAACAGAACGCACCAATAAAAACCCCAACCTGCCAACCGGTGATGTAGAGATCAAGGTAAAGTCATTCACCATCCTCAATAAATCAGTAACACCGCCCTTCACTATACAGGACGAAACGGACGGAGGCGATGACCTGCGCATGAAATTCAGGTACCTCGACCTGCGCCGCAACGCGGTAAAAAAGAACCTGGAACTGCGCTATGCAGTAAACAGGGCAGCCAGGAACTACCTCCATGAACAAAACTTCATGGACCTGGAAACACCCTTCCTCATCAAGAGTACGCCCGAAGGCGCCCGCGACTTCGTGGTACCCTCTCGCATGAATCCCGGTCAGTTCTACGCACTGCCCCAATCACCCCAAACCTTCAAGCAACTCCTGATGGTGAGCGGTTACGACCGTTACTACCAGGTAGTAAAATGCTTCCGCGATGAGGACCTGCGTGCAGACCGCCAACCGGAGTTCACGCAGATCGACTGCGAAATGAGCTTCGTGGAGCAGGAAGATATCCTCAACATGTTTGAAGGCATGATCAAGCATATCTTCAAAACTGTTAAGAACATCGACTATACAGAGACAGTACAACGGATGACCTGGGAAGACGCCATGTGGCAATATGGCAATGACAAACCCGATATCCGCTTCGGCATGTCACTGCTGAACATCAAATCAGCCTTCTCCAAAGAACATGAGGCACGGGCAAAGAAAGAACTGATTGCCGGTGTCGACTTCAAAGTATTCAACGATGCAGAGACGGTAGTAGCTATCGCTGTTCCCGGCTGTGCAGAATATACCCGCAAGCAAACAGATGAGCTGACCGACTGGGTAAAACGCCCGCAGATCGGTATGCAGGGATTGGTATTCATCAAATGCAATGCAGACGGCACCTATAAAAGTAGCGTAGACAAGTTCTTTACCGAAGACAAACTGAAAGCCATTGCCGATGCTGCCGGCGCCAAAGCAGGCGACCTGGTATTGATACTGGCAGGGCTGGAAGAACGTACACGTAAAGCAATGAGTGAGCTGCGCCTCGAAATGGGCGAAAGACTGGGATTGCGCAGGAAAGATGAGTTTAAATTACTGTGGGTACTCGATTTCCCGCTGTTTGAATACGCCGAAGAAGACAACCGCTGGGTAGCCCGTCACCATCCGTTCACAGCACCCAAGCCCGATCAGATAGCTACCATGATCGATAACAACCCCGTTATCGAGAATGCAGCAGAATACTTAAAGCATCCTTACGCCAATATCAAGGCCAACGCCTACGACATGGTATTGAACGGTAATGAAATTGGTGGTGGTTCCATCCGTATCTTCCAACGCGACCTGCAGGAAAAGATGTTTGCCGCACTGGGCATGAGCAAAGAAGAAGCCCTGCACAAGTTCGGATTCCTGCTCGGCGCCTTTGAATACGGAGCGCCTCCACATGGCGGCATTGCATTCGGTTTCGACCGCCTGTGTGCTATCCTCGGTGGCAGCGAAAGCATTCGTGACTTCATCGCATTCCCCAAGAACAATAGCGGGCGCGATGTAATGCTCGATGCACCATCGTCTATCGACAATAAACAACTGGACGAATTACAGATCAGGTTGAACTTGAAAGCCTGAACGGTTTAGGCGGGAGAAGGGGTTATTAGAAACAGATAAGAAGACTTACAACATACAAGGTACAAGAGCAGGTAACACTCCTTGTACCTTTTTCTTTTGAGCAATAAGAATAGAAAAGTAAATAGTATCTATAGTTTAGTCGATTAGTTTGTTGCGCATTCCATACATGATCAGGCCGGCGATTGTTTTAGCACCTACTTTGGACTTCATGTTCTGACGGATCGTCTCTACAGTCCGGGGGCTCAGAAATATCTCTTTGGAAATCTCTTCAGTCGTCTTGTCTTCGGCCAGCAGTTTCAAAATACGGACTTCTTTCTCTGAGAACTTAACGGGGTTGGGGTAAAACTGCCTCACCTGTTTCTTGGTTTGCAGCTTCGATAAAACAGCTTTGTTTACCAGGTCGTTGAAATAAAAGTCATCATTCATGCACGTCAGAATGGCCTGGTAGATCTCTTCAGGGTCTGATGTTTTGGTGAGATAGGCATTAGCACCCATTTCCATCATCTTGGTGATCATTTCCTGATCGTCGTACATGGTAAGCACAATGATCTTTACATCACTATACTCTTTGCGGAGAATACCGATGGCATTTACTCCATCCATTTCAGGCATCCGGATATCCATTAGCAGCACGTCGGGCTTCTTCAATTGCATTTTGTGCATCAGGTCTTTGCCATCTTCGGCTTCCCAAAGGATTCTCAGGTACTCCTTACCTTTCAGAGCCATTCTAATACCATCACGGAAGATTTTGTGGTCATCCGCGAGCGAAACTTTGATTACCAGTTCAGCACTCATAGTTGTAGGCGGGTTTGGCTTATTAACGGGTTATTAGGCTACATAAATATTTGGATTATGGTACACAACTCCAATTGCCAGGGGGTTATCCGTTGCAAACTCACGAGGCGACCCTGTACAGGCAATTTCGTGTAAAAAAATTACCTGATCGACACAACAATAGTTAGTTGATTTTTATCAATCGGAGTTTTTCGAACCGGGGATATTGAACTTCTACGTTCAGCCCTGTAAATACTGAACGCATAAAAACGAGCAAAAGTGCTCTTGACCTATATAAAGTATCCGGTTATTTTTGTTTTGAAGTTGATTGGTGGAAGGATAGGCAACCTCTCATATCCAATGTCCTGAGTTACCGTCCAGAAAAAATTTCCAATTTATCTTATGTAAAACCAGTCAAATCCAATATCAGTCAACTTCTTCTTTCTTTTGTTCGTTGAACCTACCTCGCCGTTTGTTGAAGCTTACCCTCAGTCGGTCACCATGTCAAGTGCCACTTTCCGGAAATATACCATTAAAAGCCGGGGAGAGAAAAACAGCACAATATTTGTAGCTTATCCAACGAGATAGTCCCGTTTTTAAAATCCACTTACCACTAAGTATTTATACTTATCCACATTTCACCCCGCTTTGTTAATAACCTTACTCAATTCGTAACTCTACTTACCCAAAGCGCGCATTCTACGTTAGTAAAAATACTGTGTTATTCTCGCGATTTTACTCGTTTTTGTCTCGTACACTTACTACCCGAATCCTCGCAAATCCACTACAGCATTGAATTGCAGGCAATTTAATCCATTTTAACCATCCATGCTACCCGTTGTCCACCTTTTTTTTTTGGAGGTTTTTTGGTGCTCCAAACTACTATTCTAAACCTCTAAAAACTTACTACTATGATGCAAAATGAACTCATCACCAAGCGTCCTATGGCTGAAATCGGTGAGGAAGTTGGCTATCAACTGGGAACTGAATTTATCTCTAACTACCGGAATGCCAATCCAAATGAGACCCTCTCTTACGTAATTGGCAAGAACATTATCGAAAAGATCCTGGCTCAACCCGGCTGTGAAGGCATTCACTTCTACAATGCAATCAACGAGTACGGTAAAAAGACCCTGGTTTACGTAGGTATCGACAAAGACGGCAAGAACATTTTCGAATACACAGCCGTAAATAACGAAGGTAATATTACGAACGAAGGTGGTATCGTTGGCGACAGAACTGACGGCGACGGCGAATCTTGGTGGAAATGGATCTTCGGCTGGTAAAAAAGTCTTTTTTCCTGATTACTTGACTATTAAGCAAATGCCGTTTATATTTGAGAAACTTTAAAAGGCATTGTTACTTAAAATATTAAGTGGCTTTTCGGGAATCTTACCCATAGTTTTTTTTCTTGTCTTCTTTAAAAGAAATAATGAGAAAAAACTATGGGTAATTTTTGTGTATGTCTTATTGTCTTTTATTGTCGATAATACAAACGTTTCTTTACCCAAAGACTCACAAGTAAAATTCTATTTATTTAGTTTTTTTACGGTAGTAGAATACACGGTGTTTTCCATCTTCCTTTATCTTAATTTCAAATCAGCAAGAATAAAGAAGATTATCCTGGGGACAATTCCGCTCTTTTACATAGTAGTGTCCTATTATATCCTCAATAAGAACGAATCCAATTATTTTGACGCCATTCCGGCTTCCCTGGAATCGATTCTCATCATTATTTTCTCTGTTTGCTTTTTCTTCGAACAGATCAGGGATATGGAAGTATCATTCATCTATTCTTCCAAAACCTTTTGGATCATCGTAGCAATACTCGTTTACATGTCGGCAACCTTCTTCCTGTTCGTTTCCGCCGAGTTCGTTTCACAGGAAGAAAGACGCTCCTACTGGTTCATCAACTCGATTTCTAACTTAATTAAACATATTTTATTAACTGTTGCGTTCATTATTCCTAACCATAAGCCACGCCCTTTGAGCGAACAATCTTATGATGACAGAATATTTGACTATGAAGAACCGGCCCACTAACCCATAAAACCCAACCCTGCCACAAGGCACACCATGCTGTTGCTGCAACTCAATAACCCTGAAAGTCCTGTCTCCCTGGTACTATTTTTCGGTACAGTAGGCATGTTGGCGCTTACCATCGGGCTTATTGTGTTCATCATCTTCCACCAGCGAAAAGTGATCAGGTACCAGATGCGCCTCCAGCGCCTGGAGCAGGAACAGCAAAAAATGCTGCTCAACGCCTCCATCCGCCTGCAGGAAGAAGAACGCCAGCGCATTGCCGCCGACCTCCATGACGATGCCGGCCCCCTCCTCGCTACTGCCCGTCTTTACCTCAACGAAAACCTGGTAAACCTGGACAAGACGACCCAACTGCAGAGCATTTACAACGCCAAACAGATTATCGACGATACGATACAACTGATCCGTAATATCTCCCACAGCCTGATGCCCCCTACCTTAAAAAACTTCGGGCTCGAATCGGCTGTCAATGACCTCTTCCAAAAGATCAGCGGCTCCGGCAGCATGAATGCCAGCTGCCGCTTCCACGATTACCGCGAACGCCTCCATCCCGACCAGGAGCTCATCATCTTCCGCGTTATACAGGAGCTGGTAAATAATATCCTGAAACACAGTAATGCCAGCTTTATACACCTCACCCAAAACCTGGGAGGCAATAAACTATACATTCGCCTGCACCATGATGGCCGGGGCATCACACAAAACGACTTTGAGAAACTCAATAAAAGCAATGTGGGACTGGGATTGAAGAATATTCAAAGCCGGCTTAAATTACTGCAGGGACGTATCTTTTTTGAAAAAGATATGTCACAAACCTATTATAAGGTGACGATAGAAATTCCGAAGCTGGAAGAGGAACCTGCAGCCGAGTAGGTAACTTTACTTAAAGAATATAATAATCGGTAATTGAAGCCAGTAAATCTGAGTACATTTGTGTTCCGTTATCAGTAAGTGAGACATTGAAAATCAACACCATCTTATAGATTTAGAGAGCAGTGGGAATAGAGATAACGGAAGATTTTCAGTAAATTGTAGTTGCCAATATCATAAAAACAATGGGACCCATTAAAGTTGCTATCGCTGATGATCACAAAATATTCCGGAAGGGGGTTATACTATCATTACGTCCATATACCAATATCAAGTTCGTTTTTGAAGCAGAGAATGGTCAGGAATTATTAGACACCCTCCCTTCAGCACCGGAACAGCCCGATGTGATCCTGATGGACCTTCGCATGCCCCAGAAAGATGGTATTGAAACAACCAAAGTAGTAGCTAAACAATACCCCCAGATACATGTCATCGCATTGACGATGTATGAAGACGAGCGATTCGTGAGCCACATGATGGAAATTGGCGCCAACGGCTACCTCCTCAAAAGCGCCGACCCTGCAGAGATCAAAAAAGCCATCATGGAAGTGATGAGCAAAGGATACTACCTCAACAACTTCGTTAACAGGATATTACTGAAAAAATCACACGCCCGCCAGAAAGTGGTGCCTACGCTAACCAGCGAGATCACCCTGAGCGACCGCGAGCGCGACGTGATCAAATACATCTGCATGGAGTTCACCGCCCATGAAATTGCCCAGAAACTGGAAGTGAGCCCCCGCACCGTTGAGGCCATCAAAGACCGCCTGATGGAACGGTTCGGAGCAAAAAACACCGCAGGACTTGTTTTCTTTGCAGTGAAAAACAACTTAATTGACTAATTTTGGCCCCCGCTGTTGACATATCCCAGGCTACTGATCGTTGGCCCACTTGGAATATGCAGCTATGAGATCTCAATAACATAACCAGTACTTTTACCCCCTTCCCCTACCAGTCAGAACTATCGGGAGTAGACCGGGAGAAAGTTTCTTCTATGGAAAACCGGTTTCCGAACCAATTACGATGGTAAAAACCGGTGTTAGCATACCAGAAATACTTTCCTTAGTGGCAATTCTGTTGCCTGTCATTCCTATTTTGATCATCTTCATCCGGCGCACCTGGCAGCAAGATATTATGATCTTCCTGGGCGCCATCTGCCTGCTTTCCTTTATGCAGCACCTGATGGTATATGTTCCCAAACTGGTGCCGGTAAACACCACCTTCATCAACAGCATCTTTGGCCTCGGCGAATTTGCCTTACTGTTATACCTGTTCAAAATGGTAATAGACAAGGGCTGGGTTAAAGAAGTGATGCACACGATACTCATTGCCTTTGCATCCATAGCCATTACTACCTATGTGCTACGCGGCACAGAAGCCCACTCCTTTGTACTGAACATGATCGCTGCCTTTCTCCTTTTATTGACAGCAGTAATAGCATTACTACAACTGATAAGAGAAAAACAAGTATTCATTTTCCAGTCACCCCTTTTCTGGGTGGCAGGAGGCAGCATCTGCTACTTCAGCATGTTTATACTTACAGGATTTGTAGGAAAAGGAACACAGGCGCTGCAGCAGGAGAAGATGATCCTGCTATCAGTGATCAACGATATACGCATGATCTTCTTTATAATAGCAGCCTACATTGCCCAGCCAAAGAAAGAGCAGACAGACAAAATGATTGGCTAAACCTATATTTTCATTTCAGGAATATCATCCTCGATAAGCAATTTGCCCAGCGTTTTGGAACGGATTTCCTCGACAGATACACCCGGCGCACGCTCTATCAGCTTAAAACCGCCTTGCGGCAATACGTCCATCACAGCCAGGTCCGATACGATACGCTTTACACAACGAACCCCTGTCAACGGCAAAGTACAGGCAGGCAACACTTTCGACTCTCCCTTAGGATTAGTATGCATCATGGCTACAATGATATTCTTGGCACTGGCCACGAGATCCATCGCACCACCCATCCCCTTTACCATCTTACCTGGTATCTTCCAGTTCGCAATATCCCCCTCCTCAGACACTTCCATAGCACCCAACACAGTGAGATCAACCTTACCGGCGCGGATCATACCAAAGCTTTCAGCACTATCGAAGAAAACACCGCCCGGCAAAACAGTCACCGTTTCCTTACCGGCATTGATAAGATCTGCATCGATCTCTTCAGCTACGGGATAAGGCCCCATGCCGAGCATGCCATTTTCAGATTGCAGCATAATAGAAATACCGGCAGGAACATAATTGGACACCAACGTAGGAATACCAATACCGAGATTTACATACATCCCGTCGCGTAATTCCTGCGCAATACGTTTGGCAATACCGAATTTATCTAAAGCCATAAGATTCTATTTAAAAGTAAAACCTGTATTCCCTTATCAACCTCTCAACTTTTTAACCTTTCAACTCCCCTCTCAACTTGTCAACCTATAAACCTATCAACTAATCTTCACCGTTCTCCGCTCGATGCGCTTCTCATAATCCTTGCCTTCAAAAATGCGGTGAACATAAATACCGGCCACATGGACTTGATCAGGTTCGAGCTCGCCGGGTTCCACCAAATGTTCCACCTCTGCGATGGTGATGGTACCAGCCTTAGCCATAGACGTGGAGAAGTTGCGGGTGGTTTTGCGGAACAACAGGTTACCATAGCGATCGCCCTTCCAGGCTTTCACAATAGCAAAATCGGCATGCAGGGCATGCTCCATCAGGTACATCTTGCCGTTGAACTCGCGCACCTCTTTACCGGCAGCGATCTCGGTACCATAACCGGCCGGAGTAAAAAAAGCGGGGATACCCATACCGGCCATTTGAATACGCGTAGCCAAAGTACCCTGGGGGATCAGGTCTACTTCCAGCTCACCACTTAGCAATTGACGTTCAAACTCTGCGTTCTCGCCCACATAAGAACTCATCATCTTCCTGATCTGCCGCGTCTTCAACAACATGCCCAGCCCAAAATCATCCACGCCGGCATTATTGGAAATACACGTAAGATCATTGATCCCTTTGCGGACAAGCGCAGCAATACAATTCTCAGGAATTCCGCATAGACCAAAACCACCCAACATAATGGTGGCGCTATTGGGAATATCCTGGATGGCAGCATCAGCGTTAGCAACAACTTTATTCATAAAGTCTTAATTCGTCATGTAAGAAGGCGGCGGCACAAACAGCACTTACTTGGCCGTGTCTGTTTTACCCGTATACACTTCATTCCGCCGGCGGTTGGCACGGGCAGACATCGTGTCGAAAAGAACCTGGTTGATCTCGGGGTGACTTAGATAAAACCTGAAACTGCGAACAAACTCTTCCTTAGTGATCTTATGAATTTGGAATACCCGTTCATACTGCTTTAGGTTTTCAATCTTAATATTCTTCTGAAGATTAGAATCACGCTCCATGAACTGAGAAGAAAAACGGTCGGCCTGGATCATATCCCACATCACCTTCTCCATCTGGTCACGCTGCAACACATCGGAAGGGATCTTGCCCTTATTCATACAAGCAACTAAAAGACCGAAAGTCAGAAAGACCGAAAGCACAAAAACCGTAGACTGTTTTCTACCACTCATTTCAACTCCTGTTTGTAAGTATTCGCATTCGTAATATCTACCTTCATCAGGATCTCCCGGGCTTTTTGTTTTTCTTCTGGAGAACCCTTCTTGAAGATCCTTGACAATTCATTCGCCTTACCCTGGAAAAAGAAAGGAACGATCATCGTATTAGGAATATCTGTATTCAGCGTATTGATGATATTCAGCGTATTCAATATCGCATTCCGGCCATTTGCTTCATTTTCATACATCACATCCAGGCCCAGCCGGTAATAATTATAAATAGCATCGTGGATCAGCGTATACCGGTTATTAGTAAGATTCTCAAGGAGCCAGTAACGATTACGTAAACCATCAAAAGCCTTCCAGCCCGAAATATCCCTGTTCTCTGGCGCATTGTTAACGATCGCCTGAGCCCTTTGAAAGTAAGGGTCGCCACCACGCAAAGCGAAAGAATCGAAATCAAGGCCCAGAATTACATATACATAGTAAGCGAGCGTAGCAGTGAGATTAGATACCAGCGGATCAGAACCCGATACCCGGTTTTCATTAAACTCAACAGGCTGGAACTCTACATATTTAAAAGCAAAAGACTCGTCCTGGAAATTGATCAGCGGCGTTTCATAACTCGAATTGAACACCGGCCTTGCCGCCTGCACGGTCAGTGCTGCCCGGTACACATTACCCCCAACCGCTTCGCTGATATTGATCAGGAAATGACAAACGATCTTTTCATTCGTCTGAAAAGTCTCATTCGTCCACTTGCGGTTATTCAGGAACGTATTCAGTGAGTTTTGCAAGGTCTGGAAGATCTTCTTATCAGTTTGGGAACTGACACGGCCGGAATTAATACTAATACGAGCCTGCAATTCCTGTGCAGTACCCTGCACCAGCAGGCCACCACACATTACAACCAGTAAAAAAAGCTTATTGCGCATACAACATATTTACAATTCTATCAACGATATCATGAGCCACTTGTTGTTTAGGTTTTCGCTCGTAGGCTATTTCCTGACCACTCCTTTCAAAAATAGTGATCTTATTGGTATCATGGCCAAAGCCCGCCCCCTCATCATTCAGCGAGTTCAGCACAATCATATCCGCATTCTTGCCCGTTAGCTTTTCCTGCGCATAGGCCCTTTCATTATTGGTTTCCAACGCAAACCCCACCAGTAACTGGCCCTTGCGCTTCTCCTGACCCAGCGATTTCAGAATATCACGGGTCTTGGTAAGCTCCACCGTGAGAGAACCCGAAGCCTTCTTGATCTTTTCAGGATTGGTGACAGTAGGCGTATAATCCGCTACAGCAGCCGACATAACAGCAATATCAGTATTCACAAACTCACGCACACACGCCTCATACATCTGCTCAGCCGTTTGCACCCGGTGAATTTTGATACCCGCCAGGTCCGAGTGTAGTGAAGAAGGCCCCAATACCAGGTGTACCTGAGCGCCCCTTTTGGCCAGCTCCTCGGCAATGGCCAACCCCATCTTGCCCGACGAATGATTACCGATAAACCGCACAGGGTCGATAGGCTCATAAGTAGGCCCGGCTGTTACGAGCGCTTTTTTACCCGCCAGGTCCTGCTGTTGAAAAAACTGGTCCTGGATAAACTGCATAATAGCTTCCGGCTCAGCCATACGGCCATCACCATACAAGCCACTCGCCAGTTCACCCCTTCCTACAGGAATGACCTTGTTGCCAAAGGATTCCAGCTTTTGCAAATTAGCCTTGGTAGTAGGATGATGCCACATATCTTCATCCATAGCCGGCGCCACTACCACCGGACACGTAGCCGATAAATAAGTAGCCAGCAGCATATTATCACACAACCCATGCGCCATCTTGGCCAGCGTGTTGCAACTCAACGGAGCAACCACCATCACATCGGCCCAGCGGCCCAGCTGCACATGGTTCGACCAGGATTCATTACTGGCCAGATCTATAACTACAGGATTCTTTGAAAGCGTCGAAAGCGTCAGGGGAGAAACGAAATCACGGGCTGCCGGAGTCATTACTATTTTTACCTCCGCGCCTGCTTTTACCAATAACCTGGTAAGCAGGATCGACTTATAGGCAGCAATACTTCCCGTGATGGCGAGCAAGATCTTTTTGTCCTGGAACATGATGGATAAATTTCTTGTTCAAAACAAAAAGCGACAGGGGCTTCCTATCGCTTAACTATATCATGAACAGCTCAAATTAGCTGAACAGGTCGTCTTCGTTCTTACGATAATAGATCTTATCGTCGAGGAACTCCTGAGTAGCCAGCAGAGAAGGGTTAGGCATACGCTCATAAGCCCTTGAAATTTCAATCTGCTCCTTGTTCTCATGGATCTCTTCGAGGCTATCAGTATGGCTGGCGAATTCTTCCAGCTTGTTGTGCAACTCCTCTTTCAAGGTGATATTGATCTGATTAGCGCGCTTGGCAATGATGGCAATGGATTCATACACATTACCAGTCTTACCCTTGATCACATTCAGATCCTTTGTTTCAGCCGTGTTAGCGGTGTTAGCACTAATTTGACGTCTTAACTTGCTCATTATTGATGACTTTACTGATTTCTTTAATATTGTTTCGGGATAAAGTGGAATAACGCTCCACTTCCTTGGTCAGCTTACTCTCTGGAAAACGGTCCACAAAGTCATTACACTCAGTTACCACCTGTTCAAAACGTGCAGGCTTTTTCTCATCCACACTGTTCGATGCAAACAGGTAATAAGACTTAATGATCTGGAACTTATACTCATCACTCTTCTGTGAATCCGGGAAATCATTCATCAGGCTCGTATAAGCTATCGCTGCAGCCCGGTACTTGCCCATATTATAATACAGTTCAGCACTTAAATGCGCTTTCTCCTCCAGTTTCAAACGACATTTATCAATGATCTCGGTAGCTTCCTTTATCCTGGCCGATCCCGGATGCGTATTGATAAACGTTTGCATCAAACCGATCGTCTTCTCCGTATTCGTTTGGTCCAGCGGCGTTTTGGGCGACTGTCGATAATAAGTATAGGCCCGCATATACTCCATCTCTTCTGCACGGGGACTGTTTGGGAAAACCTCTACAAACTGCTTGAACAGGTTCTCAGCCTCCATGTAGTTCCGGAGATAATAATTACAATAAGCGAACTTATAGAAAAGATCTTCAAACTGAGGTTGCCCTTTCAGCAGCGGGAACAGCTCCTCATACAACTGCTTGGCATAATTGTATTTTTTTGCCACATAATACTTCTCGGCCATTCTCAGCTTGTAATCGTAATCGTTACTCTTCTGCACTTTGGCAAACTTGGAACAGGATACGACTCCCAGGGCTAAAAATACAACTATCAGTGCTGACTTCATAAAGGTGGGCAAAGTTAAGGTATTACCTGCAAAATAGGAAAGGATTGTAAAAAGGGCCTAAACAAGTCGTTAAGATAAATATAAAACCCCTCCTTGTACAAGGAGGGGTTATTATATATAAAGTTGACAGCAAAAGTATTATCCTCTGCGACGTAAGTTCGGATGCGGAGCAGGTACGGTGTTCGGACCTTCTTCACCAGTTCCATCACGGAGATCAACAGTAGTGCACTCACCACCGGTTTCGCCGTATTTGAAGATGAAGCGATCAGAGCTAATACCCTCTTTTTCAACCAGGTAAGTGATAACTGCATTAACACGGTCCCAGCTTAATTGCTGTTCAGACTTGTTAGTAGAGCAGTAACCAACTACAGCGATCTTACAATCAGGGTTGTTGCGGATCTGCTGAGCTGCGCTGGCCAGTAATGCCTTAGAGTCATTGCTCAGCGTCACAGATTTACCCTTGAAAGTTACGCTTGGCAGGCTGCCTACATTGCAAGCTGGCTTAAGAACCATATTCTTCATCAGGTTAGACAGAGAATCGCAGCATGCAGGAGGAGGACATTTACCAACACCATCAGCATCAACAGGTTGGCACTGAGTAGGTGTGATAAGTTCTTTATCCTTGTAATCAGGAACGCCATCACCATCAGTATCGCGGCTAACACCATGAGAATCAACTGGTGCACCGGCTGGTGTATTGGGTTCAGTATCAAATTGATCAGTAACACCATCACCGTCTGCGTCATCCAATACTGGCTTAGGCAGTTTCATGTGACGGGGCTTGTTGATCTCGTTGTAAGCATAATCCAAAGGATTCAGCCACCACAGTGGTTCAACAGACTTGCTGCCACCGATAGCGAAGTTCAGACCAACTGAGAAGAAATTGTACAGATCCTGATCGCGTGTTTGCGCAATAGCAGCGGTACCGTTCTCTTGCCATTGGTTACCATCCAAAAGATCGGTTTTGGGCAGTGTAACTTTGTCTTCGATAGCAAGGCTCAAAGTCTTGTTGAGTTTGAACGCTATACCAAGACCAAAGTTCACGTTAGGACGGAAAGGCTCGCCAAACAGTTTTGCATGGCTGGGATCCTCTTCGCCTTCTGTTTCGTATTTACCATCCAGGATGTTATCCTTCAGGTCTTTACGAATGTCTTTGCGGTCTTTGTACTGATAGCCGGCAGGGCCATACTGAGCCACTACTGAGCTAAAGTCGTAAGGAGCACCACTGGCGTTCAGGGCGTCTACCTTAACATCATAAATAGTACCGCCTATACCGACAAATCCATACAGGTTGAAGCCGGTTTTAGCACGGTGGAAACGAACATTGTTCAAAGTGAATACACCTTGCAATGCCGCATCATAGATGTTTGTCTTGTAATTGTAGAACACATTTTGACCGGAATAAGCATCCCAGGCAGAGTTCTTTGCATAATTGCTGGAAGGCTGGAAATTAAGACCCTTTGTATTCAGATAGTTCAATTCACCACGTAAAGAGAACACATAACCCAATGCTTTACGAACATGTAAACCTGCGCCAAAACCTAAACGGGAACGAACGTCGCCGATTACGGTTCCAATGCCGCCTTTAACACCAATTTCCCATTTGCTCCTGGGTTGAGCAGGAAAGGGATAATTGTTCGCCATAAATTCACTGTGCTGAGGTAATCTTTTTGATGGTATTACAGAGGAATCCTGTACATCGTAGCTGCCGCCTATTTGAGCAAACGAGCCAGACGCGAGCAGGCATAGTAAGCCAAACAGACCTGTGTACTTTTTGCTTGCCATAACTAAAGTTTATGTGAAGGATTAAGAAAACCAATGTCCAAATTAGTCACAAAAATATTAATTGAAAACTAAATACCAAATTTTTTTAGCCAACGTTGCACGTTTTATCTTGCTGTCAATCATTCAATAAGACTCCTATATGTATACTCAAATTACTGCCCTACTTACAAAAGTAAAATAGTAATTTGCCGTTCCTTTTTGGAATAAATGAAATTATCACAGGCTATATTACGCGACGAACTGGTCGAATTTGAGAAACAATTCCGCGAAGCAGTTAAAAGCCAAACGCCTTTACTGGACCGTATTATGCGGTTTATTGTAAACCGTAAAGGAAAACAACTGAGACCCATGTTCGTGCTGCTCGCAGCCAAGCTATGCGGGCCTGTTACTGCATCCTCCTACAGAGCTGCTTCACTGGTTGAATTATTACACACTGCTACACTCGTACACGATGACGTGGTAGACGAATCACTCGAACGTCGCGGCTTTTTCTCAACCTATGCGCTCTGGAAAACAAAGATCTCTGTACTCGTAGGCGATTACCTCCTCGCCAAAGGCATGCTCCTCTCACTCAACCATGATGACTTCAGGATCTTACAGATCCTGTCCGATGCTATACGACGCATGAGTGAAGGAGAACTGCTGCAATTGGAAAAATCCCGTACACTCAACCTCAAAGAAGACGTTTACTTTGAGATCATCACCGGTAAAACAGCCTCACTACTCGCCTCAGCCTGTGCTGCAGGCGCCTGGTCGGTCACCCAAAATGAGAACACCACTGAAAAAATGCGCCGCTTTGGCGAAAAAGTGGGGATAGCCTTCCAGATCAAGGACGATTTGTTCGACTACGGTAACGACTCCATCGGGAAACCTACCGGCAACGACATCAAAGAAAAGAAACTCACCCTACCATTAATATATACGCTTAACAATTCTGATGCCACTACCCGTCGCAGACTTATTTACATTATAAAAAACCACAATAAGGATGCAGAAAAGGTACAGGAAGTTATCGACACTGTGAAGCGCACAGGAGGCATAGAATATACCGAGCAAAAGATGTTTGCCTATCGTGACGAGGCATTGAGTATATTACAGGAATTTAATAACCCCGAAGTGCAGCAGGGACTCGAAGAACTGGTTCGGTTTACGACAGACAGAAAGTTTTAACCTGTAAAATGTGCTCATAAGCCTGTTATCATGCAGAAACGATGGAACATACTGGCGGCAGATGAAGACAGGGTAAAAGAGCTGTACGAATCCCTTAAAATACATCCGGCCCTGTGCAAAGTGTTGATACAACGCAACATTGCCGATTATGCCACGGCTAAACAATACTTCCGTCCCCAGCTGTCCGATCTCCACGATCCCTGGCTGATGAAAGACATGGAAGCCGCAGTAGTCCGCATCCTCACAGCCTTCGACAAACAGGAAAAAATACTGGTCTTTGGAGATTATGACGTAGACGGCATCACCTCCGTCTCCTGCATGTTCAGTTTCCTGACAAAGCATTACCAGCCCGGAAAACTCGACTTTTACATCCCCCATCGCTACCGCGAGGGCTACGGCATTTCACAACAAGGCATCGATTTCGCCGTTGAAAACGGATTTACACTCATTATATCATTAGACTGTGGCATCAAGTCAGTCGACCTCATCAGCTACGCAAAAGCAAAAGGAATTGATTTTGTGGTGTGCGATCACCACACGCCTGATGCCATACTGCCACCGGCAGTAGCGATCCTCAACCCCAAACAACCCGATTGCAACTATCCATATAAAGAATTGTGTGGCTGCGGAGTAGGCTTTAAGCTCATCACCGCCCTTACCCGTCGCCTGGGCCTGCCGCAAACGGCAGCAGAAGAATACCTCGATCTGGTAGCCACAGCCATCGCCGCCGATATCGTACCCATAACAGGAGAGAACCGGATACTGGCCTACTATGGATTAAAAAAAGCCAACGAAGACCCCAATCACGGTATCGACGCCCTCAAGCAACTCAGCGAACTGAAGACGGCCCTGTTCATCAACAGCCTCATCTTCATGATAGCCCCCCGTGTCAATGCCGCCGGACGCATGGATGATGCACGCAAAGCAGTGCAGATGTTCATCGCGCCAACCCTCGAAGAAGCATTTGAGTACGCCAAGCTGCTCCATTCAGACAATACCACCCGGAAAGAAGCCGATAAAAATATTACTGACGAAGCACTGGCCCTGATCGAAGGCAACAGTGAATTCCTGGAGCGCAAATCTACAGTCATCTACCAGCCCCATTGGCACAAAGGAGTAGTAGGCATTGTGGCATCACGCCTCATCGACCATTTTTACCGCCCTACGATAGTACTGACCCAATCGGGTGAGTATGTGGCAGGCTCAGCCCGCAGCGTGGCCGGCTTCAATGTATATGAAGCCATCCACCAATGCAAAGACCTGCTATTAGGTTACGGCGGTCACTTCTATGCAGCCGGCATGACATTGGAACCAGGCAATGTAGATGCTTTCCGCGCCCGCTTCGAAGAAGTAGTGGCCGCAACGATCACCCCCGATCTGCTCATTCCCGAGATCATCATCGATGGAGAAATACCATTCAAAGACCTGAAGCCCGCTTTCTACAACATCATACACCAAATGGAACCCTTCGGCCCTGACAACATGAAGCCGGTATGGGTAACCAAAAACGTGATGAACAGCGGCTATTCAAGAGTAGTCAAAGACAACCACATCAAATTCTCCCTGCGCCAGGAAAACATACTCTTCAACGGCATCGGGTTCAACATGGCCCGCAAGTTCCACCTCCTGCTGGAACAAAAACCCATCGACATCGTTTTCACCCTTGATGAAAACGTATGGAACGATGAAAAACACCTGCAACTCAAAGTGATCGACTTCCGGTTATCCGAAGCATGATCCATACAACAGATTCACAGCTGCACCTACCATATTCTCAGTAATGCCAATGATTGCCTGCAAGCATATAGAAATTAGCAGCAAATCATTACCCATGTCATTCCTCAAACACTTTACAACAATACTATTAATCATTGTCAGCCTTAACGCCAACGCCCAGGAAGGATTTCGACTCACAGGCATAGCCCCCGATTCCCTGGAAGGCACCATGATCTACATCAGCACCACAGACTATTCCGACGCCAAATACGAATGGAGAGACTCGGCACGCATCACCCAGGGACACTTCATTTTTACCGGCCGGCTACCACAAACCGCTATACTCACCACCCTCTACACAAAAAGGCCCAAATTCGGCATGTATCAGTTTCTACTCGAAAACCGCGACATCGCCATCACTATATATTCTTCGGCCAAAAACGCGATCGATAGTTGCACCTTTACCAATGCCCCGGTACAGGAACAAAATAGACAACTAAAAAAGAAACAAAAACCCATCAACGCCATTATCATAAAGCAGTACCAGAAAATGGATACAGCCATGGCAAAAGCAGATGCAGCAGGCAAACAAAAAATGAACGATGAATTAATAGCACTCTACGGGCAGGAAAAACAGGTAACCGTACAATACATCAAAGAGAATCCGGACAACTACCTTTCACTCTACCAATTGAGCTATTCCATTGCCGGCGGCGCCATGAAATACCCAGACAGTTTGAACAACTTGCTCAGAGGACTTTCTCCCAACCTGCAGCAACAACCTGAAGCACTCGCCCTGCTGAAAAGGATACAACAGGCGAAAGCCACTGCGGTTGGCCAGCCTGCCCAATGGACAACACTGCCAACCGACCAAAACAAACCACTCGCCCTCACAGATTATAAAGGCAAATACGTGCTCCTCGATTTCTGGGCATCCTGGTGCGTCCCCTGCATACAAAACCTGCCAGATGTAAAAGAACTGTACAATAAATACCAAAAAGAAAACTTTGACATAGTAGGAGTATCACTCGATGATGACAAGAACAAATGGATAGAAGCTATTAAAAAACATAACTTACCCTGGATACAGGCATCCGATCTCAAAGGTTGGAAGAATGCTGTAGCAGTACTGTACGATATCAGGTCTATTCCAAAATACATACTGGTAGGCCCCGACGGAAAGATCATAGCCAACAGCAACGACATTGGCCAGATCAAACAACAGTTGGAAAAAACACTCAAGCAAACTGCGACCTTAAAACAATAACATGTCCGTTACACACAGATACATCTACAAAAGCATAATCCTATGCCTTTTACTACAGGCTGTACAGATCGATGCGCTGTCACAACGGCTACAACACGATGCAATATTCCTTTTGTACTCCTGGCCTTTTAAAGATGGTGTAATTGTTCTTCACAACACGTATGCCCCGGATAAAAAACAAGACAACAACATACTGACCGACGCATACAGACCACATGGTATTTATGTCTACTCGGTATACGGCAAGCGCACCACACTATTCGCCATGCCCTATACAGCCACACATGCAATACCTGATTCCATACAAGTTTCGGAACTTTATAGCGCCTATCGAAAAACATACCTTAACCCGGCCAACCTGCTTACCAGGATCAGAAAGAATGGCAAGACTATCAAAGACTGGGCGCCGGCGCCCCTATCCACCCCTTCAATAGATAGTGCTATAAATTACTATCCAAAGAATACCCGTTTCAATATACATGTGTTAGCAGATGACAACCTGCAGATCGATGATGTAATGGTTGTAGACGGAAGATTAAAAACAGACAGCACCATCCTCTTCACCTATTATATACGAAGAATAGCAAGACCCATAAGACCACGGCTGGTAGCATGGTCCCACGAATGGAGAAACAAAGAAAGTCGCATAACCCCGGAAATAATCAACCGGCATGTATTAGGTGCTAATACCGTAGTAAAAAAAATACAAAGCGGAGAGTTGGAAGGAGGCGATGGTGCTACATTCCATAATGAACTCATCGTGCCCACCTCCAGTTTTATTTTCTATTTCGGAAAACCCGACGCCACTTTGGCCGACTCCACCATGGAGTATCGAATACTGGGCGGACGCTATACAGATACCAACTGGATAAAAACAGGCCACCTAATCATGATGGATGGCCTCACCGGAGATGAACGATACAGCCTCGAAGTACGCTACCGGAGCAACCCTGAAAACACACAAGTATACACCTTCGTTACCAGGCCTTACTGGTACCAGCGCAACTGGTTCAAATGGGTAACAGGTGCAGTCCTGTTTATGCTGGTCCTGCTGCTCATCAATGCCAGCTATCGTCGCAAGCTGGCAAAAGAAAAAGCAAAAAAAGCAGGATTGGCCGACAGGCTCAGGAACATGCAAACCCAGCTCAATCCACACTTTATCTTTAATGCCCTGGGGTCTATACAAGCCCTGATGAGCAGGCAGGAAAATGACAAAGCCCATCAATACCTATCCACCTTTGGCAGCCTGTTACGGAACGTACTCACCAATAGCAACCACGACAACACTACCCTCGATCAGGAGATCAGGTCACTGGAAAGCTACCTGCAACTCGAACAACTCCGTTTTAAGTTTCAGTACAACATCACTGTGGCAGAAGGCATCCAAACAACCATTGTATCATTGCCAGTTATGCTGCTGCAACCCCTCGTCGAAAATGCCATCAGGCATGGGATCGATGGCATGGAAGAAAAAGGACAGATCAGCATCCTGTTCAACCGGGACAACAACAACCTGCAGGCTGTCATTGAAGACAATGGAAAAGGATTCGATACGACCAGTCCCACTACAGGCTACGGACTTAAACTGGTAAAAGAAAAAATACAACTCATCAATACCCTGCAGGAACAACAAACCATACAACTCGATATACAATCAACCAATGCAGGAACTGCCGTACATTTAACCTTCAAAAACTGGCTGGCATGATGATCGATGCAGTGATCATAGACGATGAACAAAACAACATCGACAACCTCCAATACCTGCTCACGCGGCATTGCCCCCAAATACAGGTAGTGGGAACAGCCCGCAATGCAGTGGCTGGTCAAACACTCATCCAACAGCAACAGCCAACACTGCTATTCCTCGATATACAGATGCCCGAAAAAAACGGGTTCGAGTTGCTACAGTCACTACCCGGTTACCAGTTTGAGGTGATCTTTGTAACAGCATT
This sequence comes from Paraflavitalea sp., assembly GCF_059502485.1. Classification (NCBI taxonomy): domain Bacteria; kingdom Pseudomonadati; phylum Bacteroidota; class Chitinophagia; order Chitinophagales; family Chitinophagaceae; genus Paraflavitalea; species Paraflavitalea sp. The sequence goes on from NZ_JCACET010000010.1 coordinate 2,659,722, forward strand.
CGATCAATACGGAATACAGGCAGTGAAGTTCGCAGCCATCGATTACCTGCTTAAACCGATCAATGCAGAAGAGTTGAAAACAGCCGTGAACAAAGTAGCAGAAAAGAACAGGCAGAAAAAACAAAACCTCCAGATCGAAAACCTGCTGCAGCTACTGCAACACCAGCAGCAAAAAGAAGAACACCGCATAGCATTACCCACGGCCAAAGAAACGAGGTTTGCCCGCCCGCAAGACATTACCCGGTGCGAATCCACCAATAACTATACAACCTTCTATTTCAGCAGCGGAGAAAAACTGATGGTATCCAAACCCATCTATGAATACGAAGAACTATTAAATAGCTATGGCTTTATTCGCTGCCACCAGTCACACCTCGTCAACAAGCGATACATCAAAAGCTGGATAAAAGAAGACGGCAACTACCTGCTGCTCGAAGACGGAACACAAATACCCGTATCACGCCAAAAAAAAGACACCATCAAAGAACAACTTGAACGCCTCAAATAGAAAAAGCCGGGTAATCAAAATGACACCCGGCTTTTTTATATTTTGCTCGCAGCTTGCTTCAACTATCCATTCACCGTTGACGACTCATTCTTCACGTCTCCCATCAGCTCCACACTACGATTAATAAAGTTCGTAAGACTAGCCCCCTTCAACAAACCCTGAGACAACAGCGCAAGGTCGGCTAAGTTAAGCACAGTCTTCTCTTGCTTCTCCTTATTACTTTCAGCCAGCACACCCTGAAAAATGGGGTGATTACCATTCACGGTGAGCGTTACCTCATCAGGCATATTAGCATAAAAAGCCCCCATTGGACCTTGCATAGCAGCCATATCTTTCATCCTGCGCATAAACTCAGGACGCGTAGCCACTACAGGAGGCGCATCAACACTCAAACCTTTCACCTCTACCGTTGCATGCAGGTTAGTATGTTGAATAGTGAATAACCCTTTCAGCTTTTCTTCGTCATCCTTACTCAACACAGAATCGATGTTCTCTTGCTTATCGATCAGGTTATCGGCGATATCTGCATCCACACGGTTGAAGTGCACATCAGACCACTTCGATTCCATCTGGTTCAGGAAAGCAGCATCAACCATCGTGTCCATCTTCACCACTACATACCCCTTAGCTTCTGCTCCCTTGATATAAGCATCTTGTTGAACAGGATCAGTAGTATACAAAATTACAAGCTTGCCATCCTTGTTCTTTTGAAGCGTTTCCGTTGCCAGGCGAAGCTCTTCCAAAGTATAGAACTTCTTCTCACTGCCACCAGCACCAACAGCTTCAAAAATGTGGAACTTATTAGCCTTCTCCAGGAACTTGTCATCAGTCATCATACCATACTTCACAAACAGCCCCAGGCTATCCCACTTCTCCTCAAAAGAAGCACGCTCCTTATTGAAGATCTCTTCCAGCTTATCAGCAACCTTCTTCGTAATATGATTATTGATCTTCTTTACATTCGGATCGCCTTGCAGGTAACTACGACTAACGTTCAATGGAATATCCGGAGAGTCGATCACACCATGCAACAACATCAGGAACTCAGGCACGATATCCTTTACCTCATCAGTTACAAACACCTGGTTACTGTACAGCTGGATCTTGTCCTTCTGGATCTCATAACTCTGCTTGATCTTCGGGAAATACAAAATACCCGTCAGGTTGAACGGATAATCCACATTCACATGGATCCAGAACAGCGGAGCCTCATGATAGGGATATAATTCCTTATAAAAATTCTGATAATCCTCTGCGGTAAGCTCAGAGGGCTTACGCGTCCAGGCAGGTTGCGTGTTATTGATCTGCTCAGGTTGAGGAGCATCCTCTTTTTTCTCTTCGCCGGCTTTGGGATCGTAGAAAATAGGCACAGGCAGGAAACGACAGAAACGGCGCAAAACAGCACTTACACGCTCCTCTTCCAAAAACTCTTTACTTTCGTCGTTGATGTGCAACACGATATCAGTACCACGCTCGGCCTTCTCGGTATCTTCCAGCGTATACTCCGGGCTGCCATCACACTCCCAACGCACGGCAGTAGTACCTTCGCGGAAGCTCTTGGTAATAACCTCTACCCGGTCACTCACCATGAAAGCTGAGTAAAAACCGAGGCCAAACTTACCAATGATATTATTCTCGTTTTGTCCTTTATACTTCTTTACAAACTCCTCAGCGCCACTGAACGCTACCTGGTTGATATACTTTTCAACTTCCTCAGCCGTCATACCCACACCCCGGTCGGAGATCGTGATCGTCTTCTTCTCGGCATCCAGCTTCACCTCGATCTTGAGTTCACCCAGTTCCCCTTTGGCCTCGCCAATGGAAGAAAGCGTCTTTAGCTTCTGAGTAGCGTCCACGGCATTACTGATCAGCTCACGAAGAAAAATATCGTGATCGCTGTACAGGAATTTCTTGATGATAGGAAAAATGTTTTCCGTCTGTACCCGTATAGTCCCTTTTTGCATATAATAAGCAGGTTTTGTTCACTGCCACCAAACAAAGTGCCAGCCATCCAAACCGGCAAAAATGTCAGTTTTGGCGGGCGTGAAAAAAAGGTCAATTTCCCATACTTACAGAGACCTTTCAGAGACATTACAGAGAGTTTATAGAGACCTTATAGAGACTTTGCTTCTCATCTACCCTACACCTGCCCTCAACCCCGCCTATACCCGGCTAATAGATACTCCTGCTCCCCCTACCCACTTACCCGTAAAAATGACATTGTTGAGAAATACCGGCTAACCATAACATTGAGGTAACCTTACCCCTTTTATCTTTGGAACCTCAACTCCCCTCAACTCTCCCCTTATCCAATCCTGCGCAATACCACCGTTCAGCAACGTTGCATGCTACGCTTTCATTAATCAAAAACAACTTCATGAGACACATCTACTTGCTCATTCTGGCCATCTTATGCCTGGCCGTCAACCCGTTGCAAGCCCAGGTATCCCTCACTACACCCAGCGGTACCTATGAACAGCATTTCGACGGCCTGGCCTCCACAGGCACAGTCGATTTCACAACACTCCCATTGGGCTGGTTGCTACGCGAAACCGGCACCGGCGCCAACACCACCTATACAGCCGACAATGGCGGCCTAAATTCCGGCAACAGCTATAGCTATGGAGCAACAGGACAAACCGAAAGAGCCCTCGGAGGATTGTTGTCAGGCTCTGTTACGCCAACCTTTGGAGTATCCTTCACTAATAACACAGGAGCCACCATCACATCACTTACAATAACTTACACTGGCGAACAATGGCGCTGCGGAGCAACCGCCCGCGTGGATAGGCTCGACTTCCAGTATAGCCTGAACGCCACCGACCTCGCCACCGGCGCCTGGACAGATGTCGATCAGCTGGATTTTGCCTCCCCCAATACAGCAGCAACAGGAGCACTGAATGGCAACCTCGGCACTAACCAAACAGCCATCACCTTTACCATCAGCGGCCTTACCATACCAGCCGGTTCCACTTTTTTCCTTCGCTGGAACGACTTCAACGCCACCGGCGCAGATGATGGACTGGCCGTAGATGACTTTTCCCTTACCTGGGCCACCGGAACCACTCCCGGCACCACGGTCTCTGTAGCGGCAGGCGCCAATGCGGCAGAACCCTCTACCGATGGCAGCTTTACCATCAGCCTTTCATCAGCATCGGCCACCGATATAACAGTCACCTATAATTTCACTGGCACTGCAACCCAGAATGCCGACTACAACGATCCAGGAGCCGGCGATGTGGTGATACCAGCAGGGCAACTTTCTGTCGTAGTACCGATCGAAGTAATAGACGATGCCCTGGCCGAAGCAACAGAGACGATCACGATCAACCTCACAGGAGCCACAGCACCCTACACGATCTCTAATGCTTCAGCTTCCATCAACCTGACATCAGAAGACATTTCCACTGTCAATTTTACCGGCAACTACTTTGTAAACTTCAATACATTGGCAGCATCGGGCACTTCCGCTGCTGTCCCCACTGGTTGGGCTTTTGTAGAAACAGGTTCCAATGCCGATGGTCTCTACGCAGCAGGCAACGGTAGTTCCGGCACCGGTAACACCTATAGCTTTGGCACAGGCACCGATCCCGACAGAGCCTTCGGCCTCCAACGCTCCGGCAGCCTGATACCCGTAATGGGCGCCCTGTTTACCAATAATACAGGCACTACCCTTACTTCATTAAGCATTACCTACGTAGGAGAACAATGGCGGCTTGGAACAGAGAACAGGAACGACCGTCTTGATTTTCAATTTAGTTCCGGCACTGGTAGCATCACGGGCGGAACATGGACAGATATTGACGGGCTCGATTTCATCGCACCCAACTCAACAGGAGTAGGAGCCTACGATGGCAACGCACCAGCCAACCGCCGCACTATTAATTATATCATCAATGGACTATCCATCCCCAACGGATCAATATTTGGCGTACGCTGGCAGGATTTTGATGTCACAGGCGCCGAAGACGGATTGGCCGTAGATAGCTTCACCATTTCCCTCGGCTGTACCCCGCCAACCAATCAAGCTACAGCACTCAACCTCACACCAGCCCTGCAATCTATCGCAGGTAGCTTTACACCCGCAGCAGCAGGCACCACACCTGCCGATGACTACCTGGTGCTGATATCCACATCGCCCACACTTACAGAACTACCCGTAAGCGGAACAACCTATGCCATAGACGATGTTATCGGCAATGCAACAGTAGTATCCATTGGCAATAGCACAACCTTTACTGCTTCCGGGCTTACGCCTTCTACTACTTATTTCATTTTTGTATTCTCAGTAAGCTCGGCCACCAAGTGCTACAATGTATTGACACCACTCACAGGCAACGCTGCCACTGCACAACCACCAGCCTGTATTGCGCCAACTACCCAGGCATCGGCATTCAGCGCCAACAACATCACGGGCACATCGGCAGATCTGTCATGGACAAGAGGCAACGGAGACAACATATTAGTGATTGCCCGTAGCGGCGAACCGGTAAACGCAACAGTATACAACAGCATCGCCTATCCGGCAGGAACAGAGATCGGTTCAGGCAACTTTGTGATCTACAACGGACCTGCCGCATCATTTGCTTACACCGGCCTCGCACAAAACACCACCTATCACCTTGCGCTATACGAATACAGCAATACCAGCACCTGCTATCGCACACCGGCGCTAACAGGAAACTTTACTACCCTTTGCACCAACCCGGTTAACGTTTCTGCCCTGGCTGCAACAGCAGGTAATGCACAGGCAGCCATCAATTGGACCCTGCCCTCCGCCGGTTGCTTCGACGAGATCATCGTTGTAGCTTCTACCGCTTCCATTGCAGGCACAGGCGATACATATCCCTCACCTGCCAATCCTGCCTACACGGGCGGAGAGCAGGTAGTATACCGCGGAACAGGAACCACTGTCAACGTTACCGGATTGACAAACGGCACCCTTTACTATTTCAAAGTCTTTACTCGTAAAGGCACCAGCTATTCCAACGGCGTACAGGTAACGGTCATTCCCTTCGATCCATCTTCCGGATACCTGTACCTCTATGGTAATCTCCATGCACACTCATCTTACTCAGACGGCAACCAGGACGATGAAACCAAAACACCGATCGACGACTTCACATTCGCGCGCGATGCCCTTTGCATGGACTTCCTCGGCATTTCCGAACACAACCACGCCGGCGCAGGTATGAGCTATCCAACCTTTGCCCAAGGTTACAATGAAGCCAACACAATCAATGGCGTTACAGGTCCCAACGGTAATAGCCTCGTAACCCTCTACGGTATGGAATGGGGCGTTATCAGCGGCGGCGGTCACGTACTGGTATATGGATTCGATGATAAACTGGTTGGTTGGGAGCCCGGCAACTTCGACATCTTTGTTGCCAAAAACGACTATGCGGCACTGTGGAATGCAGTCAATGCCCGCAGCGGTGCTTTCGCTACATTAGCACACCCTAACTCAGGCGATTACAGCAACCTGGCTTCTGGCTATAATGCAATCGCGGATGCAGCCATAGTAGGTCAGGCTGTTGAAAGTGGTCCGGCTTCCTCTACATCCACTACCTACAACGACTTCCCGTCAAGCCTTAGCTTCCTCAGCTACTACCGCACCATGCTGTCAAGAGGATACCGCCTGGCCCCACAAATGGACCAGGACAACCACAAGATGACATTCGGTACTTCCAACAGCAACCGGATGGTAGTACTAAGTCCTGCCAAAAGCAGAGAAGCACTCATGGAATCCATACGCTCTATGCGCTACTATGCATCACAGGATTGTAACATGCGCATAGACTTCAAGAATGGGGGCACACACCCCATGGGAAGCCAGGTAAGCAGCGCAGGCGTACCACAATTATCGATGGTAGTGACCGACCTCGACGGAGAAGCAGTAACCACTATACAATTATGGGGTGGTGAAGTAGGAGGCTCAGTGCCTGCTACGCCGGTAAAGACCTACACCACAAGCTCATTCACTTTCAGCGCAAGTGATATAGAAAATATCCAGCCCAACAACACAACCTGGTATTACTACGCCATCGTCACCCAGGAAGATGGTAACAGAGCAGTAACATCTGCGATTTGGTACACCCGCAACGATATGACACTGCCGGTAACCCTTACAACCTTCCGCGCGAAGTATGATGAATCAAGCAATAAAGTAAACCTTACCTGGACTACTGCACAGGAAAGCAACAGCAAAGAGTTCATCGTAGAAAGAAGCAATGATGGAGTCAACTTCACAGCCATTGGCAATGTGAAAGCAGCTGGCAATTCCAACAGACCGATCAACTATACCTTTGCCGATGCACAACCATTCGCAGGCAACAACTACTACCGCTTGCAACAGATAGATTTCGATGGAAGAAGAGCAACCACCGGTATTGTGAAAGTGACGATAGGACAAAACTTCTACCTCACCTATGGACCTAACCCGGCTACAGAGTCATTGACCATCAACATCCAAAACAACCACGCGCCACTCCTTATTCAACTCACCGATCTCAATGGCCGTTTACTGCAGCAGCGCAACCTGCCGGCAGCCAACAACCAAACCGTTCGGTTACCAGTTAATAACCTGGCGAAAGGAGTCTACCTCCTAAAGATTGCAGGCAGCGACATGACAAAAACCGAGAAGATCATCGTAAAATAAGTTGCTGATACATCAAACAAACAGGCCCGTAACGATACCGTTACGGGCCTGTTTTATTATCAACGCTGTCATTTAGAATGAAACACCTCCTTCTTTGTCATTTCGAACGAAGCCATTCGCGAGTGTGAAAAACAAGAAGTTGCGGCGTAGTGAGAAATCTGCTTACGAAGAAAAAAGTCGAAGCAAACGCCTGCCTTTCCTACATTGCCCGGCCCTTTAGGGCCGGGGTAAAAAATCACACTCCCTTTGGGCTTTAGCCCAATTGTCCGGAATTACCTCAATACAAACCGATAAGTCCCCGCCTGCAATTGATAACGTTGTTTCCCCGAAACATCTTTACCAGCTACGCGCACAGGCCCCGCAACACCAGTTACAACTTTTCCACTCTCATACAACTGAAGCCCATCAGCCACAGGCAGCAACAAAGTAGCAGTAGAGTTAGCCGGCACAGTAACAGAACAGTGAACCATACCGGCCTCTTTCCTCCATGAAGTAATAACATTACCATAAGGCCCTTCATGCGCCGCTTCAAAATGATCGAGCCCTTCTACAAACTGAGGTTCGAGAATTACATTCCTAAAACCAGGAGCCGCCTCATCAGGTCTGATCCCCCCGATACCTTTATACAACCAGGCGCCTATTTCTCCAAACATAATATGGTTACGCGAGAGATCAGCCCCGGCATAGATATCCCAGTTTTCATACAACGTAGTAGCGCCATTCACGATCCACCAACCCCACGAAGGGAAAGTTTCCTGCGCTGCCAGCTTATAAGCCACATCGCCATAACCATTTTCACTCAGCGCATTCAAAATAGCCTTTGTACCCAGCAGTCCAACATCAAGATGAAAAGTATCCCGCTCCACACGCTTTGCCAGATTAGCCGCCACTGGCTTTTTCAGTTCAGCAGGCACCAGCCCCCAATACAAAGCCACACTCATTTCCGTTTGCAAACCAGAACCATAAATATTGGTTTGTTTATTCAGATACTTACCATTGAAAGCACCTTTGATCTTTTCCGCAAGTACAGTATACTTTTTATGATCAGCTTCCTTGCCCAACAACTTAGCAGCTTTGGCAAGGATAGTAGCATCAGCAAAGTAATACGCTGTAGAAGTGAACTCTACCGGACTCTTCGATTTCACCGGCACCCAGTCACCCAATCCCCACGTAGTAAGACCGGAAGGATACAACTCATCGATATGATCAACATACAACTTGATGTTATCATAACAATCAGCCAGCAATTGCTTGTCACCATAAAACAAGTATACATTCCACGGGATAATAGCAATAGTGCTGGTCCAGTCAGGACCATTGCCCCATTCATAACCCCAACCGCCGGTAGGAATAATAGAAGGCAACACACCATTAGGCTGCTGCTCATCACGGTGATCGGCCAGCCACTTTTCATAAACAGTAATACCATCAAAACCATACAAGCCCGTTTCAATAGCGATCTGTGCATCACCCGTCCAGCCATTCTTCTCCCGCTGCGGACAGTCAGTAGGATAACCAAACAAGTTAGACAGATAAGCATTATTCGTAGCCAGCCATATCTTATCGATAGTAGGATTAGAAGATTTGATCTTGCCCACCGGAGGTACATTACTATGCATAAAATAACCGGTGAGACTTTCCTGTGTAAGCGTTATGGGTTTGTCGCTGGTAACTTCTACAAACTGAAAGCCCTTATAATTAAAGCGCGGCATGAACGTCTCTTCTCCATTTCCTGACAGAATAAAAATATCCGTTTGGAAAGGATCTTTATCATCCGTAGGCCGGTAGTGAACAACGATGTTCGAAATATCCGCACGCCCATTCGAGTAGATCTGCTCGGCATGTTTCAATCGGATGGTCGTGCCCGCTTCACCCTTCACCTTCAACTGGCTCACACCAGAAATATTCCTGCCCAGGTCAAACACATACACAGTATCACTAAACTTCCTGATCGTTTTAGAAGCAATCTCTTCTACTGCCTGGATCGGGTGTAAAGCCTGCGCCACAATATTATTGGAAGGAGCTGCCCGCAAAAAGATACCCTTCCACTTACTGTCATCGAAATTCACTGTATTCCAACCCGGTTGCGCAAGACGCGCATCATAATGTTCAGCAGTATAGATACTATTAAAGACCACAGGCCCCAACGCAGTCTTCCAATCCCTGCCCGAAGTAATTGTTTCCGTAGAACCATCCTCGTAAGTAACGCGCAGGTCGAGACAAAAAGCAGGCCGTCCGCGCCAGGGCGCCTTATGAAAATACCATACAGCAGTAGATTGATGATTGTACCAGCCGTTGCCCAGCAATACACCGATAGCATTCTTACCGGCCTGCAGCTGTGCAGTCACATCATGCGTCACATAAAGTGTACGACGGTCAAAGCGCGTATACATAGGATCAAGCCGGTGATTACCGATCTTTTGTCCATTCACATATAACTCATACAAACCTGCCACCGCGATATAAGCCCGTGCAGATTTGATCTTCTTCTTAGCCTCAAAAACTTTCCTGAACTGGCCGGCAGGCTTTGCCGTCACATCATTCAAATCACTGATCCAGGTACCTTTCCAGTTGCGCTGGCTCATCATACCCGTTTCAAAACTGGCAATAGTAGAAGACGATTTGATACCATCCTTGTCCCAGGTATCTACCCGCCAGTAATAACGTGTAAAAGGCTGCAGCGCCTTACCCGCATAAGTAACGAGGCTCGTACCGCCGGTCACTTTAACCGGTTGCCACACCATACCCTTTTTCATATCCAAAGAATCGGTAGAAACATACAGCTGGTAAGCCGTTTGCCGGGCGCCGGTCCGCTCATCTACCATCCGCCACGAAAGACGCGGCCGGGCAGCATCGATGCCGATGGGATTTACCAGGTGCTCACATTTAAGTGCAACAGGCTGAGCAGGAGAATAAGCATAACCGGCGGTTACACAAAACAGGAAAAACAAAGACATACAGCAAAATGATAGCAAGACTCGCATAGATCGTCAATTTTCAATAGTTAACTCCGTGAAAATAAAGCTTATTAAACAACTAAAAGGTTATAGCAAAACACGATGATCAGCCATTTTAAGCCTTTAACCATACTGTACTGACCTGTGCTGATGCTATGCGAGGTTTGTAGTGCTAATTAGTCAGGCCGCTCAAAGCGGCCAGACAGGCCCTGCAACAAGCCGATGCTCTGTAAGGCCTGACCCGTCGAAGAAAACGCTCCTCCAATTGCCCGGCCCTTCAGGGCCGGGACACAAACACCCCACACCCATTGGGGCTTTAGCCCAATTAAAATCACTGCCTCGCATCTCTATATTTATAGCTTAAGCTATCTTGCACATACGGGAACTTCTCTAAACGATTGAAAGTCATCACTTTTCCTCCCAATCCATATAATCCCCCTAATCTTGGTTCAGACTTTGCCAGTTCCCTGTAACTACTTATCTTTGCAGCCCCTTAGCCAAAAAATACAGCCATTCCGCTGTAATCCAGTAGCGACGGGGATTAAATCAATTTTTTCAAAACAATTAAACAGGGATCATGAACAATTACGAATTGATGGTGATTTTTACCCCTGTGCTTTCTGAAGAGGACTTCAAAACCGCTCAGAAAAAATTTACTGCCTTCATCACTGATAACGGCGGTCAAATGGTGCACACCAATCCCTGGGGTCTGAAATCACTGGCGTATCCCATCCAGAAAAAAACCACTGGTTTATACTGGGTGTTGGAATATACTGCGCCATCCAGCTTCAATGAGCAATTGAAAATTCAATTGCTTCGTGACGAGAATGTGCTCCGTCACATGTTCACTGCACTCGATAAATACGCCGTCGAGTACAATGGTAGAAAGAGAAGTGGTGTACCTACAGGAGTTGAAAAAGCAGTGGAGGGATAACACATGGCAAAAGCAAATGAGATTAAGTACCTGACCGCCATTAAAACCGAGAAACCCCGGAAGAAATTCTGCCGTTTCAAGAAATATGGCATCAAGTATATTGATTACAAGGACGGAGAATTTCTGAAGAAATTCCTGAACGACCAAGGCAAAATGCTCCCCCGCCGCATTACCGGTAACTCACTGAAGTACCAGCGTAAAGTAGCGCAGGCAGTAAAGAAAGCCCGCCAGATGGCATTATTGCCATATGTAACGGATCTATTAAAGTAAACCTCACCCTAATCCCGTGATAAACGGGTAGACAGTCATCCCGGCAATAACCTGGATCGATTGGGAAACGGTGAACAAAAACAACATCATGGACATCATCCTGATAAAAGACGTAGACAACCTGGGCGGCGCTCACGAAATCGTGAAAGTTCGCAACGGTTATGCCCGTAACTACCTCATCCCGCAAAAATTCGCGGTAGAAGCAAATCCTTCCAACCTGAAACAACTGGAAGAAAGGATGAAGCAGATCCGTAAGAAGGAAGAGGCAATGCTGAAAGAAGTAAACGCAGTAATCGCTAAACTGAAAGACGGAGCCCTGAAACTCGGTGCTAAGACCGGTACCAGCGGTAAAATCTTCGGTAGCGTTACCTCTTTACAACTCAGCCGCGCTATCCGCGAACAAAAAGGATACGATATCGATCGCAAAAAGATCTCTATCGTTGATGAAGTGAAAGAACTGGGTACTTACAAAGCTACCATCGACTTCGGTAATGGCAACAGCACTGAAGTAGAATTCGAAGTAGTAGCCGAGTAATCTCGTCTTATACAAATCGTTGAAAACCTTCCCATCCGGGAAGGTTTTTTTATTGCCTGAACCCAACCCCCATTAACTTCTCAACTTGTTAACCTGGCAACCCTTATCAACCTATCAACTTTTCACCCTATCAACCTATCTTTATATATCAATCCTTCACCATGCGTATACGCCATCTTTTATGTTTACTCCTCTTCACCCTTGCCCTCGCCTGCCGCGACACCCAAAAGCCCTCCTACGTAAGAGGAACTCAGGACACCCTGCCGGCCAAAAGTAATATCGACCCCTCTATTCCCGGCAACTTCAGCACCCAGCGCATCATGCACTTCGATAGCACGCAGATAAGCCAGTTCCTGACCCAATATCCCCTCCTGAAAGAGTACAGCGATGACATCCTTAAATTTTACAGCAACCGCCAATACGCCTTTGCCTGGTTCGATAGCCTCGGCATCATCGAGCAGGCGGGTAACCTCCTCAACCGCGTAGAGAACATCGCAGATGAAGGCCTTTCTCAAAAAGTATTATACAAAGAAGCGTTCGACACACTGGTAACAGAAGAACAAAACAAGACCAACGATAAAACCACAGCCCCTTCTGTTGACGTCAACACGGAGCTAATGCTCACAGCCCAATACTTCTACTACGCACGTCACGTATGGCAAGGCATACCGGAACAGGAGTCGAAAGCCATGGACTGGTTCCTGCCCCGCAAAAAGATAGAACAGGAAGCCCTGCTCGATTCCCTCCTGCGATCGCCCACAGACTCCTTCCTTGCCGATGAGCCATTATACTACCAGTATTATCTCCTCAAAGACCAATTGAAAAAGTACAGAGAGATCGCCGCAAAAGGAGGATGGCCCGCCATCAAAGCCGATAAGAAAAAATACCAGGCTGGTGACACAGGAGTAGCCATCAGCCAGATCCGTCAGTACCTTTACATCACGGGCGATCTTGCAGCCAATGACAGCAGCAACACCTCATTCGATTCAACATTGGTTACAGGAGTCAAAAGCTTCCAACGCCGCCTGGGCATGAATGAAGATGCCGTCATAGGACCAGCCGTGCTCAAAGAAATGAATGTGCCGGTAAGCCAGCGTATCGAACAGATCGTAGTAAACATGGAACGTTGCCGCTGGGTACCGGCAAAACTCAACGGAGAATACATCGCCATCAATATCCCCGATTACAAACTGTTTGTCTTCAACAAAGACTCTGTAGTGTGGAGCATGAACGTAGTGGTAGGACAAGCCGTACATAAGACCGTTGTATTCAACGGCGACCTGAAATACGTTGTATTCAGTCCCTACTGGAATGTACCACCCGGCATCCTGAAAAACGAAGTGTTGCCCGGCATACGTCGTGATCCCAACTACCTCGCCAAGCACAGGATGGAAAAAGTGGGCAACAACTATCGCCAGAAGCCAGGTGCCAACAACTCCCTCGGGCTGGTAAAGTTCCTCTTTCCCAACAGCTACAACATCTACCTGCACGATACCCCTTCCAAGGACCTTTTTGGCCGCGATAACCGCGCTTTCAGCCATGGCTGCATCAGGCTGGCAGAACCCAAAAAACTGGCAGAATACCTCCTTAGAGATCAGCCACAATGGACGAGCGAAAAGATCACCCAGGCCATGAACGCCGGCAAAGAACAATACATCACCTTAAAAGACCCCGTGCCGGTATTTATCGCCTACTTTACAGCATTCGTTTCATCAGATGGAAAACTCAACTTCAGGCAGGACGTTTATAACCGGGATAGCAGATTGGCGAAGACAATTCTTTGATAAAAAAGGAATAGCCCTATGGGATTTATACGTCATATAACTAACGGGAGCAATTTCCACAGGTTTACAACGTTTTAATAGCACCAAATCGCCCAAATCCGCCCCAGTAAAGGAACAGCGGAATATTTTTGTTTATTAAATAATTATTTCACTATCTTCACAGTTGATTAATGTACTTAGTACTCGTGTTCTGAAGTGTCTTACCTAATATCCTGGTTTCCTCAGTTCATTGCAGTAACTATTGTCATTATCGGTTTTTTTCAGCACTTTAAAAATTTTAGTTACAATGAACATTTACGTAGGGAACCTCTCCTGGCAAATGACCGACGAGGATCTGAGAACCTTATTTGAACAATACGGTTCTGTTACTTCTGCAAAAATCGTTAAGGACAAAGTAAGCGGCCGTAGCAAAGGCTTCGGTTTCGTAGAAATGCCTGAGGACGGCGAAGCGCAAAATGCACTGAGCAGCCTGTACGAATCAGAAGTACTCGGCAGAAAGATCATCGTTAACGAAGCTCAGCCTAAACCACAAGGCGGCGGCGGCGGTGGCTTCAAGAAAAGAAGCTTCGGCGGCGGCTCCGGCGGCGGCGGCGGTTACAAGAAAGGTGGCTTCAACCGTGGCGGCGGCGGCGGTGGTTACAACAGGGATTACTAAAAACATCATCTCTTTGTATACACTAAATCCTTCTGATCTTTCAGAAGGATTTTTTATTGCATATACATCTCCTTCCTACCCACCCATCAGCACTCATCCACGCCCCTTTCACTTCTCACGTTTACCTCACTCATCAACCCATTGCCGATTGATCCCGGCTCTTGTCGGGACCCATTGCCGGCTGTTTTCCCCGCCGCTATATTAATACCTTTTTAACCTCGTTTTAATGCCTCCTAAAGATCAGAAACTGATCTTATTTCTCCTTAGGAAACCCCTCGAATAGTAAGTGCTGAAAAGAACATTTGAACACAGAAAATTAATCCAGGTATCTGCAGCAGAGGCACGGCTTTTGTCAATATACCATGACCTCGGTTTATTCCCCAACGTTGGGGAATAAAAGCTGCAGTAAACACCAATCTAAAACGTAGAACAAAAGGAGGTACATGTGCTAACTGTAATAATTCCAGTCCTGAATGAAGAGCAAACGATTGCCCGTGTTGTTGCATTTTGTCGGCAACATGAACACGTAACAGAAGTCATTGTAGTAGACGATAAATCAGAAGACAATACAGCCAAAGTAGCCACAGAAGCAGGTGCCAAAGTAATTACCAGCCAGATACGCGGAAAAGGCATATCCATGAAGGATGGTATACAACAGGCCAGCAATGAGATCATCATATTCCTCGATGGTGACATTGATCCATACCCGGAAGGCACTATTACAGGCTTGTCAGAGCCGCTAATCAATGATGAAGCAGATTTCGTAAAAGGCAGCTTTGCACGAAACGCCGGCAGAGTGACAGAACTGGTGGCAAAACCCTTACTCAACATCTTCTATCCGGGATTATCCTACTTCTCACAACCACTCAGTGGCATGATCGCCGGTAAAAAATCATATTTCAAAAAGATTGATTTCTTCAACGATTACGGAGTCGACATTGGTATCCTGATAGACATGTACCTCATGAAAGCCCGTATCAAAGAAGTCAACATCGGCTATATAGAAAACAAGAGCAAACCCTGGCAGGCGCTGGGCAAAATGAGCAAGGAAGTATCCCGCGCCATCATCAGCAAAGCACAACGCCAGCATCCCGAAGAGATCAGTGAAGAAGACATACATTCCCTCGAAGCCATCAATAGTGAAATGAACAAAACCCTCAAAGAAAAACTGAGCGGCTTTCACAAAATGGTGGTCTTCGATATGGACGACACCATCCTGATGGGACGTACCATTGATGCCTGTGCGAAGGAGTTTGGATTTACGGGTAAACTGGAAGACCTGCGGGCACAGGAAAAAGATTCCATCATCCTTACCAAACGCATTGGCATGCTGCTCAAAGGCCGCACCATGGACGACCTGCTCAATGTAGCCAGCAAAATAGAAATGGTGCCCGACATAAAACAAGTGGTAAGAACACTGAAAGAAAAAGGCTATATCGTTGGCATCATCAGCAACAGCTATACGCTGATCACCAATTACGTGCGCCAGCAAATAGATGCAGATTTCTCCTACGCCAACCAGTTAGAGTTCTTTGAAGGAAAAGCTACCGGCGAAGTAAACCTGCCATTCTATTTCTTTGGTTCACCGGAAAGCATCTGCGGCCATTCCTATTGTAAGACCAACGCTTTGCAGTACGCCTGTGAAAAATACAGCGTACAACTCAAGAACTGTATGGCAGTAGGCGATAGCCGCGACGACCGTTGCATGATTGGACACGCAGGAAAAGGAGTGGCATTCTGTACAAAAGATGAGCTGTTGGAAGCCATCGCAACAAAGAATATCCGTGAAAACAGTTTTCAGCCATTACTGGCACTCGCTTAATAATCCGACCACTTAATTGTAAACCTTAAAAAACACTGCGCATGCCGAAGACCTTTTACAATATTCTGGTACCGGTAGATTTTACCGGAAAGAACAAGTGGGCCATTTCGAAAGCTATCGAGCTGGCCAACACGTTCAATTGCAACATACACCTCGTACACGTGGTGTCCAATAACCTGCTACCCCTGCTGCCCATCGAAACCAGCCTTAACATGCCTGGCCGCGCAGCAGAGATGAGCAATGCCAGCAAGAAACTGGAAGCATTAAAAAACACATACCGCCAGCACATTTGCGGAGGCGGTAAAATAGAGATTAGCCTGCTACAGGGTAACCCCAGTCAGCAACTGGCTAAATACATCGAACAATACAACATGGACCTGGTAGTAGTAGGATTGGCCAAATTCAATCTGATACACCGCATCCTTTCTTCTGTATCCATCAGTAATCTGGCCCGTAAAGCAAATGTGCCTGTACTGGCGGTGCGCTCCAGTGGACTGGTGAGCCATTTCAAGAAGATCGTGTTGCCGCTCACCGGCGAGTTACCGATGCACCGCATCAAACTGGCCACCATGCTGGCACGCTCTTTCAAATCTACTGTATACCTGGTATCACTGCGGAGTGATAGTGAAAGCAACACAGCCGAAAACATTATGGATAAAGCGCTGGAAGTAGTGCAAAGCCTGTCTACTATACCGGTGCAGTCATTTCTGCTGGAAGGAAAGAACCTGGCGAAAAGCACGCTGGAGTTCTCAAAACGTATCAATGCAGATCTGATCATGGCCAACCCCTTCAAAGAATTCCACATGCCGGGTTGGTGGAACAGGATCACGAAGAAGATACTATCCTACGGGTCAAACATTCCCGTTATTACTGTCGATCAACAGAACGAAACAGTATCAGCATCATAAATAGTTTTTTTAGAGGTTTACCTGCCCTGCCCTCATAGGCGGGGCATTTTTATTACCGGAACACTAGTCAGGCCGCTCCAGCGGCCAGACCGTCGGCTGCTACTGCCGACTACTTCATCCCCCTGAACAAAAACCTGCCCGGCAGCAACTCAATAGCAAATTCATTCTCCTCTACCAATTCTCCATCGACATGCGCGGCAACAGGTTGGCTCGCGCGGATAGTTATTTGCTTCACCTTGTCCACCTTCACAAAAGGCAGCGCAATATGTTTCCCCTTCTCCACCCTGGGCAGATAAAAGCAGCGCTTTAAAGGATGGATCTTTTTGATGATCACGAGGTCGAGCCACCCATCATCTACTACGGCCTGAGGAGCTACCATGAAGCCACCACCATACCGCGAGCCATTAGCCACACTGATCATAAAATACCGGTCTTGCTCCTTACGCCCATTATATTCCAGTTCCAGCACCTTTTCCTTGTAAAAGAATATCTTCCTAATCACGGTGGCCAAATAAGCCAGATGCCCCGCTATGATCTTTTTACGGCCCATCGACCTTACCACTTCCCCATCGAAACCAACGCCTACACCATTCAGGAACAGGCGCCCATTACAGCTGCCTGCATCCACAGGCCTTGGCAACGAAGACAACACCCTTCTTACCTGCGCCTCAAAAGAAGTATTGCCATAAAGCTTCCAACCGAAATCGTTTCCGGAACCACCTTTAAAAACTGACAACGGAATAGATATATTTGGATACTGGTTGATGAAACGATTTAACGTGCCGTCACCACCCAGTATGAACACATCGGAAAAGCCGGTAAATTGAGCAGGCCAATCGTCCATAAAAACCGTACAGGGAATTTGCTGACTATCCAGCAACTCCTGCAGTTGGCGGGTAAGCAATTCAGAATAGCCATTACCGGCCAATGAATTACAAACGATGGCAATATTGAAAGAATGGATCATAAGCAGCAATCAATGCGCATAAAAGATAAGCTATTTGCTTGCACAGACCTAACAACTTGACAATATATACACAAACGGGTTTCATATGAAATGAGCCTTGAGCGAATTCCATCTGGCCCCAAAGAATAAAAAATATCAGATGAAAAGAAGAGACTTTATTAAGAATGCCTCCATGGCGACAGCCGGTATCACCATCCTCAACTTCCCGGTATTTGGCAAAAACGCCCCCAGCAACAAAGTAACGCTGGCCGTGATGGGCGTCAACAGCCGGGGCGCTTACCTCGCAGAATGCTTTTCCAAATTGCCCAATGTAGAAATAGCCTACCTATGCGATGTGGAAGAAAAAGCTATCCAAAATGGCTTAAAACCATTTGCACAGGCCAGCAGAAAACCTACGGTAATAAAAGACATCCGCGAGCTGGTGAAAAAGACGGACTTCGATGCACTGGTCGTAGCCGCACCCGATCACTGGCATGCACCCGCTTCCATCCTCGGCGTTACGCATGGCAAACATGTGTACGTGGAAAAACCTTGCGCACACAACCCCTATGAAGGCGAACTGCTGGTGCAGGCCATGAACAAACACGGTAAGCTCATCCAGATGGGTAACCAGCGACGTTCCTTCCCAACCCTCATCAATGCAGTAAAAGAAGTGCGCGAAGGCATCATTGGCAATGTATACCTCGGTAAAGCCTGGTACGCCAACAACCGCAAATCAATTGGCTATGGTAAGAAAGTAGCAGTCCCCATGACCCTCGATTTCGACCTCTGGCAAGGACCTGCTCCCCGCAGAGATTACCAGGACAACCTTGTTCATTACAACTGGCATTGGTTCTGGCATTGGGGCACTTCCGAAACCTGCAACAACGGCACCCACGAAATAGACTGCTGCCGCTGGTTCCTCGGTGTAGACTTCCCCACCAAAGTAACCTCCGCCGGCGGACGCTATGCCTTCAAAGACGATTGGGAAACACCTGATACGCAAATAGCCACCTACGAATTTGGTAATGACAAAGCCATCACCTGGGAAAGCAGAAGTTGCAGTGATTTCCCGGTAGAAGGAGCTGGCAGAGGTTTCATCATCTACGGCGATAAAGGCACCCTTGTCAACTACGGCGCAGACAACTATAAAATATTCGACAACAATAAGAAGCTGGTCAAGGAAGTGAAAACAGAAGCCAAGGCCGACTCCGGCAACCTTGTAAGCTCTACCGGCAACCTGGACTTTTATCACTT
The DNA here is from genome assembly GCF_059502485.1 of Paraflavitalea sp. Taxonomy (NCBI): domain Bacteria; kingdom Pseudomonadati; phylum Bacteroidota; class Chitinophagia; order Chitinophagales; family Chitinophagaceae; genus Paraflavitalea; species Paraflavitalea sp. Next base: position 2,678,956 of record NZ_JCACET010000010.1, read on the forward strand.
CAACAACTTTGTCAACAGCATACGCGGCGAAGAGAAACTGAACTCACCAGTGAGCGAAGGACATAAAAGCGTACTACTTTGTCTGCTGGCCAATATTGCCCAGCGCACAGGAAGAACGCTGATTACCGATCCCACCAACGGACATATCCTTGGCGATAAGAAAGCCATGAAACTATGGAGAAGAGACTACGAGAAAGGCTGGGAGCCTAAAATATAAGATCACTACATGCAGGCTTCAGCTTACAACTTTGATAGCTGAAGCCTGCATTCTCTTATAATAATTCCAGTTTCAGGTTGCGCTGAATATGAAACGGCGCCTCCATCTGATGATTTTTATAAGCGCTATCACAGCCCATGCGCATTTTCAGGTGTAACGTATTGGACATCTCTGCCGCTGTTATCTTCCCATCCTTCCTGCTTACTACAGAATTAATAGTAAACTCCTCATTGCCAAAAAGTACATTGACCTTACCTCCGGCCGGTTGCACCATCTGAAAGTTATTGAGTACGCCAGTGGTTACTGCCGCATTCATATCCTCCAATAAAAACGAAAGACAGGGTTGTGTCGGTGGCAAAAACAGCGTACGCAGCTTCACAGAAGCACTGGTCACATCAGTTATATAACCTTTGATGGCCAGGCAATCCTCACCATACAGGATAGACTTACCATTAGCAAAATTGCCTTTCACTGTTTCCTTCTTGATCAAGCTATCCCCTTTCTTTTCCAACGTATTTATGCGCGATTGCGGGCTCACGGCCACAAAGAAGGTAATAAAATCAGTGATAGGTCCAGTCATGCCCGGCACGTCTATCTTAGGGATGTCTACAGTACCGTCCGGGTGCAGGGAAATGCGATAAGGCTTTACAGCACGGGCTTCCCCATCGGCATTGGTAGTGTCTTTAGGAGTATATACCATTTGCGAAATACTGTACACTTCATCATACGGCACACCGGCACTATCCAACACCACTTTTAGTTGCATCACAACTACGGTCGTTGCATTCCATTTGCCATTGTACAACTGTTCGGTCGTTAGGCGATAGCGGTAAGTATCGCCCACTTTATACTTCCGGGGAAACAGCTTACCAGCTACAGCTTTGTCCTGCGCAAGCGGCCCTGTAACGATAAAAATACCAGTGAGCAACAGTAAGGATCGGGAGACATAGAATCGGGTTCTCATATTGTGTAGTTTAAAAAAGTTGTATATACATCTATTTTTAGTTTATAAAGTCAATAGCATCTTGTGCAAAACCTGAATACCATTCAGTAATTGAGCTTGTGGAATATCCTTGAGCACCTTCATGTACAGCTGTCCGGACACCTGCACACCTGCCTTTTGTATGGCCTTCCCTTTGGCGGTTAGATATATAAGATTGGAACGGTTGTCTTCCGCGTCAGTTACCTGCCTGATGAGTTTGTTCTTCTTCATATTCATCAACACCCTCGTAATAGTTGTTTTATCCCGGTTCAGTTGTTCACTGATCTCTTTCTGGCTTATCCCATCCCGGTACCACAACACCACCAATATGGCAAACTGCTCGGCCGTAACATCGATATCATGCTGCTTAAACTCCGCTGCCAGCACCTGGCTAAATCGGTGAGAAAACTCAGCACACAAATAGATAATATTTTGGTCTAATCCTTCCGGCTTCATATTAGTTGTATCTACAACTAAGTTACTGTATTATATTTAATACACCACAGAATACAGTAAGCGCCGCAGAGGGTAACAATGACCTCACTTTGGCCTTTAACGTATCATTATAGGATATTACAGGAAATAGGCATATCTTTGCCCCGTCATTCTCACTCTAATAGACTCGATCATCTTTTTCCCTCACAGAAAGCTCATCAAGTCATAAGTTGATGAGGAGCAGGTTAACTCTCTCTCCGTTTTTTATCTACGCAGCTGATAGTTAACACTTTATTTATTAAAAACTATCATTTTGACATTTGATCAATTGAGCCTCCAGGAGCCTTTATTAAAGGCACTGAAGGAAACAGGCTATAGTACGCCTACTCCCATCCAGGAGCAGTCTATCCCTGTCGTATTACAACAAAAAGACCTGTTGGGCGTGGCCCAGACAGGCACCGGCAAAACAGCCGCATTCGCTATTCCCGTACTCCAGTTATTGCATGGACAACAGCCTGCACAGAGAGGCCCACGCCCCATCAGGGCATTGGTGCTTACTCCTACGCGTGAGCTGGCCATCCAGATTGAAGAAAGCTTCAAAGCATATGGTAAATATACTGGCCTGAACCAGATGGTTATCTTCGGTGGAGTATCTCAGCACAGCCAGGTCAACGCACTCAGGAATGGCATTGACATCCTGATCGCTACACCTGGCCGTTTGCTCGACCTCCTGAACCAGGGATTCATCAACCTGCAACAATTGCAACTGTTTGTATTGGACGAAGCAGACCGCATGCTGGACATGGGCTTCATTCATGATGTAAAGCGCATCATTACCCGCATTCCGGTTAAGAGACAAACACTGTTTTTCTCTGCTACCATGCCGCCGGAAATTGCCGGACTGGCCAATACCATCCTGAAGAGCCCGGTGAAAGTAGAAGTTACCCCCGTATCATCTACCGCAGAAAAGATCGCGCAACAGGTATACTTTACCGATAAAGATATCAAGCGTTCCCTGCTCATTCACGTGCTGGAGAATCCTGCCATAGAACGTGCGCTGGTATTTGCCCGCACCAAGTATGGTTCAGAAAAGATTGCTAAGGCACTCGTACGCTCAGGCATTAAAGCAGATGCTATTCACGGCGATAAGTCGCAGAATGCGCGTCAGCACGCACTCAACAATTTCAAGAGCGGTAAAATACGTATCCTGGTAGCTACCGATATTGCCGCACGTGGTATCGATGTAGACAACCTCACGCACGTGATCAACTATGAGTTGCCCAATGTGCCTGAAACATACGTACACCGCATTGGCCGTACAGGCCGCGCAGGCGCCAGCGGTATCGCTATCTCATTTTGTGACGCTGAGGAAAGAGCTTACCTGAAAGACATTCAGCAGCTCATCAAGCAATCCATTCCTGTAGTGGATGAGCATCCTTATCTTCCTGCCAAAACTGTTGTAAACCAGCAACCAGCTATTCAAAAGAAATCAGCCGGTAATGGTAACGCGGCAGGCAACAGGAACAGTGGACAAAATAAGTTTAAGAAAAGGTGGAATAATAACCACGGAATGCAACGTGGCCGGTAAGATATAAGCGTGAGACGTGAAAAGTGTAAGAGCTTTCACGTCTCACCTTTCACTTCTCACGCGAAGCAAAAGCACTCACCACTGATTACTCACCACTTACAATTCCTTTCTCTTCTTCGCAATAGCTACACGGTAAAACTCATACCCCTTTTCAGTATTGTGGGGCATGTATTTATGGCGGTATTCAACAGCGCCCTTGTCTTCCAACAAAGCCATGTCGAATTTATTGAGGTAATCCTTCAACTCTTCCGGCCTGAAACCAAAGGTCCAGCGCTCTTCGATCTTCTCCAGGTCCTGCAGTAATTTCTCCGCACCATAAAACTGCTGCGGATTATCCAGCACCATCTTGTGCACGTAGGTGAAGATCACATACGAACCACCGGCAAAGCGGTTCATAAACCGGAAAACATTTTCAATGGCCGAAGCCGTTAAGTAATTAGTAACCCCTTCCCATATGATAGCAGTAGGCTTATCAAGGTCTATAGGATTCCAGGAGATCATATCATCCAGGCTTTCCTTATTGAAGTCAAGCTGATAATACAGGATATTACCGGGCAGGCTGGGCAGACTTGCTCTTAATACCTTCGTCTTTAGAGAAGATGTATTGGGATGGTCGATCTCAATAACAGGTATATTCCTCAAAAAGCTTAACCGGAGCCCCCTCGTATCAAAACCAGCACCCAATATCAATACCTGCTGTGCGCCATGATTAATAGCATACAGCAACAGATCATCGATATATTTTGTACGCGCAAGACCGGACGAGTAAGCTCCTGGAATTTTACGGTGGATGATATTTTGTACCAGCGTCCTGATAAAAGGGATCTTCGACAATTGAGCAGCGCGCTTCAGCCTGCTGTCGAGAAAAGAAATAGCATAAGGGTCGTTGAACAATCGTTTCCCTGGAGGGCGGGTAGTTTCCAGCGCCCTGAATAAGGCCATATATTGAGCCGTTCTACTGGCTTTATCTTCCTTCATAATGTTGACGCAGCACCTAAAATGGCCGTTAAACTACACAAGATTCTACGATTATGCAATGATTATTAAAATTATCATGTGACTGGTTAATAAAGGTCTATCCGGGGTCAAAAGCGAAACCCGGTCTGCTTTGAGGTAGCTCAAAACAGACCGGGTTTTATTCATTATGCTGACCCAAAGACCAGCTTACCTATAGAAAAGTTATTTCAGTTCCCTGATCTTGATACTTCTGTAACTCACAGAATTACCATGATCCTGTATTAGGATACGACCTTGTTTAGCTTCACCGAAGTTGGTCCACTTCTGGTACTTGCTGATAGCCACCAGGTCACGGAAAGCCTGGGAACCACGTTCGTACTCCAATACCTTCAAGCCATTGATATAATGCTCTACGTGGTTATTGGGATATACAATCACACGGCCGATATTCCACTGACCCGGAGCACGTACAAAACGATCCTGTTTCTTCGCAGGGATCAGATCATACAAAGAAGAGAGCGTACGATTACCATCGCGTCCCATCTTGGCATCGGGATGTAGCTTATCATCCAATACCTGGTACTCCAATCCGATAGCAGAACCCGGATTATTTTCTTTGAGTGTCACAAAGTACTTGAGGCCACTGTTGGCGCCAGGGGTGATCTTGAATTCAAACGTAAGGTCGAAAGCACTGTACTCTTTTGTAGTAACGATATCGCCTCCATTAGTAGACTCATGCCCATCAGAGGATAGCACACTCAAGACACCATCCTTTATTTCCCAACCTTTTTCAGGAAAACCGGGTTTGTAAGCACCCTTCCATCCGTTGGAGCTAACGCCATCAAACAACAATACTGTCCCTGCTTTCTTTTCTGCATCAGACAAAGTGTTAGGGATCATATTCATTACGAAAGTCTCTTTCAAATGAGGAGCAGGTATCAGCTTACTTGTTTTGATACGGATATTCTTCCAGTAGATCTTTTTACCAGCCTGCTCGGGTTTACCAATGCTGTGCACCTGCAAGGCAATGAAGCCCGAAGCATCGAGAGAATCTACTACATAAGCAGCTTCGATACCATTGACCCAGGTACGCAGGTTGTGCCCGATACATTCAACACGTACTTTATTGAACTGTCCATTCTTAAAAGCTGATTGTGCAGCAGGGTTCAATCCCAACGGATATAACCAGTCTCTGCGTGCTTCATCATAAATGCCACCAGACCAACGACGGGCAGATGGATCTATTTCAAACTGGTAGCCATACACACGGCCTTTGCCGTTATTGCCAGCCGGGTTGAGGTGGCTTCTGAACTGTATGCCAGAATTGGATGTAGTGTCTTCCATCATCACATCCAGCTCCAATATGAAGTCGCCGAATTCTTTTTCTGTTACGAGGAAAGTATTGGGCGTATTCAAAGATGTAATACCTGTAATGGCGCCATTCTCAATCGTGTATTCTGCATTGCCCGACAGCTTTTTCCAGCCGTTGAGCGTTTTACCATCGAATAAGTTTGTCCATCCACCAGATTGCTTCTGCGCAAACGCACCATGGACAAACATTGTCATTGCCAAAAGGAAAGGGAGTTTTTTCATATCGCTTAGTAATAATTAAGAAAAGTTATATGCCGATTTCCATTGCCGGGTAGCATGGGAATAAGCAGCTTCGTTAGCCAGGTGCACACACACTGCAGTAGTGGCGCCCGTGATCACATTGGAGGTTGGTTGCTTTTTCTCGATGATACATTTATGAAAATCCTGTACAGCATACCAGGTACCATCTTTCATCGGTTCCTTGATGATGGGCATGCCGCCGTCTTTGTTCCATTCTATTTTGGTAGCGCTACTTACACCATCCACCACTTCCAATTCTTTCCTGGTAGTAGCTTCAGGATAGAAAATACCTTCATTAACCAGCAAGGCAACAGTTCCCTTGGTACCTTTGATCTTGAATATATAGCCCTCCCGTGCGTTACCACAGGTAGCGCCAAAATTCCCGATCATGCCATCCTTATTGTATCTTAATACTACCGCCACATTATCATACGTTTCTCTACCGTCTTTGTAAAAGTCGATACCACCAGTACCTGTTATCTCATCAGGATGCGTATTGAATGCCCAGTTGATAAAATCGATCTGGTGTGATAACAACTCAGCCACCAGCCCACCTGAGTATTCCTTATACATACGCCAGTTCACCTGTCTGTCGGTATAACCAGCGGGTACAGGTCTGCGCCAATCCCAGTTACGGTCCCAACGGCAATCTATATGAACGATCTTACCGAGGTAGCCCTTTTCGATCATCTCCTTTACCTTGAAGTATAAGGGCACATACCGGTACTGATGACCTACCTGCAATACCTGCGTAGGATGCTGCTTTACAAGCTTCACCAGTTTCGTGGCCTGGGGAATATTGTAGGTCATGGTCTTCTCCAGGAATACATGCTTCCCTGCATTCAGCGCATCAGAGGCAACGGGGAAGTGCATATTGAGCGGCGTAGCAATCACAACCGCCTGGATGTTTTTATCTTCCAATAACTGGCGATAGTCCTTGTATTCTTTGGGAGCAGCAGAACCAGCTACTTTACGCGCATGTTCAAGCCGAAAATCCAGTACATCACAAATAGCTGAAATATTGAAAAGCTCGGGCAATTGCCGCATGATGGACATGACACCTGTGCCACGGTCGCCACAGCCAATAACACCTACATTGATCTTCTCCTGACGCGTGGTACCAAAGGCCTGTAATAGCTGATTATGCAACAGGAGACCTCCTGTGAGTATACCAGCCTGTTGTATAAATTTTCTTCTGCTCATAATTGTAAATGGCAAGCGATCAGTAATAAACAGACCGCTCTATTTTCAATGTTGCGTAATAAAATGATAGAATTTGCTCGTTGCTGTATCTACTATTTTGCCTTGCTTATTGCGGTAAATGAAATAAGCTGCCATATCCTTTCTTGCTTCAATAAAGGCGATCGATTGTTTCAACCCCATTACCATAAAGGCATTGTCATACGCATCTGCCGTCATGGCATCAGCAGCATACACCGTTACGCTGATCAGCTCTCCCTGTGAAGAATAACCAGTGCGGGGGTCGATGATGTGCGATATCTTTTTGCCGGCGCTTTCATAAAACTTCCGGTAGCTGCCCGAAGTAGTGATAGCACCGCTATCCAGTGAAATGATCTTCTGCAATAATGACAACTGAAACTCATCTTCACCGGGCGCCTCGATACCGATCTTCATTTTCTCATTAGAAGGCTGCCGGCGTCCTTTCACCCTGATCTCACCACCTATCTCAACGATGTAATTCTTCAATTGCTTTTTATCTAAAAACGCCGCCACTACATCTACACTGTATCCCTGCGCAATGCCGTTTACATCGATCTTAACACAAGGCTTTGCTTTCACAAGCCGGTGATCTTGCACCAATAAAAAACGAGTATCTACACATTGCTTCAGCTCACGTATAGTAGCAGAATCGGGTAATTGATCGATCTTCTTAGGCCCAAATCCCCAGGCTTGCACCAATGGTTGGACGGTAATATCGAAAATACCTTCTGTTTGGCGGTAAGTTTCTATCGCTTTGTTGACCACACGTGTCATGTGATCATCCATATCGATGGAAGATGCAGCCTGGTTGAAGCGGCTGATGATGGAGTATGGCTTGTAAATAGAGAGAGAACTGTCGATGCCAGCCAACAAGTTGTCGACCTGGCCTTTCGTTACGATGCTATCGGTGGCATAATAAGTCACCTGGTAGGTGGTGCCCTGCGCCTGTCCTGTAATACGGTATGCTCTTACGGGTTCTGCATGATGGCCAACAGCTCCGCACAAAAAAAGGGGTAGGAAAAAAAGCAGGTTCCTCATCCGGACAAATATAAAAAAAGCCCGGCTGCCGGATGAGGAATCTGCCTTAAATTTATGCAAACGATTTCGCTATCAGGCGGTTACTGCGCGTACCCCGGTTTGCCATTCTTCCAGGCCACGGGATACCTTGCACAGGGCGTATTAATCGCCCCATCTACTGCATCGGGATAACAATCGGGCGTTCCATAAATACCATAAGGCTCAAAGAAATACCAGCGCTTGTCGACCGGATCGCGGTGAGCAAAGAAAATGTGCAGGTGATTGGCAGCCTGGCCTCCGGGGCCGGTGCTACCAGCCCACCCTATCACATCGCCAGCCTGCACATTTTTGCCGACCAAATCACTGCTGATCTTCTGTGAATTGGTTCCCCACCACCCCGCGTCTGGATTCCTGTCCGATGCTTTCAGAGGGCACCCTGTATTCTTCAAATGGTTTTCGTATTTGACTCTTGTGGGATCATTGGCAGCCTGGTTCAAAGTAGGTTGGCTCTTGCTCCATGCCACGGCACAATCGTTATCAGCGCCGTTCCTCACGTGCATATAAATAGTTCTGTAAACGTCTGTTTCTCTTCCTACGTTATGGCTGATGATGATCGTATTACCCGACCATTCATCGTACCCCGCATAGACCACTTTCCCTGGCGCTGCAGCTGTGATCTGGAATGTCTTTCCATCCTTCCTTGAATAATCCAGCGCATGGTGCCAGGCGCCGGGGCTGTACAGCCATCCATTCTTCGACATGTTGGAAGCGCTCTCTTTGAAAGGCAGCGTGAATATCTTATCCTTTGCATCGTACAGCACCGAGTTGCGCACGTAGTAATCGTTGCCCAGCTTCAGGTTGGGCCAGCGATAATACACCCTGCTGCTGGAGGATGGATTAGCCGGACAACTACCGGGCTCTCCTTCGCAATGCTGTGAGCTTGCATAAATGCCATAATCATAGGAATCCCGTCCTGAAGTAGAAGGATTATCCGCCATCAACGCCTGATTCAGACAGTTACCCGGGCAATCCCCATCATAGGTTTCAAGGTCTATTAGCTGCATGTTGGAACCATTGTATTCTGCCCACTTGGAAGTGAGGCTTTGCCAGTCCGTTCCATGCCAAAGGGCATAAGCATCTGCCCCCTGTCGCCACACACCCAGAAAAATACGCTTGCCGCCTTCTACATAAGATTCTATATCTATCAAACGCAGGTTCTCCTTTGCCCTGTCTTCCCAGTATTTGGAAAACTGTGTCCAATCCATTCCATAAGGAGAGAGCACATACCCATCATTACCTTGCCTGAACACGCCGAGGAAATATCTTTTACTTCCTTCTGTATAGGTTTCAATATCGATGAGCCGGAGGTTCTTGCTATAATCACTCCAGAACTTATTGAAGGCAGCCCAATCGAGACCTGCCGGAGTAAGGGCATGCCCGTCGGTACCCTGCCTGAACACACCCAGGAAATATCTCTTACCGCCTTCTGTGTAGGTTTCAATATCTATCAGCCGCAAGGTTTTGCTGTAATCGCTCCAAAACTTGTTGAAAGCAGCCCAGTCAAGACCTGCAGGCGTGAGGGCATATCCATCGCTGCCACCTTCCCACACACCGGAGAAATAACGTTTACCTCCTGTTTCATAGGTTTCAATGTCGATCAGGCGGAGGTTCTGTTTTGCCAGTTCATCCCATTTCTTATTGAAGTCGGCCCAGTTTACCCCCGACCATAAATAGGTACTTCCATTGCCTTTGCGCCACACACCCGAATAAAAATCCTGGGCATTCGTTGTACTGAAGCAAAGCATCGTTAATAATAAAAGCAGATACGCAACTTTTAATTTCATAGTTGTTATTTTAAGGTTATGGTAGAAACTATAAGGTTGTACTGCTAATCAGAAGCGAGGTAGATTTGACACAGGAAGTGTGAGGGTATACGGATGGATGGCAGGTTTAATTAACGACCTAAAGTAAAGGTAAGTGCTTAGGTGAATCCTAATTGAGCGAGTGAACGGATACCAAATGAGTAAACGGCTTACTTATTGAATAAGGCGTTGATCACTGCTTCTTTTTTACGTCGTGATACTTCGAGTGTTGTGTAGTCCTGTAATATGAGTGTTGAGTTGGATTTCGAGAACTTCACCGCAAACTTCAGGTTCACAAGATAAGATTTGTGTATGCGCAGAAACCCTTGCCCGGCAAGCATTTCCTCATATTCCTTCAGTGTTTTCGCGCTCACCAGCTTACGTCCTTTGGTAAGGTTGAAATGGGTATAATTATCATTGCCTTCACAATAAACGATCTCATCGGGCATTAAGAAATAGTTACCATCAAGGGTAGATATGATCAGCTTAAAGTCATGTTGTGTCGTATCACTCAGGCTGGAAACTACTTGTTGCAGCTGCTCTTTTTCAATGTAGTGACGGGGCCGGTTCTTCAGCTTTTCTACTGCTTCTTTCAACTCTACCGCATCTACTGGCTTCAGCAGGTAATCGAGCGCACTGAACTTGATAGCACGGATGGCATATTGATCATAAGCCGTGGTAAAGATGATCTCGAAGTCAATACGCGGAATTTGCTGCAACAAATCAAAAGCATTCATCCTGGGCATTTCTATGTCGAGGAATACAATGTCAGGCTTATTGACTTCTATAGCAGCAATGGCGGCCAGGCCATCGGCACAAACGGCTTCTATAGTGATATCCGGGCAATGCATCTGCAACATGGATTGCAATGACTCCCGACAATGTTTTTCGTCATCTACGATAATGGCTTTCATGTTCAAACCATTTTATTCTGTATATAATTAAGGGTAATCAGCACCCGCGTGCCTGATCCCTGCTGGTTTTCATCGTACAAATCTTCTACTTTGACGTTGGTATTGGCATCGTAAGTCATATTAACGATGTCCAATCTTTCTCCTGTTATTTTCATGCCATGGCTTTTTCTTTTTAATGCCGATCTGCTGCGCAGATCTGTTGATGCCTGCCGCCCCACCCCATTGTCCTCTACTTTTATCGTGAGCTGATCTCCTACCCGTTTGATCTCCAACAACAGCAATCCTCCTGGTTTCTCCCGGTAAAGCAGGCCATGCCAGATGGCATTCTCTACATAGGGCTGAATAATAAGAGGTGGAATGATCACCTGCGCCGGATCGATGTCCTCATCGAGGTTCAGCTTGTATTGAAATACATTATCAAAACGAATACCTTCCAGCTGTATATAAAGATCCAGCGCACTTAACTCATTCTCCAGCGTCACCCATTCGCTGCGTGAGTTGTCCAATATCATACGCATGAGGCGGGAGAACTTGGTAAGGTATCCTGATGCATTCTGTGGATCATTCTTCAGGATAAAGTTATTGATAGAGTTGAGGCTGTTGAATATAAAGTGGGGGTTCATCTGCGCCCTTAGCATATTCATTTTTACGCGGGCTATCTGGCGCTCGAAATCCCGCTGGGTAGCTGCCTTTTTGCGCAGGGCTGCTATGCGCTGCCGCACGCCATAATAAACAATGCCTGCTATTGTCAATACTACCAATGTCTGGAACCACCATGTTTTCCAGAAAGGTGCCCGCACGGTAAAGGCCCAGGCAGCTATATTGCTCCATTGGTTTGATCCTGCCGCTGCTCTCACCTGGAGCGTATAATCTCCTGCCGGTATACTTCTTATTATTATCTGCCGTGTGTTGCCTGCTTTTATCCAACTGCTGTCCTGCCCCAGTAATCTGTACTCATATTGTACTGCTGTTGGGTCAGTGTAATGTATTCCTGTAACCAGCAGCTCAAGGGAGTTTTGTTCATGTGAAAGTGAGGTGTGTGCAAAGATGCCTTTCTGTTGCTGCAAAGGAATACGTTGCTCATTCTGCAACAACATGATATTATCTATGAGCACATGGGGCGCCGTGATCGTTTTTGCATACACCGCCGGATCAAATGACAATAGCCCTGATGAGGTAGCCATCCAGATAGTTCCTTTGTTATCCTGCATCATGTCTACGCTTTGGTAATCACCTTTCAGTAATGTCCGGTCAATTGCTTTGGACACAATACTGTATTCTTTACCCAGTTGTTCTATACGATTGACCCCGTTATAGGCTACAGCCCATAGTACATTATTTTTATCGACCAACAGCTTTATGAATATATCGGATGACAGGCCATCGTCTGCCGTAAGTTGCTTTTCGACAACAAGGCTGTCCTGTACAAACTTGCATAGCAATATTCCGCTTGCCTGTGTAGCGACCCATACTTTCCCTTCCTTTGTCATTTCCATATCTGTAATGGCAAAGGAATGTTCTTTGTGCAAGGGAACCATCTCAAGCGCGTCGTTGCGGATGACAGCCAATCCCCAGGTACTTCCTACATATATTTTACCACCAGGGCTTTCTACCAGGCTGCGGATAATGGGATTGTCTGTAACATTTAGCGTGTAGGTATATTGTGTAAACTCCAGTGTGTCGCTGTGGCTCTTTTCAGGTTTTCTGATACGTGTTACATTCTTATCGCCGGTGGCCCACAGGTCACCGTTCTTTCCCTGGTAAAAATGGAAGAACGTTTTATCTCCACGTCCTGAACTTTCCCCATAGAAGTATTCGAACTTGTTTTTACTGTACCGAGCCACCCCCTGGTAGCCACTTCCGTACCACAGATCACCGTTGGGCATTTCGAAAATGCTTTTGACTTCCGCAGTAGGAAAGATGGTTTTATTGCCTGGCAGCGCCGGTTCGAAATGGTCGTTTACTTTTTTAAATACTCTGCCGCGATTGCCTCCTGCTATAATGCCGCCATCTTTTAGCTGATAAATGCTGTATAATTCATTGAAGCCTTCGGGTTTTTCCTGCAGATGAGTTTTAAATATTTCAGGTTTGGCATAGAGTAACCCTTCGTGGGTAGCGATCCAAAAGTTGCCGTCTTTATCCCGTGTAAATGCAGAGCCCCATTCTCTGTGATCGAAAGGTATGTTTACTGCAAGACGGGTTGCCTTGGTAACGATATCTACTTCATAAATGGCTTCAGAATTATAGTAATACCAATTGTTGCCTTCCTGGTGGAAGTCCATGCCGGTGAGGTATTCAATGGGCAATCTTTTCCATTGTCCTTCTTTTTGATAGCTAACACCACTGAAGTTGCCACAGATCAATACTTCTCCTTCGTTGGTGCAAACGATACTATTTACGAGATCTGATTTGTCGCTGGCTGTCCATATTTTATGCAGGGATTGCCTGTCTGACTCATAGACATTGTAAAAGTTACCGAACAGCAGTTTACCATTCTTCTGTAAGGCCATTTTTTTGACGCGGCTGTCATCATTCAGTGTACGCCACGCTGGTAATATGTGTGGGGCAATCGCAATAGTATCATGCTGTGTGACCTGCAGTACAGCTGCACTGTCGAACCAGGCCGGCCCAATGCCCGTGCCCACCCATAGGCCTTTGCCCTCTTTGAGTAAACTAAAAACAGGCACGACTCCTTCGCTGAAGTTTACAGGCTTAACCTCATTGTTATTGTAATAAAACAGGCCTGCCGTAGAGCCAATCCATAGTGTATGGTGTGCTGTGTCTTCAAGGATACAGAAAACGCGTCCTATCCGCTTGTTTTGGGCAAACAAGTAATTGGTGAAGGTGTACCCATCAAAGCGGCTAAGGCCAGCTGTATGGCCTATCCAGAGGAGCTGGCGGGTATCGAGGTGGAGGCTCAGTATTTCGGAGGAAGGGAGGCCGTTTCGGGCGGTGTATTCGATGATCTGGTGGCTTACAGGTGCATCGGAACTTGTGGTATGCTGGGCATTAGCCTGCAGGCAGCACAGGGATATCAATAGCAGGCATAAGCGGCGGCATGTGCTGGTCCTTTGCAAGAAGGCTGTTTAGGTTTGGTAATGTCTAAAATTAGTCAATCAGGGCGGTAAAACGACAGGAGGATTGAGGGAGGGGGTAGTGGGTGAGGGAGTGGTGGGTGGAGAAAACAAAAAAGCCCCGTAGTTGGAAACTACGAGGCTCAATAAATATGGCAGCTACCTACTCTCCCGCATTGTTGTGCAGTACCATCGGCCAT